>NZ_NSBT01000010.1 GCF_002285435.1 Actibacterium ureilyticum
GGGCTCCAAGCCGACCTCGGATGCGACGCAGCATCCTGTGATATGGTGGCATCGTCAACGTCGGGTTGTCGTTGTGGGAGGGCATGGCGGATCGGAGGATCAGTCATGGAAACACCAAACTTACCGGCCATTCGTGCGCTTCGCCCCGCATGGAACAAGGGTCGCATCGTTGGTCAGAAGCGGCCTTTGAAACCCAAACACGTTTGGGCAATCCGCGTTCGACTTGAACTGGCCGAGAACCATCGCGACCTTGCGCTGTTCAATATGGCCATCGACAGCAAACTGCGCGGCTGCGACCTGGTGAAGATGAAAGTCGTCGACGTCATGGCGTCTGGTCAGATCAAAGAACGGGCATCGGTCCTTCAAAGCAAAACCCAGAAACCTGTGCGATTTGAGATATCCGAGGGCACACGCGCCTCTGTCGAAAAGTGGATGGAAGATGAGCTCATGGTCGGCTCGGAGTACCTTTGGCCGGGTCGGTTCCATGAACGTCTGCACATCTCGACACGCCAGTACGCCCGGATCGTCCGAGATTGGGTCACGTCGATCGGTCTGGAGGCCAGCGCATACGGAACGCATTCGATGAGGCGAACAAAGGTGACCCAGATCTACAAGAAGACGGGCAACCTGAGGGCGGTCCAGCTGCTACTTGGGCACACCAAAATGGACAGCACCGTCCGGTATCTCGGCGTGGAACTGGAAGATGCCCTTGCGATTGCAGAGGCCATTGAAATCTAGCAACTTGGGCCGTCTTCGCGGGCGGCCCATACCGGCCATTCATCTTGTCCGGCCATGCTGCAGTGCAGCTTCACCGAACCGGACATTCGCGGCAGGCTAAAATACTTCTCTAGCAAGCGTGTGTTGAGCTTCTGATATGCTAAGCTTTGACCCACTACGTGTATTTTGATTTTCGGATTTCGAAGCGCTGCCGAGTTAGGAGTTTGCCTTGCCTATATTGAAATCACCTGCCGAATTGTCCGATTGGCGGAGCGGTTCAGATGGGGACTTGATCACTGCTCACCAAGAGCTTGCCCAAGTGTCACCCGGTCTCCGTCCATCATCGGGAGCTAATCTAACGACCGTGGAATTGCTGATCAAGGAAGCTCCAGATCTTGATCCCTTGTCCGTTTTTTTTGAAGCTTCTAACCCCTGGGAGGAAACGCTACGAGATCTTCGTAGCGCGCAAGACGAGCTGGTGACAAAGCACTGGATCGAACGCAACATCGTGACAGGCCCTCTAGATGCGATGATTTATGGTCTTAGCTTGGTGCCACGCCTCACTCCTATGGAGGGGACCGCGATTTACGCTGCTACCAAACTCCTAGAGGGGCAGCGCGCTATCCTAGAGCACGGTGTTCTTCAAGTTCAGGCGAAAAAGCGAGCGGCTTTGGCTCGCCACGCTATTCGCAGGCTTATGATGGAAGATGACCGACCGTATGGTATGCTCTTCCCAATTGGCGATCCGGAACGAGTCAAGGCTAACATCAAAAGAGCTCAAGCTTTGCTTCGAGATGACTTCTCTGATCTGGATCCGGATATGCGCGAGGAAGTCCTTCATGGAATGCTCGATGCTATGACATCGTTAGTAGAGGCAAACCCAGCCGCAAATGCCGAAGAGACACCGGAAGATCTGAATCAGCCATACGATGCTCAAGAGGCCAAACAAGTAGCCAAAGACGCTCAACTCGCGACGAAAGCTGCAAGAGCAGTAATTGAGCAAAAGAAGAGGGACATGCAGGCATCTGTCGATCTTTCGGCCAAGCTTGTAAAAATTATCGTCCGCCTGGAGGCTCAAGGCCAATTGAAGCCCTCTGATCAAGAAAGAATAAAGCAACTTGGCAAGGATATCACTGCTGCGACCGGCGCGGCGCAGTCAGTAGTTTCTGCCGCTGAAGCCCTTGGTCTGCCAGCAGACACAGCCGCAGATCTAAACAAGGCCGTCGCGATCGTTTCAAATGCAGCCATGTTGTATGTCGGAATTAAAACAAATCCGGCACAGGCAATTACCGCAGCAGCCAACTTGATCACATTGTTTGCCGGGCGCAAACGCAAAGACCCTGCGGCGGCACGTCATAAAGCCGTCATGAATGCGCTAAGTACAATATTTAAGCAGAACCAACAAATCATGGAGAACCAACGGGTTATATTTGACAGTCTGGATCGGCTCTCGGATTCGGTCTATGCGATTCAACGTAATCAAGCCGCTCTATTTGGTTTAGGCTTAGCAACATTGGACGCTGTGTTGTTGAACAGGGGCTTGATCGTTCGCGCAACTACAGGTCCAATTGCTCTGCTAGAAGATGCTGTAGCTGAGTTCGAGCGTTTACGTGGCAGCAATGGAGTCACTTATGACATGCTGCAGACATTTTTTTCCGGTTACACAGGGGATGTGACACGCGGACTTAGCAGCTTAAGAACTGTCCTTAGACCTTTGTCTCAGATACATCCGGTGTTGCTGCAAACAACCTATCGAGACGGTGCGCGCGCTGAAATTCAAACAGAGGGGCATGTAAATTACTTTGAGGTTGGAAGTTCCGCATCAGGTAAACTTCGCGACGAAGACGAGCGTCGCTATACGCTATGTCGAACAGCTTGGATGCACGGTGGAACAAAGCGCGATCCTCGGATCCTCACAGAGTTCGGAACTTACTGCTCCGTATATGATCAGACGCAACTCGGAAAACTAGACCTTGGACTGAAGCATACTTGGGACGGAACCTTGCCTCCAAGTCTTCTCGAAATCGGTCTCGTTTGGCGTCTAGGAACTTTGGCACTTAGATCTCATCAGTTCCATCAATTTTTGAGCGAATTGACCGGAAGTCCGTCCCTCCGTCCACTCAATGACATTCAAAACCAACCTGCTCAAAACAACTTAGGAAGGTACCTTCTAGAGAAAGCGCTATCCCACGTCGACTGCGCGCTAGCACAAAGCTACCTGATGACCGGTCGATTTGCATCGATAGATTACCTGTTGGCTCTTCAAAGTGGCAAGAACGGTGCAATGGGTCGTACAATGATTGAACTGGACAGGTATGGCCCAGAACACCCAATGGCTAGTGTCAATTCCATATCATACGAATTCGCGCCTGCACTTTGGTCAACAGTATTGGAGAATGACGAAATTAAGTTGGACACTAGTTGGATTGACCGATTTTATGAAATCCTGCCTCAGTTTTCCGACGCTGAAGCTGTAAAGCAAGCTATGGAGAAATATTATGGTCTCCAAGGCTCGATAGACGGATTTATGTATACGCTATCAGGCGAAGACCAGGCTCTGGTAGACGAGTACTTTGAGGTCACGGACCAAGCATACTCCGAATTACAAAAAATTTCCTCGGAGTTTTTTCAGGGCTCTGGTGTCATCGAGCTCGAATTCACTCACTCTTACAAAGATGTCGCAGTAAGTCTCAAGAGCGTTTCGATGAGCCTTGCTGACCTCCCTAACGACATTCGCGCCATTGCAGAAGGGATCGGTGGATTGGTCGATGACGGGCGCTTGGAGATCGATGCGGAAAAGATTATTGAAGGACGTGACGCGGAGTATTTTAGGGATGGTATCGCCGAGTTGGCTGAGCATTTTGTCACAATGGGTAATGCTCGAAAACTAGGCGTTGATCATCCCTCGTTGTCGGACAAAGTCCCAGATGCAATGCGTGCCCTATCTCTCTATAGCAACTTGAGCGAAGATAGATTTCGTGGCGGCACTGCTGAATTGAGGGCATTGCGAGCTGCACTCATTGGTGCTCTGGCGGAATATGACATATCAGACGAGGTGTTAAATGCCCGTAAGAAGCTTAACGTCGCGGTTGCCCTGTCCGCAGCGGATCTAAAGCTGAAACCAATCGAAGAGACCTAGTCGGCTGCAAAAGAGACAAGAACAAAAGGACCTTGAACGTCATGTCGAGACGGCCCATAGCCGCCCTAGTGCACCTCCTGAAAATGCTGCGGTGGCAACCCGCTTTCCTGCCATTCGCTGCATATGAGAAGCTATAGATATGCCAATGAAAAACGGAAAGCTGCGGCCGCAGCTGGCCACGTCCCGCGTTGCGGCGCCTTCCCGATTTCGGGGCGCGCTATGGCATGCGGCGTTACTGATCAGCGACGACGATCTTTGTCCGCCACGCGTCACATGACGCAGCCAAATCTCTGGGCAGCGGCCTATCCGTAAAAAATGTGTCGATATCGGCGAGCGACGCAATCCGCGCCGGGGCGCTGCGCGACAGCTTTGACTGGTCGGCTACCAGATAGGTTTTGCGGGATTGGCGCAGGATGGCCTGGCTGACGGTCACTTCCTGAATGTCGAAATCCAGCAAATCGCCCTCGACGTCGAGCGCGGAACAACCAATCACCGCCAGATCGAATTTGAATTGGCGAATGGTCTCCGTGGCCAGATTGCCGACCAGACCGCCATCGGCGCGCCGCAGCTGGCCACCTGTCACGATAATTTCGCAGTCCCTGTTGCCGGCAAGAATGTTGGCCACGTTCATATTGTTCGTGACCACCATGAGGTTTTCATGATGCATCAGTTCCTGTGCGACGGCCTCGGTTGACGTGCCGATATTGAGAAACAGCGAAATGCCGTTGGGGATCTCGGCGGCACAGGCGCGGGCCATGGCGCGTTTTTCTTCAGCTTTGAGGGCACGGCGCTCTTCATAGCCGATATTGGTCGTGCCTGACGGCAAGACCGCCCCGCCATGCACCCGTTCCAGCCGACCCGCATCGGCAAGGTCGGTCAAGTCTCGGCGAATGGTCTGCAGTGTAACGTCAAAATGCCGGGCCAGCCCTTCGACCGTCACCTTGCCTTCACGACGCGCGATCTCAAGAATTTCGGGATGGCGGAATGTTTGCGACATGATCTTCCTTTTCACCAATGTTCGTTTGTGGCCGGGTCCATGCCGGTTTGGGGTAGGAGAATCGCGAAAAACGAATGAAAAGGCAATAAAAATTCTTCTGTTTGGCGCTGTGCTGGCTGTAATCGCTCGGATTTACGCCAGATAAGCCTTTGATAAACGGGTAAAAGTGTAAAACCGAACACCAACGAACAAATAGTTGTTGCGATATGTCGGTGATTTCGCCACAAATGTGGCACAACGCGCTTGGAGGAGAATCGCGTGGAACACCCGAACGATACGGAAATCACTGACCTGTTCATCATTGGTGGCGGCATCAATGGCTGCGGTATCGCCCGGGATGCGGCGGGCCGTGGGCTGACGGTGGCGCTGGCCGAGATGAACGACCTTGCTTCCGCCACATCTTCGGCGTCGACCAAGCTGTTTCACGGCGGGCTGCGCTATCTCGAATATTTCGAATTCCGGCTGGTGCGCGAGGCGCTGATCGAGCGTGAAACACTGTTGAAGGCGATGCCGCATATCAGCTGGCCGATGCGTTTTGTGCTTCCATATCATAAGGATATGCGTTTTGAGTCGGATACGCCAACCTCGAAACTCCTCAGCCTGTTCATGCCCTGGATGAAAGGGCGTAGGCCCGCATGGCTGATCCGGCTGGGGCTGTTCATGTATGACCATCTGGGCGGACGCAAAATCCTGCCCGGCACGGCAACGCTGGATTTGACCGGCACCACCGAGGGCGCGCCGCTGCAGGATCGCTTTGCCAAAGCCTATGAATATTCCGATTGCTGGGTCGAGGATTCGCGCCTTGTCGTGCTCAATGCCCGTGACGCCGAAGCGCGTGGTGCACATATCATGACCCGCACGCAGGTGGTCAGCGCGACCAACGAAAACGGCATCTGGCGCATCGAAACGCGCAATACCGAAAACAACCATCTGCAAACCTTTTATGCCCGGATGCTGGTAAATGCCGGTGGTCCGTGGGTTGGCGACATCATCCAGACCAAAGTGCGGCTGAACTCGCGCGAAGGTGTGCGGCTGGTGCGCGGCAGCCACATCGTGACCCGCAAACTCTACGATCACGACAAGTGCTATTTCTTTCAGGGCACCGACGGGCGGATCATCTTTTCGATCCCCTATGAGACCGATTTCACCCTGATCGGCACCACCGACGCGGAACATGCCGACCCGTCGGTCAAACCGGAATGCACGCCCGAGGAACAGGACTACCTGCTGGGCTTTGCCAACCAGTATTTCAAACAGCAACTGACCCGCGATGATGTGGTCTGGACCTATTCCGGGGTGCGTCCGCTTTATGATGACGGCGCTAGCAGCGCCACGGCGGCGACGCGGGACTATACGCTAAAGGTCGATACCAGCGCGGGCGCGCCGGTGCTCAATATTTTTGGCGGCAAGATCACAACCTACCGCCGTCTCGCGGAAAGCGCGATGGACAAAATCGGGGAGCACCTGACGCTGGCCAAGGGCAAATGGACTGCGGGCGTTCCCCTGCCTGGTGGCGATTTCCCGGTGGATGGCGTGGCGGGCCTGATGGCCGATCTGCAATCCCGTTTCCCGTTCCTGAGCGATTTCTGGGCCAGGCGGCTGGTACGCGCCTACGGCACGGAAGCCTCCGACATCCTTGGCAATGCGGAGCAAGCTTCTGATATGGGTCAGGATTTTGGCGCCACGCTGACTGAGGCCGAGATCGCTTGGCTTATGACACATGAATATGCGCGCACGGCAGAAGACGTGATCTGGCGGCGTAACAAACTGGGACTGCGTTTGAGCAAAGAGCAGGTCCAGGCACTTGACGACTGGATGGCGCAGCGCCGCCATCCATCACCCGCGGCGGCGGAATAAGGAGGAGGACCTGATGACGCTGGAACTGAGAGGCGTATCAAAGACCGTCGAGGGGCAGACCCATATCTTCCCGACGGATCTGACGCTGGAAAAAGGCACGATGAATGTGCTGCTTGGACCGACCCTGTCGGGCAAGACATCGCTGATGCGGCTGATGGCCGGGCTTGATGTGCCCGCCACGGGGCAGGTCTTTTGGAACGATCAGGATGTGACCGGACAGCGGGTTCAGGATCGCAAGGTCGCGATGGTGTATCAGCAATTCATCAACTACCCGTCGATGAGCGTGTATGACAACATCGCCTCGCCGATGAAGCTGATGGGCGTGAACAAGGCCGAGATCGACACCCGCGTGCGCGAAACCGCGGAGTTGATGAAGCTCACCCCGATGCTGGAGCGCAAGCCGCTGGAGTTGTCAGGCGGTCAGCAACAGCGCTGTGCGCTGGCGCGGGCGCTGGTCAAGAATGCCGGTCTGGTGCTGCTCGATGAGCCGCTTGCGAACCTCGACTACAAGCTGCGCGAAGAGCTGCGGGTCGAGATTCCGAAAATTTTCGAAGCTTCCGGCTCGATCTTTGTCTACGCCACCACGGAACCCGAGGAGGCGCTTCTGCTGGGCGGCAATGTCGCCACCCTGTCCGAAGGCCGCATCACCCAGTTCGGCCCGACCCCGTCGGTCTACCGCCAGCCGGTGGATGCCACCACGGCGCGGGTGTTCTCGGACCCGCCGATGAACTTCCTGCCGATTTCCAAGACCGGCAACCGGATCATGTTCGGCGACGGTCAGAGCGCGGCGGCGACAGGCAAGCTCGCGGAACTGGCCGATGGCCGTTACACCGCCGGGTTCCGCCCGAACCATCTGGAAATCAATCAGCATTCTCCGGATGTCATGCAATTCGCCACCAAACTGTCGGTGACCGAGCTGACCGGGTCGGAGACCTTCGTGCATCTCGACCATTTCGGCGAGCGCTGGGTCGGTCTGATCCATGGTGTGCATGAGCTGGACCTGGGCGCGCGGCTCGATGTCTGGCTGGACCCCCGCCATGTCTACATTTTTGGCGAAGACGGCAAGCTGGTGGCACCTGCCGCTTATGCGCTCGCGGCCTGAGGGAGGGAACCATGGCCAAGATCACACTTGATAACCTCGCGCATTCCTACCTGCCCAATCCGGGCAGCGAAGATGACTTTGCGCTGAAGGAACTGAACCATGACTGGACCGACGGCGAAGCCTATGCGCTGCTGGGCTCGTCGGGCTGTGGCAAGTCCACGCTGCTCAACATCATCTCGGGGCTTTTGCACCCGAGCCAGGGCCGCATCCTGTTTGATGGCAAGGACGTGACACACGCCCCCACCGCCGAACGCAATATTGCCCAGGTGTTCCAGTTCCCGGTCGTCTACGACACGATGACCGTGCATGACAATCTTGCCTTCCCGCTGCGCAACCGTGGCAGGGACGAGAGCTATGTCGCGGAGCGCGTTCAGGAAATCGCCCGCATGATCGGCATGGAAGACATGCTGCGCAAAAAGGCGCGCGGTCTCACCGCCGATGCCAAGCAAAAGATTTCGCTGGGCCGTGGCATGGTGCGCAAGGACGTGAACGCGCTCTTGTTTGACGAGCCGCTGACCGTGATCGACCCGCATATGAAATGGGAACTGCGCACCCAGCTGAAGCAGCTGCACCATGATTTCGGGCACACCATGATCTACGTCACCCATGACCAGACCGAGGCGCTGACTTTCGCCGACAAGGTTGTGGTCATGTATGACGGTCGCGTTGTGCAGATCGGCACGCCCGAAGAGCTGTTCGAGCGTCCCGAGCATACTTTCGTCGGCTATTTCATCGGCTCGCCCGGCATGAACGTGATCCCGGCGCGGATCGACGGCAACAAGGCCTATGTGAACGGCTCCTATGTCGAGCTCGCGCAGGGCTACAAGCCGCTGGATGGCAAGGTCGAGATCGGCGTACGCCCGGAATTCGCGCGCCTGTCGCAGTCCGAAGGCCTGCCGGTCAAGGTGCGCCGTGTCGAGGATGTGGGCCGTCACAAGATCATCCGCGCCGAGTTCTTTGGCAGCGATATCAATATCATCGCGGGCGAAGACGACCATATCAGCGCTGATATGAACCGGGTCACATTCGATGCGAACCGCGTCAATGTTTACGCCAATGACTGGCGCGTCAACGGGAGGCCGCGTGATGGAGGGCCGTCCGATCCTGACACCGCAACAGATCATGGAACGCCAGATCCAAATGGTTGACCGTTTCCTCGATCAGGCATCCGCACAAATCGCGCGCCCCGTGGCGCACTCGTCCGGGGAGGGGGCGAAGTAATGGAAAAGACAGTCAATCAAAAGGCATGGTTTCTCGTCTTGCCTGTGCTGCTTCTGGTGGCCTTTTCGGCGGTGATCCCGCTGATGACCGTGGTCAACTACTCGGTTCAGGACACGTTTGGAAACAACCAGTTCTTCTGGGCCGGGCTTGAATGGTTCGAAGAAATGCTGCGCTCGGAGCGCATGTGGGACGCGCTTGGCCGTCAGCTCATGTTCTCGGGCATCATCCTGGCCATCGAGATCCCGCTGGGCATCTTCGTGGCGCTGAACATGCCGAAATCGGGCTTCTGGTCGTCCTTCTGCCTCGTGCTGATGTCGCTGCCGCTGCTCATTCCATGGAACGTGGTCGGCACGATCTGGCAGATCTTTGGTCGCGTCGATATCGGCCTGCTGGGCTACACGCTGGACGCGCTTGGCATCAACTACAACTACACGCAGGACATTCTAGCGGCCTGGGTCACGATCATCGTCATGGATGTATGGCACTGGACCTCGCTTGTGGCGCTGCTGGCCTTTGCCGGTCTGAAGTCGATCCCCGACGCCTATTATCAGGCGGCCAAGATCGACCAGGCGTCGCGCTGGAAGGTGTTCTGCTTCATCGAACTGCCCAAGATGATGGGCGTGCTGATGATCGCGATTCTCTTGCGCTTCATGGACAGCTTCATGATCTATACCGAGCCGTTCGTCGTCACCGGCGGTGGCCCCGGCAACGCAACCACGCTGCTGTCGATCGACCTCGTCAAGATGGCGCTGGGACAGTTCGACCTTGGACCGGCCGCGGCCTTCTCGATCATGTATTTCCTCGTGATCCTTCTCATCTCCTGGGTGTTCTACACCGTGATGACCAACCTCGAAAAGCGGGAGGGCTGATCCATGGCCGATATGACCGTAAACCAATTCTCATCCCGCGGGCTGTCTCTGCCCAAGATCAACAGCAGTCTCGTGGTGATGACCCTCTATCTCCTGTTCCTTCTGCTGCCGATCTACTGGCTGCTGAACATGAGCCTGAAGACAAACACCGAGATCCTGAACGAGTTCACTCTGTTCCCGCGTGACCTGACATTCGCCAACTACGCCACGATCCTGACCGATCCGGCCTGGTACATGGGCTATGTGAATTCGCTGATCTACGTGACGCTGAACACGGTGATCAGCCTCGCGGTGGCGCTGCCTGCAGCCTATGCCTTCTCGCGCTATCACTTCATGGGCGACAAGCACTTGTTCTTCTGGCTCTTGACCAACCGGATGGCACCGCCCGCGGTTTTCGCGCTGCCGTTCTTCCAGCTCTATTCGTCGGTGGGCCTCTTTGACACCCATATCGCCGTGGCGCTGGCGCACTGCCTGTTCAACGTGCCGCTCGCGGTGTGGATTTTGGAAGGCTTCATGCGCGGCGTGCCCAAGGAGATCGACGAGACCGCCTATATCGACGGCTACAGCTTTGGCGCCTTCTTCGTGAAGATCTTCACGCCGCTGATTGCCAGCGGAATCGGGGTCGCCGCGTTCTTCTGCTTCATGTTCTCATGGGTGGAACTGCTCTTGAGCCGCACGCTGACCACCGTGGATGCGAAACCCATCGCCGCGATCATGACCCGGACCCAAGGGGCATCGGGCATCGACTGGGGCGTGCTGGCGGCTGCCGGTATCCTGACCATCGTGCCCGGCGCGCTCGTGATCTACTTCGTCCGCAACTACATCGCCAAGGGCTTTGCCCTGGGTCGCGTGTAAGCCTGAAGAAAGGGAGGATTTCCAATGGACTGGATGGCATGGACCTGGCCGACCGCGATCTTCTTCGCCGTCATCGCCTCGCTGCTGATCACCTTCACGGTGTTGGCCATTAAATTCCCGGAAACGCCCCGCACGGGCATTCTGCGGATCGAAACCACGAGGGGCGACCGGCTCTTCATCACCCTTCTGGGCTCGGCCTTTATCAATCTGGCCTGGCTCGGGATCGTTGGGGCGCAACAACCTTACGCCCTCATCGTCTGCCTGATCTACGCCGCCGCGGTGTTCCGCTGGGTGTAGCCACAGGCACCCGTGGCCGGGACAGGAGGAGACCCGTCCACGTCTCGAACTTCCTCATTCATCGGTTCAAAATGGGAGGACAAAACCAATGAACCTCAACCTCAAATCCACCACAGCGGCGCTGCTGGTCCTTGCGGGACCTGCCTTTGCCGACATGGACGCCGCCAAAGCGTTCCTCGATGCGGAAATCGGCGATCTGTCGTCGATCAGCCGCGCCGAGCAGGAAGCGGAGATGCAGTTCTTCATCGACGCTGCCAAGCCGTTCGAGGGCATGGAGATCAAAGTCGTTTCCGAGACCATCACCACGCATGAGTACGAATCTCAGGTGCTGGCCCCGGCCTTTACCGCGATCACCGGCATCCAAGTCACACATGACCTGATTGGCGAAGGTGACGTGGTCGAGAAGCTGCAGACGCAGATGCAGTCGGGCGAAAACATCTATGACGCCTATGTCAATGACTCCGACCTGATCGGCACCCACTGGCGCTACCAGCAGGTGCGCAACCTGACCGACTGGATGGCAGGCGAAGGCGCGGCGGTGACTCTGCCGACCCTGGATCTGGAAGATTTCATCGGCCTGAGCTTCACCACCGGTCCGGATGGCAAAGTCTACCAGATGCCGACCCAGCAGTTCGCGAACCTCTACTGGTTCCGCTATGACTGGTTCAATGACCCCAAAAACCAAGAGGACTTCAAAGCGGCCTATGGCTACGATCTCGGCGTTCCGGTCAACTGGTCGGCCTATGAGGACATCGCGGAATTCTTCACCGGGCGCGACCTGTCGCATCTGGGTGTCGAAGGCGAAGTCTTTGGCAACATGGACTACGGCAAGAAAGACCCCTCGCTAGGCTGGCGCTACACCGATGCGTGGATGTCCATGGCTGGCATGGGAGACGTGGGTGAGCCCAACGGTTTGCCCGTTGACGAATGGGGCATTCGTGTGAACGAAAACTCCCAGCCGACCGGTTCCTGTGTGGCCCGTGGCGGTGCAACCAACTCTCCGGCAGCTGTCTACGCAGTGGAAAAAGCCATCGAGTGGCTGAACAAGTACTCGCCGCCCGCCGCCGCAGGCATGACCTTCTCCGAGGCAGGCCCGATCCCGGCCCAGGGCAACGTGGCCCAGCAGATGTTCTGGTACACCGCTTTCACCGCCGACACGGTCAAGCCGGGTCTTCCGGTGATGAACGAGGACGGTACGCCGAAATGGCGCATGGCACCCAGCCCGCATGGCGTCTACTGGAAAGAAGGCCAGAAGGTCGGCTACCAGGACGCTGGCTCCTGGACGCTGATGCAATCCACCCCGGTGGATCGCGCGCAAGCCGCGTGGCTCTATGCCCAGTTCGTCACCTCCAAGACCGTGGACGTAAAGAAATCCCATGTGGGTCTGACCTTCATCCGCGAATCAACCGTGCAGCATGACAGCTTCACGGAGCGTGCCGACAAACTGGGTGGTCTGGTGGAATTCTACCGTTCCCCGGCACGTGTGGCATGGTCCCCGACCGGCACCAACGTTCCGGATTACCCGAAGCTGGCCCAGCTGTGGTGGCAGAATATCGGTGATGCTATGTCCGGTGCCAAGACCGCACAGGAAGCACTGGACAGCCTTTGCGCCGACCAGGAGCGAGTTCTTGAGCGTCTGGAGCGCGCCGGTATCCAGGGTGACATCGGTCCCAAGCTGAACGAAGAGATGGATGCGGAGCACTGGTTCGCCCAGCCCGGCGCCCCTTACGCCAAGCTTGAGAACGAGGACGAAGAGCCCCAGACCGTCAGCTACGATGCGTTGATCGCGTCCTGGAAGTAAGCCTTCCTCCCCGGTCGGGGCCCTACGGGGCCTCGGCCAATTCAATCCCCCACAAACTCCGCACCGGTTCGGTGCATCGCTACATCGCTTTAAGGAGAGGCGGTCATGACCCATATTCTGGCCATTGATCAGGGCACGACATCGACGCGGGCGATTGTGTATGACGCGGCAATGCAGGCCGTTGCTTCGGCGCAGGAAGAATTCCCCCAGTATTTCCCCGACAGCGGTTGGGTCGAGCATGACCCGGACGATCTCTGGGCGACCACGGCGGCGACCTGCCGGGCGGCCATCGAGAAATCCGGCGGAGCCGATATTGCCGCCATCGGCATCACCAACCAGCGCGAAACCACGCTGGTCTGGGACCGCGCCACGGGCAAGCCCATCCACAATGCCATCGTCTGGCAGGACCGGCGCACCTCGTCCATGTGCAAGGCGCTGAAAGCCGATGGGTTCGAAGAGGTGGTGACAGACCGCACCGGGCTGTTGCTGGACCCGTATTTCAGCGGCACCAAGCTGGCGTGGATACTCGACAACGTTGAAGGTGCCCGCGCCCGGGCCGAGGCCGGAGAGCTGGTCTTTGGTACGGTCGATACATGGCTGGTCTGGAACCTGACCGGCGGCAAGCAGCATGTCACCGACGCCACCAATGCCGCGCGCACGATGCTGTATGACATCCGCAAAGGGCGCTGGTCACGGACGATTTGCGACCGGCTGAACATCCCCATGTCCATGCTTCCCGAGGTGCGCGACTGTGCCGCCGATTTCGGCGAAACGCGTGCCGATCTTTTCGGCCACCCGATCCCGATCCTGGGCATCGCGGGTGATCAGCAGGCGGCCACCGTGGGTCAGGCCTGTTTCGAACCGGGGATGTTGAAATCCACTTATGGAACGGGCTGTTTCGCGCTGATCAACACGGGCGACACGCCCGTTCGGTCACAAAACCGGCTGCTCACCACCATCGCCTATCAGCTGGACGGCAAGCCGACCTATGCGCTGGAAGGCTCGATCTTTATCGCCGGTGCCGTGGTGCAATGGTTGCGCGACGGGCTGAAGATCATCCGCGAGGCCAAGGAAACCCAACCGCTGGCAGACGTCGCAGATCCGGCTCAAAACGTGGTGCTTGTGCCGGCCTTCACCGGGCTGGGCGCGCCTTATTGGAACGCCGAATGCCGCGGGGCGGTGTTTGGCCTGACCCGCGGCTCTGGGCCTGAAGAGTTAGCCCGCGCGGCGCTGGAAAGCGTGGGCTACCAGACCCGCGATCTTCTGGCAGCGATGCAGGCGGATATGGGCGGGGCAAGCGACGCGGTGCTTCGGGTCGACGGCGGCATGAGCGCCTCGGATTACACGATGCAATTCCTCTCTGACATCATCGACGCCCGCGTGGACCGGCCCAAGGTGCTGGAAACCACCGCCCTTGGCGCGGCCTGGCTCGCAGGCAGTCGCGCCGGGATCTATCCCGACATGGACGGCTTCGCCGCGACCTGGGCGCTGGAGCGCAGCTTCGAGCCGTCGATGAGCTCCGAGGACCGCGACCGAAAATATGCCGCCTGGCAACGGGCCGTGAGCGCGACGATGAGTTTCTGATCATGTCCGAACCGATCACCCTGCGCCGCTTCCTGACCCGCTATGCCGAGCCCGGCGGGCTTGATCCCAATCTCATTTTTCTGATCGAGGATATCGCCTCGGCCTGCCGTGTGATCGGCAACCGGCTGCGCAACGCGGCGTTCGAAGGCAATCACGGCCTTGCCGGGGACACCAATGTGCAGGGCGAAGATCAGAAAAAGCTCGACGTGATCGCCGACGAGGTCTTTGCCCGGATCTGCGAAAGCTCGCCGCGTCTTGCCGCGCTGGTCAGCGAAGAGCGTGAAGACGCGGTCTGGCTCAAGGAGCCGGAGGGCGGCGATTATCTCCTGTTCTACGATCCGCTGGACGGATCCTCGAATATCGACGTGAACCTGTCGGTCGGCTCGATTTTTTCGATCTGTACCGTGGGCACGGATGGCGACCGCGATGTGCTCAAGGCTGGGGACGCGCAGCACTGTTCGGGATACGCGATCTATGGCCCGACCATGATGCTGGTCCTGACCGTGGGCAGCGGCGTCTACGGGTTTTCCTGTGAATACGGCACCGGCGATTTCCGCTTGACCCATCCGCGCATGACGATCCCGGCGGAAACTTCCGAGTTCGCCATCAACGCCTCGCGCTATCGTCTATGGGACGCACCTGTGCGGCGCTATGTGGATGAATGCTCGGCTGGGATGACCGGCCCGTGCGGGCGCGATTTCAACATGCGCTGGACCGCGTCGATGGTGGCCGAGGTGCACCGTATCCTGACGCGCGGCGGCGTGTTCCTCTACCCGGTAGATGACGGCAACCGCGCAGCAGGTGGAAAACTGCGTTTGCTCTACGAGGCTAGCCCGATGGCGCTTTTGGTGGAACAAGCGGGCGGCGCCGCCACGGACGGCCATAGTCGCATTCTCGATCTTCAGCCCACGGGCCATCATCAGCGCGTGCCGGTCATCCTTGGTTCCGCCAACGAGGTGGACCGAATTGCACAATATCATACTGCGGACGCCGGTTCGGCCGCGTCCTGAGGAAAGGACCCTCCCATGGCTCTCGTATCCCTTCGTCAGCTGCTCGATCACGCGGCGGAACATGATTACGCGCTGCCCGCGTTCAACGTGAACAACATGGAGCAGATGCTGGCCATCATGGCAGCAGCGGACGCCACCCAAAGCCCGGTCATCATGCAGGCCAGCCGGGGGGCGCGCGCCTTTGCCAATGACATCGTGCTGTCGCATCTGATCCGTGCCGCGATCGAGCTTTACCCGCATATCCCCGTCTGCATGCATCAAGACCACGGCAACGCGCCAGCCACCTGCCTGTCGGCGATCACCAACGGATTTTCCTCGGTCATGATGGATGGCTCGCTGAAAGCCGATGGCAAGACACCGACCACGTTTGAAGAGAATGTCGCGGTGACGGCCAAGGTGGTCGAAATGGCGCATCTGGTGGGTGTGTCGGTCGAGGGGGAGATCGGGCATCTGGGGTCGCTCGAAACCCTGCGCGGCGAGGCGGAGGACGGGCACGGGTTCGAAGGGGCCTTGTCGCGTGAACAGCTCCTGACCGACCCGGAAGAAGCGGCCAAATTTGTGCGGCTGACCGGCGTCGATGCGCTGGCCGTGGCCATCGGGACATCGCACGGAGCCTACAAGTTCACCCGCAAACCCGATGGCGAGATCCTCGCGATTGACCGTTTGCGCGAGATTCATGCACGCTTGCCGGACACGCATCTGGTGATGCATGGCTCTTCCTCGGTGCCGCAGGATTTGCAGGATATCATCAACGCCCATGGCGGCGAGATTGCCCCGACATGGGGCGTACCGGTCGAGGAAATCCAGCAGGGCATCCGCTATGGCGTGCGCAAGGTCAACGTGGATACGGACCTGAGGCTGGCGCTGACCGGCGCGATCCGCACAGTCTTTGCCAAACATCCCGGTGAGTTCGATCCACGCAAATACCTCGCCCCCGGGATCGAGGCCATGTCCGCCGTCTGCCGCGACCGTTTCGAGCAATTCGGCAGCGTGGGCCATGCGCCGCGGATCAGGCCCATCGCCTTGTCAGACATGGCAGCGCATTATGTGCGCCAGGAAATCGGGAGCACCACCGCCGCATGACGGGTTTTGCGCTGACCGCTCCGAACCGCACGATTTTCGGTCGTGACTGTCGTGTTACGACCGCGGATGAGATCGCACGGATAGGATCCCGTGTGTTGCTGGTTCGGGGAAGGTCGGTCTCCTGGGTTGACGAACTGGCAGCGGAATTGACCCGCTTGGGCGGTTCCCTGAAGATTGTGTGTTCAGCCGGAGAACCGGATCTGGACGACGTCCGTGATGCCGTTGCCATCGCCCGGGATCACAGGGCGGAGTGCATTGTCTCGGTCGGAGGCGGAGCGATAATCGACTTGGGCAAGGCAGTTGCCGGGCTCTGCGTGAGCGAGGGCGATCCCGCGGAATATCTTGAACAGGGCAACGCATCCCCGCGACAGCTGAACGAACCGTTGCCTTTCATTGCCATGCCGACAACCGCCGGAACCGGAGCCGAAGCGACGCGGAACGCGGTGATTGGCGTTCCTGAACTGGAGGCAAAGATCAGCCTTCGCGACCCGCGCCTCGTCCCGGACCTGGCGATCGTGGATCCCGCACTGACTGACGGGTCCCCCAAAAGTCTGACGCTGGCGAGCGGGCTGGACGCGATCACCCAGTTCATCGAAAGCTATCTGTGCAACCGGGCCAATCCGGTGACGGACGCCCTGTGCGAGGCCAATATCCGACCGGCCATGGCCGCATTGCACAGGCTGATGGAAGGCGAAGATCCTCAGGCACGGGACACAATGGCGCGCGCAAGCTTTCTCAGCGGCATTGCGCTGGCGAATTCCGGCTTGGGGATCATACATGGTCTGGCCTCCGTCATCGGTGGGCGCGGTGCCCCCCATGGTGCTATCTGTGGCCGACTTCTGGCCCCTGGACTGACCGTAAATGCCGAAGCCCTGACGCGCCTATCCGCGGACACTGTGCGTTTTGACAAAGTGAACGGGTGGCTGGCCGATGGGCTTGGCGACCCCGGCGGGAGCGGAGCATCGGCCCTGCATTGCTTTATCGAGTCCAAAGGATTGCCGAGTTTGTGCGATTTAGGCATTGCCGAGTCAGAATTCGATAGTATCGCAAAGCTGAGCGCGTATGCTTCATCCACCAAAGCAAATCCCGTTGCGCTTGAACACGCAGACATCTGTCGCATCTTGCAAATCGCCTGAACGATGGGATCAAAAAGCAGCCCGTGAAAATTCGCATTGGTATGATTGTTGTCTCGGTCTGCTTCACGGGTCAGCCCGACATTCGAATCCCATTTCATACCGAAGTCACCGTGAATGATAACTTGCCTGACGAACGCATCCGAGTAATGGCGATATAGATCTCCCGGGAGATCAATGTCTGCTTTGACGATCCCCTCAGGTGCATGCTGCGAAGCGGCGAACGACCGGATTCCGCCCTCCCTGAAAGATGGCGATGCGCACCACGCTATCGAGCAACCAGCTTTTCGACATCCCCCTCTCGCAGCATCGCTTCCATATCGTCCAAGCCATCAACGGCAGAGCGCATCTGCGCCTCATCATCCACCCCCACTGTCTCGACATCCGCAACCTGGCCCTCAAAATCCATCTCCATCTGGCGCTGTTCCTCGGCGATAACGGCTTGCACGACAGGCGCGGTCCTCTTTGGAACAACATCAGATTGCCCTGACGGTTGACTGTCAACGCCCTCGTATGCCCGCTCCACATCAGCTTCAGAACTACGGGGGCCGACCGGTGGCGGTGTCATCGGCACGGCGCGCATACTCAGCGGCAGCGTGCCGTGCGATCCTCCTCCCACCGGCTCCGGAAACGGCAACTCCCCCGTCTGTGCCGCATGGATCGCCTTGAACAACCGATCGTCAAAATACTGGATCCGCTTCGCACGGACCGGCATTTGGGCATCGATGACCATGACGATCTCGTCGAGGGGCAGGCGGCGGGCCTCATCTTCAGGGAGCAAGGAACTCTCTTCGGTCCGTGTGGATTGGCTGCGGCCCTCAAAGGGGTTCTTGCCGATGGACTGTGAGCGCGTGACCACGGTCTTTGTGGTCTTGCCGACCGCCTTGCTCAGCTCCTCGACGGTCTTCTCATCCGAGGGCGTCAGGTAGAGCTTCACGCCGGCATTGCCCTGCAGGGCGCGGCGGGTGTTCTCGCCATAGATTTCATCGAGGGCGGGGATGGTTTGCGTGACCACAGCCAGGTGGCCGCGATAGGTGCGCAGGGTCTCGATGCTCTCGACCACGATGGGCATTTTTCCGAGGCGATTGAACTCGTCGAGCATGATCATCACGGGCCACGGCTCGTCTGGCCCGGGATCCTTTTCCTGCATGGCCGAGAGAAGATCGGAAAAGAAGAGCCGGATCAGCGGCGCAAGCGGCTTCACCATCAGCGGCTGGACGACGAGATAGACCGAAAAGGGCTTCTTGCGGATCGTCCGAAAATCAAAATCCGACACCGCCGTCGCCTCATCGATCGCCGGGTTCTGCCATTGATCGAGCCCCGAGGTCATCAGAAGCGAGACATAAGAGGTCAGCGTGTCGTTGTTGGTGGAGGCCAGCCGCGTGAAGATCAGTTTGGCCGCCCTGTTGTCGACCTCATGGCCCCGCGCGAAATACTCCTTCTGCTTGTTCCCGCCCGAGGCCGCGATGCGGTAGATCTCGCCCAAGGTCGGACGCTTGCGCTGGAAGGCCAGCAGGCCTGCCGCCACGAAGAGATCGATCCCGCCTTTGAGGAGGCCCTGCACCCGGTCGTTGTCGCTCTGCAGGAAGAGCGTCGCGAGAAGCTGCAATTCCATCTGCTGGCGCGCGGGATCTTTCAGTTGATAGATGCGCAGGAGCGGGTTGTAGCGATGCGTGCGCTTGCCCTCCCAATCGGTGGGGGCAAAGCGATAGACCTTGTCGCCTTGGGCCGCGCGGTGCCGGGCCGTTGCCTCGAAACACTCACCCTTCACATCGAGCGTCACGGCGGAGCCCTG
Source organism: Actibacterium ureilyticum (assembly GCF_002285435.1). Lineage (GTDB taxonomy): Bacteria > Pseudomonadota > Alphaproteobacteria > Rhodobacterales > Rhodobacteraceae > Actibacterium_C > Actibacterium_C ureilyticum. The sequence goes on from NZ_NSBT01000010.1 coordinate 19,461, forward strand.
CCAGGTCAGCAGGTTCGGAATGACGAACCCCGTGGTCTTGCCGCGGCCCGTGGGGGCCACGATCAGCGCATGGGGGAAGACTTTCGAGCAAATGTAATTGGCGCGGGAGCCCGGCGGCCCCAGCTTGCCGAGGATGAACCCGGTCCCAGGATTGCCGAAGAACCCGTTGGCCTTCATCTCGCGCGCAGACTGCCAATGGGTCTGGCCAAAGCGTGTGAGGGCGGACCCTGAGAGGGCGAGGCTCAGCATTAGGCCGGCGGCGGCGAAGCTGCCGATGATCAAATGGATGAGTTGGGCATCCTCCGGGCGACGATCGAGGATCGCCAGATAATTCTGCGCGATATAGGCGAAGTCGATCTCAGCCCCGAACCCGAGATCTTGGTAGGTCAACACCGCCGAGGCGATGGTGTAGCCCATGGCCCCGGTCACCAGCGTCACCAGAAAGACCCCTGTGGCGATCCGCGCCTTTCCCATGGCGGCGCTCAATGGACCTGGCCCCGCTCGTTCTCGCCATCCACGTCCGCAGCGCGGTGTTTTTCATACTCAGCATCGGCAAGATCATCGACCACCTGGCGCAAGGCCTCCGTATTGGCCGTCGCGGCATCGGATTGCAGGTAGACCTTGGCGACATAAAGCCGGTCGAGGCGGTCCTCTAGAACCTTGTCCAGCGCATCGGCATCACCGGATGTGAGCCGCACGAGTTGGCGGTCATCCAGCACCCGCGCTATCTCGCCCCGGAAGGCGTCCCGCTCCGCCTCGGTCTCGAAGGGCGCGGACAACTCCCCCGCCCGCTCATGCTCCAGGACACGCGCAATCTCGTCTGCAAGACGGTTGGCACGGTCAGTCTGCGGCGCCGTTTCACCGCGGGCTGCGAGGAGGTCGTCGCGCTTGGCAGACCCAAGCCCCTCGCGCAACTCGTTGTCGCGGCGGACCTGATTGATGGCCTCCGTGTCCCGTATCTCGACGACGGCCGCATAGGTCGCGCCGAGCCCACGGGCGAGATGGGACGGCATGTCCGGATAGCGCGCGCGCAAGTCATCCGTGACAGCATATGCAACGGGCGTGCGGAGGTCGCGTCCCTCCATGATCCGGTCGACCTCGCGGGTGATCTCGCTGGCGCGGGCCGCATCGGTGATGGTCTCCCTGTAGGGTTCAGACCGGTCGATCACATCGCCGGGGCGTGCGAGCAGGTCCGGGTGTGCTTCGAGATACGCGCGCTGCTCCGTCTCGATCCGGCGCTCCGCTCGCGATACAACCTCCCAATCCCGGTCCTCGATCTGCTGCGCTGTCAGGCCGTCTGCGCGCATCTCCTGACGGATTGTCCCTTCCATCGCCCGCACCGCGTCCCGGTGATAATGGAACCGCTCGCTGACCGGTTCCGCTTCCATGACGCCATCCCGGCGCAGCACGTTCTCCCGTTCCAAGAGCGTGCCGAGCGTGACATGCACATCGTTGAGAATGTCGCGCGCCTGTTCCAGATCGGCGCGGCGTTCGAGGTTCAGATCGCGCGCCTCGGCCACCTTGGAGAGATCATCTGCGATCCATTGATGCTCCAGCGCGGCGCTCGAGGCACCGGTCTCGATCCGGGCCACCACTTCGGATGTGCTGATCCCCGTGCCGCGCAGGGCCGCGTCGATCCGTGAGCGCAGGCCTGGCTCGGCAAGACGTTCTAGCTGGTTGGTGTCGATATTCGCCTCTGAGTAGACCCCGCCCTCCGACGGCACCTCAGACAACGTGCGAGAACGCAATCCGAGCGGCTGCATGTGCTGGACCTGCGTCTGAATCTCGATGAGGCGTTTTTCCAGCACGGGACGTTCCGCGTCAGACTTCTCGGCGATCATGCCCTGCACCCGGGCGAGCTTCTCCGCATAGAGGCTTCTCAAATCCTCAAAACTTTGATCCTCGGCCATATACACATCTCCTGTTCGGTCCACCTGCCCGCCGCGCGCCAGCACCTCGCCCGCGCGGAAGAGCGCCGCCGCAATATCCTCGCGGGCCTCCCTCGAGGCTTCCGCGGCAAGCGAGTGGTAGACGGTTCTGGTGTTGGCAATCTCCGCCAGCGTCCGCGTCAGGTCGGCCCCCACGCGTTCGCGCTCGCGGGGCGCGCGACCCTCTTCTTTCGCGGCGTAGATCTCGCTGGTCCGGGCTGGGTAATGTACAACCCCGCGATCCACCCGGCGCGTGGCCTCCAGGCGCACGCCATACTTTTCGGCCTCTTCGACCATGGCGAGACGGAAGTCGTCATAGTTGAAGCGGTGGTTGCGCCCCAGAAAGAAGAACTCGCCTTCCTGCGAGCGGCGGTTCAGCACCAGATGCGCATGCGGGTGATCCCGGTCCTCATGCACCGCGATGATGTAGTCGAAATGCCCCTTATCAGTCTGGAAGAACCGCTCGGCCACGTCCGTCGCGATGTCGCGCACATCCTCCCCACGCGTGCCCACGGGGAAGGACATGAGCATGTGGGTGGTCTGTCCGAGCTTGGGCTTGAAGCCCGCATCCCACCGCTTGGCAAAGCGCTCGGTGAGGTCCTTGATGTC
>NZ_NSBT01000011.1 GCF_002285435.1 Actibacterium ureilyticum
TGGGCCGCCCGCGAAGACGGCCCAAGTTGCTAGATTTCAATGGCCTCTGCAATCGCAAGGGCATCTTCCAGTTCCACGCCGAGATACCGGACGGTGCTGTCCATTTTGGTGTGCCCAAGTAGCAGCTGGACCGCCCTCAGGTTGCCCGTCTTCTTGTAGATCTGGGTCACCTTTGTTCGCCTCATCGAATGCGTTCCGTATGCGCTGGCCTCCAGACCGATCGACGTGACCCAATCTCGGACGATCCGGGCGTACTGGCGTGTCGAGATGTGCAGACGTTCATGGAACCGACCCGGCCAAAGGTACTCCGAGCCGACCATGAGCTCATCTTCCATCCACTTTTCGACAGAGGCGCGTGTGCCCTCGGATATCTCAAATCGCACAGGTTTCTGGGTTTTGCTTTGAAGGACCGATGCCCGTTCTTTGATCTGACCAGACGCCATGACGTCGACGACTTTCATCTTCACCAGGTCGCAGCCGCGCAGTTTGCTGTCGATGGCCATATTGAACAGCGCAAGGTCGCGATGGTTCTCGGCCAGTTCAAGTCGAACGCGGATTGCCCAAACGTGTTTGGGTTTCAAAGGCCGCTTCTGACCAACGATGCGACCCTTGTTCCATGCGGGGCGAAGCGCACGAATGGCCGGTAAGTTTGGTGTTTCCATGACTGATCCTCCGATCCGCCATGCCCTCCCACAACGACAACCCGACGTTGACGATGCCACCATATCACAGGATGCTGCGTCGCATCCGAGGTCGGCTTGGAGCCCGAAGTGACCGATGCTACCCGTCATGCGAATGTCAGCTGTCGTCCGCCAATGCGAGGCAGTCGACATCTCTGTTTCCTCCGATAAATTGCGCTTTTGCGCAAAAACACTTATTAGTTATCCAGTGTTCCTTTTTTATTCGCCAGGGTGTAATAATGCCTGTCTTTGAGCTGTATAGTCCCGACGCCCTTGCTGGTCTCATTGGCGGTTCTGGTACCGTTACGCTGACCGAGCCCTATGATCCAGCGACTGACACGATCCTGACGATTGATGATGACGACGGTCTATTGGGTGGAGACCGATTTGCCAATGAAGATGGTGATGACGACAACCAATACGGTCAGGCTGTTTTGGGTGATGGCACGATCATCGGCTCACTCGCGGGCGGAAGCGAGACCACGGCCTATTCAGAGTGGGAATATACGCTGACCGCCACCATCAATGGTGAATTGGTCACCGTCCAATTGTATGAGATAGAAATAGACACAAATCCAGCAAGCACCCAAGGGTCCGGCACCCTCGTAGGGTATTTGCCGTCGATACCGCTCGTGCCCGGCGTGGCGTATAGCTTTACCCGAGAAAACACCACGCCGACAAATTCCGACTCTTATGCTGGGATCATCGGCGCGGTTTGTTTTACGCGCGGCACACTGATCGAGACGGCTGATGGGCCACTACCGATTGAAGCGCTGTCGGTCGGCGACACGGCTGTGACAACTGAAGGACCAGCCAAAATCCGCTGGATCGGGTCGCACACCTATCAGGCCAATGCCCTATTCGAGAACCCCAAACTATTGCCGGTGCGTATGGTCGCGGGGGCCTTGGGCAACGGGCTGCCGCGGCGCGATTTGCTGACCTCACGTCAGCATCGCATGTTGGTGTCCTCAAAGATCGTGCAACGGGTTTGCGGCACCGATGAAGCACTGATCGCGGCCATCAAACTGACAGACCTGCCGGGCATCTTTGTCGACGACAGCATTGAAGAGGTTGAATATTTCCACATCCTTTTTGACCGTCACGAGGTGATTTTTGCTGAAGGCGCACCCAGCGAAAGCCTCTTTGCTGGACCAGAGGCGCTTCGGACGCTGCCGAAAGAAGCACGCGAAGAAGTGTTTACCATCTTCCCTGAACTGATTGATTTAGCGTTTCAGCCAAAGCCAGCGCGGGTGATACCTGACGGATCAACCCAGAAGACGATCATCAGGCGGCATCTGAAGAATAGCAAGCCGCTGCTTGATCCCAAAAGTGCCCGTCCGCTGAACCCGACCTGTTGAATCGGCGCGAGGCTTGCTACGCTGCTTGGGCAGCGTAGCGCGAGTGGATGAGTTCGTCGAGGCGTGTGATCTTGTGGTCGGCGATGCTGCTTACTGGTCGTGTTTGGTGTGCAAGCGGATAGTTTAAACGCCCAAACTCATACGTTTCTGTCGCGGGCAAAACCGACCGTTTGTGACCCAGCCCATTCATCCAAAGCCGCCATTGGCGCAACCGAAGCGAAAGGCAGTAACGTCCGCACACTACCGGTCCGCAGCATCCTAGATCTTGCGCGCGCAGCGAATGGCCGGTCTGACGGGCCGCACCGCAGCGACAGCTACCCATGACCAATGTCTGCAATGGGCCGTCATGGAACCTTACAGCTTGCCGACTTGCATGAGAGCCGCTTGGCATCCAATCTGGCTACAGGCAAGCAAGAGGACTAAATATGAGCGCTCGTCTATCGACCGCTATTCGAATCTGCGATGCCGCGAGGGCGATTTTGCGGAAGACGAGGAGCTTTCCAGACCAACAGCTTGACGAGATTGAGGATTGGGCCGACCGAGAACATGTCGGCGTTGAGCCAATGCTGCTGGCTCTTTCAATGGAATTGGCGCTCAAGGCATGGTTCGTTTTCGATCATGACAATCCAAATGTACTTAAGTCTCACGACTTAACAAAGCTGTTCGATGCCTTGTTGCCCGAAAGTCAACAGAGGCTTGATCAGGAGTTCAAGCGATCAGTGATGCCACATCACCCCAGCCTCTTTTTCGTCGACTACGGTATTCGTGATATTCTCACGCAGCACAAGAATGCATTTATCGACTGGCGGTACCTTCACGAAGCAAAGAAGACGATGATGTTTGACCAGAGCACTTTTGAGGCGACGCTCGAAATGGTGCTCCACGAATTCAGGAAGAGATATCGCATTGAAAAGGTGGCACCAGTCTTCGGCCGCCCCAACTAATGACCGCTTCGGTGTAGTTGCGATGCGGAACCAGCGGTGGCCTTGGATGACCGGTTAGGGCCGGATGTTATCATTGGGCTTTACCAACCACATAAGCAATCATAGGTTGCCACTTCCCCGACAGATCAAACCCCTTAAAGAGCTAAAATTGTATCAGAAGAAACAAAATAAGACTCCATTGTCATCTCGAGCGGCAAGTGCGACCGGGCGTTCAGCGCTGTTCTTAGCCAAGGTCGCGGGGAAAACTGGCTGGGCAATCGCCAAGCCCTTGGGGCGGCAGTCAGGAAAGCTCGCCGCAAAAGGGGGTAAAGCTCTCAAAGATCACGCTGTTGAAAAGATCGCAGAATTTGAACTTAGGCATACCAAGTACACACCGGAGAACTTCTTCGAAAAAGGAGCAATCTCTTTGGAAGACCTCGTCGATGCGCTGTTGATTGAAAAGCGTGGCACTTCGGCAAGGATCGTTACAGCGCTTTCAGGGAAACTGGCTGCGGCAGGTACGACAGCAAGTCTATTTTCCATCGCATCCATTCTCGGAACAGCCAGCACAGGCACGGCCATCTCTTCACTTTCAGGGGCAGCTTTCAACAGTGCCGCGTTGGCGTGGATAGGCGGAAGCGTTGTAACTGGCGGGTGGATTGTACTGGGTGTAGCTGCCGCTGGAGGCGCGCTCGCATATTTTGGATCTCGCAAACTTGTTGGAAAATGGACCGGAAGACGGCGCAAGAAAAAATCCCTAGACCCGCAAGAAATGCGGTTCGTCGAGACATGTTTGATGTTGGCCACGGCATTTCGCGAGCGAGCAAATCAGAACGCCGTTTTGGACCCACTCACCGCTGAGACCCTGCAGCGTAACTTAAAACATGATTTCCTCGAACAGTTGGACGTCTGCATTGCCAAAGTCAGCGACTGGCCGGATCTTCCGTTGATGCGCCTTGAAGATTGCAAGGTAAACTTGGTTGAAATGTTCGAAGCCCTTTCAACGACGAATGGGCAAAAGTCATCAGTCAGAAGAAATCCCTCTTCTGCTGCCCCTGTCGCAACAGGTGTCGTATCTGCCACAATACTGAAACTGATGTCAGACACCGTCCCTTCCTTCACGGAAGACGAGGAATTGGTTCTACAGGCGCTACGTCGATCAAACAAAAGCCTTGCTGATGCTAGTGAACTTGAGCTGTCTGAATACGTGCAATCGCTATCTGTTGAGCAAATTTCCGGGCTCAAAAACAACGTGAAAGGGATCTATCACGAGCTTGCGTTTCAGCAAAAAGAGAACCTGGATCGCGACGAGTATATCGTCGAGCTTTTCGGCGATACAAATCACGCTGGCGCAGATGTGAGAATTATCAATGTTGAGACAGGCTATGTTTCAGAAGTCCAGCTCAAGGCGACAAATTACGCGTCTTACGTACGTGACCACAACGAAAAATACGAAAACATCGACGTGCTCGTAACGAGTGAGGTTGCTGCCTCTTCACCAGATTGGTCTTCCTCTGGTTTCAGCAATACCGACCTTGCAGCTGACACGTCCTCGGCTTTACAAAAGCTCGGACATGGAGCCGACGCGGACATTGTCGAGAGTATGGGCGTCGCCGCGATGGTGACACTTGCGGCCAATGCCAAGTCCATGTTGAAGGGCGAAGCTCTTTCAACAGAAGCGAAACAAAAAATCATTCAGGACGGAGTGGTAGCTGCAAGCGTTGCTGGGTTGGTGCAGCTCATAATCTAAGAGAAATGCCCTGACAAAATATCTTTTGGAACTAAGTTATTTGCAATTCCGACGAATGTCTCCTTCGACGGACCGCAATGCAGCGATAATATTGAGTGGCCAATGACGGCTCTGGGCCGTCCGTGAAGGCGGCCCTTGTCTTTAGATTTCAACGGCTTCAGAGATCGCTAGCGCGTCTTCGAGTTCGACACCGAGGTATCGAACGGTGCTGTCCATCTTCGTATGGCCGAGCAACAGTTGAACCGCGTGCAGGTTACCGGTCTTGCGGTAAATGTGTGCAACTTTGGTTCGTCACATTGGATGAGTTCCGAACGATGTGGGATCGAGCCCGATCGATTTGACCCATTCGCGGACAAGCCGCGCGTATTGCCGGGTCGAAATGTGCAGCCGTTCGTGAAACCGACCGGGCCACAGGTATTCCGAACCAACCATTAGCGGCTCCTCCATCCATCGCAGAATGGATTTGCGCGTCCCCTCGGTGATCTCAAACCGCACGGGTCGCTGCGTCTTGCTTTGGATGATCGAGGCGCGCTCCTTGACCTGACCGGAAGCGTAGATGTCCGCGACCTTCAGCTTTACCAGATCGCAACCGCGAAGCTTGCTGTCGATGGCGAGGCTGAATAACGCCAGATCGCGATGGTTCTCAGCTATTTCGAGACGTACTCGGATGGCCCAGACATGTTTTGGCATCAGGGGACGCTTCTGTCCTACGACGCGACCCTTGTTCCAGGCAGGGCGACAGGCCCGAATGGCAGGTAAGTTTGCAATGGTCATGATGGTTCCTCCCATCCGCCACGATCCACCACAGCGCCAACCAGACATTGGCACCTAAGCTTAACATGCACGTGTGCGCGTGCGGAGAAGGTCTGGTGAGAGCCCATACCTACCGGATGCTGCGTTACGCTTGAATGTCCGCATTCGCGCGGTGTTGCTATACCAGATTTACCCTATGCGCTTCCCACAACTGCGGCGGCTCTAACTTTTTTGCCAGGTGCGCTATGACAGCATCGGGGACAGCATCTGGTCGATCCCGGTTCTGGCGCCGTAGTTGATCTGGGCGTGGTTCGAGATAGACGATCTCGATCCGAGCACCGTAGTCACGCAGAAGCCGCAGAACCCGTAGTCGGTTCTGCCGTGTCACATTGGTTGCGTTCCATACAAAATCACGTTCGGCCCGCAGGTGCTCTCTCACCTGTTCATGTGCCGCCTGGATGACCTGGCCCTGGTTATCGGTGGCAGAGACGCCCAGTTCGCCCCGGATGGCATCCAAGCTGACCACTGGATGTTCCGGGCGATGCTTGGCTATCCAGGTATCCTTCCCTGCACCAGGGAGGCCCGACATGACGGTGATCGTGCATGGGAACGCCTCATGAGCCGCATAGTGCGGATCACGATGCTCCAGTTCGAAAAAGGCGACCCGGCTTTCATCGTTGGCGAAGGCGAATGGGTGATCCCAGCAACCGGCCTCTTTGAAGGTCAGTGCAGCGAGGCCGACGCTTTCCAGGATAGCCCGCTGGTCCTGACATGTCCGACCCAACGCATCGGCTTTGGCGTGAATGCAAATGTGATCCGGCCTGCACCGCCACGATGTTTCAATGGCCAAGCGATTGGGGTCAGGCCGCTCGATCAGCCAGAACGGCAGTTGATGGTGGGCGATGATCCCGCACAAGGCTTCACGCCAAGCAAACGGAGACCCCGCATACCACAGCAGTTCCCGTGCAATGGATGCACCAACACGGGAATGGCCACGGGAAGATATGCGCCCGTCATCCTCATGCTTTGTGACGGCGGGCTTGCCGACATCATGCAAGATGGCGGCCCAGAACAGGTTGGCCCGGTCCAGATCGGGAAGACCTTGCCAGTCTGGGTCCGCAACCAAAGCCTCGACAACCATCCGTGTGTGGGTCCCGACATCGCCTTCGGCATGATGGATCGGGTCCTGCGGACAGGTGTCGAGGGTGGCGAGCTCTGGCCATAACGACCAAATTTCGCCCCAGTCCACCTGCCAAACTGGGCCAGTTGGGACCAAGGCCAGCAGGTGATCGTGGGTGACGGAGTGAGTGTCGGGCTTACGCATCGTAGGCCCCTTTCACACCCAACGTGGGCGCAAAGATATCGATACCATCGGCCAAGCTGTTCGGCAGGATAGGACGGTCGTGCCAATGCCCGTCAGCCGCTTCAATCGCCTGTAAGAAGTCAGCCCGGACGAACTTGAACCGATCCTCCACGTGGTCCGCATTTTCTTTCTTCAGGTAAAGCCCTTCGGCCAGGTCGCTGTCCTCCGTCTGCTGGTCAACCATGTCAGGACGGCTGCCGGACCGCTCTGCCGCCACCGACAGTGCATCACGCCACGCTTCCGATTTGTACGGTGAAGGCCGGGTCAGGCTGACCAACTGTTCAACTGATTTGATTTCGCCCGTATGCACGACAGGCACCGGCATGATTGGCAATCCGGTGAGCAGAGACCGACGGGCCGCCGTGCTCAGGAATGCGCCCGTCTCCCGGTCCAGCACATCGAACTCCATGAAGTAGTGGGGCAGCCGGTCGTAGAACACAGTGTGCTTGGCGTACATCCATTCGCCATACATGACGAAACGATGGCCCAGCACCGGGTGCAGGACATGGGCATGGGCCGCAGCCCATGTCTTGAGCAAGGCAAAGTGACGTTCCCGACCGCCACCAGTCAGATAATGCCCACGGCTTTGCAGCAGCAGATTGCCATCCGCATCGAAGGACACGGCGGAGTTGGCCCCGTCAAGCTTTTCTTCGACAATCAGGAGCTGGCCTGAAAGCTCTTTGATTGGTTTGTCATCCGCCATATCGCCCACCTGAAGGCGTGAGCCTTCAATGTGCCGCGTACGCGGGTATTTCTGGATATTCATAACAGTCTCACAATGTATCGATTGGTCGCACAAAACCACCCGGCAGGATTTACCAAGGTGTTGGTCTGATTATGTGCGCTGCGACTACATCGGACTTCCGTGGGGTTCGGGGTTGAGACAGGCGACCCGATTACCTTTGATAAGCGCAAAAATCAACAGCGGACATTCAAAGTCGCTTTTGAATTGTCTGCTTCGTCCGCACACTACCGGTCCGCAGCATCCAAGATCTTGCGCGCGCAGCGAATGGCCGGTCTGACGGGCCGCACCGCAGCGACAGCTACCCATGACCAATGTCTGCAATGGGCCGAAGCTGTCAGACACGAAATCCAAGGACCAGCGCGCATTGGGGCGTCCCGCGACCGGCATCGGCGTCCTCGTCCCACGTGCGCGCTAGCGACCGCGCCGCTTTTTTACGGATAGCCCTTCCTCGCGGTAGATCCGGTATAGCTTCTTGTGGTTCATGCTCATGCCTTTGCGTTCCAGCAGCACCCCGATCCGGCGGTAGCCGAACCGACGTCGCTTGCCGGCGATCTCCTGCATCTCCTTGCGGATCTCGGCACAGTCCGGCGGGCGTTCACGCCGGACTGTCTTTGGATCGACACCAACCAGCTTGCAGGCCCGGCGCTGCGAGATGTCATGATCCCGCATCACTCGGAGCGCCGCGTCTCGCCGCTTCGTCAATGTCGTCAGCTCTTTCCCAGAAGGTCTTTCAGCACCACATTGTCCAGCATGGTATCGGCCAGCAGGCGCTTGAGCTTAGCGTTCTCGCCCTCGAGCGCCTTCAGCCTGGCCGCCTCGGACACTTCCATCCCGCCATACTTGGCCTTCAACTTGTAGAAAGTCGCCGTGCTTAGGCCATGCCTGCGGCACACCTCGGCTGTCGGCATGCCGGCCTCTTGCTCTTTGATCATCCCGATAATCTGCGCCTCGGTGAAACGGCTCTTTCGCATGTGTCTGCTCCTTCAGTGTTGGCGCAGACTCTACATTACGGTGAGGGATTTCGCGGGGGGCAGGTCAAGCTGGCTGACCAGTACGGGCGCTATGGATATCGCATGGTCACCGGGTTGCTGAACAACGCGGGCTGGTGTGTGAACCACAAGCGGGTTGAGCGTATCTGGCGACGCGAAGGGCTGAAAGTCCCACAGAAACAGAAGAAGAGAGGACGGCTCTGGCTGAACGACGGGTCGTGTGTGCGGCTGCGTCCCGAGCGCCCCAATCACGTCTGGTCCTATGACTTCGTCCAAGATCGCACGGCTGAAGGCCGCACTTACCGAACGCTCAATATCATCGACGAATAAACCAGGGAGGCACTCATGATCCGCGCCGACCGCAAGCTCAACTCAACCGATGTGCTGGACGCACTGACTGACCTGTTCATCCTCCGCGGCCCACCGGAATACATAAGGTCCGACAATGGCCCGGAATTTATCGCGCAGAAGATGCGGGACTGGATTGCCGCCGTCGGCGCTAAGACCGCCTATATCGAACCAGGATCACCTTGGGAGAACGGATATTGCGAAAGCTTCAACGCCCGGTTCCGGGATGAGCTGCTCAACGGCGAGCTGTTCCATAGCTTGCGCGAAGCACAAATCCTGATCGAGCAATGGCGCATCCGCTACAACACGGTCAGGCCACATAGCTCATTGGGATATCGTCCACCCGCGCCCGAAAGCATCGTTCCAATGGACCTGAGACCAACGATGCACTAACAATCAAACTGGACCACCCGATGGGGGCACGCCAGGCGCGACGGCCAGGCGGCGGTTCACAGGCTGGACGGGCACAGCGATCCGGAGCTTGACGAGGATACCGGGCGCGAAGAGCGCAGGCCGTCCGTGAACGAGCGCCTGAAGGACGTGCTGAACAAGCCGCGCGAGAAGCTGGGGATCGAGGACGAACGAGACCAGGAGAAGGATCAGGAGGTTGAAAACGAGCGCGAGAATGATCAAGGGCCGACGCATGGCCTATGAACCAAGCCACGACAGGTTCAAACCGCCGTCACGATCTTCTCCCGAATACGGATTTCTGAGCTATCTACAATGTTGCGCCCAACATCAGCGGCGAGTTGGCTGTTTTTTGCACCAACGAGAAGGCTCAATATCTCGCCGCGGAAATCCATAGATGGCGCAACTTGATCTCCCACCTTTTTGCTAACGAAATAGTCGATGACGTAATTGGATCCTTGCATCGCCTGTGGCATTCGCATCTCGATGATCTCTCCGTCTCTATCGGCGTACTTCCAAGTGTGGAAGTATCCGCTGGAGTAGGTACTTGCCACGCTTTCTGGTGGTGTTTGCGTCCACGCCTTGGAGCAAATCACAAAAATACTCTCGCCGAGAGAAAGGCTGATCATGCGTGAGAGCATGCCCCCAGCAACCCTAGGATTGATTTCGATAAGCTTTGGCGTGCCGGTCTCCAAATCGACGACATATTCAACGTGCAGCATCATTGAGCTTTGGATGTCAACGCAAAGCATCCGAACTTGGCGAAGAACATCCTGACTGACATCCTCAGGCACCTGCACGGGAAATGCGTAAGACGTTTCAACGAAATAAGGCGGCGGTCCCAAGGTGCGGTTCGTGTGGCCCAATAGCACGAGGTCACCCTGACCTCGATGGATCAGTTCCATCGAATAAAGTGGGCCAGGGATGAAGCCCTCCAGCAGGAAGCCTGCATTACGATCGTTAACCGACGCCGCTTCCGCACTCCATTCAGAAAGTTCTTTTTCGTCTCGACACAGCCTCACTCCAATGCTCCCTGTACCCTTCGCCGGTTTGGCAACGACCGGGAAGGTGCCCTTGTAACTACGCGCATCACACGCGCTGGCTACGGCGTGGATCTTTGGAGTGGGCAAACCCGCATCTATCATAGCGCGCCGCATATCGCCTTTGTTCATAAAGAAATCGAGATCTTCCGGAGCAGGGCTAGGTAGACTTAGGCGGCGAGATGCCTCGGCTGCGAGTATAAGATAAGCGTCGGAATTCGACATTATACATTGGGGCGCGTTGTACCGCCAGTTTCCGGTCTCAAGTGAGGCATTGAATTCACGATGTGAGATCACACGAATCTCGCTTAGCCGCTCTCTGTTTATGTCTTTGGCGTACTTCTCAATAGAGTCGGTTACCAGTACCGTCTCGCCTTTGACTGCCAAGTCGAAATAGCAGTCGAGACCGGAACCGGTTGACGTCGTCTCAAGGATATAAAGCATCAGGTTTCCTACTTGATTTTGAGGCTTATGGCGGGAGTCACGACGAGTAGAAAAATAATACTAACAGTGTAGGCCAACTCGTCCGACCCCCAGGTTGCGACTGAGGATAGGGTCATGCTGCCAATGGCAAGAAAGCCGTTTGTCAGCATGATCGACAGCGCTAGTAGCCGTCCGTGGTTAGTCGGATTCGGCGACATCAAGACATGAGTGTTGATTGAAGAGTAGAAGATGCCCATACCCGCTCCGGCTGCGGCAATAGAACAGAACACCGGCCAACCATCCATTGCCAGTGCCGCGACGAAATAAATGCCATAGAGCAGTGCTCCACCAGAAAAACACCACCGCACACCGTACCGTCTGTAGACAATCGGTTGAGCGACAGAGCCAAGAATTGCTCCGACCCCAAAAACAGCATAAGCGTAGGAAACAAGTTCCTGCGATTTCCCAAATGATGCTTCAATTTCGAAAGGAAGCGTTGTCCACAAAAGATTGGATGACAGAAAGAAAACCACGATAGCGCCGAGAAAAAATCTATACGCTCGCGCCAAGCTTAAGGCGCTGACGGGCGCCGCGCTTGGATTGGCATCCGCAGTGTTCGCTTTGTCGATTACGGAACTCACTCGCCTTTGAATGAGAATGAAAAATAGAACGAGTGGTATGCAGATTATCGGTATGACGATGAAGATATTTTCTGTCGTCAAAGAAACCGCTAGCACACCAACCGCGAGCGGCCCGGTGATGCGCGCCACGTTGAAACCGGCAGAGAGGAGAGCGTTCATCTGCGCAATCGCCGGTTTTGGAGAGATCATGCGCACAAAGATTGCCGCCGGTGGGTTCCTGAGAGAGCCGATAACTCCAAGTGCAACCGTCGCAGCGAGCAGACCCAAAAACGGAAACGCGCTGATATAGGTCATAACTGCGACACCTGCGAGTAGCGCCAGATTTAGCGTGGCAAATAGGATAAGCCATCTTAGCAATGCCTTTGATCGGTCTGCGATTATACCACCGATATACGTAATGAACATCGACGGAAGGAAATACGCTGTTTCAAAAAGTGAAATTTCGAATTGGCTGCCGCCGTTGTCGTAGACATAAAAATTGATATTCGCTCGGTACATCCAGAATGAGAGAAGCGTCAGTGTTGATAAGGCGATGTATGCCCAGCCGATCGGTTCAATGCCTGTCCGGGGGGCGACATTGGTGGCCATCATGCGTGAAGGCTTTCGACAATGGCGTCCCAAGCAACGCCATGAAGGTCCTCGCCGAATTCTCTTTTTATCGTGTGAAGCCCGCCTGGATCGACCAAATTGAACTCTAGGACTTTGCCGTCGCGCACGTCCAAACCACAGAAGTTGACTCCGATGTCGCTTAGTTTCTGGGCAATCTTCCCGAACCGATGCGTATCACTTTCAGAGAAATCGACACGTCTGAATCCACCGCCTTGCGCGAAGTTTGCACGATGGTCGTTATCCGGCGCGGTTTTGCCGTAGCCACCTATAAACTTCCCACCAGCCAGGATCACTCGCGCCTCGCTGCCCGGAAGAAATTTTTGGGACACGGCGTAGGTTCGGTTCAGTCCAGTAATTGCGTCTGCATGGATATGAGAACCGGAGGAACCGCCACACATCGTCTGAAGAATAACACCGAAATTATCACCCGATGGGTCAACCAGAAACACTCGGCTCCCGCAACCGTCCGAGGGTGGTTTGATGATGCTACCGCTGTATTTCTCAGAAAATTGCCGGTGATCGTCCGCGTCATAGGATACCACTGTGTCAACCAGGCTATCCTCGTCCAGTATCCCGGCCAGAAACCCTTTATTGTTAGTGAGGTATGTATTTGCCACAGCATTCACAAAGGGCACTCTCTGGTTCAGTGCCCAAAGAAGCGACCAGGCATCAACCCCGAAACAAGGGGCAGGTTGGTTCAACAGCCAGATCACGTCCTGCTCTTCAAGGTACACATTTATGTCCGATGGGATGCCGTCAGCGAGGTTCAGCTCATGACGCACCTCGTTGCCGCGAGCAATGAACTCTCCTGCCTTGTAGCACAGAGTATTAACATCGCAGATCGTAACCGTGCAGCCGATGTCCCGGAGATAGTTGGTAAAGCCCACCTTGTTTTCGTCGAGGTTGTTAAGGTTGTTCGAAAAAAACGTAATTTTCTCATGCATGGGTTTTCTCCCGCAATTTCCTGTATGACCAGTGAGCAGACCCGTCAGGAAATCCCGTGATTTCATCCGGTGCAGATTGTTCCGATACCAGCGCTTCGTCGCAATCCATCAAGTCGTCCGTATAGCGATACCCGTTGTCTGGGAAAATGGATAGGATGCGCGCCTTCGGGTTCCTGCGACGGACCGCCTTATGGGTCAAATAAACCCCTCCAGAGGTCAGCCCGCAGAAATACCCAAGTTCTCGGTAAAGCCTCAGCGCGCCTGTGACAGCACAGTCATAGGTGACCCAGTGTGCCTCTGCGAATATTGACGGGCAGAAGATCTTTGGTGTCACCGAATTACCTAATCCGCGCAGTACTCTCTTGCCGTCCTGATCCCCGAACAAAACCGATCTGGGAGTGTCTACGCCCATCAAGGCGAGGTCTGGATTGGCGAGGGAGAACTGGGTGTAGAGCCCTCTTGAGGAGCCACCCGATCCGACTGAGGCAATCAGAACGTCGGGGACGAACCCTGTCTCTGTGAGGTAGTGGTCGGCACAAGCCAGATACGCTTTGACATTGTCGGGATTATCGTACTGCTCTGGGATGAAGTGCTTCTGATAGGTCTGTTTCAAGTCCTGAACCATCGCTAGCCGGGCCTTCTGGAAGTTACCCGATGCATCTGGCACCCGGACGATGTGTACCGTCGCGCCGAGCGCCCGGGCCTTAGTCGCAGCGACGCCTTCTATCGCCGGGTCCGATACCAGATGCAGCTCCAACCCATAGCGACAACAAACTTCTGCAAGCCCCACGCCGAACGATCCCGACGTCGTTTCAATCACGACGGTGTCGCTGTCGATATGACCTTCCGAAATTGCCTTTTCGATGATGTAGGTCGCTGGGATACACTTCATCACATCGAAGCGCATCCATCCATCGAGCCCATCGGAGTCGCAATGGAGGTTTGATTTAATAATCTGATCAAACACGCCCTTCGAACGCAAAAGCGTCATAACCACCCTCCTTGAGCTTCGGGAGAGCCTTGTCTCGTTTTTCCGGATCATCGAACATCAGCGAGATTGCGGGCCCTGAATGGCTGATCGCGTACCCAAAAGCACCCAGCTTGAACTGCATCTCGAAGATTTCCTTGAAATCCTTCAGATGGACGAAATCGGCATTCATCTCGGCGGAAATCGCGCAGGCCCGCGCGACGGAGCGAGCGCAACCAGAGGCAAGCCCGTAGCTCAGTAGCGCCTTGCTGACATTGTAGGCTTTCACGTGATCTTCAGAGTAGTTCCGGATCGCAAGCGCCTCTGTTTCGATCTGATCGACTTCTTTGGAGAACGTTCCAATGAAACTGATATTGGTGTTGACTGTCTTGATCCGCGCCAACACGGACTTCTTCTGCTGCGCGAAGATTGCAGGGAAATCGAGATGCAGTGGGTCGCTCGCCACCTCACCACCGGTGCATGTGGCGAAGAGCTGATCTATAGAGGCGAACTTTCTGTAAACCTTCTCGAAGAGAAGCCCCGCGCAAAAAAGATCACTGGTCGATGAACCAAGGCCTTTCCCGATTGGGATATTACTCTTTTTGGAGATGCGATAGGTGAGCGGCAGATCAAACTGTTCGTGCAGGTTTTCCCACAGTCGCCGCGTGCGAGGTCCGATCGAGTGATACCTTGAACCCGTCAGACTCATCACTGTCGACAGCGCCCGGCACGGCAAGGTGACGAGGCTGTACTCCCAGCCGCCATCCAGCTGATACGGTCCCTGAATGAGTTCACCGAAATGCGACGTTACTCTTGCACTCGTCCTTGGCGTGCTTCTCATTGCTGCACTCCTTCCTCAGTTTGACCGTGCCCTTGCTGAGAAGAGTTGCTGCCGTTCTTGTTTTCTTCATCACCCCCGTTTTGGGGTATTTACCGCAAAGGTTGCAGTGGCGACTTCTCGCCATCCCCGTGATAAGTTGTTGTCTGGAAAGACCTCTGGCCTACTGTACGACTATCTAGCCTTTACGCGTAGGCGATTCGTTCGGAGGATTCATGAGCACCGAAGCTTCTGAAAACCACCACCTGATTTCGAATCTTTTCCAGGAAAAGGTTATAGTCGATCACAACGCCGACATTATTGCGGAACTTTGTGACATAGGGCGCGATTATGGCATAGAGCATTTCACCTATTTTCGCGCCGACCGGACAGATAGTGGCGAAGTGGAAACTGTCATCAAGACCAGCTATCCCGCCTCATGGTTCGAAAGGTATAATGAGCGAGACTATCACCGCATCGATCCAGTCGTGCAGAACGGCTTGAGGAATTTCCTTCCCGTCGATTGGTCAACCATCGACAAGAAGGAAAAACGCATCCAAGACTTTTTCGGCGAGGCGTCTGAACATGGGATCAGGGATAACGGGATTACAATTCCCATTCGAGATGAAAGAAACATCACAGCACTCTTTTCGATCAATATGGAGGCGCGGGAAAAAAGCTGGCATCTGTTCAAGAAAGAGTTCCTGTCTGAAATCATCTATCTGGCTTTTCTGTCTCACCAGCAGGTCAGGAGGGGGCAAGCCAGCGATTGCGCCGTCTCGCCGCTAAAGCTGTCTAATCGCGAAACGGAAGTACTTCAGTGGGCAGCCGCAGGCAAAACTGCTTGGGAAACTGCGCGAATTCTTCAGCTTTCGCAGGACACTGTGGCCTTCTATCTGAAGAACGCCATTGCCAAGCTGGGCGTTGCCAACAAGACACAGGCCGTTGCGATTGCCTTGGCGCATGGTGCAATTGTGGCTGGCATCAATACCCCAATTATTGGTCGTTAACGGACTCGTCGCCTTCGCCTAAGTCTGTCTCATCAGTGTTAGTTGGCGAAGAGAAGAACCATGATCCATCAAATTTCGTTTCGCAACCGAGGCGGTAATGAGAGCCTTATCCATCAGATGCACCAGCTGAGAGCGCGTCAATTTTCGGAACGACGTGGATGGCGGGTCGACGTGCGCGACGGTTATGAAATCGACCGCTTTGATGATATAGACCCACTCTATATCGTTGTCTCAGACGGAGAAGGTCAGCTCCTCGCATCTCTTCGCCTATTGCCAACCACTGGGCCTCATATGTTGAGCGATGTTTTTCCTGAAGTGATGGGCAAGAACGCAGTCATACGCCATCCACTTATCTGGGAAAGCTCACGGTTTTGCGTCGATACCCGAGCGTGTCGTAAATTCGGTGAAGACATGATCAATACCGCAACACGGGAACTGTTGCGTGGTTTATTCGAGACCGCAGAACACGCCGGAATGGAAAACATCGTTTCGGTATACGATCTTTACGTCGAACGTATCCTGAAGCGCTCCGGTTGTATTTTTGATCGCATCGGTGAGGTCGTGAGATATGACGACTTAAGGACAACGGCAGGTATCTTTGAAGTATCGCAGCGAGTCATCCGAAATTTTGCGGATCGAACATCCCTAGCGACGGCAATCTAAGCGCCATCGTTCACTAAAGTGAGACGCAATAGTAATATTCGAACAACAAGCAGCTAGAGCATCTGACTGTCGCAAAAACGGTCGTTTTTGGCCGAGCGTCCCGCCCCACCCACGATCAATCGCTTAGCGATGACAAAAACCCCCGGCAAAACCTTTGCGGTTTTGGCAGGTTTTTGTCGTAGGTGAGGAAGGATATCCGCCATCTGCCAATGACTGCTTTGTCGGGCCGCAGCGCAGCATCGGGCCGACTTGCTGAACGGCAGCTATGGGCCGAAGCTGCGTATTGATCCATCATAGAGTACGAGCCGTTTGCGACACTTACAGGTTCAAATCAGACCTATGTGTCAAAAAACTCAATACTATCTGTCATTCGACAAGAGGGAAATGGCGCGCTGGGGAGGATTCGAACCCCCGACCCCTTGATTCGTAGTCAAGTACTCTATCCAACTGAGCTACCAGCGCGTGGAGGCCTCATTTAGACGGGCCGTCCGGGGTTTGCAAGAGTGGAATTCGGCAAAAATGTCATTCGGTGTGATTTTCGACCGGATGGGCCACCTTGGGCAGGCGCAGGGCGAAGGCGGTGCCGGTTTCGCAGGTCTCTTCCAGTTCCAGTCTGCCGCCATGGCCGCGGATCAGTTCGGCCGAGATCGCCAAGCCCAGCCCGGTGCCGCCCTTGCGCGAGCCGCCCTGGAACGGCTGGAACAGATGCTCGCGCGCCTTGGGGGGCAGGCCGGGGCCGGTATCGGTCACGCGGATCACCCATTCGCGGTCGTCTTCTTCGGCGCCGATGCAGATCTCGCCCGCCTTGCCGCTGGCGATGATCGCCTGGCGGGCGTTGCGGATCAGGTTCGACAGCACGCGATAAAGTTGTTCGGCATCGGCGCGCAGCACCATGCTGGCGGGCACATCCTCGGAAAAGCTGATGTCGTGGCTGCCCGACGCCAGCCGTTCGCTTTCCACGACGTCATTGACGATCATGGTCAGCGTCACCCGGTCCAGTCGCGGGGGCGGCTCTTCGGCCTTTCCAAACGCCAGCGTGGTCTCGCACAGGTTCACCGCCCGGCTGATCGAATTCACCAGCTTGGGCGCGACGCGGTTCACGGTGGGGTCCTGGCTGCCCTCCATCCGGTCGGCAAACAGTTGCGCCGTGGTCAGAATGTTGCGCAGATCGTGGCTGATCTTGGCGACCGCCCCGCCCAGCTGGGCCAGGCGCTCCTTTTGCCGCAAAGCGCCGGTCAACTGGGTTTCCAGCGATTGCAGCGCATGTTCGGCCTCTTTCAACTCGTGCACATGGGCCATGGGTTCGATGATGCGGCGGGCATCCTCGGGCGCGCTGGCATAGCTTTGCATCGCGCCCACCACACGCTTGATCGGGTTGACCATCAGCCGCTGCACCGCAAAGAACAGCAAGCCCGCCGTGATGACCGAGATCACCGCCGACAGCGCCAGGATGCGCAGGCCGTAATCGATCATCGCCATGCGCAGCGGGGCGGTTTCCATCGTGACCTCGATCGACTGGCCGGCTTCGCGCGTGGGGGCGCCCAGCACCCGGATCACGCGGTTTTGCGAATCCACCAGCCGCACCATCGCATCCCGGATCAGGATCGCCGCCGTGGCATCGCGCAGATCGAAACTGGCATGGACCGGCGCGGGAATGGGCGAGGACAGGATCAGCTGGCTCATCTCGTCGCGGCGCAGGATGACGTTGAACACCTCGGCGTTTTCCAGCAGCTCTGCCTCGACATCCGCCTCGATCATGTCCTCGGCCGCCAGCAGCGCCAGCGACGCGATCTGCGCCCGGTCCAGCCGCGTCAGCAGGTAATCCTCGCGGAATCGCGCGATGGAGGGGACGAAAATGAACACCTCGGCCAGCATGACGAAGGCAATCGTCAGCAGCAGGAACCGGCCCGAAAGCGTGTTGAGGAACATGAACGCCCGCCTTGTCAGCAATTATGGCAATACGGATTGCACGAAACGAACCATCCGTTTCACCCAAGGATTGTCAAACAGTTTCGGAGAGAAATAGGCACCCGCCGCGCGCTTGTTAACCTCTCCCAGTGTCGGATAGGGCGCGACCATGTTGGCGATGGCGCTCATCTTCAGCCGGTTGGCGATGGCCAGCGCCCAGATCCCGATCAACTCGCCCGCCTGTGCGCCGACGATGGATGCGCCGACAGGCCGCCCGCCCACCACCATCACCTTGATCAGCCCGGCGGTCTTGCCAGTGGCAATGGCGCGGTCATTCCCGGCATAGTCGAAGCGCGCCACGGTCAGCTTGTCGCCATGGGCATCGCGCGCCTGTGCCTCGGTCAGCCCGATCTGCGCCAGTTCCGGGTCGGTATAGGTGACCCACGGGATGTGATCGGTGCGCGCCTTGGCCGGCAGACCCAACAGGATGGGCCGGATCACGACGCCCGCGTGATAGCCCGCCACATGGGTGAATTGCAGCCCGCCCGCCACATCGCCGATGGCATAGATGCGTTTGTTCGTACTGCGCAGGTCCGCCCCCACCTTGACGCCCGCGCGGGTGGTTTCGACCCCGGCGGCATCCAGGTTCAGCCGGTCGATATTGGGCTTGCGCCCCACCGCCATCAACAGATGCGACCCTTCGAACCGGGTGCCATCCTTGGTTTGCACAAAGACACCCTGGCCCGCCTTGCCGATCTGGGCGGCCATCTGCCCCTCGTGGATTTCGATCCCCTCGCCGCGCAGCTTGTCCAGCACGATGGTGGCCAGTTCCGGGTCATCCTTGCCCAGCGCCCTGTCGCCTTCGATCACCGTTACCTTGCTGCCCAGCCGCCGATGCGCCTGTGCCATTTCAAGGCCGATGGGGCCACCGCCGATGATCAACAGGTGATCGGGCCGTGCCCGCAGGTCGAAGATGGTTTCATTGGTGTGAACCGTCACGTCCTCGACCCCTGGGATCGGCGGCACCAGGGGCGAAGACCCGGTGGCGATGACAAAACGCCTTGCGGTGACGACCGTATCGCCGGCCTGAAGCTCGGTCGGGGATATGAACTGGCCATAGGCTTCGATGACCTGCACGCCCAGCCCAGTAAACCGTTCGACACTGTCATGCGGCTCGATGGTGGCGATCACGTCGCGCACATGGTCTTTGGCGGCGGCGAAATCGATGCCCGGCTCGGCCCCTGTCACGCCAAAGCGCGCCTGCCGCATGGCCTGCGCGGCCTTGCCCGCCGCCAGCAGCGCCTTGGACGGCACACAGCCATAGTTCAGGCAATCGCCGCCCATCTTGTGCCCTTCGATCAGCACGACACGCGCGCCCATCTGCACCGCGCCCGCGGCCAGCGACAGCCCGCCAGAGCCTCCGCCGATGATACACAGGTCGGTTTCGACACGGTTCATGGCTTACAATCCTTTCTTGCCGCGCAGGGCCTTGATCAGGATGGGCAGGGCCGACAGCGCCGCCAGACCCAGCATCGGCAACAGCACATGTGGCTCGAATATGATGCCCAGATCCGGCGTCTCGCCCCGGGCGAACACCGCGCCCAGCCCGGCCCCCACCGACGTATAGACCACCGTGCCCGGAATGATCCCGATGAAGGTCGAAATCGCGAAGCGATGCAGCGGCACCTCCAGAAAAGCCGGGATCAGGTTGGCCAGAAAGAACGGCACCGCCGGTACCAGCCGGATCAGGAACAGCATCGACCACTGGTTCTCGTCGATCCCGTCCTTGATGCGCTTGGCCATGCCCTCGGACCCTTCCAGCTTTGCCCCCAGCTTTTCGCCAAAGCCCCAGCGCGCGGCCTGAAAGATCAGGATCGCGCCCACCGTGGCACCGATCACGTTGAAAAGCGCCCCGGGGAAGGTCGCGAACAGGAACCCGCCCGCCAGCGTCGCAATCGTCGCCCCGGGCAACGAGAACGCGACGATCACCGCGTAAAGGATCAGAAAGACCAGCACCGTCACCGGGTAATTGGCATCCCGGAACGCCATCAGCGCCTCGCGGTTGTCGGCCAGCGCCTGAAAGGACAGATAGTCCTTCAGCGTGAACGCCCCGATCACCGCCACCAGGGCAATTGCAATCAGCGGCAGGCGCCGGGCCAGGCCCGGTTTGGGGGTTTCGGTCATGTCGGCCATGGGGCGTTTGTCCATTCGTCGTCTTTCGCGTTGCCCCCAACATGCGCATTTGCCGCCCCGCGCGACAGGCGCTTCACGCCCGCTTGATCGCGCGTGAGCCGGCGGGGCCGATCTCAGCCCCATTCTTGCGGTTCTGTAACGAAAATCGCCCCGCGAGCAGCGTTTCGCCCGGAATTGTTGCAGAAATCCCCGCAGGTTCGAATTGACAGGCCCGGTTCAACCCCCTAAAGGACGGGCTTCGAACATAAACGGTGCTCGAATCCCATCCCGGATCGGGCCCGCCTGACGGAGCCAAAGCGATGAAACGCACTTACCAACCCTCGAACCTGGTTCGCAAGCGCCGCCACGGCTTCCGCGCGCGCATGGCCACCAAGGCCGGCCGCAAGATCCTGAACGCACGTCGTGCACGGGGCCGGAAGTCGCTCAGCGCCTGAGCCACGCCGAAAGGCAGACGGACATGACACCGCCGGAGGCAAACGTGGCAGGCAATACGCCGGACGCCGCGGACACGCCCCCGGCGGTTTCCGTTTGCCTGCAGGTCCTGAAAAACCGTCCCGATTTCCTGGCCGCCGCCCGCGCCCGGCGCCAGGGCGCAACCGGTCTGCATCTTCAGGCACGGCGGCGCAAAGCGGGCGAACCCGTCGATCCCGCCGCAATCCGCGTGGGCTTCACCTGCTCGAAAAAGGTGGGCAATGCAGTCGCCCGCAATCGCGCCAAACGCCGCCTGCGCGCGGTGGCCCGCGCCATCCTGCCCGATCACGGCCGCCCCGGCTGGGACTATGTGCTGATCGGTCGCGCAGGCGCCACGGCAGAACGGCCCTATATCGATCTGGAAAATGACCTGCGCACCGCGCTTCGGAAAATCCACGCCCCACGCCCATGACCCCTCTTGCCCATATCGCCGCCCTGCCCGTCCGGGCCTACCGGCTGCTCCTCAGCCCCTGGGTCGGGCACAATTGCCGCTACCACCCCACCTGCAGCGCCTATGCGCTCGAGGCGCTGGAAAAACACGGCGCCCTGCGCGGCGGCTGGCTGACCCTGCGCCGCATCGCCCGCTGCCACCCCTGGGGCGGCATGGGCGACGATCCGGTCCCCGAACGCGACCGGCGCCCCGACTGACCCCCTTTCATCTTGGCCCAAATACCTCGGGGTCCGGGGCAGCGCCCCGGCGCCACCCTTCCCAACACCGCTTTCCTGTGGCATTGCAAAAGCGCCCCATACGGAACCTGCCCCATGTTCGACGATCTCGACGATATCCACCCGCTGTTTCACGGCGCGCCCGCCACGACCGAGTTCAAGAAGCTGCGCAAGCGGATCGTCCGCTACGCCCGCGAGGCGATCGAACAATATGGCATGATCGAACGCGACGCGCGCTGGCTGGTCTGCCTTTCGGGCGGCAAGGACAGCTACACCCTGCTGGCGGTGCTCTACGAGCTGAAATGGCGCGGGCTTCTGCCCGTCGACCTGCTGGCCTGCAACCTGGACCAGGGCCAGCCGGGCTTTCCCGCGACCGTCCTGCCAGAGTTTCTGGAACGCATGCAGGTCCCGCACCGGATCGAATACCAGGACACCTATTCGATTGTGAAAGACAAGGTACCGCAGGGGCGGACCTATTGCGCGCTCTGTTCCCGTCTGCGGCGCGGCAACCTCTATCGCATCGCCCGGGAAGAGGGCTGCTCGGCTGTCGTCCTGGGCCATCACCGCGACGATATCCTGGAAACCTTCTTCATGAACCTCTTCCACGGCGGGCGGCTTGCCACGATGCCGCCCAAGCTGGTGAACGAGGAAGGCGATCTGTTCGTCTATCGCCCGCTGGCCCACGTGGCCGAGGCCGATTGCGAGAAATTCGCCCGCGCCATGAATTACCCGATCATTCCCTGCGACCTCTGCGGCAGCCAGGACGGGCTGCAACGCCAGCAGGTCAAGCAGATCCTCGATCAGTGGGAGGCTAACAGCCCCGGCCGCCGTCAGGTCATGTTCCGCGCGCTGATGAATATCCGGCCCTCGCACATGCTGGACCCCAAGCTGTTCGATTTCGCCGGGCTGATGCGGGAAACGGCGCAATTTGAGGAAAATGCCGACCAGATACCGGTGCTGCGTTAACCGGCGCCTCATTTCCACGCCCTAGCGTTCCAGCAATCCGTGTGACGATTGTCATTTGATTGCAGGAGCGACCATGCCCGCCAAACGCCCGACCCGACAGGTCATCGCAACCGCCTTGACCCAACCGCAGATCCTGGCATTCCTGCCGGCCCTGACGCTGGGCGCCTATTGGACGGGGGGCGAACCGGCCCTGCTGGCCACGGCGCTTTTCGTGCCGGTGCTGTATGCGCTGGCCGGCCTGCCCCGCACGGCAGAGCCCGAACCGACCACCCCCAGCGATGGCGTCACCGGCCTGCCACTAAGCGCGGCGGTGGTCAGCGCCCTGGAAGATGTCCTGTCGCACCGCAACACCCGTGGTACGACCACCGCCGCGCTGGCCGTCACGATCGAGGGGCTGGGCGACGTGACCGACCGTTTCGGTATTCCCGCGGTCGATCTGGTGATGCGCCGCGTTGCCGAACGCCTGTCGGGCACCATGCGCGGCGCCGATACGGTCGCCCGTCTGGACGGCGCGGGTTTCGCCATCGCCCTGGGGCCGATGCGGCGCGCCGATCTGGAAACCCTGCTGCAAATCTCGGGCCGCATCCAGGACGCGGTGCGCGAGCCGATCAGCATCGACGCGATGCATGTCTATGTGACCTGTTCGGTCGGGTTCTGCCTGCCCGCGCGCAGCCCCGCGCCGCGCGGTGACAAGATGCTCGAAGCCGCCGAGATCGCGGTGACAGAGGCCCGCAATCACGGCCCCGGCGCGATCCGCGCCTATGCGACATCAATGCAGACCAGCGTGGACCAGCCCAACGTGCTGACGGACGAGGTCGCAACCGCGCTGGAAACCGGGCAGCTGCGCCCGTGGTTTCAGCCACTGATCTCGACCGACACGGGCGAGGTCACGGGGTTCGAGGCACTGGCGCGCTGGACCCATCCCGAACGGGGCCTGGTGCCGCCCGCCGAATTCCTGCCCGCCATCGAAAGCGCGGGCCTGACCGAACGGCTGAGCGAAGAGATGCTGTTTCACAGCCTGTCGGCGCTGCGCAGCTGGGATCGCGCGGGGCTGAACATCGGCTCGGTGGGGGTCAATTTCTCTGCCGAGGAATTGCGCGACGGCAAGATCTGCGATCGTATCAAATGGGAGCTCGACCGGTTCGACCTTGCCCCCGACCGGCTGAGCGTCGAGGTCGAGGAGACGCTGATCTCGGAAACCGGCGATGACATGATCAGCCGCAACCTGACGGCGCTGCAAACCCTGGGATGCAACATCGATTTGGACGATTTCGGCACCGGCCAGGTGTCGATCGCGGCAATCCGCCGCTTTGCCATCACCCGGCTGAAGATCGACCGCTGCTTTGTCGCCCGCGTGAACGAGGATCGCGACCAACAGGACATGGTCGCCGCGATCCTGACCATGTCGGAACGGCTGGGCCTGGAAACCGTGGCCAAGGGCGTCGAATCCCTGGGGGAACACGCCATGCTGTCGCAACTGGGCTGCGCCCATGTCCAGGGCTTCGCCATCGCCCGCCCAATGCCGTTCGAGGAAACCATCGCCTGGGTCCGAAAGCATGGCGAAAAGCTGCAAACCGTCATCCCGCTCAGCCCCGACGCGGGCTGAGGACACGGGATTTGGCCGAAAACCGCTTGACCTTCGGGCCATCAGTCTGTTGAACCACCCTCACCTTTTACAGGACAGGTGGCGGCCTCGATGGACGATCAGAACAAGAACCTCATTCTTGCAACCGTACTCAGTTTTCTGGTGATCTTGGGCTGGACCCTGTTCTTCCCACCGACCGAACCGCCGGTCGATCCCAACGCCCCGGCCGAACAGGTCACCGCCGACGCCACGACCGATGCCGTGACGGCCGCACCGTCCGATGCAGCCGGGCTGTCGTCGACACCGCAGGCCACCGCGGCGGACGCCCCGCGCCTCGCCATCGAAACCGCCCGGCTGACCGGGTCGATCTCGCTTCAGGGCGGCCGCATCGACACCCTGTCGCTCAAGGACTACCGCGAGACACTGGAACCCGATTCCGAGATCGTCCAGCTTCTGAAACCCGCGGGCGGCCCCGGCGCGTATTACGCGCTCTACGGCTGGGCCCCGGGTCAGGGCCTGGCGGTCGAGGATGTGCCGGGACAGGACACGGTCTGGTCCATCGCCGAAGGTGACACGCTGACCGAAACCACCCCGGTCACGCTGCGCTGGGACAATGGCAAGGGCCTGACATTCAACCGGGTGATCTCGGTCGACAGCAACTATATGTTCCAGGTCACGCAGTCGGTTACCAATACCGGCACGGGCACGGTATCGCTGGCGCCCTATGGCATCCTGGTGCGTCAGGGCGAACTGACCGGGCTCAAGAACTTCTTCGTGCTGCACGAAGGCCTGGTCCGGATGAGCGACGGGATCCTTGAATCGGTCAAATATTCCAAGATGCCCGATTTCGACGTGGACCCCGCCGAAGGTGGCCAGGCCGAGGTCGAGCGCGTGCAGGAAAGCGGCTGGATCGGCTTCACCGACCATTTCTGGATGACCACGCTCATCCCCGCGACCAACACGCCCTTCAAGTCGGTCGCCAAATACGGCGCCGTCAACGATGTCTACCGGACCGAGGCCGTGCTGCCCACGCAGACCGTTGCGGCGGGCGCCGATTACAGCGTCACGACCCAGCTGTTCGCCGGGGCAAAGGAATGGGAAACCATCCGCGCCTATCAGAAGGGCGGTGTCGACCGTTTCGTCGACTCGATCGACTGGGGCTGGTTCTTCTTCCTGACCAAGCCGATCTTCGCGGTCCTGCACTGGCTGAACGGGCTGATCGGCAACATGGGCTGGGCGATCATCGCGCTGACCTTCCTGATCAAGGCGCTGCTCTTCCCGCTGGCCTATAAATCCTATGTCTCGATGGCGAAGATGAAAGAGCTTCAGCCCGAGATGGAAAAGGTCAAGGAACGCGCCGGCGACGACCGCCAGAAGATGCAGCAGGAAATGATGGCGCTCTACAAGAAGGAAAAGGTCAACCCGGCCTCGGGCTGTTTGCCGATCCTTCTGCAGATCCCGATCTTCTTCTCGCTCTACAAGGTGATCTTCGTCACGCTGGAGCTGCGCCACGCGCCCTGGATCGGCTGGATCCGCGACCTCAGCGCACCCGATCCGTCGTCGATCCTGAACCTCTTCGGACTGCTGCCCTGGGCCACGCCGGAACCCGGTTCGATCTTCTTCATTCTCAGCCTCGGCGTCCTGCCGATCCTGCTGGGGATCTCGATGTGGCTGCAACAGAAACTGAACCCCGCGCCCACCGACGCAACCCAGGCGATGATCTTTGCCTGGATGCCCTGGATCTTCATGTTCATGCTGGGCAGCTTCGCCAGCGGGCTGGTGCTGTACTGGATCGCGAACAACACGAT
This sequence comes from Actibacterium ureilyticum, assembly GCF_002285435.1. GTDB lineage: Bacteria > Pseudomonadota > Alphaproteobacteria > Rhodobacterales > Rhodobacteraceae > Actibacterium_C > Actibacterium_C ureilyticum. The sequence continues at coordinate 26,029 of NZ_NSBT01000011.1, forward strand.
CACCTTCATTCAGCAATATACGATCATGCGCAGTCAGGGTTATAAACCCGACGTGTTCGGCAACATCAAATCCAGCTTCAAGAAGAAGCCAAAGCCCGAGGAAAAGGGGTGATCACCCTGGCCCAGATCTGGCGCCACCCCGTCAAGGGCGTCGGCGCAGAGCGGCTGGAGACGACCGATCTGACACCGGACCGTCCCCTGCCGCTCGACCGGGCCTGGGCCATCCTGACCGGCGACGCTCAGGATACAGGCGAGTGGCAACGGTGCCGCAACTTCGCCCGGGGCTGCTATGGCCCGCAGCTGATGGCCGTGACCGCCCGCACAGACGGCACGCGCATCACCTTCAGCCACCCGGCGCTGGACGACCTGACCATCGACCCAACGACCGAAGGCGCCCGCCTGGTCGACTGGATCGCGCCGCTCTACCCTGATGAACGCCCCGCGCCGCACAGCCTGATCGCCGCCCCGGCCGAAGGCATGGCCGATGCCGATTTCGGCTCGGTCTCGATCCTGTCGCTGGCCTCGCTCGATGCGCTGTCACAGGCGATCGGCCAGCCTATGGATCCGCGCCGGTTCCGCGGCAACCTGTGGGTGTCGGGCGCCGACCCCTTCGCGGAAACCGATTGGCTGGGCCGCAGCCTGCGCGTCGGCGGCGCCACGCTCAAGGTCATGGAACCCATCGAACGCTGCCGCGCGACCGAGGCCAACCCCGAAACCGGCCAACGCGACGCCAACACCCTGCGCGCCCTGCGCGACGGGTGGGGCCACACGAATTTCGGCGTGCTGGCTACGGTCACATCCCCCGGCACCATCACCGCCGGCGACAAGGTCGAACTGCTATGAAACCCCTGCCCTTTCCCGTCGCCGAAGACCCCGATGAGGCCGCCCGCGAACAGGGCCGCAAGCTGTTTGCCGGCCAGACTGAGTTCCTGAAAGGCGTCGTCGCAATGGACGGCCTGCCCGCCGCCGACCGGGTCGAGGTCTGTTTCGCCGGCCGTTCCAACGTGGGCAAATCCAGCCTGATCAATGCGCTGACCGGGCGCAAGGGCCTGGCACGGGCGTCGAATACCCCCGGCCGGACACAGGAAATCAACTTCTTCACCTGCGGCGAACAGCTCTATCTGGTCGACCTGCCCGGCTATGGCTATGCCGAGGCGCCCCTGCCCGTGGTCCAGAAATGGCAGCGCCTGCTCAAGGCCTATCTCTCAGGCCGCCAGACCCTGCGCCGCGCCTTCGTGCTGATCGACGCGCGCCACGGGGTCAAACAGGTCGACGAAGAAATCATGACCCTGCTCGATCAGGCCGCCGTCACCTTCCAGGCGGTGCTGACCAAGGCCGACAAGGTCAAGGCCAAAGAGCGTGACAAGGTGCTGGACCAGGTCCGCGCGAAACTCGCGCCACACCCGGCGGCCTTCCCCGAACTGATCGTGACCTCGTCGGAAAAGGGCGACGGCATCGCCACGCTGCGCGCGGTGATCGCGGGGCTGGAATAACCCCTTCTTCTTGGCAAAAATACTCAAATCCGGCGGTTGACACCCGCGCCGAAGCCTTGGGGGTCTAGACGTGCTGCCCCGCATTCACCTCGATCTCGGTCCCGGTGACATAGGAGGCCGCGTCCGAACACAGGAACCAGATCACATCGGCCACCTCGGATGGCTGGCCCAGCCGGCGCAGCGGCAGCCCCTCGACGATCTTCTCGGTCCCCGGCGACAGGATCGCGGTTTCGACCTCGCCCGGGGCGATGGCGTTCACCCGCACCCCCAATGGCCCGTAATCATGCGCCATCTCACGCGTCAGCGCCGCCAGCGCCGCTTTTGACGTGGCATAGGCCGCGCCCGCGAACGGGTGCACCCGGCTGCCCGCGATCGAGGTCACATTGACGATCGCCCCCTTGGCGGCGGCCAGCTCGTCCTTGAACCCACGGGCCAAAACGACCGAGGCGAAGAAATTGACGTGGAATACATGGCCCCAGGTCATCAGGTCGGTATCGATGGTGTTCAGCCGCGCGCCATCGGGTCCCTTGGGCGAGATCCCTGCATTGTTGACCAGCGCGTCCAGCCGGCCCCCCAGCATCTCCTGGATGCGGCCCACGGCGTTGATGGTGTCGGTCGGATCGGCCAGGTCGATCTGCACATGGTTTTCCGCCCCGCCCGGCCAGGGGCATTCCTCGGAGAACGCCTGGCGCGAACAGCTGATCACGCGCCAGCCCTCGCGCGCGAAACGGCGCACGGTGGCGTGCCCGATCCCACGGCTTGCACCGGTCAGCAACAGGGTCTTTTGGCGGTCGGTATCGGACATGATCGTTCTCTCGCAGGTTCACCGCCAACCTAGACCAAAGGCGGCAAATGGCAATCCGCCCCTTGGCAGCGCCGCGCACAAAGCGTAACACCGCTAGGCCAAGGATGACATTGATGAAAAAGCAGACGGCCATGAACCGCGATTGGATCGCCACCGCCCGGACCCTGTCCGAGGCGCTCCCCTTTCTTCAGCGTTATGACGATGCCGTCGTCGTGATCAAGTTCGGCGGCCACGCGATGGGCGACGACACGGCGATGGAAAGCTTTGCCCGCGATATCGTGCTGATGCAGCAGGTCGGCGTGAACCCGGTGATCGTCCATGGCGGCGGCCCGATGATCAACGAGATGCTGGACAAGCTGGATATCAAGTCCGAATTCGTCAAAGGCAAGCGTGTGACCGACGCCGCCACCGTGCGCGTGGTCGAAATGGTACTGTCGGGCCTCGTGAACAAGCGCATCGTTCAGGCGATCAATGCGCAGGGCGGCAATGCGGTCGGGCTTTCGGGCAAGGATGCCAACCTGATGATCTGCACCCAGACCAACCCGGATCTGGGCTTTGTCGGCACGCCGTCGAAGGTGAACCCCAAGGTGCTGCGCCAGTTGTTCGAGGCCGAGATGATCCCCGTCGTCGCGCCCCTGGGCATGGGCGAGGCGGGCGAGACGTTCAACGTCAACGGCGACACCGCCGCAGGCGCGATTGCCGCCGCGCTCAAGGCCGACCGCCTGCTGCTGCTGACCGATGTCAGCGGCGTCAAGGATGACAAGGGCGAGGTCGTGACCGAGCTGACCGTCGACCACATCCGCCGCCTGACCGAAAGCGGCGTGATCGCGGGCGGCATGATCCCCAAGACCGAAACCGCGCTGGATGCCATCGCGGGCGGCGTGCGCGCCGTTGTGATCCTGGACGGGCGGGCGCCCAATGCCTGTCTGCTGGAGCTCTTCACCGAACACGGTGCGGGCAGCATCATCCGGGCCGGTTGAATTGACCGCCTATGCCCGGATACGCGACGCGGCCCGGGCCAGGCATCTGGACATCTTCGGCGCATTCCATCCCGATCCGGACGATGGCGCCCCCTTGGGCTGTGAAACGCTGCTGTTGCTTGGCCCGCTTGAGCCCGGCTTCTGGGCGCATCTGACGGACAGCCCCGAATGGCAGGACGGCCAGCCCGACCCCGTCGACCGATGGTCGCAGCGCGTGATCGCGGCTCTCGCGGCGGAACACGACACGGTGCCGCTGTTTCCGTTCGGCGGGCCGCCCTATCAGCCCTTCATCGCCTGGGCGCTGCGCTCGGGCCGGGCGTGGCAATCGCCGGTCACGTTGCTGGTCCATGACCGGGCCGGGCTGATGGTGTCTTATCGCGGGGCGCTGGCCCTGCCCCGGCGGCTGGATCTGCCGCCGCCCCCGGATACGCCCTGTGCCACCTGCGACACCCGGCCCTGCCTGTCGGCCTGCCCGGCGGGCGCGCTGGGGGCCGGCGGATATGATCTGCCGCGCTGTCATGGCTGGCTGGACGCACATCCGCAGGGAAGCTGCATGAGCGCGGGCTGCGCCGTCCGCCGTGCTTGTCCCCAAAGCCAATCCTATGGCAGGGTCGGCGCGCAATCTGCCTATCACATGTCCCGGTTTCATACATGACCCTGCGCCTGATCCTGACCCGCCACGCCAAATCCAGCTGGGACAGCCCCGACATGCAGGACCACGACCGTCCGCTGAACGACCGGGGCCGACAGGCCGCCCCGGCGATCAGCGCCTGGCTGGCAGAGCACGGTCACATCCCGGCCGAGGTCGTCTGTTCGACCGCGCGGCGCACGCTGGAAACCTGGGCCGCCATGGCCACGCGGTTTCCCGATGGCATCATCCTGCGCCGCAGCCCCGAGCTGTACCACGCCACACCGGACATGATGCTCAAGGTGCTGCATGGCTGCGCCAGCAGCCCGGTGATGATGCTGGGGCACAACCCGGGCATCGCCGGTCTGGCATCGGCGCTGCTGCAATTCCCGGTCGATCACCCGCGCTTTGGCCGCTATCCGACCTGCGCCACGCTGGTGGCGGAATTCGACGCCGAAGATTGGTCCGAGGTCGACCCCGGCAGCGGCCGCGCCATCGACTTCATCGTGCCGCGCGACCTGGGCTAGCCCCGCCCGCGATGGAAAATTGACCGCCGACATGCTATGCTGCCCCCATTGTAGAAGACATTTTTATTCAATCTGATTTCAATGGAGGGTCCCATGTCGGACACCACTGCGCCCGCATCCGTTCCCGTTCGGCCGATTTACCGCCGCCCGCTGGAATGGGGCATGATCGGGCTGGCGATCATTGTGCTGATCTTCATCGCCAAGACGCTCGATGTGCTGCCGGATGAGCTCAAGGCCTTTGGCGCCGAAGCGAAATTCGGCAAGGAAGACAAACAGGTACTTGTTCAGAACGACGCCCGCTTGAACGAGCTGGTCGCCGAACTGGAAAAGTTGAAACAGGATGTGGCGATGCTGGCCGAACGCAATGGCGGCAGCCGCCAGGTGTCGTCCGCGGCGATCCTGGAAAGCCCCGCGAAAGAGATCGCGGCCAGCAGCAGCTTCCTGCAACAATCGACCGTACCGGCGGGCGAAGGGGTGATGTGGCTGGGCGAATGGGATTCGTTTCGCGGCTGGACCGACGGGTCGATCACCGGGCAGAACAGCGCGCTGCAGGGGCCCGAAACGCTTGCCGGGGCCAAGGTGCGGCTGACCACCAAGGTCAATATCCGCGAGGCCTATCCGTCGCGCGATGCCAGCTATTTCCGCACCGTTCCGGTTCTGGGCGTGGCCGACAAGGACGCCATCGCCACCATCATCGATGTTGCGCCGGGCTATCAGCGGGCAACGGGGGTGCAATACTGGGCCAAGGTGCGGGTCGATTATACGCCCAAGGAGCCCGAAGCGGTCGAGGCGACCCGGTCGCTGCGGGTCGGCAACTGAAACGCGGCGCGGCGACCGTAAGGGCCGCCGCGCGCGATCCCTAGTGCCCCAGGATCTGGCTGAGGAACAGCTTGGTGCGTTCCGATTTGGGGTTGTTGAAGAACTCTTCCGGTTCGTTCTGTTCGACGATCTGGCCCTGATCCATGAAGATCACCCGGTTGGCGACCTGCCGGGCAAAGCCCATCTCGTGCGTGACGCACAGCATGGTCATTCCCTCATGCGCCAGTTCGATCATCGTATCCAGAACCTCTTTGATCATCTCGGGGTCCAGTGCCGATGTCGGCTCGTCGAACAGCATGATCTTGGGCTTCATGCACAGGCTGCGCGCGATGGCCACACGCTGTTGCTGACCGCCGGACAACTGGCCGGGATATTTCAGCGCCTGGTCGGGGATCTTGACCTTTTCCAGGAAATGCATCGCGGTTTCCTCGGCCTCTTTCTTGGGAACCTTGCGGACCCAGATCGGCGCCAGCGTGCAGTTTTCCAGGATCGTCAGATGCGGGAACAGGTTGAAATGCTGGAAACACATCCCGACCTCGGACCGGATCTTGTCGATGTTTTTCAGATCGCTCGTCAGCTCGATCCCGTCGACGACGATCTGCCCGGACTGGTGTTCCTCCAGCCGGTTGATGCAGCGGATCATCGTCGATTTGCCCGACCCCGACGGCCCGGCGATGACGATCCGTTCGCCCCTGTTCACGGTCAGGTTGATGTCGCGCAGCACGTGGAAGGTCCCGTACCACTTGTTCATGTTGGTGATCTGGATTGCGATCTCGTCGCTCACCTTGAGCTTCGAACGGTCGATTTCGGTATCAACGGCAAGTTCGGACATGGAAGGCTCCTTAGCGATGACCCGTCTGAAGCTTGCGCTCCAGATACATGGAATAGCGGGACATGGAGAAACAGAAGATGAAGAACAGAACCGCGATGAAGCCGTAAAGCTCCCACACGATGCCGTTCCAGGCCTGGTCGGCGCGGATCGAGTTCGACAGGCCGATCGGGTCCAGCAGACCGATGATCGACACCAGCGTGGTGTCCTTGAACACCCCGATGAAGGTCGACACGATGCCGGGGATCGAGATCTTCAGCGCCTGTGGCATGATGATCAGCCGCTGCGCCTGCCAATAGTTCAGGCCCAGGCTGTCGGCGCCCTCGTACTGGCCCTTGGGCAGGGCCGCCAGACCGCCCCGGATCACCTCGGCCATATAGGCGGCGGCGAACAGCGTCACCATGATCATCACCCGCAGGATGATGTCGAAATTGGTGCCCGGCGGCAGGAATATGTTCAGCAGGGTCGAGGCCACGAACAGCAGCGTGATCAGCGGCACGCCGCGAATGAACTCGATGAAGCCGATGCAGATCGAGCGCAGGATCAGCAGGTTCGATTGCCGCCCCAGCGCCAGCAGGATACCCAAGGGAAGCGAACAGCCGATGGCCACGACGCCGATGGTGATCGACAGCATGAAGCCCCCGAAATCACGGCTTTGGACCTCGGGGATCGCAAGCGGGAGCACCGATGAAAACGCGTCCGCCAGCGGACCGATCGCAAAACCCCACCACAGCAGCGGGACCGCCACGGCCAGAATGAACCCCGCGATGGTCCCGACCACGGGGGCCGCGAAGCGCATCACCAGATAGCCGATGACAAAGCCCAGCGCGACCAGGATCGGCGTCCACAACGTGCCGCCCCACAGAAGCCAGGGCAGCAGGAACGGAAAGGCCGCCGTGATCCACAGCATTTTGCGCGGCAGGTTGGAAAACAGCACCGGCACCACCGCCAGAACCAACAGGACAAAGGCCAGGTTCGGCCGGAAGAAGGCCGGCCAGGCGCCTTCGGGTGCGGCGCCGAAATTCGCGCTCGGCACAACCGGATAGGGCGGATAGAACCCGTACATCAGCTGCAGCCAGCGTTCGCGGATCACCCCCCAGCACGCCTTGTGGCCCGCGCCCTCGCCATAGGCGGCGGCGATCATCTCGCGGCATTCGCCCAGCGATGTGGCGGCCCATGTGGGCGAGATCGCCCAATGCAGCACGCCGCTGATGACGAAATAGATGAAGATCAGCGACAGTATGGTCAGGATCGAATTGACCGGACCCGAGAACAGGTTCTCGCGCGACCAGCCCACCAAGCCGACCGAAGTCGCCGGCGGGGCCTGTTGCGGCAGCATTTCGGTGCGGACGAAGGAAACATCGCTCATCTTACCGCTCCACCAGTTTGACGCGTTCGTTGTACCAGTTCATCACGCCCGAAATCGTCAGCGAGATCGCCAGATAGACCAGCATCAGCATCAGCAGACATTCCAGCTCGCGCCCGGTCTGGTTCATGGTGATCCCGCCCAGCGTGCCGGTGATGTCCATGTACCCCACCGCAATCGCCAGCGAGCTGTTCTTGGTCAGGTTCAGATAGTTCGAGATCAGCGGCGGAATGATCACCCGCAGCGCCTGTGGCAGGATCACAAGCCGCATCGTGCGGCCCGGGCGCATGCCCAGCGCATTCGCGGCCTCTGTCTGCCCCTTGGAAATGGCCAGGATGCCCGCGCGCACGATCTCGGCGATGAAGGCCGCGGTATAGAACGAAAGCGCCAGCCACAGCGCGATCAGCGAATTGCGCATATGGATGCCACCGGCGAAATTGAACCCCTTGAGCTCGGGGTAGCCCAGGTGAAAGCCCATCGCCAGCAGCGCCGCGATGAGCGGCAACAGCACCACGCCCAGCTGGATATACCAGGTGGTCGGGCGGTCGCCCGTGGCCTCTTGCACCGCGTCGGCGCGCTTGCCGATCACACGCGCGCCGAACAGGCCCGCGATCAGGATCGCCACAAGCAGCAGCAGCTCCAGGCTGATGTTGAAGGCGCCGAACACCGGCAGATCGCCCAGCGGGCGGCTGAACAGCGGTTCGGGGATATAGACGCCGCGATTGGTCACCGCCATCGTGTCGCCCAGCCACATCGACGCGGTGGCATTGTCGCCCCTGAAGGCGCGCGGGCTTGGCAAGGTCTCGATCAGCACCGCCATGAACAGCACGATCCACAACAGCACCGGCACGTTGCGGAACATCTCGACATAGATGGTCATGATCCGCGCGATCAGCCAGTTCTTGGACAGGCGCAGCACGCCGATGAAAACGCCCAGGATGGTGGCCAGCACACAGCCCATCACCGCCACCAGCAGCGTGTTCAGAAGCCCGACGAACGACGCCCGCAGATGCGTGTCGCGCGAGGTATAGTCGATCAGGCGCTGATTGATGTCATATCCGGCCGGTTCGGCGAGGAAACCGAATTCGATCTTCTTGCCCAGCGATTCCAGGTTCTGCGTGGTGTTGTTGATCAACCACGCGGCCATCAGCATGAAACAGATCATGGCGACGACCTGAATCGTCATGGACCGGTACCGGGTGTCGTAGATCAGCATAGATAGCCGAAACGACTCCCTTGGCGGGTCGGTAAGTGTCGTCATTGAAATCCCCGTTGCCCCTTTGGCTTGTTTTATCGCGGCCTTTGGCCGTCGCTGCCAGGGTGCGTCGTTGCCCTTAAGGAAGCAGGGGCGCGGATCGTGCCGCGCCCCTGCCTGTCGTTCTTAGCGGAACGGCGGCGAGTAGAGCAGGCCGCCTTCGGTCCATTGTGCGTTCAGGCCGCGTGCCAGCCCGATCGGCGTGTCGACACCGATGTTGGTGGCAAAGATCTCGCCATAGTTGCCGTTGGCCATGATCGCCTTCTTGGCCCAGTCCGCCGACAGACCCAGCATTTCGCCCAGGTTGCCTTCGGTGCCCAGCAGGCGGTTGATTTCCGGGTTGTCGCCCGCAGCGGCCGACATCTCGGCGATATTGGCCGAGGTCACGCCCATTTCTTCGGCCGCGATCAGCGCGTTCAGGGTCCAGCGCACGATATCGCCCCATTCGTCATCGCCGTGACGGACCAGCGGGCCCAGCGGCTCTTTCGAGATGATTTCGGGCAGGATCACGTGATCGGCTGCATTTTCGAAGGTGGCGCGCGTCGCGGCCAGGCCCGATGCGTCGGTGGTATAGACGTCACAGGCGCCAGCCAGGTATTGCTGCTGCGCTTCGGCGTTGGTTTCGATCGGAACCGGCTCATAGCTGAGATTGTTGACGCGGAAGAAATCCGCCAGGTTCAGCTCGGTCGTGGTGCCGGTCTGGATGCAGACGGTCGCACCGTCCAGTTCCTTGGCCGATGTCACGCCCAGTTCCTTGGGAACCATGAAGCCCTGACCGTCGTAATAGTTCACACCGACAAAGGTGAACTTGAGGTCGACGTCGCGGCTGAAGGTCCAGGTGGTGTTGCGGGCCAGCATGTCGATCTCGCCCGATGCCAGTGCGGTGAAGCGCGTCTTGCCGGTGGTCGGAACGAATTCGATTGCCGAAGCGTCATCCAGGACCGCCGCAGCGACGGCGCGGCAAACTGCAACGTCGAAGCCTTTCCACTCACCGTTTGCATCCGGAGCCGCAAAGCCCGGCACGCCCGTGGCCACGCCACAGTTCAGCTTGCCACGTGCCTTGACGTCGTCCAGCGTGGCGGCAGCGGCTGCACCGGCTGCAACACCGGCGGCCATAAGCGCGCCAAAGAATACGGTTTTTTTCATACTTACCTCTTCCTGATGTTCCCCATTGATGGGGCGTATCTCGTTTCCCGTCCCATTCGGGTGATCGTTCGTTCGGGCAATACTGCCCACGAGCGCTGCAAGTTTGGGCGAATTCACCGGAAAACGTCAAGGGCACTGTCTGAAAATCGGGCGATACAGTACGTAATAACTGCTTTCCCGGGCGTTTGCCCAAAAAAGCCGCCTTTGACGTATTCGCGCTGCGGCTCAGTCCGATTCCCGGACCAGTTCCAGGAAATGCATGGCCTGCAGAAAGCCCTTTTCGCGCAACGCGGCCTGTGCCGTCGCCTCGTCGTCCTCGCCCCATTGTTCCTGCTGCCACAGCTCGTCCACCCGCGACGTAGCCCAGAGCTCGGCCGCCGGAAACGCGCCCGCGGCGGCGGCCAGCCCGATCACCAGCGACCCCGACAGCGCCACCAGATCGTGCAGCGCCGTCAGCTCCCACGGGGAACAGGCGCGGACGGCGGCATCCAGCCGCGCCAGGCTGTCCTTGTCCTGGCCCACATGCATCACGCCGCTGGTCACCGACAGCGGCGCGGCATGCGCCTGATGCGCCCAGCGCAGCAGCGGATCCCAAAGCGCGGCCTGGCGCTGTTGCAGGGCCTCGGGCCCCTCGGCCCGGTAGCACAGCAGATCGCTGTCGCCATAGGCCGACACGATCCCGGCCACCGAATCATATTGCGGTGTCACCTTGTCGATTGCCGAATTCGCCGACCTTGTCAGCGGCATGGTCTGGGGGTCGATCACACCGTCCTGGGCGTCCCACTCGCGGGCCACCGCCTCGGCCAGGGCGCGGGTCGGCAGGACCAGCGGCACCTTGGCCGGGGTGCGGATCGGGCGGCCGTCCAGCCGCACGCCATAGCCGTCCTTCAGGGCCGATATCCCGGTCAGCGTCCAGAACCGCTTTGCCGCCCATTCACTCATCTGCCATCCCCCATACGGCCTCAAGCGCCGCGTCCAGCGCCGCGAAACTGTCGATCACGCAATCGGCCCCCGCCGCGCGCAGGTCGGCCACCGGGTGATAGCCCCAGCTGACCCCGATTGTGCGGCAGCCCGCGGCCCGGCCCATTTCCATGTCGAAACTGGTATCCCCCAACATAATCGCCTGCCCCGGTTCGATCCCGATGTCGTCACAGGCCTGATGCAGCATCGACGGGTGCGGCTTGGACGGGTGATGATCGGCCGTCTGGCAGGTGTGAAAATAATGCCCGATGCCGTGGCTGGCAAAGGCATGATCCAGCCCCCGCCGGGCCTTGCCCGTGGCAACCCCCAGAAACAGCTCGTCCCGGCGATGCAGGCGGTCCAACGCGTCGCGCGCCCCGGGATAAAGCGGCGCGTGCCCTTCGCCCTCGGCCTCGGCGCGCAATTCCAGGATTCGCGCGCGATAGGCGGCGATGGCGTCCTGCACCCCGGCCTCGGTCAGGTCGGGCATCAGCCGCGCCATGGCTTGCGGCAGCGACAGCCCGACGATGGACAGCACCGTTGCGCGGTCCGGCACGGGCCGTCCCAGCGCAGCAAAGGCATGCCCGACCGATGTCACGATCGCATCCTGACTGTCGATCAGCGTGCCGTCGACATCGAAAACCACCAGCCGCAGATCGGTCATTGCAGCGCCTCGAACGGGTCCTCGGCGGCCATATCGGGCGCCCATTGGAACGTGTCGAAGGTGCGCTGCATATGTTCGGGCAAGGGCGCGGTCACGGTGATGTCCTTGCCCGTGACGGGATGTTCGAACCGCATCAGCCGCGCATGCAGGTGCAGCTTGTTCGAGATGATGCCGCCCAGCTTGGCGCCCCAGCCATCGCCCAGGTTCTCCTGGCCCGAGCCACCATATTTGCCGTCACCGATGATCGGATGCCCGATCTCGGCCATGTGCGCGCGCAGCTGGTGGGTGCGGCCGGTGATCGGCTCCATCGCGACCCAGGCCGCGCGCGAGGCGACGCGGTAAAGCGTGGCGTAAAGCGTATGCGCGCGCTTGGCGCCGTCGGTTGCATCCACGTCGCGCGGATGGACGCAGCGCATCTTCTCGCCCTCGCCCTTGGCGCCATGGCCCGGCGCCTTGACCAGACCATAGCGGATCTCGCCCAGATAGGGCGTCGGCACGCCCGCCACCACGGCCCAATAGATCTTGCGCGTCTGCTTGTGGCGGATCGCGGCGGTCAGGTCGCTGGCCATCTGGCGGGTGCGCGCCAGCAGCAGCACGCCGGATGTGTCCTTGTCCAGCCGGTGGACAAGGCGCGGCTTCTCGTCCAGCCCGAATTTCAGCGCCTCGGCCAGCCCGTCGACATGGCGGGTCTGCTTGCTGCCCCCTTGCGTCGGCAGGCCGGGGGGCTTGTTCAGCGCGATGATGTGATCGTCGCGATAGATCACACAGCCCTGGATCATCTTCGCGTCGGCATCCGACATGGCGGGTTTCGGCTGCGCCTTGACCTCGCCCGGTTCGGGCAGCGGCGGGACGCGCACGCTTTGCCCGGCCTCGACCCGCGTGGCGGGTTTCACGCGGCCGCCATCGACGCGGATCTCGCCCTTGCGGCACATCTTTTCGATGCGGCCCTGGCTGACATGTGGGAACCGGCGGCGGAACCAGCGGTCCAGCCTCTGGTCGCCCTCGTCCTGCGGGATCACGATGGTCTGGACGCCGCTCATGCCAGTGCCCCACGGGTCAGCCACAGCGCGGCGGCAATCGCCGCGAGCGAGACCAGAACCGAAGCGGCGGCATAGCCGAAGGCCAGCCCGGCCTGTCCGCGCTCATAAAGCGTCAGCACATCCAGCGAGAATGCGGAAAACGTGGTAAAGCCGCCCAGCAGCCCCGTCATCAGCAGCGGCGCCAGATCATTGCCGCCCTTCCTGGCCAAAACAACCACCAGCACCCCCATCAGGAACGAGCCCACGACATTGACCACCAGCGTCCCCCAGGGAAAGCCGTGCCCCATCAACCGCACCGCCGCGACGCCGGTCAGATAGCGCCCCATCGCGCCGATTGCCCCGCCAAGGGCGACTTGTGCCAGTGTTCCGATCATGGCGCCTAAGTCAGGCGCGCGGGCGCGGTTGTCAACCCTGCCGGTCGCGGCGCACCAGCTTCCAACCGGTGATCATCGGGCGGATCAGATCCTCGTTCTTCCACTTCTTATAGAAGACAATCGCGCCGATATGCAGCACGACCAGCGCCAGGATCGCCAGCGAGCCACGATAATGCAGCCGCGCCATGTCCTGCGCGGTGTCGGTCGCCACGTATTTCGCCAGCGGCCCGACATTGATGAAATCGTCCGGGTCCGCAAACAGCCCCGTCGCGGTCTGGAAGATCAGCACCGCCAGAATGGCAAAGACCGACAGCGCGCCCATCGGGTTGTGCCCGGGCCAATAGCTGGGCTTGCGCGCGCCGATATTGCGCAGATAGTTCAGCGTGGTGCCGGGGCCATAGATGAAATGAACGAACCGGGCCGCGCGCGGGCCGACAAAGCCCCAGACCAGCCGGTACGCCACCAGCCCAATCACCGCATAACCGGCATAGAAATGCAGGGTCATGATGCTGGGGCCATAACGCCCCAACAGCCAGCCGGTGACCACGCAGATCACCAGCGCCCAGTGAAACAGCCGAAGGCCCAGATCCCAGATGCGGGCCTTTTCGACGCCGGGCGGCAATTCTGTCTGCGTGGTCTTCATCGGCTTACTTCGCGCGATAGTCGTCGTGGCAGGCCTTGCAAGCGCCGCCCAGCTTGCCCAGCGCGGCGGCCATCTCGCCCTGGCCCTGACCGGCGGCGGCCTGCATTTCCAGCGCGGCCGCTTTCAGACCGGCGCCCTTTTCGGCAACGGCGGGGAATTCTTCCCAGATCTTGCCCAGCGCGCGGGTCTTGCCGGGATATTCATCGGCCGACGTGCCGGGCACATAGACATGCGCCAGGTTGTAATTGGTCAGCGTCACGATGTTGTCGGCCGCCGTCTGGGCGCCGGCGGCGTCGTAATCGGTTTCACCCTTGGCCATGGCGGCGATGATGCCCACATTGGCGCCCAGCAGCTTGTAGAAGCCCTGACGGGCGGCGATCGTGTCTTCCATCGGGTCGGCAGAGGCAATCGCGGGAAGGGCAAGTGCGAGAGTGGCGAAAATAGCTGTACGCATGTGAGGCTCCATAGGGGGTTAAATTCCAGACGATTGTTGCGGCGCGAAACTGCACGCACAATGTGACAACGCGTCAAACGCTAGAAAAATTCGGACAACCGGTCACTTTTTTGATTTTGCACAGGGTCTGTGCGCGGTTCGCCGCTTACTCCGCGCCGGAAATACGGCGCTCGCGCAGCTTGGCGAAGTAATCCAGCCGCCGTTTCAGCTCGCGTTCGAAGCCGCGTTCCACCGGGCTGTAATAGACGCCGCGCTTCATCCCGTCGGGGAAATAGTTCTGGCCGGAAAAACCGTCGGCAGCGTCGTGGTCGTATTGATAGCCCTCGCCATAGCCCTGTTCCTGCATCAGCTTGGTGGGCGCGTTCAGGATGTGTTTGGGGGGTGGTTCGCTGCCGGTCTTGCGCGCCGCGGCGCGGGCATTCTTATAGGCCGCGTAACCGGCATTCGATTTCGGCGCCAGCGCCAGATAGGTCAGCGCCTGTGCCAGTGCCAGCTCGCCCTCGGGGCTGCCCAGCCGTTCATAGACCTGCCAGGCATCCAGACAGATCGTCTGCGCCTGCGGGTCGGCCAGGCCGATATCCTCGACCGCCATGCGGGTGATGCGGCGGGCCAGGAACCGGGGATCTTCGCCGCCTTCAAGCATGCGCGCGAACCAGTACAGCGCGGCATCGGGGTCCGAGCCGCGCACCGATTTGTGCAGGGCCGAGATCAGGTTGTAGTGCTCGTCGCCCGATTTGTCGTATTTCGCCGCCCGCTTCATCAGCCGCGTGGTCAGCGCGTCGGTGTCCAGCTTGCCGTCGACCTTCCACGCCGCGACCTGTTCGATCAGGTTCAAAAGCGCCCGGCCATCGCCATCGGCCATCTCCAGCAGCGCCTCGCGCGCGGGACCGTCCAGCGGCAGGGCGCGGTTCAACTCGTGCTCGGCCCGTTGCGCCAGAAGCTCCAGATCCGCCAGATCCAGCCGCTCCAGCACCAGAACCTGCGACCGGCTGAGCAGCGCGGCGTTCAGCTCGAAAGACGGGTTCTCGGTCGTGGCGCCGACCAACAGGATCGTGCCGTCCTCCATATGCGGCAGGAACCCGTCCTGCTGCGCCTTGTTGAAGCGGTGGATTTCGTCCACGAACAGCAGCGTGCCTTGCCCGTTCGCGCGGCGGTGCTTGGCGGCCTCGAACACCTTGCGCAGGTCCGGCACGCCGGTGAAGATCGCGCTGATCTGCACGAAATGCAGATCGGTCTCGTCCGCCAGAAGCCGCGCGATGGTGGTCTTACCCACCCCCGGCGGCCCCCACAGGATCAGCGACCCCAAACTGCCCGAGGCCAGCATGACCCCCAGCGGCGCATCGGCGCCCAGCACCTGGTCCTGACCGATCACATCCGACAGCTTGCGCGGGCGCAGCCGATCGGCCAAGGGGCGCGGCGCGCTGCCTTGGGGCGTGGTTTCGTCATGCTGGTCGAACAGATCCGCCATGAACGCAGTCTAGGCCAGCCGCGTCACACGCGAAAGCGCAAGACGCTGCGCCGGCCGCCACGGATGTATTCCACCGACCAACCGCGCCGGTCGGATGCCGCTGCGCGTTCCAGATCAGCGGTATCGGCAATCGCGTCGCCATTGACCGACAGCAGCACATCGCCCGCCCGCAGCCCGACGCGGCCGCCGACCGGCCCGGGGTCGGTGATGACGACGCCCTGATCCACGGACAGTTTGTATTCATGCGCCACGGCGGGGTTCACATTGACCGCCGCCAAACCGGCCAATGTGCTGCGTGCACCGATCGTGACCGCACGGCGTGGTGGTGTTTCCGGGGCCGCGACCATCGCCACCCGCGTGGTTTCAGCCGACCCGTCCGACAGGTAATGCACGTCGATATCCGCGCCAATCCCGGCCGCCGTCATGTAGAACATCATTTCCTGCGGCGAGTTCACCGGATCATCCCCGATGCGCAACACGATATCGCCCACCTGCAGGCCCGCCTTGGCAAACGGGCTGGCGGGATGCAGGCCGGACAAAACGACCCCTTGGGGGATATCCTGGCCCAAAACCTCGGCCAGGGCCGCATCCACCGCCTGACCGGTCACACCGGCCCAGGGGCGCAGGAACTGGTCCTGCCCGTCCAGCGCCTGGGCCACGAATTGCGCCACCAGGTTCGACGGGATCGCAAAGCCCACACCGTTCGAGCCGCCCGACCGGGTCAGGATCGCGGTGTTGATCCCGATCAGGCGCCCGGCCGTATCGACCAGCGCGCCGCCGGAATTGCCCGGATTGATCGCGGCATCGGTCTGAATAAACAGCCCGCGCCCGCTGCCAATGGATGTGCCCGCGCGCGCCAGCCCTGACACGATCCCGCTGGAAACCGTTTGACCGATCCCGAACGGGTTGCCGATGGCCAGCACCAGCTCGCCCACCTCCAGCGTATCGGAATCCCGCAGCTCCAGCGCGGGCAGATCGCGCGCATCCTGAAGCTTCAGGATCGCCAGATCCGCCTCCTGATCGGCCAACAGCACCTGGGCGTCGAATTCCCGCCGATCGTTCAGAACGACCCGGATCTCGGTCGCCTGCCCGACCACATGATAGTTCGACACCACCAGCCCGTCTGCCGACAGCACAACGCCCGAGCCCAGCGAATTCTGCACCCGCGGCGCAGAGCGGCCGAACTCGCGGAAAAAATCACGAAAGAACGGGTCGTTGGCAAATGGCGTGGCGCGGCGTTCGGACACGACGCGCCGGGCATAGATATTGACCACCGCCGGGGCGCTTTGCCGGACGACCGGCGCGAAACTGAGCGTGATTTCCTGTGCGTCGCCCGGCACGCGGGTTTCGGCATGAACCGGTTGCCACATCAGCAATCCGATGATGGCCGCAGCAATAACTCTCATCGCCCCTCCTGCATCTGTCGTGCAAGATATGCGCAGCCGCGGGGCCGAGTTCAACCGGTCAAACAATCCCCCCCGCAGCAGATCGCGGAGGGGACAAGAGCACTTGGGTCGACCGGGGTCTCAGTGCAGGTTCGACGCGAAGTTCATCGACACGACCTGGTTCTTGATCCCGTCGATTTCCATCACCGGCCCCATGGCGGTCATGTCGACGCCGACGCGGCCCGCCCAACGCGGCCAGTTCGCATTCAGCAGCGTCAGACACTGCGTGGCACCCAGGCCGCGCGCCGCCTTGGCCAGCTCATAGACCAGTTGGGCGTGCACCCGGCGCCGGATCCGCGCGGGCACGTCATGCGCCACGAACAGGCGCGAGCTTTCCCAGACAGTCTCGCTGACCGGGGCCTCGTCATACAGCAGGTGCGAAGGGATCGTGTCCAGCAGGCCAAGCTGTGCGTCGCGGATCATATAGGTATAGATCCCGCATTTCGCCGTGGTCGGCGTCAGCCGGTTTCCGGCCAGAACGCGGCCCATGTCGTCATGGACCACAACCCAGCGGCTGGCCGGGGTGTCATACTGGTCGTATTCCATGCCCAGGGCCTCGGGCAGGTCCCATTTATTGTGCACAATGAACAACTCGCGCCTTGCGCGAAGCATGTTCGCAAACAGTTCACCGTGGTTGTGCAGGTTTTCGAAAGAAAGAGTCGTCGTTTGCATATAAGCCTCCAGCAGGTTTAGGTAAGTTGACAGTTAACCTTGCGGAAGGCCGTCCAATGACAGCGCGGATCTTGCTGCCTGTCAGAGCAGACCGTAGTCCTTTGCGCGCTGTATCGCTTCGGCAGTGGTGCGTGACATCAACCGTTGACGCGCAGACGTCAGGCGGGCTTTGAGCGCACTTTCCGAGATACCCAGTTTGGCAGCGGCCGCTGCATACCGGTCGCCATCCGCAATGTACTTAAGCGCTTCGACCTGTGCTTTTGTCAGCTTTTGCGGAGGCTCGGTCATGTCGTGAAGCCGACGGACGAGGGCCTCGATCCTTTCGATCTCGGAGTCCTCGAATTCCCGATCTGCACGCCCCGCACTCGCAATTGTCCTGGAGCTTATGGGCCCACAGGAGATCGTAACGCCGTATTTCAACCCGAACCGAGCCGCTTCCTTAAAGATGCCGAACGGATCGGGTACTTCTTCATTGCTCCACCGTGTCCATCCGGTGGTAGAAAAACCCCACGCGGTCATCGGATCGCGCAGGACATACCCATTATTGGTATAATGTTCGGTCCAAGCCGGGTCATACGTCTGAAACGACATCAGAGGCGAGGTAAACCGGATGTGCAAACCCAGAAAATACCCCAGGGGCGACAGGTCGCCCATCATTTGAAGTTCACGATCGAAGACTGACTTTTTGAACATGTCTTTTTAGACAAGTTGCAGCGAATCCAGTCAACCTTAAATTGCTACTTACGAATACGATGCGCGTGCGATGCAAATACCGGAGTAGCAAGTGAAAAATATCCATCCAAATCTTTTTACCCAAGTCATGCAATTCCCGGACAATGTCCGGTCTGATCTGTTGGAATTTCTGGGGGCAACCCCTGTGGGAGACGCGCAACTGAAACACATGATTGCCGATATTTCGGCGCATCTGGACAGTTCGTCATCAATTTGTGAACCGAAGTCCGTATAAATTCCGGCGCAAATGACACAAAAAAACCCCGCTGCGATAACAGCGGGGTTTTTCTTACGAGCGAGACGCTCTCTTATTCTTCTTCTGCAAGCTCTGCAGCGACTCGGGCTTTGTCACCCGCGCCCTTGGCATCGACATCGCGGTCGACGAATTCGATGATTGCCATCGGCGCCATGTCACCATAGCGGAAGCCGGCTTTCAGGATCCGGACATAGCCGCCCTGGCGGTCCTTGTAGCGCGGGCCCAGAACCTCGAACAGCTTGGCGACGTGCTGGTCCTGCTTCAGGCGCGAACCGGCCAGACGGCGGGCGTGCAAGTCACCGCGCTTGCCCAGCGTGATCAGCTTTTCAACGATCGGGCGCAGTTCCTTTGCCTTGGGCAGGGTGGTCTTGATCTGTTCGTGTTCGATCAGCGAACCGGCCATGTTGGCGAACAGCGCCTTGCGGTGCTCATGGGTGCGGTTCAGGCGGCGATAGCCTTTTGCGTGACGCATTTTGTTACTCCATCTTCATTTTGCTTTGTCCGGCAGCCGATGCGTGTCAGCCGCTCTCCTTGGGGCGGGATTGCCCGGGGTATCCGGCGGGCCCGAAAGCCCGCCAAATCGATCAGAACTGGTCTTCGAATTTCTTGGCCAGGTCTTCGATGTTCTCCGGCGGCCATTCCTCGACATCCATGCCCAGGTGCAGGCCCATGCCCGACAGAACTTCCTTGATCTCGTTCAGCGACTTGCGGCCGAAGTTCGGGGTGCGCAGCATCTCGGCTTCGGTCTTCTGGATCAGGTCGCCGATATAGACGATGTTGTCGTTCTTCAGACAGTTTGCCGAACGGACGCTGAGCTCCAGCTCGTCGACCTTCTTCAGCAGCAGCGGGTTGAACTCCAGCCCGTCATCCTCGTCCTGGCGGCCGGCGGCTTCGGGTTCGTCGAAGTTCACGAAGATCGACAGCTGGTCCTGCAGGATGCGCGCGGCAAAGGCCACGGCGTCGTCCGGCGTGACAGAGCCATCGGTTTCGATCTTCAGCGTCAGCTTGTCATAGTCCAGAACCTGACCTTCGCGGGTCGGCTGCACGTCATAGGCCACCTTCTTGACCGGCGAATAGATCGCGTCGATCGGGATCAGGCCGATGGGCGCGTCCTCGGGGCGGTTCTTGTCGGCGGCGACATAGCCCTTGCCGGTGGTGACGGTCAGTTCCATGAACAGATCGGCGCCATCGTCCAGGTGGCAGATCACGTGATCCTTGTTCAGAACCTCGATCCCGGCGGTTTCGGCGATCTGGCCGGCGGTCACGACCGACGGGCCCTTGGCCGAAATCGACAGGCGCTTGGGCCCTTCGACATCCATGCGGATCGCGACACCCTTGAGGTTCAGCACGATGTCGGTCACGTCTTCGCGCACACCGGCAACGCTGGAAAACTCGTGCAGGACATTGTCGATCTGAACGCTGGTGATGGCCGCACCCTGAAGCGAGCTCATCAGCACGCGGCGCAGCGCGTTGCCAAGCGTCAGGCCGAAGCCGCGTTCCAGCGGTTCGGCGATCACGGTCGCCTGACGGGTCGGGTCATTGCCCGGCTTCACGTCCAGCTGCGTGGGTTTAATCAATTCCTGCCAGTTCTTGTGGATCATGCGTGTCTCCTCAATTCCTGTTTCCGCCCCATGTCCAAAGCCGGAAACGCCCGAGGTTCAAAATGACGGACTCGGGCCATGCGACATCGCAGGCCCGAGAACATGTTCGGATATCAGACGCGGCGGCGCTTGGGCGGACGGCAGCCGTTATGGGCGATCGGGGTCACATCACGGATCGAGGTGATGTTGAAGCCGATAGCCGCCAGCGCGCGCAGCGCGCTTTCACGGCCCGAGCCGGGGCCCTGAACCTCGACCTCCAGCGTTTTCACGCCGTGTTCCTGTGCCTTCTTGCCCGCGTCTTCTGCGGCCATCTGAGCGGCATAGGGGGTCGACTTCCGCGAACCCTTGAAGCCCATGGTGCCAGCCGACGACCACGAGATCGCGTTGCCCTGCACGTCCGAGATCAGGATCTTGGTGTTGTTGAACGAGCTGTTCACATGCGCCACGCCTGCGGCGATGTTCTTGCGCTCTTTGCGCTTGGTGCGTGTCTTGTCGCGTGCCATTGGTCAGACCCTCCCTTACTTCTTCTTGCCGGCGATGGGTTTCGCCGGGCCCTTGCGGGTGCGCGCATTGGTGTGCGTGCGCTGACCGCGGACGGGAAGGTTGCGGCGATGGCGCAGACCGCGATAGCAGCCCAGGTCCATCAGACGCTTGATGTTCATCTGAACGTCACGACGCAGGTCGCCTTCGACCATGTAGTTCGCGTCGATATGTTCGCGGATGGCCAGAACTTCGGCATCCGACAGTTCATTCACCCGGCGGGTGGTTTCGATACCCACGGCCTCGCAGATCTGCGCGGCGGTGTGGTTGCCGATGCCGGTGATATATGTCAGGGCGATGGGTACGCGCTTCCCCGTGGGGATGTTCACGCCAGCGATACGTGCCAAATCGTCTTTCCTTTCGTTGCGGTTCCGTAGTCCCAGAACCTTTTTTCACAACGCAAGCCCAAGGGAACGCCCCGCCGGACCATGCATTCTTGAGGTGATAAAACGAATCAGCCCCGCGCAGGGCGGGACGATTCATTTCCGTGAGGAGCGTGCCTAGTGGGTTTTCCCCAAAGGGTCAAGGCGGCTTTTGCGCCCTTCCGGAAACTAGCCCAGGACCGCCTTGATATCGGCTGCGACCGCGTCGATCTCGCCCAGGCCATCGACGACCTGCAACAGGCCCTTGGCGTGGTAATACCCGATCAGCGGCGCGGTCTGCTTGTAATAGGCCAGAAGGCGCACGCGCAGGCTTTCTTCGTTGTCGTCCGCACGCACGGGCTGTCCCGCAGCGCGGGCTTCTTCGGCGCGGCCCACGATACGTTCAACCAAAACGTCATCATTGACCTGCATCTCGATCGCGACATCCAGCACCTGATCGTGCGCTTCCAGCAACGCACCCAGCGCATCGGC
Organism: Actibacterium ureilyticum; assembly: GCF_002285435.1. Taxonomy (GTDB): domain Bacteria; phylum Pseudomonadota; class Alphaproteobacteria; order Rhodobacterales; family Rhodobacteraceae; genus Actibacterium_C; species Actibacterium_C ureilyticum. The sequence continues at coordinate 47,580 of NZ_NSBT01000011.1, forward strand.
CTGGGCCAGCGTGCGCGGGAACCCGTCGAAGATGAACCCGCCGCCCTGAGGGCCGGCCAGCTTTTCCTCGATCAGGCCGATGACGATCTCGTCGGTGACCAGATCGCCGCGGTCCATGACCTCGGCCACGCGCTTGCCCATCTCGGTGCCCGAGGTCCGTGCCTCGCGCAGCATGTCACCGGTCGACAATTGCGTCATGCCGCGTTCTTCGACCAGGCGCTTTGCCTGCGTGCCCTTGCCCGCGCCCGGCGGTCCCAAAAGAATGATGTTCATCGCCGTGCGGGTCCCTTTTTGCCGCTACGGCGTTTGCCGCGCAGTTCCGATTTCTCGATCAGGCCCTCATACTGGTGGGCCAGCAGATGGCTTTGCACCTGTTGGATCGTGTCCATGGTCACCGACACGACGATCAGGACCGATGTGCCGCCGAAATAGAACGGAATGGCCAGCTGGTTGCGCAGCACTTCGGGCAGCAGGCAGACCACCGCCAGATAACCGGCGCCCAGAACCAGGATACGGGCGACGACATAGTCCAGATACTCGGCCGTCTTCTTGCCGGGGCGGATGCCGGGCACGAAGCCGTTCTGGTTCTTCAGGTTGTCGGCCACTTCCTCGGTCTTGAAGGCCACGTTGAACGTGTAGAAATAGGTGAAGAACACGATCATCGCGGTGAAGAACAACAGATAAAGCGGCTGCCCCGGCCCGAAATAGGCCAGGATCGTCGACATGATCGGCCCGGTCTGGTTGCCCGAGAACGTGCTGATCGTCGTCGGCAGCAGCAGCAGCGAGCTGGCAAAGATCGCCGGGATCACGCCCGCCGGGTTCACCTTGACCGGCAGGTGGCTGGAGCCGCTGTCATACATCTTCATCCCGACCTGACGGCGCGGGTACTGGATGTGGATCTTGCGCAAGGCGCGCTCCATGAAGACCACGAAGGCGATCACCGCCACCACCATCAGCATCACGCCGATGATGACCGCGGGGCTGATCGCACCCGACCGGCCAGAGGCAAAGAACTGCGCCAGCGCGGCGGGCAGTTCGGCGATGATGCCCACGAAGATGATCAGCGAAATGCCGTTGCCCACGCCGCGCGCGGTGATCTGTTCGCCCAGCCACATCAGGAACATGGTGCCCCCGACCAGGGTGATCACGGTCGCGGCACGGAAGAACATGCCGGGATCGGTGGCCAGGTTGCCCGATTCCAAGCTGACCGCCAGGCCATAGGCCTGGAACGTCGCCAGAAACACCGTGCCATAGCGGGTGTACTGGTTGATCTTCTTGCGGCCCTGCTCGCCCTCTTTCTTCAGCTGCTCCAGCGGCGCCCAGCTGGCGGCCAGAAGCTGAACGATGATCGAGGCCGAGATATAAGGCATGATCCCCAGCGCAAAGATCCCCATCCGACCCAGCGCGCCACCGGTGAACATCGACAGGATGCCCCCCAGACCGGCCGCCGCCTGATCCATGAAATCGCGCAGGGCGTTGCCGTCGATGCCCGGAACCGGGATCCAGGTGCCCAGGCGATAGACGATCAGAAGTCCGATGGTGAAAAGGATCCGCTGCCGCAGCTCGGTCGCCTTGCCGAAGGCGCCCCAGCTCATGTTTGCGGCCATTTGCTCTGCTGCTGATGCCATGCCAGTCTCTTTTGTGACAGCGCCGCCTGACCCGTTTTCCGGGACGGCGGCGCTTGGAAAACATGTGGAAGGATGTAAGCGGCGCGGACGCCGCCCGCAACCTCTTACTCGGCGGTTGTAACCGTCAGTTGACCACCGGCTTTCTCGACCGCCGCGACTGCCGATTTCGACGCGCCGGTCACCGCGATGGTTGCCTTGGCGGTCAGCTCGCCCTTGGCCAGGACGCGGATGCCGTCCAGCTTGCGGCGCACCAGACCGCTTTCGATCAGCGTATCTTCGGTGATGTTGCCGGCGTCCAGCTTCTTGGCGTCGATGAATTTCTGGATCAGACCCAGGTTCACAACAGCGTATTGCTTGCGGTTGGGCTTGTTGAAGCCCCGCTTGGGCAGACGCTGGTAAAGCGGCATCTGGCCACCTTCGTAGCCCTTGATCGCCACACCCGAACGGGATTTCTGACCTTTGATACCACGACCGGCGGTCTTGCCTTTGCCCGAACCGGGGCCACGGCCAACACGTTTGGCTTTCTTCGCCGCGCCGGGATTGTCGCGCAGTTCATGCAGTTTCATATCGCTTCTCCTAAGCCGGATGTGACCCCCGAAGCGTAACGGGCCAACCACGGCGTTTCTTGATGTTGATTCTGCGGCACAAGGCCACCGGGGGCGTATAAGGGCTGCGCGGGATCGTTGCAAGCCCCCTGCCCCAAAAGCCAAATGCCCCGGAGGATCCGAGGCGTCGTCGCTGTGCCGTGCCCCCAACGGGGCCTCAATCGCCGTGATCAGTCGCCATAGACGTGGCGATAGGCGATTTCCCGGATGTCATAGCGGCTGATGCCCAGGTCCATCAGTTCCCGATCGTCGAGCCGTTTCAGCTCGGCCAGGGTATCGTTATAGTCCTGCCGTAGAGCGCGCGCGGCCTTGTAGCCTTCGATTGCGCGGGCGATGCGGGCGCTCAGCGAGCGTCCAAACGTGCCGGTGTTGATTGCGTATGCCATTTCGTTTCCTTTCATCCTGTCGGGACGTATTTCCCGACCTGTTGTGTTCTCTCCCTTTGTCAGTGTGGAAATAAGCCCGGACGTTAGCGCAAACAATTGCCAAACCGGTCTGCCCGTCATGCAAATGCTGCAACGCGGCGAAATTGTGGCGGCCCCGAACGCAAAACGCCCCGGCGTTTCTACCGGGGCGTTTCGAAATCCTGTCGAAGCTCGCTTAGCCGCGCTCTTCGATGATCTCTACCAGATGCGGGATCTTGGCGACCATGCCGCGCACGGCGGGGGTGTCTTCCAGTTCACGCGTCTTGTGCATTTTGTTCAGGCCCAGGCCGATCAGCGTCTGGCGCTGTTTTTCCGGGCGGCGGATCGGTGAGCCGATCTGTTTGACAACGATGGTTTTGGCCATGTCTCAGATCTCCTTACGCGTCCGCGGCTTCAGCCGACGCTTCTTCGGCGGGGGCTGCGGCGGTTTCGGGTTTCTTCAGGATGTCGGCCACTTTCTTGCCGCGGCGCTGCGCGACCATACGGGGGCTGCTTTCCTTGGTCAGGCCGTCCAGAGTGGCACGGATCATGTTATAGGGGTTCTGCGAGCCGATCGACTTCGACACAACGTCCTTCACGCCCAGCATCTCGAACACGGCGCGCATCGGACCACCGGCGATGATCCCGGTCCCTTCCGGCGCGGTGCGCATCACGACCTTGCCGGCGCCGTGGCGGCCTTCCATGTCGTGGTGCAGCGTGCGGCCTTCGCGCAGCGGCACGCGGATCATCTGGCGCTTGGCCTGCTCGGTCGCCTTGCGGATCGCCTCGGGGACCTCTTTGGCCTTGCCCTTGCCGAAGCCCACACGGCCTTTCTGATCGCCGACAACGACCAGCGCGGCAAAGCCGAAGCGCTTACCACCCTTGACGGTTTTCGACACACGGTTGATCGCAACCAGGCGATCTGCAAATTCCGGGGCTTCTTCGCGGTCGCGACCGCGGCCTCGGCGGTTTTCACGTTCTGCCATCAGGCATTCCTTTCAGGTTGGCGCATGTGGGCGCCGTTATTGCCAATCCTGGTGGGCCGGTATGGCCCCCGGATCATCGGGGTGGCGTCGCCGCCACCCACAGGGTCTTAGAACTTCAGCCCGCCTTCACGCGCGGCGTCGGCCAGAGCCTTCACCTTGCCATGAAACAGGAAGCCGCCACGGTCGAAATAGCAATCTTCGACACCGGCTTTCTTGGCGCGTTCCGCGATGGCCGTGCCAACCTTGGCCGCGGCCTCGACGTTGTTCTTGCCAACCACACCCAGGTCCTTCTCCAGCGAGGAGGCCGAGGCGACGGTCACGCCGTTCACATCGTCGATCAGCTGAACGCTGATGTTCTTGCTCGAGCGGTGCACGCTCAGGCGCATGACGCCCGTGTTCCGCTTTTTCAGCTTGTTCCGAACGCGCATGCGGCGCTTCAGAAACAGATCTCTTTTGCTGTTTGCCATTTTGCGCGTCCTTACTTCTTCTTGCCTTCCTTGCGGAAGATGTACTCGTCTTTGTACTTGATGCCTTTGCCCTTATAGGGCTCGGGCTTGCGCCATTCGCGGATATTGGCCGCGACCTGGCCGACGAGTTGCTCATCGGAACCTTCGACAACGATCTCGGTCTGTTTCGGGGTGGTGACGGTCACGCCCGCCGGCACCTCGAAGTTGACCTCGTGGCTCAGGCCCAGCGACAGTTTCAGGACATTGCCCTGCATCTGCGCGCGGTAACCAACGCCGTTGATCTCAAGCTCTTTCTTGAAGCCGTCGCTCACGCCGGTCACCAGGTTCTGAACCATGGTGCGCGACATGCCCCACTGCTGCTTGGCACGCTTGGAGCTGCCGCGCGGGGTGACGGTGACGGTGTTTTCTTCGACCGCAAGGGTCACATCGTCGGTTGCGGTGAAGCTGCGGGCGCCCTTGGGGCCCTTCACTTCGACGGTCTGGCCAGACACGGATGCGGAAACACCCGAGGGCAGCTCGACCGGTCGTTTACCAATACGAGACATACCAGACCTCCTTAGAAGACGGTGCAGAGCACTTCGCCGCCAACATTCTGGCTGCGGGCGCTTGCATCCGACATGACGCCTTTCGACGTCGAGACGATCGACACGCCCAGGCCCTGACGGACGGTGGGGATGTCGCCAACGCTCATGTACACGCGGCGGCCCGGCTTCGAAACCCGCTTCAGTTCGCGGATCACGGGGGTGCCTTCGAAATACTTGAGGCTGATTTCAATCTCCGGCAGACCACGCTGATCGGTGGTGCTTTCATAGCCGCGGATATAGCCTTCGTCCTGGAGCACATCCAGAACCCAGGCACGCAGCTTCGACGCCGGTGTCTTGACGGTGGACTTGCCACGCATCTGCGCGTTGCGGATGCGGGTCAGCATATCGCCGAGAGGATCGTTCACAGACATATCGTTCCCTCCCTTACCAGCTCGATTTCACCATACCGGGGATCTGGCCTTTGGAGCCCAGTTCCCGCAGCATGATCCGGCTGACCTTCAGCTTACGATAGTAAGCGTGGGGACGGCCTGTCAGCTGACAGCGGTTGTGCAGACGTGTGGCCGAGCTGTTGCGCGGCAGTTTGGCAAGCTTCAGGCGCGCCTTGAAACGCTCTTCCATCGGCTTGGATTCGTCGTTTGCGATCTCTTTCAGCGCGGCACGCTTGGCGGCATATTTCTCCACCAGCTTCTGACGCTTCAGTTCGCGTTCGACCATTGCTTTCTTAGCCATGTTCTCTCTCTCCCGCGGATCAGCTGTTGAACGGCATGTTGAAATGCTTCAACAGCGCCTTCGCTTCCGCGTCGGTTTTCGCGGTGGTGCAGATGATGATGTCCATGCCCAGCATGTCGACGACCTTGTCGAAGTCGATTTCCGGGAACACGATGTGCTCTTTCAGACCCATGGCATAGTTGCCACGGCCGTCGAAGCTCTTGCCCGAGACACCACGGAAGTCGCGGATGCGGGGCATCGCGATGGTGATCAGGCGGTCCAGGAATTCATACATCCGGTCGCCGCGCAGGGTCACCTTGGTGCCCAGCGGCATTTCTTCACGCACGCGGAAACCCGCGATCGATTTCTTGGCTTTGGTCACCACGGCGTTCTGGCCGGCGATCAGGGTCAGCGCTTCCTGCGCGTGCTTGACCTTCTTGGTGTCCTTGACGGCGTCACCGATGCCCATGTTCAGGACAACCTTGTCCAGACGCGGGATCATCATGTCGTTCTTGTAGCCGAACTCTTCCTTCATCGCCGCGCGGATCTGGTCCTTGTACGCAGCTTTCAGGCGCGGGGTGTAGTTTGCTGTATCAAGCATCGATCACGTCCCCCGTGGTCTTGGCGTAACGAACCTTCTTGTCGCCTTCCATCTTGAAGCCGATGCGGGTCGCTTTGCCGTTCTTGTCCAGATAGGCCAGGTTCGACAGTTCGATCGGCATCGCCTTGGGCAGGCGGCCGCCCTGCGACGTTTGCGACTGGCGGGTGTGGCGGATGGCCATGTTGATGCCTTCCACGACAGCCTTGCCGGCTTTGGGGTCAACGGAAGCAATGGTGCCTTCCTTGCCCTTGTCCTTGCCGGCCAGCACGACGACCTTGTCGCCTTTTTTCAGTTTCGCAGCCATCTTACAGCACCTCCGGCGCAAGCGAGATGATCTTCATGAAGTTCTTGGCGCGCAGTTCGCGAACAACCGGCCCGAAGATACGGGTGCCAACGGGTTCGTTGTTGTTGTTCAGGATAACGGCGGCGTTGCGATCGAAGCGGATCGCGGTGCCGTCTTCGCGACGGACTTCCTTGGCGGTGCGCACGACGACGGCTTTACGCACATCGCCCTTCTTCACGCGGCCGCGGGGGATGGCTTCCTTCACGGAAACAACGATGATGTCACCCACCGATGCGTATTTCCGCTTGGACCCACCCAGGACCTTGATGCACTGCACCCGGCGTGCGCCGGAGTTGTCAGCGACATCCAGATTGGTCTGCATCTGGATCATGAGGTTTCTCCCGACCTTTGGGGACCGATTGCCCCAGGGTTTCGTTCAAGCTGAAAAGCGATCGCTTAGTTCGCGATAACTTCCCAGCGCTTGGTTTTCGAGATCGGCGCGCATTCCTGGATGCGGACTTTGTCGCCTACCTTGAATTGGTTCTGCGGATCGTGGGCCCGGTATTTCTTGGACTTACGAACCGTCTTGTGCAGCAGCGGGTGCTTGAAGCGGCGCTCGACAGAAACGGTAGCGGTCTGTTCGTTCTGGTCGCTGGTCACGGTGCCTTGCAGGATACGTTTGGGCATCGTTTACGCCTCCGAAGCCGCTGCGGCGGCTTTTTCATTCAGAATGGTCTTAACGCGTGCGACGTCACGACGGACGCTGCGCATGCGCGCGGTGTTTTCCATGGCGCCGGTGGCCTGCTGGAAACGCAGGTTAAACGCCTCTTTCTTCAGGCTGGCCAGCTCATCGCGCAGCTGGTCCGGCGTCTTGTCACGCAGTTCCTGAGCGTTCATTGCTCTTCTTCCTTTTTCACAACACCAGCAGGCCCCCGTTTGCGGGTCACCCGTGACCTGGTGGATGAATGACAAACACACGAATCCCGGTCACCCGGGTCGCGAGATGCCGCTCTATAAGGGAGGGATCGGGGGGTGGCAAGGGAAAGTTAGAGAAATCGCGCCCATCGGCTCTGCTCAATCACTTGTCTCGCACCAATCGCTGCTTGAACCAAAGCGAAAGATCTTCAAATTCCAGATCATGGGCGGCGACCGCGACAACCAGATCGTCTATCGGCTCGTCATCTTCAATATCCAGGATATAGCCACTCCTGTCGATCAGGATCTCAACAAGAAGCCAAGCTGTACGCTTGTTTGCATCGATGAAACCATGGTTGCCGACCATGCTCTCCAACAACGCCGCAGCCTTGCGATGGATGGGGCGATGGTAGCCCGAATATGGTCGTCCGAGTGCAGATTCAATCAAATCGAGACTGCTGATCCCGGGACGACCACCATAGATCAAAGCCTCGTCATGCGCGTCGATGGCATCGGCCAAAGTAACCCTGTAGTGCGCTTTACCGATCGGCCAGACGCTTCAAAGCGTCTTTGCGCTTTTCTGAAGCCCTTTTCAAAACGGTCACGGATGACGCCGAGGATTTCTTCGTACCTGTCTTGGAAGTGACCGCAATGAACCGACCGGTACGCGGATCCCTTGCAACCCAACCGCCCTTTACATCGCTTTTTGTCAACGCGCTCATGCCAAAACCTCGAAGCTCAGAAAGAATATGGTCAAGCGCTTGAACCTTGGCAAGTGCTGGGGCGAACGCTGCCAATCCTCACCAACATCGACGCTTCGACCGTTCGGCCCTCAATCCCTCCACCGGAGCGATTGCCGCATAGCGGATCGGACCTTACCCCCAGGCGTAGTTGAAACTCACGCTGATCCGCTCATCCTCGGCCATGTTCAGCGGGACTTCATGGCGCAGCCAGCTTTCCCACAGCAGGACATCCCCCACCTTGGGCGTGGCATAAACGAAGCTGCGCAGCTCGTCCCGGGCGCCTTTGCGGCGTGGCGGGGCGGCCATCATCATTGGCAGGCGGGGATCTTCCAGCTTCAGCGCGCTGGCGCCGTCGGGCATGGCCACATAGGTGGTGCCCGAGATCACGGAATGCGGGTGGATGTGGCTGGCATGAGTCCCGCCAGGGGGCAGAATGTTGATCCAGATATCCTCCAGCCGCAGGTCCTTGTCGCCCAGATCGAACTCCAGATCCTCGGCGAAGGCTGCCACATGCTTGTCGATACAGGCGACCAGGTCTTGAAAGATCGGAAACCGCCACGGCAGATCGGTGAGCGAGGCGTAAGAGGTATAGCCGGGATAGCCGTTCTCGTCGCACCATTCCTGACCGGCCTCGTCATCCTCGGCGATGGACCAGCACGAGGCTTCCAGTTCGGCGGCGTCGATCTGCCCGTGTTCGGACAGGGCGGCGCGGTACAGGCGGGTGGCGAAAAGCGATTGGATCTGGGTCATGGCCCCTTCCATGACGCGATCCGCGGCAAAAGAAAACCCCCGCCGATTTCGCGGCAGGGGTTTCCGATTTCGTAGGGTGGGGTTTCACCCCACCGCTTACCAATCCTCGCGGACCACGGTGCGGGTTTTCACCGGCAGCTTCATCGCCGCCAGGCGCAGGGCCTCGCGGGCGACGTTTTCGCTGACGCCGTCGATTTCGAACATCACGCGGCCGGGTTTGACCTTGCATGCCCAGTAATCGACCGAACCTTTACCTTTACCCATCCGAACCTCGGTGGGTTTCGAGGTGACCGGCGTGTCGGGGAAGATCCGGATCCAGACCCGACCCTGACGCTTCATGTGGCGCGTCATGGCCCGGCGGGCGGCTTCGATCTGACGCGCGGTGACACGCTCGGGCGTGGTCGCCTTCAGGCCGAACGAGCCGAAGTTCAGCTCGGAGCCGCCCTTCGCTTCGCCCTTGATGCGGCCTTTGTGCATCTTGCGGAATTTCGTGCGCTTCGGTTGCAGCATCTTGTCTACTCCTTACCGGTCGCGGCGCTGCGGACGGCCGCCCGGTGCGCCACCTTCCTGGAGCTCCTGCTGGCGACGATCGCGGGCACTGGGATCGTGCTCCATGATCTCGCCTTTGAAGATCCAGACCTTGATGCCGATGATGCCATAGGGGGTCGTTGCTTCGACATTGGCAAAATCGATATCGGCGCGCAGGGTGTGCAGCGGCACACGGCCTTCGCGATACCATTCGGTCCGCGCGATCTCGGCACCGCCCAGACGGCCTGCGACGTTCACCCGGATACCCTGGGCGCCCATGCGCATGGCGTTCTGCACGGCCCGCTTCATCGCACGGCGGAAGCTGACCCGGCGTTCCAGCTGCTGGGCGATGCTTTCGCCAACCAGCTGTGCGTCCAGTTCGGGCTTGCGCACTTCGACGATGTTCAGGTGCAGTTCGCTGTCGGTCATCGCCGCCAGCTTCTTGCGCAGGGTTTCGATATCGGCGCCTTTCTTGCCGATGATCACACCCGGACGCGCGGTGTGGACCGTAACGCGGCACTTCTTGTGCGGACGTTCGATGATCACACGGGCCACGCCGGCCTGCTTGCACTCTTTCTCGATGAATTCGCGGATCTTGATGTCTTCCAGCAGAAGATCACCGTAATCCTTGGTATCGGCATACCAGCGGCTGTCCCAGGTGCGGTTGACCTGAAGGCGCATGCCAATCGGATTGACCTTATGACCCATTAGGCTTGCTCCTCAACTTGACGCACCTTGATGGTGAGTTCCGAAAACGGCTTGATGATCTTGCCGAACCGGCCACGGGCACGCGGGCGACCGCGCTTCATGGTCAGGTTCTTGCCGACATAGGCTTCGGCCACGATCAGCTCGTCCACATCCAGGTTGTGGTTGTTTTCGGCGTTCGCAATCGCGGACTGAAGGCATTTCTTCACGTCCTCGGCGATCCGCTTCTTGCTGAAGGTCAGATCGGCCAGCGCCTTGTCGACCTTCTTGCCACGGATCATCTGCGCGACCAGGTTCAGCTTCTGGGGCGAAGTGCGAAGCATGCGGGTTTTCGCCATGGCTTCGTTCTCGGCCACGCGGCGGGGATTCTTTTCCTTACCCATGGCTTATTTCCTCTTCGCTTTCTTGTCCGCCGCGTGACCGTAATAGGTGCGCGTCGGGGCGTATTCGCCGAACTTCTGGCCGATCATCTCTTCCGAGACGTTGACCGGAATGTGCTTCTGGCCGTTATAGACGCCAAACGTCAGGCCCACGAACTGGGGCAGGATCGTCGAGCGGCGCGACCAGATTTTGATAACTTCGTTACGGCCCGTTTCCCGGCTCTTCTCAGCTTTCTTGAGAACATAGGAATCGACAAAGGGGCCTTTCCAAACAGAACGTGCCATGTGTTACCGGCCCTTCTTCTTGGCGTGACGCGAGCGGATGATCAGCTTCTGCGACGCCTTGTTGGTGTTGCGGGTGCGCTTGCCCTTGGTCGGCTTGCCCCACGGGGTCACCGGGTGACGACCACCCGAGGTGCGGCCCTCACCACCACCATGCGGGTGGTCGATCGGGTTCATGACCACACCACGCACGCTGGGGCGTTTGCCCAGGTGACGGTTGCGGCCCGCTTTGCCAAGGTTCTGGTTGGAGTTGTCGGGGTTCGACACGGCACCCACGGTGGCCATGCATTCCTGACGCACCATCCGCAGTTCGCCCGAGGACAGGCGGATCTGAGCGTAGCCACCGTCACGGCCGACGAACTGGGCATATGTGCCCGCGGCGCGTGCGATCTGGCCGCCCTTGCCGGGCTTCAGCTCGATATTGTGGATGATGGTACCGATCGGCAGACCGGTGAAGGGCATTGCGTTGCCCGGTTTCACGTCGGCCTTGGCCGATGCGACGACCTTGTCGCCGACGCCCAGACGCTGCGGAGCCAGGATATAGGCCTGCTCGCCATCGTCATATTTGACCAGCGCGATGAATGCTGTCCGGTTCGGGTCATATTCGATCCGTTCCACAGTGGCTGCGACGTCAAACTTGTTCCGTTTGAAATCGACCACGCGGTACAGACGTTTCGCCCCACCGCCGCGGCGGCGCATCGTGATCCGTCCGGTGTTGTTCCGGCCGCCCTTCTTGGTCAAACCCTCGGTGAGGGCCTTGACGGGGCGTCCTTTCCAAAGCTCCGAACGGTCGATCAGCACCAGCCCGCGCTGGCCCGGCGTCGTCGGTTTGTACGACTTGAGTGCCATGCTTGCTCTCTTCCGTTTAGCTGTACGGGTCGTTTCCGACCCTATGTGTGAAGGGCCCCGAAGGTCCCTGAGTTCAAAATCAAGTGGCCCCGGAACGAATCCGGGGCCGCAAGATTGGGGGGATGTAACAGGGTTGGGGGTGGGTGTCTATAGCCGGGCGCCAAAACTTCGCCCGCTGCCAAAACCGCACGGAATGCGCCAATTTCGGCACGCATCCCGCCCCGACACTCCGGCGCACAAACACATCCATATGTCCAGATTGACCGATTTGCCAGCAAATGCGCCACTTACGCGCCCGCAAAACGGGCGAAAACAACAGGGAGGGACCAGAAAATGGATCTCATTGTGGCATTGGCCATCGTCATCGGTGTGATGGGTGGTCTGGCAACATGGGGGGCGGTCGCATTGGCCAGCCCCTATGTGCTGATCTGGGCGATCTTCATTGCCTGGGCGAGTTTTTTCCATTGTGGCGGCAAGGTTGCGGGGATGAAAGCCTCGATCGCCGCGAATATCTGGGGGGCCATCATGGCCGTTGTCGCGCTGATCGCGCTGACGGCGATGGGCGTCTCGGCTGTGACTGCGGGCATCTGCGTGGCGGTCACGGTGCTGATCATGATCCTGGGCGCCAAGGTCGGGTTTCTGTCGGCGATCCCGGCACAGGTCTATGGCTATGCGGCGACGGCGGGACTGTTCCTGCTGGGCGGAGCGGCCTATGGCGAAGGCGCCGGCGGCATCATCCAGGTGGGCGTGGCGATTGCCGTGTCGATGATCCTGGGCAACGTGTTCGGCTATATTTCGGAACAGATCGTCGGCTCGCTGGTGGGCATGGGCAAGGCCAAATACCATGGCGGCTGCGCGCATGTGACCGTGTCGTCGAATGCCGAGCCGATCGACAATCACGAATGTCACTGCAATGTCTGCAAGAATGTCACCGGTCAGCTGACGACCCATGTGGCGTTCTTCAAATATGGCGATCTGCAATGTTCGAACGAGGCGAACCTCAACCGCGTCCCGTTCAACGCCGACAATCCCGATGGCCCGCTGGAGCTGTGCCTGTGCAAGGATTGCGGCGCGCCGATCATGCTGGATGACAAGCAAAAGCGGATCCGTGTCGCGGTGCCGAATGTGATGGGCTATGACGACGCGGCCTTTCCGGCGGCCACCTATCACGCGTTCTACGAAGCGTCGAAAGGCTACAAGAAGCCGGATGACGGCCGCCCGGTCTATGACGGGTTGCGGCCCGAATTCAGCTGGCCCCAAGGCGCCTGACCAAGGGCGCATTTCGCCGGTAACAACGAAAAAGGCCCCTGCGTTTGCCGGGGCCTTTTTCCGCGCACCGGGGCGCGCAAAACGTGGCGCTTCGGCACCGGGTCGACAAAATTCCCTGTTGTTTCCGGCACAGGGCGCCCTTCATGGTACACGCAACGCAGCTGATCCATCGTCCGGGAAATGCCATGGCCCTGTATAATCGCATCGTATACATGAAGGAGGCCGAGCGCCTGTTGAACGGCATCGATCCGCACAACAAGGATTGCGGCGAAATCTCTGGCAACCTGGGCCGCAAATTCAAGTTCAAGAGCTTCCAGCGCTTCGACTTCCCGGAATACGATGTCTGCGCCGACCCGTTCGTCGATGACGCGGGCCAGCCGCACAGCTTCGATGTCATCATCGCCGATCAGGTCTGGGAACATCTCGACCGGCCCTATCGCGCGACCCAAAACGTCCTGTCGATGCTGCGCGACGGCGGATATTTCTATGTCTGCGTGCCCTTCTATGTCCGCTATCACGCCTATCCGGTCGATTGCAGCCGGTGGACCGCGCGCGGGCTGAAGAACCTGTTGATCGAGGCAGGCTTCGACGAGGAAAAGATCCAGGCCGACCAATGGGGCAACCTGACCTGCGCGCGCAAGGAATGCGGCTATCGCTTTGCCCGGTTCGATCCCGCGACCGACACGCTGGAAAACGACCCGAAATTCCCGATCATCGCCTGGGCCCTGGGCCAGAAGTAGCCCAAAAGCAAAAAGCCCCGACATATGCCGGGGCCTTTAAAGATCTTGTCCGTCCGGCTTACAGGCCGGTGGTCACGTCGATCGTGTTGCCCTCTTCCAGGGTGACATAGGCCTTTTTCACGTCTTTCCGCTTGCCCAGCTGGCCGCGGAAACGCTTGACCTTGCCCTTGGTGACGGTGGTGTTGACCGCCTTCACCTTGACCCCGAACAGCGCCTCGACCGCTTCCTTGATCTGCGGCTTGTTGGCGTCGATCGCCACTTCGAAGACAACCGCGCCGTTTTCGGACGCCATGGTGGCCTTTTCGGTGATGATCGGCTTGCGGATCACGTCGTAATGTTCTGCCTTCGCGCTCATTTCAGTCGAGCCTCCAAAGCTTCGACACCCGCCTTCGTGAGCACCAGGGTGTCACGCTTCAGGATGTCATAAACATTTGCGCCCATGCTCGGCAGTACATCCAAGCCCTGGATGTTGGCCGCGGCCTTGGCGAAACCTGCGTTGACCTCGGCCCCGTCGATGACAAGTGCGCGCTTCCAGCCCAGGTTTTTCACCTGTTTGGCCAGGGCGGCGGTCTTGCCTTCGGATTCGGCGGCTTCGATCACGACCAGCTCACCCGCCTTGGCCTTGGCCGACAGCGCGTGACGCAGACCCAGCTTGCGGAATTTCTTCGGCAGGTCATGGGCGTGGCTGCGGGGCGTCGGCCCCTTGTAGATGCCACCTTTGCGGAAGATCGGCGCGTTGCGGTCACCGTGGCGTGCGCCGCCGGTGCCCTTCTGGCGATAGATCTTCTTGGTCGAATAGCTGGTTTCCGAGCGGGTCTTGACCTTGTGCGTGCCGGCCTGCGCCTTGTTGCGCTGCCAGCGGACCACACGGTGCAGGATGTCGGCGCGGGGCTCCAGACCGAAGAGATCTTCGGACAGGTCCACCGAACCGGCCTTACCGCCGTCCAGTTTGATCACGTCGAGTTTCATCTCACTCGCCTTCCTTCTTCTCGGCTTCGATCTGCGCCTCTGCTTCACTCAGCGCTGCAGCTTCTGCTGCAGCCTGTTCCGCGGCGGCGGCCTCTGCTGCTGCGGCTTCCTCGGCAGCGGCCTGTGCGGCAGCTTCCTCGGCGGCTTTGGCGGCAGCTTCGGCATCAGATTTCAGCGCAGCCGGCAGGATCGCGTTTTCCGGGAACGGCTTCTTGACCGCATCCTTGACGGTGACCCAACCACCTTTCGAACCCGGCACGGCGCCCTTGACCATGATCAGGCCACGGTCGGCGTCGGTCTTGACGACCTGCAGGTTCTGGGTGGTGACACGGGCAGCGCCCATGTGACCGGCCATCTTCTTGCCCTTGAACACGCGGCCCGGGTCCTGACACTGACCGGTCGAACCGTGCGAACGGTGGCTGATCGACACACCGTGCGAGGCGCGCAGACCACCGAAGTTGTGGCGTTTCATGGCACCGGCAAAGCCCTTACCGACCGAGGTGCCGCTGACGTCCACGAACTGACCTTCGAAATAGTGGTCGGCGGTGATTTCCTCGCCCACATTGATCAGGTTCTCGGGCGCCACGCGGAATTCGGCCAGCTTGCGCTTGGGCGCGACATTCGCCTTGGCGAAATGACCGCGCATCGGGGCCGATGTGCGTTTTGCCTTGGCCGAACCCGCACCCAGCTGAACCGCGGTGTAACCGTCGGTTTCAGAGGTGCGCTGCGCGACCACTTGCAGGTTGTCCAGTTGAAGAACGGTCACAGGGATCTGCTTGCCGTCTTCCATGAACAGGCGGGTCATCCCCACCTTCTTTGCGATTACTCCAGAGCGCATCTGCGATACCCTCCTTAAACCGAGATCTGGACGTCCACGCCGGCCGCCAGGTCGAGCTTCATCAGCGCGTCCACGGTCTGCGGGGTGGGGTCAACGATGTCGAGAAGCCGCTTGTGCGTGCGGATTTCCCATTGGTCACGACTTTTCTTGTCCACGTGGGGACCACGCAGAACCGTGAATTTCTCGATCTTGTTCGGCAGCGGAATCGGGCCCCGCACCTGCGCACCCGTGCGCTTGGCGGTGTTGACGATTTCCTGCGTGCTGGCATCCAGAACGCGGTAATCGAAGGCCTTCAGCCGGATGCGAATGTTTTGCGACTGCATTGTCGGTGCCTTTCGCGGCTTGAGGTTGATAGGTGGACCGCCGGCTCATTCCGGCGACCCACGTCGAACCCTTTTGGGGCTGTTACTCGATGATTTTGGACACGACGCCGGAGCCGACGGTGCGGCCGCCTTCGCGGATGGCGAAGCGCAGGCCTTCTTCCATCGCGATCGGCGCGATCAGTTCCACGCCGAAGCTCAGGTTGTCACCCGGCATCACCATCTCGGTGCCCGCGGGCAGTTCGACCGTGCCGGTCACGTCCGTGGTCCGGAAGTAGAACTGCGGGCGATAGTTCGCGAAGAACGGCGTGTGACGGCCACCTTCGTCCTTGGTCAGGATATAGACCTCGGCTTCGAACTTGGTGTGCGGGTTCACCGAACCCGGCTTGCACAGAACCTGGCCACGCTCGACCGCTTCACGGTCGATACCGCGCAGCAGCGCGCCGATGTTGTCGCCCGCCTCGCCGCGATCCAGCAGCTTGCGGAACATTTCAACGCCGGTACAGGTCGTCTTCTGCGTGTCCTTGATGCCGACGATTTCCAGTTCGTCGCCAACGTTCACGACGCCGCGCTCGACACGCCCGGTCACAACCGTACCGCGGCCCGAGATCGAGAACACGTCTTCGATCGGCATCAGGAACGCGCCGTCAACCGCACGTGCCGGCTGCGGGATGTATTCGTCGACAGCCGCCATCAGTTCGGCGATCTTCTGCTCGCCGATTTCCGGGTCGCGGCCTTCCAGAGCGGCCAGCGCCGAACCGGCGATGATCGGGATATCGTCGCCCGGATAGCCGTATTCGTTCAGCAGCTCGCGGACTTCCATTTCCACCAGCTCCAGCAGCTCTTCGTCATCGACCTGGTCGACCTTGTTCAGGAACACCACCATCGACGGGATGCCGACCTGACGGCCCAGCAGGATGTGCTCGCGCGTCTGGGGCATCGGGCCGTCGGCCGCGTTCACCACCAGGATCGCACCGTCCATCTGCGCCGCACCGGTGATCATGTTCTTCACATAGTCGGCGTGGCCGGGGCAGTCGACGTGGGCATAGTGACGGTTCTCGGTCTCGTATTCCACATGCGCGGTCGAGATCGTGATCCCGCGCGCTTTCTCTTCCGGCGCGCCGTCAATCTCGTCATACGCCTTGAAGTCGCCGAACTGCTTCGTGATCGCTGCCGTCAGAGTCGTCTTGCCGTGGTCAACGTGGCCAATCGTGCCAATGTTGCAATGCGGCTTGTTACGTTCAAACTTTTCCTTAGCCAT
>NZ_NSBT01000012.1 GCF_002285435.1 Actibacterium ureilyticum
CCTTGCTATCGGTAATGTTGTTTCGTATCGCTGCACCATTATAGATGGAGTCGGCATCATGAAGCACGTGATCCACGGCGTGGCCACAGCCACGGCAATAAGCATATCCGGACTAATGGCCTCGTCAGGGCCGGCTCAGGCCTATCAAGTGGACTGTGCGATCCTCCTCTGCCTTGCGGGCGGCTGGCCTGCCTCCGCGCCCTGCGCCCATGCCAGAGCGGTCTTCATTCGGCGGATCACGCCATGGCCGATCGAGCCGCCCCTACAAATCTGGCGGTGTCCGATGGGTGTGTCGTTCAACGAACCAAGTCCGTTGTCGGCTATGGAACGCCTTTATGACATCACGTTTCGCGATCCGCCCGAACCGCAGGTATCGACTCCGATACCCCTTGTTCGCGTCCAGGCGGATGAACAAGCCGACATCGACATCTCAGGCGACGCCTTTGATTTCGTGCGCAGCATTCGCGTCTATCACATTCAGTACCGCCAGCACGAAAACCGAGATGGTGACTGCAATCGCAGCGACTCCACGCGATTGGGGTCCTACGGCGTGCAAGGCGATTACCGATGGACAAGATCCAACGTGGGCCAGGTGCCGGCTGCATCTGGCCTGAGCATCCCGAATGGATGTGGCAGCTACTTCTACCGCTCCGTCTTCGTCGACTGGCGTGATCACGCCGGGAACTATGGTTCTGAAGAAGTTCGCTACTGACAAAATCTGCTCGCGGTCTTGCCGCGCGCGTCATCACAACCCCGCACGAAAGGCTGTGCAAAACCCCCGAAAAGGAGACGACGCCAGACCGTGAAGCCTGACGCCGTGCAAGAAAACTCCGTGAACAAGAGTTTCCTAGCGCACGGCTAAGACACCCGCAACCAGCAAAGTTGTTTTGCTGGCAAGAATGTTGTTGTCTCACGACATGGCGTCGGATCTCCAAGGAGACCTCGACCATGGAACCTACGACCGGCCTGATCCTGCGACGGATCACGCAGACAAATCTCTCTGTTGCAGCGCACAAGCTTGCCACCCTTATCCTCGATGCCATCGCCTGGAAGGATGGCTACAACGGTTTGGCGCGCGGAACGGCAGCCTTCACCCTCTCGGCCCTTGCGGAAAAGATGGGTGTCTCACGGCAGTATCTTTCGGTTCTTTTGAGCGAACTTGAGACGTCGGAGTTGCAGCTCGAGCGGGCAAAGCCGAATGGCAAGTTCGCGCCCTGGATCTTTCGGTTTTCCGCCTTCGACAAGGAGAGTGAAACCCATGATCTCGTGTCAGGTGAAGGCGACACATCACTATCTAGAGATAATAATAACAAAACTATCTTCTCAGGACTGATCGACATCACCGCGAGTTCGAACGTTTTTCAGACCAGTTGGGCAGAGCTCATCAAGGCAGCGAAGGCCACGCTGCCCTGCTGGAACGTTGACACCCAGGTCATCTGGGATCGCTTCCACGCCTTCAACCGGTCCCGAGGCAACGGGAAGGTGCCGGCCGGCTTCCTGCTTGGCTTCATGCGCCGATGGCGGAATTCGTCGGGAACTCCATCTCGTCCCGCGGTCAAGCCGCCCGCGAGACCAATAACGGACCCCAAAGAGCGCGAATTGCTGAGACAGATGCAAGCCGCACCTACTGCGAACCGCCAGTTCCACGCGTCCGACTTGTGTCGCTTGATCGGACACGCTGCCTACGAAGCGCGGGTACTCGATGTGATCCGCAGGTTTGGGTGCCAGAGGTTTTCAGCAACCTTGGCGGTGCACGGACGAGCGGTGCTGGCAGGCGAGATTCAGCGGTGACTTGAATGAGATTGGGGCTGCGACTTCAAAACAGACAGAGATCTGAAGAGATTAGACGGGTTCTCGGATAGCACTCCCGCATGCCGCTTCAAATCGGAAACGTCACGCAACCATGGCAATACACAACGCTGGTTGCAGCACCAGGACGCGACCGCCTAAACTCAAACAGAAACCGAACCAGCGCCTCCGCTACAAGACAGACCGAGAAGTCCGACAAATCCTGACGACGGACAGAGCCTGACGACCGAAATCGGTGGACCGTACTCTACATGATCGAAGCCATCTGTCCAAATTTGACGTATGGCCGTGACATCTCTGTTGAAACGACGGAGATGAATAATGACGCACGAACAACACCTCGCTCTCGATCTGATCGTCCGATTGGCCAACCGTTTCGGTCCCGCCAGCCGTATCGCAAAGGAACTGCCCGGCTGGCTGGAGTACCTGACCGAAGTCGAATGTCCCGAACGGCCCCGTAGCCGACCAAGCTCGCAATGGTGGAACAAGATCAGGACCATCGCGCACGACCTTGCGCCGAGCGCCGGGGGCGGCGAGGGCGAGATCGTTCAGCGCAATGCTACCCTTCTTGGCGAGCATTTCGGGCTATCCCCTGCCGAAACATCCATGCTGACCTTCGTCGCGTTCTACAAGTTGTTCGATGGCTTCGAGCATGTCGTCGATGGCGCGCTGGAAACCAGAGAAGTCACGGTGCCGCTACTGTTGTCGTGGTTCTGCGCGGTGCCCGAGCCTGAAATCCGCACAGCCATGCGGGCATCCGGTCGCCTCACTTGCTCGGGATTGGTGCAGCGCAACAGCGGCGGGCGTCACCGCCGGATGCCGTTCGATCTGTCTGATCGCCTGACCCTCGCGCTACTTGCCGAAGTGGATAGCATTTCCGACCTGATCGCCCTGATGTTCCCGCGTGCGGCTGCGCCGCAGGCTCAATGGCAAGACTTCGAAGGCCTAAGCCAAGATGCGGACCTGATGCGTGAACTGCTGTCCAAGGCGCTGGCAAAGCGCCAACCAGGCGTGCACATACTGCTCTATGGCCCTCCCGGCACAGGCAAGACCGAGTTCGCCAAGGTGCTCGCGCATGAGGTCGGCGCTGAACTGCGCGCGGTCGGCGAAACTGACGATGACGGAGGCGATCCGTCGCGCCGGGAGCGTTTGGCCGAGCTCACAATGGCATCTCGCATGCTAGGGCAAAGATCGGATACCGTACTGCTGTTCGACGAGATGGAAGACCTGATTGGTGGGCACAGCTTCCGCTTTAGCCATGAGATATTGTCGAAGGTTCATTTCAATCGAATTCTCGAAACCAATCCGATCCCGGTGATCTGGACTACGAATTCGGTTCACGCCTGTGATCCCGCTTTTCTACGGCGGATCAGCTACTCGGTGATGATGCGCCCGCCATCGGGCCGTGTGCGAGCGCGTATCTGGCAACACCTCGAAGAGCGACATGGTGTCGGCATACCGGACACCGCCCTGCCGGACATGGCGGAACGGCATGATCAGGCCCCGGCGCTTGTTTCGGACGCGATGGTGGTGGCAAGGCTTTGCGATGGTGGGCAGGCTGTTGTCTCGCAGGTGCTGGATGCTGCAGCCCGTCTGGCAAAGGGCGGAGTCGACAGCGCGCCGCGGCATTATTCAGAGGTGCCTTGGCAAGAAGGACTGGCCCGCGCCGACGTTGATCTAGCCCGGATCGAAGGGCGGCTAGCTCGGTCAGGCGCACCCCGCCGGGTCAGTTTCTGTCTTGAGGGACCGGCGGGGACCGGCAAAAGCGCATGGGCACGGCATCTGGCCCGGGTCATCGGCATGCCGGTGATCGAAAAGCGCGCCTCGGACCTCATGTCGAAATGGGTTGGCGAAAGCG
Source organism: Actibacterium ureilyticum (assembly GCF_002285435.1). GTDB lineage: Bacteria > Pseudomonadota > Alphaproteobacteria > Rhodobacterales > Rhodobacteraceae > Actibacterium_C > Actibacterium_C ureilyticum. Next base: position 3,668 of record NZ_NSBT01000012.1, read on the forward strand.
AGCAGAACATCGCGCGGGCCTTTTCTGACGCACGCGCCGACGGTGCGATGCTCATCTTCGACGAGGCTGACAGTCTGCTGGCTGACCGTCGTGGCGCTGAACGCAGCTGGGAGGTGAGCCAGGTCAATGAGATGCTGACCTGGATGGAAAGCCACCCGTTGCCCTTCGTCTGCACTACTAACTTCGCCAAAAAGCTCGACCCTGCAACGCAGCGCCGGTTTACCTTCCGCATCCGGTTCGATTTTCTCTCAGTCGATCAACTGCCTCTGGCTTGGGCTGCGCATTTCTCATGTTCGCCCCCGAAGGAACTGGCTACGCTTGATCGGCTTACTCCGGGAGATTTCGCGAACGTGGCCCGCAGAATGCAGGCACTGGGTGTTGCGGACCCAGAGGAAATTCTGCGCGCTCTGACCATTGAGGATGCGGCAAAGATAGGAACAACGCGACCGATTGGCTTTGGCCGTTGACGCCGCGGTGCCCTGCCACAATGCTTGCCCTGTATCTACAGGAGGGACCATGCGCTACGCTCGCCAGGAAGATTTGCAACGTCTCGCTCTGATAATGCAGGGGTCAGCCGAGGGGATTTCGCTTTCTGATATAGAGCGAGAATTCAGCGTATCCCGTCGCACGGCAGAACGCATGCGTGATGCCGTACGCAACGCCTACCCTCAAATTGAGGAAATCTCCGGCGAAAGTGGTCGAAAATATTGGCGCTTTCCGCCGGGATCATTGGGCCGAATGGCTGAACCCACGCTGGATGAACTGACCGCCGGCCACCGCGCCGCCGCTATTGCGCGGCGTGAGGGCGATGAGCTAACAGCGGAAACATTGGAGCGCCTTTTGGTGAAGGTGCAGGCAATGTTCCGCGAGGATCGCCGCCGTTTAATTGCTGCTGACCTTGAAGCACAATTATTGGCTGACGGCGTTGCATTCCGGCCCGGACCACGAGAAAAAATTTCGCCCGAGACTCTATCTACAATTCGCGAAGCAATCCTTGCAGGGGTAATGATCTCTGCTGATCATCGCGCCCGTGCTTCGGCAAAGCTCTCACGCAATACCCGGCTCGGCCCAATTGCAATGTTATTTGGTCAGGGCCGCCAATACCTTTTGGCTTGGAGCGAATATCAAGACAATCTTCGCCTGTTTGCGCTTGCTGGGTTTGAACGGGTTTCTTTGGAATCTGAGGTCTATGAGCGCCCCAAAGGGTTCGACTTGCAGGAATGGCTATCAGACAGCTTCGGCGTCTGGCGGGAGGAACCGCTTGATGTCGTCTGGCGGTTTCTGCCTGACGTTGCAGATGAAGCCGCTGGATATCTGTTTCATCCGAAGCAGGAGACCGAGCGTCTGGAAGACGGATCACTGATCGTCCGTTTCCGCGCCGGAGGCCGTCAGGAAATGGAATGGTATTTGGTGAGGTGGGGCGATCAGGTGGAAATTTTAACGGAGAGACCGCAATGACCTTCGAACGTGATGTAAATAACTTCCTAGCCGGATGGCGCGGCATCGTCAATAAATGGGGAGAGTTCAACGCAAATTATTATGACCGATTTCAAGACCTGCCCGCATGGTACGTTGAGAATTCGAACTCTGCGCTGTTCTCGGCAGCGGCTTGGGCTGAGGGCCACCTTGCTCTGTGTGAAGTAGATGCTGAAAAGAAATTCTACACGGGGCGACCAGGCCGCCCAGCTACCTACACAGGGCGGATGGATATTGAATTGACTATTGATAACAAAACATACTGGATTGAGGCGAAAAGAAGGGCATTCTCGCCCTGATCATCGAGCGGGATGGTCATGACGGTCATGTGCGGGGTGGCCTCGTCGCGATGGATGACGGCTGACAGGACGTTCTCCTTACCGTGCCGGTCCTCGATCCATTCGAGCGCTCGCCGGAAATAGGCATCCTGTTCGTCGCGGGTCATGGCGTTCAGCGCGTCCGGGCTGCCGCCGATGAAGTATTCCAGCCCATGGACGGCATTGGCACGGATCTTGTCCTGCGCCCCGTCTGCGTCTGCGGCTGACTTGTGTTAGATGAGTCTATATCCGAACAGGAAGCGGCGCCCGATTCCACAGGTGTCGCCATTCCCGAAAGCGCCTTCAGGGCGATGACAGGCAGCGCCAGAACGTCCCGTGACGGGACGTTCTGGCGCTTTCTGCACCCATCAGGGTTGGCTACGATTTATGGTCCGTCGATGTCGCCCGACAGGTCGTCCATCAGCGGCTTGTCGTTGATACCGTCTGGGCGCAATCCAAGTGCGCGGGCGCGGGACTGGATCGGGGCAACACGTTCGGCCAGGCTCGCCCTGTCTTTTTGCGCTGCAAAGGCGAGTTTTTTCTCATCGCGGCTCTCAGTCATCGTGCCCCCTCCGGGCAAAGCAATCAGGGAATGTTGGCAGCCGGCGTGGCCTACCACCTGGACGCCTCAATTTTCTCGCCGCGCTCTGTGAGATTTTTTGCTGAACAATCTGTTACCAGATATTCAGAAAGCTTGGCCTCGCCACTCTGCACTTGCTTCGCAAGCTGCTGGCAAAGCTGACCCCGGGCGAGCTTCTCCGTTCGGCTTGGTGTGGGCACCAAGAAAATCGCCAGCATCAGTCCGGTCATCGCGAAGAGAAAGATCAATGGTCCCTGCATGGTGCCTCCGGTTGTGATCGAACCTGTCGAGTGTCAGCGGCTACGCGCTGCGAAATATCTGATCAGGTTCCAGATCGCATAGATCGGGGCAATCAGGATCGAGAAGACCGTGACCAGCACGTAGAATATAAGGACCCCAAAGCCACTGAGGAAGAAGGTCAGCCCGGTCACGCGGGTCAACGCCGGTCTTGCGTGCTGTCCAAAACAACCTGACAATACCTGCGGGAAATCGGACGGGTCGAACGCCGCCAAGGTGAAATCCGTGGTCGCACCTCCGAAGGCCAGCACTTCCCAGGCGCAGGAATTAGCGCCCTCGGAAACGCTGTTCCGCACACCGCAGGCCGAATATACCCGCAAGCTGATCGCCGCGATGCCGCGCATGGATCGTCTTGGCGACGGGATGCCGGGATAAGACGCGCTGGCAGTGCGGCTCAGCCCTGTGAGGGCCGGGCCGACCGCGCGGCCAGCGCCGCGCCCAGTCCGAACAGCGCCGCTAGAATCCACAAATGCCGGATCGCGGTCGCCAGCTCTGGCCCGGTGGCGCCCATGCTGGCCAGCTGGGTATAGGCGTCGATCATCGGCGTGGCGGGAATGGCCGCCGCGATCGCTTGCAGCGCCGGGGGGATCGCCTCGATCGGCCAGGAAAAGCCCGAAAGGAAGAAAAGCGGCAGGCCCATGGCCAGCAGCACGGGCTGGATCACCTCGGTCCGTTTCAGCAGCGCGGCGATCAGTTGCGCCATCAGCCCCGTGGCCAGCACAAAGGGCAGGCCAAGTGCCGCCACCAGCCGCAGATCGCCCAGCCATGGCAGGCCGTAGGCGCGCGGCAGCGCCACGAGGAACAGCGGCAGCAGCGCCGCGTAGATCACCAGCCAGGCCAGCCCGCGCCCGGCCAGTTGCCGCGCGACCGGTGCAGGCGAGGGGCGGCGGCGCACCGCCACCAGCGCCAGCCCCATCGCCATGGTCTGGTGCAGGATCAGCACGAAGGCAGCGGGCAGGACATAGGTCGCGTAACCACCCGAAGGGTTGAACAGCGGCACCTCGACCAGTTGCGCCGGGCTGGCCAGCGCCGTGGCGGTTTCGGCGTCAAGCTGCTGGCCCGCCATCAGACGCCCGGCGGCGATGGTCGCACCCATCTGCCGGACGGGAATGGCCATGCCGGACAGCACCTTTTGATAGACCAGAAAATAGCTGGCATCGCCATAGACAGCGATGGGACTGGGCCGGCCCGACAGCAGGTCCCGCTCGAACCCCTGCGGGATCAGCACGATGCCGTAGGCGTCGCGCGATTGCACCGCGCGGTCGGCGGCGGCCATGTCGGTCAGCCGGGCGGCCAGCGTCACGCTTTCGCTGGCGTCGATCCTGCGCAGCACCTCGCGCGCGCTTTCTCCGCCATCCAGATCGACGGCCACGACCGGCACGACGCGCAGCAATTCGGGGCGGTAGGGCGCGGGGTAGATCAGCCCATAGATCGCCAGCGCCAGCACCACGATCATCAGCACCTGACGATCACGGAAGATGCCGGCCATCTCGGCCCGAAAGGCACGGATCATGGCGCACCCCCGTCCAGTGCGCGGCGCTGCATCAGCGCCAGCCGCACCAGCACCAGCACGGCCAGCCCGGCGGTGATCGCCAGCAGCGCCAGCAGCGGCGGCAGCGACAGGTCGCGCGGCGTGGCGCGCAGGGTCTGGTCGATGCGCAATTGCAGATACCATGTGCCGGGCAGCAGATCGCTCCACCACCTGGCCAGCGCGGGCATCGCCTCGCGCGGGAAGCCGATGCCCATATAGCCAAAGGCCGGGGCCAGCATTATCGCAACCCCGCTGATGGCCAGCCCGAAATCGCGCATCAGCAGATAGGCCAGCCCGCCGATCAGCGCCGCCGCGACGACGAACAGCACCGCGCCAATCAGCAGCAGCGCGACCGACCCGCGCAGCGGCACCTCCAGCACGCCGAACAGCACCAGATCGGCCAGCCCGATCACCGCCAGAAAGATCAGCGTATAAGGGATCAGTTTGCCCAGCATCGCGGGCAGTACACCCCCCGCCTGCCGCGACAGGGCCAGCATCGGCGGCGCGCCGCCGGTGGCCGGGCGGGCGAAATCCAGCGCCAGCGCATAGGTGACGGCGGCGGCGGCCATGATCTGCACCACCGCGGGCACCACCGCCGACAGCAGAAAGTCGATATAGCTGAAGGCCGGGTTGAACAGCGCATGGATCTGCATCGGGATCGGCTGCACCAGCGCGGCAACGGCGGTCGCATCGGTGCCCTGCGCGCGCAGCATCCCCATCTGCGCGCCGGCGATGAAGCTGTTGATCGCGCCCCGCGCGCCCCGCGCGGCGATGGCCCCGGCGGTCATGTGCTGATTGTCATAGAACAGCACGATTTCCGGCCGACGGCGATCCAGCAAGTCACGCTCGAAGCCCTGCGCGATCAGCACCGCCCCGCGCGCCCGCCCGGCGCGGATATCGTCGCTGGCCGCGGGCAGGCTCAGCGCCGGGTGGGTGGTCAGTTCGGGCGTTGCCTCCAGCATCCGCGACAGCGAGCGGCTGGTCTCGGTCCGGTCCAGATCGACGACGGCAAAGGGCAGGTCGGTCGGGATACCGCGCAGAAACACCGCCGCCAGCACCGCCAGCAGCAGCAGGGGCAGGATCAGCGTCAGCCAGATCAGCGCCGGATGCCCGGCGATCAGCGACAGCTCGCGCCGTGCGACATGGGCGATGCCGCGCATGGCGTCACAGACCGTCCGGCAGCAGCGCCGACATGCCGGGGCGCAGGCCCTCGACCGGGGCGTCGGGGGTCGCGCGCAGCTCGAAGCTGCGCAGGTCGAAATCGCCGGTCGCCCGCGTCGCCCGCCAGCTTGCGAAATCGCCCTGTATGTTCAGCAGGGTGACGGTGGCGGCCACATCGCGATCCAGCGCCGGGACGCGCACGGTCAGGGTGCCGCCGACCTCGACACCATGCAGCAGGTCTTCACGAATGTTGAAGGTGAACCACGCATCCGCCGGCTGCACGAGCGTGAACAGCGGCGCGCCGGGGCCGATGTTTTCGCCCATCTCGATCATTCGGCCGGTGATCTGGCCATCCATCGGGGCATAGACCTGCAAGTCGTCCAGATTGGCCTGTTGCTGGGCCAGCGCGGCGCGCGCCTGTTCGGCCTGTGCCTTGGCCGCCGCGCGCTGTTCGGGCGTGGCACCTGCGCGCACCAGATCAAGCTGTGCCTGCGCGGCATCGACCTGTCGTTCGGCGGCTTCGAGGTTGCGGGTGCCCTGTTCGACCACCGCCTGCGACCGCACACCACGCGATTCCAGCGCGGTGTTGCGCTGCTGGGCATCGCGGGCCAGCGCCAGATCGGCCTGCGCGGCCGCCAGTTGCGCCTCGGCGGCGCGGACGTTTTCGGGGCGGATGACAGCGACGGCGGCGGCGTTGCTGTCGGCGGCGGCCAGCGCGGCCTCGGCCTGACCATAGGCGGTCAGAAGCTGGGGGTTTTCCAGCCGCACCAGCAATTGCCCCTGCGTTGCGCTATCGCCGGTATCCGCCCCGATTTCGGCCACGCGCCCCGAAATCCGGGCACTGACATCGACGCGCGGCGCGGCGACCTCGCCCTGAATGACCACCGGGCCGGGGCGTGTCAGCGCCCAGATCGCCACGGCCACCGCCGCGACGATGACCAGCAGCACGGCATAGGCCAGCCGCGCCTTGCGCGGAGCAGTGGTGGGGGGAATGTCCGTCATCGCAATACCCTAGCTATACGTGTAAAAGCCTTCGCCCGAGGCGACGCCAAGCTTGCCCTTGTCCAGAAAGTCGCGCTTCAGAAGCCGCGCAAACTCCTGCGCCTTGGGGCCGCCCGCGGACGAAATATGCCAGGCCGTGTTCAGCCCCACGATATCATATATCTGGAAGGGGCCAAGCGGCGCGCCCGTGGCGATGCGCCAGACCTTGTCCACGTCCTGCGGGGCGGCCACGCCATCGACCAGCAGCGCGGCGGCGGCTTGCAAAAACGGCACCAGTAGCGAATTCAGCACATAGCCGGGCTGCTCTTTCTCCAGCACGATCGGCACCATGCCGATGGCTTTGGCAAAGGCCTGAACCTCATCGCGCACGGCCGGATCTGTGCCGGGATGGCCCATGATCTCGGCAATGTTGTGGCGCCAGATATGGTTAGCGAAATGCAGCGCCAGAAAGCGGTCGGGTTGGGCGGTCGCACCAGCCAGTTCCGAGGGCAGCAGCGTCGAGGAATTGGTGGCAAGGATTGCGCCGTCTTCCATCAGCGGGGCAAGCCGCGCGTAAAGACCGCGCTTGATCTGCGGGTTTTCGGGCACCGCTTCGATGACCAGATCGGCATCGGCCACAGCCTGCGCCAGATCGGTGGTCAGCGACAGCCGCGCGCGGGCGCCGGCAATGTCATCGTCGCCCAGCTTCAGATCGGCCTGCATCTGCGCGGAGATCGCATCCAACGCCTCGCGCGCCTTGGCCAGCGCCTCGTCCGAGACGTCTTGCGCGATCACCTCAAACCCGTGGCGGGCGGTTTGCAGCGCGATCTGGATGCCCAGAACCCCCGCGCCAATGACTGTAACCCTGCTGATGGCCATGGGGACCTCCTGCTATAGATTTCTTTCGTTATTCAGATAACACTTGAAATCCGAAATGCAAGGGGCCATCTGTGCCAGCAGGCAAGACGTGCCACTACTCTTGAACAGGAGATCCCCATGGCCCCGAAAAACCGCCCCTTCCCGCCCAGCCTGCCAATGTCGCATGAACCCGATGCGACGGCTGCTTTCTGGCGCAATGACGCCACCAACACGCTGCCACCGCCCGACATGACCGGCACCTATCGGCGCCACCGCCCGCTGGCACCCGAAGGCATCGCCAAGCGCCGCGCCACCATCGTCGGCGGCGGTATCGCCGGGCTGGCGGCGGCGTTTTACCTGATCCGCGACGCCCAGATGCCGGGCGAGAACATCACCGTGATCGAGGGGCTGTCGGTTCCCGGCGGGTCGATGGACGGCGCCGGCAACGCGCAGGACGGCTATATCGTGCGCGGCGGGCGCGAGATGAACTGGAATTATGACAATCTGTGGGACCTGTTTCAGGACATCCCCGCCGTCGAGATGCCCGAGGGCCATTCGGTGCTGGACGAATACCGCGCGCTGAATGACGCCGATGCCAACGTCTCGAAGGCGCGGCTGATGCACAAGCAGGGCCAGATCCGCAATTTTTCGACCCTGGGCCTGACCAAGCCCCAGCAATGGGAACTGGTGCGCCTGCTGCTGGCCCGCAAGGAGGATCTGGACGACAAGACCATCACCGACTGGTTCTCGCCCGGTTTCCTGCAAAGCAATTTCTGGTTCTTCTGGCGGTCGATGTTCGCCTTCAAGAACTGTCACAGCCTGCTGGAAATGAAGCTGTACATGCACCGTTTCCTCGATGCGCTGGACGGGCTGAACGACATGTCGGCGCTGGTGTTCCCGCGCTATAACCAATACGAGACCTTCATCCTGCCGCTGGTGAACTGGCTGAAAGCGCGCGGCGTGAATTTCCGCTATGACACCCGCGTCACCGATCTGGAGATGACCGAGCGCGGCGGCCAGCGCACCGTCACGGCGATCCATGCCGAGGTTGACGGCACGGCGCAGGTGATCCCGGTCGGCGACGGCGATCTGGTCTTTGCCCTGCCGGGGTCGATGACCGAAGGCACGGCTTACGGCGACATGGACACGGTGCCGGTGCTGGCGCGCGGCAATGCCGAGCCGGGGCCGGACAGCGACTGGCTGCTGTGGAAGAACCTCGCCGCGAAATCGCCGGTTTTTGGCAAGCCGCAGAAATTCTATGGCGACGTGAACCGCTCGATCTGGGAATCGGTGACGCTGACCTGCAAGCCCTCGCCCCTGACCGAGAAGATCGCCGAATTGTCGGTCAACGACCCCTATTCGGGCCGCACCGCGACCGGCGGGGTCATCACATTCACCGATTCCGGCTGGGTGATGAGCGTGACCGCCAACCGCCAGCCGCATTTTCGCGACCAGCCCGATGATGTGCTGGTGCTGTGGGCCTACGGGCTGGACATGGACGGCGTGGGCGATGTGACCGGCAAGACCATGGCCGACTGCACCGGGCGCGAGATTCTGGCCGAGCTGTGCCACCATTTGGGGCTGTCCGAACACCTCGACCAGATCGCGGCGGCGACCAAGGTGCGGCTGGCGCTGATGCCCTATATCACCGCCGAATTCATGCCGCGCGCGGCGGGCGACCGGCCGCATGTCGTGCCCGAAGGCTGCACCAACCTTGCCCTGTTGGGGCAGTTCGTGGAGACCGCGAACGATGTGGTCTTCACCATGGAAAGCAGCGTGCGCACCGCCCGGATCGGGGTCTATAGCCTGCTGAACCTGCCCAAGCAGGTGCCGGATATCGCGCCCACGCAATACGACATCCGCAACCTGCTGAAGGCCGCGCGGGCGATCAATAACGGCGAGCCCTTCCCCGGCGAGCGGCTGCTGCACAGGGTCTTGGACAAGACCTATTTTGCCCATATCCTGCCGCCGCTGCCCGAGGATGAGCCCGGCACGATGCGCCGCATCGAGGAAGAGCTTGGCGGGCTGTTCGGCAAGGGCGAGCGCGCCGTGCAGTCGCTGATCGGCCAGATCGCCGGGCTGCGCGACAAGCTGTCCGGCGGGCACGACACGAAAGAAGGATGACCCGATGGCCGCACCGAAACTCCTGACCCGGCAACAGGCCCAGCAGGAAACGCGCGCGCGTCTGATCGACGCGGCGCTGAACCTGATTGCCGAGGTGGGCGTCGGTGCGGCCTCGATCCGGGGGATCTGCGAACGCGCCGGGTTCAGCCAGGGCGCGTTCTATTCGAACTTTGCCAGCAAGGACGACCTGTTGCTGGCGCTGGTTGCCACCCACATGACCCGCATCGCCCGCGATCTGGTCGATCTGGTGCAGGCGACCGAGGGCATGGGTCTGGACGACAGCCTGATCCGTCTGGGCGCGCGGCTGGGTGAATTGTCGCGCAACCCGGTGCTGTCGCGGCTGATTATCGAGATGAACCTGCACGCACAGCGCGATGCGGATTTTGCCGCGCAGTTTGCCGAGGTAACGGCCAGCTATCGGCGGGAATTCACCGCTATTACCGAGGCCCTGATCGCCCGTCATCACCTGACCCCGCGCCAGCCCGCCGCCGAGATCGCGGAAACGATGCTGGCGCTTTGGTTCGGCGAGATCGTCCAGAACCGCGAAGCCGGGACAGCCAGCGTTGCCGATCTGCAAATGGCCTATTTCCGGGCTGTGACCCATGGTTAGGGGGCAAATCTGCGGCCATGGATGTGGCGGGTCGGTTCAGGGCCGCAACAACCCGCGCAGCCATTGGCTTGCGGGGTCGGTATGCTGATCGGCGTGCCAGTAAAGATGCAGTTTGACCGGGCTTAGCGCGGCGGGCGGATCAGTCAGGACCAGCGCCCGGCCCGGTTGCAGGCGCGCGGCAATGCGACGTGGAATCGTGGCCAGCAGGTCGGACCCCTCGGCCACGGTCATCGCGGTGCCATAGCTTTGACAGCGCAGCCGCACCCGGCGGCTGATTCCAAGCGCCAGCAGCGACACATCCTCGATCACCGCGCCATCGTGACGCGTGGACACGGCGATATGATCCGCCGCAGCGTAGGCGGCAAAGGTGGGGGTGGCGGCAAAGCCATGCCCGGCGCGGCTGACAACGCAGAAATCATCGCTGAACAATGGCGCATGGCGCAGCGTCTCGGGCACCGGGTGCGGCACATCGACGGCCAGATCAATGCTGCGCGCAGCCAGCGATTTAGCCATCATCGCCCGTGCCACGCGCACCGAATGCACCGTCACCGCCGGTGCCTCAGCCGCCAGCCGCGACATCAGCACCGGCAGCAGGATCGTCTCGGTCGCCTCGGGCAGGGCGATGCGAAAGCTGCTCTGGCTGGCCTGCGGATCAAAGGCACCCCATCGGTTGATCAGCGCATCCAGCCGCGTCAGTTGATCCAGCAATTCCGGGGCCATGCGGGCGCAGGCCGCCGTCGGCTGCATCCGGTGGCCCTGCCGCTGGAACAGAGGCTCGCCGAAATGATCGCGCAGCCGCCGCATCGCGTGGCTGACAGCCGATGGCGTCAGCGACAACGCATCGGCCGCGCGCGTCAGGTGCCGTTCCTGCCAGACCATCGCAAAGACGCGCAGCAGGTTCAGGTCCAGCCTGTCGTACCGTGAATGAATTTTGTTCATTGGGATCGTTTAATATTTATCATTTGTATTCATTCCCATGCCGAGGCAGTTTTGTCGAGGTCCGGCAGGGTGGGGGCCGGCCCACACATGGACCGGGGAGGGTTCACAGATGATTGACAGGGAAACGCGTGCATGACCGCCGCACCGATCTGGGCGGCCAGCTATCCGCAGGGGGTGTCGCCCGACCTGACGCTGGGCGAGGATGAAACCTTTCTCAGCGCGGTCGAGGACAGCATGGAGCGTTTCGCCGGTCGCGTGGCCGTGCGCTGTCTGGGCACGGACATGACCTATGCCCGTCTTGACGTGGAGTCGCGCGCAATGGCGGCGGGGTTGCAGGCACTGGGGCTGGCACCGGGCGCGCGGGTGGCGCTGATGATGCCGTCACTGCCGCAATATCTGGTGGCGTTGATCGGGGTCTTGCGCGCCGGCTTTGTCGCCACCGGCGTAAACCCGCTTTATACCCCGCGCGAGTTGCACCATCAGTTGGTCGACAGCGGTGCCGAGGCGATCATCCTGCTGGAACAATTCGCGGCAGGTTTTGAATCGATCCGGGCCGGGACTCCGGTGCGCCATGTCATTCTGACTTCGGTCGGGGATGTGTTCGGGGGGCTGAAAGCCGCGGTTGCGAATTTCAAGTTGCGCCACATTGACAAGGCGGTTCCGCCCTATCGCCTGCCCGGTTCCTTGCGGCTGAGGGCGCTGCTGGCGCGGGGCAAATCCGCGCCATGGCAGCGCCCTGACCCTGCGCCCGGCGATACCGCGGTTCTGCAATATACCGGCGGCACGACCGGGATCGTCAAGGCGGCGATGCTATCGCAGCGCAATGTGCTGGCCGCGATGCGGATGTCGCAGGCCTGGCTGACCCCGGCGCTGGAGGCCGCGCCAAAAGTCGCCGCCCCGGTCGGCATCATGCCGCTGCCGCTGTATCACGTCTATACGCTCTATACGACGGCGATGCTGCTGGCAAAGGGCGGATGCTCGGTTCAAGTGCCGAACCCGCGCGATCTGGGATCGCTGATCGCGGCGATGAAGGCGCAGCCGTTTGACCTGATGACCGGGTTGAACACGCTGTATGCCGGGCTGATGGCGCATCCCGATATCGGCAGTGTCGACTGGTCGTCGGCGCGCACCTTTATCGCCGGCGGCACCTCGACCCACCGTCACACCGCCGAGGCGTGGCACAAGCTGACCGGCCATTGGATCGCCGAGGGTTGGGGCATGTCGGAAACCTGCGGCGCGGGAACCTGCAACCCGTTTCCGGTGCCGGGCTTCAATGCCTCGATCGGGCTGCCGTTGCCTTCAGCCATCATCGAGATCCGCGATGAGGACGGCACCGCGCTGCCAACCGATATCCCCGGCGAAATCTGGATCAAAAGCGAAAGCGTGATGAAGGGTTACTGGAACAAGCCCGAAGAAGACCCGTTTGACGACCGTGGATTCATGGCGACCGGCGACATTGCCACCATGGATGCACAAGGTTTCGTGCATATCGTGGATCGCAAGAAGGACATGATCCTCGTGTCGGGCTTCAACGTCTATCCCAACGAGATCGAAGAGGTGCTGTCCGACCTGCCCGGTGTGCTTGAGGCCGCCGCCGTCGGCATCCCCAGCGACAAGACGGGCGAGGCCGTGCGCGTGGCCGTGGTGCGCACCGATCCCGCCTTGACCGAACAGCAGGTGCGCGATCACTGCGCCCAGAACCTGACCAATTACAAACGCCCCGCCGAAGTGATCTTTGTCGATGAATTGCCAAAGACCCCGGTGGGCAAGATCCTGCGCCGCAAACTGCGCGACGCCTGACGCCAAGGAGACCCGAGATGGATTTCGAGCCAAGCCCCAAGGGGCAAGAGATGCTGGACAAGCTGCGCGATTTTATGGCGCAGCAGGTGATCCCGCGTGAACAGGACTATCTGGCCGAAATCCGCCGCCTCTGCCCCGGCGCGGACTGGACGCAATGGCAGGTCAGCCCGCTGATGGAGGGCTGGAAGGCGCAGGCGAAATCCGCGGGGCTGTGGAACCTGTTCCTGCCGGATGCCGAACACGGCGCCGGCCTCGGCTTGCAGGATTACGCCCGTCTGGCCGAGGAAATGGGCCGCATCCCCTTTGCCGCCGAGATCTTCAACTGCAACGCCCCCGACACCGGCAACATGGAGGTGCTGCATTACTTCGGCACTGACGCGCAAAAGGACCGCTGGCTGAAGCCGCTGCTCGAGGGCAGCATCCGTTCTGTCTTCTGCATGACGGAGCCCGAGGTCGCCTCGTCCGACGCCACCACGATGCAGGCCACGATCACCGAGGACGGGGGCGAGCTGATCCTGAACGGGCGCAAGTGGTGGTCGACCGGGATCGGCCACCCCCATGCGCGGATCGCCATCTTCATGGGCCTGTCGAACCCCGAGGCCCCGCGCCACGCGCAACACTCCATGGTGCTGGTGCCGCTGGATACGCCCAGCGTGACCATCGACCGGATGTTGCCGACCTTCGGCGAATACGACCCGCCGCTGGGTCATGGCGAGGTCACCTTCACCGATGTCCGCGTGCCCAGGGACAACCTGATCCTCGGTCTGGGGCGCGGTTTCGAGATCGCGCAGGGCCGTCTGGGGCCGGGGCGCATCCACCATTGTATGCGCGCCATCGGGGCGGCTGAGCGGGCGCTGGAACTGATGATCCGGCGTGGCAGTTCGCGGCAGGCCTTTGGCCGCAAGCTCATTGATCTGGGCGCCAACCGCGACCACATCGCCCGCGCCCGCATCGCCATCGACCAAGCGCGGCTGCTGACGCTTTATGCCGCGTGGAAGATCGACACTCAGGGCGTGCGCGCCGCCATGACCGAGATTTCCGCAATCAAGGTCGTCGCGCCCTCGATGCTGCAAGAGGTCGTGGACCGCGCCATGCAAATCCACGGCGGCATGGGCCTGACCCATGATGTGCCGCTGTCCGAGCTGTTCATCGTCGCCCGCGCGCTGCGCTATGCCGATGGCCCGGACGAGGTGCATTTGGCGCAGGTCGCAAGGCGCGAGATGAAAAAATACGCCGAGGCCCGGCCATGAGCGGCGATTTTCTGGACCGCGCCGCGAAGGTGCGCGCTGACGAGGCGCTGCCGCTGGATCGGCTGGTGCCGTGGATTGCCAACCATCTCGGTGTGACCGGCCAGCCCGAGGTGACGCAGTTCACCGGCGGGGCCTCGAACTGGACCTATCGGCTGGCCTACAAGGATGCCGACCTGATCCTGCGCCGCCCGCCCGCCGGGACGCGGGCGAAATCGGCGCATGACATGGGCCGCGAATACCGGCTGCAAAAGGCGCTGAAGCCGCATTTCCCACTGGTGCCGAACATGCGCGCCTATTGTCAGGATGAGGCGGTGATCGGCGCCGAATTCTACCTGATGGACCGGATCGTGGGCATCATCCCGCGCAAGAACCTGCCGCGCGGCATGGTCTTGCCGCCCGATCAGGTGCGGCATTTGTGCGAAAATGTGCTGGAGGTGCTGATCGCGCTGCACCGCGTCGATATCGGCGCACCGGGGCTGACCGATCTGGGCGCGGGCACCGGCTATGCGCGGCGCCAGATCGACGGCTGGTCGCGGCGCTATACCGATGCGCGCACATGGAACGTGCCGCGCGGGCGGGGGATCATGCGCTGGCTGGACAAGAACCTGCCGGCCGAGGGTCCCTTGTGCCTGACCCATAACGATTTCCGCTTTGACAACGTGGTGCTGTCCCCCGACGATCCGACCCGCGTCATCGGCGTGCTGGATTGGGAACTGGCCACCATTGGCGACCCGCTGATGGATCTGGGCAACCTGCTGGCCTATTGGGTCGAGGCCGGCGACGACCGCATCGGGCGGGCCACGCGGCGACAGCCGACCACGCTGCCGGGCATGATGACCCGCGCCGAGGTGATCGATTACTATTGCACGGCCACCGGGCGCGACCCGCGCGAGATGATCTATTATCAGGTCTACGGGTTGTTCCGGCTGTCGGCGATCGCGCAGCAGATTTATTATCGCTATCACAAGGGCCAGACCCGCAACCCGGCGTTCCGCAATTTCTGGGCCATCGTGCATTACCTTCACTGGCGTTGCCACCGGCTGATGCGGCAGGCACGCTGATGGGGCGGGTGCATCTGGTCCGGCACGGGCAGGCGTCCTTTGGGGCGGATGATTATGACGTTCTCAGCGATCTGGGGGCGCGTCAGGCGGCGCGGGCGGGCGCGGTGCTGCCCCGCGATGCCTATGCGATCAGCGGCACCCTGCGCCGACACCGCGACAGTGCGGCGGCGGCCGGGTTCGCCGGGGCCGAGGCCGACCCGGCGTGGAACGAGTTCGACTATCTCGACATCATCGCCGTTGCCCATCCGGGCCTGGGCAACATGCCCGCCCTGCGCGCCCATCTGGCGCATGAGCCCGCCCCCATGCAGGCGTTTCAGGCGCTGTATGAAGAGGCCGTCGCGCGCTGGATGGAGGCCGACGGAAACAGCTACCGCGAATCCCGCCGCGATTTCGTGACCCGCGTCGAGGGCGCGCTGGAGCGCGCGTCGGGCAAGGGCGATGCGGTGGTGTTCACCTCGGGCGGGGTGATCTCGGCGCTTGTCGCGGGGCTGCTGGACCTGACCCCTGCGGCGGCGCGCCGCATCGACCGCGTGCTGGTCAATGCGGGCATCACCACGATCACGACCGGGCGGCGCGGCCCGCAGCTTCTGGCGCTGAACGCCCAGACCCATTTGCAGGAGGACGGGTTTGTCACATTCCGTTAAGGACGAAATCACCCTCATCACCGGCGCCAGTTCCGGCCTCGGCGCCGGCATGGCGCGCGAGATCGCGGCGCGCGGCGGGCATCTGGCGCTGTGCGCGCGGCGCATCGAACAGCTTGAGGCTCTGAAGGCCGAGATCACCGCCGCCCGTCCCGCCTGCCGGGTCGAGATCGCCGCGCTCGATGTGACCGATGCCGACGCCGTAGCCGCCACCTTCGCCGATTTCCGCGCCCGCATGGGGCGGCTGGATCGCGTCGTCATCAACGCCGGGATCGGGCGCGGGGCGCCGGTCGGCAAGGGCGGCTGGGCCGAGAACCGCGCCACGCTGGAAACCAACCTGATCGCCGCCTTCGCGCAGGCCGAGGCCGCGATGGCCGCCTTCCGCGACCAGAACAAGGGCCACCTCGTCGTCATGTCCTCGATGAGCGCAATCCGCGGGATGCGCGGGGCGATGACCGCCTATGCGACCTCCAAGGCCGGCGTCGCGGCGATGGCCGAGGGGCTGCGCGCTGAGTGCCTGAACAAGCCCGGCATCGACGTCACCACGATCTTCGCGGGCTATATCCGCACCGAACTGAACGCCCATGTCCCGGCCTCGAAAACCCCGTGGATCATCGGTGCCGACAAGGGCGCGCGGCTCCTCGTCGATGCCATTGCGCGCCGCCCCGCCACCGCCTTCGTGCCGCGCTGGCCCTGGGCGCCGCTCGGCGCGCTGATGCGCGTGCTGCCGCTGCCGCTGGTCAGCAAGATCACATGATAGGGGCGAGAGGAGCGCATAAGATGAACGATATCATTGCCAGCCGCCGCCTGATCCCGACCCCCGGCCCCGCGCCCGAGGACATCATCGCCGGTCCCGACGGGATGTTGTATTGCGGGCTGCAAGATGGCCGTATCCTGCAACTGGACCCTGACACCGAGGCGGTGAAAACGGTGGCGACCGTGCCGGGCCGCCCGCTCGGGCTGGAGCCGCTGCCCGATGGGCGGTTGCTGGTCTGCAACAGCCCCAACGGGCTGATGCGGGTCGATCCGGCGACCGGCCGGGTCGAAAGCCTGCTGACCGGGATCGGCGGCAAACGGCTGATCTTTGCCTCGAACGTGGTGGCCGCGCGCGACGGGACGGTGTGGTTCACCGCGTCCTCGATGCGCTACACCCAGCCGCAATGGCGCCGTGACCTGATCGAGGCGATCCCGACCGGCCATCTGATCCGGCTGGACCCGGACGGGCGGGCCACGGTGCTGGCCGATGATCTGCATTTTGCCAACGGGCTGGTGCTGGCGGCCGATGAAAGCCACCTGATTTATGCCGAAACCGCGGCCCGGCGGTTGTCGCGATGGTGGCTGACAGGGCCAAAAGCCGGGCAGCGCGAACTGATGTGCGAATTGCCGGGCTATCCCGATAATCTGGGGCGCGGCGCGGATGGGATGGTCTGGGCGGCGATGCCGACACGATTTAACCCGCTGCTGGAAAAGATGCGCGGCTGGCCATGGGTTCTGCGCTGGATGGGCGCGCGGTTGCCGCATTTCATGCAGCCAAAGCCGGAGCCGATCGCATGGATCCTGTGCATCAGCCCGGATGGCCGCATTCTGCACGATCTGATGTGGACCGATGGCGGCTATGGCTTTGTCACCGGCGTCTGCGTCCATCGCGACCGGTTGTGGTGTGGCAGCCTGTCCGAACCTGCGATTCTCAGCTGCAAATTGCCACAATAGGCCCCGTCAAAGGTCGATGCGCAGTCTCGCGGCGTGACGATCAGGTTGATATGGGCTGTCGCGACGTGTCCAGCAGCGCCCGCAGGTCAGGCAGGCAGGCACCGCAATTGCCGCCCGCCCCCAGACAGGCGGTAATCTGCGCCGTGTTGCTCAGGCGCTGGTCGCGGATGGCGCGCTCGATGGTGGCGCGCCCGACATTCAGGCAGGCGCAGATGGTCGGCCCCGGATCGGGCCGGTCAGCGGGCGCGGCCCCGGTCAGGATCGCCGGTGCGGTGGTGCCGATCATTGCCGCCACGCTGTCGCGTGCCAGCCGCAGCGGACTGCGCGCCACGAACAGCGCCGCCGAGAGCCTGCCATCCCGCATCAGCGCCACGCGATGCGTGCCCGAGGCCGGATCATCCAGCAGGATCGGCTCGGCATCCGGCAGGTCAAACAGCCGCCGCGCCCTTCCCAGCCAGTCGCTGACAGTGCCGGTGCCGGCCAGTTCGGCGCGCATGCCGCCGGGGATAGGGGCGCTGGCCCAATAGGCGCAATCGGGGCGAAAGGGGCGGTCGGCCACGGCAAAGCCATACCAATCCGCCGCGAAGGGCCGGATTTCCAGCGCGGCC
This sequence comes from Actibacterium ureilyticum, assembly GCF_002285435.1. Lineage (GTDB taxonomy): Bacteria > Pseudomonadota > Alphaproteobacteria > Rhodobacterales > Rhodobacteraceae > Actibacterium_C > Actibacterium_C ureilyticum. Next base: position 21,612 of record NZ_NSBT01000012.1, read on the forward strand.
TGTTTCAACGCCGGCTGCCCCGAGACCGGATCGACGCAGGCCGGGATCAGCGAGCCGATCCGCCCGGCAGGGCTGTTGGCATCGGTCCAGTGGATCGGCGCAAAGGGATGGCCCGGCCGGGTCCGGTCGCTGATGACGACCCGCATCACTGCATGGCCGTGATTGTTGCGCAGGCTGGCCAGACCCGCGGCCGTCAGCCCCAGACGCCGCGCATCATCGGGATGCAGCTCGACAAACGGTTCGCCACATTGCGCCGACAGCCGCGGGACACGGCCGCTGCGCGTCATCGTGTGCCATTGGTCGCGCACCCGCCCGGTATTCAGCCGCATCCCGGCGACGGGCAGGCGCGGGGACACCGCGACCAGCCGCCCGCGCCCGTCCGGCGTGTGAAACACCCCATCGCCAAAGAACCTCCCTCCCTGACGTTCGGTGGTTTGCGGCCACAGCGCCGGGGCGTCACCCTCGAGCGCCGAGATGTCGAAATCAGACCCCAGCCGCCCGGCGATCGCCGACAGCGCCTTGTGTTCGGCAAAGACCGCATCTGCATCGGCCCAGTCGAACCCGGCAAAGCCCATCCGCTGCGCCACGCCGGCGATGATCTGCCAGTCGGGGCGCGCCTGCCCCAGCGGCGGCAGAAAGGCGCGTTGCGCGCTGATCCGCCGTTCCGAGTTGGTGACATGGCCGGACCGTTCGCCCCAGGGCGCGGCCGGCAACACCACATCGGCGCGGCGCGTGGTGCCGGTCTCGACCACATCGCTGGCGACGACGAAGTCGCAGGCCTCGATGGCGCGGGCGACGCGGTCGGCCTCGGGCATGGAAACGGTCGGGTTGGTGCAGATGACCCACAGCGCCCTGATGCGCCCGGCCTCGACCGCGTCGAACAGGTCGACGGCCTTCAGCCCGGGGCGGCTGGCGATGCGCGGGCTATTCCAGAAGCCCTGCACGGCGCTGCGATGCGCGACGTTGTCCAGCGCCAGGTGGCAGGCCAGCATGTTGGCCAGCCCGCCAACCTCGCGCCCGCCCATGGCATTGGGCTGGCCGGTGACGGAAAACGGGCCCATGCCGGGTCGGCCAATGCGCCCGGTGGCAAGGTGGCAATTCAGGATCGCGTTGACCTTGTCGGTGCCGGTGTCGGACTGGTTGATCCCCTGACTGTAAACGGTCACAACCCGTTCGCTGCCGCACCACATGTCGATGAATGCCGACAGATCGACCTCGCACAGGCCGGGGTCCGAGGCGCGCGCCGCCGCGACAGCGTCGTCATATCCCGCCACCCGGTCGCGCCACGCCGCCAGCCCGCGCGTGTCGATCGCGGCCAGAACGGCGTTCCACAGCGCCGCATCGCTGCCCGGACGGATCGGCAGATGCAGATCGGCGATGTCGCAACTGGCCGTGCGGCGCGGGTCAATCACCACCACGCGCAGATCGGGGCGGGCGGCCTTGGCATCGGCCAACCGGCGATACAGCACCGGGTGACACCAGGCCAGATTGCTGCCGACCAGCACCACCAGATTGGCCTGCTCAAGGTCCTCATAGAGCCCTGGGGGCTTGTTGCACATATCGGTGAGAGGGATTCATCTCGGGAATCCTGATGGTTAGATCGATGGCATGCCCAAGCCTGCCAACACCCGCTACCGCACGACGAACTGGTCCGACTATAACGCCGCCCTGAAACGGCGAGGATCGCTGGCCATCTGGTTCGATCCGGCAATGCCCTGGAAGGCAGGCCGAAGCGGCAAGCGTGGCCATCCCGAGACCTTCTCCGACAGCGCCATTCAGACCTGTCTCACGCTGAAAGTCCTGTTCGGCCTGCCGCTTCGGCAGACCGTCGGCCTCGTTGCGAGCTTGATCGAGATGGCCGGTCTCGACTGGCCTGTGCCCGACTATTCGACGCTATGCCGGCGTCAGGCACGGATCCAGGTGCAGATCCCGTATCGGCGCTTGGGCCAGCCACTGAACCTCCTAATCGACAGCACAGGCATCCGTTTTCGCGGCGACGGCGAATGGCTGTCGCGCAAGCATGGCGCGACGCGCAGACGCGAATGGCGCAAGGTCCATCTGGCGATGGACACGGCCACAGGCGACATCCGTGCGGTCGAATTCACCTCGAGCAGGCAGGGTGACAGCCCGATCCTTCCGGAGCTGCTGGCGCAGATCCCGGCGGGCGAAGAAATCGACACTGTCACCGCCGACGGCGCCTATGACACGCGCCGCTGCCATGCCGCGATCCTCGAGCATGGAGCCGACCCGATCATACCGATCCGCCGCAATGGACGCGCCTGGAAACCCGATTGTCCCGCCGCGATATCTCGAAACGAGATCCTGCAAGCGACACAATGTCTGGGTCGGTCCATCTGGAAGAAATGGGCCGGCTATCACGCCCGAAGTCGTGTCGAAGCCCAAATGAACCGCCTCAAGCTTTTCGGCGACCGGATCATGTCACGAGATCCCGACAGCCAGACCGCCGAAATCCAGATCCGTATCGCCATCATGAACCGCTGCTCGGCCCTGGGACGGGCCGAGATCGAAGCCATCGCCTGAAACAGGCGGGGAAAGGGGCTGATCATCCTGGCGTCCGATTAGTGCAACAAGGTCCTCCTAGATGACGATCCGCCACATCCTGAATCGTCCTTGTTGCGTCACTTCTCGGATCAGGCCTCGCTCTTCCATCCATGCGAGGTTCCTTTGAACAGCCGCGCGACTTGCGCCTGTTAGGGCCTCCGCCATCGGGGCCGACACCAAAGGCCACTCTGTCAACACAGACCGAAGAGCGGCCGGAGTTCTGCCCGAAAGCTGAGACATGGCTCCTTCCGCCCGAACACTCCATGTTTGGGTACCATCTAGATGACGCATCGCCGTTAGAATTGCGCTGTTCATCCCATCCAACCAGCGGGCCAAACGTTCGGGCGGCAAGCCCGAAACACGCAGCCCCCCTGCCCCGCCCATAGCCAGCGGCGCGAAGACGGCGCCGCTTCCGTCGCAGGCCGCGATCCTGGACGCGGTGACGGCGGCTTCGATCTGGTCGCCGTGTTGTCCGAGGCCCGCTAGACTCCAGAGATGAAAGCCCATGCAAGCTCGGGTGATTGGGTGGAACTCGGCTGCGGCTGTCATTACTTCCAGCCATCCGCCCGCACGATCTTCGAAGCGCTCAGCGCTGTCTTCAATGTTCTCGGGATCGCGGCGATCCAGGAAGGCGGCTAAGTCAGCCTTCGGTCCGGGACCGCCTGTCAGGCGCCGAACAGCCCATCCAACTCTTGC
>NZ_NSBT01000013.1 GCF_002285435.1 Actibacterium ureilyticum
ATCAATACACCACGACGCTTCGGATGGATTCGCCCGCATGCATCAGGTCGAAGCCCTTGTTGATGTCGTCGAGGCTCAGGGTGTGGGTGATCATCGGGTCGATCTCGATCTTGCCATCCATGTACCAGTCGACGATCTGCGGCACATCCGTCCGGCCCCGCGCGCCGCCAAAGGCGGTGCCTTTCCACACCCGCCCCGTCACCAGCTGGAACGGGCGCGTCGCGATCTCGGCCCCTGCGGGCGCCACGCCGATGATGATCGACTGGCCCCAGCCGCGATGGGTGCATTCCAGCGCGTCGCGCATCACCTTCACATTGCCGGTGCAGTCGAACGAATAATCCGCCCCGCCGATCTGATCGAAGGGCGTCTTGGTCAGCTCCACGATCTCTTGCACCACGTTCTCGCAATTCTTCGGGTTGATGAAATGCGTCATCCCGAAATGCTCGGCCATGGCCTTCTTGTCGTCGTTCAGATCGACGCCGATGATCATGTCCGCGCCTGCCAGCCGCAGCCCCTGCAGCACGTTCAGACCGATGCCGCCCAGCCCGAACACCACCGCCTTGGCGCCGATTTCGACCTTGGCGGTGTTGATCACCGCGCCGATGCCCGTGGTCACGCCGCAGCCGATGTAACAGATCTTGTCGAAGGGCGCGTCGGGCCGCACCTTGGCCACCGCGATCTCGGGCAGGACCGTGTGATTGGCGAAGGTCGAGCAGCCCATGTAATGCAGGATCGGGTCGCCATCGAGGGTTGAGAACCGCGAGGTCCCGTCGGGCATCAGCCCCTGCCCCTGGGTCGAGCGGATCGCTGTACACAGGTTGGTTTTCTGGCTCAGGCAGGACGGGCAGGCCCGGCATTCCGGCGTATAAAGCGGGATCACATGGTCGCCCGGCGCGACGCTGGTCACACCCGCACCAACCTCCAACACCACGCCTGCGCCCTCATGGCCCAGGATCGCCGGGAACACCCCCTCGGGGTCGGCGCCCGACAGCGTGAATTCATCCGTATGACAAATCCCCGTCGCCTTGATCTCGACCAGAACCTCGCCAGGCTGGGGACCCTGCAGGTTGATTTCCATGACTTCAAGCGGCTTGCCCGCTTCGATGGCTACTGCGGCTTTGGTACGCAATGTGTTCTCTCCTGAACGGGGCGCATGGCGCGGGCTTCGTGCAAGCGGTGACTGTTCGTGACCGACCTGCGCCGAACCCTAATGAGGATCGGTGCCCATCTTCAACCGTTCAAATCGCAATCGATCAAGACGCGGGGCTGAGCGCGCGGGCCACCAGCGCGGGCAGAGCGGCGAAATCGTCGAAGCTGGCATGGTGGGGCAGATCGGCGACCGGGGTCTTGCGATAGCCCTCGGTGAACAGCAGAAACGGCACCCCGGCGCGATGCGCGGTTTCGGCATCGACCTCGCTGTCCCCGACATACAGGTTCGGGCCATCCCCCAGCTCCTGAAACGCCTGCAACAGCGGGGCGGGGTCGGGCTTTCGTTGCGGCAGGCTGTCGCCGCCGATCACGCAAGCGAACCGGTTCAGACCCATCAGCCGCAGGATGTCGCGCGCCGGCGCCTCGGGCTTGTTGGTACAGACGCCCAGGCGATGGCCCTGTGCCGCCAGCGCGTCCAGCGCCGCAAGCACCCCCGCATAGGGGCGGGTCAGCTCGCCGCTGACGGCGTTGTAATGGTCCAGCACCCGCTGGCTCAAAGTGGGGTGATCGGCCATATCCAACGGCGTGGCCTCGATCACCAGCTTGACCAGATGCGGCAGACCGTTGCCCACGAAGGACGTGATCGTCGCCTCGTCCAGCGGCGCGATCCCCTCTTCCTCCAGCATGCGGGCGCAGGCGGCGTGGATGTCGGGCGCGCTGTGGATCAGCGTGCCGTCCAGGTCGAAAACGATCCGCGCGCTCATGCCGCTTTCCACTTGATCGAACAGCCCATCGACGGGATCTGATCCGCGGGTCCCTTGCCGGTTTCGGCCACCTGGCGCATCGCCTCGAACAGGTCGCGGCGCAAGTCGTCCGGCCCCGCCTGCTTGCGCGAGGCATCGAGCCGCCCGCGATATTGCAGCTTCAGATCGCTGTTGAAGCCGAAGAAATCCGGCGTGCAAACGGCGTCATAGGCCCGCGCGACCGACTGGCTGGCATCGTGCAGATAGGGGAAGGGAAAATCGTGCGTTTCCGCCATCTGGCGCATGTGGTCGAAATCATCCGCCGGATAGGCGACCGGATCGTTGGAACAGATCGCCGCCACGCCCACACCCAGCGCCTGAAGGTCGCGCGCATCGCGCAACATCCGGTCCAGCACCGCCAGAACATAGGGGCAATGGTTGCAGATGAACATCACCAGCGCGCCCTTTGGCCCGGCGATATCGGACAGGGTATAGCGCCGCCCGTCGGTCGCGGGCAGGTCGAACGCCGGGGCAGGCCAGCCGAAATCGCAGACAGGGGGCGTTGCAGCCATCAGGGGGTGCCTTTCTTTCAGGCCGCCTTGTCGCACAAAAGCGCGTTCAGGCGGGTGACCGTGTCGATGTCCGAGAAACACTGTAACCGGATCGCGTCTGGGGGAAAGGCCTCGTGCAAAGTGTATTGCCCCGGCGACACGACACAACGCAGCCCGGCGGCCCGGGCCGAGCGGACGCCGTTCAGCGAATCCTCCAGCGCGACGGCCCCATCCGCGGGCAGGCCCAGACGCCGCAGCGCCAGGTCATAGACATCGGGCGCGGGCTTCTTGTGCGAAACCTCGTCGCCCGCCGCGATGGCATCGAACAGCCGCTCGGGCGCGGTCTGGAACGTCGCCTCGATCAGCCGGTCGACATTGGGGCGGTTGGTGGTGGTGGCAATCGCCATCGGGATGCCCCGCGCATAGGCATCGGCGATCAGCGCGGCGATCCCGGGCCGCAGCGTCAGCGCGCCATCCGCCATCAGCCGCCCATAGGCATCGGTTTTCTGCCGGTGCAGGCGGGCGATGGGATAATGCGCCGGGTCCTGCTGCAGATCACCGGAGACAAAGGCGCGCATGCGCTCTTTGCCCCCGGTTGTCTGCAACAGCCGGGAGTAGTCGTCACGGCTCCAGTACCAGTCCAGCCCGTTGGCCCGGAAAGTGTCGTTGAACGCCCGTCGGTGCAGCTCTTCTGTTTCGGCAAGTGTGCCGTCCACGTCGAAAATAATCGCCCGGATCATGCCGCCTGCAACGCCCCCTGTGCCGCGTCGCGGATCGCGCGGATATTGGTCCCATAGGGGGCCGGGTCGCTGACCGAGCCGCCCCGGAACACCGCCGATCCCGCGACCAGCACATCGGCACCCGCCGCCACGACCTGCGGTGCGGTGTTGGGATCGACGCCGCCGTCGATTTCGATATGCACCGGCCTGTCACCGATCATCGCGCGCAGCCGGGCAATCTTGGCCGTCATGTCCAGGAATTTCTGCCCGCCAAAACCGGGGTTCACGGTCATGACGCAGATCAGGTCGGTCAGGTCCAGCAGATGCGCCACCGCATCGGCGGGCGTGCCGGGGTTCAGCGCGACACCGGCTTTCATCCCCGCACCGCGAATGGCCTGCAACGTGCGGTGGATATGCGGACCGGCCTCCAGATGCGCGGTCAGGATATCGGCGCCGGCTTCGGCATAGGCGTCGATATAGGGATCGACCGGTGCGATCATCAGGTGCACGTCCATCACGGTTTTGACGTGCGGGCGAAAGGCTTTGAGGGCGGGCGGGCCGAAGGTCAGGTTGGGCACGAAATGCCCATCCATCACATCGACATGGACCCAGTCGGCGCCCTGGGCCTCGATGGCCTGAATCTCGGCCCCGAAATTGGCGAAATCGGCGGACAGGATCGACGGGGCGATCTTGATGGTGCGGTCAAAGCTCATTCTGCGGCCTCCTTCTGGCTGGGGCGGTCCACGTCCAGACCGCCGCGAAAGACGCGGCTGGCGCGGATATCGCTTTCATTGATGGTCGACAGCGTGGGGCCGTCGAGCGGGCCCGTGGCCTCCTGAAACAGGCGATTGGCCTGCCGCAGGCGGGCGCGGTCCAGCGCGTTGCGGATCGAACGGGCATTGGCGAAATGCGGCTGTTCGCGCCGGGCCACGATATATTCGGCCATCGCCTGCCGCGCCTTCGGATCGAAGGTATAGTTCTGTTCGTCCAGCATGATTTCCGAAATCTGCAAAAGCTCGTCATCGGTGTAATCGGGAAATTCGATGTGATGGGCGATGCGCGAGCGGAAGCCGGGGTTCGATGCAAAGAACCGGTCCATCCGGTCGGCGTAACCCGCCAGGATCACCACCAGATCGTCGCGGTTGTTTTCCATCACCTGCAACAGGATCTCGATCGCCTCCTGCCCGTAATCGCGTTCGTTTTCGGGGCGATAGAGGTAATAGGCCTCGTCGATGAACAGCACGCCGCCCATCGCCTTTTTCAGCACTTCCTTGGTCTTGGGCGCGGTGTGGCCGATATATTGGCCCACCAGATCGTCGCGCGTCACGGTGACCAGATGCCCCTTGCGGACATAACCAAGCCGGTGCAGCAGATCGGCCATCTTCAGCGCAACCGTGGTCTTGCCGGTGCCGGGATTGCCGGTGAAGGACATGTGCAGCGTGGGCGTTTCCGTGGCCAGCCCCATCTGACGGCGCGCCTGATCCACCAGCAGCAAGGCGGCGGTTTCCTTGATCCGCTGCTTGACCGGGGCCAGCCCGATCATCGTGTCGTCCAGCTCCTGCAACACCTCGCGCACGCCGCTTTCCTCAAACGAAGCGGCCAGATCGACGCTGGTGGGGCGCGGGGCTTCGGTGGCGGGGTCTTCGGTCATGGCAAACCTCTTGGGTGCAGGGGAATGTCGGGTCCGGGCCGCCTGTTGCCGCCCGGACCATTGGTTTCATCAGGCGTAACGCTGGCCTTCGGGTTCGCGCACCGCATAGCTTTCGATGGTATAGCGGACGCTGCGGCCATCGACCTCTTGCCGGACGACGCGGAAGCCGGGTTCCTCGGCCGGGCGGTTCACGATGAAGCTCATCCGGATGGATTCCCAACCCGCCGTCGCATCGAAGGCCAGAACGCGGATGTATTTCCCGCCATGTTCCTTGCGGCATTCATTGACCTCGAACACCACGGCGGCGGCATCGGGGTTGTCGAACATCGGGTGGCCCCACATCTCCCAATAGCTGTTCCGGGGGTGCGGGTCGTCGGTATATTCCACCGATACCGCCCAGCCATTGTCGATGGCATACTGGGCCTGCGTGCGGATATCATCATCTGTGAGATCCGGCAGAAAGCTGAACTGTCCTTGTCTCAGACGCATGGTTTTTCTCCTTTGATCTCTGTTAATCAGGCCGAAACTTCCGGCGTCGGCGCAAAGTCCGGCGCATCGGTCGAGGCATAGTCGAAGGTGACATCCTTCCAGGTATCCAGCGCCTGTTTCAGCGGGGTACAGGTCTTGGCCGCGTCGCGCAGGATATCCTCGCCTTCGTTCCAGATGTCGCGGCCTGCGTTGCGGGCAAAGACCATGGATTCCAGCGCCACGCGGTTGGCGGTCGCACCCGCCTCGATCCCGTGCGGGTGGCCGATGGTGCCGCCGCCGAATTGCAGGACCACATCCTCGCCCAGATAGGTCAGCAGCTGGTGCATCTGCCCGGCATGGATGCCGCCCGAGGCGACCGGCATCATCTTGTTCAGCGATGCCCAATCCTGATCGAAGAAGATGCCGTTTTCCAACGCCATCGGGTTATATTCCTCGCGGAAGATGTCGTAATACCCCTTGGTCGTGGCCGGGTCGCCCTCCAGCTTGCCGACGACCGTGCCCGCGTGCAGGTGGTCGACACCCGACAGGCGCATCCACTTGGCGATGACGCGGAACGACACACCATGCGACCGCTGACGGGTATAGGTCGAATGCCCGGCGCGGTGCAGGTGCAGGATCATGTCATTGGCCCGCGCCCATTTGGCCATCGACTGGATCGCGGTATAGCCGATCACAAGGTCGATCATGATGATCACCGAACCAAGCGACTTGGCGAATTCGGCGCGCTCGTACATCTCCTCCATCGTGGCGGCGGTGACGTTCAGATAGGTGCCCTTGACCTCGCCCGTGGCGGCGCTGGCGCGGTTCACCGCCTCCATGCAGTACAGGAACCGGTCCCGCCAATGCATGAAGGGCTGGCTGTTGATGTTCTCGTCATCCTTGGTGAAATCCAGCCCGCCTTTCAGCGCCTCGTACACCACCCGGCCATAGTTGCGGCCCGACAGGCCCAGCTTGGGCTTCACCGTCGCCCCCAGCAGCGGACGGCCATAGGCGTTCAGCCGTTCGCGTTCCACCACGATACCCGTCGCGGGACCCTGGAAGGTTTTCACATAAGCCGTGGACAAGCGCATATCTTCAAGGCGCAGCGCCTTCAGCGGCTTGAAGCCAAAGACATTGCCGATGATCGACGCGGTCAGGTTGGCGATCGAGCCCGGCTCGAACAGGTCGAGGTCATAGGCGATATAGGCGAAGAATTCGCCCGGGCTGTTGGGCACCGGATCGACGCGATAGGCCTTGGCGCGGTACTTGTCGCAGGCGGTCAGACGGTCGGTCCAGACCACGGTCCAGGTCGCGGTCGAGCTTTCGCCGGCCACCGCGGCGGCGGCTTCGATCTCGTCCACGCCATCCTGCGGGGTGATCCGGAACAGCGCGATGATGTCGGTGTCCTTGGGTTCGTAATCCGGTTCCCAATAGCCCATCTGGGCGTATTTCATGACACCGGCGGAATACCGTTTCTTGGCGTCCGTTACCGTTTTGGCATCGTCTTTCATATCTCTCTCCTCTCTCAGGGGCTTCAGGCCGCCCGGGCCGACGTGACGTTGGGATCCAGCGCGCCGCTGGCATAGCGGCGGGCCATTTCATCCAGGGGGATGGGCTTGATACGGGCAGCGTTCCCGGCCGTGCCAAACCGTTCGAAACGGTCGCGGCACAGTTTTTCCAGCTCGTCCATGGCCGGGATCATGAATTTGCGGGGATCGAATTCGGCGGGCTTTTCGGTCGCGATCTTGCGGAACTGCCCGGTCATCGCCATCCGGCAATCGGTGTCGATATTGACCTTGCGCACGCCCATCTTGATGCCGCGCTCGATCTCTTCGACCGGCACGCCATAGGTCTGGGGCATCGCACCGCCATAGGCGTTGATCAGGTCCTGAAGGTATTGCGGGACCGAGCTGGACCCGTGCATCACCAGATGCGTATCGGGCAGCTTTTCGTGGATCGCGGCGATGGTGCGCATCGACAGGATCTCGCCATCGGGCTTGCGGCTGAACTTGTACGCGCCGTGGCTGGTGCCACAGGCAATCGCCAGCGCATCGCATTTGGTCTTGGTGACGAAATCGACGGATTGGTCGGGATCGGTCAGAAGCTGATCCTCGCTCAGCTTGCCAACAGCGCCCGAGCCGTCCTCTTCGCCCGCCTCGCCGGTTTCCAGGCTGCCCAGCACGCCCAGCTCGCCCTCGACGCTGGCGCCGACTGCATGGGCGGCTTCGGTCACGCGGCGGGTGATCGCGACGTTATAGTCATAGCTGGCGGGGGTTTTCATATCCTCCTCCAGCGAGCCGTCCATCATCACGCTGGTGAAGCCGTGGCGGATCGCAGACAGGCAGGTGGCATCGTTGTTGCCGTGGTCCTGATGTATGACGATGGGGATGTCGGGATACATCTCGGCCAGGGCCGCGACCATGTTGCGCAGCATGATGTCGCCCGCATAGGACCGCGCGCCGCGGCTGGCCTGCAGGATCACCGGCGCATCGCAGGACGCCGCCGCGCGCATGATCGCCAGCCCCTGTTCCATGTTGTTGATGTTGAACGCGGGCACGCCATAGCCATGTTCGGCCGCGTCATCCAGAAGTTGTCGTAAGGTTGTCAGTGCCATGATTTCGCGCTCCTCAAGCTGCTTCTTTGTCCGAGGCCGCCAAGGCGGCGATGCCGGGCAGCACCTTGCCCTCGAGCCATTCCAGGAAAGCCCCACCGGCGGTGGAGACATAGGTGAAGTCCCCCGTGACCCCGGCCGCGTTCAGCGCCGCCACCGTGTCGCCGCCCCCGGCCACCGTGGTGACAGCACCCGCATCGGTCAGGTCGGCGGCCATGCGGGCCAGCGCGACGGTCGCGGCGTCGAAGGGCGGGATTTCGAACGCACCCAGCGGGCCGTTCCACAGGATGGTTTCCGCGTGGCGCAGGGCCTGGCCGAACCGCGCGACGCTGTCGGGACCGGCATCCAGGATCATCTCGTCATCGCCGCAGCCATCCAGCCCGGTGATGCGGTGTTCGGCACCGGCGGCGAAGTCGCGGGCACAGACCAGATCGGTCGGCAACAGGATCTGGCAGCCCGCGGCCCGCGCCAGCGCGCGGATCTCGGCCACGGTGTCAACCTGATCGGGTTCACACAGGGATTTGCCGATCGGATGGCCATCGGCGAACAGGAACGTATTGGCCATGCCGCCGCCGATGATCAGCGCATCCAGCTTGCCCACCAGGTTTTTCAACACCGGGATCTTGGTCGACACCTTGGCCCCGCCCACGATGGCGACCGACGGGCGCTTCGGCGCCTCGAGCGCGGCGGTCAGGGCGCGCGTCTCTTCGATCATCAGCGGCCCGGCATAGGCGGGCAGGAGCCGCGCCAGACCTTCGGTCGAGGCATGCGCGCGATGGGCGCAGGAAAACGCATCGTTGACATAGATATCGCCCAGCTGCGCCAGACCGGCGGCGAAGTCGGGATCGTTTTGCGTCTCGCCCGGGTTCAGGCGCAGGTTTTCGCACAGCAGAACCTCGCCGTCCTTCAGTTGTTCGGACAGGATCACCGCCGACATGCCGACGCAGACATCGGAAAACCGCACCGGCGCGCCCAGCGCCTCGGCCAGGGCCGGGCGGAACTTGTCCAGGGAGAATTCGGGCGACATGACATTGGGTTCGGGCCGCCCGAAATGCGTCAGGATCACCAGCCGCGCCCCGCGGTCCAGCAGCGGCCGCATCCCGGCGGCGAACCGGTCGATCCGCGTGGTGTCGGTGATCCGCCCGTCTTCGAACGGCACGTTCAGATCCGCGCGCACCAGCACCCGCTTGCCGCGCAGATCGACGTTATCCAGTACCGGCAACCGCATCAGTTCAACCGCCCCATCGCAACGGCGGTGTCCGCCATGCGGTTCGAGAAGCCCCATTCATTGTCATACCAGCTGAGGATGCGGACCATCGTGCCGTCCATCACCTTGGTCTGGTCCATGTGGAAAATCGACGAATGCGCATCGTGGTTGAAATCGACGCTGACATTGGCGCTGTCGGTATAGCCCAGGATGCCGTTCAGCGGGCCGTCCGCAGCGGCCTTGATCGCGGCGTTGACCTCTTCGACGCTGGTGTCGCGGTTGGCCTCGAACACCAGGTCGACAACGCTGACATTCGGGGTCGGCACACGGATCGCCACGCCATCGAGCTTGCCGTTCAGCTCCGGCAGGACCAGCCCCACCGCCTTGGCCGCCCCGGTCGAGGTCGGGATCATCGACGAGGCCGCGGCGCGGGCGCGGTAAAGGTCGCTGTGCATCGTGTCCAGCGTTGGCTGGTCACCGGTATAGGAATGGATCGTGGTCATGAAGCCGCGCTTGATGCCGATCGCATCGTTCAGCGCCTTGGCCACGGGCGACAGGCAATTGGTGGTGCAGGACGCGTTCGACACGACCTGATCGGCGGGCTCCAGCGTCTTGTGGTTCACGCCGTAAACAATGGTCTTGTCCGCGCCGCTGGCGGGCGCCGAGACCAGAACCCGGCCCGCGCCGTTTTCCAGATGCATCGCCGCCTTGTCGCGCGCGGTAAAGATGCCGGTGCATTCCAGCGCGATATCGACCCCCTGCCACGGCAGCTCGCGCGGGTCACGCAAAGCGGTCACCTTGATCGGCCCCTGACCCAGGTCGATGCTGTCGCCGCTGACCGTAACCTCGCCCGGGAAGCGGCCATGTACGCTGTCATAGCGCAGCAGATGGGCGTTGGTTTCGACCGGCCCCAGATCGTTGATCGCCACGACCTGAATATCGTTGCGGCCGGTTTCGGCAATCGCGCGCAGAACATTGCGGCCGATGCGGCCAAACCCGTTGATGGCAACCGTAACTGTCATCCCTTAAGGCTCCTTATCCGTTGGTTCGTTCCAGAAGGCCCGCGGCGGTGTCCGCCACCGATTGGGCCGTGATTCCAAAGTGTTGATAAAGTTCGGGTGCCGGGGCCGACGCCCCGAAGCCGGTCATCCCGACAAAGGCGTCGCTGCGGTCCAGGAACATCTCCCACCCCTGACGCACGGCGGCCTCGACCCCCACGCGCGGGGCGGTGCCGCGCACGGCCATGCGGTATTCTGGGGGCTGCGCGGCGAAGAGTTCGAAACAGGGGGCTGAGATCACGGCGGCCTGAACGCCCCGTGCGGCCAGCAGATCGGCGGCCTCCAACGCCAGGTGCAGCTCGGACCCGGTGGCGATCAGCGTAACATCCCGCGTGCCAGCAGGCTCGCGCATCACATAAGCCCCGCGCGCCACAAGGTTGTCGGCGACATCGCGCGTCCGCACTGTGGGCAGGTTCTGCCGCGACAGGATCAGCGCGGTGGGTGTGCGGTCGGCGGTGGCGGCGATCTGCCAGGCCTCTGCCACCTCGACCGCATCAGCGGGGCGGATCACGTTCAGGTTGGGCATGGCGCGCAACGAGGCGACATGTTCCACCGGTTGGTGCGTCGGGCCATCCTCGCCCAGACCGATGCTGTCATGGGTCAGGACATAGGCGACCGGCACCCCCATCAGCGCCGACAGCCGGACCGCGCCGCGCATGTAATCGACAAAGGCCAGAAAGGTCCCGCCATAGGGGCGCAGCCCGCCATGCAGGGCGATGCCGTTCATCGCCGCCGCCATGCCGTGCTCGCGGATGCCGTAATGGACATAGCGCCCGCTGTAATCGCCGGGGCTCACCGCGTGCATATCGGCGGTGCGGGTGTTGTTCGACCCGGTCAGGTCGGCCGAGCCGCCCACGGTGTTGTCCAGCACCGCGTTCACCACACCCAGCGCCATCTCGCTGGACTTGCGGGTGGCAACCTTGGGCATGTCCTGTGACAACTGTGTCTTACAGGCCGCCATCGCGGTGCCCAGCACAGCCGCGTCGGGGGCGGCGTGGCTGGCGGTGAAAGCGTCGGCTTTGGGCGACGCGGCCAGCCGGTCGGTCCACGCCGCACGGGCCGTGGCGCCGCGCCGGGCCACCGCGTGCCAGGCGTCATAGACATCCTCGGGGATTTCGAAGGCCGGATGCGACCAACCAAGGAAGTCGCGGGCCGCCGCAATTTCGTCGTCGCCCAGCGGCGCGCCATGCACGCCATGCCCGCCCTGCTTGTTGGGCGCACCGAAGCCGATCACCGTGCGACAGGCGATCAGGCTGGGGCGGGGATCGTTGCGGGCCTCGGCAATCGCTTCGGCGATTTCCTCGGCATGGTGACCGTTCACCGACAGCACATGCCAGCCGCTGGCGGCAAACCGCGCCACCTGATCGGTCGAGGTCGACAGATCGGTATCGCCGTCGATGGTGATGCGGTTGTCGTCCCAGAGCACGATCATCCGGCCCAGCTTCAGGTGGCCGGCCATGTCGATCGCCTCGTGGCTGATCCCCTCCATCAGGCAGCCGTCGCCCGCCATCACATAGGTGAAGTGACCCACCAGATCGTCGCCGAAACGCGCGTTCATCATCCGCTCGGCCAGCGCCATGCCCACGGCGGTCGCGATCCCCTGCCCCAGCGGGCCGGTTGTGGTCTCGATCCCGTCGGCATGGCCGTATTCGGGGTGTCCCGCCGTGCGGCTGCCCATCTGGCGAAAGGCGCGGATCTGGTCCATCCCCATATCGCCATAGCCCAGCAGGTGATTGATCGCATAGATCAGCATCGAGCCATGCCCCGCCGACAGCACGAACCGGTCGCGGTCGGGCCATTTGGGATCGGTGGGGTCCAGCGTGATGAACCGGTTGAACAGCACCGCCGCCACGTCGGCCATGCCCATCGGCATGCCGGGATGACCGGAATTCGCCGCCTGCACCGCATCCATGGTCAGGGCGCGGATCGCATTGGCCATCAAGGTTTCGGTCGGCGTGGATATCTGGGTGATCTGGTTCATCGCGGGTCCCTCCCTCAGATGCGCCGGGATTCATCCACCAGACGGCAGACCATCGGCGTGAAGATCAGTTGCATCGCCAGATCCAGCTTGCCGCCGGGGATGACGATGGAATTGGCGCGGCTCATCCAGCTGTTCTGGATCATCGAGGTCAGGTACTGAAAATCGATGCCGCGCGGGTTCTTGAAGCGGATGACGACCAGGCTTTCATCCGCCGTCGGGATCCAGCGCGCGATGAACGGGTCCGAGGTATCGACCACCGGCACGCGCTGGAAATTGACGTCCGTTTCGACGAATTGCGGGCAGATGCAATGCACATAGGCATGCATGCGGCGCAGGATGACATCGGTCACGGCCTCGGTCGTGTATCCGCGGCTTGCCTTGTCGCGATGGATCTTCTGAATCCATTCCAGGTTGATGACCGGCACCACCCCGATCTTCAGATCCGCATGCTGGGCCAGGTTCACCTGGTCGTTCACCACAGCCCCGTGCAGCCCCTCGTAAAACAACAGGTCCGAGCCATCCTCGAACGGCTCCCACTTGGTAAAGGTGCCCGGCGCCGCGCCCCAGCGTTCGGCCTCGTCATCGTCATGGACGTAATGGCGGGTCTCGCCACCGCCGGTCTGGCCATAGATGCGGAACACGTCCTCCAGCTTTGCCAGCTCGTTCGCGTCATAGGAAAAATGGCTGAAGGTCTCGTCGCCCGCGGCCTTGCGGCTGTCCAGCTCGGCCTTCATCGCGGCCCGGTCATAGCGGTGAAAGGCATCGCCCTCGATCGAGACCGCCTTGATCCCCTCGCGGCGAAAGATCTGGTCGAAGGTCGATTTGACCGTTGTCGTACCCGCACCGGAAGAACCGGTCACGGAAATGACGGGGTGTTTCTTGCTCATTTACAGGTCCTCAGACGCGGAACAGGCTGCGTTCGGCGAAAAGCGCCGACGTCTCGGTCGGGGGCAGATCGTGATAAACGGTGATGCGGTCGACCGGTTCGGCCGAGCCGAAGATCAGCGGGCAGCGCGCATGCAGCGCGGTGACGCCCAGATCCAGAATACGGGTCTGGCCATCGGTCGCCTTGCCGCCGGCCTGTTCGACCAGAAAGGCGATCGGCGCGCATTCATACAGCATCCGCAGCCGCCCCTGGCGATAGTTTGGACGCGCATCCGACGGGTACAGGAACACGCCGCCGCGCACCATGATCCGGTGGGTTTCGGCGACCAGCGAGGCGATCCAGCGCATGTTGTAATTCTGCGCGTGACGGCCCGCGTCACCGGCCAGACAATCATCGACATAGGCCCGGACCGGCGCCGACCAGTGGCGATAGTTCGATGCGTTGATCGCATATTCGCTGGAACGCGGCGGGATCTGCATGTCGGCGGGGCTTTGGGTGAACTGCCCGGTGATCGGGTCCAGCAGAAAGGACAGGATCCCATCACCGAAAGTCAGCACCAGAACCGTCTGCGGCCCATAGATGATGTATCCGGCCCCGATCTGTTCCGATGCCGGGCGCAGGAAGCTGCCCTCGGGCGTGTCGGCGGCGGGATAGATCCCGAAGATCGTCCCGATCGACACGTTCACATTGATGTTCGACGAGCCGTCCAACGGGTCGATGGCCAGCGCCAGCGTGCCGTCGGCGTCGATCTCGACCACGCCCTCGCGCTCTTCGGATGCGTAATGGCGCACCCCCGTCCCGCGCAGCGCGGCGGCAAAGGCCTCGTCCGCGATCACGTCCAGCGCCTTTTGCCCGTCGCCATCGCTGTTGGTGCCGACCTCGTCCCCCAGCGAGCCGCCCAGCGGCCCCCGGGCGATCAGGTGCGCCAGATCGCGGCCCACATGGCAGATCGCATCGATGACGGGTTTGCATCCAGCCGGTATCTGATCCGGTGAAAGCGGTAATTCTGCAGCTTTCATGCCGTCCTCCCACAACATTTTTCGCTGTTCGTTGCCGCTAGGGTTTCATTCGCGGTCGTTTTATGAAATTTAAAAATTGGAAAAGTATATTTAGGAAAATTAAATGTCAGAGCAGGAACACCTGACCCTACGCCAGCTGCGTTCGCTGATTGCTGCGGCGCAGGAAGGGTCGATCACCGGGGCGGCGGACCTGCTGCACCTGACCCCGCCGGCCATCCATACACAGCTGAAAACGCTTGAGGAATCGATGGACACGCCATTGTTGAACCGAACCCGTGGCCAGGCGCTGTCGCTCACCGAAGCCGGGCAACTGCTGTACGATGCTGCGGTGCGGATAGAGGGCGAGCTGGCGCGCACCCTGCGCGACATTGCCGCAGTTCGGGACGGCCGCGAGGGGCGGGTGCATCTGGGTGTGGTGTCGACGGGCAAATATTTCGCCCCGGGAATCGTCGCCCGCCTGCGCAAGATCTGTCCGGGAATCGATGTGCGCCTGTCAGTGGGCAACCGCCAGACGATCATCGCCGCGCTGGATCGGCACAGCCTGCACCTGGCGATCATGGGGCGTCCGCCGCGCGCGCCGCTGGTCACGGCCGAACCGCTGGGCGCGCATCCGCATGTGATCATCGCCGCCCCCGACCACCCGCTGGCAGGGCTGGCCAAGATACCCGACGACGCGCTTTTGCGCGAAACCTTCATCACCCGCGAGGAAGGCTCCGGCACGCGCATCCTGGGTATCCGATACCTGGACCGGATCGGCAACGGCCAGACCTATGCCAAGATCGAGATGGACAGCAACGAGACGATCAAACAGGCGGTGATCGCCGGGCTGGGCATCGCGATGATTTCCGAACATACGGTGACCGAGGAATTGCGCAGCGGGCGGCTGGTGCGGCTGAACGCCAGCGGCCTGCCGATCATGCGGCAATGGTACCTGCTGCATCTGCAGGACAGCCCGCTGACCCCCGCCGCGCGACGCGTGCGGGACGAGATCTCGGCGATGGAGGCGTCTTTCCTGCCCCGGCTCTGACCCTAGCCGCCGCGTGCCGGGCGCCGCTTGATCCCGCGCGCCGGGTCATAGCCCACCAGCGCCAGGCCGAAGAACATCGCAAAGCCCAGCACCACCCAAAGCAGCGCCCAAGGCTCCAGCCGTTGGTAAAGCGCAAAGCGGATCAGCTCGACCGCGTGGGTGAACGGGTTCACCGCACAGATGTCGCGCAACAGGGCCGAGCTTTCGGCCATCTTCCACAGCGGGTACAGCGCCGAGGACAGGAAGAACATCGGGAAGATGACGAAATTCATCACGCCCGCGAAATTCTCCAACTGCCGCACGGTGGACGAGATCAGCAGCCCAAGCGCCCCCAGCATCAGCCCGCTGACGATCAACGCGGGCAGCACCAGCACATAGCCCACCCATGGCACCGTGATCCCGAACCCCGCCGCAATCGCCAGAAAGACATAGACCTGCAGGATCGACACCGCGACGCCGGCCATCAGCTTGGACAGCAGCAGCCACCAACGCGGCAGGGGCGAGGTCAGAAGCAGACGCATCGACCCCATCTCCTGATCATAGACCAGCGACAGCGACGACTGCATCCCGTTGAACAGCTGGATCATCCCGCAGAGCCCCGGCAGGATATAGACCTCGTACGTTATATACGTCTGATAGGGTGGGATGATCGACAGGCCCAGCGCCGCGCGGAACCCCGCCGCGAACACCACCAGCCACACCAGCGGCCGCACCAGCGCCGCCAGGAACCGCCCGCGTTGGTGGACGAAACGCAGAACCTCGCGCTGGATGATCGCATGGGCGGCGGTGATCCAGGGGCTCATGCCGGGGTTCCTTCGGGTTCGGCAGTCATCGCCATGAAGGCATCGACCAGCTCGGCCCCGCCCGCGATGGTTTCGGCGCGGTCATGGGCCAGCACCTGTCCGCGATGCAGCACAACCACATCGTCGGCGGGGCGGATCTCGTCGACCAGATGGGTGGCCCACAGCACCGTCAGGCCGGTTTCGGTCAGCGTATGCACGTGATCGGTGATCGCGTGGCGGCTGGCGGTGTCCAGCCCCACGGTCGGCTCGTCCAGCAACAGCACCTTGGGGTCGTGCAGCAGGGCGCGCGCGATCTCCATCCGGCGGCGATGGCCGCCATTCAGCGCGCGCACCTTCTCGCTCGCGCGTTCGCGCATGTTCAGCCGGTCCAGCGCGGCATCGATCCGGGCGCGCGCATCGCGGCCCGACAACCCGTGCAGCGCTGCGAAATAGCTCATGTTGCGCTGCACGCTCATGTCCAGATCCAGCGTCGGCTGTTGAAACACCACGCCGATCTGCGACAGCGCCGCGCGTGGCTGGCGCGAGATGTCGTGCCCCGCCACGGTGATCTGCCCCTGCCCGGTCACGAAAAGCCGCGTCAGCAGCGCAAACAGCGTCGATTTCCCCGCCCCGTTCGGCCCAAGCAATGCTGTGAACCGCCCCGGGGTCAGGGTGAAACTGACATCCCGCAACGCCTGCTTCGCGCCATAGCTGTAGCTGACATCCTGAACACTCAGCGCGGTCATCCGTCCCCCCATGGCGCATCTGCCCCCGGGGCGCGCGCCGCGCCGGGGTTCTGAAACTGTGCAATGGGGCGGGGTTCAGCGCAAGGTGGCAGGGGACCCCTCCAACATCAGGATGCGGCTGGCCAGACGTTCTGCCTCGGCCTGTGCGTGGGTGACAAACAGCGTCGCCGGGCGGTGTTCGGCGATCAGGTTTTCGGTCAGGGACAGCATGGTCTCGGCGGTCGCGGGGTCGAGCGAGACAAAGGGCTCGTCCATGATCAACAGGTCCGGCTGCCCGGCAAAGGCGCGCGCCAGCGCCAGCCGCCGTTGCTGTCCCAGCGACAACTGGCCCGGGAACAGATCGGCCTTGTCGCCGATGCCCACCTTGTCCAGCATCGCCTGCGCATCGGCATCGGGCAGGCCGGGATGGGTCAGCGTGATATTGCGCAGCGCCGAACGCCAAGGCAGCAGGGTGGGTTCCTGAAACACGATGGCCATGGTGCCGGGGCTGTCGACCCGCCCGTCGAAGCGTTTGTCGATGCCCGCAATGATGCGCAGAAGCGTGGATTTGCCCACGCCCGACGGCCCCAGGATCGCAACGGTTTCCCCCGCCGCGACCTGAAAGGCGATGCGCCCCAGAACCTGGGTCGTGCCATAGGATTTGCCGGTGATGTCGACCTTGATCATGCGCTGCGCCACCGGCGGCTGCGCCGCTCCCACGGTTGCAGGATCAGCCATTCGACGGCCAGCATCACCGCGATGAAGCTGAACGCATAGACCAGCACCATCCCCACATCGAACAGCTGGAAATACAGATGGATCTGAAACCCGATGCCGTTCGACCGGCCCAGGAATTCGACCACCAGCACGATCTTCCAGATGACCGCCACGCCCGAGCGTGCGGCAGCCGCCAGAAAGGGCGCCAGTTGCGGCAGCACCACGTGGCGGAACCGCGCCAGCGGCGGCATGCGATAGACTTGTGCCATCGCGTCCAGATCGGGCGACAGGGCGCGCGCGCCCTCGCGGATCACGGTCGTCACATTGGGCACCTTGTTCAGGGTCACGGCCACGATCGCGGCGGTTTCGGTCAGGCCGATCCACAGGTAACACAGCACGATCAGCACCAGCGCGGGCAGGTTCAGGAAAATCACCAGCCACGGGTCCAGCCAGCGGTTCAGCCCCTCGGACCGGCCCATGGCCAGACCCAGCGCCAGGCCCAGCGTCATCGCCAGACCAAAGGCCCAGATGACGCGCAGCAGCGTGTGGCCAAGGTGAAACAGCAACTCGCCCGATTGCAGCTCGGCCCAAAAGGGGCCGACCAGCGCGAAGGGCTGCGGCAGGATCTGCGGATCGGCGGTCAGGGTCGCGGCAATGATCCACAGGATCAGCAGGCCCGTGACCGAGGATGCCGCAACGCCGATCCGTCCGGGCATGGGCCGATCACTCCGTCGCGGCGAACAGGCCCGCAGGCAGGGTCGTGGCCTTGCCGACCAGCTTTTCACCGCCCAGTTCGGCCATCAGCTCCAGCAGTTTCGCGGCGTCGGCCTCGTTCACCGGACCTTCGGCGGGGATGCCCGCGCGAAAGCCATCGCGCAGCGCGTCGAACTGGGCGTCGCTCTGGGCGTTCATGATCGGGCGGATTGCCTCCCACGCGGAATCGTCGTTCAGCAGCAACGCCTTGGCATCGCGGCTCGCCCCATAAAGCGCCTGCGCGATACCGGGGTTTTCGGCGACAAAGCTTTCCTTCAGCACATAGCCCAGAAGCGGCGTGTCGGGGTTCAGCCCCAGCGCCTGCGATGCATCGGCAACCGAGATCAGCTCGCGCATACCGGCGGCTTGCATCTTGGCCAGGAAGTGCCAGAAATTGATCGCGCCGCCCAGCTCGCCCGACAGGCCCGATTTGAAGATCAGCGGCGGCGCGCCGAAGACCTGTTCGGTCGATCCGGCCAGATCCATATCCAGTTCCTGCCGGGCATAGGCCTGAAGGATCAGCCAGCTTTTGTCCAACGGCCCACCGGCGATGCCGATCTTGGCGCCCGCCAGATCGGCCAGCGTCTGCGCGGGGCTGTCGCCCGGCACGACCAGCCCGCCCACGGCACGGGAATAGGGGATGAACACGTAATCCTTGCCCGCCGCGCGCTGTCGGGCCGCCCAGATCCAGTCGGCCACGGCGAAGTCGGCCTCGCCCCCCTCCAGCGCGACACGGGTCGCACCGTTATCGGCGTGCGGCTGCACGACCAGCTCGAACCCATGCGCTTTGTCGAACCCGTTTTCGGTGATCGTCTGCAATTCCCAATTGACCGTACCGATCTTCAGCACCGCACCGCGCAGCTGCGGCAGATCCTGCGCCCGCGCCGGTCCCAGCGCCAGAAGCACCACCGCACAGACCAAAGTCAGGATACGTGTCATTATTCCCCCCAAGATGCTTTGCGCATTTTCCTTGCCGACACAGTAACGGGATCGACGCCGGAACGTCGACCCCGCCTTTGGTCGGACGCGGGTTTATTCCGCGCGGCGGCCGACCTCGTTCATGTCGGCGTCCAGCTCGATATCGAATTGGTTGCCACCCTCGCAGATCACATCGTCCAGATCGTAGCCGCCGGTATCGGTCATCTCGATATCGTCGGGATCCATCTGGCAGTTCATCGCCGCCAGCTTTTCGGTGATCATGGCGACGGTTTCTTCCGAGATTTCCTGTGCCAGCGCCATCGGCGCGGCCAGGGCGATCAGGGTGCCAAGGGCAATTGGTTTCAGGGTCATTTCAAGTCCTTTCTATTGAATGGAAAAGGTGACGCGTTGGGTTTCGCCGGTGCTGCCGGGAATGCTGAGCGTGAAGCTTCCCGGCTTGATCGCAACGAAAGACAGCTCTGCTGTACCGGCGGCATCGAATTCCAGGCTGTCGATGGCCATCGGGCGCACCTCGATCTGGTTG
The DNA here is from genome assembly GCF_002285435.1 of Actibacterium ureilyticum. Taxonomy (GTDB): domain Bacteria; phylum Pseudomonadota; class Alphaproteobacteria; order Rhodobacterales; family Rhodobacteraceae; genus Actibacterium_C; species Actibacterium_C ureilyticum. The sequence continues at coordinate 19,510 of NZ_NSBT01000013.1, forward strand.
ATGACGATCTCGTTCATCCAGATCGCGCGGAAAAAGCCCGCCCCCGACAGCGCCAGTTCGGCAGAGCCATCGGCGGTGATGAGCAGCTTGTAATAGGCGCCCGATTGCAGCGCGACCGAGCCGGTTTCATGCAACGGCTGGCCGGAGGCCAGGGTCAGTTCAATCGGCTCGCCCCGGTTGCAGCTGGCCAGCAGCCCGGCAAAGCCCAGATCGTCGCACAAGGGCGCGGCGGCAACGGGGCCGGTCAGCGCCGCAAGGGCCGTGGCAAGGATCAGGTGTTTCATGGCGGTTCTCTCCCCCCTCTTGGGTCAGTCGGGTGCCACGACCACGCCCCAGGGCTGTTGGCCGACCTGCACGGATTTGATCGCTTTCTGCGCGGCAACGTCGATGATCGTGATGTCGTTGGAATTGCCATTGGTGGTGATCAGGAATTCTTCCCCGGGGGTAAAGCCCAGCTGCCAGACGCGCTGGCCCACGGGGATGTATTCGACAACCGCGTTGGTTTCGGCGTCGATCACCGCCACCCGGTTGGCCGGGCCAAGTGCGACGAACAGCCATTTGCCATCGGACGTGATCCGCGCGCCGACCGGTTGCAGCCATTCGGGCAGAACGCCTGGAACCTCGAACCCGATCTTGTCCACCAGCGTCGGCGCGCCGCCATCGGCGATGTCCATCACGCTGATCGTGCCGCCGATTTCGGATGTCACGAACAGCTTGGTGCCATCGGCGCTGTATTGGGCGAAACGCGGGCGCTGATCGACCAGCACGTTATGCTTGATCTTGAAATCGCTGGTGTCGATGAAATGCGCCATGTTGGTGGTTTCCGAGGTGTTGACCACCCAGGCGCCATCGGGGCTGACGCCCATGCCTTCGGGTTCGACGCCCACCGGGATTTCAGCCAGCACGGTGTGGCTCTGGGTGTCAACCACGGTGACCAGGTTGTCATCCTCGTTCGCGATATAAAGCGGGTTGCCCGACGGGTGCAGCACGAACAGTTCCGGGTCGGGACCCGAGGGCAGCGTGTGCATCTCGCGATAGGTTTCGGGGTCGAAGACCCGCACCAGATCGTCGTCCGAGGCACAGACATAAAGCTCGCGCCCATCGGGACTGATCGTGATGCCACGCGGGCGGTTGCCGGCGGGAAATTCGGTCAGAACTTCCCACGTGTCGCTGTCCAGAACGGTGACGGAATTGCCGCGTTCATTGCTGACAAAAACCTTGTTCGCGGCGGCGGGACCGGCGGCGAAAGCGATCAGGGCGGGGACGAGATAGCGCAGCATGGGACCTCTCATTCAAAGGCGGTACAGCGGGATTCGGGCCGATCCAGGCCCAGCGTATCCAGGGGCGAGACCTGATGCAGGAACCCGTCCTGAGGCGAGACCGATACCGTGATCCGACCGTCGAACAGCAGCACCGGCGCGCGCAGCTGGCCGTTCCAGGGCCGCACGGTGACCGGCACGCCCTTGAACGCGGCCAGTTCGAAATCGTCCGACAGGATATAGCTGCGCAGCGCCGCGATATCGGCACCATTGGTGCGCGTCACGGCCTCGCCCAGCACACGAAGCGCCAGCCAGGTGTCATAGTCGGGCTCCATCAGATAGCGGCCTGTCAGCGCCTCGAACCGGCGCTGGAACTGGGTCGCGCCCCAGGCCTCGTGCGCGGCGTGGAAACTGACCGGGCGCAGCCCCGCCGCGCCCATCACTGGGCGCGGGTCCCACAGATGATAGGGCAGATAGGGCGCGAACACGTCCGACGCATCGGCGGCGATCACCACATCGTGGCGCGGCGCGCCTTGCATGAAAACCGGCAGTTGCTTTTGCACCAGAACATGCCCGGTATCGGTCCGGCGCGAGCCGCCGGTATCTTCGAATTCCCGCGTTTCGGCGATCTTGGCGCCGAACTTGGCCGCCGCGTTCTGATACGCCGCCCCCAGCGCCCGGTCGCCGGGGTTCGACCCCTGCACCAGCAGCCAGCGCGGCCATTTCTTCCAGATCGTGAACTGCGCCACCGCATCGGCCAGCATCGCATGGCTGGGCGTGACGTGAATGGTGTTGGCGCGGCATTCGGCGTCGCGCAACCGCGTCTGCCGCGCGCCCGCATTGAAGACCAGCCCAGCCGCGCCGATCCGGTCCGCGAGGGTCAGGAAATCATCGTCCCGCGCCAGCAGCACGAACAGGTCGACCCCATCGGCCAGAAGCGCATCGACCGCGCCTGCCGCGTCTTCGGGCGACACCGCGACGGTCTCGGTCACATAGCTGTGGCCCAAGAAGCTGCCGGTGGTCATGTTATCCTCGGTCGCCAATGCTGCGCCGGCGAAGCCCAGATCGTCGGGCACCCGTTCGAACCGCGATATCGGCGCCAGCGCGGGATAGTCCACCCGCAGAACAGCGGCACGAATATCGGCGGCGCATGCAGCGCCCAGACCGGCAAGCATGCCGGCGACCATGGCGGCGACCCTCAGGATCACGATTTCCTCCCTGCCACGTGTTTATCACGGATAATCATGTGCGTGGCGTCTTTTCTGACATAGTTTGTCAGGAACTGGGGCGGGCCAACCGATACTTTTGGATTAATTGCCTGCAATCCCGGCGGCTTTAAGCTTTTGGGCATGTTCCGTGTGATCCTCATGCTTCTGGCCACGGGCCCACTGTCGCCCGCTTCGGCGCAGGCGGAATTCGGCCCCGGTGCGCGGGTGGCATTCCTGGGGATCACCTTCATCGACACCTCGACCGAGGGCGCCTATTTCGGCGCCAAGCCCGCCGAACAGGCCCGCATCGCGCTGTTGCAGGACAAGGTGCGCGACCGCTTTGCGCAAGAGGGGCTGATGCTGGTCGATCTGGCCCCGGTGGCCGACCGGCTGGCCAGCACCGTGAACCCGGCCAAATGCTATGGCTGCGATATCCGCATGGGCCGCACGCTGGGCGCCGATTTCGTGCTGGTGGGCGAGGTTCAGAAGGTTTCGAACCTGATCCTGTCGATGAACCTGGTGCTGCGCGACACCGAAACCGAACGCATGGTGCGTGGCCTGTCGGTGGATATCCGGTCCAATACCGACGATTCGTGGCTGCGCGGCATCCGCTACATCCTGAACAACAACATCTTCAAGGAGTGAATGGCATGAGGCGCATTCTGACGATACTGACCCTGCTGGCCGGGCTGATCCTGCCCGGTCTGGCGCTGGCCCACGGGCCGACCCGGCAAAAGGTCACCCTGACGACCGAGGTCGCAGCCGCCCCCGCCGATGTCTGGGCGGTGATCGGCAATTTTCAGGACATGAGCTGGCATCCGGCCGTTCATTCCACCACCGGCGAAGGCGGAAACGAACTGGAAGCCACCCGTCTGCTGACACTGGGCGCCGAGGGCGGGCCGACCATCGCCGAGGAGCTCTACAAGTTCAGCGACGAGAAGAGGAGCTATTCCTACCGGATCACCGATGTGCTGGTCGAGGTTCTGCCGGTGACCAACTATTCCTCGCATCTGACGGTGAAACCCACCGATGCGGGCGGGTCGCTGATCGAATGGCGCGGGGCGTTCTATCGGGGTTATCCCAACAACGACCCGCCCGAGAATTTGAATGACGAGGCCGCCGTTGCCGCCGTGACAGGCGTGTATCAGGCCGGGCTCGACGCGCTGACGGCGCGGTTCGGTGCGGCGAACTAGAGGGGGCATCGTAGTCGCCGCGCTTAGCGCCACCCTCGCCGCGACCTTGGCCGCGGCGGGGGATCTGGCGCTTGTGACCAATCAAAACAGCAGTGATCTGAGCGTGCTGGACATCGACGCGCGACAGGAGCTGCGCCGCATCCCGGTGCCGGGCAATCCCGCCGGGGTCGCGGTCGCTGCCGATGGCAGCACCTATACCGTATCGCCGGACACCAAAACCGTGCGCCGGATCGACCCCGAAACCGGCGCGACGCTGGCCGAAACCGTGTTGGATGGCGGGCCGATCGGCATCGCGCTGGATGCGGATCACGGGCGGGTTTTCGTGTCCGACTGGTACAATGCCCGCATCTGGGCGCTGGACGCGGGCACGCTCGCACCGCTGGCCGAGCTGGAAACCGGCAGCGCGCCCGCCGGGCTGGCGGTGGCGGGCGGGGTCCTGGCCTCGGCCGACCGGGACGCGGATCAGGTATCGCTTTTCACACTGAGCGATCTGCGCCGCGCCGCGCGGGTGACCGTGGGCACGCGGCCCTTCGGGCTGGGCTTTGCCCCCGACGGGCGGCTGTTTGTCGGCAATGTCGGGTCGAACGATGTGTCGGTGATCGACCCCGCGACCGCGCGCGTCACCGCGACCCTGCCTGTGGGCGACCGGCCCTATGGCGTGGGGTTCGCCGCGGGCCGGGTGTTCGTCACCAACCAATATGCCGACACGGTCAGCGTCTTTGACCTGGCCACGCTGGCGCCGCTGGCCACGATCCCGGTCGGCGAATACCCCGAAGGCATCGACAGCATCCGCGACACGGGGCCGGTTGTTGTGGCAAACTGGTTTTCGAACACGGTCAGCCTGATCGACCCCGCGACATTGCAGGTCGTGGGCGAGATCGCCACAGGCGACGGGCCGCGCGCCTTTGGCCGGTTCATCCTGCAACGCTAGGCAGGGCATGGGAGGATAAAGATGAAACCACTGATCGCCGCACTGGCCCTTTGCGTCTGTGCCGAGCCACTTGCCGCCGCGCAGGATGCCGCCTGGCCCGACCTGCGCGATGCGCTCTACGAAGACCGGGTGCTGAACGATGGCAGCCAGATGATCGCCATCGACGCGCCCTATCGCACCGATAATGACGCACGCACCCATGTCGCGGCGCATCTGGTGGCGCCGGCGGGGCTGCGGATCGGCAGCGTGTCGGTCATTCTGGACGAAAACCCGATGCCGGTGTCGGCCGTCTTCACCTTCGACACGCCGCTGCCGCGGTTCTTCTTCGATGTCAGCCTGCGGATCAACGGACCGACGCCGCTGCATATCGTGGCCGAGACCAGCGACGGGCAGCTGTTCGTGGCCGAAAGCTTCATCAAGACCTCGGGGCAAGGCGCATGCGCCGCACCGCCCGGCACCGACCCCGAGGCCGCGCTGGCCACGCTGGGCGAGATGCTGATCGATGTGGGCCCGCTGGACGAGGGCGGCAGCGTCATGGGCCAGTTGCAGGCGCTTTCCGATCCGCAGCGCAGCGTCAGCGTGGATGTCTCGCATCCCAGCCATTCGGGCATGCAGATGGACCAGATCTCGCTTCTGTTCATCCCGATGCGCTATGTCGAGACCCTGGATATCGCGCTGGACGGTCAGGGTTATGTCGATGTGACGGGCAGCATATCACTGTCGGAAAACCCCCGCGTCACGCTGGGCGTGCCATCCGGCGCGCAATCGCTGGATGTGACGATGACCGATACCGATGGCACCGTGACCCACGCCCACCGGATGATGCCGGGTTACTGACCGCCGGGTTCCGGCGTCACTTCCTCGACCGGGAAATCGAAGAAGGTCCAGCCATCGGTGCCCTCGGGCAGCCAGTAAACCTGGGTATAGCCGTATTCCAGCGCCCGCTTGGCGGCGTTCCAGCTCATCCAGCAGTCCTCCAGACAGAAGAACAGCACAGGGTGACCGGTATCGCCGCCGGTCACCTTTTCCAGACCCGCGCGGAAGTAGGCGTGGTTCACATCCGCCAGCCCGCCATAACCCACATTGGGCAGCCAGATCGCACCCGGGATCGACAGGCGCGGCTTTTCCCGCCAAATCGCGCCCTTGGGCAGGTTCGCGGGCTTGGGCGGGCGCGGCAGCACGTCGACAAAGGCGACCGTGCCCGTCTGCCACAACTCATGCGCCTTTTCGGGACCGACGACCGTGCCGCCCGACAGGGTCGCGGGCACCGGTTCGCGGTAGTGGTCCATGCGGTAATCGGCGGGCTCTTCGACCTGTGCCGGGGCGGGCGCGGCCAGCGCGATGATCGTCAGGATCAGCGCCGCGCCGCGCATCTTATTGCCCCGGCTGTTTCAGCGCATCGCCCATATCCGTCAACAGCGGCACGCCTGCATCGGTCAGGATCGCGTCGATCTCGGCCTGGTTGCGGCGGATGAGCGAGTTCAGCTTGCGCTGCCAGACCTTTTCGCCCTGACGCACGCCCATGGTGATCCGGAAGAACAGGCGCGGCGGCAGCGTCTCGTGGATCAGCGGCGTGACCTTGAGGCCGGGATAGTCGGCCTTGACCAGCGGCCCGGCCAATGGCCCCCACAGGATCGCGGCGTCGATCTGGCCCGCTTGCAGGTCGTTCAACATGTCGATGGCGGGGGATTCGAACCGCCGGTCCACCACAAGGTTATAGGGGCGCGCCCGCCCGATCAGCCCGTTGCGCGCCATATGCGTGGCTGGCGGGCTGCCTGCGATGATGCCGATGCTGCGGTCTTTCAACGCCGGATCCGACAGCGCCTGAACCCCCGACAGCGCCCCATCGGCGGGCACGACCAGCACGAAGGACGAGGTGAAGTAATGATTGGTGTTCAACACCATTTCATGGCCCTGGGCATAGCCGATCACCAGATCGCATTTGTTCGCCCGCAGCGTGTTGCGGATGAAGCCCGTGGCCATCGGATACCAGGTATAGGCGACCGGCAGCTCCAGCTTGCCCGCGATGAATTCGGCCAGGCGGTTTTCGTATCCCCGCCCCTGGTCATCCGACATCGGGTAATTGGCCGGATCGGCACAGACCCGCAGGGCGCTGCGCGACACCAGATCGGATGTCTGCGCGCCGCCCGCGACGGGCAGCAGCAACAGCAAAAGCGCGGCCAGAAGCCGCGCCATCTGCTTACCCTTCCAGGCAGGCATTTTCATCTTCGCGGATGACATCGGATTTGCCCTCTTTCTTGCCCGGACGGCCACGGGGCACCACATCGGCGCCGCGCGCCTTGAGGTAGACATAGATGTCATCGAGGTAACACATCACATTCGGGTTCTCGCCAAAGGCGGGCATCACGGAATGTTCGGCCGCGTTCACCTTCTGGCGTCCATTGGTCACCACGTCGACGAAATCATAGTAATCCATGTCGATCGCCGACTTCTTCAGCGCCGGGGCATAGGACGAGCCCTCGCCCTCGGGTCCGTGACAGACATGGCATTCCGAATGATAACGGCGGAACCCCGAATAGGTCATCCAGTCCACGGTGCCGTCCTCGGCCACGTTATAGGTGGGCACGTCGTCTTCGGTGAAATAGCGGCCGTCCTCGGAATAGGCGGCGGTCAGGTTGTCGATCTCCTGCGCGGTTGCGGGCAGCGACATCAGCACGACGGCAAGGATGCCGTGAAATCTTGTGGCCGAAAGCGTCATCTTGGTTTCCTGCTTGGGTTTTGGGGATTGCCGCAAGGGGGACCCCCGCGGCAATCCTTGAGACTTGAGTGTCAGGCGCGGGCCATCAATCGGGCAGCGCGAACACCGTCAGCTGACCGCCCAGCGCGGTATAGTCGCTGAGCGCGGCATAGCCGCCCACGGCGCCCAGACCGTCATTGGGGTTGGTCAGACCAGCCGCCAGACCGATGCCGGCCCAGCCACCGACACCCGACAGGATGCCGACATACTGCTTGCCACCATGGGAGTAGGTCATCACGTTGCCGATGATGCCCGAGGGGGTCTTGAACTTGTAAAGCTCGTCACCCGTTTCGGCATCGACCGCCTTCAGATAGCCTTCCAGCGTGCCATAGAAGACGACGCCGCCCGCAGTGGCCAGAGCGCCCGACCAGACCGAGAACTGCTCGGGGATCGACCACTTGATCTCGCCGCTGGTGTTGTCCCAGGCGATGAAGTTGCCCATGCCGCCATGGCTGTCCGGGGCCGGGTACATCGACAGCGTCGCGCCGACATAGGGCTGACCGGCGGTATAGCTGACGCGGAACGGCTCATAGTCCATGCAGACGTGGTTGGTCGGCACATACATCAGCTCTGTCTGCGGGCTGTATGCGGCAGGCTGCTGGTCCTTGGTGCCCAGGGCCGCCGGGCAGATCCCGGTCGAGTTCACGTCCTCGCCGTTATGCTCGGTGGAATACTCGGCCACCACGGCCGGACGGCCATAGGTTTCCGATGCCGGGTCCATGTCGACGCCAGTGGTCCAGTTGACGGCGGGGTCGTATTTCTCGGCCACCAGCAATTCGCCCGACACACGGTCCATGGTATAGGCCAGCCCGTTGCGGTCGAAATGGGTCAGAAGCTTGCGCATCTCGCCATCGACTTCCTGCTCGGTCAGGATCATCTCGTTGATGCCGTCATAATCCCATTCGTCATGCGGGGTCATCTGGTACAGCCACTTGGCCATGCCGGTATCCGCATCGCGGGCCATGATGGTCATCGACCAGCGGTTGTCGCCCGGGCGCTGTGCCGGGTTCCAGGTCGACGGGTTCCCGGTGCCGTAATAGACCAGGTTTTCCTCGGCGTCATAGGAATACCAGCCCCAGGTGGTGCCGCCGCCGATCTTCCACTGATCGCCTTCCCATGTGTTGGTGCCCGAATCCGGCCCCACCGGCTTGCCCAGATGGGTGGTGTTTTCGGGATCGATCAGGGTGTCGGAATCCGGCCCCATCGAATAGGCGCGCCAGACCTGCTCGCCCGAGTTCATGTCATAGGCCGTGACCGACCCGCGCACGCCGAATTCACCGCCCGAGATGCCGACGATGATCTTGTCATTGACCGGCAGAACCGTCGCGGTGTTGGTTTCGCCGATGCTGGGATCGCCGTTCTGCGCCTCCCACAGGACTTCGCCGCTCTGGGCGTCCAGCGCGACGACCTTGGTGTCGGCCTGATGCAGGAAGATCTTGCCATCGGCATAGGCGACGCCGCGGTTCACGGTGTCACAGCACATCACCGGAATGACGCTGGGATCCTGCTTGGGCTCGTATTTCCAGATGATACGCCCCTCGTCCGCCAGATCCAGCGCATAGACGATGTTGGGGAACGGGGTGTGGACATACATCGTGTCGCCCACCACCAGCGGCGAGCCTTCGTGACCGCGCAGAACGCCGGTCGAGAAGGTCCACGACACCTGAAGGTCGCCCACGTTTTCCTTGTTGATCTGGTCCAGCTGCGAATAGCGCTGGTTCTTGTAGTCGCCGGTCTGCAGGACCCACTGGTCCGCGTTGTCGATCTCGGCTTGTACGGATTCACTTGCGAAAGTCGCGGCCGGTGCGCAAAGCGCGGCTGCAGCCGTCAAAGCAAACAATCGTTTCATCGTGCTTCTCCCTGATTTGATCGATACCACCTTGCTGCGCTTGCCTGGCCGTTCTGTCCGGCCGCCTTGGATCAGGCGCAGGGTGGACCCGGTGTCTCTCCTCCCACCGGGATGATGTTTTTAGGTGTTACGAACCCTCCTCTTCTGCGGTGAAACTCGCCAGATAGGCGATGATGTCGGTGCGCTCTTCCTCTTTGCGCAGACCTGCAAAGCTCATCTTGGTGCCCGACATGTAGCCTTTGGGCTTTTCCAGGAATTCAGCCAGCGTTTCGGGTGTCCAGACCAGGCCATCGGCCCCGGCCTGCACCATGACATCGGAATAGCCGAAATCCGCGGCCGTACCGGCGGTGCGGCCCAGGATGCCGTTCAGAACCGGGCCGGTCTTGGCCTTGGCCTCGGGGCCGACCGCGTGGCAGGCCTTGCATTTCCGAAACACCTTTTCGCCCTTGGCCGCGTCGCCTGTGATCTCGAACGTCGCGTCCTGCGCCTGTGCGGCGGTCAGGGTCATCGCCAACATGGCGGCGGCCGAAAACAGTGTGAATTTCATGTCGTTCCCATTCTCCCTAGTGATCAGTCATTCAGCCGCTCGGCATGCCAGGCCACGTGGTCCCCGGCAAAACTGGCGACGAAGAAATAGCTGTGGTCATAGCCCGGCTGCATGCGCAGCTGCCCGGGCTGTCGCCGCGCGGTCATCGTGGCGGCCAGGGATTCCGGGCGCAGCAGGTCCAGAAACTGGTCGCTCGCCCCCTGGTCGACAAGGATGTCCCCTTTCCAACCTAGTTCTTCCAGCAACAAGGTCGAGTCGTACTGCGCCCAGCCGGCCTCGTCCTCGCCCAGATAGCTCGACAATTGCTTGCGCCCCCAATCCGACCGGGTGGGGTTGGCGATGGGTGCAAAGGCCGACACCGACTTGAACAGATCGGGGTTGCGCAGCGCGATGGTCAGCGCCCCGTGCCCGCCCATGGAATGGCCGGTGATGCCGTGGCGCACGGCCTCGCCGGTCAGATCCTCAACGATCGCGCGCAGCTCGGTCCGGATATAGTCGTACATCCGGTAATGCGCCGACCAGGGGCTGCGGCTGGCATTCACATAGAACCCCGCCCCCTGCCCCAGGTCATAGGCCTGGTCGTCGGCCACCGCCTCGCCCCGCGGCGAGGTGTCGGGAAAGACCAGCGCGACGCCCTCTTCGGCGGCGAATTTCTGAAATCCGCCCTTGGTCATCGCGTTTTCATGGGTGCAGGTCAGGCCCGACAGGTACCACAGCACCGGCACCGGCCCGTGCTTGGCCTGCGGCGGCATGAACAAACCGAAGGTCATGTCACAGGCGCATGTGTTCGACGGGTGGCGATACACGTATTGCACCCCGCCATAGCACCTGTTTTCTGCCACCACCTCCAGTGTCATCAATACACCACGACGCTTCGGATGGATTCGCCCGCATGCATCAGGTCGAAGCCCTTGTTGATGTCGTCGAGGCTCAGGGTGTGGGTGATCATCGGGTCGATCTCGATCTTGCCATCCATGTACCAGTCGACGATCTGCGGCACATCCGTCCGGCCCCGCGCGCCGCCAAAGGCGGTGCCTTTCCACACCCGCCCCGTCACCAGCTGGAACGGGCGCGTCGCGATCTCGGCCCCTGCGGGCGCCACGCCGATGATGATCGACTGGCCCCAGCCGCGATGGGTGCATTCCAGCGCGTCGCGCATCACCTTCACATTGCCGGTGCAGTCGAACGAATAATCCGCCCCGCCGATCTGATCGAAGGGCGTCTTGGTCAGCTCCACGATCTCTTGCACCACGTTCTCGCAATTCTTCGGGTTGATGAAATGCGTCATCCCGAAATGCTCGGCCATGGCCTTCTTGTCGTCGTTCAGATCGACGCCGATGATCATGTCCGCGCCTGCCAGCCGCAGCCCCTGCAGCACGTTCAGACCGATGCCGCCCAGCCCGAACACCACCGCCTTGGCGCCGATTTCGACCTTGGCGGTGTTGATCACCGCGCCGATGCCCGTGGTCACGCCGCAGCCGATGTAACAGATCTTGTCGAAGGGCGCGTCGGGCCGCACCTTGGCCACCGCGATCTCGGGCAGGACCGTGTGATTGGCGAAGGTCGAGCAGCCCATGTAATGCAGGATCGGGTCGCCATCGAGGGTTGAGAACCGCGAGGTCCCGTCGGGCATCAGCCCCTGCCCCTGGGTCGAGCGGATCGCTGTACACAGGTTGGTTTTCTGGCTCAGGCAGGACGGGCAGGCCCGGCATTCCGGCGTATAAAGCGGGATCACATGGTCGCCCGGCGCGACGCTGGTCACACCCGCACCAACCTCCAACACCACGCCTGCGCCCTCATGGCCCAGGATCGCCGGGAACACCCCCTCGGGGTCGGCGCCCGACAGCGTGAATTCATCCGTATGACAAATCCCCGTCGCCTTGATCTCGACCAGAACCTCGCCAGGCTGGGGACCCTGCAGGTTGATTTCCATGACTTCAAGCGGCTTGCCCGCTTCGA
>NZ_NSBT01000014.1 GCF_002285435.1 Actibacterium ureilyticum
CGAACGCGTCCAGAGCGGCGATACGCTGGTCGTTGTGCGGATCGACCGGCTTGCGCGATCTCTGTCGCACTTGCTGGAGGTGATCGAAAGACTGGAGGGAAAGGGGGCGTTCTTCCGCTCGCTCCAGGACCCGATCGACACTGCCTCGCCCCAGGGCAAGTTCACGTTGCAGGTTCTGGGCGCTGCGGCTGAGTTCGAACGCGCTCTGATCCGCGAGCGCACAAAGGCCGGGCTTGCCTCTGCGCGCGCCAAAGGGCGCGTAGGCGGCAACCCAGGGCTACGCGCCAAGGATCCCGCCGCGCTGCGCAAGGTGCGGCTGGCACGGCAGGACGGCTATATGGAACGCCTGAACGAGACCGCGCAGGATTGGGTGCCTCATGTGCGCCGCCTGCGCCCCGATATGGCTTGGGAAGACGTGCTGCGAATTATCAATGCCCCCCTGCCCCCAGATCACCATTGGACACAAGGCCGACTGCTCCGCGCTGTGAAGGCATATGTGCGCGACGGGTTCCTTCCTGCCGAGGTGCTTGGCCGCGCCGGACGCCGCGAAACCGATGACCGCCTGCCGGCCATCGTCGCAGCGATCAAAGGCGCGGACCCCGAAATCACGCTGCAGGCGATCTGCGATCGGCTAGAGTCGATGCGCGAACGGACCCCTCGAGGTCGTGCCAGCTGGCAGCCGTCTTCGGTCAAAATGTTGCTCGAACGAGCGGAGCGGCTTGGCCTAATTTCATCAGAATCGGCTCACTCCCAACTGTAACTAGCAGAGGCTCAAACAGCTGAATCTATCGCTCTAAACACCGTCAGAAGGTCAATTGTGCCATTGGTTGCATGGGTTTAGCCAATACCATCCAAACAATCCCCATGAATGGCTTGAAGCACGGTCTTTTGGATTTATCACCATAAAATCAACAACTTGCAGTTATCTTGATGTGACTGTACGTATTGGTGCTGTGGATAACTTTCACACTACATCTAGATTCTTCTTGCCGGACTCACTTGATCGTGGCATTCCCATTCTGACGGTAAAACGCGTCAGTCGCGCTGTACACCGTCAGAATGACCAAGAGCCTCAACAGAGGCCGAGAGTGGGCGGCAGGACATGGATGATCGTAACGTTGGATACGCGCAAGGCATAGGCTCTTCCGACATCGGAGCATTTGCCGACAATCTGGCTGAATCTTTGGATCGCCAGATGAAGATCGCTTTCGAGCCCGAAGAACGAAAGTCCCTGCGCCGATTCAGTTCTACCGAAGTTGCCAGCCTCCTGCGCGTTAGCACATCTAACCTGCGCAACCGGCACAAGGACGGCAGCTTCCCGGAAGTTCATACAGACAACCGCGGACACCGGTTCTACACAGCCCAAGAGATCGATAAGCTGCGCGACATTCTGGGGCGCACCGGAAAGAACGCAGAAAGCTACCGCCCCGGTCGACGTGAAGGCGATCGTCTCCAGGTGATATCTGTCGTCAATTTCAAAGGCGGATCGTCAAAAACAACAGCAACGATCCATCTTGCACAACGGTATGCTTTGCGAGGTTACCGAGTGTTGGTCTTGGATCTCGATCCGCAGGCAAGTTTGACCACCTTTTTCGGCTTTCGGCCAGAGCTCGAGTTCGCCGAAGGCGGCACAATCTATGATGCCCTGAGATATGAGGAACAAGTTCCGCTCTCAGCCGTCATCCAAAAAACCTACTTCCATAAGCTCGATATGGTCCCAGCGGGCCTGATGCTCTCGGAATACGAAACTGAGACGGCAAACGCCCTCGCCCGCCGGGTGCAACCCATATTTGCGGAGCGTCTTGCCTTAGCGCTTGAGGAAGTAGAGGCGAATTACGACATCGTTCTGATCGACTGCCCACCTCAACTTGGCTTTCTGACCCTAACGGCGTTGGCAGCCTCGACGGGACTCCTAGTAACGGTCGTGCCTGGCATGCTCGACATTGCTTCAATGAGCCAGTTCCTGAAACTTGCTTCGGAAACGGTAAAGGCTGTCGAAGAAGCCATTGGCAGGCGCGTTACATGGGACTTCGTAAAGTTCTTGATCACGAGATACGAGCCGTCGGACGGGCCTCAGACCCAGATGGCGGGCTACCTGAGATCGATCTTGGCCGGACAGGTCATGACTGAGCCAATGCTGAAATCTACAGCAATCTCGGACGCCGGTATGACCCAGCAAACCGTCTACGAAGTTGATCCGAGCCAATTCATTAGAAAAACGATTGATCGCGCTCTGACCAGCGTGAATGGCGTTGGAGATGAGTTGGAACAGACAATCCAAATGGCATGGGGGCGTCGCTGATGGCCCGAAATATCTTCAATCAGCCTCCAAAGGACGAGAAGGAGAGCGCGGCCCCCTCCCCTACCCCGCCAAAAGCAGCAAAACTGCCAGGATCTGTTGGCGGATTGCGCGACTCTTTGCGCGAGATTACCGCGAATTCGATCCGTGACATCGAGCCCGATCAGATTGACATGGATGGTCTGCGCGATCGGTTGGTGCTGGAGGATTCCAGTATTGATGAGTTGGCCGAAAGCATTCGCAAGCATGGGCAACAAGTACCAATTATGGTCCGTCCATCAGCGCAACCGGACAGATACCGTATCATCTACGGACGACGCAGGCTCGCAGCGATCCGCATGGTCGGCGGAACGGTCAAGGCGATCGTTCGAAGCCTGGATGACGACGCATCTCTGATCGCACAGGGCCAAGAGAACAACCTCCGACTAGACCCGTCTTTCATTGAGAAATCTCTTTTTATCAAAGAGATGCAGGAATCAGGTTACAAGCCAAACGTCATTCAGGATGCTCTCGGCTTGACACGGCAGGGCGTGTCCAATCATCGCGTCGTCATAGAGCAACTGCCAGAAGGGCTTGTACAGCTGATCGGGCCGGCACATGGCATCGGACGACGGCAATGGGGTGACCTGGCCGCTTTGTCGAAAAAGATAGATCTGGTGAACACAGCCAAAGAGGTGATCGCCGCCCTGCCCGACGACACTCCAAGCGCGGATAAGTTTCAGGCAGTCTACTCGGCTTGCTCGAACAAGGCGCGTAGCGACAAGAAGCAAGCCAACCGCAGCCTAACGTCCGTTGTCAAAGATGGGGACGGTAGCTCTGTGGGAACGCTGACAGTCGACCAGAAAACGATCGCTATCAAGATCACCAAGAAGGACAACCCAGAATTCGGCCAATGGATCGAAGAGCGCGCGGAGGCAGCGCTTTTGAAGCTCTTCGAACAGTGGCGGAATGAGAGCGGCTCTGGGTCCTAAGCCCCGAGCCACACAGAGTAACTCGAGCAGAGGAGAAAAGCGAAGACCAGAAAGAAAAGAGCCCCCCAAAGTTTCCCCTGGAGAGCCCTCATCATTCGATTAGCACTCATGATGTAGCAACCTCCAGCAAACCGGTCAAGAGTCACCGATTCGGTGGACGGGTTTTTATTGCCTTTTTCTGAGCGAAATCTCGGGAAGAGACTGGGAAGTTGTGGGCCGAACGGTCGTCGTGAAGAAACCATGGCATTTACAAAACTATCGATCAGAACCGCTGATGCTGATGCATCACGCGGCTCAATTTCTGCGGCTGAAACCGACATCTGGACCATCTTCAGGGCACTAAGAGATGCACGTAGCGTATTCGGTCTGCGTCCTGGCCATATCCAAACACTTCAAGCCATGCTCAGTTTCTTGAAGCCCGGCCATGGCGAAACGGTTTTCGCGTCCAACGACTCGATTTGCCAGCGCGTCGGCGGAATCGACGAACGGACACTCCGCAGGCACATCAACCGCTTCGTCGAACTCGGGTTCATCAAACGCAATGACAGCTCGAACAGAAAGCGCTACCGCGTTCGCTCATCCAGCGGGGAATGCATCAGCTATGGACTGTCTCTAACCCCCCTCCTCCAACGTGCGAGCGAGCTTATCGCCATCGCACATGAGATGGAAAATAACCGGCGGGATCGGATATTTGTCCGCAAACAGATCCTGACAAAGCTCGCCCATTTGGAAGAGCATGATCCCAGCAACACATTCATCAACCACGCACGGAGAGCTCTACGCAGGAAGCTGAGCCTTACCGAATACCACGCGCTGCTCGCCGACACGGACAAAGAATGCCAGACTTTGTATACCCCAGATAACCCACCAGAAACTGTGGAGTTGCCCGCCAATGACGGACAAACTGTCCGGCACCAATCTATGTCTGAAGAAGAAAAAAAAGATTTAGATAGCAACACAGGCAATGAAGCTCTGAAACCAGACTTGCTAACCTCAGTCTGCGATCAAGCGACATCGTTCTCCACAGAGAGACTTAGAGACTGGTTGGACATTGAAAACCATGCTCGAACTCTTGCACCCATGATGGGGATTCACCCAGAAACATTTGAGAAAGCCAAGAATGCAGTAGGAGCTCAGAAAGCGTCATGCGCGATCTTCATCATGCTACAACTTGGACAACGCATCAGGGATTTTGGAGCGTACTTTCACAGTATCACCTTGGGCCAACGTCAAGACCAGTTTGATCCAGTGGCTTTGATCAAGCGTCTATCCAAAACTGCTATGCAAACCGCCTAGTGTCCACCGCGGTGGACGTCTGGCCATCAACTAGTCCAATGACGCGCGGTCTCGCCACATGCATCAAAGCGACAGAGCCAAATTCCACTAGGGCGATACTACACAGTCAATCCATGTACCTCCGACCCGCCGATGTCCACCGCGGTGGACAGATCCGGCACCAAGTCTCACAACTCACATGCGCGACAGCCGCTTTTCGTCATCCACCACTTCCAAAGAACCCTTGTTGGCAGTCCAGGCCCACAGGACGATGTTGAAGTCCGTTGATGACGCACCCTTCGCAAAGCTTTGGATCAGAAGCCCCGCAAACCGATCTGCTATAAGGGCGCGTGCTAGCTCCTGTGTCGGTACCAATTGGCCATCGAGCATCTTCATGCGCCATGCAGAGTCGGCAAGCATCGCCTCGGTCACACCATACCGTTCGAGCTTGTCCTGATCGCGGGTATCGAAAATAGGCCCAAGGTCGGCTTTGTAGGACACCAGGATCGTGGGTTGCAGGCTGCCTACCTGGTTGGCTTCTCTAAGAGCGGTCGCGGGATCCAGCGAGGTGTAGAGGGCAGGGGTGCCCTTGGCGTTAAAGCGCCCTCCATAGAGTTCAGCGCCTCGTCCGGACAGAGGTTCACGCGCATAGACCGGGTTCAGGGCGCGATAGAGTGGCCCTGTGTAGCGTCCATCTTTCAGCGGCATCAGGCAAAGACGCCCGCATCGACCGCATCGATGTATTCCAGAACTTGCTGAGCTTTGCCTTCCTGCACCAGCTGCATGGCTGTCCGGCCATCAAAGCCGGGCAGGGGCTCTGACCGGTACCATGCATAGGCCATCAGTTCCGAGCCGAAGCGGGGCTCAACTTTGTTCAGCACCTCTACCAATTCGCGCAGGCGGCGCTGCGTCTTGTCCGAACCGATGCGGGCTCGCCTCTGCAACGCGTCTTTGCCCAAGCCGACGGTCAATGCGATCTCTTCTGCTGATGTGCGTAGCACCGCGGCGATCTTGCGCGGTTCGAATTGCCCAGCTTCAGCAAAGTTCGTGATGTGCATGATCTATGCTCCTACGGTGATACTGACGGTATATAGCGGCAACATCGCTGAAATTCAAGCTGACAGGAGGCGCTGCGCCTTCGTTTCCCGTGCTTATCCGTAACGCTGCAGTGCTCTGAACGAAGCAAATCCTGATCTTTGGGCCTGAGAGGTCACCGTTGGAGCGCTTTTGCCGATCGAGAACGTCAGATAAGCTATTGATAATATGAGAAAGACTGCAGCAGTCGGGCCGGAGTTGCCGATATGGCTTGCCGATCTTGGATCGAAACCGCCACTTACTGCATGCCGTCACTGGGGTCCGCGGTGGTGTCGGACCCTCGGCCGTTACCCCGGACCAGTTGGCTGCTGAAAAGTGAAAGTGTTCTTCGGGTTTTGTGACTGACAGTTGAGGGACCTTGGGGTGCCTCGGACGGGTCCGGGCCGGGTTCCGGTCTGCCGTTCCGGATAAAGGGCATTCACATGCAAACAGGTGTCTTGCGCGTCTTGCGCGCGACCGCTGCCTCTTGGTGGCGGCATAGAGAGCTGCGTCGAACCGGCGAGACGGAGCTGGCACGGCAGCTCGAGCGGACAGCCGTTCTCCGCGATCTCGGCTATCTCAAGCAGGCCGCGTCATTGCCAAATGCGCATGTGATCTGCGGAGACGGTGGGACATTCCTCCATCTCGGTTGGACCACCGTGTCGAGTTTCGCGCCGATCGAGCGCTTTCCCTTGGCCGCCCTCGCGGTCGCACGAGGAACCCGTTCATCGATATCCGACCCATCAGTGACGTCATCGCTTTCGCGAACTTGCCGCGGGTGGCGCGGGACAGATCTGTCGACCCTGACCATTCAGGTGCCGGCCAGTCTGTCTCGCTGACCACCTACATCGACATGGTCGAAGCCCTCGGTGCCAGGATCGCCAACGATCCGCGGCCCTGTCGGTCAATCTGATCACCACTCCCTCTCACAAACATTCGAAAGGAGGCCAGCCATGGCCCGATCCCCCACGCCCAAATTCGATGCCTCCGAGGTCATCACAAACGAAATCATCCGCATCATCGAGCGCGGCGTCCTGCCGTGGCGCAAGCCCTGGACCGCAGGCGGCAGCTCACGCCCCCTGCGCGTGGGCGGCGAACCCTACCAGGGGGTGAACAACTTCCTGCTGACGATGCGGACCGTGATGGCGGGCCACAGCTCTCCCTTCTGGATGACTCTGCCTCAGGCCAATGCGTTGGACGCAAAGGTCCGCAAGGGCGAGAAATCCTCTGTCGTCGTCTATTACGGCCAAAGCCGGAAAGACGCGGGCGGCGAGGACGACCGCAGCGATGGCGATGATCGCTCCGAGGAAGCCCGCATCTTCCGCTTCCAGAAATCCTACCGCGTGTTCAATGCCTGCCAGATCGATGGCCTGCCCGACAGCTTCTTCCCAGACCCGGAGCCCGCGCCCGAGCATCCGCCGTCCGAGCCCATCCCGCACATGCAGGCGTTTTTCGATGCCATCGACATCACGACCGTCTTCACGGGCACGGAGGCGTACTATTTGCCCCCCGTGGACAAGGTCTACATGCCATCCATCACGCGGTTCCAGGACCCGCGCAATTTCTACGGGGTCTGGGCGCATGAGCTGGCCCATGCCACGAAGGCCCGGCATCGACTGAACCGTGATTTCGGGTTCTCGAAGTTTGGCAACACCTCTTACGCGCGCGAGGAGATCGTCGCGGAATTGACCTCGGTGTTCCTGGGTCAGACGCTCGGCTTTACGGCGCATACGCTCGAGATGAATGCTGCCTACCTCCATAACTGGTTGCGCGTTCTTCGGTCGGACAAGGGTGCGATCTTCAAGCACGCCGCGGATGCGCAGCGCGCCTGTGATTACCTGATCGCCAGATCGGAGGCGGGCAGGGCAGGGGGCCGAGCCAAGGCCGCCTGACCACAGGGAGAACGGAGACGCCCATGTCACGTAAGGAACCCAAGACGCTGCGGGTGGCCTGCTTCAACGACGGCCGCCGCAAGATCATCACCTTCAAGCACGGCGCCTATTGGTGGAGCCCGTCCGAGGGCGCTTATCCGCTCTCGGCGGCACTTGAGACCATCAAGCACCAAGGCGGCTGGATCGAAACCATCCCCAACCCGAATTACAGACCCAAGCGATTGTTCGGGTAGGGCCCCTTCTGCTTCTGTCCTGCCGCCAGGGGGAAAAAGAAAAAGATGCCGTAATGGGGCTGTCGGCGAATCGAGCACGTTTCGCTTGTTTGTCAGCA
>NZ_NSBT01000015.1 GCF_002285435.1 Actibacterium ureilyticum
AAAAGCCAGCTTCCGTAATGGGGCGGGCCTCTGTCAAGGGTTTCGGGCAAGTCAAAAATCCCGGCGAAGATCTCATTCTTCTCCGAGTTTTAAGGCACAAATTCAGAAGCTTACTTTTTCTTTTTCACTGCACCGGCACGTCAGGACTGAAGGACACCCCCCTGTCCGGGCTTCGCTCTTCCGTCCGTAGTCAGCCGCATGGCTGCCACTCTATGCCTGGTCCAAATCTGGTCCTGGGTGCCCATCTTTTACGCGTATTCAGCGTTAGCCGATAACTAGCGGGCTTTCGGCATCTCCAGGAACCTCGTCCCGGCAAGGGACCTCGTCGTACCTGTCGTCAGGTGCAGTGCGTTCCTCCGTCAGATCAAGTTCTGGAATTATTTTACTCAGACCGTTGCCGGGGAGCTCTGCACATGGCGGAATGGTGTGCCGTCTCGCCACATGCGGTGCAATACAACGCCAATACGCCGCGCAAGTGCAATCAAGGCCCGTTTCGATCCACGCCGATGGGCCACTCTGAGCGCCCAGGCCTGGAGCCAGTTTGGTGACCCACGGTGCATCAAGATCATCGCCGCTTGATACAAGGCCGTTCGAAGGGCCCGGTCACCGGCTCGAGTAATTTGCCCGACAATGTCCATCTCTCCGGATTGCGTACGTCTCGGCGTCAGCCCCACCCACGGACCAACATCCTTCGATCGCGCGAACCGGGTCGGATCGTCGATCGCGGATTTGACCGTCAGGGCGACGATCCGACCGACGCCTGGCATCGTCATCATCAGACGGCAAACGTCGTCTTGTTTTGCCAGATCCGCGATTGTCGCATCCAATTCAGCCAACTCGGCGCGCAACTGCGCACGCGCGCGCAAAAGGGCCTCTGTCGACGCCGACAGGATTTCATTCTGCTCAACCAGTTCCCTCACCCGGGCCTCGTACCTGATCCGGGTGACGTGTCCCAGCTTCAGACCGAAGTTCCGCAAAACACCCCGCATGGAAAGCTCAAGGTTGATGATGGCCTGCTGAACTGACTTGCGCGCTGTCAGCAACGCGCGGATTTCCTGGGAGGACACCGATTTGCGGTGCACGGGCCTGTACCATCCCATTTGAAGCAAGCGCGCAATGCCCTGAGCATCGCGCCGATCGGTTTTGATCGGCATGGCTTTCAAAGCGGCTTTCACCAACCGCGTTTCCATCAAGACCACGTCAAGTCCGGCCTCTTCGATGCCCTTACTCAGCCATTGGGACAGTGGTCCGGCTTCAAGACCGATCGCATCGACCGCGTACGGCAATGACGTCATCGCACGCACCAGCGCCTCAGGCTCGCTGGCGGCCTCCAACTCCTCAACAACCTTCCCTTGCGGCCCCAGCACACAAATCGCCGTGCTTGTCAGAGATACATCTAGTCCGATAAATACATTCATGTCGTTGCCCTTCTATTCTTAGGAATTGAGGCGCATGGAAACATACGACCTCGTAGACGCGCTGCAGGCGCATCAAGGGCAACGGCACTTCAGATCATGCTGACAAACAAGCGAAACGTGCTCGATTCGCCGACAGCCCCATTACGGCATCTTTTTCTTTTTCCCCCTGGCGGCAGGACAGAAGCAGAAGGGGCCCTACCCGAACAATCGCTTGGGTCTGTAATTCGGGTTGGGGATGGTTTCGATCCAGCCGCCTTGGTGCTTGATGGTCTCAAGTGCCGCCGAGAGCGGATAAGCGCCCTCGGACGGGCTCCACCAATAGGCGCCGTGCTTGAAGGTGATGATCTTGCGGCGGCCGTCGTTGAAGCAGGCCACCCGCAGCGTCTTGGGTTCCTTACGTGACATGGGCGTCTCCGTTCTCCCTGTGGTCAGGCGGCCTTGGCTCGGCCCCCTGCCCTGCCCGCCTCCGATCTGGCGATCAGGTAATCACAGGCGCGCTGCGCATCCGCGGCGTGCTTGAAGATCGCACCCTTGTCCGACCGAAGAACGCGCAACCAGTTATGGAGGTAGGCAGCATTCATCTCGAGCGTATGCGCCGTAAAGCCGAGCGTCTGACCCAGGAACACCGAGGTCAATTCCGCGACGATCTCCTCGCGCGCGTAAGAGGTGTTGCCAAACTTCGAGAACCCGAAATCACGGTTCAGTCGATGCCGGGCCTTCGTGGCATGGGCCAGCTCATGCGCCCAGACCCCGTAGAAATTGCGCGGGTCCTGGAACCGCGTGATGGATGGCATGTAGACCTTGTCCACGGGGGGCAAATAGTACGCCTCCGTGCCCGTGAAGACGGTCGTGATGTCGATGGCATCGAAAAACGCCTGCATGTGCGGGATGGGCTCGGACGGCGGATGCTCGGGCGCGGGCTCCGGGTCTGGGAAGAAGCTGTCGGGCAGGCCATCGATCTGGCAGGCATTGAACACGCGGTAGGATTTCTGGAAGCGGAAGATGCGGGCTTCCTCGGAGCGATCATCGCCATCGCTGCGGTCGTCCTCGCCGCCCGCGTCTTTCCGGCTTTGGCCGTAATAGACGACGACAGAGGATTTCTCGCCCTTGCGGACCTTTGCGTCCAACGCATTGGCCTGAGGCAGAGTCATCCAGAAGGGAGAGCTGTGGCCCGCCATCACGGTCCGCATCGTCAGCAGGAAGTTGTTCACCCCCTGGTAGGGTTCGCCGCCCACGCGCAGGGGGCGTGAGCTGCCGCCTGCGGTCCAGGGCTTGCGCCACGGCAGGACGCCGCGCTCGATGATGCGGATGATTTCGTTTGTGATGACCTCGGAGGCATCGAATTTGGGCGTGGGGGATCGGGCCATGGCTGGCCTCCTTTCGAATGTTTGTGAGAGGGAGTGGTGATCAGATTGACCGACAGGGCCGCGGATCGTTGGCGATCCTGGCACCGAGGGCTTCGACCATGTCGATGTAGGTGGTCAGCGAGACAGACTGGCCGGCACCTGAATGGTCAGGGTCGACAGATCTGTCCCGCGCCACCCGCGGCAAGTTCGCGAAAGCGATGACGTCACTGATGGGTCGGATATCGATGAACGGGTTCCTCGTGCGACCGCGAGGGCGGCCAAGGGAAAGCGCTCGATCGGCGCGAAACTCGACACGGTGGTCCAACCGAGATGGAGGAATGTCCCACCGTCTCCGCAGATCACATGCGCATTTGGCAATGACGCGGCCTGCTTGAGATAGCCGAGATCGCGGAGAACGGC
>NZ_NSBT01000016.1 GCF_002285435.1 Actibacterium ureilyticum
GCCGTAGCACGTCGGGAAGATGGGCTGTCTTTAGGTTATGGCCACGCGCGCAGCCCCCAAATTGCGCAGCGGGTGGCCATAACCGGGTCTCAAGTCTCAACAGTGGTTTTGCACAACCACACTGCTGAGGAGACCGGCTATGACCGCCACTCATTTTACTGCTTCGACCTTGCTGGTCGCCATCGACATTTCAAAACACCGGCACGAAGTGCTTATCGGCATTCCCGGCAAGAAGCGCCGTCGCCGCATGACGATTACGAACACGCTGGAAGACTTTCGGCGCCTGTCTGCGGCCCTCACAAGCTATGATCTACCGGTGCGGATCGGGTTTGAGGCGACCGGCAACTACCATCGTCCGTTGGCGCACCATCTCGGCCTGGCCGGGTTCGACCTGAAGCTTGTCTCTTCCGTTGGCTTGGCCCGAACGCGCGAGGCTCTGCACAACAGCTGGGACAAGAATGATCCCAAGGACGCCCAGGTCATCCTGCACATGATGGAGATCGGCGCCGTGCAGTTCTTTCACGATCCGCTGGTCGTAGGGACGGCGGATATTCAGGAGCTGTCGAAGACGCACGAGGTCGTCTCGCGTTCGAAGACCGAGCTCTGGCACCGTATCCTGACGCACTACCTGCCGCTCTACTTCCCTGAGGCGGAAAGGTTTCATCGAAGCTCCCGAACCGACTGGTTCCTCGCGTTCCTCGAGAGGTATCCGACGCCGACGATGATCGCGGCCATGACCCGGGAAGACTTCATCGCTGATGCCTGGCACGTGGTGGGCAAGAAGGTTTCCAAAGAGCGCCTGCTTTCAGATATTTACGCCACGGCGGTCGGCTCTGTTGGTTTGCCCGTCGGACCGGATTCCGACGCCGTTCGCATGTTCCGTCTGGTCCTCGCCGAAGGCAGAAGCCTCGTCCGCCAGCGCAACGAGATCGAAGCGCGTGCGGTCGAGCTGCTCTCCGATCTGCCCGACTATCAGCTGCTGACGACGATTCCCGGCATCGGCCCGATCAACGCCATGACCATCCTGGCCGAGGCCGGCGACCTGCGTCGGTTCCGGCATCACCGCCAGTTCCTGAAGTTCTGCGGCATGGACCTCGCCACCGTGCAGTCCGGCATGTTCCGCGGTCAGAGCCGTATCTCGAAGTACGGCAATGCCCGGCTGCGGCGCACGCTGTGGATGGCCGGCCAGACCGCCGTTCTCAAGCGGACCAACAGCTTCCGCGACAAGTTCGAGCGCTACATCTCGAAGGATCGACACAACGCCCATCTGCGCCGCAAGGCCTACACCGCAATCGCGGCCAAGATGGCGCGCACCGTACACGCCGTGGTCAATCACGGCGAACCCTATCGCCCCTTCTTCGAGGGGGTGAGCCCAGGCGGAAGGACCCCTCTCTGACGAGCCGTGGAGGCAGCTTTCTGACCTCGTAGATAATGTTCGGGCCTTCTGCTTGGGATTTGGGATCTCGTATTGAGGACGGTGAGGGCCGCCGTGGCGCGTACCCTGTGTTTGCTATGGAAGAGATCATTTCTTGACGGCAGAGCCCGTCTGGGCAAACTTATCACGGCATCCGGAACACCGGATGCCCCATGACCTGCTGACCTAAGCAGCCCGAATCTCCCGACATAGGACGTTGTCGACCCGAATGCTCCTGGGCTTTCCGCGTTGCCGGGCGATCCGGTCAAGCTCCTCGACGACCTGATACGCCCTGAAGTTCGTCCTCGCAGAGGTCGCGAGAGCCTCTCTCGTATGGCAGTCCAAGATTGTCAGGATCCGGAACGGTCGACTATCGAAGAGCTTGTCCGACAGGAAGTCCATTGCCCAGACATCGTTCATACCCTCGGCCTCTGCCCGGCCAGCACGATAGCGGCACGCCCGCCGCCGCCTCGGGCTCCGGGTGCGGATGGACAGACCTTCTTCGCTGTAAATCCGGTAGGTTCGCTTGTGATTGATCTGCCAGCCCTCGCGCTGCAGCAGGACGTGCAATCGCCGGTAGCCGTAGCGCACCCGCGCTTCGGCCAGTTCTTTTATCCGCATCCGCAGCTCCACAGCCGGATCGCGCCGCGAAAGGTATCTGTGGGAAGCCCGCCCGAAGCCCATCGCCCGGCACGCCCGCCGCTCTGACAACGCGAAGACCTCCTGGTAGTGGCGGACGACTTCACGGCGACAGACGGGCTTCACCACTTTTTTCGCAGGGCATCCTGCAGCATGGTCTTGTCCAGCGTCAGATCCGCGACCAGCCGCTTCAGCTTCGAGTTCTCCTCCTCGAGCTGCTTCAAGCGCCGGATCTCGGACACGCCCATCCCGGCATAGACCTTCTTCCAGCGGTAGAACGTGGCTTCCGCCACGCCCATCTTGCGGCAGATCTCGCCAACGCTCGTGCCGGCTTCCGCCTGCCTCAGCGCGAACGCGATCTGCTCGTCTGTGAATCGTTTCTTCGGCATCTGGGCACTCCTCTCGATACCGAAATGTGCCCGAAAATTCGCCGTCAGACCGGACCAGTTTCAGGGGTCAAGACCAGCTCTCCTGATGGGTGCCACCATGGCGATCATCATGCTGGGCTTCATGCTGTCGATGTATTCCAGCAAGACGGCTAACGCCGCCATCTTCATCAGTGCCGCTGTGGTCTTTGCCACCTCGCTATGGCTGGTCCGCAGCCAGGTGACGGTCGGCGACACCAGCTACATGCGCGCGATGATCCCGCATCACTCCATCGCAATCATGACCTCCAGCCGCGCCGATATTTCCGACCCACGCGTGCGCAAGCTCGCGGATGAGATCATCTATGCGCAGGACAAGGAAATCGCTGAGATGCGTTATCTGGTGAACGATATCGACGCCAATGGTGACAGTCCGGCACAGTCAGAAAGCGGACCGGCGCAGATCGTGAGCCTTGACGAGGCGCTATCAACCCCGGAAGTCGCCATTCTCGACCTCGAATTTCTTACTACGGAAGACATTGCGCAGATGTTTCCCGGCGGCGCGGCGTGCACGTTCACCTACACCCCCACAAGCAGGCCTGCGCTGGCGGTGGGTCGCATCGACGGTGGGAGTGTAGCTCTCGCCAAGATCAGCGGCGATCTGGTGCGGCTGGAGGCTGGCGACACCGGAAGCACTTGGGGCACGGGAGGCATGACAGTGGCGTTGAGCGCGCCGAGCGGAACCGGCACATTGGACGCAAATAGTGGCGAAATGCAGGACGCCGATCTCGTTCTCGAACTTGGGTCCGGTCTGCGTGCAGGGTATCGCGGATATTACGGTTGCGGTGGCTGAACCAGAAACTGGAGGAAACACCATGCCGAAAGACACAACCAAAACAGCCACGCTCTACCGGATGGTCATGCCGGATCATCTTTGCCCCTATGGCCTGAAGTCCAAGGACCTGCTCGAACGCGAAGGGTACGAAGTCGAGGATCACCCGCTGACCACCCGCGAGGAAACCGACGCCTTCATGGAAAAGCATGGCGTCGAGACCACGCCGCAAACCTGGATTGGCGACGAACGGATCGGCGGATATGACGACCTGCGGGTGCATTTCGGCCTTGATGCGCCGGAAAGCGAACGCTCGGACACCTACTACGGATGTGATCGACAAGACTTTCCTTCTGGTTCTTGCTATTCTTCTCCAGTGCGGTCGACCTCGTGGTGAAGCGTGGCGCGTCGGCTGGAAGCGTCGCCGGGCAACCTGTTCAGTCCCTGCCGGTTTGAGGCGGCCGCATCCCCGCCTTTCGTGGATGGATGTGAGCGCCAGGCGGCGACGAAGTGTTCGTAGCTCTCCTGCGCTCGCTCAGCGATCTGCAGTTCCTGGTGCCGCATTTCCTTCACGTTGTAGGCATAGGTCGCTCCCCGCCTGTTGCCCTTTTTCTGCGGCTGCCCCGCAGCCAGTTCCATGGACCGTCCCTTGTGGGCAACCAGGCTGGGACGAGCCCAGCGGTAGTCCTCTCCCCTCGTCAGCATATGCCAGCAGAGCGTTGCGAGCTTGCGAGCCACGGCGACGGCGGCGATCTGATGACCACGCCGCGCCCGGATACGGATGAAGAAGGCCCGTAGTGGTCCGGGTGCTTTCGCCGCTGCCCAAGCCGCCTCGACCAGCATGGCACGTGCATGACTGCGCCCAGCCTTGCTGATGCGACCGTGGTGGGCGGCGCCGAGGCCGGACTGGCGGACTCGCGGGTTCAGTCCGAAGTAGCTCACCAGTTTCTGCGGATAGTTGAACCGGTCGATGCTGCCGATCGCGGCCATCAGCCCGGCCGCCACGGCCAGATTGACTCCGGTGATGGTCAGCAGCCGTCGGATTGCGTCGTCGTGCAGCGCGTCCTGGGCAATGTCCCGATCCAGCACGGCAAGATCCTCCCCGAGCCGATCCAGTTCGCGGACATGGCGCGCGATCGCCGCCCGCTCATCGTCGGGAACGGGCTGTCGGGCCAGCCAGTCCCGACCCCGGCGATTGAACAGGTCAGCATGGGGGCACTTGGGGATCAGATGCGCATGCAGGATGGCATGCACCTCGTTCTTGATCCGGGTCCGGTGTCGCACAACGTGGTAGCGGCGCGCCACGAGCCTGCGCATCCGCTCTGTGGCCGCATCCGGCGTCCAGATCTTCGGCAGATAGCCGGCGGCGTGCAGACTGGCCAGCGTGCTTGCATCGACCTTGTCGGTCTTCACGTGGGCATGTGCGATTGCTTTCACCTGGAGAGGATTGGCAATCACCACCCGTTTCACATGGAGCGTCAGAACCCGGGACACCGCCATGCAGTTGCCGGTCGCCTCGATCACCACTTCGTCCGTCTTCTTCAATTGCCGGCCGAACCCCTCCAGGGCCGTGCGCGTCATCTCGACCCGGCCTTCATGCCGGGTCAGACCGTTCTCCCAGATCACCACCTCCCCGAAGGTCCGGTGGATATAAATTCCTATCACGCGTCGCATGCGCGCCTCCCTTGCCAGTGACAAAAAGTGGGAGCGGCGGGCGACACGACAACTACGGATTCGCGCTCTCGGCGCAACCGGGCGAGTCGCAGAGGCGGCCAGCTACTAACACGAGCTCGCAGCTCATCGTGTGCATCGGCCTGCCCGCACCTTCGTGCTCCCGGTGCCTCTGTCCCGGATGCTCGCAGCATATACCCTGATCCGAGAAGCAGAGCCGACCATCGGCACCGAGATCATCATGCCGGTTACCAATCCGATTGAGCGGCTGAACGGCGAGATCAGACGGCGGACGGATGTCGTCGGCATCTTTCCGAACGAGGCTTCGATCCGGCGCCTCGTCGGCGCGATCCTGATGGAGCAGACCGAGGAGTGGACCGTCCAGCGCGCCAGATACATGACGCTGGAAACGCTCGCGCCCGTCTGCGATGATCTCAGTGTCAGCCTGCCTGCAGCGCAGAGCGACTGACCAGCTCAGCCCGCTCGAAAGCGCGAGGCCCACGGTGAGCTACACCACCTCCTGGGACGTCTTCAACTGGAGACAGTGTCGAAGACGGTCCTCGCAAACCCACCTTGGCACATTGATGCCGTCGGGGGGCGGTCACATCATCAGATCCTCATCAGAGTCAAGCTGCACTCAACTTCAGTCGAGTGCAGCTTGTGATCTTGTTCGGTTTCAGGAAGCGCTTGGTTATCCTGAAAATAAGCCGTTTTCAAATTTACGAATAAGCGCCTGAACCTGACTTTTTTTGCCGCCAAACCCGTCGTCGCTCGAAAAAATCACATTCATCAGTGTGGAAATTTGTCTGTGGTTCAGTGCGCTAACATTGGCATCCGGCGCATACTTTTCAATCGTTGCGACGGTTGCTGCGGATGTATTGCTTGCCATAGCGTTTGTCGCCGAGACCGTGACAAACGCAGAAATCAGAAGGCCTTTGAAAATTTTCGAAGTCATCTCTACCTCATTTCGTTTCCATGCGCGATAAGATCGTCTTATTCGCTATGATTAGATTACTCATTTTACAGAACACATTCCATCTTCTTTGTGTATCAAAGTGTATCGCTAAATATCTGTTATTACACATAAATGTGATAAATTATGCCGAATATTTTACTATCAACCCATCTTTCTGAATTGAGGTGTTCCTAGTTTCCTAGATACCTTCCTGTTTCAGTTTTTGCTGTCTGTTTTCGAAGTCAACGGGCGTCAGCATGCCGCTATTCGTGTGCTTGCGCCTTGGCTTGATCATGTTGCATTTTCGGATGTTCGTGCATCCACCGTTGGTGTTTCGCAATTTCATCAAATGAGCCTAGAAAGAACTCATGATCCAGAGCGCCCGTATTGCCGAGCGAAAGCGGAACGACCGATCCCTTTTCAATCTGGATTGCGTCCGGCTTGAAAAGCATATAACCGCTTTCTGTCTCCCTAATGGATATTTCGATCGTCCAGTCGAACGACGAACCGACACCTGGTTTTCCGATCGGATCATGCCCGGGCACTTTGAATGCGCGCATGAGGCTGCTGGCCCTTGCCAATGGAAGCGTCTACCGACAAAGCCGGAAAGAAGAATGCAAGGGCGGTGGTGCAGGTTATCAGGAAATTCATCATGCTCGGCTACCTCCGTAGCGCTTGATTTTATTGCCTGAAAGCGTTGGGGCCGGGCGTGTTCGCCTCGGCCCCATTGTCTATCTTCACTTCATCTGCGTGACAGTAAGCTTGCCCTTGACCCGGTCGGCAACGAACTCGATGTCCTGACCTTCCGCCATCTTGGCCATCATCGCTTCGTCCGCGCGGAACACCATCGTCATCGCGGGCATATCGAGGTTGACCAGAGGGCCGTGGATGATTGTGACCTTGCCGGCCTTTGCGTCGATCTTCTTGATGGTCCCGCTCGTATATTCCACGTCAGCCTGAGCCATCTGGTCCCCCACTGAGACCGCTCGGTGCATGCCGGATTCGTAGTGACCCGGGATCAGGCACGCGGCTTCGAACGTACCAGCATTCGCGAACGTCCAGACAACCTCACCCGAAGCGCCCGCATCGAGACGGATTCGGTTCGGGTCGTCGTGTTCCATATCCATCTTGGCCATTTCGATCTTGTGCTCGGCGTTGCGCTCGACTGTATCAAGGACGAATTCATGCTCCAGCTCACCCTTATTCGTGATGTTGAAGCGGATGGTTTCACCCTCCTTGATGGTCATCTCTTCGCTCTCGATCAGCATTTCGCCTTCGTCGTTTTCGAGCAGAGTGACATCAATTGTGCGGTCCACATTGGCGGCTTCACCCGGCATGCCGATCATCATTGCGGTCAGCTTGGTCTCACCGTGCCCGCCATCATGTGTGCCTGCGGCAAATGCTGGTGCCGAAAGCACCAACGCGAAGCTTGTCGTCAAAAGAAGATTTCTCATTTCATTGTCCTGTAAGTTGGTTTGGTTGGAGTTGACGAAGGGCCGTTCAGCCCTTCGAGTTTGGTTTTGGTGTGAGAATGGTCTTGGGACTGTTGTTCGAGGCGAATTCGGGCAATTCGCCGGTCCATTCGTAGGCCATCTCGCCCGGAGGATTTTCGTACCAGCCGGGATCGGAGTAATCGTCCGCGTCGATGCCGTCCCGCACCTTTACGACCGAAAACATGCCGCCCATCTCGATGGGGCCGTAGGGCCCCCAACCCGTCATCATCGGGATCGTGTTGTCAGGCAGCGGCATTTCCATTTTCGCCATGTCCCCCATGCCGGACATGCCCATGGGCATGTATTCCGGCTGGAACTGACGGATCTTCTGGGTCAGCGGCTTCTTGTTGACCCCGATGAATGTCGGCACATCGTGACCCATGGCATTCATCGTGTGGTGCGACTTGTGGCAGTGAATCGCCCAGTCACCCAGATGGTCTGCGACGAACTCATAGGCGCGCATCGCGCCCACGGGGATGTCGATGCTGACCTCCGGCCATTGCGCTTCTGGCGGCACCCAGCCACCATCCGTGCAGGTGACCTTGAAGTCATAGCCGTGCATGTGGATCGGGTGGTTTGTCATCGTGAGGTTGCCGACGCGTACTCGCACCTTGTCGCCCTTGTTCACGACCAGCGGATCGATGTCGGGGAAGATCCGACTGTTCCACGTCCACAGGTTGAAGTCCGTCATCGTCATGATGCGGGGCACGTATGTGCCGGGATCGATGTCAAAGGCATTCAGCATGATCAGAAAATCGCGATCCACCGGCATGAAGGTGGGATCCTTGGGGTGGACCACGAACATGCCCATCATCCCCATCGCCATCTGGGTCATTTCGTCGCCATGGGGGTGGTACATGAACGTGCCGGACTTCACCAAGTCGAATTCGTAGACAAACGTTTTTCCTGGCGGGATGCTGGGATGACTCAACCCGGAGACCCCATCCATGCCCGAGGGCAGGATGAGCCCGTGCCAATGCACCGTGGTGCCTTCCGGCAGCTTGTTGGTGACGTAGATGCGGACCCGGTCGCCTTCGACTGCTTCGATCGTTGGGCCGGTGGACTGGCCGTTGTAACCCCACAAATGCGCAATCATGCCGTCTGCAAGTTCGCGCTCTACCGGTTCGGCGACGAGGTGAAATTCCTTGACCCCGTTGTTCATCCGGTGCGGCAGGGTCCACCCGTTCAGCGTGACCACAGGTGTGTAGTCCGGCCCTGACGACGGACGCGCCGTAATCGCCGTTGCCGCACTGTCCATCTGCGCGGCTTCGGGGAGGCCCATGTTCAGGGTTTGACCCCAGGCTTTTGAAGAGACCAGCGTTGCACCTGCGGCGCCGGCTCCGAGTAATTGACGTCTGTTCAACATGTCAGTTCCTTTCAGTGTCCTGCGCCGCCACCGGCGGCAAGCGTTGCGCCTTCTCCACCAGCACCACCGCCGCCTTCGCCGCCGCCATAGATCGCGGCGGTCAGATCGGCCTGTGCCATATAGAATTCGCGTTTTGCATTTGCCGCTTCCAGGGATGCGCCAAGTTTCTCGCGCACGTCCGTCAGCAGCTCGAACGTGTTGGTGATCATGCCGTTGTAGGACAGCAAACCCTCTTCTTCGACGGTCGTGCGTAGCGGCACCAGAACGTCGCGGTAGTGGCGCGCGATTTTGTATGCGGCATGATAGGAGGCTTCAGCACCCCGCGCTTCGGACCGGACGTTCACGGCCTTCTCTGCGAGCACGTTGGCCGCTTGAAGATAAGACAACTCCGCCTTGCGCATCCGGGCTTTGCCGGTGTCGTAGATCGGGATCGCGAACTCCACTTCCACCTGAGGGGTGGTCACGGTTTCCGTTTCTCCGTCCTCAATTTCCCGCTCCGCCTCGAACCCGGCAATGAACTCAAGATCGCTGACAATGCGGGTCTGATCGGTCAGCCCAAACGCCTTGGCCTGCGCTTCCAGGCCAAGTTTGGCAACACGCAGATCCACCCGGTTTCGGAGCGCCTTGGCCTCGATGTCGGTCACACGGCCGACAGAACGCGGCAGTGCAGGAAGGGCATCTGGCACATAGTAATCGACTTCGGTGCCCCAGAGACCCATCAACCTGGTCAAAGCCTCCTTGGACCGAGTGGCGTTCAATCGTGCCTGTGCAAGTTGCCCCGCCAGTTCGGCATTGAATGCCTGTTCGCGGGCCTGCCCAGCTTTGTTGAGTGCGCCGGTCTCGCCCAACCTCATCGCCAGTTCAGAGCCGGCGTCAGAGGTCGCTTTCGCGCGCCGCAGATAACTCACTGCCTCGAAGGCGGCGACTGCATCGACCCATGCCTTTCGCGTCTGATTTGCCAGTGCGAGTGTGTCGTTCACGGCATTGAGCTGAGCCTGCCGGAAGCTTGCATCAGCAATGGCCATACGCTGTTTACGCGTGGTGGCATCGAGGACGTTCGACCGGATCAGCCCTTCGATCGCCCTGTAGGCACCGAGTTCAGGCGCACCGATTCCCAAGACACCAATTGAGACGATCGGGTTTTCCGGCGTCGATTGCTGCCAAGCCTCAGCGGCCGAGAGGCCAACATTGGCGTAAGACGCTTGCAGACCCTTATTGTTCAGCAGCGCAACCTGAACCGCCGTATCGGCCGAGATCGTCTTCCGATGCACCATGCTGTGCACCTGTTTCTTGAGAGCTTCGTTTTCGGCTTGGGTTTCGGCGAAGGCCGTCCGTTTGCCGATGGCCGGTGTGACCTGGCTGGAAATGTTGGCGAAGCCGGCTTTCGGTTCCGTGTAGATACCCGGTACTGCGGTAGCGCAGGCACCCAAAATTAGGGGAAAGCCAAGAACCAGCGGAATCTTAGATACCCGCATCAGTTGCCCTCCGTCTGCTCTTGATTGACGGAACGCCAATCACGGGGGCCGGTCGGACCACGATAGGTGTAGCCAGCCAATGGATCTTGATAGCTGATCGGAGACGAAACGGTCGCGTTGACGACAGCCTGTTGTGTCGCAACGGAGGGCAAAGGGGTAGGCTCATAGGCGCATGCGCCGAGCCCGAGGGCCGAAGCCCCCATAAGTAGATGAATTTTCATGAAGGTATCCTGATTGATGAACGATGTCTCACGCAGAGTCTGCGCAAGGCTCACACCCGGATTGGGCGCCGTTTCAGATCAGGAATCGAGGGGGCCGCAGAAACCCTGATGTTTCGACGGAATGCGTCTGACCGCTCAGGATCATATATTCTTTCGCCGCAATAGGATCCGGGAATACCAAGTCTGCGTCTGGAATGACGACAGAAATGCATATTCCGTTACAACACTGAGTTGATTGATGCTCTGTTTCACCCATGTCGGAGGATATGTCATCCACGTCAACTGTCGCCGGGTGTTTCATGTGGACGGCGTGGATATCAGTTCCCTGACCAACTGTCGGTTTGCTGAGAAGGGAGCTGATCGATCCAGAATGCTGACCATCATGCATTCCCGAGGCCGCGTGTGCCGCAGAAGGTGGAGACAGAACCAGCGCCAACGCAAAAGCGAAGCAAGTGAGGAATCTCACCCATGTTGAAATTGCGACACGCGTTCTCATACGGGGAATATGGACGTTTTGACAAACTAGTCAACGCTTACAGCACGGGAAGGTTTGGCACATTCCAGCGAGACAGGCGAATTCTCGCTGCGTGCGCTCAAAACTGTTGCGCAATAGGTACATAGCAACGTTCACCATTCAGACAGAAGACGCGAATATGGTAGTGAGTACTTCAGTAATGACTGGAAGTGCCGGGACTAACTCAGTTTTTGCGATACGTAGCCCGCATCGTGAATCGCTGCCTTCAGAGCGCTTTCATCCAATGCGCTATCTACCTCGACGGAACGCGCAGTCAGGTCACAGGTGACAGTCGCGTGTGGGTCTATCGTCACAATGGCCTTCTCTATCGACGCGGTGCAATGTCCGCAGTTCATGTCCGGCACGCTGAACCTGATCATCACGATCTCCTTCTTGCTGCTGCCATCTAGGCTGCTGCCCTATGGGAAGGTCAATGCCCGAAAAAATTCCTCGATGCATCTGTTGACCTTCCAGCGAATGGAACCCTTATCTCTAGCAAGACCAGGATCAGGAGTCACCCATGTCGGATTCGCATACCCTTCGACTTTCCCTGCAGAACATGTCCTGCGCCTCTTGCGTCGGGCGGGTGGAGCGTGGGCTTTCCGGCCTGCCGGGTGTCAGCGACGTTCACGTCAACCTTGCCAGCGAGACGGCCAAGGCGCAGATCGACGCGCAAGGGCGCATTTCGAACATCGTCGAAAAGCTGGAAGAGATTGGCTATCCGGCCCGTAATCAGAGCACTCGCCTGAACGTGGCCTCCATGTCCTGCGCGTCCTGCGTTGGGCGGGTGGACAAGGTGCTGGCGGCGGTGCCGGGCGTGCTGGACGTGAACGTCAATCTGGCATCGGAAACTGCGACGGTAACGTATCTCGAAGGCTCGGTTGCGGTTGCGGACCTGCTGAAGGCGGCGGGTGACGCAGGTTATCCCGCGACCTTGCCGCCGGACAGCGCGCCGGAAGACACGAGTGCCCGCAAGGATGAAGAGGCGCGGACGCTGGCTCGCAGGACCGCGCTGGCGGCAACCCTCGCCCTGCCTGTGTTTGGACTGCCCCCATTGAGTGGTCCGGGTTGATTGTTAGTGCACGGTCGGCCTCTGGTCCATTGGGACGAATGCTTCTGGTGCCGGCGGGCGATATCTCAGTGAGCTGTGCGGCCTGACGGTGTTGTAGTGGCGGCGCCATCGCTCGATCAGGATCTGTGCCTCCCTGAGTGAATAAAAGACCTCGGCGTTCAGCAGTTCGTCCCTGAGCCGCGCGTTGAAGCTCTCGACGTAGCCGTTTTCCCAGGGTGATCCCGGTTCGATATAGGCGGTCTTGGCGCCGACCGCGGCGATCCAGTCACGGACCGTGCCGGCAACGAACTCGGGGCCGTAGCACGTCGGGAAGATGGGCTGTCTTTAGGTTATGGCCACGCGCGCAGCCCCCAAATTGCGCAGCGGGTGGCCATAACCGGGTCTCAAGTCTCAACAGTGGTTTTGCACAACCACACTGCTGAGGAGACCGGCTATGACCGCCACTCATTTTACTGCTTCGACCTTGCTGGTCGCCATCGACATTTCAAAACACCGGCACGAAGTGCTTATCGGCATTCCCGGCAAGAAGCGCCGTCGCCGCATGACGATTACGAACACGCTGGAAGACTTTCGGCGCCTGTCTGCGGCCCTCACAAGCTATGATCTACCGGTGCGGATCGGGTTTGAGGCGACCGGCAACTACCATCGTCCGTTGGCGCACCATCTCGGCCTGGCCGGGTTCGACCTGAAGCTTGTCTCTTCCGTTGGCTTGGCCCGAACGCGCGAGGCTCTGCACAACAGCTGGGACAAGAATGATCCCAAGGACGCCCAGGTCATCCTGCACATGATGGAGATCGGCGCCGTGCAGTTCTTTCACGATCCGCTGGTCGTAGGGACGGCGGATATTCAGGAGCTGTCGAAGACGCACGAGGTCGTCTCGCGTTCGAAGACCGAGCTCTGGCACCGTATCCTGACGCACTACCTGCCGCTCTACTTCCCTGAGGCGGAAAGGTTTCATCGAAGCTCCCGAACCGACTGGTTCCTCGCGTTCCTCGAGAGGTATCCGACGCCGACGATGATCGCGGCCATGACCCGGGAAGACTTCATCGCTGATGCCTGGCACGTGGTGGGCAAGAAGGTTTCCAAAGAGCGCCTGCTTTCAGATATTTACGCCACGGCGGTCGGCTCTGTTGGTTTGCCCGTCGGACCGGATTCCGACGCCGTTCGCATGTTCCGTCTGGTCCTCGCCGAAGGCAGAAGCCTCGTCCGCCAGCGCAACGAGATCGAAGCGCGTGCGGTCGAGCTGCTCTCCGATCTGCCCGACTATCAGCTGCTGACGACGATTCCCGGCATCGGCCCGATCAACGCCATGACCATCCTGGCCGAGGCCGGCGACCTGCGTCGGTTCCGGCATCACCGCCAGTTCCTGAAGTTCTGCGGCATGGACCTCGCCACCGTGCAGTCCGGCATGTTCCGCGGTCAGAGCCGTATCTCGAAGTACGGCAATGCCCGGCTGCGGCGCACGCTGTGGATGGCCGGCCAGACCGCCGTTCTCAAGCGGACCAACAGCTTCCGCGACAAGTTCGAGCGCTACATCTCGAAGGATCGACACAACGCCCATCTGCGCCGCAAGGCCTACACCGCAATCGCGGCCAAGATGGCGCGCACCGTACACGCCGTGGTCAATCACGGCGAACCCTATCGCCCCTTCTTCGAGGGGGTGAGCCCAGGCGGAAGGACCCCTCTCTGACGAGCCGTGGAGGCAGCTTTCTGACCTCGTAGATAATGTTCGGGCCTTCTGCTTGGGATTTGGGATCTCGTATTGAGGACGGTGAGGGCCGCCGTGGCGCGTACCCTGTGTTTGCTATGGAAGAGATCATTTCTTGACGGCAGAGCCCGTCTGGGCAAACTTATCACGGCATCCGGAACACCGGATGCCCCATGACCTGCTGACCTAAGCAGCCCGAATCTCCCGACATAGGACGTTGTCG
>NZ_NSBT01000017.1 GCF_002285435.1 Actibacterium ureilyticum
GCCGTAGCACGTCGGGAAGATGGGCTGTCTTTAGGTTATGGCCACGCGCGCAGCCCCCAAATTGCGCAGCGGGTGGCCATAACCGGGTCTCAAGTCTCAACAGTGGTTTTGCACAACCACACTGCTGAGGAGACCGGCTATGACCGCCACTCATTTTACTGCTTCGACCTTGCTGGTCGCCATCGACATTTCAAAACACCGGCACGAAGTGCTTATCGGCATTCCCGGCAAGAAGCGCCGTCGCCGCATGACGATTACGAACACGCTGGAAGACTTTCGGCGCCTGTCTGCGGCCCTCACAAGCTATGATCTACCGGTGCGGATCGGGTTTGAGGCGACCGGCAACTACCATCGTCCGTTGGCGCACCATCTCGGCCTGGCCGGGTTCGACCTGAAGCTTGTCTCTTCCGTTGGCTTGGCCCGAACGCGCGAGGCTCTGCACAACAGCTGGGACAAGAATGATCCCAAGGACGCCCAGGTCATCCTGCACATGATGGAGATCGGCGCCGTGCAGTTCTTTCACGATCCGCTGGTCGTAGGGACGGCGGATATTCAGGAGCTGTCGAAGACGCACGAGGTCGTCTCGCGTTCGAAGACCGAGCTCTGGCACCGTATCCTGACGCACTACCTGCCGCTCTACTTCCCTGAGGCGGAAAGGTTTCATCGAAGCTCCCGAACCGACTGGTTCCTCGCGTTCCTCGAGAGGTATCCGACGCCGACGATGATCGCGGCCATGACCCGGGAAGACTTCATCGCTGATGCCTGGCACGTGGTGGGCAAGAAGGTTTCCAAAGAGCGCCTGCTTTCAGATATTTACGCCACGGCGGTCGGCTCTGTTGGTTTGCCCGTCGGACCGGATTCCGACGCCGTTCGCATGTTCCGTCTGGTCCTCGCCGAAGGCAGAAGCCTCGTCCGCCAGCGCAACGAGATCGAAGCGCGTGCGGTCGAGCTGCTCTCCGATCTGCCCGACTATCAGCTGCTGACGACGATTCCCGGCATCGGCCCGATCAACGCCATGACCATCCTGGCCGAGGCCGGCGACCTGCGTCGGTTCCGGCATCACCGCCAGTTCCTGAAGTTCTGCGGCATGGACCTCGCCACCGTGCAGTCCGGCATGTTCCGCGGTCAGAGCCGTATCTCGAAGTACGGCAATGCCCGGCTGCGGCGCACGCTGTGGATGGCCGGCCAGACCGCCGTTCTCAAGCGGACCAACAGCTTCCGCGACAAGTTCGAGCGCTACATCTCGAAGGATCGACACAACGCCCATCTGCGCCGCAAGGCCTACACCGCAATCGCGGCCAAGATGGCGCGCACCGTACACGCCGTGGTCAATCACGGCGAACC
Organism: Actibacterium ureilyticum; assembly: GCF_002285435.1. Classification (GTDB taxonomy): domain Bacteria; phylum Pseudomonadota; class Alphaproteobacteria; order Rhodobacterales; family Rhodobacteraceae; genus Actibacterium_C; species Actibacterium_C ureilyticum. The sequence continues at coordinate 1,345 of NZ_NSBT01000017.1, forward strand.
CTATCGCCCCTTCTTCGAGGGGGTGAGCCCAGGCGGAAGGACCCCTCTCTGACGAGCCGTGGAGGCAGCTTTCTGACCTCGTAGATAATGTTCGGGCCTTCTGCTTGGGATTTGGGATCTCGTATTGAGGACGGTGAGGGCCGCCGTGGCGCGTACCCTGTGTTTGCTATGGAAGAGATCATTTCTTGACGGCAGAGCCCGTCTGGGCAAACTTATCACGGCATCCGGAACACCGGATGCCCCATGACCTGCTGACCTAAGCAGCCCGAATCTCCCGACATAGGACGTTGTCGGACCTTATGAACGCGGGCGGGCCCCGCAAGATGAACAGGTCTGTCAGGGCATCGACCACGTCGGTCGAATTGAGATTGCGATCGACACGGATCACCAGCGCCTCCTTCGTGAACTCGTCGATGATGTTGAGCGTGCGGAAGATCCGCCCGTCATGCGTCTGGTCCTGGACGAAGTCATAGGACCAGACGTGGTTCGGGCGCTCCGGCCGCAGCCGGACGCAGGACCCGTCGCCAAGCCATAGCCGGCCCTTCCTGGCCTGTTTCTGCGGGACCTTCAGCCCTTCGCGCCGCCATATCCGCTCCACCCGCTTGTGGTTCACGTGCCACCCGACATTGTTCAGAAGCCCGGTAATCATCCGATAGCCGTAACGCCCATGGGCGCGCGTCAGTTCGATGATGTCCTCCGTCAGCCGTTCCTCGTCCGGGGCGCCACATGGAACCTTGCGTTGTGTCGATCGGTGCTGCCCGAGTGTGCGGCAGGCGAGGCGCTCCGATACGCCAAGCGTCTGCCGCACGCGGTCGATGCACTGCCTGCGGCGCGAAGGGCTCAGAAGTTTCCCCGTGCAGCCTCCGTCAGGATCATCTTGTCCAGCGTCAAATCCGACACCGCGCGCCGCAACCTCTGGTTCTCCGTCTCAAGCTCCTTGAGCCGCTTGAGCTGGTCCCTGTTCATGCCGCCATATTGCTTGCGCCAGCGGTAATACGTCGGCTCCGTCACGCCTATCTGGCGCACCGCATCCGCGATCGCCATCCCTTGTCCTTGCAGCACTTCGACCTGCCGAAGCTTCAGCACGATCTCTTCCGGTTTGTCTCGCTTTCCTGCCATCTCTGGTCCTCCTGAAACGGGATAAATCTATCCCAAACGGTGGACCACTTCAGTGGGGGCACTCCAGGTGCGATTATCCATCTCGAACACGTGCGACGTGCCCTGCGGCAGGACGAGCAAGGTATTCATCATATGCCCCGTCGCGGCTTCGCCGTTGATGAACCACATGTTGCCCTCGCGCATCTGGTCCATCATCGACCCCATGTCGCCACCCATCATCATCTGCCCCATCATTCCGCCGTTGAAGACGATCTGGTGCCGCGCGGCCGACGCCATGTCCGGTTCGGCCAGCGGGTTGGGCGGCAGGTCCATCGACCAGTCCGGCACACTGTCCCGCAGCCTGTCAGGCCCGTAGACGAGATCGACCAGACGGTATTCGAGGCCTTCGTAGAAGACATTGGTGACCGTGACGGCCTCTCCGGGTTTGCCGGTCATGTCGATTACCAGATCGACACGCATCGCCGGGCCGATCACCACGACCCCGCCGTCAGGGGCATGGGGCGTCACGGGTTGACCGTCCAGCGCGACCACGACTGGTTCAAAATCTCCAAAATCCAGCCCGAATATCCGCGCGTTCGCCGCGTTGATTAGCCGCAAGCGGATGCTCTCACCGGATTGCACCGAGATCCGTTCGGGGATCTCACCGTCGATGGTCACGGAATTGCCAATACGACCGCCGTGCATCGCGTCATGGCGGTTGCCTAAGTCATCCGACAACTGCCCCGCCCGCGTCATGCGCCAGTCGTCCAGCATCCAGGTCAGGTCACGATCCACGCGGATCGGGTCCACCTCCTCGACGATCAGCGGCCCGTAGAGTCCACGTCTGACCTGTTCCGAACTGCGCTGGTGCGGGTGATACCAGAACGTGCCCGCATCCAGTGCATCGAATTCGTACAGGAAATCGCCATTAACCGGGATCGGGTCCTGCGTGAGGAACGGCACTCCGTCCATCGCATTGGGCGTGCGGATGCCATGCCAGTGGATTGTGGTCCCTTCATCTAACCCATTCTGAGCCAAAACCAGCAATCGGTCGCCCTGCCGGACCCTGATTTCAGGACCGGGGACGGACCCGTTATAGCTCCAGACATTAGTCGGGCCGTATGGTGACGGTCGCAGGGCGGCCTGTCCGGATGCCGCGCGTAGGACGAATGGGTCCCCAGTTGGATCGACCATCGCCATTCGTGCAGGTGACAGAGCGGATAGGGCCGTGAATGCGGCACCTGTGCGAAGCACGCGCCTTCGTGAAATCGGTCTGTGGAGAATCATCGCAACTGCCTTGATCTGAAAGGGTCGCACTCAGCCAGCTTCGGCCAAGGCAACAATCAGGCCTCGCAGCAGGCGAGGCCGGTTTCAGGTTCAGACAGGCAGTTTGGGAGGGAATGGATCAAGCGACGGATTCGTGCCGAGTGAGATCAGAGGTTCGGCACCCCGGACGGCAGTACCAAAAGGCCTCGTGAGCCGCGCTGACGGCATCTTGGCAAGGAGGCCAGAAGTACCGCTGGAGCCGCAAGGAACAGGACACCCACCTTCACAGGCAGTGCTCTCAGCAAATCCGGTGGGATCGCACCCGCCGCAACGGCCATCCGCGCTTTCGGTGGGTTCCATCTGCGCCATAGCCGTGATTGACATACTGGCCGACGACATATCCGGCGCAGTCACTGCACCGAAGGTCAGCATGAGAATCAAAACAAGGCGAAAAACGCAGGTCATACAATTACTGCTACAACCTTCCAGCAAGGGGAGGTCAAGTGACATTCTGTAACTTGGACGTGATACCCCTGTAGTGTATCCGCCTCAGACCTTCGTTACTGCCCTTCGCAGCCAGTTGCTCATGCAAAGGTTCATCAATCCACTTGACGTTGGTCGACGTCAACTTGCCGTCGCAAATGAGGTAATGATGTCCTCATGCTCGGTCAGCTTTTTTCGTGAGTATGAGTTTCCTCCCCATCTCTCGAATTACCGTGACCATAGAGATCGGCGTTCTGATGAGCGCGATCCTCGTGCTCGAATTCGAGGCTGGAATGGCTGATGCCGAATTCTCCCTTCAGCCGCTTCTTAATCGCGCTCTTGATCTCTTCAATCTTCGACCACCCCTCGGCTGCCACGACGACATGGCAGTCGAGCGCAGCCTCGTGCTCTTGCATTTGCCAGAGATGGACGTGGTGGACGTCGGCGACGCCTTCGACTTTCCGCATCGCTTCGACGACGGCCTCGTTGTCGATGTCCGGCGGGCTCCCGAGCATCAGGGTTCGGATTGGGCCGCCTATTTCAGTGAAAGACAGATACAGGATGTAGATCGCGATGCCGATGGTGATGGCAGGATCGACCCAACGCATGTCGTAAAGGATGATCAGCGACCCAGCGACGATAACCGCGACCGAAGCAAGCGCGTCCGACAGGTTATGCAGGAAAAGCGCGCGGATGTTCACGCTGCCCTTCTGCATCGAATAGGTCAGCATTGCGGTCAGCGTGTCGACCACAAGCGCAATTCCACCGAGAATGACGACGGTCCAACCCATGACTTCGGGTGGATCAATCATGCGCATGCCACCTTCGTAGATCAGGTAGAAGCCGATCAAAATCAGGGTGGTGTAGTTAACCAGGGCTGCGACGATTTCGACCCGACCATAGCCGAAGGTCATGCGCTCATCGGCTGGGCGGCGCGCGATCTTGCGTGCGGCGAAGGCAATGACAAGCGAGGCCATATCGGAAAAGTTGTGCAGCGCATCGGCGATCAGTGCCAGGCTGCCCGACAATATGCCCCCGACGATTTGCGCAACGGTAAGAAGCCCGTTCGCCCAGATCGCGATGGCAACCCGCCGATCGCCGGAATCCGGATCGATATGCGCGTGCCCGTGGTCATGTGGCATTGGCAGGCTCCTCATGCGCGTGTGTCGCGCGTCGGTCAGTCTTGAGGCGGTCGCTGCGGAAACCACGAACGCGCGCATTCATCCAGTGGCGTATGATATGACGGTAAAGGGCACCACGCAGCCATCCAAAGGATTGCTCATGGGAAAAATAGAAGGCGTCCGGCGTATCAAACACGCCGAAATCCTGCACGATGCCGGTTTTCTGAATGTAGGTATCTTCTCCGTTCCAGGCGACGGGAGGCGCGCCAAGGCAATCCGTGCCCGCGCCATAACCGCAGAGACTTTCTGTGTCCGAGAATGACGTTTGCAGGACATCGAGGAAAGCGTCATCCAGGATGAAGCCTTCAAGGTTGATCCAGGCACCTTGAAATTCGATCTCGACCCATGAGTGGAGAATTTCCTGCGGAGCAAGCGGATACACCAGCTCAGGGACAACACCGCGCTGCAAGCCTTTATGGATAGTAAACCCATGCAACCGGCAACGAATGCCGACACCACGCAGCAGCGCCATCAAGAGCGTGCCTTTGGTATTGCACTGCCCGTAGCCGTCGGAAAGCACTTCGGATGCGGGGATGTCGTCGGCTCGATTGTATCCGAACGCGATTTCATTCCGAACGAAATCATAGGCAGCTCCGATCCGATCGTATTCGGATAAGCCGCGCCAGCCGCGGGTCTCAATTAGATGCGCAAGAGGCGCGGCGTCAAAATCCAGTAGTTTGGTGGGTGCAAGTAGGGGGTCGGTCATCTGCAACGGAGTCGCTCCTCGAATCGTCTTGGAACAAACCTAATTGCTATAGTCACTATAGCTTCAACCCTTTCTTCAGAAAGAATCTCCCGCAACTATTTGCCCGTGTGAACCGCTTTGTGGTGTTCGCCATGTGCGTCGCGTAGAATATCGATACCGCCCCAGGCCGCGATCCCGGCGACAATCACGCCGACGACGAGGTCCGGCCAGTTGGTTCCTAGCCAGGCGACGAGGCCACCGGCCACGACGATACCGAGGTTCGCGGCGAAATCGTTGTAACTGAAGGTGTTGGCCGCGCGGATGTTGACGTCCGGATTTTTGAGCTTAGCGAGCAGCCAAACGCAGACTGCGTTGATAGCCGCCGCGATCAGGGCCATTGCAATCATGATCGTCCCGAGCGGATCTGACCCACCGATGTAGCGGCGCCACGCATCGTAGAGGATGCCTGCAGCGAACAGGATCAGCAGCCCGCCGGAAACGTTCGCCGCCCCGCGTTTCCATTTGGCGGATCGGGACAAAGCGAAAAGGCTGATCGCGTAGACGAAGCTGTCGGAGAGGTTATCGAGCCCGTTGGCGATCAGGGCACTTGAGTCGCCGAAGGCGCCTGTTGCGAAAAAGGCCACGGCCAAACCGATATTGAGCGCCAGAACGATCCAAAGCGTCCGTCTCTCCATTGAATCTTGTCTAGCGGCCATTTTGTGGTTCCAGCTTGTGTTGTACGACACATTAACTTCTGCGGCTGATCTGCGTTCCAGCCGGAATGTTGGCTGAATTCCTTCAGGCCCCGATTTCCTCGTGCTCGGTCAGGCATTCCGAATGGTCCCGCAACACCTCAAGCACCTTGCAATCTCCCGTCCGCCCGCCGCTGCATTCGTGAACCATGCGTTTCAGTTCCGTGCGCAGCGCCTTCAGGCGGGCCATGCGCTGCTCCACCTGTTTGAGCTGGCGACGCGCGATGGCATCAGCTTCATCACAGGGCCGATTGGGATGGTCGCTGAGGTCGAGCAGCTCGCGGATCGCATCGAGCGAGAAGCCGAGTTGCCGCGAGTGGCGGATGAAGGACAGTCGATCAAGCTGTGCATTGTCGTAGCGCCTCTGTCCGCCTTCGGTCCTGCCAGGTTCGGGCATGAGTCCGATCTGTTCGTAGTACCGGATGGTCTGCACTTTTGTGCCAGTCTTCTTTGACAGAGTACCGATCGTGAGCATTTTCGCCTCCATGAAAAAGATACAGTTTGTGTAGGTTTTGCCGTCGGAATAAACAAGTGTCGGATTCACAGACGCGTGAGTTCAAGCTATACCATGATTTCGTGCTTGAACCTCTAGCAGCTAGAGGATGTATCCGCACAGGCAATAAGAATCAAAATCAGGCGAACAGGATTGTCCCTTACATCGGCACAGAAGTTTCTTTGGGTTTTGGCAGGCGTGGCAGCGCTTGCCTTCATATGGCTTTTGCTATGGTCCGATTATCGTGCCGATAGCGCCCGAACCGACGCCGAACCGCCTTTTTTCGCTGAGTTCGAACTGACGGACCACCAGGGTATGGTTCGAACCGAGGAGGACTTTGCGGGGCGCTGGATGCTGGTTTTTTTCGGCTTTACCAACTGCCCCGACGTCTGCCCGACGACCCTATCCGAGGTCGCGGCGGTGATGGACGGTCTGGGCGACGATGCCGCCAAGGTCCAGCCGATTTTCATAACAATCGACCCTGAACGAGACACGCCCGCAGCACTCGCCGAATACGTCCCGCTGTTCGATGCGGGCTTCATCGGGCTGACCGGCACGCCGGAACAGATCGCCGCCACATCCGAGACCTTTCCGATCTTCTTCGAACGCGTCGAAGAGGCTGCGGCGCCGGATGGTTACACGATGGGCCACACGTCGCATCTGTTCCTCTTCGATCCCGACGCGGGCTTCGCCGACTCGTGGCCCTACGGCACCTCCGCCGAAGAGATCCTCGCCGATCTGGAAGAGAGGATCTGACCGACATGAACCGTATGTCCGGAGAAACAGCCCTCGGGCTGGCGTGGATCATCGCGCTCGTCGCCTCGCTTGCCGTGCTTTTCATCGGCGAGGTGCTGGGGCAGACGCCCTGTGTGCTGTGCTGGTTCCAGCGCGCCTTCATGTTCCCCTTGGCCATTGTCCTCGGGCTCGGCCTTTGGTGGCGGGACGGCCGCGTGGGGCGCTACGGCATCGCATTGGCGCTTGGCGGCGGCGCAATCGCCCTCTGGCACATGGGGCTGTACGTCGGTCTTGTTCCCGAACGCGTCCAGCCCTGCACGGCCACCGGCCCCTCTTGCACCGATGACAACCAACTGGTCGTCGGCATCCCTATCCCGCTGATGGCGCTCGCCGCCTTCGCGCTGATCGGGGCGCTGTCGGCCCTTTCATTGAAGGACACACGAACATGAATCGACGCGGCCTGATCCTGTCCGTTCTTGCCCTCGGCGCCGCCGGTTTCGGCGGAGCCACCTGGTTTGCAATCCGCCCCGGCCCAGTGGCCGAAGCGGAGCCCGTTGCTCCGGAACTTGCGGAGGCGATGATCCGCCCCTACTCGCCCATCCTCGGGCCTGCGGATGCGCCCGTCACAATCGTCGAATTCTTCGATCCGGCCTGCGAGGCCTGTCGCGCCTTTCATCCCATCGTGAAGGACATCATGGCCGAGCATGGGGAAGCTGTCCGCGTCGTGATCCGCTACACGCCCTTCCACGGCGCGGCATCCGAGGAAGCCATCCGCGTGCTCGAGGCGGCGCGCATGCAGGACGTTTACGTGCCGGTGCTCGAGGCCGTTCTGCGGGAACAGCCGAGATGGGCGTCGCACGGTGCCCCGGCGCCTGGCCTGATCCTTCAGATCGCCGCCACGGCCGGACTCGATGCCGAAGCCGCGCGCACGCAAATGCTGGCACCCGGTGTCGTGGCGATCCTTAACCAGGATCGTGCTGACGTCGAGGCCGTGGGAATTCGCCAGACGCCCACATTCTTTGTGAACGGCAAGCCGCTCGATCCATTCGGGGAGGCAGAGTTGCGTCGTCTGGTGGCCGCCGAAGTCGCTGCCGCGCAAAGCTGAATGGAAAGGGCAGGATCAGAACGATGAAAAAGTATATTTTGACTGGCACACTGGCCGCGCTTTTGACCCTTGGAGGGCTCTCGGTGCCCGCGCTGGCCGGACCCGAGGATGTTGTCGTCGAGAACGCGTGGTCCCGCGCCTCCATCGGGATGAACCGTCCCGGGGCCGCTTACATGACGATCCGCAACACTGGCGACGAGCCGGTGACGCTGATCGGCCTTACAACACCGCTCGCGATGATGCCCGAAATCCACGAGACGAAGACCAATGCCGAAGGTGTGAGCTCCATGAGCCCGGCGGGGGAGATCGTGATCGCCCCGGGCGAGAGCATCGCGCTCGAACCGGGGGGCCTGCACGCAATGTTGATGCGGCTGCAAGAACCAATGACGGAAGGGGACACTTTTCCGCTGACCCTGCTTTTCGACGACGGAGGCGAAGTGACGGTCGAGGTGCCGATCCTTGGAATCGCCGCGCGGGGGCCAGAGGACTGATGCGGCGACGGGCGATCCTGGGGTACGGCGCGGCTGGTGTCGGGGCGGTCGCCCTGATGCTCTTCGTCGGTTGGTGGCAGGTCGATGGACCCGGTGGACCGGAACCTGTCGGGCAGCGGCCTGTGGCCCTGACCGAGATGGATTTCCGTCTGACGGATCATGAGGGCAACGCGGTCGGGCCAGAAACCCTGATCGGCCGCCCGACGATGGCGTTCTTCGGCTTCACCTACTGTCCCGATGTCTGCCCGACCACGCTCTCGGACATTTCGGGATGGCTCGATGATCTGGGAGACGAGGCCGACGAGATGAACGTGGTTTTCATCACGGTCGATCCCGAGCGCGACACTGTCGAAACGATGGCCGAATATGTCGGCTACTTCCATCCGGCGATCCGCGGCTGGACGGGACCGGAAGAGCAGATAGCGCGCGTCGCGGACGGCTTCCGCGCCACCTACGAAAGGGTGCCGACGGAGAGCGGCGATTACACGATGAACCACAGCGCGAGCGTCTTCCTGTTCGCAGCCTCTGGGCGGTTCGTCACCATGATCGACTATCACGAACCCAGAGAATTCGCGGTGCCGAAAATTCGCCGCGCGCTGGAAGAAGAAACGGAGGGGGCGACATGAGGCTCAGAACTATGGCGGCTTGTGTCGCAATTGCGGGGATGGTTTTGGGAGCGGCTATCGCCCTCTCTGATTTCATGTCGAAAGAACCCGTGCCGCCGGAACTTGCCTCGGCAGGTAAATGGATGCCCCAAGGTCCTGAAGCTCCCCAAAACGTTGACATCCTCGTGACGCTGCCCGCGACGGCATGGGCAGAAGATGCACCCGACCTCGGCCCCCTGCCCCTTCTGCAGGTCGCGTTTGCCGACAGGCCCGTGCAGGCGATCGAGCCACCCCTGTCGACATGGTCGCGCAACATTGCACCTGGCGAAACGCTCGATTTCTTGCTGTCTGAAGCTGGTCTTGCGGCACCTGACAGAGCCGAAGTTGCCCTCGCGCTTGGCGCGGAATACGATCTGCGACGGCTGCGGCCGGGGCACTCGGTCACTGTTGCTTCGACCATGGACGGCAGCCCCCGCACCGTCTCACTCGCCGTCGAGGACGGGGTTCGGATCGAGGTGGTTTTCGGCGAGCAGTTGTCCACACAGGTCGTGGCTCCGGATCCGGAGATCGTAACCCTTGCCGGCGAAGCCGTGATCGACAGCTCGATCTTCGCGGCACTCGACGAAGCCGGCATACCCGCCCGTTTTTCCGTGGACCTTGCGCAGATGCTGGGTGGGACCGTGGATTTCCGCCGCGAGATGGCCGGTGGCGAAACACTAAGGCTTCTCTGGCGTGAGGCGCGGGTCGGAGAGGACAGGATCGGACAGCCCGAACTCGCCTTCGCCGCACTGGAGATCGGCGGTTCGCTTTACGAGATCGTATGGCCGGACGACGGCAGCGGTCAGGCGACGATCTACGTCGATGGCGAGGTGCTGCGCGTCTTCGCACAGCCGGTCGAGGGTGCGCGCCTCAGCTCGGTGTTCGGACGCCGCACGCATCCGGTCTTTGGCAACGTCCGGATGCACACCGGCGTCGATTTCGCAGCGGCACGTGGGACACCGGTTCAATCGACGGCACCGGGGCGGGTTAGTTTCATTGGCTGGCGCGGTGGCTATGGCCGTGTGGTCGAAATCTCGCACGGCTCCGACACCATGACGCGCTACGCGCATCTGAGCGCCGTGCCGGAAGACCTGGCACAAGGCCAACGCGTTGCGGCGGGAGATGTGATCGGCCGCGTCGGCGCGACTGGCACGGCGACAGGTCCGAACCTGCACTACGAAGTCCTCGTGGATGGGCGCCCGACTGACCCCCTCACTGACGACCGGCTCGCCGAAGCAGCCGAGAGCGAAGCGGATGATACCGCCGCGCTCTCGCGTCTGGCCGAGGCGCGCGCGCTTCTGAATGAAAACCTCGGCAGCGAGATTGCCGAAACGACAACCGAAAGGCTCTGACCCATGAAACGCATGACCCAAGCTCTGGCAATCACCCTCGGCCTGTTACCAGCGGCCCAGGTTCTCGCAGAGGCAACGGCGATCGAGGTCCGCAAGACGAACGGTTGCGGCTGTTGCCTGTCTTGGATGAACCATCTCGAAGAAAACGGGTTTGCGCCGACGGGCGAGAACATGTTCGGTGGGTCGCTGGTTCGCTTCAAGCTCGACAACGGCGTGCCGCAGCGCATGGTCTCCTGCCACACCGCGCTCATTGATGGCTACGTGATCGAAGGCCATGTCCCGGCCGGTGACATCCGCCGCCTTCTCGATGAGCGCCCGGACGCCGTCGGCCTCGCCGTTCCGGCGATGCCCTATGGTTCGCCCGGCATGGGGCCAGAAGACGACCGCGAGGCCTATGATGTCTTCCTCATCCGCAAGGACGGGTCGACGGAAGTCTTTTCGAGCTACGCCGAAGGATAATCTGGCCCGCCCATGGAAAATCTGTCTCCGATAATGCTTGGCTTTCTCGGAAGTCTCGCCGCCGGTTCGCTCACGGCAGTCGGAGCAGTTCCCGTGCTGTTTGGGCGCATCCCGTCCCGGGCCACGCGCGATCTGTCGCTCGGCTTCGCCGCCGGTGTCATGCTGTCAGCCTCGTTCTTTTCGCTGATCATCCCGGCATTGAATGCGGCAGAGCCAATGTTCGAGAACGGCGCGATGCCTGCGGCCATCGTGTGCGTCTCGATCCTTCTGGGAATGGGGGCTGTCGCCCTGATGAACGAAAAGCTGCCGCACGAGCACTTCAAGACAGGACGCGAAGGGCCCGAAGCGGCGTCTTTGCGGCGGGTCTGGCTGTTCATCATCGCAATCACGATCCACAACTTCCCCGAAGGCCTTGCGGTTGGGGTCGGCTTCGGATCCGGAGGTATGGAGGGCGGTCTGCCTCTTGCTGTCGGAATCGGGCTTCAGAATGCGCCCGAAGGATTGGCCGTCGCTGTATCTCTGCTGGGCGAGGGATATCCGAAGCTGCGCGCCTGGGGCATCGCGGCGCTGACGGGCATGGTCGAGCCGATTGGCGGCCTGCTCGGGGCCGGGATCATCACACTGTCGGAACCGCTGCTTCCATGGGGTCTGGCCTTTGCCGCGGGCGCAATGCTCTACGTTATCAGCCACGAAATCATCCCCGAAACCCATCGCAGCGGCCATCAGAACAGGGCGACGCTCGGTCTCGCAGTCGGGCTCGTTCTAATGCTGTTCCTTGATGTCTGGTTGGGATGAGGCAATGTCACTAAACAAGGTATCTCCGATGATCGGCGTCTTCGCAGCACTTGCTGCGTTCGCGATCGATCAGATCACCAAAGCCATTGTCGTTGCGAATGCCGTCACTTTAAGCGCCGGGATTCCCGTGTTTCCGGGATTCAACCTCGTCTTTTATCGTAATGACGGCGTGACTTTCGGGATGTTGGGCGGCGCGCCGTGGTGGAGCCTCATCGCTCTCGCTCTTGCCATCTGTGTTTGGCTGGGGGTTATGCTGTTTCGCGCCGACAATGCGGTGGAAACGCTTGCCTATGGCGCGATCATTGGCGGAGCCCTGGGCAATGTCATCGATCGTGTGCGGTATCGGGCTGTAACAGACTTTCTCGATTTCTACATTGGCACAACACATTGGCCTGCCTTCAACTTGGCCGATGTATTTGTCGTCAGTGGCGTGGGGCTCTTGCTCGCCGCGCCATGGATCAGCGCGCGGCGTTCGATCAAGTCGTGAAGCCGGAAATTCTGAACCGCATCGCTCTGCGCCACCGTTTGCTTTCGCGGGTGACGCTTGGTTTCGTCGCCGGGGCGCTGACCGTTCTGACTTTCCCGCCTTTCTCGATTCTCCTGCTCGTTCCCGTTGTCTATTCCGCGTTGTTTGTCGGTCTTCGCGGTCTCTCCTTCGGGCGTGCTTTTCTCGTCGGCTGGGCGTTCGGACTCGGCCAGTTCGGTTTCGGGATTTCATGGATCGCGGAGAGTTTCTACGTCGAGGCCGAGCGGTTTGGGGCGATGGCGATCCCGGCCGTCGCGGGATTGTCCGCAGGTCTCGCGATTTTCCCGGCCATTGCCGCTGTGCTCTTCGCCGAAATCGCGCGGCGCGGAGCCCTGGGCAATCTCCTGGCCTGCCTCCTGTTCGCGACCTTCTGGACCGTGGCCGAGTGGTTGCGTGGTCACGTTCTGACAGGTTTTCCGTGGATCCTCGCCAGCTACGCTCTGGTCGATTACGCCGCTTTGCGCCAGCCCGCCGCGTGGGTCGGAAGCTATGGGCTAAGCTTTCTCACCGTGTTCGTCGCGGCACTTCCCGTCGCGGCTGTCATGGCGTCCGGGCGGCAACGACTGACCATCTCGCTCATGGCGCTGGCCGGCATCGCGACGATGTGGGCCGTCGGCACACTTCGCCTCCAGTCGGATACAGAACAGCCACCCGGTGTCGACCTGCGCATCGTCCAGGGCAACATTCCACAAGAGGAGAAATGGGCTCCCGAGAACCGCGAGGCGACCTTCGCGCGCTATCTTGAGCTTTCAACCCGGCCCGGCGATTTCGACGTGCTTCTCTGGCCGGAAACCGCCTTTCCGGGTTTCCTCGATGAGGATACGGAGGCACGGGCCCGCATTGCCGCAGCGCTACCAGACGGCAGAGTGCTGCTTACCGGTGTGCCGGACCGTGTACCGAGCGAGGATGGCACCCGATATTTCAACACGGTCCAGGCATTTGACGAGACCGGCGAGATCCTGACCGGATACGCGAAACACCATCTCGTGCCCTTCGGCGAATATGTGCCATTCCGCGGCTGGTTGCCCATCGAGCGGCTCACGGCGGGTCTGGGCGATTTTACGCCCGGACCGGGCCCGAGAACGCTTGCGCTTCCGGGTGTGCCGCTGGTCGCCGTGGCGATCTGCTATGAGATCATCTTCCCAGGGCATGTGGTCGACGACCTGTTCCGGCCGGACTGGATTTTCAACGCGACAAACGATGCCTGGTTTGGCACCAGCATCGGACCCGAGCAGCATCTGGCTTCCGCACGTATGCGCGCCGTAGAGGAAGGCCTTCCAGTCATCCGAGCCGCGAATACGGGCATCTCTGCGGTCATCGACGCGAGCGGAGAGATCGTTGCGCGGCTCGATACCGGCGAAACGGGCATCATCGACGCTAGCCTGCCCTCCGCGCGACCGCCGACACTCTACGCGAGCTTCGGGGACTGGATGCTGTTGGCGCTCATCTTGGCTTCGTGGAGCTGGGCAATGGCGCCAATGCGACGGCTCACTACCGCCGCATGAGAAAGACCGTCATGCAAAGATGTGGATAGGTGTCCCGTCCTTCACCATTGCATAGATGTCCTCGATCTCCCGATCCGTGACCGCGATGCAGCCAGCTGTCCAGTCGCGGACATTTGTCGGGTCGATGCCGGGGCGTGGGCCACCATGGATGAAGATGTCGCCGCCGGGGGAAAGGCCCTGCGCTTCGGCAAAGGCGATGTCGGCCTCGTTCGGATAAGAGATGCCAATCGAAAGATGGTAGGTGCTGTTGGGGTTTCGCCTGTCGATTGTGTAAACTCCTTCCGGAGTCCGGCCATCCCCCTCGAATTGTTTGTGACCCTCAGGAGCGAAACCCAGCCCGACCGGATAGGTTTGCAAGACGCGATCGGCTCCGTCGAGAACAAGCAAGCGCTGTCCCTTGTAAAGCCGAACACGGGTGACTTCGGGTCCGTCATAGCTGCGGAACTTGCTGGCACACCCGGACAGAAACGCTACCAGCCCGCCCAACAGGACGGCGCGGCGGGGAAATCGGATGGTTTTCACTGCTCGATGCCTCTTTCGTGAGGTCTGTTATGGACATTACGTTACCTTGCAAATGCTGCGTGATCAATGTCCGTGGGCAAGCGCGGCCTTTGCCATCTGTGGGCCAACCTGCTCACCGCCGGACGGCGGCGCCTTGGCCTCTTGGCTGTTCAGCAGGCGCAGGGCATTGGCCACCACCAGCAATGACACTCCTACGTCGGCTGCAATCGCGCCCCACATCGATGCCAGTCCGAACGCGGTAGCGACAACGAAAACGCCCTTGGTCGCCAAGGAAATACCGATGTTCTGATGAATGATCGACATTGTCCGGCGCGAATGACCGATCAGCCAAGGCACCTTGCCGAGATCGTCGGTCATCAGGGCTATATCCGCCGTCTCGATTGCCGCGTCCGAACCAACGGCACCCATTGCGATGGCGTAATGCGCGCGCGCCATGGCCGGGGCGTCGTTGACCCCGTCGCCGATCATGGCCACCATGTCATGCGTTTCGACCAGTTCTTCGATGGCAGTCACCTTGTCTTCGGGCAGAAGCTCGGCACGGACCTCGTCGATGCCGACCTCGGCTGCAACAGCGCGCGCTGTCCGCTCGTTATCACCGGTCAGCATGACGATGGTCTTCACACCCTGCGCGTGAAGCTGCGCCACGATGCCTTTGGCATCCGGGCGGATACGGTCGCGCAATTCCAAGATGCCGGTGACACCGGTGTCGTCGCCCACGGCAACAAGGGTGCTGCCAGCCCCTTCGATGCGGTCGCGCAAATCCTTCGGAATGGCGTCGCCGAAACCCTTCTCCTCGGCAAACCGGTCCGACCCCAGCCAGATCGACCGGCCGTCTGTGCGTCCTTCAAGTCCCCTGCCCGGAACGGTTCGGGTATCTTCCGCGGCGGATACCTTGATGCCGTCGGCTTCTGCCCGCGCAAGAATGGCGCGCGCCAAGGGATGCGAGGAACGTGCCTCCAGCCCAGCGGCGAGGGTCATCAGATCTTGCGCCGATGCTTTGCCCAGCGGATGCACCGCCGCCACCTCGGGCTCGCCCATGGTGATCGTGCCGGTCTTGTCCATGGCCAGTGCAGTGGTCTTGCCCGGTGCCTCAACATATGCACCGCCCTTGATCAGCACCCCGGCCCGCGCTGAGGCGGTGAGTGCAGCGACGATGGAGACCGGTGTCGAGATGACCAGAGCGCATGGGCAAGCGATCACCAGCAGCACGAGTGCATTGTAGAACCAATAATCCCAGGCCCCCCCGAAAATGAGCGGCGGCAGCAGGGCAATTGCAATGGCGAGAGCCATGACGATAGGCGTATAGATGCGGGCGAATTTCGCCACCCACTGCTCCACCGGCGCGCGGCGGGCATGGGCGTCGCCGACCATGCGGATAATCTTGGCCAACACGGTGTCCGAGGCGGCCTTCGTGGCGCGCACCGTCAGTGTGCCTTCGCCGTTGATCGTACCGGCATAGACTTCGTCGCCCCGTTCCTTTGGGACCAGCGCACTCTCTCCGGTGATCGGCGCCTGATCGACGGCCCCTGCCCCATCGACAACCTCACCATCCAATGGGATGCGGTCTCCGCCGCGCACGATGAAACGTGCGTTGATAGCAACCGCAGAAGCCGGAACGTCCGCTTCCGAGCCGTCATCATGAAGAACTCTTGCCGTCGGCGGCGCGAGGTCGAGCAGAGCTGAAACCGCATTCCTCGCACGCCCGACGCTCCAGCTTTCGAGGTAGAGCGAGAGCGAAAAGAAGAACGCGACTGTCGCCGCCTCGAAAAATTCGCCAAGCCCGATGGCACCGGCCACGGCGACCACCATGAGCAGGTTCATGTCGGGCGACAGCCGCCGAGCGGACGACCATGCCTTGGGTGCCACGAGCCAGACACCGAACAGGATCGCAACCGCGAACAGCCCTGCCTCGACCAGTGGCATCGGCGCTTCGCCGTGACCCGCGAAGAGGCCGAGCGCCCCGCCCATGCCGGTCTCGATGATGTGCCACAGAAATCCCGCGGCCCAGAAGCCTCCACTGAGCGCCGTAAACAGCCGCTGTCTTGCAAGATGGGCCGCCTGGTCGACCGACGCGTTCTCGGCATCCCAAGGCTTGGCGGTCATGCCGGTGCTTGCGACCAGTTCTGCAATTTCGCCGTCCGATAAACTCTTGGCGCTGTCGAGAATAGTCATCCGCCCATTGATCACGTCGAACGCGAGATGCTCGGCCCCGCCGATCTTCGGGCCGACCACCTTGTTCAGGATTGCTACCTCCTCGGCGCAATCGAGGCCGGACACCTGAAAACTGCGCCCGCCCGCTGGCGCGGGGGTCGCCGGAACGATGTCGCCGCACGTTCCGGCGCTCCCGCAGCAGCTGCCGCCGCTTGTCTGGGCATCTTCGGCGTGATCGTGGTCGTGACGATGGGTGTCGGGCGGCATGAATGGACCTCTGGATTCGGGTGCTTTACCATGACATAGCCCCTACAGTAGCTAGAGCTTCAAGAGCAAAATACGGTGGTATTTCAGTTTGTTTTATTGCTAGAGGATGCGGCGACCGGCTCCATCACGCCTTGAGGCATGAAAAGCCGATGCAAAGAAAAACAGACACGAAAGGAAGCTTGATGCGGGTTTTGATGCTGAAGCAAAAAATAATTGTTGCAGTGGCGCTGTCTCTTACGGCCGGGTGCGCAATCCAGCCGACTGGACCGGGCGACTCGGCAGACCGGCGGGGCAAAGTTCCCGAAGCCGTGATTGCAATGGCTGCCCCGGATCAGGATGTTGCAACCGCGCGCTTGGTGCCCGAGGACGGGTGCTACTGGTACAAACACAGCGGCCCCGTAGAAACAACCTTGCTGCCGCTGCGCACGGCGAACGGCAATCGTATCTGCACCCCTCGCGAAACTTAATTGCGTTTGCCGTCCGCTGCTTGGCTTAGCTGCGGGCAGTCACGCTGTCCTCCGCCGAGTAAAGATAGGCGGTAGAGCCGGTCTCGACGTTCGGGTAAAGATCATTGATATGAGCCATGACCATCCGTACGCAGCCCGAACTTGCGCGGCCACCGATACTCCGTGGGCTCGGAGTGCCATGGATGCGCAAAAGGGTATCGCGATCCCCGACGTAGAGATACAGCGCCCTCGATCCAAGCGCGTTTTCCGGTCCCGGTTCCATGCCATCGGCAATGTCAGCATAAAGTTCGGGGTCGCGATTGATCATGCTCTGTGTCGGTTGCCAGTGCGGCCACCTGACCTTGCGCTTGATGGTATAGACACCCGGCTCGTAGAGGTTCCCCCGCGCGATGGCCACGCCGTAGCGCATCGCGGTTCCACCCTCTTCAATGTGGTAAAGATATCGTGCGACCGCGTCGACATGGATATCTCCCGGCACGAGACCGGCCTTCGCGACCACACGTTGCGGTAGGAACCGCGGGTGCAATCCCCATGGGTTGGAAGTCTCGGCAACATAACCCTGAGGCGTCACCTGTGCGTCCCATTCAGCCTTCTGAGCCTCGGTGGGCCAAGTGTCGGCAAAAGCCATACCGGGACCGGTCACCGAAAAAAGCGCCGTTGTTGTCTGAATGAAGTGTCGTCTTGTCAGCATTTCGTACCCTTTCGGTTCTCACCGGCGATTGATGGCAAGAACGGTATGTGTTCTCCTTGAACAGATAGGACTTCTAGTGGCTAGAGGTTCAAGGGCAAATTTTCGTAAGTAGACATGCGATCCTTGCAGTTTCCAGTTTGCTAGGGAGGTGTCGCGTTGCCCTTTAATCTGAGACGCGACGCGTTTGGCGACAATTTTTGCCCTTAATTGTGAGATACGGCTGTCATGGGGCCCCTGTTTCTCGCGCACCTTTGCGCGATGTGATCAACCGCGGCAAGCAATCGAGGCTCCTTCTCGAAGGCGCGCAAGAGAGCAACCCTTGCATAGTCGTCGATGCTTTTGCTGACGATGGCTGCCTTAGCCAAGGGATGAGATCGAGCGGCGGCGATTGCGGCGAGGCAGAACAGCCTAACTTCCGATCTGGGGTTCTGGACAGCGAACGACGGATCCCCGCGGAAGGTTTTGAGTGACATGGCAAAGGTGACTGCGCGCATTGCGCGCCGAAGTTGCTTGGGGCCGCGCGAGCGCGCGGCGCACTCAAGCATCTCTGCCCCGCGGCGCGCTCGGTATATCAGTTTTCCAGATATTTGTTCCTCACGGAGTTTGCCAAGGGTCTGCACAAGTCTCGTCCCGCAAACTTGGCAGTCAAATGCCCAGGCCCGCCTCCAATGCCTGAGCAAAAGACCCTCTCTGGAGCATCGCAGGCAATGCTGGAATGGCATCTGAGCCGTCAGTGAGGCTTCTCGTGGCGTCATTGCCGGAAAGGTCAAAGATCGAACAACATCTGGGTTAACCCGTGCGGCGTTGGCAATCTTCGCCGCCGCAGCCGCGTCGACGTTGAAGTCCAAGGCGGTGCCATGCGCGGTATCGATTCTGAGATGAGCCAGTAGTTCCGCATCATCACAGTAGTTGGCCGCCGCCAGCCGAGACAACCAACCTGACAACAACTCGTCTGGCAGCGGCGCGACAGTCTTGGGCAGCGGGTGCGGCTTCACACCCGGGACTTCTGGAGCCGCCGATGGGGGTTCGCATGGCGCGACCAAACCGGCGTCCATTTTGCGATTGCGTCATCGGTGATGCATTCCTCGCCTGTGATAATGGCGTCGATGGAAAGATCCTTGACCAGAGCGAAGATGCGCGAGGTCACCCCACCGGTCAGTGCCAAGACCTGCTTGAGAGATTTGACCTTCAGGTTGGACTTCTTTTCCAGTGGCATGGCAGCAATAAGGGTCTGGATCATGTCCGAGAACTCGGCATCGTCGCGCCAGTTTGGCAGATGATGTTCGTCCAGCCGTCGGGCAAGCTGGATATCACCGCGAATAGCATCGACGGCCTCGCTGACCCCAAGGCAGACCAGTGACACCTCGAGTTCATTGCTGAGATACCGCAGGACATTGAGAAATCGGCGCTGTTCGCGGTGGGTCCCGGCCAAGAGATTGTGGACCTCGTCGATCATGATCATCCGCAGGCCAAGGTCGCGTAAGAGCGCGATGACACGGACTTCGAGGGAAGCCACATTTTGAGCGCGGGCGCTAAGAGCCGTCGCCGGGGCGCCGACGGCGGCCAGGATGTGCAGGTAAAACCGCCGTTCATCAGGTGCGGGCGGCGCTTGCAACAGCAGAAGCGGTGTGCGGGTGATGCCCGACGCCGGATCGTATTCTGGTGCGAACTTGCGCGACAGGTTTCGGGCAATCATCGTCTTTCCGATCCCGGAGGCGCCATGCACAAGAAGCCCAGGCATACGGGTTTGTCGTGGCGCTTCGATCATGCCCTGCAAGCGGTCCAACACCTGTTCCGCCCGAGGAAAGCCGATCCAGATATCCGATTGAATGAGGGCGATCCGGCCGTCTTCTTCAGTTGTCCCTGCCCTCAATTCACCATCTCTCCACCTTGAACAATGGGCGCGATGTATCACCCGTATCGATCGGGCGCAGCCCTTCGGTTGTCGAGACGGCCGAGTTCGTGCCCTTCAATGTCCCTTTTCTTTCACGGGTTCTGCGTTCGGCCTTCGTCAGGCCCCGGCTTTCAGCTTCGATCTGGCGTTGCTGTCGGATCAGCTCAGCCAGCACCAGCTCATTAGACCCGGACTTGCCAAGGGCACGGGCCTTCCTCATCGCTTCGCGATATTCCCAGAGCGAGACGGGCGGAATTTCCAGGTTTCTGTACCGCGCCTCAACATACCGGCCATCGTCCAGTTCGACCCAGATCATTGAGATATCGCGAGGATCGTAGCGAACGACCACCTTTCCATCCCCGCGCCCAATGTGGCCTGCAAGGGCATCGGACCAGTACCTTATCTGGAACAGATGGATGCCGTCACGCCTGATCTTGCGCGGTTCACTCGGCAGGAAGCTCACCTGAAAGGCTTCCATCTCGAAGGGGATGTCGCCTGTCATTTGCTCTGAGAGCGCCTCCCATTTGGCAACGGGCGTGCAGCCAAGACTTGAATGAATGCTGTTGTTGTAACGGCAGATTTCCAGAGCAAACCAGCGATCGAATTCGCTCAACGTCATCGTGGCCTTGCTTTCGGCGTCATAGTCGCCCTTTGCCGCGATCGAGGATTGCGTTGTTCCCGGCAACAGGTGAACGGCCCCCATCATGGTGCCGATCAACCGTTCGATGTGACCACCGAAGTGAGGACTTGCTGGCGGTCGATAGACCAGATCGATCCCCCAATCCGCACAGGCCGACCGAAAGGCGCGCGACCGGAAATCGCGACCGTTATCGACGTGGATGCTGTGCGGTTTGCCCTGTGCCGGCCAAGGAACATCGCACGCCAATTCCGCAAGAAGTTCCTCCTTGAGGGTCACCGCCTGTGTCAGGCAAAGCGCCACTGACAGACGCGAAGGTGCCTCGAGAGAGGTGTAATATCCGGTCACCATCCGCGTTGCGACGTCGATCGCCAGCGTGACCCAAGGCCGCCCAATTGGTTTGCGTTCAAAGCCGTCGACAAGAATGATGTCCGCCGGTGTATGATCAATTTGGACGATCTCCAGTGGCATACTGGCCTTGTTCTCACCTGTGACCGGCGCAAATTTCTGGCGGGCCGCCTTTGCGCCCTCTCGTGCCTTCGCAACTTCGCGGGCATCCATCGCATCCAGACGACGCTGAACCGTTCGCCGTGTCGGCGGTTGCAAGCCCTCCTGCCAGCAAGCGCTGCGGATTTCTGTCACGACGCGCGACAAGCTCGAACGCTCCCGGCGCAAGAAATAGCGGCGAAGGTGCTCCTCGATTACCGCTTCGACTTTGCTGGATATTAACATCGTCCCGGTCGGGCGGCCCCGTTTCCGCGGAGCCAGAGCGCTGGTGCGCCCACCCTCTTCCGCCAACCGTTTTATCCAACGCCAGACCGTCGCCCTGCTGACACCAAGCTCCCAAACGGCGTCATTGATGCCACGTTCCAGGCTGCCAGTCCCATTGAGATATGCCTGAACAAGAGGGCGCAGCACCGCGGCCCTGCGCGCCTCTTCAGCACCAACGGCAACGGAGTCTTCGCCATCATCATTCATCGATATTTGCCGCAAATGTCTGTGAACCCTGTCTCAGGTTTAAGGGCAAAAATATCAGAATTAAAGGCAAAATCTCATATTTAAGGGCAAAACTCAGCCGTTGATTTCGTTGGATTTCCCATCTCACAATTAAGGGCTACGCGACAG
>NZ_NSBT01000018.1 GCF_002285435.1 Actibacterium ureilyticum
GCGGACTAAGCGCCAATTCGCTGCGGTTGCGCCAATGGCGGCTTGGCGATACCCCGACGGGCGAACTTTGCGCTCTCCGAGGCTTCTTCGCGTACCTATTCCAGGTTTTCCCGAATAAGATCAAATCCGTTTCCGAACGGATCAGCACAATTTGCAAGGTCTGCGACCTCTGAGTAGGTTTTCTTTTCAACCGAGCCGCCGTACTTTTCAACTTCTGCACAAACCGGATCAATGTCATCTACTATGAAGTCAAGATGAACCGGTGTCCAATGACGCTGGTAGTGACGTTTTTCATCGGCTGCGCCGATGGTGCCTGCGGCTTTCTCTTGGATGTGGAGATCGAGCGTTCCAACGGAGATAACCTGCCAATCATCCGAGTACTTTTTCTTAAATTTGCAGCCCAATGCCTCAACATAAAACTTCAAGGCTGTGGACATGTCAGATACATCAATGCTGATAGTTGCTTTGCGAGCCAAAACGGTACCTCCAAAAGAGCAATTTGTTCCATTTTTGTTCTCCCTGTGCCTGCCAGTTTTAGTTTTGCAAGTCAACCGCGCTGTGCACGATAGCCGACATTCAGTAGGCATGCAGAAACCGTGAGTTTGGGCTCAAACCGGCCACTCCCCCCAACCATCATGACAAACATGGAACCCGCTAGATCACGCGATGGCGGCGGCGGGCCGGGGCAATCTTTGCACACAATCGTCCCCCTTCCACAAAAAAACACGGCGCCGGGATGCCCAGCGCCGTGCCTCTTTTCCGATTGATCGGGCTCAGCCGATCGCGACGCCATCCTCGCGCCAGACGGCGACGATGGCCGAACGCGGTTTGCCCGTGCCGTCGGGCCATGCGCCGCCCGGGTGCTGGACGCCGACAAAGGCCACTTTCTTGTCCGCCGACCAGCACAGGCCCGTCACCTCGGCCCCATTCGGGACGGTCATGAAGCGCGCGATCTCGCCGGTTTCGGGGTCGCCCACCAGCATCTGGTTGTTACCCATGCCCGCGAATTCGCCGTCGTTGTCGTCATCGCCATCGGTCTGGATCCACAGCATCCCGTCGGACGAGAACGCCATCCCGTCGGGCGAGTTGAACATGTTGCCCTCGTTGATATTGGCCGACCCGGCGTACTGGTTGTCATAGACCGTCGGGTTGCCCGCCATCACGTAAAGATCCCAGTCGAACGCGTCAGCGGCGTGGTTGCCCCCGGCAGGGGTCCAGCGCACGATCTGACCGTAATTGTTGGTCTCGCGCGGGTTGGGACCGTTGACGGCGGTGTCGTCGCCACCGGCATTCGGCTTGACGCCACGGTTCTTGTTGTTGGTCAGCGCGCAATAGGCCTCGGGTTTCAGCGGGTTGGCCGCGACCCATTCGGGGCGGTCCATCGTCGTGGCCCCCACGGCCGAGGCCGCCATGCGGGTGAAACACAGGATCTCGGCCGCGTCCATCCCGGTGGTTTCTGGGGTCAGGGCCAGCCATTCGCCGGTCTGGTCGTCATTGAACCGGGCCGCGTAAAGGGTGCCATCGTCCAGCAGCCCTTCGGTCGCGCCGCCTTCGGTCCAGGTGCCGTTCGACACATATTTGTACAGGTACTCGCCCCGTTCATCGTCGCCCATATAGACCACGACGCGGCCATCGCTGGCCTGAACCATCTCGGCGTTTTCGTGCTTGATCCGGCCCAGCGCGGTGCGCTTCACCGGGGTCGAGGCCGGATCGGCCGGGTCGATCTCGGTGATGAAGCCGTGGCGGTGCGGCTCGTTGGGCTCATTCGAGATGTCATAGCGCGGATCGAATTTCTCATAGGCATAGCGGCCCTCGCCACCGATGCCATAGCGGCTGTACCCCTCGCCCGCGGGCATCTCGCCCGTGGCGCCGAAATAGCCGTTGAAATTCTCTTCGCAGGTCAGATAGGTGCCCCAAAGCGTCTTGCCCGAACCGCAATTGTTCATGGTGCCCTTGACCGTCATGCCCGCCGGATCGGCCTTGGTCTTGACCAGGTCATGCCCGGCCAGAGGACCGGCCAGCGTCATCTCGGTTTCATGGGTGATACGGCGGTTCAGCGGGCTGTCGATCACCACCTGATAGCCATCGCCATTGTCGGCCACTTCCATCACGGTGACACCTTGCAGGTTCTTCAGCAGCAGAACCTCGTCGGCATTCTGCGGCATGCCTTCAGATGCGGCGGGCAGGTTGATCTTGGGGTTCACATATTCGGAATTGACGGCGATCACTTCCTTGCCGTCGATCTCGAACAGCTCCATCCCGTCGGTATTCTCGCCGAATACCTTGTCCGACATCGCGACCGGCACACCGGTTTCCGGCGAATAGGCGCCCTGGGCTTCCGACCACAGCGGATCGCCCCAGCGCACAAGCACCTTGGCGCGATAGCCTGCGGGCACGTGGATCTGGTGATCCGTGGCGATGCCGATGGGCTCGAACGCAAAGGCGCCATGCCCGGCCGCGCGGGACGCGGTGGTGGTGGAAAACAGACCCGTCCCGAACACCGCCGCGCCCGAACCGAAGGCCAGCGCGCCGCCCAGAAGGCCCCGGCGCGAGATCGCACGCGACACCACCGCGTCGAACTGGTTGTCGGCCGGGCGGGGGTCGCGGTGTTCGTCGAATTCGTCCCAGGACATGTCGATAAGGGATGTGTCGGTCATGATCTGCTTTCCTAGCTGGTGATTTCGCTGAGTGGGGACCGAATCCGGGATCCGGTCCGCTGCGGATACCGGCGATATAAGGTAACGGCTGTGACAGTTTCGCGACAGCCGCACCATCGGTCGCGGATTTCTGCAGATCACCCGCCTTTGCGCGGCCTAGCGCACCCAGCCCTCGGTCTTCATCAGCGCCTGCGCCTCGTCGCTGATCAGGAAGTCCAGGAAATCCTGCGCCATCGGGTCCGCCATCGGTGACAGCGCCACGTTCACGTCGCGCCAGACCGTGCGCTCCGGGGTCAGGTCGACCTGTTGCAGGTCATCGGATTTGCTGACCGGCCAGTTCGGCCAGGTGATCCAGGCATCCGCGTCTTCGGACAGGAACGCGCGATAGCTGGCGCCCGATCCCTTGGCATAGGTGACGATATTCTTGCGAAACGCCGCGACATCCGACAAGCGGCCCAGCCGGCCGGCGACATCCTCCCACACGCCGGTGCCCGAGGTGTTGTAGACCCCCGCGCCCTCGGTCACGACAATCCGCATGCCCGGCGCCAGCAGGTCGTCGAAACCCGCGATGCCCTTTGGGTTGCCCTGTTTCACCGCGATGATCGCGGGGCGGATATAGATCGGTTCGACCTGTTCGCTGGCAAAGGTCTTGTAGGTTTCCAGGAACGCGGTCATCGACTGTTCCGATGTCCCCCACAGGATATCGGCATCCGCCTGCGCCATGGGCGACCATTTGTGTTCCGGCCCGGCGATCACCTCGACCTTGTGGCCGGTTTTCTGCTGCCAGACATCGGCGACCTTTTGAAAGGCCGTGTGCGGCCCCCCGGCACCATAGAGCTTCACGATGCCATCGGCAGGCGCGTGGGTGATCGCGGGATCGTACAGCGTGGATTGCTGGGCCATGGCGGTGGCGGTTGCCGCCAGCAGGGCCAGCGCGGGCAACAGGGGGTTCAGTCGCATGTCATCTCTCCGGTTCTGGATCGCGCGGATTGCGCGTTCCAGAAGACGCAGCGATGGGCGCTTTCATCCCCGGCGCGTCGTCACGACTGCGTGAAAGCGTCGTAGTCCCAGTTTTCGATGATCTCGACCGCCTCTTCAGCAGTTTCGACATAGCGGAACAGGTCCAGGTCATTGGCCGAGATCGTGCCCGCATCGGCCAGCGCGTCCCAGTTGATGATCCGTTCCCAGAATTCCTTGCCGAACAGCAGGAACGGCACCGGCTTCATTCGTTCGGTCTGGATAAGGGTCAGGGATTCGAACATCTCGTCCAGCGTGCCGAACCCGCCGGGAAAGACGGTGATCGCATTGGCGCGCATCAGGAAATGCATCTTGCGGATGCCGAAATAGTGGAAATTGAAGCACAGGTCCGGCGTCACGTATTCATTGGGCGCCTGCTCATGCGGCAACACGATGTTCAGCCCGATCGACACGCCGCCCGCATCGGCGGCGCCGCGGTTTCCGGCCTCCATCACGCCGGGGCCGCCACCGCTGACGATGACATTCTCGCGCCCGCCGGTTTCCAGGCTTTTCAGCGTCATCAGCCGCGCGAATTCCCGCGCCTGGTCGTAATATTTCGACAGCCCGGCCAAGGTTTCGGTGCGCGCCGTGTCACGCTTGGCCGGTTCGGGAATACGCGCGCCGCCGAAAAGAACGATGGTGCTTTCGATGCCGTATTCGCTCATCAGCAGCTCGGGCTTCAGCAGCTCCAGCTGCAGCCGCACCGGGCGCAGCTCGTCCCGGCACAGGAAGTCATTGTCGTTGAAGGCCAGCCGATAGGCCGGGGCGCGGGTCTGTGGCGTATCGGGGATCTCGCGCGTGGTTTCGATATCCTGATGGGCATCGGGAAACACCCGCTTGTGGTCGTCTTTCATGCACGCGTACCTTTCATCCTGAACCGCCAACATTGCGCAAGCCGCCGGTTGCGTCTATAGCCTGCGCGCCAGCCATAACATACACAAACCCGAGGGAAACATGTCCAACGCCCAGCTCGAAGCCGCCATCGAAACCGCCTGGGAGGCGCGCGACACCATCACCCCCGCCACCACCGGCGAAACCCGCGAGGCGATCGAAGATACGCTGAACGCGCTGGACAGTGGCAGCCTGCGCGTGGCCGAGAAGCTGGACAGCGGCGACTGGCATGTGAACCAGTGGGCGAAAAAGGCGGTTCTGCTGGGCTTTCGCATCAAGGACATGGAACAGCAGGAAGGTGGCCCGCAGGGGTCCGGCTGGTGGGACAAGGTCGACAGCAAGTTCAAGGGCTGGGGCGACAACCAGTGGAAAGCCGCCGGGTTCCGCGCGGTGCCGAACGCGGTGGTGCGCAAATCGGCATTCATCGCGCCGGGCGTGGTCCTGATGCCCAGCTTCGTGAACCTGGGCGCCTATGTCGACGAGGGCACGATGGTCGACACCTGGGCCACCGTGGGCAGCTGCGCCCAGATCGGCAAGAACGTCCACCTGTCGGGCGGCGTCGGCATCGGCGGCGTGCTGGAACCGATGCAGGCGGGCCCGACGATCATCGAAGACAACTGCTTCATCGGCGCCCGGTCCGAGGTGGTCGAGGGCTGCATCGTCCGCGAAGGCTCGGTCCTGGGGATGGGGGTCTTCATCGGCCAGTCGACCAAGATCGTCGACCGCGAAACCGGCGAGGTCATGTATGGCGAGGTGCCGCCCTATTCGGTGGTTGTCGCCGGGTCGATGCCCACCAAGAACAACATCAATCTGTATTGCGCGGTGATCGTGAAGCGGGTGGATGAAAAGACCCGCTCGAAAACAGGGATCAACGAGCTTCTGCGCGACTGATCGCGACAGACATCCGTTACAGGGGGCGTCCGGTTCGGACGCCCCTTTGCGTTTGGGCGCCCGCCGCAATCATTCCCCGAACCATTTGCGCACGATCCGGTCATAGCTGCCGTTTTCGCGCATTTTCAGGATCGCCTGGTTGATCGGCTCGCGCAGGTCGCTGCCCGCGGGCAGGACGATGCCGTAATCCTCTTTGCGGAACACCCGGTCGACCAGATAGGCCTTATCGTCGGAACGCTGCGAGATATAGTATTTCAGAACCGGGCCGTCGAAGACCACCGCGTCGATGCCGCCGCTCTCGAACTCGGCGACCAGTTCGGCAAATCCGGGATAGGTGTCGTGCCGGATATCCCGCGATGCCAGAAAGACCGACGCAGTCGAATTTTCGACGCTACCGACACGGCGCGTGTCCAGATCGCTCAGCCCGTTGACGTTGGAAATCAGCGCGCTGACCGTCATCGCGGTGGTGATGCGCGCCACGAAGAACGACACCAGAAACAGGCTCGAAATCACCAGAAGAACGCCCAGAACACGGCCCATCGGGGATCTGGGCTGGCGTTCCTCGAACCCGCCATTCACCACCAGGTTCAGCGCCCACCAGAACGAGGGGAAGATCGCCTCGCGGGCGGGGCGTTCGAAATAGGGCTGCGCGCGGCGTTCGAACACCCACATCAACATGCCGCTGGCAAACAGGATGCCGATCGCCGCCAGGATCCAAAGCGCGATCTCGGGTTTGAAGAACTGGGTGCGGAAGCTGGCTCCACGCTCGCCCGCGACCATGATCTGCAAACCGCTTTCATAGATCGGCAACGAGAAATCCATGACCACCTCGCGCTCGGCGGTGATCGAGATATTGGCGATGGCCCCATCCGCGTCGCCATTGATGACACGTCCCAGCATATGCGAGAAATTCGGGCTTTCGGTATAGCGCACCTCGCGGCCCAGATCCTCGGCCAGGCGGTCCATCAGATCGATGCTGAACCCAGCCATCTTGTCGCCCTGCGGAAAGGCAAAGGGGGGCCGGTCGACCGTGGCGAATTCCAGCGTCTGCGCCGGGGCCAGTGTGGCGAACAGGTTCAGCAACAGGGTTGCGGACAAAAGGACAATCGGGCGGATCATGATACTCTTCTTCGGATTCCCGTCTGGAACGCGTCTAACGTTTCTGACACAGATGAGGCCAGAACAAAAACAGGATGTGACATGGCAAAGCGGGAAAGCAGGCAACGTGTCTTCACTTTGGTGGTCCAGGTGGGCCGAAAGGCGGACGATGGCCTGCCGGACGGGGCAACAGGGGCTGCGTTGATGTGCTTTGCCAGCGGCGTGGACGAGGCCGAGGCGGTGCGCGAAACCGTCGCGGTGCTGAAACAGGCCGATCTGGCACCGCTGGAAGTGACCGGCTATGGCACGCTGGAAGACCGCCGCGCCGAGGGCCACGAGATTGGCGATGACGAGGTTGCGCTGATGGAACGCGCGCTGGCGGAAAACGCGGTGATCGTGGCGCAGATGACCCCGTTCTTTGGCGAGGATGACGCGCCATGACCACGGTTTTCCTGGATCTTGACGGTACGCTGACAGATCCCAGGGCCGGGATCGCCGCCTGCATCAACCATGCGCTGGAACGGCTGGGCCTGCCCACCCGCGCGCCCGACAGTCTGGATTGGGCGATCGGCCCCGCGCTGATCGACAGTTTCGCCCGGCTGGGTGCGCCCGATCCGCAGGCGGCGCTGGTGCTTTATCGCGAACGCTACAGCACGGTCGGGCTGCTGGAAAACACCCCCTATGACGGTATCGAAACCGCGCTTGCGGCGCTGCGCGATGCCGGACGCACCCTGCATCTGGCCACCGCGAAGCCGCATGTCTATGCCCGCCGGATCACCGCGCATTTCGGGCTGGACCGGTTTCTGGACCAACAGTTCGGCCCGGAACTGGACGGCACCCGCAACGACAAGGGCGCGTTGCTGGCCCATGCGCTGCAACAGCTGGGGCTGGACGCCGCGGACTGTCTGATGGTGGGCGATCGGCACCATGATATCGACGCCGCCCGCGCCGTTGGCATGCGCTGCATCGGGGTCGACTGGGGCTATGGCCCGCCCACAGAGCTGGACCAGGCCGATGCGCGCTGTGCCCGGGTTGCCGACCTGCCGGACATTGTTGCCAAACTGGCCCCATTCCCCGGCTGACCGCGCCATTATTCTTGGCAATACCTCAAGTTCGCCCCATTTGTGCCCCGGTTTTCGGGCCTTTTTGAGTGCAACTGAGGGTAGTGAGCGGCGGCCAACCCCAATGGGCCGGCCGGCGGAGTACTGGGGGAATAACGATGAAAGCAATTCGTATCGTATTGATCTGCGTGATTCTGGTTGCGATGGGCGGCATTGGCCTGTCGCAGGTGAACTGGGACGAGCTGGACCTGAAAAGCAAATTCTCGATGGGCGACAAACAGCCCAAGACGATCCGGTCGGCCTCGACCGGCAGCCGGGTTGGCGCCGACAAGACCATCAAGATCAAGCAGGAAAAGCCGGGTCTGTGGACCCAGATCATGATGTTCTTCGGGTGGGAGCCCGAGGATGCCCATATGGCACAGCTGGAAGAGCTGAAGAAACAGCGCGCCAGGGACGCCGCCCGCATGAAGGGCGTGAACCAGGTGACCGGGCGCAAGGAAAGCACCGCCAGTTCCAGCTCGAGCTCGAACCTGAAGTCGAAATCGCATTCCGCCAGCAGCCTGGCCGACCGCGTGGCCAAGTAACCAGCCTGCGGCCGGGCGCAAATCCCGGCCGCGCATTGAAATCGCCTCGCGCGGATTGTAACGCTGCGGTATCCGACACCGCAGGAGCGCAGGCGTGACCCTTGTTACCGATCCCGTAAAACTGACCGCCGATCTGATCCGTTGCCCTTCGGTGACCCCCGAGGAAGGCGGCGCGCTGGTGCTGTTGCAGGGATTGCTGGAAAGCGCGGGGTTCATCTGTACCCGCGTGGATCGCGCCGGCACGCCGAACCTGTTTGCGCGCTGGGGCGCAAAGGGACATGCGCGCAGCTTTGGGTTCAACGGCCATACCGATGTGGTGCCCGTGGGCGATGCCGCCGCATGGACGGTGGACCCGTTCGGGGCCGAGCTGCGCGATGGCTACCTGTGGGGGCGCGGGGCGACCGACATGAAATCGGGCGTTGCCGCCTTTGCCGCCGCCGCGATCGATTTCGTCACCCAGACCCCGCCCGATGGCGCGGTCATCCTGACCATCACCGGGGACGAGGAAGGCGATGCCACCGACGGCACCGTTGCGCTGCTGGACTGGATGCGGGACCGGGGCGAGGCGATGTCGGTCTGTCTGGTGGGCGAACCGACCTGCCCCAACACCATGGGCGAGATGATGAAGATCGGGCGGCGCGGCTCGATGACCGCCTATTTCACCGCCACGGGCGTTCAGGGGCATTCGGCCTATCCGCATCGGGCGAAGAATCCGGTGCCCGCGCTGGCACGACTGGTCGACCGGCTGGCCAGCGCCGAGCTGGACCAGGGCACCGACCATTTCGATCCCTCCACCCTGGCGGTCACCACCTTCGACACCGGCAACCCCGCCAATAACGTGATCCCCGCCGAATGCCGCGCCACGGTCAATATCCGCTTCAACGACAGCCACAGCGGCGACAGCCTGACCGCCTGGCTGCGCGAACAGGCCGACACCGTGGCCGCCGAAACCGGGATCGAGATCGCAATGCGGGTCAAGGTCTCGGGCGACAGCTTCCTGACCGCACCGGGGCCGTTCAGCGATCTGGTGGCGCAATCGGTGCAGCTGGAAACCAACATCGCGCCGGAACTGTCGACCTCGGGCGGGACATCGGATGCGCGTTTCGTCAAGGATCACTGCCCGGTGGTGGAATTCGGGCTGGTGGGCAAGACCATGCATCAGGTCGATGAACACGTCCCCGTCGACCAGATCGAACGGCTGAAGGCGATCTATCTGCGCATCCTTCAGGGCTATTTCGCGTGACCGTGCAGATCGCCCTGACCGACGATCTGGACACCTGCCTTGCCCTGCGCCGGGCGGTTTTCATCGACGAACAGGGCGTGTCCGAGGCCGAAGAGATCGACGGCCGCGACCCCGAGGCGCTGCATCTGCTGGCCACGCTGGATGGCCGCCCCGTGGGCACCGCGCGGCTGTTCGCAGCCGGCGACACGGGCAAGATTGGCCGCGTCTGCGTGCTGGCCGACCAACGCGGCACCGGGCTGGGCGCGGCGCTGATCCGGGCGGCGTTGCAGGTGCTGCGCGACCAGCCGGGCGTCACGGCGGCCAAGCTGGGGGCGCAGACCCACGCGATGGGCTTTTATGAAAAGCTGGGCTTCACCGCCTTTGGCCCTGAATATCTGGATGCCGGTATTCCGCATCGCGACATGATCCTGCGCTTTTCCGAATGACGCCGCAGGGCGCGCGTGCTAGGCCCAAGGCATGAGCAGCTTGCCCACCAAGGACCAGATCCTCGACTGGATCACCGCCAACCCCACCCAGACCGCAAAGCGCGACATCGCCAAGGCGTTCGGGATCAAGGGGGCTGCGCGCATCGACCTGAAGCGCATCCTGAAAGAGCTGGAGGCCGAGGGCCATCTGGAAAAACGGCGCAAGACCTATCGCGATCCCGACAAGCTGCCCCCGGTGACGGTGCTGCAAGTGCTGGCGCCCGATGCCGATGGCGATCTTTATGCCAAGCCGCTGGAATGGCATGGCGAGGGGCCAGAGCCGCGCGTGCTGCTGCGCCCCCGCGACAGCGACCCGGCGCTGGCCGAAGGCCACCGCATCCTGGGCCGCCTGACCGAGGTTCGCGCCGACGATCATCAGTACGAGGCGCGCCTGATCCGCAAGATCGGCACCAACCCGCAGCGCATCCTGGGCATCTTCCGCAAATCGGCCGAAGGCGGGCGGATCAAGCCCATCGACAAGGGCGTCGACAAGGAATGGCAGGTGCCCGAGGGCGCGACCCACGGCGCCAAGGATGGCGAGCTGGTCGAGGCCGAACAATCCGGCCCCCGCAACCGGCTGGGCCTGCCGCGCGCGCGCATCACCGACCGGCTGGGCGACCCGACCGCGCCCCGCGCCGTCAGCCTGATCGCGATCCACCAGCACGGCATCCCCGACGATTTCCCCGATGCGGTGATCACAGAGGCCGACCGCGCCAAGCCCGCCGGTCTGGGCAACCGCGAGGATCTGCGCCCGCTGCCGCTGATCACCATCGACCCGGCGGATGCGCGCGACCATGACGACGCCTGCTGCGCGATGCCCGATGACGATCCGAAAAACGCGGGCGGTTTCATCGTCTGGGTCGCCATTGCCGATGTCGCCCATTACGTGACCCCCGGTTCCGCCCTGGACCGCGAGGCGCGCAAGCGCGGCAATTCCACCTATTTCCCCGACCGGGTCGTGCCGATGCTGCCCGACCGGCTGTCGGGTGACCTGTGCTCGCTGCACGAGGGGGTGCCGCGCGCCTGTATGGCGGTGCGGCTGAAACTCGACGCACATGGCCAGAAGATCGGCCACCGGTTCACGCGCGGGCTGATGAAATCCATCGCCTCGCTGAACTATGCCGAGGTTCAGGCCGCCATCGACGGCACGCCCAACGACAAGACCGGCCCGCTGCTGGATGGCGTGTTGCGCCCGCTTTACGCCGCCTATACCGCCGCGAAAAAGGCCCGCGCGCAGCGCCAGCCGCTGGATCTGGACCTGCCCGAGCGGCGGATCGAACTGACCGAGGACGGCAAGGTCGCGTCAGTCAATTTCCGTGACCGTCTGGACGCGCATCGCCTGATCGAGGAATTCATGATCCTGGCCAATGTCGCCGCGGCCGAGGAACTGACCAAGATGCGCCGGCCGCTGCTGTTCCGCGTGCATGAGGAACCCAGCCCCGAAAAGCTGGATGCCCTGCGCGAGGTCGCCCAGGCCAGCGGCTTCACCCTGGCCAAGGGGCAGGTGCTGAAAACACAGCACCTGAACAGCCTGCTGGACGCCGCCGGCGGGACCGAGTTTTCCGAGCTGATCAATCTGAGCACCCTGCGGTCGATGACCCAGGCCTATTACACCCCGGAAAATTTCGGCCATTTCGGGCTGGCGCTGCGGTCTTACGCGCATTTCACCTCGCCCATCCGGCGCTATGCCGACCTGATCGTGCACCGCGCGCTGATCACCGCACACGGCTGGGGCAAGGATGGCCTCAGCCCCGAGGATATCGAGCGGCTGGAAGACACCGCGCAGATGATATCGGACACCGAACGGCGCTCGATGGCGGCCGAACGCGACACGACCGACCGCTATCTTGCGGCCTATCTGTCCGACCGGGTGGGCAATGAATTCGCCGGGCGGATTTCCGGCATCGCGCGATTCGGCGTCTTCGTGAAGCTGGACGAAACCGGCGCCGACGGGCTGATCCCGATCCGCGAGCTGGGCAGTGAGTATTTCCACTATGACCGCGACCGCCAGACGCTGATGGGTGCCGACAGCGGTGTGGAAATCGGCATGGGCCAGCGGGTGACCGTGCGCCTGGCCGAGGCCGTGCCGGTGACCGGCGGGCTGATGCTGGAACTGCTGTCGATCGAAAACTCGAAAATGCCCGCGCGCGGGGGTCGATCGGCCAGCCGCCGTGGACCGGTCCGGCGCAAGGCGACCAAATCGAAGAAAAAGGCCGACAAGACGAAACGCAAGGTCACCCGCCGCAGGAAATGACCCCGGCGACCGGCAATTCCCCGCAGAGAACGCAACAGTCCGCTTTGCGACCGTGCGCGCGCGGGTTACACTCAAGCCAAATAAAAACAGGCATTCGGGTAGACCATGCGTACAGGACCGTCCGTTCTTATGATCTCGGCATTGGTGTTTGCGGCCAGCGCAGCACAAGTCGCAGCTGAAATATTCCCCCGCCCCATACCCCGGCCCGCAGTTGCCACAATCGCCGCCGGAACCGGCGCCCAGCGCCCCGAAAGCCGCCCGGCCGAGCTGGGCCAGGCACAGGTGATCAAGGCGCAGATGTCCACATCGAACGGCGCGTTCGACCGCTGGATCGACGGGTTCCGGGGCCGCGCGTTGGCGCGTGGGATTTCGGCGCGCACCTTCGACACCGCGTTTCGCGGCGTGCGCTACAACAGCGACGTGATCAAGAAAGACCGCAACCAGTCGGAATACACCAAGCAGATCTGGGATTACCTGGACAGCGCGGCCTCGCCCACGCGGATCGAAAACGGCCGCAAGGCGCTGCGCCAGCACGGCCGCAAGCTGGACGCGATCGAGGCCCGATACGGCGTCGACAAACATGTCGTGGCCGCCGTCTGGGGGCTGGAAAGCGCCTATGGCGAATATCGCGGCGACATCCCGGTGATCGAGGCGCTGGCGACGCTGGCCTTCGACGGGCGGCGCGGCAAGTTTTTCGAGGCACAGCTGATCGACGCGCTGAAGATCGTGCAATCGGGCGATGTGGCCCCCCGCAACATGACCGGCTCCTGGGCCGGGGCGATGGGGCACACGCAGTTCATCCCGTCCAGCTATCAGGCCTATGCGGTCGATTTCACCGGTGATGGCAAACGCGACATCTGGTCGGACGATCCCAGCGACGCGCTGGCCTCGACCGCCGCCTATCTGGCGCGGCACGGCTGGATCAAGGGCCAGCCCTGGGGGGTCGAGGTGACGCTGCCGCGCGGCTTCAACTATGGCCTGGCCAACCGCAAGACGCAGAAGATGCCGTCGGACTGGGCCGCGCTGGGCGTGCGCGGGGTGGATGGCCGGCCGGTGCCCAATCACGGCGCGGCGTCGATCCTGCTGCCGGCGGGATCGCAGGGCGCGGCCTTCATGATCTTCAAGAACTTCGCGGTGATCGAACGCTATAACGTGGCCGATGCCTATGTGATCGGCGTGGGCCATCTCAGCGACCGCCTGCGCGGCGGCCCGGCGATCCAGGCCAGCTGGCCGCGTGGCTATAAGCCGCTTTCGTTCAACGACAGAAAGGACATGCAGCGCCGCCTGACCCGCGCCGGGTTCCTGGACGACAAGATCGACGGCATCATCGGCCCCAACACGATCAACGCGATCCGGGCCTTTCAGCGGGCACGAGGCGTCACCCCGGACGGCTATCCGTCGGAAGATCTGCTGAAGCTGCTGAAATCTCGATAACCGGAAATCGGCCCCCTGCCCGATCCGGGTCAGGGGGCTTTCTCCTTGGGCGGTCATCGGCGTCCCCGCCTGTACCGCCCGATCATCTGGCCATGACAGTCTTTCTTCTTGGTTAAAATATCCCCGCCGGAGGCAATAAATTTGATGTCCCGCCATGGGATTTCATGCCTCCGGCGGGGATATTTGCACCAAGAAGAATGGGGGAGAGGCTAACCCGGCGCCCCGATTTCGGCCACCACGGCGGCATAGACGTCGCGTTTGAACGGCACGATATTGGCGACCAGCTGATCCGGCGGCAGCCAGACCCATTCGGAAAACTCCGGGTGATCGGTCGCGATATCGATCTGGTCGTCGCGACCCAGAAATTGCATGCGAAACCACAGCTGTTTCTGGCCGCGATATTTGCCCTTCCAGACCTTGCCGACCAGATGATCGGGCAGGTCATAGGTCAGCCAGTCGGCGGTGCGGCCGGTGATGCGCACCAGATCGGCGGTGACGCCGGTTTCTTCCCACAGCTCGCGCAAGGCGGCGGCCTCGGGGTCCTCTCCGGCGTCAATCCCGCCCTGGGGCATCTGCCAGGCGGCGACCTCGCTGTCCTTGCGTTGGCCCACGAAGACATGGCCATCGGCATTCATCAGCATCACGCCGACGCAGGGGCGATAGGGCAATTTGGCGATCTTGTCGGGTGTCATGGGCATAGCGGACCGGCTGTGCCGGCCCGTTTCCTGTGGCGATCAGTTATCTTCGGTATCCAGCGCCGACAGGCCCTTGAGGATATCGATGGCATAGGCCAGCTGATAATCGTCCTCGCGCAGCTTGGCGGCGTTTTCGGCCTTTTGACGGTCCTCTTCGATCTGGCGGCGCTCGTCCTCGGTCAGGCTGTCATTATCCAGGCTGCCGCGCAGGTCGGCCTCGGACCGGTTGCGGGCTGCGATCGAGCCGTTGGTGTCCTCTTCCTCGGTCTCGGGGCGGCGCGGCGGCTGGTCGACCACGATATCGGGCGACACGCCCAGCGCCTGGATCGACCGCCCGGACGGTGTGTAATAGCGCGCCGTGGTCAGGCGCATCGCGCCGTCGCCCTTCAGCGGCATCACCGTCTGGACCGAGCCCTTGCCGAAGCTCTTGGTGCCCACGACGATGGCGCGGCGGTGATCCTGAAGCGCACCGGCCACGATTTCCGAGGCCGAGGCGGAGCCTCCATTGATCAGCACCACCATCGGCTTGCCATTGGTCAGGTCGCCGTCGGTGGCGTTATAGCGGTCGCTGTCCTGCGGGTTGCGGCCACGGGTCGACACGATCTCGCCGGCGTTCAGGAAGGCATCCGAAACCCGGATCGCCTGGGTCAGCAAGCCACCGGGGTTGTTGCGCAGATCCAGCACCACGCCGTTGACCTTGTCCAGGCCGCCCAGTTCCTCGACCGATTCTTCCAGCTCGTCCTTCAGGTTGGGGTAGGTCTGGTCGTTGAAGGTCGTCACGCGCAGAACCACCGTGTCGCCCTCGACGCGCGAGCGGACGGCGGTCAGCTTGATCGTGTCGCGCACGATGGTCACGTCGAAGGGCTCGTCGATGCCTTCGCGCACCACAGTGATGATGATCTCGGACCCGACGGGGCCGCGCATCAGCTCGACCGCGTCATCCAGTGTCAGACCCAGCACGCTTTCGCCATCCACATGGGTGATGAAATCGCCCGCCTCTATCCCGGCCTCGTCGGCGGGGGTCTCGTCGATGGGCGACACGACCTTGACGAAACCCTCTTCCTGCGTGACCTCGATCCCCAGCCCGCCGAATTCGCCGCGGGTCTGAACCTGCATGTCATCGAAATCCTTGGGCGGCAGATAGCTGGAATGCGGGTCCAGCGATGTCAGCATGCCGTTGATCGCGGCCTCGATCAGCTCGGCCTCGTCGACCTCTTCGACATATTGCGCACGGATCCGTTCGAAGATGTCGCCAAACAGGTCCAGCTGTTCATAAACCGAGCTTTGGCGTCTTGCCTCTTGCGCCAGAAGCGGGCCGGCAACCTGGGTTGTCAGAAGCGCCCCTGCAACCGTACCGCCCAGCGCGGCCATCACGAACTTGTTCATGGCGTCGTCATTCCTTGTTCAGTCCGAACCAACTGGCCGGGTCTATGGGCGTCCCGCCCTGTCTGAGTTCCATATAAAGCGTTTCTGTCCGATCTGTACCACCACCTTCTGCGGGGTCGGCCAGAAATGCCTCGATTTTCGGGTCTTTGCCCCCCATCAGGCCAACTGGCGCGCCCGCGGGCAACACCTGTCCGGCTTCACCATAGACCCGATCCATCCCCGCCAAAACCAGAAGATAGTCCCCCGCGGGCTCAAGGATCATCACGTTTCCGTAGTCCAGCAGCGGCCCGCGATAGCGGATCGTCGCGGGTGCGGGCGTCGTCACCAGCGCCAGGGGCCGCGCCGCGATCAACAGGCCGGGGCGGCGGATGCCGGCGGCGTCGGCCTCGTCGAACCGGCGCAGCACGGTGCCCTGCACCGGCAGCGGCAACACCCCGTGGCGGGCTTCGAACAGGGGCAGATCGGATGTGGTTTCGCGGTTCAGCCCGGCCAGACCGGCGGCGAACCCTTCCAGCGTGTCGGTGCTTTCCAGCAGGGTGCGCATCGCGTCGGGATCGGCGGTGAAGCGGCGCGGCAGGTCGCGCCGGTCGGACACCGCCTGGGCCAGTGCGATGCGCGCGGCCTGTGCCCCGTGCAACCCCTGGGCCACGGTATCGACCGCGCTTTGCTGGAGCGTTCTCAGAACCGCTAGCTCGTTCAGATCGCGGGCCAGCACGTCGGCCTGTTGCTGCAGGGCGGGCGCGATATCGGCCAGCAACATGCCCGACCGGGCGGTACCCAACGGGCCCGATGGATGCAGCAGCAACAGCGATTCCGGCGACCGCTGCATGGTCTGCATCACCCCGGTCAGGCGCGCGATGTCGGCCCGGCGCGCATTCAGGTCGTTCTGCAAGGCCTGTTCGCGAATGATCGCCCGCCGCATCCCGTCGCGCAGGGCAGAAAGCCCGGCCTCGTACGCCTGCACGGTCTGGGTCAGGGCGGCGATGCGATCCCGCGCCTTGTCCGCCTGTTGCAAGGCCAGCGCAGCAAGATCCAGCGCCTGTGCCGCGCGTTTGGCATCGCGGACCGGATCGCTTTCGGCCCGGGCGCCCGCGGCCAGGGCCATCAGCAGAACGGCACAGGCAAGGGCGCGGATCATTTCCGGATCAGGCTCTGCCCCGTCATCTCGGGCGGTTGGTCGAGCCCCATCAGATCCTGCACCGTCGGCGCCAAATCGGACAGCCGCCCGGTGCGCAGCGTGGCCCCCTGCGGCCCGCCAAACAGGGCGACCGGCACGGGGTTCAGCGTATGCGCGGTATGCGGGCCGCCGGTTTCGGGGTCGATCATGGTTTCGCAATTGCCGTGATCGGCGGTGACGATCATTGCGCCGCCGACCTGTTCCAGCGCCTTCAGCGCCTGTCCCAATCCCTGATCCACGGCCTCGCACGCCTTCATCGCCGCTGACAGATCGCCGGTATGGCCCACCATGTCGGGATTGGCGAAATTCACCACGATCAGGTCGTATTGCGCCGCAATCGCCTCGACCAGTTTCGCCGTCACCTCGGGCGCACTCATCTCGGGCTGCAGGTCATAGGTCGCGACCTTGGGCGATTTCGGCATGAACCGATCTTCGCCCTTTTCGGGGGTTTCCTTGCCGCCGTTCAGGAAGAAGGTGACATGGGGATACTTCTCGGTCTCGGCCAGGCGGAACTGGGTCCGGCCGTGCTTGGCGACCCATTCGCCCAGGGTGTTGACGATTGCCTTCTTCGGAAAGCAGGTGGTCATATAGGCGTTGTGGCCGTCGGAATATTCGACCATGCCCAGCAGCGCTGAAAGATTGGGGCGCTTGCCGGTTTCGAACTCGGCAAAGCCGGGCTCGCCGATGGCGCGCAGTATTTCGCGCGCGCGGTCGGCGCGGAAGTTCAGGCAGAAAAACCCGTCGCCATCGCGCACGCCGTCCGCCTCGTCGATGACGGTGGGCTCGATGAACTCGTCGGTTTCGCCTCGGGCATAGGCTTTGGCAACAGCCTCTTCTGCGGTCGCGGCCTCGGCCCCCAGCCCGTTGATCATCGCGTGATAGGCAAGCCCGACCCGTTCCCAGCGATTGTCGCGATCCATCGCGTAATAGCGGCCGCAAACCGTCACCACCTTGGCGTTTTCAGTCAGGTTAGAGACCAATTCCGCAATAAACCGGTCCGACGATTTCGGCGCCACGTCGCGCCCGTCGGTGACCGCATGGATCGCCACCGGCAGCCCCTTGTCGGTCAGCAGCTTCGCCGCCGCCAGCACGTGGTTGATATGGCCATGCACCCCGCCATCGGAAATCAGCGCCATCAGATGCGCGGTGCCGCCCGCCGCCGCGACCTTGTCGGCGAAATCCAGCAGCGCGGCGTTTTGGAAAAACGATCCATCCTCGATCGACAGGTCGATCTGGCCCAGGTCCA
Organism: Actibacterium ureilyticum; assembly: GCF_002285435.1. Taxonomy (GTDB): domain Bacteria; phylum Pseudomonadota; class Alphaproteobacteria; order Rhodobacterales; family Rhodobacteraceae; genus Actibacterium_C; species Actibacterium_C ureilyticum. Next base: position 18,099 of record NZ_NSBT01000018.1, read on the forward strand.
TCGCCACCACGCGTCCCGCGCCGATATTGGTGTGGCCGACCTCGGAATTGCCCATCTGGCCGCTGGGCAACCCGGCATCGGGACCGTGTGTGATCAGCGTCGCATGCGGGCAGGTCGACATCAGCCGGTCGAAATTCGGCGTGTCAGCCAGCGCGGGGGCATTCGCCGTGGTGTCGTCGCTGAGGCCCCAGCCATCCAGGATGCAAAGAACAACGGGTTTGGGTGTGGTCATGATCGGCCCCTGAGATGCTTTGCCATGTTTCTAGGGGCCTCGCGGGCCAAGAACAACCATCCGCGGCCGCGACAAAGAATTTCATGGGCAAGCCTCCGCGCAGGTCCTAGGATCGGGCCATTCCATGACGTTCGGGTGCGGTATGACGCCCAAGATCCTGACAACGCTGAAAACCTATGACCGGTCCCAATTCGCGGCCGACCTGATCGCGGGGATCACCGTCGCGATGGTCGCGCTGCCGCTGAGCCTGGCCATCGCCATCGCTTCGGGCGCGGATCCGGCACAGGGGCTGGTGACGGCCATTGTCGCGGGGTTCGTGATCTCGGCCCTGGGGGGCAGCCGGGTGCAGATCGGCGGCCCGACCGGCGCATTCATCGTGGTGGTCTTCGGGGTGATTGCCGAACACGGTTATGACGGGCTGGTGCTGGCGACGCTCATGGCCGGTGTGATCCTGATCGCGGCGGGGCTGTTTCGGGTGGGCAACCTGATCGCCTTTGTCCCCGAGGCCGTGGTCAACGGCTTTACCATCGGAATTGCCGCGATCATCGCCACCAGCCAGTTGAAGGACCTGCTGGGGCTGCAAGCCGACATGCCCGCCGAGTTCTTTGGCAAGATCCATGCGATTTGGGCAAATCAGGGTGAAATAGTGCCGCAATCACTGGGCGTCGGGCTGCTGACCGGGGGGCTGATCATCGTGCTCAGGCGGCTGTTCCCGCGCTGGCCCAGGCTGATCGTAGCGGTGGCGGTCGGCTCGGCGGCGGTCGCGCTGCTGAACCTGCCGGTGGACACAATCGCGGCCCGGTTCGGGGCGCTGCCGTCCCGGTTGCCGATGCCCCGGGTCCCCGCGATGGGCTGGGACAGGATGGTCGAGCTGTTGCCATCGGCCTGTGTCATCGCATTCCTAGCGGGGGTCGAATCGCTGTTGTCCGCGATGGTCGCCGACCGGATGATCGGCAGCCGCCACCGGACCGGGGTCGAGGTCATTGCACAGGGCGCGGCCAACCTGGCCTCGGCCCTGTTCGGCGGCCTGCCCGCGACCGGTGCCATCGCGCGCACCGCCACGAATGTCCGGGCGGGCGGGCGCACGCCAGTGGCGGGGATCGTGCATGCGCTGACGCTGCTGGTGCTGATGATAGTGGCCGCGCCGCTGGCGGGCTATCTGGCGATGCCGGCGATGGCGGCGCTGTTGATCCTGACCGCCTGGAACATGGCAGAGCCGCATAAATGGCCCGATTACATGCGCGCGCCGCTGTCCGACCGGCTGCTTTTGCTGCTGACGCTGGTACTGACGGTGCTGACCGATTTGACGGTGGCCATTGGCGTGGGGGTTGCGCTGGGTCTGGCGATCCGGTTGCGGCGGCGCCATGTGGATCCGGCCGATTGGCACATGCCCGACCGCTAGGCCCGGTGATACGGCCCGCCCGCCAGGATCGTGGCGGCGCGGTAAAGCTGTTCGGTCAGCATCACCCGCACCAGCATATGCGGCCAGACCATCTTGCCGAAGGACAGGCTGAAATCGGCCTGAGCCCGAAGCGCGGGGTCGATCCCGTCTGCCCCGCCGATGACAAAGGCCAGATCGCTGCACCCATCGTCGCGCCAACCCGCGATGCGGGTGGCAAAATCGGGCGACGAGATCAGCTTGCCGCGTTCATCCAGCGTACAGATCAGCGCGCCATCGGGCAGCGCACGGCGCAGCAATGCGCCCTCGCCCGCCATACCGCCGCCTTTGCGGTCGTCGACCTCGACAATCGACAGCGGACCCAGCGACAGCGCCCGCCCGGTCCGGTCGAATCGGGTGTGATAATCGTCGATCAACGCCTTTTCCGGTCCGCCCCGCAGGCGGCCAACGGCGCAGATGTGAACCCGCACTAGGCCTTGGCGCTGGCAGCGCCGGCCGGCAGCCACATCTTTTCAAGCTGATAGAACTCGCGCACCTCGGGACGGAACACGTGGACGATCACATCGCCCGTGTCGATCAGAACCCAGTCGCCCTGATCCTTGCCTTCCATCTTGGATGAACGGCCCAGTTCCGTCTTCAGGCGATCCGCCAGCTTTTCCGAAATCGCCGCAACCTGACGGGTCGACCGGCCGGAACAGATCACCATGTAATCGGCCATGGCGGATTTCCCGCGCAGATCGATCGACACGATATCTTCGGCCTTGTCTTCGGTCAGGGATGCGACGATTCGATCACGCAAAGCTTCGCTTGAGATGTCGACAGGAACCTGGGTCATCGCCAGTTCCGCTGCGGGATCTGTCGTACCCGCGTCTGTAAGAAGAGACAGGACATTGTCCTCCTAATCAACACGCCGTCCGCGCCCCGGCGCTGGGCATATGCTGAATTTAGCAAGTCGATTGCGGTTTTTCAATGAAACCTGCGCGCCAAGACGCCTCATGTGGCCGAGGCGCCATCTGTCGAAAGCTCGGACCCGGGCAGAAGCTTGACCTCGCGCTGGGGGAAGGGGATCGAAATGCCGTGTTCCTGGAACGCGTCCCACAGCGCCAGATAGACATTGCCGCGGATATTGGTCAGCCCGTCGGTCGGGTCGTCGATCCAGAATCGCAGGATGTAATCGACCGAGCTGTCGCCGAAGCCCACGATGTGACAGACCGGCGGCGTATGGGTCAGCACACGGTTGACGCGCTGCGATGCCTCGACCGCGACGCGGCGCACCAGATGCGGGTCGTCGTGATAGGCGGTGCCGAAAAAGATATCCAGCCGCACGAAGGAATCCGAATGCGACCAGTTCACCACCTGTCCGGTGATCAGATCCTCGTTCGGGATCAGGTATTCCTTGCCGTCGCGGGTGACGACGCTGACATAGCGGGCGCCCAGCGAATTGATCCAGCCGAATGTCTCGCCCAGGCTGATCACGTCGCCGGGCTTGATCGACTTGTCCAGCAGGATGATGATGCCCGACACCAGGTTCGACACCACCTTTTGCAGGCCAAAGCCCAGGCCGACGCCAATCGCGCCCGACAGCACCGCCAGCCCGGTCAGGTCGAAGCCGACCGCCTTGACGCCGATGAAGAACGCGGCGCCATACAGCATCACCTGCAGGAACTTGATCGCCAGCACCTGCATCGAAGGCGAGATATCCGGGTTCTGCCGGATGCGCGAGGACGAGGTCTGTGACACCAGCCGTGCCAGTGTGAACAGGATGCCGGTCACGATCAGCGCCTTGAGCACCGCCAGAAGCGACAGCCGGAAATCGCCGAATTCGACCGCGACACCGTCCAGGAACCCGCTGAACTGATCCAGCAGCCCCAGATAGTGCAGCGTCACATAGATCAGCATCCCCCAGGTCACCATGCGCCGCAGGAACGGGTTGCGCACCAGCCGCGCCAGCAGCACGACCAGCAGCCAGGCGGTCGCGATGGTGGCGGCAAGCGCCAGCAGGTATCGCCGCGACGGAAAGGTCGTGATCTGCGCCATGACCCCGGTCGCCATCCAGCTGAGCAGCGCGAAAAGGATCAGCTGAAGCCGCTTGTGCAGGACCAGCAGCAGGCGCAGGCGCCATTTCGGCCAGCCCTCGAGCTCTTGCATCCGCTGGCGCAGGATCGGCCCCAGCCACAGCCGCAGCACCCAGGCCAACAGGATGCAGCCCACAAGAATCACCATCTGCAACAGCCGCGAGGGCAGCAGCAGCGATTGTGCGAAGTTCTGTGCGTCGATCAGCAGGGCCGTGATCGTCGTTTGAAAAGCCTGAAGTTCCTGTTCCAAGCGCGCCTCCTGACCTGCTATCTTTGCATTTCAGCGGATCTAGCTGCAACCATGCATCTTGCCAGTCGCAGCGGATGAGATTATCTCGGCCCCATGACACGGATCTTCGACATGGACGACCGCGCGCGCCTGCCCTGGCGGTTTTTCGGCGCATCGCTGACGGTGCTGGCCTGCCTATAGGCCGCCCGATCCCTGTTCGACCGCAATATCCAAGACAATCCACGGGAGAGGACCAATGACCGCCCCGAAGACACTCTATGACAAGATCTGGGATGCCCATGTGGCCCACGAGGCCGAGGACGGCACCTGTCTGCTGTATATCGACCGCCATCTGGTGCACGAGGTGACCAGCCCGCAGGCCTTCGAAGGGCTGCGCATGGCGGGCCGCACGGTGCACGCCCCCGACAAGACCATCGCCGTTCCGGATCACAACGTGCCCACCACCCTGGGCCGCGAAAACCCCGAGGCGATGACCGAAGACAGCCGCGTTCAGGTTGCCGCACTGGACAAGAACGCCAAGGAATTCGGCATCCACTATTACCCTGTGTCCGATATCCGCCAAGGCATCGTGCATATCGTCGGCCCCGAACAGGGCTGGACCCTGCCCGGCATGACCGTTGTCTGCGGTGACAGCCACACCGCGACCCACGGCGCGTTCGGCGCGCTGGCCCACGGTATCGGCACGTCCGAGGTGGAGCACGTTCTGGCCACGCAAACGCTGATCCAGAAGAAATCCAAGAACATGAAGGTCGAGATCACCGGCAAGCTGCGCCCGGGCGTCACCGCCAAGGACATCACGCTGTCGGTCATCGGCGAAACCGGCACCGCCGGCGGCACCGGCTATGTCATCGAATATTGCGGCGAGGCGATCCGCGATCTGTCGATGGAAGGCCGCATGACCGTCTGCAACATGGCCATCGAAGGCGGCGCGCGCGCCGGTCTGATCGCCCCGGACGAGAAGACCTTCGAATACGTGATGGGCCGCCCGCACGCGCCCAAGGGCGCCCAGTGGGAAGCCGCGCTGGCCTGGTGGAAGACGCTTTATTCCGATGACGACGCGCATTGGGACAAGGTCATCACCATCAAGGGCGAGGATATCGCGCCGGTCGTCACCTGGGGCACCAGCCCCGAGGACGTGCTGCCGATCACGGCCAATGTGCCCAATGCCTCGGACTTCAAGGGCGGCAAGGTCGACGCGGCCGCGCGGTCGCTGGAATATATGGGGCTGGAGCCGGGCACCCCGCTGTCCGACATCAAGATCGACACGGTGTTCATCGGGTCGTGCACCAATGGCCGGATCGAGGATCTGCGCGCCGCAGCCGCGATCCTGAAGGGCAAGAAGATCAAGGACGGTCTGCGCGCGATGGTCGTGCCCGGCTCGGGCCTGGTCCGTGCCCAGGCCGAGGAAGAGGGTCTGGCCGATATCTTCAAGGAGGCCGGTTTCGAATGGCGCCTTGCGGGGTGTTCGATGTGCTTGGCGATGAACCCCGACCAGTTGCAGCCCGGCGAACGCTGCGCAGCGACGTCCAACCGCAACTTCGAAGGCCGTCAGGGCCGCGGCGGGCGCACCCACCTGATGAGCCCGGCAATGGCCGCGGCGGCGGCGGTGACCGGCCATCTGACCGATGTGCGCGAGATGATGTAACGCGAACCCGCGCGATCACGAACGTTCAAGGCCGGTGCAGATCCCTGCGCCGGCCTTTTCAGTTCCGCTTGCGGCTTTTGGGCGCAAACCGGGTATAGCGTGTGCCCTGCGCCGCCGCATCCTGGGGCGCGCTGTCTTCCGGCGCGTCCGGCTCGCGATAGGACAACAACCACACCGACGCGCCCAGAAAGAACATCAGCCAGACATAGATCGGCCCCCACAGGAACACCGTGCTGGCCCCGATCAGCAGCGCGCCCATGGAAATCAGGATCCCTTGCCGCTGGCGGCGCGCCACATCGGACACCAGATTTGCGCGGCTGAGCCGGGTCAGGAAAATCGCGAATGGCATGGTGAACAGGAACCCGCCGATATAGCCGTGCCGCATCATCATCAGCAGCCAGTGGTTGTCGACGCTGGCGCTCATCCATCTGGGGCGCACCCAGTCACGCATGCCGATGCCAAAGATCGGGTGCGATTTGACGTTCTGGATGCCGTATTCCCAGATCCGGATGCGATTGTACCCGGTCGACGAATTCAGCGTCAGGTAAGACACGAACACGTGGAAAGGCGACCGGTTCGACATGATGTCGACCGCAATATAGAGGAACAGGCAAACCCCGAAAAACAGCAGCCACCGTATCCGGACCCGGCGCATCACCCAGTCATAGCCTGTAAAGATCCACTGGATCAGCAGCACCATGATCGCGCCCGATGACACCGAACAGACCGCCGACACAATGGACGTGCCTGAGGCAAGGAAGCTTTTGCCGCCGGTGAACACCTTCCAGAACAGACCGAAGCCAGCGGCGGAAAACAGCCCGAAGATAATCGGGTGTTGGAACAGCACCTGTGCCCGTTCCAACCCCAGGCGGGGTTCATACGTGATGATCGGATGGGTTTGCAGAAACTTGCCCAGAAAGCTGATGACCAGCGGATCGCCGGTCTGGGTTTCCAGCAGCGCCAGCGGCAACATCACCAGCAGCGCCAGAAAGTGATCGCGCACCAGCCGGACGAAGGCCTGGGGGTTCTGAACCACCATCCGGCCAAGGAAATAGGCCCCGGCGGTCTCCAGCGTATTATAGCCCACCACCTTGTAGATCGAGCCGAAGCTGTGCGCCTTGAACAGGGTCAGCGCTGCCCACAGGCTGAACATGATCAGAAAGACATCCATCATGCGGCGTTCGCCCAATCGCCCCGTGACCCACAAGAAGACAGAGGGAAAGAAGGTCAGCAGCAGAAGCAACCGATATGGCGGCAGCGAAAGAGAGCCGACATTCAGGAAGACCGGCGTCAGGATCGAGATATAGAACAGCGTGATCAGCCAGCCATAGGGCACGGCGGTTTCGCGGGCCGGTAGCCGTCCGGTGGCCATGTTGGTCTGTGCGATGGTCAAGGGGCTGCTCTTGTTTCCGTGACCCGATGGATGCCCAGTTTAGCCGATCCGGTCAAACGGATCACCCCCCAGCGCGCAAAGGATCGAACGGGGATCGTGTTGCGGCATTTCTACGTCAGGCGCCATAGGTGCCGAATGCGATCCGCTGCGCCGCCTGCGACAGACGCGCGCGCACCGCCTTGGGCGCCGGTCGCCCATTGATCGCCGCAAAGATCGCCCAGGCCTCGGCCCGGTGCCCCTGCAACAGGGTCCGCAGGATCAGCGCCACAGAATAGGCATAGCCCATCACCAGCGCCCGCGGGTTGAACCGGCGCAGGAACATCATCCGCGCGCGATGCTTGAAATACAGCGAAAACGGCGATGCGATGCGCGAAACCGTGGGCGACCCGATCGAGGTGCCCGCATGGTGATAGACCAGAAGATCGGCGCAGTAATGCAACGGCAGATCGCCCCGGCGCATCGCCCAGTCGACCTCTTCGTAATACAGGAAATAATCCTCGCGCATCAGGCCCACCTGATCGAGAAAGCTGCGCGACACGATCATGTTGGCGCCGGTGATGAAGTCGATCTGGGCCACATCCGGCGCCGGGGTCAGCGCGTGGCTGGCCCCAAGATGGACATTGCCGGTGACCCCGGTGGTGAAATTCACAAGGCCGCCATCGATCTGGATGACATCGGGCGTCGCAACATAGTTCACCCGCCCGCCGATCATGCCCTGCGGCGCCGCATCCGCCAGATAGCGCAGCAGCCCATCCACGGTGTCCGGCGGGGTCACGCAATCGGGGTTCAGCACCCAGAAATAGCCGACGCTCGGTTCCTGCCGCAGCCGCTCCAGCCCCAGGTTCACACCGCCGGCAAAGCCCAGGTTCTGATCCGATTGCACGATGGTAATGCCGTCCAGCCCGGTGCCGCTGTCCAGAACCGGGATCGGCTTGGCCAATGGGGTCACCGCAAAGGGCAGGTCGGCATCGCTGGACGGCGCGCCCTCGCCCGCGGCCCAGCGCCGGATCCGCGCGACCGTATCGTCGGTCGAGGCATTGTCGACCACCACCACACGCAGCCGCCCGCGCGCCGCCGACATCAGCGTTTCCAGACAGTCGATGATGACATCGCCGGAATTGAAAGTGACGATGACGACTCCGGTTTCGGGCGTGGTCATTGGGAACTCCGGCTTGTACTTCACTGTCCCTAAGTTCCCGGTGGATCACGAAAAATCAACTTGGCCCGACGCGCGGGACGGCGAATTTCAGCCGATTTCGCAGCGATCGGCGCAAATCCGCATCAATTTGGATCGACCAGCAGATCAGAGCCGACATTTTGACCATATGCCGGACCGCCCCGCGCATAGCGGAACTGCGATACCCGAGTCGGGCTGGGCTTCTGCGGGTCGGCGAAGACGCGGCTGACATAGGTGGGCCCGCTGGGCGCGTTGTCCTGCGTCAGCAGGTTCTCGCGGCAGCGCCGCCCCCGTTTGTCGCAACCGATGATTTCGGGGGTGATGTTGCGGGTGATCGTGACGTTCATCGATTCGGCCCCCACCCGGATCGTCGGCACATACAGCTTGGGGCTGTTGCGCGAGCCTTTGGAAAAATGCGACCGCACCAGGGTGTTGTTCGCGATCAGAAGCCCGTCAGTCGCGCCGACGGTGATGCCATGCAGATGCGCGTTGATGATGACGTTATTCTCGATCCGGGTGTTGCGATAGAACATCTCGTGCCCGGCACCGTCATCGCTGACCCGCCGGTTGCTGATATAGATCGACTGGGTGTATTTGCCGCTGCCGGAATTGATCACGTTCGACCGGATCGTGATGTTGCGGCTGGGCCGGTCGGTGCGCGTGGTCCAGATCTGTATCATGTCCGGATGGTCGGGCGAGGCCATTGAGCGCACGAAATCATGGATCCGGTTGCGTTCGATCAGGACATTTTCCACCTGCACAAGGTTCATCCCGTCGGACCGGATGGAATGGATGTCATTGCCGCTGAAGACGATATCGCGGCTGCGGTGGATCGACACCGCCTTGTGCCAGGTATGAAACTCGGACCCTGTGACGGCGATATCGCGCGAGGCGTCCACAAACAGACCCTTTCCCGCCCCGAAACCGTTGTCATGTGGCACCGAGCCGCGCGCGACATCGCCGGCAAACTCGATCCCGCGCAGGGTGATATGCGCGCCCTTGACGATGCGGAACGGGCGGGTCGTGATCGCATTGTCGCCGGGCTGAAAGCGGTATTGCAGGCGCAGGTCCTCAAGGATCAGACCCGACACATCGCGCAGGGTCAGACCGGTGAACTGCGCGGGCCGGGCCGGATCGGCCGAACAGATGCGCAGGCGCCGATCTGCCGGATGGCTGCGCCGGGCATAGGTCACCGCACCGTAATCGCCCGGCGCCAGCGCCAGCGTCTTTCCGCCGAGATCCTGCCTCAACGCGGCAACCAATTGCGCATGATCGGCGATCCGGATCCCGCTGCAGTCCGCAAAAGCGGCAAGCGGCCAGAAAAACAGCACAAGCGCAACAGTCGGAAATCGCTGGAAAAGACTCATGGGACTCAGTGCTTTCGTTCAAGAACAGTTTCGCGCATAAACGGGCACAAACCAACATCATATGGATGGGATATGGCGCCCACGCAGGCAAACGCAACGCCGGTGTACAAAAAGGCCAAGCGGCGCGGGCTGAACCGGCTGTCGCGGCTGCGGAATGTGCTGGTTGATCTGAAACGCGCCTATTTGCGCAAAGTCTGGGGCATGGACATCCACCCCACGGCCCAATTTTCGCTATCGGCCAAGTTCGACCGGACCTTTCCGGTGGGCGTGCATGTGGGCAAGAACAGCTATGTCGCGTTCGAAAGCCGCATCCTGACCCATGACCGGACGCGGGGGCTCTATCTGCACACGCGGATCGGCGAGAATTGCTTCATCGGCGGGCGCAGCCTGATCCTGCCGGGGGTCGAGATCGGCGACAACTGCGTCGTCGGCGCGGGATCGGTGGTGACGAAATCGGTGCCCGCCAGATCGGTCGTCGCGGGCAATCCCGCGCGGGTGCTGCAATCGGATATCGAGGTCGTGGAATACGGCCGGTTCGCGACCGCGGATGCCACCGAAAGCGCATTGGCCGAGCAAGGTGAGGCGTAGATCGCTTTTCGCCCTTGCCGCGCTGATGCTGGCGGCGGTGGGGCTTTGGGCGGCGGTCTGGCGCGCGCCGCAACCGGGGCCGCCCGCTGACCGGCCCATTCCCCTGTCGGACGCATCGCCGCTGAAAGTCGTGGCAATGGGCACCAGCCTGACCGCGCTTTATGACTGGCCCGACCGGTTGCAGGACGCATTGGCGCACTGCCTGGGCCGCCCGGTGACCGTGACCCGCATTGCCGAGCCGGGCCGCCCGGTGACCTGGGGCCGCGACCAAATCGACACTGTTCTGGCCGAAAACGCCGATCTGATCCTGATCGAGTTCGCCATCAACGATGCCGATATCCGGGATGGCGTCCCGCTGGCCGCAAGCATCGACACCCATGCAGAGATCCTGAACGCCCTGCGCGCCGCGCAGCCCCGCCCGCAGGTCATGCTGATGACGATGAGCCCCGCCCACGGGCTGCGCGGGCTGATCCGGCCACGGCTTTGGGCGCACTACCAAAGCTATCGTGATCTGGCCGGGCGGTTCGATACCGGGCTGGTCGATGCCTATCCGCGCTGGCTGGCCCAGCCGGGCTGGAAAGACGCGTTCGCCGATGGTCTGCACCCCACGGCAGAGGCCACGAACAGGGTCCTTTTGCCCGCGATCCTGAACAACCTGGGATGCCCAACCAGTTAACCGCACCCTGATCCGGCGCGCGCCAGGGCGCCCCGAAACGCAACATCGCCCTTGGCCTGTTAGGGTCCCGAAACCATGGATCGGCGGATCACCCTGCCGGTCCGGGAAGGGATGACAAACCGCCATCCGGTTTCCACAGACAGCAGGAAAATGCCCCTGTTTCGCTGAAACAGGGACTATTTTTCTTTGTCTCGCGGGGGCCGAACGGCGCAGGAAGGTGTTTGATATGATGATTTCGATCGGCCTTGCCATTGGGGCGGGCACCACAGCCGAAGATGCGGAACCCCCGGTCTTGCCCGATCTTGCGCTGAACGATTTCAGCCGCGACCGGACCCTGTTCGACAGCGGCATTGCCCTTGGCGCGAACACGGCCGATATCGCTCTGAGCGGCACCGGCAGCAGCGGCGAGGTGGTCGAGGCCCGCGCGCTGTCCGTCGACGATGGCGGTGCGACATCGACCGCATGGACGCCGGTCGCGACCATCGACGGCAATGGCGACTGGTCCGGCCAGATCAGCGCCCCGCGCAGCGCATCATGGTACCGGGCGCAGGTGCGCATTCAATCGGCGCCCGTGGTGGCCCGGCAAAGCACCAGCCGATTCGGCGTGGGCCATGTCATTGCGATCTGGGGCCAGTCCGAGGACGCGCGTTTCCACAGCAGCTTTCACGACGCCACCACGCCGCCCGCCATTCTGGACGACGAGGCCGTGCAATACATGTATTTCGACGGTGGCGTGCAGCACAGCCAGGTGACCGGGGCCACGCCCGTGACATCGGCGGTCGCGGCGATGGCCAACACCTTTGCCGCGGAGCGCCCGGGCGAGAAATTCGCCATCGTCGCCCATACGGTATCGGGAACCGACCCCCGCCATCTGGTCAATGATTCCGATGCCGGGCGGAACTGGGCCGACGACCTTGCGCTGCACACCTATGCCACCGCCGATGGGCAGTCGGTCGGCATGGCCGCCTGGTCGTGGTTCGCCGCACCCGGCAGCCTGGGCAGCAATTATGAAGAGGCATTGTTCCCGCTGTTCACCGGGCTGGAACAGGACGGCACCCCCTTTGCGGTGCCGGGCACGCTGACCTATGGCGCGGGCAGCACGATAAGCTATGACCACAGCTTCACCGAGCTTTACGACCCCGCCTATACCCGCTGGATCGCGCATGGGCCGCACCGTTTCGACATCACCGAGGCGATGCAGGACGCCACGCATCTGGCGAACGGTTCCGTCAGCTCGCACCTGAACAACAAGCAGTTGGCCCGCGACAGCTGGCGGGCGATGATCGAGAACCCGAATGCGGGTGGGATCTTCCTGCCGTACGGGATCGAACTGCTCAGCTATCTGAACGGGCGGCCGGACGGGGCCGGCGGGTGGGAAGACACCGCCCACCCCGCGGGCGAGGATCCCGACGGGTTGCAGCGGCGCGCGCGATTCTATGCGCATGCGATCCTGCAGGCATCGGGGATGGTCGGCTGGGCCGTGCCGGAATTCGATCAGGCCGCGTGGGAACCCGGCGGCGCCTATGTCGAGGTCTGGTCCTCGGCCGGTCCGGTCACCACGACGCGGATCGCACGCGGCGAGACACCGCTGGACGACACGTTTCCGCACTGGACCGATGTCGCGGGCTGGCAGATCAACGGCCTGCCCGCCGAGCGGGCCGAGATCGTGGCCGGGCGCGTCCGGATCTATCCCAATGGCGGGGGCGTGTTCACCTTTGCCGACCAGATCAACTATGGCCTAGGCGGCGCAACGGGCATGATCGCCTATCCCGACGACCACTATGCCGCGCTGTGGAAGGATATCCCGCTGGTCGATACCGGCGCGGCCGGGGTCGAGGGGATCCCGCTCAGGGCGCTGCCCGATCCGGACGTTCTGGCCAACACGCTGACCGCGCCGCAAAGCTTCGATGTTGATCTGACGGGCCCCTATTTCAAGGACACCGATGCGGTCGGCACCGGCATCACCGGCGTGACGATGGAGGCCGAGCTGTCCTTTGGCAGCGGGGGCACCGGGTTCTATGACCTGTTCTTCACCAATGGCGCCTATCTGCGGCTGGAGGTCCGCCCAAGCAACGGACAGGCCCGCGTTCAGGTCCGCGACAGCAGCGGCACCAACGTGATTGCGTTGCAGCAGGTGTCGAATGTCACCCCGGCCATCGGTGTGACTGTGACCTTGCGGTTCGCGGTCAACTTCACGTTGGGATGGGCGCGGATCTTTGTCGATGACGTGCTGACCGCCGACCTGCCCTTTGCCAGCGCGGGCACGGGCCAGATGTCGGACAGCCGCTATCTGCAGTTCTTCGAAGGGGCCGGGCTGATCGCGCAGGTTCAGCAGCTGAGCGCCTGGAAAGAGGCGACCGCCGATGGCAGCCGCCCGGTCAGCACCCCTTACAAGGTCATCAGCGGCGCCCCCGCCACGGTCAATGCCGATCCGTGGAAACTGGGCACCGACGCGGTCTAGACCGGCGCGGGCACGCTGGCGGTGACATAGTTCACCGCCAGATCCCGGTCCGAGATCGACCATTGCCAGCTAAGCGGGTTGAACACGAACCCCTTGCGGTCGACCGGGTCCAGCCCGGCGCCGCGCAACAGGTCGTAAAGCTCATCCGGGGTGATGAATTTCGACCATTCATGCGTGCCCTTGGGCAGCCAGCGCATGATGTATTCCGCCCCGATGATTGCCGCACCGAAACTTTTGGCGGTGCGGTTCAGGGTGGAACAGATATGCAGCCCCTCGGGCTTCAGCAGCGCCGCACAGGCCGACAGGTAAAGCGCGGGGTCGGCCACATGCTCGACCACCTCCATGTTCAGCACCACATCGAATTTCTCGCCCGCCTCGGCCAGCGCTTCGGCAGTGATGTTGCGATAATCGATGCTCAGGCCGGATTGTTCGGCATGAACCTGTGCGACGGGAATGTTGCCCGCCGCCGCATCGGCGCCCACCACATCGGCCCCCAACCGCGCCATCGGTTCACTCAGCAGCCCGCCGCCACAGCCGATATCCAGCAGCCGCAGCCCCGCAAAGGGACGCGGCGCGGTCAGGTCGCGGCCGAACTGCGCCGCAATCTGGCGGGTGATGTAGTCCAGCCGACACGGGTTCAGCATGTGCAAAGGTTTGAATTTTCCGGCAGGGTCCCACCATTCGGCGGCCATCGCCTCGAATTTCGCGACCTCCTGCGGGTCGATCGTGGTTCCTGCTTGCATCGGCGCCTCTGACATCCGTAAATCCCTCTGTTGGGGCAACACTTGCCGTTATATAGTTCGATCATGGATAAATCCGCAGGCCAAAAACGCGCAGCCCATCATTTGTTTCCGCCGCTGACCCCGTATGACCAGCGCATGCTGGATGTGGGCGACGGGCATGTGCTGCATGTCGAACAATGCGGCAACCCCGATGGGGTTCCCGTGGTGGTTCTGCATGGCGGTCCGGGCGGCGGATGCAGCCCGTCGATGCGCCGCTATTTCGACCCGGACGCCTATCGCATCGTCCTGTTCGACCAGCGCGGCTGCGGCCGGTCGCGGCCCCATGCATCGACCGAGGCCAACACCACATGGCACCTGATCGCGGATATCGAAAAGATCCGCAAGACGCTGGGCATCGACCGCTGGGTCGTGTTCGGCGGCAGCTGGGGCGCGACCCTGTCGCTGCTTTACGCCCAGAAACACCCCGACCGGGCGGCTTACCTGATCCTGCGGGGCGTGTTCCTGCTGACCCGGGCCGAGCTTGACTGGTTCTATGGCGGCGGCGCCGGGCGGTTCTGGCCCGACCTGTGGGCCCGGTTCCGCGACCTGATCCCCGAAGACGAGCGCGGCGACCTGATCGAAGCCTATGGCAAGCGGCTGTTCAGCGGCAACCGGGCGCAGGAAATCCGCTATGCCCAGGCCTGGGCGAACTGGGAAAACGCGCTGGCGTCGATCTCCAGCCACGGGCGGGTGGGCAACAGCCCCGCCGATTACGCGCTGGCCTTTGCACGGATCGAAAACCACTATTTCCGCAATGGGGGCTTTCTGGAATGCGATGGCCAGATCCTGCGTGACCTGCCGCTGATCGCCGATATCCCCGCCAGCATCGTACAGGGGCGCTATGACATGATCTGCCCGCCCGACGCGGCCTGGACCCTGGCGCAGAACTGGCCCCGGGCCGAGCTGCGCTTTGCGCCCATGGCCGGGCATGCGCTGTCCGAGCCGGGCATCAGTGACGAGCTGGTGCGCACCACCTGCAACCTGCTGCGCCAGACCGGGCAGCTGGGCCTCTGACCCGTTAATTTACCTAAACTCATCTTTATTTCCTGTCTTGGCGGTTAACGTCCGGGAAAACCCCTGAGGGGCATCCTGTTCGGGAACCTTCGAGTGGGAACATCATGCCTCGGGTGGACATGAACATCGCCGCAGCGATTTCCGCTGCGCGCACCGAATCCCTGTCCGGGATTGTCAGCCTGGAGCTGATCGACACCGGCACCGCACTGCTTCTGACCAGTGTCGCGCGCGCAGGCGCAGCGATCACCACCTTCAGCGTGACCAGCAGCGCCGTCACCGAATCCGGCAGCCGCCTGTTGCCCGCCGTGCTGCTGCGGTCGTTCGAACCCGATCCGGCGGTGTTCCGGATCGGGGGCGCGGATCACCTGATGCTGGCGGGGCTGGCCGGCGCGTCGATCGGCGGGGCCGAGATCGGGACCACCGGATCGCTGGGCGCCTGGACCATGCATTCGGCCAGCGGCCATACGCTCAGCGATTTGGGCGAGGTCGCGTCCTATGCCGATGGCCAGTACATGTACGGCGCCTGGCACACTGGCGGGATCGCCCGGTTGCAGGATCAGGGGGATGGCACCCTTGCCCTCAGCCAACAGGCCACCGATCCCGCGCTGCAAACCGCCCGCGCCAGCCATCTGATGACATTCGACTCCGGCGGCGACGGCTATCTGCTGATCCTGCGGGACGGGGCGAACGCGATCAGCCTGTCGCGCATCGGCGCCAATGGCGATCTGCAGCCGGTACAGACCCTGTCGGCCGATACCGGCCTGCCGATCAATGCCCCCACGACCAGCGGCATCGTCACCGTCGCGGGGCAGGATTACGTGATCGTGGGCGCGGCGGACAGCAAGTCACTGTCGGTGCTGCGGCTGGACGCCACCGGGCAGATGCAGGTGGTCGATCATGTGCTGGATACGCTGGACACCCGCTTTGCCGCCATCGGCGCGATGGCCACGGTTCAGGCCGGGGACGAGGCGTTCGTGATCGCCGGGGGCGGCGATGACGGGCTGACGCTGTTTCGGGTGCTGCCGGGCGGCTTGCTGCTGCTGGAATCCGTGATCGCCGATCAGCCCGGCGCGTTTCTGAACAATGTCAGCGCCCTGACCGCGACCCGCTTCAACCGCACGCTTCAGATCTTTGCCGCCAGCGAAACCGGCACCGGCATCACCAAGCTCACCGCCGATCTGGGCGCGGCGCGCAATACAAAGGTCGCCGCCGATACCGGTGCGGCGCTGAACGGCGGGTCGGGCCATGACATCCTGGCCGGGGGGCTGGGCGCTGATAGCCTGTCGGGCAAGGGCGGCGACGATATCCTGATGGACGGCGCCGGGGCCGATACGCTGAGCGGTGGCGCGGGCGCCGATCTGTTTATCCTGACCCGTGACGGGACGGTCGACACGATCACCGATTTCGACCCGACGCAGGACCGGCTGGACCTCAGCCAGATCGGGGCCGAGACCCAGATCGACAACCTGACGCTGATCAGCCGGATCGATGGCGCCGACCTTTATGTGAATGGCGAGGTCATCGCGCTTTATTCCGCGCATGGCGGAACGATCCAGCGCAGCGATTTCGGCGCGGACACGATCCTGAACAGCGGCCGGATCCAGCTGGATGTCGCCTGGGCCTTTGACGCCGGGTTTCAGCTGGAAACCGGGCCGGGGGGCGGCACGATCCTGGGCACGCCGGGGGCCGATACGATCACCGGCAGCGACCTGATCGACGATCTGGAGGGCGCCGATGGCGACGACCTGCTGTTCGGGTTCGGCGGCGATGACAGCCTAACCGGCGGCGATGGCGATGACCTGTTGCAGGGTGACGGCGGCCATGATCTGCTGTCGGGCGGCGCGGGCCACGATCAGCTTTCGGGCGGCACCGGCAATGACACGCTCGACGGGGGCGAAGGCGCGGACAGCCTGACCGCCGGGGACGGTAACGACACCCTGCGCGGGGGCGCGGGCGACGATGTGCTGGACGGCGGCGCCGATGGCGACCGGCTGGAGGGCGGATCGGGCGCCGATATCCTGTCGGGCGGCGATGGCAACGACACGCTCTACGGCGGCGGGACCGATGATGACACCCTGATCGGCGGGCGCGGCACCGACCTGTTGTTCGGCGAGCCCGGCAATGACCTGATCGACGGCGGTGACGGGTTCGACAACCTGAATGGCGGCAGCGGCAACGACACGCTTCTGGGCGGAAATGGCAATGACAGCCTTTATGGCGGCACCGGGTTCGACAGCCTGGATGGCGGCGCGGGCGCCGACCTGATCTATGGCGGGCCGTCGGGCAATGACACGCTGATCGGCGGCGATGGCAACGACCAGCTGTTTGGCGAGGCCGGGGCCGACATCCTGCAGGGCGGCGCAGGCGTCGACACGTTGCGCGGCGGATCGGGCAACGACCAGATCTTCGGCGGCGAAGACGACGATGTGTTGGAGGGCGGATCAGGCGACGACCGGCTTTACGGCGGCCCCACCGGCGCGGACACGCTGCTGGGCGGCCAGGGCTCGGATTTCCTGTTCGCCGAAGGGTCGGACGATTTTCTGGATGGCGGCGACGGGTTCGATCTGTTGAACGGGGGCGCGGGCGACGACCTGATGTGGGGCGGCAATGGCAATGACCGGCTCGAGGGGAACCTGGGCGCCGACACGCTGGACGGCGGCGCGGGCGATGACGAGCTGTTTGGCGGAAATGGCGGCTCAAGCGACACGCTGATCGGCGGCGCGGGCAACGACACGCTGCTGGGCGAGGATGGCGATGACCTACTGATCGGCTCGGACGGCGACGATATCCTGACCGGTGGCAGCGGCAGCGACCTTTTTCAGTTCGACGACCTGTCCGGCCAGGACCAGATCACCGATTTCGAACTGACCGGCACCATCGACAGGATCGACCTGTCGGCAGTCACCGCGATCACCGATTTCAGCGACCTGATGTCCAACCACGCCACCCAATCGGGCGCGGATGTGCGGATCCTGGCCGGGCCGGTGGAAATCCTGCTGCTTTCGATCAACCTCGGCGATCTGGACGCGGATCATTTCCTGTTTTGAGGGGAACAAAGGATTGCATGACATGACCACGACAATCCTGATGGCGATCTATCACGGTGGCGATCATCTGCGGGCGCAGCTGGACAGTTTCGCCGCGCAATCGGTGCCCTGGGATCTGCAGATCGGCGATGACGGCGGTGACCCCCGCGATGCCGATATCATCCGCGATTTCGCGCGCTCCGCGGCCGGGCGTGGGCGTCGCATCAGCCATGTCGCGGGGCCGGGGCGGGGCTTTGCCGCGAATTTCATGCATCTGATCGCCACCCAGCAAGACGCAACCGGGCCAGTCGCGCTGTCCGATCAGGACGATATCTGGCTGCCCGGCAAGCTGGCGCGTGCGCTGGCGCATCTGGATCGCATCCCGGCGGACCAGCCCGCGCTTTATTGCAGCCGCCGCTGGAACTGGGACCCGCGCAGCGGGCGGCGGGCGGTGTCGCGCCGCTTTGACCGGGCGCCCGATTTCGCCAACGCGCTGATCGAGAATGTCGCGCCCGGCAACACCATCGTGCTGAACGCGGCCGCCGCACGGCTGGCCGCACGCGCCGCGCAAAAATGCGGGCCGGTCTTCGCCCATGACTGGTGGCTCTATCAGATGCTCAGCGGGGCAGGCGCGCACATCATCGTCGATCCCGAACCGACCCTGCTTTACCGCCAGCATGACGGCAACGCCCTGGGCGCGGGCGAGGGGCTGGCCGCCCGTCTGCGCAACAAGCGCGACGTGCTGCGCGGCCGCTATGCCCGGCGCCTGGCGCTGCAACTGGCGGCGCTGGATCGTTGCGCCGCCCTGCTGACACCGGACAACCGCAACCTTCTGGCGCGGCTTGCGCGCAGCCGTCAGGCAACCCTTCCCGAACGCATCGGACAATTGTGCGAAACTGGTGTATACCGGCAATCGACGATGTCATCGCTGGGGTTCTGGGGGGCCGCCATTCTTGGACGGATATGAAAGCACACGCCCCGGGCTGATCCTGATCGGTGGCGATGGCGGCTATTCGGGCGTGCCGACCTATATCCGGCATACCGTGCGCGCACTGGACGATCTGGCGCGGATCACCGTGATTTCGGACCAGAACCGGGGCGGCTATGACTTTCTGACCGATACCGGCGCCGATCACATCACGGTGCCGGGGCTGCGCAGCACGTTACGGCCCGTTTCCACCGGCCGCACGCTGCGCCGGCTGCGCGCGGTCCTGCACGACCATCCCGACAGCGTGGTCTGGGCGCATTCCCGCATGGCGGTGTTCCTGAGCCGCCTGATCGCGCTGCGCCATCCCGATATCCTGCCCCGGCTGGCGGTCACCTATCACGGGTTGCCCTTCGATCCGGGCCATCGCACCGGCCAGGCCGCCGCGTCCCGCCTGGTCGAGGCGCAGCTGCTGCGACGCGGCGCGCCGCAGGATCTGGTCTTTCTGTCCGAGGCCGCGTGCCAGCGCATGCGCCGCGCCCTGCCGCGCAATCTTCTGGCCCGTCACAGGCCGCATGTGCTGCCCAATTGTTCCGATCTGGGCCCCCTTCCCGATCCGCTGCCCGCCCCGCCGGGGGTCGGGCCGCGCGTGATCATGACCGGGCGGGACAGCTTTCAGAAGAACATCGCCGCCGCCGCGCGGCTGTTCAATCGCCTGCCCGCGACCGCGCGGCTGACCCTATGCGGCGCCGGCACCGATGCGGCGGGGTTTCGTGCCCGGCTGGCGGGACGGCTCAGCCCCGATGCGCTGAACCGCATCCGCTTTGTCGGGCCGGTGGCCGATGTGCGCCCCTATCTGGCGCAATCGGACGTGTTTCTTCTGACCTCGCGCTACGAGGGGATGCCGATTGCCGCGCTCGAGGCGTTCGAGGCCGGGTTGCCGGTGGCGATGGCCGATATCCCCGGCACGGCCGAGATCCTGACCCTGCATCCGTTGGCAGCCCGTCTGGACATGCGCGACCCGCAGTCCGCCGCCACGGCGGTCGAGGCGTTGGCGCGGGCCTATCGCGCCGACATGGCCGGGCACCGCGCGCGGATCCACGCGGTTTGGGCGTCGATGTTCAACCCCGACCTGTGGACGCGCCGGATGCAGGATCTGTGGCGCGGCATGGCCCCGCCCACGGTTCAGGCCAGGGCGACCGCCGACATCAGCTCGTGATGGTGGCGCAGGGCATCCTCGACTTGGTTGTAGAAATAAAGCTGCCCGCCGCTCAGCACCGCGCCGCAATCGCAATTGTCCCGGATCACCGCCGGTGAGTGCGAGACGAAGATCGACCCGGCCCGGCGGCGGCGTTCCTCGAACACGCGGGTGCTTTTCTCGCGAAAGGCCTGGTCGCCCACCGCCGTGATCTCGTCGACCAGAAAGGTGTCGAACGGAATGCCCATCGACACCCCAAAGGCCAGCCGCGACCGCATCCCGGCGGAATAGGTCTGGAATGGCAGGTGGAAATGTTCGCCCAGTTCCGCGAAATCGCGCACGAAGGCCACCAGCGCATCGGTATCCACGCCATAGATCCGCGCCACGAAACGCGTGTTCTGTGCGCCCGTAAGCTGCGGATGGAACGACCCCGCGAACCCCACCGGATAGGATACCGTCCCACGGGTCAGGATACGGCCCGATGTCGGCGCAACCGTCCCCGAAATCAGCTGCAACAGGGTCGATTTACCCGCGCCGTTCCGCCCCAGCAACGCCACGCTGCGCCCGGTCGGGAAGATCGCGTTCACATTTTCCAGCACCGTCTTGGTGGTGCCATTGGTGCGATAGGTCTTGGTCAGGTTTTCCAGCTTGATCATCGCGGGCCCCTATCGCCGGTCACGCAGGCTGTAGCCCACCAGAACCATCACCGACCAGATCAGGCCCAGAAACAGCACCGCAACCGACCACAGGATCAGCCGCTGGGGATATTCGGCCTGCTCTGGCAGGGTCGGGCGCACATGGGCGGCCAGGTACCGGCTTTGCCGCTGTGCGTCGGACCGGGCGGCGTCAAAGGCCGCCAGCGCGGTGGTATAGGCCTGTTCGGCAAATTCGCGATCAACGGTCAGACGCTCGTATTCACCCACCAGATCGGCAAAGGCACCATCAGCCCCCGTGCCCGCGCCCAGCTTGTCACGTTCGTCCTGAATGCGGCTCTGTATCACCTGAATCTTCAGCTCAGCGGTCTTGATCCGGGGGTCCGCCTCGCGCGTGGTCTGGCGCAGCAGGTCCAGATCGATCAGCGCCTGCGCCAGCTGTTCCTGCAGGGTCGTGACCAGCCCCATCCGGCTTTGCGTGTCCATGGTGGGGTCGACGATCTGGTTGCGGTTGCGGAAGGTGGTCAGGTCCTGCCGTGCGATGCGCAGCCGCGCCTCGGCCCCGTCCAGATCGGCGCGGGCATAGCGGATCGCATCCTCGCGCGCGATATCCGACAGCTCGTTGATCATCTTGCTGGATTCGGCAAAGATTTCCTGCGTGATCCGCTGCGCGTCGCCCGCGTCAAAGGCCAGCGCGCGCACCTCGATCAACCCGGTCGAACTGTCATGGCTGACCCGCACCATCCGGCCCCAGTAATCGACCAGATCCTCGATCGAACCGGGCGGATCAAACGCAAAGACCGGGTCATTTTCCGGCCGCGACCACAGCCCGCGCAGGTCCAGACGCCGGTCCAGCGTGGCAACCAGCTCCTGACTTTGCAGGAATTCATACAGGATATCGGTATCCGACGAACTGGACCCCGACAGCGCCGTCATCCCGCCGAACAGCTCGAACGCGGCGGTGCTTTCCTCTTGCCGGACCGAAAACCCCAGGGTCGAGGCGTATTGATCCGCGGCCTGCCGCCA
This sequence comes from Actibacterium ureilyticum, assembly GCF_002285435.1. GTDB lineage: Bacteria > Pseudomonadota > Alphaproteobacteria > Rhodobacterales > Rhodobacteraceae > Actibacterium_C > Actibacterium_C ureilyticum. The sequence continues at coordinate 39,986 of NZ_NSBT01000018.1, forward strand.
CAGATACCCCGCCATCAGCGCTGCCGGCAGCACCACCAAAAGGATCAGGCTGCCCAGAACCAGCCCGTGCCGGCGGCGTGGACGGCCAGCGGGCACAGGGGGCGCAACGGGGCGCAGCGGCAGAACCGATGGCGCGGCCAGCGGGCGCGGCGCGGCGGCAACCGGCGCGGTCTGCGGTTTCTGGAGCGGGGCGTTCGACATCGAAATTATCCCTTCTTCATGCGAAGTTTATTAACCAAATCGGCCTTTAGTCGCGGGGCGGCGCAGCGCATCCGCTGTGCGGTGCGTGTCATCAGGAAAGGCAGGAAAACCATGACTATTCCGGCAGAAACCCATCCCAACGCGGCCCTGAAATCGGCCACGCCCCGGTTCTGGATTGCCACGCCACGATCGATCATCGCGCTGATCCTGCGCGAAATGTCGACGAGTTATGGCCGGTCGCCGGGCGGGTATCTCTGGGCTGTGTTGGAGCCGACCGCAGGCATCGCGCTGTTGACGATTGTTTTTTCGATGGGGTTTCAGGCCCCCGCGCTTGGGACGAACTTTCCGCTGTTCTATGCCACCGGCATGCTGCCCTTCCTGGCCTATATGGATGTTCAGGCCAAGCTGGCGACAGCGCTGATGTTCTCGAAAGCATTGTTGTCATACCCGCGGGTTACATATGTCGACGCCCTGCTGGCGCGCTTCTGCCTGAATTTTTTCACGCAGCTACTTGTGAGCTATCTGATATTTGCTGCCATTTCCCTAACGTGGGACACCAAGACGGCGCTGGACCTGCCCCGGATCGCCACCAGCCTGGCCATGGTGGGGATGCTGTCGTTCGGGGTGGGGACGCTGAACTGCTTCCTGTCGATGCGGTTTCAGGTCTGGCAGCGCATCTGGGCGATCCTGAACCGGCCGCTGTTTCTGGTGTCGTGCATCTTCTTTCTGTTCGATGCGATCCCCGAGCCCTGGCGCGGCGTGCTGTGGTACAACCCGCTGGTGCATGTGGTGGGGATGATGCGCGCCGGCTTCTATCCGTATTACGACGCCAGCTATGTTTCGGTGCCCTATGTCATGGGGCTGGGGCTGGGGCTGACCGCGCTGGGGTTGCTGCTGCTGGACCGCCACCACCGCGATCTGCTGCAACGTTAGACACGAAAAAGGGCCTTGCAGGTTATCCCCGCAAGGCCCCGTTTGCCTGACGCAAAAGCGGGATCAGAAATCCAGGTTCTCGACGCTCAGCGCGTTTTGCTGGATGAACTCGCGGCGCGGTTCGACCACGTCGCCCATCAGCTTGGTAAAGATATCGTCGGCCTCGGCCAGGTCGTCGATCTTGACCTGCAACAGGGTCCGCGCCTCGGGATCCAACGTGGTTTCCCACAGCTGTTCGGGGTTCATCTCGCCCAGACCCTTGTAGCGTTGCAGCGCCAGACCCTTCTCGCCCTCGGCCAGGATGATCGACAACAGATCCAGCGGACCGTGAATCGGGGTCTCGCGGTCCTTGCGGATCAGCTTGGCGGGCTGGGTATAGACCTCTTGCAGGGTGCCGGTCAGGCTGCCCAGCTTGCGCGCCTCGCCCGAGCGCAGGACCGGACCGTCCAGCGTGCAGATCTCCTCGACCCCGCGCAGCACACGGGTCAGACGCAGGCCCATGTCCTGCGTCGGCCGCCCCTGCCAGCCGCGTTCGTACTCCAGCGCGATCTGGTCCAGCCGCGTGGCCACCGCATCGGCGGTGCCTTGCAGATCGGCATCGACCTGACCGGCCACAAAAGCGCCCGCAATCGCGGCCTGTTCCAGAATGTTCTGCGGATAATGCGTCGGGAACGCCTGCAGGATGCGCCGCACCTGCCGCGCCTCGTCGATCACGCGCAACAGGTCGGTGCCGACGATTTCCTCGCCCGAGCCCAGGCGCAGCGTCGCGCCCTCGATCCCCTGCTGCACCAGGTAATCCTCCAGCGCGGCCTGATCCTTCAGGTACACCTCGGACTTGCCCCGGCTGACTTTGAACAGCGGCGGCTGCGCGATGTACAGATACCCGCCCTCGATCAGCTCGGGCATCTGCCGGAAGAAGAAGGTCAGCAGAAGCGTGCGGATATGCGCGCCATCCACGTCGGCATCGGTCATGATGACGATCTTGTGGTAACGCAGCTTGTCGATATTGAACTCGTCCCGCCCGATCCCGGTGCCCAGCGCCATCACCAGGTTGCCGATCTCCTGACTGGACAGCATCCGGTCGAACCGCGCACGTTCCACGTTCAGGATCTTGCCGCGCAGGGGCAGGATCGCCTGGTTCTTGCGGTCGCGTCCGGTCTGGGCCGAGCCACCGGCGCTGTCACCCTCGACCAGGAACAGCTCGGTCAGGGACGGGTCCTTTTCGGAGCAATCCTTCAGCTTGGCGGCGTTGAAGCTGACATCGAACGCGGTCTTGCGCCGGGTCAGCTCGCGCGCCTTGCGGGCGGCTTCACGGGCCAGAGCGGCCTCGATGATCTTGCCGACGATCTGCTTGGCCTCGTTCGGGTGTTCCTCGAACCACTCGGCCAGCTTTTCGTTCACCAGGCTTTCAACGGCGGGCCGCACCTCGGAGCTGACAAGCTTGTCCTTCGTCTGGCTGGAGAACTTGGGATCCGGCACCTTGACCGACAGCACACAGGTCAGCCCCTCGCGCGCGTCATCGCCGGTGAAGTTCACCTTTTCCTTCTTGGCGATCCCGCTGGTCTGGGCATAGTTGTTGATCGTCCGCGTCAGCGCCCCCCGGAAGCCCGCCATATGGGTGCCGCCATCGCGCTGCGGGATGTTGTTGGTGAAAGGCAGTACCGTCTCGTGATAGCTGTCATTCCACCACATGGCGACTTCCACGCCGATCCCGTCCTTTTCGCCGGTCATGAAGATCGGATCTTCCATCACCACCGTCTTGTGGCGATCCAGATAGCGGACGAATTCGTTGACCCCGCCCTCATAGAGCATGTCCGCCTTCAGCGGTTCCGCCGGGCGTTCATCGGTCAGGATGATGCGCACCCCGGAATTCAGAAAGGCCAGCTCGCGCAGACGGTTTTCCAGCGTCTTGAAACTGTATTCCAAGTTCGAAAACGTGTCGGTCGAGGCCAGGAACCGCACCTCGGTCCCCGTCCGGTCACCCGCATCGCCGACCACTTCCAAATGCTTGGCGGTCTCGCCCCGTTCGAACCGGGCGGTGTGTTCCTTGCCATTGCGCCAGATCCGCAGTTCCAGCCAATCCGACAACGCGTTCACCACCGAAACGCCCACACCGTGCAGGCCGCCCGACACCTTGTAGCTGTTGGAATCGAACTTACCGCCCGCATGCAGCTGGGTCATGATGACCTCGGCCGCGCTGACGCCTTCCTCGGGGTGGATATCGACCGGAATCCCCCGGCCATTGTCGCTGACCGAAACGCTGTTATCGGCGTGAATCGTCACCGTCACCGCATCGGCATGACCGGCCAGCGCCTCGTCGATGCCGTTATCGACGACCTCGTACACCATGTGGTGCAGGCCCGAGCCATCGTCCGTGTCGCCGATATACATACCGGGCCGCTTGCGGACGGCTTCTAAGCCTTTGAGAACCTTGATGGAATCTGCGCCGTATTCTTCAGGTGCCTGCGCGTTTTCGGCCATGCGAGCCTTCCTTTGACTTTTCCGCATTTTATAGGCGTTTCTGGGGGGAATGTCACGCACACGACACAATATTTGGTATCAAAAGCGCGAATTCCGGTCGCTCACAAAAAGACGCGCTCGACAAACCACCAAGCCCCCACCAGCGCAATCACGGCCGAGGCCGGAACCGCCACCCGCGCACGGTACCAATCCCGCTGCCCGAACCAGTGCCCCACCGCCAGATAGGCCAGCGCGATCACCGTCAATTGCCCCAGCTCGACCCCGATATTGAACCCCACCAGATCGGCCACGAAACGGGCCGGGTTCAGCCCGATCTCGCCCAGCACGCTGGCAAAGCCCAGCCCGTGCAACAGGCCAAAGGCAAAGATGATCGCGGTGCGCTGCCACCCCAGCCGGGGCCGCGCGATGTTCTCGACCGCGACATAGACGATCGAGGCGGCAATCAGCGGTTCGACGATTTGCGCAGGAACAGTGACGATTTTCAGCGCCGCCAGCGCCAGTGTGACCGTATGCGCCAAGGTAAAGGCCGTGACCTGCACCAAGAGCGGCCGCAGGTTCAGCGACAGGAAAAACAGCCCCAGCACGAACAGGATGTGATCCAGCCCCTTGGGCAGGATATGTTCGAACCCCAAGACGACATAGCGCAGGAACTCCGCCACGGCGCCCACATCCGCCACGCCCTGACGCGGCAGCGGGTCGCTCAGTTCGCCACCGGCCAGATATCCGGAATAGACATCCCCCTCGCCCACCTGGCGCACCACCAGCGGGCCATAGGCCGCCAGCCAGCCCACCTGCACCGGCGCATCGCCCGGCGGCAGGTCTGCGGCGATGACCAACCGTGAGTCACGCTGCAGATCCGCGTCGCCCACCGGCGGGATGCGCACCGATGCGATCCGCGTCGGCAGCCGCGCGCCATCGCTTTGTACCACGATCCCCGGCGCCAAGCGCGCCCAGTCGGCGCGCAGCGCCTTCTCCAACGCCTCGGGCGGCAGCGCGCGCAGCTGATCGTAATAGCCCGACAGCGGCGAGTCGTTGGTGTCCTGCACGCTGCCCAGATCGATGCCGGACACCAGCGCCTCGACCGCCAGATCGACATGAATCGTCACTGTTTCGGCCGAAACCTCGACATCCGCGACGGCGGGCCGAACCTCGTGCGCGGCCACCGGCGCAACCGATCCCAACACAAGGCTTGCCATGATCAGGATTCGGGCCATCCTTTGGCGAAACGACTTGGGCTTTCTATCGATGCGCATTCTGACCGTCTTTCTTCTATGCCTTGGCGCGCTGTTGCGGCCCGCCCTTGGACATGAATTCTGGCTGTCTCCACAGGAATATCAACTGCCAACCGGCGGTCAGATCGTCGCTGATTTCCGCGTGGGTGAGAATTTCAAGGGCGCCAGCTATCCGTTCCTGCCACGCGACACGACGGATTTCTTTCTGATCACGCCGGATGGCACGGCACCGCTTGCAACGCGCGTGGGCGACCGCCCCGCCCTGAACATTCCCGCCCCCGCCGACGGCTTGGCCATCGTGGTGCATGAAACCACCGACAAGCGCGTCTTCTATCAAAAGCCCGAGAAATTCGCCCGCTTCGTCGCGTCAAAGGATCTGGGACAGGTTGTGGCCGATAATCAGAGCCTATCCCGCCTGAATCCGCCCTTTTCCGAAAGCTATCGCCGCTATGCCAAGGCGCTGATCGCCGTGGGCACGGGCCAGGGCCAGGACCGCCCAACCGGGCTGGAGACCGAGATCGTCGCCCTCAGAAACCCCTATACCGACGATCTTTCGGATGGCCTGCCGATCCGCGTGCTGTATCAGGGCGCCCCCCGCGGCAATGTCCAGGTCGAGGTGTTCGAAAAGCTGCCAAGCGACACGGTCCGCACATTCAACCTGCGCACCGATCCCACGGGTCAGGTCGCGGTGCCGGTCCTGCCCGGGCGGCGCTATCTGTTGAATGCCGTGGTGCTGCGCCCGACCGGCCAGACAGATCCCGAGGCCGGTCCGGTCTGGCATACGCTCTGGGCCTCGACCACCTTTGCCGTGCCCGATTAGCGGCTGATCCGCCAGATCGCGCCATCGGGCGCATCCACCAACAGCAAAAGCGCCCCATCCGGCGCCTGTTCCACATCGCGAATGCGGGCGTCACCGACGAAAAACCGCTCTTCCCCCGTCACGCGGTCGCCCAACAGGCTCAACCGCACCAGACCGCCGGGGTTCAGCGACCCGATCAACAGGCTGCCCCACCATTCCGGGAACATCTCGCCGGTATAAAAGATCATGCCACCGGGCGCGATCACCGGATCCCAGTAATAGATCGGCTGGGTCATGCCATCGGCCTGGGTCCGCCCCTCGCCCACCGGCGACCCGTTGTAATTCTTGCCATAGGACACCACCGGCCAGCCATAGTTCTTGCCCGCTTCGGGCCGGTTCAGCTCGTCACCGCCCGCCGGCCCATGTTCCACCGTCCACAGATCCCCCGTTCCGGGCTGGATCGCGGCGCCCTGCACATTGCGATGCCCCAGCGACCAGATGCCCAGCGGCAGCCCGCCGCGCCCCACCGGCAGACCATCCGGGCTCAGATGCACCACCTTGCCGAAGGTCGTTGCGATATCCTGCGCCAGCACCCGTTCCGAGCGGCTGAAATGCTCGCCCGTGGTGATGAACAGATCGCCCCGCCGGTCGATCACCACCCGCGATCCGTAATGCATCGGCGACCCGCTGGGCGGATCCTGCAGGAAGATATCGCGCAGATCGGTCAACGTGCTGCGGTCCGGCGACAGAACTGCCCGCGCCACCGCCGTCACGGACCGGCCATCGTCCAACGGCTTGGCATAGCTCAGGAACAAGACCCTGTTCTGCCCGAATTCCGGTGAAACGCTGACATCCAGCAGCCCACCCTGCTGCTGCGCAAGCACCTTCGGCACCCCCGCAATGGGGGCCGACACGACACCCTGGGCGCTGACATACCGCAACCGGCCGGGCCGCTCGGTCACCAGATAACCGCCACCCGGCAATGCAGCGATGCCCCACGGGTTTTCCAGCCCCGACGCAAAGACGCGCTGCACCGGCGTCACACCGGACAGCACCTCGGGCGCGCGGGTCTGACCCGGAAAGGCGGGGCTGTATTCGGGCGCGTTCGGCGCGCCCTGCGCCACAGGTTCCGCATGGGCGGCCCCGGCACAAAACAAAATGAGAAAAAGAAAAATCCTATGCATGCCCAAATTTATCGCATTGTGCGGACGGGTACAGTCACAATCGTGCCAACGCCCAATCTGCCGCATCCGCAACCGCCGGATCGGGATCGTCCAGCAGGTCGCGCGCAACAGGTCTGAACCGCGGATCGCCGGAATTTCCGATGGCATACAACACGTTACGCACGAACCGGTTGCGCCCGATACGCTTGATGGGCGAGCCCGAGAATTTCGCCCGAAACCCCGCATCGTCCAGCGCCGCCAGCGCCGCCAGGTCCGGCGCCAGCAGATCGTCCCGCGCCGCGTAACGCAGCTCGGTCGCGGCCACGGCAAACTTGTTCCACGGACAGGCCGCCAGGCAGTCGTCACAGCCATAGATCCGGTTGCCCATCTTCGCTCGCAACGCCACATCCACCGGCCCCGCATGCTCGATCGTCAGATAGGATATGCACCGCCGCGCATCGAGCTGAAACGGCGCTGGAAAGGCATCGGTCGGACAAATGTCCAAACAGGCCGTACAGGAGCCGCAATGCTCGTTTTCCGGTGAATCAGGCTCTAATTCGACGGTCGTAAAGATCGCCCCCAGAAAGAACCAGTTGCCAAGCTCGCGCGACAACAGATTGGTGTGCTTGCCCTGCCAACCCAGCCCGGCGGCCTGCGCCAGCGGCTTCTCCATCACCGGCGCGGTATCGACGAACACCTTGATCTCTTCCCCCGGCGCCTGCTCCAGCAGCCAGCGCCCCACCCGCTTCAGCCGCTTCTTGACCAGATCGTGATAATCCCGGTTCAACGCATAGGATGAAATCACCCCCCGGTCGCGCTGTGCCAGAAGCGCCAGCGGATCATGCGCGGGGGTATAGGGTTCTGCCAGCATCACGACCGACCGCGCCGCGGGCCAAAGCGCCGCCGGATCACCCCGCCAGGCCATGCGCTCGGCCATCCACCCCATCTGCCCATGGCGCCCCTCTGCGACAAATTCCGCCAGCCGCGCGGGCAACTCGGGCACCGCATCGGGCCGCGTGACCCGACAGGCGGCAAAGCCCTCGGCCCGCGCCTGGTCCACCAGCCGGTCCTTCAACACCGGCCCACCCCTTCTTCTTGGCAAAAATACTCCGCGGGGGTCCGGGGGCGCGAAGCCCCCGGCGCGCGGGCCGGCTCAGAAGTCCAGATCGGCATAATGCGCGGGCGGCGGAAAGCCCGGAACCTGATCGGCCAACAGCCCGCGGAACGCCGGGCGCGACTTGATCTTGGCATACCAGTCCTTGACGTTGGCATTCCGGTTCCAGTCCACGTCGCTGATGTAATCCAGCGACGACAGATGCGCGGCGGCGGCAAAATCGGCCAGCGTCATGACATCCCCCGCCAGCCAGCGCCGCTGATCCAGCAGCCAGCCCAGATAGTCCAGGTGGAACTTGATCTTCTGCGCACCGGCCTTGACGTTCTTGCTTTCGGGATAGCCCTGGCCCATCACCTTCTTGTTGACCCGCTCATAAAGCAGCTTCGACGTCACCTCCTGATGGAACTTGTCGTCGAACCAACTGACCAGGCGGCGCACCTCGGCCCGTTGGGCCGGGTCCTGCGGCAACAGGCGCGGTTCGGCCTGGATCTCTTCCAGGTATTCGCAGATCGCCTGGCTTTCGCTCAGCGCCAGCCCGTTGATCCGCAAAACAGGCACTTTTCCAGCCGGATTGCGCCGCATGAAGTCCGGGTCCTGCTCCCAATACCGCTCCTCGACCAGTTCGACCTCGATCTTCTTCTCGGCCAGCACCAGCCGCACCTTGCGGCAAAACGGCGACAGGGGAACATGATAGAGGCGGTTCATGGCAATCGGCCCGGTATGACTACAACTGCCCTGTCTTGCCGCGCGCGGGTCAGGATTTCAAGTTTCGAAACAGGATGCGCGGCCATCCGCCTTTATCGTCGCCGCGCCGTCGACGATCCGCCGGGCGCGCTTCAGCAGCCAGTCCGGCAGATCGGCGGCATTGCGCGCCTTGGGATTGGGCAGGATCACCGCCAGCCGTGCGCCCTGCATCGGGGTCAGCTTGTCGGGCGGGACCCGGAAATAATGATGCGCGGCGGCCTCGATCCCGAACACGCCCTCGTCGAATTCGGCGACGTTCAGATAGACCTCCAGGATGCGGCGTTTGGGCCAGGCGGCCTCGACCAGCGGGGTCAGGATCGCCTCGGCGGCCTTGCGGCTCCAACTGCGCCCCTGCCACAGATAGACATTCTTCACCGTCTGCTGCGAGATGGTCGACGCCCCGCGCTGCCCGCCATCGTCCAGCGCCTCGCGGATCGCGGCCATATCGAACCCCCAATGGCCGCAGAAATTGGCATCCTCGGCCGCCACGATCGCGCGAATGGCCGATGGCGCGACCTCGTCAATCGACACCCATTGCCGGTCGACCGCCCCCAACCGGCGGGTTTCCGACCAGATCGTATGTGTGGTCGGCGGGTCGACAAACCGAAACAGCACCACCCCGATCAGCGTCACCGCCGCAATCGCCAGCACGCCGCGCCAGGCATACCGGCGCACCCGCCCGCGAAGCGTCACCTGCTTCTTGGGGGCTGCTTTCTTTTTGGGGGTTTTTCTTGCCTGCTTCGCCACCCGGGCACCTTATCCCTGCCACCCGCGCGCGAAAACCCCCGGTGTCTTGTCTGCACCAAATTTCATGCTAGGGTGCGCACATTCCGTTGGGGTGCCCGATCCGGGCTGAGATGCGAAAGCGAACCCATCGAACCTGATCCGGTCAGCACCGGCGTAGGGAACGGAGCCTTGTGACAACGCGCGCCCCCCGTCCGTCCGCCTGTGCAACAAAACGCAAAGGGGCTTTGTTGCCATGTCGAACTTTCTGAAAAAGCGGCTCTGTGCCGCCCTGAAATCCCTGCCGCTGCTGGCGCTGCTGGCGCAGCCCGCGCTGGCGCAGGACAAGATGACCCTGATCCTGGATTGGTTCGTCAATCCCGATCACGGGCCGATCATCGTGGCCCAGGAAAAGGGCTACTTCGCCGATGCGGGGCTCGAGGTCGAGGTGATCGCGCCCGCCGATCCCGCCGATCCGCCCAAGCTGGTCGCCGCGGGCAAGGCCGACCTGGCCATCGGCTATCAGCCGCAGCTGCACCTGCAACTGCACGAGGGGCTGCCGCTGACCCGTGTCGGCACGCTGGTCGCCACGCCGCTGAACTGTCTGCTGGTGCTGGAGGACGGCCCGATCAAGACGACTGCCGACCTGGCCGACCGCAAGATCGGCTTTTCCGTCGCCGGCGTGGAAGAGGCGCTTTTGTCCACCATTCTGGGCCAGCACGGCATCGGAATGGACCAGATCGAACTGGTGAACGTCAACTGGTCGCTCTCGCCCTCGCTGATGTCGGGGCAGGTCGACGCGGTGATCGGCGCCTTTCGCAATTTCGAGCTGAACCAGATGGAGATCGAGGGCGTCGGCGGCCGCTGCTTCTATCTCGAGGAAGAGGGCCTGCCCGCCTATGACGAACTGATCTATCTGGCCAATCCCGATACGATGAACCGCGACGTGATCGCGCGTTTCCTGGCCGCCACCGAAAAGGCCACGCAATTCATCATCAACCACCCCGAGGAAAGCTGGGAGATCTTTTCCGGCACCGCCAAAGAGCTTCAGGACGAGCTGAACGCCAAGGCCTGGGTCGATACCTATCCCCGGTTCGCGCTGCGCCCGGCGGCGTTCGATGCGGGCCGCTATGCCCGGTTCGAAGCCTTCCTGAAGGATGCGGGCCTGGTGCCGTCAATCAACCCGGTGTCGGCCATGGCCATTGATGTGACAGCCCAATGACCGCGCCCGATTATGGCCGCGCCTTCGGGCTGTGGCGCGCTGATTGCGCGGACCCGTGGCGGGCCTATACCCGCCACGATTTCGTCGAAGGGTTGCGCGATGGCAGCCTGCCCCGCGCGGCCTTTCTGCATTACCTGCGGCAGGATTACGTGTTCCTGTTCCACTTTGCCCGCGCCTGGGCGCTTGCGGCGGTGAAAGCCACCCGGCTGGAGGAGATGCAGGCCGCCGCCGCCACGGTCAACGCGCTGGTCCATCACGAGATGCAGCTGCATGTCGACACCTGCGCCGACGCGGGGATCACGGAATCCGATCTGCGCGCAACGGCCGAGCGGCCAGAGAACATGGCCTATACCCGCTATGTGCTCGAGGCCGGGTATTCCGGTGACTTCCTGGACCTGATGGCCGCACTTGCGCCCTGCGTTCTGGGCTATGGCGAGATCGGCGCACGGCTGGCGGAAACGGCCAGTTCGGACCGCTATTCAGGCTGGATCAGTGTCTATTCCGGCGACGAATACCAACAGGTCTGCCGCGATGTGGGCGCGTTGATCGACGATGCGCTGATGCACCGGCTGGGCGCGGATTTCGCGCAATCGCCGCGTTGGGCGCCGCTGTGCCAACGCTTCGGCGCCGCAACCCGGCTGGAGGTCGGGTTCTGGGACATGGGCCTGACCCCATGAGCCAGCCGGTGGGCATCACCATCACGGGCAGCGCCCGGCTGGGCGACACACCCCTGTTCGCGCCCGTGACCCTGCCCATTGCCGCGGGCGGCTGGACCTGCCTTCTGGGGGCGTCGGGGGTGGGAAAATCGACCCTGTTACGTCTGATTGCGGGTCTGGAGACCGGGGTCGACTTCACCGGCACCGTCACCGCCGATGACGCCCAACCGTTGCAGGGGCGGGTGGCGTTCATGGCGCAGAACAGCCTGTTGCTGCCCTGGGCCACGGTGCTGGACAATGTCGCCATCGGCGCCCGTCTGCGCGGGGAACGCCCCGACCGGGCGCGGGCCGAAGAATTGCTGGCACGGGTGGGGCTGGCCGATCAGGCGCACAAGAAACCCGGCGCGCTGTCGGGCGGCCAGCATCAGCGCGTGGCGCTGGCCCGCACGTTGATGGAGGATCGCCCCGTCGTGCTGCTGGACGAGCCGTTTTCCGCGCTGGACGCGCAGACACGGGCCGGGATGCAGGATCTGGCGCATGACCTGTTGCAGGGGCGCACCGTGCTGCTGGTGACCCATGACCCGGCCGAGGCGGCGCGGCTGGCCGATCACCTGTTCATCCTGACGCCGCAGGCGCTGACGCCGGTGCCGGTGCCGCCATCGCCCGCCCCGCGCCCGGTGGACGACCCCGAAACCCTGACCGCGCAGGGGCAACTTTTCCGGCAATTGCGGGGGGCGGCGTGATGCGCGGATTGCACGGGATTTTCGCGGCGCTTTTGCTGCTGGCGGTGTGGCAGGCGGTGATCTGGCTGGCCGGTCCGCCGCATTTCATCCTGCCCAGCCCCGCACGCACCGCGACCGCGCTGTGGGACAACCGCGCGCTGATCGGGGAACACGCGCTGATCACCTTGTGGGAGGTCCTGCTGGGCCTGCTGATCGGCACGCTTCTGGGCATCGCCACCGCCATTCACCTGGCGCTGTCGCCGGGCGCCCGCGCGCTGCTGCGCCCGATCCTGGTGTTTTCCCAGGCGATCCCGGTCTTTGCGCTCGCGCCGGTTCTGACGCTGTGGCTGGGCTATGGCATCGTGTCGAAAATCGCCATGGCGGTGCTGATCATCTATTTCCCCGTCACCTCGGCCTTTTTCGACGGGCTGATGACCACCCCGCGCGGCTATCTGGATCTGGCACAGACGATGGGGGCGAAAAACGGCTCTATCCTGCGGCATTTGCGCATTCCACACGCCATTCCATCGCTGGGATCGGGGCTGAAACTGGCCGCCGTTTATGCGCCGATCGGGGCGGTGATCGGTGAATGGGTGGGGTCCAGCAACGGGCTGGGTTACCTGATGCTGCTGGCCAACGGGCGTGCCAAGATCGACCTGATGTTTGCCGCCGTTCTGGTGCTGGGGGCGCTGTCGATGGGGCTGTATCTGGCGGTTGATGCGGGCATCAACGCCTATATGCGGCGGCGCGAAAACTGAAAAGGCCGGGCTTTGGGGCCCGGCCAATTTCGTCACTGTTTCAGCCCGATTTACTCGGCCGGGACCGCCTGATCCTCGATCCCCAGCGGATGCGGCAGCTTGTCCAGCATCTCTTTGGGGCAGATCTGAACGAAGTTGCCGCGCTCCAGCTCCCAGTGCTGGATGATGTCGCGGGCCTTAGCGCTGTTGGTTTCGGCCGCGTGACGTTCGATCAGGTCTTTCAGCTGGGCTTCCCAGTGATCCACCGCCACCGGACAGGTGACCAGCGTTTCGGGGTTGATCAGCTGATCGGCCTTGCCCTGCGGATCGTACAGATAGGCCATCCCGCCGGTCATGCCCGCGCCGAAATTGGCCCCGATGCTGCCCAGGATCACCGCGACACCGCCGGTCATGTATTCGCAACCGTTGCTGCCGCAGCCTTCGATCACCACCTTGGCGCCCGAGTTGCGCACCGCGAACCGTTCGCCCGCGCGGCCCGCCGCAAACAGGTAACCATCGGTCGCGCCATACAGCACGGTGTTGCCGATGATCGTGTTCTCGGACGCTTTCAGCGGCGAGGCCATGGGCGGGCGCACCACGATGATGCCGCCCGACAGGCCCTTGCCGACATAGTCGTTGGCGTCGCCCGATACTTCCAGCTTCAGCCCCGGCGCGGCAAAGGCGCCCAGCGACTGACCCGCCGAACCCGACAGCTTCACCGTCAGGTGATCGGGCTGCAGCGCGTTGCGCATGCCGAATTTCCGCACGATATGGCTGGACGTGCGCGTGCCGATGGTGCGCAGCGTGTTCTGCACGGCATAAGACACCTGCATCTTCTCGCCATCGTTCAGGAAGCGCGCGGCGTCCTTCACGATCTCGGCGTCCAGCGTGTCGGGCACGGCGTTGCGCGGCTTGTCGCGGTTGTATTCGATGCGATGCGCCCCATCGACCGAGATCAGCAGCGGGTTCAGGTCCAGATCGTCCAGATGCGCCGAGCCACGGCTGACCTGCGTCAGCAGATCGGCGCGGCCGATCACCTCGTCCAGCGAGCGTGCACCGATCCCGGCCAGGATCTCGCGCACTTCCTGCGCATAGAAGGTGATCAGGTTCACCACCTTGTCCGCGTTTCCGGTGAATTTGTCACGCAAACGCGGATCCTGGGTGCAGACGCCCACCGGGCAGGTGTTCGACTGGCACTGGCGCACCATGATACAGCCCATCGCGATCAGCGCGGCGGTGCCGATGCCGTATTCCTCGGCCCCCATCATGGCGGCCATCACGATATCGCGGCCCGTGCGCAGCCCGCCATCGGTCCGCAGGGTGACACGTTCGCGCAGGTTGTTCATCGCCAGAACCTGATGCGCCTCGGTCAGGCCCATTTCCCAGGGCAGGCCGGCATATTTGATCGACGTCGCGGGTGACGCACCCGTGCCGCCATTATGGCCCGAAATCAGGATCACATCCGCCTTGGCCTTGGCCACACCGGCGGCAATCGTGCCGACGCCCGACGACGCCACCAGCTTGACCGTCACCTTGCAGCGCGGGTTGATCTGCTTCAGGTCATAGATCAGCTGGGCCAGATCCTCGATCGAATAGATGTCGTGATGCGGCGGGGGCGAGATCAGCGTCACGCCCTTGGTCGAATGCCGCAGCCGCGCGATCAGGTCGGTGACCTTCATGCCGGGCAGCTGGCCGCCCTCGCCGGGCTTGGCGCCTTGGGCGACCTTGATCTCCAGCTCTTCGCACTGGTTCAGGTATTCCGCCGTCACGCCGAACCGGCCCGACGCCACCTGTTTGATCTTGGCCGACGGGTTGTCGCCATTGGGTTCGGGCACGAAATGCGCCGGATCCTCGCCGCCTTCACCGCTGTCGGATTTGGCGCCGATGCGGTTCATCGCGACGTTCAGCGTCTTGTGCGCCTCGGGCGACAGCGCGCCCAACGACATGCCCGGCGTCACGAACCGCTTGCGGATCGAGGTGATGCTTTCGACCTCTTCAATCGGGATCGCCTTGCCCAGCGGCTTGATGTCCAGCAGATCGCGCAGATGGATGGGCGGGTTCGCCCGCATCGCGGCCGAGAACTGGCGCCAGGTTTCGTAAGACGCGCGGTCACAGGCCGATTGCAGCATGTGCATCGTCTGCGCCTCCCAGGCGTGTTTCTCGCCCGAGCGCCGCGCCTTGTAGAAACCGCCGATGGGCAGCACATCCTGCCCGCCCAGCCAGCCACGGGCGTGGACCTCTTCCAGCTTGCGCTGGATACCGGCGGTGCCGATCCCGGAAATCCGGCTGTGCATGCCGGGGAAGAACTCGGCGCACATCGCGCGGCTCAGACCCACAGCCTCGAAGTTCAGGCCGCCGCGATAGGACGAGATGACCGAGATGCCCATCTTGGACATGATCTTCAACAGACCCTGATCCACCGCATTGCGATACCGCGCGGTCGCCTCGGTCAGCGTGCCATCCATCAGGCCACGGTCGATCCGGTCGGCCAGGCTGTCCTCGGCCAGGTAGGCATTCACCACCGTCGCACCGCAGCCGATCAGCACGGCGAAATAATGCGGGTCGATACATTCCGCCGAGCGCACATTCAGCGAGGTAAAGGTCCGCAGCCCCTTTTTCGTCAGCCAGCTGTGCACCGCGCTGGTCGCCAGGATCATCGGCATCGCCACGCGGGCTTCGCCCTGTTGCTGGTCGGTCAGGATGATATGGCCCGCACCCGAACGCACGGCATCCTCGGCCTCGGCCCGGATCCGGTCCAGCTCGTCGCGCATGGCCTTGGGGCCGCCCTTGGCGCCAAAGGTACAGTCGATCACGACCATCGGCGCGTTGAAGCATTCGACCAGCTTGTCGAACTGCGCATTGCCCACGAACGGGCTTTCCAGCGTCAGAATCTCGGTCTGGCTGCTGTCTTCGTCCAGGACGTTCTTCAGGTTGCCGAACCGCGTCTTCAGGCTCATGACGCGGTATTCGCGCAGGCTGTCGATGGGCGGGTTCGTCACCTGGCTGAAGTTCTGGCGGAAGAAATGGCTGAGCGGGCGGTATTTTTCCGACAACACCGCGCTGGGGGTGTCATCGCCCATCGACGCGATGGCCTCTTTCCCGTCCTCGGCCATGGGGGTCAGGATCTGTTCCAGTTCCTCGATGGAATAGCCCGCCGCGATCTGCCGCTTGCGCAGCTCGGCCCCGCTATAGATCGGCTTTTCCGTCGCTTCGGACAGCACGGCATCCAGCTCGTTGATCTTGCTGACCCAGTCGCCAAAGGGCTGGCTGGCGGCCAGCTTGTCCTTGATTTCGGTGTCGTGGAACAGCTTGCCCTCGGCCATGTCGACGGCAATCATCTGCCCCGGACCCAGCGCGCCCTTTTCGCGCACCGTGGCCTCGTCCGTGGGCACCATGCCGACCTCGGACCCGGCGATCAGCATGCCGTCACCGCTGACGACATAACGCATCGGCCGCAACCCGTTCCGGTCCAGCCCGGCACAGACCCAGCGCCCGTCGGTCATCGCCAGCGCGGCGGGGCCGTCCCACGGCTCCATCACCGAATTCACATAGGAATACATGTCGCGCCACGCCTCGGGCAGCTCGATTGCCTGTTTCGACCAGCTTTCCGGCACCAGCATGGTCTTGGCCATGGGCGCAGACCGGCCCGCGCGCACCAGAACCTCGAACACCGAATCCAGCGCGGCGGAATCCGACGAGCCCTGGGCGACGATGGGTTTGATATCCTCGGCCAGATCCCCGAAGGCCGAACTGGCCATGCGGATCTCGTGGCTTTTCATCCAGTTCAGGTTGCCCTTCAGCGTGTTGATCTCGCCGTTATGAGCCAGCATGCGGAACGGCTGCGCCAGCCACCATTGCGGGAAGGTGTTGGTCGAATAGCGCTGGTGATAGATCGCGAACGCACTTTCGAAACGCTCGTCTTTCAGGTCGGGATAGAATTCGGCCACCTGTTCGGCCAGCATCATCCCCTTGTAGATCAGCGACCGGCAGGACAGCGAACAGATGTACAGCCCGTTGATCTGTGCCGCGGCGGCGGCTTTCTCGATCCGGCGGCGGATGACGTAAAGCTCACGCTCGAACGTTTCTTCATCCACCCCTTTGGAGTTCGAGATCAGGATCTGTTCGATCTCGGGGCGGGTGGCATTGGCTTTCTCGCCCAAAACCTCGGTGTTCACCGGGACGTGGCGCCAGCCATAGATGTAATAGCCCATGCGCAGCACTTCGGATTCCACAATGGACCGGCAGCTTTCCTGCGCCCCGAAATCGGTGCGCGGCAGAAACACCTGGCCCACGGCGACCAGCTGATCCAGATGCGGCTCGTGCCCGGTGCGGCGGATCTGGTCGTAATAGAACGACACCGGGATCTGCACATGGATGCCCGCGCCATCGCCGGTCTTGCCGTCGGCGTCGACAGCACCCCGGTGCCAGATCGCCTTCAGCGCGTTGATCCCGTTTTCCACGACCTTGCGGCTGGGCTTGCCGTCCAGCGCGACAACCAGCCCCACGCCACAGGACGAATGCTCGTCCTCGCTGCGATAGAGACTGTTTTCCGCCATCCACTTGCGCTTGGCTTCTTCGGCTGCGGACCAGTTGGCATCAAATTCGGTCATTCCCGGTCTCCTTCTGCGAAGGAGGCGAACTGTGCCTCGACTTCGGCTTTGGTTTGCGTTTCGTGGTCCCCGGCAAAGGCGAAGCCCGCCGGTTTCACGTCGATGTAGATTTCCTTGGTCATGGGGAACCCGCCCATGTCGTCCACCAGACCCGCCGAGACGGCATAGAAATTGTCGTATTTCGGCAGCGTCAGGTGATACCACAGCGTCGTGCCGCAGGTCTCGCACCAGGCGCGTTCGGCCCAATCGGACGAAGCATAGGATTTCACCGGCCCCGTCACCTGAAGCGTGCCGGGTTCCACGTCGATCTCGACAAAGGCCGAGCCAGCCCAGCGGCGGCACATCTCGCAGTGACAGGCGTGGATTTCAGGCGCTTTCGGCTCGAATTCGAGCTGAACCGCGCCGCACAGGCAATGCCCTTTCATGGCCCTATTCCGCCGCGACTTGCGCGGGCTGCGCCAGGAATTCCAGGATGCTGTCCGCCGCCTCGCGCCCGTCGCGGATCGCCCAGACCACCAGCGAGGCACCACGCACGATGTCGCCCACGGCAAACACACCGGGCAGGCTGGTTTCGTGGCTGCGGAAATCGGCCTTGATCGTGCCCCAGCGGGTCACTTCCAGCGCGGCTTCGCCCCATAGCGTCGGCAGGTCCTCGGGCTCGAAGCCCAGGGCGGTGATCACCAGATCGGCGTCTTCGGTGTAATCGGCGCCCTCGATCACCTCGGGGCTTTGGCGGCCGCTGGCATCGGGTGCGCCCAGGCGCATTTTCTGCACGATCACGCCATTCACCGGATCGCCGGTGAACCCCTTGGGCGCGCTCAGCCAGACGAATTCCACGCCCTCTTCCTCGGCGTTCTTCACCTCGCGCTGGCTGCCCGGCATGTTCGCCTTGTCGCGGCGATACAGGCATTTGACCGACGACGCGCCCTGGCGGATCGCGGTGCGCACACAGTCCATCGCGGTATCACCACCGCCGACGACCACCACGCGCTTGCCCTCGGCGTTCAGCTCGCCGCTGTCGAACTCCGGCACATCGTCGCCAAAGCTCTTGCGGTTGCTGGCGGTCAGATAGTCGATGGCGCGCACGATCCCGTCGGACCCGGCACCCGGACCCTGCAATTCGCGCGTTTTATAAACGCCCGTGGCGATCAGCACCGCGTCATGCTTGCCGCGGATCGCGTCAAAGGTCAGATCCTCGCCCACGTTGCAGTTCAGCACGAATTCCACACCGGCCTTTTCAAGAAGCTCGACCCGGCGCATCACCACGTCTTTTTCCAGCTTGAAACCGGGGATGCCATAGGTCAGCAGCCCGCCCGCACGGTCATAGCGGTCATAGACCGTGACCTGCAGACCGGCGCGGCGCAGCCGATCCGCCGCCGCCAGACCGCCGGGGCCGGCGCCGATGATGGCAACGCTTTCGCCACGCTCCTGCGTCGGCGCGCCGGGCTGGACCCAGCCCTTTTCCCAGGCGGTGTCGGTGATGTATTTCTCGACCGAACCGATGGTCACGGTGCCGTGGCCAGACTGTTCGATCACGCAATTGCCTTCGCACAGGCGGTCCTGCGGGCAGATTCGGCCGCAGATCTCGGGGAAGGTATTGGTGGCCTGGCTGACCTCGTACGCCTCTTGCAGCCGCCCTTCGGCGGTCAGCCGCAACCAGTCGGGGATATTGTTGTGCAGCGGGCAATGCGCCTGGCAATAGGGCACGCCGCATTGGCTGCACCGGCTGGCCTGTTCGGTGGCCTTGGTATCGGCGAATTCCGCATAGATTTCGTTGAAATCATGTGCACGTTCGTCCGCCTCGCGTTTCACGGGCATTTCCCGTTCGACAGTGACAAACTGAAGCATCCGTTCCTTGGCCATAACAATATCCCTGAGTTCCGACGCGAGCCCCTCTCATAAGCGGCATTTTCGTAAAAGAAAAGTCATATATTGTGACCTAATCGAGAATCGAATTTCGGCAGTGCAGAAAGTTAATGACGATTTCGCAAAATTTAGGTCAGTTCAAGTTACCTAAATTTGATCTTTCCTTTTAATATCACAGCCCTAGGATGCCGACATCCAAAACACAGGCGGTCGCGCATGTCTCTGCTTCATCTGCTGATTATCGCAATCATTCAGGGCGTGACCGAGTTTCTTCCCGTTTCTTCCTCGGGTCACCTGATTCTGTTGCCGAATCTTACCGGGATGGACGATCAGGGTCAGGTCATCGATGTGGCCGTGCATGTGGGCACGCTGTTCGCGGTGATCCTGTATTTCTGGCGCGATGTGGCCAGCGCCTTTGGCGGGCTGGGGCGGCTGGTACGGGGCAAGATGGATACCGACGGCGCGCGGCTGGCCTTTCTGCTGATCGTGGCGACGATCCCGGTGATCCTGTTCGGATTGCTGCTGAAACTGACCGGGCTGGACGACGCGCTGCGCAGCGTCGCGGTGATCGGCTGGACGATGCTGATCTTCGGGCTGGTGCTGTACTGGGCCGACCAGAAGGGCGCGCAAGAGCTGCAATCGACCGACTGGTCGCTGCGCCACGCGATCCAGATGGGGCTGTGGCAGGCGGTTGCGCTGATCCCCGGCACCTCGCGGTCGGGCATCACCATCACCGGCGCGCGAATGCTGGGCTATGCCCGCCATGACGCCGCGCGGCTGGCCATGCTGATGTCGATCCCCACGATCATCGCCTCGGGCACGCTTCTGGGGATCGAGGTCGCGGCAACCGCCGATGCGCAGGCCGCCCGCGACGGAGCCGTCGCGGCGGTCTTTGCCTTTATCTCGGCGCTGCTGGCGCTGGTGCTGATGATGCGGCTGCTGCGCAGCCTCAGCTTTACCCCATATGTGATCTATCGGGTGATCCTGGGCGTTGTCCTCCTGGCCATCGCCTATGGCTAGGATCAGGTGCGCAGGTTCTTGGCCGATGCGGTGATGTCGTCATACTGACCCTGCGGGCGGAACCGCCACAGGTATTCCGGCAACACGGCCTCGGTCGCGGTGGGCTTGATACCCAGATCCGACAGGCCCCTGGCCCCGTCCGACACCACATTGTCCAGCTTCAGCGCCTTGACCTGATCGCGGGTCAGCATCCCGTTCGAGATCAGCCGCCCCGAGGCCAGTTCGGCCATGTCAAAGACGAACGCCATGATCCGCGCGGCCCAGAACGGGATGTTCACCAGCAGCTTGCGGCGGTGAATCACCTTCAGCATCTGCTGCATCAGCTCGCGGAACGTATGCACATCCGGCCCGCCCAGCTCATAGATACCGCCCGGCGCGGTGCCCAGAACGCCCTTGACCGCCGCCTGTGCCACATCGTCGACATAGACCGGCTGGAACCGCGTTTCGGCCCCCACCAGCGGCAGCACCGGACCAAGGCGCGACATGCTGGCGAAACGGTTGAAGAACGCGTCTTCGGGGCCAAAGATCACCGACGGCCGCAGGATCATCGCATCGGGCATGTGTTTCAGCACGCCCTCCTCGCCCAGCGCCTTGGTCCGCAGGTAATCGCTTTCGGATTCCGCATCCGGCCCCAGGGCCGAGATCTGGACCATCCGCGCCACGCCGGTTTCAGCGGCAATGCGTGCGATACGCTCGGCACCCTCGTGCTGCACGGCCTCGAAATTGTTCCGCCCGCCGGCGTCGAACGTGCCCACGCAGTTCACGACCGCATCGGCGCCCTGCATCACGGCACGCACCGAATCGTCGTCGCGAATGTTGCAGAAGACCGGCTCGACCTGGCCGACAGTGCCATAGGGTTTGACATGCAGCGCCTCGTTCGGGCGACGCACCGCCACGCGCACGCGCCAACCCTCTTTCGCCATGCGCCGTGCGATATAGCGGCCCACGAAGCCCGCACCACCATAGATCGTCACCAGCTTGGCCATAGGGCGCCTCCAATGCCTTGAATTCACCTGCCTGAATAGCCCCCCGCCCGCCGTCAAACAAGCCGATATCGCAGAATCGAAAGAATCCTGCTTTTGACCCGTTGACACCACCTGCGACCAGCTATACATCCCCGCTCCACGACACCTGCCCAGGTGGCGGAATTGGTAGACGCGCTAGCTTCAGGTGCTAGTGTCCGTATGGACGTGGAGGTTCGAGTCCTCTCCTGGGCACCAAATCCCCAACATGTGAATCCGACACCCGCCCGCGCGGGAAACTTGACCCTGCCGGACGCGTGGGCTTAGACACGGTCCACCGGGACGACCCGGGCGAATTCTTGCGGGCAGACAGGGGCCGACGTGGCAAATACCGTTTATCAGAACGACCTTCCCGATGGGCTGGACCTGGGTCCGGTCGTGGCCATCGATTGCGAAACCATGGGGCTGAACCCGCATCGCGACCGGCTGTGCGTGGTGCAGATGTCCGGCGGCGATGGCAACGCCCATCTGGTGCAGATCGAAAAGGGTCAGACCACGGCGCCGAATCTGTGCCGTATGCTGACCGATCCGAATGTGCTGAAGCTGTTCCATTTCGGCCGGTTCGACATTGCCGCGCTGTACAATGCCTTTGGCGCGCTGACCGCGCCGGTCTATTGCACCAAGATCGCCAGCAAGCTGATCCGCACCTATACCGACCGGCATGGGTTGAAGAACCTGTTGCAGGAACTGCTGGAGGTCGACATTTCCAAACAGCAGCAGATGAGCGATTGGGGCGCGGCAGAGCTGTCCGAGGCGCAGGTCGCCTATGCGGCATCCGATGTGCTGTACCTGCATCGGCTGAAGGACGAGTTGGACAAGCGCCTGGCGCGCGAAGGGCGCACCGACCTTGCGCAAAGCTGCTTCGACTTCCTGCCAACGCGGGCCCGGCTGGATCTGGCCGGCTGGCCCGAGATTGACATTTTCGCGCACTGACATGGCCCCTGATCGCAACAAGCTGATGCAAACCGGTCACCGCGTCCTGACGCGCGAGGCCGAAGCGCTGCGCCTGCTGGACGAGGCGCTGGATGCGACCTTTGCCGACGCGGTGGAGCTGATCCTGAACGCCCGCGGCCGCGTGATCGTGTCGGGCATGGGCAAATCGGGCCATATCGCGCGCAAGATCGCCGCGACCCTGGCCAGCACCGGCACCCCCGCCCATTTCGTCCACCCGGCCGAGGCCAGCCATGGCGACCTGGGGATGCTGGCGCGCGGCGACGTGGCGCTGGTGCTGTCGAATTCCGGTGAAACGCCGGAACTGGCCGATATCATCGCCTATACCCGCCGGTTCGAGATCCCGCTGATCGGCGTCGCGGGCCGGGCCGGGTCGACCCTGCTGCGCGAGGCGGATGTGGCTCTGTTACTGCCCAATGCGCCCGAGGCCTGCGATACCGGCATCGTGCCCACCACATCCACCACCATGACACTGGCGCTGGGCGACGCGCTGGCCATCGCGCTGATGGAACACCGCCAGTTCACGCCCGCCCATTTCCGCGAGTTCCACCCCGGCGGCAAGCTGGGCGCGCAGCTGTCCAAGGTGCGCGACCTGATGCATGGCATGGACGAGGTGCCCACCGTGCCCAGCGGCACCGCGATGAGCGAAGCCCTGCTGATCATGAGCCAAAAGGGCTTTGGCGTGGTTGGCGTGACGGGTTCGGATGCTACATTGAATGGTGTGGTGACCGACGGTGACCTGCGGCGCCACATGCAAGGATTGCTGGATTTGACCGTGGACCAGGTGATGACCGACAACCCCCTGACCATCGCGCCCGACGCCATGGCCGAAGAGGCGCTGGCGCTGATGAACGGGCGCAAGGTGACGTGCCTGTTCGTGACAGATAGCGAGCGGCGTGTTCAGGGCATTCTGCATATCCATGACTGCCTGCGCGCGGGGGTGGCCTGAGCGTATGGTGTCATCTTATGACAACGGCTATTCCCGCTTCATCGCCATGGCGAAGATCGTCTTGCCGCTGGCGGGGCTGGGGCTGTTGTCGACGCTGTTCCTGTTTTCGCGCGATATCGATCCGATGCGGTCAATCCCCTATTCCCAGGTGGATGTGGACCAGATCGTGCGCGAACAGCGGATCAAGGCGCCCGATTATACCGGCGTGACCAGCGATGGCACCGCGATCCGGGTGATTGCCGACACCGCCCGCCCCGACATCACCAACCCGAATCGCGCCAGCGCCGAGGCGCTGGTGGCGCGGCTGGAATTCACCGATGGCGGCTTTGCCGACATCACCGCCGAGGCGGGCGTGATCGACACCGAGATCGACGAGGCGAACCTGCGCGATGGCGTGGTGATCGACACCTCGACCGGGTATCACATCGTGACCGAGCGGCTGAAAACCGCGCTTAGCGAAACCCGGCTCAGCACCGATACGACCGTGACTGCGGACGGCCCGCTGGGGCATCTGACCGCCGGCAGCATGGATATGCGCCCCGACCCGGAAGCGCCGGGCAGCTATGTTGTTGTTTTCAACGACGGGGTGAAGCTGATATACGACCCCCAGCAATAAGGATGTCTGCTGCCCATGTACCGGACCGCGCTCGTTTGTCTGAGTGTTCTGTTGATGCCTGTCATCGCCCTGGCCCAGGGCGCGCCTGTGGCGTTCGGCGGGCTGAAGCATGACAAGACCCTGCCGGTCGAGGTCACGTCCGACCAGCTGAATGTCGATCAGTCCGACGGCACCGCAGTCTTTACCGGCAACGTGGTGATCGGCCAGGGCGAGATGCGGATCACCGCCCGCCGCGTCGATGTGTTCTATGAAACCGTGAACGGCGAAACCACCGGACGCATCCAGCGGATGCTGGCCACCGGCGATGTGGTGATGGTCAACGGGGCCGAGGCCGCCGAGGGCGAGCGCGCCGAATACACCATCGACACCGGCAATGTGGTGATGACCGGCCAAGTGCTGCTGACCCAGGGACAGAACGCGCTGTCGGGCGAGCGGCTGGTTATCGACCTGGATACCGGCACCGGCGTCATGGAAGGCCGCGTCAAGACGATCTTCCAGCCCGGAACCAGCCAATGAGCCCCGCGCCGGAACTGACGGTGTCGGATGGCGATGTTGGGCTGAAGGTCGCGCATCTCAGCAAAAGCTATCGCCGCCGCCCGATCATCCGCGATGTCAGCATGGAGCTGGGCCGGGGCGAGGTCGTGGCGCTGCTGGGGCCGAACGGCTCGGGCAAGACCACCTGTTTCTATTCCATCGCCGGGCTGATCGCCCCCGAAGGCGGCAGCGTGACGATTGACGGGCGCGAGGTCACGACCCTGCCGATGTATCGCCGCGCCAAGATGGGGATCGGCTATCTGCCGCAAGAGGTCAGCATCTTTCGCGGGCTCAGCGTCGAGGACAACATCCTGGCGATCCTGGAAATCGCGGAAAGCGACCGCCACAAGCGGCGCGAGCGGCTGGAAGAGCTGCTGTCGGAATTTTCCATCGGCCACCTGCGCCGCGCGCCCGCGCTGTCGCTGTCGGGCGGGGAACGCCGCCGGGTGGAAATCGCCCGCTGCCTGGCCGCCAATCCCAAATACCTGCTGCTGGACGAACCCTTTGCCGGGGTCGACCCGATTGCCGTGGGCGAGATTCGCGGCCTGGTCTCCGACCTGAAAAAGCGCGGCATCGGCGTGCTGATCACCGACCACAACGTGCGCGAGACGCTGGAAATCGTTGACCGCGCCTATATCCTGCATGACGGCAAGGTGCTGATGAGCGGCACCACCGACGAGGTCGTGCAGGACGAGAATGTGCGCCGGGTTTATCTGGGCCAGAATTTCCGGATCTCGTGACCGGGTGACACGCGGGGTGCGCAGATGGCGTTGAAACCGACCCTTCGTTCCCGCCAGACACAGACATTGGCGCTGACCCCCGGTCTGATGCAAAGCCTGGGCCTGTTGCGGATGCCGGTGACCGATCTGGTGGACGAAATCCGCCGGGAAGTGGCCGAAAACCCGTTCCTGCAGGTGGTCGAGGCACCGACCGGCGCGGTGTCTTTCGACGACATCGCGCCCTGGGCGGCCAGCGCGCCGGGTCTGACCGAACAGCTGCACGCCCAGATCGCGCTGATGGCGCTGCCGCCCCGGATTGCGGCGCTGGCGCGGTTCCTGGCCGGTGACCTGGACGAGAACGGCTATCTTCAGACCGACCTGCCCGCGCTGTCGGCACAGGCCGGGCTGGAACCGGACGAGTTGGATCAGGCGATCGCGGCGCTGCAATCCTGTGACCCGCCCGGCATCGGCGCGCGCGATCTGGCCGAATGCCTGCTGCTGCAACTGCTGGCCAAAGGCATGGATCGGGCCGAGTCAGAGACGATCTGCGCCCATCTGGACCTGTTCGCCAGTCGCGATTTCGCCAAGCTGCGCCGCCTGACCGGATGGCCCCGGACGCGACTGGACGCGGCGGCCGCGCTGCTGCATGGCCTGACCCCGCATCCCGCCGCCGATTTCGCCGAACCCGCGCAGACCCTGATCCCCGACGTTCTGGTCGAACACGGCCCAGATGGCGGCTTTGTTCTGCGCAACAACACCGCCTTCATCCCCGATATCCGACTGGATCGCGACATGCTGGCGCAGCTGGACACCGACGATCCGATGCGCCAGGCCTATCGCGACCGGGCCGCGGCGCTGCTGCGGGGCCTGCGCTATCGCGGCGAAACGATCCACCGGATCGCCGCCGCCATCGTGCAGCACCAGCACGCCTTCTTTCGCGACGGTCCCGACCACATGGCCCCGCTGACCCGCGCCGCGCTGGCCGCCGATCTGGGGCTGCACCCGTCGACCGTGGGGCGCGCCATCGCGGGCAAGGTGCTGGGCTTTGACGGCGTGTCGATCCCGCTGCGGCATTTCATGTCCTCGACCCTGACGCGGCGCGACGGCTCTGCGCTGTCGGGCCGCGCGGCGCAACACCGCATTGCGCGGATCATCGCCCACGAGTCGAAGGCCGATCCGCTGAACGACGAACAGATTGCGGACCTTCTGCGCGCAGAAGGCGTTGACATCTCTCGTCGAACTGTCGCCAAATACAGGGGATGTCTGAACATACCATCATCGTTCAAGCGTCGGCGAAGCCAGGCTTCGCCCTGATCCCGTCCGGGGCCACCGGCGAGACACCCCTAGAGTCAGACCGATCGACTGGATAAGGCGGGACCAGATATGCATAACAGTACAACCATAGGAGGAATGATGCGGTATCAAATTAGCGGCAAACAGATCGATATTGGCGATGCGCTTCAGACTCATGTCAAACAGGAACTGGGCGAAGCGGTCGACAAATACGCGGAACGCCCCACCGACGCCCAGATCGTCTTTTCCCGAAACGCGCATGAGTATGTCTGCGAAGCCACCGTCCACCTGTCGACGGGGCTGACCGCACAGGCCAAGGCCCACGCGACCGAGATCTACGCCGCTTTCGACGGGTGCCGTGACAAGATGGAAAAACAACTCCGGCGATACAAACGCCGGCTCAAGGACCATCACCGCGAGCGTTCACAGCCGGTTGAACTTTCAGGTGCTTCCTCTTATATCCTCGCCGGAAACGAGAGCGCGGGCGAATCAGAGCCCGATACGCTTCAGCCGATGATCATCGCAGAGATGGAAACCAAGATCCCTTCTTTGTCGGTCGGCGAGGCAGTGATGCAAATGGAATTGGCAGGGGCAGCCGTACTGGTGTTCCGCAACGAGAAAACAGGCGGTCTGAACGTCGTTCACATGCGCGACGATGGAAACATAGGCTGGATCGACCCCTAAGGCGCGCCCGGCGCGCGAAAGCAGCAAGCGAAGAAAACTGTATGGAACTTTCGAGCATCCTCAAGCCCGAGGCCGTCAAGGTATTTGGCACATTGTCCAGCAAGAAGCGTCTCTTCCAGGATCTGGGAGAGATTGCCGCTTCGGTCTATGGGCTGAAATCCAGTGACGCGGTCGATGCGCTTCAGGAACGCGAAAGCTTGGGACCCACCGGCGTGGGGCATGGCGTTGCCCTGCCCCATGCGCGCCTGCATGGCCTGACAGAGGTCGTCGGCACATTCCTGCGGCTGGAAACGCCGCTGGATTTCGATGCGGTCGACCGCCAGCCCGTGGATCTGATCTTTGCGCTGTTCGCGCCGCAGAATACCGGCGTGGATCACCTCAAGGCGCTGGCGCTGGTGTCGCGCACCCTGCGCAACCCGACGATCTGCAGCAAGCTGCGCGCCAATACCGATCCCCTGACGCTGCACACGGTCCTGACCGAGGCCCCGTCGACCCAGGCGGCCTAAACCTCGGCCCAGGCCTGATATCCAAACAGCATATAGTCCCGCTGATAAGCCGCGCGCGCCGCGGATTCCAGCGCGTCGTCATGGATCTGCGACAGCGACACGGCTGACGGCTCGGCCCGGTCCGGAACCGGCGGCGACTGCCGGTCGACCTGTTGGGCCAGCACCGCCAGGTCCCGCGCCAGATACTCGTGCCGCACCACCATGTCGGGCATCACGAACCCGGCCATGCCCTGCAACAGCACCCCTTGCGAGGCCCAGGCCGCATCTACGCGCAGATTGGTCTGACCCGCCAGGTTTGCCTTGAGAAACCGCAGGAATCCCAGGAACGCGGCGTGCTGCTGGGCCGGGCCGAAACCCGGGCCGGGATCGGTCGCGGGCAGCGGCACATCGAACCGCGCGCGCAACGCGGCGCGGATCTCGGCATAGGGGCCGTCGCGTACCGGCAGGATCGCGGTGCAGAACACGCGATAGGCCCGCGCCAGCGGATGGCTGACAACGGTCAGGGTCCGGTGACCGGGATTCTGGCGTTTCCACTGGCGCAGGGTTTTCTGGGTAAAGCCCCGCCGCAGATCCCCCGGCGCGGCATCGTCCAACGCGGCCAGCCACTGTTCGACCTGCGACACCGGCCCGCCGGGCAACGGGGCGAACAGCACCGGCGCCTTTGCCGCCGCGACATAGCGCCGGATCGACGCGCCCCGCCCCGGCTCGGACAATACCGTGTGATCCAGCCCCGCCCAATCGAACGCCGCGACGGCCTGTTCCATTTGATCCGGGTTGCTGACCTTGTCGCGCGCCGTTTCGGGGTTCTGCCGTTTCAGCCGCGCCGCACCATCGGGGGCGGGCAGGTCGGCATCCAGAAACCGGACCAGCCCCTGAACCACGGCGGCATCCGACACGTCATCATAGCCCAGCGAAAACGCCGTCTGACCCCGGGTCTGAAGCCCATGCCGGATGTCGCGAAAGAAGGCCTGTTCATCCTGCAAATACGTCTCGAACGCAGCCGGATCGAAGGTGATCTGCGCCGCGCGCCGGTGGCGGCCATCGGTCAGTTTCCATTGCCCCGTCGCGCGCGCAATCTGAAGCGAGATGAAGCTGTCCACCGGATTGCGCGTCAACAGGATCTTGGCACAGCGCGGGTCGTCCAGAACCGCCGCCAGAACCCGCGGATCGTGGTCGCGGAAATACCGGAATCCCGCCAGAACGCCCGGCTGGTCCTGGATACGCCGCAGCAACGCCAGCGGATCCGCATCGCGCGCCGCACGGGTGATGCCCAGGATGTCGTCGCGTTTCGGATAGCCGACGAAATTGGGATTGAACGCCTCGCCATAACAGCACAGGCCGGGCACCGCGTTCAGCTGCGATTCAAGCAGGTTCGAGCCGGTCCGCATACCCGCCAGGATCACGAAACTGTCGAACCCCATCCTAGCGGCCCCCGGATACGGCGGTGAAACGCGGCAGGTCCTGCGGCGCGGTGGGTGTCTCCAGGTCAAGCGGCACGTCCCCCGCCAGATGCAGATGCACGCCCTGGTTCTTGAGCGCCTGAAGGAACTGTCCGAACCCGGTCAGGTCGACCATCTGCGGCAGCTCCGACAGGTTGCGCGTCCGGTGCGGTGTCAGCTCGTCGACGATCTCCTGCAGGGGTTCCAGTGGGTTGAGCAGGAAATCGGCCAGCGTCCAGACCACGACATCGGCCCGCGCATGGGACGCCTGCAACAGGCGGATATGCCGTGCCTCGATCTCTTGCAGCGCCGCCGCCAACGCCAGCAGGTCGTCCGAAATCGCGCCGGTCCGGAACAGCTCCAGCGCCCAGGCGCCGGAAATCACCCGGATACGCGCATTGGGGTCGCGCGCCAGCATCCCGCCGATCCGCTGCCGGTCGCGCGGGCCGAACTGGAAACACTGATGCTCGTCGCGGGTGTTCCAGATCAGACTGGTCAGAAAGCTCTCGGGCGAATGGTCGCGCAACAGGGCGCTGGTGCCCAGCCCACCGTTATAGACCTCGGCCCGGCCGGCGAACTGCACCTGTTCGGGGTGGAACAGATGCCCATGCACCCGGCCCACGGCGGCCTTTTCCAGCCACATGGCAAAGTTCTGGAACAGATCGCTGAACCCTTCGAACACCGTATAGGGGCCGCTGGTCAGCATCTTGTCTTCGGTATGGATCGGATAGCGGCCCGCCATGTAAAGCCCGGCCCGCCCGTGCACACGCTTTTCGACCGCCTGTGCGAACACCCGGTCGATCTTGGCCGGTTTCGGTTCGGCATTCTTGGTGACCGCCGGGTCGTTGGACAGAAACCCCTGATACAGCCGCTCGGCCTGCGGCCAGATCTTGCGCGCGACGAAACAATCCGACCGCCGCAAAAGCTGCAGGTGGTCGTCATAAAAGACATGCGGCTTGCCCTGGAAATCGAACTTGGACAGCGTCAGCGACCGGGATTCGATGGCGGTGCTGTGCAGCCGCACCAGGCTTTGGAAATAGCTTTCGTCCGGGATCCAGACACGCCGGAAATAACGGTCATATTCCGCCCGCTTGGGATCGTGCAGGATCGCGGTCAGCGTGCGGCGCGACATACACCACCACTGCGACCCCAGATGCGGCACGATTCCACCCGGAATCCGGCGTTTCACCTTCAACCGGCGTTGCAGCCGGACATAGCCGTCGAACAGCCGCCGGTTGGTTTTCCACGAGAACGGAAAGCGCAGGTGGAACCGCTCTTCCTCGAGCCCGTCGATCGTCCAGCGGGTTTCGGCGGTGGTGACGGATTCGATGAAATCGGTCTCGGGGTGGCTGTGCAGATAGGCCTGCAGCTCCTGCACCGGGCGCAGCGGCAGACACGACCCCGACGCCAGATAGACATGCCCGACCTGCGGAAAGGCCGCCAGCATCTCCTCGCACGCGACCTGGGTCGCGCGCACCATCGACCAGGTGCCCCAGACCACGCGATGCCGGTTGACGAAACGCACGTTCTCCAGACCGCGCAGGTCGTCGACCAGCCGGCCATAAGCCTTGTGCGGGACCCGCGCATCGGCATGCAGCACGACCGGACAGCCGCTTTCGGCCCAGAACCGCGCCACCTGCGCGGCCCGGTCCAGCGCGGTGTGGACCAGCATGACGAACCCCACGGTCATGCCCAGTTCCCCTTGGACATCAGACCCAAAAGCTCCAGCTGGCGCCAGTTGATGTATTTCTCGGACCACTTGTTCCACAGCACCGGATCGTCATGCATGTGCTGGACATAGGCCTGGTATTCCCGGCTTTCGGCGAAATGCTCGTTCCGGTCGATCTCTTCCCGGCTTTTGTCGATGAACGTGTCCAGAAACTTGGCATGCAACAGCACGCCGCTGGCCTTTTCGCCGCCGCGCGCGTCGTAAACCAGGTTCAGACCGCGCGGCAAAAGCATGTGGGTCGAGTTCGCAAAGGCATAGCTGTGATGCCATTTCACCAGCGGGATCTTGTTCAGCGCCGGGGCCTCGTCCGGGCGGTCGGCAAAGAACAGCCGCGCCCGTGGCCCACCCTGAATCCACAGGTTGAAATACAGCGGGTTGCGGCTGAAGATATAGTTCCCGCTGTCGAACCAGGCCGCGATATCGAACGGGTTGGTGCCGGATTGATAGGTTTCGGCATGCACCGCCCCGCTCGGGTACATGTCCAGCGTCATCGTGCCGAAACTGCGGATGCCGCTGCTTTCCAGCCAGTCGGTCAGCGCCGCGATGGGCCGCGTATCGCAGAACGGATAGATCAGGAATTCGTCGACATCGACCACCACGCACCAATGCCCGCAGCCATAGCGCCGCAGCAGCCCGTTCAGCCAATCCACCCCGAACCGCGCCGCCTTATAGCTTTTGCCGGTCTCCCAGAGCGAGACATCGGGCTGCGACGCCAGATAGTCGCGGCAGCCATCGGTCGAGCCATTATCGACGATCAGGAAATGTTTGACCCCCTGCCGCCGGTAATAGTTCAGGAAATAGGGCAGGCGGGGCAGCTCGTTCCGCAGGGTGCAGAACAAAAGCACGTCGTCGGCGCCGATCTGCACCGTGCGATCAGCCACCGCCGTCAGGTCGCGCCGTTTGCGCAGCGCACGCAGGCGAAAGCGCTGGCGCGTCAGCCGCAGCCTGTATCGTTGCACAATGCTCAACGGTGCCTCATCTGCGTGTTGCCGGATTTTATGACAGGCGTGTCATTTGACGATTTTGTCGCAGCATACGCAGGAGTGACGCGCAGGTAAATCTTCTCTGTCCCACCCGCCACAGGTCATCAGGCCCAGCGCCACCAGCTGCTGCCAATCCCGCAGCCGCACCGATTCCGGCCCCCACAGCACGGGATCTGCGGCCAGCGCGTCGTAATAGCCGTCATAGCGCCCGGAATGGGTGAAATGTTCGGCCCGGTGTTTTTCCTCGGCCGATCTGGGCACCACCTGGGCCAGGAACTTGCTGTGCAGCAGCACACCCGTGGGCAGGTTCCGCCGCGCGTCCAGCCCCGCGTTCAGCCGCCGTGGCAGGGCGATGTGGGTCGAACTGAGATAGGCAAAGCGCCGGTTCCAGCGGATCAGCGGCGTCTTGTGCAGATGCGGCGCGTGATCGGGTTTTTCGGTGAAATAGAGCCTTTTTCGCACCCCGCCCCGGACCGAGATATTGCGGTATTTCGGCTGGTATTCCCACGTGTACCCGTGGGCATCGAA
The DNA here is from genome assembly GCF_002285435.1 of Actibacterium ureilyticum. GTDB lineage: Bacteria > Pseudomonadota > Alphaproteobacteria > Rhodobacterales > Rhodobacteraceae > Actibacterium_C > Actibacterium_C ureilyticum. The sequence continues at coordinate 72,162 of NZ_NSBT01000018.1, forward strand.
CCCGGTCAGAACCGTCTGCGGCGGCACATCCGGTGGGCAGGTCGCGGTGCTCAGCCGTTCCGTGGGATAGAGGTCCAGCATGATGGCGGCGAAGGCATCGGCGCCCTGATCCTCCAGCCAGCCGGTCAGGTCGCGCAGGTCCCGCGAGCCGTGATGCGGGATCAGCAACAGCTCGTCTGCATCCGCCGTCAGGCACCAATGCCCGTGCCCGTGGCGCATCTGCAGCCATGTCAGCCAGTCGACGCCGAAGCGCGACGCGCGATAGCTGGCATCGGTGGTCCAGACCGACACATCGGGCTGGTCTGCCAACAGCCCCGGCGTGCCATCGGTGCTGGCATTATCGACGATCAGGAAATGCGCCACCCCCAGATCGCGGTAATGGCGCAGGTAATAAGGCAGGCGGTTCGCCTCGTTCCGGACGGTCGCAAAACACAGGATATCGCCGGGCCGGATCGACGCCGTGCGGTCGGTCACCGACCGCAGCTCGCGCCGCTTTTTGAACGCCCGCCACAGCAACCGGCGGCGTTTCCAGCGCAGCTTATAGGCATCAATCAGGCTGGAATCGGGACTATTTCTCGTAATCCCCGTTCTGATGCCAGCGCCACGCATCGGTGATCATCGTCTCCAGGTTCGACCGTTTCGGCGCCCAGCCTAGTTCGCTTTCCGCGCGCGTGCTACCCGACACCAGACATTGCGCGTCACCTGCGCGGCGCGGGCCGATGTCATGCGGGACGGGCTGGTTGGTCACGACCTTGCCATGCGACAGCACATCGCGCACCGAAAAGCCGGTTCCGGTGCCCAGGTTGAAGACCCGGCTGCCCTTGCCGTCCAGCAGCCATTCCACCCCCAGGACATGCGCATCGACCAGATCCATCACATGGACATAGTCGCGGATGCAGGTGCCATCGGGCGTGTCGTAATCGTCGCCATGGATGGTCAGCGCCGGGCGCTTGCCCGCAATCGTGTCCAGCATCAGCGGCACCAGATGCGTTTCCGGCTGGTGGAACTCGCCCACCTGGCCATCGGGATCGGCGCCCGCCACGTTGAAATAGCGGAAAATCACCGATTGCAGCCCGTCGCTGGCGCCGAAATCGGTCAGCATATCCTCGATCGCGCGCTTGGACGCGCCATAGGCGTTCAGCGGCATCTGCGCGCTGTTTTCATCCAGCACAACGCCGTCCTGATCGCCATAGGTCGCGCAGGTCGAGGAGAAGACGAAGTTCAGGCACCCCGCCGCCACCGCCGCCTCGATCAGCGACAGCGAGCCGCAGACATTGTTGCGCCAGTATTTGCCGGGGGCGGACATCGCCTCGCCCACCTGGCTCAGCGCCGCGAAATGCATCACGGCCACGGGCTGGTATTTGGCGAAAACGGCATCCAGCCGCGCCCGGTCCAACAGGTCCCCCTGTTCGAACGGGCCGAATTTCACCGCATCGGCCCAGCCGGTGCAGAGATTGTCATAGGTAACGGGCACATAGCCCTGCGCCGCAAGCACCTTGCAGGCGTGCGAGCCAATATAGCCCGCACCCCCGGTGACAAGCACATTCCGCGCCTGTGTGGCCGTCATTACTGTGCGGCGCTGTCGATCGCGGTCATTTCACGCAGGTACTGCGAGAACTCGTCGCGCAGGTCGTCGCGTGCCAGACCGAAGGCCACGGTCGCCTGCAGGAAGCCCGCTTTCGAGCCGCAATCGAACCGCTGGCCGCGGAACCGCAGACCAAAGACACCCTCGCCGTCGATCTCGTCGGCAATCGCGTCGGTCAGCTGGATCTCGCCGCCCGCGCCCTGCTTGCCCTGGTTCAGGTTGTCCATGATCTTGGGCGTCAGGATATAGCGGCCGATCACCGCCAGATTGGACGGCGCATCTTCGGCCTTGGGCTTTTCGACCATTCCCTTGACCGACACCAGGTTGCCCATGTCCTGCCGTACATCCAGCACGCCATAGGCCGATGTCTTGTCCTGCGGGACCTCCATCGCGGCGACCATGTTGCCGCCGGTTTCGGCATACGCCTCGACCATCTGTTGCAGGCACGGTTTTTCCGCCGCGATCACGTCATCGGGCAGCACCACGGCAAAGGGCTCGTCGCCGATCAGGCGCCGCGCGCACCAGACCGCATGGCCCAGGCCCAGCGCCTTTTGCTGGCGGATATAGGCAATACCGCCGCTGTCGACATAGGTTTCTTCCAGCACTTTCAGCAGCTTGTCCTTGCCTTTGCGCTGCAGCTCGGCCTCAAGCACGGGCGAGCTGTCGAAGTAATCTTCCAATGCGCTTTTGCCGCGCGAAGTCACAAAAATAAATTCTTCAATCCCGGCGGCACGGCATTCGTCGATCGCGTATTGGATCAGCGGCCGGTCCACCAGCGTCATAATTTCTTTTGGCACCGATTTCGTCGCCGGCAGGAAACGGGTGCCTAGCCCGGCTACCGGAAAGATCGCTTTGGTGACTTTACGTTTCATTAAAGGTTACCCCTCACAGTTCAGAGTGCGCCGTCAATCGATCACACATTACAAGTTACACAGCGTCAGATTCTTGACGGTCAATGGGACCGAACATCCCGGTACATATAAAACTACTCAACCAACTCTTCAGTTCCGCCGAAACCGCCCGATTTTGCCTGTACCCCAAACGGGGTCCGGTACGACTCGACATGCCAACTTTACTATTTCGCAGTCGCAGAATCCAATGAAACGCTCAGGTTTGATTCATTGTTCTTAAAATTGCTTCAATTCTTGGCACATCTTCTGGATTGTTCAACTCCCAGAACTGCCGGCCACGGGCCTGAACCTCGACGCACAGCACCGGGCGCTCGCGCTCCAGGAACCGCAATTGCTCCAAACCCTCAAGCTTTTCCAGCGGTCCTGCGGCCCACAGCGGATAGGCCGCCAGCGCCGACGGGCGATAGGCATAGACGCCCACATGGTGATGCACCGGGGTCTCGTCGGTATCGGCAAAGTCTTGCCCGGTATAGGGGATGACCTCTTTCGAGAAATAGAGCGCCTTGCGGTCCTGCCCGAACACCGCCGTGGTGCCGCCGACGCGCCCCGCCCGGCGATCGGCCAGCAGCGCGTTCAGCGTTTCGCCATCGCAGCGCAGCACCGGGGTTGCGACCTCGGCCACCGGGTCGGCGCGCAGCCCCGCCACCAGATCCTCAATGAACCAGGCGGGGGTCAGCGGCGCGTCACCCTGCAGGTTGACGATGATCTCGAACCCGCCGCCCAGACGCTCCAGCGCCTCGGCACAGCGTTCGGTACCGTTGGCACAGGTGTCCGATGTCATCACGACCTCGGCCCCGAAGGCCTCGGCCGCGTCGCGGATGCGGTCGTCATCGGTGGCCACCACCACCCGGTCGACACCGGCGACGGCCTGCGCGGCCTCCCACGAGCGCTGGATCAGGCTTTTGGCGGTGCCATCCGGCCCGGTCAGCGCCACAAGCGGCTTGCCCGGATACCGGGTCGAGGCATAGCGCGCCGGAATGACGATCAGGACAGACATCAGCCCTGCTTCAGCGCGACGCCGGGGGCATAGGCGATGAAGAACGGGTTTTCATAGATCGGCTTGCCATAGGTCAGCGGCGTGTGATCGTCGAACCGGATCACCTGCCCGCCCGCGCCCAGCAACACGGCGTGGCCCGCGGCGGTGTCCCATTCCATCGTGCGGCCCAGCCGGGGATAGAAATCGGCCTCGCCCGTCGCCACAAGGCAGAATTTCAGCGACGAACCCGCGCCGGTCATGTCCTTGACGCTGTATTTGTTGATATAGTCGTCGGTCGCCTGATCCCGGTGCGATTTCGACGCCACCACGATCAGCCCGTCATTGTCGGGGGTCGACACATGCATGGGCGTGACCGGGCCCACCGTATCCAGCGCCAGATCGCCGGTCTCCTCGACCGAAGTGCCATCGGCCTGGGTATAGAACAGCCGCCCCTTGGCGGGCGCATAAACCACGCCGCGCACCGGCACGCCGTTTTCGACATAGGCGATGTTCACCGTGAACTCGCCCCGGCGCTTGACGAATTCCTTGGTCCCGTCCAGCGGATCGACGATCAGGAAACTGTCGGCGCTCTGGCTGTGGCTGGCGGCCTGTTCCTCGGTCACGATCAGGGTATCGGGAAACGCCTCGGCCAGGATTTCGGAAATCAGCGCATCGGCGGCCTCGTCGGCGGCGGTCACCGGGCTGTCGTCGGATTTGCTGCGCACCTCGAAATCATCTGCTTGATAAATTTCCATGATTTTCGCACCTGCCTGAAGCGCGGCGCGGCGACAGACCTGGGCCAGTTTGTCGTGATCCAATTCAAAAACTCCTCAATCGCATGACACACGCAGCCGGGCGGTTGCGTTGTAAGACTTTGGCAAACCCCTTATGATCTTATGCAACCAGATCGGCAAGCGGATGGGGACGCGAACCGCAACCGCACACAGGAATGAACAAAAAATGTTCGACCCGCGCAGAACCAGCACCACCTTTGGCGGCGCGTTCGAAACCCTGCGGCTGATTTACCGCACCACCGCACGCAACATCCGCAAGACCCACAGCAACCCGGTGATCGGTCTTTTGATGAACATGCTACAGACGGTGATGTTCGTCATGGCGTTCTATTTCATGTTCACGGTGCTGGGGCTGCGCAGCAATGCGGTGCGCGGCGATTTCCTGCTGTACATCATGTCGGGCATCTTCCTTTACATGACGCATATCAAGGCTTTGGGCGCCGTCACCGGTGCCGATGGCCCAACCTCGCCGATGATGCAGCACGCGCCGCTGAACACGATCATCGCGATCTGCGGCGCGGCGCTGGCCTCGCTCTATATCCAGATTCTATCGATGTCGGTGGTGCTGACGATCTATCACGTGGGGTTCACGCCGATCACCATCCAGGACCCAGCGGGCGCGATGGGGATGATCCTGTTGGCGTGGTTCACCGGCGTTTCGGTGGGGATGGTGCTGCGTGCCGCAAAGCCGTGGTTTCCCGGCATCGTCAACATCATCTCGACCATCTATACCCGCGCCAACATGATCGCCTCGGGCAAGATGTTTTTGGCCAACACCATGCCGGGCTATATGCTGGTAATGTTCGACTGGAACCCGCTGTTTCACGCCATCGACCAGGCGCGGGGTTTTGTTTTCATCAATTACAACCCGCATTTCAGCCGGATCGACTATCCGATCTATGTCGCGGTGACGCTGATCATGATCGGCTTGATGGGGGAATTCTATACGCGGAAACATGCCTCGATCAGCTGGTTTGCCAAGCGATAAGCCGCTGAAACCCGTCCCTGTCATTGGATAACACCGGCGCGCGCGCGATATTTCGAATGTCGCCGCCCGCGATCCGGGCGGCCCTGACGAAAGGACAACGGTATGAAACCCCTGATAGCCTCCATAGCCGCGCTGAGCCTGCTGGCCGCGTGCGATACCCCGGAACAAAGCGCCGGAACCGGCGCGCTGGTTGGTGCCGGGATCGGGGCCGCCACCGCGGGCGAGGACGAAACCGGCGGCGCAGTGATGGGCGCCGCGATCGGCGCCGTGGCCGGGCTGGCCGCGCATGGCGCCAAGGAAGGCGGGCGGCGCTGCTATATCCCGCATGCCGACGGCACCCGCACCTATGTGGATTGCCCGAACTAATCGACCACGCGCAGCGTCAGGTTGATCCGTCCGCCCTGCGGCAACAGGGCGGACGTGCCCGCGCGGATCCGGTCGATCCCGTGATAGATCAGCCGCGCGTCGCCCCCCATGACCACCACATCGCCCGAACCCAGCCAGGTGCTTTCGGTCTTGCCGCCGCGCGTCAGGTTGCCCAGCCGAAACAGCCCGTCATCCCCCAACGAGATCGAGACCACGGGAAAGCTGAAATCGGCCTCGTCCCGGTCCTGGTGCAGGCCCATCCGGGCATCGGCATCATAGAAATTGATCAAACAGCAATCGGGCCGCCGCGACAGGCCGGTCACCCGGTCCCAGACCCCGATGATGCTGTCGGGAATCGGTGGCCAGGCCGTCCCGCCGGGGTGGCGGGGCTCGTACCGATAGCCCGTCCGGTCCGAAAACCAGCCATACCGCCCGGCCGAGCTCATACGCACGCGCATCGGTTTGCCATAGGGGGTCATGGGCGAAAACAGCGGCGCCTGCTGCACCACCGCGCGCAGGTCGTCGACCATCGACCGCTGCGCCGCATCGTCCAGAAGCTGGCGGTGAATCGCAACGTCGCGAATGACCTCATCCGGCGTCAAAGCGCCTGATTTTGCGGATTCGAGTCGATTTTTCATGCCAAATCCCCCTGATTCAGGTCCCCGCGCCGCTTGCAGGGCCAATGCGCCCTCCTTATATACGCCGGGAAGCGTGAAAGGGATCGAAACCCGCTCACATCTGGGATCGGGGACCGGAAGCCTGACTAGGGTCCGGACCCCACGAAATCGCCGAAGAAGAGGTAGAGTATTATGGCTAAAGTCATCGGGATCGACCTTGGGACGACAAACTCTTGCGTTGCCATCATGGACGGCGCGCAACCCCGGGTCATCGAAAACGCCGAAGGGGCGCGTACCACCCCGTCGATCGTTGCATTCACCGACACTGAAAAACTGGTTGGACAGCCCGCAAAGCGTCAGGCCGTCACCAACCCCGAAAACACCATCTTCGCCGTCAAGCGCCTGATCGGGCGCCGCGTGGACGATGCCGAGGTCGAGAAGGACAAGAACCTTGTCCCCTACAAGATCGTCGACGGCGGCAATGGCGACGCATGGGTCGAAGTCAACGGCGAGAAATACAGCCCCGCGCAGATCTCGGCCTTCACCCTGCAGAAGATGAAGGAAACCGCCGAGAGCTATCTGGGCGAGGATGTGACCCAGGCGGTCATCACCGTTCCGGCCTATTTCAACGACGCCCAGCGTCAGGCCACCAAGGACGCGGGCAAGATCGCCGGTTTGGAAGTGCTGCGGATCATCAACGAACCGACCGCGGCCGCGCTGGCCTATGGCTTGGACAAGAAGGAAACCAAAACCATCGCGGTCTATGACCTTGGCGGCGGTACCTTCGACATCACCATCCTGGAAATCGACGACGGCCTGTTCGAGGTCAAGTCGACCAATGGCGACACCTTCCTGGGCGGCGAAGATTTCGACATGCGGATCGTCAACTATCTGGCGAACGAGTTCAAAAAGGAAAACGGCGTCGATCTGTCGAAAGACAAGATGGCCCTGCAGCGCCTGAAAGAGGCCGCAGAGAAAGCCAAGATCGAACTGTCGTCGAGCCAGCAGACCGAGATCAACCAGCCCTTCATCAGCATGGACCCCAATGGCGGCCAGCCGCTGCACATGGTGATGAAGCTGACCCGCGCCAAGCTGGAAAGCCTGGTGGGTGACCTGATCAAGGGCTCGCTGAAGCCCTGTCAGGCGGCGCTGAAGGATGCCGGTCTGTCGACCAGCGATATCGACGAGGTCGTTCTGGTCGGTGGTATGACCCGGATGCCGAAAGTGGTCGAAGAGGTCTCGAAATTCTTCGGCAAGGAACCGCACAAGGGTGTGAACCCCGACGAGGTCGTGGCCATGGGCGCCGCCATTCAGGCCGGTGTTCTGCAAGGCGACGTCAAGGACGTGGTCCTGCTGGACGTGACCCCGCTGTCGCTGGGCATTGAAACGCTGGGCGGTGTCTTCACCCGCCTGATCGACCGCAACACCACGATCCCGACGAAGAAGAGCCAGATCTTCTCGACCGCCGAGGATAACCAGAACGCCGTGACTCTGCGCGTGTTCCAGGGCGAGCGCGAGATGGCCGCCGACAACAAGCTGCTGGGCCAGTTCAACCTGGAAGAAATCCCGCCGGCACCGCGCGGCCTGCCGCAGATCGAAGTGACCTTCGACATCGACGCCAACGGCATCGTGTCGGTCGGGGCCAAGGACAAGGGCACCGGCAAGGAACAGTCGATCACGATCCAGGCGTCGGGCGGTCTGTCGGATGACGAGATCGACAAGATGGTCAAGGACGCCGAGGCCAATGCCGAGGCCGACAAGTCCCGCAAGGAGCTGGTCGAAGCCAAGAACCAGGCCGAAAGCCTGATCCATTCGACCGAAAAGTCGATGGAAGAGCATAACGACAAGGTCGATCCGACCACGATCGAGGCAATCGAACTGGCCATCGGCGCGCTGAAGGAAACGCTGGAAACCGACGATGCCGACAAGATCAAGTCGGGCATCCAGAACGTGACCGAAGCCGCGATGAAGCTGGGCGAGGCGATCTACAAGTCGCAGCAGGAAGCCGCTGGCGAGGAAGCGCCCGAGGGCGATGACGAGCCGCGTGGCGTCGATGACGACATCGTGGATGCCGATTTCGAGGACCTGGACGACGACAAGCGCGCCTAAGCGCACGGACATGCAGGCGGCCGGTCCGGTGATCCGGGCCGGCCCTTGCGTTCCCAAACAAGGATTTTCTGATGGCGAAGCGTGACTACTACGATGTTCTGGGCGTCGGGAAAGAAGCATCGGCTGACGAAATCAAGAAGGCCTATCGCACGAAGGCCAAGGAACTGCACCCCGACCGCAATGCCGACAACCCGGATGCCGAATCGCAGTTCAAAGAGGTCAACGAGGCCTATGACGCCCTGAAAGACCCCGAGAAAAAGGCCGCCTATGACCGGTTCGGCCACGCCGCCTTCGACGGTGGCATGGGCGGCGGACCGCGTCCCGGCGGCGGGTTCCAGGGCCAGGGCGATTTCGCCAGCGCATTTTCCGATGTATTCGACGACCTCTTTGGCGATTTCATGGGTGGGCGCGGCGGTGCCGGTGGCCGGCAACGTGCCACGCGCGGCTCGGACCTGCGCTATAACCTGCGGATCTCGCTCGAAGAGGCCTTCTCGGGCGCGCAGAAAACCATCAACGTGCCCGGCTCGGTCGCGTGCGGCGAATGCAACGGCACCGGATCCGAAGGCGGCGCCGAACCCGCCACCTGCCCCACCTGTTCGGGCATGGGCAAGGTGCGCGCGCAACAGGGGTTCTTCACCGTCGAACGCACCTGTCCCACCTGTTCGGGTCTGGGCCAGATCGTCAAGAACCCGTGCAAGGCCTGTGGCGGCGCGGGACGGATGGAAAAGGAACGCGCGCTGAGCGTGAACATCCCCGCAGGCGTCGAAACCGGCACCCGCATCCGCCTGGCGGGCGAGGGCGAGGCCGGGCTGCGCGGCGGACCTTCGGGCGATCTCTATATCTTTATCGAGGTCAAGGATCACCCGATCTTCCTGCGCGACAGCCAGAACCTTTATTGCCGCGTGCCGGTGCCGATGACCTCGGCCGCGATGGGCGGCGATATCGAGGTGCCGACGATCGACGGCGGCCGCAGCCGGGTGAAGATCCCCGCAGGCAGCCAGACCGGCAAGCAGATGCGCTTGCGTGGCAAGGGCATGCCCGCCCTGCGCGGGGCCGGGTCGGGCGACATGTTCATCGAACTGGCCGTCGAAACGCCGGTGAACCTGACCGCCAAGCAGAAAGAGCTGCTGAAAGAGTTCGACCGGCTGAGCGAGGATAATAACCCCGAAAGCTCGAACTTCTTTTCCAAGGTCAAAAGCTTCTGGGACGGGATGAAGGGTTAGGCGTTAACCCTTCGTTCACGATGCTCTGACAGGGTCGGCCCATGCGCCGACCCGATGCTTTTCATGAACCCCCCTTGCCGCTTCTGAATGCGGAAACCGCCACCCCGGTGGCGGCGGTGGCGGGCAAGCTGCCGTCCTATATCCGCGACCACCGCAAACGGCTGCGCGAACGGTTCCTGTCGGGCGGGGCCGATGCGCTGCCGGATTACGAGATGCTGGAACTGGTCCTGTTCCGCGCCATTCCCCGGCAGGATGTCAAACCGCTGGCCCGGCAGTTGCTGGAACATTTCGGCGATTTCAACCGCGTGCTCTCTGCGCCCATCCCCCGGTTGCGAGAGGTCAAGGGCGTGGGCGACGCGGTGATACAAGAGCTGAAGATCGTCGAGGCCGCCGCGCATCGCCTGGCCAAGTCACGGGTGATGGAACGTCATGTCATTTCCGGGTGGGAGGCGCTGATCACCTATTGCCACACCACCATGGCCCACCGCGAAACCGAACAGTTCCGCGTGTTCTATTTGGACCGCAAGAACGTGCTGATCGCGGACGAGGAACAGGCCCGCGGCACCGTCGATCATGTGCCCGTCTATCCGCGCGAGGTCTGCAAACGCGCGCTGGAGCTGAACGCAAGCGCGCTGATCCTGGTGCATAACCATCCATCGGGCGATCCGACGCCATCGGATGCCGATATCGCCATGACCCACCAGATCGAAACGGCGGCCCAGGCGCTGGGTCTGACGCTGCACGATCATCTGATCATCGGCAAATCGCGCGAGCTGAGCTTTCGCAGCGCGGGCTATCTTTAACGCAACCAGACCTCGACCCGGCGGTTCATGCTGCGGCCCCAGGCGTTGTCGTCACAGGCCATCGGCATCGCCTCGCCAAAGCCTTCGACCTGCATCTTCACACGGCTGAAATCGGCGGAAAATCCGGCCTTGCGCACCGCGGCCCGCACCGCCTCGGCCCGGGTTTTCGACAGCGCGCGGTTGGCGTCCGCGCTGCCCGCGCCATCGCTGAACCCGGCAAAGATCAGCGTGCGGTCATCGAAGGCGCCGGTTTCCAGCGCCTGTGCCAGCGTCGCGATATTGCCGAAGGATTGCGCATCCAGCGCGCTGGCGCCATCGCGGAACCGGAACGTGGTGGTCAGCCGGGCGGCCCCCGACAGGGTTTGCATCATCTGTTGCAGATCGGCCAGTGACACCTCGCCCCCCGCATGGGTGATGGCCGATGTCAGCCGGTCCCCCTGCAACGCCAGCGGGATCGCCTCCCACCCCAGATCGACCAAGCCCAGACCGCGCACGATGCGGTGGGCCGCCGGGGTCGTCAGATAGTCCAGGAACTCCCGCGCCAGCAACGGGAGCCGCTGCGCCGGGGTATACAGAAACAGCGGCGCGGTCAGCGGGTAATCCTCGGCCATCAGGGCGTGCCGGTCGGTGGGCAGCATCACGCCGCAATCGCCGATCAGCGACAGGATGCGCGCATTGCCCTGTTCCGACCGCCGCACCAGGCCCAGCGCCAGCGGGTCGGCGGCCACGCTGTCCGACAGTTCGGCCGCATCCGCATACGCAGTCAGCTCAAGCTGCCGCGCCGTGCCGAATTCGAACCGCAGCTTGCGCTGCAACAGGTCGCCGAAACCGGCATCCCCCGCGCCCAGATGCAGCGCAATCGGCAGCTCCAGCCCCGGCCAGTCCGCCTGTTGCCCCGACAGGATCGCGCGCAGCTCTTCCATGCCGATCTGGCGGCGCAGGTTGCCCGCCGCCACCACCGGCACCAGCGCGTCCAGCGCAACGATCCGCGCACGCGCCGGTTGGGTCAGGTCGCCCAGCCCGGCGGCGGCCAACGCCGCGGCCTCGTCGGTGCGCACCTCGCGCATGGACATGACCAGATCCGCCTGGCCGTCCAGCAGGTCGGCAAAGCCCTGATCCGCGCTGTTCAGCCGAAAGCCGATATCGGCCATTTGCCGGTCCTGCCCCGGCAGCGACAGCACCAGGCGGAACGTGTCCACCCCCGTGATCTCGCGCGTCAGGGCAAAGCCGCGCGCCGTCGCGAACCCCTCGACCAGCGCCGGCAGCAGGGTCGCGCCGATGCCCGGATCGCCCGAGAAATCGAACCGGGCCACATAGGCGTCCAAATCGGGGCAGCCCACACCGGCACAGACTACGCCCTGCCCGTCCAGCGTCAGCACGCCATAGGCCGAATTCAGGCGATAGAATTCCCCGTCATAAGAGATCAGCGTGCCCGTCACCTCGACGCTGCCATCGCGCGAGGTCAGCGTGACATCCTGCGCCCATCCGGGAAGCGCCATAAGTGCCAGCAACGCGACGCGGCATGCCATTCGCCAAAGTATCAAGATCATGGGCCCCGGTGCTGCGCGCTAGTTCCGGGCGATTTTCAGGTCTCGAAGCACGTTTTTCAACACCAGAAATTCACCCACCGCCGAACAGTCCGGCATCTGCACGCGCAGCCCTGCGGCCAGTAGCCCGTCCGCGCCGGGTTGCAGGGTTTCGGCCACGGCCATGCGGCCGCAATTCTGGCGGGTGACTTCGGCCTCGACGCTGACGCGCACGACGCCGGGCCCCCGGTCCAACCCGCGCGCCAAGCTATAGACCTGCGCGCGCCAACCATCGGCGGCATCCGCATCGCCCAGCTGGCTGAGATAACCGCCACGATGGGCCACCGCATCCTCGGCCCGGCCGGGCTGCGCGGTCCAGACATGGCCGGTGCCGCCGTAACCCGCGCCGAATTCGCGGGCATGCAGCGACACGCCCTGATCGCCCTGCCATTGCAGCACCACCCGGCGATAAAGCGGCGCATCGGGCACAGCCACATGCACCTGAACGCTGGCACCGTCGGCAAAGCTTATCTGAAACAGCGCGTCGTCGTTCAGGGCGGGGACCATCACGCGATAATGCCCGCGCGCATCGGTCCGCCCCGAAAACCGCAGCCCGGCGTGTTCAACGATCAGGGGCTGCGACAGGGCGCAGTTGGCCTGAAGCGACAACACCACCTGGGCCGCAAGCGCCAGCCGCGCCGACAGCGCCACGTCGCATGGCAGGCCATAGGGGCTGTAGCGCCCGGGTTGCAGCGCCGCACCATCCCCCGGCGCGGCCGGGGCGGTGACGGTCCGCGATGCCACGCGCGGCACCAATGGCGCCTGTGGCAGATCCACGGCACCGGTGGCGGGGGATATCCCCTGTGCGACGGGGGTGGCGGGTGCGGGATCCGGCGTCTGAAACCGCTGGATCGTCAGAACGATGCCGGTGACAAGAAAGACACTGGCGCCCAGGGCGGTAAAAAGCACGCTTCGGTTCATCCGCTGCACCTCCGGCCGGCGCCGCCCAGTGGGGCGGCCAGCCGATCAGGGTCAGGATCGCGCGCGGGGATCAAAAATCAACCCATAGCTGCAAAGGCGCGCCGCGCAGCCAAAGCCGGATCAGGCCAGGCTGCCGTGGCAATGCTTGAACTTTTTCCCCGAGCCACAGGGGCAGGGATCGTTCCGGCCCGGATTGCCCCAGGTTTCCGGCGCGTTTTCGTCAAACGTGCCACTGTCCTTGGCCAGCTCGGCGGCCTCGGCGGCGGCGGTTGCTGCGTCGGCGGCGGACTGGATTTCTTTTTGCTGTTCGACCAGTTGCTGCATCATCTGCTGCTGCTCGTCCTCGGTCAGCATCCGGATCTGGCCCAGCTTCTGGGTCACTTCCTCGCGCAGCGAATCCAGCAGGGTTTCGAACAGGGTGAAGGCCTCGGTCTTGTATTCGTTCAGCGGATCGCGCTGTGCATAGCCACGGAAGCCCACGACCGACCGCAGATGTTCCAGCGTCAGCAGGTGATCGCGCCATTTGCCGTCGATGGTCTGCAGCAGGATCTGCTTTTCGATATTGCGCATGTTTTCGGGGCCGAACTGCGCGGCTTTGGCGGCCATGTATTCGTCGGACGCCTTGTACAGACGCTCGCGGATGTCATTGTCATCCACGCCTTCTTCCTGCATCCAGGCGATGACCTTGGAATCCAGGTTGGTCTTTTCCATCATCGCCGCATACAGCCCCTCGGCATCCCATTGATCGGCATAGGATTTCGGCGGGATATAGGTATCGACCACGTCGTCGATCACCTGATGGCGCATGTCCTGAACGATTTCCGACAGATCGGCGGCTTCCATGATCTCGCGCCGCTGGGCAAAGATCACCTTGCGCTGGTCGTTCATCACATCGTCGAATTTCAGCAGCTGCTTGCGGATGTCGAAGTTCCGCCCCTCGACCTTGGCCTGGGCGCGTTCCAGCGATTTGTTCACCCACGGATGCACGATCGCCTCGCCCTCTTTCATGCCCAGCTTCGACAGGACATTGTCCAGCCGTTCCGAGCCGAAGATGCGCATCAGATCGTCGTCCAGCGACAAAAAGAACGAGGACCGTCCCGGGTCCCCCTGACGGCCCGACCGGCCGCGCAGCTGATTGTCGATCCGGCGGGATTCGTGCCGTTCGGTTGCCAGAACGAACAGGCCACCGGCCGCCAGGACCTTTTCCTTTTCGTCAGCATGTTCGGCCTCGATCCGGGCGCGAATGGCCTCGGGATCGGCATCGGGGTCGGCGTCCAGCGCCTCGAGCACCTTCAGCTCGACATTGCCGCCCAGCTGAATGTCGGTGCCGCGCCCGGCCATGTTGGTGGCGATGGTGACCGCACCGAAACGGCCCGCATCGGCGACGATCTTGGCTTCCTGTTCGTGATGGCGCGCGTTCAGAACGTTATGTTCGACACCGGCCTTTTTCAGCATATCGGACAGGAATTCCGATTTCTCGATCGACGTGGTGCCCACCAGAACCGGCTGGCCCTTCTTGTGCGCTTCCTGGATCTCTTCGACGATGGCGGCGTATTTCTCGCGCGCCGTGCGGAACACCTGGTCATGCTCGTCGATCCGGGCGATGGGGCGGTTCGTCGGAACCTCGACCACGCCCAGCTTATAGATGTCGCCGAATTCCTCGGCCTCGGTCGCGGCGGTGCCGGTCATGCCCGCCAGCTTGTTGTAAAGCCGGAAATAGTTCTGGAACGTGACCGAGGCCAGCGTCACGTTTTCGGGCTGGATCGGCACGCCCTCTTTCGCCTCAATCGCCTGATGCATCCCGTCCGACAAACGCCGTCCGGCCATCATCCGGCCGGTGAATTCGTCGATCAGCATGACCTCGTTGTTGCGGACGATGTAATCCTTGTCGCGCTGGAACAGCTTGTGCGCACGCAGGGCCTGGGTCGCGTGGTGCACGATGGTCGTGCTTTCGGGATCATAGAAGGACTGGTCCTTGGGCAGGACGCCCTCGAACTGGAACAGGTTTTCCAGAAACTCGTTGCCCTCGTCGGTAAAGGTCGCGTTCCGGGTCTTTTCGTCCAGCGTGTAATGTTCCTCGGTTAGGCGGTTCATCAGCTTGTCGATGGTGACATAGAGCTCGCTGCGGTCCTGGCTGGGCCCCGAGATGATCAGCGGCGTCCGCGCCTCGTCGATCAGGATGCTGTCGACCTCGTCCACGACGGCGAAGTTGTGGTCGCGCTGCACCATCTGGCTGATTTCCGAGCGCATGTTGTCGCGCAGGTAATCGAAGCCCAGCTCGTTATTGGTGGCATAGGTCACGTCGGCGGCATAGGCGGCGCGCTTTTCCTCTTCGGGCTGCTGGGGATAGATCACCCCACAGGTCAGCCCCAAAGTGTTGTAAACCTTGCCCATCCAGTCGGCGTCGCGCCGCGCGAGATAATCGTTGACGGTGACGATATGCACGCCCTTGCCCGTCAGCGCGTTCAGATAGGCCGGGAAGGTCGCGACCAGGGTCTTGCCCTCGCCGGTCTTCATCTCGGCGATATTGCCCTGATGCAGAAAGATACCGCCCATCAACTGCGTGTCGAACGCCCGCAGGCCCAGCGCGCGGCGGGCCCCCTCGCGGCAATTGGCGAAAGCTTCGGGCAGCAGCGCGTCCAGGCTTTCGCCCTCCATCGCGCGTTTGGCCAGATCTTCGGTCTTTTGTTTCAGCCCCTCGTCGCTCAGCGCTTCGAATTCGGGCTCCAGCGCGTTGATCTTCTCGATGAGCGGACGGGTGGCTTTGACCATACGATCATTCGGGGTGCCAAAAACCTTTTTGGCGAGTGTTCCTAAGCCCAGCATGTGTTCTCCGCTCGGATGCCAATCACGGGATCATTCCAGAGGATACCTTGCCCCCCCATCGCCGCGGCCTTAGGTAAGGTCAGGAAACAATGGCGGTCGGGCTCTCTGCGACCATGCAGCGATGTAAGCGGCCACCACAACAGTGTCAACGTTGCCAGCAAGCGCAACACCAGATGGAGTGGCCCGAATGCCCGTTCTTCCCCGTACCGCCCTTGCGATCAGCCTGTGTGCGCTGATCTCGGCCCCCGCTTTCGCTCAGGAACCGGCCGCCGACACCGTAATCGCCACCGTGGGCGGTGAAGACATCACTTTGGGTCACATGATCATGATGACCCAGCAACTGCCGCCGAACTATCAGGCGCTGGACGACCAGGTGCTGTACGAGGCCGTGCTGGACCAGCTGATCCGTCAGACCGCCGTGGCCCAGACGATGGAGGGCGAGCTGAGCAAGGCCGCCAAGCTGGCGCTGGAAAACGAGCGCCGGTCGTTCCTGGCGGGCGAGGCCTTGGGCCAGATGGATGCGATCCAGATCGACGACGCCGCGATCGAGGCCGCCTATAACGAACAATTCGCCGATGTCGCGCCCGAACAGGAATTCAATGCCTCGCATATCCTGGTCGAGACCGAAGAAGACGCCAAGGCGATCAAGTCCGATCTGGACGGCGGCGCCGATTTCGCGGAGCTGGCGAAAGAGAAGTCCACCGGCCCGTCCGGCCCGTCGGGCGGCAATCTGGGCTGGTTCGGCAAGGGCATGATGGTCGCCCCGTTCGAGGAAGCCGTGGTGGCGATGGAACCCGGCCAGATCTCGGACCCGGTACAGACCCAGTTCGGCTGGCATGTCATCCTTCTGAACGAAGCGCGTGACAAGCCCGCCCCGACCCTGGACGAGATGCGCGATTCCATCACCGCCGAATTGCAACAGCAGGCCGTGACCAAAGCGCTGGACGAAATCACCAACGCGGCGGATATTGTCCGCAACGAGACCGAGATCGACCCCGCGCAATTGCGGAACATGGACCTGCTCGAAAACTGAGCTGGCCAGCCAACGAGGGACAGATGGCGAAGAAAAAGACCCAGAAGGCGTCGAAGAAGAAAGCCAAGCAGGTCAGCAAGTCAGACGACAAGGATCTGAAGCTGAAACTGTCGAAGCTGCGCAAGAAGGTGAAACAGCTCAAGGCCGCGGCGGTCGCACCCGCGGACGCGGCCCCGGCGGCCGGGCCCAAGGTGTCGCCGCTGGCCCCGGCCAGCTTTCCCGACCTGCCGGAAATCGCCGGGGTGCGCTTTGCCGTCGCCCGGGCCGGCGTCCGCTACAAGGGGCGCGACGATGTCATGCTGGCCGAACTGGCGCCCGGCACGCAGGTGGCGGGCGTCTTCACCCGCTCGGCCACCCGCTCGGCCCCCGTGCTGGATTGCGAAGCCAAGATCGGCAAACCGGCGCAGCCGGATCAGCCCTCGGCCATTCTGGTCAATGCGGGCAATTCCAACGCCTTTACCGGATCTTACGGCGAACGTTCCGTCCAGGCGCTGACCCAGGCCGTGGGGGCCGCGCTGAACGTTGCGCCCGAACGCGTCTTCACCTCGTCCACCGGGGTGATCGGCGAACCCCTGCCGCATGAGCGGATCGAGGCGGTCCTGGCGCAAATGGCCGCCGACCTGACCCCGGCGGGCGCCAAGGCCGCTGCCGGCGCCATCATGACGACCGACACCTATCCCAAGGGCGCCACCGCCACGATCGAGATTGACGGGACCCCCGTCACCATCACCGGCATCGCCAAAGGCTCGGGCATGATCGCGCCGGATATGGCGACGATGCTGGTCTATATCTTCACCGATGCTGCAATCCGGCATCAGACCCTGCAACGCCTGCTGTCGCGCCTGACGGACGAGACCTTCAACTGCATCACGGTGGATGGCGATACCTCGACCTCGGACACGTTGCTGGTCGCCGCGACGGGCCAGAGCGGCGCGACCGAGATCCGCGATCTGCGCAGCCGCCCCGCCCGGGATTTCGCCGACGCGCTGAAGGCGGTGATGCTGGATCTGTCGCATCAGGTCGTGCGCGACGGCGAGGGCGCCACCAAGTTCGCCGAGATCCGCGTGACCGGCGCCACCCGTGACGCCGACGCGCACAAGGTCGCCATGGCCATCGCGAATTCGCCGCTGGTCAAGACCGCGCTGGCGGGCGAGGATCCGAATTGGGGCCGCATCGTCATGGCGGTGGGCAAATCCGGCGCCCATGCCAATCGCGACAAGCTGTCGATCCGGTTCGGCGACATCCTGGTCGCGGAAAACGGCTGGGTCGCCGAAAGCTATACCGAAGAGGCCGGCGCGACCTATATGAAGCAATCCGATCTGGTGATTGCGGTCGATCTGGGCCTGGGACGCGGCGCGGCCACGGCGTGGACCTGTGATCTGACCTATGACTATATCCGGATCAACGCGGATTACCGGTCGTGAAAACGGTTCTGGTATCGGCGGTTGCGCTGATCGATGTCGAAGGCCGGGTGCTGCTGGCGCAGCGCCCCGAAGGGAAATCCATGGCGGGGCTGTGGGAATTTCCCGGCGGCAAGGTCGAACCGGGCGAAACGCCCGAAGCGGCGCTGATCCGCGAGCTGCACGAGGAATTGGGCATCGAAACCTGGTCAAGCTGCCTGGCGCCGCTGACCTTTGCCAGCCACAGCTATGATTCGTTTCACCTGCTGATGCCGCTTTTTGCATGCCGAAAATGGGGCGGAATACCGAATCCCCGCGAAAATCAGGTGCTGAAATGGGTTCACGCCACGGATTTGCGGAAATTTGACATGCCCGCAGCCGATGTCCCACTGATCCCGATTCTGCAACAATGGCTATAACTCAGGCAATTTAAACGAATTTGCCTAAGGTCGTCATTATTTTGCGCATTATTTAGCCGTGCTTTGGCGACAGTAACCCAATTTTTAGGATGATTTTTTATTTATATGTATTACATTCATGTAACGAATTGGGTTTGGGAGAGAGAAATGCTTCGCACGATCACCGTGGGCAGTTGTGTTTCAGTACAAGGTTCTTTCGTTCGCAAGCTGGCCAACGGCAACATCCAAGTGCGCGTAGGGGAAAAGGTTTTCGAAGGCCGCCCCGTGACCCGCACCGCCGCGTAAGACGGTAAAACAGATCATAAAAAAGGGCGCTTGGCAGAAGCGCCCTTTTTTTATTTCAGGGTTGCGCGGTCAGCGGCCGGATCAGTCCAGCGCGCGCTCGATCTCTTCGCGTTCGAAGATCTCGATCACATCGCCCGCACGGATATCGTCGTAGTTTTCGAACGCCATACCGCATTCCTGACCGGACTGAACCTCGGGCACTTCGTCCTTGAAGCGTTTCAGCGTCTTCAGCGTGCCTTCGTGGATCACCACGTTGTCGCGCAGCAGACGCACACCGGCGGACCGGCGCGCCACGCCTTCGGTGACCAGACAGCCCGCAACCTTGCCGACGCCCGACACCTTGAACACTTCCTTGATCTCGGCATAGCCGATGAAGTTCTCGCGGATCTCGGCCGACAACAGACCGCTTGCGGCGGCTTTCACGTCATCCACCAGGTCATAGATCACGCTGTAATAGCGGATCTCGACGCCCTTCTGGTTGGCGGCATTCCGCGCCGGCGCGTTGGCCCGCACGTTGAAGCCCATGATCGGCGCGCCCGATGCCTCGGCCAGGCCCACATCGGTTTCGGTGATCGCACCGACACCGGCATGCAGAACCCGCACGCGGACCTCTTCGTTGCCGATCTTTTCCATCGCCTGAACGATGGCCTCGGCAGAGCCCTGAACGTCGGCCTTCACGAGGATCGGCATCTCCTGCACGTTCTCGTCTTCCTTGGCCTTCGCCATCAGCTGTTCCAGCGTCGTGGCGGCCCCGGCAGCGGCGCGTTTTTCCTTGGCGGCATTCTCGCGGTATTCCGCGATTTCGCGCGCCTGGGCTTCGGTTTCCACCACGTTCAGCACGTCACCCGCTTCGGGCGTGCCGTTCAGGCCCAGAACCTCGACCGGAACCGACGGCCCGGCTTCGGTCACACGTTCGCCGGTATCGCTGATCAGCGCGCGCACCTTGCCCCACTGTTCGCCGACGACAAAGATATCGCCCTGCTTCAGCGTCCCGTTCTGCACCAGAACGGTGGCGACGGGGCCGCGGCCCACGTCCAGCTGCGCCTCGATCACGGCACCGGATGCGGCGCGATGCGGGTTGGCCTTAAGCTCCAGGATCTCGGATTGCAGCGCGATGGCTTCCAGCAGCTCGTCCAGGCCCTGGCCGGTGATGGCCGATACCTCGACATCCTGCACCTCGCCCGACATCTTCTCGACGATGACCTCGTGCTGCAGCAGCTCGGTCCGCACCTTGTCGGGGTTGGCTTCGGGCTTGTCGCATTTGTTGATCGCCACGATCATCGGCACTTCGGCGGCCTTGGCGTGGTTGATCGCCTCGATCGTCTGCGGCATGACCGAATCGTCCGCGGCCACCACCAGGACGACGATATCCGTCACCTGGGCACCGCGCGCCCGCATCGAGGTAAAGGCCGCGTGGCCCGGCGTGTCCAGGAAGCTGAGCACAGCGCCGCCATCGGTCGTCACCTGATAGGCGCCGATATGCTGCGTGATGCCGCCCGCTTCGCCCGCGACAACCTTGGCGTCGCGGATTGCATCCAGAAGCGAGGTCTTGCCGTGGTCCACGTGGCCCATGATCGTGATGACCGGCGGGCGCGAGACCAGATCTTCTTCCTTGTCCTCGACCGTGTCGATCACGTCTTCCACGTCGGCATCCGAAACACGGACGACCTTGTGGCCGAATTCCTCGACGATCAGTTCAGCGGTATCGGCGTCGATCGACTGGTTCTGCGTGACCATCATGCCCATTTTCATGAGCTCTTTCACAACATCGGCCACCCGTTCGGCCATCCGGTTGGCCAGCTCGCTGACCACGATGGTTTCGGGCACCTGAACGTCGCGGACGATCTTCTCGCGATTGTCACCACCGCCCAGAGCTTTCTGCCGGGCGCGTTCCTGCTTGCGCTTCATCGCTGCCAGGCTGCGCTGACGGCCGCCTTCGCCACCCGAAAGCGCCTGGTTCAGCGTCAGCTTGCCGGCGCGGCGGTTGTCGTCGCGGCCCTTGCCACGGTTCTGGCGGTCGTCGCCACGGTTGTTGTCGCGCTCGCGGTCCTTGCGGGCAGGCGCCGGTTTCGCAGCGGCCGGGCCGCGCGGTTCGTCGGCGGCAGCCGGTGCGGGTTGCGCAGCGGCGGCTTCGGCGCGGGCCTTGCTGGCCGCGGCTTCCTTGCGCGCGCGTTCCTCTTCCTCGGCCTTCTGGCGGGCGCGCTCTTCGCGTTCGCGATCCTCGCGCTCTTTCGCCTCGGCCTCTTCGCGGCGGCGCTGGCGATCTTCCTCGCGGCGCTTTTCCTCTTCCTCGCGGGCGCGCTGCTCGTCGGCTTCGCGGGCCTTGGCGGCCTGCAACGCCTTCAGGCGGCGATCCTGTTCGGCATCGCTGATACCGGCCGGCCGGCGCGACGGGTCCGACGACGCCGCCCCACCCGCACCGCCTTTGCCGGCACCGGGTTTCGGCACCATCACGCGCTTGCGCTTGGTTTCCACCACGACATTCTTCGTCCGTCCGTGGCTGAAGCTCTGCTTCACCTGTCCAGAACGCGGTCCGCCGCGCAGGCCAAGGGTTTTCTTGCCGTCAGTATCGCTCATATGGTCTTCGTACCTTTCGAGGGGCCTTCCCCTCCATCTGTCGTGCGCACGCCCGAAAGCTTGGCTGCATCCTCTACTACACGTGTCGTGAGTCCACCAGCCGCAAGCGCGCCATGTATCACATTTTCCCGCCCGAATGCCAAACCCAATTCATTTGCACTCAGACAGTCGATCAGCAGCCCCGTATGATCCGGGGGCCGAAGCTTCGATTTTCCACGTTCCGATCCATCATTCGCCTGGATCAGAACCTCGGCCGCGTCCGATGTCAGCCATCCCTTGACCTTCTCGAACCCGGCCACCGCCAGCCCGGCCTTGCGCGCCAGCGATATGCCTTCGATCACCCGGCGCAACAGCACCGCCTCGACCTGCTCCAGCAGATCATCGGGCGCCGTCACCTTGCGCTTGGCCCCGCGGGAGAACGTTCCCTTGGCAATCGCCTGCGCCAACACCGCGCGGTCGGCCGACACCCAGATGCCGCGCCCGGGCAGCTTGCCCAGGATATCCGGCACCACAACGTCATCGGGCCCGACCACGAACCGGATCAGCCCCGATTTGGGCTGAACCGTTCCGGTCACCACACAGCGCCGCTCGGGCGCCTCCCGGTCTTTCACTTTGCCGCCGCGCCCCAAGCTGCGCCCTCCGGACCTGAGATCAGGCCTCGGCCTCGGCTTCAACCTCGGCTTCGCCGTCCTCGTCGGTCTCTTCCTCGGACGCAAGCTCCGCGGGATCGACCCAGCCCAGCTGAATGCGGGCGGTCATCACCAGGTTCTGCGCCTCTTCCAGGGACACGTCGAATTTCTCGAGGATACCGTCGTCCTTCACACGCTCGCCATCGACCGTGGTCCAGCCACCGGCCAGTTCCCAGTCAGCACAGGTGGCGAAGTCTTCCAGCGTCTTCACACCGTCTTCGGCCAGCGCCTCAATCATCTGGGGTGTCAGACCGTCGAAATCAACCAGGTTGTCCTCGACGCCCAGCTCGCGGGCCTTTTCCAGCGCCTTGCGGTTCATCTCGTCCAGGCAGTCGCGGGCGCGCGCCTGCAGCTCTTCGGCGGTGCCTTCGTCGACACCGTCAATGACCAGCAGCTCGTCCAGCTCGACATAGGCGACCTCTTCCAGGCTGGTGAACCCTTCCGAGACCAGCAGCTGGGCAAAGAACTCGTCCAGGTCCAGCGTGTCCATGAACAGCTTGGTGCGTTCCTCGAACTCGGCCTGGCGACGCGCCGATTCCTCGGCCTCGGTCATGATGTCGATGTCCAGCCCGGTCAGTTGGCTGGCCAGACGCACGTTCTGACCGCGACGGCCAATGGCCAGCGACAGCTGATCGTCGGGCACCACGACCTCGATCCGCTCGGCTTCCTCGTCCAGAACCACCTTCGACACTTCGGCCGGTTGCAGCGCGTTCACCAGGAAGGTCGGCTGATCCTCGTTCCACGGGATGATGTCGATCTTTTCGCCCTGCAGCTCGTTCACGACGGCCTGCACACGGCTACCGCGCATACCCACACAGGCGCCCACCGGGTCGATCGAGCCGTCATAGCTGATGACCGCGATCTTGGCGCGGCTGCCCGGGTCGCGGGCGACGGCCTTGATCTCGATGATGCCATCATAGATCTCGGGCACTTCCATCTTGAACAGCTCGGCCATGAATTCCGGCGCGATCCGGCTCAGGAAGATCTGCGGGCCACGGGTCTCGCGGCGCACATCCTTCACATAGCAGCGGATGCGGTCATTCGGGCGATAGCTTTCGCGGCCGATCTTTTCGTTCCGGCGCAGGATCGCTTCGCCACGGCCCACATCGACGATGACGTTGCCGTATTCCTCGCGCTTGACGACACCGTTGATGATCGTACCGGCGCGGTCCTTGAATTCCTCGTACTGGCGGTCGCGCTCGGCCTCGCGCACCTTTTGCAGGATGACCTGCTTGGCGCTTTGGGCGGCGATCCGGCCCATTTCCACCGGCGGCACCTCGTCGCGCAGCTCGTCACCCACCTCGGGGTTTTCCATATACTGCTTGGCCTGCTCGACCGTCATTTCGGCCTGCATGTTCTCGACCGCGTCATCCTCGACCACGGTGCGGACGCGGGTGAATGTCGCCTTGCCGGTCTTGCGGTCAATGCTGACCCGGATGTCCATTTCCGAGCCATAGCGGGACTTGGCCGCGCGGGCCAGGGACTCTTCCATCGCCTGAACCACCAGATCGGGGTCGATCATCTTTTCGCGGGCCACCGCTTCGGCGGTCTGCAGCAGTTCCAGCTGGTTGGCTGAGGTGATTGCCATCTCTCACTCCTCCTCGGAAGCGTCGGTTGTTTCTATGTCGTCAAATTGGTCTTCGTCCACGATGCCGGCGGCCTTGCGCTGCTTCAGCATCTCACGGATCAGCTCGTCGGTCAGCACCAGTTTGGCGTCCGACAGCCAGTCAAATTGCAGCCCGATGGTCACCGGTTCGCCCTGATCCTCGATCTCGATCAGAACCTCGCCATCCTCGGTCCCGCGCAGGATGCCCTTGAACCGGCGGCGGCCGTCGATCATCTCGGTCGTTTCGATCTTGGCCTCATAGTCTTCCCAGACATCGAAATCCTTCAGCCGGGTCAGCGGCCGGTCGATCCCGGGGCTTGAGACTTCGAGCGTGTAATTGTCCTCGATCGGGTCCTCGACATCCATGATCGCGCTCACGGCGGTCGAGATTTCGGCGCAGTCATCGACCTCGATCCCGCCCTCGGGGCGTTCGGCCATGATCTGAAGGATCGGGGTCTTGCCGCCCATCAGGCGAATGCGCACCAGCTCGAACCCCATCCCCTCGATCACGGGGGTGACGATCTCGGCCAGGCGGCGGTCGATGGCGGTTTTGGCGATCAGTTCGGTCATGTGGTCCTTTGCCTGCGGTTCAGGCACAAAAAAACGGGCGCGCGGCCCGTCGATCTTTCCCGGTGGAGCGTTGGGGGTGGAGACCAACACGCCGCTGTTGAATGGGGATATACGCCCTTGGGGGTGAGTCTGCAAGGGGGTCTGGCGATTGCATGTCGCCCTAACAGCATGGAACCCCGCGCATCGGCGGGCCGCGGTGCGGCGATCCGACCGAAGATCCTCTCGTTTTATGGCGGCCATGTCCGAATTCCGTGGAAACGGCGCGCCGACCCGACCAAATCGCCGGACCGTCGGGGCGGCCCGGCGATGCGCGGCGGGCTTCGCCCTTGATTCCGCGCTTTACGGGCAGCCTCTGACACCCGGCACGGGCGACCAGCCCGGGCCGCGCGCGGCCCTTAGCGCAAGGTGACGCCTGCGGCTTTCATCCCATCCATCGCCGCCTGCAATGACCCGTCCAGATCAATCGCCCGGCACAGGCTGGTATCAACTGTCACCTTGAAACCCAGCTTGGCCGCATCCACCGCCGAGAAGTTCACGCAGAAATCCGTAGCCAGCCCCACCAGCGTCAGCGTATCGACGCCGCGTGTGCGCAGATACCCCTCCAGCCCCGTGGGGGTTTCGTGGTCGTTCTCGAAGAACGCGGAATAGCTGTCGATGGCCCGCCGAAATCCCTTGCGGATGATCAGATCGGCGTAATCAGTCTCTAACCCGCCATGAAACGCCGCCCCATCGCTGCCCTGCACACAATGGTCGGGCCACAGCACCTGCGGGCCATAGGGCATCTGGGTCACCGCAAACGGGTCCAGCCCCGGATGCTGCGACGCGAAAGAGCTGTGATCGCCCGGATGCCAGTCCTGGGTGAAGACCCGCACCGGGAACTCGGCCAGCAGCGCGTTGATCCCCGGCACGATCTGATCCCCGCCCGCCACGGCCAGCGCGCCGCCGGGGCAGAAATCGTTTTGAACGTCGATCACGATCAGGGCTTCGTTTTCCGGGCGCATCGGGGTCTCCGCTACTCATCGCCGCACTTGCGCAGCAGGGCCAAGACAGCATAGATCACGCGCCATGTACACCATTGCCGCCCTTTATCACTTCACCCGCTTCGATGACCCGGACGCGCTGCGCCCGGCCCTTCAGGCGCTGTGCGAGGCGCAGGGGGTCAAGGGCTCGCTTCTGATGGCGGGCGAGGGGATCAACGGCACCATCGCCGGCCCCCGCGCGGGCATCGACGCGGTGCTGGCCCATATCCGCGCCCTGCCCGGTTGCGCGGATCTGGAATGGAAGGAAAGCACCGCGACCAAGCCGCCCTTCACCCGGATGAAGGTCAAGCTGAAGCGCGAGATCGTGACGATGGGCCAGCCAGACATCGACCCGCGCGCCCGCGTCGGCCACTATGTTGCGCCCGCCGACTGGAACGCGCTGATCAGCGCGCCCGACGTGGCGGTGATCGACACGCGCAACGATTACGAGGTCGCGATTGGCACGTTTGACGGTGCAATAGACCCTGAAACCGCCACCTTTCGCGACTTTCCTGCCTGGTGGGAAGAAAACAAGCACCGGTTCCACAACAAGCGGATCGCGATGTTCTGCACCGGCGGCATCCGGTGCGAGAAATCGACCAACTTCCTGCTGGGGCAAGGGGTCGAGGATGTCTATCACCTGAAAGGCGGGATCCTGAAATACCTGGAAGAGGTCCCGCAGGGCGAAAGCCTGTGGCACGGCGAATGCTTCGTCTTTGACGAACGTGTCTCGGTCGGGCACGGGCTGGTGGAAGGCCCGCACGAGCTTTGCCGCGCCTGTCGCCGGCCGATCCTGCCCGAGGACCGGCAGCGCCCGGAATTCGAGCTGGGCGTGCAATGCCACCAATGCGTGGACGAATATTCCGAAGCCGACCGCACCCGGTTCCGCGAACGTCAGAAACAGATCAAGCTGGCCCGCGCACGGGGCGAGGAACATATCGGCGCCGTACCGCGCAAGGCCGCCGGTCAGTAAAGCAGCGCGTCGCCGATCATCTGGTCGGTGACATCATCGCCGATAGCCAGGTTGTCGATACTGCCGGTAATGCTCTCGCCCCAGGCGCTGCCAACGGTCAGACCCCAATGGCTGACCTCGGCCGTGGTGCCGCTGGCCTGTGTCACCGCCATCACCGCATCGTCGATCTCCAGGCTCAGCACCTCGGCCGTGCTGTCATAGACGATTTGGACATTGTGCCAGTCGGTGTCGTCGAACGCGGCCTCGGCGCTGATGACCTGATGCGTGCCGGTATCGGTCTGCAGGGTGAAATGCAGACGGCCATCGCCGTCGATCACCGCATCCATGACCTCGTGCAGATGCATGACCCGGCCACTGTCCTGCGCCGCGTCGCGTTGAAAATCAAAGGCCAGCACGAAGCTGTCGGCGGCATTCAGATCAAGCGCACCGCGCCCAAAGGTCACGCTGCTGCCGGTATCCAGATGCAGCGCCTGACCGGTCGGGCCGGTAACGAATGACGGCGCGGTCGGCAGGTCCTGAAACACCGTGGCGCCGTCGAGCACGTCATGCACCACACCTTCGAAGGTCAGCAGCGTTTCGGCCTGCCAACCCAACAGCTCGACCGTATCCAGCCCGGTATCGACCGGGGCCAGTGTCGTGCCGTCAAGGAAGCGGAAATCCTGAACCGTGCCCGACAGCGGCTCTTGCCAGCCATGGCCCAGCACCAGACCCCAATATGCGGCATCGGCGGTCACGCCCGATGCGTCGGTCTGGGCGATGATAACACCGTCGGCCTCTAGCTGGAGCAGCCCCGACGCCGCGTCATAGGCAAAGGCCAGGTCATAGCCCGCCGCATCCTGATAGAGCGCGCCCGCGCTGCGCAGGGTGAAGACCCCGTCGCTGGTCGTCAGCTCGAACACCACGTGGCCATGCGCATCGACCCGGGCCAGCAGGGTTTCGTGCAGATGCAGGAATGCGCCGCTTTCCCCCGCCGCATCGGTTTCCAGATGCAGCTCAATACGGAAATCGGTGCGGTTGAACAGGAACGCGGTCCTGGCGGGAATGGTGAAATCGACCTCGCCCAGGACAACAACGGTTCCGGGGGCGGATTCGGCCAAAGCCTCGTCCGTCTGGGGGGTGTCGTCTGGTTGGGCGGCGCTGTCCCCGTCGCCCGCGGTATCGAACGCAATCACGTCCACCCGGGCCCCGGTATCGGTGCCTCCCCACCCGTCCGACCAGCCGCCGCGCGGTTCGGTCGACATCGCGAAATTGTCGATCACCCCACGCACGCTTTCCGACCACGGATTGCCGACATACAGATGGTAATGCCCCGCCGATGCGGTCGTGCCCTCGGCAAAGCTTTCGCCGGCAAGCGTGTCGCCGATGAACAGCTGCAATGTGCCCTGATCGGAATCGTAGGACACCCCGATCTTGCGCCAGTCGGTCGTTTCCATCACCCCGTCGGCGCTCAGAACCTCGAACGTGCCCGCATCGGTGGTCAGGCGGAACCGCAGCGCCCCGCTGGCGGTGATGAACAGCTCCATCGTGCCGGGCAGCCGCAACAGGGTGCCGTATTCGCGATGGGTCGCCGGTTTGTAATCCAGATCGAGCGAGAAGCTGGACAGGTCGAACATCTGTTCATTGCTGCGGTCGATCTGGATCAGCGTCCGCCCGGTCAGACGAAACCCGCCCGCATCCAGCCCGTCGACCAGCACGGTCTGGTCCCACCCGTGATAGCTGAGCTGCGCATCGGCCTGTGACACATCCTGGACGCCATCGTTGAAATCCAGCGACACGATATCGTTGCTGCGCACGCTGACCAGCCGCGATATCGTGTCGGTGCGGCCATCCTCGGACGTGACATCCAGGGTCACGCCATAGGTCCCGGCCTCGGCAAAGACGGCCAGGATGTTCTTGCCGTTTAGCGTCGTGCCATCGTCGAAGGTCCACCGGTACTGCGCCTTGTCGGGATCGCCGGTGATCAGGCTTTCGGTCGCGGTCAGGACCTGTGCCAGCCGATTGGCCGAGCTTTCGACGCCGCTGATCACCGCCGCGACCGTATCGGCAACCGTACCCCAGCCCAGGGTCGAGCCGTATTGGCCATTGGCCGCGCTGTCGGACAGAAAGGCCAGATCGCGGATGTCCAGATCCCCCTGCCCCGACAGGTTCACGATATGCCGGTGCACATAGTTGGCATCATTCCGGTCGGCATAGTCGATGATGAAATTGCCATCGTGCTGACGGGTGCCGTCGACGGTCACACGACCGCTGACGTTATCGGTGATCTGGGCGTTCAACGTGCCCGACACCGTGATCCCCGGCACGCGGCTGACCGACGTGTCGTCGGGGGTTGTCTGCGTGCCCGCGACGGTATTCCACAAAAGGGTGTTGTTGCCGATCTGAAGCCCGTCGACATAGCCCACGCGGATGCCGTTGGCCGCGCCGTTGTGGATCAGGTTGTCGGTGATCACGATATTGCGCGGCAACTCGTTCGCGGGGCCGTCCGTGCCGGCGATCGAATTGCCGATCAAAATCCCCTGCGATGCGGGCCCGGCGCCGGAATCCAGGATATTGCCGCTGATCGTCAGATCCCGGGTGACGGATTCCGCGCCCCGGGTCCAGATCTGGATCATATCGCTGTGGTTGATATCCTGGGTCGAGCCCAGGAAATCGTGCATGTAATTGTCGGTGACTTCCACGTTCTGCAATCCGACGCCACGGAACCCATCGCCCTGAATGCCCGACACGTCATTGCCGGTGAAGGTCGAATCCGTCACCTCGCGGTAGGCCACCCCGTGCAGATAGTTTTCGATCTGGTTGCCCGAGAATGTCACATGCGCGCTGTTACGGATCAGCGCCAGGTCGTTGCCCTCGACCCCGCCGCCATCGGATGAAAGATAGCCATCGGCCACGCCCTGCATCCGGTTGCCGACGAAGCTGATGTGATGGCTGCCCTGAACCCAGATATCGAAACTGTTGTCGGCCTCTTGCGCCAGGATGCCCGACCGGTCCACCACCGCCTCGGTCACGGTTAGATAGCTGGAAGCCTTGATCGTGATCTTCTCGATCACCGGGGGGTCCGCGGGGTCGAGCGCGCGGATCAATATCGGCGCATCCGCATCCAGACCGTCGGCCTGCAACCGGTACGGACCGCCCGCACCGTCCAGCCGGATCGTCCCGCCACCGCTTGCGCTGAGCGTGGCAAGCGCTGCGTCGAGTTCCGCCGTAGAGGTCACGACGATCGTCTGGTTTTCATGTTCCGCATAGGGGGTGAACGGCGCCGTCATTCAGATATCGTCCCTTTCGCCTGCTGCCTGCGCCGGGCCGAAAGCCGAACCGCACAGGGCTGATCCTGGTGCGCCACCGAATTGGACTTACGGGCTAAAACAACACTGGAACCTGAATTCGAAACCGACCCATTTGCCTTGGCGCTTCAGTAAAAGGCGTAGGTGCGGTTGGCGGCGAAAATACGGCACTATTTCGCTCTGGTTAACAAAGGTTAAAATAGAATACCGCCGTTTCCGAATTGAAAAACATGCGTATATCCGCGTCCGGATGCCCTCAAAACCCTGATTTCAATACAGTTTATGCGCAATATGTAATGTGTCTGCTTGTATAATGTCGCATTAACATTTGTGGCGGCGTCCCGCCAACAGATCGCGCAATTTTGAGCGGATTTTTGGGTACCGCAAACGAATGCCGAAGAATTGGGCGAATTGCCGGGCCGAAATGCGCCGATCAAACCGGTTCAATTGCATTGCGCGGCACAGATCGAATCGCGTCAGGCCGGTCGGTCGAACGGGGTGCGCGCGCCCACCACGCGGGCGGGGACCCCCACGGCGATTGCATGGGCGGGTATGTCGCCCGTGACCACCGCACCGGCGCCGATGATGGCCCCGTCGCCGATCCGGGCGCCGGGCAATACCGTGACCCGCGTCGCCAGCCAGACATCGTTGCCGATCACCACATCGGCCTCGTCCATCTTCTGAGCGGTCACCGGGCTGCCGTCGTTGAAACGGTAATTGGCCGCGGTGACCATCACCTCGGGGCCGAACAGCACGTCATCGCCAATCACGATCCGCCCATGCGACGGCCCGGCCCACAGATGGCACCGCGCGCCCAGATGCAGACCGCGCCCGGCCGAAATCCGCTCGGGGTTGGAAAAGACGGCATTCGGGCTGATCGCCGCGCCGGGGCCCAGCGTCACCTTTCGAAGGGGGGCGACGTGGGAATAGTTATAGTAATTCACCAGCTTGAACAGATGCGCCCAGGCGCGCGGGTCCAGAACCCCGGACACCAGGCGCAGCGCGCGGCGGCGCCGCGACAGTCTGGGCTTTGCCGTTCCGGTCATCGCGTCCCCTGACCGGCGGCCTGGCGCAGCATCCAGCCCGCGCGTGTCAGCCGCAACCGGACCAGAACCGCGGCACAGCGCAGCCGTTCGCGCCCGTCGCGCAGCGCGGGATGGCGCAGCACGCGCGGCAGATGCACCAGAATGCTGATCGGCATCAACAGCGCCTTGCCCGCCCAGCGCAGGCGCCCGGCAATGTCGTGGCCAGCGCTGCCAAAGGCCTCGTCCGTCATCCGCCGCCATTTCTTGCTGAGCGCGGGCCAATCCCCGCGCGACGGATGCGCGACCACCAGACGATCCTCATAGATCAGATCGAACCCCGCCGCCGTTGCCCGCTGGCACCATTCCACATCCTCGGACAGACCCACGACAAAGGGACCCACGGCCTGAAACACCGCCCGCGTGGTCAACAGGTTGGCGGTCACCGAAAACCCCTTGTCGCGGACATAGGCGCGCTGGTTGAAGGCAAAGACGGTCTCGAACGCCTGGGCGCCGCTGCGCGGGCCGGTCCCCTCGTCAAAGACATCGATCCGCCCGCCGATCACCGTATCGGGGCGCGACACCCGCAGGGCGGTGGCAACCCAATCAGGCGCAGGCACGCAATCGGCATCCAGAAAGAACAGCAGCGGCGCGGTGGTTTCGGCCACACCCCGGTTGCGCGCTGCCGCCGCGCCGCGCGTGGGCTCGGTGACAAAGCGCACCGTGGGGAACTGCGCGGCCAGCGCATCCAGCGGCGGGTCCGACCGGTTGTCGGCCACCACGACCTCGGCCCCGGTCAGGTCATTGCGCAGCAACGCGGTCAGACAGCGTTCCAGCCGCGCGTGGTCGTTGTAATGCGGGATGATGATCGCAAAGCCGGGGTGATCAGCCATAAGGCGCCTGCCGCTCAATATCCGTAGCTATAGCCGTATTCTTCTTCGTTGAACCGGCATTTGTTCAGCACCACCCCCAGGATGTTGGTGTGCTGGGCCAGCTCTTTCTCGCAGGTGTCGATCTGCTTGGCGGTCGTTACCTCGGCCTCGGCCACGATCATCACGCAATCCACGATCCGCAGGAATGCCGACGTGTCGTCATTGGCCAGCATCGGCGGCAGGTCGAACAGCATCAGCCCCGGCTGATAGGTGCGCTCGATCTCGTTTATGATCTCTTCCGTCCGCTTGCGCAGGATCAGCTCGGACGGGTCGCGGGCCGGTCCGGCATTCATCGAAAGCGCCACATTGGGACCCAGCCGGCGGGCCTGATCCGCGAAATCGATGTCTTCCTCCAGCACGTCGAACACGCTGGCGCGGCCCTCGTACCCGAAAAGCTGGCCCAGGGTGGGGCGACGCATGTCCATGTCCATCAGGATCGTGCGCTTGTCGACCTGTCGGCCCAGGCTGGCGGCCAGGTTGGCGGCGGTTGTCGTCTTGCCGCAGCCCGCCGAAGGCGAGGTGATGGCCACGCGCGTCCACTGATTGGCGGCGGTCAGCTGCAACACCTTGGTCCGCAACAGGTCGAAGGGCGTGGCATGGACCCCGCCCGCCAGCGACACAAGCCGGTTCTGCGCCGCCGTTTCGGCCGAAATCTCCAGCGGTGCGATCTGGTCCCAGGCGCCGGGCTTTACCGATGCGGCGACCACACCGCGCACATGGGCCGGGCCGGTCTTGCCCCGCATCTCACGGGCCTGTGCGATCGCTGCCTGAAGCTTTTCCATCTTATGTCCTTGCTCGAATAAGGCCGATTGTTCCGGTCGTCCCCTGCGCCACCGCGTTACAGTCCCAGCCGCTCGGCGATCCGGCCCGCCAGAAGATCCAGCGGAAGATATTCGGTGTGCAGCAGATACAGCAGCGCCGGTATCCCCGCCGCCAGCAGCGCCAGGATCACGAATTGCAGCGACCGCTTGCGCACCGTCTGACCCCGTGTCGGGATATAGGGAATGGTCACCAGCGGCGTAATGCCCAGCGCATTGGTCAGCTCGACCGGGCGGCGCACCGCGCCGTTCAACAGTTCCAGCAACAGCACCAGACCGAACCCCGCGCCAAGTCCCAGCGTGGTTCCCCCGATCGCGATCAGCGGCCGGTTGGGGCTGGTCGGTTCGGTCGGCACGGTGGGCTGTTCCAGAACCGCGATGCGCTGACCCTTGGACGACAGCTCGATCCGCTCGCCGGTGGCGGCTTTCGACAGACGTTCCTGCGCGGCGCTGTATTGCAGCTGGATATTCTCGTAATCGCGCTGCAACGCGCCCAGCGAAATCGCATTGGCGGGGGTCTTGCTGATCGACCCTTGCAGCTTGGACAGTTCCGCCGCGATCTCGTCGGCCTGATCGTCCAGCGCGGCCATGCGGGTGTCGATCTCGGCCAGGTTGATCTGCAGCACGGTTTCGGAATCCGTCGGCACCTCGCCCCCCTGTTGGGCGGCCACGACGCGCTCCAGCTGCT
Source organism: Actibacterium ureilyticum (assembly GCF_002285435.1). Lineage (GTDB taxonomy): Bacteria > Pseudomonadota > Alphaproteobacteria > Rhodobacterales > Rhodobacteraceae > Actibacterium_C > Actibacterium_C ureilyticum. Next base: position 105,182 of record NZ_NSBT01000018.1, read on the forward strand.
CCAGCTGGGTTTTCAGCACCCTGACCTTGGGGTTGGCATCGGAATAGACCGCACTGGCGGCGGCCAGTTCCTCGCGCACGCGCTGCAACTGGCGTTCCTCGGCGGTTTGCGGGCCGGTTTGGCTGGCCTGGATCTGGCCGGTCGACTCATAGATCTGCAACAGACGCTCGCGCTGATCCTGAAGCGTCGTCCGCTCGCGCGAGATCTGTGCCTGACGTTCCTGCAGAGTGCTTTGGCGGGTCAGGCGATAATCCAGACTGTCGGGCAGCGCCTCGCTGTTTTCATTCTGGAACGCGACGATCTTGGCGGAATATTCGCCCAGCTCGGTGCCCAGCCGCTCGACCTCCTGCCGGAAGAATTCCAGCGTGTCCTCGGCCTGGTCGGTGCGCAGGCGCACGTTTTCATCCAGGATACGGGTGACATATTCGTTCACCACACCCGACGCGATCTTGGGCGACCGCCCGTAAAAAGTGATCTGCATCAGCGTCGCCCGGTCCCGGCCGCTGGTGCTGGTGAATTCGGTGCTGGCCCGCATCTTGCGCACGATCTGGTCCGGCGTCATCTCGTCGACATCCTCGAACACCTGCTGGCCGCGGGCCACGTCGATCAGGTTCGCGCGTGTCATCAGGCGCTGTTCGATGATCTCGAGCTGCTCGACCGCGTTGGTCTGCACCGTGGACGAGGCAAGCTCGTCCGGGATCTGCGCCGATTCCACCAGCAGCGTGGTGTTCGACGAATAGACCGTCGGCAGCGACACCGCCAGCGCGACCGCCGCAGCGGACAGCCCAAGCGCCACGATCAGGAACAGCGGCAGACGCCGCATGAAGATCGCAACATAGTATTTCAGATCGTTTTTCATTCCGCAGCTTTATCCGTAGGCCCAGAGGAGAGCGTGAACAGGTTCTCGGGGTCTTCTGTCGCCCGCGTTTCCAGAAAGATGTTGTCACGCAGCACGTCTTCGATGGTTTCGGCATCGACGTGGCGCTGTTCGGTGGCCGCCGCATAGACCATGGCGAAATCGCACAGCTTGTTGACCATCCGCGGGATGCCTTCGGAATGCACCCAGACCAGGCCCATCGCGTGACGGCTGAATTCCTCGCCCGTGCCGCCCGCATGGATCAGGCGGTGGCTGATATAGGCCTCGACCTCGGCCCGGGTCATCGGCGGGATGTGAAAGCTGGCCACGACCCGCTGGGCGAACTGGCGCATGCTGGGGCGGGTGATCATCTCGCGCAGCTCGGGCTGACCCACCAGGATCAGCTGCAACAGCTCGTCCTTGTTGGCGTTGATATTGGTCAGCATCCGGATCTCTTCCAGCGCATCGACCGACAGGTTCTGCGCCTCGTCGATGATCAGCACCACGCGGCGCCCTTGGGAATACTCGCGCAGCAGGAAATCCTGCATCGTCTGGAACAGACCCACGTAATCAAGCGTCGGGTCGCATTCCACGTCATAGGCATTCAGCGCCCAGCGCAGCAATTCGCCCCGCCCGCCCTGCGCGTTCGAGATCAGCCCGACCGTGGTGTCCTGTTCGACCGCCTTCAGCAGCGCCTGCACCAGCGTCGTCTTGCCCGCGCCGACCTCGCCGGTGATCACGGTGATGGGCGCGCGGCTGATTATGCCGTATTCCAGAACCGTAAAGGCCCGGCGATAGGCGCCGCTCCAATAGATGAAGTCGGGATCCGGCAACAGGGCGAAGGGGCGCTCTTTCAGGCCGAAGAAGTCGGTATATAGACCGGGGATCGTCACGATGCCCTCACTTGCTTTCTGGCGCAGCCGATTCGTGCCGGGTGCCTGTTACGGGTGCGTTGCCCGCGGCCCCACCGCCGGGCGGTCACGCTGGTGATACACCTTTTCCTCGTACCGATCACGTCTATTTCCCGACTGCTCTTCGTCTTGTTGGCGGATCCCCGCATACCGGCGTTGTTGCCGATTCGAAGCGAATCCTTGTTGGCGACACTTATTATCCATCCATTTTGACCGAAATACGCCGAGAGGGCGACATTCCCCCCCACGACTCATCCGCGAAACCCCGGCTGAACGCAACCTTAGGCAACGATCCGCCGGTCTGACCGGCAAGTTTTGGGTAGCTGGTGACACCTGTTTGCATAGCTCGTTACAAGGTTGCACAGGATAAGGGCAAATCTGCACCCCAGATGCGGAAAATCTTCTCGCAGTTGCAGCAAAATCGTAATAAATTCTTTGAAAACAGGATTTTGGGTTCGCTGCCTTGCAATTGCCACGATCTCGACAGATTGAATCATGATTAAATCTAAGTTAAGAAATAAATGTCTGGATCGGTTGACCGGATAACAAGTGAGACCGCAGTTGCGTGCAACTACGAAGCGTAAGATGGCAGGGCTGATCAGGCTCGTTGGAGAGATCGAATGACTGTAAGTTTTCAGAAGTTCTCAGACGACATCGACATCATGAAAGCGCCCGGTCGGGGCCGGTCGCCACGCGGCGGGATCTATCGGTCTTTCTTGAAACGCTTGATGGATGTTACCCTGGTCATCGTCACGCTGCCTTTCACGCTGCCGCTGGTGGCGGTGCTGGCCGTGTTCCTGTTCGCCGAAAGCGGCAACCCGTTCTTCCTGCAGCGCCGGTTGGGGCGGAATGGCCGCGTCTTCAGGATCTGGAAGCTGCGCACGATGGTGCCCGACGCGGATGCCCGCCTGAAGGCATACCTGGAACAGGACGCCGACGCGCGCGAGGAATGGACCAGAACGCAGAAGCTGAAGAAGGACCCGCGCATCACCCCGCTGGGCCGGTTCCTGCGCAAGACTTCGCTGGATGAGCTGCCGCAGCTTTGGAACGTGCTGCGCGGGGACATGTCCCTGGTCGGTCCGCGCCCGATGATGTGCAACCAGCGCCACATGTATCCCGGCGCGTCCTATTACAAGCTGCGCCCCGGCATCACCGGCGCCTGGCAGATCTCGGACCGCAATGAAAGTGAGTTCAAGAGCCGCGCCGCCCATGACACCCGCTACGATCAGGACCTGTCGCTGTTCAACGACCTGCGCATCCTGGCCGGCACTGTCACCGCGGTGCTGCGCGGCACAGGCTACTGACACCTTCCAACCACCTTCGACACATGTATTTCGGCGCGTCGGTCAATCTGACGCGCCTTTTACTGGCTGAGACGCGTTAACAATAGTAACTAGGGGCTGGTTTTGGAGGGTGTGCGTATGACTGTGCTCGGCTTGATGCGTATCGGGATTCTATCGGTGGGGCTGTCGGTTCTGGCCGCCTGCGATTCGGCCGAAGACCGTGCGGAAAAGCATTTCGAAAAAGGGATGGAGCTGCTGCAGGCCGGGGATACCGACCGCGCGCTTGTCGAATTTCGCAATGTGTTCAAGCTGAACGGCGCCCATGCCGAGGCGCGCAAGGCCTATGCCCGTGCGGTTCAGGAACGCGGGCAGCTGCGCGAGGCCTTTGGTCAGTATCTGCGTCTGGTGGAACAATATCCCGACGATCTGGAAGGCCGCCGCGCCCTGGCCGAGCTGGGCATCCGCATTCAGAACTGGGCCGAGGTCGAACGCCACGGCGCCAAGGCGATCGAGCTTGCCCCCGACGATCCGCGGGTTCAGGTGATTGCCGCCGCGATGGAATATCGCCGCGCGCTTCAGGATGACGACGGCGCCGCCCGCCGCGCCGCACTGGCCGATGCGATCGCGCTGAAAGCCGCGCTGCCCGACAGCCAGATCAACCAGAGCATCATCATCGACGGCTATCTGCGCGACCGCGATTTCACCAATGCCCTGGCCGAGGTCGACGCCGCCATCGCCGGCAATCCCGACGAGCTGCCGCTCTATCGTGCCCGGTTGCAGATCCTGGAACAGATGCAGGACCGCGCGGGGATCGAAAGCCAGCTGCGTCAGATGGTCGAACGCTTCCCCGATGACACGCCCACCAAATCGCTGCTGATCCGATATCTGATCTCGCTGGGCGATCTGGACAGCGCCGAAAGCTTCCTGCGGGCGGAATTCGAGGAAGGCGTCGCCAATGACCCGGCCCGGATCACGCTGATCCAGTTCCTGCTGGGCACCCGCACCCGCGATGCCGCGCGGGCGCAGCTTGACGCGTTCATCGCCGAGGGGACCAATACCGACCGGTTCCGCACCATGCGCGCAACCATGGATTTCGAGGACGGCCAGCGCGAAGCCGCGATTGCCGCGCTGGACGACATCCTGTCCAACGCCCCGGAATCCGACCAGAAACGCGATTTCAAGGTGATTCAGGCGCAATTCCTGCTGTCGACCGGGAACGAGGTCGGCGCCCGCAAGCTGGTCGAAGAGGTCCTGCAGGCCGACCCGACCATGGTTGCGGCGCTGAAACTGCGCGCCAACTGGCTGATCGACGAGGACAAGGCCGACGAGGCAATCAATGTCCTGCGCACCGCGCTGGACCAAAGCCCCGACGATCCGACCGTCATGACCCTGATGGCGCGCGCGCATCAGCGCAACGGCAACCACGAATTGTCCGGCGAGATGCTGTCGTTGGCGGTCGAGGCGTCGAACAACGCGCCCGAGGAAAGCCTGCGCTATGCGGCCTATCTGCTGTCCGACAACAAGCCGATGCCCGCGGAATCCATTCTGGTTCAGGCCCTGCGCCTGGCGCCGGACGATCCCCAGATCCTGTCGCAGCTTGGCCGGATCTATGTCCAGATCGAGGATTGGGGCCGCGCGCAACAGATCGAGACCACCCTGCGCCGGATCGGCACCGACCAGACCGTGGCCGAGGCGGATGGCCTGAAGGTTGCGCTGCTGAACGCCCAGGAACGCACCGACGACGCCATTGCCTTGTTGGAAAGCCTGGCGACCGAGAATACCGGCCATATCGGCGCCCAGGTGACGGTGGTCCGGTCGTTGTTGCTGCGCGGTGACACGACCGAGGCGCGGCAATTCCTGAACGGTCTGCTGGCCGATCAGCCCGACGAGCCGCTCTATCGGTTTCTGGATGCGGCGATCATGGTGGCCAATGGCGATGTCGACGGGGCCGAGGGGCAATATCGCGCGCTGCTGGACGAAGAGCCGAAACGCGAGCGGGTCTGGATGGAACTGATCCGGCTGCTGGCGGCCAACCAGCGCGAGGACGAAGCCGAAGCCGCCCTGGACGAGGCGCTGCAGCACCTGCCCGAGGGGCGCGACCTGTTGTGGACCCGCGCCTCGCAGCTGGAACGCGACGGCGACACCGATGCCGCGATCGAAATCTACGAGCGGCTTTACGCCCAGAACAGCAGCACCAGCATCGTCGCCAACAATCTGGCCAGCCTGCTGGTGACCACGCGACAGGACGATGAAAGCCTGGCGCGCGCCTATACCGTGGCGCGGCGGCTGCGGGACACCGAATTCCCGCCTTTCCAGGACACCTATGGCTGGATTTCCTATCGGCGCGGCGATTTCAACGAGGCCGTGCGCCATCTGGAACCCGCCGCGCGCGGATTGCCGCGCGACGCGCTGGTGCAGTACCATCTGGGCATGGCCTATCTGGCCGTGAACCGCCGGGCCGAGGCGCTGACCCAGCTTCAGCACACGCTGGAGCTGGCCGGCGACGACCCCCGGCCGCAATTCCAGACCGCCCGGGATGAGGTCGAAAGGCTGAGCCAGGGCGAATAACCGGATCGGACAGGCGGCACGTTTGCGCAACACAAGCGTGGCGAGGTCGCATCACCCCAATGCCAAGTCTTGATTAAACCTTGGAAAAAGCTTGGATTGTCCACAAGATACGGTCATAGAAGCCTCAAACCTGGTTGGGGGGCAACCGAAAGGATCCGACACGCCATGATGCGCGCCGTTCTCGTTATTCTGAGCTTCCTCTTTGCAACCGCTACCGCGGCACTGGCCGCCGGGGGCAACTATACTGTCCGTGCGGGCGACACGCTTTCGGTCGAGGTTCTGGAAGATTCCTCGCTGAACCGGAACGTTCTGGTCCTGCCCGACGGGCAGATCAATTTCCCCTTCGCCGGCAGCGTCAGCGCGGCGGGCCGGACCATCGGCCAGATCCAGGGCGCGCTTGTCGCCGGGATCGAAGATCAGTTTCAGACCACCCCGACCGTCGTGGTGTCGGTGGTCAATATCCCGCTACGCACCGCGCCCAGCAGCCAAAGCGTCGCGCCCGCGACCATAAACGTGTATCTCATGGGCGAGGTGAACAATCCCGGCCTGCGCGAGGTCACGCCGGGAACCAGCTTCTTGCAACTGCTGTCGCAGGGCGGGGGCTTTACGAAATTCGCGGCAACCAAGCGTGTGCAAGTGCGCCGCCGCGATGCAACGACCGGAGCAGAACGGGTCTATAAGATAAACTATCGCGCTTTGGCGAATGGGGCAGCGCTGAGCGAAGATATCATACTGGCAAATGGCGATGTCATCCTCGTCCCGGAGCGTCGCCTCTTCGAGTAGACAAGAAAAATGACAGCACAGAAACGCTGGCTGATCACAACCGGACTGACCTTGGTGGGCGCCCTGACCTTTGTCGGCGCCCGCGCGCAGGAAAACGCCGCGGATGCAGGTGCGGGCGTCGAGGTGACCGTCGATGTCAAATCGACGCTGCGCTTCACCGACAATTACGAAAACGAACAGAATCCGGACAGCGGCACGACCTTTTTGCGGACCGATCTGGGCTTTGGCGTGCTGAGCGAGACCCGCTCGCAGCGGTTCGAATTCAACCTGCGCGGCCAGGTCGATGCGGGTGATTTCCCGCAATCGGACGGGTTTGAAACCAGCCTGGAGAACCGCTCGGCCGATCTGGCCTATCAGCACGAAACCCGCGACACGCGGTTGCGGTTCAACGCCAGGACCCGCCGGACCGAGGTCCGCGACACGGCGATTTCGCCGGAATTCGATCTGCGCGACACCTTTGCCGGGACGGGCACGCTGGATGTGAATCGGCTGGCCTTCGATATCGAAACCGGGCGCAGCGCGCCCTTTGGCCTGAAATTCGGCACCAGCCTGCGCGAGCGGAACTATTCCGATGTCAGCAGCGACAACCTGTTTGACAGCGACACCGTCGATCTGGACCTGAGCGCGCGGTTCGACCTGTCGCCCACCCTGTCGGTTTCGCCCTTTGTCGGCCTCAGCGAATACGACGCCGAGGATCTGCCCGAAACCGAGCGGGACCGCACCAATGTCGGCCTGCGGGTGGACCACGAAATCGCGCCCGGCCTGTCCTTTGACGGGCAGGTATCGTTCGACCGGGTCGAAACCACGGAAACCGTTGGCGGCGAACGGCGCACGACCGAAACCGACGGCCCGTCGGCCCGTCTGGGGATCAAGACCGACCGCGCCAATGGCACCATCGGCGCACGCTATAGCACCCGGATCAGCGCCGCGGGCCGCCGCGATACGATCTGGGTCGACCGCACGCTGGATCTGCCCGACGGGTCGTTCGGCCTGTCACTGGGCCTGACCGATAGCGAAGAAACCGACACCCGCGCGCTGGCCGCGCTGCGCTATGACCGCGAGCTGCGGACCGGCGCCATCAGCGCCAGCCTGGCGCAATCGGCCGATACCGCGCTGGAAGACGATGACGAGGTTCTGCGCACGCGGGTCGAGTTCAACTATGACTATCAGATCAACGCCGATTCCACGATCCGCGCCGGTGTCGACTTTGCCCATATCGACGGGCTGTCGGACAACGCAACCGATAGCCAGCGGGCGCGGCTGAACGTGTCCTATAACCACGGGCTGTCGAATGATTGGGACCTGACCACCGGCTTCGAACATTCCTATTCCAAGCGGGACAACAGCAGCGACCGGACGACGAATACGGTGTTCATGGGGCTGGAGCGCAGCTTTTCCTTCCGCCCCTGAGCCGGTCCGTCACGATCACGCGAAAAATGCCGGGATTTCTAGAAAAATCCCGGCATTTGCGATACATACGGATGGAAACAGGGGGCTTGCCGCCCTGGTATGAAAACGGATCCTGTCGTGCATTCAACCGACCACGCCCCCTTGGCGCCGACCTGGCAGACGCGCCCGAACATGCCCGGGCTTCTGGGCTTCATCGCGCTGCTGGCGGTGTCGGTTCCCGTGTTCTGGGTCGGCTTTCTGTCGCTGGGCAGGGCCTGGGCGACTGCTGAATACAGCCACGGGCCGCTGATCCCGCTGATCTCGCTCTACCTGTTCCTGCGCGAGCTGCGCCGGTCGCCGCCGCCGGCCGAAACCGTGACCGACCGCTGGCCGGGCGTGGTGGTGATCGGCATCGGGCTGGCCATCGCGATCTTGGGCAACCTGGTGCTGATCCCCGATATCGTCACCTATGGGTTCATCATCTGGGTGGGCGGCGTGGTGCTGACCGTGTTCGGCTGGCAGCGGGGCAAGCAACACCAGCTGCCGGTGCTGCACCTGGTCTTCATGCTGCCGCTGCCGCAATTCCTGTACTGGAAACTGTCGATCTTCCTGCAAACCGTGTCGTCGCAACTGGGCGTCTGGTTCGTGTCGCAGGCGGGCGTGTCGGTGTTTCTGGACGGCAATATCATCGATCTGGGCGTCTACAAGCTGCAGGTGGCCGAGGCCTGTTCCGGCTTGCGCTACCTGTTCCCGATCCTGTCGTTTTCCTATCTGTTCGCGATCCTGTATCGCGGGCCGATGTGGCACAAGGCGGTGCTGCTTTTGTCGGCCGCGCCGCTGACGGTGCTGATGAATTCGTTCCGCATCGGCGTGATCGGCATTCTGGTCAATTCCTATGGCATCGAACAGGCCGAGGGGTTCCTGCATTTCTTCGAAGGCTGGGTGATCTTCCTAGCCTGTGTGGGGCTGCTGTTCCTGTTGGCGGTCGGGCTGCAACGGCTGGCGCCCAACCCCCTGTCGCTGGCCGAGGCGATCGACCTGGATTTCCAGGGTTTCGGCGGTATCCTGTCACGGATCGTGGGCATCAAGGCGTCGGCGGCGATGTTCGTGGCCACCGCGCTGACGCTGGTGGTCACCACGTCCTGGCTGCTGATCAAGCCCGCCGATCCCGTGCCGGTGCCGCGCGACCCCTTCACGCTGTATCCCAACAGCATTTCGGGCTGGTCGGCGATCCGCGAAAAGCTGGACCCGGCGGTCGAACAGGTTCTGGGCGCGGATGACTATATCAACGCCACCTTCGCTAGCACGGACGAGGCCGCATCGGTCAATTTCTTCGTCGCCTTCTACAAGAAACAGACCGAGGGCACCGGCATCCACTCGCCCGAGGTCTGCTTGCCCGTCGGCGGGTGGGAGGTCTATTCGATCGACCCCTATCAGGTGTCGATGCCGCATACGATCTATGGCACGTTCGACCTGAACCGGGCGGTGATCGAAAAGGGCACGCTGCGGCAGCTGGTCTATTACTGGTTCGAACAGCGCGGCAAGCGGTTCACCAACGATTACCTGGCCAAGGCCTCGGTGCTGTATGACGGGCTGAGCATGGGCCGGACCGACGGTGCGATGGTCCGTTTCGTCACCCCCATCGAACCGGGCGAGGACGAAGCCGCCGCCGATGCCCGGCTGCAACGGTTCATGGCCGAAAGCCTGCCGCGCCTGCCGCGTTTCGTGCCGGAATAGACCCGCGACGATGCTTGAAACAGGCGCGGCTTTCGCGCCAAGATAGCCGGATGAGAACCACCGTGCCCAAGGGCCTGCCACAGGACGACAGCCAGCGGGCGCGTAAATTCGCCGCGTTGGTGCCTTTGGCGCTGGTGCTGATCTGCGTGCTGATCGAGGTGGTTCTGCAAATGGGCGATCTGGGCGTCTTTGGCCCGCCCCGGCTGCGCCAGTGGGCCTATGAGCAGGGCGGCTTCTGGCCCGGTCTGCTGCAGGACTGGACGCCGAACTATGCGTTGCAACCGGTGCTGATGTTCGTGACCTATGGCTTTCTTCATGGCGGTCTGCTGCATCTGCTGATCAACATGATCACGCTGCATTCGCTGGGACAGGGCGTCGTCGAACGGGTGGGGCCGGTGCAGTTCCTGCTGCTGTATTTCGCGACCATGATCGGCGGGGCGGCGGGCTTTGGCCTGATCGCCGATACGGTCTATCCAATGGTCGGGGCATCCGGCGCGCTGTTCGGTCTGGCCGGTGCGCTGATGGCGTGGAACTATGTCGACCGCTACACCTATCGGCTGGATCTGTGGCCGATTGCGCGGGTGGCCGGGCTTTTGATCGTGATCAACGCGGTGATGTGGTGGGCGCTGGACGGGCAGCTGGCCTGGGAAACCCATCTGGGCGGGTTCGTGACCGGTTGGATTATGGCCCTGCTTTTGGACCCGCGCGGGCGGATTTAGCACGGGATTTGGTCAAATACCGCCGATGCGCCCCGATGCACCCGCGGGGCGATGACATCGAAAGACCGCGGTGCTAGACCTTTGACACATCAATGGCGAGCTTCAGATGCCGATCATTCGCACCAATACCGACCTCATCTTCTTCGCCCATGTCCCGAAATGCGCCGGCTCTGCCATCGAAGATTACCTGCGCGCGCGGTTCCCGCTGATCGCCTTCGAAGACAACGCCTATATGCGCCGCCCGGTGGAACAGCGCTGGAACAAATCCTCGCCCCAGCATATCGACCTGGAAGCGCTGAACCGCCTGTTTCCACAGGGGTTTTTCGATCACAGCTTTGCCGTGGTGCGCCATCCCGTCGCCCGCATCGTCAGCGCCTATCACTTCCAGCACGAGGTCGAGCGCAGCATCCCCGAGTCCACCTCCTTCGTCGACTGGCTGCGCCTGATTCAGGACGAATCCGCGCAGCGCCCGTTCCAGTACGACAACCATGTCCGCCCCATGACCCAGCTTGTGCCCGAGGAAGCCCAGGTCTTTTACCTGGAACACGGGCTGGATGCGGTGATCCCGTGGCTGGACATGATCACCGGCGATATCGCCGGGCCGCGCGCCTTCACCCACAAGAACAAGCGCGGCGCATATACCCGCAACGCCAAGGAACAGGTCGTGCCCAGCGACGAGGAACTGGCCCTGATCGAAGAGATCTATGGCACAGATTTCGAACGCTTCGGCTATCGGATCGGCCAGAAGATGCCCGATGCCCCCGCGCCCGCCCTGCCCGACAGCTTCATCCTTGCGCGCGATGCGGAACTGGCCGCGCGCGATACGCTGTCCAGCAAGGTCAAGGACAAAGCCAACCGCCTGATGGCGCGGCTGAAATAAGCCAAGGCATGCTGCGCAAGATGCTCAAGCGATTTCGCAACCTTATCGGCCCCGCGCAGCACACAACCCTGGATCTGTCCCCGCCGGTGCCCAATCGCCTGACCTATGTCGTGGGGGATATCCACGGGTGCAGCGCCCTGCTGGATACGCTGATCGACATGATCCGCACCGATCAGGGCGACCGGTCGGCCGATTGGGTGTTTGTCGGCGATTATGTCGATCGCGGCCCCGACAGCGCGGGCGTTCTGCGGCGGCTGCGTGCGCTGTCCGATGATCCGGCGCGGCGCGTGACCTGTCTGATGGGCAATCACGAGGCGATGCTGCTGCAATTCCTGAAAACCCCGACCGAAAGCGCCGAACACTGGCTGTTGAACGGCGGGTTGGACACGCTGTCCAGCTTTCATGTCGACCGGGTCGCGGGCAGTTCGCCCGTTGAACGGCACGAAGCGCTGGCGCAGGAATTGCGCCGCGCTCTGCCGCCCGGCACCGAAGACTGGCTGAGCCGCCTGCCGATGTGGTGGCAAAGCGGCAATCTGGCGGTCGTGCATGCGTTGACCGACGGGCAGCGCCCGCTGGACGAACAGCCGACCGAAACGCTGCTCTGGGCGCGGCCCGGCAAGCGGTTGCAACCGCGCGGCGACGGCCTGTGGGTGGCGCATGGCCACACCGTGACGCCCGAACCCGCGATCCGCGCCGGTCACATTGCCGTCGATACCGGCGCTTTTCGCAGCGGTGTGCTGACCGCGGCAGCAATCGACAAAGGCGATATTCGTTTTCTAAGCACAAAGGTGGAACATGACGTGTCGAAACAATGGCCGGGATAAGGCATTGAGCAGGTATTCGCCGCAATCCCCGACTTTGTCATGGATTCGTTTCCACCAGCTTAGTAGCGTGCAGAGGAAATCGTTTTGAAACCGGGGCTTACGATGATCCACCCTGTTATCCTTTGCGGCGGCTCCGGCACGCGGCTGTGGCCCAGTTCGCGCCGGGCCTATCCAAAACAGTTCATCGGGCTGTTGGGCCAGGACACGTTGTTTCAATCGACGCTGAAACGCCTGTCCGGCCCGGATTTCGGCGCGCCGCTGGTGATGACGAATGCCGATTTCCGCTTCATCGCGACCGATCAATGCGAGGAAATCGGCCTGTCGGATGCGCGCGTGGTGATCGAACCCGCGCTGCGCAACACCGGGCCTGCGATTCTGGCCGCCGCGCTGATGCTCGAGGATACGCCAGACGCGCTGATGCTGGTGGCCCCGTCCGATCACATCATGGGCGATATCGATGCGTTTCTGCAAAGCCTGCGCATCGGTGCCGAGGCCGCGGCAAGCGGCAAGCTGGTGACATTCGGCGTGACGCCCACCGGACCCGAAACCGGCTATGGCTATCTGGAGCTCGAGGCGCCGGTCAACGGTGCACTGAAACCCTATCCCCTGAAGGGGTTCACCGAAAAACCCGATGCCGAGACCGCGCAGAAACTGGTCGATGGCGGGCGGCATTTGTGGAACGCGGGCCTGTTCCTGTTCCGTGTGCGCGACATCATCGCCGCGTTCGAAAAACACGCGCCCGACATGATGGCGCCCTGCCGGGGCGCGGTGCAGAACGGCGCGCAGGATCTGGGATTCTATCGCCTGTCCGAGGCCGAGTTCACCGACGCGCGGTCGGAATCCATCGACTATGCCGTGATGGAAATGGCCGACAATATCGCGGCGGTGCCGCTCAGCTGCGGCTGGTCGGATCTGGGCAGCTGGGACGCGCTTTGGGCCGCGTCAGAGCCTGATTCAGACGGTATCGTCACCCAAGGCACCGCCACGGCGGTCGATTGCGCCAACACGTTTCTGCGGTCGGAAAGCGACGATATCCAGCTGGTCGGCGTCGGCCTGAAGGATATCGTGGCGGTCGCGATGCGCGACGCGGTTCTGGTGGCGGACATGAACGCCTCGCAACAGGTGAAGGACGCCGTCACGCTGCTGAAACAGCGAAAGGTTTCGCAGGCCGAGGATTACCCGCGCTTTCACCGCCCTTGGGGCTGGTACGAGACCCTGTGCCTGGACAGCCGGTTCCAGGTGAAACGCATCATGGTGAAACCCGGCGGCACGCTGAGCCTGCAAAGCCACATGCACCGGTCCGAACACTGGATCGTGGTCGCCGGCACCGCGCAGATCACCATCGGGGACGAGGAAAAGCTGCTGTCGGAAAACCAGTCGGTCTATATTCCGCTGGGCGCCGTACACCGCATGGCAAACCCCGGACGCGTGCCGATGTACCTGATCGAGGTGCAGACCGGCGCTTATTTGGGCGAAGACGACATCGTGCGTTACGAGGATGTCTATAACCGGAACTAATACGATCATGCTGCACCGCAGCGGGTTGATAAAATCCCGCGGTCACGTATCAGCGATAGGTGATCTGAGCGTGCGTAACGAAGAGAAGGCGATGACATGAAGGTTGTCATTTTTGGGTTGGGGTATGTCGGGTTCACGGCCGGGTGCTGTATCTCTTCCGAGGGTCACACGGTGGTCGGCATCGATGTCAGCCAGAAAAAGGTCGATGCGATCAATGCGGGCCAGGCCCCGATCGTCGAGCCGCAAGTCACCGAAATGCTGTCAGATGCGCTGGAAAAGGGACTGTTTCAGGCCGATACGACCATTGGCGACCACCTGAAGGATGCCGATCTGGCCATTGTCTGCGTCGGCACGCCATCGGCGCCCGACGGGTCGCACAACATGGGCTATATCGCCGATGTCAGCCGCCAGATCGCCGAGGCGGTCAAGAACACCGATACCGGCAAATTCGCCGTCGCCTATCGGTCGACCATCCGCCCCGGCACGATCGAAGAACTGATCGCGCCCATCTTCGCTTCCACCCTGGGCGCGGATTTCAAGAACCGGGTCGAGATCGTCTATAACCCCGAATTCCTGCGCGAAGGGACGGCGGTAAAGGATTATTTCGAGCCGCCCAAGATCGTCATCGGCACCAGCGACGGCCAGCCCAACGCCGCGATGGAGGCGCTGAACGCCAATATCACCGCGCCGACCTTCATCGTGGGCTATCGCGAGTCCGAGGTGACGAAATTCGTCGACAACACCTGGCACGCGGTCAAGGTGGCCTTTGCCAATGAAATCGGGCGCGTCTGCCTTCAGGCCGGGATCTCCGCCAAGAAGGTGCACGAAATCTTCGTGTCGGACACCAAACTGAACATCTCGCCCTATTACATGCGGCCGGGCGGGGCGTTTGGCGGCTCGTGCCTGCCCAAGGACGTGCGCGCGTTGCAGCATATCGGCTCGGATATCGGCGCGAACCTGCATCTGGTCGACAGCCTGATCCGCTCGAACGAGGCGCATAAACACGCGCTGTTCGAATTCGCGGCCGAGGGGCTGGAGCCCGGCGCAAGCATCCTGATCGCCGGGCTGGCGTTCAAGGCGGGCACGGATGACCTGCGCGAAAGCCCGAATGTCGACCTGACGCGCAAGCTGCTGGCGGCTGGGTACAAGGTGGAAATCTATGACCCCGCCATCGCCGCCGACATGCTGGTGGGCGCGAACCTGGGCTATGCCTATAGCCGGCTGCCGATGCTGGAAACATTGCTGATCGACAAGGATCGCGCTGAAACAGGGTCTTATGACCGGGTTCTGGCCAATAACGCGACGATCAAGCAACTGGCCCTGAAGGACCCCGGGATTGTTCGCGATCTGGGGACCCTGGCATGAGCCGGATCGAAACCCCGCGCATGACGGCGGCCCGCGCCGCCGCGCCGCTGGCGGGGCGCAAGGTTCTGATCATCGTCGAAAACCTGCCGCTGCCCTTCGACCGGCGCGTCTGGCACGAATGCCGCACATTGACGGCTGCGGGCGCGCAGGTCAGCGTGATCTGCCCCACCGGCAAGGGGTACGAGGCACCCTATGAAGAGATTGAGGGCGTCCATATCTATCGCCACAACTTGCCCGTGGATGCCAAGGGCGCGGCGGGCTATCTGCTGGAATATTCCGCCGCGTTGTTCCACGAGATGCGGCTGGCCATCAAGGTGGCGATGAAACACGGGTTCGACACGATCCAGGGCTGCAACCCGCCGGACCTGATCTTTCTGGTCGCCTGGCCGTTCAAGCTGTTCGGCAAGCGCTATATCTTCGACCACCACGACATCAACCCCGAGCTTTACGAGGCGAAATTCAACCGCCGCGACTTTTTCTGGCGGCTGATGAAATGGTGCGAGCGGCGGAATTTCCGCGCCGCCGATGTGGTGATCTCGACCAACAATTCCTATCGCGATATCGCGCTGACCCGTGGCGGCAAGGCCCCGCAGGATGTGTTCGTCGTGCGCTCGGGCCCCGATTTGACCCGGCTGACGGTGATGCCACCCAATCCGAAATGGAAGAACGGGCGCGCGCATATGGTGGGCTATGTCGGCGTGATGGGCGACCAGGAGGGGCTGGACCTGTTGCTGGAATCCGCGCGCGATCTGGTGCATGAACGCGGCCGCGATATCCAGTTCGTTCTGGTGGGCGGCGGCCCCGCGCTGGACGATCTGAAACGCATGGCCGCCGACATGAAGCTGACCGATCACGTCACCTTCACCGGCCGCGCCCCCGATGCCGACCTGTTCGAGGTGCTGTCGACCGCCGATGTCTGCGTGAACCCCGACCGGGTGAACCCGATGAACGACAAGTCGACCATGAACAAGATCCTGGAATACATGGCGTTTTCCAAACCCATCGTGCAGTACGAGGTTGCCGAAGGCCGGTTTTCGGCGCAAGAGGCCTCGCTCTACGCCACCCCGAACGACACCACCGACATGGCCGACAAGATCGCGGCCCTTCTGGACGACCCTGATCGGTGTGCCGAAATGGGTGTTTTCGGGCGAAACAGGGTCGAAACGGAGCTGAGCTGGGATCATCAGGTCGACATACTTATCGCCGCCTATCAGCGCGTGATGGACCGCTGATGCAGCCGCGCCGACAGATCACGACCCAGGCCGGGTTCGGCCCGCAGATCCAGCGCTCGCCGCTTGAAAAGCTGCGGATCAAGCTGAAGAACGCCTATGGCCGGAACAAGGGCACGCTGCGCAATCCCGAATTCTGGGCGCTGACGCCGAAACTGGCGGCGGGCGCGCTGAACCGCAAGCCGCGCCAGCCGGGCGATCCGGTGCTGTTCGTGTCGACCCATCACAAGGCGATGACCACCTATTTCGTCGACGTGATGCGGCTGTTTGCGATGTGCCGTGGCCAGCGGTTCGAGATCGTGAACATGCAGCAGCCGAAAGCCCAGACCGACATCTTCGTGTCGGGCCACAGCAAGATGGACCTGCCCGCGCTGGCGCCATATCGCGGGGTGCATATCACGCGCGACCCGCGCGACATGATCATTTCCGGTTACCACTACCACAAATGGACGACCGAGGAATGGGCCCACCGCCCCGATGACCAGGGGCGCAGCTATCAGCAGAAGCTTCTGGCCGCGTCGCAGGATGACGGGCTTTACATGGATATCGACCATTTCATCTTTTCCTATCGCGATCTGCTGGAAAACTGGGACATGGACGATCCCGATATGCTGGAGCTGAAGTTCGAGGATCTGATGGGCGACGGGCGCGCCGCACTTTACGACCAGATTTTCCGCCATTTCGGCTGTAACAGTGACGATCTGGCGCTTGGCATCCGGCTGATGACCATGTTCGAGGCCAAGAAACGCGCGGGCAAATCCACCGGCGCGAAATCCCATGTCCGCAGCGCGAAATCGGGCCAGTGGAAGGGGATGCTGACCGCCGATCACCTGGCCTATATCGATACCGAACTGGGCGATGTGCTGGACAAGTTCGGCTATCCCCGCGCGGGCTAGGGCGTTGCGCCCATGGCCCTAGCAGCGGGCGGGGCGCTTACGAACCCTCAACACCGGCATCGCTAGGGTGGCGCGCATTTCGACCTGAAAGGACGCACCATGCCCCAAGATGCCTATGACAACATGACCCCTTCGCTTCAAAGCCCCGCTGTCGGGATCGAAGAGGTCACGCCCGACGACCTGACCGACCTGGCCAATGTCACCCGCGCGCTGAACGTGGCCACCGCCGGAACCGTTCGCGTGATCGCGGCCGACGGCACCAGCGGCGATGTGTTCGTGGCCGCCGGGATCACCTTTCCGATCCGGGCCCGCCGCGTTCTGGCGACAGGCACCACCGCGACCGGTATCCGCGGGCTGTACTGAGCGCGCAAAAATTGGCCAATCCGCGCCGCTTGGGTTGTGGATTGGCCGGCGGGACTTGACCCCGCGACGCAAACCCTAGAACTCTGTCGGGAGTATCTTCCTCCTTGAAAATCAAGGAAGTAACAAGGTAACCGGCGATGTTCAAATCCGTCCTGCTGCTGCTTTCGGGCAATGCGTTCAGCGCATTGATGCTGCTGATACGCAACCTGCTGGTGGCGCGGCTGATTTCGGTGTCCGACTATGGCATCGCGGCGACATTCGCGATCTCGATGGCCATGGTCGAGATGATGTCGAACCTGGGCCTGCAGCAGATGATCGTGCAGGACAAGGATGGCGAGGACCCCGCGCTTCAGGCCGGGTTGCAAGGGTTTCAGGCCCTGCGCGGCGTGCTGTCATCGCTGATCCTGCTGCTTCTGGCGCATCCGCTGGCGATGTTCCTGGGCGTGCCGCATGTCGCCTGGGCCTATCAGGCGATGGCGCTGGTGCCGCTGATGAACGGTTTCATGCATTTCGACGTGTTCCGCATGCAGCGGCAGATGCGCTACCTGCCGCATATGCTGACCGTTTCGGTGCCTGCGCTGGTGTCGGTGCTGCTGGTCTGGCCGCTGGACCGCCTTTTCGGCGATTATCGCGTGATGCTGTTCGCGGTGCTGGCGCAGTCGATGATGACGCTCGTCACCTCGCATCTAACGGCCAAAAGCCGCTATCGGATTCGCATGGATCGCCAGATCATGGGGCGCGGATTGCGATTCGGTTGGCCGCTTCTGATCAACGGAATGCTGCTGTTCATCGTGTTTCACGGCGAAAAACTGGTCGTCGGGCGTGAATTGGGCATGGCGAAACTGGCCATCCTGGCGATGGGTTTCACCCTGACCCTGACGCCCACGCTGGTGGTGTCGCGCAGCGTGCAATCCTTCTTCCTGCCGCAGCTGTCGCGCCCCGATCTGCCGCCCGAGAAATTCACCATGATCGGCATCGCCGCGGTCGAGGCGAACCTGCTGAATGGCCTGGTGCAGGTCGCCGGGATCATGCTGTTCGGACCGTTGCTGGTGCAATGGGTTCTAAACACGAATTACGGTGAATTGGTGCCGCTTTTGCTGTTCCTGTCGATCCTGCACGCCGTGCGCGTGTTCAAGGCTGGACCGGCGGCGGTGGCGCTGGCCTGTGCCCAGACCGACAACGCCATGTGGGCCAACCTGTGCCGGGTCCTGACCGTGCCGCTGGCGTGGTATGCGGCGGCCCAAGGCTACGGGCTGACCACGGTGGTCTGGATCGCGCTGGGGGGCGAGCTTTGCGGCTTTGCCGTGGCGCTGATCCTGCTGCGGCGGCGGGTTGGATTTGACCTGCGACCATTGCGCGGTCCGGTGATTGCCTGTTTCCTGTTCCTGACCCTACTCTTTCTGTACGGGCTGATCAGCCAGGGTATTTTGCCGCTGCCGATCAATCTGAACCTGCTGGCGGGGTTGTGCATCGCGACCTTCGGGCTGGCGCTGTTCATGTTGGGCGGGTTGCGCCGCTATGTTCTGGATCGAAAGGCACGACGCCCCTAATGACCGAGAGCCTGCCTCTTTTGCTGCATGTCGGTTATCACAAGACCGCCACCAGCTGGATGCAGAACCGGTTGTTCACGCCCGATCACGGATACGCCCAGCTTTGCGGCCATCAACAGGTGCACGACCTGATCACCAATCCCCACGGGCTGCAGTTCGACCCGCATCTGATGCGGGATCTGATCGACACCGCCCGCCAAAAGGTGCCCCAAGGGGCGGTTCCCGTGATTTCGTCCGAGATCCTGTCGGGCCATCATTTCACCGGCGGCTATCAGTCCGATGTCTATGCCTGGCGGCTGAAAGAGATCGCCCCCCGCGCCCTCATCCTGTTGTCGATCCGGTCGCAGATGACGATCCTGCCGTCTTGCTACATGCAATATCTGATGAGCGGCGGCACAATGCCCTGGCCGCAATTCTTTCGCGGCGAACGCGATATCGGCTATCCAGCGTTTTCCCCGGTGCATTTCGAGTATGACCGCCTGATCGACCATTACCAGACCCTGTTCGGGGCGGAAAACGTGCATGTCGTGACCCAGGAAAGCATCGCTCACGACATGGGACAGATGGCTGACGAGCTGGCGGCGTTTACCGGAAACAGGCTCTATTCCGGCCTGAGTGACAGCGCTCGCGTGATCTATGCGCCCAGCTATGCCGAAACGACCGCGCCGGTTCTGCGGCGGATCAACCATGTGCAATCCAGCATGCTGAACCGGTGCCCGGTTATCGAGCTGGGCCATACACCCACCGGTCTGTTCAAACTCTATGGCGCGGGGCATCGGCGTGTGATGGGGGCGCTTGGCCGCGAGCCGGCCCGGCCGATCCGGGCCTATGTGCGGGACACCTTTGGCGACCGGTTCGGTGACAGCAACCGGCGTCTGGCCGCGCTGGTTCCCGGCCTGGACCTGAGCGATTATCCCTGAGCGGTCAGCCGCTGCCGCAGCGCCCGCAGAACCGGCAGCGCGGCGCGGACCTGATCGATCCCGATATCGGCCACCACATCGTTCAGAATCGGCAGCATCGCGGCAATCGCGGCATCGCGCGCCTTGCGTCCCGCCGGGCTGATCGACACCATCTTGCGCCGCGCATCGTCCCAATCGGGGCGGATATGCACATGACCGGCCCATTCCAGCTTGTTCAGCGTGTTGGTCATCGCCCCGCGCGTGACGTGAAACGCCTGAGCCAGTTGCGCGGGCGAGCGTTCCTCGTTCGTGCGCGCCAGATGGTTCAGCACCGAAAAATGGCTCAGCTCCATGCCCTTGGGCAACGCCTTGCTCAACCGGCTGCGCGCCAGCTGGTCGGCCATGAAGATCTCGCTGAACAGCGAAACGGCCAGGGTATCAGCGCTTTCGGTTACTCGGGACATTCAAACGGGCGGTCATGGCTCAGGGACGGGACGCGATACCGGGCGTTCTGGACCTGTGACAGGTCAAGATCAACAAAAACCGTCTCGACCCCGTCACCGGCACGGGCCAGAACCTCGCCCCAGGGGGCAATCGCGACACTATGCCCCCAGGTCGCGCGCGGCTTGCCGCTGCGGGTGGTGTGGCGGCCGGTTTGCGCCGGGGCCAAAACGTAACAGCCGTTTTCAATGGCCCGCGCGCGCAACAGGGTTTCCCAATGCGCCGCACCCGTGGTGGGCGAAAACGCTGCCGGCACGCACAGGATCTGGGCCCCGGCCTGGGCCAGCGCGCGGTAAAGATGCGGGAACCGCACGTCATAGCAGATGCTCAGCCCCAGCGTGCCAAAGGGCGTTTCGGCCAGAACCGCGCGATCCCCGGGGCGATAGCCATCGGATTCGCGGAACCGCTCGGCCTCGTTGATCTCGACATCGAACATGTGAATCTTGTCATACCGCGCGGCGATCTGCCCATCCGGGGCGATCAGGAAGGACCGGTTGGCAAAGCGGCCATCGGGATCGTCGGTCTTGATCCCCAGCGACCCGATCAGCAGCCAGACGTTCAGCGCGCGCGCCTCGTCCCGCAGGGCGGCCAGTGTCGGATCGTCGTCTTCGGACCGCAGCACGTCCTTTTGGTGATCGCGGCTGGACGAAACGCAATTCGTCACCTCGGGCGTCAGGATGAAACCGGCCCCCTTCGCCGCCGCATCGCGGATCATCGGCAGAAGCGCGGCCAGGTTCTCGGCCGGATCGTCGCTGGAATTCAGCTGTAACAGAGCCGCTTTCATCGCTCAGGCCGCCAGAAGCGGGTCCAGCTTGCCCGCCCGATCCAGCGCGAACAGATCGTCACAGCCGCCGACATGGGTCTGGCCGATGAAAATCTGCGGCACCGTATGGCGCCCGGCGGCACGGCCCATCATCTCCTGTCGCTTGGCCGGGTCGCGCGACACGTCGATTTCGGTGAAGGGCACGCCCTTGTTCGTCAGCAGCGATTTCGCCATCCGGCAATAACCGCAGGTCGGCGTTGTATAGATTTCGATCGTTTGCATCGCACATTTCCCTTTTCCCGCATAGATATATGGGATCAGGGCTCTTTCGCAACGCGCGCAAGAGTGATGACCCGAATATCTGCGGCCCCCGCGGCACGCAGCGCCTCGGTCGCGGTGGCAAAAGTGGCGCCCGAGGTCATAACGTCATCGACCAGCAAAACATCGCGCCCGGCAATCCGGTCGATCCGGCGGGGATTGACCCGCAGGGCGCCCGCCATGTTGGCGAACCGTGCCTCGACCCCCATACCGTCCTGTTTCGGCGTCGCGCGGTCCCGCAACAGCGCATCGGGGCAATGGACCAGCCCCAGCTTGCGCGCCACACCCCCCGCCAGCAGCGCCGACTGGTTATAGCGCCGCTTGAGCAGCCGCCAGCGATGCAGCGGGATCGGCACCACGATCATCCCCGGCGCGATCAGCGGCTGCGCCGCCCGCGCCATCCACTCTGCCGCGGGCCGGGCCAGTTCCGTCCGGTCGGCATGTTTCAGCGCCAGAACCATCCGCCGCCCGCCATCGCGATACAGCAGGGTGGCGCGCCCCCGCGACCAGGGACGCGCGATCTGCATGCAATCGTCGCAGACCGCCTTTTCATCCGGATCATCCCCGGGCAGGGGGGTGCCGCACAGGTCACAGACCAGACCCGAGATGAAATGCGCCTCGCGCCAGCAGGGGCCGCACAGGTTGAAATCCCCGCCCACCGGATCGCCGCAGGACACGCATTGCGGCGGAAAGATCAATTGCAGCGCAGCTTGCATTCCTGACTTTGCCCTATAAAACCACCCCGAAACCGGGACGCCGCCATCCATGACCGAACCGCAGCAGCTGACAGATCGCACCGCCCTGAACCGCAACCGCGCCCGTGCCTCTGCCCGGCCCGACGCGGCGCTGTTCCTGCATGAGCTGGCCGCAACCGAGATCAAGGAAAGGCTGGAACTGGTTAACAGAACCTTTACGGCGCCGGTCGCGGTCTCGGGCTTGCCACGGATCTGGGCGGATGTGGTGCCGGGATCACAGCATGTTCCCGACGCCGATATCCTGGATCTGGCCGAAGGTGCGCATGATCTGGTGATCCATGCCATGAGCCTGCATTGGGCGAACGATCCGGTGGGGCAGCTGGTGCAATGCCGCCGCGCGCTGAAGCCCGACGGGCTGTTCATTGCGGCGCTGCCCGGCGGGCACACGCTGACCGAACTGCGCGCAGCCTTGGCCGAGGCCGAAAGCCGTCTGACCGGCGGGCTCAGCCCGCGCGTGTTGCCGATGGGCGAGATCCGCGATCTGGGCGGGCTGTTGCAGCGGGCGGGATTTGCCCTGCCTGTGGCGGATTCGACGATCCAGACCGCCAGCTATCGCGATGCCTTTCACCTGATGGCGGACCTGCGCGCGATGGGCGAGGGGAACGCGCTGGCCGCGCGGTCCCGGCGGCCCAGCCCGCGCGCGCTGTTCATCGAGGCCGCCCGCATCTATGCCGACGCATTCCAGGACCCGGATGGCCGCATTCCCGCAACGTTCGAGACGATTTTCCTGACCGGCTGGGCGCCGGACGCCAACCAGCCGCAACCCCTGCGCCCCGGTTCGGCCCAATCGCGGCTGGCCGATGCGCTGAACACCACGGAAACCACGCTTTCCGATCCTGTGCCGCCGCGCCGCGTTTGATCTGGCGGCAATATCGGCTATCTGCAACGGAACAAGAAAATCACGAGACCGGAACAGACCAGTATGACCAACGCCAAATGCCCGGCCCATGCGCCCGCCGATCACCCGAAAATCCCCGAGGAGAAGATCGGCGTCCTGCTGGCCAACCTGGGCACGCCCGACGGCACCGATTACTGGTCGATGCGGCGCTATCTGTCCGAGTTCCTGTCCGACAAGCGGGTCATCGACTATCCCAGCTGGAAATGGCAGCCGCTGTTGCAGCTGATCATCCTGACCAAGCGGCCATTCTCATCCGGCGCGGCGTATAAGTCGATCTGGAACGAAGAGCTGGACGAAAGCCCGCTGATGACCCTGACACGGGGCCAGACCGAGAAGATCGCCGAAACCATGCGCGACAGCTTCGGCGATAAGGTGATGGTCGATTTCTGCATGCGTTACGGCAACCCGTCGACCGAATCGAAGGTGCGCCAGATGGTCGAGGCCGGGTGCCAGAAGATCCTGTTCTTCCCGCTTTACCCGCATTACGCCGGTGCGACCTCGGGCACCGCGAATGACCAGTTCTTCCGCGCGCTGATGAAGGAAACCTGGCAACCCATCGCCCGCGTCGTGCCGCCCTATTTCGATCGGGCGGATTACATCGACGCGTTGGCGCAGTCGGTCGAACGCGGCTATGCTGCCGCCCCGGTCAAGCCCGACATCCTGGTCGTGTCCTATCACGGGATGCCGCAGCGCTATCTGAAACAGGGCGACCCGTATCATTGCCAGTGCCAGAAGACCACGCGGCTGCTGAAGGAACGGCTGGGCTGGGACGACACCCAGATCATCACCACATTCCAATCGGTCTTCGGCCCCGAGGAATGGCTGCGCCCCTATACGGTCGAGCATGTGGCCGAGCTGGCCAAGCAGGGCAAGAAGAACATCGCCGTGATCGCCCCGGCCTTTTCCGCCGATTGCATCGAGACGCTGGAAGAGATCAACGAGGAAATCCGCGAAAGCTTCGAACACGCGGGCGGCGAGAATTTCACCTATATTCCCTGCCTGAATGACGACGCGGCCCATATCCGGGCGCTGTCGAATATCATTACCGAAAACCTGCAGGGCTGGGTCTGAAAAAAGTAAAGGCGGTGGATTTCTCCACCGCCTTTGAATTCCTGAGGTTGTCCCTTATCAGGACGCGGCTGCTGCCACCAGAACCAGGAAGAACAGGGGGACCAGGATGCCACCGTTCGAGGACGAGGTGTCTTCGACGATCACTTCGGGTTCCATCACCGGCTCGGCCATGTTGCCTGCGAACGCGGTGGTTGCAGCAACGGACAGAGCGGCAGCAAGTGCGAGTTTCTTCATAATAGCCTCCAGAAACGACGTGCAGGCATTACGGTTACCCTCCCGCACGTACTTTGGGTTTTACCTGTAAGCTTCGTCTAAGCAATTCCGCGCGCAGTATGCAATCGGGATTTGCGCCGCGCCCATGCACAGACGGAATTTGTCGTCAAATTAGCAACACTTGCGTCCCGACCTTCGCCAAGCCGAACAACCGCGCGATATGCTCGTTGTAAAGCCCGATGCAGCCGTTCGATGATCGCCGCCCGATCTTGCGCGTGTCATGGGTGCCGTGGATCCGGTAATAGGTCCAGGACAGATAAAGCGCATGGGTGCCCAGCGGATTATCCGGGCCGGGGCCCACGAAATCGGGCCATTCGGGGTTGCGCTTCTTCATCGACGGGGTCGGGCGCCACGACGGCCCCTCGACCTTGCGCACGACGCTCGTGCGGCCGCGACGGGTCAGATCCTCGGTCAGCGGGACACTGGTGGGGAACAGCAGATAGGTTCCGCCATCCTCGGACCAGTAATGCAACGCCCGCGAGGTCGTATCCACCAGCACCGCGCCATTGCGCAGATTGGCGAAATACGGTTGCCATTGCAGCGACCGGAAGCTCGAGATGTTGCGGCGCGACGATTGGCTGATATCCGCCTCGAAGGCGGGATCGAAGACCTGGCTTTGTTGCGCGATGGCAGGTGCGGCAAGTCCGCTGACAAGGGCGCTGCCGCCGGCCAGGAAACCGCGGCGGGAAAACTTCGAAGACATGGCAGCTCCGTTTTCTAATGACTTTCACCATCATATGGCGGCAAAGCCGCAGTCGCAAATCAAACTGGCCCGAACCCGCAAATCCGGCGCCGAAGCGTTTGAAGGATGCAACGCTTCCCGCTAGGAAGGGTGAAACACTGGTGAATGGATCGGGCATTATGCGTCGTTTTGGGATCGTTTTACTTGCAACTCTGGCCTTGGCGGCCTGTACGCCACCGCCGCCGACGGTCGGCCCGGATGGCAAGCCGTTGCCGCGCGTCTATCGGATTTCCAAGGGCGACACGGCCGAGGTTCAGTTCCGGATGCTCGATTCGGTCAATTCGCTGCGCCGCGCCAAAGGTGCGCCGGACCTGAAGCTGAATTCCCAGCTGACCGCCGCCGCCGCCACCCATTCGCGCGACATGTCGGTGCAGAACCGGCCTTGGCATTTCGGCTCGGACGGGTCGTCGCCGGTCACACGGGTTCAGCGCGCGGGCTATAACGGCACGATGAAAGGCGAAAACATCTCGGAAACCTACGAGACCGAGCTGGAAACCCTGGCCGCCTGGATGGAAAAGAGCGACACGCGCAACGTGATCCTGGACCCCGGCGCGCGTGATCTTGGCTTTTCCTGGTTTCAGGAGCCGGGCGGCAAGATCTGGTGGACCCTGATCACCGGCGCGCCGTCATCCTTCCAGACCGCCGGCGCCCTTTAGGGATAGATGTCGATCACGGTGCCATCGCGCACCATGCGATAGATCTGGCGCATATGCCGGTTCTTCACCGCGATGCAGCCGGCGGTCCAATCGCGCCCGTCCGGCCGCTTGGTCGATTGCCCGTGGATGAAGATATCGCCGCCGGGTTTCTGGCCCAGCGCCACCGCGCGCTCGACATCCCATTGATTGGGATAGGAAATCCCCAGCGACAGATAGAACGAGCTGTCGGGGTTGCGCCGGTCGATGGTATAGCGCCCCTCGGGCGTCCTGCCGTCGCCTTCGACCCGCTTGGGGCCGCTGGGCGCAAAGCCCAGGCCGATCTTGTATTTCTTCAATACCCGATCGCCATTCATCAGAAACATCATGCGCCGTTGCTTGGCCACGATGACGCGGGTCACTTGCGGCCCGCGATAGCTGCTTGTCGAAATATTGCCCTTGGATCCGCCGCTGCACGCCGACACCATCGCCGCCATGCCCGTCAGAATGAGCGCTCGCCGTCCCAACATCCGTTTACTTGCCCTCGGCCTCGATTATTTTTGCGCGACCATACCCGTTTCCAATCGAAAACGCAGCAAGATTTCTGCGTGACCTAACGCAGAAATGAACAAACCAGCTCGATATGCGGGGACCAGCGAAATTGATCCACGACCGTGACCGGGCCGGGGGTAAAGCCCGCATCGGCCAGCCGCCGCGCATCGCGGGCAAAGCTTTGCGGGTTGCAGGACACCATGACCAACTTTTGCAGGTCCGACCGGGCGATCTGATCCACCTGCGCCTCGGCGCCCGCGCGGGGCGGGTCCAGCACGGCCATGTCGAAGCGGTTCAACTCGTCCGGCAGCAGGGGCCGCCGGAACAGATCGCGCGCCGCGACGGTGACGGCCTTCAACCCCTGCGCCTGGCGCCAGCCCTGTTCCAGCGCCTGGGTCATCTCGGCCGACCCCTCGACCGCGTGTACCTCGGCCAATTGCGCCAGAGGCAGGGAAAACGTCCCGCATCCGGCGAACAGGTCGACAACCCGCACGGCCCCGTCGGCGGCGGCCAGAACGGCATCGGTCAGAACCTGCTGGCCATGCGCGGTTGCCTGCAGGAACGCGCCCGGCGGCGGCACGACACGGGCGGGACCGAAACGCTGGGTGGGCGGCTTGCGGGTGACGACAACGTCACCATTCCAGCTCAATCGCGCCCAATCGCCCTGTTCCGCCAGCCCGGCAAGCGCGGAAAACAGCGCGCGATCCATGTCCTTGCCGCCGGTCGCCGCGATATCCAGACCGGCCTCGGACAGGGTGATGGTGATGCTGACCTCGCCCTTGCGCGAGGCACCCGCCACGACCATCTGTTCCAACGCAGGAATGGCGGCGATCAGCTCGGGCCGCAACAGCTCACAATCCGGGATCGCCACGATGGTGTCAGAGGCGCGGGCGTGAAACCCGACCAGCGCGCCCTTTTTCGTCCGCCGCCCCGACAGGACCGCGCGCCGCCGCGACCGGGGCGGCGATGTCACGACACCCGCAATCGGCACATCCAGCCCCTGCGCCATCAACGCCGCCGTCACCGCCGCGGCTTTCCAGGCTTCGACGAACACATCCGACGCGTGCTGCAACGCGCAACCGCCGCAGCCCCGGAAATGCGGGCAGGGGGGCCGCACCCGGTCGGGCGAGGGCGTCACGACCGATGGTTGCGCCATGCGCCCGTCTTCGACCGCGCCCTCGACCACCTCATCCGGCAGGGTACGCGGCACGAAAACCGGGCCGGGCGCGATGCCGTCGCCGTGATGGCCCAAACGCTCGATTGTCAGCTTCATTCAGCGGCCTCGTCCTCGGTCCCGATAAAGCCGCCTGATTGACGTGCCCAGAACCGGGCGTAAAGCCCATTTTGCGCCAACAATGCCTTGTGCGGGCCATCCTCGGCGATGCGCCCCTGATCCAGCACCACGATCCGGTCCATATGCGCGATGGTCGACAAGCGGTGCGCAATCGCGATCACGGTCTTGCCCTCCATCATGTCGTAAAGCGTGTCCAGGATCGCGGCCTCGACCTCGCTGTCCAGGGCACTTGTCGCCTCGTCCAGCACCAGGATCGGCGCGTCCTTCAGGATGACCCGGGCAAGCGTGATCCGCTGCCGCTGCCCGCCGGACAGTTTCACGCCACGCTCGCCCACATGCGCGTCATAGCCGCGACGCCGCTCGGGGTCCTCAAGCTCCAGGATGAACTCATGCGCCTCGGCCCGCTTGGCGGCGGCGATGACCTCGGCCTCGCTCGCCTCGGGCTTGCCGTACAGGATGTTGTCCCGCACCGACCGATGCAGCAGCGCGCTGTCCTGGCTGACCATCCCGATCTTCTGGCGCAGACTGTCCTGCGTAACCCCGGCGATGTCCTGACCGTCGATCAGGATCTGCCCCTTGTCGGCATCGTAAAACCGCAGCAGCAGCTTGACCAAGGTCGACTTCCCCGCGCCCGACCGGCCGACGATCCCCAGTTTTTCACCGGGTTTCAGCACCAGATCAATATCGCTCAACCCGCCGGTTTCACGCCCATAATGGTGGGATAGTAACTGAAACCGCACCTCGCCCCGCTGAAACGCCAGATCGGGCGCAGACGGTTTGTCGACCAGCGCGATGGGCTGGGCGATGGTTTCCATCCCCTCGGCCACCACCCCGAGCGAGCGGAAAAAGCTGCTGAGCGCCCACATGATCCAACCGGTCATCGCGTTCAGCCGCAACGTCAGCGCGGTCGCCGCCGCAACGACGCCGACGCTGGCCGTGCCCTGCATCCACAGCGCCATCGCCCAGCCCACCACGCCGATGATCAGCAGCCCGTTCAAAAAGGTCAGCGCCACATCCATCACGGTGAAAATCCGCATCTCGGCGGCGAAGGTCTTGCGCGCCTGTTCGATGCTGTCGCGGGCATAGTCCATCTCGCGGTCGTCATGGGCGAACAGCTTGACCGAATGAATGTTGGTATAGGCATCGACAACCCGGCCCGTGACCAGGCTGCGCGCATCGGACGAGGCCTTGGACGCCGGCCCGACCCGCCGCATCGTCCACCGCACCAGCGCAGCATAGAGCAGGAACCAGATCAACAACGGCACGCCCAGCCGCATATCGGCCTCGGACAACAGGACATAGGCGCCGACCAGATAGGCCAGCGCAAAGGTGATCGCGTCGAACACCTGAAACGCGGCCTCGCCCGCGGCGGGCGGGGTTTGCATGATGCGGTTGGCGATCCGGCCCGCGAAATCGTTTTCGAACCAGGAAACCGATTGCCGCAGGACGTGCCGATGCGCGCGCCAACGGATCAGCGTGCCGAAATTCGGCAGGATCGCGTTGTTCAAGATGGCCACATCCAGCCCCTGCAACAGCGGCCGCAGGATCAGGATGAACGCCGCCATCGCGATCAGCTCGACGCCATGGGCGTCCCAGACCTGCGCGGGCGTACCCGTCGACAGCACATCGACGACCCGGCCCATGTACCAGATCAACCCGATCTCGACCCCGGCCACCAGCACCGACAGTACCGCCGCCACCACGAAAATCCGGTGAAATGGCTTGGAATAGTCCCGCATGAACGGCCACAGCTTGCGCGGCGGCATATCCGTCTGCCGGTAAGCCACGTAAGGATCGACCAGATTTTCGAAAAACCGGAACATCACCGGACCTGTGAATTTTTAAAGAAACGAGTTCTGGATATAGCGCTAACGTAACCGCAGGAAAACAACCAAGCGCATTCCCGCCGTCAGTGCAACAGCGCTTCCTTGTCCAGCGCGAAGCCCGACGCGATCCAGCGGTCTTCCAACTCGGCCAGTTTCGCTCCCAGCGCCGGACCCTGGTAATCCGGCATCAGATCGCGGGCCTTTACCGGAAATTCCGCCGCCGCACCGGTGGCGATATCGTCCGGCCAGCCCGCGGGCAGGGGCGATTCCATGAGCGACGCGCGCAACAGCACCGCATCGCGCGCCGCCGCGACACCCAGACGATAGCCCAGCGCCCGTGGCACGGCCGTTCCGGTGGCCCCGTCACGCAAAGCGGCCAGCGCGCGGGTCTCGTCCCGGCTCAGGCGCAACAGATCGGCGCATTCCGGCCCGTTCAGCGCGGCCAGCCGCCGGATCGGGTCGGGCGACAGGTCGGTCGCGGCCTCGAACGCGGTCAGAATGGGCAGGGCGCGCGGGTCGGCACCGGGCAGGATGCGGCCCAGGATCCCCGCCTGTGCCATGGTTGCCACGCTGGGCGCGGGGTCGGGCGCAGCCAGCAGTTTCTTGACCTCGGCCCCGATCCGTTCCTTCGAAAGTGTCTCTAACCCGTCCGAAAGCGCGGCACAGGCGGCCAGCGCCTCGGGGTCGAAACCCATTTCGGGATCGCCATACCAGGCATGAAACCGGAAATAGCGCAGGATGCGCAGGTAATCCTCGCGGATGCGGGCCTCGGCTTCGTCGATGAACCGCACGCGCCGCGCCTGCAGGTCGGGCAGACCGCCCAGCGGATCCAGAATCTCGCCCTCGGGCGTGGCATAAAGCGCGTTCATCGTGAAATCGCGTCGATGGGCGTCTTCATCGATCCGGTCGGCAAAGGCCACCACCGCGCGCCGACCGTCGGTTTCCACATCGCGGCGAAAGGTCGTGACCTCGAACGGGTGGCCATCGGCGATCACCGTGACCGTGCCGTGGTCGATCCCCGTCGGCACGGCCTTCAACCCCGCCTGCTCGGCCAGTTCCATCACCCGGTCGGGGCGGGCATCGGTGGAAATGTCGATATCGCTGATCCCGGCGCCCAGCAGGGCGTTGCGCACGCAGCCGCCGACAAACAGCGCCTGATGCCCCGCTGCGGTCAGCATGGCACAGACCGACTGAACCTCGGGCGACCGGATCCAGGGCGCGTCGATCCGGGTCATGGCGCCATCCTGTCGGCCAGCCCGCGCAGGATGCGCGCGGTCGCCCCCCAGATGTAATAGGGGCCATAGGGCACGGTGTAATAATGCCGCCGCTGCCCACGCCAGCGGCGGGACTGGACCGAAAACCGGGCCGGTTCCAGCACATGCGCCAGCGGCACGGCAAAGACCTCGTCAACCTCGCCGGCCTCGGGCATGGCGTCGAATGTGCCCCTGATCCAGCCCAATACCGGCGTGACCAGAAAGCCGGTGACGGTTTCATGCGTCGGCAGATGGCCCAGAACCTGAACATGTCCGGGGGGCAGGGCGATTTCCTCCTGCGCCTCGCGCAGGGCGGCGGCGGTCACGTCGGCATCGGTCGGGTCGACCTTGCCGCCGGGAAAGGCGATCTGTCCCGGATGGTGCTTCAACCGCGAGGATCGCTTGGTCAGGATGACCTGCGGCCCGCCCGGCGCATCCTGCACCCCCACCAGCACCCCGGCAGCGCGCAGCTTGCGCCCCGGCGGCAGTGCGATCCCCGGGTTCAGGTCGAAATCCGACGACGCGCCACCGTCAGCGCCCAGCGCCCGTTGCAGCCTTTGGACCACATCCATGGCGCCGCTATTCCTTGGCTTGGAACCCGAGCGTTTTCGGGTCCAGCTCGTAATGGGCGCCGCAGAACTGGCAATCGGCGGTGACGATGCCCTCATCGGTGGTCATGTACGCGATGTCCTTGGCCGAATAGATCGACATGGTCTGGCGCACGCGATCCTCGGAACAGGTGCAGCCGAACTGCACCGGCTGGGCGTCGAACACACGCGGCTGTTCCTCGTGAAACAGGCGCACCAACAGCTCGGTCGGCTGCACTTTGGGCCCGACCAGCTCGATATCCTCGACCGAGCTTAGCAGGATATTGGCGCGGTTCCAGTTTTCCGCATCCTCGCCATCGACGATATCGTGCGCGTTCAGCAACCCGCCCTCGCCCGAGCCGCCATCGGTCGCGACAAAGGGCGATGCCTTGGGCAGGTGTTGCAGCATCACGCCGCCCGCGCGCCAGCTTTCGGGCTGTCCCGGCAGCGTGGACTGACCGAAGCTGAGCGCAAATCGCGTGGGCAACTGTTCGGATTGGGCGAAATAGGTCTCGGCGCAGGTCGCAAGCGAGGTTCCTTCGATCGGCGTGATCCCCTGATAGGGCACCATGCCGTCGCCCTGGTCGATCAGAATCGCGAAATACCCCTTGCCGATCTGCGACAGCCCCGGCGCATCGGTCCGCAGCCTTTCGGCGTCATAGCTGGCATAGGCGCGGATCTGGGCCGGCGTGCCCTCTTTGCTGGGGGCATAGTAATCGGTGGCGATCAGCCGGGCGGGCCCGTCGCCGCGCACCTGCAACGACAGTTTCCAGCGCAGCTTCAGCGTCTGGCCGATCAGCGCGGTCAGCAACGCCATCTCGGCTACCAGTGCCTCGATCACGCGCGGGTAATCGTGCTGTGCCAGGATTTGGTCCAGCACGCCGTCAAGCCGCGCCACGCGGCCACGAATATCCGCGTTTTCCAGCTGAAAGGGCAGGACGGTATCGTCCCAGGCGATGCGAGATCCGAGTGTCATGGGGTTTCCTTATGCGCCATGTCTTGGCATACCGCGCCTATATAGGGCACACAACCGGCGGACCAAGGGGGTTTCATGATCAGACGCATCGGGGAACCGGCCGAAACCGGCCGGCGCTATCGCCTGCGGCCGGGTGCCTATGCGATCCTGCCGCGTGACGGGGCGCTTCTGGTGACGCACCAATCCCAGCCCTTCCCGGAATTCCAGCTGCCCGGCGGCGGTGTCGATCCCGGCGAATCGCCCTTGCAGGCGCTGCACCGCGAAACGGTCGAGGAAACCGGCTGGAAGATCGCGCCCTTGCGGCGGCTGGGGGCGTTCCGGCGGTTCACCTTCATGCCGGAATACGACATCTGGGCCGAAAAGCTGTGCCAGATCTATCTGGCGCGACCCGTGCGGCCGCTATCAGAACCGACAGAGCCGGGACACCGGGCGATCTGGCTGTCGCTGGACGCCGCCGTCGAAGAGTTGGGCAACCCCGGCGACCGCCTGATGCTGCGCCGGTTTCTGGGGATGGTCCGCTAAGGCCCGGCATATTCCAGCATGATGGCCGAAACGTCGTCGGCCATCGGCTTTTCGGGGTGCATCGCGGTGACCTGCCAGAACAGGTCGTCCAGCATTTCGTTCCCGCTGCGGTCCGACAAATCCCGCAGCATCTTTGCCAGCCCGTCCTCTTCCAGCATCCGGCCATCGGTATCCGTGCTTTCGGTGATGCCGTCGGAGTGAAAAATAAGCCGGTCACCCGGCTGCAGCATCACCTCGAAGCTTTCGAACAGCAGGTCCGGCAAAAGCCCGACCGGCGGGCCGCCGGTGCCCACGAATTCGACCGTGCCGTCGGCGCGCTGGATGACCGGATGCGGATGGCCCGCCTGTACGATGCTGGCCCGGCCATTGCGCAGATCGACCACCGCATAGGCCATGGTAAAATATTCCTCGACCCCTTCGTCGGACAGCAGCCGTTCGTTCAGGATCTGCGCGACCTCTTCGGGGCTGCGCTGGACATAATACCGGTCGAATCGCTTTTCCAAGGCGATGTTCTGGTCCAGGAACCGGCCGCTCAGATACCCCGCGATCCGCGCCGTCATCAGGGCCGATGTCACGCCATGGCCCGAGACATCGATATTGTACATGCCCAGCCGGTTCGGCCCGGGCGAGAACACACCGACAAGGTCGCCGCCCACATGGCCGCAGGGCTTCATCAGCATCGACACATCGGACCGGCCAATGCGACAGCTGCGCTCGGGCACCAGCGAATCCTGGATCTTGCGCGCCTGTTCCAGATCGCGTTCGATGGAATCGTAAAGCGATTGCAACTCGGCCAGCGCCGATCCGACGATCTGGTTCTTGGCCGACAGCTCCTGCTCCATCACCAGAACCCGTTCGCCCGCCAGCAGCCGCGCCCGCAATTCGGGGGCGTTGATCGGCTTGATCAGGAAATCGTCTGCCCCGACCTCGAGCCCATGCACGACCTCGTCGGTTTCCGATTTCGACGTCAGGACGATGAAATAGCCATAGCGGCCCTTGTCCAGCGCGCGGAACTGGGTGCAGAAATCCAGCCCCGACATCCCCGGCATGACCCAATCGCTGATGATGAAATCGATGGGCTCGTGACGGCAGATTTCCATCGCCTCTTCGCCGCATCCGGCCTCGATCACGTTATAGCCCCATTTGACCAGCAGAACCTTCAGGATGCGCCGCTGCACCCGGCTGTCATCGACCAGAAGCACCGTACGCACACATTCCGTCCGGGGCGGCGGGTGCGCGTTCGTCTTGAACGTTTCATAGGTCAGCTGCGTCACAGGCATCACTCGTTGGCTTTGCCCTTCTTAACGTTGGTTTCGTTAACAAGCGGTGAAACTGAAAATGCGAGATTTCTTCTTCACCAGCGTTAGGCTTTGTTAATGCGTGCCCGCTAGCTTCCGCTGAAGTAACCGGAGGGGAGTACGCGTATCATGATCGATTGGGACAGGGTCAGTATCCTGCGGGACGAGGTGGGCGGCGAAGCCTTTAACGAGGTCGTCACGATGTTTCTGGACGAGGTCGAGGAAACGCTGTCGACCCTGTCGACCGCGACACCGGTCGCCGATCTGCTGGACGCGCTGCATTTCCTGAAAGGCTCGGCGCTGAGCCTGGGGTTTCGGACTTTCGCCGCGCTCTGCCACAACGGTGACCAGGCCGCGCCGATGCAAACGGGCGAGCTGGACACGCTGTTGGGCACATACCGCCAGTCGAAAACCGAATTCCTGACCGGCCTGGCCGAACGGTTCAGCAGTTGAATGCGCGGCTCAGATCACGAACTGCGCCATCAGCTCGTCATTGGTGATGTCCTGATAGACCATGCCCGACGCATCCAGCCGCGCGAACAGCGCGGGGAAATTCGCCGGGTCGTTGGTTTCGATCCCGATCAGGACCGAACCGAAGTTCCGCGCCGATTTCTTCATGTATTCGAACCGCGTGATGTTGTCGGCCGGTCCCAGATTGCCCAGAAAATCGCGCAGCGCGCCGGGGCGCTGGGGCAGGCGTATAATGAAATATTTCTGCAACCCCGCATGGCGCTGGGCGCGTTCCTTGACCTCGGGCAGGCGTTCGAAATCGAAATTGCCGCCCGATGTCACACAAACCACCCGCCGCCCGCGCAGGAATGACTGAAACTCGGCCAGCGCCTCGACCGACAGGGCGCCTGCGGGTTCCAGCACGATGCCTTCCAGGTTCAGCATCTCGATGATCGTGGTGCAGACGCGATCCTCGGTGATGGTGACCGTGTCCGACAGCGGCGTGTGCTGCAGCAGCGCATAGGGCCGGTCGCCGATTCGGCCCACCGCGGCACCGTCGACAAAGGTGTCGACCCGGTCCAGCATGACCGGCGTTCGCGCCTCGAGCGCGGCACGCAGACACGCACCGCCCGCCGGTTCGACAAAGATGCAATGCGTCCGGTCGCCGAAATAGGTGGCCACGCCCGCCGACATGCCCCCACCGCCCACCGGCAACAGGATGTGATCGGGCACGCCGCCCAACTGATCCTCGATCTCGACGGCGATGGAGGCCTGCCCCTCGATCACGTCGTCATCGTCGAAAGGCGACAGGAAATAGCCCCCCTCGCGGTCGCACCATTGCTGCGCCTCGGCCAGGGTGTCGTCGAAATAATCGCCCTTCAGGAAGATCTCGACATTATCGCCGCCGAACATACGGGTTTTCTGGATCTTCTGCTTGGGCGTCGTCACCGGCATGAAGATCACCCCGCGCACCCCCATATGCTTGCACATGAACGCCACGCCCTGCGCGTGGTTGCCCGCGCTGGCACAGACGAACAGATCCTGTCCGGGCTGTTTACGCATCGCGTTGAAGGCGCCGCGGATCTTGTAGGACCGCACCGGGCTCAGATCCTCGCGCTTCAGCCAGATATCGGCGCCAAAGCGTTCCGACAGATGGACATTGCGCTGCAGCGGGGTGGGGGGGAACACCGCGCGCATGGCCTGTTCGGCGGCGCGGGCCTTTTCGACGAATTCATTCATGCGGCAGCTTTGGCCGGTTCACACCCCAAGCGCAAGTGCGGCGGCTTGTCCTTGGCGGTAAAACCCGCTAATCGCGACGCGATACCCGAATGACTGGAGAGAGACGCATGTCCGCCCCCAAGAAAGTCGTGCTGGCCTATTCCGGTGGCCTCGACACCTCGATCATCCTGAAATGGCTGCAAACCGAATATGGCTGCGAGGTTGTGACCTTTACCGCCGATCTGGGCCAGGGCGAAGAGCTGGAGCCCGCCCGCAAAAAGGCCGAGATGCTGGGGATCGCGCCCGAGAACATCTTCATCGAAGACCTGCGCGAGGAATTCGTCCGCGATTTCGTCTTCCCGATGTTCCGCGCCAATGCGCTGTACGAGGGGCTGTATCTGCTGGGCACATCCATTGCGCGGCCGCTGATTTCCCAGCGTCTGGTGCAGATCGCCGCCGAAACCGGGGCCGATGCGGTGTCGCATGGCGCAACCGGCAAGGGCAATGACCAGGTGCGGTTCGAACTCAGCGCCTATGCGTTGAACCCCGATATCAAGGTCATCGCGCCGTGGCGGGAATGGGATCTGACCAGCCGCACCAAGCTGCTGGATTTCGCCGAGCAGAACCAAATCCCGATCGCCAAGGACAAGCGCGGCGAGGCACCGTTCAGCGTCGATGCGAACCTGCTGCACACCTCGTCCGAGGGCAAGGTGCTGGAAGACCCCGCCGAACAGGCGCCGGATTACGTCTATCAGCGCACGGTGAACCCCGAAGACGCGCCCGATACGCCGGAATTCATCGAAATCGGCTTTGAGAAGGGCGACGCGGTGTCGATCAACGGCCAGGCGATGTCGCCCGCCACGATCCTGACGAAGCTGAACGAGCTGGGCGGCAAGCACGGCATCGGGCGGCTGGATTTCGTGGAAAACCGCTTTGTCGGCATGAAATCGCGCGGCATCTATGAAACCCCGGGCGGCACCGTGTTGCTCGAGGCGCATCGCGGCATCGAACAGATCACGCTGGACAGCGGCGCGGGCCACCTAAAGGACAGCATCATGCCGCGCTATGCCGAGCTGATCTATAACGGCTTCTGGTTCAGCCCCGAGCGCGAGATGCTGCAAGCCCTGATCGACAAGAGCCAGGAACACGTGACCGGAACCGTGCGGCTGAAACTGTACAAAGGGTCGGCCACCACGGTGGGCCGCTGGTCCGATCACTCGCTCTATTCCGAAGCGCACGTGACGTTCGAGGATGACGCTGGTGCCTATGACCAGAAGGACGCCGCCGGGTTCATCCAGCTGAACGCCCTGCGGCTGAAGCTGCTGGCCGCGCGGAACCGCCGGCTGGGCTAGATCGCCATTTCACGCAGGCGCGCGTAAATCGGCAGCGCCTGCGTCAGCACATCCTGCAAATGCGCGGGCACCTGCGGCAGCGGCCCCTCGGCCCCCGCGAAGCCGGTGCTTTTATGAACCGCGCCATACCAATGCGGCGCCCAGACCCCGTCATCGGGGTGGCCGCCCGGCTCCCAACGCAACATCGCCGGATCGAAATCCAACCCGATGGCGGCGCACAGCTTGCGCAGCATGGTCTCGGGATCGGCGCGGATATCGTGGCTGTCGATCACGATGGCCTTGTGACCCGCCGCCTGCACCTGTTCGAACAGGGACAATTGCTGCGGAAAACCGATATCGTCCAGCGTCGGGTTCTCGCGCTTGGCGTCATAGCTGGCGATCACCCGCGCGGGATGGCGGATCAGGAACACGTTGACCACATCGCCGATCCAACCCCGGTCGACCTCGTCGATCATGTGCTGCGTCATGTGTTTTTGATAGAAATGCGGCTTGTCCCCCGGCACCGGCCCCAAACAGCGCGCGATGACACGATCCGGGTCGGGCTCGCCCGCCGCGATGATCTGATCCCGCATCGGGTGGTCGATCCCGGTGGCCGTCAGATAGGCGGCATAAAGCGGCTCGTCCCAGACCGCGCAATCGCCCCGCGCGCCAAACGCATACATCATCGCCGTCGACAAGTTCCGCGGCCCCGACCACATTGCAATACGCATGGCATCTCCATCCTGTTGTTCCGCGCACGCTAGGGCCAAGCCGGGACGGGATCAATTGTTGCAATGGATCGAAGCTTCGTGATGTCACGGGCTTGTCAATTCCGGCAACGGGGCGCGGTGCGCTAGGGTGTCCGCATCCGCAATGGGAGAACCGACATGACCCGCGCCCTGCAAGACATCAAAAGCCTGACCCTGATCGTGGCCATCGCATTCGGCCTGTTGATCCAGTGCGAAAGCGCCCGCGCCGCGCCGACCGAAACCGCCATTGTCGCGGGCGGCT
Source organism: Actibacterium ureilyticum (assembly GCF_002285435.1). GTDB lineage: Bacteria > Pseudomonadota > Alphaproteobacteria > Rhodobacterales > Rhodobacteraceae > Actibacterium_C > Actibacterium_C ureilyticum. The sequence continues at coordinate 143,223 of NZ_NSBT01000018.1, forward strand.
GTTTCTGGTGCGTCGAAAGCGATTTCGAAAAGGTCAAAGGCGTGAAAGAGGTCGTTTCCGGTTTCACCGGCGGCACGGTCAAAAACCCCAGTTACAAACAGGTGGTGCGCGGCGGAACCGGCCATTACGAGGCGGTCGCGATCACCTATGACCCCGATCAGATCAGCTATGACCAGATCCTGCGGCTGTTCTTCCGGTCGGTCGATCCCACCGACGCGGGCGGCCAGTTCTGCGACCGGGGCGACAGCTATCGCACAGCGATTTTCGTCTCTAACCAGGCGGAAAAGGCCGCTGCCGAAGCCGCCAAGGCCGAGGCCGCGAATGCGCTGGGCCGTCAGATCGTAACCCCGATCCTGTCAGCAGGCGCGTTTTACAAGGCCGAAGACTATCACCAGGATTATTACAGGAAATCCGATCTGGTGATCACGCGCTTCGGCCCGAAATCCAAGGCCGAAGCCTATAAGCGGTACCGCGCCGCCTGTGGCCGCGATGCCCGCGTGAAACAATTGTGGGGTGACGCCGCGCCGTTCCTGACCCACTAGGGGCGGAACGCCTGCACCTCGGACAGGTCCGGGATCACATCCGCCGTACCGTGGCGCGTCACCATCAGCGCCGCGGCGCGTGTGGCCAGCGAAATCGCCTGCGCCATCGGCATCCCGCGATCCAGCCCCGCCAGCACATAGCCGGTGAATGTGTCGCCCGCGCCGGTGGTATCGACCGGCGTTACGGGGATCGCATCGAAATGCCGGTCGGTCCCGTCGGCGGCATGGATCCAGCGGCAACCATCCCCGCCCAGCGTCACGATCACATCGCCCACGCCCAGCGCCTCCAGCGGTTTGCCCAGATGGTCGGACAGTTGTGCGGCCTCCACCGCGTTCAGAAACAGCAGGTCGATCCGCCCCAGCACCGCCGCCACGGCATCCGCGTCAAACGGCGCCGCGGCATAGGCCACGCGCAGCCCCAGATCGGCGGCCATGCCCGCCGCCTCAACCTGACCGCAGGTTTCGTTCTGCATCACCAGCGTATCGCCCACCTGCGCGGTGGACAGTGCGGCACCGATCATATCGGTCGAAATCACCCGATTTGCGCCGGGATAGAGAATGATTGAATTCTCGCCACCCCCATCCACGGCAATGATCGCATGGCCCGTTGGCGTGTCGATCTGATGGATATGCCGTGTGTCGACCCCGTATTCCAGCAGCCGGTCCACCGCCCAGCGCCCATCGGCCCCAACCGCACCGATATGCTGGACATGCGCGGCCGCGCGGGCGGCGGCCACGGACATATTCGCGCCCTTGCCGCCCAGCCCGGTGGTAAACCGCGTCGCGGCCAGCGTTTCCCCCGGCGCGGGCAGATGCGGCACGTCATAGACATGATCCGCATTGATCGAGCCGAGGTTGAAGATCGCCATTACTAGTCCTCTTGAGTCAGCGCGAGCCTCCAAACACTACCAAGTCAAGCTCGAAGATTCGACCATGAGATGGTTTTTTCGCTTCACAGGCATACGCATACCTCGATAATATGAACTCAGGCTGACGCCAAATACTACATCTAGTGTCTACCGCCCAAGAGAATTGGGCGCGGGAGGCGCCCGATGGTGCCAGGACCAACCTGGAAGCCCATTAGATGTAGGAGGCGCCATATGCAAAGGCAGATAGTTTTTGTTCGCTCTTATGAGCGGTGGCGCTTCGGTCGGCGGGAATATGTGCATGCACACACCCGCCGTTGGCCGAAGCCACGGCAGCTGGAACTGCCGTTGTAAGTAAATGGTAACTTACTTCGAGACCCGACCAATGGTCGGGTCTCACTTATATAAGTTATGCGTTTTGCATAATTTTCGCAAGAACTTCCCGTACGAAAATATACAGTCCGTAAGCTTATGCCGTTGGATTCAAATAATGAATCCAAATCAATTGGTTAGCCCACCTTGCAGGCCGCCAGCAGCGCCATGTTGGTGATGTCGTTCACGGTCGAACCCATGCCGCAGATCTGGATCGGCTTGTCGACCCCCGACAGGATCGGGCCGATCACCGTGGCGCCGGCCATTTCCTGCATCAGCTTCACGGAAATCGACGCCGAATGACGCGCGGGCACGACCAGCACGTTTGCCGGACCCGACAGGCGCGAGAACGGGTATTTCGACATCGCACCCATGTTCAGCGCCACATCAACGGTCATTTCGCCCTCGTATTCGAAATCGACGCCGCGCTTGTCCAGAACCTGGGGCGCCAGGTGCATCTTTTCGGCCCGTTCGCTGACCGGATAGCCGAAGGTCGAGAAGCTGACGAACGCCACGCGCGGCTCCAGCCCGAAACCGCGCGCCACACCGGCGGCGCGTTCGGCGATATTGGCCAGATCGTTCTCGTCGGGCCATTCATGCACCAGCGTATCGGCGATCAGCAGGATCCGCCCCTTGTGCAGCAGCGCGGTCACGCCCACCGCGCCATCCTGCGCGCGGGCGTCGAAAACGTGGTTGATCAGCTGCAACACCTGCGCCGATTTCCGCGTCGCCCCGGTGATCAGGCCATCGCCATGACCATGCGCCAGCATCAGCGCGGAAAACACATGCCGGTCCCGCGCCGCCAGCCGATGCGCGTCGTGCATATCGAAGCCCTGACGCTGGAGCCGCTTGTAAACGAAGTCACGATACGCATCGAGATGCCGGGAATTACCCGCGTTCACGATCTCCAGCTCGCGCACCGCATCGCCCAGACCGACCGAGTCGAGCTTTTCGCGAACCTCGCCCTCGCGCCCGACGACCAGCGCGTTGCCGTAACCCGACCGTTGATAGGCGACCGCGGCCCGCAGAACGCGCAGATCGTCGCCCTCGGCAAAGATCATCCGGGCTTGCGCCGCACGGGCACGGGCGGAAATCGAGGTCAGGATCGACGCCGTCGGGTCCATCCGCGCCTTGAGGTCGTGTTCGTACTTGTCCATGTCGACGATGGGCCGCCGCGCCGCGCCGGTATCCATGCCCGCACGCGCCACCGCCGGCGGGATCACATAGATCAGGCGCGGGTCAAACGGCGTGGGGATGATATAGTCGCGGCCAAAGGACAGTTTCCGGCCATAGGCCATCGCGACCTCGTCCGGCACATCCTCGCGCGCCAGCGCGGCCAGCGCCTCGGCACAAGCGATCTTCATCTCGTCATTGATGGCGCGGGCGTGGATATCCAGCGCGCCGCGGAAGAGGTACGGGAAGCCCAGAACGTTGTTCACCTGGTTGGGGTAATCCGACCGGCCCGTGGCCACGATCGCATCGGCGCGCACCGCATGGGCGCCTTCGGGCGTGATTTCCGGGTCGGGATTGGCCATGGCGAAAATCACCGGATGCTCGGCCATGCTGGCGACCATCTCGGGCGTCACCGCGCCCTTGACGCTGACACCCAGGAACACATCGGCATTCACCATCGCCTCTTCCAATGTGCGCAGGTCGGTCTTTGCCGCATGGGCCGATTTCCACTGGTTCATCCCCTCGGTCCGGCCCTGATAGATGACGCCCTTGGTATCGCACATGATGCAATTGTCGTGCTTGGCGCCCATCGCCTTGACCAGTTCCAGGCACGCAATCCCGGCGGCACCGGCACCGTTCAGCACGATCTTGCAATCCTCGATCTTCTTGCCGTTCAGATGCAGCGCATTGATCAGCCCGGCGGCACAGATCACCGCCGTGCCGTGCTGGTCGTCGTGGAAGACGGGGATGTCCATCTCTTCCTTCAGGCGCTGTTCGATGATGAAACACTCGGGCGCCTTGATGTCTTCCAGGTTCACCCCGCCAAAGGTCGGCCCCATCAGCTTGACGGCCTTGATGATCTCTTCGGGGTCTTCGGTGTCCAGCTCGATATCGATGGCGTTCACATCGGCGAAGCGCTTGAACAGCACCGCCTTGCCCTCCATCACCGGCTTCGATGCCAGCGCACCCAGGTTGCCCAGACCCAGAACGGCGGTCCCGTTCGAGATCACGGCAACCATGTTGCCCTTGGTGGTATAGTCATAGGCCGTTGCCGGATCCTCGGCGATCGCCTCGCACGGGACCGCCACACCGGGGCTATAGGCCAGCGAAAGATCGCGCTGGGTCGTCATGGCCGTGGTCGCCACGATCTCGAACTTGCCGGGCGTCGGCTCGAGATGATAGGCAAGCGCCTCTTCGGCGGTCACTTTCGTCTTTTCGGCCATAAGGGGCTCCTCCTGAATTTGTCCCTCTTTATTGGGAAGCCTGCCAGACCTCAACACTCCTGAAAAACCGGCTTTCACCGCCCTTTGTCCCTTTGTAAGGTCGCCCGGCGAATTCAGGGGGATCCAGTGGCCACAGCCAACGCTTCCGTCACGCCGATGATGGCGCAATTTCTCGAGATCAAGGAAGATCATCCCGAGGCGTTGCTGTTCTATCGCATGGGCGATTTTTACGAGCTGTTCTTTGACGACGCGGTCGCGGCGGCGGGCGCGCTGGACATCGCCCTGACCAAACGCGGCAAGCATCTGGGCGAGGATATCCCGATGTGCGGCGTGCCGGTCCATGCCGCCGAAAGCTATCTGCTGACGCTGATCCGCAAGGGGTTTCGCGTGGCCGTCTGCGAACAGCTCGAAGACCCGGCCGAGGCGAAGAAGCGCGGCTCGAAATCGGTCGTGAAACGCGGGGTCGTGCGGCTGGTCACCCCCGGCACATTGACCGAGGAATCCCTGCTCGAAGCACGGCGTCACAACTTCCTCGTCGCCTATGCCGAGGTGCGCGATCAGGCCGCGCTGGCCTGGACCGACATTTCCACCGGCGAATTTCGCGTGATGCCCGCCACCCGCGCGCGGCTGTCGCCGGAACTCGCCCGCCTGGCCCCGAAAGAGGTGTTGGTTGCCGACGCTTTGGAGCGCGATCTGGCTGAAATCGTGACGGATTCCTGCGCCGCGCTGACCCCGATGGCACGCGGCAGCTTCGACAGCACATCAGCCGAAAAGCGCCTGCAGGATCTGTTCTCGGTCGGCACGCTCGAAGCCTTCGGGCATTTCACCCGGGCCGAGCTGGGCGCGATGGGCGCGCTGGTCGATTACCTGGACCTGACGCAAAAGGGCAACCTGCCACTGCTGCGCCCCCCGGTGCGCGAAGCCGCGGCAAAAACCGTCCAAATCGACGCCGCCACACGCCGCAACCTGGAGATCACCGCCAGCCTGTCGGGCGGGCGCGACGGATCGCTCATTGCCGCGGTCGATCACACGGTCACGGCGGCGGGCGCGCGGCTGCTGGAACGGCGGCTTTCCAGCCCGTCGCGCGACCTGGCCGAGATTCAGGCGCGGCTGGGTGCCGTCCGTTTTCTGGTAGACGATCAGAGCCTGGCCGAACGGCTGCGCAATGCCCTGCGCAAGGTGCCGGATATGGATCGCGCGATCTCGCGTCTGGCGCTCGACCGGGGCGGCCCCCGCGACATGGCCGCGATCCGCAACGGGCTGACCCAGGCGATTGATGTGGCCGGTCAACTGGATCAGGCCGCGCCGGATCTGCTGTCGACTGCCGCGCGCGATCTGACGGGGTTCGACGATTTGCTCGACCTGCTGGATCAGGCCCTGATCGCCGAACCGCCCCTGTTGGCGCGCGATGGCGGCTTCATCGCCCCCGGCCACGACGCGGAACTGGACGAGGCCCGCCAGCTGCGCGACGAAGGGCGCGGCGTCATCGCCGGGATGCAGGCCAAATTCGCCGAACGCACCGGCATTTCATCGCTCAAGATCAAGCACAACAACGTGCTGGGCTATTTCATCGAAACCACGGCAACCCATGCCGAGAAAATGCTGTCGCCGCCGCTGTCGGAACAGTTCATCCACCGCCAGACCACCGCCAACGCGGTCCGCTTCACCACCGTTGAACTGAGCGAGCTGGAAACCCGCATCCTGAACGCGGGAAACCGCGCGTTGGAGATCGAAAAGCGGCTCTATTCCAGCCTCAGACAGGCCATTCTGGATCAGGCCGACCGCATCGGTCTGGCCGCCCGCGCCTTGGCCGAGGTCGACCTGGCCGCCGGTTTCGCCGAGCTGGCCCGCGCCCGCGACTGGGCCGAACCCCGCGTCGATGAAAGCCGGATGTTTCACGTGGATGGCGGGCGCCACCCCGTTGTCGAACGCGCGCTTCAGGCCCAGGGCGGCACCGGCTTCGTCGCCAATGACTGCGATCTCAGTGCCCCCGACGGCGCCGCAATCTGGCTGCTGACCGGCCCGAACATGGCCGGTAAATCGACCTTTCTGCGGCAGAACGCGCTGATCGCACTGCTGGCGCAAGCGGGCGCCTTCGTCCCCGCCCGCGCCGCCCATATCGGCATGGTCTCGCAACTTTTCAGCCGGGTCGGCGCCTCGGACGATCTGGCGCGCGGGCGCTCGACCTTCATGGTCGAAATGGTCGAAACCGCCGCGATCCTGAACCAGGCCGACGACCGCGCGCTGGTGATCCTCGATGAGATCGGCCGCGGCACGGCCACCTATGACGGGCTGTCCATCGCCTGGGCCACGCTGGAACATCTGCACGATGTGAACCGCTGCCGCGCGCTCTTCGCCACCCATTACCACGAGATGACGGCGCTTTCCGCCCGCCTGAACGGCGTCGAAAACGCCACCGTCGCCGTCAAGGAGTGGGAGGGCGAGGTCATCTTCCTGCACGAGGTCCGCCGCGGCGCCGCCGACCGGTCCTATGGCGTGCAGGTCGCCAAGCTCGCCGGGCTGCCCGACACCGTCGTCGCCCGCGCGCGCATCATCCTGGATATGCTGGAAAAAGGCGACCGCGAAGGCGCCGCGCCGAAACAGGCCCTGATCGACGATCTGCCGCTTTTCGCGACCACGCCGCCACCCGCCCCGCAACCGGCCGAGAAATCCGAACTGGCCGCACGGCTGCAACAGATCCACCCCGACAGCCTGACGCCGCTCGACGCGCTGAACCTGCTTTACGAGCTCAAGGACCTCGCAAAGGACTGATCTTCTTCTTGGCGGAAATACTCCGGGGGGTGCGGGGGGCTGGCCCCCCGCCTGCGCTCAGGACCCCGGTGTCGACGACACGCCAACTTGCGCCGGACGCAGCAAACGGTCGTGCAACATGAAGCCTTGCGTCATCACCTGAATGATGTCGCCCGCCTTGGTGCCGGGCACCGGGGCCTCGAACATCGCCTGATGCATCTGCGGATCGAATGTCTCACCCACCTCGGGCGCAATCGGCGAAATGCCGTGTTTCGAGAATATGCTCAGCAATTCCCGCAGCGTCAGCTCGACCCCTTCCAGCAACGCCTTGTTCTGCTCGCGATGCTCTTCCGGCACCGCCTCGATCGCGCGGCTCAGGTTGTCGAACACCGGCAGCAGATCCCGCGCCAGTTTCGAGCCGCCGTATTTCTCGGCCTCGCGCCGATCGCGTTCGCCGCGCTTGCGGGCGTTTTCCGCATCCGCCAGGGCGCGCATGAACCGGTCGCGCATTTCGTCGCGTTCGGCACGCATCTTGTCCAGCGCGTCGCCCTCATCCATCAGATCGATCTCGGGCGCGTCGCTGTCCAGGTCGAGCGCGGCATCCGTCAGATCGTCATCCAGGTCCAGTGATTCGTCTTTCTTCGCTTCTGCCATTTTCTATCCTTTGCCCTGGTTGGACAGGATCCGCCCCACCAGTTGCGCCGTATAATCAACGATCGGAACGATCCGGCCATAGTTCAGCCGCGTCGGTCCGATGACACCGACGGCACCGATAATCTTACGATCAGCGTTCATATAGGGAGAGACCACCAAAGAGGAACCCGAAAGTGAGAAAAGCTTGTTTTCAGAGCCGATAAAAATGCGCACACCCTCGCCTTCTTCGGTCAATTCCAGAAAATCGGCGATGTCCCGCTTGCGCTCCAGGTCGTCGAACAGGGTCCGGATGCGGTTCAGCTCCTCGGCCTCGGCGCTCTGGTCCAGAAGATTCGACCGGCCCCGCACGATCAGCCGCTCGTGATCGCCGCCCTCGTTTTCCCAGATCGCCAGCCCGCTTTCGACCATGTCGCGCGCGAGCGTGTCCAGCTCCTGACGCCGGGTGCGGATCTCGGTCTCCATCACCCGGCGCAGCTCGGACAGGGTCCGCCCCTCGGCCAGGGCATTCAGGAAATTCGCCGCCTCGCGCATCGACGATGGGGTCTGGCCCGCAGGCGGCCGGAACACCCGGTTTTCCACATGCCCGTCGGCAAAGACCAGAACCACCAGCGCCCGGTCGGGTGCCAGGCTGACGAATTCCACATGCCGGATCGGCGCCTGATGCTTGGGCGCCAGAACCAGGCTGGCCCCCCGCGTCGCCCCGGACAGGGCCGCGCCGACACGGTCCAGCATCCCGCCCACATCGCCATCGGTATCGCCCAGCGTGGCGCGGATATTCTCGCGGTCCTGCACCTCCAGATCCCGCACCTCGAGCAACCCGTCGACGAACATCCGTAATCCCAGCTCGGTCGGGATGCGGCCCGCCGACACATGCGGGCTGTCCAGCAGGCCCAGAAACTCCAGATCCTGCATCACGTTGCGGATGGTGGCGGCGCTGACCTTTTCGCTGAGCGACCGGGTCAGGGTGCGCGACCCCACGGGATCGCCGGTTTCCAGATAGGCCTCGACCACATGGCGAAACACCTCGCGGCTGCGCGCGTTCATCTCGTCCAGGATCTTGGAGCCGTCACTCACACCGTCTTCCCTTTTTCGCCCAGCCATTAAAATCGATATCGCCGGGGCGTCAATCGGGGTTGCATCGCATCCCCTGTCGTGAAAGCAAAGCCCCAGTAAAAACAGGAAGGAGAGACCATGCGCCCCTCTGGCCGGAATGTAGACGAGATGCGCGCTGTTTCAATCGAAACAGACGTGACCAAACATGCCGAAGGGTCGTGCATGATCCGCGTCGGTGACACCCATGTGCTGTGCACCGCGTCGCTGGAACCACGCGTGCCGCCGTTCCTGAAGAACTCTGGCCTGGGCTGGGTCACCGCCGAATACGGCATGCTGCCCCGCTCGACCGGCTCGCGCATGCGGCGCGAGGCGACGGCGGGCAAACAGGGTGGCCGCACCGTGGAAATCCAGCGGCTGATCGGCCGGTCCCTGCGCGCGGGCGTCGACCGCGTGGCCCTGGGCGAACGTCAGATCACCGTGGATTGCGACGTGATTCAGGCCGATGGCGGGACGCGCTGCGCCGCGATCACCGGGGGGTGGGTCGCGCTGCGTCTGGCGGTCAACAAGCTGCTGAAAGCCGGTGACATCACCAGTGACCCGCTGACCGATCACGTCGCCGCCGTGTCCTGTGGCATCTATGCCGGGCAGCCCGTTCTGGATCTGGATTACCCCGAGGACAGCGAAGCCGGCGTCGATGGCAATTTCGTCGTGACCGGCGGCGGCCGGCTGATCGAGGTTCAGATGTCGGCCGAGGGCGCGACCTTCAGCCGGGATGAAATGGACAAGCTGCTGGGCCTGGCCGACAAGGGCGTGGCCGAGCTGGTCGCGGCCCAGAAAGCGGCGGTCGAGGGGTAAGATGCGTAAGTTTCGGGAAGATACCCTGCTGGTCGCCACCCACAACAAGGGCAAGCTGGAAGAAATCGCGCAGCTTCTGGCGCCTTATGGCATCACCGCGATTTCCGCCGCGGACAAGGGGCTTCCCGAACCCGACGAGACCGAAACGACGTTCGTCGGCAATGCGCGGATCAAGGCGCATGCCGCCGCGAAAGCCACCGGCCTGCCCGCGCTGGCCGATGACAGCGGCATCGCGGTCGACGGGCTGGACGGCGCCCCCGGTGTCTATACCGCCGATTGGGCCGAAACCCCGAATGGCCGCGATTTCAAGATGGCGATGGAAAAGACCTGGGCCAAGCTGGAAGAGGCGCAAGCCCCCTTCCCCCGCACCGCACAGTTCTGCTGCACCTTCGTGCTGGCCTGGCCCGATGGCCATGACGAGGTGTTCGCGGGCAAGGTCGATGGCCAGGTCGTCTGGCCCATGCGCGGGGCGCAGGGTCACGGCTATGACCCGATCTTTCAGCCTGACGGTTATGACATCACCTTCGGCGAGATGGACTGGGCCGAGAAAAACCGCATCAGCCACCGCGCCGATGCCTTTGCCAAGCTGGTGACGGTGTTTGGCGACTGAACCCTGGCAAAGCGGGGGCTTCGGCCTCTACCTTCACTGGCCGTTCTGCCAGGCCAAATGCCCCTATTGCGATTTCAACAGCCATGTTCAGGCCGAAATCGACCAATCCCGCTGGAAAAGAGCCTATGTCGCGGAAATCGCGCGGGTGGCGTCGGAAACGCCGGGCCGGGTGCTGCGTTCCGTCTTTTTCGGGGGCGGCACACCCAGCTTGATGGAGCCCGATCTGGTCCACGCGATCCTGGACGCCGTGCGCGCTCATTGGACCCTGGCCAATGATGTCGAAATCACGCTTGAAGCCAACCCAACCTCGGTCGAGGCCGGGCGGTTTCGCGGCTATCGCGATGCCGGGGTGAACCGGCTGTCGCTGGGGGTGCAGGCGCTGAATGCCGATGACCTGAAACGGCTGGGCCGCCTGCATTCGGTGACCGAAGCGCGCGCCGCGCTGGATCTGGCCCGCGACACGTTCGACCGGATCAGCTTCGATCTGATCTATGCCCGCCAGGACCAGACGCTGGACGATTGGCGGGCCGAGCTGACACAGGCGCTGACCTATGCCGCCGATCATCTGTCGCTTTATCAGCTGACCATCGAACCCGGCACCGCCTTTGGCGACCGGTTCAGCCGTGGCCGGCTGGGCGGTCTGCCGACCGAGGATCTGTCGGGCGACATGTACTTCGCCACGCAAGAGCTGTGCGAGGCCGCTGGCCTGCCCGCATACGAGATTTCGAACCACGCCAAACCGGGCGCGGAATCGCGGCACAACCTGATCTATTGGCGCGGCGGCGACTATGCCGGGATTGGCCCCGGCGCGCATGGGCGGCTGACGCTGAACGGCACACGGCTGGCGACCGACACGCCCAAGGGGCCGCTGGACTGGCTGCGCCAGGTCGAAACCACGGGCAATGGCGAAAGCCTGCGACAGTCCTTGCCCTTGAAAGATCAGGCAGCGGAATATCTGATGATGGGGCTGCGGTTGCGCGATGGGGTCGATTTGGCGATCCTGAGCGCTTTGGGCGGCATAAATAAAAATAAAATCAAATGGTTAGAGGATATTGGCATGGTCGAAACCACCCCGCACAGCCTGCGCACCACCGCAGCCGGTCGGCCCGTGCTGAATGCCATCCTGACAGAGCTTTTGCCGGACTGAACCATGCGATTTCTGTGGGTCATATGCGGATTTGTCGCCCTGGGCCTTGGCGTGATCGGCATCGCCCTGCCCCTGCTGCCGACCGTGCCATTCCTGTTGTTGGCCGCCTTCTGCTTTGCCCGGTCGTCCGAACGGCTGCACAATTGGCTGATCACCCATCCCCGCTTTGGCCCGCCTATAGAAGACTGGAACGCCCACGGCGCGATCCGGCGCCCGGCCAAGATTCTGGCCAGCGCGTCGATCCTTGCGGCATTTCTGATTTCCGTGGTCGCGGGCGTGCGGCCCATGATCCTGCTGATTCAGGCCGTCACGCTGTGCGCTGTCGCGCTGTTTATCTGGACACGTCCAGAGGTGTAGCCGTCAGCACACGGCACAACGAATCCAGCTGATCCAGATCGTCATAGCGGATCGTGATCTGCCCGCTTTCGCCCCCCGCCGAATGGTCGATGGAGACCTTCATGCCCAGATTGGCCGACAGATCCTGTTCCAGCGCGCGGGTATCGGCGTCTTTCTCGCCCTTCGGCGCCTTGGGCGTGGCGCTTGCGGATTTCTCTTTCGGCGCCTTCGCCAGCTTCTCGGTCTCGCGCACCGACAGGTCCTGATCGATCACCTGACGGGCAAGGCCCACCGGGTCTTCGGTCGTGATCAGCGCGCGCGCGTGACCGGCCGAAAGCCGCCCTTCACGCAGGTGATCCTGCACCGGCTCGGGCAGTTGCAACAGCCGCATCAGGTTCGCGATATGGCTGCGGCTTTTGCTAAGCGCCTCGGCCAGCTTTTCCTGCGTATGCCCGAAGCGGTCCATCAGCTGGCGATAACCCAGCGCCTCTTCAATCGGGTTCAGATCGGCGCGCTGGATGTTTTCGATGATCGCGACTTCCAGAACCTCGGTATCATCCAGCTCGCGGACAATCGCCGGCACCTCGTGCAGCTGCGCCAGCTGCGATGCACGCCAGCGGCGTTCACCGGCCACGATCTCGTAACTGCCGCTTTCGCGTTTGCTGGGGCGCACGATGATCGGCTGAATGACACCCTTTTCGCGGATCGAGGCCGCCAACTCCTCCAGCGCCTCGGTCGAGAAATGCCGTCGGGGCTGATCCGGGTTCGGCATCACCTTTTCGATGGGCAGCACCGCCTCCGGCTTGGCCGGTTCGGTCCGGGCCACAGGCGTCTCGCCCCCATCGGCCAGGTTCACATCCGCCATCAGCGCCGACAGGCCCCGCCCCAATCCACGACGTTCCGGTTTCTTACTCATGCTCAGCCCCCTCCGTCAGGATCAGCGGCGTGTCCGATTTCACCATCTCATCGGCCAGCGCCAGATAGGCCTGCGCCCCACGCGATGTCGGATCGTAATCCAGAACCGACATCGCAAAGGACGGCGCCTCACTCAGTCGCACATTGCGCGGAATTACCGTCTGGAACACCAGATCCCCCAGATATTCCCGCGCGTCCCGTTCCACCAGTTGGGACAAGTTGTTGCGTTTGTCATACATGGTCAACACAACACCTTCGATCCGCAAGCCCGGATTCGCGCTCTGGCGCAGATCGCGCACGGTTAGCATCAATTGCGACAACCCCTCCAGCGCGAAGAACTCGCTTTGCAGCGGGACCAGCACGGAATGCGCCGCGACCATCGCATTGACGGTCAACAGGTTCAGCGACGGCGGGCAATCGATCAGGATGAAATCGAAGCCATAAGCATCGATCGCCGTCTGCCGCAGCGCGTCATGCAGCAGGTAAACCCGCTTTTCATTCGACACCATTTCGATATCGGCCGAGCTCAGATCCGTGGTCGCCGGCGCGATGGTCAGGCCGGTGATCTCGGTCTCCATCAGCACCTGATTCAGCGGCACCTCGTCCAGCAACAGGTCATAGGTGGTTTTCTCGCGCTGATCCTGTTCGATCCCCAAACCGGTCGATGCGTTGCCCTGCGGATCAATGTCGACGATCAGAACCTTCAGCTTCTTGCGGGCCAGCGCCGCGGCCAGGTTGATCGTGGTCGTCGTCTTGCCGACCCCCCCCTTCTGGTTCGCGATGGCGATGATCTTCGGCCCCTTGGGACGCGTCGGATCAGACACGGGCAAGCCCTCCAATCTTGAGAATGACGGCGGTGGATTCGGTTTGGCTGGATAATTTCTGGACGTCGAACCGCCAGGATGCAAGCGCGGTATCAAGCTCGGTCTGAAAATTCTGACCCTTCAGGAAAAGCGCGGTTCCCTGCGGCGTCAGATGCCGTTCCGCGAACGCCAGAAGCCTGTCCAGCGGCGCCAGCGCGCGCGCCGAAACCACATCGGCACCCAGCGGCGGCACCTGTTCAATCCGTTGGGAGATGACATCCGCGTCGATCCCTGTTTCGCGCGCCACGGTCCGCAGAAATGTCGCCTTGCGCAGGTCGGATTCCACCAGAGTCACCTTCGCCTGCGGCTGTCGTTCCGCCGCAAGAATGGCCACGACCATTCCGGGGAACCCGCCCCCGCTGCCCAGATCGGCCCAATGCTGGAAATCCGGAATCAGCCCGAAAATCTGCGCAGAATCGACGATATGACGGTCCCACAGGTCGTCCAGCGTGGATTTTGCCACCAGATTGATGGCCGGATTCCACTTTTTCAGCAGCGCGGCATAGGTTTCCAGCCGGTCCAATGTTCCACGTGAAACATCCGCCAGCGCGTCATTTTCACCTGTCATCACGCGCTGCGCCGAGTTTTCTGCCGCAAACGCGCAAGGATCAGCGTCAACGCCGCCGGGGTCATGCCATCCACCCGCCCCGCCTGTGCCAGCGTTTCGGGGCGCGCGGCGGTCAGTTTCAGCTTCAGCTCATTCGACAACCCATTGAGCGCGTGGAAATCGAAATCTTCGGGGATCTTCTGCCCCTCATCCCGGCGCATGGCGGCGACATCGCTTTCTTGGCGACGGATATAATTCGCATAAAGCGCATCGCGCGAGATCTGCTCACGAATCTCGGGCGAAACCGCGTTCAGGCGATCATCGAAAGGCAGGACATCGTCAAAGCCGACATCCGGAAAGGCCAACAGGTCGAACCCGCTGCGGCGCGTGCCATCCGCATTCACGCGAATGCCATTGGCTGCGATCTGCTTGGGTGTCAGGGACAGCGCGTCCAGAATCGCGCGCCCACTGGCCAGCGCGTCACGCTTCGCCTCGAACACTTTACGCCGTTCCTCGCCCACACAGCCGAGCGCGATCCCAATCGGTGTAAGCCGCTGATCGGCATTGTCCGCCCGCAGCGACAGCCGGAATTCCGCGCGCGAGGTGAACATGCGATAGGGTTCGGTCACGCCGCGCGTCACCAGATCGTCGATCATCACGCCGATATAGCTGTCGGTGCGGCTGAACATCACCGGATCACCACCCATCGCGGCGCGTGCGGCGTTCAGACCGGCAACCATCCCTTGGGCGGCAGCCTCCTCATATCCTGTGGTGCCGTTGATCTGACCCGCAAGATATAGGCCCGGTACATCGCGCAACCGCAGTTCCGAGTTCAGCGCGCGCGGATCGACATAATCATATTCGATAGCATAGCCGGGCTGCAGGATCTCTGCCGCCTCCAACCCGCGGATCGAATGCACGTAATCCTCCTGCACGTCGACGGGTAGCGAGGTCGAGATGCCGTTGGGATACACGGTGTGATCGTCCAGCCCCTCGGGCTCCAGAAAAATCTGGTGCGAGTCCTTGTCGGCAAACCGCACGATCTTGTCTTCGATCGACGGGCAATAGCGCGGGCCAACCCCATCGATATGCCCGCCATACATCGCGGACCGGTCCAGATTGTCGCGAATGATCTGGTGCGTTTTCTCGTTCGTGTGGGTGATCCCGCACGAGATCTGGCGCACGAATGGCGCGCGCGACAGAAAGGAAAACAGCTCAGGATCATCGTCGCCCGGCTGCGATTCCAGAATATCCCAGTTGATCGTCCGCCCATCCAGTCGCGGCGGGGTACCGGTTTTCAGCCGCCCCAGCGGCAGGCCAAAGCCATCAATCCGCTCGGCCAGCTTGACGGAGGGCTTGTCGCCAATCCGACCGCCCGGGCGTTGCTGATCGCCGATATGGATCACCCCGCGCAGGAATGTGCCCGTCGTCAGCACGACGGCGCCCGCCTGGATCGACGATCCATCCTGCAACACCACGCCTGCCACGCGGTCGCCATCCATCAGGAAATCGGTGGCTTCGCCCTCGATCACCGTCAAATTCGGGGTCGCGCCGATCAGCGCTTGCATCGCCTCGCGGTAAAGCTTGCGATCCGCCTGCGCGCGGGGGCCTTGCACCGCCGGACCCTTGCGACGGTTCAGCAGCCGGAATTGAATGCCCGCCCGGTCGGCCGCCTGCCCCATCAGCCCATCCATCGCGTCGATCTCGCGCACCAGATGGCCCTTGCCCAGCCCGCCAATCGCCGGGTTGCAGGACATGACACCAATCGCATCGGCGCGCAGCGTGATAAGTCCGGTGCGCGCACCCATTCGGGCCGCGGCATGTGCTGCGTCCGTACCGGCGTGACCGCCGCCGATCACCACAACATCAAAGTCGCGATGTTTCACGTGAAACACTCCTGTTCACTTCCCGATGCAGAAGCTCGAAAAAATCTCGTCCAGAATGTTCTCGACGTCCACCCGCCCGACCAGCGCATCCAATGCCCGGATGGCGGTCCGCAATTCTTCGGCGGCAAGCTCTGCGTATTCAGCCCCGGCTAATACCTGATTCCGCGCAGAATCCAAAGAGGTCAAAGCACGTTCAATCGCCAGCCTATGCCGTTCCCGCGTCGCGACGCCCGCGCCCGCCGATCTTTGGGCCAGAACGTCGGAAATCCGTGTGACCAGTTCAGAGATCCCCGCGCCGGTCTTGGCAGAGATGCTGATCCCCTCCCCCCACTGGTTGAGGTCGGATTTGGAGTGAACCACAATATCTTCCGCAAGCGGCGGCATGGCCGGTTCTTGTCCGGGCGCATCGATCAGAAAAATCCGCAGGTCCGCCTGTTCGGCACGTTGCCGCGCACGGGTGACGCCCAGCCCTTCGATCACGTCCTCGGTCTCGCGCAATCCGGCGGTGTCCAGAACAGTTACGGGCAGCCCGGCCAGATCCATCCGAACCTCGATCACGTCCCGAGTCGTTCCGGGAATGTCGGATGTGATCGCGGCCTCGCGCCCGGCCAACGCATTCAGCAGCGTGGATTTTCCGGCATTGGGCGGGCCAACGATGGCAACCTCGAACCCGTCGCGGATCCGCTCGGCGATCCCCACCCCGGCAGCCTCGCGCGTCAGATCCACCGAAACCTCGTCGATCAGCGACAGCACTTCGGGGCCGACATCGACCGGCACTTCCTCGTCGGCGAAATCGATCGTGGCTTCCAAGAGCGCCGCGGCGCGGATCAGGCGCGCGCGCCAGATTTCGGCGCGATCCCCGATGGCACCAGACAAAACGCGCAGGGCCTGGCGGCGTTGCGCTTCGGTCTCGGCGTCGATCAGATCGGCCAGACCTTCGACCTGGGTCAGGTCCATCCGCTCGTTTTCCAGCGCCCGGCGGGTGAACTCGCCCGGTTCGGCCTCGCGGCAGCCGGGCACTTGCGACAACAGATGCAGCACCGCCGCAGCGGTCGCCATGCTGCCATGGATCTGAAGTTCGACGACCGGCTCGCCGGTGAAACTGGCGCCCGCTTCGAAATAGAGCACCAGCGCCTCGTCCAGCGGTTGACCATTCGTGTCGGACAGCTGACGCAGCGCGGCCCGGCGCGGTGCGGGCAATGTCGCCCCAAAAGCCGCCAGCGCCTGTGCCGCATCGGGGCCCGAGATACGGATCACCGCCACACCGGCCTTGCCGCGCGCGGTGGCCAGGGCAAAGATCGTATCCATGATCAGTCCCCCATGGGGTAAATCAGGTGTTCATCGAGTCGAAGAATTCGCCGTTCGTCTTGGTCTGCTTCAGCTTCGAGATCAGGAACTCGATCGCATCGGTCGTGCCCATCGGGTTCAGGATACGACGCAGGACAAAGGTCTTTTGCAGATCCTTGGCGTCGACCAGCAGATCCTCTTTCCGGGTCCCGGATTTGAGGATGTCCATCGCCGGGAACACGCGCTTGTCCGCGACCTTGCGGTCCAGAACGATCTCGGAGTTGCCGGTGCCCTTGAACTCTTCGAAGATGACCTCGTCCATCCGGCTGCCAGTATCGATCAGCGCGGTGGCGATGATGGTCAGGCTGCCGCCTTCTTCGATATTCCGGGCCGCACCGAAGAACCGCTTGGGCCGCTGCAACGCGTTGGCGTCCACACCACCGGTCAGAACCTTGCCCGAGGACGGCACCACGGTGTTGAAGGCACGACCAAGTCTTGTGATTGAGTCCAAAAGGATCACAACATCTCGTTTATGTTCGACCAGGCGCTTGGCCTTTTCGATCACCATCTCGGACACCGCGACGTGGCGGGTCGCCGGTTCGTCGAAGGTCGAGGAGATGACCTCGCCCTTCACCGACCGCTGCATATCCGTCACCTCTTCGGGGCGTTCGTCGATCAGCAGGACGATCAGGTAACATTCCGGATGGTTCTTTTCGATGCTGTGCGCGATGTTCTGCAACAGCACCGTCTTACCCGTCCGCGGCGGCGCCACGATCAGCGACCGCTGGCCCTTGCCGATGGGCGCGACCAGGTCGATGATCCGGGCCGAGCGGTCCTTGATCGTCGGGTCCTCGATCTCCATCTTCAGGCGCTCGTCGGGGTAAAGCGGCGTCAGGTTGTCGAAGTTGATCTTGTGGCGCGCTTTCTCGGGCTCTTCGAAATTGATCCGGGTGACCGAGGTGATGGCAAAGTAACGCTCATTCTCGCGCGGGGCCTGCATCACGCCCTCGACCGTGTCGCCGGTGCGCAGCGAATGCTGGCGGATCATCTCGGGCGATACATAGATATCATCGGGACCGGGCAGATAGTTCGCCTCGGGCGAGCGCAGGAAGCCAAACCCGTCTTGCAGAACCTCGAGCACACCGTCACCGGAGATTTCCCAGCCTTCCTCGGCCCGCTCTTTCAGGATCGAGAACATCATGTCGCCCTTGCGCATGGTCGACGCGTTTTCGATCTCGAGCTCTTCGGCCATCGCCAGAAGGTCCTTGGGGCTTTGCGCCTTCAGGTCGGACAGGTTCAAACGTTCTATGGTCATTGAAACTAATACAGGGGCCTCTGCGGCGCCTTCTTCATCATGAGGGAGATTCCGGGGACAGGACTGTCCCGTTGACCGTCACATAGCCATGGGCTGCCTGCGAGTCAAGGAACTCAGAATTTCAGAACGACCGAAAACACGATCACCAGCAGCAGGATCGTGGGCACCTCGTTCATCATCCGGTATTGCCGGCCGGTCAGCTGGTTGTTCCCAGCCACGAAATCCTTGCGCCGCTTTCCCAGCCAGTGATGAAACCACGTCATCGCCAGGATCGACGCCCCCTTGGTATAGGGCCAGACATCCGTCCAATCGACGATGCCGGGCGTAAAGACCAGCATCAGCCCGAAGATCCAGACCGCGAAAATCGACGGGTTCATGATCAGCTTCAGCAGCTTGCGTTCCATCATCTGGAACAGCGCGTCGGTTTCCGACCCTGTTTCGGTTTGTTCGGTGTGATGGACGAACAATCTGGGCAGATAGAAAATCCCCGCCATCCAGGTGATCACCGCGATGATATGCAGCGCCTTGGTATAGGGGTAAATCGTGCTCAGTATGTCACCGATCATTGTCTGCCTGTCCAAAAGGAATGATCTGACCCTTCATATATAAATAAATATAGAAAGAAAGATGATGTCGTTGTTGGGGCTGTTGATAATGTGGATCCTTTGGTTGTCCCGCAGGTTATGCACAAAAATCTGGGTCTGTGCACAGATCCGCATGATCGCTGGTCGACGCCCTGAATTTCTGATTTTTCCATTTAAAATCAGCATATTATCTGGATACCACGTTGAATATCCTTGTGGATAGTTCCCGGAAAACTTTCGCCGTCACCGCTTATCTACGGCCCGGCCGGTTTTCCCGCCCACAGTGGACAACCGGTGCGGAGAATCCCGAAGATGTTGAGTTAACCGGTGAGGAATGCGAAACCGTCCAGAAACCCGCAAACCGTTCACAGCCGTTTCCCTGCAGTCATCCACAGACCTGTCAACATGCCCACAAAGATCATACTGGCTTCGGCCTCGGAAATTCGCCGCGACCTGCTGCGGCGCGCGGGCGTCGTGGTGGACACCCTGCCCGCCCGGATTGACGAGGATGCAATCCGCGCCGCGCTGGAATCCGAGGGCGCAACGCCCCGCGACATCGCCGACGCGCTGGCCGAATTCAAGGCGCGCAAGATCTCGGAAAAGCATCCCGATGCGCTGGTGATCGGCTGCGATCAGGTGCTGGATTGCGGCGGCACGGTGTTTTCCAAACCTGCCGATCCGGATATGGCCGCCGAACAGTTGCGCCAGCTGCGCGGCAAGCCGCACAAGCTGCTGTCGGCGGCGGTGATCTATGAAAACGGCAAGCCGCTCTGGCGGCATGTTGGCCAGGTGCGTCTGACGATGCGGCCGTTTTCGGATGCCTATCTGGACGATTACCTGACCCGCAACTGGGACAGCGTGCGCCATGCGGTCGGGTGCTATAAGCTCGAGGAAGAAGGCGTGCGCCTGTTCTCGCGCGTTGAAGGGGATTATTTCAACGTGCTGGGCCTGCCGCTGATCGAGCTTTTGGGATATCTGACCGCCCGAGGGGAATTGATGCAATGACGAAGAAGATCCCGCTGGCGGGGGTGATCGGGTCGCCGGTGGCGCATTCCAAATCGCCGCGCCTGCACACGCACTGGCTGAAAACCTATGGCCTGCCCGGTCACTATATTCCGATGGATGTGCGTCACGACGACCTGAAGGATGCGCTGCGGATGCTGCCGAAGCTGGGCTTCGTCGGGCTGAATGTCACCATTCCGCACAAGGAAACCGTTCTGGGCCTGGCCGATCTGGTGTCGGACCGGGCGGCGTTGATCGGGGCGGCGAACACGCTGATCTTTCGTCAGGATGGCAAGATCCATGCCGACAACACCGATGGCTATGGCTTTCTGGAAAACCTGAAAACCGGCGCGCCGGGGTGGCAGGCCAAAGTGGGCCCCGCCGTGGTGATCGGTGCGGGGGGCGCGGCGCGCGCGGTCATCACCGCGTTGATCGAGGCGGGCGTGCCGGAAATCCGGCTGACCAACCGCACCCGCAACCGCGCCGATGCGCTGCGGTCGGAATTCGGACCCAAGGTCGTGGTCCAGGATTGGGTTCAGGCTGAACAGATGCTCGATGGCGCGGCGTTGCTGGTGAACACCTCGTCCCTGGGAATGGCGGGCGGCCCGGATTTCAAGCTGTCGCTGGACCAATTGCCATCCAGCGCGGTCGTTACCGATATCGTCTATACGCCGCTGCGCACCACATTGCTGCAACGGGCCGAGGCGCGCGGATGTGTCACCGTCGACGGTTTGGGCATGTTGCTGCATCAGGCGGTGCCGGGGTTCGAACGCTGGTTCGGAAAACGGCCAGAGGTGACGGAAGACACCCGCGCCGTGGTGCTGGCGGAATGAGCGACCGACCCTTTCTGTTGGGGCTGACCGGGTCGATCGGCATGGGCAAATCGACCACGGCAGCGATGTTTGCCCAGGCCGGTGTGCCGGTCTGGGACGCGGATGCCGCGGTCCATCGGCTTTACGCGGCCGGTGGCGCGGGCTGCGCGGCGATTGCAAGGCTGCATCCGGCGGCGGTCGGGCCGGATGGCGTGGACCGCGCGGTGCTCAAGTCCTGGATCGCGCAGGACCCGACCGCCCTGACCCGGATCGAGGGCGCAATTCATCCGCTTGTCGCGCAGGATCGACAGGATTTCATCACCGAAAACGCCCGCGCCGATATCGTGTTGCTGGACATTCCGCTGCTTTTTGAAACCGGCGCGGATGAATGGCTGGATGCGGTCATTGTCGTCACTGTTTCACCTGAAATACAGCGAAAACGCGTGTTGGAGCGTCCCGGTATGACGGCGGCGCAATTCGAAACCATCCTGGCCAAACAGATGCCCGATCCCGAAAAACGCGCCCGCGCCGATCACATCATCGAAACGCTGTCCCTTGATACCGCCCGCGCGCAGGTGGATGATGTGCTTGGGCAGATCAGAAAACGGACAAAAGATGCGTGAGATCGTTCTGGATACCGAAACCACCGGCTTCAACCCAGATCAGGGCGACCGGATCGTCGAAATCGGCGCGATCGAGCTTTGGAACCACTTGCCGACCGGGAAGACCTATCACCAGTATATCAACCCCGAACGCTCCATGCCGCAGGACGCGTTTCAGGTGCACGGCATCGGTCCCGACCTGCTGGAACCGCCGCAGGACGTGACCCCCGGCGCGGTGACCCTGCGCGACAAGCCGGTGTTTTCGCAGGTCGGGCAGGAATTCGCGGATTTCGTGGGTGACGCTAAACTGGTGATCCACAACGCGGCGTTTGACATGAAATTCCTGAACGCCGAGCTGAAATGGATCGGCCTGCCCACTCTGCCATGGGAACAGGCGCTGGATACGCTGGCCATCGCGCGGCAGAAATTCCCCGGCGCGCCCGCGTCGCTGGATGCGCTATGCCGGCGGTTCAATATCGACAACAGCAACCGGACGCTGCACGGCGCCTTGCTCGACTCTGAAATCCTGGCAGAGGTCTATCTGGAGCTGATTGGCGGACGGCAGCCCGATTTCGCGCTGCAAACCAGTATCTCGGCCGGATCGGACGGGTCGCAGGCGGAAACCGCATGGCGTCCGCGCCCCCGTCCCGAACCCTTGCCATCGCGCCTGACCGAAGCCGAGGCCGCCGCCCATGCCGAATTCATCGGCAAGATGGGCGATGCGGCGCTGTGGGCCAAGCTGTCAAAGGCCTAGTTCACCGTTTCGGTGGGCTTTTCCTGTGCGCGGCGCGCGATTTCCTGACGGTAAAGCGCCATGAAATCCACCATTTCCAGGTTCAGCGGCGGGAAGCCGCCATCGCGGGTCACATCGCTGACGATGCGGCGCACGAAGGGGAACAGCATCCGCGGACATTCGATCAGCAGGAACGGGTGCAGCTGTTCGTCGGGCACGTTCTCGACATGGAAGATCCCGCCATATTCCAGTTCCATCAGGAACAGCGGCGCCTTGTCGGTCTTGTTGTCCGAACGGACGGTGAATTTCGTGATGATCTCGAACTGGTGGTCGGCCTGGCGTTTTTTGGCGTCCAGCGCGACCTGAACCTGTACGTCGGGGGTCACGTCACCGGTCACGCCCTTGCGCACCAGATAGTTTTCAAACGACAGGTCGCGGATGAATTGGCCCAGGATCTGCATCTTGACCTGGGGCGGTTGTTCGGTCGGGGTTTGCGGCGTTTCGTCCGTCATGAGAGAGCTCCTGCTATCAGCTTGCTGCGCTCATACCACTATGGCGAAGGTGCCTCAATGCCGGGTCCAGCCCGAAGGCGTGTGCGTGGGCTGTTTTTTCGGGGTGATCTCTTCGTATTCGCCGTCAATCGTATTGCCCGGCGCGGCACGCGGCTGCGGCTCGGGCCTGGCGCTGTGGGTGGAAAAATGCGCCACCTTGACCCGGCTGCGCAGATAGCGAAAGACCGCGCTGCGCACCGGCGGGATCAGCAAAAGGAAACCCGCCGCATCGGTAAAGAACCCCGGTGTCAGCAACAGCGCCCCGGCAAACAGGATCATAGCGCCATGGGCCAGCGGCTCGGTCGGGTCACGCAGATCGTTGAAGGATGACTGGATCTGTCCGATTGCCAACGCGCCCTGCGCCCGCATCAGCCAGGTGCCCAGAAACGCGGTCACGATGACGATGGCCAGCGTCGGCCACAGCCCGATCAGCCCGCCAACCTGGATGAACAGGGCGATCTCGATCAGCGGCACCGCAAGGAACAGCGCAAAAAGCCACATGGGAATTCCTTTTCCTTTCCGGCTGGCTGGTAGACTCGGCCCAGCCTGTGCCCTACATAAGGACGGCGCGGCCATAAACCAACCATGGCCGTCCCAGGGGTAATAATGAGCAATGCCGTGATACAGCTTTTGGTCCTTGCCGGTGTGGCACTTTTCCTGATCCTGCGACTGCGGTCGGTTCTGGGCACCCGAGAGGGGTTCGAAAAGCCGCCCGTGCAGTTGCCGGCCAAGAACAGCCGCAGCGATAGCCGCCCGGATCTGGAGGTGATCGAGGGCGGTGTCGATCGTGACATCACCGACCATGTCGAGGATGGGTCGGACGCGGCCAAGGCGTTGGGCGCAATGAAGATGGCCGAGCCGGGCTTCAACGTGACCGAATTCCTGGGCGGGGCGCGCGGCGCCTATGAAATGATCCTGATGGCGTTCGAAAACGGCGATCTGGACGAGATCCGCGGTTTCCTGTCGGACGAGGTCGCCGAAAGCTTTGCCGCTGCCATCACCCAGCGTCGGGAGGCCGGTCTGTCGGTCGAGGCGAATTTCGTCGGCGTGCGCGAGCTGTCGTTGCAGGATGCCCGGTTCGACCGCACCACGGGCGAGGCCGAGCTGACCGTGCGTTTCGTGGGCGAGCTGACATCGGCCGTGCGCAACAGCGCGGGCGAAATCGTCGAAGGCAACCCCAACGAGATCAAGCGCCAGCGTGACATCTGGACCTTTGGCCGGGCCATGGGCAGCGACGACCCGAACTGGCAACTGGTCGCGACCGGAGAGTGAGGCTTGGCATGCGGGCGCTCGTTGCAGCCGTCTGTCTTGCCCTGTCCACGGTGGCCCCGGTGAAAGCCGCACAAGTCGAAATCCTGGAATTCGTGGATCTGTCCGGCTGGGCCGAAGACGATCACGCCGCCGCGCTTCAGGTGTTCACCGAAACCTGCATGGATCTGCGCAGCCCCTATTGGGCGCCGATCTGTGCGCTGGCCGCTGAACAGAAAAACGCCCGCACGTTCTTCGAGCTGTTCTTCAAACCGGTGTTGATCGGCGGCACCGAACCCGCGCTGTTCACCGGTTATTTCGAACCCGAACTGCGTGGCGCCCGGCGGCGTGGCGGGCCTTTCCGGTTCCCGCTTTATCGCAAGCCGCCCGAATTGCAGAACGGCACGCGCTGGTTTTCCCGGGCCGAGATCGAGACACAGCAGATCCTGGCCGGGCGCGGGCTGGAGATCGCCTGGGTCGACGACCCGGTCGAGGCGTTCTTTTTGCAGATCCAGGGGTCGGGCCGCGTGCGTCTGAACGACGGAACCGCGCTGCGCGTGGGCTATTCCGCCGCGAATGGCCATGACTATCGTTCCATCGGTCAGGAACTGGTGCGGCGTGGGGTGTACCAGCCGCATCAGGTATCGGCGCAGGTGATCAAGAACTGGGTGCGCCGCAACCCGGTCGAAGGTCAGGAATTGCTGCACCACAACCCATCTTTCGTGTTCTTCCGCGAATTGCGGAACCTTCCCGCCGAAAAGGGCCCGCTGGGGGCGATGAACCGGTCGGTCACTGCCATGCGCAGCATCGCGGTCGATCCGCTCTATACCCCCCTTGGCGCGCCGGTCTGGATCGAAAAAGGCGGCCGCGATCCGTTGCGCCGTTTGATGATCGCACAGGATACCGGCTCGGCCATCAAGGGGGCGCAGCGGGCGGATATCTTTTACGGGACGGGGGACAAGGCCGGTCGCGAAGCGGGCCGCATTCGCGATGCCGGGCGGATGGTGGTGCTGTTGCCCATCGACCGCGCGCTGGATCTTGTCACGGACGGTTGGGAATGAAGCGCCGCGGGCCGCGCGGGCTGAGCGACGAGGATCTGGATCTGTGGCGTCAGGTGGCGAAAACCGCCACGCCGATGCGCCCCGACCGGCCCGACACCGCCCCGAAACGCCCCGATCCGAAGAAACCGGCGCGTCCGCGTGTCGACATCCCGGCCTTTCGCCCCGGCCAGAATGCCGCGCTGCCGCCGATTTCGGTGGATGTGGCGGCCGATATCTCGGCCCGGATGGCCCATGCGCCGGTACGGATGGACAAGAAGACATTCACCAAGATACGCAAGGGCCGGATCGACCCCGAGGGGCGGATCGACCTGCACGGCATGACCCTGTCACAGGCGCATCCGGCGCTGATCCGGTTCGTCATGGCCGCCCATGCCCAGGGCAAGCGGCTGATCCTGGTGATCACCGGCAAGGGCCGCGATGCGGTCGAAGACGGGCCGATCCCGCTGCGTCGCGGGGTGTTGCGGCATCAGGTGCCGCATTGGCTGGACGAGCCGCCGCTGGGATCGATGGTGCTACAGGTCACGCCGGCCAGCCGCAAACACGGGGGCGAAGGCGCCTATTACGTCTATCTGCGGCGGCGCTGATCAGCGTGACAAAACCGCCTCGGCCGGGGACAGGATGATCTGCGTGGCGTTCTGAACCGTCAGGATCGTACCGGGCACCAGCCCCGACTGACCCGACCTGTCCAGCCGGAATGTCTGTTCGACCGCCGGCAGATTCCGCACCAGCATGATCAATGTGGGTGACGACCCAAGCGTGAAATGCCCCAGATCGCGATTGCCGCCGAACTGTGTCACGTCGATCATCGTCAAGGGCAGGTCCGCCACCAGATCGGCGCTGGCCAGGTTGCCCAGCCGGTTGCGGTTGCCGTTGATGCGCGACGACAGTTTCAGCGCCCGGTCGCGGTCGGAACTAAAGATCACGAAGGGGCTGGGCAGCTTTCGGATCGGCGCGACCTGGCTGCGGAACACATCGACATCGATATCGGGCGAGATCAGGAAAACCGCATCGATCAGCCGGCTGACATCCCCCGGCTTGCGGATCGCCATCTGGCGCATGACCTCCATCCCCAGGTTGGTGCCCATGGAATGCGCCATCAGGATCACGGTTTCAGCGCCCGCCGCGTTGACATCGTGGATCAGCATTTCCAGCCCGTCGCGCGCAAACAGCGCGCTGTCACTGTCATAGGCATAGCCCAGCGGGTGCGCCGCCGACGGCCAGGCGTAATGCACGACAATCGACGGGATCTGGAAATCGTGGACCAGCTGCGCCTCGCGATAGACCCCCTCGCCGAAGGTGTTGTTATAGCCATGCACGAACAGCGCCACTTCGCGCTTGGCCTGCGGGTTGTCGCGCAGCGCCCGTGCCAGCGCCGCCCGGAACGCCGCCCGGTCGGGATATTGATCGGCCGAGACGGTCACGAAATGCTTCTGCGGATCGGGTCTGCGCCCGTTCAGCTCCAACCGCCCGGTGCGGTGTTCCGGCGGCACCGAAACCGCCACCTTGCCATAGCCCGGCACCGCGCTGCGCCGACCGCGAAACACACCATCGGGGTCCTGCGCCCGGGTCGTGCTGTAGAACACCGGCACGACCCGCCCGACCTGCGCGGCCTCGGGCATGACCGTCACATCGGGGCGCGGCCCACAGGCGGTCAGCAGCAGCAGAAAGGCGAAAACGATCCGGGTCACGACAGGCACCAAGGGGGTTGCGTTGGCCGAACCCTAGGAGAGATCACCGCTGGCTCACAAGACGTAACGGCTCATATCGGCGGATTTCGTCAGGGCACCCAGATGCCCGTCGACGAAAGCGGCATCGACGGTGATGATTTCACCCGCTTTATCGGGGGCGGTAAAGCTGATGTCTTCGAACACCCGCTCCATAATCGTGTAAAGCCGCCGGGCGCCAATGTTTTCAATGCTTTGGTTTACGTCCGCTGCGATTTTTGCCAGCGCGGCGATGCCGTCATCGGTAAAACTCACGGTGACCTCTTCCGTGGCCAGCAGGGCGGTATATTGCCGGGTCAGCGCATTGTCGGTCTCGGTCAGGATACGCACGAAATCCTCTTCGGTCAGCGCGCGCAGCTCGACCCGAATGGGCAACCGCCCCTGCAACTCGGGCAACAGGTCCGAGGGCTTGGCGATGTGAAACGCGCCCGAGGCGATGAACAGGATATGATCGGTTTTCACCGGGCCATATTTGGTGCTGACGGTCGTGCCTTCGATCAGCGGCAGCAGGTCACGCTGCACGCCCTCGCGGCTGACATCGCCGCCGCGCACATCCTGGCGCGCGCAGACCTTGTCGATCTCGTCCAGGAACACGATGCCGTTTTCCTGTACCGATTCCAGTGCCGCGCGGTTCACGGTTTCGTCGTCCAGCAGCTTGTCGGCCTCTTCCCCGATCAGCACCTCATAGCTTTCGGCGACGGTCAGTTTCTTCTTCACCGTGCGCCCGCCAAAGGCCTTGCCGAACAGATCGCCGATATTCATCATCCCGCCCATCTGACCGGGTTGGCCGGGGACCTCGAACATCGGCATCGGGTTGGCGTTGTCGGCCACCTCCAGCTCGATCATGGTATCGTCCAGCTCGCCCGCCTTCAGCTTGCGGCGGAACATCTCGCGGGTTTGCTCGCGGGCGTCGGTGCCGGCGATGGCCTCGATCACGCGATCCTCGGCGGCCTGATGCGCGGCGGCTTTCACATCCTCGCGCATCCACTCGCGGGTCTGGGCGATCGCGCCGTCGACCAGATCACGCACGATCTGTTCCACGTCGCGCCCGACATAGCCGACCTCGGTGAATTTCGTTGCCTCGACCTTGATGAAGGGCGCGCGGGCCAGCTTGGCCAGACGGCGGCTGATCTCGGTCTTACCAACGCCGGTGGGCCCGATCATCAGGATATTCTTGGGATAGACCTCGTCCCGCAGCTCGGCCGA
Organism: Actibacterium ureilyticum; assembly: GCF_002285435.1. Lineage (GTDB taxonomy): Bacteria > Pseudomonadota > Alphaproteobacteria > Rhodobacterales > Rhodobacteraceae > Actibacterium_C > Actibacterium_C ureilyticum. The sequence goes on from NZ_NSBT01000018.1 coordinate 171,141, forward strand.
CAGCTGCTTGCGCCGCCAGCGGTTGCGCAGCGCCACGGCCACGGCGCGCTTGGCGTCCCTTTGCCCGATGATGAAACGATCCAGCTCGCTGACGATTTCGCGGGGGGTCAGGTCGGTCACTTTGCATCCCTTTTGATCTGTCCGGACTTAGGTAAGGGCAATCGCGCCGAACGCAAGCACAAAGGGCTTGAAACCCGGTGCCCCGGCAATGAAACATCGGGGCATCCGACCGCGCAGCAAAGGCCCGAAAATGACAGAACTTACCCGATTTGGCGACGTGTCCGCATTGTTTGTGATGGCGGCGGAACCGGAATATGGCCCGCACCTGCGCGAACGCTTCACGCCGCTGATCACCGGGGTCGGCCCGGTCGAGGGCGCGGTTGCCACGACCCATGCGCTGGCTCAGATGCGCGCCGCCGGCGCCGCGCCGGATCTGGTGATTTCCATTGGCTCGGCGGGGTCGGCCAGGCTGCGCAAGACCGATATCTATCAGGTGGGACAGGTGGGCTATCGCGACATGGATGCCTCTCCCCTGGGGTTCGAAAAGGGGATCACGCCGTTCCTGGACATGCCCGCGGTGCTGCCCCTGCCGCTGCGGGTGGCCGATCTGCCCACGGCCAGCCTGTCGACCGGGGCAAATATCGTGTCGGGCGCGGCCTATGACGGGATCGACGCCGATATGGTGGATATGGAAACCTTTGCCATCCTGCGCACCTGTCACCGGTTTAACCTGCCGCTGATTGCGCTGCGGGGTGTGTCCGATGGCGATGCGGAGCTGTCGGATGTGACCGACTGGACCGAATACCTGCATATCATCGACGAAAAGCTCGCGGCCATCGTCGACCGGATCGGCGCGGCGCTGGAGCGCGACGGGCTGAACTGGCCCGGTTACGGCGCGCAACAGGGGCCAATTGCGCTGGGTTAGACCCTATTTCGTGATCTTCTCGACCGTCAGGTTGCCGTTGGTGTAAACGCAGATATCGGCGGCAATCGCCATCGCCTTGCGCGCGATATCCTCGGCCGACAAGTCGGTTTCCATCAGCCCGCGCGCCGCGGCCAGCGCGAAATTCCCGCCCGAGCCGATGGCGGCAACATCATGTTCCGGCGCCAGAACATCGCCCGCACCGGTGATCACGTAAATCTCGGCCCCGTCGCTGACGATCAGCATCGCTTCCAGCTTTTGCAGGTACTTGTCGGTGCGCCAATCCTTGGCCAGTTCCACCGCCGCGCGCTGCAATTGGCCGGGCGTCGCTTCCAGCTTGGCCTCCAACCGTTCCAGCAGGGTAAAGGCATCCGCCGTCGACCCGGCAAAGCCGCACACCACGTCATGCCCGCCGGGGCTCAGGCGGCGCACCTTGCGCGCGGTGCCCTTGATGACGGTCTGGCCCAGGCTGACCTGCCCGTCGCCCGCGATCACGACCTCGTCGCCGCGTTTTACACCGATGATGGTGGTGCCGTGCCAACCGGGGAATTGATCGTCTGCCATGGGGCCTCCTTTACGGGTTTCGACCTATATGGCGGTTGCGGGCCGGGCGCACAAGCGGCCACGAAAAAGGGCGCCGAAGCGCCCCCATCGACAGGCTCAAGGCCGGTGGCTCAGATCGATTCCTCGATCCAGCTTTGCAGCGCGGCCTTGGGCGCGGCGCCGATCTTGTTCGACACGACCTCGCCGCCCTTGAACAGGAACAGCGCGGGGATGCCGCGAACACCCATCTGCGCGGGCGAGTTCGGGTTTTCGTCGACATTGACCTTCACGATCTTCACCTTGCCGTCGAGCTCGTTCGAAAGCTCTTCCAGCGCGGGGCCGATCTGTTTGCAGGGGCCGCACCATTCGGCCCAGAAGTCGACGACGACCGGAATATCGGAATTCTTGACTTCGGCGTCAAAGGTGGAGTCGGTGACAGCGACGGTTGCCATGATGGTTCTCCTTGGCACAAGCGTTGGGTGTGAAACCTAGGCAGGCGGCCGGGTATCGTCAAGATGGCCCGCCCGGCGTAACGCGGCCGTGATCAGCGCATCGGGCAGCGGCATCAGCGTGGCGGTCCGGGTCCACAGCAACGCGGTTTCGATCTGTTTGCCCGGGTATATCTGCCGCAGCGCCGCGGCATAGGCGCCCATTTGCCGCAACAGGCCTTCGGGCACGTCGTCGGCCCGGGTCGGGACGACCAGGTTCGATTTGAAATCGATCACCTGCACGCGGTCATCGGAGACAATCAGCCGGTCGACCGCCCCATGCACCCGCGTGCCGTCCAGCTCGGGCAGGCTGGCGGTCAGGTCGACCTCGACCAGGGCATCGGGTGCGAAAACGGCGGCCAGATCAGGTGCGTCCAGCACGCCTGTGGCCTCGACCAGCAGGTCCGGGATATCCGCCGGATCGGCCGGGTCCGAGGCGCGGGCCAACAGGCGCGGGGTCAGATCGGCCCATGCCGCGCGCGGTGCGGCGGGCAGGTGTTCCAGCAACAGGTGAATGTGACGCCCCCGGATCAGCGACAGCGCCTCGTCCCCGTCGCCGGGGGCGGTGAACAACGCCTTTGCCCCGCCCAGATCCGAAGGCGCCAGGCTGGCGGGCGGACGGGCCGGTGTTTCGATCGGGGTGCGCGCCCAGCCGGGGATATCGGGCAAAGCGGTTGGCGTGATTTCACAAATCTGTTGAATTTCACCAGACCAGTTGCCGCTTTCCAGCCGCTTGCCCCGCCCCAGCGGGAAATCCGCTTCGACCGCGCCCGCACGGTCCATCCCCGTTTCGATCCGCTGATACCAGCTTTCGCCCTTGCCCAGATCGCCGGCGGCGCAGACGATCAGCCATTGTTCGGCCCGCGTCAGCGCGACGTATAGCAAGCGCTGGCGCTCGTCCTCTTGCCGGGCGCGCAGGTCGTCGCGCAGGGCCTGAACCGGTGCGCCGCTTTCATCGGCGCGCGGCCCCCAGATCGGCAGGTCACCGGGTCCGCGCAGGATCTCGTCACGGATGCGGATGTCGCGCTTGGCGGTGTCGGGCAGGATGACAATCGGCGCCTCCAACCCCTTGGCGCCATGCACGGTCATCACGCGGATCTCGTCGCTGTTGCCGTCATGCTGGCGCTTGATTTCGACATCCTCGGTCTGCAGCCAGGACAGGAACCCGATCAGGCTGGGCACCTGCCCGCGTTCATAATCCAGCGCCAGCGCCAGCAGCGCGTCGATGCCATCCTCGGCCTCGGGGCCCAGGCGCGCGATCAGGTTACGCCGCCCGTCATGGCGGGTCAGGATCCGGTCCAACAGCTCGAACGGGCGCAGGTAATCGGTATCGTCGCGCAGCGCATGCAGGACACGCGCGGTCGGGTCCGCCGGATCGACCCGGTTCCGGAACGCCGTCCACAGATGGGTTTCCGACCGGGCCGCCGCCAGATCGTAAAGCCGCCCCTCGTCCCAGCCGAACAGCGGCGAGCGCAGGGCGACGGCCAGCGACAGGCTGTCCTCGGGCGTGGCCAGGAACGACAGCAGCGCGGTCAGATCCTTGACCGCCAGTTCGCCGCCGATCTTCAGCCGGTCCGCCCCGGCGATCGCCAACCCGCGCGCCTTGCACGCGCGGATCATCTCGTGAAACAGGTCCGAGCGCCGCTGTACCAGGATCAGGAAATCCCCGGGCCGCACCGGGCGCATGCCGTCACGATCCGCAATCCGGTCCCCACGGGCGATCATCGTCTCTATTTCAGCCGAAACCGCCTCGGCCAGCTGCACAGAATGGTGTTCCGGCGCCAACAGATCGACCGGGTCCGACCAATGCGGGGGATCGGGCTCTGCGACCTTGTCGATCACCGGCCACAGATCGACCCGCCCCGGCAGATCGGCGCGAAACGCGCGGTGCAACTGTTCCTGCCCCAGCCCGCGCCGGTCGTTTTCGGGAAAACAGCAATCCACCAGGTTCAGGATCGCCTCGGCCGAGCGAAAGGAGTATTCCAGCTGCAGATCGGCCAGTGCGATCGCGATATCGCCAAGCTTCTGCCGGAAGTGTTCTTTCATCCGGTCAAAACCCTCGGGGTCGGCACCCTGAAAGGAATAGATCGACTGTTTCTTGTCCCCTACGACGAAAATCGTCCGGGCGCGGTCGGTATGCGCGCCCTGCCCGGCGGTGAATTCCTGCGCCAGCGCGGTGATCACCTGCCATTGTTCGGGGCTGGTATCCTGTGCCTCGTCCACCAGGATGTGCGCGATGCCGCCATCCAGCCGGTAAAGCACCCATTCCGCGACGCCGGGATCGGCCAACAGGTCGCGGGTCCGCAGGATCAGATCGTCGAAATCCAGCCACCCATGCCGGTGCTTGCGCGCGGCATATTCGGTCAGGAACGCCCGCGCGAACCCATGCAGCGCCAGCGTCTTGCGCGCCGCGATCAGCGCCAGGCGGCGCGGCCGCACCTGTTCGACTCGGGCCATTAGCGCCTCGATGTCTGGCATATGCGGTGCCAGTGCGGCCTGTGTCGCCTTGGTCGGAAACGTGCCTATCTTGGCGGAAAACGGCTCTTTGGCCTTTGCGCCGGTCAGGAAAACGGATTCCAGAACGGAAAGTTCGGCACCGCCGGGGGTCACTGCGCGCAGCTTTTCGGCATTGCCGACGTCGGTCGGTTTACCAATGGCCATCGCGGACAGCATCTCGGGCCACCAATCCTCCTCGGAGCCATCCCAGACCTCAGCCAGCAAATCTACCTCGTCGTATCCGGGGGGCAGATCCAGCTGTTTCCAGATCAGATCCGGATCGGGTGATCCGGGAAACAGCGCGCGATACTTAACGATCTCAGCCAAAAGCTGATCCAGACTGTCGCCGGTGAACACCTGCACAAGGTCGGCGAACACCCCGGCCTGCGGCCCCTCGGCGATCTCTTCGACGATTTCACTGCGCAGCCTATGCGCCGCGCGGTCGTCCATCTCGACGAACTGCGGGCTGACCCCGGCCTCCAGCGGAAAACGCCGCAGGATCGCGGCGCAGAACGAATGGATCGTCTGGATCTTCAGCCCGCCGGGGGTCTCGATGGCCTGCGCAAACAGTCGCCGCGCCGTCGCCAGCCGGTCGCCAGTGGCCGCGCCATCCGCACCCAACGTGTCCAGTTGATTGGACAGCGCCGCATCGTCCAGCATCGCCCAGGCGCCCAGCCGCTGGAACAGCCGGTTCTGCATCTCGCTCGCCGCGGCCTTGGTATAGGTCAGGCACAGGATCTGTTGCGGATCGACCCCCTGCAACAAAAGCCGCGCCACCCGGTCGGTCAGCACCCGGGTCTTGCCCGACCCCGCATTCGCCGATAGCCAGGTCGATACGCCGGGATCGGCGGCCTGCACCTGCCGCTCGGTGGCTGCGTCACGTTTCATCGCCGACCCTCATCACCTGTGGGGGCATGCTTTCGTCCCATTCGCCGAATCGCGACAGTTGATCGTAATCGGTTTCGTCGCGGCGGCTGAACAGCATGCGCCGCGCGGCATAGCCTTGTTGCGGATTGCGATAGCGGTCGATCAGCGTTTCCAGATCTGCCCAGGTCTTTGCGATCAGGCCGGGCTCCAGCGGGATTTCCGACACGCCGGGCTTCGCGCCCAGCCCGATATAGGCGACGCGGGAAACCGGCTCGGGCGGCAAATCGTCGAAACCGCCCCGCTCTGCCATCGCGGCCTCTAGCAGCAATTGCTTGTCGAATGCCTTGACCGTCTTCTCGGACGGCGGGGTCCCGGTTTTATAGTCATAGATGACCAGCCCGCCGGCATTCAAACGGTCGATCCGGTCGGCCTCGGCACTTAGCTGAAAGCCGTTTTGCAGTGTAACAGAGCCTTTTCGTTCCAACGCGACCCAGTTGCCTTCGCTTTGCCGGCGTATCTCGTCGGCGACAAAGGCCCGCGCCACCCGTGTCAGGCGCGCGCGCCACATCTGCCGGGCTGCGGGCCAGGGCGCCTCGGCCGACAGCACCGCGTCGGCAATCGACAGCAGCCCCTGAACCGCCATCGGGTCGGCGGGGTCGATGTCTGATGCCACGAAACGCTCCATCACCGCGTGCAGGATCGTGCCGCGCAGTGGGGCATCGGGTTGCGGCAACAACGGATCCAGCGGGCGCAGTCGCAGGATATACCCGGCATAGATCGCATAAGGATCGCGGATCAGCGTCTGAATCCGCGTGACCGACAGACGCTCGGGGCGGATGTGGGCTGGCGGGTTGGGCGACGGGCGCGGGCTGGGGGCGACGGGCGCAAGCGGGGTTTCCAGCACCCGGGCCAGCGCGACCCACGCGTCCCCACGGGCACGCATCTGTTCCAGCGCGCGGTCGCCGCCCTGATCGGGCAGGCCCGCCAACAGGTTGGTCAGCCGATTGATCCAGCGCGCGGGCACGGTCTCGGCCTCGGCGTCGCGGGTGGCACGGGTCAGCACCACGGCGGGGCCACAGACGGCCTGTTGGAAGTCATGCGCCGACAGGCCGATCCGCCGTTCCGGCAGCAAAAGACCCAGCCGTTGCCGCATGTCGCGGCTCAGCCACGGATCGGGCGCGGGCTGGGCGGGCCAGCTGCCCTCGTTCAGGCCGCCCAGCACGATCAGGTCCGCGGATTGCACCCGTGCCTCGAGCGTGCCCCAGATCATGATCCGGGGATGAGTCTGCGCGGGCAGCCGCACCTCTTTCCCCGACAGATAACCGTAAATCAGGCTGGAATAGTCAAAGTTCGACAGCGAAAAATCATCCGTCGCCTCGGCGGCAAGCTGATCGAAAGCGGCTCTGGCTTCGGCGCCGGCCTCTTCCTTCCACAGATCGCCGATGTTGCCGTCGGGACCGGCCGACAGTGCTTCGGCCAGGGCCATATGGGTGTCGACATGGGCGCAAAGAGGGCGTTCTTCGGCATCCGAAAGACCGTCGATCAGCCCGGCCAACCAGTTGGCCCAGACCACGCGATGATCCGCGTCTTTGCGGCTTTCGGCCCAGCCGATCAGGTCGGGGCCGGCCGGAAACACCGGGCCATTGCGCCGCAATTCCAGCTCCAGCTCGCGCGTCCAAAGCAGGTGTTGGCCCCGGTCGGACCCGGTGGCGGTCAGCGGATGGGTCAAAAGCGACAACAGGCTGACCGGCGTCAGCCTTTGCCCGACCTGTTCCGCGATCAGGCGCAGGAAACGCCCCGGCGCCGTCAGATGCAGCGGCGTGCCCGCGCTGTCATCGGGCAGGATGCCCCACCGGTCCAGCGCGGCGGTGACCTGGCGCGTCAGGTTGCGGTCGGGCGACACCAGCGCGACGGTTTTGCCCTCCTCAGCGGCGTTGCGCAGACACAGCGCGATGGACAGCGCCTCGGCTCGCGGGGATGGCGCCTCGATCAGGGTCATGTTGCGCGTGGCGGTGGGCAGATCCGGCAAACCCGGCCCGTCCCGCAGCCATTGATCGGTGACCGGCGCTGGCCGCAGCGCCAGCGAGATCAGGGCATTTCGCGCCGGATCAGGGCCTGTTTTCCCGGTCCACGGGTGAATATCCGTTGGCGGGATGTCCAGGGCGCGGGCCAGATAGGCAAAGCGGTACTGCGGGTGATCCTCGCCCGAGCTGGGCCGGTTCAGCGCCTGCCAGACGGTGGCGGGTTGGTCGAAATCGAACCCCGGCAGAACCACGGCCCCCTGTGGCAGCCGCGCGACGGCCTGCATCAACAGCGCGGTCGTCCCGCGCGAGCCGGTCGATCCGGCCAGGATCACCGGATTGTCGGGCGGCGCATCGGTCCAGCGTGCGATCAACGCCTGAACCGCCTGACGCTGCCGCGCCTCGGGGTCCAGCGCATCGGTGCCGGTGGCGGCCAGATAGGCCTCGGCGATTTCGACGAAGCGGCGGGTGCGCTGCCAATGCGCCGCCAGATGGCTGACATCCAGATCGTGCAGCGCCCGGGGCGACACGCCCTCGCCCTGCAACTCGTCCAGCAGCCCGGCCAGCAGGTCGGACAGGTCGAACAGGGCCGAGCGCGGCGCAAGCTCGGGCTCTTGCCGGGTCAGGCGATCGACCAGACGCATCAGCTCCAGCCGCCTGCCCAGCCCCGAAGCCGCCGGGGGCAGTTCGGGCAGCGACAGATCGTTCGCCAGATCGGTGACCACGGAAACCCGTGGCAGCAGCCGCTCCGGGCCGGTGTCAAAAACCTCGCGCAGACGGCGTTTCATCCGATGCGTGTTCACGATCAGATGCACCCGTGCCCAATCCTGCGGCGGCGCTGAAATCAGTCTCTGTTCCAGCCCGGAAACCAGGGTTTCCGAAAAATCCAGCCCCGGCGGTATCCCGAAAAGCCGCGGTGTCGCGGGGTCAAACATCGCCCGCACCGGACAGCATCTGTTCGGCCAGGGTAATCCCCTGGGGATGCCCCACGTCGCACCACTGGCCCTGATGCACGACGCCAAAGATGCGTTCGTCCACCAGCATGGAATCCCACAGCAGGTTCAGCGAAAAGATCGGGTCGGCGATGGTGGCCAGCCCCTCGGTCCGCAGGATCTGCACCCCGGTATAGACATGGCCCGGCCCGCGGTTCAGCCGCCCGCCCGGTGAAAGGGTGAAATCCCCTGCGCCGGTGTGGCCGATGGCATTTTCCCGCGGCACCAGCAGCAGTAGCGCATCCATCTTGTCCGGGTCCCACGCCCGCGCCAGCTGTGCCAGCGGGTTGTCGCCCGACCAGACCGCGTCGGTGTTCATCGTGAAAACCGGATCCATGCCCAGATGCGGCAAGGCCTGTTTCAGCCCGCCGCCGGTATCCAGCAGCGCCGGGCTTTCGTCCGAGATCGTGACCGGGCGGTCGCGCAGATAGGCCGCGATCTGATTGCCGTGGTAATGCGTGTTGACCACCACCGTCGACAGATCGGCCCGATCAACGATGTCCAGCGCATGTTGCAGCAGCGGCTTTCCCGCCACCTTGATCAGCGGTTTGGGCGTGTCGCGGGTCAGCGGACCCATGCGCGTGCCGAAACCGGCCGCGAACATCATCAACGCGTCTGGAGTTTTGCGCATGCGCCCTTGATCCTGTTGCGAACGGTTTCGTCGGGGGGCGGCAGATGGGTCAGGACCAGCTCCCGGACCTTGTGCAGTGCCGGGTGGGCCAGATCGGCCATCAGATGCGCCCAGACACGTGGCAGCAGATCGACATAACCCGGCTTGCCATCGCGGCAGCAAAGCCGCGCGAAAACGCCGACGATCCGCAGGTTGCGTTGGGCCGCGATCACGGCGGCGGCGGTGGCGAAGGCCTGTGGGTCCTGCCCGGTCCGCGCGACATAGCGGTCGAAAAGCGCCTGTCGTAGGTCGGCGGGCACATCGCGCCGCGCGTCTTCCAGCAACGAGACCAGGTCATAGGCCCGATGCCCCGCCATCGCGTCCTGAAAATCCAGCAGACCGACCCGCGCCAGCCCCTGCCGTTCTGGCAGCCAAAGCAGGTTTTCGGCATGGTAATCGCGCAGGATCAGCACATCCGGCGTCGTGGCGATTTCGGTCAAAAGCGGCTCGAACATGGCTGAAAGCACGGCTTTGGCGGGCGCGTCTTCGGCTTTGGCCGCGGGAAGGTACCAATCGAAGGCCAGCGCCGACAGCGTTGTCATCAGCCCGGCGTCATAGCGTGCGATCCCCGCAGGGGCGGGATGGGTGTGCAGATCGGCCAGCAGGTCGACCGCCGCGCCATAGATTTCGGGTTCGATCCCGGGATCGGTCTGGGCGACCCGCGCGAACAGCGCGTCACCCAGATCCTCGAGCAGAAGGAAGCCATTCTCGCGGTCTTCGCCAAAGATCGCCGGGGCGCTTAGTCCCAGTTGCCGCAGATGGGTGTCGATGGCGATGAAGGGCGCGATATCCTCGCCCTTGTGCGGGGGCGCATCCATCAGAACCGCCGCGGCGCCATCGGGTCGGGCCAGACGTTCGTACCGGCGGCTTGAGGCATCGCCGGCCAGCGCGTGGCGCGCGGCCTCGGCCCAGCCGGTGTTCTGCAGGAAACGCCGCAGCGCGTTGTCGCGGGTGTCAGACATGCGGCTGAACCTCCTTCGCCAGGGCCTGCCAGCGGGGGTCGGTGGCGAAGACCGTCAGCTGTCGGTCGTCGGGCTGGTCGCCATGCGAGAGGCGCAGGGTGACCGCGTTTTCCGGCGTCATCTCGCCCAGGCGGTCGGGCCATTCGATCAGGCAGACCCCGGTGTCGAACGCATCGATCAGGCCCAGCTCGATCACCTCGTCCGGGCTGCCCAGCCGATAGAGGTCGGCGTGCCAGATTTCGAAATCCGGTGTCGCATAGGTCTGGACCAAGGTGAAGGTCGGCGAGGGCACGTCTTCGGGCGTGGTCAGCAGCGATTGGATCAGCGCGCGCGCAAACAGCGATTTGCCCGCGCCGATCGGCCCCTCAAGCAGGATCACATCGCCGGGCCGCAGCATCGGCGCCACCCGGCGGGCCAGACGCGCGGTGTCGGCTTCGCTGTGCAGAACGGTCGAGAGAAGCGGCGTGTCGGCTGGCATGGCGCAAGTTTTAACGCCTGCCCCGTCACCCGCAAGGGGCGATCAATCCTGTGGCGCAGAAAGCGTCAGCCGCCGGCCCAGACCCGGATCGGCGTCACCGACGGCCGCTTTGCCAAAGGCCACCAACGTCCCCCCGCCCGCAACCGGTTTCAGCCGGCATGTCAGCAGCGCACCGTTGCTGGCATACAGCCTGAGCGCCTTGGGCGTCCGTTTGTCCATCCGCGTGGCATAGGTCGTGATCTCGCGCCAGGCCGAGGCCGGCTCGCAAGTCTCGGCCCAGACGCGGCAGGCGTCCGTCACGGTGAAATTGCCAAGGGTTTCGGTCGGATCGCCGCCCCACATCCGGACATAGGCGGCATTGGTCAGCGTCATCACACCGGCGGGCGAAAACACGGCAATCGCATCGTCCAGACTGTCGATCACCGCCTGGTTTTGTTCCAACTCGGCGCGGAACCGGCGGGTCAGGGTAATCTCGGTCGTGATATCCTCGAACAGGAAGGCCACGGCGCCATCTGGATGCGGCTGCCCCGTCACGCGATAGGTCTGGCCGGTGGGCATGGTCCAGGTTTCCTGGAACACGCCATTGGCGGCTTCGGCCTCCAGATCGGCCATGCGCTTGCGCCACCCCTTGTAGTCCTTGGGCTCGGGGATCATCTGCTTTTCGCGCAGCCGGTCGAGGAAGGAAAACAGCGTCGGCCGCGCGATCAGGAACTCCGCCTCGAGCGTGCACAGGTCGGTCAGCGCAGGGTTGAACAGCACCAGCCGCCGCGCCCGGTCGAACACCGCCAGCCCGATATGCAGCCCGGCAAAGGTCTTGGTCAGGGTCTGGACGAAATTCTGCAACGAGGATTCCGCGCGCACCGTGGCATCGGCGGGCAGGGCAAAGAACAGCCGCCCTTCGGCTTCGGTCAGGGCGACGCAATCGAACCATTGCAGGCCGGTATCCGGAATGCGGATCGAGGCCCGCCGGGGCTGTCGGTCCTGATCGGGCAACGGCAGGTCCTGGGACGCGAACAGGCGCGGCAATGGCCAGATCAGGCTTTCTTCCTCGCGCAGGGTGGTTTCGGCCAGCCGCAGATAGGCACGGTTGGCCCATGTCACATCGCCCTGCGCGTTCTGTTGCCAGACCAGCGTGGGAATATTGGCCGCCACCCGGCGCAGCACGTCCAGTTCGCTGTTCAGCGCGGCCAGGCTTTGGGTGTCGATATCGGCCAGCCCCTCGCGCCCGTCGGGTTCCGTCAACGTGATTCGCGCCACCCCGCTAAGCCAGCGGGCGCGGATCATCGCGGGGCCGGCCAGCTCTTCGATCACTGCGACGCCAGTTTCGGCGAGCTTGGACATGCTGTCGGCGAAATCGGGAAAGCGCGGCGCCAGCAGCGCATTCAGCCGGTGCCAGTCGTCCAGATCATGCGGACCCTGGCTGATCAGCTTGCGCGCGCTGGGCGTGGCGTCGATCAGAACGCCCTGATCGAACAGAAAGACGGTCTCGTCCGATTGCATCTGGGCCCGCCGCGCCCAGGGCAGCCTGATGCCCGCGGGCGTCATCGAAACCCCCAGCAACGCCGCCAATGCGGTCAGAAACGATGTCGCCACGATGGTCAGTGCAAATACCCAGTCCAATTCCCGATCCCAAACCCGTTACACGCCTTCGGGTTGAGTCATTGGGCAGAATGGTTAACCGGCGGTTAAGACTGTGGCCGGATCAGCTTTCGATCGGTTCATTGTGGCCCAGGCCGGCCTCGTCCCGGCTGGCGGTGGTGCCAATGGCGGCGCGGGGCCAGATCACCTCGACGATCGCGCCGCAGCGTTCGGGGCGCGCATCGGTGTCGCGCGGGTTGGTCGCGTTGGCAAAGGTCAGCTCGGCCCCGGACCGTTCCAGCAGCGTCTTCGCGATGAACAGGCCCAGCCCCATCCCCTGATATTCCGGCCGGTGGCTGGCATCGGCCCGCTGGTTGCGCCGGCTGACGAAGGGATCGCCGATGCGCCCCAGAACCGACAACGGAAATCCCGCACCGTCATCGGTGATACGCACGCCGATACGGTCATCGGTCCAGAAGATGTCGATCCACACATTGGCACGCGCGAAATCGACCGCATTCTGCACCAGGTTGCGCAGCCCGTGCACGATCTCGGGGCGGCGCTGGATGTTGGGCACCAGCTGCGTCGCGTCGCCCATCGCGCCGGAATCGAAATGCAGCAGCTTGCCGCGCCGCTGATGCGGTTCGGCCGAATCCTGTACCAGCTGTGTGACCGGCACACTGCGGATCAACAGGTCATCCTTGCCCGACCGCCCCATCGACCTGAGGATATCGCGGCACCGGTCGGCCTGTTGCCCGATCAGCACCGCATCCTCGCGCAGCTCGGCATTTTCCGAAAGCTCCTCGATCAGCTCGGAACTGACCAGCTTTATCGTGGCCAGCGGGGTGCCCAGCTCGTGCGCGGCGGCGGCCACCACGCCGCCCAGATCGGTCAGCTTCTGCTCGCGCGCCAGGGCCATCTGGGTCGCCAGAAGCGCGTCCGACATCGAATTGATCTCGGACGTGACGCGCGCTGCATAGACGCCCAGAAAGATCACGCCGATCACGATGGCGACCCAGAACCCCGTCAGGAATATCCCCGGAAGCTCGACCACGAAACCCGACGCATCCCGCAGAGGTTTGCCGAACAGGCCGATCAGCGTGGTCAGGAAAATCGTGATTCCGCCCAGCAACAGGGTCGAATTACGGTGCAAGGCCATGGCCGAGATCGTGACCGGCGTCAGGATCAACAGCGCAAACGGGTTGTTCAGCCCGCCGGTCATATAGACCAGGAATGCCAGTTGCGAGATGTCGAACAGAAGCATGTAAATCGCTTCGATCTCGGACAGGCGCTTGTTTTCGGGGTGGATCGAAATCGCCACCAGGTTGGCCACCACCGCCGCACCCACGGCCAGAAAGCACAGGCCGATATTCAGCTCGAACCCCAGAACGAACTGCGCGATGGAAATCGCGATGACCTGCCCCGCGATGGCGACCCACCGCAACCAGATCAGCGTGCGCAGGCGGATCCACTGGCTGCGGTCGGCCGGTCCCAGCAGACCGATGCGTCTTGTTTCCACCATTTTCGTACTAACTTGATTGCGGCATGTTGTTCCCTTGTAACTCTGGCCCGTTCGGGGGATCAACACATGCCCGCAGATCTAAAGAGGATGCCATGACCAAGATTTCCGCCGCAATCGCCGCAGCCGCGGTTCTGGCCCTGTTGGCCATTGCGTTCTATTTCGCCGTTCCGGGCGCACCCGATGACAAATACGCCCAGTGCCGGGTCAACAAGGTGGCCGGGGGCAGCGGCGCCATCGGCGGGCCCTTTACCCTGGTGAACGGGGATGGCCAAACGGTGACGGACACTGATGTGATCACTGGGCCGTCGCTGCTTTATTTCGGCTATACGTTCTGCCCCGATGTCTGCCCGCTGGACAACGCCCGCAATGCCGAGGCCGTGACCCTGCTGGAGGAGCGCGGCTATGACGTCACCCCGATCTTCATCAGCGTGGATTCCAAGCGCGACACGCCCGAGGTGATGGCCGAATTCGCCGAATACATGCATCCCAAGATGGTCGGCCTGACCGGCAGCCCCGAACAGATCAAGGCCGCTTCGACCGCCTATCGCACCTATTACAATATCCGCGATCCCGAAGAGGAATATTACCTGATCGACCATTCGACCTTTACCTATCTGGTTTTCCCCGAAGAGGGATTCGTCGAATATTTTCAACGCGAACTGACGCCCGAACAGATGGCCGACCGTGTGGCGTGCTATGTCGATGCACAGTGACGGCGTTTGACCCCCTGCACAGAACACCCTAGAACAATTCAAATATCTCGTGGGTTCGAGGAGGGAGCCGTATGGCGGAAAACGTGCTGCAGGACATCGGTGAAGACAGATCGCTGCTTCTGGTGGATGACGACGAACCGTTCCTGCGCCGCCTGGCTCGCGCCATGGAAAAGCGTGGCTTCGAGACCTTCACCGCCGGTTCGGTGGCCGAGGGCAAGGCCATCGCCAAAAGCAACCCGCCCGCCTATGCGGTGGTCGACCTGCGGCTTGAGGATGGCAACGGGCTGGACGTGGTCGAAACGCTGCGCGAAAACCGGCCCGAGGCGCGGATTGTCGTCCTGACCGGCTATGGCGCGATCGCAACGGCGGTGGCCGCGGTCAAGATCGGCGCGACCGATTACCTGTCCAAGCCCGCCGACGCCAATGACATCACCGCCGCGCTGCTGGCCGGGGACGAGATCCTGCCGCCGCCGCCGGAAAACCCGATGTCGGCCGACCGGGTCCGGTGGGAGCATATCCAGCGTGTCTACGAACAATGTGACCGCAATGTTTCGGAAACCGCGCGGCGGCTGAACATGCATCGCCGTACCTTGCAGCGCATTCTGGCCAAGCGCAGCCCGCGATAGGACGCCCTGCATGGCCCGGGCCGACATCAAACCCGAACCCGATGGCGGCTGGTCGACGGAAATCGTCACGCTGAAGAACGCCACCGTGGTGCCGCCGCTGAAATCCGACATGGTGCAGCCCGCCGGTATCCTGCGCGAAGATGGCAAATACGCCCTGCGCGGGGCGTTGTGGCGGGGCGGAAAGCCGATCACCGTGCAGCCCGACCCGCCCAAGGGGCCACTGCCCGAGCTGAAGGGCCGTTGGCTGTGGGGCGGGGTTCTGTGGGCGCATTTCGGGCATTTCCTGGCCGAAAGCACATCGCGGCTTTGGGCGCTGGATCGTGCCGCGCCGCTGGATGGCATCCTGTTCATGCCCAAACGCCCCCGTCTGGGCGATCAGGTGCACGAGTTTCAGCGCACCTTCATCGCGCTTATGGACAGCGACCTGCCGATCCGGGTGCTGGCCGAACCGCATCGCGTCGAACAGATCGTGCTGCCGGGACAGGGCTTTGGCCTTGGGGCGATTTCGGCTGGAACAGAGCCTTTTCGTGCCGCATTTCACGACCGTTTCGGCGCCGATGTCGCGCCCGATGGGCCGAAACGGCTGTACATCTCGCGCTCGGCCCTGAGCGGCAAGCGCGGCGGCATGATGGGCGAGGAAAAGTTCGAAACCTATCTGACCGATCATGGGTACCAGGTGTTTCACCCGCAAAAGCACGACATGCGCACCCAGATCGCCCGCTACAAGGCGGCGGAACAGGTGATTGCGGGCGACGGATCGGCGCTGCACATGTTCGCGATGGTGGGGCGGCCGGAACAACAGGTGGCGATGGTGTTGCGGCGATCGTCGAATGTGGTGGGCAACCTGATAACCCACATCACCAGCTTTACCGGACGCGCGCCGCTGGTGATCAAGGCGCTGCGCTGCGAATGGCTGCCGCCGGACAAGAAACGCGCCAGCCGCATGTCATTTGGCGAGCTGGATCTGCCCCTGCTGCAACAGGCGCTGCGCCAGAACGGCTTTATCGGCGATGGACCCGTGTGGGAGCCGGTCACCGATACCGAGCGCGCGCAGGTATTCGAGGATAAGGGCCTGACCGGGGACAAGGCCTATGTCCCCTGGCAGTTCTGATCAGATCCGCGCCAGCAGATCGGCGTGCCGCGCGACATAGGCATTGCGCACCTCGACCGGGGGGCGCAGCCGGATTTCCAGCCCTTCGGTCAGCGCGGGCGCGGGTTTGCCGAAAAACTTGTCAGCCTCGGTCTTGGTGAAACCCGCGATCTGGGTGGCCTCCAGCCAGGCCGAAATCCTGTCGGCCCGCTTGATCTGTTTCTTGACCCGTACCGGCACCGTCGCGGGCAGGCCGAAGCGCACATGGATCGCCACCGCCAGCCGGTCATCCAGCGCGCCATAGGCCGGGCCGACGGCCGCTTTTACCGGGGAAATCATATCGCCGATCACATATTCCGGGGCATCGTGCAGCAACGCGGCCAACCGCCATTTCGGCGGGCAATCAGGCACTATTCTGCCGTAAATCTCTTCGACCAGCAGAGAATGTTCGGCCACGGAATAGGCGAAATCGCCCCGCGTCTGCCCGTTCCAGCGCGCGACAAAGGCCAGCCCGTGGGCGATATCGTCGATCTCGATATCCACCGGCGTCGGATCCAGCAGATCCAGCCGCCGGCCCGACAGCATCCGTTGCCAGGCGCGGGGTTCCTTGGCCATGCGACTCTCCCTCGTTTCGTCTTTGTTCCGGTGCTAGCCCGTCCCGGGGAAACTGTAAATCCGCCCGACCGGCGCGGAATCCCGCGTCGCGAGTTGCCGCGCCCCGGTCCGGGTGCTATGTGGCCGCCCAACAAGCTGTCCAAACGGAGCGGGTCCCATGACCACAGATTACATCGTCAAAGACATTTCGCTGGCCGATTTCGGGCGCAAGGAGCTGGATATCGCCGAAACCGAAATGCCGGGTCTGATGGCCCTGCGCGAAGAATACGGTGACACCAAGCCGCTGAAAGGCGCGCGGATCGCCGGATCGCTGCACATGACGATCCAGACCGCGGTTCTGATCGAAACGCTGGTCGCGCTGGGCGCGGATGTGCGTTGGGCCTCGTGCAACATCTTTTCCACCCAGGACCACGCCGCCGCCGCAATCGCCGCCGCCGGTATCCCGGTTTTCGCCATCAAGGGCGAAACTCTGGAAGAATACTGGGACTATGCCGACAAGATCTTCCAGTTCGAGGACGGCGGCTGCAACATGATCCTGGACGATGGCGGCGACGCGACGCTGTACATCCTGTTGGGCGCGCGGGTCGAAGAAGGTGAAACCGGCCTGATCGACACCCCCACCAGCGAGGAAGAGGTCGCGCTCTTCGCCCAGATCAAGAAGCGCCTGGCCGAAACCCCCGGCTGGTTCACCAAGCAGCGCCACATGATCCAGGGCGTGACCGAGGAAACCACCACCGGCGTGCATCGTCTGTACCAGATGATGGAAAAAGGCCACCTGCCCTTCCCGGCGATCAACGTGAATGACAGCGTGACCAAGTCGAAATTCGACAACAAGTACGGCTGCAAGGAAAGCCTGGTCGACGGAATCCGCCGCGCCACCGATACGATGATGGCGGGCAAGGTCGCGGTTGTCTGCGGCTATGGCGACGTGGGCAAGGGGTCGGCCGCGTCGCTGCGCGGTGCCGGTGCCCGCGTCAAGGTGACCGAGGTCGACCCGATCTGCGCGCTTCAGGCCGCGATGGACGGGTTCGAGGTGACGACGCTGGAAGACGAGGCGCCGACCGCCGATATCTTCATCACCACCACCGGCAACAAGGACGTGATCCGCATCGAGCATATGCGCGAGATGAAGGACATGGCCATCGTCGGGAATATCGGCCATTTCGACAATGAAATTCAGGTGGCCAACCTGAAGAACCACAAATGGACCAATATCAAGGACCAGGTGGACATGATCGAGATGCCCTCGGGCAACCGCATGATCCTGCTGTCCGAAGGGCGGCTGCTGAACCTGGGCAACGCCACCGGGCACCCGTCCTTCGTGATGTCGGCGTCCTTCACCAACCAGGTTCTGGCCCAGATCGAGCTGTTCACCAAGGGCGACCAGTACGAAAACAAGGTCTATGTCCTGCCCAAGCATCTGGATGAAAAGGTCGCGCGCCTGCATCTGCAGAAGATCGGCGTGAAGCTGACGACGCTTTCGACCGAACAGGCCGATTATATCGGCGTCACGCCCGAAGGTCCGTTCAAGCCCGATCACTATCGCTACTAGGACAGCGTTCCCCGACCCGGGCCTTTTGCGCCGGGTTTTGCCGAAACAGTGACACAAGCGCGGAATTTCGCGCGCTTGTGCCGATTTGCGGGGAAAACCGCGAAATCTTTTCCTTTTTTGCGACCGGATTTCGGCATACCCTCTGGCTCGGTAAAAACTGGGAGACTATTCATGGGCAAACGAGACGATCTGATCGCAAAATACGCCGACGACCTGCGCACGAAATGCGGGATGGAGCCGGACATGGACCTGCTGACCAAGGTGACCATCGGCTGTGGTCCGTCGATCTATAACGCCGACGCCTCGACCGTCGCGGCTTCGCAGGATGGCGAGCTGGAAACGGTCAAGAGCAACTTCCTGGTCAAGAAGCTGGGCCTGGCGGATGGCCCGCAGCTGATGGAAGCGATCAATTCGGTGATCGAAACCTATGGCCGGTCCGAGCGGAACAAGTATCGCGCGGTGATCTATTACATGCTGACCAAGCATTTCGGCAAGGAATCGGTCTACGGCTGATCCCCGACCCATGAGGTTCAAGCGCCCGCCTTCCAGCGGGCGTTTTTCATTTCCGATTGTTTTTAAACATATTTTCGGGACTAATTTCTTTCAGGCGGGCGCCGATTGCGCTATGCCTTGAGTAACGGGCCAAAAGGCCGGGCTTTCATAGAACACATGTGGTGCGCAAGGGTGCATGTGGAAAGATGGGGGGCCCGGTGGACGTGGCCCCCCGTCGCTTTCTCGTCCCTACCGGATCAGAAAATGCCCAGGATCAGCCCCATGAGGGTCGAGCCCAGCGTCGCATATCCCCCGTCGATCAGCGTCAGCTTCATCGGCCGGTCGGCAAAGGCATAGTTCGTGGCGATCCATGGCGCGGCGATGAACAGACCCAGGCCAAGCCCGGCAACGGCCCCCGCCCCGGCGGTGTCGATCCCGCTGAGTTCGAACACATGGCGCATCATGCCGGCCACAAGAAGCGAGCAGAAAATCGCAATGACATAGGGCATCGGCCCGGCATCGGTCACAGGCTTGCCGGTTTCATCCGCCGCGACCCCCGCCGCCTTCATCCAGGGACGGGCCAGCGTCATGTACCAGACCGCCCCGAACCCATAGCTGGCCAGGGCGGCGACAATCACGGAAATCCAACTCATGGCATGTCCTTTCGCGCATCCTGCGGAAAGAGTGCCGGATAAAAACCGATCTGCCTAGGGCGCGATGCCGGCCATTTCACAGACCACCGCCCATTCCTCGGCGGACACCGGCTGCACCGACAGGCGCGAGTTGTTGACCAGCACCATCTTTTCCAGCCGCGGCTCGGCCTTGCACATGTCCAGCGTGACGGGTGTTTCGACCGGGCCGATGGCCTTGATATCCACGCATTCCCAGCGCGGATCGTCGGTGGTGCTGTCGGGGTGGGCCTTGGCGATGACCTCGACCACGCCGACAATCGCCTTTTCCTTCATCGAGTGATAGAAAAACCCGCGATCGCCGATCTCCATCGCGCGCATGTTGTTGCGCGCCTGGTAATTGCGCACACCATCCCATTCCTCGCCCTTGTCGCCACGCGCGACCTGCTGATCCCAGCTCCAGGTGTTGGGCTCGGATTTGAACAACCAGTACTGCATCAGCCGACCACCTTGTTCCATGTTTCGATCCGCACATCGGCGAAGACGCCAGCCTGTGCATAAGGATCGCTGTCCGCCCAGGCGCGCGCCGCCGTCATGTCAGCGACATCGAGGATCAGCAAAGAGCCGCACATCGCGCCTTCGGCATCCAGGAACGGGCCGGCCTGCTGCACGACACCGGTGCTTTCGATATAGTCCAGATGGGCCTGGCGGTTGGATTTGCGCAGCTCCAGCGCACCGGGCTTGTCGGTGCAGATCACGGCGAAAAGCGGCATCGTCATTCCTTTTTCAATGGGCGGGAAAACAGGTCGGCGGCAGCATCGGCAATGCTGCAACGATGGTCAATAACCGCCGTCACCATGCGGGTGATGGGCATGTCGATGCCCTGTTCGGTGGCCAACCGGTCCACCGCGCGGGCCGTTGCGGCGCCTTCGACGGTGATGGTGGGATCGAACCCCTCGGCCCGGCCCAGGGCGCGGCCAAAGCAGAAATTCCGCGACAGGTCGGATGTGCAGGTCAGGATCAGATCGCCCAGCCCCGACAGCCCGGCCAGCGTCTCGGCCCGCGCACCACGGGCCAGCGCGAAACGCTGCATCTCGGCGAAGCCACGGGTCATCAGCGCGGCGCGCGCACTGTCGCCATAGCCCGCCCCGATCACCAGCCCGGCGGCAATCGCGATCACGTTCTTCAGCGCGCCGCCTAGCTCGGCCCCGGCCACATCCGGGCTGAGATAGAGCCTTAAACTGGCGGTCGAAAGCTGCTGTTGCAGGGCGGTGCCAAGCGCCTCGTCGGCGCAGGCCAGCGTCAGCGCGGTGGGCTGGCCGCGGGCGATATCGGCGGCAAAGCTGGGCCCGGTCAGGATCGCGGGCCGCGCATCGGGCAGGGCTGTGGTGATAACAGCACTGGGCCCCTGCCCGGTTGTCAGGTCGACGCCCTTGCAACAGGCGACCAGCGCCTTGCCCCGGAACAGATCCCAATGTTCGGCCAGAAAGCCCGCCAGCGATTGCATCGGCACCGCCAGCAAACAGGTTTCGGCCCGCGCCGCCTGTGCCAGATCCGGCATCGCGGTGACCCCTTCGGGCAGGTCGATGCCCGGCAGCGCGCGGGTGTTCTGGCGGGTCTGCGCGATGGTTTCCATCTGGGCGGCATCGCGCCCCCAAAGCGCCACCTTGCGCCCATCGCGGGCCAGCGCCACGGCCAGGGCCGAGCCAAAGGCCCCGGCGCCGATCACCGCGATTTCGCTCATGCCTTGGCCCCTTTCTTGCCCGACCCCAGCAATGCCGGGCTGCGCTCATCCAGCGGCCAGCGCGGCCGCGCCGACAGGGTCATGTCATCGCGCGCACCCATGCGGAACCGTTCGATCCCGGCCCAGGCGATCATGGCGGCATTGTCAGTACAAAGCGCCAGCGGGGGCGCCAGAAAGCGCACGCCCAGATCGGTGCAAAGTGTCTCTAACCCGGCCCGAATGGCGGTATTCGCAGCCACGCCGCCGGCCACGGCCAGGGTGGGTTGGGCCGCGATCGGGCCCGCGAAACCCGCCAGCGCGCGGCGCGTCTTTTCCATCAGCACATCGCGCACTGCGGCCTGAAACCCGGCGCACAGATCGGCGCGGTCCTGTCGGGTCAGCCCGCCTTTTTCCGTCACCACCGCGTCGCGCGCCCGCAGCAGCGCGGTTTTCAGCCCTGAAAACGACATGTCGCATCCCGGCCGGTCCAGCAGCGGGCGCGGAAAGGCAAAGCGTTTCTCGTCCCCCGATGCGGCTTCGCGCTGAACCGCCGGGCCGCCGGGCTGGTCCAGCCCCAAAAGCCGCGCGGTCTTGTCGAACGCCTCGCCCGGGGCGTCATCGATTGTGCCGCCCAGGCGGGTGAAATCCTGTGGGCCATCAACGCGCAGAAACTGGCAATGCCCGCCCGAGACCAGCAGCATCAAATGGGGAAATTCCAGCCCGTCGGTCAGGCGCGGCGTCAGCGCATGCCCGGCCAGGTGATTGACCCCCACCAGCGGCAGGCCCGATCCGGCGGCCAGCCCCTTGGCGCACATCACCCCCGACAGCACCCCGCCGATCAGCCCCGGCCCGGCGGTGACCGCGATGGCATCCAGCGCGCGCAGGTCCAGCTCGGCCTGTTGCAGCGCGGTTTCGACGCACAGATCCAGCTTTTCGGCATGGGCGCGGGCGGCCAGTTCGGGCACGACCCCGCCAAAGGCCGCGTGCAGCTCGGTCTGGCCGGCGACAACGCTGGACAGGATCTGCGCGCGCCCATCGGGGGCCAGCCGCACCACCGCCGCCGCGGTATCGTCGCAGCTGCTTTCGATCCCCAGAACGGTCAGAGTTTCATGTTTCATCACAGCCATTGCGCGCCTTTCCCCCCGCAGGTAACACCGAGAGGATGGACGCACAATGCCAAGGGGGCGCGATTGCCGGCCACCGGACCCAGCATTCTTGTGACGCGGCCCGCCGCCCGATCCGACCGCTTTGCGCAGGCCCTGCGCGCGCAGTTCGGCGATGATTTGAACATCGTGATCGCGCCGGTGATGCGGATCGAATCGTGTGCGCCGCCAGATGCCGTGCCACCGCAAACCGATGTCATCTTCACCTCGGCCAGTGCTGTTGCGGCGCTGTGCGACCAGATGCCCGCCCCCGGCACGGCGGCCTTTTGCGTCGGCACGGCCACCACACAGGCTGCGCGCGCGGAGGATTGGCAGGCCAGCTGCGTCGGGCCGGACGCCGATGCGCTGGTGGCGGGGCTGCTGCGCGATCCGCCGTCCCGGCCGCTGATCCACATGCGTGGCACCCATGCCCGTGGCGATGTCGCGGGACGGCTCAGCGCGAATGGGGTGCCCTGCGCGGAATGCGTCGTCTATCGCCAGGTGGCCGAAACCTTGACTGTTCCGGCGCAAAAGCTGTTGAAATCCGCGTCACCGGTAATCGTGCCGCTGTTTTCCCCGCGAAGCGCGCGGCTCTTGTCGGACAAGCTGCCACCGCAGACGGGGGATCTGTGGCTGGTCACGATCAGCGCTGCCGCGACGCGCGCCTGGGGCGATGCGCCCTGTGCGCGGCTGGTTCAGGCGGAAACCCCCGATCTGCCCGGGATGCTGGCGGCCATGGCGCCGCTTATTTCGCAGGTGCGAAAGCTTGAGGGCGGGGGCCGGGCGGGCTAAGGTTCTGTCAGCAATTGTCTGACAGGTTATGAATCGGAGGGTGGGTTTATCGTGGCGGATCAAGACAAGCCAAAAAATGATGAAGAAGACACCGATCTGACATCAACGGAGTCCGGACCAGAACCGAAGGTGACGGATGACACCCCCGATGATACGCCCCAGGACGCGGATGCGCCCGAAGCCGACGCCACCGAACCCGCAGACGACGATATCGCGTCCGACACGCCGGATACCGACGAAGACGAAAGCGATCTGTTGACGCGGGTCGCGCCGGAAACGACGGCCGAACCAGAACCGCAGCCCGAGCCGGTCGCCCCGGCGCCGCGCGAATCCAGCGGCGCGGGGTTCGGTGCCTTGCTGCTGGGCGGTGTGCTGGCCGCGCTGATCGGTCTGGGTGCCGCGAAATTCATCCTGCCGCAAAGCTGGTTGACCGATCAGGGCGATACCGACGCCCTGCGCGCCACCGTTCAGGCCCAGGAAGATCGGCTGGCCACACTCAGCACCGGCATGTCCGACCTGACCCAAACCGTGCAGGACCGTTCCGGCACCGAAGCGCTGACCGCGCAGATCGCCGAGATGAACGATGCGCTTTCCGGGCGGCTGGACAAGATCGCCGAAGATGTCGCCGCACAAAGCATCTGGCTGGGCGAGATCGACGAGCGGCTGACCACGGTCGAAAAGGCGCCCCTGCGGTCGTCGAACGACGCCTCGGTCGCCGCTTATGAGCGCGAGCTGGAAAAGATGCGCACCGCGCTGGAATCGCAACAGGCCGAAAACGACCGGATCGCGGCGGATGTGTCGATGATGGCCGACCGCGCACGGTCCGAGATCGACGCCGCTTCGGACCGGGCCAAGGCGCTGGAAACCCGCGCCGCGATGCTGCGTATTCAGGCGGCGCTGGAATCCGGTGGCAGCTTTACCTCTGCCCTGTCCGATCTGGATACGGACGTGCCGCCGGCACTGTCGGCGGTCGCACAGGATGGGGTTGCCGCGCTGTCGACGCTGCAGGATGCGTTCCCCGCTGCCGCGCGCGACGGGTTGCAGGCATCGCTTCACGCCACGGCGGGCGAGGATCCGGCCAACCGGGTCAGCGCGTTTCTGCGCGGGCAGTTCGGTGTCCGTTCGCTGGAACCGCGCGAGGGGGACGACCCCGACGCGATCCTGTCGCGGGCCGAGGCCACCTTGAACAGCGGCGATGTCGCCGGTGCGCTGGCCGAGATCGTGATGCTGCCGCCCGAAGGGCAATCGGCGATGACGGATTGGGTCACCGCGGCCCGGGCGCGTCTGGACGCGCTGGCCGCCGCCGATGACCTGGCCGAAACGCTGAACATCAACTGAGGACGACAAACATGCTCTGGTCTCTGCTCAAGATCCTGTTTTTTGTTGTCCTGATTGCGGCTGTCGCGCTGGGCGCGGGCATGTTGCTGGAAACCGGCACCGGTGTCCGGCTGGCCGTGGGCAATATCGAATTCAACATGGGGCCGCTTCAGGCGGTAATCTTTGCGGTGCTGCTGATCGCGGCGGTTTGGCTGTTGCTGAAACTGGCCGGTCTGCTGGTGGCTGTGGCGCGCTTTCTGTTGGGTGATGAAACCGCGATCACGCGGTATTTCAGCCGGAACAGGGAAAGAAAGGGCTTCAAGGCGATTGCCGAAAGCCTGACCGCGCTCGCCTCGGGCGAGGGGCGCGAGGCGCTGTCGAAAGCCGCCCGTGCCGAACGTTACCTGAACCGGCCCGAGCTGACCAACCTGCTGATGGCGCAGGCGGCCGAGATGGCCGGGGACAGCAAGAAGGCGCAGGATGTCTACAAACGCCTGTTGCAGGACGACAAGACCCGTTTTGTTGGCGTGCGCGGCATCATGAAACAGCGCCTGGCCGAAGGGGACACCGACACCGCCCTGAAACTGGCCGAAAAGGCACATGACCTGAAACCCGCGCATGAAGAAGTGCAGGATATCCTGTTGCAGCTTCAGGCCGACCATGCGGACTGGACCGGCGCGCGCAAGACGCTGAATTCCAAGTTGAAAACCGGGGTCCTGCCGCGTGATGTGCACCGGCGCCGCGATGCGACCCTGGCCCTGTCCGAGGCGCGCGATATCCTGGCCGACGGCAAGACGGTCGAGGCACGCGAAGCCGCGATCGAGGCCAACCGCCTGTCGCCCGACCTGATCCCCGCCGCCGCGATGGCCGCACGGTCCTATATTGAACAGGGCAAGCCGCGCTATGCCACGCGGATCCTGAAAAAGGCTTGGGGCGTGCAGCCGCATCCCGATCTGGCCTCGGCCTTTGCCGAGATCATGCCCGATGAAACGCCCGAGGCACGGATCAAGCGGTTCCGGGCGCTGACCTCGATCACGCCGGATGACCCCGAAAGCCGCATGCTGACCGCCGAGCTTTACATCGCGGCCGAGGATTTCCCCGCCGCGCGCAAGGCGCTGGGCACGCTGGCCGAAACCCACCCGACCGCGCGGGCGCTGACGCTGATGGCGGCCATCGAACGCGGCGAGGGGTCGGATGACAGCGTGGTACGCGGCTGGCTGACCAAGGCGCTGACCGCCTCGCGCGGGCCGCAGTGGACCTGCGACAAATGCGGCACTGTTCATGCCGAATGGGCGCCGGTTTGCCAGCATTGCGGCAGCTTCGACACCCTGTCGTGGAAAGAGGCCGCGGCGGGCGAGATCGCGATGCCACGCTCGACCGAGATGCTGCCGCTGATCGTCGGCGCGATTGCCGATCAGACGCAGGCCGACGAGGATGACGCCGATATCGTCGAGGCGGAAGAGGTCGACGAGACCGACGAGTCCGAGGTCCCCGAGACAGCCGAGGTGATCGAGATCGTCCCCGCAGAGAAGAAAGCCGCCAGCTAGCCCTTGCCGATATCTTCGGGCGCGACAGCCACCGATTTGATCACCGCGTAACAGGGTTGTCCGACCGACAGGTTCAGCGCGGTGATCGACCGCCGCGTGACCCGCGCCAGAATCCGCCCGGCGCGGGTGTCGACCGACACGATGGCCCCCGGCCCGTCGCCCGTGCGGATATCGCGCACCGTCCCGGACAGGATGTTCAACGCCGACAGCCCCACGGGTTCCGTCGTGGCCAGAACCACATCATGGGCCGTGATCCGCACCCGCACCGGCTGTCCGGGATCGCGCGCGATATGGGGCAGAAACAGGCTGGCGCCGCCCGCGTCCAGCTCGGTCAGGCCATCGTCATGGTGCCGCGCGACCTTCGCCTGCAAAATCGCGCCGATGGATCGGCTGCCCTGGGGCCGAAAGCCGGGATCGCCCAGAACCTCGGCCGCCGGTCCCTGATGCCGCACGCGGCCACGGTCGATGGCGATGACGGTCGTTGCCAGGCGCGCGACCTCGGTCGCGGAATGGCTGACATAAAGGATCGGGATGGTGAATTCGTCCCGTAGCCGCTCGAAATAGGGCATCAGCTCTGCCTTGCGCGGCTCGTCCAGCGCCGAAAGCGGCTCGTCCGCCAGGATCAGCTGCGGATGCGCCAACAGCGCCCGTCCGATGGCCACGCGCTGTTTTTCCCCGCCCGACAGCGAGCCGGGCCGCCGATCCAGCAACGCCCCGATCCCCAACAGGTCGATCACCTTGTCGGGGTCTTCCGCCGGGCCGCCCGCGCGCGCAAACCAGCGGCCATACAGCAGGTTCTGTTTCACCGTCAGATGCGGGAACAGTCGCCCTTCCTGAAAAATATAGCCCAGCTTGCGCCGATGCGGCGGCAGCCAGACGCGGTTTTCGGTATCGACCAATACGCGGTTTTCGACACTGATCCGCCCGGAATCGGGCCTGAGCAGCCCCGAAACCGCATTCACGACGGTGGTTTTCCCCGACCCCGATTGCCCGAACAGCACGGTCAGCCCCGGCGGCGCGTCGAACCGGATGTCCAGATCAAAATCCGGCAGCCGGTGGCTCAGGCGGACCGACAGGCTCATGCGCCCGCCACCCGGCGTGCGGCGCGATGGGCCAGAAATTCGGACAGCAAAAGCGCGCCGACGGCAATGACGACCGAAATCACCACAAGCCGCAGCGCCGCGCCCTCGCCCCCCGGAACCTGCAGGAAGCCATAGATCGCGGTGGGCAGCGTGCGGGTCTCGCCCGGGATGTTCGATACAAACGTGATCGTCGCGCCGAATTCGCCCATTGCTTTGGCAAAGGCCAGAACGGTACCGGCCAGAATCCCCGGCAGGATCAGCGGCAGGGTGACGGTGACAAAGACCCACAGGCGCGAGGCGCCCAGCGTCGCGGCGGCCTGTTCCAGTTTCGGATCGACCGCCTCGATCGACAGGCGGATCGCCCGGACCATCAGCGGGAACGCCATCACCCCCGCTGCCAGCGCCGCACCGGTCCAGCGAAAGGCGAAAACAAGACCCCATTCCTGCAGAAAACTGCCCAAAGCACCGCGCGTGCCAAAGGTCAGCAGCAGCAGGTAACCGGTCACGACCGGCGGCATGATCAGCGGCAAATGCACCAGCGCATTCAGCGCCTGTTTGCCCGGAAAGCTGTGGCGCGCCAGCACATAGGCGGTCAGCGTGCCCAGCGGAAGCGCGACCAGCGTGGCCCAGAACGACACCTTCAGCGACAGCGCGACCGCCTGCCATTCCTCGGGCCCAAGCCAGCTCATCGGTCGGCCTGCATCACGGCGAACCCCGCCGCGCCGAAGATCGCGCGCGCCTGATCCGACAGCAGATAGGCCATGAACCGTTGGCTGGCGGGGCTGTCCCGGCCCGCCACGATCGCGGCGGGATAGATGATGGGCGGATGGCTGTCGGCGGGAAATTCGGCCAGCACCTGCACGCGCGGCTCGGCCAGTGCATCGGTCTGGTAAACGATGCCGCGCGGCGCCTCGCCCAAAGCAACCAGCGCCAGCGCGGCGCGCACATTGTCGGTCTGGACCACGCGCGATTGCAGGGCGGGCCATTCCCCCAGCGTTTCCAGCGCGGCCTTGCCATAGATACCGGCCGGCACCGCATCGACCAGCGCCATGGCGATGCGCCCGTCACCGAAATCCAGCCCCTTGATCCGGGGACGGGTGGGGGCGATCAACACCAGCCGGTTGCGCAGCAGGTCAACCCGCGTGGCGGCGTCGATCAGGCCGCGGTCCTGCAACCAATCCATCCAGTCGGGATTGGCCGACAGATAGATGTCAGCCGGCGCGCCCTGTTCGATCTGCCGCGCCAGCGTCGACGAACCGGCCATCGACAGGCGCACCTGATCCGAAGTCTGTCGTTCATAGCTTGCGGCGATCTGTTCCAGCGACTCTTTCAGGCTGGCGGCGGCGAAAACGGTGATCTGGACCGCCGATGCCGCAGGTGCCCACAGGCCCGCCAGCAGGGTCAGAACAAGCGAAATCCGCTGGAACAGGGTCTTTTTCGAACGCACGCAGGGTTTCTCCGCAACTGCCGTATACCTACGGATATCGGATGGGTTCGCGCCCGCGCAAGCTTCGTGGCTCAGAAATCCAGGCCCAGGTCCAGCGTGCGCGCCGAATGGGTCAGCGCCCCGGAGGAGATATAGTCGACGCCGGTGGCCGCAACCTCGGCAATGCGGGGCAGTTTCATGTTGCCCGACGCCTCGGTCACGATCTTGCCGCGGCACATCTGAACCGCCTGTGCCAGGGTGGGCGTGTCCATGTTGTCCAGCAGCGCCACATCGGCGCCGCCTGTCTCCAGCACCTGTTCCAGCTGGTCCAACCGATCAACCTCGATCTCGACACGCATCATGTGCGAGGCCGTGGCGCGCGCGGCTTTCAGCACCGCCGGAACGCCCCCGGCGGCGGCGATGTGGTTGTCCTTGATCAGGATCGCGTCCGACAGGGAATAGCGGTGATTGAACCCACCGCCATGCAGCACGGCCTGTTTTTCGACCAGCCGCAGGCCCGGCGTCGTCTTGCGGGTGCAGGTGATGCGCGTGTCGGTGCCACGGGTTTCGGCGACGAAAGAGGCGGTCAGCGTGGCGATGCCCGACAGCCGCCCGGCAAAGTTCAGCGCGACCCGTTCGCCCGACAGGATCGACGCGGCGGAGCCTTCGATCGTCATCAGCGTGTCACCCGGCACGATTTCTGCGCCATCGGCTTTCAGCGTTTCCACCTTCAGCGCCGGATCGACCAGATGAAAGGCGATGCGCGCGATCTGCATGCCCGACACGACGCCGGGTTCGCGCGCGTTGATCCGCGCGGCATAGGTGGTGTCGGCGGGGATCACGGCGCGCGTGGTCACATCGCCATAGGTGCCCAGATCCTCCATCAGCGCAGCGCGGACCAGCGGTTCCAGGATCAGATCGGGCAGGGGGGGCATGGGGGTCAAATCGTGGCCTCCTTTAGCGCGGAATCGCGGATTTTCAGAGCCTGTTCCAGCGTAATTCGTGTCCGACTGGCTTGTGCCGGATCGGGTTCTGGGAAATCGTCGCGGAAATGTCCGCCCCGGCTTTCCTGCCGTTGCAGGGCGGCGGCCGCGATCAGCGTCGCGGTGGCGGTCATGTTCAGAAAACCCACTGCCGGGTTGGCCTGTTCCAACCGCGCGATGGTGCGCAGCGCGGTTTTCAGACCCTGCGCGTTGCGGCGCACGCCGACATGATCGGTCATGGTTTGGCGCAGCTCGGCCACCGCGTCGGGGTCGGGCAGCGCGCCGCCATCGGCGAAGTCTGGCGCGACCGGCGTCGCGTGATCCACCGCCGGCAAGGTCGCGGCAATGTCCCGCGCGGCGGCGCGGGCGTAAACCAGCGCCTCGAGCAACCCGTTTGAGGCCAGGCGGTTCGCCCCATGCAGGCCGGTGGACGATGCCTCGCCACAGACCCACAGCCCCTCAAGGCTCGCACGTCCGTTCATGTCGGTGTCCACCCCGCCCATGTGGTAATGCGCGGCGGTGGTGACCGGGATCGGCTGGTGAACAGGGTCTATTCCGGCCCGAATGCAGGTTTCCGCGACGGATGGGAAGCGTGTCAGAACCTCTGCACCCAATGCCTGACGGGTGTCCAGCATCGGGCGCTTGCCCGCCTGAGTCTGGGCAAAGATCGCGCGCGCCACGATGTCGCGCGGGGCAAGCTCGGCATCGGGATGCACGGCCAACATGAACCGTTCGCCATCGGCATTGATCAGCGTCGCGCCATCGCCGCGCAGCGCCTCGGTCGCCAGCGGCGCGGGGTCTTCGTTAATGTCAAAGGCCGTGGGGTGGAATTGCACGAATTCCGGGTCGCCGATCACCGCCCCGGCGCGGGCGGCAAAGCCGATCACCTGGCCACGGATGCGCGGCGGGTTCGTGGTCACGGCATAAAGCCCGCCCGAACCGCCACCGGCCAGCAGGATCGCGGGCGCGCGCATCAGCACTGGCGCGGACGGATCACCCGCACGCTCGATCCAGATGCCGGTGACGCGGTCGCCATCGGTTTCCAGCGCCAGCGCCAGTGCATGTTCCAGGATCTGGACCGACGGGGTCGCGCGGACCTGTTCGATCAGGGTTTCCATGATCTGCCGACCCGCTTGGTCGCCCTGCACCCGCACCACGCGGGCGCGGGAATGTGCGGCCTCGCGGCTCATGACATAGCCGCCATCGGGTCCGCGATCGAAGGGCGTGCCAAGCGCGGTCAGGTCCAGAATATGGTCGCGCGCGTGTGCGGTCACCATCGCGGCGACGTCCGTATCGACGGTGCCCGCCCCGGCCACGACCGTATCGCGGGCGTGA
Source organism: Actibacterium ureilyticum (assembly GCF_002285435.1). Lineage (GTDB taxonomy): Bacteria > Pseudomonadota > Alphaproteobacteria > Rhodobacterales > Rhodobacteraceae > Actibacterium_C > Actibacterium_C ureilyticum. The sequence goes on from NZ_NSBT01000018.1 coordinate 201,744, forward strand.
TCGTCGGGGCTGTCGGCGGCATCCATCGCCGCCGCCACGCCGCCCTGCGCCCAGGCCGAGCTGGCCCCGCGCCCCAACGGCTCGGGCGAGATCATCAGGACCGGACGCGGCGCCAGTTCCAGCGCGGCATAAAGCGCGCCCAGCCCCGCGCCGACAATGACGATCCGTTGGGTGTCGATCACGCTCAGATGCCCAGTTCCCGGCTCAGGTCGATCATCCGTTCGACCGCGATCCGGGCCTTTTCGGCCACATCAGGGTCGACTTTGACCTCTTCGGTCAGGGTGTGCAGCGACCACAGGATCTTCTCCAGCGTGATCTTCTTCATGTATGGGCACATGTTGCAGGGGCCGACGAAATCGACCTCGGGCAGGGCATCGGCGATGTTCGAGGCCATCGAACATTCCGTCACCAGCATCGCCTTTTCCGGCTTCTGCTCGGTCACGTATTTGATGATCCCGCTGGTCGAGCCCGAGAAATCCGACGCCTCGACCACCGAGGGCGGGCATTCGGGATGCGCGATGATGCGCGTGCCGGGGTTCCATTCGCGGAAATCGTGGATGTCCTGCGCGGTGTATTGTTCGTGCACGATGCACGACCCTTCCCACCAGACGACGTTCTTCTCCGGCACCTCGGCCGCGACGTTCTGGGCCAGGTACTGGTCGGGGGTCATGATGACCGTGTGGCTGTCCATCGCGCGCACGATGGCCGCGGCATTGGACGAGGTGCAGCAGATATCGGACGCCGCCTTCACCTCGGCCGTGGTGTTCACGTAAGAAACGACCGGCGCGCCGGGGTATTTCGCACGCATCTGGGCGATGCCATCGGCGGTGATGCTTTCGGCCAGCGAACAGCCCGCTTTCATGTCGGGGATCAGCACCGTTTTCGCCGGATTCAGGATCTTTGACGTTTCGGCCATGAAATGCACACCGCATTGCACGATGATGTCTTCCTTGACCTTCGTCGCCTCGATCGCCAGTTGCAGGCTGTCACCCACCACATCGGCCACACCATGATAGATGTCGGGCGTCATATAGTTATGCGCCAGAATGACGGCGTTCTTTTCCTTTTTCAGCTTGTTGATCGCATCGACATAGGGCGCGTGCATGGCCCAGTCCGCCGGGGTTACGACGCGGTCCATCCGCGTGTAAAGATCGGCCAGATCGGCGGCCAATTGCGGGTTGGGGGCCAGGTTGTAAGTCTCGGCCAGTTCCTGACGGGCTGTTTCAAGTGCGGGCACTGTTTCCTCCAAAGCTGATTGGCGCGGAACAAGCTGCCCCGGACAACGGCCAGACAGCTTTTAAAGCAAAACCAGCAGGTTGGTCCATCCTGCATATGGTGTCCGCGCGAACGGGCGCATGTCCTTGATATAAGGGCTGGGTGGCCGGGATTTTATGCTTCGCCTGCGGTGAATTTCCGGCGAAATTGCCCCTTAAACGGCGGTGTCGCGCATCCGGGCATTGGCCCAGTTCAGGACGTTTTCCGCTGTGTTCGGCAGTAATTCGGCATAGTCTTCGGCGAACTCCAGAAACGCGGGCAGGTTGGTTTCCCCCACCGCCGTCAGCACCGGAATGCCAGCCGCCAGCGCCTCGCCGATCACGGGGCGAAAGCCGCGGCCGTCGGCCTCCTGCTTGCCGAACTTGTTGACGATCAGGATATCGCCGCCCGCCTCGACATGCGCGGCCACCAGCCCGACGGCGCGTTCCAGCCCATCGGGGTCCAGCCGGCAGCCCTTGGACAGCGCGCCCAGGTTCTGGCTGATCCGCACCACGTCGTCACCGTTCAGGATATGCAGGTCCATGTGGCATTTGGTGTCCGGATCGGTCACCAGATTGACCTGTACCGCGCCGATCACATGCACGCCATCCGCGCGCAGGCGGGTCGCGACCGCGCGCATCAGATCGTCGGTGACCCCCGGCTCCCTTGCGATGACATAGCCCAGCATGGCTTTCCCTTGCATGTCCCCTGACTGGACTACAAGATGCGCTGCGACACGGAAAAGCAACCCTTGACGGAGCTCGACTTGACCCCGCCCGACCTGCCCCTTTTGCCCAACCCCGACGATCCGCGCCTGACGCGGGCTGTGCGCGGCACCGACCAGACCGGGCAAGAGGTCGAGATCGCCGTGGTCGAGGAACGCCCCCTGACGATCTATCTGAACCGGCAGGAAATCGTCACCGCGATGACGATTGGCGATTATCCCGACTATCTGGCGCTGGGGTTTCTGCGCAATCAGGGGATGCTGCTGGACGACGATATCGTGACCGCCGTCGACTATGATGACGAGGTCGAGACCGTCGTCGTCCGGACCGAGCGCGAGACCTCCTATGAGGAAAAGGTGCAGAAAAAGACCCGCACCAGCGGGTGCGCGGTCGGCACCGTTTTCGGCGACATGATGGAGGGGCTGGAGGGCCTGACCCTGCCCCCGGCCGAGCTGCGCACAAGCTGGCTTTATGCGCTGGCGCACCGGATCAACACCATGCCGTCGCTGTATCTGCAAGCCGGGGCAATACATGGCACGGTGCTCTGCCAACAGGACCAGCCGCTGGTCTATATGGAGGATGTCGGTCGCCATAATGCCGTCGACAAGGTCGCGGGCTTCATGTTCCGCCATGACGTATCGGCGGCGGACAAGATCCTGTACACCACCGGGCGGCTGACCTCGGAAATGGTGATCAAGACGGCGCTGATGGGCATCCCGGTTCTGGCCTCGCGCTCGGGCTTCACCGCCTGGGGGGTCGAGATCGCGCGCCAGGTCGGCCTGACCCTGATCGGGCGGATGCGGGGGCAGCGGTTCGTCTGTCTGTCGGGCGAGGAACGGCTGGTACGCGACATCGATCCAGAGACTGTTCCCGCCGAAAACCGCAAATCTGCCCGCAAAGGGGCGGCGGAATGAGCGCGCCACCGGGCGTCATCCTGGCGGGCGGTCTGGCGACCCGGATGGGCGGCGGCGACAAGTGCCTGTTGCCGCTTCGGTCGGGCACCCTTCTGGACGCCGTGATCGCGCGGGCCGCGCCGCAAATGGGCGCGCTGGCATTGAACGCCAATGGCGATCCGGCGCGGTTTGACGATTATGGCTTGCCGGTTCTGCCCGACAGCATCGGCGGCTATCCCGGCCCGCTGGCCGGTGTTCTGGCCGGCCTCGATTGGGCGGTGGAACAGGGCGCGGACCGGATCGTGACCGTCGCCGCCGATACGCCGTTTTTCCCCACCGATCTTGTGGCGCGGCTACAGGCCGCGTCGGCGGGCCAGACCCATCCGCTGGTTCTGGCCGCGACCCCGCGCGGGGGCGAGGTGACGAAATCCATGAAAGGGGGGCTCATCCGCCACCCCACATTCGGCCTGTGGCCCGTGGCGCTGCGCGACGATCTGCGCGCGGCCTTGCGGGACGGGTTGAAAAAGGTCGTGCTGTGGACCGACCGGCATGACGGGCGGCTGGCCGAATTTCCGGTGAACGGGTTCGATCCGTTCTTCAACATCAACACGCCCGACGATCTGACCGAAGCCGAGGCGCTGACATGAAGGTCTACGGCGTCACCGGCTGGAAGAACGCAGGCAAAACCGGGCTGATGGAGCGGCTGGTGGCCGAGATCACCGCGCGCGGCCTGACGGTGTCGACGATCAAGCACGCCCATCACAGCACCGACGTCGACCAGCCGGGGCGCGACAGTTATCGCCACCGCGCGGCTGGCGCGCGCGAGGTGTTGCTCTCCTCGCCCCACCGCTGGGCGCTGATGCACGAACTGCGCGAGGCCGACGAGCCGCCGCTGGCCGATCTGCTGGCGCGGCTGTCCTCCGCCGATCTGGTGCTGGTCGAGGGGTACAAGGGCGCCGCGCACCCCAAGGTCGAGGCGCATCGCGCCGCCAATGGCAAGCCGCCGCTGGCTGTCGAAAACGCGACGATCACCGCGATTGCCGCCGATGCGCCCGTGACCACGCCGCTGCCGCGTTTCGATCTGGACGATACCGCCGCGATTGCGGATTTCATCCTGACAGAGCTGGGGTTGATGGACCAACCCGCGCCGGTTCAATCCGCCGCCGACCTGATCCCGCCCCGGCTGAAGGATGACTGTTTCGCGATGCCGCAGGGTGTGGATTGGGTGCCGGTCAATCAGGCTCTATCCCGGCTGAAATCGGTGCTGCATCCGGTGACGAGTGTGGAAAATGTCGCCACGGCGCAGGCGCGCGGCCGGGTGCTGGCGCGCGATGCGATGGCCCGCCGGTCGAACCCGCCACGCCCCAACTCGGCGGTCGATGGTTATGGCTTCGCCCATGCGGCGACCGGGTCGGGCGTACAGCGCCTGCCGCTGGCGGCGGGGCGCGCGGCGGCGGGGCAACCCTTTGCCGGGGCGGTGCCGCATGGATCGGCGATCCGGATCCTGACCGGTGCGATCCTGCCCGATGGGGTCGACACCGTTGTGTTGGAGGAAGACACCGTCACCGATGGCGCCACCGTCGCCTTTGACGGCCCGGTCAAGCCTGGCGCGAACACGCGCAAGGCGGGCGAGGACGTGGTGGCCGACACCCTTGCCCTGCCCGCTGGTCACCGGATGCGCGCGCCCGATCTGGCGCTTTTGTCCGCGCTGGGCGTGGCGTCGGTTGATGTTTACCGCAAGCTGCGCGTCGGCGTGTTGTCGACGGGGGACGAGATCGTGCCCGCCCCCGACCTGCCCGCCGCGCCGCACCAGATCTGGGATGCCAACCGTCCGATGCTGCTGTCGCTGGCCGCGGGCTGGGGGTTCGATCCGGTCGATCTGGGCCATGTGAATGACGACCCGGCGCAGATTCAGAACCGCCTGGACGCCGGGGCGGAACAGGCGGATGTGATCCTGACCTCGGGCGGGGCCTCGGCGGGGGATGAGGATCACGTTTCGACCCTGTTACGCCAGAAAGGCACGCTGTCCAGTTGGCGCATCGCGCTGAAACCCGGTCGCCCACTGGCGCTGTCGCAATGGCAGGGGGTGCCGGTTTTCGGCCTGCCGGGCAATCCGGTCGCGGCCTTTGTCTGTGCGCTGATCTTCGCCCGGCCCGCGCTTTCGATGCTGTCTGGCGCGGGCTGGCAAATGCCGCAGGGGTTCGAGGTGCCGGCCGCGTTTTCCAAGCGCAAGAAGGCCGGGCGGCGTGAATACTTGCGCGCCCGCCTGAGCGAGGATGGCACGGCCGAGGTGTTCCGGTCCGAGGGGTCGGGCCGGATCAGCGGGCTGTCATGGGCGACGGGGCTGGTCGAATTGCCGGACGATGCGTTGGAGGTGACGCCGGGCACCCCGGTCCGTTACCTGCCATATACCAGTTTTGGGGTGGAATAGAGCCTATTTCCGGCGGATCAGATAGTTTTGAACCGGCCCGTCCTGGGCGCTGCTGATCAGCTCGTGCCCGGACTCGGCGCAGAAATGCGGCACATCGACCACCGCTGCCGGATCGTCCGCCTGCATCCGCAGCACCTGGCCGGGCTGCATCGCCAGCAGCCGTTTGCGCGCCTTCAGCACGGGCAGCGGGCACAAAAGCCCGATAGCGTCCAGATCGTGATCCCATTCCATGCGATGGTGATAGGCAAAGCGGCAAGCGGTGTCCATGCGGGAACTTGGCCGCCTTTCCCCGTTGCACCGCCCCCGGAATTGCCCCAAATGAGGGGCGCAGACCTGAAAAGCGGGGCCAAGACCATGGCAGACAGATCCTTCATCCGGCACGTCGTCTTTTTCAGCGCGACGGACAAGGCCGATATCGAGCGCATCGTCGCGGGCCTGTCGCGGCTGGGCAATATCCCGCATTCCACCGTGTTCGAGGTGGTCGAAAACAGCCGCGTTGACGCGCTGTCGGGCGAGGTCGATGTCGTCGTCTATGCCGAATTCGCGGATGACGCGGCGCTGCAGGCCTATAAATTCCACCCGATCTATCAGGAAGCGATCGACATCGTGCGCCCGCTGCGAGAGCTGCGCATCGCCGCAGATTTCTGAGTGCGATGCCGCAGCCCAGGGTAAGCTTCGATCGCGGCCCGCTGCCCGGCGGGACCACGTTTCAGAACCCGGTGGACCGGATCACCGCCGATACGCCCGATCAGGTGGACGCGGCCTTTGCCGCCATGGCGCGGGCACGGGCCGGGGGCAAATGGCTGGCCGGGTACGCCAGTTACGAGCTGGGCTATGCCCTGTGTTCGAAGCTGAACGATCTGATGCCGGGCGACCGGGGGCTGCCATTGTTGCAGTTCGGCGTGTTCGACGCGCCCGCAGCGCCCGATGAAATCACACCCGAACCGTTTACTTTGGGCCATTTTCAGGCGGAATGGTCCCTGAATGACTATGCCCAAGCCTTTCAGACACTGCATGACCATATCGCGGCAGGCGATATCTATCAGGCGAACCTGACCTTCCCGCTGACCGCGCCTTTTACCGGGTCGGTCGAGGGGTTGTACCGCGCCCTGGCGCAAGGCCAGCCGGTGCCGCATGGCGCCTTTGTCGATCTGGGCGGGCCGGTGATCCTGTCGCGCTCGCCGGAATTGTTCTTTGCCTGCGATGCCCGCGGGAGGCTGACCGCGCGGCCGATGAAGGGCACCGCGCCCCGTGGTGCAACGCGGGCCGAGGATGACGCGCTGCGCGACGCGCTGCAGGCATCGGAAAAGAACCGGGCCGAGAACCTGATGATCGTCGATCTGCTGCGCAACGACATGGCGCGGGTCTCGCGGATCGGCAGCGTGCGGGTGCCCGAGCTGTTTACCGTCGAACGCTATGACACGCTGCATCAGATGACCTCGCGCATCACGTCGGATCTGTTGCCGGGCATTTCGATCAGGGATCTGTTCGCGGCGCTGTTTCCCTGTGGCTCGATCACCGGGGCGCCCAAGATCCGCGCGATGGAGATCCTGCGCGGGTTGGAGCCCGCGCCGCGTGACATCTATTGCGGGTCGATCGGCTGGATCGCGCCGGACGGGGCGATGGAATTCAACGTGGCGATCCGCACGCTGGTCTGTTTCCCCGATGGCACCGCGCGGCTGAACGCGGGCGGCGGTGTGGTCCATGACAGCACCTCGCCCGAGGAATATGCCGAGGCGCTGTTGAAGACCCGGTTTGCCGATTTGCGTGGGGAAGTTTGATAGAGGTCTTCTATCAATCAACCGATCTCTGATATTGACTGAGCGCCCAAATCGCCCACTCTGCCCCCCTCTGAAGCCAATTGGGAGGCCGCGCGGATGGCTCTGGATCAGCAGAAGGGTATTTGGAAATCGGGGCGTGGCGGCGGCAAGGGCCGCGCGACGCCCAAGGGCCGGCAGCTTGACGATTCCGCCTGGAATGAGGTCAAAGCGCTGCTGGGCGACCGCCCGCGTCGGCGCGATCTGCTGATCGAACATCTGCACCTGATCCAGGACCGCTATGGCTGCCTGTCCGCGCCGCATTTGCGCGCCCTGGCCGAGGAAATGCGCCTGTCCATGGCCGAGATCTGGGAGGTTGCGACGTTTTACGCGCATTTCGATCCCATCACCGAAGACGAAACACCCCCGCCCGACCTGACGATCCGGGTGTGCGACTCGCTGTCATGTGAGTTGGCCGGGTCCGAGGCGTTGTTCGATGCCCTTAGCACCGGGCAGGACCCGTCGAAGATCCGCGTGCTGCGCGCGCCCTGCATGGGCCGTTGCGACACCGCCCCGGTGGTCGAGATCGGCCACCGCCATGTCGACCACGCCACGCCGGACAAGATCGACACCGTGATCGCCAGCGGCGATTTCCACCCCGAGATGCCGGATTACCAAGGGCTGGACGCCTATGTTGCCACTGGCGGCTATGCCGAGCTGAAAGCGCTGCGCGCCAATGGCGATTGGGAGCAGGTGCAGGATGACTTGGCCACTGCCGGGCTGCGCGGCATGGGCGGCGCCGGGTTCCCGTCGGGCAAGAAATGGGGCTTCGTGCGCGCCAATCCTGGCCCGCGCCTGTTGGCTGTGAACGGGGACGAGGGCGAACCGGGCACGTTCAAGGACCGCTTCTATCTGGAACGCACCCCGCATCTGATGCTCGAAGGGATGCTGATCGCCGCCTGGGCGGTCGAGGCCGAAAAATGCTTCATCTATATGCGCGACGAATACCCCGCCGTGCTGGAAATCCTGCGGCGCGAGATCGCGGCGCTTGAGGGCGCGGGCATCGTCACGCCGGGCTACATTGACCTGCGCCGGGGTGCGGGCGCCTATATCTGCGGCGAGGAAAGCGCGATGATCGAAAGCATCGAGGGCAAGCGCGGCATCCCCCGCCTGCGTCCGCCCTATGTCGCGCAGGTGGGTATCTTCGGCCAGCCCACCTTGGTGCATAATGTCGAGACCCTGTACTGGATCGCGCGCATCTGCCGCGAGGGGCACGAGATCAAGTCTGAAGTGATCCATAACGACCGCAAGGGGATGCGCAGCTATTCCGTGTCGGGGCGCGTGGCCAAGCCCGGCGTCTATGCGCTGCCCGCCGGGTCGACAATCACCGACGTGATCGCCGCTGCCGGTGGTATGGCGCCGGGGCATGTCTTCAAGGCCTATCAGCCGGGCGGGCCGTCCTCGGGGCTGCTGCCGGCGTCGCTGAACGATGTGCCGCTGGATTTCGACACGTTGCAGCCGCATGACACGTTCATCGGCTCGGCCGCGGTGGTGGTATTGTCGGACCAGGACAGCGCGCGTGATGCGGCACTGAATATGCTGAATTTCTTTGAATCCGAAAGTTGCGGGCAATGCACGCCCTGCCGTGTGGGCTGCGAAAAGGCGGTGAAGCTGATGCAGGCCGAAACCTGGGATCGTGAACTGCTGGAGGATCTGTGCACGGTGATGGCCGATGCGTCGATCTGCGGCTTGGGACAGGCGGCGCCGAACCCGATCCGGCTGGTCCTGAAACATTTCAGCGAGGAGGTCTGAGCCATGGCCGACGGAAACAGCGTCAAGCAGACCAGCTTTACCCTCGACGGGGCCGAGGTCACGGCGTTCGGCGACGAGACCATCTGGGACGTTGCCAAGCGCCAGGGCAAGACGATTCCGCATCTGTGCCACAAGGACGCGACTGGCTATCGCCCCGATGGCAATTGCCGCGCCTGCGTGGTCGAGATCGACGGCGAGCGCACGCTGGCCGCATCCTGCTGCCGCGCGCCTTCCGACGGGATGGTGGTGAAAACCGATAGCGACCGTGCGGTGAAATCCCGCAAACTGGTGATGGAGCTGTTGCTGGCCGACCAGCCGGAACAGAACGCCGCGCATGACAGCGGCTCGCATTTCTGGGACATGGCGGCGGCAAATGGCGTGGAACAGAGCCGTTTTCCCACGATCGAACCCGACCGTATCCCGCTGCTGGATGACAGCCACGTGGCGATGCGGGTGAACCTGGATGCCTGTATTCAATGCGGGCTGTGCGTGCGCGCCTGCCGCGAGGTTCAGGTGAATGATGTGATCGGCATGGCGGGGCGGGGGCACGATGCCTTTCCCAGCTTCGACATGGACGATCCGATGGGCGACAGCACCTGCGTGGCCTGCGGCGAATGCGTGCAGGCCTGCCCGACCGGCGCGCTGATGCCCGCGACCGTGCTGGATGCCGACCAGACCGGCAACAGCCGCGATTTCGACGAAGCGGTGCAAAGCGTCTGTCCGTTCTGCGGCGTGGGCTGCCAGGTCTCGCTGAAGCTGAAGGACGGCAAGGTAAAATATGTCGAGGGGCTGAACGGCCCCGCGAACGAGGGCCGCCTGTGCGTCAAGGGGCGGTTCGGCTTCGATTACATCCACCACCCGCACCGGCTGACCAAACCGCTGATCCGGCGCGATGGGGCGGAAAAGGGTCTGAATGTCGACCCGGCCGATCCCCTGACCCATTTCCGCGAGGCGACCTGGGACGAGGCGCTGGATGCGGCCGCAAACGGGCTCGCGCGCCTGCGCGATCAGGGCGGCCAGACCGTCGCGGGCTTCGGCAGCGCGAAATGCACCAATGAAGAGGCATACCTGTTCCAGAAGCTGATCCGCCAGGGCTTCGGCCACAACAATGTCGATCACTGCACACGGCTTTGCCATGCCTCATCCGTGGCCGCGCTGATGGAAAACGTCGGCTCGGGCGCCGTCACCGCGACCTTTAACGAGATCGAGAATGCCGATGTCGCCATCGTCATCGGCGCCAACCCGATCGAGAACCACCCCGTCGCCGCGACCTATTTCAAGCAGTTCACCAAGCGCGGCGGCAAGCTGATCGTGATGGACCCGCGCGGCGTCGGCCTGCGCCGGTTCGCCACCCACATGCTGCAATTCCGCCCCGGCGCCGATGTGCCGCTGCTGAATGCCATCATGTCGGTGATCGTCGAAGAAGGGCTGTACGATCAGGCCTATATCGACCGCTTCACCGAGAATTGGGAGCATGAAAAGCAGCACCTTGCCGGGTTCGCGCCCGAGGCGATGGAGGATTTGACCGGCATCGACGCCGCCACCATCCGCGCCGCCGCGCGCGATTTTGCCAAGGGCAAGGCGGGCATGATCTTCTGGGGCATGGGCGTGTCGCAGCATATCCACGGCACGGATAACTCGCGCTGTCTGATCAGCCTGGCGCTGATGACCGGCAATGTGGGCAAACCCGGCGCCGGGCTGCACCCGTTGCGCGGGCAGAACAACGTGCAGGGCGCGTCGGATGCCGGGCTGATCCCGATGTTCCTGCCCGATTATCAGGATGTGACCGACGATGGCGTGCGCAGCGCCTTTGCCGAGATCTGGGGCTCGGACGATTTCAGCGCGGAAAAGGGCCTGACCGTGACCGAAATCCTGGACGGCGTTCATGCGGGCGAGATCCGGGGGATGTATATCCTGGGCGAAAACCCCGCCATGTCGGACCCCGACGTGACCCATGCGCGCGAGGCATTGGCCAAGCTGGAGCATCTGGTGGTGCAGGATATCTTCCTGACCGAAACCGCGAACTATGCCGATGTGATCCTGCCCGCCGCCGCGTTTTACGAGAAGAACGGCACCGTCACCAACACCAACCGACAGGTACAGATGGGCCGCGCCGCCGCGACCCCGCCGGGCGAGGCGCGCGAGGATTGGGCGATCACGGTCGAGCTGGCGCAGCGGCTGGGCCTGAACTGGACCTATGCCCACCCGCGCGAGGTTTTCGACGAAATGGCGCGCGGGATGCCGTCGCTCGACAACATCACCTGGGCCCGGCTGGAGAGCGAGGGCGCCGTGACCTATCCCAGCCTGTCGCCCGAGGACCCCGGCCAGGCGATTGTCTTTGGCGACGGGTTCCCGCGCGACGACGGGCGCGCGCGGTTCACCCCGGCCAGTGTCGTGCCGCCCGATGAACAGCCCGATGCGGAATACCCGATGGTGCTGACCACCGGACGGCAGCTGGAACATTGGCACACCGGCTCGATGACCCGGCGCAGCCGGGTGCTGGACGCGGTCGAGCCGCAGGCGAATTGTTCGATGCACCCGTCGACGCTGCGCAAGCTGGGCGTCGAACCGGGCGGGCTGGTCACGCTGGAAACCCGGCGCGGCGCGGTGACCGTGATGGCGCGGGCCGACCGGGCGGTGGCGCCCGACATGGTGTTCCTGCCCTTCGCCTATGTCGAGGCGGCGGCGAATATCCTGACCAACCCCGCGCTTGACCCCTATGGCAAGATCCCCGAGTTCAAATTCGCCGCCGTCCGCGTGAAAGCGGCGTGAAACAGTCCCTATTGCGCGGTAAAACGCGCCTGATCGGCGGCGGGCAACCAGATCCGGAACTCTGCCCCGCCGCCATCGGCATTGCGGGCGGTGATGATCCCGCCCGCCCGCTGGATCAGGCTTTGCGAGATCGACAGGCCCAGCCCCGTCCCCTCGCCCAGCTTGGTGGTAAAGAACGGATCGAACACCGTGTCCAGCTTGTCGGTGGGAATGCCCGGCCCGGTATCGCGCAGGCTCAGGCAGACACCCTCGCGCCCCTCACGCCCTTCTGGCCGCAGGGTCAGATCCAGCCGCCCGGCATCGCCCATCGCCTGTACCGCGTTGACGATCAGGTTGATCACCACCTGCTGCATCTCGCCGGGGTCGATGCGCACGGCGGGCACAGGTTCGATATGGGTGTCGACCTGAATATCGCCCTTGGCCAGCACATGTTCGACCAGCACAAGGCAATCACTGACCACCGGGGCCAGCGCGACGGTCTCGTCATAGCCCGAGAATTCGGACGGGCGGGCGAATTTCAACAGCTTGCCCACGATGGCCGAAATCCGCGTGACCTGTTGGTCGATCAGGTTCAATTCGGTCTGAAGCGGCGCGGCATCCGCGCCCAGGGTTTCGCGGATCACATCGACATTGCCCTGGATGACCGCGACGGGGTTGTTGATCTCGTGCGCGACGCCGGCGGTGATTTCCCCGATCGAGGCCAGCTTTTCGCTCATCACCAATTGGCGATAGGTGCTTTCCAGCTTCTCGTTCGCCTCGCGCAGCTCGGCTGTGCGTTCCTCGACCCGCTGGTTCAGCTCGTCCGCCCAGGCTCGCAACCGGCGGTCGCGGTCCTGCACCTGGTCCAGCAGGTCGTCCAGATGCGCGGCGACCTGGCCGATCTCGTCCCGCGCGCCGGTCAGCGCGTTGCGCGCCGACAGGTCCCCCTGCCCGACCCGGCGCATGGTCTGGGTCATGCGCTCCAGCGGGGCGAAAATCCCCTTGGCCAGCCACAGGAACACCGGTCCGGACAGCGCCAGAACCGCCGCAAACGCCGCCATCATCCACAGATAGGCCGACCGTTTCGCCGCCGTAAATGGCGCCTCGAGGAAACCCACGTAAAGCATCCCCACACGTTCGCCGTAACTGTCGGTCAGCGGCAGATAGCCCGAGATATACCAGTCGTTCACCACGAAAGCCCGGTCCAGCCAGGTTTTCCCGTCGCCCAGAACCGCGCCACGGACCACCGCCGACACACGGGTGCCCAGGGCGCGCACATCCTCGAACAGGCGCACGTTGGTCGACACGCGCACATCGTCCAGAAACAGCGTCGCGGTGCCCTGTCGGTCGCCGCCGGTGACGGCGTTCAGATAGACCAGCGCGTTGATCGTATCGATGAAATCCAGATTGCGGTTCAACAGGATGCCGCCGACCAACACCCCCTCTTGCCCCGCCAGGTGAACAGGGCTGGCCGCATGCACGACCATGCCGCGATCCTCGGCCATGCGCGCGCTGGGCACGGCGGCTTCGGTGTCGATCAGGTCAATCCGCGCGCGCCCCGCCAGATCGCCGGGAAACCGCGCCAGATCGCCCGCCGCGAAAATGTCGATCTGGGTGTCGGACCGCCCGTTCAGCGCGGTTGCGATCACCGGCCAGCGCGCCGCGTCCTCGATCGCGTTCTCTTCGGGCAGGTAATACAGGAAATCCAGCGCCAATTCATCTCTCTTCCGGCGGAAAAAGGCGGTTTCGGCATTGCGGTCCTCGCCCAGGACCTGTGCGAATTCGGCCGATTCCGCGACGCCCTTCAACTCGTCGCCGGTCGCGGTCATGATCCGGGCCAGGTATTGTTCGGCGATCCGCAGATCGCTTTCGACATTGGCGATCAACACCTTGTCATAATCCGAGGTCCAGCGCGTCATGCCCAGCAACAACAGAAGCGGCATCAACAGAACCAGCGGGGCAAGCGCCAGAACCAGCAGGCGCAGGCGAACGGTTGTCATCGGCGGACCTCCCTGCAGGACCGGTGCGCCACAGCCTAGCGCCCCCACCGTCCCGATGCCAAGCCCCGCCGCCGCGCGGACATTCTGTCCCGCCCGGAACGCCGTGGGCCGGATCGGCGGGACAACCTGCCCAAATATGCGAAATCGCCCGGAAATCCGGTGGCACGCGGCGGGCGCGCATGCTTTGGTCGGGTCGAAGAGGGGGAGGTTCATCGGCGCATGACCGATCTGTGGGACGGGCTGGCACAGGCGCTGTGGCTGGTCGCGACATTCGATCCCGAGCTTGTGGAAATCGCCGCGCGGTCCTTGCGGGTGACGCTCAGCGCGCTGGTCGTCGCCTCGGCCATCGCGATGCCGCTGGCCGCGCTGCTGGCGGTGCGCCGGTTCCGCTGGCGGCGGGTGATCATCGCCATCCTGAACGCGCTGATGGGCTTGCCGCCGGTGGTGGTCGGTCTGGTGGTTTACGTGATGCTGTCGCGCGCGGGGCCGTTCGGGGTGCTGGGGCTGCTGTTCACCCCCACCGCGATGATCATCGCGCAGGTCATCATCATCGTGCCGCTGATTGCCAGCATCGCGCACCAGTCGCTGCGCGATCTGTGGCAGGACTACCATGACCTGCTGATTTCGATGAACGTGACCCAGTGGCAGAAGATCCGCACGCTGCTGTGGGACACACGCCGCGCCCTTCTGACCGCCGCGCTGGCCGGGTTCGGCCGTGCGATTGGCGAGGTCGGAGCGATCATGATCGTAGGCGGCAATATCGACCATGCCACACGTGTCCTGACGACCGCCATCGCGCTGGAAACCGGCAAGGGCGATTTCGCGCTGGCACTGGCGCTGGGCTTTGTGCTGATCGGGCTGGCGGTGGCGGTGAACCTGGCGATCCACTGGCTCAGCCGGACAGAACGGGAGGGCCGGTGGTGAGCGATCTGTTCCCCCTGACCGTCCGGGGCGCCACGACGCGGCGCCGGGGCAAGGTGCTGGTCGGGCCCGTCGATCTGACGCTTTCGGGTAATGGCGCCTGTGTGGTGATCGGGCCCAACGGATCGGGAAAAACGACCCTGTTACGCCTGCTTCATGGGGCGGCTCGGCTGTCGTCAGGCACGATCGACTGGGCCTGCCCGATGGCTAAGGCCCGGCGCGCACAGGCCTTTGTGTTCCAGCGCCCGGTGATGCTGCGCCGGTCGGTTCTGGACAACATCGCCTATCCGCTGATCATCCGCGGCACATCCCGCGCCCAGGCCCGGGCACAGGCGCGCGACTGGGCCGAACGGGTGGGGCTGGGCGATATGCTGGACCGGGCCGCGCCGGTTCTGTCGGGCGGCGAGCAGCAGAAGCTTGCCCTGGCGCGCGCGCTGATCGGCCAGCCCAAGTTGCTGTTTCTGGATGAACCCTGCACCGCGCTGGATGGCAGCGCGATGCGCGAGATCGAACAGATCCTGACCGATGCCAAAGCCGCCGGCACGCGGCTGATCCTGTCGACCCATGACATGGGACAGGCGCGGCGTCTGGCCGATCAGGTGGTGTTTTTGTTGCGCGGACAAGTCCACGAATCCGGCCCGGCGGCCGAATTCTTTGAAACCCCCCGCACCGAACAGGCGCGGGCATTCCTGAAGGGAGATATTGTCGAATGATACGGAAATTCCTGATCGGCATCGCGGCCCTGTGTTTCGCGCAGGCGGCACTGGCGGCGGATGTCATGAAAATGGCGGTCACCACCTCATTTCACAATTCTGGGCTGGCCGAGGTGCTGTTGCCCGAAATCATGAAGGACCTGGATCTGGAGGTGCAGTTGCTGGTCGTCGGCACCGGGCAGGCGCTGAAACTGGGCCGCGCGGGCGATGTGGATGCGATCCTGGTGCATTCCAAGGCGGCCGAGGAGGTGTTCGTCGCCGAGGGGTTCGGCACCCACCGGCGCGAGATCATGTATAACGATTTCGTCTTTATCGGCCCGTCGGCGGACCCCGCCGCGATTGCCGGGGCCGACAGCGCCGCCGCGTCGCTGCAAAAGATCGCCACGGCTCAGGCGCCTTTCGTCAGCCGGGGCGATGACAGCGGCACCCACAAGAAGGAACTGAGCCTGTGGGTCGCCGCCGGGTTGGAGCCCGCCGCGTTCGGCGACTGGTACAAGGCCGTCGGCGCCGGGATGGGCGCGGCGTTGAACACCGCGTCGGGGATGAACGCCTATATCTTGTCGGACCGGGCCAGCTGGCTGAATTTCGGCAACAAGGGCGATCTGGCGCTGCTTTATTCCGGCGATCCGGTGCTTTTCAACCAATACGCCTATCTGCCGGTGAACCCCGCGCTGCACAGCCACGTCAAAACCGATCTGGCCCAGAAGTTGGAGGATTGGCTGGTCTCGGACCGCGCCAAGGAATTGATCGACAGCTATCAGATCAATGGCGAGACCTTGTTCGTGTTCAACGCGAAGCCCGAATAAAACTTCACTGATCCGCCTGAAAACGGGCGGATCAGTCGTCTAACGACCCGTGTATCGCGAATTGGTCCAACCCCGCATCCTGGGGTTGGATCACGCGAAACGCCTCTTTCACGCCGGCCTCGGTCAGTTCACGCGCCACGGTCAGCAGGGTGTTGGGATCGTGATCGGCGCACAACTCGACCATCTGCGCGATTTCCTCCTGCGCGACGGGCAGGGCGGCCTCGACCGACGGGGCGCCATAATAGGTCACGAAATGCTGGGCCAGCGCGCGGGTCAGCGCCTCTAGCTCCGCCGGTTCGACCTGTGTGACGGCCACGAATGTCACGCGCCCGCCGGTTTCCAGCCCCAGCCAGCCATTGGCAAAGGCCTGCCGCGCCTTGCCGGTCAAATCGCCCTCGGTCCAGTTCGAAAACTCGAACCCGCCCGATATGCACCATTCGGATGTGCGCGCGGGGCTGGCATAGACGCGCTGATCGCTTTCGTCGAAATGGATGGCACGGGCCAGGTTCATGGGGCGTCCTCCAAAAGGGTCGTAAGCGCGATCAGATGTGTTTCGCCCGCATCGTCGCGCAGCAGCATCCCGAAATCCTCGTCCACACCCATGAAAGTACCGCTGAACCCGTCGCGGGCAACCGCATCGCCGATCCCATGCACCAGCCCGCGCCATTCGGCATGCAGGGCGCGCGGGCCGTCCTGTTCCCACCGGGCGATCCAATGCAGGCTGTGACGCGCCCAGGCCTCGATCAGCGTGTCGGGCGCGACATCGGCGCAGCCCTCGGCGTAAAGTGCGGTCTGGTCGGGGGTCGCGCCGGTATCGGCGCTGGCGGGCAGCAGCGGCAGCGTGAACCCCACCACCAGCCAATCGGGCACCGCCGCGGGATCGGTGCCAGCGGCCAGCACCCGGAACCGCCCGCAGGCGGCCCCATTCACACGGATGCCACCATCCCAGCCCAGATGCACCGCGACCTCGGGCGGGGCCAGCGCGCCCAAGGCATTTTGCAGCCCCACGCCACAGACCGGAAGCATCGCCATGGCCTGCGCCAGCGGGACCTCGGGCGCGAAGACAAGGGCGCCCTGAACCCTGTCGGCGCGGATGGAATGCGTCACCAATCCAGCGTCACAGCCCATGATCGCCCGCATACAGGCATGTTCGACGGCATCGCCCGGCGCGGCTTCGCCCCACATCAGCGGCGGCAATGTCAACGTGTCGGTCATGCCGCGCCCCGGGCGACCAGATCGGCGGCGATCTTCTGAAACACCTGCGCCTGTGGGCTGTCGGGGGCGCTGACGGTGATCGGGGCGCCGCCATCGGCGGCCAGCCGCACCTGCAGGTCCAGCGGCACCTCGGCCAGCAGCGGAACGCCCAGCTTCTCGGCCTCGCGCGCGACGCCGCCATGTCCAAAGACATGTTCCTCGTGCCCGCAATTGGAACAAATATGCGTCGACATGTTTTCGATCATGCCCAGCAGCGGCACGTTCAGCTGTTTGAACATGTCGATCCCCTTGCGCGCATCCAGCAGCGCCACGTCCTGCGGGGTCGACACGATGATCGCGCCATCGACCTGGGCCTTTTGTGCCAGCGTCATCTGCACATCGCCGGTGCCGGGGGGCAGGTCGACCAGCAGAACATCCAGCGCGCCCCATTGGACCTGCATCATCATCTGTTGCAGCGCCCCCATCAGCATCGGGCCACGCCAGATCACGGCCTGATCCTCGTTCGTCATCAGCCCGATCGACATCATGGTGACGCCGTGGTTGCGCATCGGCAGGATCGTCTTGCCATCCGGGCTGGCCGGGCGGCCCGAAACGCCCAGCATCCGCGGCTGCGACGGGCCGTAGACATCGGCATCCAGCAGCCCCACGCGCCGCCCCTGTTGCGCCAGCGCGCAGGCCAGGTTGGCGGACACCGCGGATTTACCCACGCCGCCCTTGCCACTGGCAATCGCGACGATCCGGTCGACGCCGGGGATCTTTTGCGGGCCCGTGGGCTGCGCGGGCCGTTTCGGGCGCAGCTCGGGCGGGGCTTTTTCGGTGTGGCCGGTCATCACGATGGACACGGTTTCAACCCCATCCAGCCGGGACAGAGCCTGTTCCGCCGCGCTTTTGACGGCCGAAAACGCATCGGCGTGCTGCGGCGGGATTTCCATGACAAAGCGCACCGCCCCGCCATCCACCTGCAACGCGCGGACCACGCCGCTGGCCATGATATCGCCCCCGGCGACCGGATCGGTCACCGTTTTCAGGACCGCTAGCACCTGTTCCCTTGTCACGCTCACGGGGGTCACGCGCCGCCCTGGATGGTGCCGGTGACCTCATGCGTCAGGTCCAGCGCGTCGATGGTGATCACCGCCTTGACCGCGTAGGTCTCGCCGGGTTTGCCGCCATTGCGCATCGCCTCTTCGATGGCCTGCTGCGAGGTCACGCCGACCTGCTTCAGGAATTTCCGCATCGACATGTTGAAATCGTCGCTCATTTTCGCCTCCTTCAAGGATTATTGACGCGCGCCCGTCGCGGCCCCTAGGCTGACACGATGGGAGGATTGCGCAGATTGTTCATGGCTCTGCTGTGGGCCATTGTGCCGATGGCCGGTCAGGCCGACGAGCGGCTGGTGCGTCTGCACGCCCCCGACAGCCTGATCGAGACCGGCCTGTTCCAGCATATCCTGCCGCGCTTTTCGCTGAAAACGCAAATCCGTGTGGTGCTGGACCCA
This sequence comes from Actibacterium ureilyticum, assembly GCF_002285435.1. Taxonomy (GTDB): domain Bacteria; phylum Pseudomonadota; class Alphaproteobacteria; order Rhodobacterales; family Rhodobacteraceae; genus Actibacterium_C; species Actibacterium_C ureilyticum. Next base: position 220,517 of record NZ_NSBT01000018.1, read on the forward strand.
GTGCCGCAGCAGGCGGATGTGGTTCTGGGGGATGCGGGGCGCCCGCTGTTCCAGGGGCTTGGGCAGACCTGGCACCTGTCGCTGCGCGACCGCGATCACACGGGCAGCGCGCGGTTTGACACATGGCTGCGGTCCGATGTTGGCCAGCGCACAATCTTGGGGTTTGCGCCGGGCGGACAGGCGCTGTTCGCACCGCCCGACCGTGTTGCGACCGCAACCGCGCCCGCGCAGATGGATGGCGACGCGGTGATCGGACAACAGGTCGCGCGGGACAGTTGCGCGCGCTGTCATGTCGTCGATCCCGGGCCGGGCATGGCGGGCATCGGCTCGACCCCCAGCTTTGCGGTGCTGCGCAGCCTGACGGATTGGGAGGCACGGTTCAGTGCCTTTTACGCCCTGAAACCGCATGCGGCCTTTACCCAGATCACCGATGTCACGCCGCCTTTCCCGCAGGAAAGCCCGCCGCCCATCGTCCCGATCGAGCTGACGTTGGATCAGGTCGATGCGGTGCTGGCCTATGTCGCCGTGATGCAGGCGGCAGATCTTGGGGCGCCCTTGCAGCATCAGTGATCCCGGCGCTTCGACAGGTAATCTTCGGTCGTGCGCGGGCGCGGGCGCTCGCCCCCGGCGAAGGGGTTGTCGTCGGAATGGAACTGCGCGTTGACGCGGCAATTGTCGCACATCTGGATCATCTTGATCTTGTCACCGCCCGCGAACATCGCATGGGCCGACAGCTTTTCGGTGATGCGGTCGATGGTGGATTTGACCCCGAACAGCGCACCGCATTCGATACAGGCAAAGGGCTCCTCCTCGTGCAGGACGCGCTGGGTCAGCGCGGCATCGGTCAGGTCCAGCCGGGGGGCATAGGTGATCGCATCCTCGGGGCAGATATTGGCGCAGAGCCCGCATTGCAGGCAGGCGTCCTCCTGGAATCTCAGCTGCGGCGCGTCCGGGTTGTCGCCCAACGCGCCTGAGGGGCAAAGCGACACACAAGACAGGCAGAGCGTGCAGGCATCGGTATCGACCAGCACCGCGCCATAGGGGGCACCGGCGGGCAGGTCCAGCGCGTCGATCCCCGGATGCAGCGCGCGCGCGGCCTGGCGCGTGATCTGGCGCCGCGTGCCCATGGGCCGGACCGGCGTGGTCAGGGGCGCGGGCGCGGTTTCGTCAAACAGGCGGTCCGACAAAGCATCGGGGTCCGACAGGTCCAGCAGCGTGACGGTATCGGCCCCGCCGATGGCTTGGGCCAGGGCGATTTGTGTCTCTAACCCGCCCAAATCCGCGCCCGGACCCGGCAGGATCGACACCGATGCAAACCCGGCAGCCAGTGCCGCGACAGCCTCGGCGTGGCCAAAGGCGCCGATGGCGGGCAGCTCCAGCGGGATCACATCGGCGGGCAGCCCGCGCCCATGCCGGGCGCTCAGGCGGATCATCTCGGCCCCATGCGCATCATGGGCCAGAAGCCGCGGCGCGGTGCCGCCGGCGTTTAGAAAAGCGCTGGCCAGCGTCTGTATGCGCCGCATGGTCAGGTCGACCGCCGGCGCGTCATAGGAAATCGCCCCCGACGGACAGGCCGCCGAACAGGCCCCGCACCCGGCACAGATCATCGGGTCGACGACCACATGGTCCCCGCCCGGCACAATTGCCCCGGTGGGACACAGGTCCAGACAGCGGGTGCAGCCGGTCTGTTCGGCACGGCTGTGGGCGCAAAGCAGCGGTTCGGTCCGCACGTAAAGCGGCTTTTCGAACGTGCCGACCAAATGCGATGCCGCCAGAATCGCGGCGGACACCGCAGGCGGGTGGCCGGGATCGGCGCGCAGATACCCCTCGCGCTTTTCCGGGGCTGGAAACAGCGGATCGGTCCCGCGCAGGTCCAGGATCACGTCGCATTCCGACACGCCGCCATCGCGCGGTGGCGTCAGGGTGAACGCGCCCCGCCCGCCCGGCTCGACCTGTTGCAGCGCGTCGATGGTGACGGCAAAGCCACCCAACGCGCCCTGCGCGCGGCGCAGCCTGCCGATCATCACGTCGAAGTCGCGGCTGTCGGGCAGATCGTCGGCCGCATCAAGCAGGACGGTAACGCCCAGATGATCCTGCAGCGCCTGTGCGGCCTGCAACGCGACGGGCGCGGGCCCCATGATCAGGCACAGCCCCTGCGAGACCACGTCGATGGATTTCCCGGCATCGGCAGGCAGCAGCGCCTCGGCCACCAAGGCGGACATTTTGGGCAAGGTCGGCGCGGTATCGGCGGTCCATCCCGCCCGGTCGCGCAGGTCCAGCGTCGCCGGTGCGGGCAGCTCCAGATCGTCGGCCAGGGCCTCGAACACGCGGGCTTCCTGGGTGCAGCAAAAAAGTGAATCACCCTGCGTCAAGGCGGCGGCGGCGCGGTTGATCTGGGTGGTGCAAAGCGCCGAACAGACCGGGGCGACATCCAGACCTGTGGCTTGGGACAGCCCCGCCGCATCCAGGCTCTGACTGCCCAGACAATCGCATAAAATCAGGTGCTTAGCCATGTGTTCCTTCCCGCCGATCATGGTGTTTCTTCGGCCCAACGGTGCCCCCGTTTTGCAAAATGCTAGACATGATTCGCCCAGGCTCACAACCGGTTTTCCGATGGGCGGGCCGCGCGGGTTCCCGACCGGCTGGCCGAAAACGCGGCGGGTGATTCGGTTTTCGCGGTGGCGTGAAAATACCGACAGAAATGATCGGGTTAGACATTTCGACCTTACGGCCCGCCGACCCCCCTGTGGCCTGCCCAAATTGTCCGGCATCGGGCCAAGTGACGGCGATTGCGCAGAAATCCCTTTGCCCCGTGCGCCCCACGGACCAAGCTGGGGGCGGGAGGTTTTTCGGTTTGATCCACAATCCGAACATGTATCGCACGATGCCGGTTGGAATTGTCCTGAAGAAGGCACCCGGCGTCACGCGATGGGTGCGCTGGCACTGGTCCGCGACGGCCGTGCTGCCCGGGGCTGGCCCCGCGCATTGGCATGTGCTGCGCCGAGAGGGCGATGCCGTGGAATACCACGCCGCGACCGTGACGCTGGAACTGCACGGCGCCGAGACCGAGGCCTATCTGCATGGGCTGACGGCAGAGATCCCCAGCCTCTATGTCGTCATGCGCGAGGCCGAGGGCGATTTGCCGATCGAGGTGCTTCTGGCCACCGCCTCGCCCTATGAGGCGCAGGATTACACCGACAGCGGCGAAGAGATCGTGGAAAAGGTGCCGATGCCACACGGGCTGGTGGCGTGGGTGCGCGACTTCGTCGAGGAATACCATCAGGAAGAGGCCTTCGTGAAGCGCAGGCGCGACAAGAAGCGGATCGACCTGGTTCAGGATGGCATCGGCGACCCGCGCATCGGCAAGGCGGCGGATATCTATGCCTCGCCCGGGTTGAAGCGGAGGCGTCTGCAATGAGCCGGTCCGATTTCTGGTCACGCCGCAAATCCGCGGTCGAGGCAGAGGCCCGCGCCGCGGCAGAGGCCGACACCGCCACACTTGCCGCCCAAGAGCAAGAGGCGCTGGAGGCACGCGACGATGCCGAATTGCTGGCCGAGGCCGGGCTGCCCGCGCCCGAGGCGCTGGAACATCCCGAGCAGGTTCAGGAATTCCTGCGCGCCGCCCTGCCCAACCGGCTGAAGACCCGCGCGCTGCGGCAATTGTGGCGCCTGAATCCGGTGCTGGCCAATGTCGACGGGCTGGTCGAATATGGCGAGGATTTCACCGACAGCGCGACCGTGGTCGAAAACCTGCAAACCGTCTATCAGGTGGGCAAGGGGATGATCACCCGGATCGCCGAACTGGCCGAAGATCCCGCGCCGGACCCGGTCGATGAATCCACTGAGCCGGTCGAGCCCGTGGCATTGCAGCCCGCCCCGCCGGTTGCGGCCACCGATGCGGCGCCAATACCGGAATTCGACGAGGAATACGTCACTCTTCCAGCGCAAAAGCGCCGGATGCAGTTCCATTTCGACCCCGAGAGAGGAGCGTGATGAACATCGCCACTCAGCCACAGATCCCTGACGAGGACCGCCTGCGTGCGGATCTTTACAATTATCTGGGGGTGATCCTGTCGGCGCCGCCCGATCAGATGATGCTGGACCAGACCGCGGGGCTGTCGGGGGACGAAACGCCGCTGGGTCAGGCCGTTGGCGCGCTGTCGAAACTGGCGCGGATCACCAAGCCGAAATCGGTCGAAAGCGAGTTCAACAGGCTGTTCATCGGCTTGGGGCGGGGCGAGCTTCTGCCCTATGCCAGCTATTACCTGACCGGGTTTCTGAACGAAAAGCCGCTGGCCCTGTTGCGGCAGGATATGGCGGCGCAGGGGCTGGCGCGGGCCGAGACCGTGTTCGAGCCCGAGGACAACATCGCCAGCCTGCTGGAGATGATGGGTGCGCTGATCGTTGGCCGCTTTGGCACTCCGGCCGATCTGGCGGCGCAAAAGACGTTCTTCAACCGGCATATCGGGCCGTGGGCCAGCCATTTCTTCACCGATCTGGAGGGGGCCAAGAATTCGGTCTTCTACGCGCCGGTCGGCACGGTGGGGCGTGTCTTCATGGAGATCGAGGCCGAAGCGTTTCGCATGATCTCGGACTGACCGGGGCGCGGAATTTACGAATTGCAGCGGCGGGCAACCGTCACAAAACGAAAGGAGACAGCAGCATGAAGACTGACGAAGGCGCCTCGCGCCGGGAGTTCCTGAAACTGGCCGGAACGGCAGCGCCCGCAGCGGCAGTGGCGGTCACGGTCAGCGGGTCCCGGGCCGATGCGGCCGAACCCGATCCGGCATCGGACCGGATGCAGGACACCGCGCATACGCGGGCCTATTTCGCCTCGGCGAAATTCTGAGCGAAGGACAGGGTCCGGGGTGATCCCGGTCCTTGTAATACCGGCCAAAGGCAACCGGTTGCGTGACGCCCGACCGCCTGACAGGCCATGAGCACAACCAAGCCAGCCGCACGCGACGTGCAGCGCGCAAGGGAGAGAGAAACATGTTGAGGAAAAAGACCAACGGGGTTGCGCGACGCCCCCAGCGGACAAGTATCCTGTCCGAGGTGGGCAAAACCTCGGTTGACCGGCGGGCGTTTTTGCGCGGATCCGGTCTGGCGATCGGGGGCCTGGCGGCGATTGCCGCAACCGGCGGAACCGTGACCCAAGCCAAGGCCGCCGGTGCCGCAACCGGCGCAATCGAGCTGAAGAAATCCGTTTGCACCCATTGTTCGGTGGGGTGCACCGTGGTGGCCGAGGTGTCCGATGGCGTCTGGGTCGGGCAAGAGCCCGGCTGGGACAGCCCGTTCAACCTGGGCGCCCATTGCGCCAAGGGCGCATCGGTGCGCGAACACGCCCATGGCGAACGCCGCCTGAAATACCCGATGAAGAAAGAGGGTGGCGAGTGGAAGCGCATCAGCTGGGAACAGGCGATCAACGAGATCGGCGACGGTATGATGAAGATCCGGGACGAAAGCGGCCCGGACAGCGTCTATTGGCTGGGCAGCGCCAAGCACAATAACGAACAGGCCTATCTGTTCCGCAAATTCGCGGCCTATTGGGGCACGAACAACGTGGATCACCAGGCGCGGATCTGCCACTCGACCACCGTGGCGGGCGTTGCGAATACATGGGGCTATGGCGCCATGACCAATTCGTATAACGACATCCACAATTCCAAGGCCATCTTCATCATCGGCGGCAACCCGGCCGAGGCGCATCCCGTCAGCCTGTTGCATGTCCTGCGCGCGAAAGAGCAGAACAACGCGCCGCTGATCGTCTGCGACCCGCGTTTCACGCGCACCGCGGCCCATGCGGATGAATATGTCCGTTTCCGCCCGGGCAGCGATGTGGCGCTGGTCTGGGGTATTCTGTGGCACATCTTCGAAAACGGGTGGGAGGACAAGGAGTTCATCCGCACCCGCGTTTGGGGCATGGACCAGATCCGCGAAGAGGTCGCCAAATGGACGCCCGAGGAGGTCGAGCGTGTGACCGGCACCCCCGGTTCGCAGCTGCGCCGCGTGGCGCGCACCATGGCCAACAACCGTCCCGGCACCGTGATCTGGTGCATGGGCGGCACCCAGCACACCAATGGCAACAACAACACCCGTGCCTATTGCGTGCTGCAGCTGGCGCTGGGCAACATGGGCACATCGGGGGGTGGCACCAACATCTTCCGTGGCCACGACAACGTGCAGGGCGCAACCGACCTGGGCGTTCTGAGCCACACGCTGCCGGGTTACTACGGTCTGACCGCCGGGGCCTGGGGCCACTGGGCACGCGTCTGGGGCGAGGATCCCGAATGGCTGGCCGGACGGTTCGCCAAGACCACCGGCGCCGATGGCAAGGAAAAGTCGCTTCAGAACCTGACCGGCATCCCGGTCAGCCGCTGGATCGACGGCGTGCTGGAAGACCCCGCAAACACGGACAACCCCGACAAGGTGCGGGCGATGGTCCTGTGGGGGCACGCGCCGAACTCGCAAACCCGCATGGTCGAGATGAAGAAGGCCATGGAAATGCTGGACATGATGGTCGTAATCGACCCCTATCCCACCGTTTCCGCGGTGCTGCATGACCGGACCGACGGGGTTTACCTGTTGCCGGCGGCGACGCAGTTCGAAACCCATGGCTCTGTCACCGCGTCGAACCGGTCGATCCAGTGGCGCGAGCAGGTGGTCGATCCGCTGTTCGAAAGCAAGCCCGATCACGAGATCATCGGCCTTTTCGCGCAGAAGTTCGGCTTTCACGACCGGCTGTTCCGCAACATTGCGATCGAAGACGATGGCGTGACCCCGAATATCGAGGACACGCTGCGCGAGATCAACACCGGCATGTGGACCGTCGGCTATACCGGGCAAAGCCCGGAGCGGCTGAAGCTGCACATGGCCAACCAGCACACGTTCGACCGCACGACGTTGCAGGCGGTGGGCGGCCCGGCCGATGGCGATTACTATGGTCTGCCATGGCCGTGCTGGGGCACGCCCGAGATGAACCATCCCGGCACGCCCAACCTCTATGACATGTCGAAACCGGTGGCCGAAGGCGGCCTGACCTTCCGCGCCCGTTTCGGGGTGGAACGCGATGGCGACAACCTGCTGGCCGAAGGGGTTTATTCGGCCGGGTCCGAGATCGAGGACGGGTATCCCGAGTTCACCTATCAGATGCTCAAGGATCTGGGGTGGCACACCGATCTGGAACCGTGGGAGCAGGCCTTTATCGCCAAGGCGGCGGGTGTGGATGGCTTTGCCGACTATACCAAAGAGGTCGGCGAGGCCGGCATGTCGCCCTTCCCGTCGGATTATGACGACAAGGTGGCCAAGGTGAACTGGAAAACCGACCTGTCGGGCGGTATCCAGCGGGTGGCGATCAAGCATGGCTGTGCGCCCTTTGGCAATGCCAAGGCGCGGGCGGTCGTGTGGACCTTCCCCGATCCGATACCGGTCCACCGCGAGCCGCTTTACACCAACCGGCGCGACCTGGTGGCGGATTACCCGACCTATGAGGACCGGAAATTCTATCGTCTGCCGACGATGTATGCCTCGATCCAGAAACAGGATTTCAGCAAGGATTATCCGATCATCCTGACCTCGGGGCGTCTGGTCGAATACGAGGGGGGCGGGGATGAAACCCGGTCCAACCCGTGGCTGGCCGAGCTGCAACAGGACATGTTCATCGAGATCAACCCGCGGGATGCCAACAACCTGGGTGTGCGCGACGGCGCGCAATGCTGGGTCGAAGGTCCCGAGGGCGGCAAGGTCAAGGTCATGGCGATGGTGACCGAACGGGTGGGCGAGGGCGTGGCCTTTATGCCCTTCCACTTCGGCGGCCATTTCCAGGGCGAAGACCTCAGGTCGAAATATCCCGACGGGTCCGATCCGTATGTCCTGGGCGAAAGCACCAACACCGCCCAGACCTATGGCTACGACTCGGTCACCCAGATGCAGGAGACCAAGTGTACCCTGTGCAAGATCATGCCAGCGTAAGGAGGAAAGAGAATGGCTAGAGCAAAATTTCTCTGCGACGCCGAGCGCTGCATCGAATGCAACGCCTGTGTCACGGCCTGCAAGAACGAGCACGAGGTCCCCTGGGGCATCAACCGCCGCCGTGTGGTGACGATCCAGGACGGCAAGCCGGGCGAGCGGTCGATCTCGGTCGCGTGCATGCATTGTTCGGACGCGCCCTGCATGGCGGTGTGCCCGGTCGACTGCTTCTATCAGAACGAAGAAGGCGTCGTCCTGCACTCCAAGGATCTGTGCATCGGCTGCGGCTATTGCTTCTATGCGTGCCCCTTCGGCGCGCCGCAATATCCGCAGGCGGGCAATTTCGGATCCCGCGGCAAGATGGACAAATGCACCTTCTGCGCCGGTGGCCCCGAGGAGAACAACTCGACCGAAGAGTTCGCCAAATACGGCCGCAACCGGATCGCCGAGGGCAAGCTGCCCATCTGCGCCGAGATGTGTTCGACCAAGGCGCTGCTGGCCGGTGACGGCGACGTTGTGTCCGCGATCTATCGCGAGCGTGTCGTCGCGCGCGGCTTCGGTTCGGGTGCCTGGGGCTGGGGCACGGCCTATGACCAGAAGGGCGGCTAGGCGCCGTCCGGGGCAGGGCGGTCCGATCCGCCCTGCCCGTTTCGCGCGGCCCCGCGTGGCGCGCACCTGATGTCACACCCTGCACGGAGATCCCCCGCATGATCCGCCATCTGCTGGTCCTTTTGACCGTCATCCTGTTGGCCGCGCCGGTGACCGCCCCCGCGCAAGAGACTGTTTCACCGCAAATCGACCGTTCCGCCACCGGCGGGGCGCAGACGCTGGAAGACATCCTGCGCCGCCAGCGTGGCGAAAAGGTCGATGAACGGTTCCGTTCCGACAATATCGGCGGCGATGCCACAAGCGCCCCGGGCCTGGGGCCGCTGGGCGGCGCGTCGGACCCCGAACTGTGGCGCGCGCTGCGCTTCAACAAGGCCGACGTGTCGGTCAGCACCGGCGACGACGTGGCCAAGGTGCTGGTCCAGGATGGCGGGATGCGCTGGTACCATTTCCGCAAGGGACCGCTGGCGACCTATGGCGGCTGGCTGCTGCTGGGGACCATCGGCGCGTTGCTGCTGTTCTATCTGCTGCGCGGCCGGATCCGGCTGGACGGTACACCGTCGGGCCGCACCGTGACCCGGTTCGAAGCGTTCGAGCGCTTCGCGCATTGGCTGCTGGCGGGGTCCTTTGTCCTGTTGGCGCTGACCGGGCTTCTGACGCTGTTCGGACGCATGTTCATCGCGCCGCATCTGGGCAAGGAGCTGAACGCGACCCTGCTCACCGCGTCGAAATTCATCCACAACAACGTCGCCTGGGCCTTTATCGTCGGGCTGGTTCTGGTGCTGGTGCTGTGGGTGCGCCACAACATCCCCAACCGCACCGACCTGACATGGTTTGCACAGGCGGGCGGCATCATCGGCAACAAGCACCCGCCCGCGAAGAAGTTCAACGGCGGGCAGAAGATCATCTTCTGGTCCGTGATCCTGTTGGGGGCATCGATTTCGGTCTCGGGGCTGTCGCTGCTGTTTCCGTTCCAGCTGCCGCTGTTCGCGGCCAGCTTCGGTCACCTGAACGATCTGGGGGTCCCGGCGCTTCTGGGGATGGACCCGCTGCCGGTGGCACTGGCCCCGCAAGAGGAAATGCAGCTGGCGCAGCTGTGGCATGCCATCGTGGGTTTCGTGCTGATGGCGATCATCATCGCCCATATCTATATCGGCACCATCGGGATGGAGGGTGCGTTCGACGCCATGGGCACGGGCGAGGTCGACGAGGTCTGGGCGCATCAGCACCATTCGCTGTGGCTGGACGAGGTGAAGGCGAAAGAGGCCGAGGCCCCCAAAGCGGCCACCCCGGCGGAGTAGCCCCATGCGCAGCGCGCTGGCGATCCTGATCTGGCTCTGCGCCGGCGCGGTTGCGGCGCAGGAGTTCACCACGCTCAAGGGCCACGGCGGGCCGATCATGGATATCGCCGTGTCGCCCACAGGCCAGGTCGCCACCGCCAGTTTCGACAATTCCGTGGGGCTGTGGGACGGGCGGACGCCACGATGGCTGGAAGGGCACGACGCGGCGGTTACGTGCCTGGCGATGCCCGAAAAGGATTTGGTTTTGTCTGGCGGCGATGATTTCCGTGTTGTTTTGCAGCATCCCGAATTGGAACAACCGATCTTGATCACACGGCATAAGGGCAAAATCAGCGATGTCGCTGTGAATTCCACCTCAGAACAGATCGCTTCGGCGAGTTGGGATGGCAGCATTCACCTGATGCGGGTCGTTCAGCTTCTTCAAACCATCGGCGCGCCGCCAGTAGATTTCATCACCGAAGAGTTGCTCGGCCACAAATCCGGTGTCAACGCCGTCGCGTTCGCACCGGCCGGTGAGCTTTTTTCTGCCTCGTCCGATGGGACCATTCGCGCATGGGAAGGGCAGAGCGGAGCGCTGAATAGCCGCCTTGTTGCCACACATGGTTTCGGAATCAATGAGTTGATCGTCACCGACGAGTGGATCGCCTATGGCGCGGTCGATGGCGGCACGCGGGTGATCGACCCTGAAACCGGCGCCCAGATCGCGGATTTCACGCTGGACCGCCGGCCTATCCTGTCGATGGCCTATCACGCCGAGACCGCACAACTGGCCGTGGGCGACGGGCAGGGTTACATCATGATGGTCGACACACATGACTGGCGCATCACTCGCGATTTCCATGCCACGCGCGCCGGTCCGGTCTGGGCGCTGGCGTTTTCGCCCGACGGGCAGGTGATCTATGCTGGCGGTTTGGACGACGTGGCCTATGCCTGGCCCGTCGCCATACTGGATAAGTTCGACCCGGCCATCGACGGCGAGCGGTCTTTCCTGCGCGCGGCGGATACGATGTCGAATGGCGAGCGGCAGTTCATGCGCAAATGCTCGATCTGTCACGCGCTCGACCCTGCGCCCTCGCGCAAGGCGGGACCGACGCTGCACGGGCTGTTCGGGCGGCGCGCGGGTACGGTGCCGGACTATCCCTATTCGCCGACGCTGCGGGATGCGGATATCGTCTGGAACGCCGACACGGTGAATGCGTTGTTCGACCAAGGCCCCGATCACTATATCCCCGGCTCGAAAATGCCAATGCAGGTCATTCGCGGGACCGATGACCGGGCCGATCTGATCGACTATCTGAAACAGGCTACAAAAAAGGAATAGGCGGGTATGAAAGCGATGTTGATGGGATTTGCCGCCATGGTCGTGATTGCCACCGGGGCGTGGTATGCACTGGGACAGGCCGGGTTTTCGTCATCCGAGGTGCATAGCGGTGCGAATGTCCGGCTGGACTGAACGCCGGTGCGGATTGACAGGGCAACGATGAACACAGCTGACGAGTATGGCGGCACGCTGTCCGGCGCGTCGATCCTGGTGGTCGATGACGAACCGGGGATGCGCAATTTCCTGACCAAGATCCTGCAACCGCGGGTCAAGCGTGTGGAACAGGCGGCCTCGCCCGCCGAGGCCTCGCAAAAACTCGACGAGGCGCATTTCGATCTGGTGATCCTGGACAATATCATGCCGGGACTGACCGGGCTGGATTGGGTCACGCAACAGCGGCGCAAGGGGTATTTCGCCGATACGATCCTGATCACCGCCTATGCCGATCTGGAAACCGCAATTGCCGCGTTGCGCGCAGGGGTCAGCGATTTCGTGCTGAAGCCGTTTCGCGCCAACCAGATCCTGGGCGCTGTCGCCCGCACGCTGGACCGCAAATACCTGCGCCGGGACAACACGCTGCTGCGGCGCGAGCTGTTGGCCGACCGCGCCAAGGGCCAGCTTCTGGGCACGTCTCAGGCGCTGGGCACCGTGCGCACCATGCTGGACAAGCTGGCGCCGCTGCCCACGCCGGTTTTGTTCACCGGCGAAAGCGGCACGGGCAAGGAACTGGCCGCGCGCCACCTGCATCAGCTGTCAGATCGCGCGCAACGGCCCTTTGTCGCGATGAACTGCGCCGCTGTGGCCTCGGACCGGATCGCGGCCGAACTGTTCGGCGTGGTCGAGGAAAACGACCGCCTGAAGCCGGGTCTGCTGCTGCTGGCCGATGGCGGCACGCTCCTGCTGGACGAGGTCACACAGATGCCCGACCAGCTTCAGGCCGCGCTGCTGCGCGTGCTCGAGGACAAGCGTGTCCGCCCCGTCGGCGCCGAGCGCGAGATCCCCCTGAACCTGCGGTTTCTCTTTGCCACAAACGCCGATCTGAATCAGGCCGTGGCCGAGGGACGCTTCCGCGCCGATCTGTACCACCGGATCAACGTGGTGACGGTCGAGATGCCGCCGCTGCGCGACCGGTCCGAAGATATCGTCGAATTGGCGGCACTTTTCATGGACCAGTTTGCCACCACGCTGGGCATGCCGTCACTGGATCTGGACGAGGAAACGCTGCTGAAACTGCGCCGCTATGACTGGCCGGGCAATGTGCGCGAGTTGAAGAACCTGATCGAACGCTCGGTCATCCTGGGCGCTTTCCCGGACGAATTCGCCGGCAGCGGGGCGGTGACGGGCACTCAGGCGATCGAGAACCTCGATCTGGTCACGCAGCGCCACATCCTGCATGTGCTGGACCTGTGCGACGGCAACCGCGCCGAAGCCGCCCGCCGCCTGGGCGTGTCGCGCAAGACCATCGACCGCAAGATGGCGGCTTGGGCGAATTGACCGGAAAGTGGTGCCGCTGAAGGGACTCGAACCCCCGACCCCATCATTACGAATGACGTGCTCTACCAGCTGAGCTACAGCGGCGTACCTCGGGGCTTGTAATTCCGGCGAAACCCTGGCGCAAGCGTAATTTCATGGGCTAGCCGCCGTCCCGCATGTGGATACGGCTTTCGCCCGCCTCCTCGCTGACCTCGACGAATTGCGCGCGCCCGGCAAGCGTCTGGAACAGCTCGGCGCCCGTTCCGGTCAGCCAGGCCTGCGCGCCCACGGCGATCAATTCGTCATACAGCGCCGCGCGGCGGTCGGCATCCAGATGGGCCGAAACCTCGTCCAGCAACAACAGCGGCGGCGCGCCGAAATCGTCCCGCAGCGCCCGCGCATTGGCCAGGATCAGCGACACCAGCAACGCCTTCTGCTCGCCCGTCGAACATTGCCGCGCCGCCACGCCCTTCTCGGCATAGACTGCGCCCAGATCGCTGCGATGCGGCCCGACCAGCGTGCGCCCGGCGGCCAGGTCCCGGCGGCGGCCATCGCCCAATGCCTGGCGCAGGCTGTCTGCATCCACCCAATCGGCCTCGTCTTGGGCGATCAACGACAGATCGGCGGCCGGAAAAGCGGTCTCGGCGTCCGCTTGGGCCGCCCCGATCCGGTCCAGCGCAGCGTGCCGGTTGGCTTGGATCTGGGCGCCGGCATCGGCCATCTGCGATTCCAGCGCATCGTACCAACCTGCATCGCTCACCTGGTCCTTCAACAACCGGTTACGCTGCCGCATCAGCTTTTCATAGGTCAGAACCGCCTCGGCATGACCGGGCTCGAAACTCAGCACGACCCGGTCCAGAAACCGCCGCCGCCCCTCGGCCGCCTCGATCCACAGCCGGTCCATCGCCGGGATCAGCCAGATCACCCGCGTGATCCGCCCAAGCGCCACCTGCGTCGCGGATTTACCATCGATGCGCACCACGCGCGCCGCCCCCGGTTCGGCGCCGGTTTCCAGCTCGTGCACCTGATGCAGGCTCTCAACCACCGCGCGCACCTTCCAGCCCAGATGCTCGGGCCGCCGCGCGATCTCGTCCGCGGCCGCCATCCGCAACCCGCGCCCGGGTGACAACAACGACACCGCCTCCAGGATATTGGTCTTGCCCGCGCCATTGGCCCCGTAAATCGCCACCGGCCGCCCGTCCAGCGACAGCCGCGCCATCCGGTGCGACCGGAAATGCGACAGGGTCAGTTCAGTGACGGCCAGCCGGGGCATCGCATGGCCTTCTTCTTGGGAAAAATACTCTCGCCGAAGGCAAGAAATCAGACGCGCATCGGCATCACGACATAGACCGCGCTTTCATCATTGCCTTCGCGCATCAGGGTCGGGTCGCCGGACGAGTTGAACAGGAACACCGCATTCTCGCGGTCGACCTGGCTGGCGATCTCCAGCAGGTATTTCGCGTTGAAGCCGATCTCCAGCTTTTCGTCGCCATAGGCGACGGCCAGCTCTTCCTCGGCCGCGCCCGCATCGGGGGCGTTGACCGACAGGACCATCCGGTCCTCGTCCAGCGCCAGCTTCACCGCGCGTGAGCGTTCCGACGAAACGGTTGCCACACGGTCCACGGCGCGGGCGAATTCGGCGGCGTCGACCTCCAGCTTGCGGGTGTTGCCCTGCGGGATGACGCGGGTGTAATCGGGGAAGGACCCGTCGATCACCTTGGATGTCAGGGTGATCTCGGGCGTGGCGAACCGTACCTTTGTTTCGCTGACCGACACGGCGATCTGCGTGTCGTCATCGTCCAGCAGCTTGCGCAGCTCGCCCACCGTCTTGCGCGGAACGATCACGCCCGGCATGGTTTCGGCCCCCTGCGGCAGCGGCGCGTCGATACGGGCCAGCCGGTGGCCATCGGTCGCGACACAGCGCAGCACCTGACCGCCCTCGCCCGTGGCCACATGCATATAGACGCCGTTCAGGTAATACCGCGTCTCCTCGGTCGAGATCGCGAATTTCGACTTGTCGAACAGCCGCCGCAGCACCGGCGCAGGGGCCGAGAAGTTCGAGGAATATTCCGAGCTCGCCATCACCGGGAAATCCTCGCGTGGCAGCGTGGCCAGCGAAAAGTTCGAGCGCCCGGCCTCGACCGTCAGCCGGCCCGTGGCCGCGCCATCGGTCAGCACGACCAGCGCCCCGTCGGGCAGCTTGCGCACGATCTCGTGCAGGGTGACCGCCGATACGGTGGTGGCGCCGGGCCGTTCGATCATGGCGTTGACCTTGTCGACGACCTCGATATCCAGGTCGGTCGCGCGGAAGCTGACGGTGTCGCCATCGGCCTCGATCAGCACATTGGCAAGGATCGGGATGGTGTTGCGCCGTTCGACGACCGATTGTGCCTGGCCGACGGCCTTGAGTAGCGTGGCGCGTTCAATGCTGATTTTCATCCCATCGTCCCCCATGATGCCGGGACGCAAAACCTAGCGGTTTTTTGTTCCGGCACAATACTTTTCTGGACTTTCGGACGGTTTCACAGGGGCGTCAAGGCCTGACGCCCCGCGATGGAATCAGGCTTCGAGCATGCGGCGCAAGAGTTCCAGATCTTCGGCGATCTGATTATCGACCGCGCGCAATTCGTCGATGCGTTTGACCGCGTGCATGACCGTGGTGTGATCGCGCCCGCCAAAGCGGCGTCCGATCTCGGGCAGGCTGCGCGAGGTCAGCTGCTTGGCCAGGTACATCGCCATCTGCCGCGGCCGCGCGATGGTGCGGTGACGGCGCGGGCCGATCATGTCGGACAGGCGCATGTTGTAATGTTCGCTGACCTTGCGCTGGATCTCTTCGACCGTGACCTTGCGGTCGCTGGCGCGCAGCACATCGGCCAGACAATCCTGGGTCAGGTCTAGCGTGATCTCGCGCCCGACAAGCGAGGCGAAGGCGAAAAGCCGGGTCAGCGCCCCTTCGAGCACCCGCACATTGGTCGAAATCCGGTGCGCCAGGAATTCCAGCACCCCCGGCGCCAGGTTCAGGTCGGGGTATTGCGCCCGATACTGTTCGACCTTCTGCTGAAGGATACCCAGCCGCAATTCGTAATCGGTCGGGTGCAGGTCGACGACCAACCCGCATTGCAGGCGGCTTTTGATCCGATCTTCCAGATCCTTGATCTCGCCGGGCGCGCGGTCGGCGGAAATGATGATCTGCTTGTTCTGGTCCACCAGCGCGTTGAAGGTGTGAAAGAACTCGTCCTGCGTGCTGTCCTTGCCGGCGATGAACTGCACATCATCGACCATCAGCACATCGACAGAGCGGAACAGCTCCTTGAAGCCGATCGTGTCGCGTTCGCGCAGCGCCTGGATGAAGCGGTACATGAACTGCTCGGCCGAGACATAGACCACGCGCAGCTCGGGCGAGCGGTTGCGCAGCTCCCAAGCGATGGCGTGCATCAGGTGGGTCTTGCCCAGGCCCACACCGCCATACAGGAACAGCGGGTTGAACGTGACAGGGCCGCCCTCGGCCACGCGGCGCGCGGCGGCATGGGCCAGCTCGTTGGGCTTGCCGACAACGAAGCTGTCGAATGTGAAACGCGCGTCGATGGGCGCGCCGGGCAGGTCTTCGTCATTCAGGCGGGTGCCGTTATCCGACGGACGGGCGGCAGCGGGCTTAGCGGCGCCATTGCTGGCAGCGCGGCTTTGGCTTTCGGCCACGACATTGAATTCCAGCCGGTCGACCGGCTCGCCGTCCTTGCCCATGTGATGGATGATGGTTTCGCCGAAATTCCGCGAGACCCAATCCCCGACAAAGGTGGTGGGAACCTGGAAATGCGCCACGCCGTTACGCAATGCCTTGAATTTCAAGGGCTTGATCCACGTGACGTAGTTGTTCTTCCCGATTGCCTTTTCCAGCGCTTCGCATACCTGTCCCCATCGCTCTTCCGTCATGCCCTGTTTGCCCGTTCCAGCTCGTTATCGACCCAGAGGATGCCGCGATCCCGGCCGCATCCCCGCGTTCGCATGCTTGGACAACAGACATCACGCTGCGCAAAACGCGCAGGTAACGGCACGACAGGCGTGCATCCACGTAAACAAACCCGACCCCTCAGCCGGCCGCCGCCGCTGATCGGTCGCATCCGCTATACGCGGTCCATATGGACATGATGGATCGACAGACACGGCATCCGAAGATGCCGACCAATCCGCGGTACCTAGGTCGTTGGCAAAGCCCCACTTTGCAAACTGCCTCGACACCCAGAGCCCACCCGCTTTGTCTTTCGTCGCCACCAGTCAGGAAATGACAACTTTGATTTGCAGATGCGAGGGTGCTCCGACCATGTCCCCCCAAGACGATGTGAATCGCAGGACCGAAGCTAGCAACCCGTCTGGCGGCGGCGCAACTGATCTTCGAGCTTGACTCTGATGAATCTGAAACCGAATCCGAAAAGGCGATTTCCTGCCGCCGAGAGGGGGGAGTTTGTGCAACACCGTGCCGGAAAAAGACAAAGGGCGCGTCCCTGCGAACGCGCCCCGAATCTGGTTATCAAAGGCTTAATTTTCAGCCCAGCGCTTTGACCCGCGCCGACAGGCGGGACATCTTACGCGACGCGGTGTTCTTGTGCATGACACCTTTGGTGACGCCGCGCATCAGCTCGGGCTGTGCCTGGCGCAGGGCGGTGGATGCCGCGTCCTTGTCACCGGATGCGATCGCTTCTTCGACTTTGCGCAGATAGGTGCGGATGCGCGAACGGCGTGCTTTGTTGATTGCGAAGCGCCGCTCGTTCTGGCGGGCGCGTTTCTTTGCCTGGGGCGAATTGGCCATGTCTGTTTCCCACTTTCGGGTCTGTTGAATCCTGTGAACGCGACAAGGCCCGACCGGGTTCTAGCAAACCGGCTGATTCCGGCCAAAGCGGGCCTCACGCGCATGTAGCGGCTGCATATAGGGCAAAGGCCGCGCGTTGAAAAGCAAAAATCGCGCAGATGGCCTTATTTGTCGCGGAACTGCGGCTGGCGCTTTTCCAGAAAGGCGGTCATGCCCTCTTTCTGATCCTCGGTCGCGAACAGCGAATGGAACACGCGGCGTTCGAACAGGATGCCTTCGCGCAGGGTGGTTTCATAGCTGCGGTTCACGGTTTCCTTGACCGCCATCACGGTCAGTGCGGATTTCTCGGCGATCTTGCCGGCGGCGGCCATCGCCTCCTCCAGCAGTTTCTTGGCGGGCACCACGCGGCTGACCAGACCGGACCGCTCGGCCTCTTCGGCGTCCATGAAGCGGCCCGTCAGGTGCATGTCCATCGATTTGGATTTGCCGACGAACCGCGTCAGCCGCTGCGTGCCGCCGATCCCGGCGACCACGCCCAGATTGATTTCGGGCTGACCGAACTTGGCGGTGTCGGCGGCAATGATGAAATCGCACATCAGCGCCAATTCGCACCCGCCGCCCAGCGCATAGCCCGCGACCGCCGCGATGATCGGCTTGCGGCAGCGCAGGATGGTGTCGTGATTGTCGGTGAAGATGTCACCGCCGAACGCATCGACGAAGCTGTATTCGCTCATCTCCTTGATGTCGGCCCCGGCGGCAAAGGCTTTCTCGGACCCGGTCAGGACGATGCAGCGCACCTTGTCGTTCTTGCCCGCGCTGGTGATCGCATCGGCCAGCTCGCCCAGCAATTCCGAATTCAGCGCGTTCAGCGCATCGGGACGGTTCAGCTTGATCAGAGCGATGTGGTCTTCGATCTCGACGATCAGCGTCTTATAGGCCATTCCCGGCGACTCCCGTTCTGTGTCGTTCCGATTCCTTACCAGTCTGACACCATCGTTCAAGCTATCTTTGGCAAGCCGGGCAATAGAAGGTCGACCGCCCCGATTGCACGATCCGCCGGATCGTGCCGCCGCAACCCGGCTGCGAACAGGGCGCGCCCTCGCGGTCATAAGCGCGGAAATTGTGCTGAAAATAGCCCAGTTCGCCATCGGCCTGGCGATGATCGCGCAGGCTGGAGCCGCCCGCCGCGATCGCCTCGGCGATGACATCGCGGATCACCGGCACCAGCGCGGCCACCCGTGGCGCGGCGATCCGGTCGGCCCGGCGGGTGGGGGCGATGCCCGCCCGGTGCAGCGCCTCGCAGACATAGATATTGCCCAGCCCCGCGATGACCTTCTGATCCAGCAGCACCGATTTCACCGGCGACCGGCGCTTGGCGAACGCGTCGATCAGATAGGCGTCGTTGAACGCATTTCCCTGCGGCTCGGGTCCCAGGCTGGCCAGCAGCGGATGCGCCGCCACCGCATCGGTCGGGCACAGATCCATCGCGCCAAACCGCCGCGCATCGTTGAAGGTGACGCGCGCGCCGTTTTCCATGTGAAAGACCACATGGTCGTGTTTCTGCGGCGCGGGGTGGTCGTGGTGGAACATGCCCAGCGGGTCGCCCGACACCTGCATCCGGCCCGACATGCCCAGATGGATCAACAGCGTCTCGCCGCTGTCCAGATCGGCTAGGATGTATTTCGACCGCCGCCCCAGCCGCAGCACGCGCGCGCCGCTCAGCCGTTCGGCCATCCGCTCGGGCAGGGGCCAGCGCAGGTCGGGGCGGTTGACCTCGGCCCTGGCGATCACGGCGCCCTCCATCGCGGGGGCCAGGCCCCGGCGCACGGTTTCGACCTCGGGCAGTTCGGGCATGGTGCGGTCCCCTGTTCCGGTTTGCAGCCTTCCCGTTCGCATGAATGCCCTGCGGCGGAAAGAGGATTTGTTCTTGGCGGGAACTCGGTATATCCCGATCCCGACCTATATGGGCGGATAAGATGACCGACGAAAAGACAAAGACCACCCATTTCGGCTTCCAGACCGTGGCAGAGGATGAAAAGGCCGGCCTTGTGCATGGCGTCTTCAGCAATGTGGCGTCGAAATACGATGTGATGAACGATGTCATGTCGATGGGCATTCACCGTGTCTGGAAGGACGCGATGATGGATTGGCTGGCCCCGCGCCCACATCAGCGGCTGCTGGATGTGGCGGGCGGCACCGGCGATATCTCGTTCCGGTTCCTGAAACGCGCGCCACAGGCGTCGGCCGTGGTGCTGGACATGACCGAATCCATGCTGGTCGAGGGGCGCCAGCGGGCCGAAGCGACGCAGATGGCCGGCAGCCTGGACTGGGTCGTAGGCGATGCGATGAAGCTGCCGTTTCCGGATAACAGCTTTGATGTCTACACGATTTCGTTCGGGATCCGGAACGTGACGCGCATCCCCGATGCCCTGTCCGAGGCGTTTCGCGTGCTGCGCCCCGGCGGGCGGCTGATGGTGCTGGAATTCAGCCAATTGCCCAATCCCGGGATGCAATGGCTCTATGATCGCTATTCGTTCAACGTGATCCCGGAAATGGGCAAGCTGATCGCGGGCGACCGTGACAGCTATCAGTACCTGGTGGAGTCGATCCGCAACTTCCCCGATCAGGACACGTTCGCCGCGATGATCCGCAGCGCGGGCTTCGCCAATGTGAAATACCGCAATCTCAGCATGGGGATCGCGGCGCTGCATTCGGGTTGGAAGATCTGAGATGCGCGGACCGCACAATATCTGGCGCCTGATCCGCACGGGCGCCACGCTGGAGCGCACGGGTGCCATGGGTGTCGTCCTGCACGCGATGGAGGCCCCGCGCGGGCTGCGCATCGTGTTTCGCGTGCTGGCCTGGCCGTTCAAATGGCTGGGGCTCAAGGGCGATCCAGGCCTGCCACCGGCAACGCGGGCGCTGACGGCACTGGGCCCGGCCTATATCAAGTTCGGGCAGATCCTGTCGACGCGGCCCGATATCGTCGGCGACGAGCTGGCCGTTCAGTTGCGGGTGTTGCAGGACAAGCTGCCGCCGTTTTCCACCACGGTCGCGAAGAAGACGATCAGCGAAGAGCTGGGCACCGATGTCGACACGCTGTTCAGCAGTTTCAGCGACCCGGTGGCCGCGGCCTCGATCGCGCAGGTGCACAAGGCCCGCGTGGCCGAAACCGGGGCCGAGGTGGCGGTCAAGGTGCTGCGCCCCGGGATCGAACGGGCGTTCCGCAAGGATATCGACGCGTTCTATTTCGCGGCCTGGGTGATCGAATTCCTGTCGCCCGCCTCGCGCCGGTTGCGGCCCGCCGATGTGGTGGCGCATTTCGAAAGCGTCGTGCTGGGCGAACTGGACCTGCGGCTGGAATCCTCGGCCGCCTCGGAATTTGGTTCTAATACGGCCGAAGACGCGGGGTTCCAGGTGCCGCAGCCGCATTGGTTCCTGTGCGGGCGCCGGGTGATGACGCTGGACTGGGCCGAGGGCATCCCGCTGGGCGACAACGCCGCCCTGGATGCGGCGGGGCACGACCGGCTGGCGCTGTCCGAGCGGGTGTTGCAGCTGTTCCTGAGCCATGCGCTGCGCGACGGGTATTTCCATGCCGACATGCATCAGGGCAACCTGAAGGTCGCCGCGAATGGCGACATCATCTGCTATGATTTCGGGATCATGGGCCATATCGACGCCTTTACGCGCCGGGTCTATGCCGAGATCCTGTTCGGCTTCATCCGCCGCGATTACCAGCGCGTGGCCGAGGTTCATTTCGAAGCGGGTTACGTGCCCGCCGACCGCGATGTCGATGAATTCGCCCGCGCCCTGCGCGCGGTGGGCGAGCCGATCTTCGGGATGGAGGCCAGCCAGATCTCGATGGCGAAGCTGCTGAGCTACCTGTTCGAGGTGACCGAGCGGTTCGGCATGGAGACCCGCACCGAACTGATCCTGTTGCAACGCACGATGGTGGTGGTCGAAGGCGTCGCGCGGTCGCTCGACCCGCATATGAACATCTGGCAGGCCGCCCGCCCGATTGTCGAAAGCTATATCAAGCAGAATATCGGCCCCAAGGCGCTGGCACGGGATCTGTTGCGCACGGTGCGGGTGCTGTCGCGGTTCGGGCCGCAGCTGCCGCAACTGGCCGAAGAGGCACTGATCCGCCACAATCAGCCCGCCCCCACACCGCCGCGCCCCAGCCGCCTGCGCCCGGTTTTGTGGACGCTGGCCGCCGCGGGCATGGGTGTGGCCGGCTTCGTTCTGGGCGGGCTTTACTGAGCCAGCGCCGGATCGCGCAGCGCCACGATCTGATCGGTCGCGACCTCGACCCCGCCGGTCAGAACCGCCGCCGGTCCGGCATCGGTCATCCGGATTTCCGTCACCGTGGCGAAATGCTCGGCCTGGGTGGTGTCGAGCAGGTCGTCACCCGCATAGCTTTCGATCCGGAACGTATAGGTCCCATCCGGCAGGGGCATGCCATCCTCGTACCGGCCGGACCATTCGAACGGGCTGCCATCGGTATCGACAGTCAGCCGCTGCACCACCTGTCCCTGGGCGTCGGACACCACAAGCTGGGCCTTGTCGGCGCCGCTGGCGATGTCGGGGATCATGGTGATCGGCTGCCCTTCGAACCAGGCGGGGGCGGCGGCGCGGGCCTCCATCCCTACCCAGGCGGCGGTTTGGCCCAGGCCGCCCAGATCCAGCTGGGCGCTGATCGCGGCCAGTTGGTCGTTCATGCGCACCTGCTGTTCCACGCCCGAGAACGTGGCCAGCTGCACCGCGAACTCCGACGATTCCATCGGGTTCAACGGGTCCTGATTTTCCAGCTGCGTCGTCAGCATCTTCAGAAAGGTTTCGAAATCCGAGCTCAGCGCGTTCGACGCGCTGCTGCTTTGGGTGGATTGCTGCTGGACCGTGGTGGTCTGCGTGGTTTCGGTAACGTTCATTGGGACCCTCTTTCAAAGACGGATATCGAGACTGTCGCGCGGCAGCAGATCCAGATCGATCAGCACTCCGGGACGGGTTTGCGGGCTGTCCTCGGCCAGGTTGTCGCCCGGCGTGCCGCTTTCGGTGTCACGCCCGCCCGGCTGGCCGAAATCGAACGAGGCCATGCCGAATCCCATCTGTGTCAATTCGGTCTGCAACATGTCCGCATGGCGCCGGAACAGTTCCAGCGTCTGCGGCTGATCGGCCAGGATAGAGACTGTTAGAACCCCATCGACCTGGTTCAGCGCCATGCGGACGCGGCCCAGCTCCTCGGGGTTCATGGTAATCTCGACCGGGGCGTCTGGCCGCGTCTGAAGCATGTCCGCGATCTGTCGCATGCTGGCGGCGGAAAGCTGTTGCGGCCCGGCGGGCTGCATCACAACACGCGATGCCTCGACCGGGCGCGTCTGGGCGGGGTCCATCGCGGCTTCGGTCCGATGCGCGGATTCGGGCAACGGCTCTGCCGATGCGGTCGGGGGCGCGGCACCCTCGGCCATCTGGGGGGCCTGAAATGTCGGCTGTGGCGTGGCGGGCTTGGCGCCCCCGTCAGTCGCAGGTGCGGCTTTCGCGGCATCGGCGGGCGCCGGGTCCCCATCTGCAGGCGTCGCTGAACCAGACTCTTCCGCCAATTTCGTGACTATTTCACCCTGGAAAGCGCTGATCGGGGCCTGCCCCGCTTGGGGCGTTTGGTCCACGGTCTTTGCCATCGGGCGCGCAACCTCTGTCTGGGTGTGCGGCGGCCCCAATGGCAGATCGACGGCCAGATCAGTGGGTTCGACTTCCGCGTCGGCGGCGGGGGGCGTGGCGGCCTCCACATCCACGGTGACCTCGGCCGGTTCGGGCTCCGCTGTCGCGTCCTCGACAACCGGTATCTCTGTGTCCGCGACCGTTGGCGCGGGTTGGGCCAATGCGGCGACAACCGCGCCAAACGGGGCGGGCGCGGCCTGGGCCACGGGCGTCTCAGACGGTACGGGCAGGCCCGTTTCCGCGGGCCGCGATGTGCTGAGGATCTGCATTCTGACTCCGATCCGGTGAATTGGCCGCAGGATGTGGGCAAACTGGTTACCACTCCTTTACCCGCGCCGGGTCATGATCGGGAAAACAGTTCAAATTGAAGGAAACCCGCATGATACCCAAGGCGATACCGCCATCCGGCCCCATCAGCAGCCAGGATACAAAGCTGTGGCAGGCGGCCCAGAAGATGGAGGCCAACTTTCTGGCCGAAATGCTGAAATCCGCAGGATTCGGCGAAGCGCGCGACAGTTTCGGGGGTGGCGCGGGCGAGGATCAGTTCGCCTCGTTCCTGCGGCTGGAGCATGCCGAAAACATGGTCGACGCGGGCGGCATTGGCCTGAGCGAGCGACTGTTCGAATCGTTGAAGGAGCGTTCGAATGACACCTGAAAGACTCATCACCCAATTGCGCGACGTGCTTCAGGACGAGCGCGCGGCGCTGTTGTCGGGCCGGATTTCGGATCTGGACGCGGTCGGGCAGCGCAAGCTGGACCTGCTTGAACAGGCGCAAGGCCAGGATATCGCATCCGATCACCCCGACTGGGCCGACATCCGCGCGCGCAACCAGCAGAACGGCGCCCTGCTTCAGGCCGCGCAACGCGGGTTGGCCGAAAGCCGGGCGCGGCTGATGCAGATCCGCGATGGCGGTCTGGCGCTGAAGACCTATGACCGTCAGGGCCGGTCGGTTGAACATGCCCGCGCGCCGAAGCTGGTCAAGAAGCGTGCCTGAGTTGATTCAAATGCCCCGTTCTTCGCCACAGAAATTAGGAAGTTCTTAGCCACTCTGCCCGCATGGTCGCCATGCATCCTGAACAGGGTGGCGCGGTCGCGGGGCACACCCCGATTGCACAGGCAGAAAGCCGTTCCCGCCGCGAAAGCGGCTCTGAAACCGGTGCAAAGCACCACGAAAATCGAGGAACGAAGTATGTCCAGCATTCTTACCAACAACAGCGCAATGGTCGCGCTGCAGACCCTGAAAGGGATCAACGCAAGCCTGGCAAAAACCCAGGCCGAAATCTCGACCGGCAAATCGGTCGCCTCGGCCAAGGACAACGCGGCGGTCTGGGCCATCTCGAAGGTGATGGAATCCGACGTGAACGGTTTCAAGGCGATCTCGGAAAGCCTGGGGCTTGGGGAATCGACCGTCGCCGTGGCGCGTCAGGCCTCGGAAACCGTTTCCGACCTGCTGACCGATATCAAGGGCAAGATCGTTGCCGCACAAGAAAGCAATGTCGACCGCAGCAAGATCCAGACCGATATCGACGCCCTGCGCGATCAGATCAACTCTGTCGTGGGGGCCGCACAGTTCAATGGCCTGAACCTGGTGACGGGCACCGACGATGTCGATGTGCTGTCGTCGCTGGACCGGGCCAATGACGGCACCGTCAATGCCAGCAACATCACCGTCACGCGTCAGGATCTGACCTCGGCCACGGGTGTTCTGGGTACGGGCACCGACCTGTCAGCCAATGCCACGCTGTCGGATACCGCCGCGACCAATGCCGGCAACACCCAGACCATCACCCTGGCGGCGGATGCCGATGTCAGCACCGATACGTTCGAGATCACGGTGGGTGGCGCGACGCTCAGCTTTGCCGCCGGCGATCTGACGGGCGACCAGGACGCGGCTGCAACCGCGATCACCTCCGCCATCAACGCGCTGGGTCTGGTCGGTGTCACCGCAAGCGCGGCCACCAACGTGATCACGCTGACCTCGACCCGCGCGTTCGAGGATGTGTCGATCTCGGGGACCAAGAATGGCGGCGCGGCCGACATCACCCTGTCCGACACCACCATCGCCGAACGTTCCGAAACGCTGACTTTCTCGGGTGCCGCGGCCGTGAACGAGGGCGACGGCTACCAGGTCACGGTGGGCGGCACGGCCTTTACCTATGTCGCGGGCAAGGGTGAGTCGTTCGAGGATGTCGCACGCGGCCTGAAGGCGGCTGTCGATGGCGGCGCGATTTCCGATGTAACCACGCAGGTGACGCAGAACGATGCGGGCCAGTGGGTGCTGAAGATCGACAATGACGGGGCGTCCAGCGTCAGCCTGGCGCGTGCCGGTGCCGCCGATGGCGAAGCCTCGGGCGGTCTGTTCGGCCTGGGCGGGATCGACGTGACGACCGATGCGGGCGCCGAAGCGGCGCTGGGCAACATCGAAACGCTGATCGACAACGCGATTTCGGCGGCGGCCGAATTCGGCTCGGCGCAGGGGCGGATCGAAACCCAAAGCGATTTCATCGGCAAGCTGACCGATGCGCTGAAATCGGGGATCGGGTCGCTGGTCGATGCCGACATGGAAGAGGCTTCGGCGCGGTTGCAGGCGCTTCAGGTGCAGCAGCAGCTGGGCACCCAGGCCCTGTCGATCGCCAACCAGTCGCCGCAGAACATCCTGTCGCTTTTCCGGTAACGACAAGGCCGGGGCGTTGATCGACGCCCCGGCCACCGGACCCCAATTCTGGACTTAAGGACACCACCGTGAACGCGCATATCCTTGCAAAATCGGCTTACACAACCAAACAGCCGGCCCTGCGCACCCCGCGCGGGATCGAGGCTGAGATTTTCACACGTATCACCGCGAAACTGTCGCGGGCGGCTTCGGACCAGGGCTCTTTCGCGACGCTGGTTGCCGCGCTGAACGAAAATCGCCGCTTCTGGACCGCGCTGGCCGCAGATGTGGCCGAAGACGGAAACACCCTGCCCGATCCGCTGCGGGCGCAGATCTTCTATCTGGCGGAATTCACCGCCCAACACACCAGCAAGATCCTGTCCGGCAAAGAGAACGCGGGTGTTCTGATCGATATCAACACCGCGATGCTGCGGGGCCTGAACGGGCAAGGAGCCGAGGCATGAGCGGTCTGATCCTGAAACTGGCGCCCAAGGAACGGGTGCTGATCAATGGCGCTGTGATCGAGAATGGCGAGCGCCGCGGCCGGCTGAGCATCGTGACGCCCGGTGCGAATATCCTCAGGCTGCGCGATGCGATCCACCCAGAAGAGGTCAACACCCCCGTCCGGCGGGTCTGTTACATCGCCCAGTTGGTCCTGTCCGGCGACGCCGAACCCGACGAGGCGCGGATGCAGCTGTTGCGCGGGATCGAACAGTTGAGCCAGGTGCTGACCGACACAGACAGCCGTCAGCATCTGAGCATGGCCAGCGATTGCGTGGTATCGGGGCAATTCTATCAGGCCCTGCGGTCGATGCGTGCCCTTCTGCCGCGCGAAGCACGGCTGATGGCGGCGGTCCAGTGAATTTCCAGCCCATCGTACCGTTCGGCGGAATGGCGGGTTGGGCGTTTCTGCAGCGCACCATCGACAGCCAGCGTGTCGCGCATGACAACACCGCCACAATGCAGCGCGATGTCGCGTATTTTCAGGAAAACATCGGCAAGGTCACATCGGCCGAGGCGCTGGTGTCGGACACACGGCTGCTGCGCGTCGCCCTTGGCGCCTTTGGCCTGGACGACGATATCGGCAACCGCTTTCTGATCCAGAGGGTCCTGACCGACGGCACACAGGATGCAACCGCACTGGCCAACCGCTTGTCCGACAAGCGCTATCTGGCACTGTCAGAGGCGTTCGGCTTCGGCGACTTCGACACGCCCCGCACGCAATTGTCCGATTTCGGAGCCGAGATCACCGATGCCTTCCGCGAGCGCCAGTTCGAGATCGCCATCGGCGAGCAAAACAACGACATGCGGCTGGCGCTGAACCTGCAGCGGGAACTGGCCGAGCTGGCCGGCAAAACCAACAGCGAGGACACGAAATGGTTCACGATCATGGGGTCCGAACCGTTGCGCAGCGTGTTCCAGACCGCCTTTGGCCTGCCGGACTCCTTTGCCTCCATCGATATCGACCAGCAGTTGGAAACGCTGAAATCCCGGGCCGAGGCGACATTTGGCAGCTCGGACGTGGCGCAGTTCACCGATGACGACCAGATGCAGGCGCTGACCCGGCTGTTTTTCGCCCGATCGCAGATCTCGGATTTCAACGCATCGGTTTCGTCGGCCAGCACGGCCCTGACATTGCTGCAATCGGCCCTGCGCTAGAAACCGGATGTCGCACTGCGGTGGTTTGTGCTCAGCACCGCGCCGCGAGGGTTCTGTCGGGGCGCCTGCGTCAAACGTCGCTTTTTTCGATATAACCTTGGGATGGGTATGGCGCCGCAAGGCCGCGCAACAGGCTGGGCATCTGGTTTGACCTTCACGGCCG
This sequence comes from Actibacterium ureilyticum, assembly GCF_002285435.1. Taxonomy (GTDB): domain Bacteria; phylum Pseudomonadota; class Alphaproteobacteria; order Rhodobacterales; family Rhodobacteraceae; genus Actibacterium_C; species Actibacterium_C ureilyticum. The sequence goes on from NZ_NSBT01000018.1 coordinate 248,181, forward strand.
CGCGTTCGTGCCCGGAATCCCGCCATCTAGACCCGCGCCGGGTGCTGGTCGAGGCATTGCGCCAGCGCCGCGAAGCTTTCCGCGCAGCCTGACGCATCTGTCTTGCTCAGAAAACCTTCCAGCTTTGGCCACAGCGCGATTGCGGCGTCGATCTCGGCATCCGTTCCGCCGGAATAGAGACCGGATTGGATCATCATCTCGGCCCGCTCATACCGGCCAAGCAGATGCCGTGCCCGCGCCAGCAGCTTGTTTTCAGCCTCGGTCGCGGCATGCGGCAGGCTGCGTGAAACCGAGCGCGACAGGTCGATGGCCGGAAAGCGCCCGCGTTCGGCGATCTCGCGCTCCAGCACCACATGGCCGTCCAGCACACCGCGCAAGGTGTCGGCGACAGGCTCTTCCATGTCCGAACCGGCCACAAGGACACTGAAGATCGCGGTGATGTCACCCTGGCCATCCGCGCCGGGGCCCGCCCGTTCGGCAAGCGATGTGATCTTTTGCGCGGTCGAGGGCGGATATCCCCGCAGGCTGGCGGCCTCGCCCGCGACAAGGGCCAGTTCCCGATGCGCCTCGGCAAATCGGGTGACGGAATCGGCCATGAACAGCACATGCTGCCCGCAATCGCGAAAATATTCGGCGACCGTCATCGCGGCCCAGGCCGCGCGCCGCCGCACCAGCGCCGACTGATCCGATGTCGCGGCAATCACGACAGCGCGCTTCATCCCCTGCGCGCCCAGGGTGGATTCGACGAATTCGCGCACCTCGCGCCCGCGTTCGCCAATCAGCGCGATGACGGAAACATCCGCGCTGACCGATCGGGCCAGCCCGGCCAGAAGGGTCGATTTGCCCACCCCCGAACCGGCAAACAGGCCCACGCGCTGGCCCCGCACCAACGGCAGGAATGTGTTGAACGCCGCCAACCCGGTATCCAGCCGATCCCCCAGCGCACGCCGTTCGGTCGCGGCGGGCGGGCGCGTGTGCAGCGACCGCGCCGCTGGCCCCGGCATCAACGGGCGCCCGTCCAGCGGGGCGCCGAACGGATCGATCACCCGCCCCAGCCAACTGTGGTCGGGCGCCAGGTCATAACGGCCAAGATGGGCGGCCAACCCGCCGATCCGCACCATGTCTGTCGGCCCGTCCAGCAAGGCGTCGAGCCGGTCCGCGCCGATTCTCAGCACCTCGCCCCGGCAGGCATCGCCATCGCGGGTTTCCACCCGCAGGATGTCGCCAACATGCGCAACCCGGTTCAGCCCCAAAATAGTGACTGTTCCACCGGAAATTTCGCATATACGCCCGGCATCGCGTGTCACCGACACATCGTGAATCCGGGTTTTCAGGGACATCAGATCCGGGCTGGCCATGGTTTTGAGTTCCTCGTTTGTTCACGCTTACCGTTTCTAAAGGAATCAGGGTTAAGGCTTGATTGAAACCGAGGGAGAAGCCCGGATGTTCGAAACATTAGAGATCTTCAGAATGGCCCAAGGCATGGCCACCCATGCCGCGGCGCGCCATCGTGTGGTCGCGGAGAATATCGCGAATGCCGATACGCCGGGCTACAAGGCGCGGGATGTGCAGCCCTTCGCCGAACAGGTGCAAGGCGGCAGCGGTTTCAAACTGCGCCAGACCCGTCCCGGACACAGCGCACCGGCCACGTCCGGGCATACCTATCGCAGCAGTGAACAGCGGGACGCGGCACAGTCGCCCAACGGCAATTCCGTCTCGATCGAGCGTGAAATGGTGCGTGCGGTCGAAACCACCCGCCAGCACGACCTGGCCGTCAATGTCTATCGCAACGCGCTGGGCATCCTGCGCACCAGCATCGGCCGATAGGGTATCCCATGAATGATCTGAGCAAATCCCTTTCGATCGCGGCCAGCGGCATGGCCGCGCAATCGGGCCGTCTGCGCCATGTGTCGGAAAATATCGCCAATGCCGACACCCCCGGGTTTCGCCGCAAGCTGGCCACGTTCGAAACGGCTGTTTCGGGCGACCGGTCCGGGACGGTGGCGCTTGGCCCGGTCACCCTGGACAAGACCACGCTGACCCGTGTTCACGACCCCAGCCATCCCCTGGCGGATGAGGCGGGGTATTACGAGGCCTCGAACGTGAACCTTCTGATCGAGATCGCTGACGCGCGCGAGGCGCAGCGCAGCTACGAGGCCAACCTCAAACTCTTCGACCAGGCCCGCCAGATGTCGCAGGGCCTGATGGAATTGCTACGACGCTAAGGGACCAGACATGACGAACATTTCTCTCAACCCGGCGGCGCTGGGCTATGCCAGTGCCAAACCCGCAACTAAACCCGGCGCGGCCGAATCCGGTAACGCCCTGTTTGGCCAGGCCGTGCAGGATTTCGCCACCACGCTGCAACAGGGCGAACAGACCGCCATGGCAGCGATGACCGGCAATGCCGACCCGCATGCGCTGGTTCAGGCCCTGGCGCAGACCGAGCTGGCGGTCGAGGCCGCGGTGACCGTCCGCGACAAGGTGGTCGAGGCGTATCAGGAAATCCTGCGGATGCCGGTCTGATCCGATGAACGAGATCGTCTTCTATGACACATTGCGCCAAGGGGTCTGGATTGCGGTCCAGATTTCGATGCCGATGCTGGCTGTCGCGCTGGTGGCCGGGGTGGCAATCGGCCTGTTCCAGGCGCTGACATCGGTCCAGGAAATGACGCTGACATTCGTGCCGAAGCTGGTGGCGATGCTGGCGGTGTTCTGGGTGTCGATGAGCTTCATGACCGAAAGCCTGGTGGCTTTCTTCACCGATCACCTGATCCCGATCATCGCCGGAGCCGTCTGATGGATGCCGCTGGATATACCACGCTGACACGCCAGAAGGGCCTCAAGGCCGAACTGGCCACCGTCGCCCACAATATCGCCAACCTGTCCACGACAGGCTATCGGCGCGAGGGGGTGATATTCTCGGAATATGTTTCTGTTACAGGGGGAAACGCCGATTCCGTGTCGATGGCACGGGCCGAGGTCGGGATGACCGACCTGCGCCAGGGGCCGCTGACGAAAACCGGCGGGCGCTTTGACCTGGCGATCGAGGGCAACGGCTTTTTCCAGGTCGAAACGTCCGATGGCCCGCGTCTGACCCGTGCCGGGGCGTTCACGCCCAATGCCGCGGGCGATCTGGTCACGCCGGACGGGCATCTGGTCATGGATGCGGGCGGCGCGGCGATCTTCATCCCGCCGGACGCGACCGACCTGTCGATTGCCGCCGATGGCACGATCAGCGCGGCGGGCCAGCCGCTGGGGCAGATCGGGCTGTTTCAACCGACCGATCCCATCGACCTGTCGCGGCAAGAAGGCACGATGTTCGATGCGCCCGGCGGGTTCGAACCGGTGGCGGACAGTGTGATCCTGCAAGGGTTCCTTGAGGGATCGAATGTCGATCCGGTGTCGGAAATCACCCGGATGATCGAAGTTCAACGCGCCTATGAGCTGGGGCAAAGCCTGCTCGACCGCGAGGATCAACGCCTGCGCGATGCCATTCGCACCATGGGCAAATAACGGAAAGGACGTGACATGCGGGCACTGAAAATCGCCGCAACGGGCATGAGCGCCCAGCAGATGCGGGTCGAGGTGATCTCGAACAACCTATCGAACATGAGCACCACGGGCTACAACGCCCGCCGCGCCGAGTTCGCCGATCTGCACTATCAGCAATTGTCGCGCGCCGGCACGATCAGCGCCGCTGACGGCACCGTGCTGCCAACGGGCGTGCAGCTGGGCCTGGGCGTGCGTCCCGCGGCGGTCAGCATCACGCTGCAACAGGGGTCGCTGTCGCAGACCGGCGGCGATCTGGACCTGGCGATCGAGGGCAACGGATACCTTGAGGTGACGCTGCCATCGGGCAACACCGCCTATACCCGCGATGGCGGGCTGAAACGCAGCGCCGATGGGCTGATCGTGACCTCGGACGGGCATGCGGTGTCACCGGGCATCACCATCCCCGAGGATGCCAGAAGTGTCTCTATCAATGCCGAAGGCGAGGTTTACGCCTATTTCAGCGACCGCGTCGAACCCGAGCTTCTGGGCGAGCTGTCGCTGGCGGGGTTCTCGAACGAAAAGGGGCTGGAGGCGATCGGCTCGAACCTGTTCCTGGAGACCGAAGCCTCGGGCGGCGCGCAACAGGGCACGCCCGGCACCGACGGTCTGGGCACCCTGCGGCAGGGGTATCTTGAGGACAGCTCGGTCGATGCGGTGCGCGAGATCACCGAACTGATCGAGGCGCAGCGTGGCTATGAGCTGAACGCCAAGGTCATCACCGCCGCCGACCAGATGCTGAGCGCAACGACGCAGGTGCGCTGATGCGATGGATCTGCCTGATCGCGGCCCTGATGCCCCAGATCGTGCGCGCCGATGTGGTTGTGGCCACGCGCAACATCCGCAGCCAGACCGTTCTGGTGGCCACCGACATGCAGCTGGTCGATCAGGATCTGCCCGGCGCGCTGCAACGGGTGGATACCGCAGTCGGGCTCGAGGCGCGGGTGAACCTTTATGTCGGGCGCCCGATCCATCCCGGGGACCTGGCGCCGCCCGCGCTGGTGGAACGCAACCAGATCGTGTCGCTGCTTTATCGGCGGGGCGGGCTGCAGATCGCCACCGAAGGCCGCACGCTGGAACGCGCCGGCAAGGGCGAAGTGGTCAAGGCGATGAACCTGGCGTCGCGCACCATCGTGACCGGCACCGTTCTGGCCTCGGGCCAGGTCGTTGTCACCCCGCAATCCCTACCGTGAGGTTTCCATGAAACATATCGCATTTCTTTGCCTTGGCCTGACCCTGGTGGGCTGCGGACGCCTGGAAGAGGTCGGCAAGGCCCCCGCGCTGACCGCCACCGAAGGCTCGAACGCCTATTACGCCATGGCCGCCACCCCCATGCCCGCGCGGCTGGACCCCGAAACGCCCAGCGACGGCGCATCGCTTTGGAGCGGCAACCGCCAGTCGCTGTTGGGCGACCGCCGGGCCGAACGCCGGGGCGACATCCTGACCGTGGTGATCGAGATCGACGACAAGGCCGAGATCCGCAATTCCACCAGCCGGTCTCGCTCGGGGTCGGAATCGATGGCAGTGCCCGATTTTCTGGGCATTCCGCAACGTTTGGCAAACAAACTGCCCGAAGGCGCGGGGCTGGATCCGGCGGTTCAGGCCTCGTCCGACAGCGCGTCCTCTGGCGACGGATCGGTGCGCCGGAACGAGAAACTGACCCTGCGGGTTGCCGCGACCATCACCGATGTGCTGCAAAACGGCGTGCTGCGGATCGAAGGCTCGCAAGAGGTGCGGGTGAACTTCGAACTGCGCGAGCTTCTGGTCACAGGGTACGTTCGGCCCGAGGATATCTCGCGCCAGAACGAGATCACCTATGACAAGATAGCCTCGGCGCGGGTGTCCTATGGCGGGCGCGGGCAGATCACCGATGTGCAGCAGCCGCGTTATGGCCAGCAGATCGCCGACATCATCCTGCCGTTCTGAGCCGAGGTCACCATGGGAAAAATCCTGCCAATCCTGATGGCGTTGATCGGTCTGGGCGGTGGCGTGGGCGCGGGCATCATGCTGCGCCCCGCGCCGGAACCGGACACGGCCACCGCGCTTCCCGAAGACGATGCCGCCACGGACCATGCCAGCGCCCCCGCCGACGGCGAAGAAAAGCCCATCGACTATATCAAGCTGAACAACCAGTTCGTGGTGCCCGTGATCGAAGACGGGCGCGTGTCGTCGCTGGTCGTTCTGTCGCTGAGCCTGGCGATGAAATCCGGCGACAGCGCCTATGTTTACGAACGCGAGCCCAAGCTGCGCGACGCGTTCCTTGAGGTGATGTTCGAACATGCCAATGCCGGCGGCTTCTCCGGCACCTTCACCGCCACGATGAACCGCGAGATCCTGCGCAAGGCGCTGCTGGAGACGGCGCAAAAGGTGCTGGGCCCCGATGCCTACGAGGTTCTGATCGTCGAGATGATGCGTCAGGACACCTGAGCGTCAGCGCCCCGCGCGCATCGACAACTTGCCCACCACCCCGTTGCGCCCCACCGCGCGCGCCGCATCCTGGCGCAGCTCGGCCTCTTGGGCCAGGGCACGGGCCAGGGCGCGCTGGTATCCGGCGCGCTCTTTCTCCTGCCATTTGCGCCAGCGCAGCTCGGCCCCGTTCATCGCCCGGAAATCCGTCGTCATCGCCTTGTCCGAGGCCGCCGCCGCCTGATCAAGCCGCGCGATGGCGGCCCGGATCTTTGCGGTTTCGGCCTGTGCCCGTTGCAGATCGGCCAGGTGCCGGTCGGCCACCATGCTGGTCAGTTGCGACAGGGCCTCCAGCCGCTGGGCATCTTGTCGGGTCATCTTTTGCGCGCCTTCTGTCGCATCTGGTCGGCAAAGCGCACCGCTGCGGCCACCGCCTGATAGTGATCGGGCTGGATTTCCTGCCCCAGTTTCACGGTTGCATGCAGCGCCCGCGCGGTCGGTGGATCGCTGTAAACCGGAACGCCGAATTCGGCGGCGGATTCGCGGATCCGCGCGGCGATCTCGTCCACGCCCTTGGCCACGCAGACCGGCGCGCTGCCGGTGCCGCGCTCCCATTTCAGGGCGACGGCGTAATGCGTGGGGTTCACGATCACCACATCGGCCCCGGGGACGTCGGCCAGCATGCGGTTCATCGCGATCTCGGTCCCGCGCTGACGGCGCTGTTGCTTGGCGTGGGGGTCGCCCTCGGTCTGTTTGAATTCGTCCTTCAGCTCCTGGTGCGACATCCGGTTCTTGCGCCGGTGTTCAAAATACTGCCACAGATAGTCGATCGCGCCGATCGACACCGCGATGACGGCGCAGACGGTCAGAAACTCGACCCCCATCTGGAAAAACGCGGCCAGCGCCGGGCGGGCAGACAATTGCATTGCCGCCAGGATCTGCGCGGACCGCAGTTTCAGATACACCGCCAATAGCGCCGCATAGACGACCAACTTGACGGTGCTTTTGGCGAATTCGAACAGGCCCGCGCGGCCGAATTTGTTCCGCGCATTGGACAGGGGCGAGATCCGCGAGAGCTTGGGTTTCAGCTTGTCCGGCGCGAAAACAAGGCTCTGTTGCACCACAATCGCGCCAATGACCCCCAAGGCGGGCAGCAGAAAAAACAGCGCCAGCGTCCCGGCGATCCCCGACAGCAGCCCGCCCAGAACCGCGCCGCCCCCGGCATCGAAGACAAGCGGGGCCAGCCGTTCGGGCCGCGCCAGCAGGGTCTGGGTGATCTCGCCGAATTTCAGAAGCTGCGTCGGGCCAAAAGCCGAAACGGCCAGCAACAGGAAGGTATAGGCGGCGGCTGTGTTCAGATCGGTCGACCGTGCCAGTTCCCCCTTGCGCCGCGCATCCTGAAGCTTTTTCTCGGTCGGCTCGTGGGATTTGTCCTGTTCGTCTGCCCCGCCGCTCATGGCATGGCCCCGCCGAACGGGTCGCGTAGCAGCGCATCCAGCCGCACTGACCACAGTTGCAGCATCAGCGGCGCCGCCAGGGCCAACAGGATCAGCCCCCCCGCCGTCAATGCCGGCGCCCCGACAAAGGCCACCATCAGCTGCGGCATGGCGCGGTTGATGACCCCCAGCGCCAGGTTATAGAGGAAGGCGGCGATCACGAAGGGGATCGCCAGCGTCACGGCCAGGGCAAAGCCCCGCGCGACATGTGCGACGGTCCATTCCGACAGGATCGCGGCCCCGACGCCCGTTCCGGCCGGAATTGCATCATAGGACAGGATCAGCGCCTCGGTAATCCTCAGGTGCAGGCCCGACATCATCGCCAGCGCCAGCCCGCCCAGAAGCAGAAGATGCGCGATCGCCGGTTGCGGATCGGTGGCCGCGCCGCCCAGGATCTGTGCCAGCGATGTCGACTGCGCCGCGATACTGCCGGCCATCTGCAGTACCATCACCATGATCCGCAGGATCAGCCCGAAGGCCAGCCCGGCCATGACCTCGGCCGCCAGAAACCCCGGGGCCAGCGGGTTCACATCGGCCAGCCCGGCCGATTGTGCGACCGCGGGCAGGATCGCCGCGCTGAAGGCCAGCGCGATGCCCAGCCGCACACTGCGCGGGATCATCCGTTCGCCGAAACCGGGCACCATGGCCATCGCGGCCCCGACCCGCAGGAACACCGCAAAGGCAAGCGCCAGCAGCTGTTGGCTGTTCGACAGGATGTCGGCCAGCACGTTGCTCACGCGGCCACCATGCCGACCAGCGACGGGCGGGCTTCGGTGCCGATTTCCTCGAACGACAGGACCGGAACGCTGATCCCCTTGGCCGACAGAACGGTGCGGATGAACCGTCGGCGCCGCCCCGAGGTGACGACCGCCGGAAAGACACCGGTTTCGTTGCTTTGGCTCAGCTTTTCGGACACGGCACCGGCCAGCCGATTGAACTCGTCCGGGGGCAGCGCGATGTCTGTCTGTCCGTGATCGCCCTCGATCTGATAGGCGGTGAATTTCTCTTCCCATTCCGGGGCCAGTTGCAGAAGCGGCAATGTCCCATCGTCACGCTTCAGGCCCGCGATGATCTGGAAGCCCAGCCGCTGCCGGACATGTTCGGAAATCGCGGCGGCATTGGGATGGCTGTGACGGGCCTCGGCAATCGCCTCGATGATCAGGGTCAGGTTGCGGATCGAGACCTGTTCGTCCAGCAGGTGCCGCAAAACCGCCAGCAACAGGTCGGTCGGCACCCGGTCCGGGATCATCTCGTCCAGCATCTTGCGGTTGGCCTCGGCCCGTTCGGGATCCGATACGCTGACCACCTCGTCCAGCAGGCGGCGCAGCGTTTTCTGCGTCATCAGCCGGGCGAAATTGGTGCGGATGACCTCCAGCAGGTGGGTCGCCAGAACCTCGCTGGGGTTGATCAGCGTTATACCGGACAGCGCGATTTGCTCGCGGTTGGCGGGCTGGATCCAGCGCGCGGCGGCGCCATAGACCGGTTCCTTGACATCCTGGCCCGGCGGCAGTTCGGGATCCCCGTCCGACACCAGCGCCAACACCTTGTCCTGCGCCAGCCAGTTGCGCGCCTGTTCAACCCCCTGGATCCGGATGACATAGGTGCCCGGCGCCAGAGCGCCGTCATCGGTCAGGCGGATCTGTGGCAGGACGACACCATAGCTTTCGGCGATATGGCGCCGCATATTGCCGATCCGCGCATCAAGACCCGTGGCCGGATCCAGCACCATGTTCACCAGATCGGGCGCGAATTCCAGGTGGATATCGTCCAGATCCAGCAGATCACCGATGGGGGCATCGCGCGCGGGTTCCATGGCGGGGTCCGGCGCGTTTTGCGCCGTTTCCTGCTGTTGCAGAGCCTTTTTGTGAACGAACCACGCCCCCCAGCACAGGGCCGCCGCCCCGGCCACGAACGGGACAAAGGGCAAGCCCGGCACCAGCGCGAACATCGCCATCAGCACCGCCACCGTCGCCAGCGCGGGGGGATAGCGGCCCAGCTGCGCAAAAAGTGCCAGATCAACCGATCCGCTGGTGCCGCCACGGGCCAGCAGCAGGGCCGACGCGATCGAGATGATGACCGCCGGGATTTGTGTCACCAGCCCGTCGCCCACGGTCAGGATCGCATAGGTTTCGAACGCCTGGCCCAGGGGCATGCCATGCATGACCACACCCATGATCAGCCCGACCAACAGGTTCAGAAGCGTGATCAGCAGCCCGGCCACCGCGTCGCCCTTGACGAATTTCGACGCCCCGTCGAGCGAGCCGAAAAACGTGGTCTCGGCCTGTTCGGTCTCGCGCCGGGCCTTGGCTTCGGTGTGGTCGATGGCGCCGGCGGACATGTCGCTGTCGATCGCCAGCTGCCGCCCCGGCATCCCGTCCAGCGCAAAGCGCGCGCCGACCTCGGCCATGCGGGCGGCGCCTTTTGTGATGACGATGAAATTGACGATCAGCAGAACGCCGAACACCACCAGCCCCAGGAACACGTTGCCGCCCATCACGAAATTCGCGAAACCGGCGATCACGTCACCCGCGGCGTGGGTGCCTGTGTGGCCCTGACCGATGATCAGCTTGGTGGACGACACGTTCAGCGACAGCCGCAGCATCAGCGTGGCCAGCAGAACCGTCGGAAAGGCCGAGAAATCCAGCGGCCGTTCGATGAAAAGCGTCACCGTAAAGACCAGGATCGCCAGCGCGAACGAGGTCGCCAGCCCGACATCCAGAACCCAGGCGGGCATCGGCAGGATCATCATCACGATCACCGCCATCAGCGCCAGCGCCAGCAGGATCGTGGGGCGAAAGATCAGGTTGATGGGCAGCCCGGTCATGATCCATCCCCCGTGCGGACGAATATCTTGCGCGCCCCGACCCGGGGCACAAGCGAGCCGATGCCGCGCTGCGCGTCGCTGGCCAGCAGCAGCGGAAAGCCGTTTGCGCGGGCCGCGCGGGGTTCGGCCACAGGGGCGGTGTCGCGCGGCGGCTCCAGCGTGGCCAGGATCTGGCCGAATCGCGCGCGATAGCGCCGCGCCTTGTCGGGTGTGCGGGAATGGTACCGGCCCACGGCCAGGTGCCAGTCGCCGGTTTCACGGTAAAGCCGCGTCAGAAACCGCGCCGCATAAAGCGCATTCTGCCGCGGGTCGATCATCGCCCCGAGCGAGGCAAAGGCGTCGCCATGCCAGCGGTGGTTGATCTGAAAACACCCCAGGTCAAAATTGCGGTCACCGGCCTTATGTTGTCGCCGAACAAAGGACAGCGCCTGTTCGGGGCTGTCGAACCACAGCCCCTTGCCCCGGTGATTCACCGTCCAGGGCCAGGCCGCATAGCGGCCGTTCCATCGGCGTCCGGATTCGGTGACCGCCAGGGCCTGTAGCACCGCCATCGGCACACCGGTTGCCTGTGCGGCGTGGCGGGCGGCGTCGACGCACAGGGCATCGTCCTGAGTACCGGCGCGCGCGGCGGGGGCGATGGCCATGCCCAGGATCAGCACAAGACAGATCCGCCATTCGGGACGAAGCGCCGTGGCGCGGTGGGGTTGCGAGCTTGCCATTCTGGCACGTTCCCTGATTGTTCCTTCTCCGGGGTATGTCGGCAAGGTTTACAATTCGTAACGATCCGGCCGATCTCAGTCCTGTGGGGCCGGCAGCAGCTGCGACAGCACCGCGCGCAGCTCTGCGCTTTGGCTCAGCTGGTCCTGCGCGGCGGCCAGCGATGGCGTTGTGGGCGGGACCGCCGGGGCGGGGCGTGTCACGTAATCGGCCATCGCCCGTTGCGCCTCGGGCGCGTCTTCTGTCAGCCCGTCCCAGCGTCCGGCATGCCACGCCGCGCGTGTCGCATTGGCCGTGTCGCCGGTTTCGCGATATGTCGCGGCAGCCCTGTCCCATTGGCCCGCTGCGGTCAGGGCGCGCGCGCGCAATTGGCCGGCCTTTGGCCCGGTCGTGCCTTGCAACAACGTCAGGGCGGTTTCCGGTTCCGATGTGACCAGCGCGTGTTCGGCCCGCAGCAAGCGGCTGCGTTTGCGGTCGTAGTCGCCCGCCTGGTCGATCATCGCGCTGGCCGCGTCAGCGAACCCCAGCCCCAGCAGGCGCGCGGCGATGTCCAGCTGCAGCGATCCCGGCAGTGGCGCAAGCGCGTGCCGATGGGCCAAGGCGTGGTGCAGGAAAAGCGTGTCGTCTTCTTGTGCGATCAGTTCGGTGGCGACCGCGTCCAGAATACCGGGCGGCACCGGGGATTTCTGCGCGGACAATCGGCGGAAAACGGCATCGAAATCGCCGTTGCGCGCCAGGCTGAGGATCGCGGCCCGGTTCAGCGCATGCCCGGTTTCGGTATCGCGGAGTTCGAATGCCAGCGCCTCTGCCGTGGCGATCTGATCGGGGTCCAGCGCCGCTCCCCGCGCCCAGCGCCCGTCAAAGAGCGCGATCATCGCCTTTGGCGCATCGGTCGCATTCTGGTCGGACAGTGCCGCATAGCTGCTTTCAGCCTCTGTCGTCTGACCCTGTGCCTGGGACAGGGCCGCATCCAGAATGGGCGGCACCTGATGTCCCGGCGTGCGTGTGATCGCCTGCCGCAGATGCGCCGCTAGCGCCAGATCGCCCGCATTGATGAAGATCTCGATCAGCCGGGGGCCGAGCAGCTGGCGCCCATGGGGGGGCAGATCGGAAAAGGACAGCACGATCGCTTCCTGGTTGATGGTGGCGGCGGCGGGCAGGTCCGGCAGCGCCAGCGCGGCCCACATCGCGGCGGGCGAGGCGCATCCGATCTGGTGTTGGAACACCGCGGGGTCGGCACCGGGCGCGCCATCCACAAGCCGCGCGATCTGTTGCAGCACCCGGTCCTCGGGGCTGGGTGCGCCGGACAGGTTCAGCGCCTCGACCGCCTCGGCGCCGAATCCATAATAGAGATAGCTGTGCGCGAGCGTGCGGGCCGCGTCGGCGTTCAGCACGTCGAATTCCCCGTAAAGCGCGCGGCGCCCGGCCGCGATGGCCGGGCCGAATTCCGTATCCCCGCCCCAGGCGGACATGGTGACCAGGCTGTCGTCCAGACAGGGCCGCCCAAGATCGGTCGTCGCCACGAAGGGCAACGTGCCAAGATCGCGGTCGATGCTGGTTTTCGCCTCCAGCTGGCTTTCGGACGGGGTGGCATCGGGCGGTGCGGCGGCGGCCTCTTCCCCCTCCACCGGGGCGGGCTCTGCCGGTTCGAAGGGCAGCTCTGCGTGGACCAGTCCCTGCGCGGCGGCCCGGCCAAGCTGTTCGACCAACCGGGCCTGCATCTCTGCGACCGCCTGTCTTGTGTCGGCATTTGCGGCCAGCGCGGGGTCGACCGCAGGGGGCTGTTCAACCGGGGTTGGCGGCGGGGATTCAGGGCCGAACGCACCGTAAACCGGCAATTCCGGCCGGGCGAGGGCGGTGCGCGGCGATGCCTGTGTCGTATCTGGCGCGGGTTGTGGCGGCGCGGCCGGGGCTGGCTGTGGCGCGGGGGGCTGCGGCCGCGCCAGCAGGTCGGGCCGCGCGGGTGCGACGCCGTTGTCGCGGGCATCGGCCACCAGCAAACCCGGCCGCAATTCGAACAGATCCAGGCTGCATGCACAGCCCGGGTCCAGAACGATGCGCACCTTGTCCCCCTCCGTCCCGATCCGGGCGATCCGCTGACGCCCGATCCGGTCGAACACCTTGGTGAAATCGAAGACCCGGTCGCCAGTTTCGAATGTCAGGATCGCCGCCGCGCCGTCTTGCTGATAGGACCAGTCAACGGGGTCCGGAAACTCCATCACGATGCGCGAGAACCCGGGATGCGCGCCCGAGCGGACAACCACGTCGCGGGCGGCTGCGGGCAGGGCAAAAAGGCTCAGGCCAAGGGCAAGGATCACGGTTTTCATGCGGCGTCCTTCTTGGCGGCTTTCAGCGCCTCTTCGAGGTCGCTGAAACTGGGCCGGATATGGCTGGGGGTGTTCTGCCGCCCGACCTCGATACAGATATTGGCGGCGTGGTTGTGCAGGTTGGCCACCAGCACCTCGCGGATCAGCTGATAGAAATGGCTGTCTTCCTCGACCACCGTCTTGACCTTGGCCGCGAAGGGACCGACCAGGCCATAGGCCAGAAACACCCCAAGAAACGTCCCCACCAGCGCTCCGCCGATCAGCTTGCCCAGAATTTCGGGCGGCTGGTCGATCGAGCCCATGGTCTTGATGACCCCCAGAACGGCCGCGACGATCCCCAGCGCGGGCAAACCATCGGCGACCGTCTGCAGCGCGTGGCTGGAATGCATGGCATGATGCAGGTTGGCCTCCATCCGCTTTTCCAACACTTCCTCAACCTGGTGGGGGTCGTCGTAATTCATCGTGGCCGACCGCAGCGTGTCGCAGATCAGATCGACCGCCTCGCGATCCGCCAGAATCCGGGGATAGCCGCCGAAGATCGACGAGTTTTCCGGCCCCTCGATATGTTCTTCAAGCGCGACCGGGTTCTGCTTGGCCAGACGGATCAGTTCGAACAGCAGACACAGCAGATCGCGATAATCGGCGGGTTTCCATTTCGGCCCCTTGAACACCTTGCCGATGTCTTTAAGCGTATGCTTGATCCCGCCCATATCGTTGCTGATCGCAAAGGCACCGACCGCGGCGCCGCCGATCATCATCATCTCGAACGGCAGCGATTTCAGGATGATGCCCATCTTGCCCCCGGCGGCAAGATAGCCCCCGAAGACCATGACGAAGATCACGACAATTCCTACGATACCGATCATCTGGGGCTCTCTGCTTGCAATTGGGGTGCGTTGGGGACGGGGCGGCTATTCGGTGGGGGCATTTGCGTTCCGCCCTGCCAGCACGACGCTGATCCGATAGGCGCTGTCGGGCGACAGCCCCGCCATGATCTGCGCGGCGGCATCGGGGCGCATGCGGCCCAGGAAACCGGCGGCGAAATCGGGGTCCATCGCCTCGAACAATTGCGCGGCCTCTTTCGGCTTCATGCTCTCGTAGACGGCGGTCAGCCGGGACAGATCCGATTCAGCGGCGACCTTGGCCAGCGCCAGGGTCTCGCGCAAAGAATCCTCGGCGGCCTTCAGCTCCTGCAGGCGCAGGGCGATCTGCTGCTCGGCCAGATCCAGGTTGCGCTTGCGGTCCACCAGATCACGCTCCATCGCATCCAGCGCGGCACCGCGTGTCTGCAATGCGGCGATCAGCGTATCGGCTTCGGGCGCGGGGTCGGCCATGTGTTCGGCGGTCGTTTCACGCAGCACGCCAACCTCGCGCGCAACGGCCGGGGCGATGCCGTAACCCGCACGGATCAGCGCTGACAGAACCAGCATGGCCGAAATCGCGAACAGTGCGCCGCGGCGCGTGGAGCGGGCGCGGCTCATTCGGCGGCCCCCCATTGATGCCGCACGAAGGGCAGATGGTCGATCTGCGCCTCGGGCTCCGGCTGGGCCTCGGGGCGGGTTTCCGGCAGGTCGTGCATCGACGCGACCAGCAATTCCAGCCGCTGGGCAACATTTTCCGACCGTTCCGTCAGCGCGGTCAGCGAGCGGCTGGAATCGTTGGCCCCGGTGCGGGCGCTCTCCAGCGCCTTGGTCAGTTCATCGACCTGTGACGACAGCACGGCAATCGCGTTGCCCATGCCACCTTCGAGGCTGTTGAAACGGTTCAGCCGCCGCGAAAGGGCCATGCAATACAGCCCGGCCCCAAGCGCGCCGGCAACGAGCAGGATATCAGCGATCAACGACATGGGTGCTCCTAGTTCAGTACGAATTCGGTGATCAGAAAGTCATTCACGCGGCCGTCGCCGGTCACGATCTGGATGCGGCGCAGCAATTGCGCACGCAGACGCATCAGGGCGGTGGGATCTTCGATGTCCGACAGGTCGATTGCCCGCAGATATCCGTTCATCACGTCCAGGATGCGCGGGCTCAGATGCGCGACATCCTCCTTCGCGGTCGGGGGCACCTCGAGCTGGGCGGCGATGCGCAGGTGACGGGGCCCGATATCGGGAGCCAGCGCGATGATCAGCGGATCCAGCGCGACGAAGGCCACCGAATCAGAGGCTGGGTCCCGTGGCGCGTCATGTTTGGCCTGTGCGACATCCGAAGGCGCCAGAATCAGTCCCGAATACACCGCAAAAAAGCCCCCGCCGCCCAGAACAAGCGCCAGGACAATCCCCACAATCAGGGGCAGTTTCGATTTCTTTGCCGGTTCCTCCGGCGTCATGTCTTCTTCTGCAGACATTTGGTGTCCTCGTTTTGTTCTTGCCCAGCTATAGCCGCCGAGAGCTAACCGATTGTTAAGGCAGATCGATCAAGCATCGTTTCCGAGACAAGGGCAGAAGCCCGCGAAAGGATGCCAGAATTGCAACAGCTCATCGCCGTTTGGACCAAGCTCGACTCGCGCCGCCGGATGATCGTCATCGGGGCGACGATTGCGATGTTCGGGGCCGTACTCATCATGTCGCGGATGGCCTCGGCGCCGACGATGACACTCCTGTATTCCAACCTGGAACCCGCCGCGTCGGGAGAGGTCATTACGGCGCTGGAACAGCGCGGCGCGGCCTATCAGGTGCGCGGCAACGCGATCTATGTCAGCGCGGGCGACCGGGATCTGCTGCGCATGTCGCTGGCCGGCGAGGGGCTGCCGGCCAATGGCACGGCGGGGTACGAGCTGCTTGATTCGCTGTCGGGTTTCGGCACCACGTCACAGATGTTCGATGCTGCCTATTGGCGCGCGAAAGAGGGCGAGCTGGCGCGCACGATCATGGCCAACCCCCAGATTCGCGCCGCCCGTGTGCATATATCGAACGCGCGCGGAACGACCTTTCGCCGCGATCTGAAACCGTCGGCCTCGGTCACGGTGACCGCGCGGCAGGGCGCGCTGCCCGCCGCACAGGCCAAGGCGTTCCGCTATCTTGTCGCCTCGTCCGTTGCGGGGATGTCGGTGGCGGATGTGTCGGTGATCGACACCGAAAGCGGCCTGGTCCTGTCGGGCGCGGATACCGGCACGGGTCCGGCGGCAAACGGGGATCTGTCGGCGCGGCTCAAGGACAATGTCGAACGTCTGTTGCAGGCCCGCATGGGGCCGGGTCGGTCGATTGTCGAGGTGTCGGTCGAAACCGTGACCGAGCGGGAGTCGATCGTCGAGCGTCGGTTCGACCCGCAAGAGCGCGTGGCGATCTCGACCGAGACCGAGGAACGCAGCCTGTCGTCGCGCGATTCGGGTGGCGGCGCGGTCACCGTGGCCAGCAACCTGCCCGAGGGCGATGCGGCGCAGGACCGGCAATCCTCCAGCACCGATTCCGAAACCCGCGAGCGCGTCAATTTCGAGGTCTCGGAAACCCAGCGCGAGATCCTGCGCACCCCCGGCGCGATCAAGCGGCTGAGCATCGCGGTGCTGGTCGACGGCACGCGCGGGATCGGCCCGGATGGCGCCGAAATCTGGGAGCCCCTGCCCGAGGCCGACCTGAGCGCCCTGCAGGAACTGGTCGCCTCGGCGGTGGGTCTGAACCCCGAGCGGGGCGATGTGCTGACGCTGAAATCCATGCCGTTCGAACAGATCCCCGCAGGTCCAGAACCCATGGCCCCCGGGCTGCTCGAGAAACTGAATTTCGACATGATGTCGACCATTCAGCTGGCGGTGCTGGCGGTTGTGGGCCTGATCCTGGGTCTCTTTGTGGTGCGGCCGATCCTGACGGCGGCTCCAGCCGAAAACGCCGCCATTCTGCCGCCGCCACCTCCCGGCGCGGCCCTGACCGGCGAGCTGTCCGGGCGCGGGGCCGAGGCCGACGCGCTGAGCGCCGCGACACAGCAGAACGCGCCGTTGCAGATCGATGGCACGGTCTCGGAGGCCACGACTGATCCGATGGAGCGCTTGCGCAACCTGATCGAAGAACGCCAGACCGAAACGGTCGAGGTGCTGCGCAGCTGGATGGAAACCGGACAGGACGGGCGGACATGAGCGGTGGCGTGAAGCTTGAGGATTTCGGTGGCCCGCCCCAGCGGTCCGCAGCCACGACCGAGCCTCAGGAAACCCCTGACGCGGGGTACGAGGACGGCTATCGCGCGGGCTGGGACGATGCCGTTGCCGCCGCCGAACAGGACCAGTCCCGCGTGACCGAGGATCTGGCCAAATCGCTGGCCGATATCTCCTTCGGCTATACCGAGGCGCGCAGCCATGTCCTGAACTGCCTGGCGCCGGTCCTGTCCGCGATGGCCGAAAAGCTGCTGCCCGAAGCCGCGCATGCGCATTTCGCCGAAACGGTGCTGGCCGCCGCCGAACAGATCGCCGCACGGGCCACGGACCATCCCGTCGAGCTGGCCGTCGCGCCGGATGCGCGGGTGGCGCTGGAGGCGGTCATGCCCGAAACGCTGCCGTTTGCGATCGATATCGTCGAGGACCCGCATCTTGGCCCCGGACAGGCGCGGATGCGTGCCGCCGATATGGAAAAGGTGCTGGACATCGCCGAAGCGGAAACCGCGATCCGAAGCGCGGTTTCCGATTTTCTGACCCTGCAGTCCAAGGAAGTGCAACATGGATAACGCCGAACAAAGCCCTGCCACCGATCAAAGCCCGCTGACCCTGGTGCCGCTGGAAATCACGATCTGCGTCGGACGCGCCCGGCCGTTGGTGCGCGAGTTGCTGGCGCTGGATCCCGGCGCGGTCCTGCCGCTGGACCGCAATATCGACGACCCGGTCGAGCTGTTCGTCGGCGACCGCCTGATTGCCCGTGGCGAGTTGCAGGAGGTCGAGAACGGCCCGCCGGGCCAGCTGGCGGTGCGCCTGACCGAGGTCGCCGACATGAAGGACGTTCTGTGATGTCGCGCCGGGCGGGCTGGCTGGCGCTTTGCATCCTGCTGGCTTTGCCCGCGATGGCACAGGCGCAAAGCGTATCGCTGGACCTGGGCGATGGCGGTTCGCTGTCGATGCGCAGCGTCCAGTTCATCCTGCTGATCACCGTGCTGAGCATCGTGCCGGGTCTGGCGATCATGCTGACCTGTTTTCCCTTCATCGTGACGGTGCTGGCGATCCTGCGGCAGGCCATCGGGCTACAGCAAAGCCCGCCCAACATGCTGATCGTCAGCCTGGCGCTGTTCCTGACCTATTTCGTGATGGAACCCACATTCACCCAGGCCTGGCAGGCGGGCATCCTGCCGCTAACCGAAAACCTGGTCAGCCCCGAACAGGGGTTCGAGCTGACGCTGGCGCCGTTTCGGGATTTCATGTCGGCCCGGGTCGATGCCGAAACGCTGGAACGTCTGCGCGCGCTGCGTCCCGCGCCGGCCGATGCCGGGGCCGATACGCCGCTGTCGGTTCTGATCCCGTCCTTCATGCTGAGCGAGGTCGAACGCGCGTTCCAGATCGGCTTCCTGATCTATCTGCCGTTTCTGATCATCGACCTGGTGGTCGCGGCGGTCCTGATGTCCATGGGCATGATGATGGTCCCGCCCGCGGTCGTGGCGATGCCTTTCAAACTTGCCTTTTTTGTAGTCGCCGACGGCTGGCCCCTGATATCCGAGGCGCTGGTCAGGGGTTACTTCTAGGCCGCACTTGCCCATTGCGCGGTGTTACCCGGTTGACTCGCCTGCGCCCTTGTCGCATCGCTGAGGCGACTGCCGTTTGTTTCTAGGGACAGCCTTATGAAGATTGCGATGATTGGTACCGGCTATGTCGGTCTCGTTTCTGGTGTTTGCTTTTCAGATTTTGGACATGAAGTCATTTGCGTCGACAAAGACCCGCGCAAGATCGAGATGCTCGAACGCGGCGAAGTGCCGATTTACGAGCCCGGCCTGGAAGAGCTGATGGCAAAGAACGTCAATGCCGGGCGTCTGTCCTTTACCGGTGATCTGTCCAAAGCCGTCGATGGGGCCGACGCCGTCTTCATCGCCGTGGGAACGCCAACCCGCCGGGGTGATGGCCATGCCGACCTGACCTATGTGATGACCGCCGCGCGCGAGATCGCCAATGCGCTGACCGGCTATACCGTCATCGTTACCAAATCGACCGTGCCCGTCGGCACCAACCGCAAGGTCGCCGAAGAGGCCGCCGCCGCCAACCCGGATGCAGAGTTCGACATCGCCTCGAACCCCGAATTCCTGCGCGAAGGTGCGGCCATCGACGATTTCATGCGGCCTGACCGTGTGGTCGTGGGCGTGGAAAGCGAACGCGCGCAAGAGGTCATGGGCGAGATCTATCGCCCGCTTTTCCTGCGCGAATTTCCGATTGTCTATACCGGCCTGGAATCGGCCGAGATGATCAAATACGCCGCCAACGCGTTTCTGGCGACCAAGATCACCTTTATCAACGAGATCGCCAACCTGTGCGAACGCACCGGCGCCGATATCAAGGCCGTGTCCAAGGGCATGGGTCTGGATGGCCGGATCGGCAACAAGTTCCTGCATGCGGGTCCGGGCTATGGCGGCTCGTGCTTCCCCAAGGATACCAGCGCGCTGGCGCGGATCGGCCAGGATTACGCCGTGCCCATGCAGATCACCGAAACCGTGATCACCGTGAACGACCAGATGAAGCGCCGGATGATCGAAAAGCTGCGCGATATCTGCGATGGCAGCTTCAACGGCAAGACCGTTGCGGTGCTTGGCGTGACCTTCAAGCCCAATACCGACGACATGCGCGAGGCGCCCAGCCTGACCATTGTGCCCGCGCTGATCGGCGGCGGCGCGACCGTGCGCGTGGTCGACCCCCAGGGCAAACGCGAGGGCGAAGAGCTGCTGCCCGGTGTGCAATGGGTCGATGACAGCTATGACGCGGCGGCGGATGCCGATGTGATCGTGATCCTGACCGAATGGAACGAGTTCCGCGCGCTGGATCTGGAACGTCTGGTCAAGATCATGCGCAGCCCGCGCATGGCGGATTTGCGCAACATCTATTCGCCCGACGATGTCGAACGCGCAGGATTCGAGGCCTATTGCGCGGTCGGCCGCGCGGGGTTCGGCGCGGGACAGGACTGACCCGGCGCGGCGGTAATTGCCCTGACAGCGGTGCAACACCTCCTTACCCGCGCCACATTCGGTGGCGAGGGTTCTGGCGATGCTGCCAATCACCGCCGGAGGATCGATGCGCCCCAGACCGGATTTGCGCCTGCTGCCCGTGCTGCTGTGCCTGACGGCCGAGCCCGTCATGGCCGATACCGGCCCGGCCTGCATGCGGCGCGTGCCCGATGGTGCGGCGCAGGCCACGGTTCCGGCGCGTGACATCGACCAATCGCTGATCGACGCGACCGTAAGGGCCGAGGTCAATTACCAGCGTTGCCTGAACGGGATCAGCCCCCTGGACCCTGCCGAGGGCCTGCGCCGCGCGGCGCTGGGACACAGCCG
Source organism: Actibacterium ureilyticum (assembly GCF_002285435.1). Lineage (GTDB taxonomy): Bacteria > Pseudomonadota > Alphaproteobacteria > Rhodobacterales > Rhodobacteraceae > Actibacterium_C > Actibacterium_C ureilyticum. The sequence continues at coordinate 268,939 of NZ_NSBT01000018.1, forward strand.
CTGGATGGCCGACAGCGCGAAGCTGTCGCACCGGTCGACCCGGCCGGGGCGCAGCACGATCTGGCAGCGTGTCCGTTCGGCGGGGCTGGCATTTCGCGCGGCGGCCGAGAATATCGCGGTGGTGCATCGCTATCGCGTCGATGGGCGCAAGATCCGGGTGCTCGACCGGGCGGAATGCAAATTCGCCGCAGGCGCCGGTGATATTGTCGCGCCGCACAGCTATGATAGCCTGGCGCGACAGGCGGTGCGGCTGTGGATGCGTTCGCCCAGCCATCGCCGCAACATCCTGAACAAACATGCGGGCCTAACCGGCACCGCCGTGGGCTTCAGCGGCGATCCCCGGTTCTGCGGCAAGTTCTGGCTGACCCAGAATTTCCTGGAACTGCGGGGCTGAAACAGGCCCTAAACGCTGTAATAGTCCCTGTACCACTCCACGAAACGCGCGACGCCCGTGGTGATATCGGTGCTGGGGATCTCGCCAATCAAATGCTGCAACAGCGTGGTATCGGCCCATGTGGCGGGCACATCGCCGGGCTGCATCGGCAGCATGTTCTTCTTGGCCGTCTGACCAATCGACGCCTCGATCGCGTCGATGAAGGTCATCAGCTTCACCGGGTTGGCATTGCCGATATTGACGATGCGATAGGGCGCAACCGGGCTGATGCTGTCGAATTCCGGCGGGGCGGGGCGCGCTTCGGGCCCGTCTGGCACCGCGTCGATCAGCTTGGCAATCGCGCGCACCAGATCGTCGATATAAGTAAAGTCGCGCTGCATGTCGCCGTGGTTGTAAACGTCGATTGCATCGCCTTCCAGGATCGCGCGGGTGAATTTGAACAGCGCCATGTCCGGCCGGCCCCAGGGGCCATAGACGGTAAAGAACCGGAACATCGTCGTCGGCAGCCCGTAGAGATGGGCATAGGAATGCGCCATCGCCTCGTTCGCCTTCTTCGTCGCGGCATAGAACGACATCTGGGTGTCGGCCTTGTCGGTCTCGGCATAGGGCATCTGGGTGTTCGCGCCATAAACGGACGAGGTCGAGGCCAGCAGCATGTGCTGCGGCGGAAAGGCACGGGCGGCTTCCAGCAATTCGAACGTGCCGCACAGGTTGGCCGTGACATAGGACCCCGGCGCGTCGATGGAATAGCGCACCCCGGCCTGCGCGGCCAGGTGGATCACCGCGTCGGGCCGGTATTCGTCAAACAGCGCGCGCAGGACGCCGTCACCCTCCAGCCGGTCCTCGACCGCGCGAAACCCCTGATTCTGCGACAGCATGGCGTGGCGGCGCTGTTTCAGACGCACGTCGTAATAATCGGTCATCGCGTCCAGCCCGACCACCCGCCAGCCCATATCCAGCAGCAACTGGCACAGGTGAAAGCCGATGAATCCGGCGGATCCGGTGACCAGTGCGGTGCGGGGGGCGGTGGGTTCGGCAAAGGACATGGGCGGATTCAATCGGTTAGGGGCAAACGGGTCCGGGGTGTTTTTGCATATCGACCGCGCTTGTCAATCATCCGTTGCTTCTGGTGCCAGTCACGGAGCGGCGTTGGGGGAATGTTAAACAACAGCCATTAACCCTGATGGGGACGGGTCTGCCCGGTCGGGGCCGGACCGCTTGTTGCAAGCCGCGATGGAATAATGCTGCGCATCCTGAAATCACTGAGCCGCAGACAGAAACAGGCCGCGTTCCTGGCCACGGACCTGCTTCTGGTGCCGGTCGCGGTGATCACCTCTGCCGCCATAAGCGGCAATGGCGCGGTCCGATTTGCCGTGATGCCGGAATTCTGGCTGTATATCCCGTTTCTGATCAGTACGGCGGCGGTGATCGCGCTGGTGCTTGGCATTCCGCGTATCCGGCTGAACGATTATCAGGGCGACGCGGTGCTGCGCACGGCGGTTTTCGCCGTCTGCCTGGCGCTGGCGCTGGCGGGGCTGTGCCAGATCGCGGCGCAGCCGATCACGCTGCGCGGGCAGGTTATTTTCGCGATGACCTATTTCCTGCTGTCGGCGGGCAGCCGTCTGGTCATGCTGCGGCTGCTGTTGTGGCTGCATCACCGCGCGGGTGACCGCAAGCCAGTCGTGATTTACGGCGCCGGTGTCTCGGGGCGGCAGATCGCCACCGCGCTGCGCACCAGCAAACGGTGCGAGGTTGTGGCCTTTGTCGATGACAGCCCGTCGCTTCAGGGGATGCGTGTCGCCGGTGCCCGCGTACATGCGCCGCGCGACCTGCCCCGGCTGGTCGCGGACAAGGGGGTTCAGCGCGCGATCCTGGCGATTCCGTCCCTGAATCCGCTGAAACAGGCACAGATTGCGCGGCGACTGCGCCATCTGGGGGTCGAAGTTCAGACGCTGCCGTCTTTCGCGCATGTGGTGGGCGATGCGCCGCTGGTTGACAAGCTGACGCCGCTGCAACCCGATCACCTGCTGGGACGGGCGCAGCTGGATCGGGACATCGCCATCGGCGGTGACAGCTATGCCGGCAAGACAGTACTGATCACCGGCGCTGGCGGCTCCATCGGGTCCGAGCTGTGCCGCCAGGTTCTGGCCTGCGGTCCGGCGCGGCTGATCCTGTTTGAGCTGAATGAATTCGCGCTCTATACCATCGGGATGGAGCTTTCGTCGCTGGGCGCCCCCCAAAGGACCGAGGTCATCCCGGTGCTGGGCTCGGTCACCGATGCGCGGCAGGTGCGGCATCTGCTGGCCACGCATCGGGTCGATGTGATCCTGCACGCCGCGGCCTATAAACACGTGCCGCTGGTCGAACAGAACCCGGTATCGGGCGTCGGCAACAACGTGTTGGGCACCCACACCTTGGCGCAAGAGGCGCTGCGCGCCGGGGTGCGTCGGTTCATCCTGGTGTCGTCGGACAAGGCCGTGCGCCCGTCGAACGTGATGGGGGCCACCAAAAGACTGGCCGAGATGATCGTTCAGGATCTGGCCAGCCGGTCCACCACCACCCGGTTCGCGATGGTACGATTCGGCAACGTGCTGGGCTCGTCCGGGTCGGTTGTGCCGCTGTTTCAGGAACAGATCGCGCGCGGCGGGCCCGTGACCGTCACCGATGCGGCGGTGTCGCGCTATTTCATGACCGTGCAAGAGGCGGTGCACCTGGTCCTGCTGGCCGGAAGCTTTGCCCGCGCGGGCGAGGTCTTTGTCCTGGACATGGGCGCGCCGATCCCGATCCGCGACATGGCGCGCCAGATGATCGAGGCATCGGGTCAGTCCGTGCGGGACGCCGCCAATCCCGATGGCGATATCGAGATCGCGTTCGTCGGTCTGCGCCCGGGCGAAAAGCTGCACGAAGAGCTGTTGATTGGCGACGGCATGACCACGACCCCCCACCCCAAGATCCTGTGCGCGCAGGAACGCGGCCTGTCCCAGATCCAGATCGCGGCGATGATCCGGGACCTGCGCCTGGCGGTCGAGGGGGGCGATGCCGACGCGATCCGGGCGCTGTTGTCCCACAGCGTCGAAGGTTACCGCACCGCCATGGCGCAACAGGTCACCTGATCCATGCGCCCGACGGCGATGCAGCGCGCGCTGCTGTCAGGTTTTATTGAGCCATTTTAATCAATGATGCCCCGGTCATTTGCAACGCAAAGGGGGCGACCATGCCTGATACATCGACGATCCTGTCCCTGCCCTATATCCAATCGGCGCAGGCGCAAAAACACGTGACGCATAACCAGGCGGTCGAAACGCTGGATGTGCTGGTGCAACTGGCGGTGTCCAGCCGCTCGATCGCGGACCCGGTGACCAGCCCCGCCGACGGCGCGCGCTATGTGGTGGCCAGCGGCGGCACCGGCGCGTGGTCGGGCCACGATGGCCAGGTCGCCGTGCGGCTGGACGGGGTCTGGCAGTTTCACGTGCCCAATCCCGGCTGGCAGGCCTGGGTGGCGGACGAGGGGCTGTTGGCGGTCTTCGACGGCACCGACTGGATCGCCCTGCCCGTGGCCAGCAACGGCTTGTCGCTGGTGGGCGTGAATGCGACCGCCGACAGCACAAACCGGCTTAGCGTGTCGGCCCCCGCCAGCCTTCTGAACCATGAAGGCGCGGGGCATCAGCTGAAGATCAACAAGAACACCGCGGGTGACACCGCCAGCCTGCTGTATCAAAGCGGCTTCTCGGGCCGGGCCGAGATGGGGCTGGCCGGGACCGATGATTTCAGCATCAAGACCAGCGCCGATGGTGCGGTCTGGGTCGATGCCGTGACCCTGACCACCGCTGGGCTGGCCGGTATCGGCGTGACCGCCCCGGCAGAGCGGCTGGAGGTCGCGGGCAATGTGCTGGCCGACGCCCATCTGACACCGTCGGACCGGCGGCTGAAAACCGCGATCCGCCCCGCGCAGGATCCGGGCAACGCCGTCGATGCGATTCAGGTCGTGTCCTATGACTGGGTGACGGGTGGCCATACCGAGTTCGGCGTGATCGCGCAGGACCTGTTCGACGTGCTGCCCCAGGCCGTCACGCCGGGGGATGCGGGGCCCGATCTGCAACGGGCGTGGTCGGTGGATCACAGCGCGCTGGTGCCATTGCTGATCGCCGAGGTTCAGTCCCTGCGCCGCCGTGTTTCGGCGCTGGAACGCGCGCAGGCCTGATCCGTTTGCGGCCCAGCACCGCCTGAACCGTGCGCCAAAGGATCCACAGATCGAACCCCGGCGACCGGTGCCGGGCGTGGATCAGGTCCAGCCGCGCCTTGCGCGGAATGCAGACGCGGCAATAGACCGCGTCTGTCTCCTCGGCCGTCATGCAGGCCGCGAGCAGGCGCCCCTCGTGCCGGTGAAAGACCAGCGTGGCCAGGCCGGTCAGGCCGGGCCGCGTCCGCAGCACCCGTCCATACAGCGCGGGGAAGCGGTCGACATAATCCCGCAAGGGCGGGCGCGGCCCGACAAACCCCATATCGCCCCGCAGGATGTTCCAAAGCTGCGGGATCTCATCCAGCCGATACCGCCGCAGCCACCGCCCGATTGGCGTGATGCGCGCGTGCTTGTCACCGCCCGAAACGCCGTGATCCGTGGCCGACACATGCATCGTGCGCAGCTTGATCAGGGGAAAGGCGTGGGTGGGGGTCCGCATCCGTTCGGCCATGTGAAACAGCGGCCGCCCCTGAACCGCCCACAGGATCGCCAGCAGCACCGCCAGTACCGGCAGCAGAAGGATCGCCAGAAGCGCGGCCAACGCGATATCGATAACCCGCCCCCTCATGCCGCGGCACAGGTCGCGCGCCATTGCGCCACTATGCCGGCGGCGGTCGATTCGGCGGGGGTGAAATCGACATGCTGGCGCAACAGCCGGGTGTCGAGCGTCACCTGCGCGATCGCCGCGCCGCTGGCGGGGGCGGGGGACCAGGCCTGCCCGGCGGCGCGCAAAAGCGCGGCCATCGACACCGATCCGGGGGCCGCGACATTCAGCACCGAAGGCAGCGCCCTTTCCAGCGAAACAGTGACCAATTCCGCCAAAACCCGGGCCAGGCTGCGCGGGCCGATATAGCTGCGCCGAGGCGTCTGACCATTGGCGAACCGGTCGAGCGTAAGGGGAACGGCCCCCACCCGGCCAAGCAGCTGATCGGCACCCGCCACATTCCCGATCCGCAGGATCGTGGTCGGCGGCGCACCGGGCGTCGTGGCAAGCTGGGCGCGCACCCGATCCTCCATCCGGTGCTTGGCGTGGCCATAGGGGCCAACCGGCGCGGGCGGATCGGTTTCCATGCAGATGCCGGGACGCGCGCCATAAATCGCGGCGGAGGAGGCCAGAAACACCTGCCGGACACCGGCTTGCCGCGCGGCCCGCAACACCGCCAGCGCCAGGCGGCTGTGCAGGTGCAGATCGACCTGCCCGCCGCGCGGGACCGGACCGGCCAGGTTCAGGACGACATCCGCCCGGCCCATTGCCCGCCGCAGCCCGTCGGGATCGGCCAGCGGATCGCAGGATATCCAGCCCGGACCCGTCGCAGCGCTGCGCCCCTGACGCAACAGCCGGACCGGCCCATCGGGCCAGGCGGCGGACAGCAACCGGCCCAACCGCCCCGAAGCGCCCAGCATCAACAGCCGTATCTGTTCACCATCCTGCATCCCGGTCCCATCGGTGCCCGGGCCGCCCGAAGCGACCGCACCGCCTTGCAGGTTCGCGGGATTCGATTAAGATTTGATAAACCTAAAAGTGTGGCTGCCACACTTTCGACACATCCCGAGAGCACGATTGAGGTGTCAAAAATATTGCTTATTAACAGTCACTTAACCATAGTGGCGATCGCTTTGGGGTGCGGTGAAAATGATCGTTGGCCTGTTGATCATCAGCTTTTTCCTCAGCTTTGGCGCGGCTGTCATCGCCAAATTGCTGGGGGCGACGATCTTGGGATCGGTGGTCGTCTATGTCGGTTTTGGCACGCTGTCCGGCCTGGGGCTGGGCGTGTTTTCCATCGCGCGGGCGATGCAGGCCGAACATTAGACGCCCGTCAGTAATCGCGTTCGAAAAAGATTCCGATCCCGCTGTCCCCATCCGCGCCCAACCGACCCTTGACCGTCACGTTGCGCGACACATCCAGGTTCAGGTTGATCTCGCTCTCGCCCTGGCTGTTGACGGTCACATCCGTATAAGCGTTTTCCGACAGGTACTTGCCCGCCCGCAACTGCGCCGCGCCGTCCTGATCGGTTTCGACATCCAGATCGTCCAGGTCCAGGCTTTGCCGCAGCCGGTCCGTCACGCCGCCCGACCCCCTGCCCGCCAGCGTGGCGGCGGCCGATGCCAGGCGCGCGGCCTGAAGCGGTGACAAAGAGCCGGTGCCGCGTCCGAACAGAAGCCGCGCCAGAACCTCGTCCTCGGGCAATTCGGGCATGGATTGAAACTGAATCTCGGGGTTCGAGGCCAGGCCCTCGATCACGATCTGCAGCACGACATCGTCATCGGTCGAACTGGCGACCAGACGCAGATACGGGTCCAGGCTGCCCTGCATCCAGATCGCGCCCTCGGTCAGGTTCAGCCGTTGTCCCAGGATCTCTAGCCGGCCGCGGATCAGTTCGAACCGCCCCGCCGGGCGCACGTCATCGGTCGTACCGCCCAGACGCAGGGAACCGCCCAGCTCGGCATCCAGCCCGCGCCCGCGCACGAAGATGCGGTTGGGCGCGTCGATCCGCAGGTCCAGCGCGAAGGGCCGCGCGGGGCCGGTGGTGTCTTCGCTGGCGGTTTCGACCAGCCCGGCCTGCTGGCGGGTCCGTTCCACCGCCGCGGGGGCGTTCAGATGGGTGATCTCGGGCACGTAGCCGGTGCCGCCGAAGCCGCCCGACGGCACCTGAATTTCGGTCGTGTCCAGCGACAGCCGTCCGCTTATCCGCCCGCCGCCCTGCAAGGGCCCGTTCACGTCAAGCTCGCCATCGACCTCGGTCTCGAAAAGCGTGCCGTCGCTGACCACAATATCGTCCAGCGCAAGCTGTAACGCCGCGGCATAGCCCGGCTGCAACCCAACCGTCCCGCGCAGCCGCAGATCGCCGCCGCCGCTGGCCTGTGCGGTGGTATCGATCCGGGCCTGCGCGTTCTGCAGGTCGATCTGGCCGTTGATCGCGGTCAGGCCGATGGGCTGGCCGGGCAGCGTCAGGCGCCCGTCGCGCAGGGTGACGCGCCCGGACAATGCCTCGATCCCCGGCGCACCGTTCAGGGCCAAGTTGAAATCCGCATCGCCCTGAACCGATTGCGGGGTGATGAACGGGTTGGCCAGGTTCAGCGGTGCAGAGCCATTGGCGCTTAGATCGACGCGCGATCCGTCCCCGGCCACATCGCCGCTGATCCGGGCGGTGGTGTTGGCGGGCCCGGTCAGCGTGCTGTCCAGGCGCCAGGCATCGCCGCGCCGCTCGGCCGTGCCAGAGGCCGTCAGCCGCCCCGGCAGTTCGGGCACCAGCAGCGCCATATTCGCCAGCGCAATGTCGAAATCGACGCGATCCGCGCTGGGCGCCTGTGTTTCGATGGTGATCTGCGGGTTGCGCAAGTTCAGCGCCTCGACCGCGATTTGACCCGATTTCCGCTGGATCAGAGCCTGAAATTCCGACCGCCCGGCCAGAATGGCATCGGCGTAGCCGTTCCCGACACGCAGGTTCTGGCTACTTCCCGTCAGATCGAGTTTCACGTCGTTTTCGCCGCCCAGCTGCGCGCCGCCGCTTGCCGTGATGTCCAGCGAACCGCCCAGCGGACGCCCGGCCAGGCCCTGCCAGACCGACAGATCGTCGGCCTGCAGGTCCAGATCGGCGGTGGCGGGACGCGCGGGGGCGCTCAGGTCCAGCGTGGCGGTGCCGCTCAGCCGTGTGCCGCTGGCGTCGATCTGCAACCGGTGCAGCACCGCGCGGGTTTCGGATTGCCAGGTGGCGGTGGTGCCAATCGTGGCGGGCCCCTGCAGGTGCCGGTCGACCCGCGACAGGTCGTTCACCTGCGCCGACAGCACGGCGCCGCCGACCGCCCCGTTCAGCGACCCGGTGGCGTCGATCCGGGCGTGATCGGTTTCGATCCGAAGCTCGGGCACCACCAGCCCAAAGATCCCCCGAACGACGCGCAGATGCAGCCTTCCTTCACCGGCCAGCAGCGGGTCGGCCTGTGGCTGGCCCACGCGCAGATCCCGCGTGTCACCGTCCATCGTGATATCAAGCGCGCCACCCAGCGCCGCGCCCGTGCCACGGATCCGCAGCCGGGCCGCACCGTCCAGCGGCATGTCCGCAATCGGCGCGAAGCGCGACAGATCCTGCGCCGACAGGCTGAGATCCGCCGCATAGGGCAGCCCGGCGCGATGCGTCGACAGCTCTGCCCGGCCGGTCAGCTCCAGATCGTCCTGCCGCAGGGCCAGATCGGTCACGGTGATCGGGGCGCCGTCCTGCCAGTTCACCGCCGCCGCGCCGCGCATCCCAGAGCCAAGCGCGGCGGCGAGCGCCGGGTCGCTGTGCACCAGCCCGCTCAGCGACATCGCAAGCCGCGCAGCGATCTGCGGCGAAGTGCCGTGATCGATGGTGCCCGTTCCGGAAATAAGAGCCTGTTTCAGCTGAAGATCGGGTTGCACAAGGTCGTCCAGCCCGATCTGCGCGCTCCATTCATTGCCCGTATCCGCGTCATAGCTGGCGGTGATGTGGGCGCGCGTCACGGTCGTCTTGCCCCCCGCGACGGGCAGCACCACCGCCGCGCCTTCATCGGCGATCTCGCCATCCAGATCGAAGCGGCGGGGCATGCCGTTGGCGTCCAGCTGCATCGAGCCGCTCAGCGCCACCGCTGCGGCCGACAGCGACAGGCGGTCCAGGTATAGCCGGTTGTCCGGCATTCGCCGGCCTTCGGTCAGAAAGGCGATCCGCGGTCCGAAGAAGGGGCGCAATTCCGGCGCAACCAGCGCCGCCATGTCGCCCGACAGATCGGCGGCAAAGGTTGCCGCGCCCTCGGCATCCGTGCCCAGTACGACCCGGCCGGTCAGGCGGTCCGTCCCGTCGGTCGCGATCACCAGATCGGCAGCGAAATCCGACAGCGGCCCGGTGCCCGCAACTGTCAGGTCCAGCGCAGGTGCCCCCGGCAGCGACAACAGGCGCGACACGATGCCTTCGGGCCCCTCGCTCAGCGCCAGGTCGATGTTCAGCACGCGGCTGCTGTTGCTGAACGCGGCATCCAGGGCGAATTGGCCTTCGGCGTCCAAGCGTTCGATCACCAATGCCGCGTCGCCATCGCCATCGGCCAGCGACAGGCTGCCCTCGACCGAAAACGCCGCGTCCTGTCCCAGGATATCGGCGCCGATGGTCACTGTTTCAGCCTCGACCGCGCCGATTTCGACCGATACCGGCAGTTCGGGCAGGGCAAAGGGGTGCGCCTCGGCCTGGGCGGGGGTGGCGGTGCTGTTTGGTTTCCGGGCGATGTCGATGACCTGCGCGCTCAGGCGTTCCACCTGCAACCGGCCCGACAACAGCGCCGTGCGCGACCAGGACAGAACCACCCCTTCCAGCGTCAGCCAAACGCCATCCTTGTCGGCAATGGTCAGTCGGTCCAGCTCGGCGCGGGACGACAGGGCGCCGCGAAATCCGGTGATGTCGACCTGCGCATCGGCCGACGACAGGTTGTCTTCGATGAACGCCTCCAGCAGGCCCCGGTCGCTATCATCCTCTTGCGCGGCAAGGGAAAGCGGGGTCAGCCACAGCAGCAGGATCAGAAGATATCGCATCAGAATGCCTGCCCTATGCCGATATAGATTTGCGGCCCGTCCCCGGTGTCGCCCGAAATCGGTGCGGCCAGATCGAACCGGACCGGGCCGATCGCGGTTTTATAGCGCAGCCCGATCCCGGCGCCGCTGTGCCAGGCGCCGTCCTGGCCCGGAACGCTGTCCGCCCCGATGAACCCGGCATCCACGAAGCCCACGATGCCGAAATTGCCCCGCAGATCTGCGCGCATTTCGGCGGAAAGCCCGATGAAAGACCGCCCGCCCAGCCGGTCGCCATTGGCGCGTTCGACGGCCAGCGATTGATACGGCTGCCCGCGCACGGTGTCGCCCCCGCCGGAAAAGAACAGCAGGTTGGGCGGCACATCCCGTGCGTCGGGGCCGATCACGCTGCCGATCTGGAACCGCCCGGCCAGCACCAGCCGTTCGCCCAGCGGTCTATAGGCGCGGCCATCCAGCGTGAGCCGCCCGCCCGATTCGCTGTCGCCGACGGCCAGGAACGGCATCACCTCGGCCGACAGGTATTCGCCACGGACCGTGTCCAGCGCCGAATCGCGGCGGTCGATCGTATAGCCGACGGGGAAGGTCAGGTGCGAAAAGTTGCGGCTGCCCAGGTCGTCCTCGACCTCGGAATAGCGATAGATCACTGCCATCTCGCCGCTGCGGGTGTCGGAAAAGATCCGGCTGAAGCCAAAGCCGACCTGTGCGCGGCGCTCGAAATAATCGGGCTCGTCTTCCTCGGCCAGCTCGGCCAGGGCGAAGAAATCGGTATCGCGCTGGAATGTGGCGGGACGATCGAACCGGGCCGACAGGCGGTAATCCTCGCCCCCGCTATTGCCGCCGATGCCGCCGATTTCGGCGTCGAACCGCAGCCGCTCGGCCCCGCCCAGCAGGTTGCGGTGCATCCACATCGCCGACAGGCCCAGCCCCTCCAACGACGAGATTTCGGCGCCGAACCCCATCCGGCGGCGTTTCTGATCGACGATCTCGGCGGTGATATCCTGGGCGTTTCCCGCGCCGATCCCGGCATCTTCGGTTAGCGCGACAGAGCGGAAAACGCCCGTGCGCCGCAGCCGTTCGGCCGCATCGTCCAGCTCGTCGGGCGAAAAGACCTTGCCGGTGGGCAGGCCCGCGATCTCGTGCAGCCGTTCTTCCCGCACGCGGGTTTCCCCGCGAAACCGCAGCGTCCCGAACCGCAGGCGCGGACCGGGGTTCACGCGCAGGTCCGATGACAGGGTGCGGTTGGCGTGGTTTGCCGTGATGCGTTGCGCGCCGATTTCGGCCTTGGCGTGCCCCAGATCGCGCCAGGATGTGATGGCCGCCGCCGCCGCGTCCTGGATCAGTTCGCTGCGCGCGATCTGTCCCGGTGCATAATCTTCGGGAATGTCGGCCTGGGGCGGGATTGGGGCGACCCGGGCCTGGCCGAACACGAATCGCGGACCGGTTGCAACCCGGATGCGCACGGTGCGGATACGGGTGGGGATGTTCAGCGGCGAGATCTCGGACGCCTCGCGCCCATCGACGTTGATCCGGATCGAGGGCCCGTAATAGCCCGCGCCATAAAGCACCCCGATCAGTCGCGCATAGTCGGCCCGCGCGGCGGCCAGGATATCCTGTGGCGCGGCCGATGTGTCGGCCTCGGTCTCGATGCTGAGCGAGGCCGCGCGCAATTGGCGCAGCAGCGCGTCATCCGCGTCCGGTGCCCTGAGCTGGACCTCGGCGGCGCGGGCGATTGTCGCCGCGGCCCCCCAGATCAGGACCGCAGATAGAATTCGTGTGATATGTCGCCCCGGCACCGTTCCACCCCGAAAAGATACTCGGCGCCCATGTTGCGGGTTTCTGCGGAAAATGACCATCGCAGATTCCGGATTTCCGAATATCTGCGCGGGTTCGAGCCGGCGCCCGGCGATCACAAGATCGTCAGGCGCCGATCAGGCCCCGAAATCGGGGTTGGAATGCCTAGCGGACCACGAATTCGGCATGCAGCGCGCCGGCGGCCTTGATGCTTTTGAGGATGTCGATCATGTCGCGTGGCGACACGCCTAGGGCATTCAACCCGGCGATCAGCTCGGACAGGGACGTGCCGGCGGGCACCTCGGCCAGGCCGGTGCCGGGCTCTTCCTCGATCGCGGCAGAGCTGCGCGGCACCACGATGGTTTCGCCTTCGGAAAACGGGTTGGGCTGCACCACCACCGGCTCCTCCTGAATGCGTAGTGTCAGGTTCCCCTGCGAGACCGCAACGCGCGAGATCCGCACGTCTTCGCCCAGAACGATGGTGCCCGAGCGCTGGTCGACCACCACGCGGGCCTTGCGTTCGGGGTTGACGGGGATGTTTTCCAGCCGGCCGACTGCATGGGCGGGCGACGGCGCGCGAGTGGCGCGAATGTCCAGCTCGACCGTGCCGGCGTCGATCATCCGCGCGACCGCCCGCCCGAAATAGGTGTTGACGGCGGTTTCGATCTTGGCCGCGGTCGAAAAGTCGGGGCTGCGCAGCGCCATGCGCAGGGTCTGAAGCGCAGAGAAGTCGAACTCGATCTCACGCTCCACCCGCGCGCCCGCGGGCACGACCCCGGCGGTGGGCACGCCTTGAATCACGCTGGCGCCATCGCCTTCGGCGGCGGCGCCGCCCGCGATGATCGTGCCCTGCGCGACGGCATAGATCTCGCCATCCGCGGCATTCAGCGGGGTCATGATCAAGGTGCCCCCCAACAGGCTTTTCGCGTCGCCGATGGCCGAAACCGTGACGTCGATCTGACTGCCCGCACGGGCAAAGGGCGGCAGGGTCGCGGTGACGAAGACAGCCGCCACATTCTTGGGCCGGAACTGTTCGCCGGTGACATTGACACCCAGCCGCTCCAACAGGTTCGACAGGATCTCTTCGGTAAAGGGCGCGTTGCGGATGCCGTCGCCGGTGCCGTTCAGCCCGACGACCAGCCCGTAACCCACCAGATCGTTGCCGCGCACCCCGTCGAATTCCACCAGGTCCTTAATCCGGATCGGTGTCGACCAGGCGGCGGCGGCCAGGCCCATCAGCGCCGCGATTGCCAGGATAAGGGGTCTGATCATCGCAGGTAATCCACCAGGCTCAGCGCGGAAAGCCGCGCGGTGATCGTGTAATGCGTCTGAAGCTGCGTCTCGACCGCCTGCAGCCTGGTCGCGGTGTCATAGGGATCGGCGCCGGTGATATCGTTCTGAGCCAGTTCCAGCGCATAGCGTTTTGTGGCGTTTTCGGCCTGAATCGTCTCGATCTTGTTCTGTGCGACGCCGACCTCGCCCGACAGGGCCGTGACATGTGGTGTGGCATTCAGGACCCGGTTGGCCGACGCGGCGATCAGCGCGCTGCGCTCGGTCAGGTCGCCGGACATCAGGTTCGGATCCTCGGCCAACGCCGCGGCGGCGACGGATTTCAGAACCTCGCGGATGCCGGTGTCGTTTGCGCTGACCGACAGCGCCATCGATTGTGTCTGCGACAGGCGGACCGCGCCCACCGGCGTGTCCGCGCCCAGATACCCGACCGTGTCATAGCCCCCGCCCGGCACGTCGAACCAGGCGTCGACCGCATCCAGAACATCATTGGCGGTGGTCAGGCCCGCAACCTCGGCCTTGAGGGCGGTCAGCAGGGTGTCGGCCGATGCAATCGCGGGCTGGTCGGTCGCGGCCCCCGCGAACAGGCTTTGCCCGGCGCCGGTGACATTCAGCGCCGAAACGATCTGTTCCAGCGTATTGCGGGCCTGCAACCCGGCGGTTTCAATCGGCACGTTCTTTTCCAGATTGCTGGCGATCAGCAGATCGCCCGCCAATTGATCGGCGGTATCCCCGATTTGCGTCAGGCTGTTCTGGACAAGCCCCGCGCGCAAGGTTGCTTCCTGTGTGGCGGTGTCGAACCCGTTAAGCACGCCCAATTCGTGCCGGATCTGTGCCAGCGGAGCGTAATCCCCACCGGTCTTGCGGCCGATATCGGCGACCTGGCCGGTGCCCAGCTCTTGCGACAATTGTCCGATCTGGGCGGACAGGGCCTTGTTCTGTTGGCTCAGCACAAAGCTGCGGGCCAACGTGGCGGTGGAAATCCAGGTCATGGTCATAGCCTCAGCAATGTTTCGATCATTTCGTCCGCGGTCTGGATCACGCGGGCGTTCGCGGCATAGCTTTGTTCGATCAGCAGAAGCCGCTGCAGTTCCTGGTCGGTGTCCACACCGGTGCCCAACTCGGCGGTGTAAAGCGACTGGTGCCGGGCGGTTGCAAAGCTCTGATCGGCCTCGGCCGATTGCCGGGCCGCGCCGATATCGGAGACCAGCGCGCCAGCCAGATCGCTGGCGGAATAGGCCCGCGCGCTGAACTGGCCCGACGCGGGGGTGCGGGGCGTGGACAGTGCCTGGGCAAAAGCGTTCAGAACGCTGCTGTTGCCGGTCAGCCCCGGCGCGGCGGCATCCAGACCGTCACGCAGGCGCCATGTCGCGCCGCCCTGATCGGGGTCGACCACCGGGTTGACGGCGATGCGGGCGGCCAGCCCGACCTCGTCCGTGGTGGCAAAAACCGCACCGTTATCGGTAAAGAGCCCCGGGTTGCCCAGGGCGGTGCCGACGCCCTGAAACCGCTCGACCAGATCGCGGGCAACGGCGTCAAGCTCGGCCTGTGCCGTCACGGCCCAGTTGTCGCGGGTGTCTAACAGCGCCTGCAGCCCGCCGCCCGCGATGGGGGCGTGCGCCCCTTGGGTGGCGATGGGTTGACCGTTCAGCGTCAGCCCCGACAATGCACCGCTTTGCAGCGTCATTTCCGGCACGATCAGCCCGGCCCCGGCGAAACCGAAGGTCGCGGCGGTCGCATCGACAAGCTGCGCGCCGGTGGTGGTAAAGATCGCGACCTGGCCATTGTCGCGCTGATGGGTCTGGATCGGCACAAGCTGCGCGATCTGGTCGATCTGCTGCTGCCGCGCATCCATCAGCCCCGAGGCATCACGGCCACTGGCGACCTGGGTGCGGATCTGCCCGTTCAGATCGGCGATACGCTGCAACGACTGGTTGAGGTTGCCGATCTCGGTCTCGATCCGTGTTTCTGCGGCCATGCGCTGATCCTGAATCCCGTCCGAGATCCGGTTGAACGCCCCCGCAAGATCCTGCGATGCCGTCAGGACATCGCCCAGCCGGATATCGGACGACGGCGTGCTGGCGGCCTGGGCCAGGGCGGTTTCCAGCGCCGCGATCTGCGTGCCCAGCGCCCCGGCCGTGCCCGGGATACCCACGGTTTCCTCGAGCTTTTGATAGAACGCGGTTTGCTGCGCGCTATAGCCGACACCGGCATCGGCGAGCCGCCGGTCGCCGATCAGCGCCTCGTCGGTTTCGCGGCGTATGCCGTCGATCCGGACACCGCCCAGAACCGCGCTGGACAGGTCGACGGCGCGCCGGCCATAGCCTTCGGTCGTTGCATTGGCGATGTTGGTCGACACCGTTTCGGCGGACCGCTGCATGGCGGTCAGGCCGGACAGCGCGTTGGACAGGGTGGCAGAGATGCTCATGTCATGACGTTCCTGGGGGCCTCATGGGGGTCAGCGAATGATGTTGGTGGTTTCCTGCAACATCTCGTCGACGGTCTGGATCACCCGGGCGTTCGACGAATAGGCGCGCTGGGTCTGGATCATCTGCGTCAGCTCGCTGGCCACGTCGGTCGACGATTCCTCGCGCGCATAGGCGATGATTTCGCCCGTGGGGCCATCACCGGCGGTCCACAGGAAGAACGCGCCGCTTTCCGGCGTGACCTGATAGGATTGCCCGTTCAGAACCTGCAGCCCGTTGGGATTGGGCACATCGACCAGCGGCACCTGGAAAATCGCGCGGGTCAGCCCGGAATCATAGACCGCATGCACCACGCCGCGCTCGTCGATTTCGACCCCGGTCATGCTGCCGACCGGCAGGCCGTTCTTGCTGATCGCATTGGGGGCGAAGACATCCGAAAGCTGGGTCATGCCGGTGGGCTGACCGGGTTGGCCGATATTCAGGCTCATCGGTCCGCCCGCGACGGTCAGGGCGATCTCGCCCGTGGCCGCGTCATAGGCCCCGCCCGACACCACAGCCACGGAGGCCAACGTGCCGCCATCGGCGCGGCTGGTGTCGAAGGTCAGGGTATATTCCCCCACCGTCGCCCCGCCCGAGGCCGAGTCGGTCACCGTCATTGTCCACTGGTTGGACGCGCCGGTCGCCGGGACGACGGGGGTAAAGCTGATGTTCAGCGATTCCGACGTGCCCAGATTGCCGAAATATTCGGCCGAGATGCTGACCGGATCGCCCGTGGCGCCGGCCTCGGTCTCGGTCGCGGGCAGGTTCACGCTCAGCGACA
The DNA here is from genome assembly GCF_002285435.1 of Actibacterium ureilyticum. Classification (GTDB taxonomy): domain Bacteria; phylum Pseudomonadota; class Alphaproteobacteria; order Rhodobacterales; family Rhodobacteraceae; genus Actibacterium_C; species Actibacterium_C ureilyticum. Next base: position 285,431 of record NZ_NSBT01000018.1, read on the forward strand.
TTTCGGTGGTGGGCTGGCCCGCGAACTGGTTGCGGTTGATCTGCACCGGTTCCAGCGCATCGAAGGAATCCCGCGGATAGCTGGGCAGCGTGCCATCGGCGGCGATCGGCCACCCCATCAGGACCATGCCGGTTTCGGTGGTCAGATACCCCTCGTCATCCGGGCGGAAGGCGCCGGTGGTGACCATCCGCATCGGCAGTGCGCCGCTGGTCTGATCGATGGCCGAGGCTTCGGTGACCGGCAGCATGCCGCGCCCGTTGACGGCCAGGTCCGTGGCGTTGCCGGTCGACAGGATCGGCCCGCTCTGGTCGATCAGCCGCGTGGTCGTGGCGCGCACGCCGCCAGCGGTATAGCCCGTGGTGCCGTTGATCACCATCGACTCGAAATCCGCCTGCGCCTTTTTATAGCCGTAGGTCCCCGAATTCGCGATGTTGTCCGAGATCGTTGCCAGTTTCGTTGCGTTTACGTTCAACCCGGCGACACCGGCATTCAACGAGGAGGAAATGGTCATCAACTGCGCCTTTCTGCTGCTTCGGCTCCTGCTGGGCCAAGCGTTACAGCGGCGCGCTTAACAGCCCGCTAACGGCTAAAATCCGATCTATTTAGTTCACGTCGCGCCGCAGCAGGGTCAGTTCGATCCGGTTGTTGCGCACAGCCATCGGGTCGCGCGCCACAAGCATGCGGTCGGCAAACCCCGTGACGCGCACGATCCGCTCGGGCGCAAGCCCGGCGGTTTCGATCAGGCCCCGTGTGCGATGCGCCTGCTCTGTCGATCTGTCCCATTCCGGGCGCTGGGCCAGCACCAGCGGAAAGGCGCGGCTGTGCCCCCCGATTGCCACCGGGTTCTGTACCAGCGCGAAGACGGTCGCGATCATCCGCGACAGCTCGACCATGATCGGGGTCGGCGCGCCGGTCGCAGGGTCGAACAGCGGGTGGCCGTCCAGATCGAACAGTTCCACGATCAGCCCCTCGTCCGTGACACGGGTCAGGATATGCCGCAGCGCGCGGGGGCTGACCATGCTTTCGCCGGAACGGGCGGACATCATCTCTTCGAGCTTGGCCAGCGCGGCGTCCTGCTCGGCCGCGGCGGCGTCGGTCTGCATGCTGCCCGGCGCCGACAGGCCCTGGGCCTGACGTTGCGGCGTGGAATGCAGGCTGGACGCCCCGGTGCCGGTATGCGCCAGGACCTGTTCCGAGAACACGCTTTCGCCGCCGAACGATCCGTCGCCGCCGCCCGAAATGCGATTCACCGGGATCGTGGGATTGAAATAATCCGCGATCCCCTTGCGTTGTTTTTCCGTCGTCGCGTTCAGCAGCCACATCAGCATGAAGAAAGCCATCATCGCCGTGACGAAATCGGCATAGGCGACCTTCCAGGCCCCCCCGTGATGCCCGTCACCGCCGACGACTTTCTTGCGCTTGATGATGACTGGCGCGTTTTGGCCTGCGCTCATCTTCACCACCTCGTATTCACCCGCAACCGTGATAGCCGGGCGAGTCTGAACAGGGCTTTAACCAGTAAAATCGTCGCTATTTTCGCCGCCCCCCTGCGGATGCTGCGGGGCGGGCGCCCCTGTAAAACAGGGATGATAGCGTTAACACGCCGCTTGACCCGATCCGGGCGCGGCGGTATCGACGCGAAAACTTCGCATCAGTTTCCAGTCGCCGAAAGGAGATCGCGATGATCCTGTGCTGTGGGGAAGCGCTGATCGACATGATCCCATCGGCGACCGTCAGCGGCCCTGACGGGTTCGTTCCGCATAATGGCGGGGCGGTCTATAACACCGCCATTGCGCTGGGGCGGCTGGGCGTGCCGACCGGCATGCTGACGGGGATGTCGACCGATCTGTTCGGTCAGCAATTGGCCGACGGCCTGCGCGACAGCGGCGTGGACATGGCGCATCTGATCCGGTCCGACCGTCCCACGACGCTGGCCTTCGTGCGGCTGACCGATGGGCACGCGGAATACGAATTCTATGACGAGAATACCGCCGGGCGGATGATCACCCCCGATGATCTGCCGACCCTGTCCGGGGATGTCGGCGCGCTTTACTTCGGGGGGATCAGCCTGGCCTGCGAGCCCTGCGCCGATACCTATGCCGCGCTTTGTGCCAGCGCGGGGGATGCGCGTGCGGTGATGGTCGACCCCAATATCCGCCCCGGGTTCATCCGCGATGCAGACCGGTTCAGCGCCCGGATGACCGCGATCCTGCGGCGTGCCGATATCGTCAAGGTCTCGGACGAAGATCTGGATTGGCTGTTTCCCGATCAAGGCGGGTTCCAGGATCAGGTCCGCGCGCTACAGGCGCTGGGCGCCGCTTTGGTGATCGTGACACGCGGGGGTGCGGGGGCTGTGGCCTGTCTTTCGGGTGGTGAAACCATCACTGTTCCCGCGCAAAAGGCCGATGTCATCGACACGGTCGGCGCGGGCGACACGTTCAACGCCGGTGTGCTGGCCAGCCTGTCCAAAGACGGTGTTCTGACCAGAACCGCCCTGGCCGGGCTGGACCCTGATATCGCGCGCAAGGCGCTGGAACATGGGGCGCGTGTTGCCGCCGTCACCGTCTCGCGCGCCGGGGCCAACCCGCCTTGGGCGCACGAGCTGACGGGCTGACCGCGCCGCGATCTTTGCGGTTGTGGGTGGCGCGAAACCGGACCAGTATATTGCCTGAAAACCGATAATTCTGGCGGTCCACTTGGCGCGTAATCCTGAAAATACCCCCCGTCCGCAGGGCGCGGAGCGGGTCACCCAAATGATCCGGCAACAGATCACCTCGGGCCAGTTGCGGCCTGGTGACAGGCTGCCATCGACCCGCGCTTTGGCCGCCGATCTGGGCGTGTCGCGCACGACCGTGATCGCGGCGCTGAAACGGCTGCGGGCCGGGGGCTGGATCGACAGCCGGCCCGGCGCCCCGGTCCGGGTGCGCCACGACCCACCCATCGACCCGCCGCCCGACGCCGTGCCAACCGAAACCGCGCCGCACCTGTCGGAATTCGGTATGAACCTGGCCACGGCCGGCCGGGAGCAGCGCCACCAGACACCGCCCGAGATCGACTTTCACCCCGGCCTGCACCCCGCCGATGGCTTTCCGGCCGCCGAATGGCGCCGGGCGCAAAGCGGGGCATGGCGTGCCGCGCCGGGGGACGATCCGATGCTGGCGCAGGCGATCCAAGGGTATCTGCGGCGCGGTCACGGTATCGACATCGACACGGCGCAGATCATCGTCCTGAATGGCGCGGCACAGGCGCGCGATCTGTGCCTGCGCCTGTTGCTGACGCCTGGCGACGGGGTGGTGGTTGCCGATCCGGGGCGTGCCAGCCTGCGCCGGTTGCTGACGGCCCATGGCGCGCGCATCCACCCCTTGCCCGCCGATGACAGCGGAATGCAGACGGACGGCCTGGCCGGTCTGTCGGCGCGGCTGGCCATGATTGCATCGATGCATCACCACCCGCTGGGCGGTACGCTGCTGGCGGCTCGCCGCAGCGCATTGACGCGCTGGGCCGAACAGACCGGCGCCTATGTTCTGGATGACGAGGGCGACGGGCTGTTCCGCTTTGATGGCCAGACCGCCGCGCCGCTTTGTCCGGTGGCCCCGCAGGCGCGCAGCCTGTTTCTGGGGCAGTTCGGGCAGGTCCTGTCAGGCCTGACCGATCTGTGCTTCGTCGTGGTGCCGCGCGGGTTGATCGAGCCGTTTTGCGCCGCGCGTGATCTGCTTGGCGCCCCGGGCAGCATCAGCGATCACCACGCCCTGGCGGATCTGTTGGACAGCGGCGCGGTCGAACGGCACCTGCGCCGTCTGCGCCGCAGGTTGGCGCAGACGCGCACCGCGATGATCGCGGCGCTGGACGGGATCGATGGCGTGCGGGTCACCGCGCCGGATGCGGGTCTGCACATGGTGGTGTGGTTCGACCGGATCCCCGCCAGCCAGGAACAGCTGTTCTGCCACATGGCGCGGGCGGCGGGACTGGGCCTGACCCCGCTGGGCGGGTTCGAGGCATCGGGCCCCGCCAGGGAACGTCCGGCCGCTGCGGTGATGGGGTTTTCCGGCCTGTCGCCGGACCGGGTCGAGCTGGGCGTGCTGCGGCTGGAAAAACAACTGCGCAAGTTCAGATCGTGATCACGTCGGGTTCGATCACCGCCTCCATCGACACGAAGCTGGACGTGGAATGCAGAAACGGCAGGGCCGAGACCTTTTCGCTCATCACCCGCCGGAATTCGGCCATGTCGCGCGTCCGGATCTTGACCAGGTAATCGAACCCGCCCGCGATCATATAGCATTCGTCGATCTCTGGGATGTCGCGCACCGCCGCGTTGAACCGTTTCAGCGCGGTTTCGCGGGTGTCCGACAGGCTGATCTGTACAAATGTCACATGGGTCAGGCCCATCTTGATCGGGGACAGAAGCGCGCGGTATCCCGCGATCAGACCCGTGGCCTCCAACCGCCGGATGCGCGCCGCAACGGGAGTTTTCGAAAGGCCCACGCGCTGGGCCAGTTCTGTCACGGGCAGCCGCGCATCGCGCTGAAGCTCGTGGATGATTTTCCTGTCGATCTGGTCGATATCCTCTAGCATACCTGAAAGTCGCGTCCATTTTGGCGGATATGCCTATCACAGATCATATCTTTGGGCAAAAAGGCTTTCGTATTCGCGCTAGGATTCGCCAATACAGGAGAGTCTCATGCCCACCGCGATCCCAGACAGCTTTCGTTTCGACGCCAAATACGTCCCGCAACAGCAGGTGCTGGATCAGCTGATCCGCGACGCCGCCCTGTCGCCCGAGACACGCGCGCGGATCTCTGGCCGGGCCGAGACATTGGTGCGGCGCATCCGTGCGGAATCCAAGCCGACCCTGATGGAGCATTTCCTGGCCGAATACGGGCTGTCGACGCAAGAAGGCGTCGCGCTGATGTGCCTGGCCGAGGCGATGCTGCGGGTTCCGGACGCCGACACGATCGACGCGCTGATCGAGGACAAGATCGTCCCCTCGGACTGGAGCCGCCATCTGCGCGCCGCCGCCTCGCCGCTGGTCAATGCCTCGACCTGGACACTGATGCTGACGGGCCGGGTGCTGGACGATGACCACCCCGGGCTGGGCGGGGTGCTGCGTGGGGCGATCAAGCGGCTGGGCGAGCCTGTGATCCGCACCGCCGTCAGCCGCGCGATGAAGGAGATGGGCCGCCAGTTCGTGCTGGGCGAAACCATCGGCGCGGCCCTGAAACGCGCCGAGGTGCAAGAGGCGCAGGGTTTCACCTATAGCTATGACATGCTGGGCGAGGCCGCGATCACCGCCACCGATGCCGCGCGCTATGCCCGCGCCTATGCCGATGCGATTGCGGCGATTGCCGGGCGCTGCACCGCCGAACAGGTGCGCGACAACCCCGGTATCTCGATCAAGCTGTCCGCGCTGCACCCCCGCTACGAGGTCGCGCAAGAGGCCCGCGTGCTGGCCGAACTGGTCCCCGTGGTGCGCGATCTGGCGCGACAGGCCCGCGCGGGGGGCATGGGGCTGAACATCGACGCCGAGGAACAGGACCGCTTGGTGCTGTCGCTGAAGGTGATCGAGGCCGTTCTGGCCGACCCCGAATTGGCCGGATGGGACGGGTTCGGCGTGGTGGTCCAGGCCTATGGCAAGCGGGCCGGAATGGTCATCGATTGGCTCTATTCCACCGCAAAACGGCTGGATCGGCGGATCATGGTGCGGCTGGTCAAGGGCGCCTATTGGGACACCGAGATGAAACATGCCCAGGTCGAAGGGCTGCCCGATTTCACCCTGTTCACCAACAAGACCGCGACCGATGTCAGCTATATCGCCAATGCGCGCAAGCTGCTGGACTATGCCGACAGGATCTATCCGCAATTTGCCACCCACAACGCCCATACCGTCGCAGCGATCCTGGAACTGGCCGACGATCAGGCGTTCGAATTTCAGCGCCTGCATGGGATGGGCGAACGGTTGCACGACATCGTCTTGCGCGAAACCGGCGGGCGATGCCGGATCTATGCCCCGGTGGGCGCGCATCGCGACCTGTTGGCCTATCTGGTGCGGCGGCTGTTGGAGAACGGCGCGAACTCCTCCTTCGTGCATCAGATCGTGGACGAGGACGTGTCGCCGCAGGACATCGCCGCCGATCCGTTTGATGCTTTGGCCGGGGCGCAGCCACCCGCCGGATTGCTGGCCCCGTCGGACCTGTTCGGCGATGCGCGCCGGAACTCCACCGGCTGGGACCTGACTGACGATCAGACCTTGAGCGGGCTTACGGCGGACCGGGCGGCGATCACCATTCCCGATGCCGCGCCGCTGACCGTCACCGCCGCAACCGGTGCGCCATGCGTGATCCGCAACCCCGCGACCGGCGCGCCGGTCGCGACGGCGTTTTGGGCTGAAACAGAGACTGTTTTGCAGGCCATCGCCGATGCGCAGCCCTGGGCCGATCCGGTCACAACACGCGCCGAAACCCTGCGCCGGGCGGCGGATCTTTACGAAGAGAACGCCGCCGCATTCTTCGCCGTTCTGGCGCAAGAGGCGGGCAAGACCCTGCCCGACGCGGTGGGCGAGCTGCGCGAGGCGGTAGATTTCCTGCGCTACTATGCCCAGCAGGCCGAGGAGCACGACCCGCAGCCGCGCGGCACGATCACGGCGATTTCGCCCTGGAACTTTCCGTTGGCGATCTTCACCGGACAGATCGCGGCGGCGCTGGCGGCGGGCAACGCGGTTCTGGCCAAACCGGCCGAACAGACCCCGCTGGTCGCGGCCATGGCGGTGCGGCTGCTGTTGCAGGCCGGTGTCCCGCAACACGCGATACAGCTTCTGCCCGGGGACGGGCCGGTTGTGGGGGCGGCGCTGACATCCGATCCGCGCATCGACGGGGTGGTTTTCACCGGCTCGACCGCGACGGCGCTGCGCATCCGGGCGGCGATGGCCGATCACATGGACCCCGGCGCGCCGCTGATCGCGGAAACCGGCGGGCTGAACGCGATGATCGTCGATTCCACCGCCCTGCCGGAACAGGCTGTGCGGGACATCTGTGTCTCGGCCTTTCGGTCGGCGGGGCAGCGTTGTTCGGCGCTGCGGTGCCTGTATGTCCAAGAGGACGTTGCGCCGCACATGATCGGCATGATCAAGGGCGTGATGGACGAGCTGCACCTGGGCGATCCCTGGCACCTGACCACGGATGTCGGGCCGGTGATCGACGCGGCGGCGCGTGACGATATCGTGGGTCATATCGACCGGGCGCGCGCCGATGGGCGGCTGCTGCATACGTTGACCGCGCCGGAAACCGGCACCTTCGTCACGCCCGCGCTGATCCGGGTCGACGGCATCGCCGATCTGAAGCGCGAGGTGTTTGGCCCCGTCCTGCATGTGGCGACCTATCGCGCGCGGGATCTGTCGCGGGTCATCGCTGATATCAACGCCACGGGCTATGGGCTGACCTTCGGGCTGCACACCCGCATTGACGACCGTGTGGCCCAGATCGCCGAGAGCGTTCAGGCGGGCAACATCTATGTCAACCGCAACCAGATCGGCGCGGTGGTCGGCAGCCAGCCCTTTGGGGGCGAGGGGCTGTCCGGCACAGGACCAAAGGCGGGCGGGCCGCTTTACCTGCCGCGTTTTGCGCGCGCCGAACCCGGTGTTCCCGGGGCGGGTGCCGACGGGGCGGCGGATGCGGACACGCTGCAATCGCGGCTGACACAAGCTCAATCAAACCATTTTGTGCTGGAACAGTCCCTGTTTCCGGGGCCAACGGGGGAATCCAATACCTTGTCGCTGTCGCCGCGCGGACCGGTCCTGTGCCTGGGACCGGGGGCCGAGGCGACGCGCCAGCAGATCGCGGCGGTCGAGGGGTTGGGCGGCGTGGCCGTGGCCAGCAATGGCGCCGTGGCGCCCGACCGGTTGACCGATCTGACGGGCTTGTCAGCGGTGCTTTACTGGGGCGATGACGCGCGGCCTTTCGCCCAGGCATTGGCGCGGCGCGAGGGGCCGATCATTCCGCTGATCACCGCGCTGCCGGATCGCGCCCATGTGGTGCACGAACGCCACCTGTGCATCGACCGCACGGCGTCGGGCGGCAACACGACTCTGCTGGCGGGCGAGGCGCCCTAGCGCGCCCCCCAGCAATCGCCCGGCACGGTGAACAAATGGAAGCTGTTGCCGCGATAAGCACCGTTTTCAGGTGAAACAGTGCCGATTTTCGTGGCCGCGCCCGCGCAAGCGGCGACCGTATTGCGGCGGGTGATAAACAGAACCGGCGCGGCATCCGTCCCGGGCCAAGGATATTTCAGCGCATAGTGATTTGGCGCACGGCCCGCGGGCGCCAGGGCAAAGAACTGCAACCCGCTGTCGCGGCCGGTATAGAACAGATCCGCCAGCAGATCGCGATTGGTGGACACCACGACTGGTGTGCCCGCTGTCTGTGCGGCGTCGATGATCGACTGGCTCAGCGCGGCGCGGCCCAGATAGCGCACCAGCACCGGCTGATCACGCCCCAGGGTCAGGTCCGGGGCGAACACGCCGGCAACGGGCAGCGCCAGTGCCACCGCCCCGTTGATGCCAAAAGACAGCCAGCGCCACAGCGACCGCAGCCATGGCAGCACCACGACGCTGGCCGCCAGATAGGCACTGGCCGCCCAATTGGCATAGGCCCCCGACAACAGCGCCTGCACTGACACGACCAGCAGGATCGGCACCGAAAAGCACAGCAGCAGCCGCTGTCGTTCGCCCGTCTGCCCAAGCCGCAGGATCAGCCACAGAAGCCCGCCGAAGCAGATCGGCCCAAACACCGCGAATTGCGCGCCCAGGAAACTGCCCAATCCGCCCAGGTTCAGACCCGCCCGTGTGCCCGGATCCCGCACCCAATCGGCATTGTCCAGCGTGTGCTGCACGGTTGAAAACCCGTTCACCACGTTCCACAGGATATTGGGCAGGATGGTCAGCGAAAACGCGCCCAGGACGGTCAGCGCGACTTTGGCCGATAAACGCGATTTGGGCAGGAACAGTGCCGCAATCGCGGCGCAGATCAGGTAATAGATCGCGGCATATTTCGCTAGGAACGCCACCCCCAGCGCCACGCCGCACAGCGCGGCAATCCCGCTGCCCGCCCCGTCTCGCAGCCGCAGATAGAGCGCAAGGCTGAGCGCCATCGCGGGAAACATCACCGTATCGGTCGAGATCAGGATCGATCCCACCGCCACCAGCGGCAACGTGGCATAGCCCACCGCCACGATCAGACCCGCGCGCGCATCGAACAGCCGCGCCGCGCACCAGCCCAGGATCAGCGCCGTGACCGCATGCAGGATCGGCGCGGGCAGGCGGACCCAGAATGGTGCGTCGCTGCCTGCCAGATCGGTTACCGCCCGGATCACCCAACCGATCAGCGGCGGTTTCGAGTAATAGCCAAAGGCGAGCTCCTGCCCCCAGAGCCAATACTGCGCCTCGTCCACGAACAGGTCCATGCGGTTGAACCACAACAGACCGACACGCCACAGCGTCAGCGCCGCCACCAGCCCGATGGCCGGGCCGAACCAGCCCTGTCGCTCAGGCGTTGCGCTTTTCACCACGGATCAGCCACAGGTTTCGCAGATAGATGAAGACGCCGGTCAGCTGGCCCAGGATGAACACCGGGTCCTTGCGATAGATCGCATAGGCCAACAGGATGATCCCGCCGCCGATCGAGAAATACCAGAACGCCATCGGGATGATTGATCGTCCCGCGCGTTCCGACGCGATCCACTGGACCAGAAACCGCGCGGTGAACAGCAATTGCCCGCCCAGTCCGACGACGACCCACCAGAACTCGCCCCAGCCCTGAACATGCAGCCAGGCGAACAGCGTTTCAGCCATGACCGCCCCCATTGTCCAGCGGCTGTGCCTTCTTGCGGCGGCGGATCAGCCAGGCCACGCCGATCAGGTCCGAAACACCGACCAGCGCCCGCTGAAAGTTGTTGTAGTTCGACCGCCCGCCCTGACGTTCGCGATGCGCGACATCGACCAGCGCGATCTCCCACCCGTCGCGCTTGAACAGCGCGGGCAGATAGCGGTGCATGTGATCGAAATAGGGCAGGCGCAGGAACGCGTCGCGCCGAAATCCCTTCAGCCCGCACCCGGTGTCGCGCGTCCCGTCATGCAGGATCCAGGCCCGCAGCGTGTTGGCGAATTTCGATGCCCAGCGTTTCGACGCGGTATCCTGCCGGTTCACCCGCTGCCCGGCGACCAAGCCCAAACGCCCGGTCGTGTCATGCAAAAGCGGGGTGAAAAGCTTGGGCAATTCCGATGGCGGGTTCTGCCCGTCGCCGTCCAGCGTGCAGATGATCGGCGCGGTCGCGGCCAGAACGCCGCTGTGAACGCCTGCGCTTTGCCCGCCGGATTGTGCGTGCTGCACCAGGCGCAGCTGCGGCAGGTTCGCCGCCATCGCCCGCACCCGGTCCGCCGTGTCATCGGTCGAGCCGTCATCGACCACGATGATCTCGAACGCATCCAGATCGGCACAGGCCCGGGCAATGTCCGCAATCAATGAATCGACATTCTCGGATTCGTTTTTCATCGGGATGACGATCGACACCGATGCCATTGTCTGCTGCCCCCATGACCCTTTGCGGGCCTTAAACACCAAAGGTCAGTGCTTGTCCATCGCGCGCTTTCTACCCGCGTTTCAGCGTATCGCCGATCTGCAGGGTGGGGCGCAGCTCGATCCGCTCGCCGCTGCTGTTGCTGTCGTCTTCGCTGCAACGCAGGATGATCTCGGCCGCCTTGCAGCCGATCTCGCGCCGGCAGGCATCCATCGTGGTCAGCCGCCGCGGCAGACCATCCAGCAGCTCGATCCCGTTGAACCCCGCCAGACCCAGCCGCCCGGGCACGTCGATGCCCTTTTCCATGCAATAGATCAGGCCGCCGGCAGCGATCATGTCATTGGAATAATAAAGAAAATCCAGATCCGGCGTGCGGGCCAGCATCGCCTCGGTCAGCTCGCGCCCCTTGGCCAGACCGGATCCGCCGGAATAGAATTCCTGATCCGCGATCTCCAGCCCCGACTTGGCCAGCGCGTCGGTGAAGCCCTCGAACCGTTTGCGGGCGCGGTGATCCATCGGCATCTTGGTTCCCATGAACCCGATCCGGCGATAGCCCGCCTTGACGATGGCGCGGGCCATTTCGACGCCTGCGCGACGGTGCGAAATGCCGACCATCGCATCCACCGGCTCGCCATCCACATCCATGATCTCGACCACCGGGATGCCCGCATTCAGCAGCATCGCCCGCGCCGCGTCGCTGTGTTCCAGCCCGGCAATGATCACGCCCGACGGCCGCCACGACAGCATTTCGTACAGCACGCGCTCTTCCTGTTCGCGCGAATAATGGGTGACACCCACGACCGGTTGCAGCGGCGAATCCTCAAGCACCGAGGATATCCCGGTCATCACTTCGGGGAACACCATGTTCGACAGCGACGGGATGATCACCCCCACCAGGTTCACCCGCTGCGAGGCCAGCGCGCCCGCGATCTTGTTGGGCACATAGCCCAGCCGCCGCGCGCTTTCCAACACCCGCTCGCGCGTGGCCTCGCTCACATCCCCGCGCTGGCGCAACACGCGGCTGACGGTCATTTCACTGACGCCCGAGGCTTCGGACACATCACGCAAGGTCAGCGGGCGGCGGGGGCGTTCGGGTTGCGGCGCGGTCAAATGCAGGTTTCTCCTCCTGATTTCCTGACCTTAGTTAGCGCTAAAACAATTCGGCGGACAAGGCTCTGATCGGTTGAACGCGCAGAAACCCCTTGTTACAGGGGTTGGGCTGGCCCCGTGGCTCAATTGGATAGAGCAGCCCCCTCCTAAGGGGCAGGTTGCAGGTTCGAATCCTGCCGGGGTCACCAACACCTTCTTAAGCATATGTTTATCCTCACTTTTTCTGAAGGTTTGGAACTTTGGTCGGTTGAGTTGGAACTTTTTGTTCCGTTTTCGTGCTGCTGAGCACCTTCCGCTTGTTGAAGTTGCGGATGTATCGTTCGATCTCTGACAGGCTTTCATGCCCCGTCCAGGCCCCGATTTGGGCCGAGGTTCCTTCGGCTTCGGCAAGCGCTCGCGCCCGGCTTTTCCGCAAACCATGCGCCGAGCGACCTGAGATGCCCGCAGCTCTGGCTTTGGCCGCAAACCACTGGCCCGCCGCTTTCACACTCCGGGATTTCCCGTGCGCGGTCGTCATCCATGTCATGTGTTTGTCTTCACGGGCACTCAGAGCGGCATGAAGATAGGCGAGGTCCGTTTCCATGCCTTCTGCGAAGTCCGGTAAGGCACGACTAAAGGGGATTGCGACTTCGCCGCCGGTCTTCTGCTGGCGGAACACGATCCAACCGTCCCGGTCCACGTTGCCGTGTCCCAGCCGAACTGCATCCGAAATGCGCGCGCCGGTCCAGAAGATCACCTCGAACGCCAGACGTTCGGGCGTGTCGATCGACCAGTGCGCGCGAAAAGCCTCAATCTCGTCTTCTGACCATGGGGGATGCCCATCTGACTGCGCGACGGGCGCTTTCTTGGCGTCTGTGGTCGGATCAGCGATCTTATATGTCTCGGCGAGCCATTTCCCAAAGCCCCGCCAAGCTTTCAGGTGGTTGTTCCGTGCGTGTCCCGTGAACCGGTTCAGGTCAGCTTCGATATGCTTGCTCCGAAGGTCGATCACCCGACCATGCCCGTATCGTTCACGGATTTCGTCCAACATGCGCCGTCTGGCGGATCGTGTGCCTTCCGCCAGCCCCACGAGAAAAACATCCGATTTCAGGTATCCCTCAACCGCCAACCCAATGCTGCCCGTCCCCGCGCGTACCCGGATCGGCTCTTTGGAACCCGCAGCAACGGCATAGGCCGCAAGAAAATCAGGATGGTCCGAGGGGAGGTCGGGCATTGCGATGCCCTTTTGCCCCTTTGGACGGTAGTAATAGCGAACATTGCCACTGGGGAACCGCCCGGATGGGTTTAGATGTTTCATCCTTGTCAGCAACCGAACGCCTCGTCGCAACTGTTTCCTTCACTCCACGTTTGTCCCCCAATGGTAGGCAGGTCGGCAAGCGCGGAATCCAATTCCCACCGCAGCCACACGGCCACTCCATCAGCGTTCCTTCCGGGCGGGTAGATGCCACTTCTCACCAGCTTGTCGAAATGCCCCGGCGAATGGCCGCAATACCGGGCTGCGTCCGCCCGACGCAGGGCCGCGCCCCAATCAGTTGGAAGACGTGAACCCTTTATCATCTCAGGCCCTGCGCGGGTATTTCATCTTTGTCCGAGGCGCTTGCGATCAGCCGCTCCATTTGTGCAGGCGTCAGCAGCATCAACCGGCCCAGTTTGTGAAACTGGCCCGTTTCGCGTGCCTTGGTGCGGATCAGGCGGGGGGAGACGTGAACGCCATGCGCGCCAAGCTGTTCGCTCCACGCTTCCGGCGTTTGACCCTCTGTGAGCAAATCTGACATGCTGTCCTCGGTAATCGTCGTCTTTTCTGCATTTATCTACAGGTTTGGGTTGCAAGTCACGCGCTTCTTGTAAATAGATGAAAAGCGGAAGCATGTTTCCGAAATAGATTGAGTGCAGGGTGATGAAGCGGCAAAATTCGGTTGCAGATGACGTGACGGGCGAGATTGAGGAAGAATTGGAGCGCCACCGCGAGGATGCGCGCATGGGTGCGATGCCAAGTAACGCGGTGCATGAAAACCTTCGCCGCTTTCGAATCGCACGCAACCTAAAGAAGCAGGACATGGCCGCCATGATGGAGGTCACGACGCGCAGCTATTACGACTATGAACAAGGCACCCGCGCGATCCCGTCCGACGCGCTTGTCCGCCTTGCCATTCTGACCAGTGGAGATTTGAACGAGATTTTGCTGGGCGGCCCCGCCACGCCGCGCCCCGAGACGATCAACAGCGCGATCAGCGATTTCTGCATTGTCCTGAAATTTCTTGATAAGGAATACCCGGAAATGGACATGCACACCCGCATGGGCGTGGCACGCTTTGTTCTAACCTATGATTGGCAGGGCTTGCCGCGTGTCCATCCTGGCGTGATCCGGGATGCGGTTAAATTGACGACGAAGTACCGTTTCCACCCCGAAGATATCCCTGCGCCACCGTTCTGGGAGAACTACGAGGATCAGGACCAGTTTGAACAGGATATGGCAGACTGGCAGAGTAGGGTGGATGAGGGATTTGTCGAAGGTCCCGTAAAGACGTTTAACCGAGTCTAGTCTTCCCAATCTTCATCAAGGTTCATCCCACCAATATCACCGGCCCCATAAAACGCTTGCCGGTGAAGGTGGATGTTCACCCGAGCTGCCACGTTCTTCTGCGGGGTATCAATGCCGATCTCTTCGTTTATGGTGGTCTGGTAGATCATTTCTTCCCCCCAGATGTTGAGGTCCCCGTCCCACACGTCGCTATTCTCTATCAGCTCTTCTGCGGCGGCTTCAAAGTCCCACTCTGCATCCTTATTCCGGACAATGTACCATGCGCCGTCAGTGGGGTAGTCAATGCGGTCCAGTGGGCGGCTCGCGAACCCTCCCTCTTCACGCGGTCGAGTGCTCCCCCAGTCACCGTAGATGACCTGTGTGCGGTTAGACCTGCGCGAGATTTGGTCGATTAGCTGGCGGTTGCTGAACGGAACCGGCGTGATGCCGCTAAATGCAGAGAACATCTTCGGAATGGAAGTACATGAAAGCACCACAGGCACAGCCGCATCAATCTCTTGCAGGCTTTCGGCAATCACGCCCTCGAACCACACCGAAAGAGTCAATGGGTCCCGGGTCCAGCCTCCCTCTAGGATGATCGCGAAGTCAGCAGCACCCCCAGCGGCGAAGGCCGCAACGATTTCTTGTATGTTGCTAGGGAACCGATCCCGCACGATCCTCATGCAGTACGGGCGCCCCAACTCCTGAATGGCTTCGATTTGCCTTCTCAGGTCAGCTTCACTCTGTCCCCTAGACTGGATACAGGGCCACGCATTCTCGTGCCGCTCCACAAACTCGACCCAGTTAGCGAAGGCGTTATCCGATTCCATCAACCGCGCCAATTCCTGCTGCGGCCCGCTCTCAAGGTTCGTAAACTGATAGTCTCGGTCTATGTCTAGGAAGTAGTTGCGATTGGGGAACGCCCGCTCAACGCGGTCAATAGCCCGGTCTAAGGTGAGGGAATTGGCCCAAGGGGCGAGAAGGATGCAGGGCGTCATCCTATCCTTTGTCGCCCCCGGCAAGAACTCAAGCCCGTTCATTTCGCTGGCGCGGATAGCCAAAGTTGGAACGTAGCTCTTGTTCTCTAGGACCATGGTTCACTCACTCATGCTTCTGCGAAGGTCGACAACCGGATTTCCATGGCAGCTTTGGACACTTGGAACCGCGCCGCAAGGCTTTCTATCGTTGCCTCTGTGACTACGCCGCCAAATTCGTCGCGAAGCACCTGTTCGACAAGTGCCATCGGCATAACAATGTCCGCCGCCAGCCGATTGGCTTCATACTCAATGCGCTCAGGCTCCCCAGAGCGATACAGGACGTTGTCCTTGATCCCGTCCGGCGAGCTGTCAATGACCGCCTTGTGCAGGAAGAAATGGGACAATTCATGTGCGATGGTGAACCTCTGGCGCTCGCGCGCCTCGTGCCGGTTCACGCGAATAGTGTAGTGACCATCTTCCTTCATGATTTGACCGGAAACACCAGTGCTCATGCTGGACACCTTGATAGAAACGCCCAGCTCCTTTGCGAGTTGCCCGAGCTTTACAGGGTATTCTGCAAGATGCCGTTCAAGGATTTCCTTGGCAGGTCCTTCAATTCGCTTGTACTCACGTGAAGTCATAGTTCTCCCTCCTAGCGGTTGCCAGTGTCGTCTGGATCAAAGTCTTCATCTAGCTCACCACGCGGCCCTTGCCCGAATGCAATTTCGTCAATGCGTGCCTTGATCGCGTCATCCGACAGCTTCTCATTGACCAGTTCGTTTACTCGCTCGCTGGCGATCTTCCGGGCTTCGTCCTTGATCCCGCCAAACGTGAAAAAGGCAACAACCCCGATCCCGATTGCGACCGCAGCCAGCACAGCCGTAACCGCAGTCATCATCGCGGACATAAAGCCGAGATATGTAGGCATTGCGATTGCGGGTTCTTGCATGGTGCCGGGCAGTCCGTCGACTGCATCAACGACACCAAGTGACAAGAGTAGATAGCAAAGAACCGCACCACCAACGATGCAACTCACATAACCTACCGCCTTCATCGCTCCGCTTTGACCTGTACAGGCAATCTACACTCCGCCTCATGTTGTTCTTTTTTTGTTCCTGTCAAGAGGAACTTTTTGTATTGTGACAGTTTCAAGCTGATTTGGCTAGTATTCGGCAATACCTTTCTCGGGCGTGCTCGCTATCTCTGGATAAACAGCTCCGCCGCAGGAACCTCAAGCGCCTCAGCTATCCTCAGGATCGTCTTGAGGCCCGGATTCCGCTCCCCACGCTCGATGCCGCCGATATAGGTTCGGTCAAGCTCTACGGTCAGGGCAAACCCTTCCTGTGAATAGCCCTGTGCCTTGCGCAGCTCGCGCAAGCGCTTCCCGAAATCCTCGACTGTAAACGTGCGCTCCATACCGCTGTAGCGCAAAAAAGGTGTTTAATCGTCCACGGACTAATCGTATCATTTTGAGTGACAGAGGAGATTTCGATGAGTTTCGTACGATTTGCCCGCCAGTTGTTCATGGCTTCGCTGATTTCCGGTGCAGCCGCCGCCTACGCCCGAGACAGCCTGACCGAAACGCTGACGCCGGAGCCGCGCCCTTACCCCTACGCGATCCTCGACATTCAGCCGGGGGCCGAGGCGATGGATGCAGCCAGCATGTTCGGCGAACGGATGATGCTGATCCTCGTGCCAGAGCAGGTCGCGCTGCGGGTCGAGAATGGCGAGGGGCGCGTCTTTGCGCTGACCTTCGACCAGAAGCTGGTGACGCAAGGCGTGGGGCTGCACACACGCATGGGCCGCGATCCCTATGCCGAGATCAGCGCCACGCTGGCCACCGAGGCCATGGGAGGGCGGGTGCTGCAAATCCGGCGCACAATCCGCGAGCCGAACGAGAACCTGCCAGAGCCTGCCGCGCTGATCGCGCAGTTGGAAGAGCGCTATGGCTCGCCCTCAAAGCGCGACGGGAGCAGCGCAACATGGGCTTGGGGCGAAGAGGGTTTCATCCCCGATCTCGACGGCCAGCCGCTGCATGAGATCACCACCGTCAGCCAGTTTGGGTCGCGCAAGACGATCCAGTATCGACCCTGCTCAACGGGCTTCAGTGCCGATGCCGAATACCGTTTTCGCCATCACCGTGAAACGCCGATCATGCCGGGTTGCACGGCGCTGTTCACGGTTGGGGTTAGCGGCGGCGCGCAGCTCTCGACCGTCAGCTTTTCGCTGACCGATTTCGATCTGATCCGCCAGCATGTCGCCGAGGTGGATCGTCAAATACTCGAAGCCTTGACCACCGACGCGCCGGTCGCGCCCGCCGATATGGACCTGTGACGCCATGACCGAAACAGCACCAGAAATCCAAACCTGCCCGTTTTGCTACACCGAGATGGACGCTCGGGCAGATGTTTGCCCCAGTTGCCAGGCAACCAAGGACACGACACCCGAATGGGCCAAGCGCTTTGACATCTACAAGACCGGCGTAATCGCGGTCATCATCGGTCTGGGCCTGATGTTTATTGACGGCAAAGGCATCTTGTGGTGGGGGTCCCCTTTCGTTCTGATCGGAGGATTCTTCCTATTCAGGGCGCATAAATTCGACGTCTCCGAAGTGCTTTGGCACCGCAAGGAATAGGAAGGCCGCCATGGAAAGACACTGGATCGACAGCCTCCAGCACCAAGCCGACCGCAAGGAACTGGCCGACCTCTGCGGGCGCAACCGCACCCCGGCAGAAGACGCTTGGCTTGAGGAGCTGAAGGCGCGGGTGCGCGAATGGGCGCGGCTCAATCAGGCCGCCGAGGATTTCGTGAACGGCGCGCCATAGGCAACTGGCCAAAACGGCGCAAATCAGCTATGTCGCCCGCATGATCACAGTACGCGCACATATCACCCTGAATTAGCGCCCGCGAGACAAGGCGGGCGGCTTCGAGCTGTTCGCCGATAGATGATCCCCATCACCGCAACGCCTCTGACGCCGCCGCCACCTGGCATGACGGAGGCAAGGACATGACCAACTGGTATACGGCAGACACCCATTTCGGGCATGAGAACGTCATCGCGCTGTGCGGGCGGCCCTTTCACAATGCCGGTCATATGGACACCGTGTTGATCGAGAATCTTTGGTCCAAGGTCCGTCCCGAGGATGATCTTTGGATCATCGGTGACTTTGCCTTCGGGCCGAAGGCCAAAATGGCAAGCTATCTGGAACCCCTTTTCGGGCAGCTTCCGGGCGCGCGCAAACATCTGGTGATTGGCAATCACGATCTGGAACCGACACTGGCCTTGCCCTGGAACAGCATTTCGCATCTGGCCGAGGTCAAGGATGGCCCCGGCGACCAGGCGCATACGCTGTGCCATTATCCCATGATCACCTGGAACCGCGCGCGGCGCGGTGCGCTTCAGATATTCGGTCACGTCCATGGGCAATGGAAAGGGTGGCGCAACAGCGTCAACGTGGGCGTCGATGTCTGGGATTTCATGCCTGTTCGGTTTGAGGAAATTGCCAGACGCGCCAAAACCCTGCCCGTGAACAGGCATTGGGCGGATGTCGAGCATAAACCAATGGAGTTTTGAGATGCTACAAACCGGTCAAACCATCGCCGGTCATCGAAGAATCAAGGCGATCTGCTTTGATGCTTTTGGCACCGTTGTTGAAATCACCGACAAGCGCAAACCCTATCGCCCCCTGATTGACGGGCTGAACCCTGCCGCCGCGCAGGCGCTGCGCGACAGGCTCATGCGCGAAGACCGGGCGCTGCAAAGCTGGGGTGCGGCACTTGGTGTTGACCTACCCGAGGGACAGCTTGATCAGGTGGCGTCCGAAATTGCCGCGGAATTGCTATCGGTGCGCCTGCGCCCCGGCATTGACGCGATCTGGGCAGATCTGCGCGCCCAAGGGGTCAAGATTGCAATATGCTCCAACCTGGCCACGCCCTATGGAGCCGTCTTGCGCGATCTGCTGCCAGACCCGCCCGACGCTATGATCCTGTCCTATCAGGTGGGGTTCTTAAAACCGGAGCCAGAAATATACGGCTGTGTGGCCAAGGCGCTTGGACTGGAACGCGCGGAAATTCTCTTTATCGGTGACACCCCGTCTGCCGATGTGGAGGGGCCAAAAGCTGCCGGAATGCAGGCGATGCCGATCCACGCCTTCGAAGCCGACATGACCAAAGGATGACCCCAAATGACCCGATTTCTTGTCTGGAGTGACCTGCATGATGAATTCTGGGGCGGCTTCGACCTGCCCGACCTGTCCGCGCCAGTGGACGGGGTTCTGATCGCGGGCGATACCCAAACGATGGGTCGTCATCTGGATATCCCGGCACACGCCGCACGCAAATACGGCTGCCCGGTCGTGGTGATCTGGGGCAACCACGAACCCTACGGCTCGATCTGGTCGGAGCTTCTGGCCAACGAGGAACGCCAGCTTGCCGTGCTGCGCGCCGAAGGCCTCGACATCCGCGTCCTGCATGGCGAAACCACCGAGATCGCTGGCGTACGCATCATCGGCGCGCCGCTCTGGACGGACTTGAAGCTCTTCCCCGAACTGGAGGGCCTCGCATGGGGCATGGTCGGGGATTGCCTGATGGATTATCAGCGGATCGGCGTCACACCCAGGCGCATGTTCTGCGTGCGCACGATGCTGGACCATCATGCGCTGGACAAAGCGGCGATCTGGGACGCTCTACGCCAGCCCCATGACGGACCAACCATCGTCATGACCCACCACATCCCGGTGCGCCAGCTCGTCCACCCCGCCCGCGAAGTCGGCAATGACAACAAACGCGCCCTTTGTGCCGGATTCGCCAGCGACCTATGGGGCGAGATCAAGGGCTTCGACATCCACACCTGGATCTGCGGCCACAGCCACGACAATGAGACGTGGACCGGCAGAGGCAAGCACGGCCCAATCCGCTTCGTCATGAACGGACGCGGATATCCGGGCGAAGAGGTCGAGTTCGATCCGGCCTTTGTGCTGGAGGCCTGAGCGTGGCAGTATAGACGGGCGTTACTCGCTGGTAGCGCTCCCGAGCGCCCGCAGGATCGCGTCGCGGTAGACGTTCTCTACAGGCAGCGTCACATTGTTAAAGGCTTCCTGTACCTTGTAGACCGTAGTTGAATGATTGAGCGTGTTTTTCAGCGGAACCAAACTTTCGGGGGCAGGCTTGTCCGGCATGTCATAGTCGTACACTGCGAAGGTGATCGACGCGGGCTGAAGCGCATATCGGATCAGGCCTTCCTGACCACCCAGCCGTTCCATGATCCGTTCGAAAACCGGCGCAGGACACACAAAGAACAGGCCACTGCGGCACAGTTCCTCACGTTGCAGAATCTGCCCTTTATAAATCAACTGCGGCAGGATGCGTTTGGCGACATTTTCCCAGTTCAGCCCGGCCGTTGTTTTCTCAATCGAGCGATCCGCCTTGAGTGCATCATAGCCTGGACGATATGTGCCGGTCGTATCAATCGTCTGCACCTCAACCGCCACAAACTCGATCAATTCGCCTTGGTTGCTGAGTTTTGCCAGCACCCAATCGACAAAGTAGCCGCCCTTTTTCGACTTTTGCGGCAGGCGGAGTTCGCCTCCCCAGCCCTTGCCGAAAACGGCCACACATTCTTCCTGATGATCAATGGAGTGCTTTACGGCATCGCGCCCCGCAACCAACTTTAGGTTGGAACCAAATACGCGGTCGGCAATATCGGACAAAATTCGGTAGTCGTCGGCATATAGGCGGATCGGACAGCAGATCACCGGCTCGCTCGTGATAGGTTTGATCGCGCAAACGCCCGACACCACCCCATCGTTAAAGCTTTTCTGACAGGTGTCCCCGCTGATTGGGCAGGTTTCCGTATCCGCAGCACGCTTCGCAACGTCGGACGTATCATCGGCACGATACCCAAAGAACTCGAAAATTGTTGCGGCCATTTGTTACGAAACCTTCCGCGCGCGTCCACGCAATTCCTCAAGGACACCACGGATCGACCGCCCAATCGCAGCGGCCAATAGCGACGGAACAGCATTTCCAACCTGCTCGTACTGTTCGACGCGCGAACCAACGAAGCGGTAGGTATCTGGGAAAGTCTGAATCCGCGCCGCCTCTCTGACAGTGAAGCAACGATCTTGCTCATAGTGGAAATAGGCGCCCCAATGAGGATCACATTTCGTCAGAATGGTCGATGCAAGGCCATCTGGCGCAACCCGACCGTATCGCTTGGTATGATCAGAACGGCGCGCCCGTTTCATGCCTTTCGGCAGCAGATCCTCGGGGATGTCTGTCCAGTTTCCCCCAGGCGGGATGAACGACATGCGCTTGATGTTGATTTCTCCAAGGCGCGGGGCCTCGTGGTTCAGGACACCTTTACTCCCGTTTCTCATGGCAGCCTGAAAATCATTCTGCGCCTTGGTCTTGTAGTCTTTGCGTTTCGCCCCGGTTTCCCCGTTCAAGAGAACGGGAAGATCATCAATCGCATCACGAACACTCACGAAAGAGGGCAGTTCCAGGTTGGTTGGAAGAGCCACGATGTTCTTGCCCTCGAAGTTCGAGGTGAAATTCACCCGGAGAGGCGCATTGCGAACGGGTTCGGGGAAGGCGCTAAGAGGATCTGCCTCATCCCCACGGATGCCGATGATCACAGTCCGCCACCGGGTTTGCGGCACGCCGAAATGCGGCGCGTAGAGGATTTTCACATCCGCTCTGTATCCGTGCTGACCCAATGCCTGCAAGATTGCCTGCAAGGTGCCTCCACCTTCGAACGAGACAAGACCGGGGACATTTTCGATCAGGACCGCCTTTGGCTCAAACTCATCGACAAAGCGCAAGAATTCGAGAAAGAGGCTGTTCCGTTCATCGTCCAACGACCGTTTGGGCGCGTTGATCGAGAAGCCCTGACAGGGCGGGCCACCGGCCACAAGATCCAGCTCCCCCTTTTGCAGCCCCAACCGACGACGTACATCACCAGCATCAACTAAGCGAATATCTCTCGACTCAACGATGGTCTCAGGATGGTTCAGAGCATAAGTCTCGGCGTGACGTGCTACGATTTCGTTTGCATACAAAGACTTGAAGCCCGAAACGCGCAGCCCTTCAGAAAGCCCACCGGCACCTGAAAACAAGTCGATAGATGTAAATTGAGCTGCCAAGACGCCTCTCCTCTTTTTGCGAAGGCTCTATCATGCTTAGCGATAGCATGAAAGAATCAACAATGTCTTCCCTGTTTGTTCTCTTGTGGAGACCATGCGCTACCAGGGTATTCAATTTCTCACCACCCGAAACATCCGCCCGTTGTAGCGGGCGAGATCCGACAGGCCGGGGGCGCTCCAGCGCGTGATGGTTTCGCCCTGTGGCACCACGATCACCACGCGGTTGCGGTAGGGGATCAGATCGAACCCGATTTTCTGGCGCAGCTCTGCAAAATGTTCCAGATCGGCGCGTGCTGCATCGCGGTCGGCACCAAGCTGCGCCAAATCGGCCCCCATCGTTTCGATCTCGGCGGTCAGCACGGCCTCACGGCTTGCCAGCCGATCTGCAAGAGCCTGCAAAGCAGCTTCGCCTTCGGCCCGTGCCTGGGCAATCTCCTGGGTGTTCTCGGCTCGGATACGAGCGGCCTCGGTTCGTGCTTCATTGACCATGCGGCTGGCGACAGCCCCGGTGAGTGCCAGAACCAAAGCCGCGATGAGGGCGACCAAAACCACAGCAACTGTCACCCGGCGGCGAAGGGCCGCGATCCTTCGGCTATCGGCTTCGACAGCCTCCGACAGGGTTTGCCGGGTGGCGTCCAGTTCCGCGAGTTTGCTCTGGGCCTCGGCCAACCCCTCCCTCAACTGCGCAAAATCATCCACAGCCGTGGTGCGGGCTTCAGCTTTTTGTCGCCGTATTTTTGCAAGACGTGCATCAAGTTCATTCATGGCTGGCGACCGGGCTGTCGGTCTAGCGCCGCCTTCACAGGCTCTGCAATCTGTTCGGAGACTGCCGCTCTTTCCGTGGCCGACAGCCGTTCCGAGAGCAGCGTCCAAGCATCGTGTAGAACCTTCATCGTGTCTTTGACCAACTCGATCAGGTCGAGCTTTTTCGCCCGCTCCCGAAGATCGTCATCCCGGATGATCCAAATTCTCGAATCGTCGGGGCGCGGACGCACCGAACCATCGAGCACCCCAAGAAACAACTCCAGAACAACGTGCGCGGCCTCTTTCGCTGTATTGCGCAGCGCGTCAGCCCGATCCTGGTGGAGCTGCGCCTGTGCATCCCGCAAGCGGCGGGCTTCCTGTTCGGCCTGCTGCCGGGCGCGGTGAAGGTCGGCGTGTTCCGCTTCGCGCTGTTGCCGATGCAGAGCCTCAAGCTCCTCCTGCTTTTGGTCAAGCTGCTGCTGAATACGCGTTTCGGCATTCTGGGCATCCCGCGCAGCCTGCTCGCGCAGACGCTTAGCCTCTGCACGATCCGCTTCCGCCTCTTCCAGCGCCTGATCCGCCAGGTCGAGTTTTTCCACGATCTCCTCGGCCTTGGCGGCCAGTGACCGCTCCAGACCATCTTCCGCGTCAACGACATCTTCCAGCCGCCCGTCGATTTCCTGGCTGATCTGGGCCGTCAGCTTTGCTGCGTCCTTCCGCGCCTTCCATTGCTGGCGGCTGAGGCGTTCGCGCTTTGGGCCAGTTCGAGTCAGGCCACAGGCCAGACTGACATGCTCATAGTAGTGGTCCTGCAATTCACGCGCCTTCGTGCGATAGGCTGCGTTGCCGAGCTTCAGAGCGGCCTTGTCATCATGACCGGCGGCACGGGCAACCTCCATCGCCTCCTCTTTGGCCTGCCACGCCGGATTGAGTTGGCGTGCGGAACAGGTCGGGTCATCCAACGGCAATATGTAAGCGTGGATGTGCGGGTGCTTTTCGTCCCAATGCTCGATGACGGACACCAGCTTGTCGCCGAACTGCGCCTTGAGCCAGGCAAGGTTATGGTCGCGCCAGCGTTCGTAATCAGCGCGGGCGTCGGGTTTCGTGTTCACAAGATCGGTCGGCAAGGGATGCGATGCGACAGCCGTCAGCAAAGTGTGCCGGTCCTTGCGGATACCCCGCCGCGCCGTCCGGCCATCCTTCAGGGTGACTTCGACGCCGCCAGCGGCGACCATCTCGTCATGCAGCTTGCGGACCTCATCAGCGCTCACGCCATAGACGAGAGACGGCGGGCGAGGATCGGCAACATGCTTGCTGTATTCAGGTGCGCGGGAGGCCTCTGCGAGCACCTGTTCAACAGACTGCCCGCCCTCATTGGCTTTGCGCGAATAGGACTGGAGGTGCATAAACTGGGGACCAGACATCACAGCCCCCCAGTTTGAAAAGAAACACAATATGGACCGACTATTATGTTGCAAGCAACATGTCGGCCAGGGCGCTGCACCCCTGAACCCAGCCAGGCGGCTGCGCCGCCGGTCCCAACGGGACCGAAGCCGACAGCGGCGGCTGCAACCTCAACCCGCACCAGCCGTGTGGTGGGCGCGCGGGTTGAGGTTGCAAAGGGGGCTTCGTGTGAAAGGGGAACCCGTGCAAGCGACGTATCAAGCGTCATTTCTCTGCCCACCTACATTGCCGATCAGTTCCCCGAGCAGGCTGTCGATGACAGCGCCCTGACGCGCTTCTGATCGTGCCATGCCGATGAACGCGGCAGCGGCATCCCGAACCCGATAACCATCGAGCCGCTCAGAGTTGCGATCCGCGATCATGAGGCACAGCGCTGTCCGTTCCTCTCCCAACATTCCGCATTGTCGCTGCCAGACACCGGACCTTATTCCGAGCTGATCGGCCCGATCCCTTGCGGCCATCTGGATTGTTCGCCAACTCAGCGGACCGCGCTTGTCCAACGCGTTCCAGTACACTTCGATCAGTTCCTGGAGCGGCTTGCTGGCCAGCAACGCCACCTGGGCGGGCGTTGTACGGACGGGCTGAGCGTCACGCCGTTTCTCAGCCCTACAGGTTTTGTTGATATTTTCTTTACTTGTATTGAGTGCGGGTGAAATGTCGCACTGGTGGGACTTTTCACCCCTACTGACTTCCGCAGAAAAATCCTCCCAGACCGCCTCCAGCGCTTCGGCGACCTGCTTCAGGCGTTCGAAGCTTTGGATGGTCGAAGGACGGCGATTGGGTAGAATATCCTCTGCGGCCTCTGTCGCAACATCGAGGCACAGCCTGCGAATGTCGCCGAACAGCTTCCTGATCCGGGCGCGCAGCCGTTCGGCCTCCTCCTCTTCAAAGGTCGCCATTCGAGCCGCCGCCTGAATCTCGGCGGCACGCGCAATCAGGGGTGCGAGGTTGATCCCGAATTCGTGACCGATCCTGCCACCTCTTCGGTAACCGCCACGGCGGCTATGGTCAGAGGCTGATTTCGCCAGAAAGCCCTGCTCGATTAAACTACCTTCGATCCGCGCAACCTGCCGCCGGTCAAGCCCGGCCTGCGATGCGGTTTTCGTTACCGAGGTCCAGAAACCGCAAATCCGGCCAGCAACGTAATCTTCATCCATTGTGTTGGAGATCGCGACTTCCAGATAGGAGACGGCCCCGTTGCTGAGACCCAGCTGACGCCGTGCCTTTTTGATCAGCCCGAAGAACTGCCAGCGCGTCATACCATCCGGCAAACCGCCATGTGTGAGGTGCTGCGTCATGACTGCACCTCCGATCCGGAGCTTGCGGGATTCCGGAGTTTCTGGTAGTCAGGAAGGGCAATGAACTTTTGTTTGTCGTCGGACAGGGCTGCAACCCTTCCGGCGACTTTCTTTTTGGGCGGTGTGCCCCTGGAAAAGTTGGAACCGTTCCTTGTAAGCCATTGATTCCTTATGACGGCACTATTTGGAACTTTTCTTGGTAAGCTGCTGAAATTTCTTGGTTCACCCCGTTCTGCCGGGGTCACCAGCATCGTCTTTGCAGGATCGGACGG
Organism: Actibacterium ureilyticum; assembly: GCF_002285435.1. GTDB lineage: Bacteria > Pseudomonadota > Alphaproteobacteria > Rhodobacterales > Rhodobacteraceae > Actibacterium_C > Actibacterium_C ureilyticum. Next base: position 311,522 of record NZ_NSBT01000018.1, read on the forward strand.
CGTTCGCGAATCGCTGATGACGTGCGGTGCGAATAAACCCGAAGTTGCATTTTATTTACGAGATGAATTTTAACGCGTGAATGAATAATTCACCGTGTCGCCTGAAATCTGTCTGTTTCTGGGCGGCCTTTGAAGGGCGTATCGTATAGAGGGCTGGCTGGGTCGCGATTTGCGCCTGCCTGTGGTATGCTAATTCTGAAGCCTGTATTTTATATTATTTTCAGTCTGTTGAAGATTATTGGTGGGGCGGTGCGTGGTCATGTGATGCGCGTCGGATTTGCGATGTATTACGAGAATGACACCCTGAATCCTGATTGCGCATTAAGGATTTCACCTCGAACCGCGCTTTTGGCCATTCCATTGGCGATCCTGGTCCTTCTGGGATGTGATGGCGCGCTGCATTGGGACGAGCCGGGGTATCTCTATGCCGCGATTTATCAGGATTTCGGTGAAATTCTGCGGGGCGAGGTTCAGCCGTCGGAGCTGTCATGGTTCACGCTGGGCAAGCCGCTGCATCTGCTGATCATTCATGCGATCCATCAACTGACCGGGGATCCGACCGTCACCGCGTTCGTGGTGGCGGGGCTTTACACGCTGTTGATGCTGGGCAGTCTGGTGCTGTGCGGGATTATCGTCTGCACCGTGATGCCGGACCGGCGGGCGTTTGTGCTGGCGGGGGTCGTGATCGCGGCGTTCAGCCCGGTTGTGGCCGACCTGATGTTCAAGACCCTGCCCGAGATACCGGCCTTTTTCTGCGCCTGTCTTGGCAGTCTGGCGATCCTCCGCGCTGCGGGCGGTCGGTCATGGATCTGGGCCGTTCTGGGCGCGTTCGCGCTGGCAATGACGGCGCTGACCAAGGCGCCGATGCTGATCGCGCCGGTGTCGCTGGTGATTGCCCATCTGTGCGTGCCGGTCGGGCCCGTTCCGCGCGGCAGACTGTTGCTGTCAGGCGTGGTCATCGGGGCCCTAAGCGGGGCGCTTGCGCTGGGGGTGATCCAGGGTTTGGGCATCGGGCTGGACCGGTTTCTGGGAAATGACACCCTGTTCGCGAAAGAGGTGCCGCTGATTGCCAAGCTGATGCATTTCGCCATCGCATTCGGGTTCGTCTGGCTGGTGCTGCCGCTTTCGATGGGGTCCGCGCGGCGGCGCGGGCTGGCGTTTCTGTGGATGTGGTTCGTGCTGGCGACCGCGCCGTTTCTGGTGCTGTTCCAACATGTCGAGCCGCGCTATCTGGTGGGCAGCGTGCTGCCGCTTGCGGGTCTGGCCACCCTGTCGGCCGAGGTTGTCTGGACGAAGCTTGCCAACCGGGCCATTCCCGTCCTGGCGCTGGGATTTGTCCTTGGGCTGGGCCTGCACAAGCTGGCGCTGGCGGTGATGCCGCATGAGGTGAATGTCTTCGACCTGCGCCGGTTGGTGGCCAAGATCGAGGCGCATAGCGTCGATGACGACTACGCCATCGTGACATCGTCGCTATACACCGATTTTCACATCCTGCGCGTGCTGTGGCCAGAGCTGGACGTGTACGACGCCGATGGCACGCTGCACGTGGTGTCGCGCAGCGGCCAGGCGCCAGAGGAGCTTGCCGATGCCTATCTGGACGGGCGCGAGGTCGCGTCGGCCCGCGCGCTTTCGCAGATACCGCAGCCGGTCTATTATTTCGGGTTCGAGCGGACCTTTGCGCTGGAAAACATGGCCTTGATCCTTGGGACGATCAGTGCCGGGCTTGGCGATAAGCTGCGGAGCAGTTTCGATCACAAAAGCCACCTGCGCAGCACCTGGGTCTGGCAGCGCGAGCAGATCGAGTTGCAGCGGATCGGGCGCGCGGGGCATTACCGCGCCTTTCACGTCGCGATACCGGATTGAGCGCGGGGCACCGCCCCTCAGATCAGGCCGCGCATGAAGGCCGCCCGCCGCCACCCGCGCAGCGTATCCCCGCCATAGGGGCGTTCCAGCAGGATACGCTGCAACGCCTCGGCATCATCGGGGGGGATCTGCTGGGTGATCGCCTGGACATCCTGGATCGCAAACATCCCGCGATAAAGCCCGTCAAGCTTGACGATCGGCAGGCCCATCTGCAGCAGGGTCGCGGCGTTCTGGTGGATCTGGCTGCCGGACATGTAAACCTCGGTCAGTTGGGCGATCACCTCTTTGCGCAGGATCGCCGGATCGAAGCTTTCGCCCTTGCGCATGTTGGCGCGGACGACCCGGGTGATCCCGGCCATGTCGCCCGCCGCGATGCGGTCGGACAGCTCTGGCTGGTCCAGGCGGATGGTGGTGTTCTGCGGCAGATCCGTGCCGCGCAGCAGATAGGAGTCCCGCAGCGCCGCGACGACTTCCTGCGCCGAAAACCGCTGCCACCCGGTCAGGGGCGAATGGCGGGCGTTGCGGATGGCAACATCGATCAACCCGTCATCCTGTTGCAGGCGGGTCAGGAAGGCGCTGGTGCCATAAAGGGTCTGGAACTCGGACGGGGCCGACACGCAGGCCTTCAGGGTTTTCGACAACATCTGTTCGCCCTTCAGGATCACCCGGGGGCGCACATCGGAATTGCGATACCCTTGCCAATAGGCGCGAAACCTGGGATGGGTCAGCACCGCCTGCGACAGCGCGATGCAGAACGACCCAAGGTGATGGATGATCTCGTAATTCTCGGTGCTGCCCAGAACCTCGACCTCGGACTCCATCATCTGCGCGACAAAGCCGTCGATCCGGTCGGACACACAAAAAACGCTGTCATTGATCATCAGAAGCCGCGGACAGGCCGTGTCCCAGCCGCGCTGAAAGATCAGCTGGAACCCCTGTTTATAGCTGCCGAAATCGCGGCCGAAATTGAACCGTTCGACATAGCAGTCGCAGCAGGCGCGCAGGTCGTCGGGATCGTCCAGCCGCAGCGTGTTGACCGCCAGCACGTAGCAGCCCCGCGCCCTGAGCGCCTGCATCAGGACACGGCTGTCGGGGCGCAGGCGGCCCTTTTGATAGAGCGCGACAAGGGCGATCGGCCGCCCGTCATGCGCGCTTTCGAAATGGATCGTCGGAGCTTTGCCAGCGGCGCGCACCCGGCGGATCAGCGATTGCAGCGACAGGACGGTATAAAGGAACGGATAGGACAGCCGGGTGACAAGCGCATTGAGCAGCTGGTTGAGGGTGTTCACGCCGCGATCTCCTGTCGGGGTTGGGCCGGGCGAAAGCGGGCGTTTGCCACGGCCCAAAGCGTTTCGTCGGCGCGGTTGCGGTCCATCAGGAACGTGCGCAGGGCGGGATGGTCGAAGATCGCGGGGTCGAAATGATACCGGCTTTGGTTGCGCGTGGCCGGATCGGCTGGCCGCCCGGGCAGAAACCGCGCCAGCCCCGCCCTGACATCGTCGGAAAAGACGACGGTGTCATAGGCGTCGAGTTCGTTCAGAAACGCGGTTTCGGCCAGCGCATAATGGCGCCCGATCACATGCCGCGCCTGACAGTTCAGAAACAGCCCGGCATAGGTTTCCAGATTGGCGATCACCGCTGCGGGATTGCTGTTGTCTGTGTTGCGCAGATGCAGGTGGATGTCGCGGATTTCGGGCGGATGACCCTGCAGAAAGGCGCGCCCGCGATGGCCGATCTCGATCAGCCAGTTATAGTGCGAGGCGACATGTGCCACCGGCGCGCGCAGCGCGGTGACAAAGCGCGCGGACACTCGCTGTTCGGCGAGCGCGGTCCGCAGAACGGGCAGGGGGACGTGACCGGCGACCCAGCGCGCACCCGACAGCGTATCGGCCAGGGCGGCACGATCGCGGATCAGCGCCTGGATGTGATCGCGCCCCGGTCCCAGCGTGGCAGCCAGCGCCGCGTTGATCGTCGTTCCGGCGGTCTTGGGCACATGCACATGGGCAATCAGCGGGGAATTCTGGGTCACATTCTGTTCCTGTCCGGCACGAGGACGAGTCGCCCTCCCTTTCATTTGTGAGAACAAAAGGTGAAAACCGTGTTAACCGATGTTGCAACTGCAGCATTTTCGGGCCTGCGGCGCGGGAGGCGCGCCGTTTCGGACCGGGGGCCGGGGGGGATTCGCCGCGCCCCATCGCGCGCGGTGCCGGAACCGACTCGCCGCTTTGGCAAAAGCCGCCGGATTTCAAGCATTTGCCGTTCACCGAACAGGCCTCGTGTCTGTTCGACCAAAGTCGGGGATGCGGAAACACCCGGGCAGGGTCATTGTCCTGTTATCTCTATTTTTGAGCCCAACTTGGAGGAGGATTTCATGAACGAGATGGCGCAAGCAGCGGGGACGTTTACCTCGCCGTTCAAGACACGCTACGACAACTATATCGGCGGCAAGTTCGTCCCGCCGGCATCCGGAAAATACTTTGAAAACATCACCCCGATCACCGGCGCGGTGGTGTGCGAAATCGCCCAGTCGGGCGCCGCAGACGTCGAGCTGGCGCTGGACGCCGCACATGCCGCGAAAGACGCATGGGGCAAGACCTCGCCGGCGGAACGCTCGAACATCCTGCTGAAGATCGCCGACCGTCTGGAAGAGAACCTGGAGCTGCTGGCAACGGCGGAAACCTGGGACAACGGCAAGCCGATCCGTGAAACCACCGCGGCCGACATTCCGCTGTCGATCGACCACTTCCGTTACTTCGCGGGCGTCCTGCGCAGCCAGGAAGGCACGATGTCGGAAATCGACGCGGATACCGTGGCCTATCACTTCCACGAGCCGCTGGGCGTTGTCGGCCAGATCATCCCGTGGAACTTCTCGATCCTGATGGCGGCCTGGAAACTGGCACCGGCACTGGCCGCGGGCAACTGCGTCGTGCTGAAACCGGCCGAACAGACCCCCGCCGCGATCATGGTCCTGGCCGAGGTGATCTCGGACCTGCTGCCCGACGGCGTTCTGAACATCGTCAACGGCTTTGGCCCCGATGTGGGCGGCCCGCTGGCCACCAGCCCGCGCATCGCCAAGATCGCGTTCACCGGTTCGACCGAAACCGGCCGCATCATCATGAAGGCTGCGACCGAGAACCTGATCCCGGTGACGCTGGAACTGGGCGGCAAAAGCCCGAACATCTTCTTCTCGGACGTGATGGCGCAGGACGACGCGTTCCTGGACAAGGCGATCGAAGGCTTCGTGCTGTTCGCCTTCAACCAGGGCGAGGTCTGCACCTGCCCCAGCCGCGCGCTGATCCAGGAAGACATCTATGAAGCGTTCATGGAGCGCGCCATCGAGCGTGTGAAGGCCATCAAGCAGGGCGACCCGCGCGAGATGGACACCATGGTCGGCGCACAGGCCAGCCGCGAGCAGCAGGACAAGATCATGTCCTATCTGAACATCGGCCGCGAAGAAGGCGCCGAGGTTCTGGTCGGTGGTGACGCCGCCCGCTTCAACGGCGACATCGCCAACGGCTTCTACATCCAGCCGACGGTTCTGAAAGGGCACAACAAGATGCGTGTGTTCCAGGAAGAGATCTTCGGCCCGGTCGTGTCGGTCACGACCTTCAAGGACGAGGCAGAGGCGCTGCAGATCGCAAACGACACCATGTACGGCCTGGGCGCCGGCGTGTGGTCGCGCGATGCCAACACCTGCTATCGCTTCGGCCGCGCGATCGAAGCCGGTCGTGTCTGGGTCAACAACTATCACGCCTATCCGGCGCATGCGGCCTTCGGTGGCTACAAGCAGTCGGGCATCGGCCGTGAAACTCACAAGATGATGCTGGACCACTATCAGCAGACCAAGAACATCCTGATGAGCTACAACCCGAACAAGCTGGGCTTCTTCTAAGAAGCCCCGCGAGATCCCAGAGCCGATCCTGATTATCAGGACACCGGCAGGCGCATCACTCCCATCATTGCGCCAGATTCAGGCGGCCGCGACATGCGGTCGCCTGAATACGTTTCAGGCCGTGTGATGGGGGTGAAAGGGGGGTTACTTGCTGCCCTTGGGGGCCAGAAGGCTGCCGATCAGTTCCCGCAGATCTTCGATATCCAGCGGCTTGTGGCGGATGAACACGCCGCGGCTGTGGGCCTCGCGCTCCAGCTGGATCGACCGGTCCGCGGTCAGCAGGATGGTCAGCAGCGGGCCATGGCGTTCCCGCAGGCTGTCGATCAGGTCCAGCCCGTTTTCATCGTCGTCCAGATGGTAATCCACCAGGAACACATCCGGCAGCAGGCCAAGCGCCTCGATTTGTGCCTCGGCATCGTCCAGTGACGAGGCGATGACCGGCGCGGCGCCCCAGATTTCCAGCATCCGCTCCATCGCCTCGCGCACGCGGGTATCGTTTTCGACCACCATGATCAGCGCGTTGCGCACGGAATTATGGGCACAAGGCTCGGCCTCGGCCAGGTCGGGCACCAGCTCTTCCTGCGCGGCATAGGGGGCCGAGACGCGGATTCTGGTACCCACGCCCGGCGTCGATTGCAGATCGAGCCCGTGCTCCAGCATGGTGCAGGCCCGTTCGACAATCGCCAGGCCCAGACCCATCGCGGATTCGGCGGTGTGCGAGGTATCGGCGCGGTGGAATTCCTTGAACACCTTGTCCTGTTCCTCGGGCGGGATGCCGATCCCGGTGTCGATCACCTGAATGTCGATGCCATCGGGCCGCCGCCGCGCCCCCACCAGCACCCGGCCGGTTTCGGTATAGCGGATCGCGTTCGACACCAGGTTCTGCAGGATGCGCCGCATATAGACCGGGTCCGACCGCACCCGCACCGTTGTCGGCACGATCTGCAGGTCCAGCCCCTTGGCGGCGGCCATCCCGGCGAATTCGGTCTGCAGCCTTTCAAAGATCTGGCCCAGCGAAAAGTCCGAGATGTTCAGCGCGACCTTGCCGGAATCCAGCTTCGAGATGTCCAGAAGCGCGCTGAGGATGGTTTCGACCGACTGAAAGCTTTGCGAAATGCGCGAGACCGTGGCGGATTGCTTTTCGTCCAGCGCGGTGTGTTCCAGCGACGAAATGAACAGCTTGGCCGCGTTCACCGGTTGCAACAGGTCGTGGCTGGCCGCCGCGACAAAGCGCGATTTCGACGCGTTGGCCCGTTCGGCGGAATCGCGGGCGGCGCGCAGCTCGTCCGTGCGTTCGATCACGCGCTGTTCCAGCGTTTCGTTCACCAGATGCAGATCTTCATAGGCCTGGCGCAGCTGGGTGATGTCGTGAAACGAGATCAGGAACGAGCCATCGGTCATCTCCTGGCCCAGAACCTCGTATTTGAAGCCGTTCGTCGCCTCGACCTCGGTGCGCAGAACGGCGCGGCCCGGGCCGGACGCGGCCCAGTCGTAAACCGCCAGCGGTGCGCAATCGCCGATGAACACGCGGCCCGATTGGAACAGCTGTTCGAACCGCGCTAGCCGCGTGCCCGCCGTGGCCAGCCGGCGGGGGATGTTCAGGATCTTGATCGCGGCGCTGTTCCATTCGACCAGCTTCTGGCTGGGATCGAAGATCAGCACGCCCTGTTCGATATGTTCCAGCGTCGTCTTCACGATCTTGGCCTGCCGGTCCAGCATCTTGGCGCGCTCTTCCCGCTCCAGCCGGGCGTGATCGGTGATGTCGGTCTGCAACACGATCGTGCCGCCATCGGCCATGCGCTGTTCGCTGACCTGCATCCAGCAATCGTCTTTCAGCTCCAGCGTGAAGTTGACCGAGTTCGTCTCGTGCACGGCCAGCCGCTGGCGGACCCATTCGTCGACGCCCATATCACCGGGGCGGACGATGTGGCTGCTTTCGGCGCAGGTCCGCAGATAGTCCTCGAACCGGGTGCCGCGCTGGATCTTGTCGACCACGTCGCGAAACATGATCGAAAAGCGCGAGTTCTTCATCACCAAAACGCCCTCCGCGTCGAAGATCGCGAAGCCTTCCTGAATGGTCTCGACCGCCGTGGCCAGGTTGCGGCGGGCGTTTTCGGCCTCTTGCTGGGCGGCGGCAAGCTGGGCGTTGGTGGCGTGCAGAACGTCCAGCGCCTCTTCCAGGTTGCGGGTGCGGTTCTGGACCTCTTCCTGCAACGCGATCGCGCTTTCGAAATGCACGAAGCCCTGGGCGTGATCGTTGGTGGCCTGTTCGACCCGCGCCATCAGCTTGCCGACAATGATCCGAAGCTTTTCGTTCTGACGCTCCAGGCTGTCGGTCTGATTGAGAAGTCCGTTTGTCGGCAGCGGGTCAGTCATGGCGTGGCGGATAGATCGCGATCCCGGTCAAGGTCTGGTTCACGTGCAGCATGTTATGCTGTTCGCCATAAGTCGAGAACCCGATCACCCGATGCTTGCGCAGCAGCGCCGACATGTTGTGAATTTCCTGTTTCTGATCCGCTTCCAGCCGCCGCAGGATGCAATCGCAGGCAAAGATAAGATCGGGCTCTTCGTGTTCCGACAGCCCTTCGAGGACGTTTTGCAGGTGCCCGCTGATATTCTTGGGATGCGCCACGGTCAGGACCATGCCCTCGTCTATGGCGCTGAAGAACCGCAGATCGTTGCCTTCGACGCGCTGGATCGCGCGCACATGGTGCTGATCGCCCACTGAAACGACAATGGGGTGCGACGCGAAGATGAACGGCGACAGCTGGTGCGGGTCGATGCCCACGATGCGGGCATATTCAGGCGCGGCGGGTTCGGCGTTGATCTCGGTCACCAGCCGTTCCTCGGGGCGGGCGCCGGTCACCACCAGCCGCTTGCCCGAGGGTTCGAAATGATCCTCGCGGAAGATCGTGAACCGGCAATTGCTGCGCGCCACCAGCAGGATCGCGGCATTTGTCCGGATACGCCCGTTATAGAAGACCGGCGCGCTTTCGAACCGCAGCCCATCGCCGGACGAACCGCCGAAAAGCTGCGTCGATCCCAGCGCGGTCGAGATCTTCAGGACCAGCGCGTCCTCGCGCCGTGACAGGCCATCGACCAGCAGAAAGGCGAATTCATTCTCGAACTCGGGGTTCTTGGCGTGGGCCTCGTGCCGCAGGCGCAGCACCTCGCGCGCGGTTTCCGTGTCGTCGGGGCCGTTCAGCTGTTCGAAAAGCTGCGCGCTGGCCGAGAAATAGGACCGGGGAAAGCCCAGGGCGACGATGTGATTCTCGCTATAGCCGGTGTCACAGATCTCGCCCGCGGTGCGGGCGCCAAGGATGTGTTCGACGTCCAGCCGGTCCTGCAGGATGCGCGTCAGCGGCTCGATCTCGCAGACCGGGGGCAGCAAGACGATGACAAAGGCATATTCGGTACCCGCCAGCGCATCGACAAGCGCTTCCGACGGGTCGGGCGCATCGTCCAAGTTCACGCAGACAGCCGTAACAATGCCGGATCGGTCAATGCCCACCCAGGTCTCCTCCTCCCCAGGAAAGCGGCTATGTCTCGCCGCCATCCGAAAGCGAATCATAGCTGACTTTCTTGGCCAGCAAAACGGCTTGTGTCCGGTTCTGAACGCCCAGCTTGCGCATGATCGCCGTCAGGTGCGCCTTGACCGTGGTTTCCGCGATCGACAGGTCAAAGGCGATCTGCTTGTTCAGCTTGCCCTCGCAGATCAGGTTCAGGATCGTGGCCTGTTGCGGCGTCAGGCTTTTCAGCTTTTCCACGATCTGCTGCGATTCCTGATTCAGCCGGTTGTTCTGCGGGGCAATGAAATCGTCGGGGGTATAGATCTCGCCATCGGCAATCGCCTGAAAGGCGCGAACCAGCTCGTCGCGCGGGCTGCTTTTGGGCACGAACCCAACCGCGCCGGAATCCAGCACCGATGTGGTCACGCGGTTGTCGGACAGCGACGAGACGACGACGATCTTGGCATCGGGCGCCGCGGCGCGCAGGCGGATCAGCCCGTCCACACCATCGACATCCGGCAGGTTCAGGTCCAGCACCACCAGGTCCGGATCGACCGGCCCCACCATGTCCAGGGATTCTTTCAGCGTCGACGCGGTTGCGACACGCGGGTTGTCGAAAATCTCGCCCACCGTCATCGCCATCGCGTCACAAAAAAGCGGGTGATCGTCGATGAGCAGTATCCGGAGTTCCGCGGTCCCTTCATGCTGTAGCATGACTACCTCCGCCATTTGCTGCATCACCCCTTAATCTTGCATCGAAATTGCGGGGCCCACAAGCCGGGGCCCCGCGGTTGTCTTGATCAGTTAAGCTTGGGCAGTTTGAAAACCCAGATCGAGCCGCCCTGGTTCAGGAAGTTGACCTTCTTGGCCACTTCACCGCCCCACAGCGGAACCGCACCGCCCCAGCCCGAGGCGACGGCGACGAACTGCTCGCCATCCTGTTCCCAGGTGACGGGCTGGCCGACGATCCCCGAACCGGTCTGGAACTTCCACAGCTCCTCGCCGGTGTCGGCGTCAAACGCCTTCAGGTACCCTTCGGGCGTGCCGGTAAAGACCAGGCCGCCGCCGGTTGCCATCACGCCACCCCAGAGCGGGGCGTCGTTCTTGTATTCCCACTTGGTTTCACCGGTGTTGGGATCGATGGCCTTCAGCGAACCGATATAGTCCTCGAAGAGCGGCTTGATGGTGAAGCCCGAACCCAGATAGGCCGCGCCTTCCTTATAGCTGACGGGCTCGTTCCAGATGTCCATGCCCCATTCGTTCGACGGAACATAGAACAGGCCGGTTTCGGGGCTGTGCGCCATCGGCATCCAGTTCTTGCCACCCAGGAAGGACGGGACCGAGAACACGACCTCGCCCTTGCCACCATCGGCGGCGTCGGCGGGATTGCCCGGGCGGTTGCCCTCGTTATAGATAGGGCGGCCGTTCTCATCGATGCCTTCGGCCCACGAGATGTCGCGCACGAAGGGCGTGGCCGACACGAACGCGCCGTCTTCACGGTTCAGCACATAGAAGAAGCCGTTCCGGTCTGCGGTGCCGTAACGCTTGTTGCCCTCGGCATCGACGAAGGGAACCACCTCGTTCACACCGTCGAAGTCCCAGCCTTCGCGCGGGGTGGTCTGGAAGTGCCACTTGATCTCGCCATTGGCGGGGTCGATGCCGATCCGGCTTGCGGCGTACAGGTTGTCGCCGGTGTTGCCTTCGGTCGGTTCGCCCGCGCCGCGCAGCCAGCTGTTCCAGGGGGCGGGGTTGCCCGCGCCGAAGACCAGCGTGTCAGTATCCGCGTCATAGGTGCCACCCAACCACGTCGCGCCGCCGCCGGTTTTCCACAGATCGCCCGGCCAGGTCGCGTTCAGCGTGCCGGTCATGGTGCTTTCTTCGCCGTTCAGCGTGCCCATGTGACCTTCGATCACCGGACGGGTCCAGACCAGGTCGCCGGTTTCGGCATCACGCGCCTGAACCTCGCCCACGATCCCGAACTCACCGCCCGAGTTGCCGGTGATGACCAGACCGTTCACGATCAGCGGTGCCGCGGTATAGGAATAGCCCGCCTTGTAGTCGGCGATCTTGTCGCGCCACACCACATCGCCGGTTTTCAGGTCCAGCGCCACGATCCGGGCATCCAGCGTGCCGAAATAGATCTTGTCGCCATAGATTGCGCCGCCGCGGTTGATGACGTCGCAGCAGGGCAGGATGCCCTCGGGCAGACGCGCGTCGTACTGCCACAGTTCTTCGCCGGTTTTCACGTCGATGGCATACATGCGGGAATACGACCCGGTCACATACATGACCCCGTCATAGATCAGCGGCTGGGTTTCCTGCCCGCGCTGCTTTTCCCCGCCCATCGAGAACGACCAGGCCGGAACCAGGTTTTTCACGTTCTCTTTGTTGATTCCAGCCAGCGGGCTGAAGCGCTGCTGGTGACGGCCCATGCCATTGGTCACCACCTGTGTGGTGATCGTCTGATCGTTTGCGATATCTTCTTCCGTCACGGCCGCGAATGCGGCGGCCGAAGCGAATAGAAGAGCAGACGATGTCAAAAGAAGTTTTCTCATCGTGTCCTCCCTACCGAGACGACAGAAACGTCGATGTTCTGTCGATCCTGAAAGTCGCTGAACTGGGGGTCGGGGGGTATTGCCAATTGGTCGTATGTCGCGCCCGGCGGGGGGCGGTTTCGGGGCTTGACGCGCGCCGGGAATCCACCCCGGAACGACAACGCCCGGCCATTGGCCGGGCGCGAGGGTTCATGCTGGGACAGCGCCCGTTATTCGATGGTGATCGCGATCCGCTGGCTTTCGCCGGTGCTGCCGGGAATGCGCAGCTCGTAGCTGCCCGGCTTGATCGCGACAAAGCCGATTTCCATCGTGCCGGCATCGTCGAATTCGATCGAATGCAGGCCGAAGGGCCGGGTTTCCAGCCCCTCGATCACCACCTCGTCGACCCAGATCGCGCGAAAGAAATCCATGCCGGCCAGGCCAATCTCGCCCGAACCGTCGGCGGTGAACTCGACCTCGTAATACTTGCCCGATTTCAGCTCCCAAGGCGCATCCGCCAGCGGTTCGCCCACCGACAGGATGACCTCGGGCAGCTCGACCTTGTTGCTGCCGGACAAGAGCCCGGCCAGCCCCAGGCCATCATCGTCGTCGTCATTGTCGGCCCAGGCGGTCGTGGCCAGCATCATGGAGCCGAGGATTGCGAATTTCTTCATGTAAAAGTCCTTATTCTGTCGGGCGTGCGACCGCGCCCCAGGGGAAGCGGCCGACCTTGATGGATTTGATGGCCTTGTGATTCGACAGGTCAATGACGCTGACATCGCCCGAAACGCCATTGGTGGTGAACAGCTTCGAATCGTCGGGCGAAAATGCCATGTGCCAGACGCGCCGCCCCACCAGGACGTATTCCAGAACCTTGTAGGTCGCGGTATCGACCACAGCCACGTGGTTGGCGGGCCCCAGCGCCACATAGGCCAGGCTGTTGTCGTGGTTCAGCTCGACGCCGACGGGCTGTACCTTGTCGGGATGCACGCCGGTGATCTCGAACGCGATCTTGGTGATCTCGCTTTGATCTGCGGTGTTGAACACCGTCACCGTGCCGCCGATTTCCGAGCTGACCCACAGTTTGCTGCCGTCATCGGTGAATTCGGCATGGCGCGGGCGGGCATCGACCAGCGTGTTGGCAAAGATCGTGTTGGTTTCGGTGTCGATCCAATGGGCCATGTTTGTGGTTTCGGACGTGGTGATCGCCACCTTGCCATCGGGGCTGACGGCCATGCCTTCGGGTTCGACGCCCACGTTGATCTGGGTGATGACGCGGTGGGTTTCGGTGTCGACCACCGTGGTCACGGCGTCATCCTCGTTCGCGATGTAAAGCAGCCGGTCATTGGGGTGCAGGGCGAATTGTTCAGGATCCGCGCCCGAGGGCAGATCGTGCAGGATCTCGCCCGTTGCAACATCCATCACCTGCACCGAGTCGGAATCCGATGCGCAGATGTAAAGGTGGCTGTAGTCGCGCGAAAAGGTGATGCCGCGGGGCCGTTCGCCCACCGGGTATTCGCGCACCACCTCAAGCGTATCGACATCAATGACCGAGACCGTATCGCTTTTCTCGTTCGACACCCAGATTTCGTCGCCGAGCCCGGCCGTGGGCATCAGGGCCACACAAAGTAGCAGGGCGGGTTTCTTCAATCGCATCTTATCCTCCGAAGGCTTTGCACTGGCTTTCGGGCGCATCGGCCCCCAGGCTGTCCAGTTCGTTGACCGAATGCAGGAACCCCTCAAGCGGGGCCATGGCGACCAGCGCGCTGGCATGGGTCAACCCGATGGGCTGGCGCAGCTGCCCGTTCCAGGCGCGGAACGACAGCGGGCGACCCTTGAAACCGGCCAGTTCCAGGTCCGACAGCAGATAGGACCGGATCGCGTCGCGCTCGGCGAACTTGGTGCGGATCAGCGCCTCGTCCACCGCGCGCAGGGCGGCCCAGGCGGCGTAATCGACATCCAGCATGTCACGCGCGGCCAGATCAGTGAACCGGCTTTGCAGCTGCGCCGCGCCCCATTGTTCGTTGACCCGGTCCCAGCCGGTTGCACGCAGCCCGTCGCCGCCCAGAACCGGGCGCGCCAGCCAGGTGTTATAGGACAGGTAGCGGGCGAAATCGTTGTGCTCGTCGGCCACCAGCATCACGTCGTAATCGCCGAAATCCTGGGTGAACAGCGGCACTTCGGCCCCGGCCTGACGCCGCAGGTCGCCATCGAAGATCCAGGTCTTCTCGGCCGCGATCTTCAGCCCGAATTTCGTGGCCGACCGGCGCAGCGCGGCGGCAAACAGCGCATCCTCGGGCGCGTTGCCTTCGACCATCACGATATCGGTCCAGCGCTTTTTCAGCGCGAATTGCATCAGCGCATCGGCCCGCATCGCATAGCTGGGCAGGGTGTGCATCAGCGATGCTCGGCAATCCGCCCCGCGCAGGGCGTCGTCATAGGACCGCACGTTGAAATAAAGCCGCGCCGCGTCGTCGCCCACCAGCTCTGACATCTGGGCCGCGTTCATGTCCAGCAGGACATATTGGGCGGTGCTGTCCGCCAGCGCCGCGCGCGCGGCTTGCAGATCGCCCTCGGCCACGCGCACCACGTCCAGCACGAAGCGATAGCCCATGAAGCCGCCGGTGGTGTTGTTGTCGGCAATGGCCAGATGCGCGCCCGCCTGGCCAAGGTCGTCGGGGATCGGGTCGAGGTTGGACAGAACCGGGCGCTCGGGCTGTGCGATCTGCAGGTACAGCGCCTGCACCTCGCGCAGGCCCGCCGCGGCGGCCGAGGCGCCGGTTGCAGCGCTGATCAAAAGCGCACCGAGCCACACAGCAATACTGTGTCTCATGATGTCCTCCCTGTTGGTGGCAAGATTGTTGAAAACAGCTTGCGCAAAAATACGACCTAGGTCCAATGGCACAGCGTGGGGCGGCGTTCTAAGTGTTCAGCCAACCCGAGGAGGACGCGATGAAATTCACTGTTATTCTGTCTCTGCCCGCAATGATGATGGCTGCCACCGCCGCCTTTTCCCACGGCGATGTTGCGCCCCAGGCGGTCGACACCGCCGGCCTGCCGGAACTGGGCGAAGAGTGGCTGGAAGAAAACCCCTGGCGTGACCCCGCCGGCGAATACTGGCAAGCGGCGATCGATATCGGCGCATCCGGTTACAACCAGAACTGCGCGCGCTGCCACGGGCTCGAGGTCGTGTCGGGCGGTCTGGCCCCCGACCTGCGGTACCTGAGCGCGGATTGGGACGGCGACGAGTGGTATCTGGAACGGTTCCGCCACGGCATGACCCAGAACGGGATCACCAAGATGCCCGCCTTCGGCGAGCTGCTGGGGCAAGAGGCCGCCTGGGCCATCCGCACCTATGTCGAAACCCGCCCCGATGACGGCGCCTTCGACGATTACCAGCCCCGCCTGGCCGAGATTCGTGATCTGATGAAAGCTCACGCGGATGAGGTCGCAGGCGGTGCAGATGCCGCAAGCTTCCAGGACGAAGCTGCTTCGCTGAAGGAAGAGCTGATTACGATCAACGCCTCGGCGGCGACCGGATCGGATGCACCGGTTGCAGAATCCGCCGTATCGCGGGCCGCGATGGCGCTGGACGGCACGCCGGGCAGCTTTGCCAAGGCGGCCGAGGTCCTGACCATCGGCCTGTCCGCCGCGCACTAAGCCCGTTGCGGCCCGCGCGTCATATCCTTGCCCTGTGCCTGACGCTTCTGGCGGTTCAGGCACAGGCCCGTTGTGCCGATCTGGCACAGGGCTATGACGATGTGGTGCCGCGCCGCGCCGATACCCGCATCGATGTGGGTCAGGATTACGACACCATCCTGGAACGCGGCTTCGTGACCTTCGCGGTCTATGAGGATTTCGCGCCCTTCTCGTGGCAGGAGGGCGAAACGCCGCGCGGGATAGACATCGACATCGCGCGTCTGATTGCCGACGATATCGGGGTCGAGGCGCGGTTCAACTTCGTCACCGCCGACGAGAACGTGGATGCCGATCTGCGCAACCAGATCTGGAAAGGCCCGCTGATCGGCGGCGCCGTGTCCAACATCATGATGCATGTCCCCTACAGCAAGGACCTGCAATGCCGGAACGAGCTGGTCGTGCTGAACGGCCAGTATTTCAACGAAAAGCTGGCCACCGCCTATCGCATTGCGACCTTCCCCGATGGCGCGCCCACCACGCCCTTCTATCGGTTCCACAAGGTTGGCGTGGAGAACCACACGATCTCGGATTTCTACCTGACCAATTTCAGCGGCGGGATGCTGTTGCCCAACATCGTTCACTATCCCAGCCACGAGGATGCTTTTGCCGGCATGGACGCGGGCGAGGTCGACGCGGTGATGGGCGTGCGCAGCATTCTGGAGCATCTGGACCAGAGCGAGGCGATTGCTGTCGACAGCCCGCCCCTGGTCAATTTTGCGCTGAACGAATGGACGCTGGGCATCGCCGTGCGCCACAATTTCCGCGAGCTGTCCTATGCCGCGGATTACACCATCTCGCAGGCGCTGGCCGATGGCCGGATCGCCGCGATCTTCGCCGAATATGGCGTCGTGCATAACGCGCCCGACTACTGATCAGCCGATTTGCGTGACCCCGCCCTGCGGGTCCTCCAGCCAGATACGCGCGACATCCAGCGCGGCACGATCCAGCGCGCGTATGTCCGACAGCGGCATCAGCGACAGCGCGGTCGACAACCCGTCGGCCACCGCCGCGCTTTGGGCCATGACCGATACCGTCCGCCAGACTGGCGCGCGCCCCGCAGGGTGCAGGATATGACCGCCCCCATCGCGCAGGGTCATCGCGGCGGGCGCGCTGGTGGCAAGTGCCCGATCGCGCAGCCGGGTTTCGGCGATGCGGGTCCCCGTCGCGCCATCGATTGCCATGTGCCAGGGCCGCCCGGCCCCCGCGAATTCACCCAGATCGA
Source organism: Actibacterium ureilyticum (assembly GCF_002285435.1). Taxonomy (GTDB): domain Bacteria; phylum Pseudomonadota; class Alphaproteobacteria; order Rhodobacterales; family Rhodobacteraceae; genus Actibacterium_C; species Actibacterium_C ureilyticum. Next base: position 328,241 of record NZ_NSBT01000018.1, read on the forward strand.
CCAGATGCGTGTCGTATCCCCGGTCGCGCAACAACGCGGCGATCCGGTCGCTGGCAAAGCCCTGGGCGATCCCGTTCAGGGTCAGCGCCATGCCGGGACGGTCCAGCCGTATCGCATCGCCCGACAGGCGCACATGCTGGAAACCGACCGGGGCACGGCCCTGCGCGGGCCGGTTCCAGATGCCCTGGACCGTGGGGTCGAACGCCCCACCGCTGGCCTGCCAGATCCGGCGCGACAGACCCAGCAGCGCCACCAGATCCGCCGGCGGGTCGGCCAGATACCCATCCCGGTTCAGCCGCGACAGCGCGGATGCAGGTTGGAACAGGCTGAACAGGCTTTCGATCCGCGCGACCTCGGCCCCGATGGCGGCGAAGGTGGCGTCGATCCCGTCCGCGGGCCCCATCAGCGTCACCGACAGATCGGCGCCGAACCCGCGCCCGGTCCAGACATGGCGGCGCGGGGCATAGGCCGCCAGCCCCCCGGCGCAAACTGCGCCGATGGCGATCTTCAACGTGGCCCGCCGCCCGATCATAATGCCCGCCCGTTGCGCTTGGCCGCGATGATCAGCGGCACGCATTTCTGGTCGTCCTCGTAGATATCGACGCAATCCAGACAGCCGAAACATTCCGAATAGGCGATCCGGCCCGAGGGCGCGATGGCGTTGTACTGGCATTTCCGCCGGCACAATTGGCAGGGCGTCCCGCAGGCGTCGCGCCGCTTGATCCAGGGCGTCAACCGCAGCGCGCCGCCGATGGCCATCAGCGCGCCCAGCGGGCACAGGTACCGGCAATAGGCTTTGAACACAAAGGCCGACGCCAGAAGGCAGACCAGTGCATAGAGGACAAACGGCCAGTCGCGCAGGAAAAAGACCGAGATCGCGGTCTTGAACGGCTCGACCTCGGCGGCCTTGTCCACATGTTCGGGCCGCCAGACCGCCACCGCGACCAGCGCCGCCAGCACCGCGTATTTCAGCAGTTTCAGCCGCCGGTCCCACAGCGCGCTGACCCGCAGCTGCCGCAGGCCCAGACCCTGTGCCGCGCGGCCCACGAATTCCTGCATCGCACCGAACGGGCAAAGCCAGCCGCAAAACAGCGCCCGCCCCCAGATGAAGAAACTGGCGATCACCAGCCCCCAGATCAGCAGCGAAAACGGGTCATAGAGCAGGAATTGCAGCGATTTGCCCGCCAGCATGCTGGACAGCGTGCCCAGTGGGGTGACGATCGACAATTGCCCCTGTCCCCACCAGCCGACAAAGCCCAGCGTCGCGGCCAGCACCGCCAGGCGCGGGGCCTGGAACCGCCGCAGCCGGACAAAGCGCCGGTTCCACGCCATCACCCCGGTGACCAGCGTCAGGAACGCCGCCAGAACCGCCAGATCCTGCCAGCGCCCGACCAGCGCGCTTTCGAACGGGGACAGCGGGCGCGGCGGGGCCTGTATGTCGAAAAACCGCTCATCCGCGCGATAGGTCCACTGGAACAGCTCTTGCCCGATCTCGGGGCGGAACACGCCATGTTCGCGCAGGACCAGCAGCCCGATCTGCCAGTCGGCCACCGGGTTGAAGCCCAGCCGCCGGTCGATGCGCACCACCATTGCCGCGCCATCGGGCACGTCGCGTTTCAGGTCGATCAGCAGGTCGGCATCCCGAAGCGGCAGCGGAAAGCCGTCCTGGTCAGCCTCGATCCAGGGCGGGCTGGTATTGCGCACGAAATCGTCCGAGACCAGCCCGTGCTCGCCCATCTCGATCAGCAGCAGGGTCTCGTCATCTGGCGCCACGTCGCCCAGCCCCTGCCATTCGGCCAGCATGCGCGGCGCCATCACCGCGCGGGCAACGGCGGGGGCGGTCACATCGACGATCCACAGGTCGATCATCAGATCGCCCTCGGCGGCATCGGCAAAGGGGTCGTCATTGCGCCAGGTGGTGTCGGCGAACCGCGCGCGCACCTCGCCCTGGGTGGCGGTGACACGCTTTGCGATGCCCTGTTCCACCAGATCGGCCCAGCTGAGGGTTTCGCCCGTATCGGGTTTCGGCGTCACCGTGACCTGTGGGGCGACCAGCCCTTTCAGCTTGCGTTTGGCAACCTCGCGCGCGGCGGCCATGATGCTTTCATGCGCGATCCGCACCGATGCCGTGGCCTTGGTCACCCCGTCCAGATAGGTCAGCGTGCCGCGCGCATCGGTGGCCTTGCCCACGGTGACGGGCGTGTTGATGGAGATGCCCCTGTATTGCTCCAGGAAACCGCGCAGCGGCGCCTCGCCCAGTCCGGACACGAAGATCGGTTCGTTGTGGTTCAGCAGCTTCACGTCGATGAAGACGCCATCCAGATCCAGCAGGATCATCATGTTCAGCGCCGCGCCGGAAAAGCCGGGCAGGGGCGACAGGGCTTCGGACTGGATGACATAGCCTTCTTGCAATCCGCTGCCGTTCAGCAATTGCCAGACGCTCTCGATCTCGGTCGCGGGACCCAGGCTATAGGGGGCGACGACCTGCGTGCGGATCGTGTCGGCGTCGACCAGATCTGCACGCGCGGGCTGCCACGGGGCTGAGATCAGCACCAGCATCATGGCAAGGAGTATGAGTGCCCGCGCGCGCATGGACGGAGCTTGGTGGAATGGCCCGGACCGGTCTATGCGACCAAAGTCTGCATTCACCAAGGCGTGAACGGGGCGTGCCGTCGATCTGTATCTATAACGCCCCGAAAAGCATATTCTTTCTGGCTGGTTAGTACAGGTCGACCCGGAACTTCGACCGCTCCCAATGGATCTTGGCCAGTGCGATCAGCCGGTCGATACGATCGGGTGGCAGGTCCTTGCCCGCGTCGGCGGCCAGCGCCTCCAGCGCGGCCTGGCTTTGCGCGCCGAAGGCCCCATCGACGGTGACATCAGCGCCCAGATCGGCCATCAGCTGCTGCGTGCCGCCATCCAGCGCGCTGTTGCTCAATTTGCCCAGAAGCGCGCGCGCCTCGTCTGCCGGTTGCGGGTTGCGCAGCGCGGCGGCCTTGGCCGCGCGCACCGCGGCATCGAATGGGGTGAAGCCGCCGGGCTGTTTGTTGGCAATGATCCAGGCGCCGTTTGCCCCACCCCAGGCATCACCGCGCGACAGTGCAAGGTCATACCATTCGACCGCCTTGGCATAATCGCGCCCGCCCGGTGCGGCGCCGCTGTTATACATCCGCCCGATGGACGACGGTGCGGTGGGATGCCCGCCATCGCTGGCCTGCGTGAACAGATCCAGCGCCTTTTGCGTGTCCTTCGGCAGGCCCGCCAGCCCGTTCAGATAGACGAACCCCATATTGGCATAGCCATAGATATCCTTGCGTGCGGCGCTTTCCTGGAAATAGCGCAGCCCCCGTTCGGGATCGAAATGCGGTTCGTCCTGATCCATGAAATAGCGCCCCAGCGCGTTCATCGAAAACGTGTGGCCCAATTCCAGCGACCGCGACATCAACTCGAACCCCTGGCGCGGCTCGTCCTCGGTCTGGGGATAGCGCAGGTATTGCAGCCCCAGCGAGTGATAGGCGTAAGGGTCGCCCTTTTCCACGCCGCGCTTGAAGAAATCCAGCGCGGTGTCCGGGGCGCGCCCGGCCCGGGCGCCCGCAGTTTCGGCGACCTTGGCGACCTCGCTTGTGCCCAGCCCGTGCAGTGCGCGGGTATGGCCCAGACGCTCGGCAATGGTAAAGGATTTCTGCGCCGCTTCCACATCCCGCAGTGCCAGATAGACACGGCCCAGCTGATAATGGAACCGCCCGTTCTCTGGCTCGCGCGCGGCGGCGGCCAGACAGGCTTGCAGCGCGGGTGACGGCTCGATCTCGTTGGGGAAGCGGGTGACGCCCACGCCCTCGGGGTCCAGGTGGTCGCCCGCCTGGATGTCGCATTCGTCGATATCCATGCTGACGGTCACATCGCGCACCTCGTCATTGATCTGGACCTGGAAGCGGTCCTGGATCGGGGGGCTGCCTTCCAGGTTCACGGCCATCAGTTGTCGCGTCACGGGACGATAGACGATCTGGTCGGCCGCGGGCACGTTGACCTGGGCGTTTTGCGGCAGAACCGTTGCGCGGGTTTTCGTCACCAGTTCGACCCGGCCCGATTGCGGGGTGTCCAGCAACGCGATCCTGGCGCCCGCTCCGGCACCTTGCAGCAATTGCCCCAGCGTGACGGTGCGGTTCAGCACGGATGAGATCTGGATCGGTTCGCCCGTCCGTCCCGCACCGGGCGCGGCGCCGCCGCTTTCGGCCAGCAGCGCATTGCGGGTCAGATAGACCGGCTCGATCAATGACGAGCTTTCCCACGGCACCTGCCGCTGGCCTGTCATCGCATATACGTCGCGCCGGATCTCCTTGAGGATTTCATTAAACGGCTGGTCGGGCTGTTCGGTGGCGGCGTTCAGAAGCGCGGTGGTAAAGGGGCTGTTATCGCCCACCCCATCCAGCGCCACCGCCCCGGGCGAGGTCGAAAAGACCACCAGCGAATTGATTGGTGTGTCCTGTGCGGAAAACCCGGTTTTCAGCGATGCGGGGGTGCCATCCAGCAGGATGATCCCCTTCTGGTCGGGAAACGGGTTGTCGCGGCAGGCATCCAGTACCGCCACCAACGATCGCGCCCGCGAACTTGCCAGCGACATCAGGCTGGACAGCGACACGGTGGAATAAGGCACGTCATAGACCGATTGAACCTGCGTGTCGGTCGGCAGCAGATAGTTCTGGCTGCCGATCTGCACCCCGTGCCCGGCAAAGAACAGGAACAGTTCGGCGCCCGGCTCGACCTCGTACAGCATTTTGCGCAGCGCGGCCTCGAACGCCATCTTGTCGATGTTGTAGTGGTCGGAAACCACGAACCCGCCCCGGCGCAGCATGGCCGCGATGTCGCGCGCGTCATTCACCGCATTGGGCAGGTCGTCGACATGTTCGTAATCGCCATTGCCGATGACCAGCGCGTATTTCTGGGTGCTTTCGGCATCCAGGTTGAAGGTCAGCGGCGGGATGCCCGCGGCCTGGGTCGACCGGACGATGATGGCGGGGGCTGCATCCGTGGATTGCGCGGGGGCGGGACCTCCGGCGCAAAGTACGATCATCGACGCCACCAGCGGCAGGATGCGGCGCAGGATCAGATTATCGAACCGCGCCATCCGATCAGCCCCAACCGCCGCCGTCATTGCCACCGCCACCACCCGAGCCGCCGCCGGAATCGCTGTCGTCGTCATCCCGGTTGAAGACCCGGCTGGGGGTCGCGGCAGCGGCCGGTTTTGCCGCTGCTGGTTTCGGTGCGGCGGCCTTGGGCGCCGGGGCCGGGGCGGGAGCCGCGGCGCTGACCCCGGCGGTGTTGCGCAGGCTGGCCAACAAGGCGCGGCTGACATAGCCTGAAACCGGCGCGCCCACGTCACGCTGATAGGTCTGGATCGCCGTCCGCGTGCTGCGTGTAATCGCCCCGTCCACCCCGCCGCGCAAATAGCCCAGACGACTCAACAGGCGCTCGATCTCGACCTTCTGGCCGGTCGACAGCGCCTCGTCCGCGCGGGGCCAGGTCAGCGCGGTTCTGGATTGGATCACCGGTACCGTACAGGCAACAGTCGTCATCAGCGCCACACTCATCAGGAAGCCGTTCAATACTTTGTTTTTCATTATATCTTTCTGGCCCGGCTTGCGGATGCAAGCGCGGCCTTCCCCTTTTGTTGTTATAAATCAATTACTTGAAAAGATAATCGTTAAAACACTATGCAAATTCAGCCAGCAACGCATCGACGCTGGATTCCAGCGCCGACATATCCGCCATGCGCTGCCGTGCGATTTCCGGGTCGGGGCCGCTGTCGGTCTCGGCGCTTTCGGCGGGCATGGCGGCCAGTGCCTCTTGCACCGTGGTCTTCAGCAGCGACAGGACCGATCCGGCCTTTTTCACGTCGCTTTCCACCTGGGCCGAAAACATCTCGGCCAGTTTGGTGGCCTTGGTGGCAGCACCCGCATTGGGGCTTTGCCGTGCGGTGTCCAGGTCCAGCTCCTGAAACTCGGCCATCAGAACATCGCGCAGCCCGCGCTCGATCTCGGCGGGGTCCTGGGCATCGCCGACGGCGGCCTGGACCTCTTCCTCGGCCTCGCCGGTGGCTTCGGCGACGGCCTCAACAGCCTCTGCCGTCTGAGCCTCGGTCCCGGTTTCACCGTCGCCGGGGCCACGGCGGCCGGTTGCCGCCTGGACCTCTTCCTCGTCGTCGGCGGCGTCTTCGGAAACCGCGCCGCTGGGCGGGATCACCACGAATTTATAGGCCTGGCCGCGTTCGGCGAAATGCTTCTTGGCGACCTTGGTCAGGCTGCCCGGCACGTCCTCGGTATCGCAATGCAGTTCGACCACCTTGCCCTTGACGCGCACCTTGCCCTTGGCGCCCTTGGCGGTGCCGCCGGCCTTGCGGCCATTGCGCCACAGGATGTCGGGGCCTTTCTTCAGGTCGGTTTCGAAAACCACGCCTTCCTTGGCGATCATCAGCGCGAAATTATACTCTTTCTTGCGGGCATTCGCGAGCTTCAGGCCAAGCTCTTCGCCTTCCGCTTTCAATTCTGCGGCGGACTTCTTCTGTGCCATGAACGTTCTCCGACTCAATATATTTTGATCTGCAATCCCGACGCGAAAACACGCCACAAAACGGAATAAAGCGATCACTCAAAATGAACTGCGCCAAAATTGTCGCTGCGCCCAACATAGACGTAAAACGCCCATTTTCCAATATCCAATAGTGGTACGCGCCGCCCGACGCTATCGGCTTGCCCGCTTTCGAACATCGCGTTACCCTTACCGGTATCGAGAAGACTTTTTCAGACTTGTGCGCAGCATTTTTCCAACCTGCGCGATTTGATACGATTTATTGTTTGGGGGTAACCCGATGTCCGATACGACCGTCGTCGATCCGCAAAGCGTCGCGCAACGCCTTCAGGTCATCAAGACCGAGCTTTCGGGGTTCGAAACCTTCTTTGCCGATCCCGTGCATGCCAGTGATGCGGCCACGGCCCAGTTGGACCGCTTGCGCGCCAAGATCGGCCAGATCGAATCCCTGCTGAACGCGCGTGCCCCGGCCGAAACCGCCGCTGCGGGCGGCGATGGGGCCTCCGCACCCCTGTCCGAAGATCCCGGCATCTGCGCCGCGCCCGAGGATGAAGAGGCCGCGATCTGCCAGATCAGTGACGAATTCGGCGCTTTCTGGGGTCAGGTCTGTCTGCCATCGGAAAGCGATCAGGCGATCTCGGACGAACGTGCGGCGATCGCGGCGCAGCGCGAGCGCATCGGCCAGATGTATGCCAGCGGCCCCCTGACGCCCGAGCGGCTGGTAGAGATCGGCGCCGAGCTGGCCCGGCTGGGCAATCTGGTGCGCACCGCCCAGCAGATCGCCGCGCTGGAGGAAAACAGCCCCGAAGCCGCGACCGAGGCCCGCCAGGCTATGACCGGTTTCGACGAGGAGCTGGGCCCCGGCACCATCGTCACGCCCGAGCTGATCGCTCAGTTCGAGGCCGAGAAGGCCGTCGCCGAAGCCGCCGAAACCACGGCACAGGAACATATGGCCGCCGCCGAGGCGCTGCCCGACGGCCCCGAGAAAGACGCCGCGCTGGACGCCGCGATGCAGGAGATGATGCAGGCCACGGTGGACCGCGAATCCGCAGAATCCCGCATTCAGGCGGCGCGTGGCAAGCAGATGCTGACCAGCGCGATCACCACCGGCCCGCTGTCGCCCTATGCGCGCCGTCCCATCGCCGACCAATCCGCTGCCCAGTTCATCGAGGCCTATACCCGCAACCCCGATCTGGCCGATTTCGCGGTCGGCGCGGCGCGGGATTCGGCCAATCCCGACGCGATTGCCGCCGGGATGGACATGTTGTGCACCAATGTCGCGGGCGGCTTCCCCGATGACAGCGGCACGACCCCGCCCGCGCCCTTCGACGCGCAGGGCTATGCGCAGAACCTGATCAACGGCGCGTCGGCCGAGGGTGGTGATTACATGGCCGATGCCGCGGATTACATCCGGGACGGCGGCCATCTGCAGCAAAACCCGATCCCCGACGGCACCGGCCGCGACGCCAATGGCCGCGAGCGTGCGCGGTCGAATTACCTGGCGGATGCCGCCATCGGGGCAGACGGCACGCTGGATGTGACAAGCCCCGCCGCGCAAAAGGCGCTGGGCCATCTGCGGTTCAACCCCGATGTGGTCGATGAACCCACCGCGTCGCTGAATGCCCATGTCATGTCGACCTATGACATGTTGTCCGAGCCGGACAACCAGACCCGCGCCCAGGGCATCCTGAACGATATCGAGGAACCGCAGGGCGCAGGCCGCACGCTGGTTGCACGCTCCAGCGGCGCGGCGGCGGCAGATGTGGACGCGGACGATACCAGGCAGGCGGTTGTCGCCGCGCTGATGACGCCGGTGCACCAGGGCAATGTCGGTTCGTGCTTTGCCACCGCCGGCGTGCGCCGGATGAGCACGCTGGAGCCGCTGGAGTCGATGGAATTCTATGCCGAGCTGGCCGAAACCGGCACCTTCCGCCCGCGCAACAGGCTGGACCCGATCCCGGCGGTGATGTCTTTCCCCGCCGATGAAAACCCGCTGATCCGCAGCATGGAATATTCCGCCGCCACCGTCATGACCCAGATGGAGGAGAACTCTCGCCACGACATGCTGCAGAATGCGCTGAATGAATCGGTCGACAACCTGATCGGTCCCGTGGGCGACGACGGCGCGATATTCAGTGCGATCGGCACCGACAATTGGCATGTCGATCAGGCGCTGATCCGCGCCACGCTGATCCGCAGCTTCATGGTGGAATACGATGCCACACGCCGCACCGCGCCTTCGGCCGACGGGTCGTCCAGCTCCGGTGTCTATATGCTGATCCAGACCGAAGGGCCGGGCGCGCGCCGGGTAATCGACAGCCAGTCCGTCTTTGTCGCGGCGCTGACTGAACGTGTGCTGTTCGCCATTGGCGAACCAGCCGGTACCGACAAGGCAAAGGAGATCTCGGACACGATCCAGTCGCAGGATTACCTGGACGACCTGATGTCGCGCGGCATGACGCCCTGGAACATGGGGGGCGGTGGCATGCCGCAAGAAGCCGACGAGATTCTGTTCGGCGATGAACAGGAAACCGACGAGCTTCTGGATGGCCGCGATGGCTGGGATGATTTCACCGGGGTCACTCAGGGCGACCGCACCGAAGAGCTGTTGGAAAACATGCTGGAAAGCTTCCATGAGGATCATCAGGGCGACGGCATGGTGCCGATCATGAACCGGGGCATTCACGCCTTCAACGGGCTGCCCGACCACCCGTCTCTGGCGCCCCTGATGCAGGGTGATATCGAGGACAATATCGAGGCTCAGCTTCTGGCCCCGGGCCGCGAGATCGCGGCATCGCAACTGACCGAGGCCGAGGTTCTGACAGCCTGCCGCGCCACCATCGACAGCATAAAATCCTGGGACCCGAGCGGCCGCCGCCGGACAATGTTGGAAAATGCCATCGGGAACGGGGTGGGGGCCGATCTGACGCCACAACAGGTCGATACCGCGATCATGGCGGCGCTGCAGCCCTATCTGACGACGCTCTGCCTGGATCAGGCGAATGTCTGGCGCCAGCAGGAGATTGCCGCAGGCAGGGCTTGTACGACAGCGGATCGGGATGCCCATGCCGCTTCTATCCGCCCGCAATGGGAAGAACGTATCAGCGGCGGGTCGGTCGGCGGGATTGCCGCGGCGGCGGCGCCCCCCACGGTGACGGTCGCCGACACCAACTGGGGCGATGCAACGCAGGACGTCATGTTCGTAATGGCCCCCGATCCGCGTACCGGCGAGTTGCAGCTCTGGAAGCAATACAATCCGCCTGGCAATCTGGTCCCGATGGGCGAAGATTGGGTCGATGCCGGCTGGACCGAACATGGCGCCGAAGAATGATCGCGCGCAGGCCTGAAAGGATACCGCAATGACTGACGCAGCAGCCCCCGACCTGATCTATTCCGTCGACCGCGCGGGCGACCCGGTCGTGATCATCGAACGCAAGACCGAAGCCGGCAGCGAAACCGCGCTGGAGACCTATCCCGGCCTGATCACCGGCGAATACACGACCGAGCTGGCCCGCCTGGTCAACCATTTCGCGCGCGAGTTCCAATACGAGGTCATCGACGATCCCGCCGCGTTTCAGACCGCCTATATGGAACAGGTCGCGGCCGAGGATCCCGATGCCAACTGGCAGCAGGGCAACCCGCGCCTGCGCGATTTCGGCAAGCCCGATTTCGCCCAGATCACCGTGCCGCAGATGGATGGCAAGCATCTGGTGTTTTACGCCAAGAGCCGCCAGCTGGGCGTGCCCTATCGCGTGGATGTCGATGTGAACGGCACCGAAATCGGCGAGGCGACATACGAGCCGATGGCGATGCAGCCGATCGAGTAGCCCGCGATGGCCCGCCCGATGCTCCGCCGCATGCGCCCGCCAGGGGCGGTTTTCGGCCTGGCGGTCTGGGTCGCCATGGCGCCGGTCGCTTACGCGCAACAGGACGATCTGGCGCCCGCGCCGCGCGTGGCGCTGGTGATCGGCAATTCGAACTACGACAGCGTGACATCGCTGCCCAACCCGGTGAATGACGCCCAGATCATCGCCGAAAAGCTTTGGGAAAGCGGTTTCGAGGTGATCGAGAGCCTGGATGCCGACCGCGAGACCATGTTGTCGAACCTGGCCACATTCCGCTCGCGCCTGCGCGACGGCAGCGAGGCGGTGGTCTATTACGCGGGTCACGGGGTGCGGATCGGGTCGCGGAATTACCTGCTGCCGGTGTCGGTCGCGCCGTCGTCGGTCGACGAGCTGGTGGCGCAATCCATCGACGCGCAGCTTCTGATCAACGTGATGAACGACAGCGGCGCCAAGCTGAACATCGTCATGCTGGATGCCTGCCGCAACAACCCGTTCGACCAGATCGGCAGCGATCAGACCGAAAAGATCGCCGCGCGCGCGCTCAGCATCGGGGCCTCGCGCGACGCGGTGATGCAGGGGCTTGCCGCGCTGAAGGACACCGGCGATGGCGGTCTGGCCGAGATGTCGGCGGGCAAGACCGAAACGCTGATCAGCTTTGCGACCGCGCCGGGATCGGTCGCGCTGGACGGTGACGGGCGGCACAGCCCCTATACCCAGGCGATTGCCGACAACATCGACGCGCCGGGGCTGGAGATCAGCCAGCTGTTCCGCCGGGTGCGGGGCGATGTGCGTGCCGACACGGATGGCAATCAGATCACCTGGACGACCTCGACCCTGGAAAGCGATTTCTATTTCAAGCCGCCCGATGCGGCGGGGGCGGGCAAGACCACCGGCATGGCGCGGGCCACCGATACGTTGGGCGCCCTGCCGCCGCGCCGGATCGTCGACCGGTCGTTCTGGCGGGCGATCCGCGACAGCACGCGGGTCGATGCGTTCCTGGCCTATCTGCGGACCCAGCCCGATGGGGCCTTTGCCGATCAGGCAAGGCAGCGGGTGCTGGATCTGGGCGGCGATCCCGATGCGGCCCAGCCCGACCAGAGTTTCCTGTCGGCCCTGACGCGCGGCCTGTCGCTGACCACGCCCGAGGCACGGGCCGAGGCCGCCGAGACGCTGGAGCGGGCCGAGATCACCATTCCCATCGGCGCGGGCAGCAGCGCGATTGAAATGCCCGATGCGGCGGGCGCCTGGGTCTATGTCCCGCAGGAGCCGCGCTTGGGCACGCTGACCGCATCGAATGAAACCGAAAACGACTCGGGCAATGTCTATTGGCTGGGGATCGACCAGACGCTGACCTATACCCCACGTATCGGCACCAATGGCGGCACCGAAAGCGTTCAGGCGCAGGTGCTGCGACAGGGTGGGGCGTCGGACACGGTCGATGTGGATGTCGAGGCGTTCGTGCATGCCTGTGACATGCTGGCGGGCGAGCCGCAGGACAGCCGCCGCGTGACCGCCGGCGCGCGGCAATTCATCCTGAACCGCAATTTCGATGCCGCCATCGTCGCCTGTGAACTGGCGGTCGAGGAATTCCCCGATGTGCCGCGCTTCTGGGCCGAACTCGCGCGGGCCTATCGCGCGGGCGCGCGGTATCAGGACGCCATCGTCTGGCAGCAAAAGGCGGCGGAGGCGGGCTATCAGGCGGCCGTGGTCAACCTGGGCCAGATGTATCTGGACGGGCAGGCGGTCGATCAGGACTATGCCCGCGCCTATCAGCTGTTCACCGATGCCGCTGCGACCGGCGAGCCTGCGGCCTATACCGCGCTGGGCTGGGTTTACCGCGCCGGTGTGGGCGTCCAGCAGGATTACCGCGAGGCGATGTATTGGTACACCCGGGGCGCCGATATCGGCAATGACTGGGCGATGACCAACATCGCCGAGCTGCACCAGACCGGCAAGGGCTTCCCCCGCGATCCGCAGAAGGCGGTCGAATGGTACACCCGCGCGGCCAAAAGCGGCGAGCTGACGGCCCAGACCCGGCTGGCGCGCATGTACCAGAACGGCGACGGCATCCCCGCCGATTTCGATCAGGCGCGGTTCTGGTACGAATCCGCCGCTGGGCGCGGGGTGCCCAACGCGGTGACGCGGCTGGGCATCATGTACGAGGAAGGTCAGGGTCAGCCCGCCAATCCCGAGGCCGCGTTCCGTCTATACACCCGTGCCGCCGCCGATGGCGATGGCGAGGCGATCCTGCGGCTGGGTCTGCTGCATGCGTCCGACAACCCGCTCTTTGCCGATCCCGACAAGGCGGTCGTGCTGTTGCAGGCGGCGGTGGATCGCGATGTCTATGGCGCGCATCGGGCGCTGGGCAACATGTATCGGACCGGTGAACTGGTCCCGCAGGATTACGCGCGCGCCGTGGATCTGTTGCGGGTCGCCGCACAGGACAGCAGTTGGGCTGCACGCGATCTGGCACAGGTGCTGGCCCAGGACGGCACCGGGGTACAGGACCTGCCCGAGGCCGCCCGTTTGATGGAGGTTTCGGCGCGCGGCGGTTCGGCCTGGGCCGCGCGCGATCTGGCCCGCATGTACGAAGCCGGGCGCGGCGTTGCGCCATCGCGCCCAGATGCGCTGATCTGGTACGCCACCGCCATTGGCCTGTCGCCGGATGCGGGCCTGCGCGAGCGGGTGGACAAGGCGCTGGTGAATTTCACCCCGACCGATTTCGTGGCCGCCGCGCAGATGCTTCTGATCGCGGGTGGTGCGGGGCTGGGCGCCCCCGACGGGCAGATGGGTCCGCAGACCCGCGCCGCACTGGCCGAGGCCTTTGCCGCCCGTGGACAGCCCGCGCCGCAGGGCACGCCGACGCTGGACGATCTGGCGGTGCTGACGCGGAACTAATCGGGCAGGATCGTGCCCAAGCGCCGTTTCGGCCGATAGACCGATTTCACGAAGGCCGAGGCGCCGGGCGACAGCTCGGTGATCGCCAGATCCAGCGTGGCATTCACCGCCGCGCGCAGATCGGCCAGCCGTGCCTCTAGCCCGATGCGGTCATTTGCCAGCGGCGCGCCCTCGTCCGTCCAGATGCGCGCCAGCGCGTCGAAATCCGCGACCTGGGCCAGGTCGAATTCCGGCTGCATCGCCCGCAGGCATCCCAGCCGCGCACCCAGGATCGCAAACGCGCCGTTTTCCACGTCGCGCCCCACGGTGCACCAGATGCGCAGACGTTCCAGAACCGACTCCGGCAGATGCTGTTTCAGCCGCTCTGCCGGGGTCAGCTCGGGGTTGGTATCGCGCGCGGCGATCCCGCGTTCCAGCGTCAGGCGCACGCCCTCGCGAAAGCCCGCGCGAAACGCCTGTTGCGGGGTGGCGGTGACGATGCTGGCCGACGGGCAGCCATGCGCCTGGACGTAGGGCACGCGATAGGCGAAATCGATCCCCAACCGGCCGTCGCGGCTGGCCTCGTGCGTGCGCAGCCCGTGCATCAGCGTGCGCGGCCAGATCTTGATCCCGCCATTGCCGTATTGCAGCCCGTTATGCGCCAGCCGGGCCGAGAACGAAATCACCCGCGCCAGATTGCTGGCCGTGAATCGCAGCCGCTGGGCGAAGAAATCCGGCTGGGTGACCATGTTGTCGGCATCAACCGTCAGCACATGGGCGGTGCGCGCGACCTGAGCCGCCTGCCGGTGGGCGGCATCGAACCCGCGCACGCCATGAACCCGGCTGGCCGTGGGCACGATCCGTTTCAGCGCTTCGAAATGGGCATCGGCGTTGGGCTCGTCCAGGCTGATGAACACCACCGACAGTTGCGACAGATCCAGCGTGATGCCCATGGCCGTCACCCGGTGCCCAGGCGTACTTCGCCCGAGGGCTGCCATTTGGCGCGGATCATTTCCACCACCTCGGCCTGGCGGGCGGCCCAGTCGCGCTGCGGGGCCAGCCGCGTGCTGTCGGCGATGGGCGCGACGGCTTCGAAGATGACGCCCGCATCGCGCAGGGGGGCATAGTCCAGCAAATCGGTGACAAAGACCGGGATCAGCCCCTGTTCCGCCAGTTCCGCCAGAACCGTCGGCAACAGCGCCGTCAGCCGCGCCGCATCCAGCCCGATCGCATCCACCAGATAGAACCGCACCCGTTCGCCCGCATCCAATGTGGCCTGTGCATGCGGGCTGTCGGCGTTCAGCGGAAAGGCCCGGTCGAACCGCTCCTCGCCGGTGTCGTTGGTGGGCGCGTCGGTCATACCGGCGTGATCCGGGCATCGGCGGGATCGAAGCGGGTGCGCTCGCGCGCCAAGCTGCAGAAAAGCCCGCCCCAAAGCCGCCCGATCCCGGCCCAGTCGCGCCGCGCGGCAACCTGCGAGGCGGCCTGTCCGAACTGCCGCCATTGCGCCTGGCCCAGCGCGACCGCGTGATCCAGCGCGGCGGCCAATCCCTGCGGCGCCCGGGGGTCGAACAGCAGTCCGGTCTGCCCCGGCCGCACGATATCGCGCAGCCCCGGCGTATCGCTGCCCAGAAGCCCCAGCCCGAACCCCGCCGCCATCACCGCCAGCCCGGAACTCAGCGACGCGGTGTAAGGCAAAAGCGCGGTATCGGCGGCGGCGAAATAGCGCCCCAGATCGGCATCGGCGACAAAGCCGCCATGCAGGCTCAGGCGCGGGTCGTCGGGCAGGGTGGGCAACACGCCCGCGGGGTCGGTGCCCGCGATCAACAGCCGGACATGCGCATCGGGCCGTTGCAGGACATGCGCCACGGTCTGCGGCAATTGCTTGTAACCGGCCAAACGCCCGAACAGCAGAAACACGTGATCCTGCGCGGCGAAACCGAAGCTTTCGCGCGCCTGTTGCCGGGGCCAGCAGGGATAGTACCCGGCATAGTTGCCATGGGCGATCACCACGGTCTTGGCCGGGTCCACCGGGCCGACCTGCGCCAGATGATCCACCGCAGCCCATGAATGGCAATGGACCACATCGGCGCGCTCGGTCAGCGCGGCCACCAGTTCGGCGTGGGTGTCGGCGCAATGGGGGTCATGGGGCCGGGCATTGTGGCGCGTCCAGACAATGCGCCCGCCCGCATCGGCGAACCGGTCCAGCCCGTCAAGCAGCGCCTGCGCCGCGCGGCGTGCGGCTGCTGGCTTTGCGCCCTTCATGTCATGTTCTTCCCAATGAAGGTGATAGATCATCTGCCCCGGCGCGGCGGCCAGTTCCCGCGCGGCGTCGTCCGGCGTGGCCGGGCGCGCGTCCACCGCCCCCATCACCGCGCGATACAGAAGCGTCTGATAGGCGTTCGCGCCACGATAATCGGCCCCGAAACGCAGGGCGATCCGCTGTGACATATCGGTCTGCGCGGGGGGCAGATCCGCCTGCGCCGGTGCCCAGATCCGTGGCTTGGGCGTTTCCGTCATTAAATGCGCTTTCGTTGACAAATTCATTCGGCTGACAGACACTCATCTAATCAGACTCCGTTTATTTGGAGAAGAATTTTTATGAAGAAATTGACCACCAGGCTCTTGGCCGGGTTCAGTGCGTTGGGATTGCTGGGGGCGCAAGCCGCCGATGCGCAATCCTTCGGGACCGAGGCCGAGGCGCGCGCCTATCTCTCGCAGAACCCCACAGGCCCCCGGGCCGAGGAAGCCTTTCGCCGGATCATCCGGGGCACCATCGCCGACCGCTATCCCGAATTCAGCCGCCGCGCGCTGCGCGACGGCTATGCGTCGACGATCCCCGGCGGGTCCGGGGCGGGTGCCGCGCTGTCGCAACCGGCTGCCGCGCCCACGCCCGCGCCGCCACCCGCGCGCCGGCCGCTTGGGCCGGTCGGGTCCAGAGATGACGGGGGGGCATATTGATGACCGGTTTGAATATGCGTTCGGGCGCCACGATCCTGGCCGCCGCGCTGACATTGGCGGGCTGTGCGGATTATGCCGGGGCGCCGAAATCGGAAACCGCCGCTGTCAGCCGGCTGGCGCAACAGGGGTTCAAGATCGTCTCGGACGGGCGCGGCAGCGATGCCGCCACCGCGCTGCGCTATAGCGGGCCCCCGACGGTGGTGATCCAGTGCGGGCGGCCCGGCGGCAAATACGCGACGACCGATCAGGCCCGGACGGTGACGCTGCCCAATGGGCGCACGGCCCGCGAAAGCGGGGTGGTCGATGCCTATGTCATTGTCGAAAACGATGGCAGCCTGCGCGGTCTTTACGTCAACACCCTGACACGGGAGCTGCGCACCGCATCGGGCCGACGGGCCGGGCGCGCGGTCGAGATCGTCGAGTTTCCCCCCAATGGGCGCGCGCAGTTCCGCGACGGTCTGGTCTGTCGTCCCCGGTTCTGACCCAAGGTGACGACGCTGGACCAGCCGGTACATTTCGACGTGGTCGTTCTGGCCGATCCACGGCCCGACACCACGGGCGGGAACCGGGCCTGCCAATTGGCGTCTGCATTGGCGCAGGCGGGGTATCGCACGGCGCTGTTGCCGTGGCTGGGACAGGACGGGGCCGGTGCGGGGCTGGAGCCGACGGGCGTGCGCGTGATCTCGGCCCAGTCATCCTGTCCGGCCCGGCTGCTGATCGCGGCGGATCTGGGGCTGTTTGCCAACCGCGCGGCCGAGCCTCTGCGCCTGCACGCCGGGCTGCGGGTGGTGATCTGTCCCGACCTGCACCCGTGCCGTCCCGACAAGCTGGGCGAATGTATCGATCACGCGGTCGAGGCGTTGGGCGGTCCGGTAAAGCTGGCCCCCGCGGCGCCGCTGATCCGGGACCGGATCGCGCAATACGCCCCGGCCCAACCCATGACCCGCGACGACTGGCCGCCGGTGGTCACCCCGGCGGGCGCATCGATCGCGCGCACGGCGCGGCCTGCCCAGCCACGGCTGGGCCTGCTGGCCACCGCGCGGGACCGCTGGCCCGCCTATATCGACGAGCTGCAGGCGCTGCTGCCCGATCATCCGCTATTGGCGCATCAGGTCCTGGATTGTCCCGCGCGGCTGCGTCACGGGATCGGCTATCGGGCGGCGGCTGTCACCTTTCACGACAGCGTCGATCTTGCCCTGCCCCGGTTCCTGGCCGGTATCGATGCGCTGGCCATTCCCGGCCCGCACGCCTGCGAGCCTTGGCCCGCCGAGGCGCTGACCGCGCTGGAACAGGGCGCGATCCCCGTCCTGGACCCGGTCCTTCGCGACACGTTCCAGATGGCCGCGCTTTACGCCCGGCCCAAACAGGTGGCCGACAATGTGATCGACCTGCATGGCCTGCCCGACCTGGCCGAGGATTTGCGGCTGGCCGGGCGCGCGCTGGTCGACGGAATCCTGGCCCCGCGTCACGCCGTGGCGCGGGTGCGTGCGCTGATCGGGGCGCCGGTGTCGCAGCCGCAACTGGTGACGGCGCGGTCCTGCGATCCGCCGGGCACGGTTCTTTCGGTGTCGACCAACGGGGTCGGCATGGGCCACCTGACCCGTCAGATGGCGATTGCGCGGAATTTGCCGCCCGACCTAACGCCGGTGTTCATCGGGTTTTCCCAATCCATCGCGGTGGTGCGCCAGTTCGGCTGGGTGTCGGAATACCTGCCCTATCATGCGGGTCCGAAGCTGAACAAAGCCTATTGGAACGAGCATCTGAGCCGCGCGCTGATCTCGGCCTGTGCGTTTCACCGGGCGCGCGCGCTGGTGCTGGACGCGAATGTCCCGTTTCACGCGTTCCAGCTGTTGCGCCAGGCGCGGCCCGATCTGCCGATGATCTGGGTGCGCCGGGCGATGTGGGGGCCGGGGCGTGATCTGATCGCGCTGGACCGGGCGGGGCTGTTCGATGCGGTGATCGAACCGGGCGAGATCGCGGGCGCCTATGACACCGGCCCGACCACCGATGCGCGGGATGCGGTAACGCCGGTCGGCCCGATCCGGCTGTTGCAGCAGGACGAGCAGTTGGACCGCCGCGCTGCCTGTGCCCAGATCGGCATCGATCCTGACGGGCTGAACGTGCTGCTTCTGCCCGGCGGGATGAACAATTTCGACGCCAACGCCCTGTGGCGGGCCGTGGCCGATACGCTGGTGCAATGGCCGGGGGCGACGGTGGTGGTGGGCAAATGGGCGATCACGGAAACCGATTTCGACTGGCCGCCGGGGTTCGAGATCCGCAAGGGCTTCCCGTTTTCCCGCTGGTTCAGCGCCTTCGATTTCGCGGTGTCGGCGGCGGGCTACAATTCCTTTACCGAGCTGGTGACATCGGGTCTGCCGACGGTCTTCGTCCCCAACGAAAACCCGCTGATGGACCGCCAGGACCTGCGCGCCCGCTTTGCCGAGCGGCACGGCCTTGCCCGGGTGCTGACGGTGCGCGACCGGCACAATGCGGCGGGGGTCCTGACCCAGATGAAATCGCCCCAGACCCGCGCGCAACTGCGTGCGGCGATGGCGCATTTCGCCGATCAGCCCGATGGCGCGCAACGGGCCGCCCGGATTGTCGCCGCCTGGGCGCGGTCGGGGCGGTCGAACCGCGCCGATGGCTGGATGAACGCCTATTTCGAACCGGCCCCGGCCTAGGGTTGGTGGCGCTTGATCGCCTGTGCCAGCTTCTGCGCGATGACCAGCGCGGCCTTGTGATCGCCCGCATTGGCGCGTTTGGTGGCCTCGGCCCAGGCGTGGTGCAGCCGGGCGCCGGGATCGGCATCCGCCGGGATCTGCGCCAGTCGATCGGTCAGAACCGGCGCGATCTGCTGCCATTTTTCGGCATCCGGGTCGGGATCTGCATCCTCGAAAATCGCCGTCTTGATCCGCGCCGCGGCCGTCAGGGCAGAACGATGATCGCCCCGCGCGGCCACCGCGACGGCGGCGTCCCAAGCCTTGCGCACCGCGCCCGCCTTGGCGGCGCCCGTGGCCACGAAACCAGTCACCGCCCGGTCCAGCCGGGGGTGCAGCTGATCCCATCGGGCCTGCATCGGGTCGATGCCGGTATCGTCGGTCTCAGTCTCTTCCTCTTCCTCGGGCGCGGTGGGGGGTGGATCGGCGCGCGGGGTCCGCTTGGGCTTGTCGCGGGCGGGTTTCGCCGCCCCGCCGGGTTCGATCAGCTCGACCTTATAGGGATAGCCGAGCTTGCGGAAAAACTGGTGCAGCTGCCACGCGCCGCCCTGCGGCACCCGCCCGTCCAGATCCATCACGAACCGATTGCCGCTGATTCGGAACGTGCCGCGCAGGCTGCGCGGCGACTCGCCATCCAGCTTGGCATAGCGTTCCAGCAGCATCGGCGATTTCTGCCTGTCCACATTCATGATCAGGTTCTTCGCCGACGACCGTCCGAAGCAGATCCCGAAATTGATCGCCTTGCTGCGCGCCAGCGAGATGTGGTCGCGCAGATCGGACAATTCTTCGGGCGTCATCAACATGGGCAGCAATGGGGGCTTGCGCCCGCGGGTCTGAAAATGGCTTTCCCGACTATTGCCGGGTGGGGCGGCAAAAGCAATCTTCGCCGGGCCCGGCACCGATCCCGAAAAACGATCGGGCCTGCTTTCAACAAGGGTTGCGTTCCTATCCGAAAGTGTTAGAATTTCGCTGATTTCGTATAAGAACCACAGGCTAGCGTTTTTTTGATCTTGTGGTAGGCTTTTTGTTATTCCCGCATTTTCGCGGGACGTTTTGTGAAAGTTTTTTTGAAAGGAAGGCATGGATCTCGAAGCTCTTCTTCAGGCCCGAAGTGAAGAAGCACCAAGTGGTGAAGATCCCTCTTACGGCCCTGACTTCATGATGTTGGAACTTGCGGCGCAACCGGGCGAGGAACGCCAGGTGGGCGATATGATCATCGCGGCCGAAGATCCCGATTTCAAAGCCGTGATGGAGGCCGCCGATCCCGTGCTGGCCGCCGCCCACGATCTGCGCACCGGTGTGATTGTCGCCTGGGCCCAGCTGCGTCTGCAGGGGTTGCCGGGCTTTGCCGAGGCGACGGGGTACCTGCGCGGCTGCCTTGAGCAATTCTGGGACAGCTGCCATCCGCAACTGGACGCCGATGACGACAACGACCCGACCGAGCGGGTGAACGCGGTTCTGTCGCTGGCGGCCGAGGACACGATCCTCAGGGCGCTGAAGACGACCCCGCTGACCAACAGCAAGACATTCGGGCGGCTTTCCATGCGTGACATCTGGGTGGCCGAGGGCGAGATCACCGCAAATGCCGAGATGGAGAACATCCCCGACACCGCCGCCGTCGCCGCGGCGTTTCAGGAAAGCACGCAAGAGCATCTGAACGCGGTGCGTTCCGGCGCGCAGCAAAGCCTGGAGAATATCGAGGCGATCGGCGCCAAGTTCGATGCCGAAACCCCCGGCCAAGGCCCGACGCTGGACCCGCTGGTCAAGCTGCTGAAGCAGATCGTCAAGAAGCTGGACGGCGTGCTGGGCACGACAACGGCGGCCGATACCGCCGATGAGGTCACCGAGGCCGGTGACGACGCGGCCCCGCCCCGTGCGGGCGGCGCGGTTGGCGGCATCAGCTCGCCCAATGACGTGCAGAACGCGCTGGATCGGATCATCGCCTATTACACGCGATACGAACCCTCCAGCCCGGTGCCGATCCTGCTGACTCGGGCCAAGCGGCTGGTGAACGCGGATTTCCTGACAATTGTGAAGGACATGGCGCCGAACGGCGTCGACAACGTGAATTTGATTGGTGGCATCCAGGAAGATTCTTCCTGGGAGTAAGACGGGACCGGATGCCGGACAGGCGCAGTGGGGCCGGGCCAGGAACATATAGGGAGCAAGTGAGATGGCAGAAAGTTCTCAGAGATTTATCGCACGCAACCGTGCGCCGCGCGTTCAGATCGAATACGAGGTCGAGCTTTACGGCGCCGAAAAGAAGATCCAGCTGCCCTTCGTGATGGGGGTGATGTCGGATCTGGCTGGCAAGTCCGAGGTCGAACAGCCCGCCGTGGCGGACCGCAAGTTCCTGGAGATCGACGTCGACAATTTCGACGAGCGGATGAAATCCATGGCCCCCCGCGCCGCGTTCCAGGTGCCCAACACCCTGACGGGCGAGGGCAATCTGGCCGTCGATATCACCTTTGAGTCGATGGACGATTTCAGCCCCGCCGCCATTGCCGCCAAGGTTGCGCCGCTGAAAAAGCTGTTGGATGCGCGCACGCAGCTGTCGAACCTGATGACCTATATGGACGGCAAGACCGGCGCCGAAGAGCTGTTGGCCAAGGTCATGCAGGACCCCGCGCTGTTGCAGACGCTGGCCGCCCAGGCCGCGCCCGATGACACCCCCGAACAAGAGACGGAGTAAACCATGGCCACGGAAGAAGCCCAATCCGCCGGTGGCGCCGCCCAGTCGATCGAAGCATCGGATTTCGAGGCGCTGCTGAACAAGGAATTCCGTCCCAAGTCGGATCAGGCCAAGACGGCCGTCGAAGAGGCGGTGAAAACCCTGGCGCAGCAGGCGCTGGAAAACACCGCGCTGGTGTCGGATGACGCGCTGCGCACCATCGAAGGCATCATTGCCGAGATCGACCAGAAGCTGACCGAACAGGTCAACGTGATCCTGCACCATTCCGATTTTCAGCAGCTGGAAGGCGCCTGGCGCGGTCTGCATTACCTGGTGAACAACACCGAAACCGACGAGATGCTGAAAATCCGCGTGATGAACATCTCGAAAAAGGACATGCACAAGACCCTGCGCAAGTTCAAAGGCACCGCCTGGGACCAGTCGCCGATCTTCAAGAAGGTCTATGAAGAGGAATTCGGCCAGTTCGGCGGCGAGCCTTATGGCACGCTGGTGGCCGATTATTATTTCGACCATTCGCCCCCCGATGTGGAAATGCTGGGCGAGCTGTCCAAGATCGCCGCTGCCGCGCACGCGCCGCTGATCACCGGGGCGGAACCGTCGCTGTTCCAGATGGACAGCTGGGGCGAGCTGGCCAATCCGCGCGACCTGACCAAGATTTTCCAGACGCCGGAATACGCCGCCTGGCGCAGCCTGCGCGACAGCGAGGATTCGCGCTATCTGGGTCTGGCGATGCCGCGTTTCCTGGGCCGTCTGCCCTATGGCGCCAAGACCGACCCGGTCGAGGCGTTCGCCTTCGAGGAAGACACCGAAGGCGCGGATTCGTCGAAATACAGCTGGGTCAACGCGGCCTATGGCATGGCGGTGAACATCAACCGGTCATTCAAGGAATACGGCTGGTGTTCGCGCATTCGCGGTGTGGAAAGCGGTGGGGCGCTGGAAAACCTGCCCTCGCACACCTTCCCGACCGATGATGGCGGGGTCGATCAGAAATGCCCGACCGAGATCGCCATTTCCGACCGGCGCGAGGCCGAGCTGGCCAAGAACGGGATGATGCCGCTGATCCACCGCAAGAATTCGGATCTGGCGGCGTTCATCGGGGCGCAGTCGCTGCACAAACCCGCCGAATATGACGATCCGGACGCGACATCGAATGCTAATCTGGCGGCGCGGCTGCCCTATCTGTTCGCGACCTGCCGTTTCGCGCATTACCTGAAATGCATCGTCCGCGACAAGATCGGCGCCTATAAAAGCCGCGAGGACATGCAGATCTGGCTGCAGGAATGGATCAACCAATATGTTGATTTCAATGCCGAAACCTCGCCCGAGGCGGTCAAGGCCCGGCAGCCGCTGGCCGCCGCGGAAGTCGTGGTCGATGATGTCGAGGGCAACCCCGGATATTATTCGTCGAAGTTTTTCCTTCGGCCTCACTACCAGCTCGAAGGGTTGTCGGTATCCCTCAGGCTGGTGTCCAAGCTGCCCACGGAAAAGGGCTAAATCCCGCGTGTAATTTCTGACGCACCAATCATTTTGTAAGAAAGGAAACGGCAATGTTTGACGCCTTTATGTACTTCCCCGGGTCCAGCGTGAAGGGCGAGACCCAGGACGAAATCATGAAAAACGAAAGCGCGACCGAAATTCTGAGCTTCGAGATCGGCGCCGAGAACAACATCAATATCGGCTCGATCTCGGGCGGTGGCGGTGCCGGCAAGGCAACGTTCAAGGAACTGACTGTCACCAAGAAGACCGACACCGCATCCTGCGAACTGTTCGCCAAGCTGTGCGAGGGCAAGCATTTCGACGACATGATCATCGAACTGCGCCGGTCGGGCGGCGCGGCGGGCAAATCCGGCGACGGGTTCCTGAAATGGGAATTCAAGCTGGTCATGCTGCAGGACATCACCTGGTCGGGCTCGGACGGGGACGACATCTGCGAAGAGACCGTTGTGATCCAGTATGGCGCGATGAAGGTCAGCTATCGGATGCAGGACCAGCAGGGCAAGATGCAGCAGCCCAAGACGGCCGAGTGGAGCCGGATCAAGAACCAGGCGAACCTGGCGGTCTGAGCCAGACCGCAGGCCGACCGGATGGCGCAGCAGGCAGACGCGCGTTTGCCTGCTGACACCCCCCTTGTGCGGAGTTGACTGATGCAGGCCGAAGATCTGATCCGTTCCGGCGATCTGGATGGCGCCCTTGCCGCGTTGCAGGACGCGGTGCGCGGCGATGCGTCGAACCCGAAACTGCGCGTCTTCCTGTTCCAGCTTCTGTGCGTGCGCGGCGATTGGCAGCGCGCGGTGCAGCAGCTGAAGATTTCGGCCGAGATGGACCCGTCGGCCACCGCCATGGCACAGACCTACCGCGAGGCGATCATCTGCGAGGTGTTCCGCGAAAAGGTCTTTGCGGGCGAACGCGAACCGCTGATTTTCGGCGCGCCGCAGGAATGGGTCGCCCTGATGGTCGAGGCGTTGAAGCTTCAGGCCGACGGCGCCACCGCCGCCGCCAATGCCACGCGCGAAAAGGCCTTTGCCGCCGTTCCGGACGCGCCGGGCCAGGTGAATGGCGAACCCTTCGCCTGGATCGCCGATGCCGACATGCGGCTTGGCCCGCTGCTGGAGGTGATCGTGAATGGCCGCTATTTCTGGATGCCGTTCAGCGCCATCCGCACCGCCACGTTCGACCCCCCCGCCGATCTGCGCGATGCGGTCTGGACACCCGCGAACCTGACGCTGGCCAATGGCGGCGATGTCGTGGCGCTGATCCCCACGCGCTATCCCGGCACCGTGGCGCATGGCAGCGACAGCGACCGGCTGGCGCGCTCCACGAACTGGATCGACCGGGGCGATGACCTGTTCGAGGGGCTGGGCCAGCGCATCCTGACCACCGACCGCGAGGAACTGGCCCTGATGGACCTGCGCACGCTTCAGATGGGGTCCGCCGATGGCTGACAAGACGATCATGGAACGTCTTCAGCCCTCGCTTCTGGATCGGCTGACCGACCCCGACAGCGGCACCCTGTCCGAGGCCCGCGACGCCCGCGTCATCGACCTGCGCCAGCTGCGGCAGATCATCGAACGCGATCTGTCCTGGCTTTTGAACACCAACAATCAGGACTTGATGATCCCGGCCGCGCGCTATCCCAATGCGGCGAAATCCGTGCTGAATTTCGGGCTGCGCGACGTGGCGGGGGATTATTCCACCGTGGAACGGGCCGAGCTGATCCGCAAATCCATCCTGCGTGCGATCGAGATGTTCGAGCCGCGCATCCGCAAGGGCTCGATCCTGGTCGATTTCCGCGAGGGCGAGCGCAACCGTGAAACGGTGATCAGCTTCGACATCCGCGCCGATATGTGGGCCCAGCCCGTGCCGCTGGAGCTGTACCTGCGGACCGAGGTCGACGTGACAACCGGCGAGCTTCAGGTGGAACGGGTGGCCTGACGCATGGATACACGGCTGCTGAAACATTACGAGGAAGAGCTGGCCTTCCTGCGCGACATGGGGGGCGAGTTCGCCGAAGCCTATCCCAAGATCGCGGCGCGTCTGGGCATGGATTCGGTCGAGGTCATGGATCCTTATGTCGAACGCCTGCTCGAGGGGGTGGCGTTCCTGACCGCGCGGGTGCAGCTGGAACTGGACCTGCAATTTCCGGCGCTGACCAGCCACCTGCTGGAAATCGTCTATCCGCATTACCTGGCGCCGACCCCGTCGATGATGGTGGCCGAGCTGCAACCCGATATGCAAAGTGCGGCGCTGAAGGACGGCTATCTGGTGAAACGCGGCACCGTGCTGCGCAGCCGCTTGGCCGAGGGGGACAACACCCCTTGCACCTTCCGCTCGGCCCATGATGTGACCATGTGGCCGATCAAGATCACCGAGGCCGAGTATCTGGACGGCCGGGGCGAGCTGACCGCCGCCGGGGTCCCGCGCGACATCGCCGCGCGCGCCGCGATCCGGCTGCGCCTGTGCCGGCATGGCGACCAGCCGATTGCCGATCTGGCGCTGAACGATCTGACGCTGTTCCTGTCCGCGTCCGAGGGGCGCAACTGGGCGCTGCACGAATTGCTGTGCACTCAGGCCACGGGGCTGATGGGACGCTCGACCGACCGGCGCGCCGACTGGATGGTGGACCTGCCCGGCGGGCGGGTCACCCCGCGCGGCCTGTCGCGGGACGAGGCGCTGCTGCCCACGCCCCGGCAATCCTTCGACGGCTATCGCCTGTTGCAGGAATATTTCGCCATGCCCGAGCGGTTCCATTTCGTCGAACTGCAAAACCTGTCGCTGGCCATTGGCCGGGCCAAGGGGCCGGATGTCGATATCTATATCCTGCTGGCCGAGGGGAACCCCGAGATCGCCCCGGGCGTTACGCCTGACGCGTTCCGCCTGAACGCCACGCCCGCGATCAACCTGTTCGAAAAGCGCTGCGACCGGGTGCTGATCCGTGCCTCGGACGTGGAACAGCATGTGGTGGTGGACCGTACCGCGCCGCTGGATTTCGAGGTTTATTCGGTCAGATCGGTGCAGGGCATCAGCACCGATGGCCGCGACGACGTGACCTTTCGCGCGTTCTATTCGGAAACCGATTTTACCGCGGCCGGCGAACAGCACGCGACCTATTACGCGCAAAGCCGCAAGATGCGGCAACGCTCGGAACGCGAACGGCTCAAGGGCGTGCGCACGTCCTATCTGGGGTCCGAGCTGTACCTGTCGCTGGTCGACCGGGCGCACGCGCCCTATCGCGCGGATCTCAGCCAATTGGCGGTGACGGCGATGGTCACCAACCGCGACCTGCCGTTGTTGCTGCCCACGGGGCGCGCGGATGTGTTCCAACTGCCCGATGGCGGGCCGGTCGCGTCGGTCCGCACCCCGGTCAGCCCCACGCGCCCGCGCCCGACGTTGGCGCAGGGCGATACCGCCTGGCGGCTGATCAGCCACCTGAGCCTGAATTACCTGTCGATCACCGAAACCGGCGACGAACACGCGGGCGCTCAGGCCCTGCGCGAGCTGATCGGGATTTATGCGCCGCTGGGCGACAAGGTGATCGAAAAACAGCTTGAGGGCATCGTCGATGTCACCAGCCGCCCCATCGTGCGCCGCATGGCCGACGAGGTCCTGTCGACCGCCGTGCGCGGGCTGGAGATCCGGCTGGAATTCGACGAGAGCTTTTTCGAAGGCACCAGCGCATACCTGCTGGGCGCCGTTCTGGACACGTTTTTCCAGAAATATGTCTCGATCAACAGTTTTACCGAAACCGTATTAGTCACGCAGCAACGCGGAGAGATTGCCAGATGGCGACCCCAGAAAGGGCTGGGCCGGATCATCTGACGCATCTCGATCAGCTTGTCCAGCAGCCCGAAAAACAACATTTGTTTCATGCACTTCGTATTATCGAAGCGACCTATGCCGACGCGCCGCGCCTGGGGCGCAGCCACCGGCCGCGTCAGGACAAGGTGCGTCTGGGGCAAGAGGCCGAGCTGCAATTCCCGCCCTCGACCATCCGCAGCTTCACCCCGGCCAAGGGCAAGAAGCCGGGGCGGTTGATCAACCGGTTCTTCGGGCTGTTCGGGCCGCACGGGCCGCTGCCGCTGCACCTGACGGAATATGCCCGCAACCGGGCGCGCAATTTCCGCGACACGACCTTCATGGCCTTTGCCGACATGCTGACGCATCGGGTCATGTCGCTGTTTTACCGCGCCTGGGTCTCGGGCCAGCCCGCGCCCAGCTTCGACCGTGACGACGACAACGCGGTGGATCGCAAGGTCGCGGCGATCACCGGCCTTATGGGCGCGCCGTTGCAAACCCGCGACGATTTCCCCGACCGCGCCAAACGGCATTTCGCCGGGCTGCTGGCGCAGGGGGTGAAGAATGCCGAGGGGTTGGAGGCGATCCTGTCGGCCTTTTTCGATGCGCCGGTGAAGATTGAGGAATTCGTGGGCACCTGGCTGGAGCTGGAACCCGACGACCGCTGGGCGCTGGGCGCGCCGGTGGGTCTGGGCGGGGCAACCGCCATCGGCAGCCAGGTCTGGACCCGCAACGCCAAGTTCCGCATTTGCATCGGCCCGCTGGATTACGACGATTATGTGCGGCTGTTGCCCGGCACGCCCTCGCAACAGCGGCTGTCGTCCATCGTGCGGTCCTATGTTGGCCAGGCCCTGGATTGGGAGGTCAACCTGATCCTGCGCGCCGATCAGGTACCGCCCGCGAAAATGGGCGAAAACACCCGGCTGGGCCATGTGGGCTGGATGGGCACGCGGCGCGACACGGGCGACGCCAACGATCTGTATTTGCAGGGATAGGGGGGACGATCCATGACGGAAATCAGCAGAGTGGCGCTTTTCGGCAAGCTGAACCCGCTGGGCTATCAGGCCATCGAAAGCGCGACCGTCTTTTGCAAGATGCGCGGCAACCCCTATGTCGAGATCGTGCATTGGCTGCATCAGATCCTGAACGCGCAAGATAGCGACCTGCATCGGATCATCGCCCATTTCGATCTGGATCCGGGCCGGATCGCCACCCAGATGACCGCGGCGCTGGACGCGCTGCCGCGCGGGGCCAGTGCGATCAGTGATCTGTCGACCCATCTGGAACACGCGATGGAACGCGCCTGGGTCTGGGGATCTTTGCTGTTCTCGTCAAACCAGGTGCGCACCGGGCATCTGCTGCTGGGGATGCTGGAAACGCCCGACCTGCACCGGATGCTTCAGGCGATGTCGCCCGAGCTGGCCAAGGTCAAGGGCGACGCGCTGGCCGAAGGCTTCCACCAGATCACCGATGGCTCGCCCGAGGATGCACAAGGCCCGCGTGATGGCTCGGTCACTGGTGGCGCCGAACCGGGCGCGGCTTCGGGCGCCCGCGCCCCGGCCCAGATGGGCAAGGAAGAGGCGCTGGCGCAATTCTGCATCGACCTGACCGAACAGGCCCGCACCGGCCAGATCGACCCCATCGTCGGGCGCGATGCCGAGATCCGCCAGATCGTCGATATCCTGATGCGGCGGCGGCAGAACAACCCGATCCTGACGGGCGAGGCCGGGGTGGGCAAGACCGCCGTGGTCGAAGGCTTTGCCCTGCGCATCGCGCGTGGCGATGTGCCGCCCGCATTGCAGAACGCGCGGCTTCTGGCGCTGGATGTGGGCCTGTTGCAGGCGGGTGCGTCGATGAAGGGCGAGTTCGAAAATCGCCTGCGTGGCGTCATTGACGAGGTGCAGGCCAGCCCGACACCGATCATCATGTTCGTCGATGAAACCCACACGCTGGTGGGCGCGGGCGGGGCCGCCGGGACGGGCGATGCCGCGAACCTGCTGAAACCCGCTTTGGCGCGCGGCACGCTGCGCACCATCGGCGCGACCACCTGGGCCGAATACAAGAAACATATCGAAAAAGACCCTGCGCTGACCCGCCGGTTCCAGGTCGTGCAGGTCGAGGAACCCGATACCGACCGCGCCATCCGCATGATGCGCGGCATCGCGTCGATGCTGGAAAATCACCACAAGGTTCAGGTGCTGGACAGCGGGATCGAGGCTGCGGTGAAACTGTCCGCGCGGTACATCCCCGCGCGGCAATTGCCCGACAAATCGGTCAGCGTTCTGGACACCGCCTGCGCCCGCGTGGCCGTCAGCCAGCACGCGGTCCCGGCACAGGTGGACGATAGCCGCAAGCGCATCGACGCCTTCAAGATCGAGTTGCAGATCATCGACCGGGACGAGACCGCCGGATACGACGTGGATGACCGGCGCGAAGCGGTGGGTGATGCGCTGGCTGAAGAGGAAAAGCGCCTGGAAACCCTGACCGGCCAGTGGGAGGCCGAGAAGGCGCTGGTGGCCGATATTCTGGACCTGCGCGCGCAGCTGCGCCAAGGCGGCCAGCCGGTCGAACAGACCCCCGATGCCGAAACCCCGCCCGAGGCGCTGCCGCCCGAGGATCGCGCCAAGGTCAAGGACGAGTTGCGCGCGAAGATGGGCGCGCTGGAGGCGTTGCAGGGCGAAGACCCCCTGATCCTGCCCATCGTGGACGATCAGGCCGTGGCCAGTGTCGTGGGCGACTGGACCGGCATTCCGGTAGGTCGCATGGTGCAGGACGAGATCGCAACCGTCCTGAACCTGGAAGACCACCTGGCCAAGCGCGTGATCGGACAGGATCACGCGATGAAGATGATCGCCAAGCGCATTCAGACCAGCCGCGCGGGCCTCGACAACCCCAACAAACCCATCGGGGTGTTCATGCTGGCGGGCACCAGCGGCGTGGGCAAGACCGAAACCGCGCTGGCATTGGCCGAGGTGCTGTATGGCGGCGAACAGAACGTCATCACCATCAATATGTCCGAGTATCAGGAGGCCCACACCGTCAGCAGCCTGAAAGGCGCGCCGCCGGGGTATGTCGGCTATGGCGAGGGCGGCGTGCTGACCGAAGCGGTGCGGCGCAAGCCTTATTCCGTCGTTCTGCTGGACGAGGTCGAAAAGGCCCACCCGGACGTGCACGAGATCTTTTTCCAGGTCTTCGACAAGGGCGTGATGGAGGATGGCGAGGGGCGGCTGATCGACTTCAAGAATACGCTGATCCTGCTGACCTCGAACGCGGGGTCCGACCTGATCATGGATCTGTGCGCCGATCCCGACCTGTTGCCCGAACCCGAAGGCATCGCCAAGGCGCTGCGCGAGCCGCTGCTGAAGATCTTCCCGGCGGCGCTGCTGGGGCGGTTGGTGACGATCCCGTACTATCCGCTCAGCCCCGACATGATCGGCCAGATCACGCAGCTGCAGCTGGGCCGCATCCAGAAACGCGTGCAACAGACCCATGGCGTCCCGCTGAGCTATGACGATGCTGTGGTGGCCGAGATCGTGAACCGCTGCCAGGAGCTGGAAAGCGGCGGGCGCATGATCGACGCCATCGTCACGAACACCATGCTGCCCGCCATCTCAGCCGAGTTCCTGACCCGCATGATGCAGGGCAAACAGATCGCCAAGGTGGGCATCGGCGTCGAAAAAGGCGCGTTTACATATGATTTCGGAGACTGATCCGCCCCGCGCTCGTACAGCGGCAAAATGTGATAGGATCGAAAGTATTAGTTTGGAAAGAAGCGATTATGGCGACCGATACATTTGACGATGCAAGCGATATCTCCTTTCGGGCCAGGCTGCGCCGTTGGCTGGAACGGCCGATGGTCCAGAATTCGATCCTGGGCCTGATCATTTTCAACGCGATCACGCTGGGTCTGGGCACCTCGGACCGGATCAATGACAGCTTCGGCGGGCTTCTGTCGGTGCTGGACCGCACCGTGCTCAGCGTCTTTGTCTGCGAGATCCTGTTGAAGCTTTACGCCTATGGGCTGCGGTTTTTCCGCAGCGCGTGGAACCTGTTTGACATGTTCGTCGTGGGCGTGGGTCTGTTGCCGCAAACCGGCAGCCTGTCGGCGTTGCGGGGGTTGCGGGTCATCCGGGCGATGCGCCTGTTGTCGGTGGTGCCGCAGATGCGTGCGGTGGTGCAGGCGCTTCTGGATGCGCTGCCGGGGATGGGCGCGGTGATCGTGATGCTATCCATCGTCTATTACGTCTTCGCGGTGATGGCGACGATCATGTATGGCGACGCGTTCGACGAATGGTTCGGCACCATCGGGCGCTCGGCCTATTCGCTGTTCCAGATCATGACGCTGGAAAGCTGGTCGATGGGCATCGTGCGACCGGTGATGGAGAAATTTCCGAATGCATGGGCGTTTTTCGTGCCGTTCATCGTGATCACGGCGTTTTCGGTCCTGAACCTGTTCATCGGCCTGCTGGTCAACACCATGCAGGCCGCGGTCGAGGAAGAGGCCGAGGCCGAATTCACCCGCCTGCGCGAGCTGGTGAAGGTCGAGACCGACCAGGTCGACGCGCATGTGACCGAGCTTCAGGAAGAGCTGCGCGAGATGCGGGCAGAGCTGAAGCGGATGCTTGAACAGAAAGGGGGCGGCGCTTGAGCGGATCGCGGTCGCCTTTCGGACAGATCCCGGCCGGTGCGCCGGTTATCGGCCCGGCCGAGCGGGGCCGGTTTCGCATCGCGGTCTTCGGCGATTTCTCGGGGCGTGCGGTCAGTGGCCGGACCGAAGGCAGCGATGCCATCGCCACCCGCCGCGCCGCGCCGCTGGATGTCGACACGCTGGACGCGGTGATCGAAAGCTTTGCCACCACGCTGGTCCTGCCCATCGGGCGCGACGGCGACGGCGTGGCGGTGCCGCTGAACGCGTTCGACGACCTGCACCCCGATGCGCTTTATGCCAATGTCGAGATGTTCCAAAGCCTGTCGACCCTGCGGCAACGGCTGGCGACCGGGTCGCTGGCCGATGGCGCGTTGCAGGATCTGCGCGATTGGGGGGCGCGGTTCGACCGGCCCGTGACGGTGCCCAAACGGTCCGCCGGAACGGCGGTGCGCGCCGATATCCGGATCAGCGATTTTCAGGCGCTGATCGGCGGCGGGCGCCAACGCCATGCCAGCGCGGCCGACGATCTGATCGCACAGGTGGTGGGGCCCTATGTCCTGCAACGCCCCGACACGGGCGTCGACGCGATGCGCGCAACCGTGGACGAGGCGCTGGGCGGCGCGATGCGGCTGGTGCTGCATCACCCCGATTTCCAGGCGCTTGAATCCCATTGGCGGTCGCTGGATTTCCTGGCGCGCAATATCGAAACCGACGCGGCGGTCGAACTGGTGGTGTTCGATCTGTCGGCCAGCGAACTGGCGGCGGATCTGGCGGCGGGCGATGACCTGAGCCAATCGGGCCTGTTCCGGCTGTTGATGCGCGCCTGTGGCACGACCGGCGGGTTTTCGGCCATGTTCGGGCTTTATGAATTCGAAGACACGCCACCCCACGCCGAATTGCTGGGCCGGCTGTCGCGGATCGCCGAACATGCCGGTGCGCCCTTCATCACCGCGCTTGCCAACCGGTCCATCGACGTGGCGCTGAAGGACCGGCATCCGCTGGCCAAACGCAGCTGGGATCAACTGGCGCGGCTGCCGTCGGCGCGGTATCTGGGCCTGGCCGCGCCGCGCTTCATGCTGCGCCAGCCCTATGGCCGCAATTCCGATCCGATCACGGCGTTCCGCTTTGACGAGTTTTCCCGGCGCGAGGGGTTGCGCGGGTTCCTGTGGGCGAACCCGGCGCTTCTGGTGGCGGTGCTGATGGCGCGCAGCTTTGCCGAGGACGGTCAGGCGATGCGGCTGGGCCGGGTGATGACGCTGGGCGATATTCCGTTTTACTGGGTCAATGACCGCTATGGCGATCAGGTCGCGCTGCCCTGTACCGAACGGAACCTGGCCGTGCGCGGGCTGGAGGCCGTGGCAAAGCGGCACATCATGCCGGTCTTGTGGATGAAGGGCCGCGATCAGATCCGTCTGGGCGCGTTCCAGTCGGTGGCCGGTGCGCCGCTGGCGGGCCCCTGGTCCCCCGGCGCCGCGTGGGAGGCGCAGAAGAAAACCCCAGCCCCGGCCCGCACACCGCAGGTCGAGGTTCTGATGCCGGTGGTCACCCCGCTGGACACTCCGGACGACGCCTCCGAACCCGCCCCGGAGCCGCAACAGCCCGACGCCGAAGCCCCCGCGCTGACCCCCGAGGAAGAGGACGTGCTGGATACGCTTCTGGCCAGTTTCGAGGATGAAGACGAGACCGACACCGGCTCCGACGGCGACATAGACCCGGAATTGGCCGCATTGCTGGAGGGCCTGTGATGAATGCATTCGACGGATTGCCGGGCGGGAATGGCGGCCCGCCGATCACCCTGATCTCGATCGAACGAAAGAGCTATTATCTTTATGATGGCGAGGAACACATCGACCAGCTTCTGCTGGCGGACGGCGATTTCCCGACGCCCGTCCGCTGCGTGCATTTCGAAAGCGTGATCGCCCTGAGACTGATGCTGGGCGAGGATATCAACCTGACCAGCTATTGGGGCATCCACCCGCAGATCGTCGACCGGCTGCGGGCGGACGACCAGTTGTTGGAGATCGACTCCCCGCAGGGCTGAGCCCGGCGCGGTGACGATAGAAAGTGATATGTGATGAACGGAGAAGCGCTGAACCTTGAAAACCGCCCCCTGACGATGGAGGGCGACTATACGACCGAAGAACCTCTTTTCGTCAAAGGCGCGAAGGTGGTCGAGGGGATCAATTTCCTGACCCAGACCACCATCGAGATCATCTGCAAGAACCGCAAAGAGGCGCTGGAACCCATCGTCGGGCGCAAGATCACGCTGAACGTCAAGGACGAGGACGAGAACATGCGCACCTTTACCGGGCGCTGCATCTCGGTCGAATATATCGGGCTGTCACAGGGGATGGGCCATTTCATTGCCCAGGTCCGGCCGTTCCTGTGGTTCCTGACCCGCACCACCGATTGCCGGGTGTTCCAGGAAATGACGGTGATCGACATCATCAAGGCGGTGCTCGAGGAATATGGCTTCACCGCCGATCTGGAGGACAAGACACAGAAGACCTATGCCACCCGGACCTTCTGTGTGCAGTACCGCGAATCCGATTTCGACTTCATCGCCCGCCTGATGGAGGAGGAGGGGATCTATTTCTTCTTCATCGAGGATAACAAGCGCGAAAAGCTGGTGCTGGCCGATGGGATCAGCGCCCATGTGACGGTGCCCGGCGGCCCGGAGTTCAAGTTCAAATACCGCGAGATGGAAGGCTATCGCCGCAACGAGGATCACGTGTTCGACTGGAACTCGGTCGAAGGGCAGAGCATCGGCAATGTCACCCTGAACGACTATGACTTCCAGAAACCGAAATCCGATCAGAAAAAGGCCGCGACCATCGAAACCGGCACGCATGGCCACAAAAGCTATCAGGTCTATGATTATCCCGGCCATCTGCGCGACAACGAAGGCGACGAAAGCGCCGATTACGACCAGTTCGCCACCCAACGGGCCAAGGCGCGGATGCAGGGCTTTGCCACCGAATACCAAAGCTGGCGCGGGGCCTGTAACATCCGCAACATGTCCAACGCCCAGGTGTTCGCCCTGACCGAACATCCGCGCGATCAGGAAAACGGCGAATACCTGATCGTTCGGGCCACACACGAGATGCAGGTCGAAAGCGATTACGAGGACCGCGAGACCAGCGACCCGATGCTGGACGACCGGCTGGAGGTCGACGAGGACAATCGCGACGCCTATCGCTGCAAGTTCGAGGTGGTGAAAAAGGACGACAGCTTCACCCCGCCGCGCACCATCGCCTGGCCGCAGATCCCCGGCATGCACACCGCGCTGGTCACCGGCCCGGCGGGCGAAGAGATCTATACCGATCAATATGGCCGGATAAAGGTGCAGTTCCATTGGGACCGGCTGGGGGAAAAGAACGAAAACAGCTCGTGCTGGGTGCGGGTCGTGATGCCCTGGGCGGGGAACAAATGGGGGATGTTTTCCATCCCGCGGATCGGGCAGGAGGTGGCGGTGGTCTTCGAAGAGGGCAACCCGGACCGCCCCATCTGCATCGGCATGATCTATAACGCCGATGTCATGCCGCCCTATGACATGCCCGGCAACATGACCCAGACCGGGATCGTCACCCGCAGCACCAAGAGCGGCAATTCCGACACTTTTCACGAGCTGGTCTTCGAGGACATGAAAGACAGCGAATTCGTGCGGTTCCAGTCGGAAAAAGATTACTTCGGCAAGATCAAGAACAATGCCGAGGTCACCATCGGCATGGAAAAGCAGGACCCCGGCGATTTCATCCAGACGATCTATCACGACAAGGAAGAAACCCTGAAAACCGGCGATCTGCGCTATACGATCGAACAGGGCAGCGAATTCCGCGACATCGCCACCGATCAGGAGGAAACGATCGGTCAGAATCGCAGCCAGGATATCGGCAACAACAGCAGCCAGAGCATCGGCAACGACATGGAGGTCGATATCGGCAGCAACAAGACCGAACACGCCGGCCAGACCATCGCCGTTTCGGCAGGCCAGGAAATCACCCTGACCGTGGGCGGCTCGTCGATCACCATCGACAATTCCGGCATCACCATCGAAGCGCCGCAAATCAATGTGAACGGACAGGCCATGGTGACCGTCACGGCCCCGAAATCCACGGTAAAAGCAGAGGCCCTTCTGACGTTGAAGGGTGGACTGACCTTGATCAACTAGGGCCAGAAGAATGACGGAACGATTTGCGGATCTGAAGAAAATCCCGCCCGAACCCGCTGCGCGCGTGATGTCGGGGGTCAACTACAAGCTTAAAACGCGGCTGGACCTGCCCGCCAGCGCGACGGTTCCCGAAGTGCTGACCGCCCTGGCCGAGAAAGAGGCCTGGATCGACGTGCTGAAGCTGTTATCCGCCGCCCTGCCGCCGCGCGAATGCGTCTGGTGGGCCTGTCTGGCGGCGCGAGACATCGTGGGCGAGGGGCCGGAAAACGCCACGCCCTGCCTGAAGGCGGCCGAGGCTTGGGTCTTCAAGCCCGACGACAAGAACCGGCAGGCGGTACGCGCCTCGCTCGATAATGTCTATGTGGATGACGACACCTCGCTTTGTGCCACGGCGGCAATGTATGCGCCGGGCGACATGGGGCCGGGCGACCTGGCTGATTTCCCCGCCCCCCAGGGCGCGGTCGAGGCCTGTGTCTTTGGCATGGTGATCGAAGCGGTGGGCGCGGCGGACGATTTCGACGGCCATATGCAGGTCGTGATCGACCGGGCGCTGGACATCGCGCGGGGTGGCAACGGGCAGGTCGAGGCGCTAGCATCAAGCCCGACCGACAAGCAAGAGGAGGGCGTCTGACATGGGCACACCACAGGCCCGCATGACGGATCTGCACACCTGTACGGTGCCGCCGTCTTTCCCCTCGCCGATCCTGCCGCCCTGTGCGGTGACGGTTCTGGTGGGCTCGCTTCCGGCGGCGCGCGCGACGGTGGATATGGCGATGACCGGCTCACCCCCGGTGCCGCCGACCCCGCACATGTTTCCGCTAGGATCGAAAACCGTGTTTATTAACAACATGATGGCTTTGCGGGTCGCGGATACCTGTATGTATGGCGGCCCGATCGTCAAGGGCGAGTTCACGGTGCTGACGGGTGGCTGAGAAGGACTGAGATGGCAGTAACCCTCAAGTTCCAGTCGACGGGCGCGATCCCGGGCAAGGGCGATCCGTTCCGGATGAACGGCCCCTCGGTCACCATTGGCCGGGGCGACGAGAATGATATGGTGCTGCCCGATCCCGACCGGGTGCTGTCCAAGCGTCATTGCGTGGTCGAGGATCACAACGGCAATGTCGTGGTGGTCGATATCTCGACCAACGGCACCTTTCTGAACTATGGCAAGATCCCCCTGGGCGCGACGCCCACACCGCTGAACGATGGCGATATCCTGTGCCTGGGCCCTTACGAGATCATGGTCAGCATCAGCGCCGATTTCGCCAATGACCCGCTGGCCAGTCTGGCCGCCCCGTTGGACGATGGCCCGGTGTCGCACGGCAATGCCGGGGCCGCGCCGCATATCGGCGATCTGCTGGACAATCCGCAGGATGGCAGCGATTTTCTGGACGATCTGCTGGGCGGGCCGGACCAGCCCACCGGGCACAAGGGCGTCGAGCGGCCCGAGCTGGGCGATGACGGGCTGTTGCCGCCGCTGGGCGAGGATGACGTCCCGCCGCCCGCCGACGATCCCGTGCCGGGCGGTTCGGTGCCGTCGCATTCGCCCGCCTATCGCGATCACTTTCAGCCGCGTTCGGTCGCGGGACAGCCGCAGATCCCCGACGATTGGGACGACGACCTGTTGTCGCCGGGCGGCGACCAGACCGGCAGCGCCGCTGATCCCTTTGCCGTGCCGCAGCCCCCCGCGGGCGGATCGGGCGGGGCCGCCTTCATCCCCGAGGATGACGCGTTCGGCGAACCGGCCGCCGAAGTCCCGCCGCCCATGCCCCAGACCACCGTGCCGCCCAAGGCACCGCCCGCCACCGCCGCGCCGCCATCGGATGCCGCGCGTGCGTTTCTGGATGCGCTGGGCGCGGATGCGGACCTGAACATCGCGGACGATGAACTGCCTGATGTGATGGGCCGGCTGGGCCGCGTGACCCGCGCGGTGATCGAAGGGCTGCGCGAGATCCTGATGACCCGCGCCTCGATCAAATCCGAATTCCGCATCGAACAGACCCAGATCGCGGCGGGCGGGAACAACCCGCTGAAATTCTCGATCAGCCCCGAACAGGCGATCCAGGCAATGGTGAAGCCCACGACCAAGGGCTATCTGGATGCCGAAGAGGCTGCGGCTCAGGCCCTGTCGGACATCAAGGCGCACGAGGTCGCGATGCTGACCGGGATGGACGCCGCGCTGAAGGGTGTTCTGGCCCGGCTGGACCCGGCGATGCTGGAAAGCAAGATCCAGTCCAAGGGCGGGTTCGCGAATATGCTGAAATCCAAAAAAGCCCGCTATTGGGAAATCTACGAAGAGATGTATTCTGAGATCTCTGAGCAGGCGGAAGAAGATTTTCACGAGTTGTTTTCGAAAGAGTTTGCACGGGCCTATCGCGCGCAGCTCGATAGGCTGAAGAAATGAAGGGTATTTGATGTCCTGGGACAGCAAAGTGCTTTGGAGCGAGGGGCTTTTTCTGCAGCCTCATCATTTCCAGCAATCCGACCGCTATACCGAGGCGCTGGTGGGCGGGCTGGCGCGGCGCGTGCGCCCCTATGCCTGGGGCGTCAATACGCTGGAGATCGACACCGATGTGTTGAAGGTCGGTCAATTCGCGCTGAAATCCTGCGCCGGGCTGACCCATGACGGCGCCGTGTTCCGCGTGCCCGAGACCGAGGATCACCCCCCCGCGTTGGAGGTGCCCGAGACGATCAAGGATTGCATCGTCTATCTGACCGTCCCGCAGCGCCGCCAGGGCGCGCTGGAGGTCGACATGACCGGCGCCGAGCTGTCCGCCGCACGCTTCCGCCCGGCCGAGCTGGAGGTGACCGATGTGACCTCCAGCGGGAAAAAGGCCGTGACGCTGGGCGTGGGCAAGCTGCGGCTGCAATTCGCGTTGCAGGTTGACGATCTGTCCGACCGGCTGGCGATCCCGATTGCGCGGATCATCGAGGTGCGGCCGGATAAGGAAATCATCCTCGATGGCGCCTTCATGGCCAGTTGCATCGACATCCGCGCGGCGCAGCCGTTGCACGGGTTCCTGCGCGAACTGGATGGGCTGCTGCGCCACCGTGTGACCGCGCTTTCGGGGCGGTTGTCCGAGGGGGGCGGCGCCAAGGGCGTGGCCGAGATCTCGGACTTTCTGCTGCTGATGGGTCTGAACCGGGCGATGCCGCTGTTCCAGCATTACACGCGGGTCGAAAACCTGCACCCTGAACGGCTCTTTGCCGATCTGGTGGCGCTGGCGGGGGAACTGGCGACCTTCATGACCACCGAAAAGCGCCCGCCGGAATTTCCCGAATACCGCCATGACGATCTGACCGCGACCTTCAACCCGGTGATCAAGCTGCTCAGGCAATACCTGTCGTCGGTGTTGGAACAGACGGCGATTTCGATCCCGCTGGACCCGCGCAAATACGGCATCAGCGTTGGCATCATCGCCGACAAGAAGCTGATCTCGACCGCCGGGTTCGTGCTGGCGGTGCATGCCGATGTGCCGCCCGAAAACATCCGCCGCCATTTCGCGGGCCAGTCCAAGATCGGCCCGGTCGAGGAGATCCGGCAACTGGTCAATTCCGCCCTGCCGGGGATCACGCTGCGCCCGCTGCCCGTGGCGCCGCGGCAGATCCCCTATCACGCGGGGGTGGTCTATTTCGAGCTGGACGGCGACAGCCCCTATTGGGGCAAGATGACGACCTCGGGCGGGATCGCGGTGCATGTGTCGGGGGATTATCCCGGCCTGAAGATGGAGTTGTGGGCCATCCGCCAGGGTTAGGCGGATCAAGTTCTGTATTAGCAGGAAGTATTTTTTAAATGTCTGATAACGATCCCTTTGCGGAGCCAGACGATTCAGAAAAGACCGTGATCCGGCCCAATCCCGGCGGCCGGCGCATCGCCGCTGCGGCCAGTCCTGCACCCACCGAACCCCCGGCGGATGCGGGCTTCGGCGTGCCCAGCGGCCAGTCGGCACCAGCGCGATCCGGCAACCCCGATGTCGAACAGGGCATGACGGGGATGAACCCGCTGAACGCTTGTGCCGCGACGCTGTTCGCGCTGGTCAGCCGCATCCGCAACCGCGCCCAGCATATGGACCCGGACAAGCTGCGCCGGTCGGTCGTGTCGGAAATCCGCGGGTTCGAAAACCGCGCGCTTCAGGCCGGGCTGGATGCCCAGGACGTCAAGGTCGCCCGCTATGCCATCTGTGCCACGCTGGACGATGTGGTGCTGAACACGCCCTGGGGCGGGCAATCGGTCTGGACGCAGCAATCCATGGTCGGCACCTTTCACCGCGAGACCGTGGGCGGCGACCGCTTCTATGATCTACTCGCGCGGCTGGAAAAGGACCCGGTGCGCAATATCAACCTGCTGGAATTCCTCTATGTCTGCCTGTCGCTGGGGTTCGAGGGGCGGTTGCGCGTCGAACAGGGCGGCCCCGACCGCCACATGCAGATCCGCGCTGGTCTGGCGCGCATCATCGCCGATCAGCGTGGCCAGACCGACCGCGAATTATCAGCGCATTGGAAGGGGCAGGATGAACCTTAT
Organism: Actibacterium ureilyticum; assembly: GCF_002285435.1. GTDB lineage: Bacteria > Pseudomonadota > Alphaproteobacteria > Rhodobacterales > Rhodobacteraceae > Actibacterium_C > Actibacterium_C ureilyticum. The sequence goes on from NZ_NSBT01000018.1 coordinate 368,551, forward strand.
CGCCCACGCTCGCTCTGGCGGCCGGTCTGGATCACCACGGGCGTTGTGGCGATGATCCTGACGGCGCTGTTCCTGACGCTGACCTTCCTGTTGAACGGCACGACCAACGCCACGATCGGGCGTATGGCGGCGCTGGACAATGGCTTGGTGGCCGAGCTGTTGCGCCGCGCGCCGCCACCGCCGCCCCCGCCGCCCGTGAATGACGAACAGATCGAAGAGGTGCGCGAGTTCCTGCGGGCCGAGATCGACGAGGGCGTGGTGACCGTGTTCCAGGACGCCAACACCATCACCATGCGGATCATCGGGCGCGGCATGTTCAAATCGGGTTCGGACCAACTGGACCCGACCTATCTGAAGCCGCTGGAGCGGGTGGCAAGCGCCCTGAAGGAGGAACCCGGCCCGGTGATCGTTGTGGGCCATTCCGACAATATCCCGATCAAGTCCGGGCGCTTTCCGTCGAACATGCACCTGTCGCTCGCGCGGGCCACATCGGTGATGAAACAGCTTGCCGGAACGCTGGGCGATCCCGCGCGCCTGTCGGCCGAGGGGCGCGCCGACCGCAACCCCATCGCGCCGAATGATACGGCCGAGGGGCGGGCCAAGAACCGGCGGATTGAAATCGTACTGGTGCGGAGGGAACGGCTGTGATCCTCAGATTCCTGCGCAAGCTCAAATCCGGCATCGCGGTCATGATTTTCGTGGCCCTCGCGCTGTCGCTGTTCCTGTGGTTCCTGGGGCCGTTCATCGGCTTTGGCGAGATGCGGCCCTTCGACGGCGTTCTGGGCCGGGTCATCGCCATCGCGGTGGTCTGGCTTCTGTCGCTGGTGTTGATCCTGATCATCCTGATCCGTCGCGGCAAACGCGACAAGGAACTGACCGACGATATCGTCGAAGCCGCCGAGGTCGAGACCGACACCGATGACGAGGTGGTGAAGGCCGAGCTGGGCGAGATGCGCGACAAGCTGAAATCCGCGCTCACGAAGCTGCGCAAGACCAAGGGCGGGCGCAAACAGCTGTACGAACTGCCCTGGTACGTGATCATCGGCCCGCCCGGCGCGGGCAAGACCACGGCCATCGTCAATTCCGGCCTGACCTTTCCGCTGGCCGATGAGATGGGCAAAGCCGCCATCGGCGGGGTGGGCGGCACGCGCAACTGCGACTGGTGGTTCACCAACAACGCGGTGCTGATCGACACCGCGGGCCGCTATACCACCCATGAAAGCGATGCCGAGGCCGACAATGCCGCCTGGCTGGGCTTCCTTCGGCTGCTGAAAAAGCACCGCAAGCGCCAGCCGATCAACGGCGCGCTGATCGCGATCTCGCTGTCGGACCTGTCCAATCAGGACGAGATGACCCAGAAAAGCCACGCCGCCGCGATCCGGCGTCGCCTGCACGAGTTGCGCCAGCAGTTGGGCGTGCGCTTTCCGGTCTATGTGCTGTTCACAAAGGCCGACCTGATCGCGGGCTTTGCCGAATATTTCGATACCCTGTCCAAGGACGAGCGCGAACAGGTCTGGGGCTTTACCTTTGGCCTGCCGAAAAAGCGCAAGGCCGAGGAATCGCCGATTGCGCATTTCGACGAGGAATTCGCGCTGCTGCTGCAACGCGCCAATGCGCAGTCGCTGGACAAGATGCAGGTGGAAACCAACCACCAGCGCCGCAGCCTGATCGCCAGTTTCCCGTCACAGCTGGCCTCGGTCCGGCAGGTCGCGCGGGATTTCCTGGCCGAGGTGTTTCAGGATAACCGCTATGAACACCGCCACCTGCTGCGCGGGGTCTATTTCACCTCCGGCACGCAAGAGGGCACGCCGATTGACCGGCTGATGATGGGCATGGCCCAGACATTCGGTATCGGGCGACAGGCCATCGGTTCGGGCCGCGGGGTGGGACGATCTTTCTTTCTGACGCGGCTCTTCGATGCGGTGATCTTCCCCGAGGCCGGGCTGGTCAGCGCCGATGACAAGGTCGAGCGCCGCTATCGCTGGACCAAGCGAGGGGCGATTGCGGCGGCGATTCTGGCGTCCATCGGGGTCGGCTCGCTGTGGATGCGCAGCTATCTGGGCAACACCGCGCTGCTGGCCGAGGCCGCGCAGCAGATCGACGATTACCAGGCGCTTGCCGCGCAAATCCCCGCCAGCCCCATTGGCGACAGCGATCTGCCATCGGTCGTGCCCGCGCTGAACACGCTGCGTGGCCTGCCCGCCAATCCCACTGTCGGTGACGAGGGACCCGAGGCGCGGCTGACCTATGGCCTTTATCAGGGGCGCGTTCTGGGCTCGCAGGCGCAACAGACCTATCGCGCGGCGCTGAACCAGCATCTGCTGCCGCGCCTGTTGCTGCGGCTCGAAGAGCAGATGCAGGCCAATATGGACAATCCCGACCTGCTGTACGAGGCGCTGAAGATCTATCTGATGCTGGGGCTTCAGGGGCCGATGGCCGAGGATCTGGTCAAGGAATGGCTGCAGCTGGACTGGTCCATCGCCTATCCCGGATCGGGGCGCGAACGGCTGCGCAACGACCTGTCGGCGCATGTCGATGCCTTGCTGGCCCAGCCCATGGACGAAATCGCCCTGAACGGCCCGCTGGTTCAACAGGTACAGGGGCTGTTGTCGGAAATGCCGCTGGCGCAGCGGGTCTATAACGGGATCATCAATTCGGCGGCGGCCAAGGCCGTGCCCGATTGGCGCATCACCGATATTGGCGGTCCGGCGGTCAGCCGGGTGCTGGTGCGGTCATCGGGCAAACCCCTGACCGAAGGGATCGAGGGGATCTATACCTATAAGGGCTTCAACGATGTCTTCCTGGCCGAGGCGCTGGGCGTCGCCCGCCGGATCCAGAACGAAAGCTGGGTGCTGGGCGAACGCGGCGAGGTGCAGCAGAACGAACAGGTGCTGGCCACGATCAGCCGCGATGTGCTGGATCTGTATTACAACGACTATATCTCGCGCTATGACCAGATCCTGGGCGATATCGACATCATCCCGATGGAAAGCCTGAGCCACGCGGTCGAGGTGACGAATGTGCTTTCCGGGCCGACCTCGCCCATCGTGAACGTGCTGACCGGGATCGCGAACGAGACCAAGCTGACCGAAAAGCGCGCGCTGGTGGATACAAGCGGCCTGGCCGAGGGCGCCACCACGATTGCCCAGCTCGAGGTGGAATCGGCCCTGTCGTCGCGCACGCAGTTGTTCATCGAGGTGCTGCGCAATTCGGCCCGGCAGGCCGGCTCGGCCGAGGAACCGCAGCAGCCCGGCGAATATGTCGAGGATCGCTTTGCCTGGCTGCACACGCTGGTCGCCGGGGCCGAAGGGCAGCCATCGCAGCTGGATCTTCTGATGGGCAACCTGACCGAGGTCTATCAGGAACTGAACAAGCTGTCCTTTGCCGGTGGGATCGGCGGCGGCCAGGCCGAAGGCGTGGCGATCCAGCGGTTCCAGGAGGCCGCCAACCGCCTGGATGGCCCGATGCAGCGCTGGGCGGCGCAGATCGCCACCGGCTCGTCCGGGATCACCGCCGATGGCACGCGCTCGTCCATCAACGCGCGCTGGCAAAGCCAGGTGCTGCCCTTCTGCGAACAGGCGCTGACGAACCGCTACCCGTTCACGCGCAATTCCAAGGCCGATGTGGCGATGCAGGATTTCACCAAGCTGTTCGCGCCCGGTGGCCTGATCGACGCGTTCTTTAACGAGACGCTGTTGCAGCATGTCGATACCCGCGCGCGCCCATGGAAGTTCAAACAGCTCAACAATACCGATCTGGGGATCTCGGATTCCGTCCTGCAACAGATGCAGCACGCGGCCGAGATCCGCGATGCGTTCTTCAACGGCAATCCCACACCGTCGATCAGCTTCCAGCTGACGCCCGAGGCGCTGGACCCCAAGGCGCAGAAAGTCACGCTGGATATCGACGGCCAGGCGGTCGAGTTCCAGCATGGCAGCGGCGCGCCGCGCCCGGTGGCGATCAAGTGGCCGGGGTCGGTGGGCAGCGCCCGGGTGGTGTTCCAGCCGCCCACGCCCAACGCGGGCAACGCGGTCACGCGCGACGGCCCCTGGGGCTGGTTCCGGCTGCTGAACGCGGCGGAACTGCGCAAGACCAACGTATCGGACCGCAGCCGCGTGATTTTCAACGTGGGCGGGCGGATCGCCATTTTTCAGATGCAATCGGGATCGGTGCTGAACCCGTTCAACCTGCCGGCGCTGTCGAAATTCAGCTGCCCGAAATCGTTCTGATGGCGGCGGGGTTCGGGGCCTTTGGCAAGATGCCGGCCTTGGGCGATTTCTTTCGCCTGAACCTGCCGCGCGATTTCGTTGACGCCTGGGATGGCTGGCTGCAGGCCGGGATCGCCACGCTGCGCGACCGGATGGGCGGGGCCTGGGACGGTTGTTACCTGTCGGCGCCGATCTGGCGGTTTTCGCTGCCCGCGGGGCAGGCGGGCGATGCGGCGATTGTGGGTGTGATGATGCCGTCGGTCGACCGTGTGGGGCGGCAGTTTCCGCTGACGCTGGCCTGTCCGGTCGATCTGGCCACGCCCGCCGAAACCCATTTCCTGAACGCGCCGCTTTTCGACCGGCTGGAGCATCTGGCGCTGGAATCGCTGGACGATGGCATGACGCGCGACCGGTTGCAGGCGCGGCTGGCCGATCTGCCCGCGCCGGTCACCGCATCGCCCGCGCCGCTGGTACAGGACCATCCGGGCGGTCTGACCCTGTCGGCGCGGGCGCCGCTACAGGCGCTGCTGGCGCGGCAATCGCTGCCCGATGCTGCCCTGTCCGGCGCGGTGTGGAGCATGATCCTGGACGGCGATCATCGCCTGATCTGCTGCGACGGGCTGCCCAACACGCCACAGATGCAGGCGCTGTTCGACCTGCACGCGCCGCTTTGGACCCCGCTGCCGCAAGAGGCGCGGGCATGAGCAACCTGCACCCGTTCCGCTTTTCCGCCGCCACCAATACCGGCAAGGTCCGCAAGGTGAACGAGGACAGTATCCTGACCCTGCCCGATCATGGGGTCTTCGTGGTGTCGGACGGGATGGGCGGGCACGAGGCGGGGGATTTCGCCTCGCAAACCATTGTCGACAGCATCGCGATGATCCCGCCGGGGCTGGAGCCGGGCCAAATGCTGCGCGCGGTGCGTGATGCGATCCAGCGCGCCCATGCCGCGATCTGCGCCGAAGCCGCGCAAAGGGGCGGCGGCGCCATCGGGGCCACGGTGGTGGCGCTGGTGCTGATCGACGGGCATTTCGCCGCGCTTTGGGCGGGGGACAGTCGCCTCTACCGGCTGCGCGATGGGATGATCGAGATGCTGACCGCCGATCATTCCGTGGTGGCCGCGTTGGTCGAGGGTGGCCAGCTGACCTGGGACGAGGCAGAGCTGCACCCGCAATCAAACGCCATCACCCGCGCCGTGGGGGTGGGTGACACGCTGGAGCTGGACAAGATCCGCGGCGATGTGCGCCCCGGCGACCGGTTCCTGATCTGCTCGGACGGGCTCAGCAAATACGCGACCTTCGCGCTGTTGCAGCGCACGCTGGCCGGGCATCCGATCGAGACCATCGCCGACCGGCTGATGCAGATCGCTTTGGATGGCGGCGGGGCCGACAATATCTCGATCATCGTGATCGACGCGCTTTAGGCGTCACTTCTGCGCCGTGGTCAGGATCGCGCTGTCCAGCGACCGCACCTGCGCGCCCGACGACTGCGCGGCGATCAGCGCCTCGGTATAGCTGGCGATGGATTCGGTGGTGGGGCGGATGCCGCCGAACAGATCCTGATCGCTGGCCAGCACCAGGATCTTGCTTTTGCCCAGCGTGGTGTCATCGACCAGAAAGGCCAGCCGCGCGGGGCTGTCGCCCTCGGCCACGGAATAGGCCACCCGCACCGGCACCGGACCGGCCACGCCGTCGCGCAACACGGCAATGTCGTTTTCCGGGCGGTTCACATTGGGCAACAGGTGAAACACGTTGCCCGACACATCCAGCACCGACACCCACAGGAACCCGTCGGTCACACCGGCGGGCAGCACGATGTCGATCACCGGGTTTTCACCGACGAAATAGCGGCCCGTGGGGTTGATATCGGGCCGGTCGCCAAAGCCGAACTGGGTCGTGATCCCGCCGCTGGGCGCGTCGGGCAGGGCGGTTTCGACCTGGCAAAGGGCAGGGTTCAACAGCTCGGCATCAATGGAAATCGACCGGTCCCCGGCCATTTCGGCAATCGCGTCGCGCAGCTGCGCGCGGGCACCGACATCGGCCAGCTTGCCCGCGATATTGATCGTGTCGGTCTGGCCATAACCCAGAAGCGGCGGATCGACCAGCGCAAGCGCCCCGCAATCGGCAAAGCGTTCCAGCAGTGGCGCGATCCGGTCGGGTGGAAACAGGCGCGGGCCAAGCTCGATCTGGACCGTGCCGGTCAGCGCGCCGGGCAGGGCCGCGCTTTCCAGCGCATCGCGCAGCGCCCGATCCTCGGTCAGGCCGGTGATCCGGACGGTGTTGCCCGATGCGTCGATGCGATATTCCGGCAGGCGGCTGATGCTGTCGGTCAGCGCCACGATGTCGTCGCCCCAGCTTTCGGCGATCTCGCCCTGCGCCAGTTCCAGATCCGCGCGCCCGCCCTGATCGCCCATCAGCCCGGCCAGCGCGGCCAGAGCCGTATCGCTGGGCACATGGCCGGTGGCGCTGGGGGCGGCGTCCTGGGGTTTATCGATCACCAGGGTATAGGGCGCGGCCACGGGCAGCGACGGGGTGAATACCCCGTCTAGCAGGCCGGAAAACCACGCCCCCGCACCGGCGCCGCCCAGGGCCAGAACCACCACCAGCGGTACCCACAGCCGCCCGCCGCCGCCGGTTTCGGCGGGTTTGGGCGGCAGGGTCACCACCGTGGCATCGTCACCCGCGGGCGCATCCGCGATCTGACCGGTCATCAGCGCGCTCAGCAAGGCGCGGGCGCTTTGGAACCGGTCGGCGGGGTCCGGGGCGCTCATCTTCGCGATCAGGCCCGCCATGGGTTCGGGGATGCCCGACACGTCCAGCGGTTCGGCCTTTTTCTGGACGACCTCCATCGGGTTGCGGCCCATATCGGGCTTGGCCCCGCGTAGCGCCGCCAGCAAAAGCGCGCCCAGCGAATAGAGGTCCGAGCGCGCATCGGTCCCGCCGCTGAGCTGTTCCGGCGCGGCATAGGCGTATTTGCCCGCGAATTCATTGCCCACGATGGTTTCGGCGCCCGGATTGGTATCCTTGGCGATGCCGAAATCGATGATCACCGCATCGCTTGGGTCGCCCCCGCGCAGGATGATGTTGTCGGGCGACAGGTCGCGGTGGACGATCCCGCGCTCATGCGCCGCGACCAGCCCGCCGGCCACGCATTTGGCCACGCGCAGCACGTCGTCGGGCGGTATCGGACCGGATGTCATCACCTGGTCCAGCCCCGGCCCGTCGACGTAATCCATCACCAGATAGACCTGCCCGTCGGCCATGCGCTGATTGTCGAAATAGCGCACGATCGCGTCGTGGCGCACCTCGCGCATGTCTTCCTCGCGCGTCATCAGCGCGAGGTAGTCGTCATTCATCGAAAATTCGGATTTCAAAGCCTTCAGCGCCACGACCCGGCCCGAGATCTCGGACCGCGCCTTGTACACTTCCGACGTGCCGCCCCGGCCCAGAATGGCCTCGACACGATAGGTGTTGTTCAGCAGATCACCGGGCTGAAAGATATCCCCGGGGCGTGACGTGGCCATCCGCGATCAGCTGAGCGCCTGGAACTCGACCCGGCGGTTTTCATCGGCCCGCGGGTTCTGTTCGTTGAACGGGAATTGCTCGCCCACGCCGACGGCTTCCAGCCGGGTCGCGGCGATGCCGCAATCGCTGACCAGGTGGCGCTTGACCTCTTCGGCGCGCAGCAGCGACAGGCGCTGGTTGTAATCGGCCGATCCGGCCGCGTCGGTATGGCCGACGATGCGGAACAGCTGTACATCGATGCCCTGCATCACCTGGCACAGCGTTTCAAGCTTCGGCTTCTGATCCGCGCGCAGGGCGGCGGAATCGAAATCAAACGAGATCTGGATATTCACCTGCTCGTCCTTGGGCAGCTGGATATGCGTCGTCGACGCCGCGCCGGTCTGGACCGTTGGCGCCGTTGCCTCGGGCGTGTTGGCGGTTTCAGCGGGGGCGCTTGGGGTGGCAATCACCAGCCCGCGCGTCTTTTGTGTCTTGAACAGCGCCTCCATCTCTTCGGCGCTCAATTCCTGCGCCGCGCCAAGATGCGGAAGCATCGACCCAATCAGGGCAACCACGGTAAAAAAACGAGGTTTCATCGAAAGTACCTCTTAAAAAATTCAATGCAGCCCGACGATACACCAGCCTGTGCGCCGCCACAACGTTCCTGGCGGCAATTGCGCGCGCGGTGGCCTGTAAAGATTGACTAAATCCGACCGCTCGCGCAGTCTGTTGGGTATTTCAAGTATTGCGGATTTTCATGAAGGCCATTCCCGTCATAATCGGAGCCATTGCGGTTCTGGCGCTCGCCCTGATCGGGGTGCTGGTCTATTTCTTTGTCCTGCCCGCCAAAACCCCCGATACCCAGATCGTGTTCGAAGAGGTCGATGGCGGCGCCGTCGACAGCGCCGCCCGGATCGAGATCGAGCGCCTGCGCCAGCAGATCGAACAATTGCAGGTCACCATCGGCGAGCTGGAAACGCGGCTGCAGGCGCTGGATGCGAAAACCGACTCGCTGTCCGCGCTGCCGGGCGATCCCGGCCTGCAAGAGGCGCCCGATTTCGAACGCGACGGGCCGAACCAGATCATCGACGCCTATGCCCAAGTGGTGCTGATCGCCAACCGGCGGCGGGTGAACAAGGACCTGAAAATCGCCTCGCCCAGCTATCTGGAAAGCGTCTTTGGCCGCCCGCGCGGGCAGATGAGCAGCCGGTGCGAGTCGATGACCAACGAACGGCTGCGGTCCAAGCTGATACTCGAGGACGTGGGCCCCATCCGGGTGCAGTTGCAGGAACCCGCGGTCGAATCTCTGAAACGCGTGTTCGAAAAGGTCCGCAGCACCGATCCCGACCTGTACGAGCGTATCAACACCGCCGGTTCGCTGTGCGTGCGCCATATCCGGGGCGCGCCGGGGCGGACATCGACCCACGCGTTCGGGTTGTCGCTGGATCTGAACATCGACGGGCATCTGGACACGCTGGGCGATGGCAAGACCCAGCTTGGCCTGACCATCCTGGCGGATTTCTTCATCAACGAGGGCTGGTACTGGGGCGCGGCCTTTACACGCGAGGACAGCATGCATTTCGAGGTCAGCCGCCAATTGGTGGAACAATGGATTGAAGAGGGGCGGATCTGATGCGGATGACGGGGGCCTTTGCGATCCTGACGCTGTGGCTGTGGGCCGGTGCGGCGATGGCGGCAGAGCGTATCGCGCTGGTCATGGGCATTGCCGATTACCAAAGCATCGGGCCGCTGAAGAACACGATCAACGATGCGCGCCGGATATCCCAGACGCTGGAACAGATCGGCTTCGAAGTGACGACCGCCTATGACACCACATCGCAACAGATGCACGACCTGCTCAAGGAATTCGCCTTCCGGTCGGAAACCGCCGATCTGGCGCTGATCTATTTCGCCGGGCACGGGGTCGAGGTGCAGGGCGAGAACTTTCTGATCCCCGCCGATGCGCAGGTCGCCTCGAACGCGGATATCCAGCGTCAGGCGGTGTCGCTGAAGGATATGCTGGTCGCGGTCGACCGGGCGCGCAAGATGCGGATCGTGATCCTGGACAGTTGCCGCAACAACCCGTTTGGCGATCTGATCGACACGCGCGAAACCGCCGCCGAGGGCAGCGCGGACGGGACGCGCGGCGGGGGCGGGCTGGCGCAGCCCACGCCCGACCGGGGCACGCTGGTGTCCTTTGCCGCCAAGGACGGCAATGTCGCGCTGGATGGCAGCGGCACCAACAGCCCCTTCGCCATCGCCCTGTCCGACCGGTTGAAACAGCCGAACCTGGAAATCTCGCTGATGTTTCGGCAGGTACGCGATCAGGTGCTGCAATCCACCGCCAACCAGCAGGAACCGCATACCTATGGCGCGCTGTCCGGCGTACCGTTCTATCTGGCCGGCACCGACGGGACCGAGGCCGCCGTGGACGACCGCCGCATCGCCTGGTCCGACCTGCGCCCCGAGCAGGAGGCGCAGCTGACCCGCCTGGCCGATGGCGGCGATACGCGGTCGATGCTGGGGCTGGGCTATATGCGGCTGAACCCCGACACCGAACGGTTCGACCCCGCCGCCGCCGCCGATCTGTTCACCCGGGCCGCCGATGCGGGCGCGCCCGAGGCGCAGTTCGAACTGGCCAAGCTTTATGAACAGGGGCTGGGCGTCGCGCCCGATCCCGCCCGTGCGCTGTCCCTGTACCAGGCATCCGCCGCGCAGGATTTCGCGGATGCGATCAACGATCTTGGGTTCTTCTATTACCAGGGGGGGCTGGGCCTGCCGCGCGATCCGCAAAAGGCGCTGGCGCTGTTCGAGCGCGCCGCCGACCTGCGCCACCCGCAGGCGATGTTCAATTTCGCCGCGCTGATTGACGACGGGCTGATCGCGGGCAAGGGCCCCGAGGCCTCGGCCGCGTATCTCTATGATGCGCTGCGTAGCGGTAGCGACGATGTGCTGAAGATCATGACCGAACAGCCGCAGATGTTTTCCATCGACACCCGCAAGGCGCTGCAGCGCAAATTGCAGGAGGTCGCGTTCTATGACGGGGTGATCGATGGCGATTTCGGCCCGGGGACGCAACGCGGCATCCGCCGGGCCTATGGGCTTGGCGACTAGGACCGCAGCAGCACCTTGTTGGAATCCACCGCCGCCGCGATCTGGCGATAGCTCAGCGCGCGTTCCGCGGATTGGTCGGCCGACCGCAGCAGGATCGTTTCGGTCTCTTCCAGGATGCTCAGCGCCTCGGCCTGGGCGACGGCCAGATCGGGGGCGCGCACCGGGGCCAGGGGCCGGGCGGTGGCCACCGGGTTGGCGCCGCCGCGCCGCGCCCGGACCGGCGGCTTGGCGCTATCGCGATAGGTGCTGACCGTGCGTTCCAGTCGCGTTGCGGCCTGTTGCAACGCCTGCCGGGCGGGGGCCATCGCGGCATCCGCCGGAAGCGCTGCCGCCGCCGCGCGCATCCGTTCGGCCAGACAGTCGATCTGATAGGTCCGGTCCTTCAACGCGCCACAGAACCGGCGGGCATCGGACAGGATCGCCGCCGCCGGGTTGGCCACCGCGTCGGGCGTTGGCACGAAAACCGGCCCGACCGAGTCGATCCCGCCCAGATCCGTCGGCCCCGGCAGGGGCGGGGGTGGCGGCGGAAGCGGCACTTCGCTGCCGGTTTCCTGGGCCATCGTGCCCGCGGCAAAGATCAGGACCAAAGCGGTCAGCCCGAGAATGTATTTGGGTGTCATGATCACCGCCCCCGTTTCAGATTGAAGATCCAGCTGGCCGACAGCGCCAGGCGGCCCTTGTCCTGTTGGTCGAATATATCCTCGGCTGCCAGGCTCAGCGACAGTTCGGGCCGTGACGGCGCCCGCAGGGCCAGCCCCAGGGTGAAGCTTTCGCCGGTCCAGGCCAGGCTGGTCCCCAGCGCCGGTGTCAGCCCGACCCCCGCGCCCAGGAACAGGCCGGGATCGGTGCCGTCATTGCGCAGATCGTTGCCCGCCCCGATGCTGAACATCACCGGATAGATCTGACCGTTCGGCGCGTTCAGGGCGCGGAACCCGGTCAGGATCAGCTTGGCGCGTGGATCGGTCTCGTCCGCGTCGCCCCAGGACAGCAGATAGTCGGTCTGCGCGGCCAGAAACAGCGGCATGCGCCCCTGTCCGATCTGGCGCGACAGTTTGACCGAGATCTGACCGGATTCCCCGGTATCGCCGCCAAAGGCGATCGTCTGGGCGGTGATCTGCGCGCCCAGATTGCGCTGCGCGTTGCCCAGCCCGAACCCGAAGGCAAGCGAGCCATAGCGATCCAGCCGCTGATCCTCGTCACCCGCGACGGACAGCCCCACGAAACCGATGCCCGCCGGGGCGGTCGTGGCCGATGGGATGCCCAGCAGCGTCAGGTTCTTGTTGCGTTGGGGTGGGTCGGATTGCGCGAAAAGCGGTCCCGCGCACAGGCACAGAACCAGACAAAGCATTTTGGTCATTGGGAACCTTCCCGAAATAACTTGATAACAATGCGCTCATTATACAGCGAAAGTGGCAAAAGGCATAGTTGAGAAGATAATCCCCGGGTTCCGTAGAAAGCCCGCACATCGACCCCCGCACATATGCACAGACATTTCAAACATCTCACGCTTCTGTGCATTGTAGTGAGCGATTTGCGCCCCCAGATCGGTGTCATCGGCAGCAGGCCCGCTGCCAACAAACTGAAAAGACACCGACCCTGAAAGGAACTTGAAAATGAAAACCCTCGCACTGACCACCGCCCTGATCGCTGGCCTGACCGCTCCGGCCTTTGCCAACAACTTCAGCATCGTCGACGCCGACCGCGACGGTCAGGACCGTCTGGTCTATGACCTGCCGGAAAACAATGTTGCGCTGTCGACGGCGAACTCGCTGAACCCCGTTGCCAGTGCCATCGCCGCTGACATCGTGGCCAATGGCGACGAGTTCGAACGCTCGACCGGCCGCGGCGTGACGCCGACCGTTTACGTGACGGATGGCGAGTACAACCCCGAAGACTTCCGCTCGGGCTCGAACTCGTAAGC
>NZ_NSBT01000019.1 GCF_002285435.1 Actibacterium ureilyticum
GAGCCCAAACTCACGGTTTCTGCATGCCTACTGAATGTCGGCTATCGTGCACAGCGCGGTTGACTTGCAAAACTAAAACTGGCAGGCACAGGGAGAACAAAAATGGAACAAATTGCTCTTTTGGAGGTACCGTTTTGGCTCGCAAAGCAACTATCAGCATTGATGTATCTGACATGTCCACAGCCTTGAAGTTTTATGTTGAGGCATTGGGCTGCAAATTTAAGAAAAAGTACTCGGATGATTGGCAGGTTATCTCCGTTGGAACGCTCGATCTCCACATCCAAGAGAAAGCCGCAGGCACCATCGGCGCAGCCGATGAAAAACGTCACTACCAGCGTCATTGGACACCGGTTCATCTTGACTTCATAGTAGATGACATTGATCCGGTTTGTGCAGAAGTTGAAAAGTACGGCGGCTCGGTTGAAAAGAAAACCTACTCAGAGGTCGCAGACCTTGCAAATTGTGCTGATCCGTTCGGAAACGGATTTGATCTTATTCGGGAAAACCTGGAATAGGTACGCGAAGAAGCCTCGGAGAGCGCAAAGTTCGCCCGTCGGGGTATCGCCAAGCCGCCATTGGCGCAACCGCAGCGAATTGGCGCTTAGTCCGCTCATCGGACCTTGCCACCGACAGCAGCGAACGGCGGCTACTTGGGTAAGTCAGCCTGCTCAAATCTCCGCAGTTTGATGGCAGCGCTAGTAGTTCACCTGTTCGAAGCCGTAGTTGCCCTCATAGTCACGCCAATCGACGAAGACAGATCGGTGGTAGATACCCGGGCAATTCTGGCCCCAACGTTCAAGTCCCACATGGGCCTCGGGCAGGGCAGTTATGGAAGATCTATGCCAGGAGAAATCACCTTGGGTCCCGTAGGTGCCGAGGACGACGGTCGCGCTGCGATTGCAGTCACCGTCACGACCGGATTCATGCTGCCGTGCATAGCGAACATCAAAGACGCGGATGGACCGCACGAAGTTGAACTCAGGTCCGCTGATATCGATGTCCGCGCGATCCTGAACGAGCTGGAGGGCCCATTCGGCAGGAACGAGATCGTAGACTGGCGAAGATTGGCGCGGTCGACTGCCGTCCGCCTTGTACAAGGCTTCAAGGATGCGGCCAGCGTTGTTTGATGGCCGATCGCTCTCATAGGAGGCACCCATGGGACAGCGCCAGATTTGCAGCGGCGGTTCCACTGGCCAAGGCGTGATACGTCTGATGAATACGGCACGGGCCCGGGCGCATGGCACTGAAGCCGGCCAGCCGCCAGACAGACACAAGAGGATCGCGCAGTCGATTGGGTATGTCTGCGCAAGGGCCGGTGCCGGCAGCGAAAGACCTGTCACGGTCAAAGTGACTGCGACCGAGGGGAGGAGCTTCTTGATTAGATGGCGCATGTGCGGAACCTCCGTAAGAGGAGCCCAGCATACATACGATAATATACTAGCACAACACTAAGTATAACGACGCATAATGAAGTTTATGTTAAGCTAAAGACGGCTATCCGAATCCGCACTCCAGGGCAACAATTCGTAATCCAATCACGCGGACAGGCCCGGAATGCGTGGAAACGGTAGACCTCTACCTCAGACATTTGCCTGAGCCTCAATGGTCGTGCCCAAGTTTTCGGTCGAAATCGTAGCCAGTTCATCTAACAAGTCTGCTTAGCGGTTTGCTAGCGCGAATGAGTTGTCGAACATCCCCTATAAGCAATCATTTGACTAACTCGACGGTTGCGTGTGCCAAACGCACAATCAGTGCGCCGTTCGCAGAACGCGAGGTCTCGTTCCATGCAATCCAAACATCCGCGCCTGACGCTACCATACGCGGAAAGCCTATCGTCCGACCCTTGCGCACTAGGGTCAGCGCAACTGGTGCGCCGCAGCCATCCGAAGGATTGGCGCGGCACACAAGGACAATCTCACCTGCGGCAGTCCGTTCGACCCAGCTGAAGAGTGCCGATCCATCGGACAGCTGGACCACATCCACTCCGCCGAGGGGCGCGCCAAGGTCAATGCTCATCGGCACACCGAAATTCGCACCCCGGTCGTCGGAAAACGCCATCCTGACCGCGGGGGTTTCGTCCGCCGCTGTGAACCATACCAAAGCGACTTGGCTGCCATGGGCGTCAATGGCAGGCCCATTCACCGGACAGCCTGAAATCTCCCACTCGTCGCCGCTGACCTCGACGGGCTGGGACCAGACACCGTCAACCTGTCGCACCAGAGAGATATCCCTGATCTCAGCTTCTGTCCGATCCCGATAGGCCAGCAGAACTGTCCCGTCGTCCAGCGCGACGGCCGTGGTCTGACAACAGGTGCAGGTGCGTTCGTCGAGCAGGACTTCCTCCGATAGCGCCCCGTCTGGCGAAAGCGTGGTTGCGCGCAGCTGCATGGCATCGCCCTCGGCTTCGGCGCCGCCTTGGCTGTCGACAATGTCGTAGTCTTGCCCGTCAAGCCACATAGCGGTCATCCCGCCAGACCCGTTGGACACAATCGACATGAAGCCGTGCTGCCGCTCCGATCTGTCCTGATGCGGCACGATCCCCGCGCTCCAAGATGCACCACTGTCGCGGGACAGAGAAATAACAGTGTCGTAGGCAAAATAGCTGTCACCGCTCATGCGCGACCAACTGGTGACGAGCGTGCCATCGGGCAGCGCGGCAACTGAGGGAAAGTCGGCGTAATTGATAAACAGATCGTCACTTTCTACGACTGCAACCGGTTTCGACCAGTCGGACCCGTCCAGAACTGCTGTCTTTACAGCGGCGCGCACGTGACCATTCGTCTCGATCCAAGACATCAAAACGCGGCCATCCGGCATCATAGCGAGGGACGGACTTTCCGCATTCAACGCGGCCGGAGTGCCGAGCTCCTCAAGGGTCAAGAAGACTTGTGCCGCAGCGGACACTCCGAAAAGTGACGATAGAGCTGCGTTGAGGACGCTGAGGATCAAGTAATGCTTCATCAAGGTGGCCTTGTTGTAGGCAAAAAAAAGATACGAACCACTGGCAATAAATATACTTCACCATTCTCTGGACTCACATGGATCGCCAGTGGATGGCGTCGGCTTGATCCTGTGGTCGGTTTCCCTAGCCAAACGATATTACTCGTGGCGTCTCGACGGAAGGCACGGTGTTTAGGTGCGGAAAGTTTCAGTTTCGGGCACCGCTGTCGGAGTTGTTGGCGCTCTTCGTCTAATTGCTTCTGCAGAGAAGGTGTGAAGTCGAAGGTAACCCGATTGCATTAAACGGACCGACTAAGCGATTTCTGGCAATGCTTTGCTGTCGGCTTATCGCTTCACTCCGCCTTGGAAGACCGGGAACATACCTGTTGACCTGCGGCGTTCATATGCCAGCCTGTTCATATGGATAGGTATTTTTCTGTCAGCATGCCGGCGGCTCAGTTTGTGAGAAATGTCCTGCTGTTTAGTTTCGCTTCATTACTGCCGGTTTTGATGCTCTACGTCTTGCTGGCCCCCGGCTTTGCTCCGGCTCTTGCGGCCGGCGGACCGGCGCTTATGCGTTTTTTGCGGCAGGTCGCGACAAATGGTTTGCCCGTGGTTTTTGCGGTGAACTATGTCAGTTTCTACCTTTTCGCCATTACGAAGCATGCAAAAGCCGGCCCAGGTGACACGGCGTCTCTCGTGCTCGCAGATGTTGTTCTCAGGGCCCTCCTCTTTCCAGGCCTCCACGCGCTTGTCTACGTTCTATCTGCCGACTGGTTCGGGTCATTCGGCGGCAATCGTTCAACGGCCTTGGCGGTCGTGTCCCCGACGCTTGCGCGTTCGGCGTTTTTCGAGAACATCTCCGGCGTATACCTTTACGCAACCATGATCAGCGCGTTGCCGCTATATCGTTCGGCTATCAGGCGGTCGGAAACTCTCAGACCGATTGTTCGTCGTTTCCCCATGAAAACGGGCGTGATGTTGCTTGCTTTGTCTGCATTTGCCTCGTCGGTCGGGCTTATTACGATTGGTGCACAAGCTATCACATTTCTTCAGGCGATGTGATTGTTGCTAATCACCGTGGGCATGGAAGGCTTGCGGTGCCACCCATCGCGACAAGTATACACGCTCGAATGCGAACACTGCGATCATCCCGACAGCGGCGTAGAGAACGATCATCGGGTCACTTTGAAGCTTCATCACGGTGAAGGCTGCCAATACGATTGCATCGAGCGACAGGGCAGTCAGAAGCACAATGCCGGAGGCGCCGAGATCTGTTCGACGATAGCGGAACACGCCCCAATGTATGATCATGTCCATAACAAGGTAGAAGAATGCACCGAGGGATGCAATCCGGCCTAGATCGAAAAGCACGGCCAGCGTTGATGCGATAACAACGGTATAGACCAGTGTGTGGCGTTGGATTGGGCCGGACATACCGAAGTGGCTGTGTGGGATCATTTCCATGTCGGTCAGCATTGCCAACATACGCGACACTGCGAAGACGCTGGCCAGAACTCCAGACGCGGTTGCGACGGCAGCCAAGATCACCGTCAGTATGAAGCCGGTTTGTCCTAGGGCGGGTTGCGCCGCTTGTGCCAGCGAATAGTCACGCGCGGAGATGATCTCCTCGATCGTCAGGCTCGAACCAACCCCGAAGGCGACCAAAAGGTAGACGACGACACAGATCCCGATCGAGAACATGATCGCTCGTCCAACGTTGCGGTTTGGTTCGGTGACCTCGGCTCCGCTGTTGGTGATCGTCGTGAACCCCTTGAACGCGAGGATGGCCAACGCCGTGGATGCTATGAACCCGGTAATCCCGTAGGATTGAGACGTCTCGGTGGCGGCGGCGAATGCAAAACCACTGGACCAAAGGGCAGCGATGCCGAACAGAGCTATGCCTCCGATCTTAATCGCTGCCATAATCAGCGAGAACAGTCCAACCGAGCGATTTCCGGCGATGTTCACCAAAAAAGCGAACATAATCACGGCTACCGCCAGGACAGGTACCAGAGGTCCACCTTCGATATCGAAAGGGCGCAAGACATACGTGGCAAAGGTTCGGGCGACGAGGCTCTCCGCAATCACCATGCTGAGCGCCATCAGCAACGCGGCGCCTGCTGCGATTGCACTTGGGCCGTAACACCTTTGCAGGATCATTGCGATGCCACCGGAGGACGGCCATTTGTTCGACATTCTTATGTAGCTATAAGCACTGAAACTCGTGACAACTGCACCGGCGATGAAGGCAAGCGGAAAGTTCGGCCCGGCAAGTTGCGCAATCTGCCCCGTCAGCGCGAAAATTCCCGCGCCGATCATTACGCCAGTCCCCATCGCAATGGCTCCGCCGAGACTGATGGAGCCTTCGCGATACATCTCTTTGTCGCCCTGCATCAAATGATCCTTTTTACTTTTCCTTCGGAAAATACTGTTTCCTTGACCCTAGATTCGAACGCTGCGAAGGCGCAGCGAATTGAGCACCACTGAGATCGATGAGGCGCTCATTGCGAAAGCGGCAAACATCGGACTGATCAGGATACCGAAGAAAGGAAACAGAACTCCGGCCGCGACGGGGACGCCAGAAGCGTTGTAGATCAGCGCGAAAAACAGGTTTTGACGAATATTGCGCATGGTGGCGTGCGCGAGCTTTCTGGCGCGAACGATGCCATCGAGGTTGCCCCTTACCAGAGTGATGCCCGCGCTTTCGATGGCTACGTCTGCGCCAGTGCCCATGGCAATCCCGACATCAGCCTGAGCCAGGGCCGGAGCGTCGTTGACGCCGTCGCCAGCCATTGCGACTTTACGGCCTTCCTGTTGCAACTCCTCGATGATCCGCGCCTTGTCCTCGGGCAGCACATCTGCCCGGATCTCGTCGATGCCAAGCCTCGCGCCAATCGCCTTTGCGGTACGTTCGTTGTCGCCAGTGGCCATGATTACCCGGAAACCGAGTGTTTTCAGCACCTTGATTGCAGCGGGCGTAGCTTCTTTTATCGGATCAGCAACAGCGACAAGCCCGGCGATCTGGCTGTCCAGCACTACAAACATCACCGTCTCGCCGTCGTCTCTCCGGTCATTGGCCTTGAGGGTCAAATCGCCAGCCTCAAGGCCCAGGTCGCGGATCATTGCCAGATTGCCGAGGGCGACCGTCTTCCCATCGACGACGCCCTTGACGCCTTTGCCGGTTACGGCCTCGAAATCCTCGGCATTGGCCATCTTTACACCGCGCTCCTCGGCACCTTGGACAATGGCTTCCGCAAGCGGGTGTTCTGATCCGCGCTCCAGAGATGCGGCAAGGCGCAGCACGTCTGCCTCATCGTATCCGGTCTCAGGAAGGACGGCCACAAGGCGCGGTTTGCCTTCGGTCAGCGTACCGGTCTTGTCGACGATCAGCGTGTCGACCTTCTCAAACCGCTCCAGCGCCTCGGCGTTCTTGATCAGCACCCCGGCCTGAGCGCCCCGCCCGGTCGCCGTCATGATCGACATTGGTGTCGCAAGGCCAAGCGCACAGGGACAGGCGATGATCAGAACCGCGACGGCCGAGACAAGTGCGTATGACAGCGCGGGCACCGGTCCCCAGATTGCCCAAGAAACGAAAGAAAGGATTGCGATACCGATTACGGCTGGCACGAAATAGCCGGCCACTTGGTCAGCATACTTTTGGATCGGTGCTCGCGAACGTTGTGCGTTCGAGACCATTTCGACGATTTGCGCCAGCATCGTGTCGGAGCCGACTCTTGTCGCCTGCATCACCAAGCTGCCGGTGCCATTGATCGTCGCACCGGTCACAGGGTCGCCTTCGGTCTTTTCGACCGGTACGGGCTCACCGGAAATCATACTCTCGTCGATCGACGACCGGCCTTCCAAAACCACGCCATCGACCGGCACCTTGTCGCCGGGTCGAACGCGCAGTCGGTCGCCTACTTGAACGTGTTCAAGTGGGATCTCCTCTTCCGACCCGTCGCCTCGTATGACCCGCGCTGTTTTGGCCGCCATGTCAAGAAGCGCGCGGATTGCCTTGCCGGTCCCTTCGCGCGCCCGCAGTTCCATCACCTGACCGAGCAGCACGAGCGTCACGATCACCGCAGCGGCCTCGAAATAGACACCGACATGCCCCTCGACATCGCGGAACCCATCAGGAAAAACGTCCGGTGCCAGAACGGCAACAACACTGAAGAGCCAGGCAGCGAGAACACCCATGCCGATCAGGGAGAACATGTTGAGGTTCATCGTGCGGAAGGAAATCCAACCTCGTTCCAAGAACGGCCAGCCGCACCACAAGACCACTGGCGTTGCAAGGATCAACTCTATCCATTGCGTTG
This sequence comes from Actibacterium ureilyticum, assembly GCF_002285435.1. Classification (GTDB taxonomy): domain Bacteria; phylum Pseudomonadota; class Alphaproteobacteria; order Rhodobacterales; family Rhodobacteraceae; genus Actibacterium_C; species Actibacterium_C ureilyticum. The sequence continues at coordinate 7,263 of NZ_NSBT01000019.1, forward strand.
TGCTTTCACCGAAGAATGTCCGGACTGCGGGGAAACCGACGAAAGGCCCCATCGTAAGGACGAGTAGCGGGATCGTCAGGACCGTTCCGGCCCAAAACCGTCGTGTGAAATCCACCAGCTCGGGATTGGGGCCGTCATCACCGGGCACACCGGATTCCAGTTCCAACCCCATGCCACAAATCGGACACGCGCCGGGATCAGGTTGCCTTACCTGAGGATGCATCGGGCACGTGTATATAGGTCCCTCGTGGCCTGCCGGAACCAGATCATATCGGTCATCTTCCGGGTCGGCCCCTGCATGATGACCATGATGCTCATGTGCAGAATGGGTCTCCAAATCCGCTTGGGACACGAGATGCATCCCGCATTTTGGACAATCGCCGGGCTGGTCCTGTCGCACCTCTGGGTGCATGGGACAAACGTATACCAAAGAAGCCGCTGCGGTTTCAGAACTGGTTGGGGTGCTCATTTTGCGGTCCTTTCTGGGAATGCTTCTCTTGTTTGAGGCTTCCGTCCACGGGAAGGTCAAGAGAGATCAGTGTCGGGGTCATAATGCGGCCTTGTGGGTTGGCGTCGTCCGGCTCCGATCGCGGCGGGCAAACACGATTAAGCCCAGCCCCACCAGCACCATTGGCATGGACAGCAACTGGCCCATGGTGAAACCCCACTCACCAAAGTGGAGCGCATGGCCAATGGGATTGTCTTCCGTGACGAACTGTTGGTCTGGTTGCCGAAATAACTCGACGAAGCTTCGGGCAAGACCATATCCGGTCAGGAATACTCCGGCCAATGCACCGGGCATTTTCAACCAGCTGCGGCCCCACGCGAGATAGACCAGCAGCGTTCCAAGAATGAGTCCTTCCAATATCGCCTCATAAAGCTGGGATGGGTGCCGAGCGCAGAAACCTGTTATCCCTGAGCAGGCCTGTGCAACCTCTCCGGGAAAAATCACGGCCCAGGGAACGTCTGTTGGCCGACCCCACAATTCGTTGTTCGTGAAGTTGGCCAACCGTCCCAGAAAAAGGCCGGGCGGCGTTGCCAATGCCAGCAAGTCGGCAGTGCTGAGCACTGGCGCATTCTGTCGAAGGCAGAACGATAAGACCGCGATGACGACGCCCGCGAAACCCCCGTGGAAAGACATGCCGCCTTGCCAAACCATCAGAATTTCCAATGGATTGGCAAGATAATATGTGGGCTGATAAAACAGAACAAAGCCTAGGCGGCCGCCAGCAATCACACCAATGATGATCCACGTCAGGAAATTTTCGAGCTGGGTCCGGTCAAGCGGTGGTCCATCTGGCTTCCAGAGCGCAGGACGGCTCATAGCACTCAGACAAATGTGCCAGCCTATAAGGATACCGAAAATGTAGGCTAACGCGTACCAGCGGAGTGCGAATGTGATCCCCCCGATCTCGATTGAGAACAGATCGGTTCCAATATCCGGAAATGGCAATCCCGCTGACAGCACTGGGTGAATTCCTCACTAAAGGTTTATTTTGGGATTACTGACATGGATCGAGCACCGCTTTTTGCGCTGGATCTACAAGAGGGTATTTCGAGAATAACACCCAACCCGACATCACGCGGCGTCCAGCGCGTTCCTCAGGAGATCGCGAACTTCGCCGGCGACAGCGTGCAAGTCTACGTTTTGTACTGCCTGCATCGAAGCGACAGGATCAACTGCGCTGACTTCGGTACCGCCGTCCACCTCGCGCAGGATGACGTTGCAGGGAAGCATTGCGCCGATGCGCGGTTCGATCTCAATCGCCTTGTGCGCCATGCCCGGATTGCAGGCGCCCAGGATGCGGTACGGGGAAATATCCGCGTCGAGCTTCTTTTTCATCGTCGCTTTGACATCAATCTCAGTCAAAACGCCGAAACCTGCGTCTGCCAGCGCTTCTCGAACACGCATCTCAGCGTCATCAATGTTGGTGTCTTTCAGGATACGATCATAGGTATAGGCCATGGATCTTACTTTCCTCGTCTCAATCTGTTGCTGTACCGAGGCCAAACGGTTCAGGCCACGGTTCGGTTCAATGTATAAGCCGCGTCTGGTTCTGGCGTTTCGACGTCGGGCGCCGGAGCAAGACCCCGGCACCCGATGGATCAATTGCCCTGCATCATGGAACCGTCGCCCATACCCTGACCGTTGCCAGGCCGAGCGGGCGCATCTGTCATGTTTGAGCGCATATTCTGCATCCGTTCCGTCCTATCCGCCGGAGCGGCCATTTCTACCGGCGTCACCGCGCCATCGCCGTCGGCATCGAGATGTTGGAAGCGATCCACCATCATCTCGCGGATCATCGCGCTGTGGAGGGCTTCGAATTCAGCAATCGAAAGGCTTCCATCCCCGTCGCTGTCATATTCTGTAAGCTTGGTCTGAAGCTGCGTGCGCATCTCGTCGGGCGTGGTTGTGCCGTCTCCATCGGCGTCGAACATTTGCATCATGCCGCCACCCATGCCTGCGCCCATCATGCCGCCACCCATCATGTTTCCGTGTATGCGCGCCATCATGTCCATCATGCCGCCCATGTTCCCCATCATGCCCGGACCCCCGTTCTGCATCATACCCGGTCCGCCCTTGTCACCCGGTTGACCCCCATGCCCGTGATGGGATTCCGCCGAAGCGGCAGTTCCAAGTGCGGTTGCGGCAAGGGCCATTGCTGCAAGCAGTGTGTTGCGTTTCACTTCGATCACCTCGTTTCAGTGTTGCGATACGCATCATATGGGGAGTGTTTGGTGGTGCGAAATGCGGGAGAACGCGTGTTTTGTATCACCAGGTCGCACAGAGGATGCCTGTTACAATTTGCGACAAATCTATCCGGTCTGAGCGCTCCTATTCATTTGTGGAACGCGATATCCGCAGATTTGGGCGGCGTTTGACGCCGAATTTATTGGACCAAAAACAGGATGTCGGGAAAAACGGCGTGAAAAGCGTTGGGGTGAGCCAGTGACCATTTTTCATCGGATCGTCCGGATTTTGACTGTTTTGATTTTGGTCGGATGCGGGACCGGAAACGACATAAGACCGGATGCTTCTGCTGAGGTAGTCAGCAGTGCATCCTACTCTCATGACGGGCCGACCGCCTTGACACTATACACAATGATCAACAACAGGTCGGGAGCAGGAGCGCATACCAGCGTATGATCAACGGATCACAGCGCGTCATCTTCGATCCCGCAGGTACAGTTCGGCTTCGTTCCGTCCCCGAGCGCGGCGATGTGCTATACGGGGTCACTCCGGAAGTGGCTGACTTCTATGCTCGGGCGCATGCACGAGAGACCTATCATGTCGTCATCCAGGAGGTCGAAGTGTCTGCTGAAGTTGCAGAACTGGCATTGCAACTCGCAGTGGCGAATGGCCCAGCGGCTTCTGGCTTTTGTAGTGTGAGCACGTCTGCGCTACTCAGACAGTTGCCTGGGTTCGAGTCGATTGGCCGGACCTTCTTTCCCCGACGTCTGATGGATGACTTCGGCAAATTGCCGGGTGTGCAAACGACGAAGCTTTTCGAAAACGACGAAGATGACAAGTCTTTGGCTATCGCGCAATTTGAACGGGCGCTTGGTACTCGACCGTAAATGAACAAAACCAACGCTTTTGGGCGTAAGGCGTTGGTTAGACTGTCGTGTTCGCCACAGTATTTTTTTGCGGTTGCTTGCGACAAAAAATCAACTTCGGGCGGTAACACTGTCTTCAGCTGAATAAAGAAACGCAGTCGATCCGATAGCAACGCTTGGGTATAGATCGTTGATGTGCGCCATAACCATGCGCACGCAACCGGAACTGGCGCGGCCTCCAATGCTGCGCGGGCTGGGCGTTCCGTGGATGCGGAGATACGTGTCACGGTCTCCCACAAATAGATACAACGCCCGGCTGCCCAACGCATTCAAGGGCCCCGGTTCCATGCCGTCGGCAAATCGCGCATAGGCATCCGGATCGCGTTCAATCATTGACGATGTTGGCGTCCAGTGTGGCCATTCGACTTTTCGGCGGATCGTATAGGTGCCGAGTTCATAGAGATTTCCCTTGGCGATCGCGACCCCGTATCGCATCGCGGTGCCACCCTCTTCAATATGGTACAGATAGCGCGCGATCGCATCGACGTGAATGTCGCCCGGGCAAAGACCGTCATTCGCCAATACGCGTTGCGGCAGCAGCCTTGGATGCAGCCCCCAAGGGTTGGTTGTTGCCGGGTCATAGTTGACCGGTGTGATCTGCGCATTGACCTGCTCCCCTCGGAGTCCGCGTTTATGGATTAGCTCTGTTCAGGGTTTGGTCCTTTTCTGACCTTTGGTGATACTCTCGCGGGGTAAGCCCGTCGAGGCTCGAGTGCGGGCGGTGATAGTTGTAATCGTTGCGCCATGCCGCAATCAGATGGCGGGCATGGCGCAGTGTTGGGAACAGGTGCTCGTTCAGGCACTCGTCCCGCAGGCGGCCGTTGAAGCTTTCGATCAAGCCATTCTGCATGGGCTTGCCCGGCGCGATGTAGTGCCATTCCACTTGGCGATCCGCCTGCCATTTGAGCATGGCGTTCGACGTCAACTCGGTGCCGTAGCACGTCGGGAAGATGGGCTGTCTTTAGGTTATGGCCACGCGCGCAGCCCCCAAATTGCGCAGCGGGTGGCCATAACCGGGTCTCAAGTCTCAACAGTGGTTTTGCACAACCACACTGCTGAGGAGACCGGCTATGACCGCCACTCATTTTACTGCTTCGACCTTGCTGGTCGCCATCGACATTTCAAAACACCGGCACGAAGTGCTTATCGGCATTCCCGGCAAGAAGCGCCGTCGCCGCATGACGATTACGAACACGCTGGAAGACTTTCGGCGCCTGTCTGCGGCCCTCACAAGCTATGATCTACCGGTGCGGATCGGGTTTGAGGCGACCGGCAACTACCATCGTCCGTTGGCGCACCATCTCGGCCTGGCCGGGTTCGACCTGAAGCTTGTCTCTTCCGTTGGCTTGGCCCGAACGCGCGAGGCTCTGCACAACAGCTGGGACAAGAATGATCCCAAGGACGCCCAGGTCATCCTGCACATGATGGAGATCGGCGCCGTGCAGTTCTTTCACGATCCGCTGGTCGTAGGGACGGCGGATATTCAGGAGCTGTCGAAGACGCACGAGGTCGTCTCGCGTTCGAAGACCGAGCTCTGGCACCGTATCCTGACGCACTACCTGCCGCTCTACTTCCCTGAGGCGGAAAGGTTTCATCGAAGCTCCCGAACCGACTGGTTCCTCGCGTTCCTCGAGAGGTATCCGACGCCGACGATGATCGCGGCCATGACCCGGGAAGACTTCATCGCTGATGCCTGGCACGTGGTGGGCAAGAAGGTTTCCAAAGAGCGCCTGCTTTCAGATATTTACGCCACGGCGGTCGGCTCTGTTGGTTTGCCCGTCGGACCGGATTCCGACGCCGTTCGCATGTTCCGTCTGGTCCTCGCCGAAGGCAGAAGCCTCGTCCGCCAGCGCAACGAGATCGAAGCGCGTGCGGTCGAGCTGCTCTCCGATCTGCCCGACTATCAGCTGCTGACGACGATTCCCGGCATCGGCCCGATCAACGCCATGACCATCCTGGCCGAGGCCGGCGACCTGCGTCGGTTCCGGCATCACCGCCAGTTCCTGAAGTTCTGCGGCATGGACCTCGCCACCGTGCAGTCCGGCATGTTCCGCGGTCAGAGCCGTATCTCGAAGTACGGCAATGCCCGGCTGCGGCGCACGCTGTGGATGGCCGGCCAGACCGCCGTTCTCAAGCGGACCAACAGCTTCCGCGACAAGTTCGAGCGCTACATCTCGAAGGATCGACACAACGCCCATCTGCGCCGCAAGGCCTACACCGCAATCGCGGCCAAGATGGCGCGCACCGTACACGCCGTGGTCAATCACGGCGAACCCTATCGCCCCTTCTTCGAGGGGGTGAGCCCAGGCGGAAGGACCCCTCTCTGACGAGCCGTGGAGGCAGCTTTCTGACCTCGTAGATAATGTTCGGGCCTTCTGCTTGGGATTTGGGATCTCGTATTGAGGACGGTGAGGGCCGCCGTGGCGCGTACCCTGTGTTTGCTATGGAAGAGATCATTTCTTGACGGCAGAGCCCGTCTGGGCAAACTTATCACGGCATCCGGAACACCGGATGCCCCATGACCTGCTGACCTAAGCAGCCCGAATCTCCCGACATAGGACGTTGTCG
>NZ_NSBT01000001.1 GCF_002285435.1 Actibacterium ureilyticum
TTAGGCTTACCAAGTGGTCTTGGCAGATTCCGACAAAATTTCACATGTTTCGCCGTACTCAGGATACTTTCTCGAGGTTATTGCATTTTGTATACGGGGGTATCACCCTCTATGCCGCTACTTCCCAATAGCTTCTACTATACAATAACTTTGTAACTCTAACAAAAGTCCTACAACCCCGCCCCGTAGAACGGTTTGGCCTGTTCCGTGTTCGCTCGCCACTACTAACAGAATCATTATTATTTTCTTTTCCTCTAGGTACTAAGATGTTTCAGTTCCCTAGGTTCCCTTCTTATAAGCTATGTATTCACTTATAGATAACATGAGATAAATCATGTTAGGTTTCCCCATTCGGACATTCCGGGATCGCAGCTTACTTCCAGCTCCCCCAGACTTTTCGCAGGTAATCACGTCCTTCTTCGGCTCCATTTTCCAAGGCATTCACCA
>NZ_NSBT01000020.1 GCF_002285435.1 Actibacterium ureilyticum
GAGCCCAAACTCACGGTTTCTGCATGCCTACTGAATGTCGGCTATCGTGCACAGCGCGGTTGACTTGCAAAACTAAAACTGGCAGGCACAGGGAGAACAAAAATGGAACAAATTGCTCTTTTGGAGGTACCGTTTTGGCTCGCAAAGCAACTATCAGCATTGATGTATCTGACATGTCCACAGCCTTGAAGTTTTATGTTGAGGCATTGGGCTGCAAATTTAAGAAAAAGTACTCGGATGATTGGCAGGTTATCTCCGTTGGAACGCTCGATCTCCACATCCAAGAGAAAGCCGCAGGCACCATCGGCGCAGCCGATGAAAAACGTCACTACCAGCGTCATTGGACACCGGTTCATCTTGACTTCATAGTAGATGACATTGATCCGGTTTGTGCAGAAGTTGAAAAGTACGGCGGCTCGGTTGAAAAGAAAACCTACTCAGAGGTCGCAGACCTTGCAAATTGTGCTGATCCGTTCGGAAACGGATTTGATCTTATTCGGGAAAACCTGGAATAGGTACGCGAAGAAGCCTCGGAGAGCGCAAAGTTCGCCCGTCGGGGTATCGCCAAGCCGCCATTGGCGCAACCGCAGCGAATTGGCGCTTAGTCCGCACAGCGGACCAACCTGCCTATCACAACCCCGCATCCTTCTGGATTTCCGCGCGGCTTTTGCGGGCGCGTTCGGTGGCGGATTTCAGCTGGCCGCAGGCGGCCATGATATCCTCGCCCCGGGGGGTGCGGATGGGGCTGGCATAGCCTGCCTTGTAGATGATGTCGGCGAAGCCTTCGATCCGGTCCCAGTCGGACCGCTGATAGGGGGCGCCGGGCCATTCGTTGAAGGGGATCAGGTTGATCTTGGCCGGGATGCCCGCGATCAGACGGACCAGGCGGCGCGCGTCGTCGTCGCTGTCGTTCACATCCTTCAGCATCACGTATTCAAAGGTGATGCGTTCGGAATTCGACAGCTTGGGATAGGCGCGCAGCGCGTCCAGCAACGCGGCGATGTTCCATTTCTTGTTGATCGGCACCAGCTTGTCGCGGACCTCATCCGTGGTGGCGTGGAAGCTGACCGCCAGCATGCAGCCGATCTCTTCGGCGGTCTTGGCGATTTCCGGGACCACACCGCTGGTCGACAGGGTGATGCGGCGGCGGGACAGGCTGATGCCTTCGCCATCCATCGAGATCTTCATCGCGTCGCGCACGGCGTCGAAATTGTAAAGCGGCTCGCCCATGCCCATCAGCACGATGTTCGACACCAGGCGCGGGCGTTCGCCCATCCCCTCGCCCTGGCGGGTCCAATCGTCCAGATCGTCACGCGCCAGCATGACCTGGCCGATGATCTCGCCCGCGGTCAGGTTGCGCACCAGCTTCTGTGTGCCGGTGTGGCAGAAGGAACAGGTCAGGGTGCAGCCCACCTGGGAGCTGATGCACAGCGTGCCGCGATCGGTTTCGGGGATATAGACCACCTCGACCTCGTGCCCGCCGGCGATCCGCACCAGGTATTTGCGGGTACCGTCGGCACTGACATTCTTGCTGACGATCTCGGGGATCGCGACATCGAAGTTCTTGGCCAGCAGCGCGCGGTAATCCTTGGACAGGTTGGTCATCTCGGCGAAATCGCGCACGCCCTTCTGATAGATCCACTGCCAGATCTGGTTCAGCCGCATCTTGGCCTGTTTTTCCGGCGTGCCGGCGGCGATCAGCGCCGCGCGCAGCTGGTCCCGGGTCAGACCGACAAGGTTGACCTTGCCGCCATCGGGCAGCTTGCGGGGGATGGTCAGAACATCCTGAGTGATCGGGGCCGAGGCCGACATGCGCGCGTCTCCAGTAAGGTGATCGGTCCAGATATAGGATTCGCGGACACAAATAAACAGCCGTACACGCGGCACGGCTGTTTTTCAGGGGCGCGGCATGCGCGTGATCAGTTGGCGCAGCGGCTCTGCGCCTCGTCCACCGCGGCGGTGAACCCCAGCAACGAGAACGTGTCCTTGGTAACCGTCCCGCGCGCCGACCGGCCCGTGACGACGGCATCGGCCCCGCGTTTCATCGCGGCGATGATCTTGCCATCTTCGGCGGCGGTGGCGGGCCAGGCGCTTTCGCCTTCGGTGAACAGGTCGAACTTGCTGTCGCCGATCTGGACACTGACGGTCGAGCCGGGCGCAAAGGGATAGCCACCCGCGAACTGGATCTGGCCCGTGATGCTTTCGGACGGGCGATAGAAGACCAGCATATAGATGTCACCGCGGCGCACGGCCTTGATATTGCCATCCGCGTCGGTGTTCACCGTCTCGCGCGGGGCCGAAACGGCCCAGCATTCGGTCGGGTTGTCCTCGACATAGACCGACCAATCGGTTTTCACAGCAACGCGGTTTTCGGTTTCCTGGGCGTTTGCCGCGACCGGGGCGGTCGCCAGGATCGCGCTTGCGACCGCGTATTTCATCCAGCGTGTCATGTCGTGTACAGCCTCCAGCCGTCTTGCCTCTGGGCGCCCTCGTCCGTTTTTCGGACCTTTTCCTGTGGCGCGCGAAATTTCAACTCGATACAGCAAGATTAACGTAAATGTCCGGGGGGGTGAAAGCCCTGTTGGCACAAATTCGCGCAGCAAACAGGGGAAAATCATGAATCCGGCGAACCTTGTCGAAGTCTGGCGTGGGCCGTTTCTGGAATCGATCCACCAGGGACACGCGGTTATCTGTGACGCGACGGGCGGGATTGTCGCGGCCTGGGGCGATCCCGAAGCGGTGATTTTGCCGCGCTCGTCGGCCAAGATGTTGCAGGCGCTGCCGCTGGTCGAAAGCGGGGCCGCGGATGCGGCGGGGCTGTCGCAGGCGCATCTGGCGCTCGCCTGTGCCTCGCACCAGGGGGCGCCGGGGCACACCGATGTGGTCTCCGCGTGGCTGGCCGAACTGGGGCTGGGCGACAGCGATCTGCGCTGCGGCCCCGAGGCCCCGCGCGACCGCGAGATCAAGCATGACATGATCCGCGCGGGCGGGTCGCCCTGCCAGTGGCACAACAATTGTTCGGGCAAACACGCGGGCTTTCTGACCCTGACGCAGCACCTTAAGGCCGGGCCGGAATATGTGGACCCGGATCACCCCGTGCAGACGCGGGTGCTGGAGGCGTTTGAGGCCGTGACAGAGACGAAAAGCCCCGGTTTCGGCATTGACGGTTGTTCGGCCCCGAACTTCGGCACCACGCTGCATGGGCTTGCGCGGGCGATGGCGTTTTTCGCCGCCGCCGATCCCGAAAGCAGCCACGCGCGCGACGGCGCCGCCGGGCGGCTGACACAGGCGATGATCGCCCATCCCTGGCTGGTCGCGGGCGAGGGCCGCGCCTGTACCGAGTTGATGCGGGCCACGTCCGAGCCGGTCGCGATCAAAACCGGGGCCGAGGGGGTTTTCGTTGCGATTCTGCCGAAACAGAGACTGGGTGTCGCGCTGAAGATCGCCGATGGCGCCACGCGCGCCAGCGAATGCGCGATGGCGGCGTTGCTGGTGCGGCTGGGCGTGTTGCCGGCCGATCATCCCGCGGTGCAGCGGCGTATGAACGCGCCGATCCCGAACCGGCGCGGCATGCTTACGGGGCATATTCGCCCGGTGGCGGGTTTGGCGGGCTGAGCCCCGCCTATTCCGCGAAATCGGGCCGCGCGTAGCCCTGGATATACAGCAGCGCGGTCAGATCGCCGTGGTTGATGCGGATATCGCATTGCGCCGCGACGCTGGGCTTGGCGTGCAGCGCCACGCCCGCACCCGCCAGCCCCAGCATCCCCAGGTCATTGGCCCCGTCGCCCACAGCCATCACATCGTCATGGGCGATGCCCAGTTTCGCGGTGATGTCCTTCAGCGCCTGCACCTTGGCCTCGCGCCCCAGGATGGGTTCGGCGACTGTGCCGGTCAGCTTGCCATCCGCGATGTTCAGCGTGTTGGCGCGGTTTTCATCAAAGCCCAGCGTGGCCGCCACATGGGCGGTAAAGGCGGTGAACCCCCCCGATACCAGCGCCGCATAGGCGCCGTTGGCCTTCATCGTGGCCAGCAGCACCTTGCCGCCGGGCATGAAGCTGATGCGCTGGGCCAAAACAGTCTCTATCACGCCGGAATCGAGCCCCTTCAGCAGCCCCACCCGTTCGCGCAGCGCGCCTTCGAAATCCAGCTCGCCATTCATCGCGCGGGCGGTGATTTCCGCCACGCGTTCACCGATGCCCGCGACCACGGCCAGCTCGTCGATGCATTCCTGCTGGATCATGGTGCTGTCCATATCGGCCAGCAGCATCTTCTTGCGGCGCCCTTCGGCGGGCTGCACCACCAGGTCGATGCCCATCCCTTGCAGGCTGTCCCAGGCGTCCCAGCGGTTGCCAGGCACTTCGGCCACCATGAATTCGGCCGCAATGTCGGGGTCCAGCCATTGCGCATCGCCCCCACCCCAGGCATTGCGCAGCGCCTCGACCGTGGCGGGGGTCAGCGTGGGATCGGCGGGATTGGACAGCAGGGTGACAGCGTACATGGGGCAGTTTCCGATAGTGAACAGGCGTGTCGCTTTTTAACGATCAGGCGGCGCAATAGCGCGGTTTTCCCTATTGCGCCAGTCCCGAAACGGCCCTATGTCCGGCGGCGGGACACCCCTCCCCAACGAGGGGCATATATCTGTAAGGATACCAGAGATGGCTTTTGACGCTCCGGCTACGCGGCCGGCCAACCCGCGTTTTTCTTCCGGCCCCTGTGCCAAACCCCCCGTATTCACACTCGACGCACTTTCGGATGCCGCCCTGGGCCGCAGCCACCGTGCCGCCATCGGCAAGGCCAAGCTGAAAGACGCGATCGAGATCACGCGCGAGATTCTGGGCGTGCCCGCCGATTACAAGATCGGCATCGTTCCGGCATCGGATACCGGTGCCGTCGAAATGGCCATGTGGAACCTGCTGGGCGCACGCAAGGTCGAGATGCTGGCCTGGGAAAGCTTCGGCGCGGGCTGGGTCACCGATGTGGTCAAGCAGCTGAAGATCGAGGCCGAGGTCAAGACCGCCGACTATGGCGAGATCGTCGATCTGGCATCGGTCGATTTTGACAATGACGTGGTGTTCACATGGAACGGGACCACCAGCGGTGTGCGCGTGCCGAATGGCGACTGGATCGCCGCCGACCGCGCCGGTCTGACCATCTGTGACGCAACCAGCGCCGCGTTTGCGATGGACCTGCCCTGGGACAAGCTGGATGTGACCACCTTCAGCTGGCAAAAGGTTCTGGGTGGCGAAGCGGCCCACGGCATGCTGATCCTGTCCCCGCGCGCGGTGGAACGGCTGGAAAGCTATACCCCCGCCTGGCCGCTGCCGAAAATCTTCCGCCTGACCAAGGGTGGCAAGCTGATCGACGGTATCTTCACCGGCGCCACGATCAACACCCCGTCGATGCTGGCGGTCGAGGATTATCTGGTCGCGCTGAACTGGGCGAAATCCGTGGGCGGGCTGAAGGGCCTGATCGCGCGCGCCGATGCCAATACGGGCGTGATCGCCGATTTCGTCGCCAGCCATGACTGGATCGCCAATCTGGCGACCGATCCGGCGACCGCGTCGAACACCAGCGTCTGCCTGAAATTCACCGACGATCGCATCCAGGACGGCGCCGCCTTTGCCAAGGCCGTCGCCAAGCGGCTGGAGGCCGAGGGCGTCGCACTGGATATCGGTGCCTATCGTGATGCACCTGCCGGTCTGCGGATCTGGTGCGGCGGCACGGTCGAAACCGCCGACCTGCAGGCGCTGATGCCGTGGCTGGAATGGGCCTTCGAGGCCGAGATCGCCGCTCAGTAAGATATCGCGCGGGGTGAATCCCACCCCGCGATTCCCCAAATTTCGCGAAAGATGGAGCGCCCAATGGCCCCCAAAGTACTCGTATCCGACAAACTGTCCGAAACCGCCGTTCAGATCTTCCGGGATCGCGGGATCGAGGTCGATTTCGATCCGTCCATCGGCAAGGACAAGGACAAGCTGCTGGAAGTCATCGGCAAATATGACGGTCTGGCGATCCGCTCGGCCACCAAGGTGACCGAAAAGGTCCTGGAAGCCGCCACCAACCTGAAAGTCGTCGGTCGTGCCGGGATCGGCACCGACAATGTCGACAAGGTCGCGGCGTCGAAAAAGGGCGTGATCGTCATGAACACGCCCTTCGGCAACATGATCACCACCGCCGAACACGCCATCGCGATGATGTTCGCCGTGGCCCGCCAGATCCCCGAGGCCAGCGCATCGACCCATGCCGGCAAGTGGGAGAAATCCAAATTCATGGGGGTCGAGCTGACCGGCAAGACCCTGGGCGTGATCGGCGCCGGCAATATCGGCGGCATCGTCTGCGACCGCGCCCGTGGGCTGAAGATGAAGGTCATCGCTTTCGACCCCTTCCTGTCCGAGGAAAAGGCCGAGCAGATGCAGGTCGAGAAGGTCGAGCTGGAAGAGCTGCTGAAACGGTCGGATTTCATCACCCTGCACGTGCCGCTGATCGACAGCACCCGCAATATCCTGAGCCGCGAGAACCTGGAAAAGACCAAGAAGGGCGTGCGCATCATCAACTGTGCCCGCGGCGGTCTGGTCGATGAAGAGGCGCTGGCAGACCTGATCAAATCCGGCCATGTCGCCGGTGCGGCCTTTGACGTGTTCAGCGAGGAACCCGCGACCGAGAACCCGCTTTTCGGCCTGCCGAATGTCGTCTGCACCCCGCATCTGGGCGCCGCCACGACCGAGGCACAGGAAAACGTGGCGCTGCAGGTGGCCGAACAGATGGCCGATTACCTGCTGACCGGGGCCGTGACCAACGCGCTGAACATGCCGTCGGTCACCGCCGAGGAAGCCAAGATCATGGGCCCCTGGATCAAGCTGGCCGAGCATCTGGGCGCCTTTATCGGCCAGATGACGGACGAGCCGATCAAGGCGATCAACATCCTTTATGACGGTCACGTGGCCGACATGAACCTGGATGCGCTGAACTGCGCCGCGATTGCCGGCGTGATGAAGCCCGCCAACCCGGATGTGAACCTGGTTTCCGCCCCCGTGGCCGCCGCCGACAAGGGCATCCAGATCAGCCGCACCACCCAGGGCAAATCGGGCGTCTTCGATGCCTATATCAAGCTGACCGTGGTGACCGACAAGCGCGAGCGTTCGATCGCGGGCACCGTCTTCAGCGACGGCAAGCCGCGCTTCATCCAGATCAAGGGCATCAATATCGACGCCGAGATCGGCAATCACATGCTCTACACCACCAATCAGGACGTGCCGGGCATCATCGGGACGCTGGGCCGCACCATGGGCGAGGGCGGCGTGAACATCGCCAACTTTACCCTCGGCCGGAAAGAGGCCGGCGGCGACGCCATCGCGGTTCTCTATGTCGATGCGCCGGTGCCGGATGCGGTGCTGAAACAGCTGCACGACACCGGGCTGTTCCAGTCGATCCGCCCGCTGGAATTCGACGCCGCCTGAGCGTGAAACAGCTTGCCAAATTTCCAACCCGCCGCAGTTTGTGGCGGGTTGTGTCATTCCAGGGGGGCCCTTGATGCGGTTCTATGCCATCGGCGATATTCACGGCCATCTCGACAAGCTGCACGGCGTGCATGACCTGATCGCGGCCGACCGCCTTGCCACCGGCGACCCCGCCGCGCCCGTGGTGCATCTGGGCGATTTCGCAGATCGCGGCCCCGATGTGCGCGGCGTTCTGGATTTCCTGATCGACGGGATCGCGGCCGGCCAGCCCTGGATCTGCCTCAAGGGCAACCACGACCGGATGATGGAACACTACCTGCGCAGCCCGGAACAGCCCGACCCGCTGCGCGACGACCTGCACTGGCTGCAGGACATCATCGGCGGACGCGAGACTCTGGCCTCCTACGGTGTGGACGTGTCGCTTGACCGGAACGAACGGGATATTCATGCGGACGCAACCGCGCTGGTGCCGCCCGCACACCGCGCCTTTCTGCAGGCCCTGCCGAACCATCACCATGCGGGCGCGGTCTATTTCTGCCACGCCGGTATCCGCCCCGGTGTGCCGCTGCCGGATCAGGTCGAGGATGACCTGGTCTGGATCCGCCGCGAGTTTCACGATGCGGCTGATGACCACGGCGCGCTGATCGTACATGGCCACACACCGGTCGACAGGGTGACCCATTATGGCAACCGGCTGAACCTGGACACCGGCGCGGCTTACGGCCGTGCGCTGTCGGTCGCGGTGATCGAGGGGCACGAGGTCGCCCAGCTGACCCCCACCGGACGTAAACCGCTGCCCCCTTCATCTTGGTGAAAATACCTCGCGGGGGTCCGGGGGCGCGCAGCCCCCGGCGCGGGCCACCCACGCCGCGTCAGGACCAGTCCAGCACCACCTTGCCGCTGGCCCCGCTGCGCATCACGTCGAACCCGATCTGAAAATCATCGACCGCAAACCGGTGCGTGATCACCCCGCGCACATCCAACCCGTTCTGCAACATGGCGATCATCTTGTACCAGGTCTCGAAAATCTCTCGGCCATAGACGCCCTTGATCGTCAGCGCCTTGAACACGATCCGACTCCAGTCCACGGGCGATTTTCCGGGCGGAATGCCCAGCATGGCGATGCGCCCGCCCATGACCATCGCCGCGACCATCTGATCCAGCGCCGCCTGGTTGCCCGACATTTCCATGCCCACATCGAACCCCTGGTTCATGCCCATTTCAGTGACGATTCCGGCCAAATCCTCCTCCAGCACATTCACCGGGCGCACGTCAGCCACCCGGCCCGCCAGCGCCAGCCGCTCGGGGTTCACATCGGTGATCGCCACATGGCGGGCGCCCACATGCCGGGCCACGGCGGCGGCCATGATGCCAATGGGGCCCGCGCCGGTGATCAACACATCCTCGCCCACCAGATCGAAGCTTAACGCGGTGTGGACCGCATTTCCCAGCGGATCCAGGATCGCGCCGATCTCGTCGTCGATCTCATCGGGCAGGGGGACCACGTTGAACGCAGGCAGGCGCAGGTATTCGGCAAACGCGCCCTGTTCATTCACCCCGATCCCACGCGTTTCGGGGTCCAGGTGGAACTTGCCCGCGCGGCTCTGGCGCGAGTGATGGCCGATCAGATGCCCCTCGCCGGAACAGCGCTGGCCGATTTCCAGACCTTCGACATCGCGGCCGATCTCGACGATCTCACCGGCGAATTCATGGCCGGTTATCAGTGGAACAGGCACTGTTTTCCGGGCCCACTCGTCCCAGTTCCAGATGTGGATGTCGGTACCGCAGATGCCGGTTTTGCGGATGCGGATCAGCACGTCGTCGGGGCCGATTTCCGGCACCGGCGCGCGGTCCATCCACAGACCCGGCTCGGGCCGGGCCTTGACCAGCGCCTTCATCTGGTTGCTGCTCATGACAGCACCCCCGTGTCGCGCCCGGCCTGACCGAACGCCGTCAGCGCGGCGTCCAGATCGTCACGTGTCAGTGCGGCGCTCATCTGCGTGCGGATGCGCGCCTGGCCCTTGGGCACCACGGGAAAGAAGAACCCGGCGACGAAAACGCCCAGCGCGTCCAGCCGCGCCGCCATCTGCTGGCTGAGCTTTGCGTCGCCCAGCATCACCGGCACGATGGGATGTGCCCCGGGCAACAGGTCAAAGCCCAGCTTTTCCAGCCCCGCGCGCCAATAGGCGGTGTTGTCGAACAGTTGCGTGCGCAGATCGTCGCCCTGCTCGACCAGCTCGATGGCGGTGATCCCGGCGGCGGTGACCGGTGGCGGCAGCGCATTGGAAAACAGATAGGGCCGCGCGCGCTGGCGCAGCAGGTCCACCACCGGCTGCGGCCCGGCGATATAGCCGCCGATCGCGCCCCCCAGCGCCTTGCCCAGCGTGCCGGTCAGGATGTCGACCTTGACCTCGTGATGGGCGGGCGTGCCGGCGCCCTTTGGCCCCATGAAACCGGTCGCATGGCAATCGTCGACCATCACCAGCGCGCCGTATTGCCGGGCCAGCGCGGTGATCTCGGGCAGCTTGGCCAGATAGCCATCCATGCTGAACACACCATCGGTGGCGATCAGGATGTCGCGCGCGCCATCGGCGCGGGCGGCTTTCAGCTGATCCTCCAACGCGTCCATGTCCGAATTGGCATAGCGATAGCGTTTCGCCTTGCACAGCCGGATGCCGTCGATGATCGACGCATGGTTCAGCGCGTCGGATATCACCGCGTCCTCGGGTCCCAAAAGCGGCTCGAACAAGGCCCCATTCGCGTCGAAACAGGCCGCGAACAGGATCGCGTCATCGGTGCCCAGGAACCCCGCCAGCCGCTGTTCCAGCGCGCGGTGCAGATCCTGTGTGCCGCAGATGAACCGGACCGAGGCCATGCCGAACCCGTGATCGTCCATCGCCTGTTTCGCCGCCGCGATCAGGGCGGGGTGGTCGGCCAGACCCAGATAGTTGTTGGCGCACAGGTTGATGACCTGACGCCCGCCAACCTGCACCCGGCCCGACTGGGGCGAGGTGATCTGACGTTCGTGTTTCATCAGCCCCTGCGCCTCGATCTCGGCCAGGGTGTCGTGGATGCGGGTCAGGAATGGGGTGGGCATGGGCAACCTCCGCTTTCTGCCCTGACTATGCCGTGGCGGGCGGGGTGCGGCGAATCAATTCCGACAAGGGAACCGTCGTCAGTCGCGCCGGATCACCCCGGTGATGGCCGCCGCGCCCAGTGCCGTGACGACCCAGCCGATGGCCTTGGCGAACCAGCGGAGCCACCAGCCGACCCGGCCCAGAGGGCTGCGGGATGTGGACGGTGCCCAGGCGCTTTCCTGTCCCAGCGACACGATGGGAATGACCAGATCGGCGGCATAGGCGATGCCGTGGAAGGTTTCCCAATCCTGCCCGGCCTGTCCGGGTTGGGACCAGAACGCGCCGGGATTTTTCGGGTGGCTTTCGGTGGCGGCGATCCAGGGCGCCGATGTCAGGATGGGCGCGGCGTTCGGGGTCATGTCCCCGGCCTCCCAGCAGCGCTGGAAGAACACGCCCAGCCCCAGGATCAGCACCGCCGCGATCACGACCGACCGCGACGGGCGATAGCCATAGCCCACGGTCCAGCGCAGCACCGCATCGCCCACCCATTTCGCGGCCCAGGCCCCGCTTTGGCCATGCGCTTTCAGCAGGATGCGGCGATCCTCGGCCCTGAGGCGCTGTTCCTTGCGCAGCAGCACGGTCAGCGCATCGTCGCGCTGGCCCAAACGGTTCAGGACGCGCGCCAGATGCTCGTACGGTTGGGCGGTGAAGGGCGTGTCATCGGGGCGGCGCTCCAGCCAGTTCAGGCGCGCCTTGATCGTCGTATCGGCATGGCGCGAGAAATCGGCATAGGTGAACCCATCCAGCCGGATCGGGAACCGCGCGCCGTCGCCTGCGGGTTCGTCCGTCAGCCGTTCGACCGACGCGCCCGCCAGGTTGACGATGCCGCCCCGGATGTCCAGCGCGTGCATGTAAAGCAGCCCGCCGATCCGCGCGCGTGCCAGTGACAGCGCCATGCCACGGCCGTGTTCCTCGGTCGCGCCGAAGACGGCGCCATTGGCGGCGGTATCTGTCGTGGCCACGGACAGGTTGCTGAGGAACACGTCATGTTCCACCCGGGCCGAGGACAGGAAGATCATGCCTTCGGTCTTCAGATACGTCTCGCCGCTGGCATAGGGATAGTTGCCCAGGAAAACCGAGCCTTCGACCCGAAGCGAGGGCGCGAAGATCGCGTCTTGCAGGGGCGAGCGGATCTCGGCCCCGCAGATCTGCAGGTCGCCGCCGATCCGCGCCCCGGCCAGCGCGATCTCGCCCGTGACTAGGATGTCGTCGCGCAGATAAACGCTGCCGGAAAACCGCGCGTTGTCGGCGCTGATCCCTGCCAGCACGCCCCCGCTCAGGTGCAGACCGCGCAGGCTGGCATTCACCAGGTTCAGGGTGGCGTCCAGACGGCAATGCGACAGCGTGATGTCGCGGGCGCAATCGCAGCCCTGCAGATCCAGCGCGCCGTCGATCCGCGCCCCGCGCAGGCGCAGGCCCTTGTCATGCAGCACCGGCGCGCCCGGGTGTCCCAGCAGGATATGCCGCAGCACCACCGCGCGCAGGCCGGTCGATGGATCGCCGCCCGTATCGCCGGGCGTGGTGCCATCGCCAAAGCTGATGCGTTCGGGCGTGGCGCATTCTGAAATCAGTTTCTGTTCCGCCGGGGAAAAGGGCGCGAGATCGTCGAAATGCGTCATGCCCGGACCCTGCCACGCGCGGTGGCGCGGCGGCAAGACGGTTCAGGCCTGTTGGGCGGTGGCGATGGCGTCCTCCAGCACCGACATATCGCCGATATGGTTGGCCAGAAGCAGCACCAGCCGCGCGTTCAGCGTCAGGCTTTCACCGGTGCTCAGCCCGTCATGGGCGGCCATCAGACGGGCATAGAATACGTCATGTTCAGGCAGGTTAGGCTCTGTTTTTAGGGTCATATGCGTCCCTCCCACAATTCGGTGACGGCGTCTGTGATGGCTTCGGGGGTCGGGTCGACCCAGCGCGCGGCGATCACCTGATCGGGCCGGATCAGGTAAAGCGCCCGCGCCGCGTCGCCCAGATAGTGTTTCCGGACGGTCGGGTTCGGGTCGGCCTCGATACAGGGCAGGGGCACGTCCGGCACGGGGCTGTTGATCGCGATCAGGCGCAGCTCGCCGCCCAACGCATCCAGCAGCCAGCCATGGCCGTGCGGGGCGTCCTCGGCCACGGCGCCGGGGCGGGTATGGGCGGGCAGCGCGGAATCGTCCGGCCCCGCGCTGGGATAGATGCCCGGTGTCGCCAGACGGCCGGTATTCACCCAATCGCGCGCAAAGCCCGTGTTGCGCGACATCGCCAGCAGACCATCGCGAAACGCCCGTTCGACGGCGCTTCCCGGCGCCATGAAACGGGCCGTCGCCTGGGCCTGACGCAGGTTCTCGTCGGTGGCCTGGCCGCGTTCGCGGTCATAACCGTCCAGCAATTGCGCCGATCCCTGACCTTGGATCGTGCTGGCCAGCCGCCAGGACAGGTTCACCGCGTCCTGCAACCCGCCATTCCCCGCCCGCGCGCCGAAGGGCGGCATGACATGCGCGCTGTCGCCGGCAAAAAACACCCGGCCCTGACGGAATTGCGGCAGCCGCCGGCATTGAAAACGATAGAGGCTGACCCAATCCAGTCGCAGCTCGGATTTGGGAAAAATCAGTGACAATTTCGGCAGGATTTGCTCTGGAAGCGCCTCTTCCTCGGGGTTGGCATCGGGGGGGATCTGAAGCTCGACCCGCCACAACCCGTCGGGCTGGCGATGCAGCAGGCTGGTGCGCCCCGGGTTGAAGGGCGCGTCGAACCAGAACATCCGCCCCGAGGGCAGATCGTGATCGGTTTCCACATCGGCGACCAGGAACTGATCCTCGAACGCGGTGCCGACCATATCCAGCCCCAGCTTGGTGCGGATCGCCGACCGCGCGCTGTCACAGGCGATCAGGTAATCCGCCCGCAGCCCGTAATCGCCATCGGGCGTGGTGACATAGACATGGACGCCCGCGTCATCCTGTTCGACCGCTTCGACACGGTTGCTGAACCGCAGGTCGATCGCGGGCTCGGCCCGGATCCTGTCGATCAGAAGCGTTTCGACGTGATATTGCTGCAGGTTCACGAAAGCCGGCATGCGTTGCCCCGGATCGGGGTTCAGGTCGGTCGTGAACAACTCGTCCGTACCGCGCCGCGTGCGGGCGGTTTCCCAGAACACCCCCTTGGCCAGCACCTTTTCGGCGATGCCCAGCCGGGCAAAGATCTCCAGGCTGCGCTTGGACCAGCACAGCGCGCGCGACCCCATGGCAACGACATTGTTCGCCTCGAGGATGACAGCCTTGATCCCCGCCTGCGCCAGCAACAGCCCCGTGGCCAGCCCCACCGGCCCGGCGCCGACGATGATGACCTGATGCTGCGGCTCGGTCGCGTTGAGCCCTGGCGGGGGCACGAATGGAAAGGGCTTGTAATCGAATGGCATTCCGCTCCTCCCGAAATGAGTGCGGATGTTGTAGCGATTCGTGCCCGCACGTTCTTTGATCTGACCCCTTGACGCCCGGGATGCGCAGCGTCCCTATGGGGGCGAAAGTGGGCATCTGCCCGGGTGGGAGAATTTTTCATGACCGATATCGTCATTCTGGGTGCGGCACGCACAGCCATCGGAACCTTTGGCGGATCCCTGGCGGGCACACCGCCGATTACGCTGGGCACCATCGCCGGCAAGGCCGCGCTGGACCGCGCCGGGGTCGAACCCGCGCAGATCGGTCATGTCGCCTTTGGCCACATCATCAACACCGAACCCCGGGACATGTATCTGTCGCGGGTGGCGGCGATCGAAGCGGGGATCCCCGACCAGACGCCCGCGATGAACGTCAACCGCCTGTGTGGTTCGGGCCTGCAGGCGGTGGTGTCGGTGACGCAGTCGCTGATGCTGGGCGATGCCGAATTCGGGCTGGCTGGTGGCGCGGAATGCATGAGCCGTTCGCCGCATATCCTGCCCGCGGCCCGCTGGGGCCAGAAGATGGGCGATGCCGGTGCGGTCGACATGATGATCGGCGCGCTGACCTGTCCGTTCGGCACCGGCCATATGGGCGTCACCGCCGAGAACGTGGCCGATGAGAACGCCATCAGCCGCGCCGACCAGGATGCCTTTGCGCTGGAAAGCCAGACCCGCGCCGCCAAGGCGATTGCCGAGGGGCGGTTCGCGTCGCAGATCGTCCCGGTCGAGGTGCGCCGCAAGCGCGAAACCGTCGCCTTTGACACCGACGAACACCCCAAACCCACCACGGCCGAGGCGCTGGCCGGGCTGCGCGCGGCATTCCGTAAAGAAGGCTCTGTTACAGCCGGAAACGCCTCGGGCATCAATGACGGTGCGGCCGCGCTGGTGCTGGGCACCGCCGATGCGGCCGCGCGGGCGGGGCTGGCGCCGATGGCCCGGATCGTGGGTTATGCCCATGCCGGTGTCCGGCCCGAAGTGATGGGCATCGGGCCCATCCCGGCGGTCGAATCGCTGGTCAAGCGCACTGGGCTGTCGCTGTCGGATTTTGACGTGATCGAAAGCAACGAGGCCTTTGCCGCCCAAGCCATCGCGGTCAACCGGGGGCTGGGGCTGGACCCGAACAGGGTCAATCCCAATGGCGGTGCCATCGCGCTGGGCCACCCGGTGGGGGCGACCGGTGCGATCCTTGTGGTCAAGACGCTTTACGAGCTGGAACGCATCGGCGGCCGCCTTGGTCTGATCACCATGTGCATCGGCGGCGGCCAGGGGATCGCGATGGCGGTCGAACGGCTGGGCTGACCCGGCGGGCCGGTCTTTCCGGCGGTTAAGGGGTTATTCATCTTGGCCCGGCATGGATAGGTCAAACTGTCCGGGCCGGGAATACCGATGAACCTAGAGCAACAATTGGCGCAAGAACGCCGCGCGCGGCTGGCAGCAGAGAAATTGCTGGGCCAGAAAAAGCGCGAGCTGACCGAAGCAAACCGCCGATTGGCGCAGCACGCCCAGGATCTGAGCGCCGAGATCGTCGAGACGAAATGCCAGGCCGACCGGCTGCGCGGCCAGAACGACCGTTTCATCACCGAGCTGGAGCAGGTGAGCCAGGCCTGCGCGATGGCCGAGCGGCGGCTGTGGGATTCGGTGGAAACCATCCGCGACGGGTTTGCGGTGTTCGATTCCTCGAACCGCATGGTGGCGGCGAACCGGGCCTATCTGTCGATCTTTGACGGTCTGGATGCGGTCAAGGTCGGTGTGGATTACAGCGATATCGCCCGGCTGATCGTCCAGGAGGGGATCGTCGATATCGGCGAGACATGCCCCGAGGACTGGATCGACGACATGCTGTCGCGCTGGCGGCAGAACCCGATCCCCGATCGCGTGATCCAGCTGTGGAACGGGCAATATGTCAAGCTGATCGACCGCCGGACCCCGGCCGGGGATATCGTGTCGCTGAACCTGAACATCACTGAGATGATGCGCATGTGGGCCGCGGTCGAGGCGGTGCCCGATGGGTTCGTGCTGTATGACCACGATGACCGCATGGTCATGTGCAACGAAAACTATCGCAAGCTTTACGCCGACAGCGCACCGGCGATGAAGCCGGGCACCACGTTCGAAGAGATCCTGCGCTATGGTCTGGATCGCGGCCAGTATGTCGAGGCCATTGGCCGCGAGGAGGACTGGCTGGCCAATCGGATGGTATTGCACCGGCGCACGGCGGGGCCCATCGAACAGCAGCTTTCGGACGGCCGCTGGCTGCGGGTGCTGGAAAAACGTACGCCCGATGGCGGTCTGGTGGGGCTGCGCGTGGATATCACCGAACAGAAAAAGGCGCAGCTTGCGCTGGAAAAGGCCCGCCAATCCGCCGAAACCGCCAACCGTGCGAAATCGGCCTTTCTGGCGAATATGAGCCACGAGCTGCGCACGCCGATGAACGGCGTGGTGGGGATGGCCGAACTGTTGTGCGATACGGGCCTGAGCGTGGAGCAAAGGCTTTATGCCGAAACCATCCGCAACTCGGGCGAGGGGCTTTTGGCGCTGCTGAACGATGTGCTCGACTATTCCAAGATCGAGGCCAGGAGAATGGTCCTGCATCCCGAACCCTTCGACCTTGAGCGGACGATCCACGAGGTCGTGATGCTGTTGCAGGCCACCGCGCAGGACAAGTCGCTGGATATCTATATCGACTATGACATGTTCCTGCCGACCCAGTTCTGCGGCGATCGAGGCCGTATCCGGCAGATCCTGACCAATCTGATCGGCAACGCGGTCAAGTTCACTGATGAGGGGCACGTGCTGGTTCGCGTCGTGGGATACGAGACCGACGATCAGGGGCAGCAAAAGGTTCACCTGACGGTCGAGGATACGGGGATCGGCATCGCGCCCGAGATGCAGAATCACATCTTCGGCGAGTTCAACCAGGTCGAGGATCAGCAGAACCGCAAATTCCAGGGCACCGGCCTTGGCCTGGCGATCACCAAGCGTCTGGTGACCATGATGGGTGGGGATGTCTGGCTGGAATCCGATGTGGGCCAGGGGGCCTGTTTCGGGATCAGCCTGTGTCTGCCCGTCACCGAAAAGGCCGCGCCGCAGGATACGGGGATCGTGCACCTGCCCGGGCGGGTGATGGTGGTGGATGACCATGCCGTCAACCGCACCATTCTGGACCGGCAATTGTCGCCCCTTGGCATTCGCGTTGATCTGTATAACGGCGCCGATGCCGCGCTGCGCGGTTTCGATACCGCGGAACGGCCGGATCTGATCATCACCGACCACAAGATGCCGGGAAAGGACGGGCTGACCTTCGCGCGAGAGATCCGCGCGCGTCAGGCCGATATCCCGATCCTGATGCTCAGCTCGTCGCCCCCGGCGCAATCCGATGCGGCCGCGGGCGGGCCGGTGGATATCGCGTTGAAAAAGCCGGTGCTGCGGCGGCAGCTTTATACCGCGATCGAGGCTTTGGTCAGCGGCGTTCCGGCAAAACCCGGCCATGATGCCATCCCCGAAGACAGCTCTGGCATGCCCGATCCGGGGCGCAGGCTGGATATCCTGATTGCCGAGGACAACCGCACCAACCGGCTGGTGGTGGGCAAGATGCTGCAGGATCTGCGCGCCGATCTGCGCTTTGCCGAGGATGGGACGCTTGCCGTCGATGCGTTTCGCGCCAAGCGACCGGATCTGATCTTCATGGATATCTCGATGCCCGGGATGGACGGGAAAGAGGCCACGCGCCAGATCCGCAGGCTGGAGGCGCAATCGGATCTGCCCCCGGTGCCGATCGTGGCGCTGACCGCGCATGCTCTGACCGGTGACGCCGAAGAGATCCTGGCCGCAGGGCTGGACCGTTATCTGACGAAACCGCTGCGCCGGGATGAAATCGTGGCCGCGATCCGCGATTTCGTGCCCGTGACGCCGATGCCCGCACAGGCGAAATCGGCCTGAATCCGGCGCAACAGTGCCTGATCAGCCCGCGTCGGCCTGGGCCAGCACCCGCAAAAAGGCCGCGCCGAAGCGTTCGCATTTCTGCGGCCCCATGCCGGGCAGGCGTTCCAGCTCGTCCTGCGACCGGGGGCGCCGTTCGGCCACATGACGCAAGGTCGAAGCGGTGCAGCTCAGGTATTTTCCGGTGCCGTCATCGCCGCGCGCCAGATCGGCCTGGGCCTGTTGCAACTGATCGAACACCGATCCGCTGGCCCGGCCCGCCAGCTTGCGCCGCGCGGGGTGGACGGGCGTGGCATCCGCCCCGGTGATAACCGCAAGAAACGCGGCGCCATAGCGTTCCAGCTTTTTCGCACCCACGCCGCCGATCCGCGCCATGTCATCCAGCGTTTGCGGCCGGGTCTGGGCCATTTCGATCAGCGTGCGGTCATTGAAGATCATATAGGCGGGCAGCGATGCCTCTTCGGCAAAGCCACGGCGGCGGGCCTTGAGCGCCGACATAAGCGGGGCATCCTCGTCCGAGACCAGCGCATGCGCGACGGGGCGGCGCGCGGCCTTGCGCAGCGTGTCCTGGCGGAAGGTGATCGTTTCCTCGTCCCGCAGGATCGGGCGCGCCTTTTCGGTCAGGCGCAGCGCGCCGTGGCGTTCGGGATCGGGGCGCACCAGATCGTGCCCCATCATCTGGCGGAACACGCCTTGCCAGGCAGGGCGGTTGAATTCGCGGCCCACGCCGAAGGTCGGCAAGGCATCGTGCCCGCGGGCCTGCACCTTGTCGGTGGCATTGCCGGTCAGGATATCGATCAGGTGGCCGGTGCCGAAATATTCACCCGTCCGCAGGATCGCCGACAGCGCCTTGCGCACCGATTGGGTGGCGTCAAAGGTTTCGGGCGGGCTTTCGCACAGGTCGCAGTTGCCGCAGCTGTCCAGCGTTTCGCCGAAATAGGCCAGCAGGGTCTTGCGCCGGCAATCCAGCGCCTCGGCCAGACCCAGCAGGGCGTTCAGACGCGCGTGATCGCCGGATTTATGCTCGGGCGGGGCCAGGCCTTCGTCGATCTGCGACCGGCGCAGGCGGATATCCTCGGGCCCGAACAGGGTCAGGGTTTCGGCGGGGGCGCCATCGCGGCCCGCGCGGCCGATTTCCTGGTAATAGGCCTCGATCGACTTGGGCAGGTCGGCATGGGCGACCCAGCGGATATCGGGTTTGTCCACGCCCATGCCAAAAGCCACGGTGGCCACGACAATCAGACCCTCTTCCTGCTGAAAACGCGCCTCGACCTGTCGGCGCAGGTCGGGTTCCATCCCGCCGTGATAGGCGACGGCGGCGTGGCCGGCCTCGGACAAGGCGGCGGTCAGGGTTTCGGTCTTGGCGCGGGTGCCGCAATAGACGATGCCAGACTGGCCCGTGCGCGCGGCGGCGAAATCCAGGATCTGGCGGCGCGGCCCGTCCTTGGCGGCAAAGGCCAGATGGATATTGGGCCGGTCGAACCCGTGCAGAAAGGTCTGCGGCGGCTGCCCGTCGAACAGGCGCGTGACGATTTCGTCGCGGGTTTCGGCATCGGCGGTGGCGGTAAAGGCCGCCAGCGGCACATTCAGCGCCTGCCGCAGCGCCCCGATCCGAAGGTAATCGGGGCGGAAATCATGGCCCCACTGGCTGACGCAATGCGCCTCGTCCACGGCGATCAGGGTGGTGTTGATCCGGCGCAGGAAAGAGACTGTTCCAGCCGAAGCCAGCCGTTCGGGTGCCAGGTAAAGCAGCTTCAGCCGCCCCTCGCGCAGGGCTTCGTGGACGGCTTCGGTCTCGGCCTCGGAATTGGCCGAGGTCAGGGCGCCGGCACAAACGCCCGCCTGTTGCAGCGACCGGACCTGATCGCGCATCAGGGCGATCAGCGGCGAAACGACGACCGTCACCCCGTCGCGGCAAAGCGCGGGCAGCTGGAAACACAAGGATTTGCCGCCGCCCGTGGGCATGATCGCCAGCGTGTTCTGCCCGCCCAGAACGGCGGCCACGATGTCGGCCTGACCCGGCCGGAATTCACTGAATCCGAAGACTGAGGATAAAAGCGCCTGCGCCTGTTCCATACGCCCTGTGGTTTGCCCGATATTGGTTTTTCAGGACAATCCCACAGACCGAATCGACGAACAAGCGTTAACCGAAGGCGTACATGTTGTTGCCGATGATGATCCGCAGCGCATAGATCCCGACCAACACGATCAGCGGCGCCAGATCCAGCCCGCCGGTATTGGGCAGCATGTTGCGGATCGGGCGATAGATCGGTTCCAGGATCCGGTTCAGACCGTCCCAGATCTGATAGACCAGCGGTTGCCGCAGGTTCAGCACCTGAAAGTTGATCAGCCAGCTCATGATGATCTGGATGATGATCACGAACCAGACGATATCCAGGATCAGAAGCAGGATCTGGAAAAGCGAGGTCATGGGCGTTGCGTCCTTGTTGCGGCGGTCTGAACCCGACAGGTAAGCGCTGCGGGCGCGCAAGACAACCGCCTAACGCAACGGCAACATTGACGCGCGGGTCATGCCGGTGAAGCTGAGCCGCGAAGGAGAGACCGACATGTACCCGTTCATCCGCATGGTCAAAGGCCTGATCATGGTCCGTGGCGAAACGCCGCTGGGGATCTTTGACACGCATGTGTCGCACCATATCTGCTGGCCCTGGGACATCGACCTGTGGATGGAGCTGAACAACGGCCGCACCCTGACGCTGTATGATCTGGGGCGTATCCCGCTGGCCTCGCGCGTGGGGTTGATCGACGTGCTGCGGCGCAAGGGGTGGGGTCTGACGATGGCGGGGGTCAGCGTGCGGTATCGCCGCCGCGTCCGGACCTTTGACCGGGTCGAGATGCGCAGCCGCTGCGTGGGCTGGGACGACAAGTTCATCTATCTGGAACAGTCGATGTGGCGACAGGGCGAATGCGCCAACCACGCGCTGTACCGTTCGGCGGTGACGGACCGGAACGGGATCGTCGCGCCCGACACTGTGCTTGCCGCCCTGGACCGGCCGTTCGAGGCGCGCCCGCTGCCCGACTGGGTACAGGCCTGGATCGCGGCGGATGCCACCCGCCCCTGGCCGCCGCAGATCTAAGCGCGCTTGCGCCACGCGCCGTTTGCCGTTCTTATCGCGCCAAGGCAGTCGGGGGCGTTTCATGGCAGAGATTTCGATGCGCAAGCGGATCTGGGGGTGGTTTGCGTTCGATTGGGCCAGCCAGCCCTATAACACGCTGCTGCTGACCTTTATTTTCGCGCCTTATGTCAAGGAATTGCTGGGCGATGGCAGCGCCGCACAGGCGGCCTGGGGCTATGGCGTGGGGGCGGCGGGGCTGCTGATTGCGGTCTGTGCCCCGGTGCTGGGGGCAATTGCCGACCGCGCCGGTGGGCGAATGCGGTTCATCTGGGTCTTTTCGCTGCTTTATTTCGCCGGGGCCTGGGGGCTTTGGTGGGCGGTGCCGGGCGATTTCAACCTGACCCTGATCCTGATGTCCTTTGCCATCGGCCTGATCGGGATGGAATTTGCGACGATCTTCACCAACTCGATGCTGCCCGATCTGGGCAGCCGCGAGGAAATCGGCGGGATTTCGGGCACCGGCTGGGCCTGGGGCTATGTCGGCGGGGTGCTGGCGCTGATCCTGATGCTGACGCTGTTTCAGGCCAGCCCCGAAACCGGCAAGACAATGGTCGGCCTGTCGCCCATTCTGGGGCTGGACCCCGAACTGCGCGAGGGCACGCGGGCGGTGGGGCCGTTCACGGCGGTCTGGTATGCCGTATTCATGATCCCGTTTTTCCTGTGGGTGCGCGAGCCACGGCGTGCCGGTACGCTGAGCAACAGACAGGCCATCGCGTCGGCCCTGCCCGAACTGCGTCAGACCCTGCGGCATCTGCCCGATACGCCCAGCCTGTTTGCCTATCTGGGATCGTCGATGTTCTATCGCGACGCGCTGAACGGCATGTATGTGTTCGGGGGCATCTATGCGGCGGGGGTTCTGAAGTGGGAAATTACCGATGTGGGCAAGTTCGGCATCCTGGCCGCCGTGACCGGGGCGATCTTTGCCTGGCTGGGCGGCAAGGCCGATGATCGTTTCGGGCCGAAACCGGTCATCGTCACCTGCGTCCTGACGCTGACCGCCATTGCCATCGCTGTTGCCTTTGTCTCGCGTCAATCGGTGTTCGGTCTGCCGGTGGCGGCGGACAGCAGCCTGCCGGATCTTACGTTCTATATCCTTGGTGCCGGGATCGGGGCCGCGGGCGGGGCACTGCAATCGGCCAGCCGCACGATGATGGTGCGCCAGGCCCGCCCCGGCCACATGACCGAGGCGTTTGGCCTGTATGCGCTGGCGGGCAAGGCCACGTCCTTTATCGCGCCGCTGTCCATCGGCGTCGTCACCGATCTGACCGGCAGTCAGCCATTGGGGATCACGCCGCTGATCGCGCTCTTTCTTTTGGGGCTGTTTTTGTTACGCTGGGTAAAACCAGAAGGTGAACGAGCAGAGACATGGACCGTATCCTCATCGCCCTGACCGTCATTCTCGGACTGTCCGGCGCCGCAATGGCCGAGCCGCTGGCAAACCAGCTGTTCGGCGCGAAACGCAACGCATCGGGTCAGAACCCGGCCGCGATCGGCAGCTATGCCAAGGGCTGCGGCGCGGGACTGGCGCAGCTGCCCGAAAGTGGCCCCACCTGGCAGGCCATGCGGCTGAGCCGGAACCGCAACTGGGGCCACCCCGAGATGGTCGATTTCCTGCAGGATCTCAGCCGGTCGGCGGTGCAACTGGGGTGGAAGGGGCTTTATATCGGGGATATCAGCCAGCCGCGCGGCGGCCCGATGACCAGCGGCCACCAGTCGCACCAGATCGGGCTGGATGCCGATATCTGGATGCTGCCGCCCAAGCGCCTGAACCTGTCGCGGACCGAGCGTGAGAACCTCAGCTCGATCTCGATCCGCAGCAAGGACCAGCGTCGGGTAAACGGCAACTGGACCCGCACCCATGCCAAGGTGATCGAGGCCGCGGCGCGCGACCCGCGCGTCGACCGGATCTTCGTCACCGCGCCCGCCAAGATCGAGATGTGCAAGACCGCCCGCAAAAGCGACCGCAAATGGCTGCAAAAGGTGCGGCCGCTTTGGGGGCATCACTATCATTTCCACGTGCGGCTGAAATGCCCCGCGGGATCGCGCGCCTGTCAGACCCAGCGCCCGTCCGTGGCCGAGCTGTCCAATGGCGGCGATGGGTGTGATGCCAGTCTGAACTGGTGGGTGACCGACGCGCTGAAGCCGCAGCCGGCGCCCAAGAACCCGCCGCCGAAGAAGCGCGGCGCCCGCGAATACACGATGCAGGATCTGCCCGGCCAATGCGCGCGCGTCTTGTCCTCGCGCTGATTGCGGCGGGGCTGACGGGATGCAACACGGCCACGGCCCCGGCAGGGGCGCGGCTGGCTGCGGTCCTGTCCCTGCAATCGGACGATCCCGATTTCGGCGGTCTTTCGGGGCTGGAAATCAGCGACGATGGCAGCAGCTTCATCGCGATCACGGACCGGGCGCGGTTCGTGACCGGGCGGTTGCGGCGCACGGATGGAATGCTGGTGGGCGTGTCGGATATCCAGATCACCGAAATGCGCGGCTCGAAGCCCGGCCCGCTGCCCAAGGGCGCCGCCGATGCCGAGGGGCTGGCCCAGTCCCCCACCGGGGGGCTGTTCGTGTCGTTCGAGGCATATCAGCGCGTCTGGGCCTATCCATCCATATCCGCCCGGCCGCGCAACATGCCGCGCCATCCCGATTTCGCGCAGATGCCCGGCAATGGCGCGCTTGAGGCGCTGGCGATTGCCCCCGACGGTGCGCTTTATACCCTGCCCGAACACAGCGGGCGGCGCGACTGGGCGATTCCGCTGTATCGTCTGGACGGGGCGACGTGGAATGTGGTCGCCCTGTTGCCCCGGCGCGGCGGGTTTCAGCCCGTGGGCGCGGATTTCGGCCCCGACGGGCATCTTTACCTGTTGGAGCGTCTTTTCCGCGCGCCCATCGGCTTTGCCACCCGCGTCCGGCGCTTCACCATGCAAAACGGCCGGATTCAGGCGGAACAGAGCCTGTTTCAGACCCCGGTCGGCCGTCATGGCAATCTGGAGGGGCTGTCGGTCTGGCGCGATGATGCGGGCAAGATCCGGCTGACGATGGTGGCCGATGACAATTTCCTGCCCTTTCAGCGGGGGCAGATGGTGGAATACATCCTGACCGACTGAC
The DNA here is from genome assembly GCF_002285435.1 of Actibacterium ureilyticum. Lineage (GTDB taxonomy): Bacteria > Pseudomonadota > Alphaproteobacteria > Rhodobacterales > Rhodobacteraceae > Actibacterium_C > Actibacterium_C ureilyticum. The sequence goes on from NZ_NSBT01000020.1 coordinate 24,191, forward strand.
TTGATTTTACCGCCCCCGCCCGGTATTCAGCCGCGTCCGCCGCAGATGGCGGGCCAAGTTTCCGCGACCTTGTCAAAACGGATCACGCACATGACCCGCATCCACCTTCCCGGCATTCTTGCCATGGCCGCCATTGTCGTGGCCTCGAACATCCTGGTGCAGTTCCTGTTCGGCCAATGGCTGACCTGGGGCGCGTTCACCTATCCGCTGGCCTTTCTGGTCACCGACGTGATGAACCGTGTCTATGGCGCGGCGGCCGCGCGGCGGGTGGTGTTTGCGGGGTTCGTTGTCGGTCTGATCTGTTCGTTCATCGGCACGCAGATCATCGGCGAATTCGGTCCGCTGGTGACGCTGCGCATCGCGTTGGGCTCTGGCCTGGCGTTCCTGACGGCACAGCTGATGGATGTGGCGATCTTCGACCGGCTGCGCGGCGGGGCGTGGTGGAAAGCGCCGCTGGCCTCGACGCTTGTGGGGTCCGCCGTGGACACCGCGCTGTTCTTCACCATCGCGTTTTCGTCGATGCTGAGCTTCATCGAACCCGCCAACGATACCGGCTGGGCGCAAGAGGCGCTGCCGCTTCTCGGGGCCGGTCCGGTGGTGCCGCTGTGGATTTCGCTGGCCGTGGCGGATTGGTGTGTGAAACTCGCCCTTGCTTTGATCGCGCTCGTCCCATTTCGCCTGATTACTAGGCGTTTGATCGCAGAACTTGCGTAAAAAGATTTGACACACACCATATCTGTGGCAGGCTGTGGATAACGGCAACAGCAGAAAGGAGGTGGTCCAGTGTCTAGAGTGATGTTGGAGAGAGGGATCAGGACAGTCAGAGGGGCCGTGGTCTGAAGGCAAACCGAAAGACCGAACACTTCTGATTGGGCGTGGCTCTAACCGACCATCTCCCAAAGATCTCGAAGGGCTGTCTGATCTGGACAGCCCTTTTCGTTCAAGATGACGCCATGCTGCATGTGACCGACGAAATCACCATCGAAGACTGGGAACTGACCGAGCAATTCATGCGCGCGTCGGGCCCCGGCGGGCAGAACGTGAACAAGGTCAGTTCAGCGGTCGAACTGCGGTTCGAGGCCGCGCGGTCCCCCAACTTGCCCGAGCCCGTGAAGCGCCGATTGCAGCGGCTGGCCGGGCGGCGCTGGACCAAGGACGGGGCGGTGGTGATTCAGGTCGACACCACCCGCCATCAGGCCCGCAACCGCGAGATCGCCCGCGAACGCCTGGCCGAGCTGATCCAGAAGGCAACCGTGGTGCCCAAGCGCCGGATCAAGACGCGCCCAACCAAGGGGTCGGTCGAGCGCCGGATCAAGGCCAAGAAGGTCCGGGGCGAGGTGAAGAAGATGCGCGGCAGCGTCGGGCGGGGCGATTAACGCGCCTTCAACGCCGCCAGCTCGGCCTTGAGCGCCTCGTTCTCGGCGCGCAGCTCGGCGGTATAGGCATCGGTGGCGTCATTCGCGACCTGCACCGGCACCAAGGGCGGGATGTATTTCGGACAGTTCCAGTCCAGCGCCACCACATCGACAACCAGTAGCCGCTCTGCCGGGGTGCCCTGGGGCTGGAATTTCGCCAGCACCTCAGGCTCGGCCTGATCCAGCGGCAACAGGCTGGCGCGGCCCTGAATTTTCAGCCGGGCGCGGTTCATGTAATCCATCAGGAACAGCGACACCCGCGGGTCCTGCGCGACATGACCCATGGTGATGAACTGCCGGTTACCGACATAATCCAGACAGGCAATGCGCGCAGGGCCGATGGCCGCCAGAAACCCCGCCGGCCCGCCACGATGCTGGACATAGGGCCAGCCATCGGGCGTGACGCTGGCGATATAAAAGCTCTCACGCGACTGGATGAAGCCCACCTCGTCCGGCCCCAACCCCGATTTCGTCCGCCGCGCATAGGTCGCGCGATACCTGTCATAGCCGCCATCGGCCTTCTGCAACTCGGCCACACGGCCCTGAAACATCAACTCGGCGTAGTTTTCCATCTCGACCCTCCCCGGAATGTCGATGGGATGATGCCCGGGTTGCGCGGGGTGGGGAAGGTGGACCAAAGGGGGGTGGGTTGGACGGTTGGTTCGGAGCTGCGTCGAGCGCCAGAGGCGTAGGAAAATTCAACGGCTCCTTTAGATTGGCATGTGATAGAAACTCACTCCACTCAGGCTACTGTTGCCGCTTCCTTTTTCATCCGGTCTCTGACCAGATTCCCAATCTGTCTGTTAACATTCTGAAGATGCAGGCGCGATCGAATTTGTGCGAAGTCAAAGTCCTGAAGTAACGCTACAAACGCGCAGTTTACAAAGGAAGAGGTTACGTTCGGGATGCCGCTGAAGTCTACGACGACAGAGTCGGTGCCATGAAGCGCTGACAAAACATGCTTGTGGACCACCATACCGTCATAGTTGGTGTCGCAAGAGCTGACCAAATCTTTAACCACAACTACCATTCGAAGCTTCCATCGTTGACTTCATCAAACTCTATACGATCCGTGCGGATCTCGAGTTCAACCATAGTCCCGGGGCAAAATCCACTACCTTCACATAGTTTAACTTGGTGAGAATTTCCATTCTTTTCGAAACGAACTACACCGCTCCCAGAATGCACTCGTAGGTTTCCACCAAGGTTGTCGAGCACATTTTGACGCAAGTAATGTAGTCCGGCTCCTCTGTTTGTGGGCCTGCTTTTTGCAGAAAATCCTTCATCGAAAGATCTTAAGATCGCGTTGGCGTCGCTATCAATTGCTTCAACTGTCCTAACTGTTCGCGGTATCCCAGAACCAAAATCTGCCACGACGATCTCAAGTTTGTGTTCTTGCGGATACCATTGAGCAAATACGCTCCCGACATCATACTCGGTATGGTCTTGGATGTTGTTAAATAGTTCAGACATGCATGTACGAAACTCCGCTAACTCCGTTTCTGGAACGCCAGAACTGGCCGAGAGCCAAGGGATTAACTGAAAACCGATCCAACCGTGTACTTCAGTATGTCTGATTTCCATCAGAGGCCTGGTAGTGGGTCTTGGTTGAGAACTGTCTAAAAGCCGGCGACCGCAGTGCTGCTCGAAGAACAACGAGTCATCCATGTATGCTATCGGATCGCGGCTTGGATCTAGGCCGCAGTAGGTCACTCTGCAACCATTGCGTCTCAGATAGCGGGTAAGATTGCTAAGAAAAACAACGCCGGATGGCCTCGCAAACTGCAGCTGACTAAAGTCGAATTGAACATGATTAGGTATTCGTTCAAGTCTTCCAAACTCTCGCTGCACCTGGGGAAAGAGTTCGGGTGCTCTGAACTGGCGCGGCAGAATAACCCTACAAACCATGATGTCGTTCTTCCAAAGGTGGTCGGCACTCCACCATAGGGAGAAATGACCCTAAACCACAACCTCCATTGCCTCCTGCTCCCCGACCCCGAACACACGCTTATAACGGGCGACTTCGTCCGCCGGGCCCATCGCCTTGTTCGGGTTGTCCGAAAGCTTCACCGTGGGTTGGCCGTCGGCGCTGATGGCTTTGCAGACCAGTGAGAACGGCGCCAGGGCGTCGTCGGGGACCAGGCCGCGGAAGTCGTTGGTCAGCAATGTGCCCCAGCCGAAGCTGGGTTTCACGCGGCCGGCGAATTGGGTGTAAAGCTCGATGATCTTCTGCTCGTCCAGCCCGTCGGAAAAGATCACCAGCTTCTCGCGCGGGTCCTCGCCGCGGGATGTCCACCAGTCGATGGCGGTTTCGGCCCCGGCGGCGGGGTCGCCGCTGTCGATGCGAATCCCCGTCCATTTCGTCAGCCAGTCGGGCGCGCGGTTCAGGAACCCCTTGGTGCCATAGGTGTCGGGCAGGATTATGCGCAGGTTGCCGGAATGCTCGTCATGCCAGTCCGACAGCACGTCATAGGGGGCGCGGGCCAGTTCGGTGTCGTCGCGGGCCAGCGCGGCATAGACCATGGGCAGTTCGTGGGCGTTGGTCCCGATCGCCTCGAGGTCGCGGCTCTTGGCGATCCGGCAGTTCGAGGTGCCGACAAAGGACCGGCCCAGCCCCTCGGTCATGGCCTGAACGCACCAGTCCTGCCACAGAAAGGAATGGCGCCGGCGGGTGCCGAAATCGGCAATGCGCAGATCGGGATAGGCGCGCAGGCGTTCGACCTTTTCCCACAGCTTGGTCATGGCGCGGGCATAAAGCACCTGAAGCTCGAACTTGCCCATCGGGCCCATGACGGCGCGGCTTCGCAGCTCCATCAGCACGGCCAGCGCCGGGATCTCCCACAGCATGACCTCGGGCCATTTGCCTTCGAAGGTCAGCTCGTACTGGCCGTCGCGTTTTTCCAGGTGGTAGGGCGGCAGTTGCAGGGATTCGAACCACTCCATGAAATCGGACCGGAACATCTGCCGCTTGCCGTAAAAGGTGTTGCCGCGCAGCCAGGTGCTTTCGCCACGGGTCAGGCGCAGGGTGCGGATATGGTCCAGCTGCTCGCGCAGCTCGCCCTGGTCGATCAGGTCGGCCAAGCGGATGGATTTGGTCCGGTTGATCAGGCTGAAGGTGACGTTTGTGTCGGCGCGGTTGCGGAAAACAGACTGACACATCAACAACTTATAGAAATCCGTGTCGATCAGCGACCGCACGATCGGGTCGATTTTCCATTTGTGATTGTAAACGCGTGTCGCGATGTCGACCATGATCCCCTCCGCAGCGGTTGCCCCGGTTAGACCAAGCGGTGCCGAGCTTGGCAAGAGTGTGGCGCTGCCCAGATCGATGCATGGTTTTGCCACAGAGAGTCCTCATTTCGATTCTAGTTCAGAAACAATGGGAAGTACGGAATGGGTTTGTGCGATGTCTTTGAAATATGATTTCGATATGTTCGCGCTGGGCGGTGAGGGTGGCAAAGACAGTGCCACCACACAGGGGGTTCTGAACGACGTGGGCGTGGCCCACACCAATGCCGGAAACAAGATCGCCTTGTTCCGGAACCGGGAAACGGCAGAGGCGCTGGCCGGTGCGTCCGAGAAGGTGCGGCAGTATTTTCTGGATTCGGGCTTTGGCCTGACGACTTTTGCCAGCGGCGCGCCCGATGGGTTCTATCCCGAAACCGACGAGGATGCCCGCCTTTACGTGATCAATGCGCTGACGGTGAACCTGGGCAGTCATGACCTGAGCGGCGAGGATTTCGGCGCTTTCGACATGAACGATTTCCTGGAACATATCGATACGGCCGAGCCGATGACCTGGGAGCCGCCGCAGGGTGTGGCCGCGCTCGCGGCCTGGGGATTGACCCGGTTGACCGCCCCGCTGCGCCGTCTGATGCCCATCGCGGCGCTGGGTCTTGTGGTGTTCGCGGTCTATCAGATCTGAGGTCCGGTGGCCGAAATCCACCGCAGAAGGCTTGTTTCCAACGGCGGGGCGTGATTAATGCCCTTGTCTGAAAGGAGACTGGCATGGACAAGTTCACAAAAATCACCGGTGTGGCGGCGCCGCTGCCGCTGATCAATGTCGACACCGACATGATCATTCCCAAACAGTTTCTGAAAACGATCAAGCGCTCGGGTCTGGGTGTGAACCTGTTCGACGAGATGCGCTATGACTCCGACGGTAAAGAGATCCCCGATTTCGTCCTGAACCAGCCGGCCTATCGCGCGGCCGAGATCCTGGTCGCGGGCGACAATTTCGGTTGCGGGTCCAGCCGCGAGCACGCCCCCTGGGCGATCAAGGATTTCGGGATTCGCTGCGTGATCGCGCCCAGCTTTGCCGACATCTTCTTCAACAACTGTTTCAAGAACGGCATCCTGCCGATCGTGCTGCCGCAAGAGCAGGTCGATATCCTGATGAAGGACGCGGAAAAGGGCCAGAACGCCCGTATGACCGTGGACCTTGAGGATCAGTCGATCACCACATCGGATGGCGAGGTCTTCAGCTTCGAGGTCGATCCGTTCAGAAAGCACTGCCTTTTGAACGGGTTGGACGATATCGGCCTGACCCTGGAAAAGGCCGCTGCCATCGACTCGTTCGAGAATGAGGCAAGCGCCGCACGCCCGTGGGTGTAATTGTTTCCAAATCCACAACATGTTGGGCTGCCCCATAGGGCAGCCCTTTTTTGATCGTCTAATGATGCATTGTCGCGACAGTTTTTCCACGAAAATGCCCCAATGGAGGCGTTTGTTTTACCTTGCGTCTTGCCGGATTTTGGCTTCACGGGCAAAGGTTACTCAAAAATGGCAGCTTGCCAAAAAGAGCAGGTACCCGGTGGGACGAGGGCACGGTTGTTTACCGTGTTCGACCAGTTGGGAGATTGAGGGCAGTGATCGCTCAGGTGATAGGCGCATTCGTGCGCGCGGTGTTGGTGGTGTTGCTGGTTGCAACGCCGTCTTTGCTGTTGCCGGGCGTTTCAGCTGACTCGACGCAGATCGTCGCTCTTGTCGCGATCTTTGCCGCGGCGCTGACCATTTTCGAATATTCCGCGACCTATCCCGGCCTGGTCGAATTCCGCGATGCGCCGCCCTTCAACCGGATCCGGTTCGGGGCGATGTTCATCACCGTGTTCCTGCTGACGATCATCACCCGTGGCCAGAGCGAGCTGAGCGCGACCGCATTGTTCATCCAGACCGTCGGCGCGATCCTGGGCGAGGCGATCGATTTCCCCTATAGCCCGGTGCGTCTGGTCGTCCTGATGCTGTCGGACCAGACGACCATGCAACAGGTCGTCATGGTGCGTACCGCTGCGGGCATGAGCTATTTCATCTCGTTGCTGTCGCTTGCGATCTTTGCGGTGCATATCCGGGTCAATCACTGGCCGGTGCGCAACGGGTCGTTCAATGTCTGGGTCAACCTGCCCACATTCGATCCCACCGCTGGCGGCGACGTGGTCGACCGGCTGTCGCGGGATGCACGGTTGAACGTGGCGCTGGGGTTCCTGCTGCCGTTCCTCATCCCCGCCGTCGTCCGCGCCGCGACCGTCGTGTTCGAACCGGTCACACTGAACAATCCGCAAACCATGATCTGGACGGTGACGGCATGGGCGCTTCTTCCGGCAAGTCTTTTCATGCGCGGGATCGCGATTGCCCGGATCGCCGACATGATCCGCGAGCAACGCCGCCGCGCCGCACCACAACACGAATCGGATCTGCTGCCAGCCTGATCCTGACCGTTTGCGCCGCCACGGCGGCACAGGCCGACACGTTGCGGGTTGCGACCTTTAACTCCGAATTGTCCCGCAAGGGGCCGGGTGTGCTGTTGCGCGATATCCGCAAGGGCGACGATCCCCAGATCCTGGCGGTGGTCGATGTGATCGCCGGCGCGCGGCCCGATATTCTGGCGCTGCAGGGTGTCGATTGGGATCACGACCGCGCGGCGCTCAAGGCGCTGGCGGGCGCCTTGGCCGAGGCGGGGCTGAGCTATCCGCATCTGTTGGCGCTGCGTCCCAACAGCGGGATGCGCACGGGTCTGGATCACGACGGCGACGGCCGGACCGATGGCTGGCGCGACGCCCAGGGGTTCGGGCGGTTCCCGGGGGCTGAGGGGATGGCGATCCTGTCGCGCCACCCGATCGACCGCGACGGGGTTCAGGATTTCAGCGACCTGTTGTGGGCGGATCTGCCGGGCGCGGTGTTGCCGGAACGCGATGGCGCGCTTTTCCCGTCCCAGGCGGTTTACGCGATCCAGCGGCTGTCATCGGTTGGGCATTGGGCGGTGCCGGTCCGGGTCGGCGACACGCGCCTGACGGTGATGACCTTTCACGCCACGCCGCCGGTCTTTGATGGTCCCGAGGATCGCAACGGCCTGCGCAATGCCGCCGAAATCGGGTTGTGGTCGCTGTTTCTGGACGGGGCGATTCCGGGGGCGGATCCGCCCGACGGTGCCTTTGTCATCATGGGCGATGCCAATCTGGACCCGGTCGATGGCGACGGGCGCAAACCGGCGATCCGGGCGCTGCTGGCCGACCCCCGGTTGCAGGACCCGCGCCCCGAAAGCGCGGGTGGGCGCGCGCATGCCGATGCCGATCATCGCGGCCCGCCGGAACGCGACACGGTCGACTGGCCCGATGGTCAGCCCGGCAATCTGCGGGTGGACTATGTCCTGCCCTCGGCCGATCTGCGGGTGCTGGATGCCGGTGTGGTCTGGCCCGAGGGCGAGAGTGCGGCCAGCCATGCCTCGCGCCACCGGCTGGTCTGGGTCGATATCGCGCTGCCCTAACCCTTGGGCGCGGTGATCGGGGCATAGTCCTGCGGCTCGCGGTGCAGGGCGAAGTTGAAGATGTTGCGCCGAATCTCCTGACAGCGGTCCAGATCGACGGCGGCGGTGATCAGCTCGTCGCCATTGGTCGCGGCGCGGGCCACGACCTCGCCCGTGGGGGCGACGATGACGCTGCCGCCGATCAGTTCGCTGCCCTCTTCCATCCCGGCCTTGGCGACGGCGACGGCCCACAGACCGTTCTGATAGCAGCCCGCCTGGATCGACAGCTCGTTATGGAAATATTGCAGGTGGTCATGTTCGGGCGCCGGGGGGTAATGCAGCGGCGTGTTATAGCCCAGCATCACCAGCTCGGCCCCGCCCAGCCCCAGAACACGCCAGGTTTCGGGCCAGCGCCGGTCGTTGCAGATGCACATGCCCAGCTTGCCGCCGCGATGATCGAATACCGGAAAGCCCAGATCGCCCTTTTCGAAATAGCGTTTCTCCAGATGCTGGAACGGGCGCCAAGGTTCATCCTGGGAATGACCGGGCAGGTGGATCTTGCGGTACTTGCCCACGATCTGGCCCGTGTCCGAGACGATGATCGCGGTGTTGAAATGCTGCCCCTCGGGCGTGCGTTCGGCGTAGCCCAGGTGAAAGCCGATCCTCAGCTCGCGCGCCAGGTCGAACAGCGGGGCGGTATCGGCATTGGGCATCTGGGATTCGAACCAGCGGTCGATTTCGGCCGCATCGGTCATGTACCAGCGGGGAAAGAACGTGGTCAGCGCCAGCTCCGGAAAGACGACCAGCGCCGCACCCCGGTTTTTCGCCTGGCGCATCAGAGCGCACATGCGCCCCACGGCCGAGGCGCGCGGTTCGTCCCGCGCGATGGGGCCCAGTTGCGCGCCCGCGACGATGAATTGCCTGCTCATGCTTCTTGTCCTGTCATGTGTTGCTGGCGCGGACCTGAGCCGCCGTCATGCCGACCAGTTCGGTATAAAGGGCGGCATCGGTGTCGCCCTCGGTCCCGAACAGCAGGATCCGCGCGTCGGGGCCCAGACCCAGCAGGGCGCACGCATCGGCATCCCGCATCAGCGCGGTGACCCCCGCCAGCCCCGCGACCGCCGATTCCCCGGCGACAATGGCGGGGTCCTGTCCGGTGGGGCGGGCCAGCCGCCGCATCGCGGCCACGGCGGATGCATCGCTGAGCGCGACAACCGCGTCGGCATGATCGCGCAGGATGGTCCAAGCCAGCTCCGACACCTCGCCACAGGCCAGCCCGGCCATCAGCGTGTCCAGATCGCCTTCGACGGCCGTCGGGATGCCCGCCCGGAACGAGGCCAGATAACAGGCCGACTGGTCGGGATCGCACAGCACGATGGCTGGCCGCTTCGCACCCCAGCGGCGCACCGCCAGCGCCGTGACCGCCGCGGCCATGCCGCCGACGCCGGTCTGCAGAAAGATATGGGTGGGCGGCTGGTCGATCTGATCGAAAGCCTCGGCCGCCATCAGCTCATAGCCCTGCATCACGTCCTTGGGGATGTCCATATACCCCGCGTAGGAGGTGTCCGAGACCACGAACCATCCTTCGCGGTCGGCGGTTTCCTGTGCCGCGCGCACGCTGTCGTCATAGTTCCCGTCGCATCGCCGCACCTCGGCGCCAAAGGCGGCGATGGCCTCTTTGCGGCTGTCGGACACGGTGGCGTGGATGAAGATCACGCAGTTGCAGCCGAAGGTCTGCGCGCCCCAGGCGACGGACCGGCCGTGATTGCCATCGGTCGCGCAACAGACGGTGATTTCTGCGGCCAGGTCGGGATGCGCCTTGCCCGTCACCTCGTCCATCGTGACGGGGCGGCCCAGTTCCCGGCTGAATTCGGCCTGCAGCAGCCGCGCCACCGCATAGGCGCCGCCAAGCGCCTTGAAACTGCCCATCCCGAACCGCCCGCCCTCGTCCTTGTAGCGCAGCGTGGCCAGGCCCAGTTCTGCCGCCAATGCGGGCAGGTCATGCAACGGTGTGGGGGCATAGCCCGGCCAGCCCGAGATCGTGCCGCTGGCCAGTGCCAGGTTGGCGTCGTTCAGGATCGCATCCTGCGCGCCCGTCCACGGGTTGGTTTTCGCGGCCCTCGGGTTTGGGCAAAGCGCGTAATTGTCCGTCGAATCTGTGCCCGATGCGCGGATGATCTGGCTGGTCATTGTGTCCTCGAAAGTGATGCCCCGTTCAGGGGCGTTGGCCCGGACACGACGAACGCGTCCGGGCCTTTGATATCAGAAATCGGTCTTTTCTTCGTCGATCGATGCCAGCATCGCATCCAGCATCGCGGTGCCTTCGTCGCCGAACTTTTCGGCGATCAGCGCGCGCACGGCGGGTTGTGCGGCCTGGGCGAACTTGGCCTGTTCCTCGGCGGTGACGACGTTCACATCCATCTTGGCCGCCAGCGCCGGCAGCCCCTTGTCCGACGCTTCGATGACACGGCTCATCGACCGGCCCGCATCGGTGGCCACGTCAGCGGCCCATTTGACCAGGTACTGATCCTCGTCGCTCAGACCGGCCAGGAAATCGGCGTTCATGGTCCAGATATAGGGCGTGATCAGGTGGTTGGTGATCGACAGGTATTTCTGCACCTCGTCGAACTTGGCAAACGCGATGATCGGCACCGGGTTCATCTGACCATCGGCCACGCCGGTTTGCAGCGCGGTATAGACCTCGGCCCAGGGAAGGGGGGTCGGCTGGCCGCCCAGCGACGAAATCATCGCCTCGTGCGTGGGCAGGGTCATGGTGCGGATGCGCTGACCGTCCATATCCGCGACCGAGGTGATGGGCGCCTTGCCCGAGGTAAAGGCAAAGAAGCCACCCGAATCCAGCAGGCCCAGAACCTCCAGCCCGGTCTTGTCCTCAAGATCGGCAATGAATGTCTCGCCGAAGGTGCTGTCATCGGTGATGACCTTTGACGCGACGCCGATATTGGGGAAGGCGAAGGGGATGTCGAAGACCCCGACCAGCGGATAATGCTGCGCCATCCCGCCCGAGGAAGAGATCGTGCTTTCCACCAGGCCCGAACGAACCTGGTCGATCACCTCGTTATCCTTGCCAAGCTGGCCATTGGGGAAAAGCTGCACCTCGATCCGGCCGTTCGAGTTGGATTCGACCAGCGATTTGAACACCGCCGACATGGCGCCGGAATGGCTGGCGAACGGGTCTTCGGGGTTCAGGTGGGCCAGCCGGATGGTGATATCGGCGGCCTGTGCCTGAACGGCCAGGCAGATCCCGGCGATGGCAAAAGATGCTTTCCTTATCAATGACATGATATTTCCTCTCCTGTTGGATTTATGGGTGTGCCAGGATCAAAGCCCCAGCAATCTTGGTATGAAAAGCGTCAGATCGGACCAGAAGGCGATGATGATCAGCACGCCGACCTCGGCCAGGATAAAGGGCCAGAGCTCGCGCGTGATCGCCTCGACCTTTTCGCCGGTGACCGAGGCCAGGACGAACAGACAGGCGCCCACCGGTGGCGTCATCAGCGAGATGTTCAGTGCAAGGATGATCATGATGCCCGCGTGCACCGGCTCCATCCCGATCTGCACGGTCAGCGGCGCCAGCACCGGGGCCAGGATGATCAGCGTGGCATTGATGTCCATGACCAGCCCGATCAGCAGCAGCAGGATCAGGATCAGGCCGATGATCACCTGCGGGTTGTCCGACACCGACAGCAACCCGGTGGCAATGGCCTGCGGGATGCGGTTGAACGTCATCCACCAGCCCAGGATCGAGGCCGAGGCGATGATCAGGAAGATGACCCCGGTGATGCGCGTCGTGCGCACCGCGATTTGGTACAGGTCACGCCAGCTGAGTGCGCGATAGATCACCCCGCCCACGAACAGCGCATAGGCAACCGCGATGGCCGCGGCCTCGGTCGGGGTGGCGATGCCGCCCAGGATCGAGCCCAGGATGAACACCGGCAGCAGCGCGGCCAGAAACCCCTCGCGCAGCGCGGCCCAAACGGTGCAGAGCGACGGGCGCCCCTGGCCCTTCGGCAGGTTCTTGCGCCGTGCGGTCAGGGCGATCACCCCCATGCACAGGCCGCAGATCAGCAGCCCCGGCAGGATACCCGCCGCGAAAAGCCCCGCGATAGAGACACCCATGATCGAGCCATAGATGATCGCCAGCGTCGATGGCGGGATGGTCGGGCCGATGATCGACCCGGCGGCGGTGACGGCGGCGGCATAGGGGCGGGAATAGCCCGCCTTTTGCATCGCCGGGACCAGCGTGTTGCCGAACGCCGCCGCATCGGCGGTGGCCGACCCGGTGATGCCCGCGAACATGACGCTGGCCACCATGTTGGAATGGGCCATGCCGCCCCGCATCCAGCCCACCAGCGCATCGGCCAGCTTCACCAGACCCTGGGTGATGCCGGAGCGGTTCATGATCTCGCCCGCCAGGATGAAGAACGGCATGGCCAGGAACGGGAACAGGTCCAGCCCGGCAAACACCCGGTCCGGCGCCATCTGCATGAAGCGCGGCCCCATATCCAGAATGCCGACCACGCCCGCAACGCCAATGGCGAACCCCACCGGCATGCCCAGGGCCATCAGCCCGAAAAACGCGATCGCCACCAACAGTGCGCCCATCAATCGTCCCCCGGTTTCGCGATGGTGGCCCCGGTGCGGGCCGGGGCGCGTTCGGCAAAGAAATCATGCAGCCCGATCAGGAACAGCTGCACACAGGCCATCGCGGCGGCCAGTGGCACGCCCATGAACGGATAGCCCTTGGGCATGGCATAGATCATCGTCAGGCGCGAAAAGCCTTTGGCTGCGAAGCCGATCCCATAGAAGAAGAGCGCAAAGAAGAAGGCGAAGGCGATCACGTCGAACGCCACCGCCAGCCAGCGCCGCACCGGACCCGGCAGGCGCGAGAATACGAAGTCCACCCCGATATGCTCGCGATGCGCGATCCCCGACGACACCGCCAGCAGCGCCATCCAGATCATCAGGTACCGCGCCAGTTCCTCGGTAAATGTCAGCGGCAGCGGGATGACATAGCGCACCAGAACGCCCAGCCACACATCCAGCACCAGCACCGCCAGAAGCAGCACACAGACGCGCTCGACCAGCCAGTTGACGCGCTGGCTCCATCTTTTGGCCTTGTCTGCAATCGCCGTCACGGTGCGGATCTTCCGGTTCCGAGGAGGTGTTGCATGTATGAAATTCAATTTTCGTATGATACGGTAAGATGAAAATATAATTTCACGAGGCGCAGGCGCGAAATGCCACAAAAAGCAGCAGAAACGGGCCGTGTCGCCATGACAAGGCGCATTCACAAGGCCTATGCGGGCCTGTCCGATGGCGAGCGCCGGGTCGCGGATGCGATTCTGGACAGCCCGGCGGAACTGGCGGTGTTCGCGGCCTCGGAACTGGCGGAGCAGGCGGGCGTGTCGAATGCCACGGTCAGCCGGTTCTTTCGCCGGCTGGGCTATGCCAATTTCGACGAGGCGCGGCAAGAGGCCCGGCGGATGCGCGCCACCGGCTCGCCGCTTTATACCGGCGCGGGCGGGGCGGACCGGGCCGATCCCATATCCGTTCTGGCCGCGCAAGAGGCGCAGTCGATCGACGCCACCCTGTCGCGGCTGAACCCGTTGGCGCTGCGCGAGATCGGCGCCGCCATCGCCAAGGCACCGCGCATCCGCACGCTGGGCTTTCGCAACAGCCATTTCCTGGCGCAATACATCACCGCGCAGCTGGCGCAGATGCGGGCGGGTGTGGCGCCGATGCTGTTGCCCGGCCAGACCCGGGCCGAAGGGGTTTCGGCGCTGGAACCCGGCGATCTGGCGATCATCGTCGGGCTGCGCCGGCGTCCGCGCGATTTCGTTCAGACCGTGGATGCGGTCGCCGCGCAGGGCGCGCAGATCGTCCTGCTGGCCGATCAGACCATCCGCGCCGCCCCGGCCCGCGCGACATGGACGCTGGATTGCGTGGTCGACACACCGCAATTCGCCGATTCCTATGCCGGGGCGATGTCGGTCCTGCGCCTGTTGACGATCGAGGCCCACCGCGCCCTGGGCGACCGGGGTCAGAAATACCTGGAGCGGGTCGAGAACCTGCGCGATGCGATGGACGAGCTGGAATAGAGCCGTTCAGCTGCGCCCGAACAGACCCGTGGCGCCGATCATCTTTTCCATCTCGCGGATGCGGCGGGCGCTGTCATCGGCGTTGCGTTTCTGGATCTCGGCGATCAGCGACTCGACCAGGAAATTCAGCGCCATGGTCGAATCCCAGCTCGAGGGTGCCTCGACCATGGCGCGGAAACAGTGATCGGCGATGCGTTCGATGGGCGAGCCCCATTGATCGGTGAACAGCACGATCCGCGCCCCGCGCTCGGCCGCCAGCGCGGCCAGATGCGCCATCTGCTTTTCGTAGCGCCGAATGTCGAAAATGATCAGGACGGCGTTGCGGTCCATGTCCAGCACGGTCTGCGGCCACAGGTTCTGCGAGCTGCTGACAAGCTGGACCCGGGGGCGGATGATTTGCAGGTGATGGGCCAGGTATTGCGCCAGCGGCCCGGTGATCCGCCCGCCGATCAGATGCAGCGCGCGGTCGGGATCGCCCAGCAGCTTCGCCGCCGCGTCGAAAGCCGCGAAATCCAGCTGGCCGATGGTCTGGTTGATGTTCTGCACCGCTTTTTCGGCAAAACGGGTGACAATATGGCCGCTTTGATCGTCGGGCAGTTCGGCCTCGAGCTTGGCCAGAGGTTGCTTGATGCGCTCGGCCAGTTCGGCGCGGATGGCGGTTTGCAGGTCGGCAAAGCCGTCGAACCCCAGCTTGCGCGCCAGACGGATCACGGTGGGGGTCGACACGTTGGCGGCATCGGCCAGCTTGGTGATCGATTGCAGCTCGATCGCGCGCGCGTCGTCTTTCAGGAACGGCACGATCCGGCGCTCGGCTGGGGTGAAATCGGCTTTGTGTTTGTCGACACGGTCGCGGACACGCATGGCTGGCCCTGCCTTGCTTACATTTTCTACACTGTACCGCAGCTGTGTAGAAGAAAGTACAGAAAATTCTTGACCCGCGCCGTGGCTCTGCAATCTTCGGTGCAGGACGAAGGAAAGGGTGGGGATGACACAGGCCTGGTCACCGGTGGTATTCTACCGCACCGGCGGGGACGCGCCGGTGGTGCTGGTCTGTGAACATGCCAGCGCGGCGATCCCCGAAGCGTTCGGCGGTCTGGGACTCATCGCGGATGCGGCGGTGTCGCATGCGGCCTGGGACATTGGTGCGCTGGATGTGGCGCGGGGCCTGGCCGATGCGCTGGATGCGCCGCTGGTCGCGGGCGGGGTGTCGCGGCTTTTGTATGATTGCAACCGCCCGCCCACCGCGCCCGACTGTATCCTGCCCCGAAGCGAGGTGTTCGCGGTGCCCGGCAATGCCGATCTGGATGCGGCGGCGCGGTTGCAGCGGCAGACACTGATCCATGACGTGTTTCATGGCGCGGTTCAGGGGCTGATCGCGGCCCAGGCGGCCCGAACCGGCGGGCCGGTTGCCCTGATCACCGTTCACAGTTTCACGCCGGTCTATCACGGGCAGCGCCGGGCGGTCGAAATCGGCTTTCTGCATGATGCGGACCCCGCGCTCAGCATTGCCGCGCAGCGGATCGAGGCCGCGCGGGGCCGCTATCGCGCGGAGCTGAACGCGCCCTATGATGCGACCGATGGGGTGACCTATTCGCTGGCCCGCCATGCCGGGGCGGCGGGTCTGCCCACCACGATGATCGAAATTCGGAACGACCTGATCGACACACCCGAAAGCGCCGAAGCGATGGCGGCGCATCTGGCCGATACGCTGTCACAGGCGCTGGCCGCGATTGCCGCGCCCGCCGGGGCGCAACGATGACACAGGCCGCTCACAACCCAAGAGGTGCCCATGACATATGACGAGTTGAAAGCGCAGATCGCCAAGGGCGCGGTCGACACGGTTCTGGCCTGTATCATCGACATGCAGGGCCGGCTGATGGGCAAACGCTTCCATGCCGAGGCGTTCCTGGAGGTGGCCGAGGGCGAGACGCATTGCTGCAACTACCTGTTGGCCACGGATCTGGAGATGGCGACGCCCGATGGCTATGCCTCGACCAGTTGGGAGCGGGGCTATGGCGACTATGTGATGAAGCCCGACCTGAGCACCCTGCGCCCGGTCCCGTGGCTGGAGGGCACGGCGATGTGCCTGTGCGATATCCTGGACCATCACAGCCACGACCCGATCCCCTTTGCCCCGCGCCAGTTGCTGAAGGCACAGATCGCGCGTGCGCAGGCGATGGGGCTGACCCCGGTGACCGCGACCGAATTGGAGTTCTTTCTGTTTCAGGGCACCCATGACGAGATCGCGCGTGGCGGTTTCGATCTGAAGCCGATCTCGAACTATAACGAGGATTATCACATCCTTCAGACCTCGAAAGAGGAATACGTGATGCGCCCGATCCGCAACCATCTGCGCAAGATGGGGGTGCCGGTCGAAGGGTCGAAGGGCGAGGCCGAGGCCGGTCAGGAAGAGCTGAACATCAAATATGCCGATGCGCTGGCCACCGCCGATCACCACACGCTGGCCAAGCACGGGATCAAGGAAATCGCGCATCAGCACGGGGTCGCGGCCAGCTTCCTGCCGAAATGGCACCAGTCCCGCGTGGGCAGCGCCGCCCATGTGCACCAGTCGCTGTGGCAGGACGGCGCGAATGCCTTTTTTGACCCCGACCGGCCGCTGGGGAAATCGGCGCTGATGGACCACTACATCGCCGGGCTGCTGAAATACGCGGCCGAATACACCTATTTCCTGGCGCCCTATATCAACAGCTACAAGCGGTTCGCCAAGGGCACCTTTGCGCCCACGCAGATCGTCTGGTCGGTCGACAACCGCACGGCGGCGTTCCGGCTGTGTGGCGATGGTACCCGGGCCGTGCGGATCGAATGTCGCCTGCCGGGGGCGGACATGAACCCCTATCTGGCGACGGCGGCGATGCTGGCGGCAGGGCTTCAGGGGATCGCCGAAAAGCTGCCGCTGCCCGCGCCGTTTTCCGGCGACGCCTATGCCGACGACGCCGACCGCCATGTGCCGCGCACCCTGCGCGACGCGCGCGCGGCGCTTCTGGGGTCCGAGATGCTGACAGAAGCTTTCGGGGCCGAGGCCGTCGCCCACTACGCCCGCGCGGCGGAATGGGAAATCGAAGAGTTCAACCGTGTCGTCACCGACTATGAAATTGCCAGAGGATTTGAAAAAGCATGAGCCTGTTGCGCTGTATCTCGCCCATTGACGGGTCGGTCTTTGCCGAACGCGCGGCTTTGGACATCCCCGCCGCCCGCGACCGCATCGCGGCGGCCCGCACCGCCCAGGCGGACTGGGCCGCGCGCCCGCTGGCCGACCGCATCGCGCTGGTCATGGCCGGGGTGGCCGCCGTGGGGGCGCTGAACGATGAAATCGTGCCGGAACTGGCCCAGATGATGGGCCGCCCGGTGCGCTATGGCGGGGAATTTGGCGGTTTCAACGAACGCGCCAGCCACATGGCCGCCATCGCCGAAGACGCCCTGGCCCCCATCGAGGTGGGCGAGGACGCGACATTCAAACGCATGATCAAGCGGGTGCCGCATGGCGTGGTGCTGGTCGTGGCGCCGTGGAATTACCCCTATATGACGGCGATCAACACGGTGGCCCCGGCGCTGATCGCGGGCAACACCGTGGTGCTGAAACACGCGACCCAGACGCTGCTGGTGGGGGAACGG
This sequence comes from Actibacterium ureilyticum, assembly GCF_002285435.1. Taxonomy (GTDB): domain Bacteria; phylum Pseudomonadota; class Alphaproteobacteria; order Rhodobacterales; family Rhodobacteraceae; genus Actibacterium_C; species Actibacterium_C ureilyticum. Next base: position 42,097 of record NZ_NSBT01000020.1, read on the forward strand.
ATGGCCGATGCGTTCCATTCGGCGGGCGTGCCGGCGGATGTGTTCCAGAACCTGTTCCTGGATCACGGCACCACCACCGACCTGATTGCGGAAAACGCGTTCGACTTCGTCAACTTCACCGGCTCGGTCGGCGGCGGGGCCGCGATGGAGCGCGCGGCGGCGGGCACTTTCACCGGCGTTGGGACCGAGCTGGGCGGCAAGGATCCCGGCTATGTGATGGAGGATGCCGATCTGGACGCGGCGGTCGAAACGCTGATCGACGGGGCGATGTTCAACTCGGGCCAGTGCTGCTGCGGGATCGAACGGATCTATGTGCATGAAAGCCTGTTCGACGATTTCGTCGCGAAAGCGGTCGCGATCGTCAAAGGCTACAAGCTGGGCAATCCGCTGGACCCCGAAACCACGCTGGGCCCGATGGCGCATGTGCGTTTCGCGGCCGAGGTGCGCGCCCAGATCGACGAGGCGCTGGCGATGGGCGCCACGGCCCATATCGACACCTTCGCCGAGGATGACGGCGGCGCCTATCTGTCGCCGCAGATCCTGACAGGGGTCACGCATGACATGCGCGTGATGCGCGACGAAAGCTTCGGCCCCGTCGTGGGCATCATGCCGGTCAAGGACGATGACGAGGCCATCGCGCTGATGAATGACAGCGAATTCGGCTTGACCGCCAGCCTGTGGACCCGCGACATCGACCGCGCCATCGCCGTGGGCGACCGGATCGAGACCGGCACCGTCTTCATGAACCGGGCCGATTACCTGGACCCGGGGCTGTGCTGGACCGGGTGCAAGAATACCGGGCGCGGCGGCGGCTTGTCTGTCATCGGCTATCAGAACCTGACGCGGCCCAAATCCTATCATCTGAAAAAGGTTACCTCATGACACTCGTTGGAAACTGGTCCTATCCGACCGCGATCAAGTTCGGCGCCGGGCGCATTGCCGAACTGGCCCAGGCCTGTGCGCAGGCGGGGATTTCCAAGCCGCTGCTGATCACCGACCGGGGGCTGGCACCGTTGCCGGTGACGGAAACCGCGCTGGCGGTGATCGACGGCGCCGGGCTGGGGCGGGCGATCTTTTGCGATGTCGATCCGAACCCGACCGAGATCAACCTGGAAGCCGGGATCGCCGCCTACAAGGCTGGCGGGCATGACGGGGTGATCGCCTTTGGCGGGGGCTCGGGTCTGGATCTGGCGAAGATGGTGGCCTTTATGGTCGGACAGACGCGGCCGGTCTGGGATTTCGAGGATATCGGCGATTGGTGGACCCGTGCCGATGCCGATGCCATCGCCCCCATCGTGGCGGTGCCGACCACCGCCGGAACCGGGTCCGAGGTCGGTCGCGCCGCCGTTCTGACCAATTCGGTCACGCAGGAAAAGAAGATCATCTTTCATCCCAAGGTGCTGCCTGCGGTGGTGATCTGTGACCCGGACCTGACCGTGGGCATGCCGCCCGCGATCACGGCAGGCACGGGGCTGGATGCCTTTGCCCATTGCGTCGAGGCGTTTTCCAGCCCGTTCTATCACCCGATGAGCCAGGGCATCGCGCTGGAAGGGATGCGGCTGGTGATCGACTATTTGCCGCGCGCTTATGCCGATGGGTCGGATATCGAGGCGCGGGCCCAGATGATGTCGGCCGCGTTGATGGGCGCGACCGCGTTCCAGAAGGGGCTGGGCGCGATCCACTCGCTGAGCCACCCCATCGGCGCGATCCATCACACCCATCACGGCACGACGAACGCGGTTTGCATGCCCGCGGTGCTGAAGCTGAACGCCCCGGCGATCCGCGACCGGTTCGACCGCGCAGCGGGTTATCTGGGGATTTCGGGCGGGTTCGACGGGTTCTGCGATTTCGTCGGCGGGTTCAACGATGGGCTGGGCATCCCGAAACGGCTGAGCGGGCTGGGTGTGACCGACCCCGATATCGACAAGCTGGTCGCAGGCGCGCTGAAGGATCCCAGCTGCGGCGGCAACCCGGTCGAGCTGACGGCCGAGAATCTGCGCGCGCTGTACGAAGCCGTTTTGTAAGCCTTCGCCCCGGCCGCCTGGCCGGGGCCACCACCCGCCACCGCCGCGTCAATTCGTAGCGGTGGCGCGATTGGGCGGATAAATCAGTACCAGACAAAAATTGTCGGATTGACTTAACCGATCAATTCACTCAACTATATCCGAAAGTAGCCACCGAATCCCGGGCAAGCCACGACCCAGACCTGCAAAGGGCGTGGGCAGAAGACCTGCGTCCGGAGTCACGTGGCGGATCGAACGATCCAAACGGGATGAAGGAGCGGACCATGATGTTGAGCAACGAGACCTCGGTCGGGATCAGATGCGGCGAGGGCCTGCCGGTGCATGACGCCACCGCGCTGACCGAAGGCGGCGATCTGGCGCGGATCCGGCTTCAGGATCAGCTGTACACCCTGCGGATCACCCGCGCGGGCAAGCTGATCCTGACGAAGTGAGCCCGGCCCAGACATATCGCGCCCGCACGCGGGACCGCGACACCGACACACCATCACGCAAAAGGAAGAACGACGCGATGAAATACCGGACCCTTGCCACGAGTGCTGTGGCCTTTTGTCTCGGCACCGCAGCCATGGCCCAGGACGATGTCAGCAAGGCGGCGGTCCTTGAGACCTATGCCGATATTGCCGCGGCGAAATACGAAGACAGCCTGATCACCGCGCAGCGCCTGCAGGCGGCGGTCGACGCGCTGGTTGCAACCCCGTCGGCCCAGGCGCTGGCGGCGGCGAAATCGGCCTGGCTGGCGGCGCGCGTGCCCTATCAGCAGACCGAGGTGTACCGGTTCGGCAACGCCATCGTCGACGATTGGGAAGGCAAGGTGAACGCCTGGCCGCTGGACGAGGGGCTGATTGATTACGTCGATGCCAGCTATGGCGGGGCGACCGATGAAAACGCGGCGGCGGTTCTGAACGTGATCGCGCACCCGACCTTTACCCTGTCAGGCGCCGAGGTCGACGCGACCGAGATCACGCCCGCCCTTCTGGAAGAGACCCTGCAAGAGGCCGACGGGGTCGAGGCGAATGTCGCGACCGGCTATCACGCCATCGAATTCCTGCTGTGGGGTCAGGACCTGAACGGTCACGGCGCCGGGGCCGGCAGCCGGTCCTGGACCGATTATGCCCAGGGCGAGGCTTGCACCGGGGGCAATTGCGACCGGCGCGGCGCCTATCTGAAGGCGGCGGCCGATCTGCTGGTGTCGGATCTGGGATTCATGACCGCCCAATGGCAGGACGGCGGCGATGCGCGTGCCGAGGTGATGGCCGACGAGAACGCGGGTATCGTGGCGATCCTGACCGGCATGGGCTCTTTGTCCTATGGCGAGCAGGCGGGCGAACGGATGCGCCTGGGCCTGATGCTGAACGACCCCGAGGAAGAGCATGACTGTTTCTCGGACAACACCCATAACAGCCATTACTATGACGGGCTGGGCATCCAGAACGTGTATCTGGGCGAATATGTCCGGGTCGACGGGTCGCTGGTTTCGGGGCCGTCGCTGTCGGATCTGGTCGCGGCCAAAGACGCCGCGCTGGACGCCGAGATGACCGGCAAGCTGTCCACCACCATGATGGCGCTGGGCCGGATCAAGACCGCGGCCGAAGCCGGGTTCAGCTATGACATGATGCTGGAACGCGGCAATGCCGGTGGCGAGGCGCTGGTCATGGGCGGTGTGAACGGGCTGATCGATCAGACCCGCAGCATCGAACGTGTGGTGTCCGCACTGGGCGTCGATGCCATCGCCTTCGAAGGGTCCGACAGCCTGGATAATCCCGACGCCGTCTTCCAGTAAACAACCAAGGGTTCGCTGCCATGATCGTCTGTCACTGTCAGAATATCACCGATCAGGATATCCATTCCGCTATTGACTGGATGCGGGCAGCGGACCCTGATACCCTTATCACGCCCGGTAAGATCTATCGGGCGTTGGGAAAAACCGCCGATTGCGGCGGTTGTGTGCCGCTGTTTCTTGGAACCATGCGTCAGAACCCCAGCCTCGAAGTGCCCATGCACCTCCGCAATCTGCGCGGAGCTACACAGGAAAACAGAAATGCAAGGCGATAGCAAAGTCATCGATTACCTCAACCGGGCGTTGCGCAGTGAACTGACCGCGATCAGCCAGTACTGGCTGCACTTCAAGCTTCAGGAAGACTGGGGCCTGGGCCACATGGCCAAGAAAAGCCGCGAGGAAAGCATCGAAGAGATGAACCACGCGGACAAGCTGATGGAACGGATCATCTTCCTGGAAGGCCATCCCAACCTGCAGAAGCTGGACCCGCTGCGGATCGGCCAGACCCCGCGCGAAACGCTGGAGTGCGATTTGGCCGCAGAGCAGGAAGCGCGCGCCTTGTATAAAGAGGCACGGGAATACTGTAACGAGGTCGGTGACCACGTCACGAAGGATCTGTTCGACGAGCTTCTGACCGACGAAGAAGGCCATATCGACTTCCTCGAGACACAACTTGATTTGCACGATCGTGTGGGTGCAGAGAACTATGCGCAGCTTAACGCTTCGAAAATGGACGAGGCCGAGTAACCTCGGACTGCTGGCCCTGGTGGCCGGAACCACGGCGATCGCTGCGCCTCTGGAAGAACCACATCTGAACATCGTGCCACGCACAGACGCGGAAGCCGCCCGTATCGCGGCGGTGACCGCCCTGGCCGACAGTTTCGATGCGCCGCAGAAATTCGAAGAGATGTCTGCTGGCGCGGCGACGGTGCGGGTCACACCGGATGCCAACGCGTTTTCGCAGCCATCGGGCAACATCACCTTTCAGGACGAGCTGGACTTCAAGGTCGGCAACGGGCTGTTCCGCAAGCTGTGGGTGTCGTCGCCGTCATCCACGCTGGCCTCGGACGGGCTGGGGCCGCTTTACAATGCGCGGTCCTGTCAGCGCTGCCACATCAAGGACGGCCGCGGCCACCCGCCCGAAAGCGCCGATGACAACGCGATTTCGATGTTCATGCGGGTGTCGATCCCCGGCGGTCCCGACGATGGCATTGCCGAGATCGAGGGGTATCTGGCAACGCTGCCCGACCCGACCTATGGCAAGCAGCTGCAGGATTTCAGCCTGGCCGGTCATCCGGCGGAATACCGGCTTCAGATCGATTATGACGAGGTCGCGGTGCCGCTGTCGGGCGGGCAGGTCGCGCATCTGCGCGCGCCCACCTATACCGCCGCCGATCTGGGCTATGGCCCGCTGCATCCCGATGCGATGCTCAGCCCCCGGATCGCGCCGCAGATGATCGGGCTGGGCCTGCTCGAGGCGGTACCGGCCGCCGATATCCTGGCGCTGGCCGATCCCGACGATGCCGATGGCGACGGGATTTCGGGCCGTCCCAACGTGGTCTGGTCGGTCGAATTCGATCAGCCGATGCTGGGCCGGTTCGGTCTGAAGGCCGGATCGCCCACGGTGCGCCACCAATCGGCGGGCGCGTTTTCCGGGGATATCGGGATCTCGAACCCCTATTTCCCGAATGGCTGGGGCGAGTGCACCGCGTCCGAAGCCGCCTGCCGCGCCGCGCCGCATGGCGATGGCGATGACCGCACGTTCGAGATCGACGCCGAAGGGCTGGATCTGGTGACCTTCTACAGCCGCAACCTGGGCGTACCGGCCCGCCGCGACGTGGACGACGCGCAGGTTCTGCACGGCAAAGAGGTGTTCTATACCACCGGCTGCACATCCTGCCACAATCCGAAATTCGTGACCCACCGGCTGAACGACCAGCCAGAGCAGAGCTTTCAGCTGATCTGGCCCTATACCGACATGCTGCTGCATGACATGGGGCCCGGGCTGGCCGACAACCGCCCCGAGGCGCGCGCGACCGGCACCGAATGGCGCACCCCGCCGCTGTGGGGGATCGGCTTGACGGAACAGGTTTCGGGCCACACCTATTTCCTGCATGACGGGCGGGCGCGCTCGATCCTCGAAGCGATCCTGTGGCATGGCGGCGAGGCCCAGCCGCATCGCGACGCGGTGGTCGAAATGCCGCCCGAAGACCGCAACGCGCTGCTGCGTTTTCTGGAGAGCTTGTAAGATGCGATTTCTGATCATGGCCCTGACACTGATCTGGGCATCGGCGGCGGGTGCGCAGATGCCCGACGCGACCCGGATCGTCACCGGGCATGTGCTGCCGCATTACCGCGCGCTGGCGGAACAGTCGCGCGCGTTGGCCGATGCGGCGCAAGCCGATTGCGCCCCGCAGAACCCGGCGCTGCGCGATGCCTATGGCGCGGCTTTCGATGCCTGGATCGGGGTCAGCCATCTGCGCTTTGGCCCGTCCGAGGCCGGCGACCGCGCCTTTGCGCTGGCCTTCTGGCCGGATTCGCGCGGCTCCACGCCCAAGGCGCTGGGCAAGCTGATCGGCGATCACGACCCCATCGTCGACACGCCCGCCGGGTTCAAGACCGTGTCGATCGCGGCGCGCGGGTTCTATGCGCTGGAATTCCTGCTGTATGACCCACAGTTCAATGCCGGTGACGATCCGGTCTATCTGTGCAGCCTGATCCAGGCTGTGACCGCCGATATCGCCGCCAACACGGCCGCGATCCTGCAGGATTGGGAGGGCGGCTATGGCGCGCTGATGACCGCGCCCGGCAATGACACCTATCGCTCCCAGACCGAGGTCGCACAGCAATTCTTCACCGCGCTGTCGACGGCGCTGGAATTCACCGCCGATACGCGGCTGGGCCGACCGATGGGCACGTTCGACCGCCCCCGCCCGAACCGGGCCGAGGCACGCCGGTCGGGCCGCTCGCAGCGTCACGTGATCCTGTCGCTTCAGGCCACACGCGAACTGGCCGCGCTGCTGTCGGACAACGACCAGGTGCTGGACGCCGCTTTCGACCGCGCGCTTGTCATGGCACAGGATCTGGACGATCCGGTTCTGGCCGGTGTGGCCGACCCACAGGGCCGGTTGCGGGTCGAGGTCTTGCAACAGACGATCGATCATATCCGCGAGATTCTGTCGACCGATCTGGGGCCGCGGCTGGGATTTGCCGCCGGTTTCAATTCGCTGGACGGCGACTGATGGCGGATCGACGTTCCTTTCTGGCCGGTATCGTCGCCGCGGGTCTGTGCCCCCGCACCACATGGGCCGAGGCCGGCAGCCCGGCCTTTCTGTCGGCGGGTCTGAAACCCTCGGGCGCCTATGTGCTGTGTGGTCTCAGCGCGCGGGGGCGGGTTCTGTTCGAACTTCCGCTGCCCGCCCGTGGCCACGCCGCCGCTGCCCATCCCGACCGGGCCGAGGCGGTGGCTTTTGCCCGCCGTCCGGGCACCTTTGCGCTGGTGATCGACTGCGTCACAGGCCAGCAAAAGGCGACGCTGACCGCGCCGGATGGCCGTCATTTCTATGGCCATGGGGCGTTTTCGGCCGATGGCGCGCTGCTTTACACCGCCGAGAATGATTTCGAGGCCGCGCAAGGCGTCATCGGCATCTGGGACGCGCGCGGCGGCTATCGCCGTCTGGGCGAATTCGCATCGGGCGGCGTGGGCCCGCATGATATCAAGCTGATGCCGGATGGCGAAACGCTGGTCGTGGCCAATGGCGGGATTGAAACCCATCCCGACAGCGGGCGCACAAAGCTGAACATCCCCACGATGCGCCCCAGCCTGGCGTTTCTGGGCGTCGATGGCGGCCTGCGCCAGGCGATCACGCTGGAGCCAGAGCTGCACAAGAATTCGATCCGGCATCTGGCGGTGGCCCCTGACGGCACGGTGGCCTTTGCTATGCAGTGGCAGGGGGATCTGGGTGCGCATCCGCCGCTGTTGGGGCTGTGCCGGCGGGACAGGACCGTCGCGTTGCTGCGCGCCGGGGACGATGCGCACACCCGCATGGCGGGCTATGCGGGCAGCGTGGCGATCTCGGGCGACGGGGCGCAGGTTGCGATCACCTCGCCGCGCGGGGGGCTTTGCCAGATCTTCGACCTGCGGGCTGAAACGCCGCTGGGCACGGTCGAGATCGAGGATGTCTGCGGACTGGCCCCCAATGGTGCGGGGTTCGAGCTGACCAGTGGAATCGGTCAGGTGGCGGGCTTTGCCGCAGGCCGCGAAACGCCACAGGAAACCCACGCGATTCGCTGGGACAACCACCTGATTCTGATCTGAACGGCCGCCTTTTTACGGCTTTCGCGCCCCCGGATTGACACGCTCTGGTTGTGCATCGTTTTTCCCCAGGGATGTGCTGAAATCATGGGTTTGGGCCATTTTCACGGGCCTGTGAAGCCGTCATGACACCGCCGTCAGCGGTCCCGGCCATGCGCTGAAATTCGCCGAAAGTTGACCGAAACCCGTTCTGGGCGTACCCTATCGGTATTGTTTTGAAGAAATTTTCGGGGGTTTGGGGGATGTTGCGTTCCTCGATTACGAGTCTCGTATTGTTCGCGCTGCTGTTCATCGCACCGGCACGCGCCCAGACAGAACGGCCCGAAGACGCGCTGGATCCCGAAGACTTCACCACCGACACCTTCCTGTCACAACAACTGGAGCTTGAACCGGACGCCGAGCAGTCCGAGATGGACGCCGCGCAAGAGGCCCTGCGCGAGGTGACCGCCCGTATTCGCGAGTTGGAAGAGGAAGAATGGCAGATACTGGCGCGCATGCAGCAGGCGCTGGATCTGGGCCGTGAAGAGCGCAACGCGCTTTACGAACAAAGCGAAGCAACACGGGTCGAGCTGAACCGGCTTCTGGGCGAGGTCGGGATGTTGCAGGAAAAGCTGATGCTGGGCACCGAAGAGCTGGTGGCACTGGAACAGTCGGCGCAGGCGTTGACGGACCAGATCGACGGCCTGACCACCCAGCGCGATGCGTTGCAGGCCCAGGTCGCGCAGGCCGAACAGGTCCTGGCCGAAAGCGATGACGACAGGGGCGCGCTCGAGGCCCGCAATGCCGAACTGGCCGCTGCGCTGACCGCGGCAGAGGCGCTGAACGCCGATCATCAGGTCACGCGCGACAGTGTCGTGGCGGCGCAATCCGATCTGGCGCGGCTGCAACAGCAGGTCGATGATCTGACCCAGCAGCGCGCCGCCTTGCAGGCCGAGGCCGAACGCGACACTGCCGCCCGCGCGGAGGTCGAGCAGACCGCGCAGACCCAACTGGCCGGGTTGCAGGACAGCATCGCCGCCGCGCAGGCCGAGGCGCGCGATATCCTGACCGCCGCCCGGGCCGAGGCCGAGGCGCTTGTCGCCCAGGCCCGCGCCGATGCGGACGCGATAGAGGCCCGGCGCATCGCCGCGGCGGACGAGCTTGACGCGCTGGAGGCCGAGCTGATGCGCCTGTCGAATGCGGTCGAGGTGAAATACGACACCTTGGATGCCGACCCGCCTGCGCCCGCAGCAGCCGTGGCCCCGCGCCCCCGGGCCGATCGCCCGCCGCCCTCGCCCGCCAGCGTGGCGCGCGCGGTGAATGCGGCGCCGGGTTTGCAGGCGGCGACCGGGGCGCAGATCGGCAGGCTGCAGCAATTGCTGGCCGACAACCAATGCGCCGCCGATGCCTTGCAGACCGTCTTTGGACAAATCAATCGCCAGACCCTTGTGTCCTTGATCCGCAGCCTTGGCGCGTGCTGATCGATGCGCGGGGCCAAGCATGGAGCCCTTGAACGATGACCGAATGCCTGCGTCTTTTCCGCCGTGCCGCCATGTTGTGGGTGTTCGTGATGCTGGCGCTTCCCGCCGCCGCGCAAGAGTTCGAAAAGAACATGCTGACCGGCGGGCCGACGGGCACCTATATCCAATTCGGGCGCAATATCGCGGATGTGGCCGCCAGCTGTGGCGTGACGCTGAATGTGCGCGAAAGCGCCGGGTCGCTCGAGAATTTCCTGGGCGTGCGGCAGCGGCGGTTTACCCAGTTCGGGATCGTGCAAAGCGATGTGCTGGAATATCTGCGCACCTATGCCGCCGACGATCCCAGCATCGCGCGGGCCATTGCCGGGGTACGCATCGCCTTTCCGCTTTACAACGAAGAGGTCCACCTGCTGGCGCGGCGCGATATCACGTCGCTGCAGGATCTGGCGGGCAAGAATATTGCCATCGGGGTGGCCGATAGCGGCACGTTCCTGACCGCGTCGCTGGTGCTGGACCTGGCGGGGCTGGACACGGTCGAGCGTCTGACCATCGGGCCGGATGCCGCGCTGGAACGTCTGCTGGCGGGCAGCATCGACGGGTTCTTTTACGTGGCGGGGGCGCCCGCCCGGATCTTTGCCGATCCTGCCATCGACGCGGCGCGGTTCCATCTGGTGCCACTGACCGATCCGGTTCTGAACGCGGTCTATGCCCCCGCCCGGATCGCGGCGGGCACCTATCCGTTCCAGGAACAGGCGGTGGATCTGGTCGCGGTCAAGGCGGTGCTGATGACCTATGAATACGCCAAGGGGCGCAATTTCTATCACCGCGAAAGCTGCAAGGCGGTGTCGGATGTGGTGCATCTGATCCTGACCCGGTTCGACAGCCTGCGCGAAAGCGGCCACCCGAAATGGGCACAGGTCGACCCCAACGATATCCCCCCGGGGTGGGAGATCGGCGCCTGCGTCAACGAGGGGCTGGCCGCCGATTACACACTGGATTGTTCGATGGCCGCGCCCCAGCCCGCCGGGGCCGACACCAGCGTGGCGAACCAGATCTATCGCTCGCGGATCTGCGAGGCGCTGGGCGGCTGCTAGCGGCCCGGACGCGGGTTTCGTTCAAAAACGGGTTCGGAACCTTCAATACCCGCGCCCGGTCTTTCCCTAGATTTGCAAGTCATCCGTGCGCGCTTTGCGGCGGGTGACCGGGCTATTTGATCAAGGGAGGAACAGATGACCCAGAAGATTGACGCATTGGTGATCGGTGCGGGTGTTGCCGGGCTGTATCAGCTTTACCAGCTGCGGCAGGCAGGGTTCGACGTGCATGGCGTCGAGGCCGGATCCGATGTCGGGGGGACGTGGTACTGGAACCGCTATCCGGGGGCGAAATTCGATTCCGAAAGCTATATCTATCAGTATCTGTTCGACGAGGATCTGTACAAGGACTGGACCTGGAGCGAACGCTTTCCCGGCCAGCCCGAGATCGAGCGCTGGATGCACTATGTCGCCGAGCGGCTGGACCTGCGCAAGGATTTCACCTTTTCCAGCAAGGTCACAAGCGCCGATTACGACGCCGCCACCGGGCGCTGGCAGGTCCAGACCGATACAGGCGAAAGCTATGACACGCAGTTCCTGATCGGCTGCACGGGCATGTTGTCGGCGCCGCTGGAAAACCGCTTTCCCGGTCAGGACAGCTTCCACGGGACCATCGTGCATACCGGGCGCTATCCCAAGGAAGGCATCGACCTGGAAGGCAAGCGGGTGGGCGTGATCGGCATCGGGGCGACGGGGATTCAGGTGATCCAGACCATCGCGCCGGTGGTCGAGCACATGACGGTCTTTGTCCGGACGCCGCAATATGTGCTGCCGATGAAGAACCCCAAATACGGGCCGCAAGAGGCGCAATGGTACAAATCCCGATTTGACGAGCTGAAGGGAAACCTGCCCGCCACCTTTACGGGGTTCGAATATGATTTCGAACATAAGTGGGCCGATCTGACCCCCGATCAGCGGCGCGATGTGCTGGAAGAGATCCACGCAGACGGTTCGTTGAAGCTGTGGCTCGCCTCGTTCGCCGAGATGTTCTTTGACGAAGAGGTCAGCGCCGAAATCAGCCAGTTCGTCCGCGAGAAGATGACCGCGCGGCTGAAGGACCCGGCGCTGATCGACATCCTGGTGCCCAAGCCGGGCGATTACGGTTTCGGCACCCATCGCGTCCCGCTCGAGACCGACTACCTGGAGGTTTATCTGCAGGACAATGTCGAGGCGGTGAATGTCCGCGACAACCCGATTGCCGAAATTGTCCCCGAGGGGATCCGGCTGGAGGACGGCACCGTTCATCCGCTGGATGTCATCATCATGGCGGTCGGGTTCGATGCCGGGTCGGGGGCGCTGGCGCGGATCGACATCACCGGGCGCTATGGCATGCGTCTGCGTGACGAGTGGAGCAAGGATATCCGCACCACGCTGGGCATTCAAAAATACGGGTTCCCGAACCTGTTCATGACCGGCGCGCCGCTGGCGCCCTCGGCCGCGCTGTGCAACATGACCACCTGTCTGCAGCAACAGACCGAATGGATCACCGATTGCATCAAGGCGATGCGCGACCGGGGCGTTTCGGTGATCGAACCCACCGCCGAGGGCGAGGATGACTGGGTCCGCCACCATGACGAGACCGCGAACGCCACGCTGATCGCCCGGACCAACAGCTGGTATACCGGGTCGAACGTGCCGGGCAAACCGCGGCGGGTCCTGTCCTATACCGGCGGCGTCGGGACCTATCGCGCCAAGTGCCAGGAGATCGCCGATAACGGCTATCCCGGGTTTGCGATGTCACGCGCCGGGGCCGAGGCCGAAACCACCACCGCCGGCTAGGGCCGGTTACTGCGCCCGCCGCCGAAAGACGGCGGGCGTTTGCCCGAACGCGGCCGCGAACATGCGCGTCAGATGCGCCTGGTCGGCAAAGCCGCAATCGACCGCGATGGCTTTGATCGGTTCCGATCCGGTGGCCAGCATGTGCCGAGCCCGCGCCAGGCGTTGCGCGGTGACAAACGCATAGGGCGGCTTGCCAAAGCTGCGGCGGAATTCGCGGGCAAAGCGGCAGGGTGCCATGTCCAGCGCGTCGGCCAGCGCCTTCAGGTCCAGCGCCGTGCCAAGATGGGTGTCGATGAAATCCACGATCCGGCGTTGCTGGGCCGGTGTCAGCCCGCCCGCGCAACCGGGCGGGGGGATGCGGATCGCGGCATAGCGGCGCAAAAGGTGCACGATCAACCCGCGCGCGACGGCATCGACATAAAGCGCCCCGCCCAGGCCTTTGGCGCGGGCCTCGCCGGCGATGGCCTGAAGCGCGTGGGTCATCACCGGATCGTCGGTGCGCAGCACGTCGTTCAGCGTCACCTGCGTCACGGCGCAATCCATCACCTCGCTCGCGACCTGGGACACCAGTTGCCCCGACAGATAGACATGGGTCACGTCGATGGGTTTGTGCCAGTTCCAATAGGCGCGCTGGGCCCGGGTCAGCAGCGACGCCGCGCCGGGCCCCAGCGTCTCGCGGGTCCAGCGCCCGTCGAACCGGCGCTGCATCGGGGTGACGCCGGTGCGATAGCCCACCAGCATGAAATCCTGCATCGCCGGAACGATCACGTCCTGACCTTCATAGTGATAGGATCGCAGGGCGACGTTTTTCCATCCCAACCCGTCGCTGGCCAGCAGCACCCGGCCCGGCACCCAGTCGGGCAGTTCGGCATAGTCGATCAGATCTTGCATCGCGCGCCTCCTCCTTGAACGCGCGACGCGGGAAGCGATGCCCGCCCCCCGCGCCGATTGTCGTCGAAAGGCGGTGATCTCAGGCCGCTTTGGCCGCTTCCATCGCCTGATAGACGGCGGTTTCGAAATCCAGATAGGCCGGGAACGAGACCGGATCGCCAAAGGGCAGGATCTGTGTCGCCCAATAGCCGCCAAAGCCGTTCTTACGGTCGATCCAGTAAAAGCTGTTGGCCAGCCCCGCCCATCCGATCGCCCCCGCCGGGCGGCCCGTCGGCGCGGTCTCGACATTGACCATGAAGGTATAGGACCAGTCCTTGGCCAGGCCGGGGAAGAATTCGGCGTCGTTGGACAGGCTGGGGATCACGCCGGGCAGCATCGTCACCTTCTGCGGCGGGACCAGCGCCCCGCGCACGGCCCAGTCCACGGTTTCAGGCTTCAGAACCCGCCCATGCGGCCCCGCACCGTCGTTCAGCCACATGCGGATGAACTTCATGTATTCCGGCACCGTGCCATAAAGCCCGTGCCCGCCCATATCGACCTCGGGCGCATCGGGCAGGGCGAAATCGTCCATCGGGGTCAGCGACCCGTCCGCGCCCCGGGCGTGGATCGTGGCGGTGCGGGTCTTCATCGCGTCGGTGCGGGTAAAGGCGATCTCGTCCATGCCCAGCGGGTCGAACACCTGCTCGCGCATGACCTGGCCCAGCCGCTTGCCGCGAATGCCCTCGACCACCTGGCCGACCCAGTCGATATTGGTGCCGTATTCCCAACGGGTGCCGGGATCAAACAGCAGCGGCGTTTCGATGCACGCGCGGCTGGCGCTGACCACCGACGGCTGGCCGTGTTCCTCGGCCAGGCGGTTGTAGGTTTCGTTGAAGAAATCATAGCCGAACCCGGCGGTGTGCAGCATCAGCTGGCGCGTTGTGATGTCGGTTTTCGGCGGCCGCAGCTTGGGCTGCCCGGCGTCGTCGAACCCGTCGATCACCTGCAGCGCGCCGATGGCGGGGGCATAATCCCGCGCCGGTGCGTCCAGATCCAGAAGCCCCTCTTCGACACATTGCAGCGCGGTTGTGCCCGCAATGGCCTTGGTGGTCGAGAAGATCGCGAAAACGGTATCCGCGCTCATCGCGCCATCGCCCAGGCGCCGGTCGCCCGCCGCGCCGGAATAGATGTCGCCGTCGCGGTCGGTGACCATCGCGACCACGCCCGGGACCCGGTCCGGGCCGCTGACGGCTGTGTTCAGAACGGCATCGCAGGCCGCTTTCAGATTGCTCATGTCTTCCTCCCTTGGCATTCGCGGACTTCAGCCTAGAGCGCGTCGCCGGGGCGCACTGTTCGCAAACGGCAGCCGCTGTCCGAAACCGGAAGGAAACTCAGTCGCCGCCCGGCCGGGCCCGCGCGCGGGTATGCGAGGGCAATTCGCCGAACCGTTCGCGATACCGCCCGGCCAGCGCGCCGAAATTGGCAAAGCCCCAATCGGCGGCGATGTCCGATACGGTGCGATGCGCCGGTGCGGTGCGCAAGTCGTGGTGCAGCCCGTCCAGCCGCCGCGCGATCAGGAAACCCCGGGGCGAGATCCCGCGAAACCGCCGAAACCCGCCCGACAGGGTGCGCGCCGACACGCCGACACGCTGGGCGATGTCGCCGATGGTGGGGGCGGCGCGGGCCTCGGCCTCCATGATCTCCTCGGCCTGCCGGACATAGCGCGGCGCGGCGCAACGGGCGCCCTGGTCCAGCACCACACCCGCCCCGGCGGCCCATTGGCGCAGGAGCTCCAGGCAGATGATCTCTTCCAGGTGCCGCCCCAGCGCGCCGTCCGCGGGCACCGGGCCGGGGCCGTTGAGCGTCCGCGCGGCATAGTCCAGCAACCGCAGCCAGGCCGATTGCGGCCCGCCGAACTTGATCCGGCTGGTCCAGAGCGTGTCGTCGGGCACGAAGCCGAACCAGCGCTGGGCCGTTTCCTCCATCACCTGATGGGGGATGGTCAGGTTGAACTGCATGTGGTCGGGGTCGCCCTGAAGCCAGTAATCGGTGCGCGAACAATCCACCACGAAGCTTTCCCCGGCCCGGGTCGTGGCGGGCGCATCGTGGCTTTGGTGGCTGAGCGCGCCGCGCAGCGTGTTCAGCACCAGGATATTGCCGGCCTCGGGGTCGAAGCGGTCCAGATAGATGCCGGTTCCATAGGAAAACCGCGTCATCGTGACCCGCCCGGCCTTGGCCGAGATCATCGTCGCATCGGGGCGCGACAGCCGTTCCAGCGGACGCACCCGATAGGGCATATAGACGGATTTGCAGAATTCCTGCACCTCGTCCCAATCGGTCGAATGGGTCCGCCTGTCATGACGAATGGGAAGCCCCAGAGAATCCAGGACAAGTGCCTCTTCCAGCATCTCGCGCTCCTCCTCGCGATGTGGAAACGGTGTCAGCCTAGCACGAAATCGGTCGCGATGCGGCCCTGTTGTCTAAGACTTTGGTGGCGGATCCCTGTGGGGCGTGGATGTTGCGGATGCCCGCGATACCCCGGTGCCTAGCCAGCGGGGGCCGATTCGTGGTCTAATGGTTCCGCGCCACCCGTATTCAGGCGCCTGAAATTTATTGTTTAAAGAGGTTGTCATGGGACGTATTTTCACGGCGTTCTTCATCCTGTTCGCGTGCGCTGCGCGCGCCGAACCTTTTTCCGCCAACGATGTTTCCATCCTGCTCGAGGCACCCGCGCGCGCCAGCGATCCGCGCTTGCCGGTGCCGCAATCGATCCTGCCCGACGCGCTGGCCACCGCCGCTGGTGCGGCTGTTGCGGCGGTCAACGATCTGCCCACGGCGGTGGCGCAGATCGATACCGCTTTGCTAACCGACCGCCGCGCGCAATGGCATGTGGCGTCGATCCGGATCGATCCGGGCGCGCCGGGGCTGGGCCATGCCTTTGCCCCGTTTGGCCGCAATCTGCAGATCCGGCTGGTGGTGCAGCCGGTGAATTTTCAGGACCCCGCGCCAGTCCGGGACGAGGCGGTGCATCTGGTCTATGACTTTGCCCAGCCGGTGTCGGGCGCGAAACAGCAGGCCAGCGGATGTGCCTTTCGCGTGCTGCCGGACCAGGGCGACATCGATGCGTTTCAGGCGGCATTGGACGATCTGTCGGCGCTGAAACGCGATCTGGCCGCGCTGGGCGTGCAGACGGATGGCGCGCCCTTGGGGGTGCATCCGGCGTTCGCCGATCCGGCCGCGGCAGAGCTGTTGATCATCCGGCTGGCGGCGTTTCTGGACACGCATCTGGACGCTGGCCGCCTGTCGGCGCTGTCGGTGGCGGGGCTGCCGCCTGATGCGCCCGAGCCTTGGGTGTTCCTGGCGCTGCAACGCGACGGCGACGGGTTCCGTCCCATTCCCGGCCCCGCCATCGCCCAGCCCGCACAGACAGGTGCGATCCCGAATTTCCAGCAGATGCTCAGCTTTCTGGACGACCCGCAGAATGGCGCGGTGGTGCCGCCGGGCCTGACGCGGAACGGTCAGCCGGTCGATTGTCTGGCGAATTTCCTGCTGCCCGGGCTGAACCTGCCGCAGCCCGATGGCGCGGCGGGCGTGGCGACCAGCACCCTGTTCGGTGCGGGGGCCAACAGCCCCGAAAGCGCCGCGCAGGTCGCCTCTGTCATCGCCGATCCCGAGCGCGCGCATTTCTTCAACACCGATTGCGTCAGTTGCCATACCGAGACCCGGCGCGCGCTGGATGCCGCGCCCGATCCCGGTGCGATGGCCGCGCAGATCGCCGGGGCCGAAGGGATCGTGGCCGATGATCTGCCGCGCAGCCCCGATGGGATGGGCGACCGGTTCGACCGGTGGAACATCCGTGCCTTTGGCTGGTTTCCGGGCTTTCCGCCCACGTCCGGCCGTGCCCATGCCACCGTGACCCGCCGCACCGCGCGCGAAACCGCCGAAGTGGTGGCATGTCTGAACACCGGTGACTGGGCGCGGACCGACCGCCCCTGCATGGCCAGCGACAGGGCGCAGGTCATGGATCAGGGCTGGCCGGATCAGATCCGCCGCATGTTCTATCACACCAGCCAGGGCGGCGCGATCATGCCGCTGTCGTGGTTTCTGGCGCTGGACGATCCGGCGGGCGATGGGCGCTTTGCCGCGCCCGAAAACCTGGCGCGCTACGGGCTGTTGCCGTCGCCCGCCGATCAGGCGAACCCCCATGGGCTGCCGGTCGGGCTGGCGGTGACGGATAACGGCGCGGGCGAACAGATCGGGCTGAACTGCGCGGCCTGCCATACCGGCGAGGTGATCGCGGGCGGGCAGCGGCTGCGGGTGGATGGGGCGCCGGCCAGCTTCGATTTCGACCGTTTCGCCACCGATCTGGCCCAGGCGGTGCGCGCCACGGGCCAGTTGCGGTTTGACGATCCCGCCGGACCGCAGCCCGCGCCGCGGCTGGCGCGGTTCATGCAGACCCTGGGCACGATCGATCCCGCGGGCCTGGGGGCGCCGGATGATTTCGTGCCCCGCTTTCTGGCCTTTGCCAGCGCGTTTTCGGGACAGATGGCGCAGCGCAGCCCGGCGCATCCGTCGGGGCCGGGGCGGGTGGATGCGCTGACCCAGATCGTCAATGCGATCGCGGTCAAGGATCTGGGCATCGCCGCGAACCTGGCGACCCCGCGTGCGCCGACCAGCTATCCGCCGCTGTGGCTGGCCGACCGGCTGGAGTTCGTACAGTGGAACCTGGCCGTCGCCGATCCGTTCGCACGCAACGTGGGACAGGCGCTGGGGGTGTTCGGCACCGTCCGGCTGGACCCCGAGGCGCTGTTCGATTCCTCGGCCGACAGGGCCGCGCTGGAGCTTTACGAGACATGGATCTCCGATCTGGCGCCGCCCCCCTGGCCCGAGGATCTGCTGGGCCCCATCGACGCGGATCTGGCGTTACAGGGCCGCGATCTGTTCGCCGCCGGGTGCGAGGGATGCCACAACGCGCCACCCTTCCGGATGACGCCCGCCACGGACAACCTGACCGGCGCCGCGTTCATCAAGGTGGGCGCGATCCCGTCGGCCGTGGCGCAGACCGACGCCGCCTATACCCGCGCCTTCACCGGGCGCTGGGCGGTAAGCGGCCCACTGGCCGAGCTTGCGGGTCTGCCCCCCGTGCTGCCGGCGGCGGGGCTGTTGCAGGCGGTTGTCACAGGGGTGGTGGACAAGGCGCTGGCCACCGGCGGACCGGGGGGCGCCCGGCGTTTGCGGCCCGCCGATCACCCCGATTGCACCCGCAACCGCCCGGCGGACGCGGTGCCTGCGCCCTGCGGCTATGCCCCGCCGTTTGGCGGCGGGGCGTTGAAGGCCGGGCCGCTGATCGGGGTCTGGGCTACGGGGCCTTACCTGCATAACGGGTCGGTGCGCACGGTCTATCAGGTGATCTCGCCCCCGGCCGAGCGCGAGGCGGTCTTTTTCATCGGCGACCGCACCCTGGATGCCGGGCGTCTGGGGTTTGTCAGCACCGAGCAGGACGGCGCGTTCCGGTTCGATACCCGCGTGCCCGGCAATGGCAATGGCGGGCATTTCTTCTGGGAAACGCCGTTCACCCACGAACAGAAGCTGGCGATCATCGAATACCTGAAGGACCCCGCGCGTTTTCCCATGGACCGCTAGCGCGCGGGGGGGGCGCGGCGGTCAGATCGCCTTGTCGTCGCTGTCGAAGAAATGCAGCCGCTCGGGCGGGGCGATCAGGCCGATCCGCGCGCCTTCGCGGACCGGCGTATCGCCGTCCGCGCGCACGGTGATCCGGCCCAAAGGCCCGCAATCGACGATCAGGAACGTATCGGCGCCAAGGTATTCCAGCACATCGACCGTGCCGTCGGCGATGCCGTCGCCCGGGGCGCCGATGCCGATATGTTCGGGGCGGATGCCCAGCCTGACGGCGGGGCGTTCCCCGGCATAGGCGCCGCCGCGCCCGCCCGCCAGCGTGAACCGGCCGCCGTCGGTCTGGCAGTCCATCACGTTCATCTTGGGCGAGCCGATGAACTGCGCCACGAACAGGTTCGCGGGCCGTTCGTACAATTCGCGCGGGGTGCCCACCTGGGCGATCACGCCGAATTCCAGCACCACGATCCGGTCGGCAAGCGTCATCGCCTCGACCTGGTCATGAGTCACATAGATCATCGTCCGCTTCAGCGTTTGGTGCAGCTTGGCGATCTCATAGCGCATTTCGACCCGCAGCGCGGCGTCAAGGTTCGACAGCGGCTCGTCGAACAGGAACGCGGTGGGGTCGCGCACGATGGACCGGCCGATGGCCACACGCTGCCGCTGCCCACCCGAAAGCGCCTTGGGCCGGCGATCCAGATAGGGTTCCAGCTTCAGCACGCGGGCGGCCTCGTGCACCTTGGCGTCGATCTCGGCCTTGGGGGCGCCGGCGGTCTTCAGCGAAAATCCCATGTTTTCGGCCACCGACATGTGCGGATAAAGCGCATAGGACTGGAACACCATCGTCAGCCCGCGTTTCGACGGCGGCTCGGCGGTCTTGTCGGCGCCGTCGATCAGAAGCCTGCCACGGCTGATCTCTTCAAGCCCGCCGATCATCCGCAGCAGGGTGGATTTGCCACAGCCCGAGGGGCCGACAAAGACCACGAATTCGCCATCCTCGATTTCCAGGTCGATGCCCTTGATCACCTGCAGGGTGCCGAACCATTTTTCGACCTTGTCCAGGGTTATGCTGCCCATTCTGCCCTCCTTGCGCTGTCCGACGCCCAGGCCAGCCAGATCGCGGCGGTCCAGGTGAAATTGCGCCCGCCCGCCGGGGCGCCGTCGCGGGGATCGAAATATTCGGCAAAGCCGTTTTCCGCGATCATGTCGCGGGTGTTGATGCGCAGCGCCTCGGCCCGGTTCGGGTGGCCGCTTTCGGACAGGCCGCGCGCGATCAACATGTTCATCATCGCCCAGACCGGCCCGCGCCAATAGCGTTTGGGTTCATAGGCGGGATGCGCGGGGTCGGTCGACGGGACGGCATGGCGGGTCAGTCCCGCGATCCGGTCGAATTGCGGCAGCATCCGGTCGCCGCCGATCCCGGCATACCAGCTCAGGAAGGACGCGTTCGTCACCACGCCGGTATGCGTGCCCGTGCGCAGATCGACGCAATCATAGGTGCCCGCCCCGGCATTCCACAGCTGTTCCGCACCGCGCGTGATCTCGTCAATCCAGCGGTCCAGCCGGGATGTCGGCTGGCCGAACCCGGCGGCCAGCGCGCGCAGGTCGCGGGTGGCGCGCAGCAGGGTGAAGGTCATCGTGGGATCGGCCACGCGGAACGGCGCGACCTGCTGCAAATGCGCGTCGTCCCAGCCGCAATCGGCGCCCAGCTTCACCAGGTGCAGATAGCGGTCATAATCCCAGCGGCGCGGGCGTTCCCCGGCCTGTACATGGGTCGTGTCGCGGCGGTCATATGCGTTGATCCCCGCCGGTTCGATGGCGGCCAGCGGCGCGTCCCAGTCGGGGCAATTGTCGCGGCCGGTTTCCCAGGGGTGGGTGACGAAAATGGCGCCGCCCGCGTTGCGCCAGGTCATGAACCAGCGGTGCCAGTCGATCAGCTTCGGGATCAGCCGCCGCGCCCGGTCGCCATGGCTTGGGTCCATCGCAAGCAGCCAGCGCACGAAGGTCGCCGCGATGGGCGGCTGCGATATCCCCGAGGACGGCACCGGCCCCACCCCCCGCCAGATATCGGGGCCGGGGAAATAGCCGGGATCGACCCGGTGGAACAGGATATGCGGCACCATGCCATTGGGCCACTGGCCCGCCAGCAGCGTTTCGATTTCCGTCCAGGCGCGGTCCATGTCATGGGTGGCAAAGCCGATGGCGGCAAAGACGCTGTCCCAGTTCCACTGATAGGGGTAAAGCCCCGCCGTCGGCACGGTATAGCCGCCCCGGTCGTTCGCCTTCAGGATCGCGCGGGCCTCGTCGTCGCGGGGGCTCATCCCTTCACGCTCCCGGCGGTCAGGCCCTTGGTCATGAACCGTTCCAGCCCCAGAAACAGCGCCATGATCGGCACCGTTGCCACCACCGCCCCGGCCATCAGGTGCTGGCGCGGGATCTCGGACGAGTTGAGAGAGGCGATGCCGCGCGTCAGGGTGAATTTCGACGGGTCGTCCAGCAGCATGAAGGCCAACAGGAATTCGTTCCACGCGATCATGAAGACATAAAGCGACACGCTGGCCAGCGCGGGCAGCGACAGCGGCAGGGTGATCTTCCAGATCACCGCCAGCCGCGACAGCCCGTCCATCAACCCGGCCTCTTCGACCTCGGCCGGCAATCCGCGGAAATACCCTTGCAGCATGTAAAGCGCGACGGGGATGGTGGTCACCGGATAGATCAGGACGATCCCGAAGATCGTGTTGCGCAGCCCGGTCATCGAGAACGCGATATAGATCGGCAGCGCCAGCACAATCATCGGCACCATATAGATCAGCAGGATCGACCGCGAGAACACAGCCCGCCCCCGGAAGCGCAGCCGCGCCACCGCATAGGCGCCGGGGATCGAGAACGCCAGCGTCAGCAGCACGGTCAGGACCGAGACATAGAACGAGGTCCACAGATAGCTGCCGAAGTTGAAATCGGCGAACAGCTCGACATAGCTGCGCAGCAGACCCCAGCCCCGGGACAGGTCGATCGAGAAATCCAGCGGGTTCTGGATCAGCTCGGACTGGTTCTTCAGGCTGGTCATGACCATCACATAGAACGGGATGGCGACAATCGCGGTGAAGAAGATATAGCCGAAACCGGTCAGGAACCGGATCACGGCATCCTCGAATTCGTGCCGTGTCAGCGCGCCCGCACCGGGCAGGGCGTGCAGGATCATCTGGATCGACCCGCCAAAGCCCGCCCCAAGCACCGCGTTCCCGGCAATCCGCCAGACCGCCCCGGCGCCGTCACCGGCGGCGATGGGCGCCAGACCCGGCAGCGACAGGGCCGCCAGGGCCGCCCCGGCGGCCAACGCGGCCCCCCTTGGCCCCGGGCGCATCGCCGCGACCCCGCCGCCGATCACCGCCCCGGCCAGCACCGATATCAGCAGCGCCGGGCGGAACGGATCGCCGGTTGTAAAGGACATCAGCACCGCCAGCGTGAAGGCCAGAACAACCAGCCAGAGCGCCCCCAGAACGGGGCCGGTGACATATCCGTGACGCAGCAGGTTCATAGCCCCTCTTCCCGGCTGACAAATCGGAAGAAAAAGACCGAAAACACCACCAGGCAGCAGAACACCACCACCGCCACCGCCGCGCCCGCGCCGATATTCGAAATCGCGAAGGCCTGTTCATAGACATTGACCGTCAGGGTGCGCGTCCCGGCATTGCCGCCGGTCAGCAGGAAGATGTCGTCGAACTTGTTGAACGTCCAGATGAACCGCAACAGGAACAGCACGCTGAGAATCCCCAGAAGCTGCGGCAGGCTGAGATACCAGAATTTCTGAAAGGGCGAGGCACCGTCCATGTCGGCAGCCTCGTATATATCGGTGTCGATGCTTTGCATCCGGGCCAGGATGAACAGGAACGACAGTGGGAAATAGCGCCAGATCTCGAACACGGTGACCATGATCAGCGCCAGCGGGCGTTCGCCGAAGAAATTGATCGCCGAGCCGGTGATGCCCATCTGCAGCAGCAGCGCATTGGCCGAGCCCGAGAACGGATCGAACAGGATGATCCAGGCAAAGGCCACCGCGATGACCGGCGCGACATAGGGGAACAGGTACAACCCCCGCAAGATCCCCTGGCCGCGGAATTCCTTGTTCAGCAGCAGCGCGGCGAACAGGCCGAAGATCAGCGCGCCCAATGTGCCGAAGACGGTATAGAACACCGTCACCCCGAAGACGCCCCAGAACTCGTCCCCGCTGAAGATGCGCCTGAAATTGTCCAGGGTGAATTCGAAATTCGTCAGGATGCTGTTGCTTTGTCCGGTAACGATCGGGGCGCTTTCCTCGGCGGCGTTTTCGGCCGCATCGGCATCGCCTTCAATCGTCACGAACAGCTCGACCCGGTCGCGCGCGCCACCTTGCAGGTCGCCCAGGTCACAGGTGAAATCCGCGCCGTCGAAGACACAGCGCGGATCGGCCGTGACCACGCGCAGCCCATCGGGCAGCCGGTCGGACAGCGTCACGCCGGATATCGGTTCGGTCTGCGACGAATTGCGGACGCGGAATTCCAGCCGCAGCTTGTCATCCGATCCACGGAGCGCCTCGCGCACCACCGGCGCGGGCGGGCGCAGATCCGCCAGCCCGATGGGCTTGAAGCTGATCCAGAAGATCGCCAGCAGCGGCAGCGCCACCACCGCCGACACGATGGCAAGCGTCGGCAGCAACAGGCCCCAGGCCAGCCGCGCCTCGCGCTTCAGCAACGGGCCGGTGGTTTTCGGGGGTCCCGATACCGGTTTGCTCTGGTCGGTGATGGTGCTGTCCTCCGGTCCTGGCGGGCGGCCGGCGCGATGGGCCGCCCGTTGGTCGGGCTTATTCGATTGCGGCCAGTTCCTGGTTCATCTTGGCCACCGCGTCGGCCGACGAAAGGTCGCCATCGATGACCTCGCGGACGATGCGGTTGATCGCCTGGCTGTTGATGATCTTCGATGCCAGCGCCAGTTGGCCCTCGTTCACGCCCCAGCGTTGCGCCACGTCCAGGCCGCCGACGATCTCGTCGATCATCGCCGCGTCATAAAGCGCGCTCAGCGGTGCGCGGCGGTCGACCCCGACATCCAGCTTCGACCACGCATCGACGAAAGCGGTGGGGTTGTCGGGCGTGCCGCGGCGCACCGGGAACTTGCCCTCGGGCGCGATGGACAGCGTCTGGGCATAGCCATTGTCCATCGAATATTTCACGAATTGCTGCGCCTCGTCGAAATCGGCATCCGCCGTGATCCCGAAATAGCGGATATCGCCCCAGGCCGCGCCATCGGGGTTCGACGGGCCGGCGAAATTGGTCACGATCCCGGTTTTCGACGCCAGCTCGGCCGAGGTCGGGTCGTCGGTGATGGTGGGCGGCGCGCTGTCGCGCAGGCCGGCCAGTTCGTCCAGGATGAAGGGCGACCAGATGATCATCGCCGCATTGCCCGCGAAATACAGGCTGCGCGACTGGTCCCAATACAGCTCGCCCTCGGGCGAGGCATCGGCCAGCGTCTTGTAGAAATCCAGCACCTCGACCGTCTTCGCGGGGTCGAAACCGGCAAAGCCATCGGGCCCGACCGGGGTGGCGCCATTGGCCAGGAAGACATGTTCCAGAACCTGGCTCATGAAATTCTCGTCCACCTTGGTGGCGGCGACGAAGCCGAACATCTCGGGCGGGTTGTGCAGCGCCCCGATTGCGGCGGTGACGGCGTCGAACGTGGTGGGGGCGGCCAGACCTGCGGCGTCGAACAGGTCCTTGCGATAGACGATCATCTGGGTCCAGCCATCGGACGGAACGCTGGCCCAGCCATCGTCGGTGCGCGCCATGTTCAGCGCGCCGGGGGCAAAGGTGCCGGTGTCCAGCGCCTCGATCACCTCGGTCGCGGCTTCGGCATCCAGGATCCCGGCGTCGACCCAGGGCAGGGCGTATTGCAGCGTGTGATAGATCACATCGGGCAGGTCGCCCGCGGCAAAGGCGGCGGTGGCCCGGGTGCCCATATCGGTTTCGGTCACCGGTATCACCTCGACCCCGATACCGGTTTCGGCCTCGAACGCGCTGGCCATCTCTTGTTGCTTGGCCAGGCGTTCGGGTTGTTCTTCGATGGTCCAGAAACGGATATCCGCAAGGGCGGCCTGGGTGCTCAGGACAAGCCCCAGCGCGGTCGGGGCTGCGCAGCGCCACAGGTAATTTCGCGATTTGGCCGACATATATTCACTCCCAATCAAATTTGATTCTTACCGATCATTCAAAAATTGGTACCGCATGTCCCGCCACATTACCACCGTGGCCCGGTTCGCGCGATGGGCGTGCGTGGGCGCCAGCCGCACAACTCTGTCTTGCAATCGGTGCCGCCAGACCGCACCATCGGGCCGATACCGGTGATCGCACCGGATCCAGCGAACGGATCACAGGGACCGAAAACAACAGCGATGCGCGACATTCGACAGGCCCCGCCGACACGCCCCGCCCGGGCGATTTCCAACAGATGCAAAACCACATCCGCACGACGGCCCTGGCGCCGGTTCCTGTCCGGGACGGCCGTGGCCGCGATGCTTGCGGGCGGCGCGCAGGCGGCCGATCTTGAGGTCGTGCATTGGTGGACATCGGGCGGCGAGGCCGCAGCGGTGCAGGTGCTGGCCGATGCGTTCAACGCCACCGGGCACCGCTGGGTCGATGGTGCAATTGCCGGGGGCGGCGGCACCCAGGCGCGCCCGGCGGTCATCAGCCGGTTGCTGGGCGGCGACCCGATGGGCGCCACGCAATTCAACCACGGGCAACAGGCGCGCGAACTGGTCGAGGCCGGGCTGATGCTGGACCTGACCGAACTGGCGCAGGCCGAAAACTGGCACGCCGTCGTACATCCGCCCGATCTGCTTCAGGCCTGTACCGTTAACGGGCGGATCTATTGCGTGCCGGTGAACATCCATTCCTGGCAATGGCTGTGGCTGTCGACGGACGCGTTTCACAAGGCGGGGCTTGAGGTCCCGCAGGACTGGGCGGGGTTTGTCGCTGCCGCCCCGGCATTGCGTCGCGCGGGGATCGTGCCGTTGGCGATCGGCCCGCAGGACTGGGAGGCATCGAACGCGATCACCCAGGTTCTGGCCGTGGCCATCGCGGGGCCCGACGCCTGGCGCGCGGTGAATGTCGACCGGGATGCGGCCGTGGCGCGGGGGGCGGACTATGCCGCTGTGTTCCAGGCCGCCGAGACCGCGCGCGCAATGTCGCGCGGATCGCACGCGTCCGACTGGAACCAGGCCACCGGCATGGTGATCGACGGCCGGGCGGGCGGGCAGATCATGGGCGACTGGGCGCAGGGCGAATTCGCCGCCGCCGGGCTGGTGGCGGGGAAGGATTACGAATGCCTGCCCGGTTTGGGCATGACCCCGGTGATATCGACTGGGGGCGATGCGTTCTATTTCCCGAAACAGGACGATCCCGACGTGACCGCCGCGCAGCTGAAGCTGGCCTCGGTCATGATGTCGCCCAAGGTTCAGGTGGCGTTCAACACCGCCAAGGGCGCGTTGCCGGTGCGGGGCGATGTCGATCTGGACACTGCCAACAGCTGCATGCGCAAGGGGCTGGCGATCCTGTCGCAGGGCCAGGTCCTGCCCAGCACCGAGATCGTCCTGCCGCCCGATACCGTGGCACAGATCGACGATCTGATGGCGCGGTTCTGGGCATCGCCCGACATGACCGCCGCCGAGGTTCAGGACCGCTATGCCGATCTTATCGCCCGGGCAAGATAGCCGGCCCATGCCCGGACGCGCGGCGCCCTGGGCGATGGGCGTCATGGCGGCGATGGCGCTTGTGGCGTTGCTGATCTTCGTCCTGTTTCCGCTTTGGACCGTGGCGCATTCGCTGACCGGGTCGCGGCTTTTGCCAAACGGGCCTTGGGTCGGGCTGGCCCAGTACGAACGGCTTTGGACATCAGAGCGCTGGCTGATCTCGGTCGGTAATCTGGCGATATATGCCGTGGGGCTGCTGTCTGGCGCGCTGGGCATCGGGGCTGGGCTGGCGGTGCTGCTGGACCGCCGCATCCGGGCCGAGGGGCTTTTCCGCGCGGTCCTGCTTTACCCCTATGCGCTGTCCTTCGTGGTGACGGGGCTGGCCTGGCAATGGATGCTGAACCCGACCTTTGGCCTGCCGGGGCTGGCGCTGCTGTCGGATCCCGATCTGGCGATCCATGGCGTCGTGATGGCGGGGCTTTGGCAGGGGTCGGGGATCGTCGCGGTCCTGATCCTGTCGGGTCTGCGCGCCATCGATGACGATATCTGGAAGGCGGCACGGCTGGACGGCATCGCGGTCTGGAAAACCTATCTGTTCATCGTGTTTCCAATGCTGCGCGGTGTGCTGGCGACGGCGACCGTGCTGGTTCTGGCATCGGCGATCAAGCTGTTCGACCTGGTGGTGGCGCTGACCGGGGGCGGCCCGGGCCTGTCGACCGAGGTGCCGGCCAAATATGTCTATGACATGATGTTCGAAAATCAGAACCTGGGTCAGGGCTTTGCCGCGTCGACCATGATGCTGACGCTGGTTCTGGTCGTGATGCTGTGCTGGGCGGTCGCGGTCTGGTGGATGGGGCGGCGGCGTGATCATCGTTGAACACCCCGAAAGCCACGCCGGGCGGGGGTGGCGTCTGGGCCGGGTCGTGGTCCATGTCACGCTGGCGGTGGTGTGCCTGTTTTACCTGCTGCCGCTTTACGTGATGGTCGTGACGGCGCTGAAACCGATGGCCGAGATCCGCGCCGGTCACCTTCTGGCGCTGCCTGCGG
The DNA here is from genome assembly GCF_002285435.1 of Actibacterium ureilyticum. Lineage (GTDB taxonomy): Bacteria > Pseudomonadota > Alphaproteobacteria > Rhodobacterales > Rhodobacteraceae > Actibacterium_C > Actibacterium_C ureilyticum. The sequence goes on from NZ_NSBT01000020.1 coordinate 69,808, forward strand.
CGCCGACGCTGGCGCCCTGGGCGGCGGCCTGGTCCACGGCCTGCACCGGGCTTAGCTGCGACGGGCTTGCGCCGGGGTTCTGGAATTCGGTCCGGATCCTGGTGCCGTCGGTGCTGTTGTCGGTCGCGATCGCGTCGCTGAACGGCTACGTGCTGGCCTTTTGGCGGATGCGCGGCAGCCAGGTTCTGTTCGCGGTGCTGATCTTCGGCGCCTTCATCCCCTATCAGGTGCTGCTTTATCCGATGGTGATGCTGCTGCGGGGCTTGGGGATCTATGGCGATCTGACGGGGCTGGTGCTGGTGCATGTGCTTCTGGGGCTGCCGATCCTGACGCTGCTGTTCCGAAACTTTTTCGCCGGGTTGCCGCCTGACCTGATCCATGCCGCCCGGATCGACGGCGCGGGATTCTGGGGTGTGTTCCTGCGGGTGCTGATGCCGCTGTCGGCGCCTGTCTGCGCGGTCGCGCTGATGTTGCAGGTGACGGGGATCTGGAACGACTTTCTTTTCGGGATCGTCTTTGCCCGGCCCGAAACCTATCCGATGACGGTGCAGCTGAACAATATCGTGAACGCCACGCAGGGGGTGCGGCTTTACAATGTCGACATGGCCGCGACGTTGCTGACCGGTCTGGTGCCGCTGATGGTCTATGTCGTGGCGGGGCGGCTTTTCCTGCGCGGGCTGTTGTCCGGCGCGGTGCGGGGCTAGGGCATGGGCAAGGTCACGCTGCGCAACCTGTCGCTGTCCATCGGCCCCGAGCGGGTGCTGGACGATCTGAACCTGACCGTCGAACAGGGCGAGCTTCTGGTGCTGCTTGGGCCGTCGGGATGCGGCAAATCCACCCTGTTGCAGGCCATCGCCGGGCTGACGGGGATTTCCGGCGGTCAGGTGCTGATCGACGGGCGCGACATGGCCGGGGTCGATCCCGGCAGGCGCGGCATCGGCATGGTGTTCCAGTCCTATGCGCTTTATCCGCAGATGAGCGTGCGCGGCAACCTGCGCTTTGCGCTGAAGAACGCGGGCCTGCCCCGGGCCGAGATCGCCGCGCGGGTGGACCGGGTGGCCGCGATGCTGCAACTGGACGGGGTGATGGCGCGCAAACCGTCGGCGCTGTCGGGTGGGCAGCGTCAGCGCGTCGCTATCGGGCGGGCGCTGGTGCGGGATGCCGGGCTGCTGCTGCTGGACGAGCCGCTGTCCAATCTGGATGCCCGGCTGCGCAATGATCTGCGGGCCGAGATCCGGCGCCTGCACGATGCGACGGGCCGCACGATGATCCATGTCACCCATGACCAGGTCGAGGCGCTGGGCCTTGCCGACCGGATCGCGGTGATGCAGGGCGGCCGGATCGTGCAGGTGGACACGCCAGAGCGGATCTATCGCCAGCCCGATACGCTGTTCGTGGCACAGTTCATCGGTGCGCCGGGGATCAACCTGGTGCCCGGCCAGGTGCTGCGCGACGATGACGGCTGGGCGGTTGCCACCGATCTGGGGCGGATCGGGCTGGATGGCCCGCCGCGCGCGCCGGGGCAGGTTCAGCTGGGCCTGCGCCCCGAGCATTTCGTGACCGACACGCAGCCGCGCCCGGGTGCGATCCGCGCCCAAGTCGACCGGGTCGAGCCGCTGGGCGCCGATACCTATCTGCATGTGACGGCCGCCGCGCAGCGGCTGGTGGTGCGGGCGCTTTCGGGCCGTGACATCCCGGCGCCGGGCGCCACCGTTTACCTGAGCCCCGATCCCGCGCAGGCGCTGCTTTTCGATGCGCAAACCGGGCGGCGGATGTGATCCGACACGGACAGGTTGACCCGCGACGGCGCTGCACCCTTTGAAAACTGCGCCTTATGGGCTAGGATTCCCGCGTCGGATTTGCGGCGATATTTGGGTACGGGACCGTATTTCAGGGTCCATGGTCTGCTTTTCGGCTTGTGTTTTGGGGTGTGCATTTTTTGTTGCGATGCTTTTTGAGGGAAGCTTTTCAGATGCCTATAGCGATTGTCAGCCGCGATGCGGTGCTGCGCGACAAGCTGTTGCATTTGTGCAGTGAACGGGTTTTCAGAACCGTATCGGTGCATGATGTCGCCGCCGAGATCCAATCCATGACCGATGGCACGGTGGTGCTGATGCATGTCACCGATACCGGGCGCCGCGTGCGATGGGAAATCCAGAACCTGCGGGCCAAGTTCGCGGCGGTCAAGATCGTGCTGCTGACGGCGGTGCGGCTGACCGATGCGATCCGGGGGGAATTCGCGGCGCAGGTCGACGCGGTCGTCCCCGAGGGGCAATCGGCCGACACGCTGATCGGCGCGCTGGCGGTGGTGCGCGACGGCTATCGGCTGGTCTATCCCGAAACCGCCGCGAACGGGCGCGACCGCCGGTCGTCCGACGCGCCATCGAACCTGTCCAAGCGCGAGCGGATGATTCTCAGACATCTGTGCGAGGGAGGCTCGAACAAGGATATCGCCAATGATCTGGGCATCTGCGAGGCCACGGTCAAAGTGCATCTGCGGGCCTGTTTTCGCAAAATCGGCGCCAAAAACCGGACTCAGGCCGCAATGTGGGCGATTGAGAAACTGTGACTGGACCCGGTGTGGCGAAACTGGCCAGGATGCGATCAGTGCTGCCCGAGTCTGCGGCGCAGCCGATACAGTCATCCCGCGAAAGCGCTTGAATTCGCCGGGATTTCCTTTGCCGGTTGCTTTGGCGAAATCCATGCTGAATAAGTTTGGGCGTCGTTCTGATTATTTTGGATGGTTCGAGTGAAACCAGAAGTCATAGGAATTGGGGCGCAGAAATGCGCATCGTCCTGGATCCACGCCATTTTGGGCGCACACCCCGATGTCGGTGTGTCCGATCCGAAGGAAGTCGATTTTTTCAGCTATTATTTCGATCGTGGTTACAAGTGGTACGAGGGGCATTTCAGCGCCTTTGCCGACAAGGCGGTGCGCTTCGAAAGCTCGCCCTCGTATTTCTATGATCCGCGTTCGCCGGAGCGGGCCGTGGCCTATCACCCGGGGATGAAGGTGCTGGCGTTGCTGCGCAACCCGGTGGAGCGCGCCTATTCCAACCACCTGCACGAGGTGGTCAAGGGCCACATCCCCGCCTGCCCGTTCGAGGAAGGGGTGCAGAACAACCCGACCTATCTGGAACAGGGGCGTTATGGCACGCATCTGTCGCGCTGGTTCGATGCCTTTCCGCGCGATCAGATCAAGGTGATGTTTGCCGAAGATATTTCGAATGATCCCGCAGCGGCGGCGGCGGATGTGTTCCGCTTCATCGGGGTCGACAGCGATTTCGTCAGCGGTGTGTTCTCGGAACGTCGCAATGAAAGCGACCGCGCCAAGCATCCCGCGCTGCGCAGCACGCTGCGCGCGGGCGGCGACTGGCTCAGGCGTCAGGGTCTGGAAGAGCCGCTGATGAAGGTCAAGGCCAGCCCGCCGGTCGCGGCGCTGCTGAAATACAACAAGGTCGAGGTGCGGGACGAGATCCCCAAGATGCGGCCCGAAACCCGCGCCGAACTGGTCGACCGTTTCGCCCCCGAGATGGCGACGCTGCGGGCGCTGCTGCCCGATCAACCCCTGCCATGGGACGATTGGGGCCGCGCATGACCCGGCTGATCGTCTTCGGGTTCGACGCAGCCGAGGCCGCCCAGATCCGCCGGATCCGAAGCTATCTGTCCAGCGGGTTCGCGGTGCAGGGTTTCACCATGCGCCGTGACAACATGAATTCCGATTTCACGCCCTTCTGGCCCAACATCCACCTGTATGACGTGGCCAATGAAAGCATCCTGCGGCGGATCAAGGCGATCCTTGGCTCGGTGCTGAAGGTCGCGCGCCACCGTGATGTGCTGCGCGGCGCCGATGTGATCGTGGCGCGCAATCTGGACATGCTGGCCATCGCCGTGGCGGCGCGCTGGCTGACGCCGGGGGAAAAGCCGCCGGTGATCTATGAATGCCTGGATATTCACGGGCTGATGACCAATCCCGGGATCAAGGGGCGGATCTTTCGCTGGCTGGAACGTCGGTTGCTGGCGCATACGGCGTCGATCATCGTATCCTCGCCCGCTTTCGTGTCGCAGTATTTCGAACCGGTTCAGGGGTGGGCGGGGCCGGTCACGCTGTTGGAAAACAAGCTGTGGATCGATGATGACAACCTGACGCGCCCCGCGCCCCAGCCGCGCGACATCCCCGCTGAGGCGCCGCTGACGCTGGGCTGGGTCGGCACGCTGCGCTGTCCGCGAAGCCTGGATCTGTTATGCGCGGCGGCCGATGCGCTGGGCGACCGGCTGCGGGTCGAACTGCACGGGGTGGTGCATGACCACGCGCTGCCCGATTTCCACGACCGGGTCGCGGCGCGTTCCAACATGGATTACCTGGGCCCCTATGACTATCCCGACGGTCTGGCGCCGATCTATACGCGCTGTGATATGGTCTGGTCGCAGGACCTGTGGCAATGGGGCACGAATTCGACCTGGCTCTTGCCCAACCGGATTTACGAGGCCAGCTTCTTTGGCTGCCCGTCCATCGCCGTGGCGGGGTGCGAGACCGGCGACCGGGTGGCCGCCGGGCTGGGCTGGACCATCGACGCGCCCACCGCCGAGGATCTGATCGCGCTGCTGCGGGGTCTGACACGTGAACAGGTCGAACAGATGCGCCTGTCATTGCTGGGTATGCCGGAACACGCGTTTCGCCTGACCCCCGACGAGGTGCGCGCCGCCATTCGCGCGCCGATGATCGTGGACGAGGTCTAGCGGCTCACACCGGCCACTGATCGAAGGGCAGGCCCGACATTTCGCGGAACCGGTCGGCATCGGCGCGCAGCGCGGCACCGGCCTGTGCCAGTATGTCGTCGTTCAGTTTCGGCGGCACCCGCGCCTTGCCGCGGGCCAGCATCCGGCGGCCGAAATCCCGCATCTCGCGCGAGATCAGCGGATCCAGCATCCGCCCCGCTTTCGACCGCCACAACCGCTGAACCCCGCGCGGCATCCGTGCGATGGACCCCGCATCGTTCTGGGCGCCGATATCCGCGACCGGGATGCTGTCGACCCCGATATGGGCACAGACCTGATCCATCACCGCCTGCGGTTCGGTGCGCAGCTGGTCGAAATCCAGCATCAGGATCTGCGCGCGGTCGAACACTTGCAGATAGGTATCCATCTGCGCGGCATAGCGGCTGGTTTCCAGCATGTGCTGGCCGTTTTTGGTGTCCAGGATCTCTTCGGGCGCGACATCCATATGCCCCAGCTGCCACGCATGCACGTAATGCGAGGCGAACCGCGCCACCGGGTCCCGTGCCAGAAAGATCAGCCGCGCATCGGGCGAGGACGCGGCCAGGTTCTGTGGCACGCGGGGGAAGATATCGTGCTTGGTGTAGTTCGGCGAAACCTCGCCATAGATCTTTTTCCCCGGCTCGAACTGGCTCAGATACCATTTGCGGCCCAGGCTGTGGTTGGCGGAGTCGATGAAGTAATCGGTTTCCTTCATCCGCGACATGCCCACATCGGGATGCGCCAGCAGATAGTGATAGAGCGTCGTCGTGCCGGCCTTCATTGCGCCGATCACTGCGAAGTCGGGGATATTACGGTCTGAAATCATAAGCTTAACGGTAATGAAACTCTGTGCCCTGTCCTGGCGCCCACTCTAGCGCATCTGGGGTCGATTGAAACAAGCCGATGCGCCGCCGGGCCGGGGCGCCAGCCATTGGCGGCGGATCGCCGGGGTTAATAGGCATATGCCTGTTCGGGCAGCAGATCGCGTTCCGTGACGGTCGGGCGCGCGGTGTCGCCCGCCGGGCGCGACCGCGACAGGGCGGCGCAGAACCGGGCGATCCGGGCGGCCTGGGCCAGCTTTCGTTCACGCAGCGCGACCTTGAACCGCCAGGCGGTGCCGCGGGCCAGCGCGCGGGTCACATCCGCCCCGGCGGGACCCTGTTGCGGCAGCGCGGCCAGCTTGCGGCGCATATCCGGCTCGTATGCCTCGGCGCAGCCATGTTTGCCCGCCATCGCCCGGCGACAGATGGCCAGTTCGGTGTCCGACAGCGGCAGATCGGGGCAGGCCTGAACGGCGGCCCGGAAATCGTCCAGCGCGGCGTCCCAATCGGTGCGCCGGGCATAGACATTGGCGCGCTGCAACAGCGCCGCGCGTTCGGCCAGCGGCGCATCCGCGTCGAACATGGCCCGGTAAAGCGACAGCGGGATCGCATCGCGGAACGGGGCAAACACCGCGCGGTCGGCCTGTTTCCAGACATCGTCGGATTTCGCCGCCGCATGCTGTGCCCCCGCCGGGCCGCGTACACCGTCATGCTTGCGTTGCAGGAACAGCGCGTCCTCGGTCAGGGCGACGGGAAACCGCGCCGCCAGCCGCACGATCATGTCATAGTCGATCGAGCGCGGCAGATCCTCGCGAAACGGACCCACGGCGTCGTAACAGGCGCGTCGGACCATCGTGGCATTCTGAAAGATAAAGATGTCCTCGAGCAGATGCCGCAGCGGCGATCCGGTCGACAGGTCGGGCCAATAGCCCGGCCCGGTTTCGATCCGCGCGCCGGTGTCGGGATCGGTGCGGAACCGGCGATAGCTGCCGCCCGCGACACCCGCCGCGGGGGTGCTGTCCAGCAGCCCGCCCAGCGTTTTCGCCGCATCCGGAAGGGCGATGTCATCGTCGTCGCAGATCCAGATATAGTCGCCCTGCGCCTGCTCTATCGCGGCGTTCAGCGCCCGTGACTTGCCACCGTTTTCCGCCTGGAAATAGCGGATCGGCCCGGTGATGCCCTGAACCACGGTTTCGGTGTCGTCGGTCGACCCGTCGTCCCAGACGATGATTTCCGCAACCGGGCGGGATTGTGCCAAGAGCGAGGACAAAGCGTCGGGCAGAAACTGCGCCCGGTTAAAAGTTGGTACAATAACGGAAATCGAACTTGTCATCACTTGCCTGAAACGCGCTTTGCTTGACTGCACCTAGCAACTAGGTTTGAAGAAATGCAAACGAAAACCTTTTCAATGCAGGCTCTCGGGCCGACAGGTGTCGTGCCCCAGCCGCGGAGACGTGAAATTCATGCACAAAGCGCGTAAATGGTTCCTTGGTACGCTGATGGCGTTCGCGATGGTGGGGGGAACCCTGCCTGCGGCACTGGCACAAGAGTCCGGCAAGGTGGCCGATTACCGGCTGGGCAGCCTGGACCGGGTCGCGGTCAAGGTCGTGGCCTGGGATTCCACCAGCCTGACCTTTACCGAGATGGTGGCGTTGAGCGGCGAGTATACGATTTCGCAGGATGGCACGCTGATGCTGCCGGTTCTGGGCGTGGTCGATGCCGATGGCCTGACCCCCGCCGAGTTGGCCGATGCGATCTCGTTCGATCTGCAACGCATGATCGGGATCGAAGAACCCCCCAGCACCACGGTTTCGGTGGCGCAGTATCGCCCGGTCTATGTGCTGGGCGACGTGCAGCGGCCGGGGGAATATGCCTATCGTCCCGGCCTGCGGGTGGGACAGGCGATTGCGATTGCCAGCGGCTTCTTCCGCTCGCGCGAGGATGACGGCACCGGTGCGGGCCGCGAGGCGATCCGCGCGGGCGGGACCTTGCGCGAGCTGCGGCTGGATCTGGCGCGGCGCAAGGTGCAGGAGGCCCGGTTGCTGGCGGAATCCGAAAGCCGCGACGATTTCAACGCGCCCGAAGGTGTGATCCATCCCGATGGCGATGCGGCGATGGCCGATCTGGTCGCGCGCGAGAAACAGCTTTTCGCCGCCCGGCAGGAGGCGCTGGAGCGTGAACATGAATCGCTGCTGGAAAGCATGCGTCTGCTGGAAACCGAGATCGGCGCGCTGGAGGGCAAGCGTGGCGGCCTGAACCAACAGGTGGCGATGATGCGCGAATCGGTGGGGAACATGGAAACCCTGCTGGAGCGCGGTTTGGCGCGGTCGCCGAACCTGATTGCGATGCAGCGCGCGCTGATCGACCTGGAGGCGCGGCAGCTCGATGCCGAAACCCAGGTGTTCCGCGCCCGGCAGGAGATCGCAGAAACCGAACGCCGCATTGCCGATCTGCGCGACCGCCGCGCGACCAATGTTCTGGACGAGGTGCAGCAGGTCCAGGCCGAGATCGCCCGGCTTGAGGTGCGCATCGCCACCACCCAGCAGATCGTGCTGGAAACCGGGGCCGAGGCGGTTCTGCAAACATCGGAAGAGCCGCTGACGCTGGTGCCGCAATATTCGATATCGCGCGAGGTCGATGGCGAGCTGACGCGCATCCCCGCCGATCAGGACACGCTGCTGATGCCGCTGGACCTGTTGCAGGTGGATTGGGTCCAGCCCGAGGCGCTTGCCGCGTCGGGGTCCGAAACCGCGACGCAGTAAGGCCGCTCAGACCGTGACGCCATCCCAATGGGTGGTCACGTCGCGGTCCAGTAGGTCCGAAAGACCGGCATTGCGCGCCGACAGATGGCTTTGCAGATAGTTCAGCGTCTCGGACTCTATCTTCGGTGCCTTGCTGGATTTCAGCAGGATCGGATTGATATATTCGAACCAGCGATAATGCAGCTTTTTCAGCATCTTGTCCCAGCGCGTCATCGGGCCGCCCATATGCTTGCGATAGCGGGTGGCCACGATGTGCCGGCCCACCTGGTTCAGGGCCAGCTGCCCGGATGTCACCACCGGATAGGTCGTCCGGTTCTGCCACAGCTTTTCGGGGTCGATTTGGAACCGGTCCACCCCCAGGTAATCGGTCAGCGTGTCCAGGGTTTCCTGCGGCGCGGCGGTGAAATCCTCGAACAGGACCACGCGCACCTGATCGGGGCCGAACAGGTCGAAATAGCGTTTCAGATGCGGGGTATAGGTTGACCCCAACAGGATCGACGGATTGCGCACGATGGTCTTTTCAAAGCTTTCGGTCGCCCGCCCGCTGCGCACCAGATGCCAGTATTGCGAATAGGCGCGTTTGACCGGGTTGCGCAGGGTGAAGATCAGCCGCACATCCGGCATCAGCTGCCGGATCCGGCGGGCCGCGACCTCGGAAAACAGATAGGTGGGCGAATCCTCTCCGATCAGCTTGCAGCCATGGAACGGGGTGAAGCGCGACGCGTACCAGTCCAGCGCGGTGGTATTCGCGGGCGTGGGATCGAACCAGTCGATGGATTTGTCGCGAAACCGGAAGAAATCGCTGTGCACGATCGGGTCGTCGGCGTCGTGAAACAGGATCTCGTTATCGGGAAGCCCGATATCGTCATGCTGCCCCAGCAGCATATGCAGCGATGTGGTGCCGCATTTCGGGGCGCCCCCGATCACGAAATCCGGATAGCGGTGACCCTGCGCGCTGATGTTATCCGTCTGATACATAAATTTTCACTTTTCACGTTAATGTTTTCACTTCTAAAGCAATTGAGGCCCAAAATGGCCGATACCCTCAGTCTATACTCTGGTTGATTGGTCAGAAATAGACTCGGGTCCATTCTGAAACAGAAACCCGCAACCGGTCAAATTGTCAGCAAACATTGCATGAAATCGCATCAAGTACAGTGAGTCCTGTAGCTGTCGGCGATTCTTTGCTATGGTGCAGCATTGATTGTTTGTTATGGATGCCCGATTGCTGGGTACGGGGTTTTTGTAAGTATGTTGAAAACGGGAATGGGTCAGGAAACCGCGACGCCCGAGATTTCGGTGATCGTCCCGGTTTATAACGAGGAAGACAGCGTCGGTCCGATGTATCGGGCGATTACGGGGGCGCTGGATCCCATCGGTCGAAGCTATGAGATGCTGTTCGTCGATGACGGCAGCAAGGACGAATCGGTGCCGCGGCTGAAAAAGATGGCGGCGCAGGATCCGCGCCTGTCGATTGTCTGCTTTCAGCGCAATTTCGGTCAGACCGCCGCGATGGCGGCCGGGATCGAACATGCGCGCGGCAAATATCTGGTGACGATGGACGGCGATCTGCAAAACGATCCCGCCGATGTGCCGATGATGCTGGAAAAGCTGGAAACCGGTTACGATCTGGTGGTCGGCTGGCGGATGAAACGCCAGGACAAGCTCGTTTCACGCAAGATCCCGTCAAAGATGGCGAACTGGCTGATCGGCAAGGTGACCGGCCTGCCGATCCGCGACAATGGCTGTTCGCTGAAGGTATACCGGGCCGAGGTGATCAAGCGCGTGCCGCTTTATTCCGACATGCACCGGTTCATCCCGGCGATGGCGATCCCGCTGGGCACCCGTGTGGCGCAGGTCGGCGTGCGTCACCACGCGCGGCAATTCGGCGAATCCAAATACGGTCTGTCGCGGGTGTTCAAGGTTCTGCTGGACCTGATCGTGATCAAGGGGCTGCTGCATTTCGCCGACCGTCCCCTGGCCGCGTTCGGGCGGATCGCGCTGATCTCGGCGCTTGTGGCGGTGATCGCGGGCATCTGGCTGCGGGGCGAAGATTACCAGGTGGTCGCCATGACCATCGCCGGGCTTCTGGGGGCGATGTCGGTTTTCATGCTGCTTTTGGGCATGGTCGCGGCGCTGGCCTTTCACGAGAACCATCGCGATGCGTGATGGGTGGTGCAATTATCTGATTTTAAACAAATCTATTTGTGGTAAGGGTTTTCAAAATGAATATGGCCAAATTTGATATGCCAGCGGACAAAGCTACAGAAAAACAGATGCTCTCAGCCATTGTCGTCATCGAACAGAATCAGGATCCGACCGCCTTGCTGGGCGGTTATCGCCGGGCGCTGGATGCGCTGAACATGGAATACGAGCTGATCGCCGTGACCGACGCGCGCGATGACACGCTGACCGGTCTGATGGACGGTCTTAAGGCCGACTGGCCGCAGCTGGTCTTTCTGGCCAAGCGCCCCTGGGGCAGCGATGACGCGGCCCTTGCGGCGGCGGCCAAGCGCGTGAACGGCGATCTGGTGCTGACGCTGGCCGGCTGGCCCGAAATTGCCGAAGGTTCGATTGCCAACATGCTGGACGCGCTTGGCGATCACGACATGGTTGTCGCCACCCGCAGCGACCGGGTCGACACCGCGGCACAGGGGCTGCGGACCAAGGTGCTGCAGGGCACGCTGAAAACCCTGTTCGGCCATGTCCACAAGGATGTGTTCTGCCGCGCCCGCCTGATCCGGCGCGAGGTTCTGGACGATGTCGCCAGCTTTGGCGTGCGTCAGCATTTCATTCCCACCATCGCCGCCGAGCGCGGCTATAGCGTGGTGGAAACCGTGGTCGATCCGGTCGATGCTCAGGCCGCCGCCGGAACCCGGTTCGTGTTCAAGCCGCTGGGCCATGTGCGCGCGCTGTTCGATGCGGTCGCGCTTTACGTGGTGCTGAAATTCCTGCGCCGTCCGCTGCGGTTCTTCGGCTCCATCGGTTTGCCGATCTTCCTGGTGGGGGCGCTGGCGACCGCGGTGCTGATCATCGGGCGGCTCTTTGGGGATACCGCGCTGGCGGATCGGCCTGCGCTGATCTTCTCGGTCCTGATGGTCGTTCTGGGCGTGCAGATCATCGCGCTGGGGCTGGTGGGCGAGATCATCATCTTCGCCAATAACCGGCGGATGAAGCAGTACATGGTCCAATCGGTGATCCGCAAGGACCCCGAGGAATGAGCGACCCGATCTTTCTGGTGACGGGGGCCGGCGGGTTCGTCGGGCGTCATCTGGTGGAACATCTGGCACGGCATGGTGTTCGGGTGCGCGCGATGGTGCGCAACCCCGCGCAGGTGGCCGATCTGGAAACCATCGCAGAAGAGGTCGTGATCGCCGATCTGACGCAGCCGGACAGCCTGCGTGCAGCCGCCAAAGGGGTGGCGGGCGTCTATCACATTGCCGCGCTGTTCCGGCAGGCGGGCGGGGGCGATCAGCTGTTTTTCGACATCAACGCCAAGGGTGTCGAGAACATGCTGGAAGCCGCGATTGCCGAGGGCGTGCCGCGTTTGGTGCTGTGTTCGACCAATGGCGTCCACAGCCATATCGAAAACCCGCCCGCGGATGAAAACGCGCCGTTCAATCCCACCGATGTCTATCAGGAATCGAAGCTCGAGGGCGAGAAGATCGCCATGCGCTATTTCGCCGAGGGCCGCATTCGCGGCGCGGTGCTGCGCCCGGCGATGATCTATGGCCCGGGTGACGAGCGCATCGGCAAGATGTTCCGGATGATCGCAAAGGGGCGGTTTTTCTATATCGGCAAGGGGCAGGCGTTCTGCCACTGGCTGGACGTGCGCGATCTGGCCGAGGCGTTCCGCCTGGCCATGATCCATGACGAGGTGAATGCCGAGGCGTTCCTGATCGCGGGCCGCGAATACCGCACGTTGAAGGACAGCGCGGACGAGATCGCGCGGCAACTGGGCGTGCGCAAACCCTGGCTGCACCTGCCAGTGGGGCCGATGATGCTGGCCGCGCGGTTGTGCGAAGCGATCTGCCTGCCGCTGGGGATTGAGCCGCCGCTGTTTCCCCGCCGGGTGTCGTTCTTTCTGAAACACCGGGCGTTTGACATATCGAAGGCGCAGCGGCTTCTGAATTATCAACCGGCACAGGATTTCCCCGGCGAGATCGCCGATATCATCGCCGATTTCCGCGCGCGGGGCCTGATGCCCGACCGCGCGGCCGCACAGGATACGACACGGAAGATCCATGAAACTTGACGCGCTTCAAACCGGCCGCGCGGTGGCCGCGATCATGGTCGTGCTGTTCCACGCCCATGTCTTCACCGTGCCCGACAGCATTTATCGCGGCACCATCGACGGGGTCTGGCGCGGCTTCGGCATGGGCTTTGCGGGGGTGGAGTTCTTTTTTGTCCTGTCGGGCTTCATCATGTTCTTTGTCCATCGCGGCGATATCGGCGTGCCGGTGCGGGCGGGGCGGTTCATCCGCAAGCGTCTGATCCGGATCTATCCGATCTATTGGATCATTCTGGGCGGGTTGGTGTGCATGTATTTCGCCTTTCCCGGCCGGGGCCCGGAAAACGCCCGCGACCCGCTGGCGCTGGTGACATCGTTTCTGCTGATCCCGACGGCGGGCGATCCGATCATGCGGGTGGCCTGGACGCTGGAATACGAGATGTTCTTTTACCTGATGTTCACGCTGATGATCCTTGGCGGGCGGCTGGGGCTGGCCGTGTTCGCGATCTGGATGACGCTCAGCGCGATTGGCACCGTCTGGCCGTTCGAAACGCATCCGCTGTCGTTCGTGTTTTCGTACTACAACCTGCTCTTTCTGTTCGGGATCGGCGCGGCGGCCTTGTTCCCCCGATTGACGCCGCAACAGGCCTGGGCGGCGCTGGCCGTGGGCGTGGCGGGGTTCTTGCTGGTGGGGCTAACGGATGTCTATCGCGTGGTCGGCTGGGCGCATTCCTGGCGGACCGTGGCGTTCGGGCTTTTTGCCGCGCTCGCGGTCGCGGGGCTGGCCGCCGGGGTGCTGCGCCCGTGGCGCTGGACGGTCTTTCTGGGCGATGCGTCCTATTCGATCTATCTGGCGCATCTGCCCGCGATGGGGTTCGCCGCGCTGGCCATCCGCAAGGCCGGTTTGCCCGGTCTGCTGCCGGTTCCGGCGGTGTTCCTGGTCACGGTATGCTGCGGCGTGCTGGCCGGTGTGATCATCCATCTGCTGATCGAAAAGCCGGTTTTGCGGCTGTTGTCGCAACGGGCGCGCCCGCATCCGCATGTCACCGCAGAGTGAGTCTTGTGAACAAATGACAGCTCTTGGGCGCTTTGTCCTCAGATCGGGGAAAGTGCATCTGACCGTGTTTCGCAACTGCAGAAAAATCCGCTGCATTGCGTGATTTGTGAAGATAACGATACGAAAGCACATGCAAAGGTGCTAAAAAGCTTGCGTTAGAGTGGTTCGGATGGGGCGGCCGGGCTACACAGAATTACGAGTTCAAGAAACGAATAGTGGTCCCCAAGGGACCAGGGTAGCAGAATGAAAGAACATTCAGGTGGGGTGTTCCGCCCGGTGAATTCCGACAGAGGTCATCGTGGGCAAGATGCCGGCGGCGATCTTGTTCTGAATCTCAACGAGATCCTGCGCATTCTGCGCCGCGGATTATGGATCATCGCGGCCTGTGTCTTTGCGGGTGCGCTGTTCGCAACGATCTCGGTCCTGCGGATCACGCCGACCTATTTCGCCACGGCACAGATCGTTCTGGATCAGCAGAACGTCGCGGATGACACGCTGGGCAACCTGTTTCAGGGGCTGAACCTGGACAACCAGAAGATCGCCAGCGAAATCGCGGTGATGCAGTCGGGCCGGGTTCTAAGCCGCGTGGCCGAAACGCTGAAGCTGGAAACCCTGCCGGAATTCAACGCCGATCTGCGCCCGCCCGCGCCCGAACCGTCCCTGCTGAGCAAGGCGGTGACGGGGATGAAGAACATCGTCAAGGCGATCCTGGGCGGGTCGCCCGACCCGGTCGTCGCGACCCCGTCGGCGGGGGATGGAACGGTTTCGCCCATCGATGTCGCCGCCTCGGCCGAGGCGGTCAGCCTGGGTGAACAGGCCGATTATGTGGGCCAGCTGGGCGGCGCCCTGCGCGCGCGCCAGGTCGGCAGCAGCTTTCTGGTGAATGTCAGCTATATCTCGACCAACCCCAAGATCGCCGCCGCCGTGGCCAATACGGTGGCCGATGAATATATCTCGTTCCAGCTGGAACAGAAACTGGCCGCCAGCGACCGCCTGACCGAAGGCCTGAACGCCCGCATCGACGAGATGCGCAAGCAGCTTGAGGCATCCGAGCAGAAGGCCATCGATTTCCGCAACCGGATGCTGGACGCGGAATCGGGCGGGTCCGAGCGGCTGGAACAACAGATCCGCGAGCTGTCCAGCCGCCTGGTCAATGCCAGCGCCGAACATGCCGAGCTGAAGGCCGAGCTGAACCAGATCGATGCCATGGTCGCCGAAAACGGCGTGTCGGCCGCCGCCGGTGTTCTGGAATCCGACCTGATCCAGAAGCTCCAAAACGAGCTTTCGTCGCTGAAACAGCGCGAGGTCGAGGTGCGCGAACGGTTTGGCGAAACCAGCCCGCGCACGATTTCGATGCGCGAACAGATCACACTGACCCAGGGCACGATCGAACGCGAGATCTCGCGCCTGCGCGGCGATCTGCTGAACCAGACCGCCGTGGCGCGCGCCCGCGAAAGCAGCCTGCGCGAACAGTTGCTGTCGATGGAGCAGCGCTATCTGAAGCTGCAGAAACAGCAGATCGACCTGTCGCAGCTGGAGCGCGAGGCCGAAGTGCGCCGCGCGGCGTATGAGAACATCCTGAAGACCGTGACCGAGACCAGCGATGTCAATTCGCTGCTGGAAGCGGACGCGCGGGTCGTGACCTATGCCAGCCCGCCCAAATCGCCCGCCGCGCCGCGCAAGAAGCTGTCGGTCGCGCTGGGCATCGTGGGTGGCGGGTTCCTGGGCCTGTGCATCGTGTTCCTGCGCAGCTTCCTGGACAAGACGGTGTCGACGCCCGAGCAATTGCGGCGGGTTCTGGGTGGTGTGCCGGTTGTGGCCTCTCTGCCGATGGCGCGGGCCAATCTGCGCCGTGACAACCCGCTGAAATTCGTGTCGGCGCATCCCGGCTCTCATCTGATGGAGGCGGTGCGCACGCTGCGGAACTATCTGATCCTGAAGCCGTCGAACAAGGGGCACACGATCGCGGTGATTTCGTCCGTCCCGTCCGAGGGCAAGACATCGACCAGCCTGTTGCTGGCGAAATCGGTGGTGCAGATGGGCATGTCCTGTGTCGTGGTCGATACCGACATGCGCAAGGGGGGCCTGGCCGAATTCCTGGCGGTACCGCCCAAGCCGGACCTGTTCGATCTGCTGTTCGAAAACGCCACGTTGCAGGATGTGCTGCGCCGCGATCCGCTGACGGGGGCGCATGTCATCACGTCCAAACCCGGCGCGTCGGACCCTGCCAGCCTGCTTTATTCGCGCAACATGACGTCGATCATCAAGCAGCTGGAAAATCAGTTCGACCTGGTGATCCTGGATACCGCGCCGCTGTTGCCGGTGTCGGATGCGCTGGCCTTGGTCAAACAGGCGGACGAGGTCGTTCTGGCCGTGCGCTGGCGCAGCACGCCCAGCGACAAGATCGGCCAGTGCATGTCGGCGCTGGAAGAGGTCGGGATCACGCCCACCTGCGCGGTGCTGACACTGGCCGATGCGCGCCAGATCCCCACCTATGACTACTACAACAATCCCAAGAAGAAGGTCTGAGCCTTACTGGCCATAGATCTGCGGCTGCCTGAGCGACAGGCAGCCCGCACAGACCCCCAGATGCAGCGCCCCGCGCAGCGCCCAGAACCGGCGCTTGGGCGGGCTGAGGGCGAAAGCCGCCGTCGCCAGGCCGCAGATCGCCGCCTTGCCCGCCGCGCTCAGAAACAGCCTGATCCGGTCGGACCGACCCGGCGCCGATGCGGCATAGCTTTGGCCCATGCGGAACTTGCGCCGCAGCAGCCACCCCAGCGTCAGACGCTTGGGCGCGACGGGTTCGGTCACGATGGCGTTCATTTCCAGCTCGAACCGGGCGCCCATCTGGCCCAGCCGAAAGAAGAATTCGGTATCCTCGCCCCCCGATTGCCCCCGCGCCAGATCGAACCGCGCATCGCGCCACGGCACATCGCCCCAGCGCAGCATCGCGTTGCAGGTGTGGCCGGTCTGGACTACGCCGCCCCGGCGTTCGGGGATGTTGGAATGATGGTCCTGTTGGCGCATCCAGTCGGGCGCGTCGGGTCCGTATTCTGCGATCGCCGGGCCAAAGACGCCGTCCGCGCCGCTGCTTTCGGCAGTCCGCAGCAGGGTCGCCAGCCAGTCCGGCGCGGCCATCTCGTCATCGTCGATAAAGGCCACCCAGTCCCCGGTGGCGTGATCCAAACAGGCATTGCGCGCGATCGAGATATTGCGTGCGGGCGCATGTACATAGTGCACCGGACAGGACATCTGGTGCGACTCGACCCGCTGTTTCGCGCTGGGGGTGTCGTCATTGTCGGCCACGATGACACGCATCGTCACGCCCTCGGGCAGGATCTGTTGGTCCAGCGATGTTAGGGATTGCGTGACCTCGACACGGCGAAAGGTGCACATCAGAACATCGATATGACGGGCGGGCCGGTCGGTCATCGTGTCACCATCTGTTTGAGCATCGTCTGGAGGAAACCGAAACCCCAGGCGTTGTGCATCGCGGCCAGGGCCGGACCCGCCCACAGGCCACATGGACCGATCCGCCGCACGGCCAATCCCGATACCAGCGCCAGCACCGCGATATAGCCCAGCGGTGCCACCAGCGCCCAGGGCCAGACCAGCGCCAGTGGGATCGCCAGCGCCAGAACCGCGAAGTTGATGGCCGGGATCAGCTGCCGCAGGCGCGGACGCATCCGGTGCTTGGCCACGTTGCGCGCGCGGCCCCGGCCATAGTTCAGGTATTGCCGCGCCAGCGCGCGCAGGGTGGGGCGCATGGTGTAATCCAGCCGGATATCCGATTCCAGCCAGACCCGCCCGCCCGCCAGGCCCAGACGGTGATCGTATTCGGCATCCTCATTATGGCTGAAACTTTCGTCATAGCCACCGATGCGCCGATACCAGTCCAGGCGAAACCCGGCATGGTGCCCATGATCGACCCAATGGGATTTCTGACCGCCCCGGTGCGCCGATCCGCCTGAACCCAGCGGCGTGTCCACAACCCAGGCCGCCGCGCGCTGGAAACAACCGGCGCCGCGCGCGTCCATCGGCGTGGCGAGCGAGGCCGCATCCGGGCGCGCGATCAACGCGTTCGCGACGTTCTGCACATAGCCCGGCGGATAGAGCGCATGCGCATCGCAGCGCACCAGGATCTGATGCGCGGGCGTGGACGCGCTGTCGACCACGCGGTTGATGCCCGCCGATTGCAGGCGCAGGGGGTTGTCGATCAGCATCAGGTTGGGATAGCGCGCGCGCAGGTCGGTCACGATCTGGCGGGTTGCGTCGTGGCTGCCGCCATCGGCCACCACCACGCGCACCTGGCCCATCCAGGGGTCGTCCCCGATCAGCGATTGCAGGCAGGCTTCAATCGCGCCGGCCTCGTTCAGGGCGGGTACGGCCACCAGCACCTGTTCGGGCGCGATGCCGGCGGTTGTGCCGGAAGAGGGCAATCGTTCAGAACGCACTGGAATCAATCCGGTTTTCGTCAATCCGCCGTCACCTTAGCGGGATCGGCGCGGGCCGTATATCAAGGGCGACATAACCGTCGGGCGGTGTGTCCCCGTTACCATCCCCCGCGCCCAAGAAAAAACCACCGCCTGCTGGACAGGCGGTGGTCAGAGTTCGGGTCAGAGGTGCATCAGTAGCTGATCGCGTCCGCGTCCAGCAGTTGATCCAGTGTGATCGAGGTGTCTTCCAGCAGGACGGTATCGATATAGTCGTTGCCCTTGCCGTCGACATTCACGGAAATCAGGGTCGAGTCGCCCTGTTGCGTGACCTTGACGTATTCCGACAGGTTGTCTTCGGTGGCGCCGTCGAACACTTTGCGGAAGCTCAGCTCGTCGCCCAGGCTGGCCGAGAAATCGGTGACCGTATCGACGCCGTGGCCGATCGCGCTGGCGCGGAATTCGAAGCTGTCCTCGCCATCGCCACCGGTCAACAGATCCTCGCCCCGGCCGCCGACGATGCGGTCGTCGCCGCTGCCGCCGTCGATTTCGTCATTGCCACCGTTGCCCAGCAGACGGTCGTCGCCGGCCCCGCCGCTGACGATGTCGTCGCCCGAACGGCCCTGCAGGTGATCGTTGCCACCGTAACCATAGAGCATGTCATCGCCAGCAAAGGCCACCATGGTATCGGCCGCATCGGTGCCGTTCATGGTTTCCGCCGCATTGGTGCCATCGAACACGTTCGGCTCGGCGCTGTCACCGTCGGACTGGACGTCCTGGTTGACAGTGTCACCGCCACCCGTCCCGGTGTCGGGGGTGCTGTCGGTTTCGTCGCTCGTGGTGCCGTCAACCTCGCCGCCGATCAGCAGCTGGCCGGATTTATAGAGCGCGTCCAGGTCCAGATCCGAAACACCGGGCAGAACCGCGATGCGCACGAAATTGTCACCTTGGCCATCGACATCGACCGACAGGAAGGACCGCTTGTTGGTCGATTCCAGCTGGACGAAATCGCTGAGGTTGCTGCCCGCGGTGAAGGCCTCGGCGCTGATGATCTCGCTCAGGTCCAGGATGTCGCCCTCGGACGGGTCGAAATCGGCGATGTTGTCGACATTGCCGTCGATCACGCTGATCACGAAGGTATCCGCCCCGGCATCGCCTTTCAGAACGTCTTTGCCCGCGCCGCCGTCCAGGCGGTCATCGCCGGCCCGACCGCGGATCGTGTCCGCGCCGGCCAGACCGTAGAACGCGTCATCCTCGGACGATCCGACCAGCTTGTCGCCGCCGCTCGTGCCCTCGGCGATGATATAGTCGCCATTGTCGGTCGGTTCGTCCGGCGTTTCGTCTACGGGCGTTTCATCGACCGGTGTTTCATCGACGGGGGTCTCGTCCACCGGTGTCTCGTCGACCGGGGTCTCATCCACCGGCGTTTCATCAACGGGTGTCTCATCGACCGGGGTTTCATCCACCGGCGTCTCGTCAACCGGTGTTTCATCGACCGGATCGCCGCCATTGCCGTGCGAATGGTCACCCGAACCGCCGCTGTTGTCGCTTGTGGGCTCGCCCGTCGTCGCGTCGAAGCCGAAGTCGAAATCGGGGTTGTTGATCTGGGGCTCGGTCCAGTCGGTCAGCTCGTACTGCTTCAGGAAGCTTTCATCGAAGGCTGACACGTCGATTTCGATGATCACCGGGTGCTGGTCGCCCGTCAGACGGTCCGTGATCCAGTTCACCACCGGGACGACCCAGGTGCCGTCGGCCTTTTCCAGCGTTCCGTGGATTTCCAGGAACTGCTCCAGCGTCATGGTCTTGTCGCCATTGCCGAACTTGACCGAGACGCCTTCGAAATCCTTGCTGGTGCCGGTGCCCTTGGGGGTTTTCGCGATCACGTATTCGTTGAAGTTGCGCACGCCGACGCTGTCGATCGTGATGCCGGTGATGTTCAGGCTGTAATCGCCCGGGCCCAGCGTCAGATCGGCATCCGCATCGGGGATGAACACGACCTCGTCGACCGGTGTCAGGGTCGAGCTGTCGATGATCTGGGGCATCGGGTTGGTATAGTCGATATCGTGATAGAGATCGTAATACTTGATCAGCTCGTTCTTCAGCGAGGCGGAGTCCACATTCGCCAGAAGGTCATTCAGCACGAATTCGTTTTTGACATCGGTGAATGTCACGTCGATCAACGAGGATTCGTGGTTCACGCCCAGCGCGCGCCAGCCGGTGTCGAACCCGTCGATTTCCACGTCGTTCAGAACGACCGACGATGTCTTGCGCTCGATCCGCATCGCGGTTCCGGTGCCGATCCAGGTCGAGTCCATGAACAGATAGTTCGACGCATAGTTTTTCAGGCTGACGCCGCTGCCACCGCCCCAGATCGTGAAGTCCTTGATCACGCTCATCGTGTCGGTGTCATCGGAATACTGGCGGTGGAACACCAGGAAGGCGGTGCCGTTGGCAATGGATTCATTGCCTTCGAAATGGTTGATCGCCGGTTCTTCGTGGTCGATCGCCTCGTCAAAGGGCGAGGGGTCGTACTGGATGTTATAGCGCTCGAACATCTTGCGGTGGGCGCCATCGACGGTCGAAGGCTCGTCGAAAATCTCGTTGCCTTCCCAGTTCCAGCCGATTTTCGAGTTCGCCGCGATGTTGTCATACTGGATGATGACCCGCGACTGGTTCTCATAGGCGATGCCTTCCGAGCCGAAGCCGGCATCGACGCCGTCCTCGTGGCCCAGCGTGTGGGTGACCAGGTTACCGACCCAGGCGCCCTGTTCGTTGCCCAGCTCCGACACGATGCCCGCGCCGACGATATCCTGGACGAAGTTGTCCATGATCATCGCGTTGGAATTGTGCTGGACGATGCCCCAGCCCGGGCCGCCATTGACCGCGTTGCCGGAAATCATTGACAGGGCTGCGTCGCCGTCACCGGTATGGTGCAGGTGGATCGGATAGCGACCCTCGACATTGCTGCCGACCTCTTCCGCGTTCTTGTCGGTACGGCCCATGTCGTCGAATTCGGCATTCAGGACCGAGTTCGCGAATTCGCCGTGGTCGACCTCGCCGTTCATCATCATCAGGTGGCCGCGCACACCGTCGGGATTTTCCGAGCTGAAGACCACGTTGCGGCTGGAATTGGCGACATAGGTGTCGATGTCGTCGTACCCCGCCGGGGTGGTGTGGTCGTATTCAAGCGCCTTGTCGAAGATGATCTTGTCGCCTTCGATGGCGACGATCGTGCGCTCTTCGTCCTGGCTTTTCATCTGGCCGTTGGCGTCGACGCTGGCGTTTTCGGTGCCGATCAGAACGATCGTGTCGCCGATTTCCCAGTTGTCCAGGTCACCTTCGACGGTGATCGACTTCGACCCTTTGGTCGCGCCGTCTTCGATCACCAGATAGGGTTCCTTTTCGGCGCCCATGATGTCGACATGACCCCATGCGACGATGCCACGGGTCAGAAGCTCTGGGTCGTGGCTGGTGTCGATGGCACCGTCGACAAAAACGATCTCGGCGGTGTAATCGGCGCCAATGGGGGTCGCCTCGTCCGATCCACCTTCGCCGTGCATCGAACCGATTTCCAGGTTGGATCCTTCCGCAGTCAGGATCGTGTCGACCACCATCTTGGTGTCGGCCTCGCGCTCCCATGTCAGGGTGCCGTCGACGCGGACGAAATCCAGTTCGGTGTCGCTGTAAACGTCATAGGTGACGGTCACACCGGCGGGGATATAGACATCGGCCCCCTCGTCGGGAACCTTGCCGCCTTCCCAGGTGTTGGGATCGGACCAGTCGCCGTTATTCACCGCCTTGTGCGTTGCCATATGCGGCATGAACAGATCGTCGATCATGCCCGAATGCTCGTGCATGGTCGTGCCCGTCATATCGTCGGAAGTCATATCCATCTTCGGTCGTTCCCCAAGCTTAATTCGCTATGCCTATTCGGCCGTCATCATCGGTCAGACATGTTGACCGCACAGGGTGTCCATATCCCTGGCGGAACGTGTCCGGTGGTGTCTGTAACTCGTCATGAAAGGCGATCTGCTCGAACAGAGAGGCGCGCCTGAACTATCGTACCGGGGTGCAAATCCAGTGGATCCGCGTTTGTTGTTTTCGTTCTCACTCGTCGTTTCGGGCCGGATATTGTCGCCCGCAATGTCAAAATCCTCCGAATGCGCGATTGGCCGGGCATTTTGTCCCTGACCGTTACCGATCACGCCTGAAACATTCTGACATCTTTTTGTTAACGGCGCTTTGAAACGGACAAAACGCAAATGGTTAACTTTTACAAAAATCGGCAGGAAAGAGCCGAGTCCCGCATCCCTGCGTGCAGCTTCCCGCTCAATGACGAAGAAGTCAGCATCGTGGTGCTGGAAATCAGGGCATGCTTTTGTTGCGCTGCAGCAAAGCTGTGCAGATGCCGCGATTTTGCGGCGGCTGCGCGATTCTGCGTTGCAGAAACGCTGTAGGGGCAGAGCAGATCCAAGCATTTTCAAGGCACTAACAGTCCAAGTATTTCTCTCCACCCCGCCATTGACTGTCGGTTTCATTCGGGGCGAAAGAATGGCTGACTCGTGGTTCGAATCCGCTTTGTGGCCTGTTTGACCGGAAATCCGGACATGAAATTGCCTTGATTCCGCGAAATCGCGGTAAATTTCCCGTAAAAGGCGAACAATTCAAAAGAGAGCAGCGGATTTGTCCATTGCGCAGGGAATCAGTTGCGCGAATCTGACCGCAGCCGGGTGATGGCGCAAAGCGCGCCAATCCAGAACAGCATATGGAACAGGACGAATGGCCGATAGAAATCGGATTCGGTAAATGTCCGGACCATCACCGCAAGGCTCTGGGTGAAGAAAAAGACATGCGGCAGCCCTCCCAGAACGAACACCCCGCGCAGGATCCAGCCCATTGCCCAAAGCATTGAAAACACGGCCAAGCTCAATCCGACCAATCCTTGGTGTACTGCAATTTCAAAATAGCTGTTGTGAAAGTTGAAAGTGTTGCCAGGGCTTTTGTGGTATTCTTCGTAAATACGTCGAACCAGGGGGGACTCGGAGTATCTCCAGAACCCGTGTGCGCCGACACCCAGCAGGGGGCGATCCTCAATTTCTTGCCGGGCATAGTCCCACAACACCGTGCGCCCGGTCAGGGTGGTGTCCTTGTTGAAGGCGCGCAGCACCTGTTCGACCGGGTTTTCCTGATAGGTGGGCAGGATCATCGCGCCCGCCATGGTAACCATCCCCAGCAAAGCAAAGGCGGCGGCAAGTCGCTGCGGTTCCAGAAAATGCCCGCGCAACAGCAGCGCGCCAAAGAAATTCAGGCTACCCGTTGCCAGGCATAGAAGCATGGCGGTGGCCGATTGGCTGCGCAGGACCATGAAAAAGGCACAGATCGCCAGAAAAAGGGCGGCACTCCGCACCCGAAGCAGGCAGCGTCGATCGAGCAGCACTGCGGTGGATACGGTCCAGAGGATGGCCATGGAAATGCCCATCGGGTTTTTCTGCGGAAACAAGCCAATACGCGTGTTTTCGGTCGCAAGAAGGTAGTACAAGTTGATCAGCCCGACAAAGCCCGTTGCGACCAGCACGGCCAGGATGATCTGGCGCGGGGTCAGCCGTGTGGCCACCAGAAAGCAGATCATCATCGTCAGCGTCAGATAGATCGCGTGTTTCAGCACCGCCGCCGGATCGACGGCCCAGAGCATCGACGTGAAGCACCACAACGGAAACAGAAACAATGGCCAGCCCCGCAGGAAAAGCGGCGCGAGCTTCACCCGGTCGCGAAAGATCGCCACCGCGAAATACAGCGCCAGCGGATACAGGATCAGCTGATCGCCCGGGAATTGCACGAAGGTCACGCCGACCCACATCGCGAACAGGATGAATTCGCGCATGATGGGCGTGATCGTCAATCGCAGATCTTGATCCGGTCGACGGGCAATATGGATATCGCTCGTGCTGCTCATCGCTTGTTCCATCTGCCCCATGGCAGGATATCAAAACCTTAAATGACCTCAAACTGCATCACACGGGTTTTCTTTCCCGATGTGACCCTGCGCGCCGTCGCAATTCGATAATGCCCCGTATATAGAGGCCTCATTAGCAGGAGACCAGCCATGACCGAGCCGGTTCTGATCGATGGCCATGTACATATTTATCCCGATTTCGATCTTTCGACCTTTCTGGACGCCGCATCGCGGAACTTCCCCGGGCGGCGGGGTTGCCTTCTTCTGACGGAAACGGCGCGCGACCATGCGTTTGCCGCGTTGCGCGACGCGCAGGGGCTGCCGGCGGGCTGGCAGGTGCAGACCTTTGCCGACGATCCGGCGGCGCTGTGCCTGCGGGGGAAGGATGCGGTGCTGTGGGTGATCGCCGGGTATCAACTGGTGTCGGCCGAGGGGATCGAGGTTCTGACCGTCTGCACCACGGATCGGTGGCCCGATGGCCTGACGCTGGACGAGATCATGGCCCGGCTGGCCGAGGCGGGGCGACCGGCGATCCTGCCGTGGGGTGTGGGCAAATGGATCGGGCGGCGGGGACAGATCCTGGCCGACCTGCTGGACCGGGGCGTGCCGCCGGGCGTGCATCTGGGCGACAATGCGGGCCGCCCGGGTTTCTGGCACGAGCCGCCGCTGTTTGCGCGCGCGCGCGCGGCGGGGCTGGCGGTGTTGCCGGGCAGCGACCCATTGCCGGTGCCGGGCGGCGACCGCGATCCGGGGCGGTTCGGTTTCACGCTGAGCGGTGCGATCAGCGACAGTGCCCCGGCACAGGATATCGCCGCGCGTCTGGTCGGCCTGACCGCGCAGCCCGCGATGTTCGGGACGCGCACCGGCAGCCTGTCCTTTCTGCGCCAGCAGATACAGCTCCGGATGAAGTGAACAGCGGCAAGGGGCAGGCGGATGAAGCGGGCAACACTGAGCGAGCTGTCGCAGAAGCCTTATGACCTTCTGGTCGTGGGCGGGGGCATCTATGGCGTGATGGCGGCGCGGGATGCAGCGCTGCGCGGATTGCGCACGGCCATTGTCGATGGCGGCGATTGGGGCGGTCAGACCTCGTACAACTCGCTGAAGCTGATGCATGGCGGTATCCGCTATGTACAGCATCTGGATTTCGCGCGGCTGCGTGCCTCGGCGCGCGAACGGGCGTTCTGGCAGCGTGCCGGTGCGGATGTGGTCACGCCGCTGGACTTTGCGATTCCGATGCAGGGCTATGGCATCAAGGGGCCGATTGCTTTTGGTATCGCGGCGCAGCTGTATAATCTGGCCTCGGCCGGATTGCGGGGGCCGCATTACGGGCTGGCCCATGCGGTCGGCCCGCGAAAGGCGCGCGCACTGATGCAGGATCTGGCCCCGGCGGACCTGACCGGCGGGGGCGTCTGGCGTGACGGTCAGATCCAGGATGGCAATCGGCTGCTTCTGGCAGCGTTGCGCGCCGCGACCGATGCGGGGGCCGACGCGGCCAACCATGTCCTGGCCGAGGAACCGATCCTGCATCAGGGGCGGGTGATCGGCGCGCGGCTGAGCGACCGGATCAGCGGCGGCACGGCCGAGGTTCGGGCAAAGGTGACGTTGTCCTGCACCGGTGGCGCGGCGGCGGGGTTCGCGGCGCATGTGCTGCCCGATGGCGCGGCGCAGCAGGTGTTCCCGAAATTCGCGCGGGCGATGAACCTGGTGATCGACCGAAAGCTTTGCGCGCGTGGCATTGGCATCATCAGCCGCAGCCGGTCGGACGCGGTGGTCGACCGGGGCGGGCGGATGTATTTCCTGACCCCCTGGCAGGGACGCACGATCATCGGCACGCATGAATCCCCTTATGTGCCCGGCACGGATGGGCATATGCCCGATCCGGCGCAGGTGCAGGCGTTCCTGGACGAGATCAATTTCGCGGCGCCGTCACTGAACCTTGGTCCAGAGGATGTCGCATTCTGCTACAGCGGGCTGATCCCGGCCGATATCGACGACGCGGCCAAGGCGGTGCAGCGGCAGACGCGCGGCACGTTGATCGACCATGCCCGTCATGGCGGCCCCGCCGGGCTGATCAGCTCGGTCGGTGTCAAATACACGACCGCACGGCTGATCGCCGAACGCGCGGTCGATCTGGCAATGCAGCAACTGGACCGCCCCGCCGTTGCCAGCCAAAGCTTCGACGCGGCGTTGCCCATCGGCGCGCCCGGCTATGACCCCGACCAGCCCGCCGCGCCGCAGGTCGCACGGGCCGTCACGGATGACATGGCCTGCACGTTGGAGGATCTGCTGTTCCGCCGCAGCCTGCTGGCCGAGCGCGGATTGCTGCGCGGAACAGAGGGCAGGGCGCGCATCGACGCGGCGGCCAGCGCCATGGCGCACTGCCTGTCCTGGGACGAAACGGCGCGGGAATCGCAGGTTCAGGGGGTTCTGCGCACACTCCGTCAGCACAAATATGAATAATGTGTTATTATCCCTGTGAGTAACGCCCATTCGGCGGAATTTCGCTTGCCAGGTCAATGTCGGCTGGCGAATACTCTGTCCCGGGGGCGCGGGTGTGTTTGCGTGTTAACGAGTTTTAAGCGGGATTGAAGAGATAGATAAAATCAAGACGCAGGCCAGAATTGTCGTCCTGGGGGGTGACGGTTTCTGTGGTTGGCCAACGGCACTTCATCTGTCACGCGCAGGCCACAGCGTGACAATCATAGACAACCTGTCGCGGCGCGGTATCGATGCTTCGCTGGGCACACGGTCGCTGACCGCGATCACACCGCTGGATGAACGCGTGTCCGTCTGGCAGGACCTGACCGGGCACCGCATCGGTGTGCATCTTCTGGATCTGGCGCGGGACTTCGACAAGCTGTGCGCGGTGCTGGACGAGATCCGCCCAGACGCCATCGTCCATTTCGGCGAACAGCGCTCGGCCCCGTATTCGATGATGTCGGCGGCGGCGCGCTGTTACACGGTGACCAACAACATCAGCGCGACACATAATGTGCTGGCCGCGATGGTGCATCTTGGGCTGGACGCGCATCTGGTGCATCTGGGATCGATCGGCGTCTATGGCTATTCCAGCGCCGGGATGCAGCTGCCCGAAGGGTATGTCCGCGCGACGCTGCACGACGGGCTGGGCCATGATGCGGACCGAGAGATCCTGTATCCGGGGCGGCCGGATTCGGTCTATCACATGTCCAAGGCGCAGGATCAGCTGCTGTTCGCATTCTATGCCCAGCAAGAGAGCATCCGGATCACCGACCTGCATCAGGGCATCGTCTGGGGCACCCAGACACCTGATACGGCGCTGGACCCGCGGCTGGTGAACCGGTTCGATTACGACACGATCTATGGCACCGTGGTGAACCGCTTTCTGGTGCAGGCCTCGGTCGGGCATCCCCTGACCGTCTATGGCACGGGCGAGCAGACGCGCGCCTATATCCATCTGTGCGACACGGTCCGGTGTATCGAGACCGCGATCCAGACCCCGCCGCCGCGTGGCGCGCGTGTGCGGATCATCAACCAGATCGCCGAAACCAAAAGCGTCGCGGATCTGGCCGGTCAGGTTGCCGGGCTGACCGGGGGGCGGGTGGTGTTTCTGGACAACCCGCGCAAGGAACCGGTCCGCAACGAGTTCGAGGTCGACCATTCCACGCTGGGGCGGTTGGGGGTCGAAACGGCGACCTTCGATACCAAGCTGGCTGGCGAATACGAGCTGATCCAGGCCTGTGACAAGGATCGTCTGATCACCTGTCACCTGTCCCCGGAACGCAGCAGCACCGAACGGTCCGTCGTCGCCTGAGGCAATGGCTGATCCGGTCTAAAGCGACCGGATCAGATCCAGCAGCGCGCGGGTGTCGCTGCCGTCTTCCAGAAACAGCGCGTTCCTGTTTTCCTCGATCCGGGCGCGTTCGGCGACGTAATCGTCCCAGTCGAGCGTTTCCAGAAAGTCGCAGATCGGGTCGGCCACCGGGCTGGGAAATGCGTGCCCGATGCCCGCCCGTTGCAGCCAGCGATCCATTTCCCAGCCTTCCACGGCCAGCGGCACCGCGCCATAGAACCCGCCCTGATACATCCGGCAGGCCAGCAGCAGGGGCGAGTTTCCGAATTCGTCCAGATAATCGATGCACCACGAAAAATGCACGCGGCCATACATCTGTTCCAGATCGTCGGGGATCGTGTATTCGCCGTCATAGACCCAGTTGGGGTGGCGGTTCACGATCTCCATATACGCGTCCAGCCCGGTTTCGGTCGGATAGCCGCGTGTATAGATCTCGACCTTGTCGCCCAGCCGTTCGGCGATCTGTTCCAGCAGCGCCATGCTTTTGGGGCAGCGCAGGGTACCGAACCAGCCGATCACCCAGCGGTCGCGGATGCCGTTCCAGACCTGCCCGGCCTCGGTCCGGGTGTCGGGACGGTCGCCCAGCTGGATCTTGTTTTCCAGCACGTAATGCGGCCCGTCATAGTTCTGGACCGGCTCGAAGTAACCGCGCATGAAGCCCGGCGACAGCGGCACAAGCAGATCAATCTGGTTCAGCGCCCGTGCCTCGAGCCAGCGGAAGATGCGCCCGGCCAGGGTCTGCTTGAAAAACACTTCCTGCACGTCCTCGACCTCATAGACCAGCTTGGCCTTGCTGCCGCTCAGCTTCTTGGCCAGCAGGCCCAGGAACACCAGATCCATGTT
Organism: Actibacterium ureilyticum; assembly: GCF_002285435.1. GTDB lineage: Bacteria > Pseudomonadota > Alphaproteobacteria > Rhodobacterales > Rhodobacteraceae > Actibacterium_C > Actibacterium_C ureilyticum. The sequence goes on from NZ_NSBT01000020.1 coordinate 98,498, forward strand.
GCGGGCATAGATGAAATCCGCCTCGCGGAAATCCTTCTTGTGGCGCAGCAGGGTCCGCGCGGCCGACAGCAGCACCGGCAGGCGCGCGAAATAGTTCCGGTCGGTCGTCATGCCCAGATGGACATTGTCCCATTCCGGGGTATAGCCGGTGTTGAATTTCTGCCGCCGGAAGGTAAAGGCCTTGAGCGTTACCCCGGCCCGCAGGAACGAGCGGATGCGCAGGATCAGCGTGGGATTGGTGGCGTCTACGCCGATATAAATTCCCTTGAGCGGGCGAAGTTCATTCGTTTGCGACACGTCAGGCATCAAACAATCAATCAAAAACCGAGCCCCCGCACAGCTTGTCGCAGGATATCCGGTTCTGACCGTGCCGCAAGCGCAAACACCCCGCGCGGATCAGGTGCGCGGGGTGTTGATCATTCAGCGATCAGACGAAGATGAAATCGCTATAGGAAATGTCGGACAGCGCAATATCCTCGACCTCGGCCAGGGTCAGAACCCCCAGATCCGGGGTGTCGAGGGTCACGTTGACATCGCCCGATGCGGCGCTGAACGCGACGTGGCTTTCAGCCTCGGCCTGGGTCCAGCCGTAATGGGCGACGATGCCCGACAGGTCGATCAGGTCGCCTTCGGCCGACGAGAAGGAATTGATCGTGTCGGTTTCGCCATCCAGCCCGTCAACGCCGAAGACGAAGGTATCCGCCCCCGCGCTGCCGCGCAGATAGTCGGCACCGGCGCCGCCATCCAGAACGTCATCGCCATTGTCGCCGCGGATGAAGTCATCGCCATCACCGCCGAAGATCGTGTCATTGCCACCGTTGCCGATCAGGCGGTCATTGCCGCCCAGGCCATAGATGGTATAGGCGCCACCGCCGTCCTTCAGGGTGTCGGCGCCTTCGGTCCCGATCAGGGCGTCTTCGGGCGGAACCGCGCTGCTGTCCAGGGTCACGACCGTGCCCGCGACGGTGGCGGTGTTGCCCGTGCCATCGGTTGCGGTGACAGAGCTGGTGATCGCGCCATCGGCGAACACGCTGAAATCGAAGGACGCGCTGCCATCGGCGGTCAGTGTCCCGGATGTCAGGGTGGTGATCCCGTCGGTCACCGTGATCACGGCGGTCGCATCGGCATCGATCCCGCCGACGGTATAGACGACATTAGTCAGCTCTGTGCCGTCGACATAGTTGTCGGTCGCGGCCAGGGCCAGGTTGCCGTCCTCGTCCGCCGAGGTGTCGGGCGCGATGTCCAGCGTGATCGACGGGCCGCTGACGGTGGCGATGTTGCCTTCGCTGTCGGTCGCGGTGACCGATGTGGTGATCGGCCCATCGGCAAAGCCCGACAGATCGAACACCGCATTGCCATCGGCCGACAGGGACACGGTCAGCGAATTGCTGCCATCCGATACGGTCACATCCGCCGTCGCGTCGGCATCCAGCCCGGCCAGGGTGACCGTGACGCTGGTTTCCTCGCCCGGTTCGATCACCGTGTCGGGCGTGCTGAGCGCCATGTTGCCATCGTCATCGGCCGAACCCGCAGGTGTGGCCAGGATGGAATTGGCCGCCAGGAAATCCGCGGCCAGGATGCCATCGATGAAGATCAGGTTATAGGTGCCCTCGGGCGCGTTCAGATAGACCTTCAGCCCGTTCGACGAATCCGACAGGCTGATCTGGTTGGCCAGGTCGGTTTCCGACCAGCCGTAGAAGGCGGCGATTTCCGACAGGTCGATCTTGTCCCCCTCGGCGATCGAGAAGTCATAGATCCGGTCGCGATTGCCATCCAGCCCGTCGACGCCGAACTTGAAGATATCCGCGCCGCCATAGCCGTAAAGCCGGTCCTGCCCCGCCCCGCCATCCAGCAGGTCATTGCCCCCGGCGCCATAGATCCGGTCATCATCGCCCAGCCCGTAAATCTCGGTCGGGTTGTTGGTCTGCGCATAGATCGTGTCGCGGCCTTCGGTGCCATAGATCACGTCGCTGGAGGTCGGCGGCGGCGGCGGTGTGGTGGTATCCAGCGTCAGGTTCGGGCCCGCAACGGTCGCGGTGTTCGCCGCGCCATCGGTGGCGGTAACGGACGTGCTGAGCGTGCCGTCATTCAGCCCCGAGACATCGAAGCTGACACTGCCATCGGCGGTCAGCACGGCCGAGGTCAGCGTCGTGACCCCATCGGTGATCGACACTACGGCGGTCGCATCGGCATCGATCCCGGTGACGTTGATCACCACGTTGCCGGTTTCGGTCTCGTCGATCGACAGATCGGGCGCGGCCAGCGCCAGGTTGCCATCCTCGTCCGCCGAGCTGTCGGGCGCGATAGCCAGTGTCAGACCGGGGCCGTTGACGGTGCTGGTATGGCCGTTCACATCCGTCGCGGTGACCGAGGTGGCCAGCGGCCCGTCATTCAGGGTCGAGACATCGAATGTCGCCGTGCCATCGGCAGCCAGCGGCGCCGTCAGGGTCGTGACACCATCCGAAAGCGAAACGATTGCGGTCGCGTCCGCGTCCAGACCGGTCAGAACGACCTGAACGGCGGTCTCTTCGCCCGGCTCGATCAGGGTGTCGGGCACGGCCAGGGCCATGTTGCCATCCTCGTCCGCGCTGGGCGGGGGCGGCATCGACGACAGGCTCAGCTCCGGTCCGGGCAGGGTGATGGTTGCGCCTGCGGCATCGGTCGCGGTGATGCTGGTGCTGATCGCCCCGTCATTCAGGCCGCTCAGGTCGAAGGTGAACGTGCCGTCGCCGCTGATGTTCAGCGTCAGGTCGGTTGTCCCGTCGCTAAGCGTCAGGACGGCGGTTGCATCCGCGTCCAGCCCGCTGACCACCAGTTCGACAGCGGTCTGTTCGTTGATGTCGATGAACAGATCCGGCGCGGACAGCGACAGGTTCTGGTCGTCATCGGCGGTGTTCAGCGGGGTATAGATAATCTGCGCCGCGATATCGGCTGCCGTGACGCCGCGCACCTCCAGGAAGGTGACGTCGCCGGTCGGCGTGGCCAGGGTGAACTGAACGCCAAGCGGCGTGTCGGTCAGCGTCAGGGCCGCCTGAAGCTCGGCCACGGTCCAGCCGAAGGCCAACGCGATCTGGCCCAGATTGATCTTGTCGCCCTCGGCGACCGAGAAATCCGCGATCACGTCGGTCGTGCCGTCCAGCGCGGTCTGGGTATACAGGAACGTATCCGCCCCGGCGCCGCCCTCCAGCAGGTCGCGCCCGCCATTGCCGTCGATCATGTCATCCGCATCGCTGCCGATGATCCGGTCGCCAGCGGTGCTGCCGACGACGCTGTTCAGACCGGCGGGCAGGTATTCCTCGGTTCCGCCGATCGTGCCGCCGTCGAAGCCGATCTCGGCCTGCAGGAAGGCGTACATTTCCGACGCATAGAGGTTATAGGCGGAATCGTACCAGTGGATGCCATCGGGGCTGAGGCCCGTTTCATCGACCGGGTTTTCGAACAACAGCAGCGTCGGGTGGTCCTGTTGCCAGGCCTGCACGCGGGCGATGATCCCCTCGTTATAGGTGCCGTTGCCGGCATCGCCCGCCACCAGCTCGCCATTAACGACGCTGTAACCTTCGTTGATAAAGCTGGTATAGGTCGCGTTCAGATACGAGAAGTTCCACGGCGCCAGGGTCGAGATCACAAGGTATTTCTGATCGCTGTTGGGCTGTTCAAAGAACTGATCGACCGCCCGGCCCAGCTTGTTCATATAGGTGTTGAACCGGTTGGTGAACTTGCTTTCGCTGCCGCCGAAATCGTTCGTGCCCGCCATCAAAAGCATGATGTCGGGGGCATAGGCCGCCAGCGCGTCCGAGATATCCGCAGCCCCCGCCGTGCCGCTTCCGGTCATCTTGGTCAGGCTGATGCCGCCCACGGCCGCATGGTCGGTGTCCAGCTGGTCCGCCGGGCCGTTATTGGCGCTGCCGACATAGTCGATCCAGCCGCCATCGCTCAGGATCATCTGCAACAGATCGCCGCGATAGCCGTCCAGATCCTCGACCACCTGGTTGGGATCGGTCGTGTCGACATAGCCCACGGTCAGCGAGTCGCCCAGCGGCAGGATCTTGGCCGCCTTGGCATAGGTGCCTTCCTGCAGGTTGATGACCATCGCGTCCGACTGGTCCGAGAAATCCACCGCGCCGGTCTGGCCCACGGGGGCGGTCGGCTCGTTCGCCTCGAAGCTGACGGCGGAATAGACGGCCTCGGTATCCAGCGCCGGATCGGCGGCGCCATGCCAGTGGTCCAGCCGGTCGTCGCCCGTCCACAGGTTCATATAGACCTTCATGTCCTCGTCCGGGATCGGCAGCGGCGCGGTGTCCTCGCGCACCTCATAGATCAGGACGCCATCGACGAACCAGCGGATCGCGTCGGGCTGCCAGTCGATGCGGTAATCGTGCATCCCCGCGGCGGCGTCGAAGCCCAGGTCGATCTGAACGCTGCCATTGTCGCCCAGCTTTTCGTTGCCGTAATAGTAGTTGATGTTCACCTTGGTCGTGTCGTTGCCAAGGAATTCGAAATCGATCTCGTTGTGCTTGTCGGCGCCGAAGAATTCGCTGCTGAACAGGAAGAACGACGATACGGCACCAGAGCCCGCGGCGGCCTGCATCGTGACCTCGTACGAGCCATAGCCATAGAAATCATCGGACTGGATCTCGGCGCCGGTGAAGGGTTTGCCGTCCCGGTCGGCCCCATCGAGGTTCAGGGTCACTTCGCCCAGGGTGGGCACCACGTAATCGGCTTCCCAGGCGGTTTGGTTCCAGTTCGCGGCGACCGTGAAATCGGAAACGTACCAAAAATTTGTATCAAATGTGTCGAAATTGTCTTGAAACACGAAAACACCTCGCTCGTGCGTATAAGCGTTAAATGGGGAGGAGCCTCCCCGTTACCCTGATAATCAAGCGCGATGGCCTTCCCGGGTCCGCCGCGCTGCGTTTCAATTGCGTCGTGCCTCAATCTAATCAAAATTTCGACGCAATTGAAGTACTGACGCTTCAGAGGCCCGTAAAATTTGGGTTAATTTCGTTCTGGGCGAACAATTTTCTAACCTCTGGTTGATTGTTCATGCTGCGATGCAATTCTAGGTTCTGAAAAGCTTCAAATCTGTGCGCATGCGCTGCCAATTGATCGCTGCGCAACCGCCCCATCCGGCCAACAGCGCGCCGCCGGACAGCAGCAGCCGCTGCACCGTGCCAAGCGTCCACATGTGTTCGGCCAGCGCCAGCCCCGCCCAGGCCATCGCGCCGAAGAATGTGGGCAGAATCAGTGCGTTCAGCGCGGCGCGGCGGTCGAAGGGCGCGATGCGATTGACAAAGGACCACAGCCGCGGCGTGTAAAGCAGGGTGAAGATGGTGATCGCAAGGGCCGCGTATTCGATGCCAAAGGGGATCGCCACGGCCAGCGCAAGGGTCCGTAGGATCGCCCGCTCGGTCGCCATGCGCAGGCGCAGCGCGGTCTTGCCGACGGCCTGAAAGACGACCCCCGCCGATGCGATGCTCGCCTCGAGCGCGAAGCCCGGCGCGGCCAGTGCGAAGATCGTCGCGACCTCGGCCCAGCGATCCGACAGCGCCAGCGGAAAGAACCAGTGCCCCGAGGCCGCCAGCACCGCCATGCCGGGAATGATCATGAATGACAGGAACCGGATCGCCGCGACATATAATGCGCCGACGCGCGCGGGATCGCCCTGTGCCCGGGACATGCGCACATACGCCACCTGCGCCATCGGGCCCGACAGGCCGGTCTGCGGCAGGTTCAGGATGCGCTGGCTCATGGCGAACAGGCCCACCGGCGCGGCGCCCAGGAACAGCTTGATCAGGATCGGCGCCGCCTGACGCTGGCCGGTAAAGATGAACGAGACGCCGACATTGTCGCGGGCGAACTGGACGTGCTTTTTCAGGCCTTCGCTGGAAAACGCCAGGGCGGGGCGAAAGCCGCTGGCGACAAAGCCCGTCACCGACATCACGAAGGCCAGAACGATCTGCTGTCCGATCAGCGCCCAGGGGCCATAGCCCTCGACCGCCATCCAGATCGCGGTCACGATCCCCGAAGCCGCCGCCGCCGCGCGCGTGATCGCCAGGACCGGAAACCGGTCGTCGCGTTCCAGCTTGGCGTTGGGCACCGCCGCCACCGCGGAAAAGAACGGCACCACGGCCAGCGCCGCCACGAACCCGTGCAACTGCGGCAGATCGAAGATCCCAGCCCAAAGCGGCGCGATCCCCTGCAGCAGCACAAACAGCCCGGCGCCGACCCCGGTCAGCATCCAGAAGACCGAGCTCCATTCCAGGTGGTCGGCCTGTTCGGACCGGATCAGCGACCGCCCGAACCCGGCATCGGACAGGATCTGGCTGAAGATGACGATGGTCATCGCCAGGGCGACGGCGCCGAAATCTTCGACCGTCAGATAGCGCGCGATGATCGGCAGGGCCACAACCTGCGACAGCGCCAGAAACACCCGTGCCCCGGTCAGGGCGGCAACGCCGAAGACGAACTTCCTAGCCATGTCGGGGGGGCATCCCATGGGGCCGGTCAGGGCCGGTCGGGCCGGGCGCTTGCGGTTCTTGAAGGACAGTAATCACGACGTACCAGATAAATGTTGCAAATCGGCGAATGCCCGCATGACTATGCCCCTGTGACGGGTTGGGCGATGGCGTTTCCGCCCGCGGCTCCCGGCGCTGCGATCATGCGTCTTGAGGATTACCGGTAGGATTTGATAGGGGTACAGTCAATATATTTTGCAGTTGCAGCATGGTCCGCACGCGGGCGTTGATTGGATAAAACGGTTATGGAAGCTCAACCCGACATTGCCTCGTCGACAGATGATTACGCCCGGCGTTTTGCCGGTGCGACCGGCGCGTGGATGCTGGACGTGCAGCGCAAGGCGATTGCCGATCTGATGGCCCCCTGGCCCGATGCCAGCGTGCTGGATGTGGGCGGCGGTCATGCGCAGGTCACACCGCCGCTGATGGCCGCCGGGCACCAGGTCATGGCGCTGGTCAGCACCGATGGCGCGGGCGACCGTCTGCGCCGGTTGCAGCCCGACGCGAACCTGCTGGTGGGCGATATCAATACCCCGCCGCTGCCGGACCGCAGCGTCGATGTGGCCGTCGCCGTGCGCATGATGGCGCATGTGATCGACTGGCGCGCCTTTGTGGCGCAGCTGTGCCGGGTCGCCGACAAGGCGGTGATCATTGATTTCGCGGTGGATTCCGGCGCGAACGCGTTTTCCTCGGCGCTGTTTGCGCTGAAGAAGAAGTTCGAGGGGAACACCCGCGAATTCGCCTCGCAGGCGCGGGCCGATGTGGTGGCCTGTTTTGCCGAAAACGGCTTTGCGGTGGATGGCCAGATCGGCCAGTTCGTGGTGCCGATGGTGGTGCACCGCAAGCTGAAATCGCCAGGGATCTCGGGCGCGCTGGAGGGGCTGGCGCGGCCGCTTGCGCCGCGTTTCGGCAATCCCGTCATCCTGCGCGCCACAAGGCAGGAGGGGTAGATGCGGATCCTTGTCCTGGCGCCCCAGCCGTTCTTCATCCAGCGTGGCACGCCCATCGCGGTGCGCGCGCTGCTGCAAAGCCTGTCCGATCAGGGCAACCTGTGCGACGCGATCGTCTATCCCGAGGGCGAGGATATCCAGATCGACAATGTCCGCCTGATTCGCGTGCCTGCGCTGCCGGGGCTGTCGAATATGGGACCGGGGTTTTCGCTGAAAAAGGTTCTGGCCGATGCGGTGATGTTGCCGATGGCGGCGCGGCGGCTGTGGAAAAAGGACTATGACCTTGTCATCGCGGTTGAGGAGGCCGCGTTCATCGCGCTGGCGCTGAAGCCGTTCATTCGCGTGCCGTACATCTATGATGTCGACAGCTCGATCCCCGAACAGATGAACGACAAGTTCAAGCTGCCACGTTGGATCATGCGGCTGCTGGAGGGGGCCGAGGGCCGCGCCGCGCGTGGTTCCATCGCCGCGATCACCTGCTGCAAGGCGTTGCAGGATCTGGTCGAGGGGTACGCCCCCAACCTGCCGGTGCAGACGCTTGAGGATGTGACGCTGGTCGATGACAGCCAACCGACCGAGGCACCGGCCGATTGCCAATTTGACGATCCGGTTCTGATGTATATCGGCAATCTGGAAAGCTATCAGGGGATCGACCTGCTGATCGAAGGGTTTGCGCGCGCGATTTCCGATGGCACGCCAGGGCATCTGGTGATCATCGGCGGATCGGACGCGCATGTGGCCGAATACCGCGCGATGGCCGACAAGCTGGGCGTAGCGGACCGTGTGTCGCTGCTGGGGCCGCGCCCCGTGGAACAGATCGGCCAGTACATGGCACAGGCGACCATCGTTTCGTCACCCCGGACCCAGGGGCGCAACACCCCGATGAAGGTCTATTCCTACCTCGATTCCGGGCGTCCGTTGCTGGCCACGCGGCTGCCCACGCATACCCAGGTTTTGGATGACGAGATTTCAATGCTGGTCGCGCCCGAGGCCGAGGATATGGCGCGCGGCATCCGGGCGCTGCTGGCCGATCCGGCGCTGCGGGACCGGCTGGCCGAAGCCGCGCGCATCCGTGTGCGCGAGGAATTCAGCCCCGAGGCGTATCACCGGAAATTCAGCGCCTTCATGCAGGATCGGGTCATTCCGATTATCCGCAATTACTGACCCGCGCGGTCAGTCCGTGTCATAGCCCAGCTTGGCCAGCATGGCGTGAAACTCTGGCCCTGCAGCGGTCAGATCGTCGGGTGACAGCCGGGATTTCCAGCGCCCGATCGAGCTGGCCGAGATCGGCTTGCGCACATTCTTGTGGTGGGCCAGCGCCTCGACATCGCCCATATGCCCGGCTTCGGCATTCAGCATGCCGGGGTCGAAATCCAGGCCCAGCCAGTCAAACAGCCGGGCAAACACGGTTTCCGGGTCGCTGACCAGCGCCTCGTAATCGACCCGGCGCAGGTCGCAGCGGGTTTCCGACAGCGCCAGACAGGCCTCGTTCGCGCGGGTCCAGCGGCGGGCGGCGTCGGCAAATGTGCTGTAGAGCCGTGCCTCGTGATAGGACAGCGCCGCATCGCGCCCGTCCCGGACCAGCCACAGGAATTGCGCATCGGAAAAGAACGCCGAAATCGCCGGCAGGTGAAAGGTGTTCCAGGGCGATTTCTCGCCCCAGCGCCGGGCGCCATAGCCGTGTTCCTGTGCCATGAAGCGGTAAAACCCGTCGATCACATGGCGCAGGGTCTGATCCTGTTTCGGCCAGGTCGCGGCGTCCCCGGCAAAGGTGTTCAGGTTTTCGATGCCGAACGTGCCGAAATGCGGGTGTTTCTCGAAATAGGCGCAGAACAGCCAGACCCGCTCGCGCCAGGGCAGGGTCGCGCTGCGCGTCCAGTTTTCGATGATCTCGCCCAGCACATAGGTTTCGGGCGGGATATAGATCTGCCCTGACGCCATCAGCGTCCGCCGCACCAGCGTGTTGCCCGACCGGCCCGACCCGATGATGAAAACCGGGCGTTCGCCGGTATGCGGCGCGCGGCCCCGGGACAGGCGGACCATGCCCTGGGTCAGGGCGGATTGGGCGCGTTTCTTGATGTCTGGCATGGCCATCTGCGGGACCTCAGCGGGTGATATGTGGGGAAGTGTGACGCATGATTCTGGCGCGAGTGGGACGAAGGTTCAGCCATCCGCGCCCTGGCTGCGCCGACGATAGAGCCCGGCCAGCTTGCGCAGCACGGTCAGGGGCGGTGCCTGTGGCGATTGGCGGCGGGTGATGCCCGTGTCGGATGTCAGCCGTTCCAGCCGCCCCGCGACGGATTGCTGGGCATACATGTCGCGGGCGCGGCTTTGGCCATGGGCGGCCATGGCCCGCGTCGCATCGGGATCGGCGCGCAGACGGGCCAGGGCATCGGGCACCTCCATCGCCGTGCAATATTGCGCGATATCGCCGAAGGTTGCGCGCAGCCGTGGCTCTAGCAGGCAGGGGCGCCCGCACAGCGCGGCCTCGGCAATTGTGCGCCCGAAGGCCTCGACCCAATTGGGATGATAGTGATAGGTGAAGACATCCAGCGAGTTCAGGAAATCCACCGGATCCTCGGCCCCGAATTCCAGGATCTCCCATCCAGACAGATCGGCGCCGCGCTGGCGCAGGTCATCCTGCGGACAGCCCAGAACGCGCACGGTTATATCGGGACCAGCGGGCAGGGCGGCGTTGATCTGTTCCGCCGTGGCGGGCCATTTCAGCCCATCCGCCCGGCCATGCCGCCCGATCACCAGCTTGGGTCCGGTCAGGATCGGGCGTTTGCTTTGCCAGGCATCGGTGTCAAAGACATTCGGCCAATCCTCGGTCGTCAGCCGGATCAGCGGCGCGAAGCTTTCCAGCTGGCTGCGGATCACGCCCGAAACCGGGGCGAACCAGGGCGACAGGCCCAGCGATTGCCGCACCCGGCGGGCGGTCATCACCGGATCGTATTCCAGCGAGCCATCGGCGCGGAACGGCGTGTGATGGGCCACGACCACGCTGCGGTCGGCGGTCAGGTTCGCGCGCTCCTCGATCCCGCGAAAGAAGACCAGCGGATGGTGCAGGAACGCCACCGGCGCCCGCGCCGACACGCCGTCGCGCAGGGCGGTCACACCGGGCAGATCCAGCAGCGCCAGCGCCTTTGGGTTGGCCGGGTCGCGGCTGTCATCCAGATAGGCCGAGCGCACGAAGAACAGCCCGACACGAGCCCCCATGCGCGAGAAGGCCTGCACATCATTGACCAGCGCGGCGGTCGTTCCCCCCGAGAACCGGCAATCGGCCACCACCAGAATGTCGAAATCCTGCGACACGCGCCTAGCCCCGCTTCAGCCGTCTGGCCCCGCGCAGCCAGACCTGTTCGGCCAGCCGCCCGATCAGGTCCAGGATCACGGCGGGCGGAGCGGCGAAACAGGACAGAGCCGCGCCGGGATCGCGCGCCTTGACCGCGTCGATCAGCCGGCGCCAGGCCCATTTCTTGCGCTCTTCGATCAGATGCGCGCGCAGGGCGGCGCGGGTGGCGCTGTCGGCCTCGGGCATGTCCAGCATGCGCAGGTCGGCCTCGATCAACGCGCGATGCGCGTCCGTGGCGTGCTGACCGGACAAGGAACCGGGACGCACCACCGCGACATAGCCGCGGGGGTTGATCATGCGAAACCGCGCGCCCAGAATCAGCGCGCGGGCATACAGATCGTAATCCTCGCCCAGCCGCATATCGGCATAGGTCAATCGGTGCCGATCCAGAAAAGCGCGCCGCATCAGGGGTTTGACAAATCCCATCTCGCGCCGCCCACCATGGCTGGTGGACAGGTTGCCGCGTATGAAGGTTTCGGCATCGACCTTGAAGGGTTTGAAATCCTCGGCCGACCACAGCCGGGTGCGCGGGCCGGACAGGTCGTCTTCGGACACCTTGAACAGGTCGTCGGCCAGGAAATCCAGCCCCTCGGCCTCGGCAATCTCGACCAGCCGTTCCAGCCGTTCGGGGTCCATGAAGTCATCGGAATCCAGAACCGCGATCCAGGGGGCGTGGCTTTCGGCGATGGCGCGGTTGCGCGCGGTCGCCGGGCCCTGATTCTGGATTTGCCGCAACAGTGTGACGCGCCGGTCGCGCCGTGCGTGGCTGTCGGCCACGGCGGCGGTCGAATCCGGCGACGCATCGTCGACCACGATCACCTCGACCGGGATGGTCTGTGCCAGCGCGCTTTCGATGGCACGGTCCAGCGTCGACGCGGCCTTCCACGCGGCGATCACCACCGTGACGCGGGGCGCGGGATGGGCGGTCGAGGCGTCGTTCATCTTAGTATCCGTCAGAGCACTGGCGGTTGCTGCCACCGACGGGACGATAGGACATACAGTTGTATTTTGCCACGGCAACGGTGTCGTCGGGCGCGATGCCGGACCAGTTTTTCTGATCCTCGCCGCCGCCCCAGATGCTGATATAGACCCGGCCCGGCGTCACGGGCAGCGCGGTGTCCGCGGCGCTGATGCGCAGCAGCTCGCGCCCGTCGGCATACCAGACGATCTCATCCTCGAGCCATTCAAAGGCATAAAGATGCGGCGCCTCGGCGGCGTCGAACCCCAGTTCAAGCCATTGCCCCGGCAGCCGCTTGCCGCTGGCGAACCGCGTGACCCAGACCTTGGTGGTGTCGCGGCCCAGGAATTCAAAGTCGATCTCGTCATGGGGATCATTGAAATGCGCCCCGGTATAGGTGAAAAACGCGGAAATGACGCCCTCTCCCCTGGCGGCGGTCATCACGACCTCGTACCGGCCATAATGGGTCTTCTTCTTGCGCTGCAGCTCGGCCCCGGCGAAGTCCTTTTCGAACCCCGGCTTGGTCGGGTGCAGGCGAAGCACCATTTCGCCAGCCTCGTTGACCTCGATATTCTCGCGCCGCCAGTCGGTGCGGAAACTGGGCCGTTTGACGGTGAAATTCGAGGTGAACCAGTCCCCCGGTCGGAACCCGTCTTCTTCGGTGATGCCGGCAAACCAGATGAAGCCGGTATCGTTGTCCTGCGCCCGCACGGGGCCGATCCCGACAAGGATCGTCGCGGCACAGAAAAAGCTGGTGAAAAGTTTGGCGTAGTATGACAAAAAGCGCTGGGTCACGGTGCTACTCATTGATCTTCAACAAAAATTACTCTGACACGAAAGTTGTATGTATCTGACATGGTGGAAGCAACTGTTTTGATCGCCGCCTGGTGTGCCGAAGAGACACTGGCGGCCAGTGTGCAAAGCGCTTTGGCACAAACGGATGTTTCCGTGCAGGTTGTGATCGCTGACGATGCCTCGACCGATGGGACCGCGCGGGTGGCGGCGGCGCTGGCGGCGGCGGATTCGCGGGTGGTCGCGGTCAGCTTGCCGCGCAATGGCGGGCCGTCGGCGGCGCGCAATGCCGCGATGGATCTGGCAACGGGCGAATGGCTGGCGGTTCTGGATGCCGATGACCGGATGGCGCCGGGTCGTCTGCGCCACATGATCGACCTTGCCCGGGTGCAGAACGCCGACATCGTGTGTGACAATCTGCAGACCGTCGATGAAAGCGGCCAGCCGACCGCGCCGCACCCGTTCCTGCACGGGCCGGATTTCGAAACGGTGGGCGCGTGCGATCTGACGCGCTATCTGAGCTATAACCAGGCGACGCCGGGGCGGCCCAGCCTGGGGTATCTCAAGCCCTTGATCCGGCGCGATTTCGCACAGGCGCACGGGCTGCGCTATGACGAGGGGCTGCGCAATGGCGAGGATTTCCACCTGATCATCGCGGGTCTTGTGGCCGGCGCGGTCATGTGGATCACGCCAGAGGTCGGCTATTTCTATACGTCGCGCAGCGGGTCGGTGTCGAACCGCCTGAACCCCGAACACGCGCGCGCGCTGGCCGTGGCGGATGCCGCGTTTCTGCAGGCGCATGAGACACGGTTGACAAGCGACCAAAGGCGGCTTCTTCAGCGGCGTTCCGACCGGATCGCGGATCTGGCCACGGCCGAAATCGCCATCACAGCGTTGAAGCACAAACAATTCGGCGGCGTGGTTTCTGCACTTGCAAACAGGCCCCGCGCGATCCGCCGATTGGCGGGTCAATTGGCCGCAGCCCTGCGTTCACGCTTATTTTAAGGACTCGCTTACGCAACAATGTTGCGGTTTCGTCTTGATGGTTGCTAAATCGCATAAAGATCCGACGCTGCAGTTGCATTGTGCCGAAAATGTGGCAAAAAAGTGGGGTGGCTGGCTTGTTTCTTAAGAATCAGTTAGCGTAGAACACGGGTAAGGTTAGGAAGTCTGAGTTTAGAGTGTCGACGCAAATTTTATGGCGTCGATGGTTGTACAGGTGCTCTGGGGAAGGAGTGTTTTCATGTCTGATACGTCACACACCATTATCGGTGTTCGTGAGTCCAATTTTTCTGAGAAATCCGAAGCGTCGCACGCTGCCTTTACCAAGCGTGCCTTCGACATCGCGGTTGCTTCGTTCATGTTCGTTATGTTCTTGCCGCTGCTGGCTTTGGTTTCGGCGATTATCCTGATGTTCGACGGGCCCAGCGTGTTCTTCGCGCATGAGCGTGTCGGCCGGAACGGCAAGAAGTTCAAATGCCTGAAGTTCCGCACCATGGTGAAGAATGCCGATGTGGTGCTGCAGGAGATCCTGGAAAACGACAGCGACGCCCGTCGCGAATGGGAAATGCACCGCAAGCTGAAGAACGATCCGCGCATCGTTCCGGTGATCGGGAAGTTCCTGCGCAAGACCAGCCTGGATGAACTGCCGCAGATCATCAACGTGCTGCGTGGCGACATGAGCCTGGTGGGCCCGCGTCCGATCGTGGACGAGGAACTGGCCTTCTACGGTGCCGCCCGCAAGCTGTACCTGTCGGTGCGTCCGGGTCTGACCGGGCCATGGCAGATCGGCAATCGCTCGGACGAGACTTACGAGAACCGGGTGAAGCAGGATGTCGATTACATCGAGAACTGGTCGCTGAAGCGTGACCTGCAGATCGTTGCCAGCACCGCGGTGATGTTCCTGAAAGGGCGTGCGCCCGGCGCTTATTGATCCTGACGACCGGGGCCGCGGATCAGCGGTTCCGGTCTCCGGACGGTTGGATCACACCGAAGCCATTCCAAGCCTGCAATTCGAAAGTCGGCGCGCGATCCAGTTCCTGCATCTCGCCGATTTTCATCTTGGCCCAAAGCGCCAGGATTGCGACCGGGGCACCGACCAACCATGCGATGACGCACCATACCCAAAAAGACCCACCGATCATTGCATATCCCGCAAGCGACGCGACGAAGGTCGCCACATAAGCCAGTGATACGTCTTTGATCATCTATCGCAGCCTTTCAACCTTGGGTTTAGTTAAGCTTAGCGGCTTTGTACTTTAGCGCAAGCGTTTCCAAACGTACATTGCGAGTTTCGCTTTATAGCAATACTTCGCCAATGATTAACGACAGGTGAATGATTGCGTTCGAACATGGCGCAAATAAGGAGAATTTAGGTTGATTCGTCCTTGTGACGCTACGTCCGGCGCCAATTCCGCTGCGGTACGGGTTTTAAAAGATTTAACCGGCCCGCGACTCGTTCACCTTGGGTTTTCTGCGCAGGGTTGTGTGATTTGCGGCGCGCGGGCGCGTAATTTTCGGCGGCGGCTGGCCCGGGCGACTGTCGCGACGCACGCAGCCTTGCCATAAGATGCAGAGGGCCGGGATCGAAACCATGCGGGTGCAGCCATGACAGACCAACCTTCCAATCCTGACAAGGATCGCGTCGTCGACGCCCTGACCGGCGGGGGATCGGCGTTGCAGAAATATCAGACCTTCTTTGTCGGACGCGACGGATTGGGATCCCTCCTGCGATACGAGTTGGCGATGCTGCTGGCAGCGCCGGTGCCGGGGGCGTTGGGCTTTGCCCTGCGCAAGGCGCTGCTGCCGGGGCTGCTGGGCCGTGCCGGGCGGGGTTTGAACTTTGGGCGCAATATCTCGATGCGTTGTCCGGTGCGGATGCGGCTGGACGACCATGTGACGATTGACGACGGCTGCGGGCTGGATGCCCGTGGCGCGGCCAGCCCCGACGATTTCGTCATCGGCGCACGGACCCTGATCGCCCGCGACACGCTGTTGGTGGTGAAGCAGAACCACCTGCGGATCGGGGCGGATTGTTCCATCGGCAGCCAGTGCAATTTCTCGGCCGTGTCGGGTATCACACTGGGCGATCACTGTATCGTCGCGGGACAGTGCTATTTCGGGGGCGGGCGGTACAAGACCGCGCTGGGCGCCGGGCCGATGGTGTCGCAGGGCTTGGAAAGCAAGGGGCCTGTGGTCGTCGGCAATGACGTCTGGATCGGCGCCGGCGTGCGGGTGCTGGATGGCGTGACCATCGGCGACGGGGCCATTGTGGGGGCCGGGGCCGTGGTGACAGGCGACGTGGCCCCAAACGCCATCGTTGCGGGCGTGCCCGCGCGGCAGATCGCGATGCGCAGCTAGCGGATCGCCCCACGCCAAAGCGCCCAGAGCCACCACCCCGCCACGATCAGCAGCCCGACATAGCTGAGGTAATCGCGCAGGCCGGGTGGGTGTTCGTGATAGCTGGAGACCGCGATCTGGTCGGGGCTGGTGAACCGCCCGCGGACCGATACTGTGGCCGGTCCCGCAGGCAGCGTGCCGGACAGGCGCAATCGTTCCCCCGTCCAGGCGCTCAGGTGTTCGTCCGCTGCAAGCGTGTTCCGGTCGATTTCGATCAACTGTCCAGTCCGGGTTTCCGGATGGGCCAGCGTCCTGACGAAATGCAGATCGGCCCGCTCGACCGCTGGCATGAACCCAAGCGGCAGCGCCAGATAGGCCAGCAGCACCAGCGCCGCCGAACCCGGGCGCGCGGGGCGGGGCGCAGACACAGGCCGCTCGCGGATAAAGGCGCGGATGGCATAGACCGCGCCCAGACCCGAAAGCGCCCATGTCATCGCATCCTCGGGCCAGTACCAGCCCAGGTTCAGCAGGTGCCAGTCGAACGGCGCGAACAGGACCACGCCATTGGCCCATTTCGTTTGCGTGGCGTCCAGAAACAGGTGCAGCAACGCCCCAAGCGCCAGGATCTGGAACGTGCGCCAGGGCGCGCGCGACAGCAGCGCCAGCGACACAGCCAGAGCCAACGTGATGAACAGGCTGCTTTGCGCGATGGCATAGGCGCGGATGTCGATGGCCCAGGTGTCGGGCGTCACAGCCCGTGCCAGCCGCTGCCCGATCCAGGGCAGGTCGGGCAACACGCACCCGGCCCAGATCCATTTCAGATCCGCACCGCGCAACAGCCCGCGCGTGGCCAGGGCATTCACCCCCAGATGGGCCAGTGTGTTCGGCATGGTCCGCCCCCGTTCCCTGATCCGCATCCTATACCGACGGGCGGGCAGAGTCTCGGGGGCTGGCTTATTCGCGCAGCAATCCGGTCAGGTATTGGCCATAGCGGTTCTTGCGGAACAGCTCGGCCCGGGCGCGCAGCTGGTCGGCGTCGATCCAGCCCATTTCAAAGGCGATCTCTTCCGGGCAGCCCGATTGCATCCCTTGCCGGGTTTCCAGTGTGCGCACGAAATTGCCCGCATCCAGCAGGCTGGCATGGGTGCCGGTATCCAGCCAGGCAAAGCCGCGCCCCATGCGTTCGACCGACAGGCTGCCTTCGTGCAGGTACATCTCCAGAAGGGTCGTGATTTCCAGCTCGCCCCGTGCCGATGGCTGCACCTGGCGGGCACGCTCGGGCGCCTTGCCGTCCAGAAAGTACAGCCCCGTGACCGCATAGTTCGACGGCGGCACCTCGGGCTTTTCGATGATCGACGTAGCCTCGTTCCTGTCGTTGAAGGCAACCACGCCATAGCGTTCGGGATCGGCCACGTGATAGCCGAAGACCGTGCCGCCCTGAGGTTTCGCATCGGCGCGCTGCAACAGCACCGGCAGCCCGTGGCCGAAGAAGATGTTGTCGCCCAGCACCATCGCCGAGGGCGCGCCGTCCAGAAAATCCTCGGCCAGGATATAAGCCTGCGCCAGCCCGTCGGGCGAGGGCTGCACGATCCAGGTGAACTCGATCCCCCATTGCGTGCCATCCCCCAGCAGGCGCTGGAACTGGGACTGATCCTCGGGCGTGGTGATGATCGCGATCTCGCGGATGCCCGACAGCATCAGCACGGTGATCGGGTAATAGATCATCGGCTTGTCATAGATCGGCATCAGCTGCTTCGACACGCCCATGGTGATGGGGTAAAGCCGCGTGCCCGATCCGCCCGCCAGAATGATGCCCTTGCGTTCCGTCATGCCAGTTGATCCAGTTCTGTCAGTATCTCGGTCAGGCCGACACGCCAGTCGGGACGGGCGATGCCATAGTCGCGCAGCAGATCGTCGCAATCCATTCGCGAATTGGGCGGGCGCGTGGCCGGGGTGGGATAGGCCGATGTGGGAATGTCGGTCACGGCCACATCGCGGCCCGCCTGCGCAAAGATCTCGCGCGCGAAATCGGCCCAGCTGACATCGGGCGCGCCGGAAAAATGGTAAACCCCGCTGGGCCCGTCGCCCGAAATCATCTGTGCCGCCATCCGCAGCAGCGCATCGGCAATCGCGGCCGCCGGGGTGGGGCCGCCCACCTGGTCGGCGACCACGGTCAGCGCATCGCGGGTTTCCGACAGGCGCAGCATGGTCTTGACGAAATTGCTGCCATGGGCCGACACGACCCAGCTGGTCCGCAGGATCGCATGAGCCCCGCCCGCCGCGATGACGGCCTGTTCGCCGCTCAGCTTGCTGCGGCCATAGGCGCCCAGCGGTCCGGTGGGATCGCCCGGCTTCCAGGGCGCGCTGCCCTGACCGTCAAAGACGTAATCGGTCGACACGTGCAGGAACGGAATGTCCTGCGCGGCACAGGCGCGTGCCATCGCACCGGGGGCCGCGCCGTTGATGGTGGTGGCCAGCGCCTCTTCCTGCTCGGCGCGGTCGACGGCGGTATAGGCGGCGGCGTTGATCACCGCGGTCGGGTCATGCAGGCCGATCGCGGCGGCACAGGCGGCGGGGTCTGACAGGTCGGCCTCTGCCCGGCCCAGGAAACAGGCCTCGGGCGCAAGGCGTTGCAGTTCCTGCGCGACCTGGCCTGTCTTGCCAAAGACCAACAGGGTCATGCCACCCCCAGCCGTTTGCCGACCCCGTCGCGTTCCAGCAGCGGGCGCCACCAGGCTTCGTTCGCCAGATACCAGTCGACGGTTTTGCGCAGGCCTTCCTCGACCGTGACGGACGGGCGCCAGCCCAGTTCCTGCCGAATGCGCGTGGGGTCGATGGCATAGCGCTGGTCATGCCCCGGACGGTCGGTGACAAAGGTGATCTGATCGGCATAAGGCGCCGCGCCCGGCCGCAGGTCGTCCAGAATGGCGCAGATCGTGCGCACCAGGTCGATATTCTTCGCCTCGTTCTCGCCGCCGATATTATAGGTCCGCCCGATCTGGCCCTTTTCGACCACCGTCAGAAGCGCGTCGGCGTGATCCTCGACATACAGCCAGTCGCGAATGTTCGACCCGTCGCCATAGACCGGGATCGGCGCCCCGGCCAGCGCCTTGAGAATGACCACCGGGATCAGCTTTTCGGGGAAATGATAGGGGCCGTAATTGTTCGAACAGTTCGTCACCAGGATCGGCAGGCCATAGGTCTCGCCCCAGGCGCGGACCAGATGGTCGCTGGCGGCCTTGGACGCGGAATAGGGCGAGCGCGGATCATAGGGCGTGTCTTCGGTGAACATGCCGGTTTCGCCCAGGCTGCCATAAACCTCGTCGGTCGAGATATGGTGGAACCGGAACGTGTCGGGCTTGCCTTGGGCCGTCCAGTACGCGCGCGCGGCCTCCAGCATGTTATAGGTGCCGGTGACATTGGTTTCGATGAATGCGCCGGGCCCGTCGATGGACCGGTCCACATGGCTTTCGGCGGCCAGATGCATCACCAGATCGGGCTTGTGCGTGGCAAAGATCCGGTCCAGCGCGCCCCGGTCACGGATATCGGCATGTTCGAACGCATAATCGGGGCTGCCCGACACCGGCGCCACATTGTCCAGACAGGCGGCATAGGTCAGCGCATCGACATTCACCACCTGGCGCCCGCGCGTCACCGCCAGCCGCACCACGGCCGACCCGATAAAGCCCGCGCCGCCGGTCACAAGGATCTTCATGCCGTGCCCTCCCACTCAAAGGGGCTGTCGAAATCATCGAAGCTCTGGGCCTTGGCGTCCTTGTCGGACAGGATCACATCGCCCGCAGCGCCCCAATCGATGCCGCAACTGTCCCAGCGCACCGCGCCATCGCAGTCGGGGGCATAGTAATCGGTGCATTTGTAAACGATCTCGGTGTCCGGTTCGCGGGTGATGAACCCGTGCAGGAACCCGGCGGGGATCCAAAGCTGCTTGCCGTTTTCAAAGCTCAGCTCGATCCCGAACCATTGGCCATAGCTGGGCGAGCCCTTGCGCGCATCGACCGCCACGTCGAACAGCGCCCCGCGCCCGCAGCGCACCAGCTTGCCTTGGGCATGCGGCGGGGTCTGGAAGTGCAACCCGCGCACCGTGCCGACCTGAGACGACAGCGAATGGTTGTCCTGAACGAAATCGGCGTGGATGCCTGCGGCCTCCATCGCATTGCGGTTCCAGCTTTCCGAGAAAAACCCGCGATGGTCGCCGAAACGCTTGGGAATCAGGACCTTGAGATCCAGAAGCGGCGTGTCTTCTACTTGCAACGATCTCACCTCGCATTGCGCCCCTGTTGCGTCCATAGCAATTCAGAACCGGGCTGTCACCATGGCCGATCTTGCAGTTGCAGCATTTCGCACAGCCGTTGGGACCGGCAGCGGTCGATTGCGGGCCAAGCGTTGGGATCGAAAGCCTGACTTTGCGTGATTATATGGCTTTGTGCGTAATTATTGTGCGAAAAATATGTCATCTTGCCGGTTTGATGCAGTTTTACGCGGTGCTGCCGCTGCAAATCCCGATCCCGCTGCATAGGAGGGTGCGGGGGATTTAAACCGGGGCAAGGGCGCGTGGCGGATTCGCTGTCGATCATCATCGTCGAGCAGGACAAGGTGCGGGCGCATGCCATTGTCGACACCTTGCTGGAAACCGGGCCGCACAAGATCCAGGTCCTGTCGGAAACCACGGGACTGGCCCGCAGCATCGCCGAGATCGACCCCGATATCGTGCTGATCGACATCGCCAACCCGTCGCGCGACATGCTCGAGGAACTGACGCTCGCGTCCAGCCCGCTGGAGCGCCCGGTGGCGCTTTTCGTCGACCGCAGCGATGATGGCCTGGCCCATGCCGCGATCGAGGCCGGCGTGTCGGCCTATGTCGTGGACGGGTTGCAGGCCACGCGGGTCAAGCCGGTGATGGATGCCGCCATCGCCCGGTTCCACATGTTCCAGCGCATGCGCACCGAACTGGCGGCGACGAAGCGCGCGCTTGAGGAACGCAAGATCATCGACCGGGCCAAGGGGATCCTGATGCGCGCGCGCGGGATCGACGAGGACGAGGCCTATGCGCTGATCCGCAAGACCGCGATGAGCCAGGGCCGCAAGCTGGCCGAGGTCGCGCAGGCCCTGGTGACCGCATCGGAGCTGCTGTCATGAGCACACGCCCCCTGTCTGTCGGCTTCATGCCGCTGGTCGATGCCGCGCCGATCATCGTTGCGCACGAGCTGGGCTTTGCCGAGGAAGAGGGGCTGGACCTGCGGCTGCAACGCGCGCCGTCCTGGTCGCTGTTGCGCGACCGGCTGGTGATGGGCGAGTCCGATGCCGCGCAGATGCTGTCGCCCGTGCCGGTGGCGATGGCGTTGGGGCTGGGCGGCGTATCGGTGGGGCTGGATGCGCTGTCGGTTCTGTCGGTCAATGGCAACGTGATCGGTGTATCGACGGCGGTGGCGCAACGATTGCGCGATGCCGGATACGTTCCGGATTTCCAGGATGCCGATGCCGCGGGGCGGGCGCTCAGCGCGTTGTCGGGGCCGCTGCGGGTGGGCGTGCCGTTCCCGTTTTCGATGCATGCCGAGCTGCTGGATTACTGGCTGTCGTCCTATCGCGACACGACCGACGGTCAGGTTCAGATCCGGACCGTTCCGCCGCCCCTGATGGCCGATGCGATTGCCGCGGACGAGATCGACGCGTTCTGCGTCGGCGAGCCCTGGGGATCGAAGACGGTCGAGAATGGCGATGGCGAGCTGTTGTTGCCCGGCGCCGCGATCTGGCAATTCGCGCCGGAAAAGGTTCTGGCCGCGCGCAGTGACTGGGTCACGGCCAACCCTGATCTGACCGCGCGGCTGCTGCGGTCGGTCTGGAAGGCGGCGCTGTGGCTCAGCCGCAAGGACAAGCAATCCACCGTGGCCGAGATTCTGAGCTGGCCGGAATATCTGGGCGTCCCGGTCGAGATGATCGAGCGCGCGCTGAGCGGTCGGATCCTGTTCAACCCGCGCGGCGAGATCCGGAAAGTGCCGCAGATGCTGGAATTCCACGCCGGCGCCGCGACCTTCCCCTGGCGGTCCCAGGCTGCCTGGATCGCCTATCGTCTGGCGCGGCGTTACGGCATCGACCCACAAGAGGCGATCGCCAAGGCCGCACCGGTTTTTCGCAGCGATATCTACCGCGAGGTGCTGGGGCCGATGGGCGCCGATCAGCCCGGCGCGTCAGAGAAGATCGAGGGCTCTTTGCAGGTTCCGACCCCTGTCGCGTCGGATCGGGGCGGGCTGATTCTGGGTCCCGACGCGTTTTTCGACGGCGCGATTTTTGACCCATCCGAGATTTTTTGACTAAAAAATGAACACTGACATGCTGCGTCGCGGCGACGGAGGATGAATCCGGTACGTGTTTAGCGTTCGCGCTTGTTCCAATCATCGTAGGGCGGCTAATCAAGACAAATCAGGGGCAATGGCGTCCCTACGACATCTCTCCCCCATGATGCGGGGATCCGAGCATAGCCGCTCGACCGACTGCGAAAGCAGATATGGTCGGCGGCTTTTTTGTTTTTATCCAGCCCTTCGGGCCAGAGACAAAGGAAGATGGAATGAAATCTCTGACTGCATTGTTCGCTGCAACCACCCTGCTGGCATCGCCTGTCGCCGCCGAGCTTCTCGACGTTGAAAAAGACGAGCTGACCTTTGGCTTCATCAAGCTGACCGACATGGCACCGCTGGCCGTGGCCTATGAGAATGGCTATTTCGAGGACGAAGGCCTGTTCGTCACGCTGGAAGCACAGGCGAACTGGAAGGTTCTGCTGGACGGCGTGATCGACGGCCAGCTGGATGGCGCGCATATGCTGGCCGGCCAGCCGCTGGCCGCCACCATCGGTTTCGGCACCGAAGCCCACATCATCACCCCTTTCTCGATGGACCTGAACGGCAACGGCATCACCGTGTCGAACGAGATCTGGGAGCAGATGAAGCCCCACGTGCCGCTGATGGACGATGGCCGCCCGCAGCACCCGATTTCCGCCGCCTCGCTGAAGCCGGTGGTCGAAGCCTATGCCGCCGAGGGCAAGCCGTTCAACATGGGCATGGTCTTCCCCGTGTCGACCCACAACTATGAACTGCGTTACTGGCTGGCCGCCGGTGGGCTGGAGCCGGGCTTTTACAGCCCCGAAAACATCACCGGCCAGATCGGTGCCGATGTTCTGCTGTCGGTGACCCCGCCGCCGCAGATGCCCGCCACGATGGAAGCCGGCACGATCTATGGCTATTGCGTGGGCGAGCCGTGGAACCAGCAGGCGGTGTTCAAGGGCATCGGCGTTCCGGTCATCACCGATTATGAGCTGTGGAAGAACAACCCCGAAAAGGTGTTCGGCCTGAGCGCGAAGTTCCAGGAAGAAAACCCCAACACAACCATCGCCATCACCAAGGCACTGATCCGCGCCGCGATGTGGCTGGACGAGAACGAGAACGCCAACCGCCCCGAAGCGGTCGAGATCCTGAGCCGTTCGGAATATGTGGGTGCCGATTACGAAGTAATCGCGAACTCGATGACCGGCACGTTCGAATACGAAAAGGGCGACAAGCGTGAAGTGCCCGATTTCAACGTGTTCTTCCGCTATAACGCGACCTATCCGTTCTATTCCGACGCCGTCTGGTACCTGACCCAGATGCGCCGCTGGGGCCAGATCGCAGAAGCCAAGCCCGACAGCTGGTATGACGAGGTCGCCAAGTCGGTCTATAAGCCGGAAATCTATCTGGAAGCCGCCCGTCACCTGGTCGACGAAGGCCTGGCGAACGAGGCCGACTTCCCCTGGGACAGCGACGGCTACAAGGCGCCGACCCCAGCCGAGGATATCATCGACGGCATCGCCTATGACGGCAAGACGCCCAACGCCTATCTGGAAAGCCTGCCGATCGGCCTGAAGGGCGACCAGAAGGTCGTCGGTAACGAAATCCAGGGTTAACGCCCGAGGATGTCCCCCTTTCCCGTGATGTCTTTCGCACGCATCCCGGGGGAGGGGCCGCTCCCCTCATATCCACAGGACAGCTTGTTATGACAGCCATCGACCCGGATACCCTGAAAGCCGACGCGGACAAGGAAGCCCGCCGCGCCCGTCTTTTCACCCGCATCAACAAGGCAGACGCCTGGTTCCAGGTTCTTGGCCTGAGCTGGATGACGCCGATCCTGAAAGCCGTCGCCGGTGACAACCCGCAAGCACAGATGAAAGAGATCTGGCGCCTGCTTGGTGTGCCGCTGCTGGCGATTGCGGGGTTCCTGTTCGTCTGGGCCACGCTGGCGCCGACGGTCCAGACCTCGCTGGGGGCGATCCCCGGGCCGACCCAGGTCTGGGAGCAGGTCGGAAACCTGCATGCCGACCATATCCGCGAGCGCGACAAAGAGGTCGCCTTCTACGAGCGGCAGGACGCCCGCAACGCCAAGCTGATCGAGGCCGGCAATGCCGACAAGGTCAAGGAACGCACCTATACCGGCAAGCCGACCTATTACGATCAGATCTGGACCTCGATCAAAACCGTGTTCTTCGGCTTTCTGATCGGATCGGCCATCGCGATCCCGCTGGGAATTCTGGGCGGCCTGTCGCCCACGGCGAATGCCGCGATGAACCCGCTGATCCAGATCTTCAAGCCGGTCTCGCCGCTGGCCTGGCTGCCGATCGTGACCATGGTGGTTTCGGCCGTCTATGTGACCAATGACGGGCTGTTTTCGAAATCTTTCCTGAACTCGGCCATCACGGTGACGCTGTGTTCGCTGTGGCCCACGCTGATCAACACCGCGCTGGGTGTCAGCAGCATCGACAAGGATCTGGTGAACGTGTCCAAGGTTCTGAAGATGAACACCTGGACCAAGATCACCAAGCTGGTCCTGCCGTCCGCGCTGCCGCTGATCTTCACCGGTCTGCGCCTGTCGCTTGGTGTGGGCTGGATGGTGCTGATCGCCGCCGAAATGCTGGCGCAGAACCCCGGCCTGGGCAAGTTCGTGTGGGATGAGTTCCAGAACGGCTCCAGCCAGTCGCTGGCCAAGATCATGGTGGCGGTCTTTACCATCGGGATCATCGGCTTCCTGCTGGACCGCCTGATGTTCGCCATCCAGTCGCTCTTCACCTTCTCGAGCACACGGTGAGCGCCATGTCAGTCCTGGAGTTCAAGAACGTCACCAAAAGCTTCGGTGAAGGCATCCACCAGACCGATGTTCTGAAGGACATCAACCTTGAAGTGCAGGAGGGCGAGTTCCTTGTCCTTCTGGGCTTCTCGGGCACCGGCAAGACGACGCTGATCAACCTGATGGCGGGGCTGGAACTGCCCAGCAAGGGCAGCGTCACCTTCAAGGGCCAGCCGATCACCGGCCCCGGCCCGGAACGCGGGGTGATCTTTCAGAACTATTCGCTGATGCCGTGGCTGACGGTGAACGGCAATGTCGGTCTGGCGGTCGACACGATGTTCCCGGGCCTGTCCAAGGCCGAGCGCGCCGAAAAGGTTTCGCACTACGTCAAGATGGTGGGCCTGGGCCATGCCACGGGCCGCCGTCCGGCGGAGCTGTCGGGCGGGATGCGGCAACGGGTGAACGTGGCGCGTGCGCTGGCGATGAACCCCGAGGTTCTGTTGCTGGACGAGCCGCTTTCGGCGCTGGATGCGCTGACCCGTGCCAATCTGGCCGACGAGATCGAACATATCTGGGAGGCCGACAAGAAGACCTGTGTCCTGATCACCAATGACGTGGACGAGGCGATCATCCTGGCCGACCGGATCATCGCGCTGAACCCCGACGGGACGCTGGGCGAAGAATTCAAGGTGTCGATCCCGCGCCCGCGCGAACGCACCGAGATGAACCACCACGAAGGCTTCAAGCGCCTGCGTGCGGACGTGACCAATTACCTGATGGATGTCGGGATCGAGGCCAAGGTCGAAGGCACGCGCGTGCTGCCCGATGTCACCGCGATCCACAACATCCCCAAGGCGCAGGTCGACGCACAGGCCGGCGACAGCACGCGGACGGACAAGTACCTGGAGTTTTCGCGCCTGCACAAGATCTATCCGACGCCCAAGGGTCCGCTGACCGTGGTCGAGGATTTCGACCTGAAGCTGAACAAGGGCGAATTCATCTCGCTGATCGGGCATTCGGGCTGTGGCAAATCCACGGTTCTGACCATGGCGGCGGGGCTGAACCCGATTTCCAAGGGGGTCATCAATCTGGACGGCCGCGCCGTGCTGGATGCCGATCCCGAACGCGCGGTGGTGTTTCAGTCGCCCAACCTGTTCCCGTGGCTGACCGCCAAGGAAAACGTGGCCGTGGGGGTCGACAAGGTCTATCCCCGCGCGTCCCAGGCCGAGCGTCAGGATGTCGTCGAATACTATCTGGAACGGGTGGGCCTGGGCGACAGCATGGACAAGCAGGCCAGCGATCTGTCCAACGGCATGAAACAGCGTGTGGGGATCGCGCGGGCTTTTGCCCTGAGCCCCAAGCTTTTGCTGCTGGATGAACCGTTCGGGATGCTGGACAGCCTGACCCGGTGGGAGCTGCAAGAGGTCCTGATGGAGGTCTGGGACCGCACCAAGGTGACCGCGATCTGCGTGACCCATGATGTGGACGAGGCGATCCTTCTGGCAGACCGCGTGGTCATGATGACCAACGGCCCGCAGGCCACGATCGGCAAGATCGTCGATGTCGACCTGCCGCGCCCGCGCACCCGCAAGGCGCTGTTGGAGCACCCCGATTACTATCGCTACCGCCAACAGGTGCTCGATTTCCTCGAGGAATACGAGCACGGCGCAAAGCCGAAGAAACCGGCGGCTTCGGCCATCGCGGCGGAATAGGCCGGGTGCGCCCGGTTTGTCCCTGGTCACAAGGAGACCTTTGAGATGGACACATTGACGACAGTAGCGACGGACACGTTCATACAGGTTGCCGAGGTTTGGGTGCCTGAGGGTGATCGGCTTGTCTTGTCGGTTGGCGATTACAACGGCCTGACCGCGTTCGAGGAAGCCTCGCGCCAGAGCAGCTTCGGCAAGGGCGAGGGCCTGCCGGGCAAGGCCTGGGCCGAATGTCGCCCGGTGGTTCTGACCGAATTCGACGGCTCGTATTTCAAGCGCATCGAAGCCGCCAGAGAGGCCGGGCTGACCTCGGCCGTGGCGGTTCCGATCTTTGACGAGGACACGCTCAAGGCGGTTCTGGTCGTGCTGTGCGGTGACGATGACACCCGCACCGGCGCGATCGAGGTCTGGACGACCGATTCCGGCGGGATGCTGAAGCTGAACGAAGGGTATTACGGCGCGGCGAAGGAATTCGAATTCGTGTCGAAACACACCCATTTCCCGCGCGGCCAGGGGCTGCCGGGTGGTGTCTGGGCGGCGAAAGCGCCAATCCTGATGCGCGATCTGGGCTCGGGTTACAAATTCGTGCGCGCCTCGGCTGCGGGCAAGGCGGGGCTGACCACGGGGATCGGCATCGACGTGCCGGTGCCCGGCGAAAGCCCTTATATCCTGACGCTGCTGTCGGCGCTGGGCACCCCCATCGCCCGCCGGTTCGAGATCTGGGACGCCCGCAAGTCGCGGATGGGGTCCAGCGGGCAGGCGGCGCTGGTCGATGGCATCTGCGAACGCGAAGGCCCGCTGTGGCGGGACGATGGCGATGGCGTCAATGACGAGGCCCCGACCGCAACCGCCTGGAAAGGCCCCGTGGGCCAGGTCCTGGGCTCGGGCCTGCCGGTGGTCAGCCGGGGCGGGGCCGGATTGCCCGCCGGATACCAATCCTTTGTCGGCTTGCCGATCCACCGCGACGGGGCGCTGTCCCACATCGTCGCCTGGTACCTGTAAGAGGAGCGAAGACTGTGACTCAGAAACTGATCATCATCGGTGCGGGTATGGCTTCGGGCCGCGCGCTCGAGGAATTGCTGGCCGCGCAACCCGATGGCTGGGACGTCACCCTGTTCAACGCCGAACCGCGTGGCAACTATAACCGGATCATGCTGTCGCCGGTCCTGTCGGGCGAGAAAACCTTTGACGAGATCGTGACCCATACCGCCGAATGGTACGAGGAAAACGGCGTGACCTGCCGCTTTGGCGAAAAGGTCGTTGCGATCGACAAGGCCGCCAAGACCGTGACCGCCGAAAACGGCGATGTCCTGCCCTATGACAAGCTGCTGATCGGCACCGGCTCGAACCCGTTCATCATCCCGCTGCCGGGGCATGACCTGGACGGTGTGATCGCCTATCGCGATCTGGAAGACACCAACAAGATGATCGCGCTGGGCGAGAAATCCGACGCCAAGGCGGTTGTGATCGGTGGCGGCCTGCTGGGTCTGGAAGCCGCTGCAGGGCTGAAGCTGCGCGGGGTCGATGTGACCGTGGTGCATATCATGGGCCACCTGATGGAACGTCAGCTGGACGAGGCCGCCGGTTACCTGCTGCGCAAGGCGCTGGTCGATCGCGGCATCAAGGTGATGTGCAGCGCCAATTCCAAGGAGATCGTCGGCAAGGATGGCAAGGTCGCCGCGCTGATGCTGGATGACGGAACCGAGCTGCCCTGTGACCTGCTGGTGATGGCGGTGGGCATTCGCCCGAATGTCGCCCTGGCGGCCGAGAACGGGCTGGCCACCGGCCGTGGGATCCACGTTGACGATCACATGGTGACCTCGGACCCGGATATCCTGGCCGTGGGCGAATGCGTCGAACATGACGGCGCGATCTTCGGTCTGGTGGCGCCGCTTTACGACCAGGCCAAGGTCGTGGCCAAGACGCTGCTGGGCGATGACGCCCGGTTCGTGCAGCGCGAGGTGTCGACCAAGCTGAAGGTCACCGGTTGCGACCTGTTCAGCGCCGGTGACTTCGCCGATGGCGACGGCCGCGAGGACATCGTGTTCCGCGACCCCGCGCGCGGCGTCTACAAGCGTCTGGTGATCGCGGACGACAAGCTGATCGGCGCGGTGATGTATGGCGACACCGCCGACAGCAACTGGTTCTTCGGTCTGATCAAGGATGGCGAAGATATCTCGGACATGCGCGAGACGCTGATCTTCGGCCCCGCCTATCAGGGAGGAGAGCCGCTGGACCCTATGGCGGCCGTTGCAGCCTTACCGGATGACGCAGAGATCTGCGGCTGCAACGGCGTATGCAAGGGTGACATCGTGGCCGCGATCAACGCGGGCGCGACCGATCTGGCGGCGATCCGCGCGACCACCAAGGCCAGCGCGTCCTGCGGGACCTGCACCGGGCTGGTGGAACAGGTTCTGGGCGTCACGCTGGGCGATGATTTCGTCATTCCCGCCGCGCAATCGGTCTGTGGCTGCACCGATCTCAGCCACGAGGATGTGCGCCGTTTGATCAAGAGCCAGGAGCTGAAATCGCAACCCGCCGTCTGGCAGGAACTGGGCTGGAAAACGCCCAATGGCTGCCATGTCTGCCGGCCCGCGATCAACTTCTATCTGCTGGCCGACTGGCCGCTGGAATACCGCGACGATCCCCAGTCGCGCTTCGTGAACGAACGCAACCACGCCAATATCCAGAAGGACGGCACCTATAGCGTCGTGCCGCGGATGTGGGGCGGGATCACCACACCGGACGAGCTGCGCGCGATTGCCGATGCCGCCGACAAGTACAACGTGCCGACGGTCAAGGTGACGGGCGGTCAGCGGATCGACCTGCTGGGGGTCAAGAAGGAAGACCTGCCCGCGATGTGGTACGACCTGAACCAGGCGGGAATGGTGTCGGGCCATGCCTATTCCAAGGGTCTGCGCACGGTGAAAACCTGTGTGGGCAAGGATCACTGCCGCTTCGGCACCCAGGACAGCACCGGGCTTGGCATCAAGCTGGAAAAGCTGCTGTGGGGGTCGTGGACGCCGCACAAGGTCAAGCTTGGCGTGTCGGGTTGCCCCCGCAACTGTGCCGAAGCCACCTGCAAGGATGTGGGCATCGTCTGTGTCGACAGCGGGTACGAGGTCAGCGTGGCCGGCGCCGCCGGTATGGACGTGAAGGAAACCGAGCTTCTGGCCAAGGTCACGACCGAGGAAGAGGCGATCGCGGTCACCACCGCCTTTGTCCAGATCTATCGCGAGAACGCCAAATATCTGGACCGGGGTTATAAATGGGTCGCCAAGGTCGGGCTCGACTGGGTCAAGGAACAGGTGGTCGACGATCTGGAAAACCGTAAGGCGCTGGTCGAACGGTTCGAGATCTCGCAATCGGTCTATCGCACCGACCCGTGGGCCGAACACGCCCGCGAACGTGCCGAAAGCTATCAACCCCTTGCAGACCTGACACTGGAGGCCGCGGAATGAGCTGGATCGATATCGGAAGCATCGACGACATCCCCGTGCGCGGCGCGCGGGTCGTCAAGACGGCGCTGGGCTGTGTCGCGGTGTTCCGCACCGCCGAGGCCGAGGTTTTTGCGACATCGGACCGCTGCCCGCACAAGGGCGGCCCGCTGTCCGAAGGCATCGTGCATGGCCAGAAGGTGACCTGTCCGCTGCACAACTGGGTGTTCGATCTGAACACCGGACAGGCACAGGGCGCCGACGAGGGGCAGATCGCCACCTTCGGCACCAAGGTCGAAGCCGGGCGTATCCTGCTTGATAGCGCGCAGCTTTCAAAACCGGCTGCCGCGTGATGGACGGGTCCGAGCTGCCTCTGGCGCAGAAGGGATCGGCGCAGGCCCCGGTGGTCTGCTCGACCTGCCCTTATTGCGGTGTCGGCTGCGGCGTCAAGCTGAGCCCTGACGGTGCGGGCGGATTGCAGGTGCGCGGCGACCAGACCCATCCGGCCAATTACGGGCGGCTCTGCTCCAAAGGCTCGGCGCTGGGCGAGACCGTCGATCTGGATGGCCGGCTGTTGCACCCGGTCGTGGATGGGGCTGCGGCAAGCTGGGACAGCGCGCTGGATCTGGTGGCCGAACGGTTCAAGGCCACGATTGCCGAACACGGGCCCGACAGCGTGGCCTTCTATGTCTCGGGCCAGTTGCTGACCGAGGATTACTATGTCGCCAACAAGCTGATGAAGGGTTTCATCGGCTCGGCCAATATCGACACCAACTCGCGGCTTTGCATGGCCTCGACCGTGGCCGGGCACAAGCGCGCCTTTGGCACCGACACGGTGCCAGGCCGCTATACCGACCTGGAAGAGGCTGACACGGTCGTGCTGGTCGGCAGCAACCTGGCCTGGTGCCACCCGGTCCTGTACCAGCGGCTGGCGGCGGCGAAAAAGGCCCGGCCGGGGCTGCGCGTGGTCAATATCGACCCGCGCCGCACGGCCACGTCGGATCTGGCGGACCTGCACCTGTCGGTCGAACCGGGCAGCGATGTGGCGCTGTTCAATCACCTGCTGGCGCAAATCGTGCGCCGGGATGTGGTGGACGCCGATTACGTCGCCCGGCATGTGTCGGGCTTTGACGCGGCCATCGCGGCGGCGGCAGGGGGCGATGTTTCGGTCACCGGCCTGCATCCCGATGAGATCGCGGAATTCGTGGACAGCTGGATCGGTACCGAAAAGGTCGTGACCGTCTTCAGCCAGGGCGTGAATCAGTCGACCAGCGGCAGCGACAAGGTCAACGCAATCATCAATTGCCACCTGGCGACCGGACGGGTTGGTCGCCCCGGGATGGGTCCGTTTTCCGTCACCGGACAACCCAACGCCATGGGCGGGCGCGAGGTTGGCGGGCTGGCCAACATGCTGGCCTGTCACCTGGATATCGAAAACGCCGACCATCGCGCGGCGGTTCAGGAATTCTGGTCCGCGCCCGAGATGCCGACCAATGCCGGGCTGAAGGCCGTGGACATGTTCCGCGCCGCGGGCGAGGGCAAGATCAAGGCGCTGTGGGTCATGTGCACCAACCCCGCCGTGTCCCTCCCCGAGGCCAACAGCGTGCGCGACGCCATCGCGGCCTGTGATTTCGTGGTGGTGTCGGACATGTACGCCACGACCGATACCGCGCGGCTGGCCGATGTGATCCTGCCCGCCACCGGCTGGGCCGAAAAGGACGGCACCGTCACCAATTCCGAACGCTGCATCAGCCGCCAGCGCGGGGTGATGCCGATTCCCGGTGCGGCGCGGCACGACTGGAACATCATCGCCGATGTGGGCCGCCGCATGGGCTGGGCACAGGCGTTCGATTATCAAAGCCCGTCCGAGATCTTTCGCGAATATGCCGCGCTCTCTGGCATTGCGGGCCAGTTCGGGCGCGATTTCGATATCTCGGGCCTGTCGGATCTGGACCAGCAGGCCTATGACGCGTTGCAGCCCACCTATTGGCCCGTCCCGAAGCAGGGGCAGGCCGGTGACCGGTTCTTTGCCGAGGGCGGTTTTTTCACCCCCGACCGCAAGGGGCGGATGCTGGCGCTGACCCACCGCGCGCCGGTGGCCAGCCCCACGGCTGAATTTCCGTTCCGGCTGAACACCGGGCGCATTCGCGATCAGTGGCACACGATGACGCGCACGGCGAAATCCGCGCGCCTGAGCCAGCACCTGGCCGAACCGTTCCTTGAGATCCACCCGCTGGACGCCCAAGGCACGGGCATTGAGCCGGCCGATATCGTCCGGGTCGAAAGCCCGTACGGCGCGGTTCTGCTGCGGGCGCTGATCACCGACCGGGTGCGGCGCGGATCGGTCTTTGCGCCGATGCACTGGACCTCGGAATTCGCGTCTTCGGCGCGGATCGGCACGGTGATCCGGGCCGAAACCGATCCGGTCTCGGGCCAGCCCGAGGGCAAGGCCTCGGTTGTGTCGGTCGCCCCGGCAAAACCCGCCTGGTACGGGTTCGCCGTTTCGGCTGACCGGATGGCGCCGGATGCGGCCTATTGGGCGATGATCCCCAGCAACGAAGGCTGGCGCGCCGAACTGGCCGATTTCGACCGTCCCGCCGATTGGGAGGCGTTTGCCCGCGCCCTGTTCGGCCAGACCGACGGCGAGGCAGTGGTGGTCGAGGACGCAACGCGGGGATTGGCGCGGGTTGCGCTCTTTCGCGACGGGGTGCTGACCGCCGCGCTCTTTACCGACAAAGAGCCGGTGCAGGTGGCCCGGAAATACGCCTGTTCGGCACTGGGCGCGGCGGGTGCGGGCGTTCTGGCCGGGCGCCCCGGCGCCGACCAGCCCGACCCGGGCGCGACGGTTTGCGCCTGTTTCGACATCGGGATCAACACCATCATCGCCGCGATTGCCGAACGGCACCTGACGACCGTTGAACAGATCGGCGAAGCCATCCAGGCGGGTACCAATTGCGGCTCGTGCCGGCCCGAACTGGCAACCATCCTGGCGGGTATGCATGTCCCGCAGGCCGCAGAATAGGGGCGGGGCGATGAAAAGCTTTCCGATGTTCGTCAAGACCACCGACCGCCATGTGGTCATCGCGGGCGGGGGCGAACAGGCGGCGCAAAAGGCGCGGCTGATGCTGAAGACCGACGCGCGGATCGTGCTGCTGGCGCCCGCGCTGGACGAAGAGCTGTCCGCGCTGGTGGCCGAGGGGCGGGCCGATTGGCGATCCGGCCCGATCACGCCCGACAGTTTCGCGGGCTGTGCGATGGGGTTCATCGCCACGGGCTGCCCGGCGGTCGATTTCAGCCTGCACGCGCTGGCCAAGGCGGGCGGCGCGATGGTCAATGTCGTCGACCGGCCCGAGCTGTGCGATATCACCACGCCCTCCATCGTCGATCGCGATCCGGTGGTCGTGGCCATTGGGACCGAAGGTACGGCGCCGGTTCTGGCGCGGCGGATCAAGACCGATATCGAACAGCAGCTTGACCCCCGGCTGGGCGCGTTCGCCGCGCTGGCGGGGCGGTTGCGCGGGGCGGTGGCCGCACGGGTGCCGATGGCACGGCGGCGGGCGTTCTGGCGGTCGGTCTTCGGCGGGCCGGAATGGCAGGAATTTCGCAGCGGCAATGAGCGCAGCGCGGCACAGGCGCTGAAGGCGCGCATCGCCGAGGGCGGCGAAAGCGCCGACGATCTGGGGCGCATCGCGCTGATCGGCGCGGGCCCCGGCGCGCGCGATCTGCTGACCCTGCGCGCGGTCGAGCGGCTGCAGGAAGCGGATGTGATCTTTTACGACCGGCTGGTCGATCCCGATGTGCTGGAACTGGCGCGGCGGGATGCCGAACGTGTCTTTGTGGGCAAGACGGTGGGCGCCAGCGATTGGCCACAGGATCGGATCAACGCGCTGATCGTGTCGGCGGCACAGCGCGGCCAGAACGTCGTGCGGCTGAAATCCGGCGACCCTTCGATCTTTGGCCGCGCGACCGAGGAAATGGACGCCGCCCGCGCCGCCGGTATCCCGGTGGAAATCGTGCCCGGCGTCACAGCCGCCAGCGCGGCGGCGGCCAGCCTGGGCCGGTCGCTGAGCGAGCGGGGCGAGACCGACCATGTCATCCTGGCCACCGGCACCTGTCGCCCCGGTGATGCTGCGCCGTCCTGGGGCACGCTGATGCATCCGGGCACCACGCTGGTGCTGTACATGGCGGTGCACAAGGCGCGCGCGTTGCAGGACAACTTGATGGACAGTGGCCTGGCCCCCGATAGCGGGGTCGAGATCGTGTCGCGCGCCAGCCACGCCGATGAACGGATCAGCCGCACGTCGCTGGCCGATCTGGCCGAACATGTGGAGCGCGAGGGGATCGGCAGCCCGTCAATCCTGATCGTGCGGCGGCCCAAGGCGCAGGCCGCGCCGGTGCAGTTGAAGCGGGCCTGAAACGAAAGCGGCGGCCCGAAGGCCGCCGCTGTGATGCTCAGGAACGCACCAGCTTTTCATAGCTTCCGGCGATCTCGCGCGTCAGCGCGCCGACCTCGAAATTATAGTCGCCGATCTGGCCCACGGGCGTGACCTCGGCCGCGGTGCCGGTCAGCCAGCATTGTTCGAACCCTTCCATCTCTTCGGGCATGATGTGGCGCTCGTGCACCTTGACCTGACGGTCACGCAGCATGCCGATGACGGTCTGGCGGGTCAGCCCGTTCAGGAAGCAATCGGGGTCGGGGGTGTGCACCTCGCCATCCTTGACGAAGAAGATGTTGGCGCCCGTCGCCTCGGCCACATAGCCGCGATAATCCATGAACAGGGCGTCCGAACAGCCCTTGGCCTCGGCCGCGTGTTTCGACGTGGTGCAGATCATGTAAAGACCCGCCGCCTTGGCATGCACGGGGATGGTTTCGGGGCTGGGACGTTTCCATTTCGAAATGTCCAGCTTGGCGCCCTTCATCTTGGCATCGCCGTAATAGGCGCCCCATTCCCAGGCCGCGATGGCCAGGTGAACCGGGTTGCGGGCGGATGCGACCCCCATATCCTCGCCCGCGCCGCGCCAGGCGACCGCGCGCACATAGGCATCGGTCAGCCCGTTCGCGGTCAGGACCTCCTGCTTGGCGGCCTCGATCTCGTCGACGGTAAAGGGGATCTGGAAATCCAGTTCGCCGGCCGAGAAATGCAGTCGTTCGGAATGTTCCCGGCTTTTGAAGATCTTGCCGTTATAGGCGCGCTCGCCTTCGAACACGGACGAGGCATAGTGCAAGGCATGGGTCAGAATGTGTACGTTCGCCGCGCGCCAGTCGATCAGCTTGCCATCCATCCAGATCTTGCCGTCGCGGTCATCATAACCAGCCATTGTCTTTTCCTCTTCTAGCTGCGGCGTCAATTTTCATAAGTTGCCGAAATAGGTCCGCACCGGACACATAATTTCGCAAAACCGGGAATTCGCTAACAATTGATTCTTGGAAAGTCAACAAGACTGACATAAAATCGGATGCTGTAACAAAAGAAGTGAACCGGGGGCGATGATGAGCAACGGCACGAAACCCGCCACGCCCAGTGGCGAAAGCCTGCTGTTTCTGACCGATGACCAGCTGCGCAAGGGGATCGAGGCGATGTTCTTTGCCTATCGCGGGTTCACCGCCGATCCCGACCGGATCCTGGAAAACCACGCCTATGGCCGGGCGCATCACCGGGCGATCCACTTCATCAACCGCAGCCCCGGCACAACGGTCAACAACCTGCTGTCGGTGCTGGGCGTGACCAAGCAATCGCTGAACCGCGTGCTGCGCGCGCTGATCGAGGATGGGCTGGTCGAAAGCCGTGTGGGCACCCGCGACAAGCGCGAGCGGCACCTGTACCTGACCGAGGCAGGCACCGCGCTGGAGCAAGAGCTGTCCACCGCGCAGCGGGCGCGGATGCGGGCCGCCTATCGTCAGGTCGGCCCCGAAGCCGTTGCGGGATTTCGTCAGGTGCTCGAGGCAATGATGGACCCCGAAATGCGGCGCCATTACAATCAGGTCAGGGAGGGCGAAAGATGAGCGATGTGAACGACGCGCACCTGCTGATCGTGGATGATGACGAGCGCATCCGCGAGCTGTTGCAGAAGTTTCTGGTGCGGCACGGTTTCTGGGTCAGCGCCGCGCGCGATGCCGCCCATGCCCGGCGGCTGCTGGGCGGGCTGGATTTCGATCTGATCGTGCTGGACGTGATGATGCCGGGCGAGGATGGCGTCAGCCTGACCCGGTCGCTGCGCGAAAGCCTTCAGACGCCGATCCTGCTGTTGACGGCCAAGGCCGAAACCCAGGAGCGCATCGACGGGCTGGAGGCCGGGGCCGACGATTATCTGGCCAAGCCCTTCGAGCCGAAAGAGCTGTTGCTGCGGATCAACGCGATCCTGCGCCGTGTGCCCGCCGAACCCGCGCAGGCCGCCGCGCCCAAGCTGTTGCAGATGGGGCCGGTGCGCTATGACACCGAACGGGGCGAGCTGTGGAATGGCGAGGATCTGATCCGCCTGACCGCCACCGAAAGCCAATTGATGAAGATCTTTTGCACCGCCATTGGCGAGCCGCTGAGCCGCGCCAAGCTGGTCGAGGATCTGGGCCGCGACCGCGGTCAGGCGCAGGAACGCGCGGTCGATGTCCAGATCACGCGCCTGCGCCGCAAGATCGAGGTGAACCCCAAACAGCCCCGATACCTGCAAACCGTGCGCGGGGCGGGTTACATGCTGGCGCCGGACTGATGGCCACGGCCTTCATCACCCATCCCGATTGCCTGGACCATGTCACGCCGCCGGGCCATCCCGAACAGGTGGCGCGGCTGCATGCAATCAACGAACGGCTGGCCGGGTCGGAATTCGACGGGCTGACATATCTTGCCGCCCCACTGGCCGAGGACGCCGATATCCTGCGCTGTCACCCGCAGACCTATATCGACCGGATCAGCAATGCGCTGCCGGTGACGGGGTGGTCGTCGCTCAATGGCGATACGCATCTGGCGCCGGGCTCGCTGGCCGCCGCGCGGCGCGGGGTGGGCGGCAACCTGTTGGCGGTGGATCAGGTGATCGGCGGACAGGTGCAGAACGCGTTCGTGTCCTGCCGCCCGCCCGGGCACCACGCGGAAACCGAAACCGCGATGGGCTTCTGCCTGTTCGGCAATGTCGCGATTGCGGCGAAACACGCGCTGGACCACCACGGGCTGAACCGCGTCGCGATCGTCGATTTCGATGTGCATCACGGCAATGGCACCCAGGATCTGATGTGGGACGAGGGGCGGGTGCTGTTCGCCTCGAGCCACCAGATGCCGCTTTATCCCGGCACCGGGGCGGCGCATGAACGCGGCGCGCATGAGAATATCCTGAACGTGCCGCTGCCGCCGATGTCGGGCGGGTCGCTGATGCGCAAGGAATATCAGGGTCAGATCCTGCCCGCGCTGGACGAATTCGCGCCGGAGCTTGTCCTGATCTCGGCCGGGTTCGACGCGCATATGGCCGATCCGCTGGCGCAGTTGAACTGGAGCGTCGAGGATTTCGTCTGGGTCACCGAGCGGCTCTGTGAGGTTGCGGCGCGTCATGCCGGGGGGCGGGTGGTCTCGACTCTGGAAGGCGGATATGATCTGCAGGCGCTGGCCGCGAGCGTCGCGGCCCATGTTCAGGTTTTGATGGAGCAGGGATCGTGAGCGACAAACCCGTGGCCGAGATGAGTTTCGAAGAGGCGTTGCAGGCGCTGGAAGGCGTCGTGAACCGGCTGGAACGGGGCGATGTGCCGCTGGAGGAATCGATCGGGCTTTATGAACGCGGGGCCGAGCTGAAGGCGCGCTGCGAGACCAAGCTGAAAGAGGCCGAGGAAAAGGTCGCCGCGATCACGCTGGACGCCAATGGCAACCCCACCGGGACGACCCCTGTCGAAGGCATGTGATGCCGGACCCGATCATCGTCACCCAGGCCCCCGACATCGCCGCGCTGCCCCTGGACGCGGCGCTGGATCGGGCGCGCACGCTGTCGCTGGCGCAGTTGCACATGCTGCTGGCGGGGCAGGACGGCGATGTGGCGCAGGCCATGCGCTATGCCCTGGATGGGGGCAAGGGGTTGCGGGCCTTTCTGGTACTGGAAAGCGCGCGGCTGTTCGGGATCGACCGCACCGCATCCGCCCCCGCCGCCGCGGCGATTGAGGCGATCCACGCGTATTCGCTGGTGCATGACGACCTGCCCTGCATGGATGACGACGACCTGCGGCGTGGCAAGCCGACCGTGCACCGCAAATGGGACGAGACCACCGCCGTGCTGGCCGGTGACGCCTTGCAATCGCTGGCCTTTCAATCGCTATTCTTCACCGACTGTTCGGCGGACAGCAAGGTCCTGCTGTTCGGCAGCCTGGCCGATGCCGCGGGCATTCGCGGCATGGTCGGCGGGCAGGCGATGGATATCGCGGCCGAAACCGCTGACACGCCCCTGACGCTGGATCAGATCACCCGGCTTCAGGCCGGCAAGACCGGCGCGCTGATCACATGGTCGGCCACGGCGGGTGCCCATATCGCGGGCGCTGACGCGCAGGCGCTGGAAACCTATGGCGATTGCCTGGGCCTGGCGTTTCAGATCGCCGATGACGTTCTGGATGTCGAAGGCGACGCCGCCAAGACCGGCAAGGCCGTGGGCAAGGATGCCGATGCGGGCAAGGCCACGTTCGTCTCGCTGCTGGGTCTGGACGAGGCGAAACGCCGCGCTGCGAACCTCGTGCACGAGGCCTGCGAGGCGCTATCTGTATATGGCGATGACGCGGAATGCTTGCGGGATGCCGCCCGCTTCGTTATCTCGCGCGAGAACTGATGCCGACCCGAAGGAGGGGACGGATAGGATGAGCGACAGACCCGATACCCCGCTGCTGGACCAGGTGAGTGTCCCGGCCGACCTGAAACGTCTGAGCGATGCGCAGCTGTCGCAGCTGGCCGACGAATTGCGGGCCGAGACGATCTCGGCGGTGTCCCAGACCGGCGGGCATCTGGGCGCGGGGCTGGGCGTGGTCGAGATGACCGTCGCGCTGCACGCGGTGTTCGATACACCCAAGGATCGGCTGATCTGGGATGTCAGCCACCAATGCTATCCGCACAAGATCCTGACCGGGCGGCGCGACCGCATCCGCACCCTGCGGCAAGAGGGTGGCCTGAGCGGGTTCACCAAACGCTCGGAATCCCCCTATGACCCGTTCGGTGCCGCGCACAGCTCGACCTCGATTTCCGCCGCGCTGGGCTTTGCCGTCGCGCGCGACCTGGGCGGCGCGCCCGCGCATGGGATCGGCGATGTGATCGCGGTGATCGGCGATGGCTCGATGTCCGCCGGCATGGCGTTCGAGGCGATGAACAACGCGGGCCATCTGGGCAAGCGGATGATCGTCATCCTGAACGAT
The DNA here is from genome assembly GCF_002285435.1 of Actibacterium ureilyticum. Taxonomy (GTDB): domain Bacteria; phylum Pseudomonadota; class Alphaproteobacteria; order Rhodobacterales; family Rhodobacteraceae; genus Actibacterium_C; species Actibacterium_C ureilyticum. The sequence continues at coordinate 138,022 of NZ_NSBT01000020.1, forward strand.
AACGAGATGTCCATCGCCCCGCCGGTGGGCGCGATGTCGTCCTATCTGTCGCGGCTCTATGCCGGCGCCCCGTTCCAGGAATTCAAGGCCGCCGCCAAGGGCGCGGTCAGCCTGCTGCCGCCGCCTTTCCAGGAGGGCGCCCGCCGCGCCAAGGACATGCTGAAACACATGACCGTTGGCGGCACCCTGTTCGAAGAGCTTGGCTTTTCCTATGTCGGCCCCATCGACGGGCATGACATGGACCAGCTTCTGTCGGTTCTGCGCACGGTGCGCGACCGCGCGACCGGGCCGATTCTGATCCACGCGATCACCAAAAAGGGCAAGGGCTACCACCACGCCGAAAGCCGCCCCGACAAGGGGCACGCCACGGCCAAGTTCGACGTGGTCACCGGCAAGCAGAAAAAGGCGCCGTCGAATGCGCCCAGCTATACCAAGGTCTTCGCGCAATCGCTGCTGAAACACGCGGCACAGGATGACAAGATCGTCGCGGTCACGGCGGCCATGCCCGATGGCACGGGGCTGGACCTGTTCGCCGAACGCTATCCCAGCCGGTGCTTTGACGTGGGCATCGCCGAACAGCATGGCGTGACCTTCTGCGCCGGGCTGGCGGCGGGCGGGATGAAACCGTTTTGCGCGATGTATTCAACGTTTCTGCAACGCGGCTACGATCAGGTGGTGCATGACGTGGCGATCCAGCGCCTGCCGGTGCGCTTCGCCATCGACCGCGCGGGGCTTGTCGGCGCCGATGGCGCGACCCATGCGGGCAGCTTCGATGTGGCCTATCTGGCCAACCTGCCTGGGTTCGTCGTGATGGCTGCGGCGGACGAGGCCGAGTTGGTCCACATGGTCGCCACCGCTGTGGCGCATGACGATGGCCCCATCGCCTTCCGCTATCCCCGGGGCGAAGGCGTGGGCGTCGAGATGCCCGAGATCGGCACGGTGCTGGAAATCGGCAAGGGTCGCATCATCCAGACGGGCGCGCGCGTCGCGCTCCTGTCGTTCGGTACCCGCCTGGCCGAGGTGCAAAAGGCGGCCGAGGGCCTGTCGGCGCGCGGCATCACCCCCACCATCGCCGACGCCCGCTTTGCCAAGCCGCTGGACCGCGACCTGATCCTGGACCTCGCCGCAAACCACGAGGCACTGATCACGATCGAAGAAGGCGCCGTGGGCGGTTTCGGCTCTCATGTGGCCCAGCTTCTGGCGGAAGAGGGCGTGTTCGATACCGGCCTCAAATACCGCTCGATGGTGCTGCCCGACATCTTCATTGATCAGGCCAGCCCGGAACAGATGTATGCCGTCGCAGGCATGAACGCGCCCGAGATCGAGGCCAAGGTGCTCGACGTTCTGGGCATCGGTCAGGTCGGGTCCCGGCGCGCCTGATCCCTTCTTCTTGGTGAAAATACTCTCGCCGAAGGCGCGCGGGCGCAGGCCGCGCCCCCTTAACGGTCCTCTGCCGCCAGCAGCGCCGCCAAGCCCGACCGATAGTCGGGATATTTCAACACCACGCCCAGCTCGTCCTTGATCCGGTCGTTCCGCACCTTCTTGCTTTCGGCATAGAAGCTGCGCGCCATCGGCGTCATCTCGGCCTGATCGAACGGGATCGCGGGCGGCACCGGCAGGCCCAGCAACTCGGCGGCATGGGCAATCACGTCCTGCGGCGGGGCGGGGTCGTCGTCACAGACATTATAGGCCGCGCCGGGATTGGGCCGGTTGATCGAGGCCAGCAGAACCTGCGCGATGTCGTCGACATGGGTGCGGCTGAACACCTGACCGGGCTTGATGATCCGCCGGGCGGTGCCGTTGCGCACCTTGGCAAAGGGCCCGCGCCCGGGGCCATAGATGCCGGCCAGCCGAAAGATATGCAGCGGCAGGCCCAGCTCGGCCCATTCGGCCTCGGCCTGAACGCGCGCGATGCCGCGTCTTGTGGCCGGTGTCAGGGGGCTGCTTTCATCCACCCAGTCGCCGCCATGATCGCCATAGACACCGGTGGTCGACAGATACCCAACCCATTTCAGGTGCCGCGCCCCGCGCAACACGTCGGCATAGTCGTTCAGCACCGCGTCGCCCGCCGGCCCCGGCGCGACCGAGGTCAGCAGATGCGTGGCCTGGGCGATCAGCGGGGTCAGGTCCGTGTCCGGCCAGATCACCGGCTCGACCCCTTCGGCCCTTAGCGCCTCGGCCTTTCCGGGATCGCGGGTGGTGCCGATCACCCGCCAGCCGGGCGGCAATATTCGGGTCAGGGCGCGGGCGCTGAACCCGTGGCCCAGCGAAAGCAGTGTCTGTGTCATGCGCAACTATTCGCGCGCCGGGCCACGGGGCGCAAGTGGCGGCGCGCAGGGCTTGCGCCCGTTGGCAAAAAGGTGACAAGTGTGCCCAGCGGCCGATCCCGCCCGCATGAAAGGAGGCGCGCATGACATATGATGGCTCCAGCCTGCCGATTGAAACCGCCGATGTGCCCCCGGCGCAGCCCTTTGCCGATGCTGATGCGGCGGTCGAGGCGCTGATGGATCATTATAGTCGGGCCACCGGGTTTCTGCGCGACCGCTTCGACGAAACGCTCGCCGGTGCCGAACGCCGCGCACGGTTTCGCGCCTTCTACCCCGAGGTGCGGATCACCACGACCAGCTTTGCCCATATCGACAGCCGGCTCAGCTTTGGCCATGTGGCCGAACCGGGCACCTATGCCACCACGATCACCCGGCCGGACCTGTTCCGGCACTATCTGCGCCAGCAGATCGGCCTGCTGATCGAAAACCACGGCGTGCCGGTCATCGTCGGGCCGTCGACCACGCCGATCCCGGTGCATTTCGCGGTGGCGGGGGATGACAGCGTGACCGTGCCGCAGGATGGGGTGCTCCAATTCCCGCTGCGCGACGTGTTCGATGTGCCGAACCTGTCGAACACCAATGACGAGATCGTCAATGGCTATGGTGTGACGTTCTCCGACGGGGCCGCGCCACTGGCCCCGTTCACGGCGCAGCGGATCGACTATTCGCTGGCGCGGCTGCAGCATTATACCGCCACGGCGGCCGAGCATTTTCAGAACCACGTTCTGTTCACCAACTATCAGTTCTATGTCGAGGAGTTCGAGGCCTATGCCCGCGCGGCCCTGAACGACCCCGAAAGCGGCTATACCGCGCTAGTGGGGCCCGGCAATGTCGAGATTACCGATCCGACCCTGCACCTGCCCGTGCCGTCCAAGATGCCGCAAATGCCGACCTATCACCTGAAACGCGCCGACGGGGGCGGGATCACGCTGGTGAATATCGGGGTGGGGCCGTCGAACGCCAAGACCGCGACCGACCACATCGCCGTGCTGCGCCCGCATGCCTGGCTGATGGTCGGCCACTGCGCGGGTTTGCGCAACACGCAAAGCCTGGGCGATTTCGTGCTGGCCCACGGCTATCTGCGCGAGGATCACGTGCTGGACGACGATCTGCCGGTCTGGGTGCCGATCCCGGCACTGGCCGAGATCCAGATCGCGCTGGAACAGGCGGTGGCCCAGATCACCGAGCTTCAGGGGTACGACCTGAAACGGATCATGCGCACAGGCACCGTTGCCACCATCGACAACCGCAACTGGGAACTGCGCGACCAGTCCGGCCCGGTCCAGCGGCTGAGCCAGTCCCGCGCCATCGCGCTGGACATGGAAAGCGCGACGATTGCGGCCAATGGTTTCCGGTTCCGGGTGCCCTATGGCACGCTGCTGTGTGTGTCCGACAAACCCCTGCATGGCGAGCTGAAACTGCCCGGAATGGCCACGGATTTCTATAAAACCCAGGTCGCGCGGCATCTGCTGATCGGGATTCGCGCCATGGAACATCTGCGCGAAATGCCGCTGGAACGCATCCACAGCCGGAAATTGCGGTCATTTGAAGAGACCGCCTTCCTTTGACGTTGGGTAAACTGGTGCAAAAATGCAGTAAAATAAGCCCAAAACACCCACTAATCGTTGTGTCCTGACCCAATATACAGTTAAATTGCGCAAATGAGCCCCAAAGAGGGCGCGTACGAGGAGACCATACATGGCAAAACCGATGACCAAAACCCAGCTCGTGACCGCCCTGGCGGAGGAAATGGGTGCGGACAAGAAAACCGCATCGGCCGCGCTTGACGCGATTACCGGTGTTATCACCAAAGAAGTTTCCGGCGGTGGTGCCGTGACCCTGCCGGGTGTCGGCAAGATCTATTGCCGCGAGCGCCCCGAGCGCATGGTGCGCAACCCTGCCACCGGCGAACAGATCAAGAAAGAGGCGGACAAGGTCGTGAAAATGACCATCGCCAAGGCGCTGAAAGACAGCGTCAACGGCTAAGGCCCAACGGCTTTGGCAGAGTTCAAGGGTCGCCTCGGCGACCCTTTTCTTTTGCGCGCGGTTCCCCGGGGCAAAAGCGGTGCTTGTCCTTGCCGGGTTTTCCCGCCATCGTCGCGGCCAATATCGGGCATTGAAAAAAGAGCGACTTATGGATTTCCGCGCAATCTTGATGGGGCTTGTGTTTGCGCTGATCTGGTCGTCGGCCTTCAGCTCGGCCCGGATTATCGTGGCGGACGCGCCGCCGCTTCTGGCATCCAGCCTGCGGTTCCTGATCTCGGGGACATTGGCGGTCGTGATGGCGCGGGTCATGGGGCAAAGCTGGCGGTTGTCGCGCCCGCAGCTGCGCGCGACGGTGATTTTCGGGATCTGCCAGAACGCGCTGTATCTGGGGCTGTTCTTTGTCGCGATGCAGACGATCGAGGCATCTTTGGCCGCCATCATCGCCTCGTCCATGCCGCTGCTGGTGGGGCTGTTCGGCTGGGCCTTCTTTGGCGAGCGTTTGCGGCCCCTTGGGGTTGTCGGCCTGTTCGCGGGGCTGGGCGGCGTGCTGTTGATCATGGGATCGCGGCTGAGCGGCGGGGTCGATCCCATGGGCGTGGGGCTGTGCCTGATCGGGGTGCTGGCGCTCAGCCTTGCGACGCTATCGGTGCGCGGGGCCAGTTCGGGCGGGAATGTCGAAATGGTCGTGGGGTTGCAAATGCTGGTGGGGGCGGCGTGCCTAGCCGTGGCGGGGCTGCTGCTGGAAACGCCCGACTTTACGCCCAGCTATACCCTGCTTGCGGCGTTTGCCTATACCACGCTGATCCCCGGCCTGTTGGCGACGCTGATCTGGTTCAACCTTGTGCGCCGGATCGGGGCGGTGCGGGCCGCGACTTTCCATTTCCTGAACCCGTTCTTCGGTGTCGCCATCGCGGCGGTGCTGCTGGGGGAACGGTTGCGGCCGCTGGACCTGTTGGGGGTCGCGGTCATCACCGTTGCGATCCTGATGGTGCAGCTGTCCAAGCAACCCGCGCGCTGACGGGGATGTGAGGGCGCGTCAGGCAAACGTCAGATGACATCACAAGCGGCGGCTTGCAGATTGATGGCATGGAATTGCTGTTTGGATATGCCGCCGGTTTGCTGACGCTGATCAACCCGTGTGTGCTGCCGATCCTGCCGATCGTGCTGGCCACCGCGTTGCAGGCCAGCCCGCTGGGGCCGGTTGCGGTTGCCGGGGGGATGAGCCTTGCCTTCGTGGCGTTGGGGCTGGGCGTATCGACGCTGGGCTATGCGCTGGGACTGGACGAGGCGGTCGTCGCCGATGCCGGTGCGGTGCTGATGCTGGTCTTCGGCGCGGTTCTGCTGGTGCCGCGATTCTCGCAGGTATTCGCGGGCGCGACGGCGGGGGTTTCGACCCGCGCCGATACCGCCATCGACGATATCGGACGGTCCGGGCTGCAGGGTCAGTTCCTGACGGGTCTGTTGCTGGGCGCGGTCTGGAGCCCCTGTATCGGCCCCACGCTGGGCGGTGCGATATCGCTGGCCAGCCAGGGCGAAAGCCTGGCCTGGGCCGGTGCGATCATGGTCAGTTTCGCATTGGGCGTGTCGACCATCATCCTGGCGCTGGGCTATGGCGCGCGGTCGGTTATCCAGCGGCGCCAGGCCATGATGCGTGCGCTGGCCGAAAAATCCCGCCCGATCATGGGCACCGTTTTCATCGCGGTCGGGCTGGGGATCCTGTTCCGGCTGCATCACCTGATCGAGGCCTGGGCCGTCGGCGCGCTGCCGGCTTGGCTGATCGATCTGTCCGTTTCCCTTTGAGCGTAAGGAGCCATCCCATGAATCGCCGTGATTTTCTGTTCGCAACCGCCGCCCTTCTGCCGTCCGCGGCGCTGGCCGGGGCCGATTACACGCCCGGTCTGGTCCAGTCGGAACTGGCCGCGGGCAAGACCGTGTTTCTGGATTTCAAGGCCGATTGGTGCACCACATGCGCCGCGCAGGAACGCGTCATCAAGGCGCTGAAGGCCGAAAACCCCGCCTATGAGCAGGCGATCAGCTTCATAAATGTCGATTGGGACAAATACGGCCGGTCGGACCTGTCCAAGGCGCTGAAGATCCCGCGCCGGTCGACGCTGGTCGTGCTGAAAGGCGATCAGGAGCTGGGCCGCATCGTTGCGGGCACCGGCAAGGATACGATCAAGGCGCTGATGGATACCGCGCTGGGCGCGGCCACCGCTTAACCGATCTGTCCGCGATTTTCGCCGACCTGACCACGGTGCAACAGCACGTGGTCCAGCAGAACACAGGCCATCATCGCCTCGCCCACCGGGACGGCACGGATGCCCACACAGGGGTCGTGCCGGCCCTTGGTCACGATCTCGGCCGGTTCGCCGGATTTGGTGATCGTCTTGCGTGGGGTCAGGATCGAGCTGGTGGGTTTCACCGCAAAGCGCACCACCACATCCTGCCCGGTGGAAATCCCGCCCAGGATACCGCCCGCATGGTTCGAGCTGTATTCAGGGCCATCCGGTCCCATCGAAATCTCGTCCGCATTGGCCTCGCCCGTCAGCATGGCGGCGGCCATCCCCTCGCCGATCTCGACGCCCTTGACGGCGTTGATGCTCATCATCGCGGCGGCCAGATCTGTGTCCAGCTTGCCATAGACCGGCGCGCCCAGCCCGGCGGGCAGGCCACGCGCCACAACCTCGATCATCGCGCCGACCGAACTGCCGGATTTTCGCAGCCCGTCCAGGTAATCGGCCCAGGTTTCGGCGGCTTGCGCATCCGGGGTCCAGAACGGGTTCTGGCCGATCTGGTCCCAGTCGAACCGCGTGCGGTCGATGCCGTGTTCGCCCATCTGCACCATGTAACCGGTGATCTGCAGATCGGGCAGCAGGCTGGCCAGCGCGGCGCGCGCCACGCCACCGGCAGCCACACGGGCCGCCGTTTCACGGGCCGATGACCGGCCTCCGCCGCGATAGTCGCGGATGCCGTATTTCTGCCAATAGGTGATGTCGGCATGGCCGGGGCGGAATTTCTCGGCAATGTCGCCGTAATCCTTGGATCGCTGGTCGGTGTTTTCGATCATCAGCTGGATCGGGGTGCCGGTCGACTGCCCCTGAAACACGCCAGACAGGATCTTGACTGCATCGGGTTCACGGCGCTGGGTCGTGAACTTGTTCTGGCCCGGTTTGCGCCGGTCCAGCCACACCTGCAGGTCGGCCGCATCCAGCGGCACGCCCGGGGGGCAGCCGTCCACCGTGGCGCCCAGGGCGGGCCCGTGGCTTTCGCCCCAGGTGGTGACGCGGAACAGGTGGCCGAAACTGTTGATGCTCATGCTGCGCTCCTTTGGGGCGGGGATACAGGGCGCGCCGCGCTGCTGCAAGCCCACACGGAAAGGGCCGCAGGTTTCCCCGCGGCCCGGCAATCCAGTGTCGGATCGTCGTTTATTTCAGGCTGGCCAGATAGGCGAAGACGTCTTTGGCGTCGTCTTCCTTCTTCAGCTTGAACGACATCTTCGACCGCGCGCCGCTGTCGCCGGTCACTTCGCGCAGCCAGCCGGTCGGGTCGGCGACATAGGCCACGAAGGCCTCTTCGTCCATCACCGTGCCCGCGGCCGCCAGGGCGGCGTCACCGAATTTGAAATCCTCGACCTCGCCGAACTTGCCGCCCGCGATGCCATAGAGGTTCGGGCCGGTCTTTGCCTTTTTCCCGGCCAGGGTTTCACCGGCTTCGTTCACGACAACGTGGCAGGACACGCATTTGCGGAAGACCTTTTCGCCCTTGGCGGCGTCACCGGTGGTGACGACCTCGGCCATCGCGCCTTCTTCGGCAGCGTGGCTTTCAGCGTTGGCGTGGGTCGCGCCAACAATGGCTAGGCATGCAATGGCCATCTTCAGGTTCATCATTTTCTCCTCAGTTCGAAAACCGTCATAGACGCGCGCAATCTAACAAGGCGCATCTGGCTTGTAAGTTGGCAATTAGGCGCATGCCGCGGTTTTTCCAGCTTCTTCCTTGACACGGGTCAGTTCGTTAACCGCCTGATATTGTGACAGGAAAACCTTGCCAGAGAGATTCTTGAGGAAATGCGTGCCGGCCAGACGGTCGGAAACCGGGCCCTTGACTTCGCTGAGATGCAGTTTCAGCCCCATATCGGACAGCCGGTGATCGATGGCCGACAGCGATTCCAGCGCCGAACTGTCGATGAAATTGACCGCCGAACATTGCAGGATGACATGTTTCAGATCGCAATCGCCCACGACGCGGTCATAGAGGTAGTCCTCCAGGTAGCGCGCATTGGCGAAATACAGGTTCTCGTCCACGCGGATGGTCAGGATGCGCGCATCGGTTTCGACCTTGTGGCGCAGGATATTGCGGAAATGCTCGGTGCCGGGCACCAGCCCGACCTCGGCGATATGGGGGCGCGAGGTGCGATAGAGGAACAGCACGATCGACAGGATCACCCCGGCCGACACGCCGGTTTCGACACCGAAGCCAAGGGTCAGCAGGATCGTCGCGGTGACGGCGGCGAAGTCGGCCTTGGAGTATTCCCAGGTGTGCCGCAGGATCGAGAAGTCGACCAGGCTCAGCACCGCGACGATGATGGTCGCGGCCAGGGTCGCCTTGGGCAGGAAGAACAGCAGCGGCGTCAGCGCAAGCGCGGCTAGCGTGATGCCCACGGCGGTAAACGCGCCGGCGGCGGGGGTTTCCGCGCCCGCGTCGAAATTCACCACCGACCGCGAAAAGCCGCCCGTGACCGGATAGCCGCCGCTGAACGACGCCGCGATGTTCGACGCGCCAAGACCGTAAAGTTCCTGGTCGGGAACGATGCGCTGGCGTTTCTTGGCGGCAAAGGTCTGCGCGACCGACACGGATTCGACGAAGCCGATGATCGAGATCAGCACCGCCGACCCCATCAGGCTGGTCCAGATATCCAGGTCGAAGGACGGCACGGTCAGCGGCGGCAGGCCTTGTGGGATCTCGCCCACGATGGCGACGCCACGCTCCGCCAGGCCCAGACCCCAGGTCAGGGTCGTGGTGACGACGATGGCCGCGACCGGACCGGCCTTGGTCAGGATATCGGCGGCGCGCTTGGGAATACCGATGTGCAGCAGCAGGGGCTTCAGCCCCTTGCGCGCCCAGAACAGGAACGCGATGGCCCCGGCCCCGATCGCGGCGGTCCAGATGCTGGTTTGTCCGATGTTCTCCCACAAAGCGGCCAGCATCTCGATCAGGGTGTGGCCCTGAAGCGGGATGCCCAGAATGTGTTTCATCTGGCTGGTGGCGATCAGGATGCCGCTGGCGGTGATGAAGCCCGCGATGACCGGATGGCTCAGGAAATTGGCCAGAAACCCCAGCCGGAACAGCCCCATCGCGATCAGGACAACGCCCGACATGAAGGCCAGCGCAATCGCGGCCGTGGCGTATTCGGCGGTGCCGGGCAGGGCCAGGTTGCCGATGGCGGCGCCGGTCATCAGCGACACCACCGCGACCGGCCCCACGGCCAGCGCGCGCGAGGTGCCGAACAGCGCATAAGCCACCAGCGGCAGGATCGACGCGTAAAGCCCCATCTCGGGCGGCAGGCCCGCAAGCAGGGCATAGGCCAGCGATTGCGGGATCAGCATGATCGTGACGATGACCGCGGCGATCAGGTCGCTGGTCAGTGTTTCGCGGTCATAGGCCCGGCCCCATTGCAGGATCGGCATATGACGTTCGGCCAGTTTGCGAAGTGTGGTTTTCAAGGCGGGCGCCTTCATATTCATAAACGCATATATGAGTAATGCCTTTTCCCGGCGATCTCAAGGTCCGGGCAAAAGAAAACGCGCCCCGAAGGGCGCGTTTCCAATCATGCGTTATGCCGGGCTCAGGCCTTTTTGGCGCCGCCCTTGATCGGCTTCCAGATCTTCTTGTTGGTCAGGTACAGCAGCACCGACACCAGGATCAGGAACAGCACGCCGGTCAGACCGGCCTGTTTGCGGGCCATCATCTTGGGTTCCGCCGCCCACATCAGGAAGGCCGAAACGTCCTCGGCCTCGTGGTGCAGGTCGTTGGCGTGGCCGTCGTCGAATTCGACATCCTCACCGGCCAGCGGCGGCGCCATCGCGATCCAACCGCCGGGGAAGGCGGTGTTCTCATAGAAGATGGTGCCGGCCTGTTCCTTTTCCTCGCCGGTATAGCTGGTCAGCAGCGACGCGATATATTCCGCGCCGCCCATGCCCTTGACGATCTGGTTGATGCCCAGACCGGCGGGGCCGTGGAAGCCCGCGCGTGCCTTGGCCATCAGCGACAGGTCGGGCGCGTTTTCCAGGCTGGACTGGCCGAACTTGTCGGCCGTGGTCGCGGTGCGGAAATCGTCGATCTGCGCGTCATAGACCTCGAACTGGGCGGCATAGGCCTTGACCTGCTCTTCGGGCAGGTGCGGGCCGCCTTCGTCGCCCAGGTTGCGATACGAGACATAGCGCAGACCGTGGCAGGCCGAGCAGACCTCGGTATAGACTTTCAGGCCGCGTTGCAGCTGGTTCTGGTCGAACTTGCCGAACGGCCCCTCGAAGCTGAACGAGAAGTCTTCGATATGCTGCTCTTCGCCACCGGCAGCCAAAGCTGCGCCCGAGGCAAGGCTCAGCGCCACAAGCGCGGAGGTTGCGATCTTCTTGATCATTGGTCTTTTCCCTCTCACTCGGCCGGCGTGGCGTCGGCCGCCTTGCCATAGTGGTCGTTGAAGTCGTCTTCGATGGTGGCCACCGGGGTTTCCGGTTTTTCCAGCACGCCCAGAAGCGGCAGGATCACCAGGAAATACGCGAACCAGTAGGTCGCCCCGATCAGCGAGATCGTCGAATAGGGCGGCTCGGCCGGCATCGCGCCACACCACATCAGCACCATGAAGTCGATCAGCAGCAGGCGGAACCACCACTTGAACATCGGGCGATAGCGGCCCGACCGGACCGAGCTGGTGTCCAGCCACGGCGCCAGCGCCATGACGGCGATCGCGCCGAACATGGCCAGAACGCCGAAGAACTTCGCGTCGATGATGCCACCGGTGATGAAGCTGGCGAACTGCACCGCCCATACATCGGCGGTAAAGGCGCGCAGGATCGCGTAGAACGGCAGGAAGTACCATTCCGGCACGATGTGGGCCGGGGTCGCCAGGGCGGTCGCCTCGACATAGTTGTCGGGGTGGCCCAGATAGTTCGGCATGAAGCCCACGATTGCGAAGAACACCACCAGCACGACGGCCAGCGCGTAAAGGTCCTTGATCACGAAATAGGGCCAGAACGGCAGGGTGTCCTTGTCGGCCTCGGCCTTGGAGCCGCGCCGCACCTCGACCCCGGTGGGGTTGTTGTTGCCGGTGTGGTGGAAGGCCCAGACATGCACGATGACCAGCCCGGCAATGATAAAGGGCAGCAGATAGTGCAGGCTGAAGAACCGGTTCAGCGCGGGCTGGCCCACGGCGCCGGCACCCAGAAGCCAGGTCTGGATCGCCTCGCCCACGAAGGGGATGGCGCCGAACAGGCCGGTGATCACGGCGGTACCGTGGAACGACATCTGACCCCAAGGCAGAACATAGCCCATGAAGGCCGTGCCCATCATCGCCAGATAGATCAGCATGCCGATGATCCATGTGATCTCGCGCGGGGCCTTATAGGAGCCATAGAACAGGCCGCGGAAGATGTGCAGGTAAACGGCAACGAAGAACAGCGAGGCGCCGTTCATGTGGACATAGCGGATCATATGGCCCGCGTTCACATCCCGCATGATGTGTTCGATCGACGCAAAGGCCATGTCGACATGCGGTGTATAGTGCATCACCAGAACGATGCCGGTAACGATTTGAAGAACCAGGCAGAACACCAGGACAATGCCCCAGATCCACATCCAGTTCAGGTTCTTCGGCGTGGGGATCATCAATGTGTCATACAGCAAGCCGACAATCGGCAGCCGTGAGTGAACCCACTTTTCGGCGCCCGACTTGGGCTCGTAATGGTCGTGAGGAATTCCGGACATGCGCGCGCCCCTTACCCGAGTTGAATTGTTGTTTCGTCGGTGAACTGTGCCAGCGGAACCGGCAGGTTCTCGGGCGCGGGGCCCTTGCGGATGCGGCCCGACGTATCATAGTGCGACCCGTGGCAGGGGCAGAACCAGCCGTGGAAATCGCCCGCGCCATCGCCCAGGGGCACACAGCCCAGGTGGGTGCAGACGCCCATCATCACCAGCCATTCACCGGTTTCGTCCAGCGCGCGGTTTTCATCCGCGGCGTCGACCTCGCCCAGGTTCTCGTTCCGGGCGACCGGATCGATCAGTTCGTCCATCGTGACTTCGCGGGCCTCGGCGATCTCTTCCTCGGTGCGCCGGCGAATGAACACGGGCTTACCCTGGAACATGACGGTCAGCTGCGTACCAACGGCGACATCGGCCACATCGACCTCGATCGAGGACAGGGCCAGAACGTCTGCGCTGGGGTTCATCTGGTTGACCAGCGGCCAGACAGCGGCGCCCGCGGTCACGGCACCCGCACCGGCGGTCGCATAATATAGAAAATCGCGGCGTGTACCTTCGTGATCATCTGCGTGGGACACGAGAAGTCTCCTTTCCCGGGCCAACCGGTGGCCCCAATAAGTTTCAGGCCGCTTATAAGCAGCCCCACGCGCGCGTAAATAGCGGTGTTCCCGCGCAGGGTCCAGCGGACATTCCACCGCATCCCGCCGGTGTTGTTGAAACGCACGCCCCGGCACCCTATCTGTAAGCATTGGCCAAAAAGTCACAAGGGCTTGATCACGGCCGCAAGGGCCGATGCCCTTCTTTTACCTGTCTTTAATTCGTATTATGCATACGTCGAAAGACTCAAGGCACCTGATCGGAGATCGCGATGAAACGCCTGCTTGCCCCCGTCCTTGCGCTATTGGTGATGGCGATGCCCGCCGCCGCCGAGTGGGAGGTGAGCCTGTATACCGGTTTCCAGTCGGCCCCGCACAGCGACGTGTCGGGCGATGCCAACGGGTCGGATTTCGATTTCAACGCCGGGTGGGACGGCAAACCGTTCGAGGCGCCGCCCTATTACGGGTTCCGCGCCACATGGTGGCAGTCCGAGCATCTGGGTTATGCGCTCGATTTCAACCACGCCAAGGTCTATGCCGATGGCGATACGCGCCGTGAAAACGGGTTCGACCGGCTGGAATTCACCGATGGCTTGAACATCATCACGATGAATGTCTTCTATCGCTGGCCCAAGGCGGTGAAGCGTTTCACCCCCTATGTCGGGGCGGGTCTGGGCGTGGCGATTCCGCATGTGGATGTGGAAATCGGCAACAGCCGGACATTCGAATATCAGTTCACCGGCCCCGCCGCGCAGCTTGTCGCCGGTGCCAGCTATGATCTGAACGACCGCTGGGCGGTGTTCGGTGAATACAAGGGCACCTATTCCCAGAACGAGGCCGACCTGGATGGCGGCGGAACGCTGGAAACCGACATCATCACCAATGCGCTGAATATCGGCCTGACGTTCAAGTTCTGATCACGCCGCGGGCGGCACTGTCGCCTGCATCGATTCGCGCGCGGCAAATGTCGCGTGCCAGCGGGCCAGCGCGTCCTGACCCTGACGCCAGTTGCGCGCGTCATGCCGGAAATCGAGATACGAGAGCGCGCAGCCCAGGGCGATCTGACCCATATCCAGCGGCCCTGATAGATGGCTGATCCAGCGTTGCGAAATCGCCTCGACCGCCCGGGATACCTTGGCCCACTGCCCGTCGACCCATTCGGGCATCTGCTTGTCCTCGGGGCGCAATCGCGCCTCATAGGTCATCAGGACGGCGGCATCCATGATCCCGTCGGCCGTTGCCTCGATCGTCAGCACGTCCCACAGGCGCGATGACGGGTAAAGCCCGGCGCCGGCGCGGTCGTCCAGAAACCGGCAAATCACCCGGCTGTCATAGATCGCCGGCCCATCGTCACGCACCAGCGCGGGCACCTTGCCCAGCGGGTTATGCGCAACGGCGTCGGCGGACGGCGCAAGCGGCGTTGCCGCAATCGGGGTCAGTTCGACATCGCCGATCTGGCCGGTTTCGTGCAGTGCGACCATCACCTTGCGGACAAAGGGCGATGTGGGCGAATGGAACAGCTTCATCCGGTGCGCCTGATGCGGATGCGACCAAGGGCGGTTGCGTCGACCTCGAACCCCGGGCCGGTGGGGCCAACCCGGAACACCCGGCGAAATCGGGCGGTGGCGTTTGCCTGATCGTCGCCCTGGCGCAGGGTCACGCCCTCGGGCGTGTCGTCCAGCGCATCCTCGGCGCGTTGATCGCGAAAACCCTGATCGATCTTGCGGGTGACCGCATAGCTGGCCAGCGCCACGGCGCCATAGCGCAGCGCGAAACCGGCAATCGGGGCAAGGGGCAGGGGCATGGCGTCCTCCGTTCGTTGGCGAAAGCCTATGGCACGATTCGCGCCCTGTCCAATCAAACCCGGCGCATCAGGTCGGCCAGCGCCGTTGCCCCAATCGACAGATCGCTTTCGTCAATCTGGTCGGCAGCGGCCAGACGCACCGCGTCATCCTTGTTCTGGTTCAGTTTCCACGTGCCATCGACCGCCGTGACCAGCATCCGGCAGGGGATAATGGTCCGCATCATCCGGTCCAGAATCTCGGGCGTCATCTTGGCGGTGGTCCAGGGCGGTTTCGGCGCCAGGCGATCCTCGAACAGCACCGATTGCCGGTCCAGAAGGTCGCGCAGCTCGCCAGCCGGGCGGGTTTCCAGCGTACCGCGCAGATGCACCGCGACATAGTTCCAGGTCGGTACCTGATCCTCGACCCCGTACCAATCGGGCGACACATAGCCATCCGGCCCCGAAACGGCCATCACGACCGGCCCCGGCAGCAGCTTGAGCAGCGGATTGGAGCGCACCAGATGCAGCTCCAGCGCCGCGCCGTCTTCGGACAACAGGAACGGCACATGCGCCAGAATCGGTCCGTCGGCCGCATTGGCGCACAGCGTGCCGAAC
This sequence comes from Actibacterium ureilyticum, assembly GCF_002285435.1. GTDB lineage: Bacteria > Pseudomonadota > Alphaproteobacteria > Rhodobacterales > Rhodobacteraceae > Actibacterium_C > Actibacterium_C ureilyticum. Next base: position 153,303 of record NZ_NSBT01000020.1, read on the forward strand.
CCGCGCTTGCGCGCGAATTCCAGGTTTGCGTCGCGGGGCGTCCCGCGAAAGGCCGGGTTCGGATGCATCGGGGCGGTTTCCTGTCAGGCGGCGGTCAGTTGGGTGCCATTTGAACCGGTAATGCGCGCGGTGACAATCGCGCCTTCGGGCTGATCGCTGTCGAACGCAACTTCGGTGAATTGCTCGGTCCGGCCCATGCGGGGATTTTCCAGCAGCACCTGATGCGATTTGCCGACCTGCGCCGCCAGATGCCGGGTGACCTGTGCCGCCCCCGCCGCACGCAGCCGCGCCGCGCGGTCCTTTATCGCGCGCCCATCGACCTGCGGCATCCGGGCGGCGGGCGTGCCGGGCCGGGGGCTGTAAGGAAAGACATGCAGCCAGGTCAGGTCGCATTCGGTGACCAGTTTCAGCGCGTTTTCGAACATCGCCTCGGTCTCGGTCGGGAAACCGGCGATGATATCGGCGCCGAACGTGATGTCGGGGCGCAGCGCGCGGGCCTCTTGCGCAAAGCGGATCGCGTCGTCGCGCAGATGCCGCCGCTTCATCCGTTTCAGGATCAGGTCGTCGCCATGCTGCAGCGACAGATGCAGATGCGGCATCAGCCGCGGTTCGCTGGCGATGGCCAGCATCAGGTTCTCGTCCACCTCGATCGAATCGATCGAGCTGATGCGCAAACGCGGCAGGTCGGGCACCAGCTTCAGGATCCGCATCACCAGATCGCCCAGCTTCGGCGCGGCGGGCAGATCGGCCCCCCAGGATGTCAGATCGACCCCGGTCAGCACGACCTCGTTATAGCCGCGATCCACCAGCCGCTTGATCTGTTCGACCACCACCCCGGCGGGAACCGACCGCGAGTTGCCCCGGCCATAGGGGATGATGCAGAAGGTACAGCGGTGATCGCAGCCATTCTGCACCTGGACATAGGCGCGCGAGCGCGTCCCGAACCCATCGATCAGGTGCCCGGCGGTTTCGGTGACCGACATGATGTCGTCTACGGCGACCTTTTCCGTCTCGCCGATCAGGTCGGGCACCATGCTGGCCCAGGTCTGGGGCTGCATCTTTTCGGTATTGCCGATGACGCGCGTGACCTCGGGCATCCCGGCAAAGGTCTCCGGCTCGGTCTGGGCAGCGCAGCCGGTGACGATCAGCGGCGCATCGGGGTTTTCACGGCGCAGGCGGCGAATCTCCTGCTTGGCCTTGCGTACGGCCTCGGACGTCACGGCGCAGGTGTTCACCACCAGCGCATCGCGCAGCCCGGCCTGTGCGGCCAGTTCCTTCATCGCCTCGGTCTCATAGGCGTTCAGGCGGCAACCAAGGGTGCTGAACTTGGGCGCGCTCATCTGAGCCTCCAGTGTCCGTCGGCGACATGCGCGGTCGGCCCGGTCATCCAGACGCCATCTTCGGCCCAGTCGATCCAGATCGTGCCGCCGTCCAGCTCGATCGTGACCTTGCGCCCGGTCAGCCCCCGCCGCGCGGCGGCAACGGCCACCGCACAGGAAGACGAGCCCGAGGCCAGCGTGACGCCCACCCCACGCTCCCACACCCGCATCCGCAAGTGATCCGGCCCGATCAGGTGGGCCACCTGCACATTGGTACGCTGGGGGTAAAGCGGGTGATGCTCATGCGTGGCGCCAAAGGTTGCCAGATCGACCGCCTCGGCATCGTCGACAAAGAAGCTGCAATGCGGGTTGCCCATGCCAGTGGCCGTGGGGGCGCCGTCAATCGGCAGTTCCAACGTTTCCATCTCATGCGCCAGCGGAATCTCCTGCCATTCCAGCTGCGGCTTGCCCATGTTCACCGATGTCAGCCCGTTGCCCGCATCGCGCGCAAACAGCACCCCGCGTTCGGTTTTTAACGTCAGGTGAGCGTCGCCGGATTCCTCCATCAGGAACCGCGCGATACAGCGGGTGGCATTTCCGCACGCGGCCGAGGTCGAGCCGTCGGCGTTATAAAACACCAGCTCGGCGTTGGTGAAATGACCCGGCCGGATCACCGCCAACTGGTCAAACCCGATCCCCCGATGCCGGTCGGCAATGGCCACGACGATATCTTCGGTCAGGCCGCTTGGGCCCTGCCGTTCGTCAATCACCACAAAGTCGTTGCCAAGCCCATGCATCTTCATGAAGGGCAGGCGATCTGATCGCGTTTCCTGCATGCGGGGGCATATAAAGTGTGGCGCAAAAATATTCCAGAGAATGTGTGATTTCCGGGTTGACCCCACCCGCCCGTCTTTCTAGATAGGCCGCCTAGTGGGCCGTTAGCTCAGTTGGTAGAGCAACTGACTTTTAATCAGTGGGTCGCAGGTTCGAATCCTGCACGGCTCACCATTTTTCTCAGGCGGAAAAGCTCAGAGAAGGTGGTGCCCGCCCGGTGGGGTGGTGATCTTCCGGAATATGCAGAATATCGGATGGGGTGTCTGGCTCGGATGACTTGGCCAGCGGCAGCGCCCCGCGCAGCGGGGGCACAGAACGATCAGGGTCTTTTGATAGTGCGCGCGCTTCATGTGCGAAGCTCATTGCGGACGTGGATGCAGAGACCTACGCCATTCATCCAAAGATATTTGCTCGCCAGGGCCACTCTTGCAGAACATGCAAGGTCAGGCCGAGCGTAGCGACGCGGCCACCGCTTTGGCCAGGTAACCCATCAGCAGCGAAACGCGCGGGATGGATTTCAGGTCCGGATGGGTCAGAACCCAAAGGCTGTTGGGCGGAATATCGGTCAAGCCGAGCAGCCGGACCAGATCGGGGCGCGCCAGATCATCGGGCAACAAGGCCAGCCCGTGCCCGGCTGCCGCCAGTCCCGCGATACTGGTTAGATCGTCACAGCGCAGGTCGGTCCGGGCCTGATCGAGCGTGAACAAGGCCGAGTAGGCGGGATGAGCAGCCAGTTTCCCGGCTGGACTGATCAAACGATGTGATCGCAGCGCTTCGCGTGTTTCCGGCTGCCCGAACGCCGCGACATACGCGTTTGAACCATAGACCGCCCATTGAATGCTGGAAATCCTCCGTCCCCACAAATGCTCGGGTGGCGCATGGGCTACCCGCAGAGCGATATCGGCGTCGCGAGAGGTCATGTTCGCTTCGACATTGGACACCAGAAGCTCGACCCTGATGTCGGGGTATTCGGTCGTGAATTGCGACAGCAGTTCGGGCAGTATCTTGTCTGCGAAGCTGCTTGGTGTGGACAGCCGCACGATGCCGCTGGCCCCCTGGTCGCGACCGGCAACGCGACCAGAACATGTCGGGCTGGTCGACCATCAGCATCGGGCCGGGGTTGAGCCCGTGGATGAACAGCGCGCCGATCATGATGGCGGTAACCGCGTCGCCGGGAATGCCCAGCGTCATCATCGGAATGAACGCCCCGCCCACAGCCGCGTTATTGGCGGTTTCGGGCGCCACCAACCCCTCTATCGCGCCGTCGCCAAAGGGGCGTTCGGGGTTCTTGGTCACGCGCTTGGCATGGTCATAGGCCATGAGCGCCGCGATATCGCTTCCGGTTCCGGGCAGGGCCCCGATGACCACGCCGATGGACGAGGTTTGCAGGCTCAGTGGCAGGTGTTTGCGGACCGTGGCAAGCGATGGGACAACGCGGCTGATCTTCTGGCGTATGGCATCCTTGTTCACGTGGTGAAGCTGCAACAATGCCTCGGACACGCCGAACATGCCGATCATCACCGCAATGAACGAGATCCCGCCCTCCAGCAGCTGCACATCGAAGGTGAAGCGTTCGGCAAAGGTCAGTGGATCGCGGCCCACCGCGCCGATGGCAAGGCCGAGCGCCCCGGTAAAGATGCCCTTGAGAAGCGAACCCTGGCTGAGCGAGCCGACAAGCAGGATGCCGAGAATGGCAAGCAGCATGTAGTCGCGCGGCTGAAATCTGAGCGCGAATTCCGACACCAGCGGGGCGGCAAGCGCCAGCACGCCGATCCCGATGAACCCGCCGATGAAGGACATGACCGTGGTCACCCCGATGGCCGTGCCCGCTTCGCCGCGCTTGGCCAGGGGATAGCCGTCAAGCGCAGTTGCGATGGCCGATGGTGCGCCGGGTATATTCAGCAGGATCGCCGTGCGCGAGCCGCCATAGACCCCGCCCATATAGATCCCGATCATCAGCGCGATCGCGGGCTGGACCTCCCACGAGAAGGTGAACGAGATCAGGATCGACACCGCCATGGTGACCGACAGGCCGGGGATCGCCCCGACATAGACCCCCGAGAATGTGCCAAGCCCCACCAGAAGCAAAAGCTGGGGCTGCAGGAAAACGGTAAGGAAATCCATCGCGATGCTCATGACGCGCCCCCCGGGGTCAGGTTGCGGAAAAACTGGATCAGTTCGGCTTCGGGCACCAACCCCGTGGGCATCAGCACGCTGAACACGATGCGGAAGATCAGCCAGATCGCGACAAGGCTGCCGAGCGATATGGCCAGCGTCCAGCCCCAGTTGCGCCGGGCAAGGATCTTGAGTGCGGCGATCAGAAACAGCGCCGATGTCGGCAGGAACCCAAGCGGGCGAAGCACGATGCCATAGCCCACAAGCAGCAGCGCGAACACCAGAACGACCGGCGGCAGGATGTCGCGGACGAGGGTCTCGGCGCGGTCAAGCGGCAGGCGCAGGGTCTTCACAAGGATCAGCGCGGCGCTGACCAGCATGACGCCCGTCGTTGCCAGCGGGATCGAGCGTGGCGAGGACAGCCCATTCGGGCCGAAGGGATTTTCGATCCCCAAAGCACTCCAGACAAGCACCGCGCTTGCGCAGGCCAAGGCGGCCGCAAACGCTGCCTCGCCCGGGCGGCGCTTGTCCGGCTCGCCCCCGGGCGTCGCATCCGATGTCCCGTCATGATGTTCCGGGTCAATGTAATCCATGGCGTCCCCCCGGCCTGTTGGCCCCTGCGGTCGGCGCCGCGCCCTGTGTCAGCGCGCGGCGCCCCTCTCTCAACCCCTACAACGCGCGCCTATTGGCCCGGCCGCGAAATCCCGAAATCTTCGGGCGATTTCTTGGAGAACCCCGCGTCATGCACAAGCCAGCTGGATACCGAGCGGTAACTGGTCAGGAAGTCGACCGCTTCGGCGCCGCCGATATTGGAAATCGAAAAACCGCGGCCTTCCATCAGCTCGACGAACTCGGGGTTCCGAGCACCGGCTTCAAAGGCGGCAGAAAGCTTGGCCACGACATCGTCGGGCGTGCCAGCGGGCGCGAAGACACCAAAAAACGGCCCCCACGGCAGATAGCTTTCGAACCCCGGAAAGGCTTCGGTGATGGGCGAAACGCCGGGCACCAGATCATTTTCAACGACATCGACCAGGCCGATGACCTTCATGCGGCCGGCCCGCACACCTTCGAACGCTGCACCCAGCGCAACCGGCATCACGTCGATCGCTCCGCCCTGCAACGCGGTAAGCGCAGGGCCGTCACCGTCATAGGGCACGCGGGTCAAATCCAGATCGACCTGGCTTGTCAGCATCGCCAGCACGATCGAGGTTAGGCCGCCGGGCCCGGTCGAACCGACGCGTACCTCGCCCGGGTTGGCCTCGGCAAAGGCCACGAACTCTTTCATCGTGTCATAGGGCGCGTCGGCACCTGCCACGAAGACAGGCACGCCACGCGCCAGAACCCGGACCGGCACCATATCGTTGTAGTCGGTCTCGCCCAGGCCCAGAACCTTTTACATCTGCGGGTTTTCAGCGCCCATCAACAGCGTATAACCATCGGCTTTGCCCCCCGCCACGTGGTTCAACGCAATCGCGCCCACGGCACCGGTCATGTTCTGCATAACGATCTTGCCGCCCAATGCAGCCTCGGCATGCGGCGTCACAGAGCGCATGACCGTGTCGGTCGATCCGCCGGCCCCCCACTGGATGATGCCCTGAATTTCCTTCTCGGGGTATTCGGCAACAGCCTGCGTGGCCGCGCCGCTGGCCATGAGCGCCAGTGCGATGAGTGTCTTTTTCATGGTTTCCTCCCATTGAATCAGGCAGTGGAGTTTCCTCCGGTTGCAAAGAAGCGGGTGCCCGCTTCGATCCTCACTGTGCGGGCAAGCCCTCGCCCAGCAAAAAATCGACAAGCCTTTCGGCTTCGGCATCGAACATGCCTGCTCCGGCCATGGTCCTGCACCCAAGGTTGCGCGCGGCCTGCAGCATCGGTGTCACGGCGGGTTTTGTGATCGAATCCGCGACGAACTGATCGGCGTTCATCTTCGTGGGGTCGGCTGGAAAGGGGTCGCCTTCGCGCATGCCGCAGGGCGTCACATTCGCGATGAAATCGACGCCGGTCGGATCGTCGCTACCGATCCCGACCTTGCCCGGATATCTGGCGTCCAGCGCGGCAATCGTCGCATCGCGGCGCGCGGTGTCGATCTCGGCGATTTTCAGATGCGCCGCCCCGCGCGCAAGAATCTCGTAGGCAACCGCGCTGCCCGCCCCGCCGACGCCGACCAGCAGGGCGCGCTTGTCCGCGACATCAAAGCCAAGCGCCTTGACGCCGTCCATATAGCCCAGGCCATCGACGTTATCGGCGATATAGCGGCCATCGGCGTCCTTGTGGATCACATTGACCGAGCCGACGAATTTCGCGCGCTCTGATACGACGTCGCAAGATTGCAGCGCGTCGATCTTATGCGGCAGCGTCACCACGATCCCGCCGACATTTTCCATTTTGCGGAACGCGTCGAGTGTCGAGTGGATGTTCTCTGGCCGCACGTTCACCGGCGGAACAATGGCGTTGATCCCGCGGCGGTCGAAGATTTCGGTCAGGAATCGCGGCGAACGGACCTGTGCGATCGGATGCCCGACGATGGGATAAAGCGTGGTTTCACCGCTAAGCTGCATGAGAGTGTCCTTTGTTGTCTTTTGCGCGGGCTGCGGCGTGGCGTGCCGCGATGGCTCCGAACACCAGCGCTGGCCCCAGCGTGATGCCCGGCCCGGGATAGGTGCCGCCCATGATCGAGTGCAGATCGTTGCCCGCCGCATAGACGCCCTCGATCACCGTGCCGTCGGCCCGCAGCAGCTCTGCATTCGGTGTGGCGGCAAACCCCTTGGCCGTGCCGATGTCCGCGGGCTGCAATCGAACCGCGTAAAACGGGGGTGTGGCGATTGTGCCTAATGTCGGGTTCGGCGTGACCGCGGCGTCGCCATTATGGCGCTGATAGGCAGAGCTGCCCCGGCCGAACCTGTCGTCCCGGCCCGCCTGCGCGGCTGCATTTATCTCGTCCAGACTGGCCTGCAAAAGCGTCGGGTCGGTGCCGGTTCTTGCGGCAAGTTCCGCAACCGACCGCGCCGCGATCAGATAGCCATCCTTGACATGGGGTCGCAGGTCGTCGCCACCCGGGCGCACCATCCCAAGCCCGTATTTCGCGATGGCCCGGGCATCCATGATGATCCACGCATGCCGCGTGGCCTCGCCCCCCTGCAGCATCGCCTTGCCGAAAGCGTGATAAGAGCAGGTCTCGTTGACGAACCGTGCGCCGTGGCGGTCGACACAGACCGATCCGGGCTTCGCGCGGTCCAGCACGAAATGCGGAAAGACCGCGTTGCTGCCATCGCCACGCGTGCGGATCGAGCATGGCGCCCAGAAGGCGTTCTGGTCATTGCCCTGCCCATAGACCGCGCCAAGTGCGTCGGCCAGCGCGTGCATCTCGCCGGTGTGGCCGGGGGCCGAGGGGCTGTCGGCTGGCAGGGCATCGGGCAGGTGCGCCGCGCGGCGCTCTGCCGAGCGGCCAAATCCACCGGAGGCCAGGATGACGCCACCGCTTCCGCGCACGGTCTTCGTCGATCCGCCGCAGGCCAGGGTCAGATCCACGCCGCCGTCGCCATTGGGAACCATACCGGTCGCGCTGGTGTTCAGCACGATCTCGACCCCGCAATCATTTGCCGAGGCCAGCAGCCGCCCGACAAGCGCCGCCCCCATCACAAGCCGCGTATGGCGCCCGTAGAGCGCCCTGTCGCGGGCATAGCGCAGGACGATCTTCGCCACATGCGCAAAAGAGCCAAAGGATTTATAGCGGTTCAGCAAATGGCCGATATCCACCCGGTCGATATTCATGCCGCCCAGAACCGTGAACTCGGGGATGGGCGGACGGATGAGTTCGCGCAGTTTGCCCATCGCGCGGGTGTCGAAGGGAACGGGTTCGATCGCGCGGCCATTCAAGGTCGGGTTGGGGTGATCCCATTCGTAATCGGGGTGTTTGGGATAGGGGCGAAAGGCCACCTGGGTCATTTTGCCAAGGGTCTCGATCACCTCTGGCGCAGCATCCAGGAAGGCCGAACGCAAGGCTGCATCGCCATGATTCCCGACAACGCTGTCCAGAAACGCCGCAACAGCCACGCGGCTGTCTTCCGCGTTGACGCTTTTGCCGATGGCCGTGCCGGGGGCCCAGACCGTGCCGCCGGACAGGGCAGAGGTGCCGCCGACATATTCGGTGCGCTCCACCAGTAGAACCCTGGCGCCGGTCAGGGCTCCGAAAACCGCGGCCGACAGACCGGCCGCGCCCGCCCCCATGACGACGATGTCATAGCGCGCAGACATCTGTTCAAAAGCCACAGCGCCCAAAGACTCCTCCCCGAACTTCGAATCACGTTGTCATCCAACTTTTCATAAAACAGAAAATCTTTCTAGTTTTAAAAATTCTTCCATTTTTTATTTCTGCAACCTATAGTCTGGCGAAAGCATGCAGGAGGACACGCAATGAGCAGTGCACTGGAAAAGGGCTTGTCGGTTATTTCGTACCTTTCAAGATTTCCCGAAGGCGCTCAGATCTCGGACATCGCGCGCGGCCTCGATCTGCCCGTCTCTGGTGTGCATCGCCTGCTGAAAGAGCTGGAAAATCTGGGCTATGCCCAACAGACGCGGGATCACGGTGACTATCGGCTGACGCTGAAGTTGGCGACCGCTGGTCTGAGCTTTCTTGCGCGCACCGGCATACCCGACCTGAGCCAGCCCATTCTGGACGCGCTTGCCGCCAAATCCGGCGAGCTGGTCCGGATGGCGCTTTCGGATGGGCAGCAGCTGGTCTGGGTCGGGGTGGCTCAGGGCGCGACCTCTGGTCTGCGCTATGATCCCGGTGCCGAACATGGCCAGATCGTCCATCTGGCAACCGCTTCGGGCGGTCAGGCCTGGCTTGCCGCGATGGCCGATAACGACGCGGTTGAGGCGGTCGTGAAGCAGGGGTTGGAAAAGCCCGATGGCGCGGGCGTTTCGGCCCCGCAAACCATCACCGATCTGCTTGCCGTGATCAGCGGCGTCCGCAAGAAAGGCTATGCCATGAACGCCAACAGCTTCATGCTGGGCATGGCGGCCATCGCCGTGGTGATCCGTCACCCCGAAACCGACCTGCCCATCGGCACGGTCTCGATTGCGGGGCCTTCGGCGCGCGCCACACCAGAGCGGCTGCTTGCCTGCCTGCCCGACCTGCAGGAGGCGGCGCTTGAACTCTCCCAGGCAAGCCATGCCGGACGCAGCTTCAATGCCTGGTACGCCGACCGCAGCGAAGGACGGAAAGGGGCGTGACCCACGCGACCATGCCGGATGCTGCTCCGCAGGACGGGGACAGCTATGATTTGATCGTTGTGGGGTCCGGTGCCGGTGGGCTGTCGGCAGCGGTGACGGCGGCCCATCTGGGGCTGCGCGTTGCGGTGCTTGAAAAAGAGCCGGTGCTGGGCGGGACCACCGCCTGGTCCGGCGGCTGGCTGTGGATCCCGCGCAATCCGCTGGCCATCGAGGCCGGGATCGAAGAGCCGGTCGAGGCGCCTTTGCGCTATCTCGAAAGCGTCATGGGCAACCGGGCGCGGGACCCGCGGATCGACATGTTTCTGAAGACCGGTCCCGAGATGGTGCGCTTTTTCCGTGACCGGACTGCTTTGGAATGGATCGACGGCAACGCGGTGCCGGATTTCGTCGATCTTCCCGGATCGGTCGGCGGCGGGCGCTCGCTTTGTGCCGCACCTTATGACGGGCGCGGGCTTGGCCGCTGGATCACCAAACTGCGTCCGCCGCTTGGGGTCATATCCATCGGCGGACTTGGCATCGCCGCGGGCGCCGACCTGCGCCATTTCTTCAACGCAACGCGCCGGGTTCAGTCGGGGCTGCATGTGCTGAGCCGTTTGGGAAAACACGCATGGGATCTTGTGGCGCACCGGCGCGGCATGCAGCTGGCCAACGGCAACGCCCTTGTGGCGCGGTTGCTGCGCGCGGCGCTTGACCGTGACGTGGCGCTGTTCACCGACTGTCCCGTGCGCATGGTGACGATTGAACGCGACCGCATCACCGGCGTTACCCTGGAAACGGGGGCGCGGCTGAACGCGCGTGCCGGGGTCGTTCTGGCCGCCGGTGGATTTCCCCATGACGCCGCCCTTCAACGGCATCTGTTCGGTCCCGAAACCGGCACGGCGCATTATTCTGCCGCGCCCTCGGGCAATACCGGCGACGGGCTGAAGATCGGCAAGGCCGCCGGTGCGAGCGTCGAGACGGACCTTGCCAATGGCGGCGCCTGGGCGCCGGTTTCCAGGGTTCCGCAGGGCGATGGCACAATGGCGCACTTTCCGCATCTGATCGAACGCGCGAAACCCGGCATCATCGCTGTCACCGGGCGCGGCGAACGCTTCACCAACGAGGCCGACAGCTATCACGCGTTCATGCGCAGACTGTTCGATGTCTCGGCCGATACGTCGGACATCCATTGCTGGCTGATCGCCGATCACAAGGCGCAGCGGCGCTGGGGTCTTGGCTGGTCGCGCTGCTTTCCCTTCCCGCTGCGGCCCTATCAGCGCAAGGGCTACCTCAAATCCGCGGGCAGCCTTGCCGCGCTGGCGACGGAATGCGGGCTGGACGCGGCCACGCTGGAACAGACGGTCAGCCGTTTCAATGCACATGCCATCCAGGGCAAGGACCCCGAGTTCGGGCGTGGCGAGTCGCGCTACAACAAGGTTCAGGGCGACCCCGAGCACCGCCCGAACCCGGCGCTTGGCCCGCTCACCTCGGCGCCGTTTCACGCGGTTCGGATCGTGCCGGGCAGCTTGGGGACATTCGCCGGCCTCGCCACGGATGAATATGCCCGTGTGCTGGATGCCAGCCGGGCACCTATCCCCGGACTGTTCGCGGCGGGCAATGACATGAGCTCGATCTTTGCCGGGCATTACCCAAGCGGCGGCATCACGCTGGGCCCGGCCATGACCTTTGGCTACATCGCCGCCCATACCGCCGCCGGGCGCATGGGCCCCGACGCAACATCCCCGAACATCGAAGGAGGCCCTCATGCCACTGTTTGACATCACCACGCTCAACACCGAGCTTTTCGCGACGCCCAAGATCGCGCCCGCGCTGCAAAGCTGGCTTGCCGCACCCCAGGCCCGGGGGACCCTGTTGGGCGCTTGGGCCCCCGATATCGGCACGTTGAATGATATCATCCTGCTGCGCCAATACGCCGATGCCGACGAACTGATCGCCGAGCGCAAACGCACCCGTCTTTCCGACAACCCGTTCGGCTGTATGGAGCATCTGCGCGGCTGGACCGCCGACAGCTATATTCCACTGGAGTTCTCTTTGCCGGTGACGCCCGGCGAATATGGCAAGGTCTATGAAATCCGCACTTATCGACCCAAGCTGAACGGCATGGCCCCCACGATCGAGAAATGGGCCGAGGCGCTGCCCCCGCGCGAGGAATATTCACCCTGTTCCATCGCCATGTATTCGCTGGACGGCCTGACCCGCTTCACGCAGATCTGGCCTTATGACAGCGCCAATCACCGGGCCGAATTGCGGGCCAGGACCGTGGCCGATGGTGTCTGGCCGCCAAAGGGCGGGCCAGCATGGCTTTCGGCCGACATGGTCTCGACCCTTGCCGTTCCGCTGCCGTTTTCACCGCTTGGCTAAGCGATGGGGTATCGGTATTCCTTGGCCTTTCTGACCGTGTCCGAGCTTCCACCGCCCCGCGCGGTGGAGGTCGCGGCAAGGGCGGGTTTCGATTGCGTCGGTCTGCGCCTGCTGCCGTCGGGCACGGACGGCCCCTATCCGATCCTGACCGACCGGGCGCTGCAGCGCGCGACCCTTGCCGCCCTACGTGACACCGGCGTCACGCTTGCCGATATCGAGATCATCAGGATCACCCCTGATTTCGACGTCGAAGGCACGCTGGCGTTTCTTGAGACCGGCGCGCGGCTGGGAGCGACCAATATCCTTACCGCCGGTTACGACCCCGACGAAAACCGCATGATCGACAATTACGGTGCGTTTTGCGAACTGGCACAGGGCCACGGCATGACCGCCGACCTCGAATTCATGCCCTGGACCAATGTGGCAACTGTCGGTGATGCCGCACGCATCGTCGCTGCGGTGAACCATTCCGCCGCCGGTGTTCTGGTGGATGCGCTGCATGTGCAGCGATCCGACAGCCCATTTGCGGATATTGCGGCGCTGCAGGACGAATGGATCCACTATGCACAGCTTTGCGACGCGCCGGGTGTGTTCGACCAAAGGTATGACGCCCTGATCGCGACAGCGCGCGAGAACCGGCAAATGCCCGGCGACGGGGATTTCGATTTCGATGCACTTCTGACCGCGCTGCCGGACGATATCGTGCTCAGCGTCGAGGTGCCTCAGCTGCACCGGAACCCGGTTGTTCCCGCTTCGAAGCGCGCGGCCGAGGCTTTGACCAAGGCAAAGCGCGTTGGCTCATCCAGATCGGATCTGCACGCCAGCGGCCCGCGGGTTGGGCATATTGTTGACGAATAGGCAGAAAACCCGCGTGCATGGCCGCGCCGTCAGCTTGGTGGCACAGTAACGTCGCCCGCGCCCGGCCCGCATCGCCAGATTCATGTCTTGGGGCCAAAGCTGCCCCGCGCCTCGCGATTGCGGGGTCGTCAGCACCTCGTAAAGCGGCGTCTGGGCAAAGCGGCCAGGCCGCAATGGCAGCGTGCGCGATACCGGCAGGGTGTTTTCCCAGTTCAGCCATTCCTGCACATAGGCAAGGGCAAAGGTCCCGTCCGGATCGCGCGGAAACTGCCGCATCAGCCGGTACAGGAGCAGATGGCGGATGCCGGGCTTGATCTGAAAGGCGGCAAAATCATGAATTGCCCCCTCGCAGCTTTGCAGCATTCAGGCGAAAGCGCCGTGCCCGGTCCTTGACCCACAAAGCGAATTCATGTGCCGCGGGCATTTCAGCGCGCTGCTCGGGTTGTACCAGCCAATAGCTGTCCGCGGTTGGCACCGGACCGCCAAAGGGAAGGACCAGTTCGTTATTCGCAAGTTCGGTTTCGACATAAAGCAGCGGAACAACCGCCAGCCCCAGCCCGCTTTTGGCGGCTGATATCAACAGCTCGCTATGGGGGAACCTTGGGCCGCGAATGGCGCCCTTGTGCCCCAGCCCGGCGCCATGCAGCCAGGTCAGCCACAGATCGGGGCGGCTGGCATTCTGAAGCGTGGGCAATGTATCGAAATCCAGCTCCTGGTCCGGGATATAGCCCTGCCATGCATGCGGTGCGCCAACAACGACAAGCTCTTCGCGAAACAGCTCCTGCGAGCGTGTTGCCGTCCACGCGCCGCGTCCGCGCAGGATGGCGGCGTCGATCCGCGTTTCGGTGAAATCGATATTCTTGGTCGTGGTGACGAAGTCGAGGATGGTCTCGGGGCGGTCCTTCAGGAAATCATGAAGCCGGGGTGTCAGCCAGCGGGACGCCAGCGTGGGATGGGCGCAGATCATCAGCGCGGCTTCCAAAGACTGGCCCCTGACGCAATTCACGGATGCCTGTTCGATCTGGTCAAGCCCGCTTGAGATCTCGTTGAGATAGGATTTGGCGATTTCAGTCAGGATGAGCCGCGAGCCGACGCGTTCGAACAGTTTCACCCCCAGCAGGGCTTCAAGATTGCTGATCTGACGGCTGATCCCGCTTTGCGTGACGGACAAATCCTCGGCCGCCTTGGTAAAGTTCATGTGCCGGGCCGCGGCTTCGAATGCGAGCAGCGCCGTGAGGGAAGGGGTGAAGCGTCGCATCGCGAGAGCCTATGATAAAAAGTCATTCAGGTCTGAGGTTTTTGACAGTTCGTCTGTTCAGCGGTCTCTGACAAACTCCAATTTATCAACAACACACTCCCGTTGATCAAGGGAATTGCAGAGCCGCGCCGGGCGTGTTCACCCAAGGCTGCGCTTTGAACCATGAGGTAAGATCATGCGCCATGTTGCGACGAAAGACCGCCAGGTCGCCGTGATCGGTGGGGGAATCATTGGTGTAGCCATCGCCGAGGCGCTGTTGAGACAGGGCCACAAGGTCACACTGATCGAACCTGGCGCATTTGGCGGAGAGCAGTCCGCGAGCTATGGCAACGGTGCCTTTATCAGCCCGGCTTCGGTCATCCCGATGTCGATGCCCGGCCTTTGGCGTCAGGTGCCCGGCTATCTTTTTGATCAGGGCGGCCCGCTGACGATCCGCTGGGCGTTCTTGCCGCGTCTTATGCCGTGGCTGGTCCGGTTTCTGATGGCGGGCCGAAGCAAGGCGCGCGTTGCCAGAACGGCGCGGGCCTTGTCTTCGCTGCTGTCTCAATCGCCGGTCCGTCACAGCCAGCTGGCCGCGCGGGCGGGGGTGCGGCAACTGATCCAGGACACGGGGCTTCTTTATCTTTATTCGGACAGAAAGGCATTCGCGGCTGATCGGCTCGCCTGGCAGTTGCGGGCGCAGTGCGGTGTCAAAACCCGCGAGGTCGAAGACGCCGAGCTGCGCGCGCTGGTACCAGGTCTGGCCGCGCGCTATGGCTTTGGGATCCTGTTGACCGAGGGACAGCATTGTCTGAACCCGGGGGGCTATGTGGACGCGGTCGCGCGCCATTGCCTGTCCAAGGGGGCTTCTTGGCAGAACGCGCGGGCCAGGCGCATCGTCACATCCGCCGATGCGGTGGTCGGCGTGGAAACGGATGCGGGAACGGTCGCCTGTGATACGGTCGTGGTCGCCGCCGGGATACACTCCACCGCTTTTTCCAGGCCCTTCGGCGACCGAATTCCGCTTGAATCCGAGCGGGGCTATCACGTGGAATTTGCCGGCACACCGCTTGATCTGAAAATTCCGGTCATGCCCCAGGACCTGAAGGTTGCCATTGTCCAGACAGCGGGCGGTTTGCGCGTCGCGGGCCAGGTTGAATTCGCGTCGGCAAAGGCGGCCCCGAACTGGAAGCGCGCCGATCTGCTGGGTGAAAAGCTGCGCTTTTGCTTTCCGGACGTTCCGGTGACAGGCGCAGGAATTGCGGCGCGCCGCTGGCAGGGCAACCGCCCGTCGACCCCGGATGGGCTGCCTGTCATCGGACGCGCCCGAAAGAACGCGCATGTGTTTTACGCGTTCGGTCATGGCCATGTCGGGTTGAACGCGGCACCGATGACGGCCGAACTTATTGCCGACCTTGTTGCCGAAAGGCCGCCCCCGCTCGACATCACTCCCTTTCGGCCTGACCGCTTTCGCTGACAGCCGGGCCGCCATTTTCCACCCTTGCCGCACTTGGCCACGCCGCGCGTGGTCCGATCCCCCATGCTTTTTGACGGAGACCGCACATGACGCATCAAACCCCCATTGGAACCGCACTGCCACCGGCGGATGATCTGAGGATCCTCTTTGCTCATGGCGCCTATGACATGAAGCGGATCTTCGACGCCACGGCGCACGGGATCAACACGATGCAAGTCAGCAACTACGCCGATCTGGAAAGTGCCCTGCCCGAGGCGGATGTGCTGGTCGTTTCCGGCCTGTGGAAGAACGATCTTTTGAAACATGCCCCGAAGCTTCGATATATTCAGTCGGTCAGTTCGGGTACCAACCAATACGACACCAACGCATTGCAAGGACACGGTATCCGGCTGGCATCGGGGCAGGGCGTGAACAGGAACGCCGTGTCCGAACACGCGATCGGGTTGCTTCTGTCGCTGACACGGCGTCTGGCTTTCGCGCGCGACAATCAGCATGCGGCGTTCTGGCGGGCCGAGCAGACCGATCCAATGCAGCGCGAGGACGAACTGCCCGGCAAAACCATGGTGATCGTCGGCACCGGCGGGATCGGCGACCGGATCGCCAAGCTGGCCCAAGCGTTCGACATGACCGTGATCGGTGTCCGCCGAGACCCGGCAAAGGGCAAGGGGGCGGCCGACGAGGTGCATTCGTTCAAGGATCTTCATTCGGTTCTGCCGCGCGCCGACGTGCTGGTGCTGAGTTGTCCGCTGACCGACGAAACACGCAACATCATCGATGCCAAAGCCCTGGCCCAATTGAAAAGGACGGCGCTGTTCATCAACGTGGCGCGTGGCGCCTGCGTGGACGAAGGCGCTCTGGTCCAGGCGTTGCGCGACAACCGGATCGCAGGTGCCGGCCTGGATGTGACCGCGACCGAGCCGCTGCCCGCCGACAGCCCGATCTGGAGGATGCAGAATGTTGTGCTGACCCCGCATGCCGCGGGTGAAACGCGCCTGTACGAGCGCAATGTGCTTAGTCTTTTGAACCGGAATCTCGACCGTCTTTGGGCGGGCGAGAGCACCATTGTGAATCAGATCGTCTGAGGTTCGCATGTCGCACCCGTCACAAACCCAATTCCGCCGCGCGGACCGGCTTGCCTCGCAGAAGGTCTCGGAAATCCTGGCCATCGGGGCACGCGCGTCCGCGCTGGCAGAGCAGGGGCATCGCGTCATCGTTCTGGGCGCCGGAGAGCCGGATTTTCCAACGCCACCCCACGTGATCGAGGCAGCACACCGCGCGGCGCTTGACGGACAGACGACCTATACCCCGCTGGCCGGCACCGCCGAAATGAAGGCCGCGATCATCGAAAAATTCCGGCGCGAGAATGGTCTGAACTTCGCGCCGGATCAGGTGATCGCAACGGCCGGGGCAAAGCAGGTCATTTTCAACGCCTTCATGGCGACCCTCAACCCCGGTGACGAGGTCGTCATTCCGGCACCTTATTGGACGACCTATTCCGCGATGGTGGATATCTGCGGCGGTGTGCCGGTGACGGTCGCCTGCACCGCCTCGAATGGTTTCAGGATCACGCCCGAGCAGCTTGATGCCGCGATCACGCCACGCACGCGGTGGCTGATGCTGAATTCACCGTCAAACCCGACCGGTGCGGCCTATGGTCGTGAAGAACTTTTGGCGATCTTGGATGTACTGAAACGCCATCCCGATATCTGGCTTCTGTCGGACGAGATTTACGAACACATCGTCTATGACGGGTTTCGGGCGGAAAGCCCGGCGGGGCTTTGTCCCGACATTCGCCAGCGCACACTGATCGTGAACGGGGTGTCGAAAGCCTATGCCATGACCGGCTGGCGGATTGGATACGGGGCCGGACCGGCCGCGTTGATTGCCGCGATGACCGTTGTCCAAAGCCAGTCGACATCGAACCCCTGTTCCATCGCGCAGGCGGCGGCGGTCGCGGCGCTGACCGGACCGCAGGACATTCTGGCAGAGCGCCGCGCCTGTTTTCAGACCCGGCGCGACTTCGTCGTCTCGTCGCTCAACAAGATCCCGGGGCTTTCGTGCCGCACGCCCGAGGGGGCGTTCTATACCTTTGCCAGCTGCGAGGCCATTTTGGGAGCCAGTACCCCCGAAGGCGCCGTTCTGCGGACGGATCGCGATTTCTGTTCCTGGGTGCTCGAAACGGCACATGTGGCGGTCGTGCCCGGTGCGGCCTTTGGAGTGTCGCCCTATTTCCGTGTGTCCTATGCCACCGCTCAGGCCGAGCTGGACGCGGCGATGGCGCGACTGGCCAAGGCCTGTGACATGCTTGAATGGCCTACATGAGGCCCCGGGCATTGCCTCTCTCCCTTGGCGGTCTGGCGCCCGGGGTGCTTTTGCAGGTTGCGCTTATACTGCTGCTGATCGCGGGCGCGGTTTTCGACAATCCGACGCTCAGCGCGCTGGCGGCCGTATTGGCGGTGATCTGGATCGTGCTGCAATGGCCCCGGCTTATTCCGCTGGCGCGCCGCTTTGCCGGTCTGGCCGCAATTTGCGCGGCCCTTGCAATGCTGGCAGCACCCCAGGTCGCGCTTCGCCTGATGACCGCATTGGTACAGGGCACCGGGTTTGCGGGATTGATGATGGTCCTGGGGTTGTTGCGCCAGCCTGTGAAGCGCGCCGTCGTGACCCGCCAAGCGGCGGAACATCTTCTGTCTTTCCGTTCCGGATACCGATATGGCGGGGTTCTGGCAGGAGCGCAGTTCATGGCGCTGGTCTTCAATATTGGGATCATCGCGATGATCGGGGATGTGACGCAGCCAGCGGACGGACCTGACGGGCGTCATGACCCGGCGCGGCGCGCGATGGTCGTCGCGGCGATGCGCGGCGCCGCTCTGGTTACGATCTGGTCCCCCATGTCGCTGGGCTTTGCCATCGTCACGGCCGGTGTGCCCGCGATCGAGCCGCTTCAGCTTGTTGCCGTCGCATTTGCATTCACCACGGTTGTCGTGGTTCTGTCGGGCGTGTGGCCCTTATTGCCGAAAGAGGCCCGCCTGTCCGACAACACACCGCGTGGGGCCGAGTTACGCGCGCAAACGGCGCTGTTCAAAGTGCTTGGGGTCAGCGCGCTTTTGCTTGTGCTTACGATTTCGCTGCACAGGGTTCTTTCGCTAAGCTTTACGCTGTCGGCCATCGTGGTGCTGCCCGTGTTTGCGATGGTCTGGCTGGCGTTCGAACCTGCCTGCGGGGTGGGCTATGCCCATCGGTTGAGGGGCGCTCTGGCCGGTCTGGCGGATTTACGGTCGGAAAGTGCGTTATTCCTGTCGGCCAACATCATCGGTGCGGTGCTTTCGCTTGCCATTCAGTCCAGTCCGCTGTGGCCGATGCTGTCGAATGGCGGTTTTGCCAGCTTGCCCACCCTTCTTCTGTGCCTTTTCGCAATTCCTCTGGCCGCCGCGCTTTATCTGCCCAACAGCATCATGGTGGTTCTGACCGCCCAGGTGCTGGGACCCACGGCTCTGGGGCAATCGCATCCGCTGGCGCTGGGGCTCACGCTTTGTATCGGGTGGGCGCTTGCGATCTGTGTCAATCCGATCAGCGCGATGAACCTGATCGTCGCGCGGTACTGCGACGTGCCGGCATCGCGTGTGGCGCATGTTTGGAACCTGCGCTTTGCAGGGGTGATATTCGCTCTTGCCGCCCTGCTTATAGGTTTCGTCTTTCAACGGGGCGGTTAAGCTCTCATCTCAGGAGGCTTCATGACACAGCTTACGGCATTCGGACCCGATTTTCCCTTCGACTATCAGGCGTGGATCAGTCATCCGGCGGGCACAGGGGCCGTGCCCAAAGCGATGCATGGCACGCCGGTCGCCGTGATCGGGGCCGGCGCCGCAGGCGTCATCGCGGGGTTCGAGCTGATGAAGCTTGGTCTGCGCCCTGTCCTGTACGAATCCGCACAGTTTGGCGGGCGCCTGCGTTCCCAGACCTTCGAAGGCAGTGACGGTATCGTCGCAGAGCTGGGGGGCATGCGCTTTCCGATCTCGTCGCGCGGCTTTTATCACTATCTTGATCTGACGGGATGCCAGACAAAGCCGTTTCCGAACCCGCTGACCCCGGCGGCGGGCTCGACGGTCATCGATCTGGAAGGACGCAGCCATTTCGCGCGTGCGCCAGAGGATTTGCCACCCATCTATCGCGACATTGCCCGGGCTTACGATCAGGCCCTGGCTGAACAGGCCGATTTCGCCGAGTTACAGGCGGCGGTGCGCGACAAGGACGTCGCGCGGATCAAGGCGCTTTGGGATCCATTGGTCGCGACCTGGGACGAGCGCACGTTCTATGACTTCGTGGCTCATTCGCGTGCGTTTCAGGCCCTCGATTTCCATCACCGCGAAATCTTCGGCCAGGTGGGGTTCGGTACTGGCGGCTGGGACAGTGATTTTCCCAATTCCATGCTAGAGATCCTGCGGGTGAACCTGTTGGGTCTGGACGATGCCCAAAGGTTTGTGGTGGGCGGGGTCGAGCAGGTCCTGCACAAGCTGTGGCGCCTGGCCGTCAACTGCACCCACTGGCCCGAGGGCACCACGCTGGAGTCCCTGAACGCGGGCGCAACGCGCAGCCGGGCGACGGCGCTTTCCCGTGCCGGCGACCTGATCCGGGTGCGCGATCAGTGGGGCAACGAAGATGACTATGCTGCGGTGCTGGCGACGTGTCAGTCTCATCTGTTGACGACGGCGATCGACGTCGAAGAGGAGCTGTTCGACCAGAAGATCTGGATGGCATTGGACCGGACGCGATACATGCAATCGTCGAAGACATTCGTGATGGTCGACCGGCCCTTCTGGAAAGACATCGATTCGCGCACCAATCGACCGGCCCTGTCGATGACGCTGACGGACCGGCTGACGCGTGGCACGTATCTGTTCGACAACGGCGATGATCAGCCGGGCGTGATCTGCCTGAGCTATGCGTGGATGACAGATGCCCTGAAGGTTCTGCCGCTGTCCGATGAAAAGCGCGTCGAGCTTGCCCTGAACGCGCTGCGGAAAATCTATCCGGATGTGGATATCGCCGCTCATATCAGGGGCGCGCCGATCTGTGTCAGCTGGGAGGCGGACCAGAACTTTCTGGGGGCGTTCAAGGGCGCGTTGCCCGGGCACTATCGCTATAATCACCGGATTTACGGACATTTCATGCAGCAGGGGTTCAATGATCGCGAGAAGGGCATCTTCCTGGCGGGGGATGGCATCAGCTGGACACCAGCCTGGGTGGAAGGGGCCGTGCAGACCGCTTTGAACGCGGTTTGGGGAATCATGGCCCATTTGGGCGGAGCCTCAGCGGCCGGGAATCCCGGCCCTGGCGATGTGTATCCCGAACGTGCGCCTGTTCCGCTTCCTGAGTGAGATATGATTGAAAATCGGGCGGAATGTGTAACCCTCATGACAAATAATCATGCCGAACCCTGCATTCCGTTCATTCTCAATCGGCGTTTCATCTGTCAACGTGTCGCCATGGGGAAGCCAAAAGTCGGCAAGCAAACAACGATATGCCGAAAATCAAACAGAGAGGACCATCATGAAAACAAAGCTTAGCGCAGCTGTTGCCGCCTCGACGCTGATCTGTGGCGCCGCCACGGCAGAGACCTGGGATATGCCGATGGCCTATCCGGCGTCGAACTATCATACCGAGAATGCTCAGGAATTTGCCGATGCCGTAAAGGCATGCTCTGGCGGCGAGCTCGAGATCGTCATCCATGCCGGTGGTTCGCTTTTCAAAGGGGGAGAGATTAAACGCGCGGTGCAACTGGGCGAAGCGCAGATCGGCGAGCGTCTGCTGTCGGCGCATGCGAACGAGAACGCGGTTTTCGCCTATGATTCCGTGCCGTTCCTTGCCACTTCGTTCGAAGCGTCCGACACGCTTCGTGATGCGGCGGCACCGACGCTGTCCGGCGTTCTGGCGGATCAGAACCTGACGCTGCTCTATTCCGTGCCTTGGCCGCCGCAGGGGCTTTACTTTTCGAAACCCGTGGCCAGTCCCGACGACATGAAAGGGGTGAAATTCCGCGCCTATAATGCGATCACCGCGCGTGTCGCGGAACTGGCGGGCATGGTGCCGACCCAGATCGAAGCCGCCGATCTGAAACAGGCGCTTGCCACCGGCGTTGTGTCGTCGATGATCTCGTCCGGGTCCACCGGGGTCGATGAAAGTGTTTGGGAGGACATGACGAATTTCTATGATGTGAAGGCATGGCTGCCGCGCAACACTGTCTTCGTGAACAAAGATGCTTTCGATGGCCTCCCTGAAAACGTCCAAACCTGTGTGACGGACGAAGCGCAAAAGGCCCAGACCCGTGGCACGGAAAAAGCCGCCTCGCTCGCTGGCGGGTTTATAGACACGCTTGCGGGCAACGGTATGACAGTGGGTGCCCCGACAGAGGCCGTGAGCGCCAAGCTTGTCGAGATCGGGGGAGTGATGACCGCCGAATGGCTCGAGACGACCGGCGATCAGGGCAAGGCCATTGTCGACGCCTATAAGGCTGAATAAGGACGGCCAGCACCCGCCTGAAGGGCGGGTGCTATCGCCGCTTTCTTTGGCGACCGACAGATGGTGCGACCGAAGGGGGACGATCCGCGCGGCCATCGCGCGTCGACTGACCGCTGACAATTTCCCCGACATCCTATCGTGATGCGAACCGACAAGGAGGGGCCCGCATGCGCCGCCTGATCGACAGTCTCTATGCGCTTTCCGGGGCCGGTGCCGCGCTTTCACTGGTCGCGATCCTGTGTCTTGTTGTGGCGCAGATGGTGACCCGCTGGCTTGGCATTCTGTTTCCGGGCGGGGCGAACTACGCGGGCTATGCTATGGCGGCGGCTTCCTTCCTGGCATTAGCCGATACGTTCCGGCACAACGACCATATTCGGGTTAGCATGCTGGTTGAACGCACAACGCGGTTTCGGCGTGCGGCGGAAATCTGGTGTTATAGTGCGGGCAGCATCGTGGCGCTTTTTCTTGCATGGTACGCGTTCCAGACACCGATTCTAAGCCACAAGATCAACGATATTTCCCAAGGGCAGGACGGAACGCCGCTGTGGATTCCGCAGATTTTCATGGCGGTTGGCGCTGTGCTGTTTGCCATTGCGCTGCTCGACAGTCTGGCGGGGATTCTGTTTTCCGAGAGCTACGGCGTCGACGGGCCGCGCAAGCCGATCCTGCGCGACGCCCTGAGCGCGCCGAAATGGCGGTTGCTGTTCGCAGCGGGCTGCGGACTGGCGATCTATGCCGCGATCCATCTGATGACCGGGTTCGATCGCGATGCCGTTGGCCTGAAGATCGGCGTTTTCCTGTTTGTCCTGTTCTTTCTGCTGGGAACCGGGCTTTGGGTGGGGCTGGCGCTGATCGGCGTGGCCTATATGGGGACGATCGGTTTTACGTCCCGCAATCCCGGCAGTTCCATGAGCATCACGATCTGGTCGTCCGCGTCCAGCTGGACGCTGACCTCTTTGCCGCTGTTCATTTGGATGGGCGAGATTCTGTATCGTACACGCCTGTCCGAGGACATGTTCAAAGGTCTGGCGCCGTGGTTGTCGCGGTTTCCTGGGGGGCTGCTGCATACCAATGTGGTGGGCTGCACCGTGTTCGCCGCCGTGTCCGGCTCTTCCGCTGCGACGCTGACGACGGTCGGCAAGATGTCGATTCCCGAGCTGCGCAAACGCGGATATCCCGAGTTCATGATTGTCGGAACCCTGGCCGGCGCGGCCACGCTGGGGCTGATGATCCCGCCGTCGCTGACGCTGATCGTGTATGGGGTGACCGTTCAGCAAAGCATCACCAGCCTGTTCATGGCCGGGGTTATCCCGGGGCTGGTTCTTGCGGGGCTTTTCATGGCCTATATCGCGGGCTGGTCGGTTCTGCGCAAGGATCAGGCCCCGCAGCCCGAACCGCGCATGACCCTTGCGGCCAGGCTGCGGGCCTCGGTCCTGTTGATCCCGGTGATTGTGCTGATCCTGATAGTGATCGGGTCGATGTATCTGGGCCTGGCAACCGCGACCGAGGCGGCGGCCTTTGGGGTGATCGGTGCGCTGGTGCTTGCGGGATTTCAGGGATCGTTGAGCCGCCGCGCCTTTCTGGACAGCCTGTTCGGCGCGACCCGCACGTCGGCCATGATTGCGCTGATCCTGATGGGGGCCAGCTTTCTGACCCTTGCCATGGGCTTTACCGGTGTTCCACGGACGCTTGCCGGGCTTATCGCGGATCTGGGGCTTTCGCCGGTGGCGCTGATCGCCGCGCTCACCGTGTTCTATATCATCATCGGCATGTTCCTTGACGGGATTTCGGCGGTCGTTCTGACGATGGCGATCATCGAGCCGATGGTCCGTGCGGCGGGGATCGATCTGTTGTGGTTTGGGATCTTTATCGTGGTTGTCGTCGAGATGGCCCAGATCACGCCGCCGGTCGGGTTCAACCTGTTCGTTCTTCAGGGCATGACGCGCCACGATATGGGATATATCGCGCGTACCGCCTTGCCGATGTTTCTGATCATGGTGTTGATGGTTGCAATTCTGGTGATCTTCCCCGGGCTGGTGACCTGGCTGCCCGATACGGTCCAGGCAGCACAATGAACTTCGTGGCCTGGGCGGGGCGGCATGCTTCGGCCCTCCTGCTGGTTGGGTTCGCGACCGTGCCGTTCCTGCCGGTCTCTGCCGAGACTTTGCGGCCGTTGCTGCCGCCCCTGGTCATACTGGTGACCGCACTTGGGGTTGCGCGTCAGCCAATTGACCGGCGCAGGCTGAAAAGCCTGTTCAATACGCGGCAGGCAGTGTTCGCGCTGCTGTGGGTTATCCTTGCACAGGTTGTCGCCACGCGTTTCGCGGTATCCGTGGGGCAGTTGTTCGGCGCGACATCCGATCAGCTGATCTTTGTCGCAGCGTTCTTTGCGGCCCCACCGTTAAGCTCGGCTCCCAATATATGCCTGATCCTTGGCTATGACTACGCGGTGGCCTTGCGAGTGTCTGTTTTGGGGACAATCTGCGCGCCGGTTCTGATGCCTCTGGCGCTGTCCCTATCGGGGCTGGATCTTGATGTTTCGGGCATCGCGATTGCGCTGCGCGTCTTTGGCATGCTGTTGGGTGGCGTTGCGCTTGGGGTTCTGATTCAGATCGGCTTGGGCCCGGCGAGGGTCGCGCGCCATGTCGATACGCTGAACGGCTTGGCAGCGCTTGCCATGATCGCTTTTCTGTTCCCGCTGATATCGGGCGCGAAGGCGGCGGTTGTCGCCGCTCCGCATCTTGCGCTTGCGTTGCTGTGCCTTGCCTTGACCCTGAATCTTTTGGGCAACCTTCTGGTGCGTCAGGCGGCGGGCTTCTTCACCTCCCCGCTGCGATCGGCGACGCTGGGCTATGTCTTCGGGAACCGCAATCTTTCCGTTTTTCTGGCCTCGGTTCCATTCGATCCCGACCTTACACTTTTTGTCGCGCTGATGCAGGCGCCGATCTATGCGACGCCGGCGCTTTTCTCTTTCATTCAAAGGAGCCGCTAGCCATGTCGCCCTTTATCGGAGTTCTCAGCCTGGATACACAGTTTCCCCGGATCAAGGGAGACGCGGGGCATCCCGAAAGCTATCACATCCCGGCGCGCATTCGGGTTGTCGCCGGGGCGGGCAGCCCACAGATCGTGCGGCGCGGGCGCCCCGCACCGGAACTGGTCACCGCGTTCCGGCAGTCGGCCGAGGATCTGGTTGCGGATGGCGCCTGCCTTGTGACCTCGACCTGCGGATTTCTGATATCGGTTCAAAAAGACATCGCCCGCGGGTTGGCGGTGCCGGTCTGCCTGTCGGGACTTTGCCTGTTGCCAATGGTGCGCCAGATGATGGGCAACGCGCCCATTGGTGTGCTGACCGCATCGGCGCAATCCCTTGGATATGGCGCCATCCGCGCCGCCGGCGTGTCCTATGACCAAGTGCGCATCGGCGGGCTGGAGCGGCACACCTTGTTCGCCGATACGTTTCTAAGCCCCAAAGACCGGCAACCCGACACATTCGATCACGAAAAGATGGCGGCGGGGGTTGTTGGCGCGGCACTTGACCTGGTCCGGGGCAGCCCCGAAATCGCGGCGATCGTTCTGGAATGCGGGAACCTGCCCCCCTATGCCGCGGCGATCCGACAGGCGACCGGACGCCCGGTTTTTTCCATCATAGATGCGGCACGTCTGATCGTGCCGCAAGTTGCCTGAGATCTGCCAGCTGCGTCGACAGGGATTGCGCCGGATAGTCGGCGAGCTCTGGCAATTGGACATAAAGCGCTGTCGGCTCGCAACCCGCCCGGGCCAGCGGCTTGCCGTCGGGTCCCGCGACGAGTGACAGGCCCGAGAATTCCAATCCCGCCTGCTCGCCACAGTAATTGGCATAGGCCACAAACTGGCGGTTTTCGCAGGCGCGCGCCGGGATCAGCACGTCCTGAACATGTTCGTACCCCTTTGGGTTCGCGGTCGGCACGATCACGACCTCTGCACCGCGGCGGGCAAGGTCCCGGGCATATTCAGGGAACTCGATCTCATAGCAAATTAACAGGCCGCATTTGCGCCCGGCAATTTCAAAGATCGGTGCAGGGGCTGTGCCATGCGCAAAGCTCTCGTGTTCCATCGCACCGAACAGTTGGCGCTTGCGGTAATGCGCCACGACATCGCCTGTGCGGGCGACCACAGTGGCCGAATTATATACTGTGTCATCAGCGCGCTCGGCCCAGCCCAAGGCAATGGCGCATCGATATTCCCGCGCCATGCCAGCGATGCGCGTCATCCAGAGGCCATCTGTTGATTGTGCGTCGCGCTGGTGGCGTTCGGGAACGTTGTAGCCGGGCAGTGTAAGCTCGGGGAAAACGACCAGATCGACATCCTGTGCCGTGCTTTCGGAAATGGCGGCCTCCATCAGGGCGACAATGCGCTCGGGCGTATCCCGTGCGGCAGAGAGCTGAATAATGCCTAGTTTCAATCGGAACTCCTGTGCCGTTTCCGGCTGTTTGCGGGACCGGTATGGATTGCGCGTAACCAGCGGCTTCCAGTTTGAGTGTATGCGCCCGATCTGTCCATCAAGAGATATGGGTGGTTCCAAGAAGCCATGGCGCCGCTCGCGCAATTGTCATCGTGCGACAGGCCGCTGCGGGATCGTGGCGGTTGCATTTTTGCGCGGCTGCGTCATTTTGGGGCGCATGAAAAGGCTGACCCATCAGTTTTTCCTGTTGCTTGCCCGGCAAGGAAACCTCGCGCTGGCGATGATCCTTGTGATCGGGGTGCAGTCGCTGCCGCTTCAGGCCATGGTTGCGCCCGCGCCGGGCATGGACGCGGCCGCATCCCATGCCGACCACATGTCGGGGAATGACCATGCGGCGATGCATCGCCAGATGACGGCGGAACAGGACGATGCAGGTCACAATCCCCATGACGGGCATGAATTTTCCGGCTGCGGCAGCAAGATCTGCTGTGGCGGCGCGTGCCTTGATCCGGTGGTGATGCGCCGCGCGCTGCGTGTCATTGCCATGCCGCTTGCGCCTACGGCCGCGCGGATCGCGCCCATGCGCCAGCACGCGACGATAGAACACCCTCCTCGCCTGACGGCCTGATGGCGGTGCCGCTCGCAAGGGTGGCGCGCCTGACAGGATAAGCGGCCCCGGGACCCGTGCGGTCCGGGCCTGTTCGGTCGCGCTGCGACCTTCCGAAAGGCACATGAGGTTTTCATGCAAGGACGATATCTGGCCCTGGCCCTGCTGGCACTGGGCGCGGGAATCGGTGGCGGCGTCGCGCTGGAACGGTTCCACCTGACGAAAACGGCGGATGCGGGGGGCGATGGCCCCGGGATACTGTACTGGGTCGCGCCGATGGATCCGAATTTCCGCCGCGATGGTCCGGGCAAATCACCCATGGGGATGGATCTGATCCCGGTCTATGAGGGGGGCGAACCCGCCGGCGACCCGGCCGAGGTCCAGCTGGACGCGGCCGAGATCAACGCCATCGGCGTGCGCACCGCCCTGGCCAGCCTGGAAGAAATCGCGCCTCAGATCCGCACCGTCGGTTTCGCCGAATGGAACGAACACCGCACCGCCCATATCCACACCCGGGTCGAGGGGTGGATCGAACGGCTGGAGGTGCGCGCCGTGGGCGACCGCGTGGCCAAGGGCGATCTGCTGTTCGAGCTGTTCTCGCCCGAGGTCGGCGCGGCAACGGCCGAGCTGGTGCGCGCGCTCGAATCCGAGCCTGGCACGCGTATCGTCGACATTGCCAAGAACCGGCTGCGCAGCATCGGGCTGGAGGATCGCCAGATCGAACGCATCGCCCGCAGCCGCCAGCCAGAGCGCACCGTTGCCGTCTATGCCCCGCAGGACGGGATCGTGGTGGCGTTCGAAGCCGCCGAGGGCATGTACCTGAAGCCCGATATCCGCGCGCTGACCCTGACCGACCCGGCCCGCATATGGGTCATCGCAGACGTATTCGAACGCGATCTGGGCCGCCTGAGCCCGGACATGCAGGCAACCGCCCGGTTCGAACATCTGCCGGGCGTTCGTTTCACCGGGCGGATCGATTATATCTATCCCGAGCTTGACATGCGGACGCGTACGCTTCCGGTGCGGCTGGTATTCGACAATGCCGACGGGCAATTGCGCCCGGGCATGTTCAGCTCGGTCACGCTGGAAGGGTCCGATCCGCGAATGGCGGTGACCGTCCCGTCCGAGGCTGTGATCCGCACCGGCCGGGCCGAGCGGATCATGCTGAAGACCGGCGAGGGACAGTTTCGTCCGCGCCTGGTGACCACGGGTCTGCGTGACGGGTTCGGGGCCGGTGGCCGGACCGAGGTGATCCAGGGCCTGTCGCCGGGGGAAGAGGTCGTCGCCTCGGCCCAGTTCCTGATCGACAGCGAAAGCACGCTGAACGCGGGCATGATGCGCATGGCGCCCACCGAACTTGCCCCGGTCAAGGCCCGGGGCGAGGTCGTTTCGGTCGACCCCGATGCAAGCGCTTTGGTGATCGCGCATGAGCCCGTCGCCGATCTGGATTGGCCAGCGATGCAGACCCGTTTCACCGTGGCCCGCACGGTTGCGCTGAACAATGTTGCGCCCGGGGATGGGGTGGCGGTCATGCTGCACCGGGGTGCCGATGGCCAGCTGTGGATCGGGGCGATGACCGGCGATGACGGTGTCGCCGCGACAGGGCAGGGGGTCGCACAGGGCGTCACCGCCGACGGGCGCCTGACCCTGACGCATGAACCGATCCCGGAACTGGGCTGGGGTGCGATGACCATGGACATGACGCTGATCGGCGTCGACGCGCGGGATGTGCCGCTGGACGTTCCGGTGGAATTCGACCTGACCCGCGACGATGACGGGATGTTCGCCATCATGGCGGTGCGCGCGGCGGGAACCGACCCCGCCACCGACAACGCAGACGCCGCCGCACCCGCCGCGCCGCGCCTGATTGAGGCGACGGGAAAGATCACCGCGCTGAAGCCGGAAACCGGCATGGCCACCATCGCGCATGGCCCGCTCAAGGCCATCGGGATGCCCGCGATGACGATGGATTTCGCGCTTGCGCCGGGGCTGGATCCCGCAACCCTTCCGCTGGACACGGACATGCCGCTGACCTTTGAGCAGGGGGCGGACATGACCCTGAGCCTGGCGTCTTTCACCCCGCCCGCCGAAGACGCGCGGCGGATCGCGGCGTCGGGTGTCATCGACAGCATCGATCCGCAAACCGGATCGGCCACCATCACCCATGGCCCGATGCGTGCCATTGGGATGCCGGGCATGACGATGGATTTCCCGCTGACCTCCGGGCTTGACCCCGCGACGCTGCCCGTCGGCCGCGAGGTCGCGCTTGAATTCATCCAGCGCGCGGACATGTCGCTGGAACTGGTCGGTGTCGAAGCGGCTGTGAACCCGGCGGAGCTGGGCCAATGATCGGGGCTGTCATCCGCTGGTCGATCGCGAACCGCTTCATCGTCATCCTGCTGGCCATCGTGCTGGGGGCATCGGGCATCTGGGCGCTGCGTACCACCCCGGTCGACGCTATCCCGGACCTGTCCGAGGTTCAGGTGATCGTGCGCACGCCCTATCCCGGCCAGGCCCCGCAGGTGATCGAGGATCAGGTCACCTATCCCCTGGCCACCGCCATGCTGGCGGTCCCGGCGGCGGTGGATGTGCGCGGATTCTCGTTCTTTGGCGACAGCTATGTCTATGTCGTGTTCGAGGACCGCACCGATCTGTACTGGGCGCGTTCGCGGGTGCAGGAATATCTGGGCCAGATCGCCGCCCGCCTGCCCGAAGGGGTAACGCCGGAACTGGGTCCCGATGCAACGGGCGTCGGCTGGATCTATCAATATGCGCTGATCGACCGCAGCGGCCGGCACGACATTGCCCAGCTGCGCAGCCTGCAGGACTGGTTCCTGAAATACGAGCTGCAGACCATCGACGGCGTGTCCGAGGTCGCAACGATCGGCGGCATGGTGCGGCAATATCAGGTGGTGATCGATCCCGAAAAGCTGCGGGCCTATGACCTGACGCTGAGCCAGGTGCGCGATGCGATCCAGACCGCGAACCGCGAATCCGGCGGCAGCGTGATCGAGATGGCCGAGGCCGAGTACATGGTGCGCGCCACCGGCTATGTCACCGGCCTGCAGGACCTGGCCGATGCGCCGCTAAAGGTCAACGACCGCGGTGCGGCGCTGACCCTGGGGGACGTGGCCGAGCTGCGCATGGGTCCCGAGATGCGCCGCGGCGTCGGCGAATTCGACGGCCAGGGCGACGCGACCGGCGGCGTGGTGATCATGCGCTGGGGCGGCAATGCGCTGGCGACGATCCAGGCGGTCGAGGCCCGGCTGGACGAGCTGCGCCCGTCGCTGCCCGAAGGGGTCGAGATCGTGACAACCTATGACCGGTCAGGCGTGATCGAACGCGCGATCGACAACCTGAAGCACAAGCTGACCGAGGAATTCATCGTCGTCGTGCTGGTCTGCGGCGCGTTCCTGCTGCACATGCGCTCGTCGCTGGTGATCGTGCTGTCGCTGCCGCTGGGGATTGCGGCGGCGCTGGTGGTGATGCGGTTGCAGGGGGTGAATGCCAACATCATGTCGCTGGGCGGTATCGCCATAGCCATCGGGGCCATGGTCGACGCGGCCATCGTGATGATCGAAGCGATGCACAGGCGGCTGGAGCACGAGAAGCTGACGCCCGAGAACCGCTGGCGGATCGTGGCCGAAACCTGTTCCGAGGTCGGACCCGCGCTGTTCTATTCGCTGGCGATCATCGCGGTCAGCTTCCTGCCCGTCTTTGTGCTGGAAAGCCAGGAGGGGCGGATGTTCAAGCCGCTTGCCTTCACCAAGACCTATGCGATGGCGGCGGCCTGTATCCTGTCGATCACGCTGGTGCCGGTGCTGATGGGCTGGTTCGTGCGCGGGCGCATCCTGGCCGAAAGCCGCAATCCGCTGAACCGGCTGTGCATCTGGGCCTATCGCCCGTTTCTGGATGCGGCGGTCGCCTGGCCGTGGGCCACGTCGCTTCTGGCCATTGCCGTGGTCGGGTCGATGTGGTGGCCGATGCAGCGGATCGGGACGGAATTCATGCCCGAGCTGAAAGAGGGCGACTTCCTGTACATGCCATCGCTTTATCCCGGCGTGTCGATCGGCAAGGCGCGCGAGGTGCTGCAACAGACCGACCGGCTGATCCGCACGATCCCCGAGGTCGAGACCGTGCACGGCAAGCTGGGCCGGGCCGACACCGCGACCGATCCCGCGCCGCTGACCATGATCGAAACCACAATCCAGCTGAAACCCGAAGGGGACTGGCGCCCCGGCATGACAATGGAAAAGATCCGCGACGAACTGGACCGGATCGTACAGGTGCCGGGTGTGACCAATGTCTGGATCCAGCCGATCAAGAACCGCATCGACATGCTGGCCACCGGCATCAAGACCCCGGTCGGGGTCAAGATCACCGGCGCCGATCTGTCGGTGATCGAAGAAGTCGGCGTCCAGATCGAAAGCATCGTCGGCGGGATCGCGGGCACGGCCTCGGCCTATGCCGAGCGGCCCGTTGGCGGGCGCTTTGTCGAGGTTGACGTGGATCGAAATGCGGCGGGGCGCTATGGCCTGTCGGTCGCGGATGTCCAGCAGGTGGTCCAGACCGCCATCGGCGGGCTGCAGGTTTCCGAAAGCGTCGAGGGGCTGGAACGCTATCCGATCAACCTGCGCTATCCGCAGGATTGGCGCAACAGCCCCGAGGCGCTGCGCGACCTGCCCGTTGTTACGCCATCGGGCGCGCATGTGCCGCTGGGGGCGGTCACGCAGATTTCGGTGGTCGACGGGCCGGGCATGATCCGGTCCGAGAACGCCCGCCGCACCGGGTTTGTCTTCATCGACATCGCCGGGCGCGATCTGGGTGGCTATGTGGCCGAAGCCCGCGCCACGGTGCAGCGCGAACTGACCTTGCCGCCGGGCTATTCCATCGCCTGGTCGGGCCAGTACGAATATATCGAACGGGTCCGCGACCGGCTGGTGCTGGTGGCGCCGGCCACGCTGCTGACGATCACGCTGATGCTGTTCATGGCGTTCCGCCGGATGACCGAGGTGGCGATGATCCTGGCTGCGCTGCCGGTGGCGCTGTCGGGCGGGGTCTGGCTGATCTGGTATCTGGGCTTCGATCTGTCGGTCGCCGTTCTGGTGGGCTTTATCGCGCTTGCCGGTGTGGCAGTCGAAACCGCGATCGTCATGCTGCTTTACCTGAACCTGGCCTGGGCCAAGCGGGTCAAGAACGCGGCCGCGCGGGGCGATGCGCTGACCCGTGCCGATATCGAACAGGCGGTCTTCGAAGGCGCGCTGTTGCGGGTGAGGCCCAAGGTGATGACCGTGGCCACGATCTTTGCCGGGCTGATCCCCATCATGTACGGCACCGCCACCGGGTCCGAGATCATGAGCCGCATCGCCGCCCCGATGATCGGCGGCATGGCAACGGCCACGTTGCTGACGCTGTTCGTCATTCCGGCGCTGTTCGTGATCTGGAAGCGGATCACGCTGGCGCGCACCAATCGCGCGCTGTCCGACACCGGTGTGACTGCCGGGGCGGCACCCGTCCCGGCCGAATAACCCATCCCAACGCATGTAACTGGAGGACACCCCAATGCGTAAGATCCTTGCAACCACCACCCTGATGGCGCTGTGCGCGGCCCCCGCGGCGATGGCGCAGATGGACCATTCCAACATGGACCATTCCGCCATGCCGATGGCCGAGGACATGATCCATGCCGAAGCCACGCTGAATGCCATCGGCGACGGCACCCTGAATGTCAGCCATGGCCCGATCAAGGAAATCGGCTGGCCCGCGATGACGATGGACCTGCCAATGATGGCGGGCGCAAACCTGCCCGACGGGCTGGAACCCGGCGACAAGGTTCTGATGATGCTGGGTCAGGATCACGAAGGCATGTACGCCATCAGCGGCCTTGAACCGATGGAGTGATTGCGGCAACCCCCCCGGGTCGCGTCAGGTGACCGCGACCCAGGTTTTCATGCCCGCCGCCTGATGGCCCAGCATGTGGCAATGGAGCAGCCACTTGCCGGGGTTGTCGAAGACGCAGGCGATCTCGCGCGTGGTGCCGGGATCGACAAGCGTCGTGTCGCGCAGCGCGCCCGGGCTGCCATCGGCGTCAAGCTCGACGAAATGGTGGCCATGCAGGTGGATGCCATGCGCAAAACGCGTGTCGTTCACCAGCCGGATGCGCGCGGTCTGGCCGCGTTCGAAGCTGTGAAAGGGTGTGTCGGTCATCCCCGATTGCCCGTTGAACGCCCAGATCCCCGATTGTGACATCATCCGTGGGCTCATCGCACCGCCCTCCATCCTCAGGGTCAGGGACAGCGCGCTGTCCATGTCGAGCGTGGCGATATCGTTGGGCGGCAGCAGCGGGATGTCGGACGGCTGCCGCGCGGTGTTGGTGCCGCTGACCGCAATCGCGCCCAGCTCGTACGGACCGTCGCGGGTGGGGAAGGTGACGGTCACCCGGTCGGTCGCGGTCACATCGGCGATGATATCCACCCGCTGCGCCGGGGCCAGAACCAGCCCGGTCGGCGCCTGTGGCGTGGCCAGCGGCATGCCATCCAGCGCGACGACCTGGCCCACGATCCCGTCCAGATCGACCGGGAACACCCGGTCGGTGGCCACATTGATCAGCCGCAGGCGCAGCCGGTCGCCCTGCTGCACGGGGGTTTCGGGCGTGATCAGCGCGCGGGCGAAATTGCCCAGCCGCCCCTGATGGGCCTGGTCGTGCATGTTGTCATACCCGCCCGCCAGCGCGCCATCCTCGGTCAGGCGCCAGTCGTCGATCATCACGACCAGATCGTGATCCACATCGGGCGGCGACGGCTCGTCGACGATCAGCGGGCCGTAAAGCCCGCGCGCCACCTGTTCCCAGGACCGGTTATGCGAGTGGTACCAGAAGGTCCCCGCATCGGGCGCGCGAAAGCGATAGGTGAAGTCGCCCCCCGGCGCGACCATGTCCTGGGTCAGCCCCGGCACGCCATCCATCGCGTTGTCGATCCGCAGCCCGTGCCAATGCACCGCTGAGCCGTCGTCGATCCGGTTGGCGAAACGCAGATCCAGCTCGGCCCCCTGCATCACGCGCAGTAGCGGTCCGGGCGTGGTGCCGTTGAACCCCAGCATCGGGGTCGCGGGTTCGTCCATTGGCAGGATCTGCGCGCGGACGGGCTGCGCGACCAGCTGGATCGGGGTGGCCGCGGCGCCAAGGCGCGGTGCCAGCGCGGCGGCGGCGGCGGTGATCAGGAAATCTCGTCTGTGCATCGGATACCTCAATTCGGCAGGGTCATGACGCTGGTCAGCGTTGCGGTCGCCGCAAGCACCAGCACCATGACGATGGTTTCAACCTCGATAGAGCGCGCCAGATGGCGTGCGGCGCGGCCATCGCCGGCCTGCATCGCGGGAACAAAGCGCAGCTTGTTCGCGGCGGCCAGGCCCAGCACCGCCCCGACCAGCGCCAGCTTCAGCAGCGCCTGGCCATACCCCGTGGCCACCAGCGCGCGCAGATCCCCCAGCAGCAGCCAGGCCATGACCGCCCCGGCCATGATCAGCACCGGCACGATGACCGCCGCCGCCCGCCCGAACCGGTGGCCCAGCTCTGCCGCGCGGGACAGATCGGCGCCCCGCAGCGCCAGCGCGCGCAGCGGGCCAAGCGCCCCGATCCAGAACGCGATCCCCAGCAGGTGCAGCAGCAGCAACAGGCGCAGGCCGTTTTGATCCAGCTCGGGGATATGCCCGATCCGGGTAAAGGACCACAGCGCCAGCAGCCCCCCGGCCAGCGCAACCCACTGCCCCGCGCGGGGCAGGCACAGCCCGGCGATCATCACGGCCGCGCCCGCAACGCGCAGGGCCAGCGCGTCGCCCACCGGGGTCTGCCACAACAGGCCCAGCATCTCGGGGTCGGTCATGCCGCCGGCGCCCCCGGTCAGCGCCGCACCGCGCAGCATGAAGCCCAAGGCCGCGGCCCCCAGCGCCAGCCCGGCCAGGGCCTGCGCCTGCCGCCGCATGGCGCGGGCCAGCGGCCGGACAAGATCGGCAAAGGTCAGGCGGATCATCACCAGCCCCGTCGCGCCGGTGACGCCCGCATAAAGCAGCAGCTTCGACAGGATCGCGGCAACGCCCCAGAGATCGGGCATGATCATTCCACCGTGAAGCTGAACGCGCCCTGCATCGCGTGGCCGTCCTGTCCCAGCCCGCGCCATTCGATGCGATAGGCGCCCGGCCCGTCGACCCCCAGCGGCAGGGTAAAGGCGCGGCCGAATGCCTTTTGCGCCCCCAGATCCAGCTGCACCGCCGATTGGTCCGCATGGGTCAGGTCCACCCGCGTCAGCCGGATGTCATCGGCGAAGTTCAGGGCGATCTCTGCCGGGGCGGCGGCCAGCGTCGCGCCATCGGCGGGGGTGGTGGTGTCGACCCGCGAATGGGCGGATGCACCAGTGGCAAGCGCGCTTAGCAGGGCGATCATGGCAAATGTCTTCATCGGTTTGTTCCTCAGTCAATTCCGTTGGCGCGCTGGATCGCGCGGATATAGGCAATCACCATGGCCACATCGCCACGGGTCAACCCGCCGACCGGGGGCATGTCGCCAAACCGCCAGTGATGGCTTTGCACCCCCATCGCAACCGCGCGCTGAAAGGATTCGTCCGCGTGATGGCCGGGCTCATAGATAACATGGATCAGCGGCGGCCCGGCGCCTTCGTTGCCCGCCCCGTTGGGGCCGTGGCAGGTGGCACAGGCCGTATCGAAGATGCGCTGGCCGATCGCGGCATCGCCGGTGATCGGCGGCAGGCTGACCGCCACCATCGCGCCGGGCGCCGGTGGGGTTTGCGGCGGGGCGGCGTCGGGCGGGGCGGGGCGCAAAAGGGCGATTGCGGCAATCGCCGCCACCGCACCCGCGCCAAGCAGCAGGAATTTGGGGGTCATGGATCTGTCCTAACCTTGGGTAGCAGGGATGGCCGCGCCGGGCGCGCAGCCGTTCGGGCGGTCGTGCGGCAAGCGCACGGCGCCGGTGTCCGGCCTAGCGGTTGGGGGGTCTGTCGGGACTGTCTGGATGTTGCGAGGTCGACAGATGCGCCACCTGCCAGCCCAGCACGATGCCGGATGGCCGCAGATCGACGTGATGCGGCGCGATGACCAGCGCCATGACATGACACATGAAGGGATTGCAGCCGTCATGTGACGGGCCATCCGTTCCCTGATGGGTGGTGTCATCCGCGTGCTGGTGGGCCGCAGGCCCCGTCGCGTGGTCGTCGCAAGGGGCGCCGAAACAGCCCGGCGGCATCGTGTGCGCCACCGTTCCAAGCCCAAGCACAAGGGCCAGGACCGCGACCATCAGCATCGAACCTATGCGGCGAACAACCTTCACCCGCAAAGCCTAGAACAGGTTGCGCCGCAAGACAACGGCGCTGCGGGCGGTCGTACGATCATCTGTGCGGCTTACCATTGGTCCGGCTGTTGACGACACCCCGCGCGAATGCGGATACGACTTTATTTTAATAATGATAAACATACTTTACAAAAGTAAATCATGCTGTTTATCTGCTGCGCAAGGAAGACTGGCAAACAAAACGCATTGCGGGGGGGGCACATGCCGCGTTTCAGGGAGGACAACATCGCTTTGGCGGGTGCGCCGGGGCAGCCCGATGTCGTGATCCTTGGCGGTGGCGTCAACGGGGTGGCGACCTTGCGCGAACTGGCGTTGAACGGCGTGTCCTGCGCGCTAATCGATACCGGGGATTTCTGCGCCGGGGCGAGCAGCGCGTCCAGCCGCATGGCGCATGGCGGCTTGCGCTATCTGGAAGGGCGCGAGTTCCGGCTGGTCGCGGAATCCGCGCGCGAGCGGAATCGCCTGATCGCGAATGCCGGGCATATCGTGAAGCCGTTGCAGATCACCGTGCCGATCCGTCATCTGGTGGCCGGGTTTGGTCGGTCGGTCGCCCGGTTCCTGGGGATCTCGCGCCGCAGCGGGCCGCTGTCGCTGGCCGCGCTGGAGGGTGCGCTGCGCGTCTATGAGGCCTTGGGCCGGCGCACGCATCCGCTGCCGCCGCATCGCGCGGTGCTGCGGCGGGCGGGTTTTCCGAAAGGGCTGGGTCCGGATACGCGCGCGGTCGTGTCCTATTACGATGGGCAGATCACGCAGCCCGAGGGGCTGGTGTTCGAAATGCTGGACGAGGCTTTGGCCCAGGGTCCGCAGGTCTTTGCGCTGAACCATGTGCGCTGGCAACGCGCGGGCGATGCCCTTGAGCTCACCGATCCGGTGTCGGGCGCCAGCTTCACCCTGCGCCCCCGGGTGATCGTCAATGCCACGGGCGCCTGGATCGACGCGGTGAATGCGCAGCTGGGCGGGCGCACGCAATACCTGCGCGGGGTCAAGGGCGCGCATCTGGTGCTGGATCATCCGGAGCTTCTGGCGCGCATGGATGGGCGCGCGTTCTATTTCGATGACGGAACGGGCCGGATGGTCATCACCCTGCCGGTGGGCGGCAATGTGCTGGTCGGCACGACAGAGGTCGAAACCGCAGAGCCCGGCGACCTGGCCGTTTCCGGTGACGAAATCGCGTATCTGCTGGCCGCGATTGACGGGCTGTTTACCGATATCACGGTCAAGCGGCAGCATATCGTTTCGGTCACCACGGGGATTCGGCCGTTGCGGCGCGGGCCGGGCGACAGCTCGGCCACCAGCGCGGCGCGCGATCACGCGCTTGAGGAAGACAGGTTCGACGGGCTGGACGCGCCTGTCCTGTCGCTGGTCGGTGGGAAATGGACGACCTTTCGCGCCTTTGGCGAAGAGGCCGCGGATCGTGCGCTGGCGCTGCTGGGTGTCGCGCGGCAGGTGTCGACGGTTGACCGGACCTATCCCGGTGCGGGCGCGATTGCGCGCGCAGAGCTGACCGCCCAAGGCATCGACGCGGCCCTGGCAGACCGTCTGATCGACCGCTTCGGCGCGCTGGCGCGGGATGTGGCGCCATTTTGCATGGACGCGGGCGCGCGGCCCATCGCGGATGCGCCGGATCTGAGCCGGGGCGAGGTGATCCACGCCATCCGGCGTCGCGGTGCGCTCCATGTCGAAGATATCGTGCTGCGGCGATCCCGGCTGACCTTTGGGGCGGGGCTGTCGCCGCGTGCGGTCGCGGATGTCGCACAGATCCTGCAGGCGGAAACCGGGCGCGATGCGGCCGCGATCCGTGCCGAATGCGACGCCGCGCTGCGCGATCCGCGTCTGGGCGGGTTGCGCGCCAGCACGCTTGAGGGGGCCGCATGACCAAGCGGGTGATCATTGCGATCGATGCGGGCGGCACGGCGGTCAAGGTCGTGGCCTTTGATCTGCGCGGCAACCAGGTGGCCGCCCGCGCCGCCAATGTCGAAACACAGCATCTGGGCGATGGCCGGGTCGAACGCGCGCTGGCGCCGTTCTGGGCGGGCACCGTCGCGGCGCTGCGCCAGATCGTGGCCGATTGCGCGGATCATGACATCGCTGCGCTGGCCTGCACGGGGTTCGGCAACGGTCTGTTCTTGGTTGATGCGGACGGCCGGGGCACCCGCAACGGGATCGTGTCGGTCGACCATCGCGCGCAGCCGCTGGTCGACGATCTGACGCGCAGCGGCATTGCCGACCGCGTGTCGCGGATCACCGGCCATCGGTTGTGGGGCGGGCAATCGGTGATGATGTTCGCCTATCTGGCCCGGGCCGAGCCCGAGGTCATGGCACGTACCCGCTGGGTTCTGGCGTGCAAGGATGCGATCCGGTTCCTTCTGACCGGCGCGGCGCTGACCGATCCCACCGATGCCAGCGGCGGCGGTCTCATGGATCTGGACGCGGGTGTCTATGCCCATGAAGCGCTGGCCATGCTGGATCTTGACGCCCATGCCCAAAGGCTGCCTGCGATCGTGCCCAGCGACAGCGTCGCGGGCCGGGTCAGCGCCAGCGCCGCAGAGCTGACGGGGTTGCCCGCCGGGTTGCCGGTTGCGGGATCGATGATGGATGTGGCGGCCTGCGCGCTGGGCGCCGGGGCCTTCGGCGCGGATGTCTTCACGATGATCGCCGGCACCTGGTCGATCAACTCGATCGAGGCCACGGGCACCGCGGGCGACAGCTATCCGATCCTGAACATGCTTTACGGCGGCGCGGACAACCGGCTTGTGGCCGAGGGCAGCCCGTGTTCGGCGGCGAACCTGAGCTGGTATCTGGACAAGGCGCTGGGCGGGCGCGTGGATTTCGACCAGGCCAACGCGCTGGTGGCCGACGCGCCCATAGCGGCGCAACGCTGTCAATTCCTGCCCTATGTTTTCGGGCCCGCGCCAAAGCGCGGCGGGTTTTTCGACCTGGGCGCGACGGACGACCTGTCGACGATGCTGCGGGCGATCTTCGAAGGTGTCGCCTTTCAGGCGCGCCGGCACGCCGAAGACGCGGTGGCGCTGGCGGGGCGGGACTTTCCGCCGGTGATCCGGCTGGCGGGCGGGGCCGCGAAATCGCCGGTCTGGTGCCAGAGCTTTGCCGATATCTGCCAGCGCCCGGTCGAGGCCGTGCACGCAGCCGAGGTTGGCGCGCTTGGCGCCGCGATCTGTGCTGCCGTGGCTGCGGGCGACTATGCCGACCTGCATCAGGCGGTTGGGCAGATGACCCGCGTGGCCCGCCGGTTCACGCCCGACCCGGCCCATGCGGCGTTCTACGACGAAAGATTTGCCAGGTTCCGCGCGCTTGATGCGGCGTTGACCGATCTGGCAGAGCCACGGCCCGCAACCGATCGCGGGGACTGAACCAATCCAAGGGAGGAAACTATGGATCGCAAGAGACTTTACCTGACCGGTGCTATTTGTGCACTTGCGTCGCCGCTTTATGCACAGGACGCCTGCAAGGGGTCGCTGGACACGTTGAACGTCATCGCCCAGGGCATGCCCGCCGTCACCGCGCTGGATGCCCATCTGGCCGAGTTCAACGACAAATGGGACACCGAGGTCAAGATCACCATGCTGGGCGAGAACGAGCGCCGCGCGAAGTCGCGCCTGGACGCGTCGACCGGCGCGGGCGCCTATCAGGTGATCTATATCGACGAGGCGAACCTGGCCGAATATGTCGCGGCGGGGTGGGTCTATCCGCTGGCCGATGTGGTGCCCGAAGCCTATGACATCGCCGATTTCCGTACCGATCTAAGCAACGTGGCCACGGTGGACGGCGCGCAGTATTTTGCGCCCTTCGTGGGGGGCGGCGACGTGATGATGTACCGCAAGGACCTGCTGGAGGATGCGGGTATCGCGGTGCCACAGACGCTGGACGAGATGGTGGCCGCGATCGCGGCGCTCGATGGTGCCGATAATGGCGCGCATGGCTGGTCGGCGCGTGGGCAGCGCGGCTCGGGGATGAATGTCTGGCGCTGGACGCCGTTCTTCCGGGCCAAGGGCGGCGAATGGCTTGACGGTGACGCACCCGCGTTCAACAGCGACGCAGGGGTCGAGGCGACCGCGCTTTACAGCCAGCTGATGGACTATGCTCCGCCGGGCGTGGCCACGTTCAACTGGTCGGATTCGGTCGAGGCCTTTCGCGGCGGCCAGGTGGCCATCCTGATCGAAAGCGACGTGTTCGGCCCCTGGATGGAAGACCCTGAAAAGTCGTCCGTCGTCGGCAAGGTCGGCTATGCCCCGCCGCCCGCGCCGCTGCCTTCGGCGGGCTGGGCGCATGGTTGGGCGGTCTCGAAAATCGGGGCGGCCGAAGATTGCACGAAAGCCATCGCAGGCGATTTCGTCGGCTGGGCCACATCGAAAGAGATGGAACAGAAGCGGATTGAGGCGGGCATCGCTTCGGATGTCGGCCGGGTTTCGACCCTGCAAAGCGATGGGTTCACCGCGCTGGTGCCGCAGGAATATATTGATGCGCTGCTGGAGACCGGGCCGAAGACCAGCCTGTTGATCATGGCCAGCCCCGCCTGGCCCGAGATCGGCGACAACCTGGGCCTGGCGCTGGAAGAGGTGTTTTCCGGCACGCGCGACGACATCCAGGGCGCGCTGGACGAGGCCGCGTTCTTTGCCGAAGACAGCCTGGCCCAACTGAAATAGCGGAAGTCGCCGCACCGAAAACGCCCCGCGCGGCGGTTCGGTGCGGCGCAGCTTTCAAGGATTTGACATGACCCGCAAGATATTCGTCCGGCTCGCCCTTGTGCCCGCGATTTCGATCCTGGCCACGCTGGCGCTGGTGTCGATCGCCGGGGCGATCTGGTTCGCGCTGATGAACCGGACGCTTCGCAGCCCCGAATATGAATTCGTGGGGGCCTATAACTTTCTGCGCCTGTTGCGTGACAGCCGGTTCTTCAACGCGCTCGAGATCTCGGCGCTGTGGGAGCTGATCACCGTTACCGGTACGCTGGGGCTGGCGGTTCTGTTGTCGGTGCTGATCTACGAGACCGTGCAGAAGCCGCTTTGGCGCAACGTGATCTGCTTTGCCTTTCTGGTGCCGGTGCTGCTGCCGCGCGTGGCGGCGGCGTTCATCTGGCGGTTCATGTATTCGCCATCGCTGGGGGTGATCAATTACCTGTGCGGGCTGGTGGGGATCGGCCCGGTCGAATTTCTGGCCGACCCGTCGCTGGCGCTGATTTCGGTCGCCGTGGTCGATATCTGGCAATGGGGCCTGTTCTTTACGGTCATCGTGCTGAAGCTGATGGAAACCCTGCCGCGCGACCCGATCGAGGCCGCGATGCTGGACAATGCGCGGCGCTGGGAAATCCACGCCTATGTCACCTTGCCGATGCTCAAGGGGCCGCTGGTCAGCCTGGCGCTGGTGAAGGCGGTGGAAAGCTTGCGGTCGTTCGACCTGATCTTTGTGATGACCGGCGGCGGGCCGGGCAAGGCGACCGAGACGCTGGATCTGTACGCCTATCAGATGGGGATCAACATGGGCGGTCGGATTTCCTATGCCTCGGCCATGTCGCTGCTGCTGCTGGTCGTCACGACCATCGCCTTTACCGTCATCTGGAAAGCGGGGAAAAAATGGGCCGCGTAATCTCTGCCACCCTGGCCCGCGGGCTGCTTGCGCTTTTGATCGTGGTCGCGCTGGGGCCGATCCTGTGGACCGTTCTGGGTGCGTTCAAAGAGTTGCGCGACATCGTCACGCCGGTACCGAAACTGCTGTTCGAACCGACGCTGGACAACTTCGCGACGATCCTGCGCAACCCCACGATCCGTGACGGTCTGCTGCATTCGGGGGTCGTGGTGTCGGTTTCGGTGCTGATCGGTGCGGTGCTTGGCATTCCGGCGGCGCACGCGCTGGCCCGTCACGCCCAGCGATTTGGCGATGACGTACAGTTCTTCGTGCTGTCGCTGCGGTTCATGCCGCCGGTGGCCATCGCGATCCCGTTCATCGTGATCTATCTGGATCTGGGGATCTATGACACGCTGTTCGGGCTGATCCTGGTCTATCTGATCACCACGATTTCCACCGTCATCTGGCTGTCGGTCCCGGCGTTCGAACGGGTGCCGCGCGATATCGAGGAAGCCGCCGCGATGGAGGGCTGTTCCCCGTTCGAGGTGTTCTGGCGGTTCTCTCTTCCGGTGGCGGCGCCGTCGCTGTTCGGCGCCATCGTGTTCACCTTCGTGCTGGTGTGGAACGAACTGCTGCTGGCGCTGACGCTGGCCGCGCAGAATGCCACGCTTCCGGTGGTGGCCGCGTCCATCACGTCGCTTGGCAAGGAGGTCCCCTGGGGCGTGATCAACGCCGCGACCGTGGTGCTTGTGATCCCCCCGCTTGTCTTTATCGGCCTGCTGATGGGCCTTCTCAACACGTCGGTCCAGAGCGGCCGGAAATAGGACAGATCAATGGCCAACATTACCTGCAGCAACATCGTCAAATCCTATGGCGCCTTTCCGGTGATCGACGGGCTGGACCTCAGCATCCCGGACCATGAATTCGTCGTCTTTCTGGGCCCGTCGGGCTGCGGCAAATCCACCATGCTGCGCATGATCGCAGGGCTGGAAGAGGTGACCGGCGGCCGGATCGAGATCGGCGGAACCGATGTGACCGACATGCCCCCCGGCGACCGGGGCGTGGCGATGGTGTTTCAAAGCTATGCGCTTTATCCGCATATGAGCGTGGCGGACAACATCACCTTCGGGTTGCGCCGACAGGGTGTGTCGCGGTCCGAAATCGCGCCGCGGCTGGAACAGGTCGCCGATATGCTGGGGCTGTCGCCCTATCTTGACCGGCGGCCAAAGAACCTGTCGGGCGGGCAGCAACAGCGCGTCGCCATGGCGCGCGCGATGATCAAGACGCCCAAGGTATTTCTGTTCGACGAGCCGCTTTCGAACCTGGACGCCAAGCTGCGCGAGAAGCTGCGGACCGAGATCCGCAAGATGCACCTGCAACTCAAAACTACGACGATTTTCGTCACCCATGACCAGCTCGAGGCGATGACGATTGCCGACCGGATCGTTCTGATGCGCGATGGCGAGATCGAGCAGATGGGCACGCCGGACGAGATATTCGAGCGTCCGGCCTCGCATTTCGTCGCCGATTTCATCGGCACGCCGGCGATGAATTTCATCGACGCCACGATCGAGGCCGGCCATGTGGCCCGCGCCGGCAGCATCGCGCTGTCGCTGTCGCCCGAACTGTTCCCCGGTCTGGTCCCGGGCCAGAAGGTCGAGCTGGGCCTGCGGCCCGCGTCGATGGATCTGGCCGCGCCCGATGCACCGAACGCCATCGGCGGCACCGTGGTTCTGGTCGAAAACATGGGCGCCGAAGGACAGGTGATCACCCAGGTCGACGGGGCCGAGATTTCCTTTGTCACGCCGCAGTTCCGGCAGGTCCGCGCGGGCGAGACCGTGCATTTCGCGCTGCGCCCCGACCAGATCCACATCTTCGATCCCGAAACGGGTCGCAGCCTGAGAGGGGTATGAACCATGACGACACGTTTTGCACAGAAGATCGCGCGCCTGGCCGCGGGGGCGTATCGGACCGGCGACTATATGATCGCCGATGCCAAAGATACCGAAGTGACCGGCGGCGTGCCCGCCCTGGGTCTGCACCGCGACGCGCAGGGCCGCCCGGTGGGGCCGCGCACCCGGCCGCAATTCCTTGACCAGGTTCGCAAGGTCATCGCGCAGGACGTGGTCGATATCATGCTGACCGCCGCAGGCACGGCCGAGCTGCTGCGCGACGAGGGGGTCTTTGCCGGAACCGCCATCGAGCCCGCGTTTCGCGCCAACGAGACCACCTGTGTCTGGGGCAATGTGC
Source organism: Actibacterium ureilyticum (assembly GCF_002285435.1). Classification (GTDB taxonomy): domain Bacteria; phylum Pseudomonadota; class Alphaproteobacteria; order Rhodobacterales; family Rhodobacteraceae; genus Actibacterium_C; species Actibacterium_C ureilyticum. The sequence goes on from NZ_NSBT01000020.1 coordinate 197,494, forward strand.
GTGGCGCGGCCTATAACACGGCACCGTCCCATCCCTATCGCGGCGCGAACCTGGACATGGCGCCGGCCAAGCTGTGTCTTTATTCGATCACCTTCGTGAACGACACCCAGCACGATCTGCGCGCGCTGGACGCCTATGCCGCGTTTCGCCGCCAGGCGCAGGCGGCGGGGGTGCAGCATTTCCTCGAGGTGTTCAATCCCAACGTCCCGGGTGCCGTGGCCGATGCCGATCTGGGCGCGTTCGTGAATGACAATATCATTCGTCTGATGGCCAGCCTGACCCATGCCGAACGGCCCGCCTTCCTCAAGGTCGCCTATAACGGCCCCGAGGCGCTGGCCGAGCTTTGCCGCCACGACCCCACCACGGTTGTGGGCGTGCTGGGCGGGGCCGGGGCCACGCATCGCGATACGTTCGAACTGATCGCGCAATCCGAACGCCACGGCGCGCGGCTTGCGCTGTTCGGGCGCAAGATCAATCAGGCGGAATGCCAGACAACGCTGATCCGCTGGATGCGGCTTGTGGCGGATCGCAAGGCCACGGCCAGCCAGGCGGTCGCGGGCTATCACGACGACCTGCGCCAGGCCGGGCTGACCCCCGATCGCAGCCTGTCCGAAGATTCGCGCATCACGTCCCAGGTTCTGCGTTTCGACGCCGCCGAAGCTGGGGTATAACGCCCTGCAATCCCGCCGTTTTCACAGGAGGCCCGGTCAATGGTGCGCGCCAACCACCCGTCGGACAGAACCGTCGCCGAAGCGGCCTGGCTTTACTATATCAAGGGCCTGAACCAGGCCGAGATCGCCAAGGCGATGGGCCTGTCGCGCCCCACGGTGATCACCTATTTGCGGCTGGCGCGGGAACGACAGATCGTCGGAGTGAAGATCGCGGGCGAGCATTTCCGGGTGAACGCGCTGGCCGACCGGCTGCGCGAGACCTATGGCCTGCGCGCGGCGCTGGTGGTGCCGAACGGCGAGACGCCGCTGGACAGCATGCACCAGGTCTGCGAGGCGGCGGCGCATTTCCTGCCGGATTTCGTGGCGCCCGGCGATACGCTGGGCGTCAGCTGGGGGCAGACCGTGTCCTTCGTGTCGGAACGGATGCCGTGGTGGCCGGTCGACGGGCTGGTGGTGCGCCAGCTGATCGGATCGCTGGCCAATCCGCTGTTGCCGACCTGCGAAAGCTGCACGACCGAGATCGCGCGCCGGATGTCGGGCCAGTGCATCAACCTGAACGCCCCTGCGGTCTGTTCCGATGCGGGGCTGGCCCGCAGCCTCAGGGCCGAGCCCATCATCGCCGAACAGCTTGTGCGGCTGCACGATTGCCGCAAGGCGATCTATTCGCTCAGCCCCTGTACGGCCGACACCCATGTGGTGCAGTTCAACATCGCCACGCCGGATGACATCGCGGCCTATGTCGCAAAGGGCGCGGTCGGCATCATCGCGGGCCGGTTCATCGATGCCGAAGGCGCACCGGTTCTGGGCGCGCTCGACGACCGCATGATCGGCGCGGATCATGGGCTGCTGCGCGACATGTCCGGTCTTCTGGTGGTCAGCGGCACGGCCAAGGCCGACCCCACCCGCGCCGCGCTGCGCGGCGGTTACGCGTCACATGTCGTGCTGGACGCCGATCTGGCCCAGGCGCTGATCTGAAGCGGATCCCGGCACATATGCGGTCGACCGTTCCTTGGCTGCGTTCAGCTCGCGCAGATGAACACCCAGCAGAACCAGGCCGGGCCACAGCATATAGGCCTCGATCTCGATGTTTTCGCCGAATGACAGCAGGACGATTGTCATCAGGACACCCAGCGGCAGCCGGCCCCGCGAATGGGTAGCGGCGTCCCTCAGGACAATTGCGATATGCACCAACAGCGGAATGGCCAGTGCCAGAAATCCAACCAGGCCTTTGACGAAAAGCAGGCCGAACCATGTATGGTGGCTGCCGATTGGCATATATTCGACCGCATGCGAACCGGGCTGTACGGTGCCATGGCCAAACCAGTAAGCGTCGTTCACCCAGCGTTCCTCTGCGATGCGCTGCAGGGTGGCGCGCACCCGGGTGCTGTCGGCACGCGCGCCCTTGAACGCGGCCACGCTGTCCTGTGCCAATGACAAAATCGCTGTTCCAAAGACCGCAAGCGAGGCCGTCAGGCCCGCAGTAAGCCGCCAGGCCCAACCTTGCAGGATCAGCGGTAACAGCCGGGGCGCCACGGTACAGGCCGCAAGGCCCACCAGACCCATGCGCGATTTCGATGCCAGGATCATCAGCACCCCCGCCATGACGCCCGCCGCCATCCAGCGACGGTCTTTTTCTTCCAGCGCAAACAGGACCATGATCACGCCCAACAGGGCCGCAAAAGGTGACCAAGGCGCATAGAACTGCCAACGCGGTGTCCAGCTGGCGGGGTCCCAAGTGAAGAAATAGACGCTGAAATACTCGGGGCCGGGTCCGCCAACGACCTTGAGCGGCGAGGTGAAGATTCTCTCCGGCAGGCCAATATAAGGGGCGGCCAGCAGGATCGGCGCCAATACCAGCGTCCAAAGCCCGATGACGCACTGTCCCCGCACCAGCACCTCGCGCCGGATCGGCAGCACCGCACCGATCAACGGAAAGAGCGCCAGCAAAGCCCAGCCCTTGGCCCAGCCGATTGACGATTTGATGGTTTTCTTCAGCCCCAGCCCCCAATCCAGGTGCCCGACCCAAAGCGCGACAAGCATCGCGGTCATCCCGGCGATCCAAAGCCACACCAGCGGATGTACAGGAACCTGGTTGCGCAAATCACAGCGCATCGCAGGGCCAAGATAGAGCGCCAGAGCAGCTAGTCCTCCCAGTGTCCATGCCAGAACGGGTCCCACGATATAAAGTGCGCCGATGGCATAGAAGGGCCAGGTCAGCACCATTGCGCGATACAACAGCCGCTCGGCCGGGTTCTGCGGTTTCATCGTACCTGTTCCCGCCCAGCGATGATCCGGCCAATCAGAGCCGAGCGGACCCAACCCAGAAGAAGGCTGACGATCAACATGAAAGTCGCGGCGCCCCCGGCAGCAATGGCCAGCTTGCGGTTGGGCGAAGACGGTTTTTCAGGCAGCGACGGGTTTTCCAGAACCTGCACCAAAGGGTACGAGGCATAGACATCGGATTTGGTCGACTGGCTGCGTGCGATGGCGCTGGCAAAGACCGCCTCGGCCACCGAAAAGTCACGCTGCAGATCTTCCAGCCGTGCGGCCTGAGGGGCGAGCCGTCGCAATTTTGACGTTTCGGCGTCGGCGCGCGCCTGCATCGTCTCGTACTGGCGTTGCACCCCGGCGCGCGCCGCGTCCTGCCGGACCAACTGGGCCAGAAGCTCGGCGCGGGCACCATCGGGTGCCAGATCGAGCGTGCTTAATGCATCCGGCCGAAGCCCTGTGACCGACGCGGCGCGCATACGCGCGCTGGCGATGGCGGCCTGATGGGCATGGCGTGCCTGACGGACCTTGGGGTGTGCCTCGCCAAAGCTGGACCTTGCTTCGGCCAAGGCGGCGGCCTGTATACCCAGTTCTTGGGTCAGGCTGATGAATTCGGCATCGGCGTACAATTTCAGAGTTGCTGCAGCGGCGGCGGCGGGAATGCCCAATGTGATTTCGAGCGCGGCGACCTCTTCGGTGGTCTCGCTGAGTTGCGCGGCCAGATCCTGCACGCGGCTGACCAGATCACGGGTGGCATCCGTCATCGCATCGTAATCGGTTGCCGACCACAACCCGCTTTCGCGTTGCAGCGCCTCGATCTCGGTCCGTGTGGCGGCGACCGAACGCCGATATTCCGCGATTGCGGCCAGCCCGCTGCCCTCGCGGGTGGTCTGTTCATCTGACCTGAGCGCATCGAGCTCAGTGAAAAAGGCTGTCATCAGCGCTTCGCCCCTTTGCCGTGCCTCGTCCGGTGACCCGCCAGTTACCTCGACATGGATCAGCCCGGTCTGATCGACCAGGCTCACGCGGGGTTTGCCAAAGCGGTGCCGGTCAAGGTTCAGAGAGCGCGCCGCCGCTTCCAGGATGCGATCGGCACCCAACAGCCGCTTGTAGGTTTCGGTCGGGCTTACCGCGTTGCTGGCAAAGGCCGAATTGGCGTAGGAGGACGCCTGTCCGATACCATTGAGGTTCACCGAAGCAGAGGCACCCGATCCGGGCAGGATCAGTGATGTGTGCGACTTGAAGCTGAGCGGCGCGGTTTTCAGATACCCGCTGATTGGTGCCCAGATCAGAACCGATCCAAGGATCAGGCTGGCGAAATAGCGCGGAAGGCGCCCAAAGTCGTTCAGACGGCTGCCCATGACGATCCGGCGAAGGCCAATACGGCGGGCCGGGCTTCGGGGCGGTTCTGTGGTGGCGTCAAAGGTCATCTCTGTCTCCTTTGTCTTTCTCATACCCGCGCGGACAGGAAATAGCCCCGCCGACAATGGCGAGGCTGCAGCTTCTTCGGAACAGAGGCCCTATGCAAAAGTGTAGTCCGTTGAGCGATGGCCCGGATTTCGCGGGGCTATGATTCTGCCCTCAGCCGGATGGTCACAGCGTAAATTTCCGGTCCCGATCCGATACCCCGCTTATTCCTTTTGGATAGTACGCGCACCGGCGGCATAGGATGTCTTGTCGCTTTGGCGAGGGCCTCATCCGAAGGCCCCGCGCGCTGTCCGTCCGCTCGATTGAGCGAAATCACAAAGTCCCACAGCCTGATTTTAACCGAAGCAAGCTCAAGGACTTATCCCGATGAAACACGCCTATCTCGACCCCGATTTCAGCCAGGCTGTCAAAGTTCCCAGCCGTCCGCTTCCCACACGTCACCTGGCTGCGCTTGACCTTGATTTGGCCGATGCCCGTCCGGCGCGTGCAATCAATTCATTGCTGACCGCAGGACGCAAGCGCGTGTTCTTCATGAACGCCCATTGCTGCAACATGCGGCGGGCCGATGCCGCATATGCCCGCGCCGTCGCTGCTGCCGATATGCTGCTGCCGGATGGCGTCGGCATCGAGATCGCAGGCAAGATGACCGGCCAGCGTCTGGCTGCAAATCTGAACGGCACGGATCTGGTGCCGCAACTGCTGGCGCAGGCCGCAAAGATGGGCAAGTCGGTATATCTCTTTGGCGGGCGCCCCGGCACGGCAGAGGCCGCAGCAGAGCGATTGGTGTCGGACATTCCCAGCTTGCGCATCGCGGGCACGCGTGACGGATACGGCGGATCCACCGATACGCAGGCGGTGATCGACGAAATCAACCAAAGCGGCGCGGACATCGTTCTGGTGGCCCTTGGGGTGCCGATGCAAGAGCTTTGGCTCCATCGCAACGCCGATGACTTGAACGCGGACCTGACACTGGGAGTAGGCGCGCTGTTCGATTTTCTGGCAGGCAATGTGCAGCGTGCGCCAATAGCGGTGCGCCGCGCCAAGATGGAATGGGTCTGGCGTCTGGCGATGGAGCCGCGCCGCATGGCCAAGCGCTATCTGTGGGGCAACGTGACTTTCCTGGCTCATGCGGGACTTGCCGCGTTGCGCAAGGGCGGGATGGCCAAGATCCAAAAGCGCGCGCTGGACGTTCTGGTCGCCGGTACGGCGCTGGCAGTGCTTGCGGTGCCGATGGGACTGACCGCGCTGGCAATCCGGCTGGACAGCCGTGGCCCGGCGATCTTTCGTCAGACCCGTGTCGGTAAGGATGGCAAGCCCTTCACCATGTTCAAGTTCCGTTCGATGACCACTGATGCCGAAGGACGCCGCGTGGCCCTGTTGGGCAGATCGGATCGCAGCGGCGTGTGTTTCAAGGCACGGCAGGACCCGCGCATCACCCGTGTGGGCCGTTTTATCCGCCGGGCGTCGATCGACGAGTTGCCGCAGATCCTGAACGTGCTGCGGGGAGAGATGTCCATCGTCGGACCGCGCCCGGCCCTGCCAAGCGAGGTTCGGAATTATCCGGCTCGCGCATTCGGGCGGCTGGCCGTGAAGCCTGGCATCACCGGTATCTGGCAGGTGTCGGGTCGCGCCGATATCGGTTTCGACCAGATGGTCGAGATGGATCTCGACTATACCCGCCGGGCCTCTGTCGCGCTTGACTTCGCGCTGATCCTGAGAACTTTTGGCGCTGTCCTGACCGGGCGCGGCGCCTATTGATACCCGGCGCGCTGGGTGTCGGGCAGATCACAGATCCCCGGAAGCGCGTGGCGCGTCAGGGGATCGCGGCACTGGTCAGGCCAAGAACGCGGCCGATCTCGCCGATATTGGTAATCGTGCTGTCATAACAGGCCAGCGAGTCCCCCGGTAGGAGATAGGGGTCATAGTCATCCCTGTCGGCCCGGCGCAGAAGCTCCTCTATATCGCGCTCGATGACGACCGAAACGCCGGTTATCGGATTGCGCGAGAACAGCACCGCCGAGCGGTCGGCGCTGGTCGCCCGTGCGCCGCCCACACAGTTTGTGTCAATGACCGCCTGCATATAGCGTGTGCCATACGGGATCTCGCGCACCTCGCGGCCGACCGCCGCGCTGGCATTGCCCGCTGCCGGTTGGGTCAGGTTTGACAGGAACAGCGAAACGCCGGGCGGGCTGATCGGGCTGGGCCGCATCAGATCATCCTGAAAGCAGCCCCGGCTTTGTACGGACACCTCGTCGCCGGTCAACAGCATGATGTCGACCGCGTTCTGACCTTCGAAAACGCCGCGCATGTCAAGCGTGTGAACGCGCCCGCCGCGTCGGACCTTGACGGCAGAGATATCCGCATCGGGCCGGACACCGCCTGCGGCCCGCAGGGCGGCGGACAGGTTGCGTGCCTCGGTCGATGCCCCCAAGGCCGCCTGTCGGCGACTGTCGATCTGATCCCCCGGAACGCCCCCGATTTCAACGACCTTCGGTTCGAAAACCGCGCCCGAGACGCCGACCGAAACCGATGCGAAATCCGCAACACGCAGGGAAACACGGGGCCGCTCGACAAAGAAATCCCGTGACACAAGCTGTGCGGCGATGTCGGCCTCGACCTCGCGGACCAGACGTCCTTGAGCGCGGATCGGGGGCAGGAAGGGCAGGTTGATCGTCCCATCGCGTGAGATCACGTAGTCGCCGCTGAAGGTCTCGTCCTCTTCGACGCGCAGGTCGATGAGATCGTTGCGCGTCAGTCGCGCACCGGACAGATGCGGCTCGACCGTATTGGCGCCCTTGCCACTGTTGCCCCCCAGCGGCGCTGTACATTTGCGGGCATTCATCTCGGCCGCCAACAGGAAGGCGGGCGCAGATGTCTTGCGCGCAACCTCGCGGTATTGGGCCTGATATCCCTGACCAGAGGCGACAGGTTCCAGGTTTTCTGGGGTGTCCAGGGTCGCGCAGCTGGCAAGCATCGCAAGTGCGAGCCAAGAAGCGCCTGTTTCATGAAACCTTCTCATCGGGTTCACTCGATACATTTCCGGTTGCAGCGATAGTATGCCGATCACGCGTCAGTTGGCGAGTGCCGTGTTTGGCCGGGCGTATATCCGAACGGATAGGGGCCTGTCCTTCCGCTTTGGCAACTGTCCGGGCTGGACCAAGACGGCGGCGCGCATTCCGCGTTAGAAATCGTTCAGCCAACAAATGCGGACCTTTCTGATGCCGTTCGAGATCAAACTGCCACACCTTGCCCGGAACCTGATTGCCTATGGCGCCTCCGAAGCCGCCAGCAAGGCATCGCGTCTGCTGGTGGTGGTCGCTGTGGCGCGCACGCTTGATCTGGGTCAGATCGGGGTTGCGGCGGCGGCTTTGGCGGCGGCCGACATCCTGAAATCACTGACTGAAAACGGCATTGGCCAACGGATCATTGCCGCCCGCGAAGACCAGCTTGCCGCCACCTGTGCCACCGCGCACAAGTTGTTTTGGATCTGGTGTCTGGGACTTTTCGTCGTTCAGGCCTTGGTGGGTCTGGGGATCTATCTGTGGGGCGGCGATCTGATGCTGCTGGCTCTGATCCTGCTGCTGGCGGCAGAGTATCTGTTCATGCCCGCCGGGTTGGTTCAATGCGCGCTGGCCATGCGCGCGGGCAAGCTGCATCAGACGGCTGCCATCGCTGGCGGTCAGGTGGTGGGTGCCAACCTGATGTCGGCGGTGCTTGTGCTCGTCTGGGCCTCGCCGCTGGCACTGATCCTGCCACGGGTGCTGATGGCGCCGTTCTGGCTGGTGGCGATGCGCCGGCTTCATCCCTGGGCGCGCGACCTTCGCCAGGGGTTCGCGCCGGTCCGGCCCTTTGTGACCTTCGGACGCGCGGTGCTGGGGGTCGAGCTGGTCAAGGCGATGCGGATGCAAATCGACAAGGTGATTGTCGGCGCTTTGATGGGCGCGGAAACCCTTGGCCTGTATTTCATGGCGTTCAACGCCGGACTTGGGCTGGCAAGTTCATTTTCGACCGCGTTTTCGACCGTTTTGTTCCCGCATCTGTGTGCCAGCGAAGACAAGCTTGTTGCCCTGCGGCAGAGCGTTCTGCTGTCGCTTGGCCTGATCTCGCCGGTTGTGCTTCTGCAATCGCTTCTGGCCCCTGTATATGTTCCGATCCTGTTCGGGTCGGGCTGGCACGGGGTCGACCAGGTGGTTTCGATCCTTTGCCTTGTGGCAATACCCACGACCCTTTGGTCCGCAGCGGCGGGTTTCTTGCGCGCAACGGGCGAGGCCGGCTGGGAGTTTCGTGTCACCCTTCTGCTGACGATTACGCTTTCAGCCAATGCTCTGGTGATGGCGCCGCATGGTCTGACCGTCCTGGCCACCGGCTATGCCGTTGTCGCCACGGTCATCATGGTTGCGGCCTCGCTGTCATTGCTGCTCCGGGCCTTCGAGGCGCCCCCCAGAGAGGTTTGAAATATGCCGACATTCTCCATCATCATTCCCTGTTATAACGCTGAGCGGACGATCGACAGCACACTGTCCTGTCTTCAGGCACAAACCTGCACCGATTGGGAGGCGATCTGTATTGATGATGGCTCGACCGACAGGACCAAGCAGCGCATTCGTGATGTTGCGGCCCGTGATAGCCGGATCACGCTTTGCACCCACCCGCGAAAGGGGCCAAGTGCGGCCCGTAACCATGGTGCGATGAAACAGGCACGGGGCGATTTCCTTACCTTTTGCGATGCGGACGATTTGTGGGTGCCCTCGAAGCTGGCGGAGCTGTCCCAGGTCTTTGCCCAGGGGGATGTCGATGGCGCGTTTGGCGAGGTCGGGTTCTTCTCGGACCGGCCCGGTGATACATCGGTGCGATCCACGGTCGAAAAGGGCCTGTTGGATGTACAGACGCTGCTTGGGGAAAACCCGGTCTGTACCATGTCCAACATGGCGGTGCGTCGCGACCTGTTTGTTGCGTCGGGCGGGTTCGATGAAACGATGGTACACAATGAGGACCTCGACTGGCTGATCCGTCTGGTGGCCGGGGGCGCGCGGGTGGCCGGTGTGCCGCGATTGCAGACCTATTACCGCCTCAGCGTCCATGGCCTGTCGGCGGATCTTGATGCGATGGAGCATGGCCGCCGTCAGGCGCTGGCGTCTGCCGCGCGCTTGGGAATCCGCCCTTCCGCAGTCGCGCACGCCACCTATAAACGCTACCTCGCCCGACGTGCTTTGCGTTTGGGGCAGGGTCGCACCGCCGCGCTGAAATACGCATTGGCGGGTGTTCTACACAGCCCGGGCGGCTTCGTGTTTCCCCTGCGGCGCGGGCTGCCCACGCTGTGCGCTGCGGTTTGCGCATTGGCGATGCCGCCCCGCCTGACCCGCCGCCTGTTTGCCTGAACGAGAAAGGACAACCGTGATGCCCACTGCTTCGATCATTGTTCCCGCCTTCAACGTCGAACGCACGCTTGCAGACACCTTGAGCGCCTTGCAGGCGCAGACTTTCGATGATTTCGAGGTCATTATTGTCAATGATGGATCTTCGGACCGGACGCTCGAGATCGCGGCAGGCTTTGTGAAAGATGGCAATATCCGTGTGGTCACACAGCCCAATCGGGGGCTGGCCGGGGCGCGCAACACCGGCATTGCTGCTGCGCGGGGCGACTTTATCGGGTTTTGTGATGCCGATGACCTGTGGCTGCCGGGTAAGCTGGCCGCACATATCCGGCATCTGCGAGAAAACCCGGCGGTTGGCATCAGTTTCTCGGGGTCGGATTTCATCAACGACGATGGCTGTCTGACCGGTCAGGCACAGCGCCCGCGCCTGACCGGCATCGATGCCGCGCATGTCTTCAAACGCAACCCGGTCGGGAATGGCTCTGCCGCGGTGCTGCGGCGTGATGTGCTGGACGAGATCGCTTTTCGCCCGCCAGAGGAGGACGGGCGCGACTGGTACTTTGACGAGCGTTTCCGCCAATCCGAGGATATCGAGTGCTGGCTGCGGATCGCGCTGACCACCCGCTGGCGGTTCGAGGGTATTCCCGGCCTGTTGACGCAATACCGCATCAATGCAGGGGGGCTGTCATCGGCAACCGACCGGCAATTCGCCGCATGGGAGCGCATGGTCGAAAAGCTGGCCCCGCTTGCGCCGGATTTCTTTCGCACACACACACAGGCGGCGCGCGCATATCAGCTGCGCTTTCTCAGCCGTCGCGCGGTGGCTGACCTTGACGGAGCACATGCCCGAAAACTTTCGAAGGAGTGGTTGGCGTGTTCGTATCGTCCGCTTTGGGAAGAGCCCTTGAAGTCCGCGGTGACGCTTGCCGCCGCGCACGTGCTTTGGCTGTGTGGTGAGAAGCCCGTGCTTGGGATGATGACGCTTGTCTCGAGCCGGCGGCAGAACGCGCGGGTGGCGTCATGAGCCGGCCTGCTTTCCTGCATCTGATTGACGACACAACGGCGGGCGGGGTGACCCGCGTTGTGGACCACATCATCACCTCGCCCGAGCTTGCCAAACATGCCGATCACCGTCTGCAGGCGATCACTGGCGGCAGCGCCGGGTTTTCCCGGATGAAAGCCGACGTCATTGTCTCGCACCTGTCGATCAGCTGGCGCAACCTGCCGCGCCTGGCGGCGCTGAGGATCTGCAATCCAGGCGCGCGAATTGTTCATGTGGAGCACAGCTATACCGAGAATTTTGTTCGCTTGAACGTGCCGTCAAAGAAGCGGTTCTATCGGTTGTTGCGCCTTTCCTATGGCCTGTTTGACAATGTTGCGGCTGTCAGTCTGGCGCAGCAGGATTGGCTGGCGCGGATTGGCGCGATCCGTCCCGAAAAACTGACCCTTGTGCGGTCATTCGTCGATCTTTCCGCGTTCCAGGCTTTGCCGGTGAACGACGGGCCCATTCGCGTGATCGGGGCGATCGGCCGGTTAGAGCCGCAAAAGGGTTTCGATGTGATGATCAGGGCCTTCAGGGCATGTGAGCGGACGGATCTGGAGCTGCACTTTTATGGCACCGGCTCGGAAGGAGCGGCACTAAAGTGCTTGGCGGGCGGCGATCCGCGTATCAGGTTCATGGGGTTCTGCCCAGACCCGGTTTCCGCGATGGGGAAGGTCGACGCCGTTGTGATGCCCTCCAGATGGGAGGCCTATGGGTTGGTCGCGATCGAGGCGCTGGCCGCGCGCCGCCCGCTTTTCGTCAACGGGCTGGATGGTCTGCGGGATCATCTGAGCAGCGGTGCCGTCGAGGTTCCAGCAGATACCCAGGAAGGTTGGCGGGATGTTCTGGATCAGATGCCGCGCAACGCTGTCAGTTGCCGTATGCCGCAAGCCATTCAACGGCTGGAAACCGAATTTCTGGACGCCTGGAGCACCCAATTCTGCTGATCGGATCACAAACTTCCAAAGCAAAATCGGGGAAAGGAGCACGGTTCAGCTTGTGGCGACGGCCACGCTCTTGAAACTGCTCAGGACCGGATTTGACAGGCGGATGGATTTGCAGCATTTCTCGCCTCGATGGATGCACCGGTTTTCTTGAGTAAAGGGTGCCCCCAGTGTCCCTTTCGAAGAGCGGATTGGAAAATGTGGCTCAGTCCTTGGGTCGGAATTCGACCGGCTGGGGCGCGGTTGTGATCGCCTGCGCCTGAAGCGCGGCCAGATAATTCCGCGACCAATCTCCAATCGAGTTCGATTGCACCGCTTTCAAAAGGTCGGCATGCCGCGCGCGCCGCTCTTCGATGGGCATCGAAATGGCGCGTTCCGTCGCGGCTGCAATCGACCCCGTGTCATAGGGGTTCACAAGTAAAGCGGCCGAAAGCTCTTCTGACGCGCCGGCGAACATGGACAGGATCAGAACCCCCGGATCGGCAGGATCTTGTGCTACGACGAATTCCTTGGCGACCAGGTTCATGCCATCGGCAAGCGGCGTGACAAGACACCCCTTGCCGGATCGTAACAACCCTGCCACGCGCTCTCGCGACACACGCTTGTTGACGTAGTGGACAGGCACCCATTCAACGCCGCCATATTGGCCGTTTATCGCGCTGACCAGTTGTTCCACCTCGGTTTTTAAACTGCGATAGGCGGGGATGTGTTCTCGTGTCGGCTGTGCGATCTGGGTCAATGTGACCTGCCCGTAATGCTCGGGGTGGTCAGCCAGGAACTGACGAAATCCGCGCAGACGCTGCAGCAAACCTTTCGAGTAATCCAGCCTGTCGACCGCAATAATGCCTTTGCTGCCGCCTTCGACACAGTGATTCCCATTCTGATGTGCGAACCGGCTGAATTCCTCGACATCGATGGAAATTGGGAAATGCCCAATCTGGATGGTGCGTCCCCCGCGTTGGAACCTGTTGTTGCTGTCGGGCGTGACATCCAGAAGGCTGCGCAAGGCGATCGAGAACTTCTCGATATCGCGCTTGGATTGAAATCCGATCAGGTCATAGTCGCAAAAGCCGCGCAGCATGATCTGGCTGTGCGGAATGGCCATGATCACATCCCGCGCCGGGAAGGGGATATGCAAGAAAAAACCCATCTTGTTACGCACACCCAAAGCGCGCAGATGACCGGCCACCGGGATCAGCTGATAATCCTGGACCCAGATCAGATCATCGGGACGAATATGCGGGCGCAGTGCCTGGGCGATCTTGCGTGCCACGTTGTTGTATGTCGCGAACGAGTTCCCCTCGGGGTCGATCAGGTCCAGGCGGCCGTGAAATGCGGGCCAGATCACCGAGTTTGAATACCGCGTATAGAACCCGGCATGTTCATCCTCGGACAAGTGGTAATAGGCGATGTCAAAGGCATCGCCGTGGAAGAAATCCAGTTGGGCGATATCGGGTTGGTCGGGTTCCCGGGTGGTCGGCGCGCAGCCCACCCAGATGCCCTTGTGGACCTGCATGGCATTTTTCAACGCAACGACCATTCCTCCGGAATCCTTCAGCCCGGCCGGGTCGGGCGCACGGTGCGAGATAACGATAAGACGGTTCATGTGATCACCTGCTTTCTAAGCCATGAAACAAATTCGGCGGGGCTGGCCGCGTGATGGCTGGCCGCGTCCAATATCGTGCCCACGCTGATCGCGCAGCCGCCCCTGTCCCGGATCATCGGAAAGGCGCGCGCGTCGGTCAGGTCGTCGCCCGCGAATATGATCTGTCGCCGCTGAAAACGGTCGGCTTGCATCAGCGCGGCGATGGCTTGCGCTTTGCTAACGGTGCGCAGCTTCAGCTCGACACATTTCTTGGCGCGCATTGCCTCGAAATCCGGAAATGCCCGGGCCACCGCATTGGCAAAGGCGATGACTGTATCTTCCAGCTTTTCCGCGTTGCGATAGTGCAATGTGACGCTGGCCGGTTTCTGTTCGACCAACAGCGCGGGATGTGCCCGCTGAAATTCAAGAACCCGGTTAGATAGCTGTTCGAAACTATCGCGATCCAGCGTATCGGTCAGCGCGATGTCCTGGCCCGGCCAACGCAGCTCGGCGCCGTGAGAACCGGAAACAACGCCCTCGAATCCGGCGATCTGTCCCAGAACATCATCGGCATTGCGCCCCGTGACAATCGCCAGCGCGCCCGACAGCAGCCGGTTCAAACGGTTCAGGATCTGTACAAGATCCGCCGGGACAAGGATCGCCGATGGCGAGGGCGCGATGTCCACAAGCGTTCCGTCGAAATCCAGGAAAAGCGCGCTTTTGTCCGGGTCCAGTCGGATATGGTCATACGTGGCATTGGTCATCGCGATCCCCATGTTCCGGCACCTGGCTTAAGCCGATATCTTTGAACGCCTGCGGTATTCCTTGCCGCGATAAATACGGGCGATTTGCAGCACGGCCCCCACTGCGTTGGCCTTTTGCGCGTCGGGTATCAGCGGATCGCACGCAATGGCTTGGTCTATCGTGCGTTCCGACGGATTTGCCAAACAGGCCAACGAAAGCTTCTCGTGCGTTTCGAACCGGTCGATACATCGTGCGACGGACGGTTCTGGAACCGATTGCGCAACTGTCGCCAACGCCGTTTTCTGAACAGCGAACCGGGTTTCGCGGAACAGGCCGCGGTCGAATGTGTTGAGCGTCGTCATCAGCAGCTCTTGCTGTCCGCTCCACGCCGCCAAAAAGGGCAGGACCGCATCGTCATACCAGGGGGTTGCGCGACTGGTCTGCAGGCCGGCCGCGCCATTTCCCAACCCGCGCAAGGCCTTGGCACGAATATCGGCAACTGTGCCCGCCCGCCCATAATGCCATCGGGTCGTATCTCGGCATTGCGCAACCTCTTTCGACACGATGGCGCGGCTTTCGGGATCGGGCGCGCCCACGTTCTTGGGCACTTGCAGCGGACGCAGATGCCGAAACCCCAGCGGCGTGCCGTCAACTTTGAGCCCGTGGATATAGGACCGGTGGTTAAAACCCGCGCAGGACCATTCCAGCACCTCGTCGGGTGCAGTCAATTGGGAGGCAAGATAGCGCGCGGTGGTTACCGGCCCCTCGCACAGACCAATGGTTCTTAATCCCGCGCCATGCAGGATCTGGCAGGACAGGCTCAGCGGGTTGATCATGTTCACGATCATCGCCGACGGACAGGCGGTGTGGATGCAATCGGCCAAGGCGCGCCACTGGTCCTGTACGCGCAGCGCGGTCACAAGGCCGCCGATGCCCAACGTCTCGTCTGCGAAAAGGCCACGGTCCTTGCAGCACTGTTCGATCTCGGCGCGCAGTTCCAGGCCGCCGAAACGGGCCTGTACCAACACCACATCCGCGCCGATCAGCGCACGCGTGGTATCCGTTTCCGTATGGAGCCTGATCCCCGCCGTGGCGCAATCTGCCGCGACTGCCGCCTGTACATGCCGCAGGTTTTCGGCGTTGCGCCCCTGAAGCGTGATCTGCGTGAACCCGCGCAGGAACCGAGTTGCCCGCCCATTCGCGAACATGTTCACGGTGAAAGGGCTGCTGCCGCCGATGATCGTCAGCTTCATCGTCGCCCCCTAGCTTGCACGCCTGGCGTGGTATTGAAGCCCCAGAAGCGATGTTCGGACTTCGTCCTCGATCACCCGGAACGCGCTGGTCCAGTCGAAATGCTGTTGCCAGCAATGCACGGCCGCGCTTGCGGCCAAGGCGGGCGGCAAGTCGGACATCAGCGCCTCGGCGAATCCGCCGACCAGATAGAAACGTTCGCAGCCGATGGCGACGTGCAGCAACGCAGCCGCCCGGCCCAAAGGCGCCATCGCGTCGTATAATATGTCGCGGGCAAAGGCATCGCCGCCCCTGATCGCAGTGACAAGGGCATGGGTGGTGATGTCTGCCGGGGCACCGGCGATCCGGCCCAGTGCGGAATGCGCGAACCCCTCTGCATCCCGCCTTGCGCGCCAAGCTGCAAAGCGTTGTACGCCGCGCCCGGACGAGATCGCCCCGATATGTCCGGTTTCGCCACAGTCACAGCGCAGTTCCGCAGGCACGCCGGGATCGCGCCAATGGCCGATCTCGCCGCCACGCGCCGTCGGTCCGTTGATCTCAATGCCATTGGCATAAGTCTTTGACCCGACGCCGGACCCGATATTCAGGACACAGAAATCGGTTTCCCCCCGCTCCAGCAGGAACGAACCATAGGCCGAGACATCGTTGATCACATGAATATCGGTCCGCGGGAAGACAGTGCGGATCTCTTGCATCACATCGAAATCGCGCAGGTCCTCGTCCGGCCAAAGTGTGCAAGCCTGGGTCAGGGCGCAATCCGCGCCGACAGGTCCGGGAAAGCCCATGGCAACCGCGTCGGGCGTCGTGCCGAAATCCTGTTTTATGTGGCGCAGCATCGCCTGAAACTCGCCGCTGGAGCGCGGTGAACGCATGGAACGGATGTCCATATCCGCCGGTGCCCGGTGAACGGGAATACCCCATTTGACCGATGTGCCGCCCAGATTTATCGGTAAGGATGCGGTCATGATCAGCCCCCTTCGCCCTGCTGGTCGCCACTGCGGGCGGGTGCCGCCGCCGCCGCGCGTCTGGTCAGTTCAAGGTTCGCGGCAACAACCTCGTCAACGGTTACATCGTCAAAGAAAGCATGGGTTCCGATCCCGGTGCAAAGCGGGATGTTCTGTTTGCCCCCCCGGCTTTGGACGGTGCCCTGCAAGGCCTTGTGCACGGTTTCGCGGGTGATCAGATCGTGACAGACGGGCAGGCCGAAGCGCAGCAGTTGTCGCAAGCCCGCATCCAGTTCGGCCGTGGTGATCAGACCCCTGCGATGCGAAATGGCCAGGGAGTTGGCCAGGTCGATGGCCACGGCCTCGCCATGCAGTAGGGCGCCGTCTTTCAACTCGATATAAGGGCTGAGCCAATGGCCGAAATCGACCGCGCGCTGCAATGTGTTTTCATAGGGGTTCTTATTCAGCTCTGCGACCATCAGCTCGATCGCGCGCACGAAGATCCCCTCGCTGGCGTCGCTGTTGCTGTGCTTGGACAGTTCCACCGTGGTTTCGATCCTGGTGAAAAGGTCCCGGTCCAGAACCAATGCGATTTTCAGGATCTCCGCAATTCCGTTCGAGAAATGACGATCCGGCAGGGTTTTTAGAAAGCCCACGTCGATCAGGGCGCTGCGCGGCGGATAGAAGCTGCCGACCAGGTTCTTGGCACCTTCGAAAATGATGGCGTTCTTCAGCCCGATCGCGGCATCCACCTGCGCCATCAGGGTCGTCGGTATCTTGGTGACGGCCACACCCCGGCGATAGATCGACGCCGCGAACCCCACCAGGTCCAGCACCGTGCCGCCGCCAATTGCGAAAAGTGAATCCTGCCGCCGGTCGAGTTCAAGCGCACAGAAGAGCGACAGAACGGCGTCGAGCTGACCCAGATTCTTGCAGGTTTCCCCGCCATCAATGGGGCACACGTGCACCTGTTCATAGACGGCCTCGAACTCGGTGGTCAGGGGGCGCGCCCACTTGTCCCAGAAGGCGGTATCGACAATCGCAATCGCGCGGCCTCTGGCCACGCCGGGGCCATAGTGCCGCAAGATGTGTTCGTTCAGCGACGCAAAGACGATCGGGGTTTGGTTTTCCTTGGCGGTATCCAGACGGGTGATCTCAAAACCGCTCAGGGGATGCGGGGGCGGGTTGGTATGAAGGTTGGCAACGGGCATTTGTCAGTCTCCTTCGGGTCAATGTTTTATGCGGTTGGCGGTGGACTGGGCGTGCGTATCTCGATCACCACCAGCCAGACATCGGTGTCGGTCGGGTTGAATAACCCATGCGCACCGCCCGGCGGGTTCAGGATCACATCGCCGGGGTGCACGGGCCGCTTTCGGTCTTCGATCCACATCTCGGCTCGGCCCACGATCACGACATAGAATTCCTCGTTGTCCGGGCCGTGGCGGTGATGGCCGATTGTGGCGCCGGGGCGGACCACGACCAGGTCGACATGGTTCACATGCGATCCGGCGGGTAGGGCGCGTACGCGATCTGCCAGGATCTCGCCCGTGCCATCATGGCTTTCACCCGGCGGCATCCGGCTCGGATCGAACCGATAGAGAAGATCGCTACTCTGCTGCATGGCTATCCGTACCGACCGGTTGCGGGTGGTGCGCAGAGTGATGCGCCCGGGTGAGGAAGCGATAGAGTTCGAAGGACAGGACCAGCGCGAGCGAGAAGAACGTGCTGAGGACAAAGGTCTGCCGGATCGAGAACAGATCTGAAATCGCCCCGATCACCACCGATGAAACCTGACCGCCGGTCGCCAGAAAGATGATCATGATGGCCGAGAAATTGGCGCTGCGCGCCGGGTCAATATCCATCGCACGCGCCAGAAAGATCGGGAACATCGCCCCGATGCCCAGGCCCATAAGGACATTTCCCAGAATGAAAGCCCAGGGCGTGGACACGAAGACGATCAGCAGGTTGCCCGCCATGGTGGACGCAAACAGCATGCGCAGAAAGCCGGACTGATGGACCAAATTGCCCGCGAAGATCGTGATCAGCCGTGCCATGACCATCCCGAACAGAAACAGCGATTGCGATATGCGCGCGAACGCCTCGCTGACGCCAAGTTCGATGGCATAGGATACGAACCAGATGTTCTGTGCCCATTCCACCGTGCCCAG
Organism: Actibacterium ureilyticum; assembly: GCF_002285435.1. Classification (GTDB taxonomy): domain Bacteria; phylum Pseudomonadota; class Alphaproteobacteria; order Rhodobacterales; family Rhodobacteraceae; genus Actibacterium_C; species Actibacterium_C ureilyticum. The sequence continues at coordinate 215,914 of NZ_NSBT01000020.1, forward strand.
AAAAAAGCTGGACATGCCAAGAATAATCAGCGGCAGCAACGCTCGGATCTTGTTTGGCGGCGCGGCCGGCGTCTGTGTATGGGTGGTGTCCGACGGAGGCGTGACATCACCGGTCGACCACATCAGCAAGAAGAACGCAGTCGCTGCGGCTGAAAAGGCGATTGCAACGATCACGAACGGCGTTTGCCACGAAAACTCGGCTGAGAAGAGGGCAACCAAAAGCAGCGGCGAGGTCATATTGCCAAGGCTGAAGACCACGTCCAGGGCGCTGAGCGCGGAGGCGCGCCGGGCGGGAAAATGCCAGCTGATCAGGGTATGGGCCACGGTAAACGTCGCGCCGCCGCTTAGGCCCAATAAAGCGAAGCTGGACAGGTATTGCGGGAACGAGCCGCTGAGGAACAGAAACCCGCAACAGATGGCGGCGCCCAGGCTCAAAAGCCCCAGCAACCGGTCGGGTCGCGTCCGTTCCAGAAGCGAGCGCGCCCCGAACGAGCCCAGGCTGAACCCCGCCGACCAGGTGAAGAAGATGAACCCGGCCTGTGTCGAGCCAAGCGAAAACGCTTTGGTCGTTTCGGGGAGCAGCGGGCCAATGATGACGCCGACCACGCCCCAGATGAAAAACAATATGCCGATGCAGACAATCATCCTGGAACCTCTGCTTCTAGGCGTCAAAAGTGATGACTGTCTTCAGATCCGGGTTCTTTTCGTGGTTCTGGAACGTCCAGGCCAACGCGTCGAAATCTTCGAAGCGGATATGGCGGGACATGATCCATTCGGGGTCGATGATCTTGCTTTGCAGCAGGTTCAGAGCCGAGCGCAGGACGCTGGCGGTGTAGCTCATCGGATAGTAATCCACATCGAAGGCGCCAGCCTTGACGTTGATGCCCTTGGCCAACAACAGCCAGGTGTCGAATTTCTGCATCTCCATCGATGCGCCGTAAAGGATATAGGTGGCTTCGGGCGTTGCCGACTTGAACGCCGCGCGCCGGGGGTCGGCATCTTCGGCGCCGCCGACAATCGGTGGCAGGGCATCGAAGATATAGTCGAAACGCAGGCCGGGATCCCGGCCCGAGCCAAGCGCTTCGGCATCGCGATAGACCACGTCTGCATAATGGCTCTGCGCCATGGCGGCGCGATCCGCATTGCGTTCCAGCAAGCCGACGGTCCGCGTGGCGAAGACCTTTTTCAGGATCGTACCCGCGATTGCGCCGCAGGGGCCGCCCCCCAATACAAGGGCGTTGTCGCCGACCTTGGGCGGGTGTTTCAGGATCGCGCGCAGCACCGCCGTGATCGGCTCGAGCAATGGCGCGGCGGTTCTGTCGACATCGTCGGGGATCACAACCGCGGCGGCATAGTGGTCATCCTTGAAATCACGGCTGGTCTCGAACGTGCTGGATTTCGTCTCGCCTGCGAATAGCGGGCGCAGAACCCGGTACTCCGCCATCCCCTTGAAGTCTGTCTGACCGAAATAGGACAGGCGCTTGCCCATCAGGTCCGGATCTGCGTCGGGGCCGACCGCGACCACCTCGCCCACATATTCGTGCCCCAGAATGACCGGGTAATGATCCGGGTGCAGATACCCGTGAAAATAGGACACATCAGTTGAACAGACCGAAATCGCCTGGGTCCGCAGCAATACCTCGTCAAGCTGGGGTTCAGGAATGGGCTCGAAGTTTTCGGCTAGAATTCCGGGGGCCGTTAATTCGACCACCCGCATGGTGCGATTGGATCCGCGATAGATTTGACTGTCAGCAATATTCATCATTTACCTCAACCTGTTGAACGTGCGTTGACCGGCAGGCATCTGCGTAAGTATTTGAATATTAATATGCTTCAGGCCTTGTCTTCTGCCTGGTGAAACGACCGCAGAGCGCCTTTCATCAATGATGGTGTCGACCGCTGACAAAATTGGCCAATGGAAAAATCAACCCAGGGTTATCTTTCTGCGCGCAATTTCTGCCTGCATAAGCAATGTGCCGCGGCACGAAATATACCCGGAACAGACCGGCATTTACTTTCTCTGTGGTTGTTTCGGGCCTGGCAAAGATGCGCAATAAATTGCCAGGTCTGTTATTTTCTTGGAAATAGCCTTGGGAGTCGCCCCTGCGCGCAGCCCACGATATTGGTCAAGCATGAATTCAGCGGCATGCTCGTTTGTCATGTGGGAAAGGAAACTAGGTCAGGTTTTCGCCAGAATGTCTTTCGCGCCTGAAAAGGACCTGTTCGTAAAACCGGCAGAAAATGTAAGAAATTCACAAGCAGAATCGCCCTGATGCGGTAGTGCGACCATAGCTTTGCAACATGTAGTTTCCGGGAGATCACGGTGTCAGAAGGCCGCATCACGCAAGAGAATAGCCAAATCGTCTATCGCAACCGGTGGATGACAGTCCGCGAGGACAACGTGCGGTTTCCGGACGGAAGCCCCGGTATCTATGGCGTGGTTGCCAAGGAAGATTATGCCCTGATCGCGCCGCGCCATGCGGATGGGCGTTTCCAACTGGTTCAGCAGTTCCGCTATCCCGTCGGGCAGCGGTTCTGGGAGTTCCCACAAGGCGCATGGGAAACCAAACCGGGCGTCGGGGCCGAAACCGTGGCACGAGCCGAGCTGACAGAAGAAACGGGTCTGGTCGCGTCCACCCTGACCAGGATCGGGCACCTCTATGGGGCCTATGGGTTCTGTAGCCAAGGGTGTCATCTGTTTCTAGCGACTGATCTGAAAGAGGGCGCACCAGATCGCGAAGACACCGAGCAGGACATGATAACCGCGCCTTTTTCGTTCGGGCAAATTTGCGATATGGTATCGGACGGTCAGATCAAAGATGCGACGACCATTGCCGCGCTTGGCCTTTTGGCGCTGCGTGCCGGCGGTGAACTAACCTAGCCCTTGAGGCGCGTCTCGGGTGGACGACGTAGATTCCAATCACCCCTCCGCCCGCATCACCGATTTCAGGATATCGGACATCAGGATCATGGGATGCGATTTGGTGCGTGCGGTTTCCTGTGCGACGACGAATGTGGTCTGTCGGCGCATGCTTTCGCTGCCGGGGACCTCGACGAACGGGCGCCGGGTGCGGATGCCTTCGACATAGTGGCGTGGCAGAAAGCCCACGCATCTGCCGGTGTTGATATAGGTCGCGACGGCCTCGATCCCGCTGGCCAGAACGCTCCAGGCGGCAGTGATCCGCAGGGAATCCTCGCTGGGTCCGGGGCCCGAAAAATTGCGGTGCACCACCCCGATGCCGCGTGATCTGAGCGTGTCGATATGGGGCGGATGCTGTCCGGGATGCGGACAGCAATAAAGGGCGTATTCCTCGTCGAACAACGGGGTTGCGGTCATGCTGCGTTCCAGGTTCTTGGCGCCGATCACGGCCAGGTGGACCCGGCGGTCGGCAAGCACCTGTGCAAGCTGGTCGGGCGGATAGATCGACAGTGACACCGACACCGCGGGCGCCCGCTGGAAGAACGCCTCGAGCGCGTCGGAAATCTTGGCTGCCGGGTTGGTCAGCATGTTGTCGGCAACGCCCAGGCTGAGCGCACCGGTCAGGCTTTTGCGCGCGCCGTTGATCTCGGTCCGGACATTGCCAAGCGCATCTTCGAGCGAGGTCGCCGCCGAATAGACCCGGCGCCCATATTCGGTCAGGTGGAACCCGTGCGGGCCACGTTCGCACAACGCGCCGTCCAGACGATCCTCGAGCGCCTTGAGCGCGCGGCTATAGGTCGATTTTTCCGCCCCGTTCAGGTCGGCGGCGGCCGTCACGCCGCCCGCATCGGCAACCCGCCGGAAAATCCGCATGTTCTTCAGGTCCGCCTCGGACAGGTTCCCGATCAGCCGCGTCTGCCGCACGCCCATTGATGCCCCAAGTTGTTGATTTCGCAACCACGGTTGCAAATCTCGCTCTTTTTGAAACCGGCGGAAACACGCAGCGTGGGATCACGGCAGGCTGTCTGGGGTCTGCGTATCGAGATGACCGATCACGCGCCGCCAGAGCCCGACCATGATGAATTCTAATGCAGGAACCGATCGTATGAACGAGGTCTCAAATATCGAGGATGAACAACTCACGCTTCCAGCGGCCACGAGCTATGGCAGTTTTCTGTATGCCCCGGTCAGTATCGATCTGGACACGCTGGACGCGGATATCGTTTTCCTGGGTATCCCGAACGGCAGCGCCTATACCCCCGATGCCCTGGCCAATGACCAGTCGACCGCGCCGGACACGATCCGCCGGATGACGGATCGCGTGTCGCGGGATCTGGAGCGTCACGATTTCGATGTCGGCGGCCCGATCTATGACAACCGCCCAATCAAGGCCGTGGATGTCGGCAACGTACCCTTCGATCTGGCGGTGCCGGGCGGGGATCATTATCGCAAGGCCGAAGCGGCGATGCGCAAGATCATCAGGGCCGGTGCCATGCCGATCACCTTTGGCGGCGATCATGGGATCCCGATCCCGATCTTCCGCGCGCTGGAGGACTGCGCGCCCGAACAGGGGCCGATCACGCTGATCCAGATCGATGCGCATATCGACTGGCGGGACGAGGTGAACGGCGTGCATGACGGTCTGTCCAGCCCGATCCGCCGCGCGTCCGAGATGGGCCATTTCGGGGATATCTTCCAGATCGGCATCCGTGCCCAGGGCAGTGGCCGCCCCGAGGAATACGAGGCGGCGCTGGAATACGGCGCCACCATCGTGCCTGCGTTCGAAGTGCACGATCAGGGGGTTGAGGCGGTGCTGGAAAAGATCCCGTCCGGCGGGCGGTATTACATCACCATCGACGCCGACGGGATCGACCCGTCCGAAGCGCCGGGGGTCGAGGGGCCGGCGCCGGGGGGGCTGACATTCCACCAATGCCGGAAACTGATCCACGGGCTTGTCGCCAAGGGCCGCGTTCTTGGGATGGATATCGTCGAGATCACCCCGTCGCGTGACCTGAACAACATCACGTCGATCCTGGCCGGCCGGCTGGCGGTCAACCTGATCGGGGCCGCGGTTCGGGCCGATTATTTCGAACGGACCTGAGGCTTCTTTCACCCCTCCCGGACCGAATCCGCTTCAAGACGGGCAGGTCCGGGGGTTTCCACATCCAACAAGGAGAACCAGATGAAACTTACCCGACGCCAATTAGGGGCCCTGGCCATGGCAGCCGGTGCCAGCACCGCCCTTTCATCGCTTGCCCGGGCACAGTCCGGCGGCACGCTGGCCAAGATCCGCGAAACCGGCAAGGTGACCGTCGGCACCGAGGCCGCGTTCCCGCCCTTTGAATTCGTCGACGACAGCGGCCAGATCGTGGGCTACGGCAAGGACATCCTCGACGTGGTCATCGCAGAGCTTGATGTCGAACTGGAACAGCTTGACCTGCCGTGGCAGGGCATCGTGCCCGGTCTGCTGGCCGGGAATTTCGATTTCGTGGCCACCACGGTCTCGATCAACGAGGAGCGGGCCAAGAAATACGCCTATACCGTGCCGATCGCGAACGGTCAGCCCTATATCATGACCCGCAAGGGCGAAGCGGTTGAGACCGAAGACGGCCTGGCGGGCAAGCTGGTCGGCACCCAGTTGGCGTCCTCGGCCGAGCCGATCGCGAAGGCGGTCGATGAAAAGCTGAAATCGGCTGGCGCGGGTTTCAAGGAGCTGAAGCTTTATACCGCCTATACCGATTGCTATACGGCGCTGGCGTCGGGGGAAATCGATGCGGTGATCCAGTCGCTGCCGTCGCTGGCGGTGCTGGTCAAGGAGCATCCCGATGTGTTCGAGGTCGCCGCGCCCATCGAAACCGGCGTTCAGTGGACATACCAGGCATGGGTGACCCGCCCCGAAGACGCCGATCTGCGTGATTTCATCTCGTCCGTGATCCTGAAAATGCGCGACGACGGGCGGCTCTATGCGCTTCAGGAAAAGTGGTTCGGCTTCAAGATGGAAATCCCCGACACGGGATATCTGCCGCCAAGCGCCGTCTGACATCCAGCGGCTCCGGTCCCGTTGCCGGAGCTGTCGTCCCCCATTGGAAGAGAGCATGAAGTTCGATTTCGACTATGTCCTGTCCTCGCTGCCGCGTGTGTCCGATGCGGCGATGGTCAACCTGCGGATCGCGATCCTGGCCTTTTGCCTGGCGCTGATCGGGGGTACGGCGCTGACCCTTGTACGCTCGTTGAAGATCGCGCCGCTGAACGGGCTTATCGCGGTATGCCTGAGCTTTATCCGGGGCACGCCGATCCTGATCCAGATCTTCCTGATCTATTACGGTCTGCCTGCGGCGACCGGCCTGCGGCTTCCGCCCGAGATTGCGGGGATCACGGCGATTGCGCTGAACTCCTCGTTCTTCATATCCGAGATCATGCGCGGCTCGCTGCCCGAGATCGACGGCGGCCAGATCGAGGCATCCACCGCGCTGGGCCTTTCGCCCGGGGTCATCTGGCGCAAGGTCATCCTGCCACAGCTTTTCCGGCGCATCAGCCCGATGCTGATCAACGAGGGCACGGTCATCGTGAAGGGCACCGCGCTGTTGTCGGTGATCACCGTGGTCGAGGCGCTGCGGGTGTCCCAACAGATCGGCGCGGCGAAGTTCCGGCCGTTCGAACCCATTCTGGCCGCCGCCGCGATGTTTCTGATCATCAACCTTGCGCTGACGGCTGGCGGGCTGCTTCTGGAACGCCGCTTTGCGCGGGAAGGCCGCTGAGAATGCTTGATCCGACCGTCATTACCGAAAACCTGCCGCTGTTCCTGGAAGGCGCGCTCATGACCCTGCGGGTCACGGCGATTGCCTTTGTGGTCGGCATGACAATCGGCGGGATCGCGTCCGTTGCGATCCTGTCCAGCATCGCGCCACTGCGCTGGCTGGCCGCGGCCTATGTCGCGGTGATGCGCGGCACTCCCTTCATCGTGCTGCTGTTCCTGATCCACTATGGCCTGCCGGCGATGGGGGTGCGGCTGCCCGCGCTGGTCAACGGCACGGTCGCGCTTTCGCTGTTTGCCGGCGCCTATTACACCGAGATCATCCGCGCCTGCGTCAAGGCGCTGCCCAAGGGACAGTGGGAATCGGCCCGGGCGATCGGCATGTCGCCGGTGGCTGCGGCCCGCGATATCATCATTCCCCAGATCCTGGGCCCGATGGTGCCGCCGGTCGTCAATTGCACCATGACCATGATCAAGGAAAGCTCGGTCCTGTCGACGATCACCGTTGCCGAGCTGACCTTTGCGGGGCTGGTGGTGCAGGGCGAGACCTTTGCGCCGTTCGAGGTGTTCATCACGGTTGCCCTGATCTATTGGGCGATCACGGCGGCATTTGCCTTTGGCGCGGCCCTGTTCGAAAGACGGCTGGCGGGCGCCAACCGCAACCGCCTGATGACCCCGCTGGTTGCCAGGTACCTGTTGCTGGACGGGGGGCGGACATGACCCAGACCGCGTTGGAGGCGATCAACCTGATCCGGCGCTTCGGCGAGACCCGGGCGCTGGACGAGGTCTATTTCACGATCCCCAAGGGACAGGTGGTGTCTCTGGTCGGGCCGTCGGGCTGTGGCAAGTCCACATTGCTGCGCACGCTGCTGTGGCTGGAGCCGCCGGATGACGGGTTCGTCAAGGTCGGGGACAGGTATCTGGGCAAGGACCTGTCGCCCGAGGGGCTGGTCCGGCGCCAGTCCGGGCGCGAGATCGACAGGATCAGACCGCGTATCGGGATGGTCTATCAGTCGCTGAACCTGTGGCCGCATCTGACGGTGGAACAGAATGTGACCCGCCCGCAGATCCGTGTCGCCCGGCGGCGCCCCGAAGATGCCCGCGACAAGGCGCAGGCGCTTCTGGACCGGTTGCAGATCGCGCAGCTTTCGGACCGCTATCCGGGCGAGATCTCGGGCGGTCAGAAACAGCGCGTGGCCATTGCCCGCGCACTGGCCATGGACCCCGAGATCATGCTGTTCGACGAGCCCACATCGGCGCTGGATCCCGAACTGGTGGGCGAGGTTCTGAGCCTGCTGCGGGAATTCGCGGATGGCGGCATGACGATGATGGTCGTCACACACGAGCTGGCCTTTGCGCGCGATGTTGCCTCGCGGTTGATGTTCATGGATCACGGTCGGATCGTGGCCGATGGCGATCCCAACACGGTGATTTCCAGCCGAAAGAACGCCCGTGTGGCCGAGTTCTTCGACCGCGTGCAGGCGTTTCATCCCGATTTCAGAAACCCCCACCAAAGGAGACAGCGATGAAGATCGTCAATCGCGGCTATACCGGCATCCCGACCTTCCTGCGCCAGCGTTTCGCAAGCGACCCGGCCGATTACGGGAGCGCAACCATCGGGGTCCTTGGGGTGCCCTTTGACGAGGGCTCGCCGTTCCTGCCGGGCTCGCGCTTCGGGCCGCGCGGTATCCGAGAACATTCGCTGCGTATCCCGGTGGACGCGCCGCTTTACGATCCCGATGTTCAGGAAACCTATCTGGGCACCGAATTGGCACAGGGCCATATCGTCGATCTGGGCGATATCGACATCCGCCCCGCCAACCCGGCCCGGACATTCGAGCTGATCACCGCCAAGGTGCGCGAGATGCTTGATGCCGGACTGTTCCCGGTGATCCTGGGCGGCGATCATGCGATCACCTATCCGGTCTTTGCGGCCTTTGACCGGCCGGTACATGTGGTCCAGTTCGACGCGCATCAGGACTATGCCGAGATCGACGAGGATCTCAACCGTACCAACAGCCACGCATTCCGCTATATCACGCAGATGGACACATGCCTGTCGCTGACGCAGGTGGGTATTCGTGGCCTGCGCACCACCAAGGACCATGTCGACACGCTGCGCGCCAAGGGGCACAGGGTGATCTGCATGACCGAGGCCCGCAGCCTGGGCCCGGCGGGGCTGGCCGCGCTGCTGCCCGAAGGGTCGGATATCTATGTCACGATCGATGTCGATGCGCTGGATCTGTCGATCGTGCCGGGCTGTGTTTCCGGCGAACCCGACGGGCTGTCGTTCCGGCAACTGATGGAAAGCCTCAAGGCGCTGGCCCAACGGCACCGGATTGTCGGCTTCGACTTTGTCGAGGTGAACCCGCCGCTGGATATCGGGACCGGGGCGACCTCGTATCTGGGGGCGCTGATCGTCACCGGCTTTTTGGGGCATATCTGCAATCAGCCCTGGTGGGCCGCGCGCAGCGACGCGGCCTGAGGTCAGTGGTTGTCCGGCGGCTGGGTGCGGGCCGCGCCGACCAGGCAGCCCAGCCCGTCTGACGTCAGGCTCAGCAGGAACGCCTCCAGCGCGCGCTTTTCGCCGGCGTCCAGCCCCAGCGGCCGGATCGCCGGGTCCTGCGCCGGGTGGGGCCGCCCGCCCCGGTCGTAGAAGTCGATGACCTGCGCCAGGGTCGAAAACCCGCCATCGTGCATATAGGGCGGCGTCACCGCCAGGTTGCGCAGGCCGGGGGTGCGGAATGTCCAGCGGTCGGCGGGGTCCTCGGTCACCGCATAGCGGCCCAGATCGGGATCGCGCCGGGCCGAGACCGACAGCACGCGCGCGAAATCCAGGTTATGCACCACGCCGGGGGCCACCTGCACCGGCACGGTTTCGGGCGGGTTGTCGCGCTGCGCCGCGCGCAGGCGGCCATAGCCGGTGTCGTGGAACAGCTGGTCGGTAAAAAGCGCGTCGCGGTCGCCCAGCGTATGGCAGCCGGCACAGCCCGCCTTGCCGGTAAACAGGGCAAACCCCTGCTGCGCATCCGCCCCAAGCGCGGCCTCATCACCGCCGAAATACCAGCGGTCGAACGGGCTGTCGCCAGCGACCAGCGTCCGCTGATAAGCGCCAAGCGCCTGTCCGATCCGGTCCAGCGACGGCCCCGCACCGAAGGCGTCAGCAAACAGGTCGCGGTAGTCCGGCAGGCGCCCCAGCAACGCGACCACATGCCCGATCGAGGGGTTGGCCATCTCGTTCCGGGCGGTCATCGGGGACACGAATTGCGTTTCCAGCGCAACATCCCGCCCGTCGTGAAAAAGCGGCGACAGGTAGCCCACATTGATCAGGGTGGGGGCGTTGCGGTTGACGCTGCGCCCCTCGACGCCCACAGCGGTGGCAAGCTCCCAATTGGCGAATCCCTGTTCGGGCACGTGGCACATGGCGCAGGACATGGTCTTGTTGATCGACAGCCGCCGGTCAAAGAACAGCTTGCGGCCCAGTTCGATCTTGGCGCGTGTGGGCGGGTTGTCAGCCGGGTGCGGCACCGGCGGCAGGCCCAGCGGCGCCGACAGGCTGCGCTGCAACGCGGCTTCGGCCCAGCCCTGTTCGGCGACCACACAATTCGCCGGGGCGATCTGTTCGGGCGCGGCCTGTACGGCCAGCGCCAGCACGGACAGCGACAGGGCAAGCGCGCGGATCACGGCTGGCGCTCCTCCATCAGCAGGGTTTCGATGTCCGTCATCAGCAGACGCGGGTCGATGGTGCCCAGCCCATAGACGTTGCGGATCTGGCCAGAACGGTCGACCAGGTACAGGCGCAGCAGGTGGCTGATCTGGTCCTGATCGGTGCTTCGGTCGATAACCTGGCCATAGCCGTCCAGGATGGGTTGCAGGTCGGCCATGCCGCCGGTCGTCAGCACGTGCCAGCCGAATTTATCGCGCGCGGCGGTGTCCGACAGGATCGGATAGGCGAAGGCGTGGATCGCCTCGACCGTGTCGCGCTCGGGATCGAAGCTGATCGTCATCAGCTGCACATCACGGTTCAGCCCGGGCAATTGCGCGCTGGCATCGTGCAGTTCGAACAGGGTCGACATGGCCAGCGGGCAGCCATTCACGTCGCCGCACATCAGATAGACGAAGCTGACCAGCGTGATCTTGCCCTTTGTCAGATCGGCCAGGGTTTGCGCATGGCCATCGGTATCCAGCACGCGGCCATCCGGCGCGGGCTTGATGTGGTTCAACCGATAGCTGCCCGGCGCGGGCGGTTCGAACTGAAACTCGGCCCGCGCGGGGATGACAGACGAAAACGGCGCCGGGCGGTCGGGTTTCAGAAAGCCCCAAGCCAGCCCGCCGGACAGCCCGACCCCCGCCAACAGGGCGATAACAGGCAAGATACGCATGATCTTCCCCCCATGGTTTTGAAACGCCCCCGGGCCGTCGCCCGGTCCGGGGGCATGGGCCCGTTCAGGACGTGTAAAGCGCCGCGCTGCCGAAACGCATGATATGCGCGCGGCCCAGGTTCAGCGCATAGAAGTCGATGTTGAAATCCTCGACCAGCTCTGTCCCGTCCCAGTTATAGGCGCGCAGATATTGTACATCATCGGCGCCCTTCTTGTCCCAGTTGGCCAGAAGCGAGCTTGAGAAATAGACCCGCTTGCCGTCCCAGCTTTGGCTGACCATGTTGACCTGTCGGTCGATGACCTTCTCATAGATCTGGTGCGGATTGTGCGGGTCCGAGATATCGAAAAGCCGCGTCTTGCCATCCATGAACGAGTTGATCCAAAGCGTCTGGTCATCGGCAGCGATGGAGATATCGACCGGCAGCGGGATCGACGCCGGATCGCCGATATCGGCCACCGCCTTGGCCTGCCATTCGCCGTCCTCATCCTCGTAGATCAGCCAAAGCTGCGAGGTCAGCGCGGTGGTGGTATAGGCCCAGTTGGCATTCGGCCCCCAGGGGAAGCGGATTTCCAGCGGCGCGCCCGGCACGTTGAACACCTTTTTCGGCTGGCGCGTGTGCAGGTCCCATTGCACCACCGTGTTGCCGAAGCGTTTCATCGCCTCGGTATCCTGCAGCATCTGGCCGAAATCCATCATGTAATTCGACCAGCCCGTGAAGGACGAGGTCAGCATCACATTCTTGCGGATCAGCGCCCGGATGTCATAGCCATAGCCATCGGCCACCGCGTCACCGATGGCGGCCGCGCCCTGCATGTCGTCCTGCGTGGGCATCCAATAGGTCGCGACGTAATCGCCGGAATCGTTGTATTCCACCAGCGCCGTGCGCCCGCCATGATCGGCATCGTTCGACAGTCCGCTGATCATCATGCTGCCGGGCAGCGCGAAGAATGTATGCGGGCCGACGACACCGCCGGAATCCTTGACGAAGGTGTCGATGGTCTTGTGCAGGGTGGGGTTGGCCGGATCGCTGTGCACGTCGAAGATGAAGATGCGGTTGGTATCCAGGCCCCCGGTCCAGAAATAGCGCCGGTCCGCGGAAAAGCCGCCGTGATGCGCCTCGTTCCGGCCACCGACCGACAGTGAGTTTATGACTTGCCCGCGCGTGTCCGATCCCGGGCGCAGGTCGATCGTGACCAGCTTGTCCTGTTCATCGCCCATGCCCTCGACGCCCAGCGTCCAGACATAGACGAACTCCTCCTGCCCGGTAATCTTGGGCATATAGGGCGATTGGCATGTCTCGTCCGCGAATGCCTTGAACGGTCCTCCTACCGCCAGGGCCGCCGCAGTCAGCGTGCCGAATTCTCGTCTGTTCATATCAATTCCTCCCTAGAATGAATTCAGTGTGTTGGTGGCCTTCCTTCCCTGGCCGATGCCAGTGTCTGTGCATGGGTCTTTTCGGCGTCGACCGCCGTGCAATGCTGGATTGCGGCTGCGGCGCGGATGGCCTGTTCGGTCAGGACCGGCAGGATGCGGCCCTGGATCGCGGGCTTGATCCGGTTCGACGGGCCGACCACCCCGATGCTGAAAACCGCGCCCAGCCGGTCGATATTCACCGGCACCGCCACGCTGGTCACGCCCTCGTCGATCTCGCCCTCGCAGGTGGCATAGCCATAGCGTTGCACCTGGCTCAGCTCCTTGCGGATCAGGTCGGGGTCGATGATCGTCCGGTCGGTGAACCGCATCGGGCTGGCATCCAGCAGCTCTTCGCGCAGCTCGGGCGCGATGAAGGCCGCGATTGCCTTGGCCGAGGAGCAGGCATGCGCCGGGCGCGGCCCCAGCCCCGGATAGATATAGGGGACCGACGGATCGCTGGGGATTTCGGTATCGATCAGGTCCACGCGCCCGCCCCGGAACCGCGCCAGAAAGGCGGTTTCGCCCAGATCGCTGACCAGCCGGCGCATGATCCCCGCAACCGCCGCGATGACATGCGAATCCGCCTTGCCCGTCAGCGCGATCTTCACGAAGCGCATCCCAAGGATATAGCGCTTGCCGCCATCGACATCCTCGATGAACCCGCAATCCAGCAGCGATGTCAGGTTTCGATAGACGGTCGATGTAGGCAGGTTCGTCAGCTGCGCCAGCTCGTTCGCGCCCACGGGCCGGGCGGCCCCGGCGATGGCTTCGAGCAACTGGATCAGACGTTCCTGCATTGGCTTTCTCGAAATACGGAATATTTGACCGTAATCCGAGAATCACTTTTCACGCAACACTTAAAATCTGGTCGTATTGCCCAGAAAGCGCGCATTCGTGGCATTGCACCGGCCCCCGGGATCCGGGCGCGGCTGTGGCGACAAGCGCCCCGGTGTCCTTTCCCCGTCGCACGGGACTTTCGAATGCCTTGCAAGCCGATTGCAGCAATGTTCCTGTCCGATATGCAGCGCGCGGCACGCGGATAGATTGGCAGGAGGATGTGAATGGCGCCCAAAGGTCGGAAGATTGCGATTGTCGGATGCGGGCCGCGTGGTCTGGGTGCGCTCGAAGCCTTGGCGCGCCATATGGACGGCGCGGATGTCGCGGTCGATGTCACGGTGTTCGACCCCTGGGCCTGGCCCGCGGCCGGTCCGAATTTCAGCCCTGACGAGCCGCCCGAATGCCTGTTGAACCTGCCGCTGCGCAGCATCGACCTGCCCGCATCACCGGTTCCCGGTTTTGTGGATTTCGGCGCCTGGGCACAGGCGGATTACCCGGATGCCGAGGCGTTTCCGCCCCGGGCGCGGCTGGGCGCCTATCTGCATGCCCGGCTGGAAGCCTTGCTGGACAACCTGCCGCAGGGGCTGAGCGTCACGTTGCATCCGCTGCGGATCACGCAGGCGCAGCAGGTGGACGGCGCATGGCGGCTGCGGGCGGATCAGGCCGCGTTCGGGCCGTTCGACGATGTGTTGCTGTCGCTGGGCCAGCCGCAGACCGAAAACGATCCGCAGATGCAGAAATGGCAGGCGCACGCCAACGCGCAGGGTCTGGACCTGATGCCGGCCTATCCCGGCAAGGCACTGGTTGACCGGGCCGGGCGCTGGGCCGGTCAGGTTGTCGCCGTGCGGGGGCTGGGCCTGTCGACGCTGGATGTCGTGCGGATGCTGACCATCGGTTTGGGCGGGCGGTTCGACGGCACCAGCTATGTGCCATCGGGCCGCGAGCCGGGGTTGATCGCGCCGTTTTCGCTGGACGGTCACGCCCCCGCGCCGAAACCCGCCAATGCCCGGATCGATGCGCTGTTCGACCCGACCGAGGCGGAAACCGCCGCCTTCCGCGCCGCCCTGCAGGACGCGCTGTCAGCCGACGCAGAAACCGCCTTGCGGATCGTGGCCGATGCGCTTGTGGCGCCAACCCTGCGGGTCCTGGGCGCGACGGGCGGCACGGCGGATCAGGCCGTGGTCGCGGGGTGGCTGGCCACCGAACGCAGCGATCACGGCAGCCAGGAAACCCGCGAGACCGTCGATGCGATCAAGGGCAACCTGGCCGAGGCCGAGGGGCAGACGCCGCCATCGGCGGGCTATGTCATCGGGCAGCTTTGGCGGAAATGGCAGCCCACCTTGCGCGCGGTTTTCGACAGCCACGCCCCCGGCGCGGAAACCGCTGGCGCGCTTGCGACGTTCGACGAGGGGCTGAAACGCTATTCCTATGGCGCGCCGGTCGGGTCGCTGCGGCATCTGCTGGCGGTGATCGATGCCGGGCTGGTCTATCCCTGTGCGACGGACGACCCCGATATCACATTGTCCGACAGCGGTTGGCACCTGCAATCGGGCGCGCGGGGGATCGAGGCGTCGGTGATGGTCGACAGCGTGCTGCCGCCGCCGGTTCTGGACGTGATCGAAGAGCCGCTTGTCGCCAAGCTGGTCGAAGAGGGGCTGCTGACGATGATGGGCGACGGGCTTGGCGCGCGCTGCGCACCGGATGGCGCGGCCATCGACCGGGCGGGCGGGCGCGTCGACGGGCTGTGGATCGCGGGCCGGCTGACCAGCGGCAGCGCCATTTCCAGCGACTCGATCCACGATTGTTTCGGCATCCCGACACGGCACTGGGCGCGGGCGGTCCTGCGCCGGGGCTAGGCGCGCGCGCCGGTCCGCTCAGCCCGCAGCGGTTGCCGCAAGCAGGACCTGTGCGATGCGGTCGATCACCTTGCGCACCGACGGCAGATAACGGTCCTCGTGATGGGTGACGAGCCATTGGTCGTGCTCAAGCTCGGCGATCGGCGGCGAACATTGCGTCAGCGCCGCGTAACGGGTGCCGATGAACATGGGCAGGACCACGCGGGCCTGCCCGGCCAGCGCCAGATCAAGCGCGGTGCGCGGGCTTGTCACCTCGATCCGGTCGTCCGGGCCCATGGTCGCTGCCACCCATTGCGCGGATGGGGTCGTGCCCAGAACCCGCGCCCAGGGCGCATGGGGATCGGCCCCGGCATAGACCGCAAAGCGCACCCGGCCCAACCGGCGTCCGGCCAGACCGACCCCTTGCGGGCGCTGGTTGCGGATGCCGATCACCGCCGCGCGGCGGCCGATATCGACAACCTGGTCCGCCGCGATGAACCGCAGGCGCACCCGGTCCTGACCGACGATCTGCGGCAATGCGCCCGCCAACAGACAGGTCACCCATGTCCCGGCCGAGATCTTGACGACCGGAACCGCCTGGGCCGCCGCCGACAGCAAGGGACGGATGCGCAGTTCCAGCGCCTCGGCGGTCGCCAGAAGCCGCTCGCCATCCTCGGTCAGCGCGTAGCCGCGCGGCAGGCGTTGGAACAGCTCGCAGCCCAGCCGCTGTTCCAGCGTCACCATCCGCCGCCCCAATGTCGGTGCGCTTTTGCCGGTGGACGCCGCCGCAGCCGCCAGCCCGCCCTGTCGCGCAACGGCCAGAAACAGACGCAAGTCGTCCCAGTCGAATTTCGTTTCATCCATGAAACGAGCATTGCAAAGCGTTTCATGGATGTGAAGCCGCTTTCATGGCCTTCTGTCGCCTGGGTTGCAAAAGGAGCGGCGCATGCGTTTTCTGGATACCGATATTCCCCCCTTGGGCATGGGCTGCTGGCCCATCGGCGGGCCGATGTTCGCGGGGGATCAGCCCTTGGGCTACGCCAATTCCGACGATGCGGAATCGATCCGCACCATTCACGCGGCGCTGGGCGGTGGCATCCGGCTTTTTGATACGGCGGCGGCCTATGGCGCGGGCCATGCCGAACGGCTGTTGGCCACCGCGCTGAAGGGACGTCCAGACGCGCTGGTCGTGACCAAGATCGGGATCGCCTTTGACGAGGGGACCAAACAGCTGACCGGGGACCAGACCGCGCCGGAAAGCGTTTTGCCCGCGATTGACGGCTGTCTGGCGCGGCTGGGGCGCAACCGGATCGATCTGTTGCTGTTGCACCAGAACGGCCTGCCCGTGCCGCAGGCCGAGGCGGTTTTCGACCAGATGGACCGGGCCGTTCAGGCGGGCAAGATCCGCGCCTATGGCTGGAGCACGGATTTCGCCGACAGTGTCGTCGCCGTTGCCCAACGCGCGGATTTCGTGGGGGTCGAGCATGCGATGAACGTGCTGGTCGACCCGCCGCGCATCCAGCGGGTCACGCGCGATCATGGGTTGACCGGGTTGATCCGGTCGCCCTTGGCGATGGGGTTGCTGACCGGAAGCTATGGGCCCGGTGCGGTCCTGCCATCCGATGATATCCGGGCCACGTCCAACCCCAAATCGGACTATTTCGTTAATGCCTCGCCAAACCCCGCGCTGCTGGCGCAGCTCGATGCGGTTCGGGATCTGCTGAGCACGGGCGGCAGGACGCTGGCCCAAGGCGCGCTTGGCTGGCTTTGGGCGAAGGGCGGCCATCTGGTTCCGGTGCCCGGCGCGCGCACGGTTTCCCAGATCGAGGGGCTGGCGCGGGCGCTGGAATTCGGCGCGCTGCCGCAGCCCGTCATGGCCCGGATCGATGCGTTGATCGACCGCGAACCGGCGGATACGCCGGACCGGGCGCGCCCGGCAGCGATTTATGGGCCTCAGGCCGATTTGCGGCGGAAGAGCCGCGTCACGATCACGAAGAACAGCGGTACGAAGATCACACCCAGCACGGTGGCGGCAATCGTGCCGCCCAGCACGCCCGAGCCGATGGCGTTGCGCCCGCCCGAACCTGCGCCGTGGCTCAGCACCAGCGGCAGAACCCCCAGCGAGAACGCCATCGACGTCATGATGATGGGCCGGAAGCGCTGGCGGGCGGCATCCACCACCGCGTCGATCACGCGCTCGCCCTGTTCGTGTCGGTCGCGGGCGAATTCGACGATCAGGATCGCGTTCTTGCCGGTCAGACCGATGACTGTCAGCAGCCCGACTTGGAAGAACACGCCGTTTTCGAACCCGCCCAGCCAGGCGCCGACCAGCGCGCCCAGCACGCCGATGGGCATGGCCAGCATCACCGCGAACGGGATCGACCAGCTTTCGTAAAGCGCGGCCAGCGACAGGAACACCGCCGCCAGCGACAGCGCGTAAAGCAGCGGCGCCTGATTGCCGGATTGGCGTTCCTCGAGCGACAGGCCGGTCCAGGCGATGTCGAAACGACCGTCCAGCTGCGCGACCAGCCGTTCCATCTCGGCCATGGCGTCGCCGGTGGAATAGCCCGGCTGCGGGCTGCCCTGGATCTGCATCGACGGCACGCCGTTATAGCGGTAAAGCCCCTGCGGCCCGTATTCCCAGACCCCTTCGGCAAAGTTCGAGAACGGCACAAGCCCACCGCTGGCATTGCGTACGCGCCATTTGTCGATATCCGATGGGGTGGCGCGGGCGTCGGCCTCGCCCTGGACATAGACGCGCTTGATCCGGCCCTGGTCGATGAAATCGTTCACATAGGCACCGGCCCAGGCGATGGTCAGCAGATTGCCCACATCGGTGGGGGTGACCCCCATCGCGCCGGCCTTGCGCCAGTCGATCTGCAGGTTGAACTGCGCGGCGTCGGACAGGCCGCTGGGCCGGACCGAGGTCACCACCGGGCTTTGCGCGGCCATGCCCAGAAGCTGGTTGCGTGCCGCGACCAGTTCCGCGTTCGTTTGTCCGCCGCGTGCCTGCAGATAGAAATCAAAGCCCGAGACGTTGCCCAGTTCGATCACCGAAGGCGGCACGATGGGGAAGACCATCGCATCGCGGATCTGGCTGAACGCGCCAAAGGCCCGCCCGGCCACGGCCTGAACGCTTTGTGCAGCATCGGGGCGTTCGTCCCAATCCTTGAGCTGGACAAACCCCATGCCGACATTCTGGCCCTGGCCGATAAAGCTGAACCCGACGACGCCGAACAGCGAATCCACGGCCTCGGTCTCTTGGGTCAGGAAGTAGTTCTCGACCTGCTTCACCACCTCGAGCGTGCGTTCCTCGGTCGCGCCGGTGGGGGCCTGGATCAGGGTAAACAGGATGCCCTGATCCTCGTCCGGCAAAAAGCCGGTGGGGGTGCGCATGAACAGCGCGGCCATCACACCGATGATCGCCAGATAGATGATGCCGACGCGGAAGGGGCGTTTGACGGTCCAGCCGACGGTGTTGGTATAGCCGTTCGACAATGCGCCGAACCCCTTGTTGAACCAGCCGAACAGGCCGCCGCGCGTGCCATGATGCGACTGTTTCAGCAACGAGGCGCACAGGGCCGGCGTCAGCGTAAGCGCAACCACCACCGACAGCGCCATGGCCGAAACGATGGTTATGGCGAATTGCTGATAGATCACGCCGGTCGAGCCGGGAAAGAACGCCATCGGGACGAACACCGCCGACAGAACGATGGCGATGCCGATCAGCGCGCCGGTGATCTGGCCCATGGATTTGCGCGTGGCCTCGCGCGGGGAAAGCCCCTCGTCCTGCATGATGCGTTCGACGTTTTCCACCACGACGATGGCGTCATCCACCAATAGGCCGATGGCCAGAACCATGGCCAGCATGGTCAGCGTGTTGATGGAAAACCCGGCCACCGCCAGAATGCCGAATGTCCCCAACAGAACCACCGGAACGGCCAGGGTCGGGATCAGGGTGGCGCGGAAATTCTGCAGGAACAGGAACATCACCAGGAAGACCAGGACGATGGCCTCGAACAGGGTTTTGACGACTTCCTTGATCGAGATCTTGACGAAAGGCGTGGTGTCATAGGCGGTGACGTAATCCACGCCCTCGGGGAAGAAGGCGGCGAATTCTTCCATTCGCGCCTTGACCGCTGCGGCGGTGTCCAGCGCGTTGGCGCCGGGGGCCAGGCTAATCGCCATCCCCGAGGCCGGGTTCTGGTTGAACCGCGCCAGCGTCGCATAGCTTTCGGCGCCGATCTCGACCCGGGCGACATCGTTCAACAGCACCAGCCCGCCATCGGTTTCGGCGCGCAGGACGATCTGGCGGAAGTCATTGGGCGTCCGCAGCAGCGATTGCGCGCGGATCGTCGCGTTCAGCTGTTGCCCGTCGATCGAGGGCTGCGCGCCAAACGAACCGGCGGAAATCTGTGCGTTCTGGGCCGATACGGCGGACACCACATCCGACGGGGTCAGTTCGAACGCCGCCAGTTTCGACGGGTCCAGCCAGATGCGCATCGCGTATTGCCCGCCGAACACCCGCACCGAACCCACGCCGTCGATCCGGCTGAGTTCGTCCACCAGGTTGGTGACCATGTAGTCGGCCAGATCGACCTGTTCCAGCTTGCCGTTTTCCGAGATCAGGCCGATCACCATCAGGAACCCGGCAGAGGATTTCTGGACCTGCACCCCCTGGCGCTGGACCGCTTCGGGCAACAGGGGCGTGGCGCGGGACAGCTTGTTCTGGACCTGCACCTGCGCGATGTCGATATCGGTCCCGGTTTCGAAGGTCAGCGTGACCGTCGCCGATCCCGACGCGGTCGAGCTGGACGAGAAATAGCGCAGCCCGTCCAGCCCGGTCATCTGCTGTTCGATGACCTGCGTGACGGTGTTGGCCACGGTATCGGCCGACGCGCCGGGATAGGTCGTCTGCACGACCACCGACGGCGGCGCGATCTGTGGATATTGGGCGATGGGCAGGATCAGGATCGCCAGCGCCCCGATGCCCATGATGACGATCGAGATGACCCAGGCAAAGATCGGGCGGTCAATAAAGAAACGGGCCATTATCGGCTCCTTGTCGGTGGGGTCACTCTGCGGGGCGCGGTTCGGGCGTCACGGTCGCGCCCGGGGCGGTCTTTTGAAAGCCGGCCACGATCAGCCGGTCGCCGGGGGCCAGCCCCTCGTTCACGACCCAGTCGGCATTGCGATCCTGCAGGATCGACAGCTGGCGTTCCTCGACCACGTTATCGGCGTTCACGACCCAGGCGATGGGCCGCCCGCGGCGGTCGCGGTTCACGCCCTCTTGCGGGACCAGATAGACATCGTCGGCCAGCTCGACCGGCAGATCCACCTGCACATACATGCCCGGCAGCAACAGGCGGTCGGGATTGGCGAACTGCATCCGCAGGGTCACGACGCCGGTCTGGGGGTTCACGTTATGCTCGGCCGCGGTCAGGGTGCCGGTCTCGCGGAAATCCGACCCGTCCGCCAGCGTCAGGCGCACGGTCCGGTCAGCATCGGCCAGGTCCAGTTCGGTCTGGCCGCGCTGCCAGCGCAGCAGGTCCGAGGCCGATTGCGTGACATCGACATAGACCGGGTCGATATCGCGGATCACCGCCAGGGGCGAGGCCTGGCTGGCGGTGACAAGCGCGCCATGGCTGACCTGTGCCAGGCCGATTTCGCCCGACAATTGCGCATTGATGGTCGTGCGCGCCAGGTCGATCTCGGCCGCATTCAGCTGCGCCTTGGCGACCTCGAGCGCGGCCAGCGCGGAATCGTACGTGCTGATCACATTGTCCAGCGCCTGCTGGCTGGCCACGTTGTTCTGGCGCAGCTCGGTCACGCGGTCGACCTCGGTCTTGGCGAATTTGACCTCGACCTCGACCTGCTTCACGCTGGCCTGGGCCTGTTGCACGACGGCGGCATAGGTGTCGGGATCGATCCGGAACAGCGGGTCGCCCTCGTTCACATGGCCGCCCTCGCGGAAGAACCGTTCGGTGATGATGCCGTTGACCTGCGGGCGCACTTCGGCCTCGGCCGAGGCCGCGACGCGGCCGGGCAGGGTGGTGGTCAGCGTGACCGATTGCGGCTGCATCTCGACCACCGTCACTGCCGTGGGGGGCGGGGCGGACTGTGCCTGGGCGATTCCGGTGGCAAGACATAGGATCAGTGTACTGGCGGACAGCACGCGCAAAAGGTAAGGCATTTCGGAACTTTCCGGTTGCAGGGTTGTATTTCACACCCGACAGGCATTATGAAACTGCTTAGTTTTGTAAATCATCTGGCGCGCAGGATGGCAAGAGGGTAAAACGGGGCGGGATACGAAAATGGGTCACAAGCCGGATATGTCGGAAACAGCATCGGCCAATGTCTCTCGGCGCGGGCGTCCGGTGGTGCTGGACACCGCTGAACGGCGCGAACATATCCTGACCGCGCTGGAACATGTCTATCAGCAGCATGGCCTTGCCGGGTCGACGATGGACGCGATCGCGAAACAGGCGGGGATGTCCAAGCGCACGCTTTACACCATCTTTCCCGACCGGATGACATTGCTGCAGGCGTATCTGAAACGCCTGACCGCGAATTTCGGGCAGCCGCTGGATTCGCACGAACAGGCGTTGCCGCTGGCCGACCGGCTGCGTCTTCTGGTGATGCCGCGCGTCTGCGCAGGCCACGCGCTGCCGCTGGATATCCTGCGGGTGATCATCGCCGAAACCTCGGTCAATCCCGAGGTCGGCCGTGCCTTCGGGCGCGAGATGTCGGACCGCAAGCGCAACCTTGTCATGGCCGAGCTGGACCGTGCCCAGGCGGATGGCGAGCTGTCTTTTCCCGATTCAGCGGCGGCGGCGGAGCTGTTCATCGACATGGTCAAGCCGCGCTTTCTGGACGTGTTGCTGGACCGCGACCTGCTGCCCTCTGATACCGAGCTGGAAAGCCGGTTCGATCTGGCGGTTGCGGTCTTCACCCGTGCGTTCCGGCCCGGCGGCGACACCGGCTGAAGCCGCAGGCCTCAGGTCAACCTGTCCACCACCCGATCCATCATGCGCGCGCAGGCCGCAAGCTGATCGAGCGCCAGGCTTTCATCGGCCTTGTGCCCGTCGCGTTCCATCCACCCCGGGCCGCATACGACCGTGGGCAGGCCAAGCGCCGCGAAAAGCCCCGCCTCGGTCCCGAAGGCGACCTTGGTCGTCGCGCTGTTCTGCGCCAGCTCTTGTGCCATGCGGGTTGCGGCGCTGTCGGGGGCAATATCGAAGGCGGGATAGGCGTTCAGCCGCTCCAGCGCGATATCGGCGCCGGGCCAGGTCGCCTTGAACGGCGCCGCGGCATCGCGCGCCAGATCGCCGATCCTGTTCCACAGGGCCCCCGGATCGTCATTGGCAAGGTGCCGGAATTCGAACAGCAGCTCGGCCCGGGCGGGCACGATGTTCAGCGCCGTACCGCCGGTCAGCGTGCCGATATGCACCGTGCTATAGGGGATGTCATAGGCCGGATCGCGCGGCCCCGTGTGCTCAAGCGCATCCTGCAAATGCCGCAGCCCGCCCGCGAAGTCACAGGCCAGATGCAGCGCGTTCACGAATTTCGGCGCCAGGGCGGAATGGCCGTTCTGCCCCGTGCAGACGGCCCGGGCCGATACCTTGCCCTTGTGCCCCACGGCCACCTGCATCCCGGTCGGTTCGCCCACGATGCACAGCTCGGGCGCGGCAAGAAGCGGCTGCAACCTGTCCTGCATCTGTTGCAGGCCGACGCAGCCGATCTCTTCGTCATAGGAAAAGACCAGCTTCAGCGGCGCGCGCAGCGCCAGTCCGGCGGCGCGGTCGGCGGCGTGCAGCATGGCGGCCAGAAACCCCTTCATGTCGGTCACGCCGCGGCCGAACAGGGTGTCGCCCGCCCGCGTCAGCTCGAACGGCGGGCGGGTCCAGGCCTGGCCGGTGACGGGCACCACATCGGTGTGACCCGACAGCAGGATGCCGCCCGGATCCGCCGGGCCGATGGTGGCGAACAGACCCGCCTTGCCAGGCTCGGGCGCGGGGATCTGCGTGACGCGAAAGCCGCGCTCGGTCAGGAAGGCGTCGATATAGGCGATCATCGGCAGGTTCGACGCCGGGCTGACCGTTTCGAACCGCACAAGCCGGTCCAGAATATCCAGAAGCGATCTCATGCGTCCCCCGCTGCCCCGGCCTGTGGCGTCCCGAACAGGGTCCCCTCGGCGGCCACGGCCCGGCAATGGTCCACGAACGCCCGGATGCCGCGTGCGCTTTCGGCGCCGGTGACCATCAGCAGCCCCATGCGCATCGGCCGCGCGTCTTCGATCAGCGGCACGAAACACAGCGGCTTGCCATCCGGCGACCGGTCGCTGAGGGGGCGGATATTGGCAATCGAATAGCCATAGCCATTGGCGACCATGCTGCGCATCACGGCCATGTCGCGGGTGCGTTCGGCGATGATCGGATGGGTGCCCGCCTTGGCGAAGAAGGACATGAAATATTCCGTGCTATAGGGCAGGTCGAGCAGCACCATCGGAAAGGGCTGCAGCTCTTCTATCGTCAGGCTGTCGCGCCGGGCCAACGGGTGGCCCTGGGGCAGGACGGCAAAGGGCGGCAGATCGGCCAGCGGCTCGAACGTCAGATCGCCGGGCAGGTCCAGATCATAGCTGAGCGCCACGTCCAGCGTGGCCTTGCGCAGACCGCCGAAGATCTCGGCCTGGTCCAGTTCGTACTGGCTGATCCGGACGGTGGGATGGACCTGTTCGAACCGGCGGCGCAGCGATGGCAGCACGACCTGCGCAAAGGTCAGCATGCAGCCGACAGCCAGCGGCCCGCGCACCGTGCCCGAAATGTCGCCCGCGATTTCGGTCATCGCTCCGGCCTCGTGCAGGACCAGCCGGGCCTGGGCCAACAGGCGCTTGCCCGCCTGCGTCAGCGACAGGCCCTGCGCGTGCTGGCGGACGAAAAGAGGCAAGCCGAATTCCCGCTCCAGCTGGGTGATTGCGGCCGAGATCGACGGCGCCGACACGCGGACCTTTTCCGCCGCGGCCGTGATGCTGCCGGCGTCGCCGACGGCCACGAAATATTCCAGTTGGCGAAATGTGAACCTTAGCATCCTGCCGCCCGCGTCATCCTGTTGGCGCAGCTTACAGGTGGTCCCGGCAATCGGGAATGCCATTTGCGCGCGTCGCGGATCACGCGTCGCCCGGCACGCCATAGGACGGGGCCGCGCGCGGGTCGAGCGCGCGCTGCACATAGGCGTCCAGTTGCGGCGCATAGATCCCCCATGCGGTCGCGATGTTTTCGATCGGGCAATCCTCGGTCCAGTCACAGCGCAGATCGGCCACCGGCCAGGCGACCTTGTCGACCAGCATCATCCCCGCCGAATGGACCGGCCCGGCCTCGCCCCCGGCGGCCAGACCGGCGCGCATCGCGGCAATCAGCCGGTCGCCCAGATGCCCCGTCGCGGCCAGAAAGCCGTCGACGATGGCCTGCGGCACCTGATCATTGGCCAGAAGGTTCCCGCCTGACGCGACATTGGGCGCCCGGCAATCCGACCAGATGCCCAACGCGTTCTGTCCCGAATGGACCGCCGTCTGCCCCTGTGCGTCCACGGCCAGCACCTGGCGATAGGCGATGAACGGCGCCTGTTGTTCGATCCGGGCCATCGCGGCGGCGGCTTCGTGCCCGTTTGCCATCAGGTCCAGCGCCAGTGGCCCAAGCGTCGGATCGGTGACGTTCTGCGACGCCACGGCCCCCACACCCGCCCGGGCATAGGCACACCGCGCCGCCACAGCGGGCGAGGACGAACAGATCGCGACGCCGAACATGCCCGTGGTTTCACAGCGGGCGACAAGCGAAAAAGTCATGGGGCGGTTCCCTTTGGCAGGTCTCTGGGCGCAAGACTGCGCCGGGCGGCACGGCGCATCAATCGGGAA
The DNA here is from genome assembly GCF_002285435.1 of Actibacterium ureilyticum. Taxonomy (GTDB): domain Bacteria; phylum Pseudomonadota; class Alphaproteobacteria; order Rhodobacterales; family Rhodobacteraceae; genus Actibacterium_C; species Actibacterium_C ureilyticum. The sequence continues at coordinate 240,966 of NZ_NSBT01000020.1, forward strand.
TGACCGCTGTGGCGTCGATTTCCACCAGCCATTCGGGCCGCGCCAGCGCCTGCACCACCAGACCGGTCGAAACCGGATGCACGCCCTGGATGTATTCGCCCATGGTGCGGTACACCGCCTCGCGGTGGCGCACATCGGTGATATAGACGACGACCTTGACCAGATGCGCGATGGTGCCGCCGCATTCCTCGATCAGCTGGGTGATGTTCTGCATCACCTTGTGGGTCTGCTGCACCGGATCGTGGCTGTCCAGGTTGCGCGCATCGTCCAGGTTCTGCGGGCACTGGCCCCGCAGATAGACCGTCTTGCCGCCCTCAGTGACGACCGCCTGGCACAGGTCATTGTCCAGGTTCTGTTCCGGATAGGTGTCCTTGGTGTTGAACTTGCGAATACGTGTATGAGCCATTTTGGGTTTCCGTCGTTGCGCCGCTTCAGGGGGTGTTGGTGACCGGTTCGGCCGTACCGTCATAGGCCGCGTATTTCTTCCGGATGGCAATATGGTCGGCCAGATGTTTCGCATCGTGCCACACGCCATAGATAAACGACGACCCCCGGCGCGTCAGCCAGGGCAGCCCCAGGAAATAGACCCCCGGCACCCGGGACACGCCACGGCAATGCAGCGGCTTGCCCTGTGCGTCGAACGTGTCGACCTGCAGCCAGCCGAAATCGAAGCCATAGCCCGTCGCCCAGATGATGGTCGTGATCCCCGCATCGGCCAGGTCCAGTTCGCGGATCGGGTCTGTCATGCAATCGGGGTCGGCGCCGATCTCGTGGGCTTCGGGCTCTTCCGGCAGGTCCAGACCGTTCGCGGCAACATGGGCATCCGCCGCCCGCAGCATGCCCAGGTAATCGCGATCCCCGTTGCGGATGTTCTGCGCCAGGTCGCCCGCGAATGTCAGCTTGCCGTCCCCGAAGCTCTCGGTGCGCCCGACCAGTGTCATGCCCCGCGCCGCCAGCTTGCGGAAATCGACGGTCTGCCCGCCCTGGGCGCCGCTGACGGCGATTGCGATATGTTCGGCCCCCGGTTCGACGGTTTCGCGATCCCACAGGCCCAGCACACCCAGCCACCACACGTAATCGCGGTTGCGATAGCGGCGCGCCAGCCGCTCATGCGGCCCCACCGACAGGTACACATTCCTGCCCGCGCGCAGCAGCTCGTCGGCAATCTGGACACCGGACGACCCGGCCCCCACCACCAGAACCGCCCCTTCGCCCAGTTGCGCGGGGTTGCGATACTGCGCGGAATGCATCTGGGTGAAACCCGCATCCGCCGGCACGATCGTGGGCAGCAGCGGTTTCTGGAACGGCCCGGTGGCTGCGACGATGCTGTTGGCCTCGATCACGCCGTCCGATGTCTCGACACGAAAGCCGCTGCGCCCGTCCAGCGGCGTCACCCGGGTCACGTCGACCCCGCAACGCACCGGCGCGTCGATCTGTCGGGCATAGGCCGCGAAATAGTCCGCAACCCGGTCCTTGGGCACGAAGGCGTCGGGGTGGTCGGCGGGAAATTCCATGCCCGGAAACCGGTCATGCCAGGCCGGCCCGTTGGCCACCAGCGAATCCCAGCGACCGGTCCGCCAACGCTCGGCGATCCGGGCGCGCTCAAGCACCAGATGCGACAGCCCCAGCGCGCCAAGATGCTCGCTCATGGCGATCCCGGCCTGACCGGCCCCCACGACCAGAATATCCACAGTCTCGACAGGCATCCCCGGCTTTCCTTTCCCACTAGAGGCGCATAGATCATCCCTGAATATCGCCCCGCCTAGCCGCCGCCAAATATCATAAACCGAAGCGTTGGTTCGGGAATGTCTAAGCTGCCCGAGGGCAGACGTTGGTCGTATTTAGACCGATGTCTTTAGAGGATAGCTTTTCCAAGCGGGGCGTTTCACGTCGTGCAACCTTGCTTTGTCGCGCTGTGCGCATGTCTTTGGCAGGCCATTGACGGCTTTGCCCATGGGCGTAGCAAGACGGCAATTCGCGGCCAGAATGTGTTGGGAGGCGCTCGGTCGATGGTCTTTGGGCATCTCAGGTTTCTGGCATTGGGTTTTGTGCTTTTCGGGACATGCGTCAATGCAGGCACCGTGGGCCAGTTGATGGAGGCGTGCCGAAACATCAGCGCACCCGATGATCGGCTGGCCTGCTATGACGGGATCAACTTGCGCGCTACGCAGGACTTAGAGTTTTCCGGGGATCGGTCCGGACAGACGCCGTTTTTCACCGTCCGCACGGGTGACATCCTGACGTATCGCAACGAAGACGCGGTACTGGTCGTGACGGTCCTGGATGAAAGCGGGGCAACCGTTCAGAACTTGCATGTGGGTGGCGTCGGGTCGGGGCACTATACGGTTCAGAAGCCTGGCAGGGTGCGGGTTCAGATGGATGCCAGCGGGGGATGGCGGCTTTCGGTACGGTCGGGGCAAGGGGAATGAACGCTTGGTCCCTTCGACCCGGCGGTTTGCTGGCCGCAGCCGCGTTCCTGGCGGTGCTTGCCGTCAGCTATTGGCACAGCAGCCGGGTCGCCCATCTGGGCGAGAGGATCTCGCAGGCGTCGGGACAGATTGTGGCTCTGGATGTGGCCGTCACGGGCCTGAGCGGCGCGCTTTTGGCTGCCATATTGGAGCCAGATCCGAATGAGGCCAAAAGGCAGCTCGCTGATTTCGAACGTGATGCGATGCACGCATTGGGGGTTCTGGAACAGCTGACAGAAGACGAAGTCGCATTCGTCGCGCCAGACGAGAAAGAGCGCGAAGAGCAGGAGCTGGGGCGCCCGGTCGCACTGCGCGCCGCGATGGTGCAGACGTTGCACGATGCCCAGAGCCTGGTCGCGCTGCGGGGGTCGGCCGACCCGATGCCCAATGCATCGAATGCGCTGGCCGCGTTACAGGCGTCGCGCCATCAGCTTTCTGAGATCGTGCTGGATGCGATTGACGATGAGCGCGCTGAAATTCAGGCCGCAACCCGTCGCATCGCCCGGACCCGGCAGGTCTGGATGTGGCAAAGTGTCGGGCTTTCGCTGTTGGGCCTGGCGTGTCTTGTGGCCAATCGTCTGCGGCTGGCATCCTGGTACAACGCACAAGCCACGGCGGTTTCCGCGCAATTGGCGGCCCTACGGCATGGGGCTGCCCGGGCGCAACTGCACGCACAGGTTGCCGATCCTGCCTTGCAGGGTGCGCTGATCGGGCTGGATGAATCGTTGCAGGACGAGCGTGCGGCGGCACAAGTCCGCGAAAGGGACATGCAGAGCGAGTTGGAGCACCGGTCGAACGCTTTGCAGATGAGCAATGCCCGCCTCAAGCAGGTCAACGAAACCCGGCGGCGCTTTTTGGCGGATCTGGGACACAGCCTGAAAACCCCGTTGTCCATCGCCCGGGGCACTGTCGAGAATGTGGGGAGAGCCGGCGTGGAGGGCGACGTCGCCAAGGCGCTGCAAGCGCTCGACAACGTGGACCAAAGGGTTTCTGATCTGCTGTCCCTGTCGCGCGCCGATGACGGACGCCTTGTATCGCGCAACTCGCTTATCGAGCTGACCGATCTGCTGGATCACCGGATCGCAGAGCTTCGAGTGCTACCCAATGGCGAACATTGAGGTGCCCCAAGTTCCCTAGACGCCTGCCTCGTTCAGTTTCTGCTGTCTTGCTTCGAAGTCAACGGGTGACAGCATTCCGTTGTTCGTGTGCTTGTGCTTGGGGTTGTAAAACATCTCGATGTATTCGAAGACGTCTTGCCGTGCAGCGTCGCGTGTCAGGTATGTGCGTCGCCTTATTCGTTCCCGCTTCAAGAGCTGAAAGAAGCTCTCGGCGACAGCGTTGTCGTGACAGTTCCCACGCCGGCTCATGCTGGCATCGAGATTGTGTTGGCTGAGAAACGTTTGCCACTCCCGACTGGTGAACTGGGATCCTTGATCGGAATGGATCGTGACCCGGTGCTCTGGTTTGCGCCGCCAAACGGCGGCAAGCAGCGCCTGCAATGCCAAGTCGGTCGTCATCCGTGACCGAGCTGACCATCCAACGACGCGCCGTGAGAAGAGATCGATGACGACTGACAGATAAAGCCAACCTTCATGCGTCTTGATGTAGGTGATATCTGTCACCCAGACCCTGTCTGGTTCGTCGACATCGAACTGCCGGTCCAGAGCATTTGTGGCGACCACAGCTGGCTTGCTCCCATATTGGCCAGGGCGGCGCCGGTATCCAATCTGTGCTGAAATGCCAGCCAAGCGGGCCAGTCGAGCGACCCGGTTCTCGGAAACCTGTTCCCCCTGATCGCGCAGGTCATCGGTCAGCTTGCGATAGCCATAGACTTTTCCGCTGTCGGTCCAAGCCTGTTGGATCAACTTTGTCTGCCGTTCATCGTTCAGCGCACGCTGGCTTCGCGGATCTTTAAGCCATGCATAGAAGCCACTGACATGGACCATCAACACGCGGCACATTGATCGAACCGGAAACTCAGATCGGTGAGCCCGAATAAAACCATACTTCACCGGGACTCTCGCGCGAAGTATGCAACGGCCTTCCTAAGAAACAGCCGGTTCGGGCGGAACGGTTGCCAAGGCGTAACCCAATGTCTTGGCGCGGCCGCCCGGCTTGTCAGCGTCAGAAGCAGGACCTGGTCTGTCTTGCCCATATTCGCACGGCTTTCGCCCTGTCGAATGGCACCTATGGCAGCCCGCGAATGCACCGGGACCTCGTCGACGACGGCCACCGGATCGGGCGTCACCGAACGGCCCGGCTGATGCGGGAGAATGGCCTCGTGGCCCGTCAAAAGCGGCGGTTCAAGCGGACCACGGACAGCGAACACGCCTGGCCGGTCGCTCCGAACCTGCTCGCCCTGGACTTCGAAGCCGAACAGCCGGATCGGAAATGGGGTGCCGACATCTCCTATATCTGGACGGCGCAGGGCTGGCTCTATCTCGCGGTCGTGCTCGACCTCAACTCGCGGCGGGTCGTCGGCTGGGCGACGAGTGACCGACTGAAGCGCGGCCTCGCAGTCGAGGCTCTGCGTCGCGCCATTGTGAACCGCGAACCTGCGCCGGGGCTGATCCATCATTCCGATCGAGGATCGCAACACTGCTCTGTCGATTATCAGGCTGCGCTCCGAAAACGCGGCATCCTGATCTCCATGAGCGGCAAGGGGAACTGCTACGACAACTCGATGGTCGAGACCTTCTTCAAGACCATCAAGTCGGAGCTGATCTGGCCGATCGCATGGCAAACCCGCCAGCAAGCTGAAAACGCCATCGCCAGATACATCGACGGGTTCTATAATCCCGTCAGGCGACATTCATCGCTCGGCTTTCTAGGGTCAGGATGCATTGATTTCCGCCGCGCGGCGTGATTCAGGGCTCCAAAACGGAGCGGTAACATGAGCGATCTTTTCTGGCTGACCGACGCGCAGATGGCGCGTCTGTAACCCTTCTTTCCGAAGTCCCATGGCAAGCCCCGTGTTGACGACAGGCGGGTTTTGAGCGGAATTATTTTCATCAACCGCAATGGCTTAAGGTGGCGCGATGCTCCCGCAGCCTATGGCCCCCACAAAACGCTCTACAGCCGGTGGGGGCGTTGGAGCGAGAAAGGCATCTTCGCCCGGATGATGGTCGGCCTGGCTGCGGAGCATGCTGAAGAGAATACCGTGATGATTGACGAGACATATCTCAAGGCCCACCGAACAGCGACCAGCATGGCCGTGAAAAAGGGGGGCGTGGCCGCCTGATCGGTCGGACCAAGGGCGGAATGAACACCAAACTGCATGCCGTCTGTGACAGCCAGGGACGCCCAATCGACTTGTTCGTCACCGCAGGACAGGTGAGCGACTACATCGGCGCGCGGGCGTTGCTCAGTCGCCTGCCAAACGTCAAATGGCTGCTCGGGGATCGCGGCTACGACGCCGACTGGTTCCGAGAAGCATTGCAGGACAAGGGGATACGCGCCTGTATCCCTGGACGAAAGCAACGCAAGACGCCGGTTAAATACGACAAGCGCCGCTACAAATGGCGAAACCGGATCGAGATCATGTTCGGCAGGCTCAAGGATTGGCGGCGCCTGGCGACCAGATACGACCGATGCTCCAAGGTGTTCCTCTCAGCAATCGCTCTCGCTGCTCTCGTCATCTATTGGTTATGAACCCTGAACCTAA
>NZ_NSBT01000021.1 GCF_002285435.1 Actibacterium ureilyticum
GGCATTGCCAACTTATTTGCACCCGGCTGAATGCGGCCTGATCCGCGCCCGTCAGGCGGTCATCTCGAGTGCGTAGCCGTTCCAAAGATCAATGGCATCGGATCGGGCGTGGCGGTACGATGTGGCGGTAAGACGATAGCGGCGGGGACGGAAGATCGTGTTGATCTGGTCATGTGCGTCCAGAAATCTCTGAGCCTGTCCGGGTGACTTGAACCGCCCCATGAGTTTCTCTCGCTTTCGGGTTGGCCGATGGGATCCTTCGATCCGGTTGTTCAAGCCCTTGTGCGCCCGATGATCAGCATTCGCCACGAGGTTGCGGATCGGCCTGATGTAACTGCGCAGCTTGTCGGTGATCACGACCCGCGGCGCGCCAAACCGGTCGATCAGCCGCTTCAGGAACCGGCTGGCGGCCTTTGCATTACGTTGCTTTTGCACGAGAATGTCGAGCACATTCCCATTCGCGTCGACTGCCCGCCAAAGCCAGAACTTCACGCCATTGATCGGAACAACGACTTCATCCAAGTGCCATTTGTCACTGGCGCCCGGCCTGTCGCGCTTGATGCAATCGGCGAAATGGCGGCCAAACCGGTTCACCCAGTTCCGGACGGTTTCCCGGCTGACCATCACGCCGCGTTCGGCCAGCAGATCCTCGACATCTGCCGTGCTCAGCGCAAACCGATGGTAAGCCCAGACGGCATAGGAGATGATCTCGCGGGGAAAACGAAAGCCCTTCAGGCGTCGCATTGTCGGAACGGTTTTCATGATGACCGCCTATCCCGACGGAACCCCGTGATCAACTTGGCAATGCCAGCCCAATGTCTACCGCGGACTGGAGCAGTAATCCGCCGCGCCTCGTATGAAGTACCGTTCTGGTCCGTCTCGATCCCTTAGCATTTTCTGCAACCGCATCGTTCTGCGCAAGCAGCGGTGTTAAGTTTGGGCTCCAAGCCGACCTCGGATGCGACGCAGCATCCTGTGATATGGTGGCATCGTCAACGTCGGGTTGTCGTTGTGGGAGGGCATGGCGGATCGGAGGATCAGTCATGGAAACACCAAACTTACCGGCCATTCGTGCGCTTCGCCCCGCATGGAACAAGGGTCGCATCGTTGGTCAGAAGCGGCCTTTGAAACCCAAACACGTTTGGGCAATCCGCGTTCGACTTGAACTGGCCGAGAACCATCGCGACCTTGCGCTGTTCAATATGGCCATCGACAGCAAACTGCGCGGCTGCGACCTGGTGAAGATGAAAGTCGTCGACGTCATGGCGTCTGGTCAGATCAAAGAACGGGCATCGGTCCTTCAAAGCAAAACCCAGAAACCTGTGCGATTTGAGATATCCGAGGGCACACGCGCCTCTGTCGAAAAGTGGATGGAAGATGAGCTCATGGTCGGCTCGGAGTACCTTTGGCCGGGTCGGTTCCATGAACGTCTGCACATCTCGACACGCCAGTACGCCCGGATCGTCCGAGATTGGGTCACGTCGATCGGTCTGGAGGCCAGCGCATACGGAACGCATTCGATGAGGCGAACAAAGGTGACCCAGATCTACAAGAAGACGGGCAACCTGAGGGCGGTCCAGCTGCTACTTGGGCACACCAAAATGGACAGCACCGTCCGGTATCTCGGCGTGGAACTGGAAGATGCCCTTGCGATTGCAGAGGCCATTGAAATCTAGCAACTTGGGCCGTCTTCGCGGGCGGCCCA
>NZ_NSBT01000022.1 GCF_002285435.1 Actibacterium ureilyticum
GGCATTGCCAAGTTGATCACGGGGTTCCGTCGGGATAGGCGGTCATCATGAAAACCGTTCCGACAATGCGACGCCTGAAGGGCTTTCGTTTTCCCCGCGAGATCATCTCCTATGCCGTCTGGGCTTACCATCGGTTTGCGCTGAGCACGGCAGATGTCGAGGATCTGCTGGCCGAACGCGGCGTGATGGTCAGCCGGGAAACCGTCCGGAACTGGGTGAACCGGTTTGGCCGCCATTTCGCCGATTGCATCAAGCGCGACAGGCCGGGCGCCAGTGACAAATGGCACTTGGATGAAGTCGTTGTTCCGATCAATGGCGTGAAGTTCTGGCTTTGGCGGGCAGTCGACGCGAATGGGAATGTGCTCGACATTCTCGTGCAAAAGCAACGTAATGCAAAGGCCGCCAGCCGGTTCCTGAAGCGGCTGATCGACCGGTTTGGCGCGCCGCGGGTCGTGATCACCGACAAGCTGCGCAGTTACATCAGGCCGATCCGCAACCTCGTGGCGAATGCTGATCATCGGGCGCACAAGGGCTTGAACAACCGGATCGAAGGATCCCATCGGCCAACCCGAAAGCGAGAGAAACTCATGGGGCGGTTCAAGTCACCCGGACAGGCTCAGAGATTTCTGGACGCACATGACCAGATCAACACGATCTTCCGTCCCCGCCGCTATCGTCTTACCGCCACATCGTACCGCCACGCCCGATCCGATGCCATTGATCTTTGGAACGGCTACGCACTCGAGATGACCGCCTGACGGGCGCGGATCAGGCCGCATTCAGCCGGGTGCAAATAAGTTGGCAATGCCTGTCATCGCTCTGGGCCCGAGCGGCACCGGCAAGACCCACATTGCCCTCGGCCTCGGACTGGCAGCCTGCCAGAAAGGCTTGAAGGTCCGATTCACCACCGCGGCCGCCCTTGTCCACGAACTTGTCGAAGCGGTCGACGATCGCAGGCTCCAGCGCCTCCAGAAGACCCTCGCCAGCCAGGAACTCCTGATCATCGACGAACTGGGCTTCGTGCCGTTGTCAAAGACAGGTGCCGAGCTGCTCTTCGAGATCATCTCGCAGCGCTACGAGCGTGGATCGATCGTCATCACCTCGAACTTGCCCTTCGACGAGTGGACCGAGGTCTTCGGCTCCGAGCGTCTCACCGGCGCCATCCTCGACCGTCTGACCCACCACGTCCACATCCTCGAAATGAACGGCGAGAGCTTCCGTCTCCGACAGAGCCGCAAGACAAAAGCCTGATCCACACCACAACCAGATCCCAAGGAACTGGCCTTCGGCCAGTGCGCCTTGACGCGCGCCAGCTACTTGGGAGCGCACGCGCCAAGGCACCCGCCAGACCCCAGCCGCTAGGGATTATTCCACCGGTTCACTGACCCATTTTGCTCCGGGATTGACACGGGATGATATCTGGAAAGATCTGCCAGAACATGTTTGCTTTGCCCTAAATACTCTTAACGATCCACTGGATACGCTTAGTAGGCAGATCGAGAAGTTCTATGTCCGGCTATTAAAATTCCCACGACCATTTCGATTTGTGGCTTGCTCGCGACTAATCCGGGGGTCGAACCGATTATTCGACTGCCTGCGCTGCTACGGTTCTGGATGGGTCCACCTTTCGTTCCGAGGGTGAGCTTGCTGCGTGGCGTGGCCTAACGCCGCGATAGCACTCATTTGGAGGACAAACAGGCTGGCGAAGCTGCATCTCAGCCTCGCGCTTTGGCTTAAATTTCCTAGGAGCCAAAACGCGAGGTAGAGAGCTCTGCGTCTAGTTCATGCCGTAGCTCGCCCGGTCCAACTTGTCGTAGATCTCCGCTTTTGCCAGCGCGGCCAGCGCGTCAGTGTCGGTGTAATCCACATCGGTCAGTAGTTCGGCCCAGCGGTCCACGATGCGCTTGTAATCTTCCAGCAGCGCTTCGGGGTTCTCAATACCGCGGCTCTTGGCATTTTCGATCAACACAGCCTCGTCCGCTTTCACGAATTCCGCCAGTGCATCCTTCAAAGCCTGATCCGGTTCATTGATTTCCATGCCGTTCTTTTTGGCAGCAGACACCGCCTTTTCGACGTCTTTGTCGAACTCAACCCGATGTTGAGCAAGGTAGTAAGCCATCTGATCAAACAACACGTCGCGGGACTCTTCGGACAGGCCCTGCCAGAAATCCGGATTATAGCCCCATTCAAAACCGGCATAGTAGCTGCCCACGGCTAGCATATTCAAATGCGTGACCACATCGGAGAGCGAGAAGGAATCCAACGCATCGGCGGCCGCGACGGCACAGTCGAGCGAGCCTGTATCGAGGCCGGTATACATCTCGCTTGAGGGGATCGACACGGGCACGGCACCTACATACTCGGCAAAGCGCGACCAAGCGCCCCCGGCCATGCGCAGGCGTTTGCCTTGGATATCTTCGTAGGTGGCGACGGGCGTGTTGCACATCATGTAATATTCCGAGGTCGAGTAACCGCCGCCGAACACTACGCCGTTTTCTTTCCATTCAGCCAGGGCGGCCTCATTGGTCAGGCCGAACTCAGTCGAGGCGAAGGCCATAATCATTGGATCGGTGTTGTAGAAGGCAAAGTTGCCGATCAGATTGGCAACTGGCAACTCGGATGGTGTGTAAGTGCCCGCGTGATAAGTCACCTGCGCCACACCGTCCCGCACACCTTGCAAAGATGCGGCAGGCGGTAGCAATGAGCCACCGGCGAAAACGGTGAAGTTCACGTCACCATTGGTTTCCTCAGCCACCTGCTCCGCGAATTCCACGTAGGGACCGCGCACCATCGAGTGACGTTCCGCAAAGAAATGGTTCGCGTTCTGAGCTACGGCAGCGGTGCCGAGGCCACAGGCCGCAAGGGCCAAAAGGGATGTGGTCAGTTTCATAGTGTCGTCTCCTCCGGTTGAAATTGCGTCACTGCGCCATGAGCGAGGGCAGGAACAGGCTGATCGCAGGAAAGGCGATCAGGATAAAAAGCGTCACAACGTCCATGGCTATGAACCACGTCGTGCCTGAGATGATATCGCGGAGCTTCACCTCGCCCGACAACGCGCTGTGCAGGACATAGAGGTTCAGGCCCACGGGGGGTGTCACGAGACCGATCTCCAGCAGCTTGATGCAGATGATGCCGAACCAGATTAGGTTGATGTCTGCGGCCTCGAGCACCGGCAGCAGAATGGGCAGGGTCAGCAGGATCAGACCGATGGAGTCGATCACCATGCCCAAGATCACGAACAGGGCGGCAATCATCAGAATAATTACGATCTGATTGTCCGAGACCGCCAACATCGCATTCGTCAACGCGCGCGGCACACCTGACAGACCCATGAATCGGGTGAACATCACCGCCCCGATGGACAGAAAGAAGATCGAAGAGGTAGCCAGCGTTGTCTGGCGGATCGCCTCGGCCAATGCTTTGCGGGTCAGCGATCGGCGTAGCACTGCGACCGTCGCGGCGAGGAAAGCGCCCACGGCGCCGGCCTCTGTCGGGGTAAAGAAGCCACCAAAGATGCCGCCCAAAACGCCCAGCACCAGCACTGGGAAGGGCCAGACCGACCGGATCAAACGGACCAGCTGCGCGCGGTCGATCTGCTCGACAACGGGTGGTGCCAGCGACGGCGCGGCTGTGGCCCGCACCGTGATCATCGCCATGTAGACGAGTGCCGAAAGCACGCCAGGAATGACACCTGCAATAAATAGTTGGCCAATCGATTGCTCGGTGAAAATGCCATAAAGCACCATGAGGATCGACGGCGGAATGAGCGAGCCAAGCGTGCCCGAGGCCGCGACCACGCCCGTGGCCAGCGAGGGGTGGTATTTCGCCTTCAGCATTTCCGGCACGGCGATTTTCGACATGGCAGCGGTTGTCGCGATAGACGACCCGGAGGCGGCGGCGAACAGGCCGCAAGCGCCGACGCTGGCCGACGCCAGCCCGCCCGGCACCCGCGCCAGCAACACGCGCAGCAGATCGAAAGCGCCTGCCGTCAGTCCGGTGTTGGCGGCTATAAAGCCCATGAAGAGGAACATCGGGATCGCGGTCAGCGACCAGTCCCCGATCAGGTTAAAAGGCATTGCACTGACGATGCCAAGCGCGGCTTGCAGGTTGAACATGATGGTGATGCCAACAAAGGACACCGCCATCAGCGCTGTTCCGATGGACATACGAAAGGCCAGCAGGCCAAACAGAGTGCCGACACCGATCCAACCGATTTCAAGATTGCTCATGACATGCCCCCATCAAGGTCAGACTGGGTGACAGGCGCACCGCGCAACACTAAAAACGCCCGCAGCAAAGCGGCGAGGCTGGCCAAACCAAAGCCAAGCGGCAGAACTATGCGCGACGGCCAAACAATGATCTCGCGCCCGCCCATCACGACCTCACCCACACGCAGCGCCCGCATAGCATCAAGCCCCGTGCGCCATGTCATCACGGCAAGGATGGCAGCTGCGGCGAGGCAGCTGAAGATTAGCGCAACTTTCTGAAGCCAGTCCGGGAAGTGGTTGAACAAAAGATCGACCGAAATTTGCTGGTCCTGCATCTCGACAAAGGCCATCGGCAGCATGACCAGCGCGACCATATAGTAGTATGAGGAAATCTCGACCGTGCCTTGAATAGGCGCGTTCCACACAAGTTTTGCCACAACATCGGCCACGATATTCAGCATCATCGCGATGACACCGAGACCGCCGATAAACATCAGCCATGAGCATATTCTGTTAAACAGCGTCAGCATCGGGCCTCCTCCCCCATACCAAGACGGGATCTGGCCCGTAACTCCGGTCCAACCTCACCGCCTAGAGTTCCGTTGACAAATAGTGATGGTTGATCGAGTGATAACGAAACGTGATCAATAGGAATAATGCGGATGGATGCAATCTCGAAACCCGCCCGGCTCGACCTTCGGCATCTGCGTTATGCTTTGGCCGTGGCCGATGCCCAAGGGTTCCGCGCGGCGGCTGAGATGCTCAATATCGCGCAGCCCGCCATTTCGAAAGCCGTGAAAGACACCGAAATTGATTTGGGATTTCGTATATTTGACCGCAGCGGACCGCGTGTGGTGCCCACACCTGAAGGCGCCGTTTTCCTCGACGACGCGCGCCAAACGGTCGCGCAGTTCGAGCGCACAATCCGCGCATCGCGCAGAAACGCCGCCGGTGCGCGCGGGCATATCATTGTCGGCTATTCCGCCCTCGCCACCTCACGGCAGATCTCTGCAGCCCTGGATGCGTTTCATCGCAGTGTGCCGGGTGTCCAAGTTGAGATGCACGTGATGTCTACCGATAACATGCTGAAAAACTTGAGATCTGGACTGATTGACCTCGGCTTTTTGCTCTCTCATCCCACCGTCGGTGCGCCGGGAATAGACCAGATGCCGGTCTGGCGTTCGCGCATAGGTGTAGTCGCTCCCGCCGGTGAGATGCCCGCAGGGGTCAAAGATTTGAAGGGCACGCCCTTCGTCATGGGGCTGCGGGAAAACTGGCGTTCCTGGCGCGCACTTTTGGACAGCGCATGCAACCAGGCCGACCTCGCCCCTGTGGTGGTAGATGAGGCTTGGGACGTGCAGGTGATCTTGCAACGTGTGGCCGAGCGCCGCGGTATGACGTTTTTCCCTATGAGCATGGCCGACAGCCTGCCAGCCGCCTTGACGCTGGCGCCGGTTGCCGGACTCGACGCAGAGGCAACGATCTCCATGGCGTGGAGCATCAAGGCGGATACCGGGCTGCTGCGCCAGTTCCGCAATCACTTCCCGCCCTTAGGTTGATCGCGTTCGGTTATCGCACGATACCGCAAGTCTATTTGCGTAGTCGCCCCATAGTGCGATTTTATGCATTTATGAAACTAACATCGATTGCCCCCTTTGACCTGTCAGAAGCGCAACCTTTTCTTCTCGAAGGAAGCGATACAGGCTTCCTCTTTCTCCATGGGTTCACCAGCACCCCGCAAAGCGTGCGAGAGGTCGCCCATCAGGTTCACGCGGCGAGCGGTGCCACCGTTTATTGCCCCTTGTTGGCTGGCCATGGCGAGTCCTCTGTAGCTTTAGCAAAAACGACCCAAGCCGACTGGGTGGCCTCCGCCGAAGCGGCCCTTGAGCTTTTGTCATCGCGCTGCACGCAGGTAATCATCGGTGGGCTTTCGCTAGGCGCGACGCTGTCGCTCAACCTCGCTGCGCGGTTTCCAGAGAAAATACACGGCGTGGTCAGCATCAATGGATCAACCGGCCTCTATCGCCCCGAAGTGGTCGCACCGCTATACCAGGCGAACGGCACCGGTTTTATCGCCGGGATCGGATCTGACATCGCTGAGCCAAGTATGGCCGAAATATGTTATGACCGCATTCCGCGAGACACGTTGAAAGAGCGCTTTCTTTTGACCAATGCTACAGGTGCGCTGCTGCCATTGATACGACAGCCCATTCTAATCCTGCAATCGCGCCGCGATAATGTAGTTGATCCGGAAAATGCGCCCCGCATTGCAACGTCGGTGGGGTCTAGCGAGATACATCTCAGCTGGTTGGGTCGGTCTTACCATGTGGCGACATTGGATTATGATCGAGGGCTGATTGCTGAACGGATTGTCGAACTTCTGCGGCAAGTGGCGATTGTTACTAAGTAGCCTACTATTGTAAGGCGCTTCATCGGCACCGTAACTACAAAATAATTTTAGGAAAGCGTTTGGCCGGAATTGCCAACTTGTTCGCGCGTGGGCTTTCGCATAGGCAGCTGGAATCAAGATACCTTGCACGGTGCCTGGCCTGAAAGGTTACCGTTTTTCTCGCGACATGGTGGACTACGCGGCCTAGGTGTATCTTCGTTTTGCGCTCAGCACAGCGGTTGTCGAGGATCTGCTTGCCGAACGCGGCTTGATGGTCAGCCGGGAAATTGTCCGGAACTGGGTGACCCGGTTTGGCCGCCATTTCGCCGATTGTATCTAGCGCAATAGGCCGAATACCAATGGCAAATGGCACCTAGATGAGTTCGTTGTCCCGATCAATGGCGTGAAATTCTGGCTCTGGCGGGCAGTCGATGCGAATGGGAACGTACTTGATATTCTCGTGCAAAAGCAATGTAATGCAAAGGTCGCCAGCCGGTTTCTGAAGCGGCTGATTCATCTGTTTTGCGCGACGCGGGTCGTGATCACCGAAAGCTGCGCAGTTACATCAGGCCAATCCGCGTCATTGCTGCGAATGCTGATCGTCGGGCGCATAAGGGCTTGAACAACTGTATCGAAGCAACCCATCGGCCGACTCGAAAGCGAAAGATACTCATGGGGCGGTTCAAGACATCCCGACGGGCACAGAGATTTCTGGCGGCACATGACCAGATCAACACGGTCTTCCGCCCCGCCGCTACCGTCTCATCGCCCCGCCCGATCCATTGCCTTCGATCTTTGGAACGGCTACGCGCTTGAGATAACTGTCGACGGACGCGGAACAGGCCGCATTCGGCCAGGTGCAAATAAGTTGGCAATCCCGGCCAATGTGTTGAGTCTAGGTTGGGTCCTTAGTCGGTTCGACCGAATTTGCGCATCAGTCCTGCGAGAGCGGCCAGTGAGGCGATCAAGCTGCCATAACAGATCACAACGACTTTGAGCCCGAACACCAGCACCAAAAGTCCGGCAATTACGACTGGCAAACCGAATGCCAAGTAGCTGATACAGAATAGCGCGGCGAAAGTTTCTCCTCTGACATCCTCGGGCACCAGTGGAATTATCGAGCGGATGAAACCATAAAAGCAGGTGCCGAAGCCCGTCCCCACAACGGCGAGCGCAATAAGGTAGAGCACTAAGTTTTCGTAATGAATGCCAAACAAAGTGGCAAAGGTTCCCATTGATAGCGCTGCGGTGCCAAACAACGTGACCTCACGAGCAGAGTAGTTGCGCGCAATGAAACAAGCCAGCGCACCAACCCCGGCCAGCAATGCGACCACGAAGCCCTGGACAATCACATTTTGAATACCAAAAACCTGTGAGATGATGAGTGCGCCAAGCGACAGATACAGCCCCCCTGTGGCCCAGCCCGCAAATAGCGCCGGAGCGCCACGCCAGAACGTGCCCCTGACTTCGATCGGGAGGCCAACGCGAGGCTTCAGCGCCTGCAACAAGCCTTCATGCCGTGGCGATGTTTCGGGCAAGCCCCATGTGGCCAGCGCCAACACCAGGCTGGCCATTGCAATCCCAGTGAATATATCAAATTTTGGCTCGGTAAGGTGCTCCATCGCGAAGCCGGATACCAAGGCCCCCAGGGCCAGCCCGACGAGGGGGATGACTGAATTACAGATCGCCGCGATGCCCTTGAATTCAGGGGGTTCAAGATCCGTAATCGCAGCCGACAGCGTAGACAAAAGAAGGCCGCATGCTACGCCCTGTACTACACGAGCCAACAACAACGCAGGCACAGAACCTGACAGCTCGAATCCGGCGGCGGAAACAGCGAGTAGCACGAACCCTATCGACAGAATAGGGCGCCGCCCGACATGATCCGAGATTGATCCGGCCACTAACAGTGTCGCAAGAAGGGCAATTGCGTAAATTGCGAATATCTCCGACACGACCAAAGACGAAAAACCAAGTTGCTGCTGCAGTAGCGGATAAAAGGGGGACGGCGCGCTCGCGCTCGCCATCATCAGAGCGCTTCCAGTAAGCACGATTGCGAAACCAGCGCGCTCTCTAGCCTTGGGTGACATCACAATCGTAGTCATTTTGGAATGCAGTCCTTCATAAGGGTTCGAAGTTTATCGAACCTTTCTCTAGTTTCTTCCTGCGGAAGGTTCAAGTATATTCGAACCATGAGTATCTTACCCGACACTGTCAGCCCCGATCTTGCGCACCCGCAGGAACAGGAGCTGCAACTGACGCAAGTCTTGTTCGCACTCAGCGATCCGGGCCGGTTGGACATCGTGCGTCAGCTCCGCGACGGCCCGGTCGAAATGGCAAACTGCAATTTAATGGATCCGGAAGTGGCGAAATCCACCAAGTCGCACCTGTTCAAAGTGTTGCGCGAAGCAGGTGTGATCCGGAATATCCCCAAGGGGCGGGGTCGCCTGCTTTCACTGCGAAGAGATGCGCTTGACCGTCGCTTTCCTGGTTTGCTGGAAGCAGTGCTGAACGCAAACTAAGCGCGTGCCGCATCGATTTGCGTATGCATTGCTTGTTTTTCTGGGCTGGATGTCAAAGCTGCTAACTGGTGTGCATGCTGGCTAGCGCCTTTCCCGCTCCGTTTCACAGCGCCGCTCACAGCCCTGTGATTAGAAAAAGCTACGCCACCCATAGACGACCGGTCTAATGAGACTATATCTGGGATCATGGAACAGAAAAACGACACCCGCTCACAGATATTGACCACAGGACGCCGCCTGACAGCCAAGCAGGGCTACACAGGTGTCGGCCTGAGTGCGCTCTTGAAAGAGGCCGGCGTTCCGAAGGGGTCGTTCTATCACTATTTCGCCTCCAAGGAAGCTTATGGCTGTGCGCTGCTGAATGATTTTATGACGGAGTATGGCACACGCCTGAACGCGTCGCTTGCGCATCCGGACATGGATGCACGGTCTCGGTTTCTGACCTATTTCGAAGAGTGGCGGAAAAAACAGATCAGCCCCAACCTCGAAGACCGGTGCTTGGTCGTCAAACTGTCCGCAGAGGTTGCTGACCTCTCGGAGAACATGAGCAATATCTTGCAGAAAAGTGTGTCCGAAATCGTCGCGCGCCTGACGGAGACCCTTGAACAGGGAACGAACGATGGCACGATCGCCGCGCTTGAAGACCCCCGCTCCACGGCAGAAATGATCTACCACATGTGGCTTGGAGCTAGCCTCGTCGCGAGCCTCTCGCACAGTGAAGCCCCGCTCAATTCCGCTATGAATGCCACAAAGGTGCTCGTTCCAGGACCATAACCCTAAAATTTTTGACACATCTATAGACGACCAGTCTATTCGCGAAAGGAAGCTCATGAAAATCTTCTACACAACCACTGCAACGGCAACCGGAGGACGCTCGGGCACCGCCGCGCTCAACGACGGCAGCTTTTCAGTCCAGATGGTCCGCCCGGACAGCCGCGAGGCGGGGGTGAACCCCGAGCAGTTGTTCGCGCTTGGCTATGCGGCCTGTTTTGATAGCGCGATGGAAATGACCGCAAAACAACTCAAACTGGATGCCAAAGTGGCATCAACGTCGGTTGAGGTGGGCATCGGCCAACGCCCCGAGGGCGGATACGGACTTGATCTCGACATTACCGCACATCTGCCGGGCATGACCCGCGAGGATGCTGAAAGACTTGTCGAAGCGACGCACCAGGTCTGCCCATACTCCAACGCCACACGCGGAAACGTTGACGTGCGCCTGCACATTGAAACTGAAGGAAACTGAGCCCATGAACAATTTTGACTTTCGCAATCCGACACATATCCTGTTTGGAAAGGGTCGTATCGCGGACCTGAAGGATCAGGTTCCGGCTGACGCAAAGGTGCTGATCCTTTATGGTGGAGGCAGCGCGGAGAAAACAGGCGTCCTTGGTCAGGTGCGTGCGGCACTTGCGGGCCGGACCTTGGTCGAATTTGGCGGTATTGAGCCCAATCCGCGCTTTGCCACTGCGCTGAAGGCTGTCGACGTGATTGGCCAAGAAGGGATCACCTTCCTGTTGGCTGTCGGCGGTGGCTCCGTTATTGACGCCACCAAATTTATCGCGGCGGCGGCCAAATATGATGGCGACGCCTGGGACATCCTGACATCTCGCGGGTCGGTCATCACGCAAGCGCTGCCCTTTGGCACCGTGTTGACCTTGCCCGCCACCGGTTCGGAGATGAACTCTGGCGCTGTGATCACCAATCCCGAGAAGGGCGCTAAGCTTCCGTTTGGTAGCCCACATTGCTACCCGGTGTTCTCGGTGCTGGACCCCGAGGTCACTTACACGCTGCCGCCCCGTCAAATCGCGAACGGCGTGGCCGACGCGTTTGTTCACATCATCGAACAATATCTGACCTATCCATCCGCCGCGCGCGTTCAGGACGGTTTTGCCGAAACCCTGCTACGCACCCTGATCGAGCTTGGGCCCAAAGCCCTTGAGACGCCGGAGGACTATGACGTTCGCGCCAACCTGATGTGGACGGCAACACTGGCACTGAATGGCCTGATCGGCGCAGGTGTCCCGCAGGACTGGGCAAGCCATATGATCGGACATGAGATTACTGCGCTCAATGACACCGACCACGCCCGCACACTGGCTGTCGTGTTGCCGTCACTGATGAGCGACCAACGTGGCCCCAAACGCGAGAAACTGCTGCAATATGCTGCTAATGTTTGGGACATCCGTGAGGGATCTGATGATGCGCGGATTGATGCCGTGATCAAGGCAACACGCAGGTTCTTTGAACAGATGGGTATCAAAACCCGACTCGGCGATTACGCAATTGCTGCACCTGAAATTGATCTTATCGTCGCCGCCTTGAAGGATCACGGCATGACCGCCCTTGGCGAACAAAATGCCATTACCCCCGAAGATGCCCGCCGCATTCTTGAAACAGCCTTGTAGGAGATGATGACCATGGCACAGACTGAAACAGTAAACCGCCAGCTTGTGTTGGCGGAACGCCCCAAAGGCGAACCGACCAAGGACACGCTTCGCTTGGTCGAAGGGGACGTCCCCTCCCCCGGTGCTGGGCAGATGCTTCTGCGCACCGAATATCTGTCGCTGGACCCTTATATGCGGGGGCGCATGAGCGATGCGCCATCTTACGCCGCGCCGGTGGAAATTGATGGCGTGATGGAGGGCGGCACAGTGGCTCAGGTCGTCACCTCAAAGGTTGATGGCTTTGCGCCGGGCGACTGGGTGCTCAGCTTCAATGGCTGGCAGGATTACGCGCTGTCGGATGGCACGCGGATTACGAATCTGGGCACCTCGCCTGCACACCCGTCTTGGGCGCTCGGTATCATGGGTATGCCCGGATTTACCGCTTGGGCGGGTCTGACGCAAATTGGCGCGCCAAAGCCGGGCGAAACCATCGCCGTGGCGGCCGCAACCGGCCCTGTCGGGGCCACTGTGGGCCAGATCGGCAAGATCCTTGGCTGCCGCGTGGTCGGCATCGCGGGCGGGCCAGAGAAATGCGCCTATGCGGTCAATGAGTTGGGTTTTGATGCCTGTATCGATCACAAGGCAGATGACTTTGCCGAACAGCTTGCAAAGGCCAGTCCCGATGGCATCGATGTCTATTTCGAAAATGTCGGCGGCAAGGTCCTCGACGGGGTCATCCCGCTGTTGAATCCAAACTCACGGGTGCCGGTCTGCGGATTGATCTCTCAGTATAATGCGACTGACTTGCCCAAAGGACCGGACCGGATGAATTGGCTTATGGGTCAAATCCTGCGCAAGAAGATCAAGGTGCAGGGCTTCATCATCTTTGACGACTTCGGCCACCTCTACCCGGATTTTGCCAAAGACATGGGGGCGTGGATCGAAAGCGGCCAAATCAAGTACCGCGAAGAGATCATCGACGGTTTGGAAAATGCGCTCGAAGCCTTCATTGGCCTGCTGAATGGCGAAAACTTTGGCAAGCGCGTGATCCGCGTCGGCCAGAAAAAATAGGAAAATAACATGAAAATTCTGATGGTACTGACATCCCACGACACACTCGGGGACACAGGCAAGAAAACCGGCTTCTGGCTGGAGGAGTTTGCGGCCCCCTATTACGTCTTCAAGGACGCCGGAGCAGACATTATACTGGCCTCGCCCAAAGGGGGACAGCCGCCGATTGATCCGTCCAGCGACAGCGCTGACGCACAGACCGACGACACCCGTCGGTTCAAAGACGATCCAGAGACGCAAAAGCATCTTGCGACGACGCTGAAGCTTTCGGATGTAACCGAAGACGGGTTCGACGCCATCTTCTATCCGGGCGGCCACGGCCCTTTGTGGGATCTGGCCGAAAGCGCGGACAGCAAACGCCTGATCGAGGCCTTCGCCGCCGCCGACTTGCCTGTCGGCGCAGTTTGCCACGCCCCCGCCGTGTTCCGCCACACCCAAGGCGCGGACGGCAAACCGCTGGTGTCTGGCCGCCGGGTGACGGGTTTTACCAACACCGAAGAAGAGGCCGTCGGCCTTACCGATGTTGTGCCGTTCTTGGTGGAAGACATGCTGAAAGCCAATGGTGGCCAGTATGAAAAAGGGGCGGATTGGGCCAGCTTCGTGCTGTGTGACGGAAAACTCGTCACCGGCCAGAACCCCGCCTCATCCGCCACCGCCGCGCAAGAGATCCTCGGGCTGCTGAAGTAGGAGAAAAACGATGGTCGACCTGATCCTGCACCACTATGAAGCCTCTCCCTATTCCGAAAAAATCAGAACTTTGATGGGCTTCAAGGGGCTGTCATGGTCATCGGTCATCGTGCCTCCTATTGCGCCAAAGGCTGATCTGCTGGCCTTGACGGGTGGCTACAGGCGGGCCCCAGTGCTTCAGATCGGGGCGGATATCTACTGTGATTCCGCCCTGATCGCCGCCGAGCTTGACCAGCGGTTTCCGGCGCGCGCCCTTGCCCCGAACACTGTGGGCACAGCAACCCCGTTGCTCGACAATTGGGCGGACCGCATTTTGTTCTGGCAAGTGGTTCGTTACAGCATGGGTCTGTGCGCTGATGCCGTTCCCCCAGCCCTGATCCATGACCGCGAGGCGTTTTGGGATCACAAGATTGATCTGGACGGCCTGAAAGTGGATGTCGGCTATCATCGCGGCCAAATTACAACAGGGCTTGGTTGGCTTGAGAACCTGCTGGGCGGTGCCGATTTCTTTGCCGGGGACACGCCCGCGCTGACTGATCTGGCACTCTATCATGTGGTTTGGTTTTTTGCCAAAGCTGACACAGCCGCCAGCGGCAGCGGTCTATCGCTGTTCCCGGCATTGTCGGCATGGATGGCGCGCATTGCGGAGTTCGGTCACGGCACACGAACCGAATTGGCGCCTGCTGAAGCGATCAACATCGCGCTTTCGGCGCCCCCCGCCCCCCTTCCAGAAACGGGAGCTGCACATCCCGCGATAGGCGCGCCGGTACAGGTTCTGGTCGATGAATTTGGCACGGAAGTCATCGACGGTACGCTGGCCCATATCGACGACACCCGCATCATTCTGCATCGGGACACGCCACAGGTGGGAACGGTTGCCGTGCATTTCCCGCGACACGGCTATCCGCTTCGTACAACTCTAATCCAAGGGAAAGACACATGAAAATACTAAGTCTATGTAGTCGATTTAACGCCATACTGGTGACCGCTGCGGCCTTGCTTGCCGCATCATTCGTTGCTCTCCCAATCCAGGCCGAAATCTCAGCCCAAGCCAATAATGAGATTGAGGCCACCTCGGAGATGTTTGGCTGCATTTATGATTTCCCCAAAGTGCGCAACACCTTCCTGTTCCATTCCGACCCGGAAAAGCTCAAGGAAGCCATCCGTATTTTTACCGACCGCGTGCCTGATATCGAATACCCGGTCGGCACGGTGATGCAGCTTGTCCCGTTTGAAGCGATGATCAAACACTCGAGCGCAGACTACCCGGACAGCAATGGCTGGGAATTTCTTGCCCTCGACGTGACGGCGGAGAGCACGACGATTACCAGCCGGGGCGATCACGCTGTTAACTTTGAGGGGCGTGAGTGCCTGAGCTGCCACGCTGCTGGTTTTGAGTACGATTTCGTTTGCGAGAAAGAGCACGGCTGCGAGCCACTGTCTATCGACGACGAAGAGATTGCTGCTTTTCAGGCCGCTGATCCTCGTTGCACACAACCCTAATTCAAGGAGAAAACACATGAAAACGCGTAATCTGGGTGGCGGACTGGGATCCGTATCAGCCATTGGGCTTGGCTGCATGGGCATGTCCGAATTCTACGGCCCGACCAACCGCGATCAATCCTATGAAACGCTGGACCGTGCGCTTGAATTGGGTGTCACGTTCTACGATACCGCCGATACCTACGGTATCGGCGCGAATGAAACCTTGTTGTCGGATTTCGTCCGGCAAAACCGGGACAACGTCACGCTGGCGACCAAGTTCGCAATCATCCGATCCGACGATCCGGCCGTACGACACATCGACAGCAGCCCGGCCTACATGAAACAGGCGGTCGAGGCGTCGCTGAAACGTCTGGGGATTGATCAGATCGACCTCTATTACGCGCATCGCCTTGATGGGCATTGCCAACTTATTTGCACCCGGCTGAATGCGGCCTGATCCGCGCCCGTCAGGCGGTCATCTCGAGTGCGTAGCCGTTCCAAAGATCAATGGCATCGGATCGGGCGTGGCGGTACGATGTGGCGGTAAGACGATAGCGGCGGGGACGGAAGATCGTGTTGATCTGGTCATGTGCGTCCAGAAATCTCTGAGCCTGTCCGGGTGACTTGAACCGCCCCATGAGTTTCTCTCGCTTTCGGGTTGGCCGATGGGATCCTTCGATCCGGTTGTTCAAGCCCTTGTGCGCCCGATGATCAGCATTCGCCACGAGGTTGCGGATCGGCCTGATGTAACTGCGCAGCTTGTCGGTGATCACGACCCGCGGCGCGCCAAACCGGTCGATCAGCCGCTTCAGGAACCGGCTGGCGGCCTTTGCATTACGTTGCTTTTGCACGAGAATGTCGAGCACATTCCCATTCGCGTCGACTGCCCGCCAAAGCCAGAACTTCACGCCATTGATCGGAACAACGACTTCATCCAAGTGCCATTTGTCACTGGCGCCCGGCCTGTCGCGCTTGATGCAATCGGCGAAATGGCGGCCAAACCGGTTCACCCAGTTCCGGACGGTTTCCCGGCTGACCATCACGCCGCGTTCGGCCAGCAGATCCTCGACATCTGCCGTGCTCAGCGCAAACCGATGGTAAGCCCAGACGGCATAGGAGATGATCTCGCGGGGAAAACGAAAGCCCTTCAGGCGTCGCATTGTCGGAACGGTTTTCATGATGACCGCCTATCCCGACGGAACCCCGTGATCAACTTGGCAATGCC
>NZ_NSBT01000023.1 GCF_002285435.1 Actibacterium ureilyticum
TTAGGTTCAGGGTTCATAACCAATAGATGACGAGAGCAGCGAGAGCGATTGCTGAGAGGAACACCTTGGAGCATCGGTCGTATCTGGTCGCCAGGCGCCGCCAATCCTTGAGCCTGCCGAACATGATCTCGATCCGGTTTCGCCATTTGTAGCGGCGCTTGTCGTATTTAACCGGCGTCTTGCGTTGCTTTCGTCCAGGGATACAGGCGCGTATCCCCTTGTCCTGCAATGCTTCTCGGAACCAGTCGGCGTCGTAGCCGCGATCCCCGAGCAGCCATTTGACGTTTGGCAGGCGACTGAGCAACGCCCGCGCGCCGATGTAGTCGCTCACCTGTCCTGCGGTGACGAACAAGTCGATTGGGCGTCCCTGGCTGTCACAGACGGCATGCAGTTTGGTGTTCATTCCGCCCTTGGTCCGACCGATCAGGCGGCCACGCCCCCCTTTTTCACGGCCATGCTGGTCGCTGTTCGGTGGGCCTTGAGATATGTCTCGTCAATCATCACGGTATTCTCTTCAGCATGCTCCGCAGCCAGGCCGACCATCATCCGGGCGAAGATGCCTTTCTCGCTCCAACGCCCCCACCGGCTGTAGAGCGTTTTGTGGGGGCCATAGGCTGCGGGAGCATCGCGCCACCTTAAGCCATTGCGGTTGATGAAAATAATTCCGCTCAAAACCCGCCTGTCGTCAACACGGGGCTTGCCATGGGACTTCGGAAAGAAGGGTTACAGACGCGCCATCTGCGCGTCGGTCAGCCAGAAAAGATCGCTCATGTTACCGCTCCGTTTTGGAGCCCTGAATCACGCCGCGCGGCGGAAATCAATGCATCCTGACCCTAGGAAACGGAAGGTAAATGTCGGTTAACAATCAACTTCAACCACTTGATTTAAATTAGCAGATGCCAGGTTTGTCCCGCACAGTCGACCTTACGCGCTGGCCGGTCCTATGACTGCAATGCGGACAATGCTGCCGTTCGCCGTTCATACATCAATGTCCGGTTTGGTGAACCGTTCAACAAACGGTGGTTTTTGGTATGTCGTGCGGATGGCTGACAATAATGGTGGATGGAAAAAGCCCAACAGATAATTCAGCAAGTTTGGTCAAGCACGTCTTACCGTGAGCCTGTAGCACTAAAGGGGCCACGAAGGAGACGATAATGAAGACGGCCCTTGAGCATTACAATGCCCGGATGCAGCGCGTGCTGGATCACATTGAGCAGCATCTCGGTGATGATCTTGATTTGGATGTCTTGAGTCGCGTAGCTGCGTTCTCAAAGTTCCACTTTCATCGGCAGTTCTCGGCACTGTTTGGGATTTCCCCGCATCGGTATGTTCAACTCGCTCGCATGAAGCGGGCATCATACAGGCTTGCTTTCAGAGAAACGGATGCGGTTACCGACATCGCGTTGGACGCCGTTTATGAAAACCCAGAAACATTTACCCGTGTTTTCAGGGAGCGGATTGGGCAATCACCATCAGAGTTCCGCCAAACACCCGAATGGGAATCGTGGCTTGCAACCTTCGACCCACTGACAAAAGCCAGGAACAAATACATGACAAATTATAGCAAAGACGATGTGAACATCGTAGAATTTTCCGCAACCGCCATTGCTGTGATGGAGCATCGCGGCGATCCTACAAAAATAGGCGATACGATCCAGCGATTTATTGCATGGCGAAAGACTGCTGGGCTACCGCCACGTGTCAGCGATACATTCAATATATTTCACACCGACCCGCTCACGACATCGCCTGCGGAGTTTCACATGGACTTGTGTGCTTCGACAGATCGAAAGATTGCACAAAACGACGCAGGCGTCAGATCTGGAACAATCCCCGCCGGACGTTGCGCAGTCCTGCGCATGACCGGGTCAAGCGATGACCTTGAGGAAGCCGCTACGTTTCTTTATCGCGACTGGCTGCCCGCAAGCGGGGAAGAGACGCGAGACTTCCCATTTTTTTGTCAACGCATAAGTTTCTTTCCTGACGTTCCAGAAAACGCGGCTGTGACTGACCTTTTTGTGCCGCTGAAGTAACGACGAACGCTCCCGCCGCAGTGGGAGCGTCTCTTGATGCCGACTTCTGAGGGCGTTCCAAAATACCTCGTTTTTGGTAAAGCCTCAAAACACCTCGACTGAAGCTGCCAAAAACCCCATTCAAAACCCATGTAGTTGTCGAAGGTTCTTGGTCGCTCTCATGATAGTGGACATTGGAGCGCCGCGCAGCATCGGTCAAAGTGGGCTCAAAGCCGACATTTTCTGCATAGCGAAATGAATTGAGGCGGGGCCGATGGTCCCGCCGCACGTGTTTTCTGCGCCAGCGGGATTTGGACAAGCCAAACACCTCTGGCCGTCAGGGTGAGGGCGCTGCCCTCCCCCTCGGGCAACCCTATTAGACAGGGCCGTGTCCTCGGCTGCGCCTGCGGGCCGAACCACCCCTGTCGAATAGCATTGCCTCGCCCCCTCCCGCGTTCGCCACGTGGCAGATCCGCAGGAACAGGCGGCTTCGCCGTCTGACCTGCAAATCAGCACTGATTTTCCCAAAAGGAAGTCAGACCAACAGGCAACGGTGCTACGGCCAACAGCCGGTTGGCGCAGCGGTACGCCTGCCTGAAAAATCTCATTCCTGGCCTGTTGCTATGTCATGGTTTATTGACAGCGCAATCCTGGCGCGTGACCTAGCAAAACCTGTTGACAGGAACAGCGATCCGATTGTCGTGTTTTGGTGAAGATGAAAGAGTGATGGATTGCAAGAGGTTAGAATGCTGCCGGACTTCAGAAAAGCGCTGAAAGACGCGACGCAGCCCGATCACGAGCGCGTCGACCGTTTGCTGTCCGCGTTCGACATTGCGACGCGCGACGGGTTTGCGTCCTTTCTGGCCGTTCACCGGCGCTGTTACCTGGCCATGCTGCGCGCGGCCGCGCCCGGCGGGACGGCATCCAACAGCCTGGACGGCATGCTGGCCGACATCGAAATCGATCTTGCGACGCTGAACGCGCCGCATGATGTCGACCCCGCGCCGGTCGCAAAACAGGTGGACGCGCTGGCGCTGGACTATCTGATCGAAGGGTCGCGGCTGGGAACACAGGTTCTGAAACGCGCCTGGGCGGGATCGCGCGACCCGATCGTGCAGGAGGCGCGGGCCTATTTCACGACCGCGCCGATATCCGGCAGATGGGCCGAGGTCTGCCGCGCGCTGTCGGAAATCCCCGCCGACAGCCCGCGCGCTGAAACGATCATCCGGGATACAAAACGGCTTTTTGGCATGTTCCATGATGAAGCCGGCAATATAATCGCATCACAGAATCCAGCAGCAGAGGTCATGTCATGAAGCAGCCTGAAACCGCGGCAGATCCCAGTAAGGCGGTAGATCTCACGAATTGCGATCGTGAGCCCATCCATCTTCTGGGCAATGTGCAGGCGTATGGCTGCCTGATCTCGACTTCGGCGGACATGATGATCAACCATCTGTCGGCCAATTGCGAAACCATGTTGGGACTGTGCCCGCAGGATGTTGTCGGCAAGCGGCTGCTGGAGTTCCTGCCCGAACGGACCATTCACGATCTGCGGACCAAGCTGCAGCTCAGCAGCAGTTCGGGCGCCAGCATCAGCCGGCTCTTTGCCTATGACGTGCTACAGAACGGAACGCTGTTCGATATCTCGGTCCACGCTTCGGGCCCCTCGTTCATCTTCGAATTCGAACCCAAGACGGGCACGAACGAGCGCGACGACCTGGCGCTGGTGCAGCCGCTGATCGCGCGTGTGAACAGGAAGGACACGGTCGCCGATGCGGTGCAGGAGGCCGCGACGGCGTTGCAGGTCCTGTCGGGCTTTGACCGCGTGATGGTCTATCGGTTTGCGCCCGACGGTTCGGGCGAGGTGATTGCCGAGCGTCACGTGCCGGGGATGGAGCCGTTCCTGGGCCTGCGCTATCCGGCCAGCGACATTCCCAAACAGGCGCGCGCGCTTTACACGCGCAGCACCTTGCGTCTGATCGCCGATGTGGATGGCCAGGTGTCGCCCCTCGTCCCCGAACGAAACCCCAATGGCGATCCGCTGGATCTGTCATTGTCGGTCACGCGCGCGGTGTCGCCGATCCACCTGGAATACCTGCGCAACATGGGCGTGGGCGCGTCGATGTCGGTGTCGATCCTGAAAGACGGCGCGCTTTGGGGGCTGTTTGCCTGTCATCACCAGACCCCGCGCTATGTGGATTACGAACGGCGCACGGCGATCGAGCTGTTCGCGCAGCTGTTCTCGTATGAGCTGGAGCGCAAGATCGAGGCCCAGATCCGCGCCGAAGAGCGCGGCTCGCGCGATTTGCACGACCGCCTGATGGTGCGGCTGTCCACCGGCGGCGATCTTGTCGACAGTTTCGAGGTCATTGCCGAAGAGCTGGCGCAGATCGTGGCCTGCGACGGTCTGGCGATATTCTCCGAGGGGCGCTACACCGCCCGCGGCGCCGCCCCCACCGCCGAGGAATTCAGACGCCTGGCCCGTTTCCTGAACATGGCGCCGACGGGCAAGGTGTTTTCCACCGACAGCCTGATCGCGAACTATCCCGACGCCGAGGTCATTGCCGACCGCGTTGCCGGGCTGTTGACGGTGCCCATTTCGCGCACGCCCCGGGATTACATCGTGTTCTTCCGCCGGGAAATCACGCGCTCGGTCCGTTGGGCCGGCAACCCCGAAAAGCCGGTCGAGGTCGGGCCGAACGGCATCCGGCTGACACCCCGCAAAAGCTTCGAGGCATGGACCGAAACGGTGCGGGACACATCCGCCCCCTGGTCGGAAAGCGAACTGCGCGCGGCCGAGGCATTGCGCATCTCGCTGATCGAGATCGTTCTGAAACTGACGGACGAGGCCAATGCCGAACGCCGATCGGCCGCAGAAAAGCAGGAATTGCTGATTGCCGAGCTGAACCACCGCGTCCGCAACATCCTGAACCTGATCCAGGGGCTGGTGTCGCAAAGCAAGGCGGGCGTGGCGACGATCGAAGGCTATACCAAGGTTCTGGACGGGCGGATTCAGTCGCTGGCCCGCGCGCATGACCAGCTGACGCGGCTGG
This sequence comes from Actibacterium ureilyticum, assembly GCF_002285435.1. Classification (GTDB taxonomy): domain Bacteria; phylum Pseudomonadota; class Alphaproteobacteria; order Rhodobacterales; family Rhodobacteraceae; genus Actibacterium_C; species Actibacterium_C ureilyticum. The sequence continues at coordinate 5,066 of NZ_NSBT01000023.1, forward strand.
ATTGGTCGCCCAGCCCGATCCGCGAGCTTATCCAGGTCGAGGTCAACGCATATCTGAACGGCCAGAAAGACCGGCTGATGGTGACGGGCGACGCGCCGCTACTGGCGCCCGAGGCGTTCTCGTCCATGGCGCTGGTCATTCATGAACTGGTCACGAACTCTGCCAAATACGGCGCGCTTACGGATCGGTCCGGCAAGGTCGGCATCGATCTGCACATCGCCGATGACGGCGCGCTGCTCATCGAATGGCGCGAAAGCGGCGGCCCCCCGGTGCGGGCCCCGTCCCATCGCGGGTTCGGCTCGACCATCATCGAACGCACGGTTCCCTTCGAACTGAACGGAACGGTCGCGACACGCTATAACCTGGCCGGGTTCGAGGCCGACATCATGATCCCGTCCAGATACGTCTCCGAGGGCATGATCGCGGACCAGACCGACCCGGCGGACGAAGAGCCCGAAACACCCGACCCCCAGGTCGCGGTGACGGGAACCGCCCTGATCCTGGAAGATAACATCGTCATTGCGCTCGAGGCGTCGGACATCCTGACCGAGATCGGCGCCAGCGACGTAAAGCTGGTCAGCACCGTTGAAGAGGCGCTTGCGACCATCGCGGACGACCAGATCGCCTTTGCGGTTCTGGACATCAACCTGGGCAACCACACATCGCTACCCGTGGCCCAGGACATGCGCGCGCGGAACATCCCCTTTGTGCTGGCCACCGGGTATGGGGATGTCGAATCCATCCTGGCCGAATACCCTCAAGCGCCGGTCGTCCAGAAGCCGTTCACCTCGGAAAGCCTGGCGCGCAAAGTCGCAAAGGCGTTGACGACCCGCGGTTGAAAGGATGTGCTTTCCACCATGGGTGGCATGACGTGTCACGGGCGCCTTGTGACCTGAGACCCGACTTCCCTCCAGCGTTTGGGAGAATCCGTCGGTTGATTTCTGGCCTTATGCAGCCTTGGTTTCCAGTCTCGATTTCAACGCAAATTCCCGCGGCGTGAGATTGCCGAGCGATGAGTGGGGTCTGTGTCGGTTATAGTCGTCCTTCCATGCTGTGATCTTCTCTCGGGCTTCGGCGAGCGATGAGAATAGGGTTTCATTCAAGAGTTCGTCGCGGAAGCTGCCGTTGAAACTTTCCACGAATGCGTTCTGCATAGGCTTTCCCGGTGCGATATAATGCCAGTCGATCCGTGTCTCCTGGCACCATCTGAGCACCGCCATACTGGTCAGTTCCGTCCCGTTGTCGCTGACAATCGTTCTGGGACGTCCACGCCGCGCCATGATCGCCGTCAGTTCACGCGTGACACGCAGACCGGAGAGCGACGTATCGGCGACGAGCGCCAAGCATTCGCGGCTGAAGTCGTCTACGATGGCGAGCACCCGGAACCGTCGCCCATCTGTGAAGGCGTCAGACATGAAGTCCAAGCTCCAGCGTTCATTGGGGCGTTCCGGCATCAGCATTGGCCTTCGCGTTCCGAGAGCACGCTTTCGACCACCTCGCTTGCGGACTTGCAGCTTCTCTTCACGATATAGCCGCCTCAGCTTCTTTTGGTTCACCTGCCATCCTTGACGCTCGAGCATGACATGGACATGGCGATATCCGAACCGGCGACGCTCAGCAGCCACTGCCTTCATTGCCTTGCGCAGACCCGCGTCGTCCGGGCGCACGCTTTGATACCGCACACTCGACCGATCAACGCCAAGAACAGAACACGCCCGCCGCTGGCTTACCTCGTGCTCTTTGCACAAGTGCGCCACAGCATCCCGCTTCGCGCCGGGCGTCACCACTTTCGCGAGGCGACATCCTTCAACATCGCGTTGTCCAGCATCTGCTCGGCCAACAGCTTCTTCAGCTTCGAGTTCTCGTCCTCCAGCGACTTCAGCCTCTTGGCGTCCGACACTTCGAGGCCGCTGAACTTCGCCTTCCATTTGTAGAACGTGGCCGAGCTGATCCCATGCTCGCGGCATACATCAGCCGTCGAAACGCCGCCCTCCTGCTGCTTCAGGATCGCGATGATCTGCTCTTCGTTAAACCGTGATCTCTTCATTCTGTTCGTCTCCTTTGTTGGGGCGAACTCTACCTCAAACTGGAGGAGAAAACGGGTCTCAGGTCAC
>NZ_NSBT01000024.1 GCF_002285435.1 Actibacterium ureilyticum
GCTTACGAGTTCGAGCCCGAGCGGAAGTCTTCGGGGTTGTACTCGCCATCCGTCACGTAAACGGTCGGCGTCACGCCGCGGCCGGTCGAGCGTTCGAACTCGTCGCCATTGGCCACGATGTCAGCGGCGATGGCACTGGCAACGGGGTTCAGCGAGTTCGCCGTCGACAGCGCAACATTGTTTTCCGGCAGGTCATAGACCAGACGGTCCTGACCGTCGCGGTCGGCGTCGACGATGCTGAAGTTGTTGGCAAAGGCCGGAGCGGTCAGGCCAGCGATCAGGGCGGTGGTCAGTGCGAGGGTTTTCATTTTCAAGTTCCTTTCAGGGTCGGTGTCTTTTCAGTTTGTTGGCAGCGGGCCTGCTGCCGATGACACCGATCTGGGGGCGCAAATCGCTCACTACAATGCACAGAAGCGTGAGATGTTTGAAATGTCTGTGCATATGTGCGGGGGTCGATGTGCGGGCTTGAAAACCCGCCCCGCGCGCCGGAACGGAAAGGTTCAGCCGGGCCGCCCGGGCATGAAGGCACAGCCGTCGCTGATCAGCTCTGGCGGTGTGCGGCACAGCCCCCGCGCCACGGTCCAGGCCGCCAGAACCTTGGGCACGTAATCGCGGGTTTCGGCATAGGGGGGCACGCCCTTGTGGTTGCGTACCGCGTTCTCGCCCGCGTTATAGGCCGCCATGACCAGAACCGGGTCGCGGTCGAATTCCGACATCAGCCAGTTCAGATAGGCCACGCCGCCGCGAATGTTCTGTGCCGGATCGCCGCTGTCATTCACCCCGAACCGGGTCGCCGTGGCGGGCATCAGCTGCATCAGGCCCGTCGCGCCCTTGGGGCTGACCGCATCGATCCGCCCCGAGCTTTCGACCCCGATCACCGCCAGCACCAGCGCGGGCGAGACCTGGGTGCCGACCGTGGCCTGCAAGATCTCGGGCCCGTGACGCGACATGATCTCTTGCATGTGCTGCAGGCGGGGAGTGGCGACGTTACGGCCATTCGGCCCCTGCGACAGCGCCGTGACCGCCGCGCTGAGCCGTCCCGGCCCGGAATCGTCCAGCGCCGGAGACACTTCCTGCCAATACCAGTCATAGGCGGCACTGGTCGGCGTCCGGGGCGTCTGAGGCGGCTTGGCCGGATCGACCGTGACCGCAGGCCGTCCCGGCAGGGTCCGGATCTGAACCGTGATCCGCTTGCTGGCCCCCGGTTTGGGCGGCTTGACCCGCTTGGACACGACCTTGGGATAGGGCGGCGGATCCTCGGCCGCCGCCGGATGTGCGATCACAACCGCCAATGCTAGTGCCAAAGCGCGTTTGAAATACATGATCTACTGCTCGGTTTGTCCGTTTGCGGAAAGTTGTCGCAAATATCCGTTTCCGAGACCACAAAAAACCGCGCCCCGCTGCCCTGATTGTTCCCGACTTCGGGCAGCATCATAGGGTGAAAACACCGAAAAACATAAAATCCAACATTTTATTTTGTTATATTTCAAGAACTTAAGATAATTCTTACCAAATTCTTGATACTTACAAAAATTGACAAGACCGCGCCCAACTCTCGCCAGAATCGAACAGCAGATTACAGCCATGCCGCGATGGAAAGCGGGCCATATGAGCAACGGCCCGCAGCGATCCGGAAGGGCGAAGTGAAAATTTAGCGACGATCCTATGGAGGGATACACAATGAAACTGATGAACATCCTGAACAAATTCCACAATGACGAATCCGGCGCCGTGACCGTTGACTGGGTTGTGCTGACCGCAGCCATCGTTGGCCTGGCCATCGCCGTCATCGCAAGCGTTCGTACCGGCGTGAACACCCTGGCTTCGAACATCAGCACCGAAGTCAGCACCATCACCGTCGACAACGGCGAAGGCGAGTAATACTCGCGATCTGGTCCTGCCAGACACTGCGATGGATATGAATTGCCGCATCCCGTTGGATGCGGCTTTTCCATGTCAAAGGGCCGGAAACAGACCCTTGGCGCGCCAGAAATGCAGCCAGACATGGCCGGTGAATCACCTTCACCAAGCCCGTGTTTCGCCACATTTTCCTGGCATAAAAAATACGAGGACAGTGCGGACAGGCCGGCGGTAATAGGGGCGTTCGCGACAGACAAGGAGGGCGGCATGCGCTCGTTCGTGAAACAGTTTTTTGAATCGGAAAGTGGCGCCGTCACGGTGGACTGGGTTGTTCTGACGGCGGCGGTCGTCGGCATGGCGGTTGGCGTGATACTGCTTTTCAACAGCGGCCCGCAGAACGTGGCCAGCAAGATCAGCGATAGCGTTGCCGGGATCGGGATCGACACGGGCAATGAATAGTGCCGTAACGTCAGATCGACAAATTGTTCAGGATTGAAGGAAAATCCTGCTTTTCGTCACTGACCATCCAAGATTTCGCCGCAATTACGTGCCATTGTCCGCACGTGTTCAAAGATCGGCGGATCCGTGTGAGTGGATCGTTTGCCGCTGGGGCCACTGGTTTGGGGAAGGATAAAAGATGCGTTTGGTTTTCGGATTGGTTCTGATCGTCGGGCTTGGGCTTGCAGGTTTTGCTGTCTTCATGGCGCAGGGCTATGTGACCCAGTATAAAAGCGCCCTTGCAAGCGAACGCGCGGAGCGCGCCAAGCAGATCAAGCTGACCAAGGTGTTTGTCGCCAAGGAGCAGTTGAACTACGGCCAGCAGATCACACTGGAAAAGCTAGAACTGGTCGATTGGCCCGCCAGCAACCTGCCAGAGGGCGTCTTTGCCGATGCGGCAGTGCTGTTCCCCGAGGGCCAACCGAAATTCCGGACCGTGCTGCGGTCGATGGAAATCAACGAGCCGCTGCTGGCGCTGAAGGTGACCGAGCCCGGCGAAGATGCCGGCATCACCTCACGTCTCAGCAAGGGGATGCGCGCATTTGCGATCAAGGTCGACGTCAGTTCGGGCGTGTCGGGCTTCCTGCGCCCCGGTGACCGCGTCGACGTCTATTGGACCGGCTCGCGCGGCGACAAGCGCGTGACCAAGCTGATCGGCGCCAGCGTCAAGCTGATCGCGGTCGACCAGATCGCCGATGTCGACCGCCAGAACCCGATCATCGCCCGCACGGTAACGGTCGAAACCTCGCCCAAGCAGATTGCCGCACTGGCCCAGGCCCAGTCGACCGGCCGCTTGTCGCTGTCGCTGGTTGGCGCCGATGACGAGAACCTGACCGCTGGGGTCGAGGTCGACCAGAACGAGTTGCTGGGTATCGTCGAAGAGGTCGTTCAGGTCGAAGAACAGGAAAAGGTTTGCACCATTCGCACCCGCCGCGGTGCCGAGGTGGTGGAAATCCCGATCCCCTGCACAAACTAAAAATTCCAAACGAATTCAGATGCATATAGCGGCCGAGACATGTTCCCGGCCGCTTTTGCATTCCGGCCCGAATTCGACGGTGTTGCGGCATATCCACATAAGAACACCGCCGCAACCACTTGATTATTGAAAAAAATCTGATCCTGACGCATGGTGAACGCGAAATGGGCACGAAATGACCCGTTAATTGAGGCGTGATCAGAGAGGCAGGATCACATGAAATTCAGAACGCTTGCAAGGGCGGCCCTGTTGGGTCTGTCCGTTACGTTTACTACTGTGCCGCAGGTTGGCGCAGAAACACTGCGGGTCATGACCGGTGGTGTGTCCAGCAAACTGAACGTTCCGATGAACCGGGCCGTCGTGGTCGAAAGCGATGTCGTTTTCGCCGAACTTTCCATCGCCAACGCGGCAATCGCGGATATCTCGACCCTGTCGGACCGCACGATCTATGTCCTGGGCAAAGAGCCGGGCCGCACGACGCTGACCCTTCTGGGCGCCGATGGCGGGCTGATCGCGAATGTCGAGGTGCGCGTCACCCCCGATGTCAGCGAGCTGAAAGAGCGCCTGCGCGAGGTTATGCCCGGCGAACAGATCGAGGTGCGCCCGGCCAATGACGGTCTGGTTCTGTCCGGCATCGTTTCCTCTGCGGCATCGATCGACCGCGCGCTTGACCTGGCCCAACGCTATGCGCCGGGGCGGGTGTCGAACCTTTTGACGGTGGGTGGCAGCCAACAGGTGATGCTGAAGGTACGGTTTGCGGAAATGTCCCGCTCTGTCAGCAAGAGCCTGAGCTCCAGCGTCGGCTTCTATGACCAGAACACCGGAAGCGGCATCGCGGCAACCGGCGGCAACGGCACCTTTTCCGACGCCGACAACCTGAACACATTCCTTCCCGGTAACACGGGCACGATCGGCCTGACCCGCGAGTCCACGGGTGTTTTCCGGTTCGGGATCGGACGCGGCAGCTTCCAGATGGAGATCCTGCTGGAAGCCCTTGAAACCAAAGGCTTCGTTCGCACCCTGGCCGAACCGAACCTGACCGCTCTGTCGGGTCAGAACGCGGAATTCCTGGCCGGTGGCGAATACCCGGTGCCCGTCGCCAATGACGATGGCGATGTCAGCGTCGACTTCAAACCCTTCGGTATCCTGCTGAACTTCACCCCGCGTGTGGTCGGCAAGAACATCAACCTGCGCATGACCACCGAGGTCAGCGGCATCGACCCCACGATTTCGGTCACCAACGGCAACTTCAACCTCAACGGCTTCTCGACCCGCCGCTCGGCGACCACGGTCGAATTGCAGGATGGGGAAAGCTTCGCCATTGCCGGCCTGTTGCAGGATGATTTCACAAGCCTCAAGGGCCAGGTGCCGTGGCTGGGTGACATCCCGATCCTGGGCGCCCTGTTCCGCAGCTCGGAATTTGAGCGGGATCAGAGCGAACTGGTGATCATCGTCACCGCACATCTGGTGACACCGACCCGCGGCGAGGCGCTGGCCCTGCCGACCGACCGGGTGCGTCTGCCGTCGGAACGCGAATTGTTCCTGTTCGGCGAAGTTGCACCTGCAAACACCCGAACCGGTCCCGCGGGCGAAGTCGCCCGGCAGGATTTCAGCGGTTCCTATGGCTATGTGATGGAGTGATCAGATGCGCAAGCCAATTACACTTCTGACAGTTTCGGCCGTGATGGGCCTGAGCGCCTGTACCGGGGATTTCCATCGCGAAGCCGGTGCCAGCATCGACGAGGGCGGCTTCGGCAACCCCACGATGAACAACCACCTGGTCCACACGGGCCAGCGCAACCAGATCATCAACCTGTCGCGTCAATTCGCGGCAGAGGTCCCCTCGACCGTGAACTTCGCGTTTAACCGGGCGGAGCTGGACGAAAGCGCCCGGACCGCGTTGCGGCAACAGGCGGCCTGGATCCAGCAATACCCCTATGTGCGGTTCCGCGTTTACGGCCATACCGACAAGGTCGGGTCGGATTCCTATAACCGCTCTCTGGGCCTACGCCGCGCGCGTACGGTCGTGAACTATCTGGTTTCACAGGGTATTTCGCGCAGCCGGCTTGAAGCAGTCGTGTCTTTCGGGGAAACCCAGCCGCTGATCGTGACCGAAGGCCGCGAGCGGCGCAACCGCCGCACCGTGACCGAGGTTTCGGGCTTCCTTAAGGGTCGCCCGCAGCGTCTGGACGGCAAATATGCCCTGTTCCAGTATGAAGAATACATCACCAGTGCTACCGAACCGCATGACACCGTCATCATCGACGAAAATGCGGGTCAGACTGAAGAACGGTAAACTTCAAACAATTTCGGCTTTTCAGCCGTAATGTTGCCCAAGTTGCAAGACATCTTTTTCCGAGAGGGAGCAGCAGGCCCGACGCTGAGTCGGGCCGGGTAACTGCGGACGACCGGAAATTCATTGCCGGGACATCCGCGATTGCTATGCAATTGGAAGGATGTAAATGCAATGACGAGTACAGCAGCGCTGCAGCCGGAACCGGCACCGATCATCGCCTGCACCGTGTCCCGCGATGTCCAGAACTTCGATCTGCTGATCGAGGATATGGAAGCAGAGCTGGGCGAGGGCTGGGGCGATTTGTCGTTCGAGGATGCCGCCGCGTTCTTCGGGCAGCCCGAAGCGCAACACCTTGAATTCGTTGCAATTGCCGTCGATGAAGAGGACGAGGAACAGCTTCCCTTCATTGGCGAGCTGATCAAGAGCGCGAAGGAAAACCGCATCAAGGTGATCCTGATCGCCGAAGAGGTCAGCCCGATGGCGCTGCACCAGCTTCTGCGGCTGGGCGCCGATGACTTCGTCCCCTATCCCCTGCCCGAGGGTGCCTTGCACGAGGCGATCGAACGCCTGCAGGCCCCTGCCCCGATCCCGTCGCACAACGCCCTGACCGAGGTCCCCTCGACCCTGAAACCGACATCGGATCGCGATGGCGTGCTTTTGCCGGTACACGGGCTGGCCGGCGGTGTGGGCGGCACGACCTTTGCCGTCAACCTGGCCTGGGAACTGGCCACGATCGATAAAAAGGACCCGCCGCGGGTCTGTCTGCTGGATCTGGATCTGCAATTCGGCTCGGTCTCGACCTTCCTGGACCTGCCCCGCCGCGAATCCGTCTATGAGCTGCTGGCCGAAGCGGGCACGATGGATGCGGAATCCTTCATGCAGGCGCTGCTGCCGTTCAATGACAAGCTGCACGTCCTGACCGCCCCGGCGGACATGCTGCCGCTGGATTTCATTTCGCCGGAGGATGTGACGCGGCTTCTGGAAGTCGCCCGGGCGAATTTCGATTTCGTCGTGATCGACATGCCGTCGACCCTGGTCCAGTGGAGCGAGACCGTGCTGGCCGAGGCGCATGTCTATTTCGCGATGCTGGAGCTGGACATGCGTTCGGCCCAGAACACGTTGCGCCTGATCCGCGCGCTCAAGGCCGAGGATCTGCCGTTCGAAAAGCTGCGCTATGCCCTGAACCGGTCGCCCAAATTCACCGACCTGAACGGCAAGAGCCGCGTCAAGCGCATGGCCGAAAGCCTGGATATCGACATTGAGATCCTGCTGCCCGATGGCGGCAAGCAGGTGACGCAGGCCGGCGATCATGGCCTGCCGCTGGCCGATACCGCGGGCAAGAACCCGCTGCGCAAGGAAATCCGCAAATTGGCCACCTCGCTTTACGAGCTGAACCAGGCCGCCGAAACCGGCGAATAACCGTCCGAGGGTGAGACAGAGGCATGTTTTCGAGATATAAGAAACCCGGCACCGGCGCCCCGCAGCCAGCGGGCAAACCCGCGCCCGCCGCGACGGCACAGCCCGCCCCGGCCGCGGTCAAGCCGACCGCCGCACCGCAGGCAAAGCCGCAGATCTCCTCGCCCCGCCGTCCGGCGGCCAAAGCCGCCCCCGTCGACAAGGAGCGCAAGCGCAAGGAACGTCTGAGCGAGATCAAGGTTCAGCTGCACAAGCGCCTGCTTGAGGATCTGAACCTGGCCGCGCTGGAACGGGCCAGCGAATCCGAACTCAAATCGGAAATCCAGGCGATCTCGGCCGAGGCGCTGGACGAGATGAGCGTCGTTCTGAACAAGGACGAACGCGCCGCGCTGCATTCGGAACTGTTCAACGAGGTCATGGGCCTGGGCCCGCTGGAGCCGCTGCTTCAGGACGAGACCGTCAACGATATTCTGGTCAACGGCCCGCAGCAGATCTTCGTCGAACGCGAAGGCAAGCTGCAGCTGACGGACATCACCTTCAAGGATGAAAAGCACCTGTTGCGGATCATCGACAAGATCGTGTCGGCCGTGGGCCGGCGGGTCGATGAATCGAACCCCTATGTCGACGCCCGCCTGGCCGATGGCTCGCGTTTCAACGCTATGGTCCCGCCGATTGCGGTGGATGGCTCGCTGGTGTCGATTCGTAAGTTCAAGAAAGAAAAGCTGGCGATCGACGACCTGGTGAAATTCGGCGCCTTTACCGAGGAAATGGCCGCGTATCTGCAAGCCGCCGTCGCGTGCCGGCTGAACGTCATCGTGTCGGGCGGTACCGGTTCGGGCAAGACGACCACGCTGAACGCGCTGTCCAGCTTCATCGACGATTCCGAACGCATTCTGACGATCGAGGATACGGCCGAACTTCAGCTGCAACAGACCCATGTGGGCCGAATGGAAAGCCGCCCCGCCAACGTCGAAGGCAAAGGCGCGGTCACCCAGCGCGACTGTCTGCGCAACGCGCTGCGGATGCGTCCCGACCGCATCATCGTGGGTGAGACCCGCGGCGAGGAAGTGATCGACATGCTGCAGGCCATGAACACCGGCCACGACGGCTCGATGACCACGATCCACGCCAACAGCGCCCGCGACGGGGTCAGCCGTCTGGAAAACATGATCGCCATGGCCGGGATCGAAATGCCGCTGAAAGCGGTGCGGTCGCAGATCTCCAGCGCTGTGAACCTGATCGTGCAAGCCAGCCGCCTGCAGGACGGTTCGCGCCGGATGGTTTCGGTGACCGAGATCACCGGGATGGAAGGCGAGGTGATCTCGATGCAGGAAGTTTTCCGCTATGAACGCCTGGGTCTTGGCCCCGAGGGCAAGATCATCGGCCGGTTCAACGCCACCGGCGTGCGCTCGCATTATTCGGAACGCTTCAAACAGTGGGGCTACGACCTGCCGCCCTCGATCTTTGAACCCATCGCCGCGGAGTAAGCCAGATGCAGATCAGTGCGGAACCGATTATTTATGGCCTGATTTTCGTGGCGGTGCTGGTCATCGTCGAAGGCATCTATCTGACCGTCTTCGGCAAGTCGATCAGCCTGAACAACAAGATCAACCGCCGGCTGGAAATGCTGGAAAAGGGCGCCGCCCGCGAAGAGGTGCTGGAACAGCTCCGCAAGGAGATGAGCCAGCACATGTCCTCGAAGGGCATTCCGCTTTATTCGCTGCTGGCCGACAAGGCGCAGAAGGCCAACATCGCCTTCTCGCCCAAGGCGCTGGTGATGATCATGGTGCTGGTCAGCATCATCGCCTTTCTGGGCCTGACCATCGGCACCGCCGCGTCGCTGCCGGTGCGGGCGCTGGTGTCGGTCGTGATGGGCTTTGGCGGCGTCTATGTCTGGATCAACGGCAAGGCCAAGAAGCGCCTGAGCATGATCGAGGAACAGCTGCCCGATGCGGTCGAACTGATGGTGCGCAGCCTGCGTGTGGGGCACCCGTTCAGCTCGGCCATCAGCATCGTCGCGAAAGAAGTCGCCGATCCGCTGGGATCGGAATTCGGCGTGATCGCGGACGAGGCCGCCTATGGCCGCGACATTTCGGACAGCCTGAAGAACCTGGCCGAACGCATGGACATGCAGGATTTGCGCTTTCTGGCGGTTGCCGTGACCATCCAGCAGCAATCGGGCGGTAACCTGGCCGAGATCCTGGAGGGTCTGGCGCGCGTGATCCGCGCCCGGTTCAAGCTGTTCCGCCGCGTGAAGGCCATCACCGCCGAGGCCAAGTGGTCGGGCATGTTCCTGTCGGGCTTCCCGATTGCGGCGATGCTGATGATCAGCGTGCTGAAGCCCGACTATTACGACAAGGTCAAGGATACGGCCTATTTCATTCCGGCCGCTCTGGCGGTGGGGACTTTCCTGGTGATCAACGTGATCTTCATGAAGGTCATGGTCAACATCAAGGTCTGAGGGGGCCGTCATGTTCGAACAGATCAACACGCTTCTGCTGGAAAAATTCGGCGAGCTGGGCCCGCTGATCGCGGTGGGGATGCTGGGCATCCTGCTGGTCCTGCTGACCCTGCCCACCCTGCTGAAAAAGCAGAAGGACCCGCTGGACAAGCTGAAGCAATCGGCCAAGCCGCGCGCATCGACCGCCGACAAGAGCGACGACGAGGTCAAGGCGCTGCGCCAGCGGTCGAAGGCCGACAAGCTGGACAAATACGCCACCTTCCTGGAGCCCAAGACCGAAGAGGAAATGTCCGCCGCGCGGCTGAAGCTGATGCAGGCCGGCTATCGGTCGAAATCCTCTGTGCGGACCTTCCACTTCGCGCAGATGGCACTGGGGCTTGTGTTCCTGCTGCTGGGGATCCTCTATGTCGTGATTGCCAGCGCGACGGGCGAAGTGTCGACGCAGAAGATGGTTCTGTCGGTCATCATCCCTGGTGCGGTGGGCTATTACCTGCCGAAATACTGGGTCAAACGCCGCCTGCAGGCCCGTCAGGAAGAAATCACCAACGGCTTCCCCGACAGCTTGGACATGATGCTGGTCTGTGTCGAAGCCGGCCAGTCGTTGGACCAGTCGATCATCCGCGTCTCGCAAGAGATCAAGGCCGGCTACCCTGCCCTGGCCGAGGAATACGAGGTCGTGGCCCACGAGATGAAAGCGGGCAAGGACAAGGTGTCGGTCCTGAAGGACATGGGCGAACGCTGCGGTGTCAGTGACGTTTCCTCCTTTGTCACCGTGCTGATCCAGTCGGCCAGCTTCGGTACGTCGATTGCCGACGCGCTGCGCGTCTATGCCGACGAGATGCGGGACAAGCGCGTGATGCGGGCCGAGGAAAAGGCCAACGTCCTGCCGACCAAGCTGACCCTGGGAACCATGATGTTCACGGTTCCGCCATTGATGATCATTCTGCTTGGCCCCTCGGTCCACGAGATCTATACCACCTTGTCGACGGCGAATTTCTAGGGTGGCATGACAAGGTTACGATTTGGGCTTGCGGCGCTATGCCTGTTGGCCGCCTGTCAACAGACAGGCGGCCTTTCGCAACTGAACGAAGGCCCCGAGCCGCCCAAGGGCACGCCCGAAGTGACCGAGGCCGTCGATGGCCTGATCGTGGGGCATCGCCTGATGGCGTTCGGCGAATACGAACTGGCGCTCAAGGCCTATTACCGCGCCGCCGCCGAACGGGGGCTGGATGTCGATATCCTGTCGGCGCTCGGCTCGGCCAACCTGCGGCTGGGGCGTCTGGGCCAGGCCGAGGGCCTGCTGCGCCGCGCGATCGAGGCCGACGAACGCTTCGTCCCCGCGTGGAACAATCTGGGCGTCGTTCTGATGGAGCGCAACGAAACCGGCGAGGCCCGCCGCGTGTTCGAGACCGCCTTTGCGCTCGATAGTGGCAGATCTGCTCAAATTCGCGAAAATCTGCGCTTGGCTATCGCAAAATCGGAAAATCCCGCGTATACAGAAACCAATAAAGATAATTTCGATTTGGTGCGGCGGGGCAGCGGGCGTTACCTTCTTCTCTCCACACCGTGAGGACCGAGCAGTAAGAAGGACGCAAAAATGCGCCACTTTCTTTTTGTACCGCTGTGCCTGGGCACGGCGATTACATTGGCAGGCTGTACCAAGGATCGCGATGCCGAGGTCGAGCGCGCCGTTCAGGACGTGATCACCACGGACGAGAACAACCTGAATTCCATCATGCTGACCGTGGCCGACCCCGAAGAGGCCGTCAGCTATTTCAAGCGCGCCTCGGCCGAGCAGCCCGACAAGATCAGTTTCCGCCGGGGACTGGCGCGGTCGCTGATCCGGGCCAAGCACAACACCGAAGCCGTCGGTGCCTGGAAAAAGGTGGTCGAGCATAAAGAGGCCACCAATGACGACAAGGTGGAATATGCCGATGCCCTGATCCGCGCCAGCGAATGGGACCACGCGGAAACCGTCCTGAACGGCGTCCCCCCCACATTCGAGACCTTCAAACGCTATCGGCTCGAGGCGATGGTCGCCGACAAGAACCAGGCCTGGGACAAATCCGACAGTTTCTATGAGACCGCCATCGGCCTGACGACGCGGCCGGCCACCACGCTGAACAACTGGGGCTATTCCAAGCTGTCGCGCGGCGATTACGGCGGGGCCGAGAAGCTGTTCATCGAGGCGATCGGCTACGATCAGAACCTGTTCACCGCCAAGAACAACCTGGTTCTGGCCCGTGCGGCACAGCGCAATTACCAGTTGCCGGTGATGCCCATGGATCAGACCGAACGTGCGCAGCTTTTGCACACCATGGCCTTGTCGGCGATCAAGCAGGGCGATGTCGCCACCGGCAAGGGCCTGCTGGAAGAGGCCATCGACACCCACCCGCAGCATTTCGACGCCGCCGCGCGCGCGTTGAAAGCGCTGGATTCAAACGTCAAGTTCTGATCCATGGCGCTTTCGGCCAGCGCGGCCCTGTGGTTCCTGCCCGGGGTAATCCCCATCGCGCTTTGGGTCGCGTGGAGCGACCTGAGCGCGATGCGCATCCCCAACAAAACGGTCTATCTGCTGGTCGCGGTCTATGCCGTGACCGGCCTGATCGCGCTGCCGCTGGAAACCTATCTGTGGCATTGGGTGCATCTGCTGGTCGTTCTGGCGGTGGGGTTCGTTCTGAACATCGCGGGTCTGGTCGGGGGCGGTGACGCGAAATTCGCCGCCGCCATGGCCCCCTTCATCGCGCTGGGGGATCTGGGCTGGTTCCTGGTGCTGTTCTCGGTTTCGATGCTGTCCGCCCTCGCCTGTCACCGCGCCGCGCGCGCGGTTCCGGCCCTGCGCAACCTGGTGCCGCATTGGGAAAGCTGGACACGCAAGGAATTTCCGATGGGCCTGCCGCTGGCGGCCTCGCTGGTGTTCTATCTGGCGCTGGTGGCGCTGCGCGCCGCCTGATTTGGCCGCAGCCGCGCCCAAGTGTTGCCACAGGTCCCGGCTACAACGCGACTGATAAGCCTTCATTAGGGTCCTGTGATGAACATTCAGACCAACGCGGTCGTTGCACCGCCCGCGCCGCGCAGCCTGGAACAGATGCGCCTGCCCATCGTGATGATGCGCGACATCCTGTTGAAGACGATCTTTCGCAAGAATGTCGAGGTCGTGTCCGAGATCGCCAAGTCCATCAGCCTGCCGATCCCGGTGACGCAAGAGCTGGTCGACATGGCCCGCACCCAGAAGCTGATCGAGGCGACCGGCACCCTGCACGCCAATTCGGGCGGCGAGATGGGCTATCAGCTAACCGACAGCGGCAAGGCCCGCGCGCTGGATGCGCTGAGCCAGTCGGAATATTACGGGTCGATGCCCGTCCCGCTGGAGGTTTATGCCGAACAGGTCAAGCGCCAGTCGATCAAGAACATCCAGATCACCCGCGAAGAGCTGACCGGCGCGATGGGGCATCTGATCCTGCCGAACGAGCTGCTCAGCCATCTGGGCCCGGCGGTCAGCTCGGGCCGGTCGATCCTGATGTATGGCCCCCCGGGCAACGGTAAATCGTCGATCTCGAACGGGATCCGCGACGCGTTGGGCGACAAGATCTATATCCCGCGTGCCATCGAATATTCCGGCCAGGTCATCACCGTCTATGACCCGATCGTGCATTCCGCGGCCGAGGAACAGGAAGACGACCCCAATTCGCTGCGCCGCACCTCGGGGCGGTATGACACGCGCTATGTGCTGTGCGAACGCCCGACCGTGGTGACGGGCGGTGAGCTTTCACTGTCCATGCTCGACCTGGTCTATAACCCCACCGCGCGCACTTATCAGGCGCCGTTGCAGCTCAAATCCTCGGGCGGGGTGTTCATCGTGGACGACCTTGGACGTCAGGAAGAGCCGCCGCAGGCGCTGGTCAACCGCTGGATCGTCCCGCTGGAAGAAGGCCGCGATATCCTGGCGCTGCAATCGGGCGAAAAGTTCGAGGTCCCCTTCGACACGCTGGTGATCTTCTCGACCAACTTCCACCCGAACGAGATCTTCGACAAGGCGGCCCTGCGCCGGATCTTCTTCAAGATCAAGATCGACGGCCCCTGCCAGGAAGATTACCTGAAGATCTTCGCCCTGGTCGCGCGCAAGAAGAAGATGCCGCTGAACGAAAAGGCGCTGGTCTATCTGATGAAGGAAAAATATCCGACCATCGACAACATCTACGCCAACTATCAGCCGGTCTTCCTGATCGACCAGATGATCGCGATTTGCGAGTTCGAGGGGATCCCTTATCAGATGTCGCCCGAGCTGATCGAACGCGCCTGGGCGAACATGTTCGTCAAGGACGAAAAGATCGTGCACTGATCCCGCACGGGACAAGGGAACGGTTATCAAGGGGCGTCCGGTCGGGCGCCCCTTTTCCATGTCATTCGGCAAACAGGATGTTCAGGATCTGGCCCTCGCGCGCGCGGTCGCCATCCGACAGGCTGGCAATCGTGTCCTGCCCCGTGGCGGGGATGCCCGCAGACTGCAACGCGTCCAGCGCGGCTTGCAGGTCCCGGTCGGTCAACGCCACGACCGACGCCACATCCGCCCGCCCCAGCGCCCCCATCGCGGCCCGCACCGGGCTGTCGCCCGCGCCCGAGCCGGTCGGCACAAAGGACGCCGCCAGCACCACCACGCCCAACCCCATCACCGCCTTGGCCAGCGGCCGTTTGAAATAGGTGGTAAAGGCCCGCCAGTTTAGCACCAGATGCGCGCCCACCCCGATCACCATGGCCCAGCCCGCCCATTCATGCACGGTCTTGTTCAGCCCGCTGTTAAGGTGGAAAAACATCAGGCTGCCGGTCACGGACATGATCAGGAACGCGCCGACGGTCAACGGGGTGGCCCAACTGCGTAAAGTCATTTCTCAATCCTCGGTTCAACTCTGGTCTGACACGGGCGCGGCGGATTTTTCCGTCGCGCGGGATGTGCTTTTTCCGGGCGCGGGCTACTGTCCTGCCATGACCGATTTGCCACCGCGATTTCACGACTGGTTCGCCCGCCACGGACGGGTGCCGCACCCACACCAGCTGGCGCTGCTTGCGCGCGCGACCGACCCCGCGCTGCTGCTGATCGCGCCCACGGGCGGGGGCAAGACGCTTGCCGGATTCCTGCCATCGCTGGTGGAATTGGCCGATGGCACGCATCAGGGCTTGCACACGCTCTACATTTCGCCGTTGAAGGCGCTGGCGGCGGATATCAAGCGCAACCTGCGCACACCGATTGACGAGATGGCCCTGCCGATCCGGGTCGAGGATCGGACCGGCGACACGTCCTATACCCAGCGGCGGCGGCAGCGGGCCGATCCGCCGCATATCCTGCTGACGACGCCCGAAAGCCTGGCCCTGCTTTTGAGTTACGAGGACGCGCCGCGCATCTTCGCCGGGCTGCAACGGGTGGTGGTCGACGAGATTCACGCGCTGGCCGAAAGCAAGCGGGGCGATCAACTGATGCTGGGGCTGTCGCGGCTGCAAAGCCTGTGCCCCGGTTTGCGGCGCGTGGGCCTGTCGGCCACGGTCGAGGACCCGCCCGCCCTGGCGCGGTACCTGGCCTGTCACCCCGCGCCCTGTCAGATCATCGCGGCCGATCCCGGCCCCGCCCCCGACATCGCCATGCTGGAAACCGACGCGCCCCCGCCCTGGGCCGGTGGCGGCGGGCGCTATGCCATTCCCGCGATCCTGGATCAGGTGCGCGCGCACCGCACCACGCTGATCTTCCACAACACCCGTGCGCAGGCCGAGATCTTCTTTCGCGAGCTGTGGCTGGCCAATACCGACGACCTGCCCATCGGCATCCATCATGGCTCATTGGCCCGGGAACAGCGCGAACGGGTCGAGGCCGCGATGGTCGCGGGACAACTGCGTGCCATCGTCTGCACCGGCAGCCTGGATCTGGGGATCGACTGGGGCGATGTGGATCTGGTGGTGCAGGTGGGCGCGCCGAAGAACGTCAAGCGTCTGGTGCAACGGATCGGGCGCGCCAATCACCGCTATAACGCGCCGTCCAAGGCGCTTCTGGTGCCCGCCAACCGGTTCGAGGTCGTGGAATGTGTCGCCGCGTTGCAGGCCGCATTGGCGGGCGATCTGGATGGCGATCCGCGCGGGCCCGGGCCCCGCGACGTGCTGTGCCAGCATATCCTGGCAACGGCGGCGGCGGGCCCCTTCGACGCCGATACGCTTTATGCCGAAGTCACGAGCGCCGGCGCCTATGCCGCCCTGACCCGCGCGGATTTCGATGCGTGTCTGGAGTTTGCCGCGACCGGCGGCTATGCCCTGCGCGCCTATGACCGCTATCAGCGGCTGGTGCAGCGGGCAGATGGCCAATGGGCCTTGCGCGATCCGCGCAGCGCCAAACAAATCCGCATGAACCTGGGCACGATCATCGACGCCGACCTGCTGAAGGTGCGGATGAAGAACAGCCGCGGCGGCACCCCCCTGGGCGAGGTCGAGGAGCATTTCGCGGCCTCCCTCTCGCCCGGCGACACCTTCCTGATCGGCGGGCGCATCGTGCGGTATGAGGGGCTGCGCGAAATGACGGTCGAGGTGTCGCCCAATCCCGACCGCAAGCCCAAGGTCGCGGTGTTCGGCGGCACGAAATTCTCGACCTCGACCCAGCTATCAGCGCGCATTCTGGCGATGTTCGAAACCGGCGACTGGTCCGCCCTGCCCCGCCACACCGCCGACTGGCTGGACCTGCAACGACAGGTGTCGCAACTGCCCCGGCTGGACCGGCTGCTGGTCGAAAGCTTCCCGCATGACGGGCGCGCGCATACCTGTTTCTACGGCTTTGCCGGGCGCAACGCGATGCAGACGCTGGGGCTGTTGCTGACGCAGCGGATGGAACAGGCGGGGCTGGGGCCGCTGGGCTTTGTGGCGACCGATTACGCGGTGCTGATCTGGTCGCTGGACCCGGTCGCGGACCCCGGTGCGCTGCTGGCGCCCGAGGGGCTGCGCGACGCTTTCGATACCTGGCTTGCGGGCAATGCGGTGATGAAGCGCACATTCCGGGCGGCGGCCATCATCGCCGGGCTGATCGACCGCAACACGCCGGGGCGCCGCAAATCCGGGCGGCAGGCGACGTTTTCGTCCGACATCCTGTATGACACGCTGTGCAAATACGACCCCGGCCACCTGATGCTGGACATCACCCGCGAAGAGGCGCTGAAAGGCCTGGTGGATTTCGGCCGGATCGAGGAAATGCTGGCCCGCATCCACCAGCGGATCGACCACCGGCAGCTTGATCGCGTCACGCCCTTGGCCGCGCCGTTGTTGCTGGAAGTCGGTCGCGTGCCCATCGCCGGTCAGGGCCAGGAGCGGCTGCTGGCGGATGCCGCCGAACGGTTGCTGGCCGAGGCCGGGTTATCCTAGGGCTTGCAATCCCTGCGCGGGTGCGCGATGGAACGAAGCATGAACGAGATCGGGTTTGATTTTTGCGGCGCTGCGCTTTCTGCCCGCGCCTCGGGGGCGCTCTGGTGGCCCGACCGGCGGCTGCTGGCGGTGTCGGACCTGCATCTGGGCAAATCCGACCGGATCGCCCGGCGCAGCGGCGCGTTTTTGCCCCCCTATGAAACCCGTGACACGCTGCACCGGTTGCAGGCCGAGATCGACGCGCTGTCGCCCGCGACCGTGCTGTGCCTGGGTGACAGTTTCGACGATCTTCAGGCTGCCGCGCATCTGGATGCGGATGACAAATCGCAACTGGCGCGCCTGATGGCCGGGCGCCGCTGGATCTGGGCCGAGGGCAACCATGACCCCGGCCCGGTCGATCTGGGCGGCACGCATCTGGCCGAACTGGACGCGCCGCCGCTGGTCTTTCGCCACATCGCGCAACCCGGCGCCCGGGCCGAGGTTTCGGGTCATTACCACCCCAAGGCGCGCGTGGCACTTGGCCGTCACACCATCGCACGGCCCTGTTTCCTGATGGATGCGGATCGGCTGATCCTGCCGGCCTTCGGCACCTTCACCGGCGGGCTGTCCTGTGGTGCCGAACCGTTGAAATCGCTGATGCGCGGGGATGCACGGGCGTTCCTGCTGGGTGCCACGATGGTCGCCCTGCCCGCGGCCGCGGCGCTTTGACCCGCTGCTAGGGGCGGTTCAGCAACCCGTCCTCGACCGGTTTGCGAAAGCTGCGGCTGACCGGCACCTCGGCCCCGTCGCGCATTTGCAGGAACAGCCGGCTCTTTTCCGTCCGGTGACCGGTCACAGCGCCCCGCGCGACCCAGTGCGAGCGGTGCACCTGCATGCCGTCGGCGCCGTCCAGCTCTTTCAACGCGTCGGAAAACCGCATCAGCAGATCGGTTTCCCCCGCATCGGTCACAAGCCGCACGTAATGATCATCGACCGACACACGATAGATCGCACCGCGCGCCTCAGGCGCGACGCGATCCAGCAGGCGCGGCTGGATCGGCGGCGGATCGTCGGGCGGTGGCGCGGGGGGCGGGTCGGGTTCCGCGACGGGCAGACCTTCCGCATTGGGCAGCAATTGGCGCGAGGCACTGACCGACACCGCAATCACGAACACCATCACAGAAATCTCGTGCAGCGGCGGCACATGCGCTTCGTGCAGATCTGCAATCGAATGGGCGAGCAACGTCAGCGGCAGTGCCAACAGCAATGTCACCAAAAAAGACGCAATCAGGACCGGCCGCCAATAGCCCTGTTCGGCATCCTTGGACTGGACCCAGACCCGGATCGCGGTCCCCGCCGCGATCGAGATGCCGACCACGCTGGCCCAGAACACCAGGCGAAACCCGAGGCTGAAGCTATCATAGGTGCCGAAGGGACCGGCATAGGCCACCAGACACGAGGTCATCGCCCACGTCAGATACAGCGACGGAGACCGAAAAGCCTGTTTCAATCCTGCAATCTGCACACTCATAACTCACCGGATATCGGCTCCGCGCAAACAGAAAAGGGGAGGATGCCTCGGTCGTTCCCCGCTTGATCCGTTCGCACCGGTTACTTATTCAAACACAGGGATTTACGCAATATTGCCTTTGTTGGCGTCCCGCAGAGGGCAGATGACCGCCGAAACCGGGGGCGACGGTGGGGGAAGACCCCCATTGAAACACCCCCACCGAAAACCCCGCCAACTGTTTCAGGCGGTCAGCCCCTCGGGTTCGGCCAGACCATGCGCGCGGCAACAGGCGGTGACGGTATTGGCCAGCAGACAGGCGATGGTCATCGGGCCGACGCCGCCCGGCACCGGGGTGATCGCGCCGGCCACCTGCGCCGCGCTGTCAAAGGCCACATCGCCCACCAGCCGGGTCTTGCCCGGCCCCTTTTCCGGTGCGTCGATGCGGTTGATCCCCACATCGATCACCGTGGCGCCGGGCTTGATCCAGTCGCCGGTGACCATCTCGGGCCGGCCCACGGCGGCCACCAGAATGTCAGCCGTCCGGCACAGCGTATCGATATCCTTGGTGCGGGAATGGGCGATGGTCACGGTGCAGCTGTCGCGCAGCAGCAGGTTCGCCATCGGCTTGCCGACGATGTTAGACCGCCCGACCACAACCGCGTTCAGCCCCGACAGCGCCCCCAAATGGTCGCGCAGCATCATCAGGCAACCCAGCGGCGTACAGGGCACCATCGCCTTCTGCCCCGTGCCCAGCAGCCCCACGTTCGAGATATGGAACCCGTCCACATCCTTGGCCGGGTCGATGGCGTTGATCACCAGATCCTCGTTCAGATGCCCCGGCAGCGGCAGCTGAACCAAAATGCCATGCACCGCCGGATCGGCGTTCAGCCGGTCGATCAGCGCCAGCAGGTCGGCCTGTGATGTGTCGGCGTCCAGCTTGTGCTCGAACGATTTCATGCCGACCTCGACCGTCTGCTTGCCCTTGTTGCGAACATAGACCTCGCTCGCCGGATCTTCGCCCACCAGCACGACGGCCAGGCCGGGGGTGATGTGATGCACCTCTTTCAGCCGCGCCACATGCTCGGCCACCTTGGCCCGCACCTTTGCCGCAAACGCTTTGCCATCAATGATCTGTGCCGTCATTTCCCTGCCTCTTTCCTTCGGTCCGCAGCCTGCGTTGCCTTTGCCTAAGCCAGCGCAAGCCAGTGTTCAAGCGGGCTAGAACAGCCCAACAACCTCGCCCGCGTCGTTCAGCCCGATCGTCTCTGCCGCGGGTTTGCGCGGCAGGCCGGGCATGGTCATGATCTCGCCGCAGATCGCAACCACGAAGCCCGCACCCGCCGACAGCCGCACCTCGCGCACCGGCACCGAATGGCCGGTGGGCGCGCCGCGCAGATCGGGATCGGTCGAAAAGCTGTATTGTGTCTTGGCCATGCAGATCGGCAAGTGGCCGTAACCGGCTTGCTCCCAGGCGTGCAGCTGGTCGCGGATCTTTGCATCCGCCTGCACCCCGTCGGCATGATAGATCTGCTTGGCGATGGTTTCGATCTTGTCGAACAGGCTCAGATCGTCGCCGTAAAGCGGCGCGAACTGGGCCTGCCCCGCATCGGCGATCTGGGCCACGCGGGTCGCCAGCGCCTCGGTCCCCTCGGATCCTTTGGCCCAGTGCTTGCACAGGATCGCCTCGGCCCCCTGAGTTTCGGCATAATCCTTGACCGCCTGCACCTCGGCATCCGTGTCGGTGACAAAGTGGTTGATCGCCACAACGACCGGCACGCCGAAGGATTTCAGGTTGCCGATATGACGGCCCAGATTGGGGCAGCCATCGACCACCGCCTGCACGTTTTCGGTGCCCAGATCGGCCTTGGCCACGCCGCCATTCATCTTCATCGCGCGCACCGTGGCGACCAGCACCACGCAATCGGGGGCCAGCCCCGCCTTGCGGCATTTGATGTTCATGAATTTCTCGGCCCCCAGATCGGCGCCAAAGCCCGCCTCGGTCACCACGTAATCGGCCAGTTTCAGCGCGGTCGTCGTCGCAATGACCGAATTGCAGCCATGGGCGATATTGGCGAACGGGCCGCCATGGACAAAGGCGGGATTGTTTTCCAGCGTCTGAACCAGGTTGGGCTGCATTGCATCCTTCAACAGGACGGTCATCGCCCCGTCGGCCTTGATATCGCGGCAATAGACCGGGCTTCGATCCCGGCGATAGGCGACGATCATGTCGCCCAGCCGCTTTTGCAGGTCCGCCAGATCGCGCGCCAGGCACAGGATCGCCATCACCTCGGACGCGACCGTGATGTCGAAACCCGTCTGGCGCGGGAAGCCGTTCGTCACCCCGCCCAGGCTGGTCACCGTATCGCGCAACGCGCGGTCGTTCATGTCCAGCACCCGGCGCCAGGTCACGCGGCGGGCGTCGATTTCCAGCGCGTTGCCCCAATAGATATGGTTGTCGATCATCGCGCTCAGCAGGTTATGCGCGCTGGTGATGGCGTGGAAATCGCCGGTGAAATGCAGGTTCATATCCTCCATCGGCACGACCTGGGCATGGCCGCCGCCCGCGGCGCCGCCCTTCATCCCGAAATTGGGACCCAGGGACGCCTCGCGGATACAGATCGCGGCCTTCTTGCCGATACGGTTCAGCCCGTCGCCCAGGCCCACGGTGGTGGTCGTCTTGCCCTCGCCAGCGGGGGTGGGGTTGATCGCGGTCACCAGGATCAGCTTGCCGTCGGGACGGTCCTGCAGCGATCTGATGAAGGCCTGGCTGACCTTGGCCTTGTCATGGCCAAAGGGGATCAGATGATCCGCCCCGATGCCCAAGGCGGCGCCGATCTCGGCAATGGGTTTCTTGTTGGCCGCGCGGGCGATCTCGATATCCGAATTGAAGCTCACACCATCCTCCCGATGACACACGCGCCGGCTCTTATGGCTATATCCCGCTGGTGGCGCTGAACCAGCGGGTTTCCGACCCCTGAACGCCTGAAATCGCCACCCCGCGTTTCGGATCGGAAATTTCGGGCGGCAAAGCGGTCACGCGGACCGCGCCTGTGCCAGATGCGGCCAGACGGGTTGGTCGGGAATGTGCAGGGTGACAGCCTCGCCCAGCCGCAGCGTGCCGGGCCGTTCGACCCAGGCGGTGACCCCGCGCCGGTTGCGCGCGGCCGCCTTGAAGCCGGGACCGTGGCCAGGGCGATCCTTGTCGATCTCGCGCCCCGGCAGCACGCAGGGGCGGTTTTCCATGTCGATCACCAGCGTGGTGCGATCCGGCCCCTGCAACCGCGACGCGGGCGGCACATGGGTGAAATCGGGGATGCCTTCGATCACCATCGACGCGCCCAGCCAGGCCGGATCGATCCGGTCCAGCCCCGCATCGGCGGCGATCAGCGCCAGCTCTTCGGCGCTGAGGACCGACAGCTGACGCACATTGGCAATCGGGGTGCCGCGCTCTGGGTGCTGGGACAGAACCCGCGAACAGGACGGGCGCGTGCGGCCCGCATGCGCCTCGTCCGCCGGACCATCCAGACCAAGCGTCAGGTGATCGGTCGGCTCCGCCCGCAGCTGATCGCCCAAGGCGCCCGGAACATGGCCCAGCCAGGTGATACGGGCGGTAAAGGCGGTGGGCTTCAATGCGGGCACGGCGCGGGCTTTCAATTGGGACGGGTCAGGATGAAAAACACCCGCTGGAACGGGAACAGCACGGTGCCATCGGGTTCGGCGGGATAGGCGGTGCCAAGCGCGTCGTCATAGGCGGCGATGAAGCGCGGCGCCTCGTCCCCGGTCAGCTTGTCGACAAAGGGGCGCATCGCGGTCGACTGGGTGAACTGGCGCACCGGGTGGCCCTGATCCGCCTTGGGCAACACCTGTACATAGTGGGTTTCCCACACCGACACCGCGCCCAGCGGCATGAGCATCCGGGCGTAATCCTGCGGCGGGGCGACCGGCGCGCGCCAGCCGGTGAAATCGAACCGGTCGGGGAACAGATCGGCCGCCAGATCACGCAAAAGCCGGTGCGAGGGTTCGTCATATTGCCGGGGCATCTGTACCGCCAGCACCCCGCCGGGCATCAGCGCCCGCGCCAGACGCGCGAAAAGCCCCGGATGGTCCGGCAACCATTGGCAGAGCGCGTTGGAAAAGATCAGTGCCGGGGGCGCGTGCGGCGCCCAAAGCG
The DNA here is from genome assembly GCF_002285435.1 of Actibacterium ureilyticum. GTDB lineage: Bacteria > Pseudomonadota > Alphaproteobacteria > Rhodobacterales > Rhodobacteraceae > Actibacterium_C > Actibacterium_C ureilyticum. The sequence continues at coordinate 22,557 of NZ_NSBT01000024.1, forward strand.
CGGCGTCGGCCTGATCGAGCCGGTCATAACACCCAGTTTCCGCCGCCTCGGCCAGCATCGCGGGCGAGCTGTCGACGCCGATCAGCGGACGGCCCGCAAACCGCGCCGCCAGATCGGCGGCCACCGCCCCGGCGCCACAGCCCAGATCGACGATATCGCCCGTCGGCACCTCGGGCACCTGCGCCAGCAGATCCAGCGCCGGGCGCAAACGCAAACCCCGAAACCTGGCATAGGTTTCGGGGTTCCAATCTTTTGTCTGTGTTCCGCTCACGCCGTGGGTTCCGGCTCCAGCCCGCTATCGGGCTTCGGCTTGGGCTTGGTTTTCGGGATCGCCGTGATGCTGGGCGCGCTGCCCTGATCGGGGCTGTCGTCGCTGTCGTCGCCACGGTTCAGCGGCTCGCCCGCGATCACCTTGGTGATCTCATTCCCGGTCAGGGTCTCGTATTCCAGCAGACCCTGCGCCAAACGTTCCAGATCCTCGGCCTTTTCGGTCAGGATGCGCTTGGCGGTCTCGTACCCCTCGTCGACGATGCGGCGGACCTCTTCGTCGATCAGTTCCTGGGTTTCGGGGCTGGCGCTGGAGCCGCCCTGATAATTGCCCAGATAGGACTGCTGTTCATTGGCATAGTCGATATTGCCCAGCTTGTCGGACATGCCGAACTGGGTGACCATCGCACGGGCGATCTTGCTGACCTGCTGAATATCGCTGGCCGCGCCCGAGGTGACGTTTTCCGTGCCGAAGATCAGTTCCTCGGCCACCTTGCCGCCCATCGCCATGGCGATCTTGGACTTGTACTTGGTGAAGGTCACCGAAAGCTGGTCACGCTCCGGCAGGGACAGAACCAGACCCAGCGCCCGGCCGCGCGGAATGATCGTCGCCTTGTGGATCGGATCGTGCTGCGGGACGTTCAGGCCGACGATAGCGTGACCGGCTTCGTGATAGGCGGTCAGCTTCTTCTCGTCCTCGGTCATGACCATCGAGCGCCGCTCGGCCCCCATCATCACCTTGTCCTTGGCGTTCTCGAAATCTTCCATGGTGACGAAATGCCGCCCCACGCGCGCCGCCATCAGCGCCGATTCGTTCACCAGGTTCGCCAGATCCGCGCCCGAGAAACCGGGCGTGCCGCGCGCGATGATGCGCAGATCCACATCCGGGCCCAGCGGCACCTTGCGGGCATGCACGCCCAGGATCTTTTCGCGGCCCTTGATGTCGGGGTTGGGCACCTGCACCTGACGGTCGAAGCGGCCCGGGCGCAGCAGCGCGGGGTCCAGAACGTCGGGGCGGTTGGTGGCGGCCACGATGATGATGCCCTCGTTGGCCTCGAACCCGTCCATCTCGACCAGCAGCTGGTTCAGCGTCTGTTCGCGTTCGTCATTGCCGCCGCCATAGCCCACACCGCGCGAGCGGCCCACGGCGTCGATCTCGTCGATGAAAACGATACAGGGCGCGTTCTTCTTGGCCTGTTCGAACATGTCGCGGACACGGCTCGCACCCACACCCACGAACATCTCGACAAAGTCGGAGCCCGAGATGGTGAAGAACGGCACGCCCGCCTCGCCCGCGATGGCGCGCGCCAGCAGCGTCTTACCGGTACCCGGGGGGCCCACCAGCAGCGCGCCCTTGGGGATCTTGCCGCCCAAGCGGCTGAATTTCTGGGGATTTCTCAGGAATTCGACGATTTCCTCAAGCTCTTCCTTGGCCTCGTCGATCCCCGCCACGTCGTCGAATGTGACGCGGCCATGTTTCTCGGTCAGCAGCTTGGCGCGGCTTTTTCCAAAGCCCATCGCGCCGCCACGACCACCGCCCTGCATCCGGTTCATCAGGAAAATCCAGATGCCGATCAGGATCAGGAACGGCAGCAGCGTCCCGATATAGGCCAGCAGCCCGTTCTGTTCCTGCGGTTCGGCCTGAACCTCGATATCCTGCTCGATCAGGCGGTCGGTCATGTCGACGCCTTCGGGCACGATCGCGGTATAGGTCGATCCGTCGGCGCCACGGATCAGCGCCCGTTCGCCATCGAGCGTAACGCGCGTCACCTCGCCGGCCTCGACCCGGTCCAGGAAATCGGAATAGCTGATCTCGCGCGAGGACATCGTGCTCTGCCCGCCGCTGAACAGGTTGAAAAGCGCCAGGATCAACAGGAACAGGACGACCCAGAATGCGATGTTTCTCGCGTTGCCCACGATATACTCCTCAAGACATCCGGCGGACGGCCCGTGCGCCGATCTGCATCATAAAATAGACATACCTGCCCGATGTTCAATGCGATATCGGCGGTTCTCGGACAAAGTCGCATTCCGTGACGGTCCGGGCAAGCCAGGGATCGCCCGCGCGAGCCAGCGGCGCGGCGATCAGCAGACCGTCCTGCCACAGTGCCGGGCTGGCCAGCAGGCTGTCGCGCGGATGGCCCGTTTCGCGCCAGTCGGGACAGTCCGCCAGGCCCGTTTCGCCCAATGCCGCAACATGCGCACCGGACCTGTCCGGCCCCTCCAGCCGCCAGCGCCCGTCCCATGTGCCCGACAGCGGCGCGCGCAGATCGCGCACCGCGTTGTATTCCCGCGTCAGCCGGTAACCGTCCCGCTGGGGCAGCCCAAGGCAGCCATGCAGTGTGGCCTTTTGTCCCGCCTCGAGAGCCGCGACAAAGGCCGACAGGCTGGCCCCGCGCGGCGCATATTCGGCCGAGGCGATCCATTGCAGCGCCTGCGCCACCAACCGGCGGCGGATCTCGACCGGTTGGGCGGCTAGGGCCGCGCGGTCGAACAGGATGTCACCCGCCGCGACCTGCGCGCAGGACCGCGCCGCCGCCCGGGTCTGATCCTGCAACGCGTCGCTGGCATCGCGCAGGATCGCCGCAACATCCGACAGCCGCGTCACGTCCAGCCCCAGCGGCGCCAGTGCCACCAGCGCCTGACGCGCGCGCGCGCGGTCGAAACGCCGGTCGTCATTGGACGGGTCGTCGCACCATTCCACGCCCGCGCTGCGCAGAAAATCCTGCAACGCCGCGCGCCCCAGATCGCGCAACGGGCGCAGCCAGGTGATCCCGCGTGCCTTGCGCGCGCCAGCCATGGCCGACAGCCCGTCCACCCCGGCCCCGCGCGCCAGCCGCATCAGGAATGTCTCGGCGATATCGTCGCGTGTATGGGCCAGCGCGACATGGGCGATCCCGTGGGCCCGCGCCCAATCGGCCATCAGCCCGTATCGCGCGTCCCGCGCCGCGGCCTGCAGGTTGCCCTGCGCCCCGGCGCCGTCCCATCGCAGGATGTCATGCGGGATCGCCAGCCGCGCACAGGTTTCGGCCACCAGCGCGGCCTCGGCCGCGGCTTCGGGGCGCAACCCGTGATCGACCGTGACCGCGCGCAGCCCCAGACCGGAGCCCCGGGCATATTGCGCCGCGATCAGCAACATGGCCATGGAATCGCTGCCGCCAGACACCGCGAGCCCCAGCGTATCGGGGCGCGGATCGGGCAGACCCGCCGCGAAAGCCGCGATCAGCGGCGCGGCGGGATCGTTCAATTGCAGCCCAACCCCTGCCGCGCGCTTTCGGCCTGGGCCACGGCGGCATTGCCGGGGAAACGCACGCCGACCTCGCCCAAGGTCACGCAGGCCTCGCGCGTCTGGCCCAGATCGCCCAGGCTGATGCCCAGCTTGTAAAGCGCCTGGGGCGCGGTTTCGCCGCTGGGCGCGCCGGAAAAGCTTTCCAGATAGGCCCGCGCCGCGGGGGCGGTTTCGCCCAGTTCGCGCAACGCCTCGCCGCGCTGGAAATGCGCCTGGCTGCTCAGCGGCCCGCCGGGATAGGTCTGGGTAAAGGCCGAAAACAGATCGGCCGCGTTGCGATAGTCGCCCGCATCAAGCGCGGCCTTCGCACGGTCGTAATCGGCCCGTTCGCTGACCGCCAGCTCGGGCGTGTTGGGCGCCGCCGGTTGCGGTGCGGGCGCCGGTGCGGCGGGCAAGGCCCCGCCGCCCAGGGTCGATGTCTCGCCCAGCTTGCCGATGTCGCAACCCTTTTCCAGCTCGCACAGGCGGAATTCTAGATCGCCCAACCGGTTGGTGCCGTCCGACACCACCTGGTTGATCCGGTTTTCCAGCTGCTCGGCCTTTTGCGTCAGGCGTTGCAGCTGTGCCTCGATCGCGTCGATGCGTTCCAGCGCCGTGCCGCCCACCGCCGGACTGGCCGCGCCGCCGGTGGTCGACAGTTCACGCTTCAGCCGCTGCACCTCGACGAAAAGCACCGACATTTCTTGCCGGATATCGGCCAGGGTCTGGTCCTGATCCTGGGCCATGGCGGGTGCGCCGAACCCGATCAGGACAGACAGCAGGGCGGGAAAAACGACGTGGCTGCGCATGGGATCAGCTTGTCAGGCCAGCGGCCACGACCGTCACCGCGCGGCGGTTCTTGGCATAGCAGCTTTCCTCGGAACAGATCTCGAGCGGGCGTTCCTTGCCATAGCTCACGGTTTTCAGCCGGGCCGACGACACCCCGCGCGACACCAGATATTCCAGCACCGCATTGGCGCGGCGCGCGCCCAGGCCAAGGTTGTATTCCCGCGTGCCCTGTTCGTCGGCATGGCCTTCGATCACGGCGGTGAATTCGGTGTTGGTCATCAGCCATTCGGCCTGACCGTCCAGCGTGGCACGCCCTTCGGGGGTCAGCGTGCTTTGGTCGACGGCGAACAGCACGCGGTCACCGACGCGCTGCTGGAAATAGGCGACCGATCGCGGGTCGTCGATACCGCCCGTGGTCACGTCGCCGCCCGCGTTATAACCGGCCGTGCCATCGGCGCCGCCATTCGCGCCGAAACGGTCGGGGTTGGTGCAGCCCGCCACGCCCAGCGCGGCGACCACCAACAGGGATCTTGTTACAATACGCATCTGTTATGTCCTCGATGTCGTTACATGCTCGATCAGCGGCACTTTAGCAGCCCGCCGGGGGTTTGAAAACGCGCTCACGGCAGCAGGGGCGACCAGGCCGGGTCGGACGCCGCCCCGTCGACCGGCACCCGCCGCAGGTTGCGCCCGGTGATATCCACGGAATAGAGGCCGGGCGCGCCGCCCGCACCGGCGGTTTCACGGGTGAACATGATCACCCGCCCATTGGGCGACCAGGTCGGCCCCTCGTCCAGGAAGGACGCGGTCAGCAGCCGTTCCTCGGACCCGTCGGTGCGCATCACGCCGATATGGAACCGGCCCTGATGCTGTTTGGTAAAGGCGATCAGATCGCCGCGCGGCGACCAGACGGGCGTGCCATAGCGGCCCTTGCCGAAGCTGATCCGCGTGGGCTCGCCCCCACCCGCCGGCATCACGTAAAGCTGCTGCGTGCCCGACCGGTCGCTTTCGAACACGATCCGGCTGCCATCGGGGGAAAAGCTGGGCGCCGTTTCAATCGACGGCGTGTCGGTCAGCCGCTGGCGCGCGCCGCTGGCCAGATCCAGCTTGTAGATGTCGGTATTGCCGCCCTGGGCCAGCGAAAACACCACCGTCCGCCCATCGGGGGCAAAGCGCGGCGCAAAGGTCATGGTGCCCGGCTGGTCGTCCAGCGCGCGGCGGCCCACATTGGCCACGTCCAGCACATAGATGCGCGGGAACCCGCTTTCATAGCTGGTGTAAAGCACCCGGTCGCCATTGGGCGAAAAGCGCGGCGCCAGCACGATCGACGCGCTGTCGGTCAGATACTGGATGTTGGCGCCATCGTAATCCATGATGCCCAACCGCTTCTTGCGGTCGTTCTTGGGGCCGGTTTCGGCCACGAAGACCACACGGCTGTCGAAATAGGCACCCTCGCCCGTGATCCGGCTGTACACCTGATCGGCCACCTTGTGCGCGACCCGGCGCCAGGCGGTCTCGGTCCCGCCGAATTGCAGCCCGTCGCCCAGCGGCGCCTCGGAATAGACATCGAACAGGCGGAACTTGACGGTCAGCCGCCCGTCGCCCGCCATCGCCACGGCCCCGGTGATCAGCGCCTGGGCATTGATCGCCTTCCAGTCGGCATATTGCACCGAAGCGCCGAAATTCGACACCCGCGCAATGTGCGCGTCGCGCGGGATCTCGCGGAAAAGCCCGGTGCCCGCCAGATCGGCGGCGATCACCCGGCTGATCTGCGCCGCCATTTGCGCCGCATCGGGGGTCTCGGCCACGAAATCGGGCACGGCAAAGGGCAAGGGCTCGATCACGCCCTCGTCGATTTCGATCCGAAGCGGACCGTCCTGCGCCAGCGCGGGCGACAGGGAAAGCCCGGTCAGGGCCAGGAGAAGGGCCAGAATGCGTACCATCATCATTTGATCCTCATTTTCTCCGGATTGAATGTCATTTCAATATCACGCCAGCGGCTGAACTTCTCTTTCGGCAGATTATAGCCACGTGCGCCGCAGCGGATGATCGCGCGGCGGGCAGATTCGAAGGTCTGGCGCGCCGCCGCGTCCGATCCGCCGGAATGCGAGGCCAGCCGGATCGTGTCGGTGCGCGGCGTGCCGTCCTCGTTCATCGCCAGGGTCACGACCACCGTGGTCGCCAGCGCATCGGAACTGAGCGAGCCGACGTTCCAGCATTGCCCCACGGCCACGCGCAGCGCGTCCTTTTCGCCCGCGGTCAGCGGCGGGCCGGTGGGCGCGCTGCCCGTGCCGCCGGTCTCGCTGCCGCCCAACGCCTCGGCCAGCGCATCGTCGATGGCGGCGGTCTGTTGTTCCTGCGGCTCGGCGGCGGGTGCCGGGGTTTCGGCCGGTGCTTCGGTCGGGGCCTCGGCCACCGGTGCCGGGCGCGGACGCGCGGGGCGCGAGGTCGGCCGGATCGAGCGCGGCGGGGCCAGACCCGCTTCGCGGGTTTCCTCGGCCTCGGTCACGATCTCGGTCGTGGCTTCCTCGGGCGCGGTGGTTTCCTGTTCGGGCTGGGCCGCTTCGGCCTCGGGCGTGGGTTCGGGGGCCTGCGTGACCTCTTCGCTGGGGGTGGCGTCGGGCGGGGGCGGCGGCGCGGGCGTGGGGGCCACGCGCGGCGCGGGCCGCGGGGCGGCCACATCGGCGATGGGGCTCTCGTTTTCCTGTTCCGCCGGCGGGGTCGGCGGCAGCGGCGGCGCCTCGACCACGGGCGCTTCGGGTTCGGGCTCGGGGGCCGGTTCGGGTTCCGGGGCGGGCGCGGGTTCCGGCTCGGGCGCAGGCTCCGGTTCCGGGGCGGGCGCGGGTTCGGGTTCCGCCGCGGGCGCCGGAGCCTCGGACGGGGTATCGGCGCGCGGCGCGGCGGCGGGCGCGGTCAGGGCGGCGAATTCCTCGCCCGAGATGATCGACACCTCGGCCACCTCGAACGGTTCGGGCGCGCGCTGGAACAGACCGCCCAGCAACGCCCAGCCGATCAGCCCAAGATGCATCGCGCCAGAGATATAGGTGCCCGTTTTCATCAGGCCTTCCTGTCAGCCCTCGTCGGGGCCATCAAAGCGCGGCCCTCCGGTATCGGTCACCAGACCGATATTGCGGAAGCCCGCCGCGTTCAGCGCGCCCATGACCTGTACCACGCGGGCATAGGGGATCGCACCATCGGCCCGCAGGAACACCTTGTCGCTGTCCCGCTCGGCGGCAATTGCCTGCAACTTGGGGATCAGATCGGCCTCGGGCGTTTCGGTCGTCTGCAGCATGATCTGGCCATCGGCGGTCAGGGTGATGGTCAGCGGTTCCTCCTGCTCGCCGGGCAGCGGATCGGCCGCGGTTTCCGGCAGCTCGACCGGGACCCCCACGGTCAGAAGCGGGGCGGCCACCATGAAGATGATCAGCAGCACCAGCATCACGTCCACAAAGGGCGTGACGTTGATTTCCGACATCGCCGCCGACCGGCCCCGGCGCCGTCCGCGCCGCTTGCCGCCGGATTTGCCCTGAATGACGCCCGCGCCCATCGCTCAGGCGTCCAGCTGGCGCGACAGGATGGTGGAAAACTCGTCGGCAAAGGCCTCGTACCCGCCCAGGATCCGATCGCTGTCAGCCGACAGCTTGTTATAGGCGATGACCGCCGGAATCGCCGCCAACAGGCCCAGGCCGGTTGCCAACAGCGCCTCGGCAATGCCCGGCGCCACAACGGCCAGGTTGGTGCTTTGCTGCTGCGCGATTTCGATAAACGCGTGCATGATGCCCCAGACGGTCCCGAACAGACCCACGAAGGGCGCGGTCGAGCCCACGGTCGCCAGGAACGGCAAACCGCCCGTCAGACCGTCGCTTTCCTTGGCGATCGCCACATCCATCGACCGGTCGATGCGCGGCGCGGCGCCGGGGATCAGCCCGCCATCCTGACGGTGGCTGCGGCGCCATTCGGCCATACCGGCGGCAAAGATTTTCTGTGCCGCGCCAGAGGGTTCCGGCCCGATCTTTTCATAAAGCTCGTCCAGCGGCTTGCCCGACCAGAAGGCGCGGTCGAACACCTCGGCCTCTTGCCGGGCGCGGCGATAGATCAGGTGCTTCTGGATGATGATCGCCCAGCTCCAGAACGAGGCCAGAAGAAGCAGGATCATCACGAGTTTGACGGTCAGGGTTGCACGCGCGAAAAGGGCGAGCATGGAGAAATCAATCTCCTGCGCCATCGCAAGGGTTTCGGTTTCCATCTGTACTGCTCGTTGTTGGGCCACGTTTTGCGGCTTTAGTTAGGGAGCAGCTTACAGGGTTTGAAGGGGAATTGCCAATGAAACAAAACGCCCGCGCAATCACGCTTATGCGTCGTGCAGCTTTCGGCGGATGTCTGCCGGCAACCGCGCCGCCCGGCCCGCATCGTTGATCACCACCACGGTGACCGAGGCGGTGAACAAAACCGCATCCCCACGCAAAACGCGCTGGTCCATCACGAATTGCGCGCCCTTGATGGGGCCCATCACGGTTTCGACGGTCAGCAGATCGTCGAACTTCGCGGGCCGCAGATAATCCGCCTCGACCCGGCGCACGGCAAAGACATAGCCCGCAGCCTTGAGCGCATTCTGGTCGATCCCCATCTCGCGCACCCATTCGCTGCGCCCGCGTTCGATGAATTTCAGGTAATTGGCGTAATAGACGATCCCCGCAAGATCGGTGTCTTCGTAGTAAACGCGGATGGGAAGGGTGTGGGTCATGTGCCGCTATCCGTTTTCACAAGGCCAGAGAATCCCGCGACCGCCAGCAACGACAACGCCCAGCCCAGCGCGATCTGCGCCCAAAGGAAAATCCGCGCCCCCTGCCCCCAGGGCGAGGCCGCGGTTTCATTGGGGATCCAGTATTCCTGCATCTCCAGATGCACGATGGGCAACAGCGTGTCGGCGGAATAGATCAGTGGGTTGAAGCGGGGATAGGATTGCGCCTCGGCCTGCTGCTCAAAACAGGCGCGCTGGGTTTCGCCCGCGTTGCGCGGTGCCAGCCTTGCATCCGTGCTTTGGGGGGCATACTCCGGCGCGCAATAGGCCCATTCGGCGCTGCGCAGCACAAACGGATTGTTGGGCTTGATCGCATCCTCTTGCCCCGCCTTCCAATAGATCGCGCAGCCCATCAGCCAAAAGGCAAACAGCCAGACAAAGGCCAAAAGCGGCTGCCGCCCATAGCGCACGGTCCAGCCCAAAACGGTATCCCAAACCCCGTACCAGGCGGCATCCTCGTACAAAGCGTCTTTGCGCATCCGTTCGCGACGCGCCGCGCGCTGACGCTTTTCCTTCTCGATCAGGATCGTCCGCGCATCCTCGCGATGCCCCATCTCGCGCAGCACCTTGGCGCAGTGCTCCCACGGTTGCGGCCAGAATTCCTGCCCCCATCTGCTTTCCTCCTGAAGCGAAAGCCAGCGGGTGCGGCTGGGGGCATCCACCGGTGTGCCCGTGCCCACAAAGGCGCCATAGCGGCAGCGATTTAAGAGAAGGTCGCCTTGTTTCTGTGGCCAGGATTTTGGATCGTCGCTGATCTGGCCGATCACCGCGCCACTCAAGCCAAAGGTGCCCTGCAGACGCGCGCCCCCTCGCAGGAACACTGTGCCATTGATGCGCGCCGAATCCAAACTCAGCGCCCGACCGTCGGTTCTCGCTGTGAACCGGGCACCGTTACACCCAAGGTCTCCGCCGATCTGCGCGCCGATAAAGCGCATTTCCCCCTCGGCAATAGCCCCCCGCAGAAACACAGTCCCTTTGGTGTTTAACCGATCCGCAGACAGCACAGCGCCGCTTTTCCCCGCCGTCAGCCGCACATTTTCGCAATTGAGATCCCCACCCAGCGTCGCGCCCAGCAGGCGCAACGCGCCCGTGGCCACCACACCCTGCAGGAACACTCCCCCTTTGGCGTCCAAACCATCTGCAAACAGCGCATCGCCGCTTTCCCCCGCCCTCAGGTGCGCATTGAGGCAAGAGAGATCCCCGCCCAGTGTAGCACGCGACAGCAACAGCTCCTCCGTCACCTCACATTCGCGCAACATCACGCAGCCCCGGGCAGACAGGCGATCTCCATGGAACCCCGGCAAGGCACTACCTTGCAAACTCACGGTATCCAGCATCGCAGAGCGCAGGATCGGGGCCGCATCGAACCGGCAATTGATCAAGAGAATGTCGCGCGGTATGCGGGCGCCTTCCAGATCCAGCTGCCCGGTGATCCGCGCGCCCTCCAACCAAACACCGTTTTCCGGCACTGGCCCGGGCAGCGCGTCGCAGCCGCCCAGGATCAGATAGCGCAGGAATTCGGCACGCACCTGCCGGTCTTCGCCCGCCCCTGGGCCGGGGCGTTTGCCATCGCCGATAGAAACGCCCTGCCCCAAATGCAGGGTGTCGCGCAATTGACGCCCTGCCGCGGTCAGGCGGCCGAACTCTTTCAGCGTGCGCTTCATCCCGCCCCCAGCCGCGCCGCCAACCGCAGCGCGTGGCTGGGATCCTGTGCCACGGGCGGCATGACGGGATCATAGCTGGCGCGGATCACACCGGCGATTTCGGGGCGCAGGACGGTGGTGCCGTCCGGCAGGCGCGCGAGCGGGCTTTGCCGGGCGAACGCCTGATCGCCCCACAACAGGATCACCTGCACCATCTGGCCCAGCGCCAGATCCTCGGCCGGCATCGCCGCCAGCGCCTTATCCACCCGCAAAAAGACGAATGCTGCCTTGATCGCGCCGGTCTCGTCGAAGCGGAAGAACCGATACTGGTTGGCGTCCTGCGCCTGCAACCGGGCGACCAGCGGGGCCAGATCGGGCACCAGCTTGTCCAGGTCGGGCGTCGCCAGCAGCTCGGCCCAGTCGCGGAAGAAGAAGAACATAAGGTTCGCGCCAAGCTCGGGGTCGGTCTCGGCCATCTTGTGGCCCGCCAGCGCCACCACAGCCTCGCACGCGCCCTTGACCACGGGCAAGGTCTCGTCCGTCACGCCGAAAACGATCGGCACGATGGGCCGCCCCCAGCGCGCGCACAGATAGCTGCCATCGGCACGGGTGAACAGGGGTTCGATCTGGTCGGGTGTCAACGCATCGCTCATGGCCTTTCCCCTATCAGACCGGGATGCAGGGTCAACGCCCGTTGCCGCGCATCAGGATGTAAAGCCCCGACAGCACGATCAGCCCGCAGCCCAGCAGCATCGTCATGTCGATCCGTTCGTTGAACATGGTCAACCCGATGGCCAGCCCAAAGATCAACCGGCTGTAGCGGAAGGGGGTGACGGCCGACACCTCGCCCGTGCGCATGGCCCGCATCAGCCCGCCATAGGCGAAGACGCCGAACGCAACAGCGCCCGCCATGCAGGCCCAGGCGGTCGGCGCGGGCCACAGGAACGCCTGCCCCTCCCACAGCGCATAGATCGCGCCCGCCAAGACGATGGCCCAGAAGCCATAAAACCCCAGCGCCGCCGTGCTCAGGCTGGCCGGTGCGGCGCGGCTGGCCAGATCGCGCCCGGCAAAGCCCAGCATCCCCAGCACCGCCAGGATCGACAGGGCCGAGAACGCCTCGGACCCCGGGCGCAGCACCAGCAGCACGCCGATCAGACCCACGCAGATCGCCGACCAGCGCCGCCAGCCCACCTTTTCGCCAAAGACCAGCGCCGCGCCCGCGACCACCACGACCGGCGTCGCCTGCAGGATCGCCGTGGCCGCCGACAACGGGGTCAGCGCGATGGCCAGCAGGTAAAAGAGCCGCCCGCCGACCTCGAACACAGCGCGGATGCGCATGGGGCGCGAGACCACCGCCGGGGTAAAGAGCGGGGCGCCCGAGGCCAGCGCCCACAGGGTAAAGACCGCCACGCCGCCCAGCCCGAACATCACCAGCACCTGCGCCTTGGGCAGGCTGACCGAGGCCGCCTTGAGCAGCGCATCCTCGACCGCGAAACCGGCCATGGCCAGCACCATCCAGATCGCGCCGGTCAGGTTGTCGCGCGCGCCCGTCATGTCGTCGGCGGTCAGCGTATCCGGTTTCGTCATCGCAGCGCCTTCTCGGCGACAAAGGCACCGACGGTGGGGTCGCTCAACACCTGCGGCGCGCCGAAATACCGATGCGCCCCGCCGGCGTGGAAGATCCCCGCCACCGCCGCGCCGTCGCTGATCCGCAGCCCCCAGAACCCGGCCTGCGCGTTGCATTGATGCGGCATGCAGCCCGCGCCGAACACCCAGTCGCCCCGAACCTCGGTCCGGTTCGCGACCGAGATCGAAACGCGCAGGTTTTCCAGATCCTCGGCCGTCAGGATGGTGGCGAAACGCGCGCGCTCGCCAGGGTCCTGGAACAGCGCGGCGGGGGCTTGCCCGATCCAGCGGGTCACATCAGTGCCCGCTCCAGCGGGGGCCGCCGTGTTGGGCGCGGCGGCCAGCGTTTCCTCGGTGATTTGCGCGCCATCAAAGGTAAACCGCCGTGCCGCCACGTTCAGGTCGGGATCGTTCAGCACCAGCGTGAAGCGCCCCGGCACCAGCTGCGCATCCGCGATCCGGCCCAGGCAATCGCCGAAGGGCTCTGATCGGTTCAAACGCCCCTGCTCGATCCGCAGCACCAGATACGACACCGGGCACATGTTCCCGCTGTGCATGGTTTGCACCAGCACCCAGTTCGCGGTTTCGCCCGGCGCGATGAACGCCCCGCGAATGGTGATCCAGCGGTTTTCATGCAGCGGCTGCGTATACCCCTCAAGATAAAGCCGCGACACGCCCTGCTGCGGGGTTTCGACCACGCTCAGCAGACCGAAATGAGTCTGAACCTGCGGATATTCGCCCAGCGTCAGCGATTGCGCCCGCGCCAGTGCGGGCAGCATCAGCAAAAGCCATATCAGAAAGCGCATGGCATCCCCCCCCCCGGAAACAGCGTTCGCCGCAGCCTAGACCGCGCCGCCCCGAAGCCCAATCGCGAAATGCGCCGGCCGCGTCATTTCCCGAACAGATCGGATTGCCCCGGCGGCCGGGGCATGGGCAGGCCCAGGTGATCCCAAGCCTTCTGCGCCAGCATTCGCCCGCGCGGGGTGCGCTGGATCAGCCCCTGTTGCAGCAGATAGGGCTCGATCACCTCTTCCAGCGCATCGCGGCTTTCGCTCAGCGCCGCCGACATGGTTTCGATCCCCACGGGGCCACCGGCGTAGTTTTCGGCAATCATGCTCAGATACCGCCGGTCCGCCCCGTCCAGGCCCAGGTGATCCACCCCCAGCCGGGTCAGCGCATTGTCGGCCAGCGCGCGGGTGATGTGGCCGTCGCCCTCGACCAGCGCGAAATCCACCACCCGGCGCAGCAGACGCCCGGCGATCCGCGGCGTTCCACGGGCGCGCTTGGCGATCTCGCGCGCGCCCTCGGGGTCGGCCGCCACGCCGGTCAGCCGCGCGCCACGGGTCACGATCTGGTGCAGCTCGTCCACGGTATAGAATTGCAGCCGCGTCGGGATACCGAACCGGTCGCGCAAGGGCGTCGTCAACAGGCCCAGCCGCGTGGTTGCGCCGACCAGGGTAAAGGGCTGAAGCTCGATCCGGACGGTGCGCGCGGCGGGTCCTTCGCCAATCACCAGGTCCAGCTCGAAATCCTCCATCGCGGGATACAGGACCTCCTCCACCACCGGGTTCAGGCGGTGGATCTCGTCGATGAACAGCACATCGCGCGCTTCCAGGTTGGTCAGGATCGCCGCCAGATCCCCCGCCTTGGCCAGCACCGGGCCGCTTGTCATGCGGAAATTCACGCCAAGCTCGCGCGCCATGATCTGCGCCAGCGTGGTCTTGCCCAGGCCGGGGGGGCCATGAAACAGCGCGTGATCCATCGCCTCGCCCCGGCGGCGGGCGCTTTCGATGAAGACCTTCAGGTTCGCCCGCGCCTCGGCCTGACCGATGAAATCGTCCAGCGCCTGGGGGCGCAAGGCGCGGTCGGCATCCTCGGGGCGAGGCTCGGGGCGCAGGGTGGGATCGGGTTCGCTCATCGTCGCCCTACCCCTTCGGCGCCAGCAGCTTCAGCGCGGCCCGGATCAGCCCCGGCGTGTCCAGATCCGCGTCCTGCCCTGCCGCTTCGGCCACGGCGGCGGCGGCCTCGCCCGGGGCATAGCCCAGGTTCGAAAGCGCCGACAACGCCTCGGACTGGGCCGAGGCCGACGGGCCGGGCGCCCGCGGCTTGGGATCGCGGCGCCCGGCGGGCGGGGCCTCGATGGCCCCGGCCGGCGGCTCCACCAAGGGGTCCGCCGCGCCCATCGCCATGACGGCAGGGGCCTTGTCCTTCAGCTCGTTCACCACGCGCTGCGCGATCTTGGGGCCGACGCCGGGGGCGGCCTTGACCGCCGTCGCATCGCCCAGGGCAATCGCGCGGCTCACGCCCTCGGCCCCCAGCGTGCCCAGGATCGCCATCGACGCCTTGGCACCGATCCCCTGCACGCTCATCAACAACCGGTGCCATTCCTTTTCCAGCAGGCTGGGAAAGCCGAAAAGCTGCAACAGATCCTCGCGCACCAGCAGGTCGGTATAAAGCGCCACCGCCTCGCCCACACCCGGCAGGCCCGCCAGCGTGCGGTCCGACACGTAGACGACATAGCCCACGCCGCCCACGTCGATCAGCACATGGTCCGACCCGCGATAATCCAGCCGCCCGGCCAGCCGCCCGATCATCGTGCCGCCCTTTCCAGCGCCGCCGCGAACCGGTCGGCCGAGCGCGCGTGATGGGCATGGCAGAGCGCAATGGCCAGCGCATCGGCGGCGTCCGGGCCCGCCAGATCGACACCCGGCAATTGCAGCCGCACCATGTGGTCGATCTGTTCCTTGCTGGCATGGCCCACGCCGACGACGGTCTTCTTGACCTTGTTGGGCGCGTATTCCCCAACCTCCAGCCCCGCCTGCGCGGGCACCAGAAGGGCAATCGCCCGCGCCTGGCCCAGCTTCAGCGTGCCCGAGCCGTCCTTGTTCACGAATGTCTGTTCGACCGCCGCCGTGTCGGGCGCATAGCGGGCCACGATCTCGGTCAGTTGCTGATGCAGATGCAACAGCCGCTCGGCCAGCGTTCCGGTCATCGAATGGCAAATGCCGTTGGCCACATGGGAAATCCGGGGACCCTGCGCGTCGATCAGACCCCAACCCATATTGCGCAAACCGGGGTCCACCCCCAAAACACGCATGCTCGCCCCTGCTTTTATCGTTCGTTCCTGCGGGATTAGCACGAAAAGGGAACATCGGCCAGAAAGAATGCACATGCGCCTAATTTTGCACCACACCGACAAAATGGCCCGTCTTCGACAGCCATTTTGCCGTTTGCGACATTTTCTGTGGCGCATTTAAGGCATTATTTCAAAGCATTACGAAGTTTTCATGTCATGCATAAACCGCATAAAAGATATGCAATCTGTGCGCTTGTGCGGTCAGCGCCGACGGCCTATTTGCGCCCTGTCCGTAAGAGACATCGCAAGAGAAAATGAATGGAAGGACGGCTTAGATGGCTGCATATGACGTATTGCGCCCTGCTGTAAGCGGCGGGCACACCCCCAACCTGGTCGCACGGTTTCTGAACCGTCTGATCGCCTGGAACGACGCGCGCGTGACCCAAAAGGCGCTGTCGGCGCTCAGCGACCGCGAATTGAACGACATCGGTCTGACCCGCGCGGATATCGCCCGGATCGCCTCCTGAGGCCTGACCGGGTCCCCACGAAAAAGCCCGTTGCGATCGCGTCGCAACGGGCTTTTTTGTACCGTATGGAGGGACGGTATTAAGAACCTTTGAGGATCTCGCGCAGCTTTTCGGCAACCCAGACCGTGACCGGATCCATCTGCATCACATAGGCCCCGGCACGTTCGACATAGCCGCCGGTTTTCAGCCGGGCCACGCGATCCTGATAATCGGTCGCCCCGATCTGCATCAGCAGAAGCGACTTGATCAGAAGAAAGCTTCCCGCGACGAGCAACGCGGAACGCAGATAGGACCGGCGCACCGGCTTCACATGCGATTGCGACCGACCGAGCGTGCCCGCCGCTTCGAACCCGCCGCCCTTGCGGTGGATACGTTCGACACGCTGCAAACGCCCTTCAAAATCTGGATCCAAAGGACCGGACATAATCGTTCCTCACCTACTCATAATTGCCATGATTGCGATCCAAACATGGCGGGAATATGGCTTTACCCTACGTTTTTTGCAGACAAATCGTAGCCCAATCGCCGATTTCCTCGCGTTCGTGAACAATGAAGCCATTGGCGGTGTAAACCGCTGCCACATCATCGGCCTGCGGCACCAGAATCCCCGACAGAATCGCGAATCCCCCCGACGCCATGTGACGCGCCATGTCAGGCGCCAGCGCGACCAGCGGACCTTTCAGGATATTGGCAAAGACCAGATCGAACGGCGCCGCCGCCGCCAGGTCGGGATGGGCGAAACCCGCCGCCTCGACACAGCGCACGCGGTCCGTCAGACCGTTCGCTGCGGCATTGGCGCGGGCCACGTCGACCGCCACCTGGTCGATATCGCTGGCCAGGACCGTATCGGGCCAGATCCGCGCCGCCGCCATCGCCAGAACCGCCGTGCCGCAGCCGATATCGACCACGTTGCGGCCCACGAACCCCTCGGACGCCAGCCGGTCCAGCGCCCGCAGGCAGCCCAGCGTGGTGCCATGGTGACCGGTGCCGAAGGCCATCGACGCCTCGATCAGCAGCCCGATCGCATCTTTGGGCAGCTTGTCGGCATCGTGGCTGCCATAGACGAAGAACCGCCCGGCCTGAACCGGGGCCAGTTCGCGCCGCACCTTGGCGACCCAGTCCACCTCGGGCAGCTCCGACACGGTGAAATCCTTGGCCCCATGCATGCTGGCCAACAGCGCCAGCCCGGCCGCATCGGGGCTTTCGGTGAAATAGCCGCCGACCTCCCAGATGCCCGAGCCGTCCTCGACCTCGAACACGCCGATGCCGGTGGGCTCGGGCGTCAGGCGTTCCATCGCGGCGCCCAGCGCCTCTGCGGCATCCTTGCCGGTCAGGGTGGTCAATGCGGTGAATGTCGGCATGTCATGGCCTTTCTGTACAGGATCGCCCCTGCGCCTAGGCCTCGGCGGTGGCGGGGTCAAGCGCGGCGATGGCCTGATCCAGCACTTGCGCCGGTTGCAGGCTGGCATCCAGCCGGATCACCGGCACCTCCTGCTCGGCCAGCCAGCTTTCGTGCACATGGCGGCTGCGCCCGGTGAAACCGCGGTCGTCATAGCTCATCGCCCAGTCCAGAAAGGTGCGGTATTGCGCCGCCAGATCGCCGCCCGGATCGATCCGCGCGCCATAGCGGCGCCGTTCGCGCCGCCGCAGCCGTGCCAGCCGCATCCCCGCCGGCACGCTCAGAAAGATCACATGCGTCAGCCGCGGCTTGATCAGGCGGCCCCAGCTGGTGAACGACCCCGACAGAACCCAATCGGCCCGCGGCAGGAACAGCGCCTGCATCAGCGCCTCGCGCTCGTCGATGGGGCGCTTGTCCTGAAACGGCGGATCGGTGGGCAGCCAATAGAAATCGTCGCAATCGAACATCTGCGAGCCCAGCGCGCCGGCCAGCCCGCGCGCCAGGGACGAGGTGCCAGACCCGCTGGCGCCCAGGATATGAATGCGTCTGCCAGACAATTCCGCGATCAGGCTCCCGTTCCGATCGGGCAGGTGACGCCGGTACCGCCCAACCCGCAATAGCCGCCCGGGTTCTTGGCCAGGTATTGCTGGTGATAGGCTTCGGCATAGTAAAACGGTGGCGCGGGCAGGATCTCGGTCGTGACCGCGCCAAAGCCCGCTGCGCGCAGCCGGTCCTGGAACGCGGCCTTGGCGGTCTGTGCCGCCGCCGCCTGTTCCGGACCATAGGTATAGACGCCCGAGCGGTATTGCGTGCCCCGGTCATTGCCCTGCCGCATGCCTTGGGTCGGATCGTGCCCTTCCCAGAACGCCTGCAGCAGCGCGTCATAGGAGATCTTCGCCGGATCGAAGACCACATGCACGACCTCGTTATGGCCGGTGCGGCCGGTGCAGACCTCGTCATAGGTGGGGTTGGGCGTGTGGCCCGCGGCATAGCCCGCCGCCGTCAGCCAGACCCCGTCAAGCGTCCAGAACAGCCGCTCCACCCCCCAGAAACAGCCCATCCCGAACATGGCCTGTGCCATGCCTTCGGGCACCGGGCCCTTCAGCGGGCGGTGAAAGACAAAGTGTTCCTGCGCGGTCTCGATCGGCTGCGCCCGGCCCGGCAGGGCGTCGGCAGCGGCGATCATGCGGGTTTTCTGAGTATTGAACGCGAACACGTGGCGGCCTCCGTTATGTTGCACTGCCGCATATATAGTGTTCCGTATTAACCTTTCCCGCTCAAGCCCTATTCCGCGGCGGCGGGCGCAAAGCGCGCGAAAACGGTTTCATGGCCCTTTTCGGGGTGGCGCGGGATCATCAGCGCCAGCAGAAGCGAGCCCGTGGCCATCGCCGCGGCCAGCACAAAGACCGACCCGGGCGACATCACCCACAGATACCCCAGCAGCGCGGGCAGGAACACCGCCGCGATATGGTTGATGGTAAAGGCCACCGCCGCCGTGGGCGCGATGTCGCCCGGATCGGCGATCTTCTGGAAATAGGTCTTCAGCGCAAAGGCCAGCGCAAAGAACAGGTGATCCAGCACGTAAAGCGTGGCCGCCAGAACCACGCCCCAACCAAAGTAATAGATCCCGCCATAGGCCAGGAACACGATCACCAGCCCGGTATATTCGAAGATCAGCACATTGCGTTCGCCCCACACCCCCACGGCGCGCCCCATCAGCGGGGCAAAGACCATGTTGGCGACCAGGTTGATCAGGTAAAGCGCGGTGACCTCGTGGACCTCGAAGCCGAATTTCTCGACCATCATGAAGCCTGCGAAGACCACGAAGATCTGCCGCCGGGCGCCCGCCATGAATTGCAGCGCGTAATACAGCCAATAGCGGCGGCGCAGGATCATCTTCTTGGTCTGGGGATGGGGCGCCTCGAACTGGGGATAGGCCAGCAGGCACGCCAGCGCCACCAGCGCGGTGAAGCCCCCCGCCGCCAGATAGACGAAGTTATAGGACAGCTCGAACCGTTCCCATGTCAGCACGATCAGCCCATAGGCCACCAGCGTCGCCGCCGATCCCGTCGCCACCAGCCAGCCCAGCACCTGCGGCGCGCGCGCCCGGTCCAGCCATTGCAATTGCAGCGACTGATTCACCGTTTCGAAATAGTGAAACCCGATCGAGCTGAGCATGGTCAGCGTCAGGATGCCGTAAAGCTGCGGGAACTGCGCCGTCAGCGCCGTCGCAACCCCCAGCAGGATCAGCGCGACCAGCCCCAGGACCTGTTCGCGGATGAAGATGATCAGCGCGATCACCCCCACCGCCAGAAAGCCCGGGATCTCGCGCACCGTGTGCAGCCAGCCGATCTCGACCCCGGTGAAGCCCGCGGCTTCGATCACGAAATTGTTCAGCAGCGCCGACCAGGTGTGGAACGCCACCGGCATTGCCATCGCCATCAGGAACAGCAGCACCACCGGGCGGCGCCAGCGCGGCAGCGCGCCGGTCTCGGCCAGCGGCACGATGGATCTGTGGTTGATGCGGACGGGCGGCTCCATGCTTCTGCCTTAGCCGCCCGTGCCGCGAAAGGCGAGGGCGAACTGCCCCGGCCCGCTCACAGCTGATGTGCGGAAAACCGATAGGTCACATCCGCGAAACGGTCGGCCGCGAACCCATAGGCAAAGCGCAACCCGACCGGACCGGCCACCACCCCGTGTTCGGCGTCGCCGGGCACATAGATCGCCACGCCGGGCGCGATCTGATGCGGCACACCGCCCAGCGTCACCACCCCGTCACCCGAAAGGCCCAGATAGAATTCCGCATGCGCATGGCGATGCGGCAGCAACGTGCCATAGGGGCCAAACTCCGCCACGCCCAGCACCATGTCGCGCGACGGGGTCCGGTCGCCGCAGACCAGCGTCCGCCAGGTGACACTGCCAAAGGCGGGGTCGGTCCCGCCCTCGACCGGCAAGCTGTCCAAGTTGACCGAAAACCCGACCTGTTCGACCGGTCCCGTCCCGGCCAGATCATCCCGCATTTCCATCGCGCATATCCTTCTGCCACGCGTTCCTGACCGCGAACGCTAGGGCCAGCGCCACCCGTCTTTCGCGCCCGGTTGCGACATCGGCCCGGTCGTTTTCAGCCGCCGCGCGCCAGCGCCGCGCCGGGGCGCTCTGATCTGGATCAAGGCGCAGACATGCGAATGCCTGCATACATCCCCATCATCGAACGGGACGGAGGAGACGCGCATGGACATCCTGTCGATCGTGGAACAGGTGGGCGAGCCGCAGGCGGCGGCGCTTTTCGGATTGATCACCGGCATCATCTTCGGGGTCGCGGCACAGCGATCCTCTTTCTGTCTGCGGGCCGCGACGGTGGAATTCGCGCGCGGCACGCTGGGCACACGGGTCGCGGTCTGGCTTCTGACGTGGTCGACGGCGGTGGTCTGGGTGCAGGGCGCGCAGATGCTGGGGCTGATGCGGGCGGCGGATGCCCGGATGATGGCGGTGCCGGGGTCATGGTCGGGCGCGGTCATCGGTGGCTTGCTGTTCGGGGTCGGCATGGTTCTGGCGCGCGGCTGTTCGGGGCGGCTGCTGGTTCTGGCGGCCACGGGCAACCTGCGGTCGGTGGTGTCGGGGCTGATCTTTGCCGTGGTGGCGCAGATGTCGCTCAAGGGCTGGCTGGCCCCGGCGCGCGATTGGCTGGCGGGGCTGTGGATCACGCCCGGCGGGCAGAACGTCAACCTGATCGAGGCCGCGAACCTGCCGCAATCCAGCGGCCTGATCCTGGGCCTGGCCACGGCAGCGGTCGCGCTGTGGCTGTCGCGGCGCAACCGGATCGGCGCGCGCAAACTGATCTTTGCCTCGGGCGTGGGATTTGCCGTGGCGGTGGGCTGGGTGCTGACCTTTGGTCTGGCGCAGGTCAGCTTCGAGCCGATGCAGGTCGAAAGTGCCACCTTCTCGGGCCCCTCGGCGCATACGCTGATGTTCTTCCTGGACCGCTCGGCGATCCTGGAATTCGATGTGGGCCTGGTGCCCGGCGTCGTGATCGGCGCCTTTCTGGCCGCCGCTGTGACCGGCGAGCTGAAATTCCAGGGGTTCGAGGGCGAGCGCAACATGCGCAAGGCGATGACCGGCGCGGTGCTGATGGGGTTCGGCGCGATGCTGGCGGGGGGCTGCGCCATCGGCGCGGGCGTCACCGGCGGGTCGATCTTTGCGGCCACCGCCTGGCTGGCGCTGTTCTGCATGTGGGTGGGGGCCGTGATCACCGATTACGTGATCGACCAGCCCGGCCTGCGGGCCACCGCCTGAACGGCACATCACGAAACCGTGAGCAGCCGGATGATTTCATCCGCCCGCGCGTCTTCAGTCATGTCGGTCGCACGGACGCACCGGCACAGCCGCAGATCAAAGGACCACGATATGACCCTCAGAACCACCTTGGCCACCGCCTTCGCCACTCTGGCCCTGGGCACCGCCGCCTATGCCGCGAATGTCATTCAGACCGGCGACAGCGCCAAAGGCGCGATCCTGACCGATGGCGCCGGTATGTCGCTTTACACCTTCGACAAGGACACCGCCGCCGTGTCGAACTGCTATGACGATTGCGCCAAGAACTGGCCGCCGCTGGAAGCCAAGAGCAACTCCAAGCCGCAGGGCGAGTTCGGCATCATCATCCGCGCCGATGGCAGCCGCCAGTGGACCCACAAGGGCATGCCGCTTTACACTTGGTTCAAGGATGCCGCCGCGGGCGACATCACCGGCGACGGCGTCAAGGACGTCTGGCACCTGGCCCGTCCGTAAGGCGCCCCGCCCCATGGCCGTTCTGGACGAGATCGAACAGCTCATCCCCGACCTGCGCCGCTATGCCTATGCGCTGATGCGCGACCGCGAGGCCGGTGACGATCTGGTGCAGGACTGCCTGGAACGGGCGGTGGCCAAACACGGCGCGCGGCGGCCCGACGCGCCGCTGCGCGCCTGGGTGTTCCGCATCCTGATCAACCGGCACCGCGACCTGATGCGGCGCGCCCCGCGCGCCGGTCATCTGGTGCCGGTCGACAGCCTGTCGGTCGAACCCGCGCGCCCCGCCGCGCAGGACGCCCATATGGCCCTGCGCGAGACCGAGGCCGCCATCGCCCGCCTGCCCGAGGATCAGCGCCGCGCGCTCTTGCTGGTGGCGCTGGAAGGGGCCACATTCGAAGAAGCCGCCGCCGCGCTGGAAATCCCCAAGGGCACGCTGATGTCCCGACTGGCGCGGGCGCGCGCCGCGCTGAGAACCATGACCGGGCGCGACGGGCCCAAAGCCCCCGCACCGCACCGGGCCGACCACCCAAGGGACCTGACCCAATGACACCCGATCGCCTGACCGAAGACGAGCTGATCGCCTATTTCGAGGACGCCCTGCCGCCCGCCGACCGCGCCCGGGTCGCCGCGCGCCTGGAGCACGACCCAGAGGCCCAGGCGCAACTGGCCGACTGGGCGCGCCAGAACGCCGATATCCGCGCGCTTTATGCCGATCAGGCCGACACGCCCGTGCCCGACCGCCTGCGCGCGGCGCTGCACCGCGCCCCGCCCCCGCGCCGGTTCTGGCCACAACAGGTCGCCGCGATGCTGGCCGTTCTGGGCGTCGGGCTGGCCGGGGGCTGGACCACCCATGCCGCCCTGCAGCCCCCGCCCGAAGCCACCCGGCTGGCACAGGCCGCGATCAGCGCGCATGACACTTACGTGGTCGAGGTCGTCCACCCGGTCGAGGTCGCCTCGGACCAGCGCGACCATATGGACACCTGGATGTCGAACCGGATGGGCACCCAGATGCGCCCCCCCGATCTGGCGGCGGCGGGCTTCACCCTGATGGGCGGGCGGATCCTGCCAACGGCGGGGGACCGGCCCGCGGGGCTTTACATGTATGAAAATGCCGACGGGCAGCGGATCACGCTTTATGTCTCGCACCAGCCCAGCGGCAACAGCGCGTTCCAGTTCGCGGGCGATGGCACGACGCAAAGCCTCTACTGGACGGACGATGGTCTGGGCTATGCGCTGGTCGGCGCGATGCCGCGCGACCGGCTGAAAACCGTGGCCAAACAGGCCTATGACCAGTTGCTGTAACCGCCCGTGACACGCGCCCCGACCCGAGCGTGCGCCCGAAAGGCGCCCGCGAGACAGGGGAAATGGCGCCCCTTGGGGCGCCGCAATCCGGCAGCGGGCGGCTCAATAGAAGCTTTGCGGGTCGATATCGATCTGCAGCCGCAGGTTCGCGGGCAGCTTGAATGGCGCCACCCAGCGCGACAGCGCAGCCTGCAGCGGCACGCCCTTGTCGGCCTTGACCAAGAGCCGCACCCGGTGCCGCCCGCGCACCCGCGCAATGGGCGCGGGCGCGGGGCCGAAGACCTGCGCGCCCACCGCGCGCAGCGGCCCGTCATTGCGCGCCAGCTCGGCCCCCAGATCGAACACCGCCTGAATGTCGGGCGCCGACAGAATGATCCCCGCCATCCGGCCATAGGGGGGCACGCCCGCCGCCTGGCGCTCGGCCGCCTCGGCCCGCCAGAAGCCTTCCTCGTCCCCCGACAGGATCGCGCGAATGACGGGGTGCTCGGGCTGGAATGTCTGCAACAGCGCGGTGCCCGGCTTTTCCGCCCGGCCCGCGCGGCCCGCCACCTGCCGCAGGAGCTGGAACGTCTTTTCGGCGGCGCGCAAATCCGACCCCTGCAACCCCAGATCGGCGTCGATCACGCCCACCAGCGTCAGCAGCGGAAAGTTGTGCCCCTTGGCCACCAGCTGCGTGCCGATCAGGATATCCGCCCCGCCCGCGGCAATCGCCTCGATCTGCGCCTTCAGCGCGCGGGCCGAGCCGAACAGGTCCGACGACAGCACCGCGATGCGCGCGTCGGGAAACAGCGCCTGCGCCTCTTCGGCCATCCGCTCGACCCCCGGGCCGACGGCGGCCAGCCGCCCCTCGACCCCGCAACTGGGACAGGCCTTGGGGATCGGCTTGGTCTCGCCGCATTGGTGACAGACCAGCCGCTTCTGGAACCGGTGCTCGACCATCCGCGCGTCGCAGTGATCGCAGCCGATCTGATGCCCGCAGGCCCGGCAGATCGTCACCGGCGCATAGCCCCGCCGGTTCAGGAACAGCAGCGCCTGTTCGCCCGCCGTGATCCGCTTTTCCACCGCGTGCTGCAACATGGGTGAGATCCAGCGCCCGCCCGGCAGCTCTTCGGCACGCATGTCGATGGCGCCCATATCGGGCATCTGCGCAGCCCCGAACCGTGCCCGCAAATCCAGCCGTTCGTATTTGCCCGCCTCGGCATTGGCCCAGCTTTCAAGCGATGGCGTGGCCGAGGCCAGAACCACCCGCGCCGATTCCAGCGACGCGCGCAGCACCGCCATGTCGCGGGCGTTATAAAGCACGCCGTCCTCCTGCTTGTAGGAGCCGTCATGTTCCTCGTCCACCACGATCAGGCCCAGATCGCGGAACGGCAGGAACAGCGCCGAACGCGCGCCTACGACCAGTTGCGCGCCGCCGCGCCCGACCATGCGCCAGCACCGGCGCCGTTCGGTCATGGTGACACCGGAATGCCATTCCGCCGGCTTGGCGCCGAACCGCGCCTCGACCCGGGTCAGGAATTCGGCCGTCAGGGCGATTTCCGGCAGCAGCACCAGCGCCTGTCGCCCCTGCGCCAGACAGGCGGCGACCGCTTCCAGATAGACCTCGGTCTTGCCCGATCCCGTTACCCCGCGCAGCAACGTGGTGCCATAGGTGCCGCCCGCGACCTCGGCCCGCAGCCGGTCGGCGGCGTTCGTCTGTTCGGGCGTCAGGTCCTTGCCGCCCTGCCCCGGATCCAGCCGGGGATAGGGCACGTCGCGCGGCGTGTCCTCCTCGACCAGCGCGCCCTGCTTGACCATGCCCTTGATCACGCTGGTGCTGACACCGGCGATCTGCGACAGCTCGCCCAGCGTGAAGGCCAGCCCGCCATATTCGGCCATCGCCGCCAGAACCCGCTTGCGGGCGTCGGTCTCGCGGTCCACCCGGCCATGGCCCAGCCGATAGATCGTGCGCATCGACGGCGCCCCGCCCAGACCCGGGGCGCGCGTGGCCAGCCGCAGCATCGCGGGCATCGGCGTCAGGGTGTATTCGGCGGCGCGGGTCAGGAATTGCCGCATCGGCTCGCGCATCGGCGCGGCATCCAGCACCCGCAGCGCCTGGCGCACTTTCGCGGGGTCGAAATCGCCCTGCCCCGGTCCCCAGACCACGCCCAGCACCTTGCGCGGGCCAAAGGGCACCTCCAGGAAATCGCCCAGTGCGCAGCCGCCTTCGGGCGCGCGGTAATCCAGCACCCGGTCCAGCGGCTGGGTCGTCAGCACCCCGATCAGCGTGCCTTCGGGAAACTCGGGCTCTGCATCCATGCCGACCATGTTAGCGCAAACAAATTCCTCTGCCGGGGCTTTCCGTGCCGCCCCCCTTCCTGTATCAGAGGCGCGAAGAAATGACATAGCCCCCGGGGAAGAAATCCATGAAGTTCTTTGTCGATACCGCCGACGTCGACGCCATTGCCGAGCTGAACGCTCTGGGCATGGTCGATGGCGTAACCACCAACCCCTCGCTGATCATGAAATCGGGCCGCGACATCCTGGAGGTCACGAAAGAGATCTGCGAGATGGTCGATGGCCCCGTCTCCGCCGAGGTCGTGGCCACCGAAGCCGACGACATGATCGCCGAGGGCCGCAAGCTGGCCAAGATCGCCGACAATATCGCGGTCAAGGTGCCGCTGACCTGGGCCGGGCTCAAGGCCTGCAAGACGCTGTCGGACGAAGGCAACATGGTGAACGTCACCTTGTGCTTTTCCGCCAACCAGGCGCTGCTGGCGGCCAAGGCGGGCGCGACCTTCATCTCGCCCTTCATCGGGCGGTTGGACGATCTGAACCTGGACGGGCTGGATCTGATTGAGGATATCCGCACGATCTATGACAATTACGACTTCGAGACCCAGATCCTGGCCGCGTCGATCCGCACGGCGAACCACATGTCCGAGGTCGCCAAGATCGGCGCGGATGTTGCAACAGCGCCACCCAGCGTGATCAAGAACATGGCCAACCATGTGCTGACCGACAAGGGACTGGACGCCTTCCTGCAAGATTGGGCAAAAACGGGTCAGAAAATCCTGTAACCCCGGCAAACGGGGCAGACACACCAGATTGAGGGCCCCGAGCAATGACCATCACCGCGCCGATCGAATCCGATATTCGCGACCGGATCCTGGACGATCCGACCGTCATCCTGGACGATCGCGAGGTGATGCGGGCCCTCATCGCCGCCAATGAACGCAGCATGGGCGGCAATATCGTCGATCTGCGCGGCATCGCCATGGAACGGCTCGAGGCGC
Source organism: Actibacterium ureilyticum (assembly GCF_002285435.1). Lineage (GTDB taxonomy): Bacteria > Pseudomonadota > Alphaproteobacteria > Rhodobacterales > Rhodobacteraceae > Actibacterium_C > Actibacterium_C ureilyticum. The sequence continues at coordinate 49,315 of NZ_NSBT01000024.1, forward strand.
GGCTGGACCGGCTGGAGGACACCCACCGGTCGGTCATCGCCGCGGCCTATGACAATCTGGCGGGGATGAATCAGGTACATCGGGCGGTGCTGAAAATGCTCGACCCGACCGAGTTCGAGATCTTCCTGCACAACCTGACCGCCGAAGTGGCCGAGATCCTGCGTGTCGATTTCGTGCGGCTGGTGCTGGAAAGCACACAAAGCGAGGCCGACCCGGCCGTCGACCGTCTGGGCGATGTGTTGCAGGTGGTCGAACCCGGCGCGGTCGATCTGTACCTGACCCGTGGCCGCGACGTGCCGCCGCGCGCCGTCACCCTGCGCCAGACCCTGCCCGCGTCCGAGGGGCTGTTTGGCGCCGATACCGACTGGATCCGGTCCGAGGCGCTGCTGAAGCTCGATTTCGGGCCCGGCCGCCTGCCCGGCCTGCTGGTGATGGGGTCCGAAGACCCGCATCAATTCGCACCCACGCAAGGCACCGACCTGCTGGGCTTTTTCGGTGGCGTCTTCGAAAGGTCGATGCGCCGCTGGCTGTCATGACGCTGCAGATCGCCCCGGCGGCACGGGCCGCGCTGGACGATTGGCTGACCGGCCAAAAGGCGCTGAGCGGCGCCGCCGACAACACGCTGAAAGCCTATGGCGCGGATGTGACGGGGTTTCTGGCCTTTCTGGCCGAACATACCGGCGCCCCCACGGGCATGGCCGCGCTGCGCGCCGTGGGTACAACCGACATGCGCGCCTGGATGGCGCATGAGCGCGGGCGCGGGGTGGCCGCGCGGTCGCTGGCCCGCGCGCTGTCTGCGGTCAAATCCTTCTATCGCTGGCTGTCGGAACGCGAGGGCTTCGACGCCACCGCCGTCCTGTCCGCCCGCAGCCCGAAATTCCAGCGCAAGCTGCCCCGCCCGATGGAACAGGACGCCGCGCGCGCGATGATCGACACTGTCGGCCTGCAATCGGATACCGGCTGGATCGCGGCGCGCGACATGGCGGTGGTCACGCTGCTTTACGGCTGCGGCTTGCGGATATCCGAGGCGCTGGGGCTTCGGGGCCGCGACTTCCCCCTGCCGCAGGTGTTGCGGATCACCGGCAAGGGCGGCAAGGAACGCATGGTGCCGGTGCTGGATGCCGCGCGCGATGCGGTGGCGGAATATGTGCACCTTTGCCCCTATGACGCCGAACCCGATGCGCCGCTCTTTCGGGGCAAGCGCGGCGGGGCGCTGAACCCGCGCCTGATCGCCAAGGCGATGGAACAGGCCCGGATGCAGCTTGGCCTGCCCGCCAGCGCCACGCCCCATGCCATGCGCCACAGCTTTGCCACCCACCTGCTGGCCGCAGGCGGCGATCTGCGCGCGATCCAGGAGCTGCTGGGACACGCCTCGCTGTCCACAACCCAGGCCTATACCGCCGTCGATGCCGCCCGGCTGATGGAGGTCTATGACAAGGCCCACCCGAAGGCCGGGGGATGATGGACGACCTGACCGGCCAGATCTACAACGCCGCACGGGAAGGTGACGTTGCAGAGCTGGAGCGTTTGAAATCCGGCATCCCGGCCCTGTCCGACAAGAACACGCACCCCAATTTCTGTGACATCGTCGACGCCTGTCCGATCGACAGCATCCGCTGGCTTCTGGACAATGGGGCCGATCCGAACATGAAAACCGATGATGGGTTCCCGCCGCTGCATTGCGCGATTGACCGCGATACGCCCGACCGGGCCGAGGTTCTGAAACTGTTGCTGGATAACGGCGCCGATGTGAACCAGCGCGGCTTCAACGACTGGACCCCGCTGCATCGCGCCGCCGTGGTTCGACCCACGCAGGAGATCATGGCGCTGTTGATGGATCGCGGCGCCGACCGCGACGCCCGCACCGGCATCGACCACCATGCCACACCGGCGGAAGAGGCCGTGCATCTGGGCCATCAACTGTCGGCCATTTTCATCAACGATTATCGCCCCGGCTGAGGCCAATCGGTCATTGCCCTTTGCGCCCCGATACCCCATGACAGGCGGATGACACCATCCATGCGCGCGCTTTCCGTCCATCTGTTGACCGCCACCGGGGCCGTTTTCGCCATGCTGGCGATGCTGGCCGCGGTCGAGGAAAAATGGAGCCTGATGTTCCTGTGGCTGGTCGTGGCCTTTGCCGTCGACGGGATCGACGGGCCGCTGGCGCGCAAATACGATGTGAAAACCAACGCCCCGCAATTCGACGGCGCGTTGATGGATCTGATCATCGATTACCTGACCTATGTGTTCATCCCGGCCTATGCGCTGTTCAAATCGGGGATGCTGCCGGGCTGGACGGGCTGGATCACCATCATCGTTGTGACCTTCGCCAGCGTGGTCTATTTCGCCGACACGCGGATGAAGACAAAGGACAATTCGTTCTCGGGCTTTCCGGGCTGCTGGAACATGGTGGCGATTGTTCTTTTCGGGTTGCAGCCGGGGTTCTGGACCATCCTGCTTATCGTCATCACGTTGGCGGTGGCGATGTTCCTCCCGCTGAAATTCATCCATCCGGTGCGCACCGAGCGCTGGCGCAAGGTGTCGCTGCCGATGATCCTGGCCTGGACCTTTTTCGCCGGATGGGCGGCCTGGGTCGATTTCCACCCGGCCAGCTGGGCGCATTGGGGGCTGGTGGCGACCAGCGTCTATCTGCTGGGCGCGGGCATCGCGCAACAGCTGATCCCGGCCCGGTCGGCCTGAGCGCACGCTCAGATCAGCAAGCCTGCCGCCCCTTCGTGGCGCAGCAGCGCGACCTTGGTCTCGACCCCGCCCGCGCCGGAAAATCCGCCCAGACCGTTTGCCCCCAACACCCGGTGACAGGGGATGATCACCGGGATCGGATTGCCGCCGCAGGCCTGGCCGATGGCCTGAGCGGGCACGCCCAGATCGCGCGCGATATCGCCATAGGTGCGGGTGTCGCCAAAGGGGATCGCCGACATCGCATCGCAGACCGCCCGTTGCAGGTCCGATCCCGCCACGCATAGCGGCAGGTCGAACCGGGTCCGCGCCCCGGCGAAATAGGCGCGGATCTGATCGCGCGCGCGGATCAGCAGCGGGGTCTCGTCCACCCCCGCCTCGCCCCATGACAGCGCGGTGATCGCGCCATCGGTTTCGGTGACGCACAGCACCCCCACGGGCGTATCGAAGGCAAGCCTGGCCATGCCCGCACCCTGCCCGGCCCCGGCGCCGCACTCAAGCCCCCGCGTATCGCGGTTGAGCCCCCTGCCGAAGGGTGCCAAGCTGGCCCGGCAACAATCCGGAGCACGCGATGATCGGCCACCTGACCCTTATCCTGACATGCCAACTGATCGGCGAGGTCATCACCGGCCTGCTGGCCCTGCCCGTACCGGGGCCGGTTCTGGGCATGGTGGTGATGTTCGTGGGCCTGCTGGTGCGGGGCGGTGTGCCCGACGGGCTGGGCCAGGCCGCAGACGGGCTGCTGAAGGCGATGTCGCTTTTGTTCGTGCCGGCGGGCACGGGCGTCATGCTGCATTTCCAACTGCTGGGCCAGGCGCTTCTGCCGCTGGGCGCGGCGCTGGTCGTCAGCACACTGGCCACGATCGCGGTGACCGCGCTGCTGATGCTGTGGCTGGGAAAGGAACAGGCCGATGGATAACCTGCAGGACACCTGGGTCTATCTCAGCGCCTCGCCGCTCTTTCACCTGACGCTGACGCTGATCGCGTTTCAGGCCGCCAATTGGCTGTTCGAGAAAGCCGGCCGCAACCCCCTGCTGAACCCCGTTCTGGGCGCGGTCCTGCTGGTGGTGGCGGTTCTGGTGGCCACCGGCACCGACTACGCCACCTATTTTCAGGGCGCGCAATTCGTCCATTTCCTGCTGGGTCCGGCCACCGTGGCGCTGGCGATCCCGCTTTACCGGCAATGGTACCGGGTGCGGCAATCGGCGCTGGCCATCGGTGTCAGCCTGCTGACCGGGTCGCTGACCGCCGCCATCACGGCGGTGCTGGTGGCGTGGCTGCTGGGCGGCACGACAGAGATGCTGGCCTCGATCGCGCCGAAATCGGTGACCGCGCCGGTCGCCATGGCGATATCCGAAGAGCTGGGCGGCCTGCCGTCGCTGACCGCCGTGCTGGTGATTGTCACCGGCATTTTCGGCGCGATGTTCGGGCCGCCGTTGCTGAACCTGATGGGCGTGCGGGACTGGCGCGCGCGGGGGCTGGCCATCGGCACCGCCAGCCACGGCATCGGCACGGCCCGCGCGTTGCAGGTCAATGAAACCGCCGGGGCCTTTTCGGGTCTGGCGATGGGGCTGAACGCGCTGGCAACCGCGCTGATGCTGCCGATCCTGTGGGGGATCTTCTTCTAGGCGCCGGCGCGCCTAGAGCTGCGGCTTGACCTGCAACAGCGGCAGGACATCGGCCATCTCCGGCCCGCGCTCGCGGCCCGTCACGGCCTTGCGCAGCGGCATGAACAGCCCCTTGCCCTTGCGGCCTGTGGCATCCTTCACGGCAGCGGTCCAGTTGGCCCAGCTGTCGGCGGCATAGGGCGGCGCGGGCAGCAGATCCAGCGCCTGCGCCACGAATTCGCGGTCCGCATCGTCGACCAGCGCGGGCGCGCCATTGGCGAACAGATCCCACCAGGCGGCCATGTCGGCTTTCACGGTGATGTTTTCGCGCACGACGTTCCAGAATGCTTCGGCCTTGTCGGCGGGCACGCCAAGGGCGGCCACGTCATCGGCCACCGCCGACAGCGGCAGATCGTGCAGCACCCGGGCGGTCAGCGGGAACAGGTCGTTCACGTCGAATTTCGTCGGCGCCGCGCCGAAGCTCGACAGATCGAACCCCGCGAGCAGCTCGTCCATGTCGCGGGCCAGCTCGATCGGCTGGCTGGAGCCCAGCCGCGCCATCAGGCTGAGCAGCGCCATCGGCTCGACCCCTTGCGCGCGCAGGTCGCGCAACGACAGGGTGCCCAGCCGTTTCGACAGCGCCTCGCCCTGCGGGCCGGTCAGCAGCGAATGATGCGCAAAGGCGGGCACAGCCCCGCCCAGCGCCTGAATGATCTGGATCTGGGTCGCGGTGTTGGTCACGTGGTCCGAGCCGCGCACCACATGGGTCACGCCGAAATCCACGTCGTCACAGACCGAGGCCAGCGTATACAGGAACTGTCCGTCACCCCGGATCAGCACCGGGTCGCTGACGCTGGCCGCGTCAATCGACAGATCGCCCAGGATGCCGTCTGTCCACTCGATACGTTCGTGATCCAGCTTGAACCGCCACACGCCATTGCCACGCTCGGCGCGCAGGGCGGCTTTCTGCTCGTCGCTCAGGTCCAGCGCGGCCCGGTCATAGACCGGCGGGCGGCCCATGTTCAGAAGCTTCTTGCGCTTCAGGTCCAGCTCGGTCGGGGTCTCGAACGCCTCGTAAAACCGGCCCTTGTCGCGCAGCGTTTGCGCGGCTTCCTCGTACCGGTCCAGCCGCGCCGACTGACGCTCGATCCGGTCCCAGGTCAGGCCCAGCCATTCCAGATCCTCCTGGATCGCGTCGGCATATTCCTGTTTCGACCGTTCCGGATCGGTGTCGTCCAGCCGCAGGATGAAGGTCCCGCCGGCCTTGCGGGCGATCATGTAATTGAACAGCGCGGTGCGCAGATTGCCGACATGGATGTAGCCGGTGGGCGACGGGGCGAAACGGGTGGTGGTCATCGGGGGCTCCTGAACTTGGGCGCTGCTCTTTCATATCGCGCCGCTTTTGTCCATATCTGCGGGATGGATGACCGCTATGCACCCACGCTGGACGAGATCGCAGATTTGGCCGAAGCCGCCCGCGCCGCGTTGCCCGAGGCCTATCACGCCGCCGCCCGCGCGGTCGCGCTGAGGGTCGAGGATTTCGCGCCCGACGCGCTGTTGGACGAGATGGAGATCACCGATCCGTTCGAGCTGACCGGCCTGTACCAAGGCATTCCGATGACCGAGAAATCGGTCTTCGACCAGCCCATCGGCCCGGACGTGATCTGGCTGTTCCGACGGCCGATCCTGGATGAATGGACCGAACGCGGCGATGTTGGGCTGGCAGAGCTGGTGACCCATGTGTTCGTGCATGAGCTGGCCCATCATTTCGGCTGGTCGGACGCCGATATCGCGCGCATCGACCGTTGGTGGGAATGATCACGGTTCTTTGATCTGGCCCGCGCGCACTGGTCGCGCGGGAATTCGCGCTATCATCTTCGACGAGGAGCCAGACCTTTTCAGACCAATAACGGGAGATGATTTCATGACACTCAGCCGACGCACGCTTTTGGGCGCGACCGCCGCGCTGCCGCTGGCCGGGCTTGCCCGCCCCGCCCTGGCCGCCGCCCCGATGCAGGATGGCGCCAACGCCCCCTTTCACCGGTTCAAACTGGGCGGGTTCGAGGTGACGACCCTGCTGGCGGGGACCCGCACCGTGCCCGATCCGCACACGATCTTTGGCCTGAATGCCAGCGACGAGGATTTCGCCGCCGTGTCGCAGGATGCCTTCATCCCCACCGACAAGGCGCAGTTCTTCTTTACCCCGACGCTTGTGAACACCGGCAGCGAGCTGGTGCTGTTCGACACCGGCCTGGCGCCCGAAGGCATCGGCGCGGCGCTGTCGGCTGCGGGCTACAGCACCGATCAGGTCGACAAGGTGGTGATCACCCACATGCATGGCGACCATATCGGCGGGCTGGCCGGTGACGCGGGCGCGACATTCGCCAACGCGGCCTATATGACCGGCACGGCGGAATTCGACCACTGGAACGGCACCGATAACGAGGGCTTCGCCGCCAAGGTCAAACCGCTGGCCGATCAGTTCACCTTCCTCGACGATGGGGGCAGCGTGGCATCGGGCATCACCGCGATGGCGGCCTTTGGGCACACGCCGGGGCACATGGCCTATATGCTGGAAAGCGACGGTCAGGGCCTGTTGGTGGGGGCCGATTTCGCCAACCACTATGTCTGGTCGCTGGGCCACCCGGATTGGGAGGTCAAGTTCGATATGGACAAGTCCGCCGCCGCAGCGACCCGGCGCCGCCTGCTGGACATGTTGGCGGCCGACAAGCTGCCCTTCATCGGCTATCACATGCCCTTCCCCGGTTTCGGCTTCGTCGAAACCCGCGACAGCGGCTTCCGCTATGTTCCGGCCAGCTATCAGATGATGCTGGGCTGACACCCCTTACTGCGGCGTTCCGGGGCTTGGCCCCGGGGCGCGGCTTTGGCACTGTGGCGCGGTACAATCAGAAGCCAGAATCGCGCCATGACCGACATCCTGACCATCACCCTCAACCCGGCTGTCGATCTGGCCACCACGGCCCCCGCCGTCACCGCCGGGCCCAAGCTGCGCTGTGGCCCGGTGCGCACCGATCCGGGCGGCGGCGGCATCAACGTGTCGCGCGCCATCGCGCAGCTGGGCGGGCAAAGCCGCGCGCTGGTGGCGATCGGCGGCACAACGGGCAAGAAGCTGCGGCAGTTGCTGGCCGCCGAGGGCATCGCCGTTCTGCCCTTTCGCACCACGGGCGAAACCCGCCAGAGCCTGGCCGTGACCGACGATTCCACCGGCGAGCAATACCGGTTCGTGCTGCCCGGCCCGGTCTGGGACGATGAACGGGTCACGGCGGTTCTGGCCACGATCTCCGCCGCGGTGCCCGATCACGGTCTGGTGGTGCTGAGCGGCAGCCTGCCCCCCGGGGTCGGTGCCGATTTTCCCCACGCGCTGTGCGCCACGCTGGCCGAACGCCACGCGCAGGTCATCGCCGACACATCGGGCGCCGCGCTGCACCAATTGGCCAACGCCACCGGCACCCCGCCCTTTGTCCTGCGCATGGACCAGGCCGAGGCCGAAGAGCTGGCCACCCGCCCCCTGCCCGAACGCAGCGACAGCGCGGGTTTCGCCGCCGAACTGGTCGCGCGCGGCGCGGCACAGGTCGTGATCATCGCGCGGGGCGCCGATGGCTCGGTCCTGGCCACGGCGGACCAGCGCCTGCATGTCACCGCCGCCGATGTGCCGGTGCGCAGCAAGGTCGGCGCGGGCGACAGTTTCGTCGGCGGATTCGCGATGGCCCTGTCACGCGGGCGGGATCTGGCGACCGCGTTGCAATATGGTGCGGCGGCGGCCAGCGCCGCGGTGATGACGGATGCCACCCAGCTGTGCCGCCGCAGCGATTTCGACACGCTGCTGCCGCAAACCGTCCTCAGCCCGTTGCCGCTTTAACGCGCAAGGACCGTCCACCGCTGGCCCAGATCATCAAGGCCCGCGCGGATCAGCTCGGCCAGCACATCCATGTCGATGGGCGCCAGCCTTGTCAGATAAAGACAGGATTTGCCGCGCCTGTGCGGCCCCAGCCGCCCCAGAATGTCGGAAAAATCCGTGTAACCGGGCAGGATATAGACCACCAGATTGGCCTTGCGCGGGGCGAAACCCGTGGCCAGGAAATCCCCCTCGCGCCCGCTGTCATAGCGATAGTGATAGCGGCCATACCCGATGATGGAAGCCCCCCACATCCTTGGCTGAAACCCGGTCACGCGCCGGAACAGGGCGTCGAGCGCCAATGCGTCGGCGCGCCTGTGCGCGGGCGCGACCGAATCCAGATAGGATGCCGCATCCTGCCCGGTGGGTGCTGTCTTGTTCATCGCGCGGCCCTTTCGCCGCCCATCCTATCACGGATCGCTCAGGCATAGGACACGACCTCGATCTCTACATCGTCATGGGCTTTGAAATAGAACCGGCGGCCCGGTTCGTAATCGGCATGCAGATGCGGGGTGAACCCGGCGGCCTTGACCCGTTCCTCGACCGCGTCCAGATCATCAACCACGACGCCCAGATGGTTCATCGCGCCGGGGGTGGTGTAGCTGTCGCCATGGGCATCCGCCCCACCCCGGGAGTAGATCGCGACATAGCTGTGCGCGCCGCCCACGTGATAGGACACCCCGTCGTCAAGCGCGGGGCCCTGCCAGCGGACCGACCAGCCGAACAGGTCGCACAGCATCTGCGCGGTGGCCGCCGGATCGCTGACGGTGAAGTTGACGTGTTCCAGATAAGGTTCCGACATGACTGCTCCTTTCATTTCGAGTCGGGGCAGCATGCGACCTCAACCAAGGTTGAGGTCAAGCGCGGATGCGCGGGCCGGAACTCACCACATGGTTTGCGCCGCGCGGCCGGGCCATTCGGTGTCATAGGCGGCGCCGTCAAAGGCGCCCTCGGTCCTCTCGGTCAGGATATCGCCGACACTGGGCAGACCGGCGGCATCGTCGCGCTGCCACAGCCCCGCGCGCAGAATCGCGCGGGCGCATTGGGTATAGATCTCGGCAATCTCGATCACGATGACGCTGCGGGGTTGGCGGCCCTGCTGGTCGAACCGCGCACGCAGGTCGGCATCGGTGGTCAGACGCGCATGACCATTCACCCGCACCACATTGGTCGATCCCGGCACCATGAACATCAGGCTGACCCGGCCATCGGCCACGATATTGCGCAGGCTGTCGATGCGGTTGTTGCCACGCCAGTCGGGCAGCGCCAGCGCGCCGGGGTCCAGCTCCAGCACCACGGGGCCGTCATCGCCGCGCGGACTGCCATCGGTGCCCTCGGGGCCCACGGTGGTCAGCACGCAGAACCGCGACGCCATGATCCACTTGCGGTAAAGCGGTGTCATCCGGCGGGCGACCTTGACCAGCGATGCCTCGCCCGGCGTGTCATAAAGCGCCTCGAGCGCCGCAATATCGGTGATGTAGTCCATCGCTTACCCCGTCTCAAAGCCCGCCTCGGCCATCAGCCGGTCCGAGGCGGTTTCGACCTGTGACTCCAGCCGCTGCATGAACGTATCGCGGTCCAGCCCCGGCGGGATCGGCTCCAGAAACTCGACCACCGCCAACCCCGGCTTGCGATAGATCCCGGTGCGGGGCCAGAACACGCCGACATTCGTCGCCGCCGGCACGCAGGTCTGCCCAAGCTGTTCGCAAAGCGCAGCGGTGCCGACCTTATAGGGCTTGTGTGTCCCCGGTGCGACACGGGTGCCCTGGGGATAGATGATCAGCTGCCCCGGCGCCTGGCGCCCTTTTTCCACATCGTCGACCATCTTGCGGATCGCCTGACCGCGCTTGCCCCGGTCGACCGGGACACAACCGATCTTCAGCGCGTATTGCCCGATCACCGGCGCCCACATCAGCTCGCGCTTCATGATGAACTTGCCCGCGGGCACGCTGCCGAAGATCAGGATGATGTCCAGAAACGACTGGTGTTTCGACGCGATCAGAACCTCGTCACGGGGCGGGGTGCCGCGCACCTCGGTCCGCAGCCCGACCATCCAGGCTGCGGTCCACCGCACCCAGCGGCAATAGGTCCGGCACGCCGTCAGCGCGCCTTGCCGCGACACCAGCGCCCAGGGCAGGAATACGATCCCCAGAACCACCATCATCAGGTACATCTGACCCACGAAGATCAGCGACCGGAACCAGCGCCACGCATAAGCCATCAGGTCAGCTCCTTCAGCATTCGCAGGACGGTCGCACGCGTCGACCAGAAGGCCAGAACCGCGACCAGCGGCGGCAGGATCAGCGGCCAAAGCCATTGCGCGCCGGAAAAGCCCAGCCCCGTCAGAAACCCGCCCGCGGACGAGGCACTGGGCAGGAACGCAATCGCCAGCATCCCCAGAACGGTGCCGCCCACCGCCCCGATCAGCGCCCGGCCGGTAAACCGCCGCACGAAGGCCCGCGCGATATAGGTATCGCGCGCCCCCACCAGCCGCAGCACCTGAATGACCCGCGCATTGGCCGCCAGCGCCGATTGCGCCGCCAGCGTGATCATCGCCGCCGTGGTCAGTGCGATCAGCAGCATCGATAGAAGCCCTAGCATCCGCAGCCGTTGCGCCGCCCGGACCAGCGGGCGGCGCCAGCGGGTGTGATCGTCCAGCACGGCGCCCGGGGTTTCGGCGCTCAGCCGCAGGCGCAGCGCCTCGGCGTCGAAGCCGTCCTCGGTCTCGGTCAACTCGACCAGTTGTGGCACCGGCAGGTCGTCGATGGGCACGTCGGGGCCCAGCCAGGGCGCCAGCAGCGCGCGCTGTTCCTCGATATCCAGCGCGCGGGCATCGGCGACGCCGGGGGTGGTGCGCAGGATCTCCAGCACCGCGTCGGTCTGGGCCTGCAACTGGCCCGGCGCGGTGGAGATCCGCACCGTCGCGGTCCGGGCCAGCGCATCGGACCAGCGATCCGCCAGCCGCCCCGTGGCCAGCGACAGCGCCAGCGCGAACACCGCCAGAAACGCCATCGCGGCGGCGGTAAAGATCGTCAGCCGCACGGTGAACCCCGTGGGCGGCACGACGCGGTCGGCCTGGGGATCGCCGGCCAGGAATTGCAGAACGCGCGCCACCTGGTCCATCACAGATCCGCCCCCGCCGCGTGCACCTGCCCATCCTTCAGCCGCAGCACGCGGGCCGAAACCTGTGACTTGGCCGCGCGGATCAGGTTCAGGTCATGGGTCGCGATCACGATGGCCTTGCCCATGCGGTTCAGCTCGATCAGCAGCTGCAACAGCCGCTGCGACATCTCCCAGTCGACATTGCCGGTGGGTTCGTCGGCCAGGATGACCTCGGGCGCCATGATGATCGCCCGCGCCAACGCCGCGCGCTGCCGTTCGCCGCCCGACAGCTCTGGCGGCAACGCGCCCGCGCGCGACCGCAACCCGACCCAGATCAGCAGCTCTTTCAGGTTCTCGGCCTCGGCCGTGGTGTCGCGGTTCGACACGGTCAACGGCAGGGCGATGTTTTCGTGAATGGGCAGATGATCCAGGAACTGGCATTCCTGATGCACCACGCCGATGCGGCGACGCGCCTGGGCAATGTCGTCGCGGCTCATCTGCGACACATCGGCGCCAAACAGCCGAACCTGCCCCGCGCTCGGCCGCAATTCGCCATAGCACAGCTTCAGCAGCGTGGTCTTGCCCGCCCCCGACGGCCCGGTCAGAAAATGGAACGATCCCGGCGCCAATTGTAGCGAAATATCGGACAAAAGCCGCTCGCCGCCATAGCTTTGCGCCACGTTTTCCAGTTCGATCACAGAAATCTCCAGCCCAATCTGTGGCCGTTTTGCGCGATCTGACATGCAGTTTCAATCGTATGCGGTTGCAAACACTTTGATTTTTTGTATCGCATGGTAAAACATTGCACGGTTAGAGGCAGGACCGCGCGAAATCTATTGCACGGAGTTGGAAAGATTATGCGACTTATTTGCCCGAATTGCAGCGCGCAATACGAGGTAGACGATTCCGTGATCCCCGCAGAGGGCCGGGACGTGCAATGTTCGAATTGCGGGCAGACCTGGTTCCAGCCCGCAGCCGCCATTGCCGCAACGCCCGCCGAACCGGAACCCGTCGACACCCCGGTCGCAGAGACCCAGCCCGACGAGGAATATATCGAGGATACGGTCGAGCCCGAGATCCCCGAACCCGACACCGCAGAACCCGCGCCCGAGGCGGATGAAAGCGTTGTGTCCTTCGATCAGGACACTGAAACCTTTTACGAATTCAACACCGACGACGACACGGCCGACGATCTGTCCGCGCCGGACGAGGCACCCGAGGCGCCCCCTGCGCCCGAAGCCGAACCCGAAGCCGACGCACCGATCCTGGCCGAGGATACTCCGCCCGCACCAGAACCCGCCGTGGCCGAAGGCGCCGACACCGCCGCGCCCGAAGACACCGCGCCCGATGCCCCGGCAGAGACCCCCGATGACGGGACCGATGCCGCGATTGCCGGGCTGATGGCCGGTGCGTTCGGCGATGTGCCCGTGGATGCCGAAGAGACCCCGCAGCCGCCGCGCCGGGCGCTGGACGAATCTGTCGTCAATGTCCTGCGCGAAGAGGCCGAGCACGAACAGCGCGCCCGCGCGGCCGATGAAAACGACACCCTGTTCGGTGGCCAGCGCGAGATGGGCCTGCAGGGGGCTGCGGCGGTGACGGCGCTGGTCGGGGCCGACGACGCCTCCGACGATCGCGATGCGGGATCGCGCCGCGATCTGCTGCCCGATATCGAAGAGATCAACTCGACCCTGCGCGCCACGTCTGAACGGCACGGCCAGTTCAACAGCGACGAGGAAATCGCCCCCGATCACGACCTGGAACCGCAATCGAGCTCGTTCGGGCGCAGTTTCTCGTTGGTGATCCTGTTTGCGGGGCTTCTGGTCGCGCTTTACATCTTTGCGCCCGACATCGCCGCGAAGCTGCCCGCGGCGAAACCCGCGCTGGATATGTATACCGGTGGGGTGGATGCGGGCCGCGTGGCGCTGGATGACCTGCTGCGCAGCCTTGTCGACAAGATGACCGCCGGACAGAACGCCGCCGCGCAATAACCCGGCGGCGTCAGAACCGGTCGAGCAGACGCCGCAGATAGTCCAGTTCGATCTGCGGGCGTTCCTGTTCCGACGACCGGCGGCGGATCTCGTCCAGCAGATCGCGCGCCCGGTCATCGGCCCCCGGCACCATGCTGTCACCCGTTCCGACCTGCCCCTGGCTGCCGCGTTCACGGCCCAGCGGGTCGCGCTGGCTGTTGGGGTCGGCCCGGCCCATCGCCTCGCCCTGATCGCCGGCGCGTTCCTGTTGCTGCTGGGCCAGCGCCTCGCCCATGTTGCGCATGCCGTCGCGCAGGGCTTCCATCGCCTCGGCCTGGTCGTCCAACGCCCCGGCCAGATCATCCTCGCGCAGGCTGTCCTCGGCCCGTTCCATCGCGCGGCCCGCGCGGTCCAGCGCATCGCGCGCCGCCTCGCCCTGTTCGCCGCTCAGGCCCGGCATGTTCTGCTGCTGGCGGCGCAGCTCGTCGCGCAGCGCCTGCTGACGCTCGGCCAGACCCTGCGGCGGCTGCGATCCGGGCTGGCCGCCCGATTGACCGTCGCCTTCCTGTGCCTGGCCCTGTTGCCCGCCCTGACCCTGATGGTCCTGGCCGCGCCCCTGACCGCCATCGCGGCCCTGGTTCTGCTGGCTTTCGCCGGCATTGGCGCCGGGGTTGAACTGCTCCTGCAGATCGCGGAACGCATCGTCGGACAGGCCCTGCTGGTTGCGCAGCGTCTCGGCCAGACCTTCCATCGCCTGCTGGCCCGGGCTTTGCTGCCCGCCCTCGCCCTGGGCGACCTGCATGTTTTCCATCATCTGGCGCAGCTGCTCCAGCAATTGCTGCGCCTCGGCCATGCGGCCCTGCTCCATCAACTCCTGCAGCTGGTCCATCATGTCCTGCAGGTCCTGCTGCGACAGTTCCTGCATCTGCTGCTGGTTCTCGGCCTGCTGCTGGTCGCCATCCTGTTGCTGCTGCTGGTTCTGGGCCAGCTCGCGAATGAAATCCTGCATCGCCTCGCGCAGCTCGTCCATCAGCTCGGCGATTTCCTCGTCGCTGGCGCCGCGCTTCATCGCCTCGGACAGGCGGTCTTGGGCGCGTTCCAGACGCTCGCGCGCGTTCGACAGATCGCCATCCTCGATCTCGATCGCCAGATCCCACAGGATCTGGGCGACCTCATCGCGAAGCTCGGGCGTCAGGCCGGTATCGACCCCGCCCTCAAGCTGCCGCAGCGCCGCGCGGTATTTCAGATAGGTCGCGCTGGACGGGAACGCATCGCCCGGATCGTGCCGGATCGCCCGCAGGATCTGCACCACGCGTGTCCCGTTGGCCCGGGTCCAAAGCAGGTCGCGCCGCTGTTCGACGATGGCCGCGGCCAGCGGGTCAAAGAACCGGCGCCCGCCCAGATTGGCATTGATCGGGCTGCTTTCGCCGACCTGTCCCGGCGCATCGGTCACCCGGAACCGCATCAGGACCGGCATCCGCGCCCAGGGATGTTCCGAGAAATTGCCGGCGAAGACCTCCTCGAACGTGGTGCGGTCGCCGGTGATCGGCATCGGCAGGTCCAGCACCAGCGCCTCGCGCGGCTCGGGATCGGCGACCAGGCCATGGCGCCGCTCGACCGCGTCCAGATCCAGCGTGATCTCGACCGTGCCCGCCGTCACCCCGTAATCGTCGCGCGCGACAAAGGGCTGGCGGATCTCGCCCCCGCGACCGCGCGACTGGGCCGCCGAAATCTGGACCGTGGGCGGCGCATCGGGCTGCATGATCACCGACCAGGACCGCCCGCCCTGCCCGTCGATCACCAGATCGCCGCTTTGGGCGATCTCGATCCGGTGGCTCATGGCGTCGTCATCGGGCACGGTGCTGTCGGCGGGCTGGCCCGACACGGTTTCGCTCACGCTCAGCGCGCCGACCTCGCCGTAAAGCCGCAGGGTGATCTGGCTGCCCTTGGGCACGCGCACCGTGTCGGCCGAGATGTCGTTCAGATAAAGCCCCGGCTGACCGGAATAGGCGGGCGGTTCGATCCAGCCCTCCCACGCGGGGCCGCTGGCCAGCGCCGCGGCGGGCGGGGCAAGCGTGTCGCCCACGCTGGCCACGCGCCAGACAGATCCGAAAAGCAGTGACACCAGAAACCCCGTGAACGCGACATAGCGCAGCCCGAACGGGTCACGCCCCGCGATCCGCAGATCGGGCGCGACGGCGCGGGCCTGGCGCGCACGGTCGCGCATCCGGGCGATATGCGCCTGCCAGACATATTCCGATTGCGCATCCCCCGCGCCGATGGCCTGGTCATCCTCCAGCGTGGCCAGCGGCCGCCCCGGCAGGGTGGCGTCGATCCGGTCGCGGGCCTGGATCATGCCCGGCCAGCGGAACCGCCGCACGCCGCGATAGCAAAGCCCGACCCCCGCCAGCAGCGCCAGCACCGCACCGCCCAGAACGACCGGCTGCGGCAGCATCTCGTGCACGCCCATCGCCAACAGCGCCAGCAGGGCGAACAGCAAGGTCCACAGCGGCCAGAACGCCCATGTCACCTGTTCGGACACCAGACCGGCCCGGGTCAGCCAAAGCGGCCAGGCCACGGTCCTGCGGATGTCAGTGTCGGTGTTGTCGCGCTTGCGCATGCTCTGGTCCGGGCGGCGTGCCCGCACCATTGCAGGTCACAACCATACAGGGATGGTATCGCGGTTTATCATCTCGTCAAAGGTAGGACGCGCGCGGATGACGGCAAATTTATCCTTGTCGACCAGAACCTCGGGGATCATCGGCCGCGTATTGTATTCGCTGGACATCACCGCGCCATAGGCACCCGCCGACCGAAACGCGACCAGATCGCCCGATTTCAGCGGCGGCATCTGGCGCGCCTTGGCAAAGGTATCGCCGGATTCGCAGACCGGCCCGACAATGTCATAGGGCGCGTATTCCACGCCCGCCGCGGGTTCGATCAGCGGCACGATGTCGTGATGCGCCTCGTACATGGCGGGGCGGATCAGGTCGTTCATCGCCGCATCCAGGATCAGGAAATCCCGCCCCTCGCCCGATTTTACATAGATCACCTGGCTGACCAGAATGCCCGCGTTGCCCGCGATCAGGCGGCCTGGCTCGATCTCGACCTCGACCCCCAGATCGCCCAGTTCCTCGCGCACCATGGCGCCATATTCCACTGGCAGCGGCGGCGCGGTGTTCGACCGTTCGTAAGGAATGCCAAGCCCCCCGCCCAGATCCAGCCGGGTGATGTCGTGGCCATCGGCGCGCAGCGCTGTCGTCAGCTCGGCCACCTTGCGATAGGCCAGCCGGAACGGTTCCAGATCCGTCAGCTGGCTGCCGATATGCACGTCGATCCCCACCACGCGCAGCCCCGGCAAAAGGGCGGCATGGGCATAAACCTCGCGCGCGCGGGCGATCGGGATGCCGAACTTGTTTTCCGATTTGCCGGTAGCGATCTTGGCGTGGGTCTTGGCATCGACATCGGGGTTCACCCGCACGGTAATCGGCGCCACGGTGCCCAGCGACAGGGCGACCTCGTTCAGCGCCTCCATCTCGGGCTCGGATTCCACGTTGAACTGGCGGATGCCGCCCTCCAGCGCGGTACGCATTTCCGCGCGCGTCTTGCCGACGCCGGAAAACACGATGCGCTCGCCCGGCACACCGGCGGCACGGGCACGCGCGTATTCCCCGCCCGAGACCACATCCATCCCCGCGCCAAGCCCACCCAGCAGCGTCAGCACCGCCTGGTTCGAATTGGCCTTCATCGCATAGCAGACCAGATGATCCAGCCCCGCCAACGCCTCGTCGAACAGCCGGTAATGCCGGGTCAGGGTCGCGGTGGAATAGCAATAGAACGGGGTGCCGACCGCCGCGGCAATCTCGGCCACGGGGACGTCTTCGGCATGCAGAACGCCGTCACGGTACAGAAAATGATCCATGCCGCGCGATTAAGGCCAAAACCCAGCGGTTTCAACAGCAAAGCTGCGCCCATGCGCGGGTCACAGCCCGACGCTGACCCCCACCGGACCGATTCGCGTGCCCAGGCTGGCACCGGTGCGCAGATTGCCGTTGCTGTCGATGCCGACGCCCGCATTGACCGACGGGCGCGTGGGTTCGCCATCGGCGCCGCAGGACGCAAGCAGCGCCGTCATCAACAGAAATCCCGCAATCCGTGTCATCCCATCACCGTTTTCCAGCGTGCTACCTGTGCCCGCACCTGTTCGGGTGCGGTGCCGCCATAGCTTACGCGGCTGGCGACCGAGTTGTGAACGCCCAGCACGTCGAAGACATCCGGGGTGATGTGTTCATGCACCGATTTCATGTCCTCGATGGTCAGTTCAGGCAGGTCGCAGCCCTTGGATTCCGCCAGCGCCACCAGCGAGCCGGTCACGTGGTGGGCATCGCGGAACGGCATGTTCAGGCTGCGCACCAGCCAGTCGGCCAGATCGGTCGCGGTGGAAAAGCCGCTGGCGGCGGCGGCTTCCAGCGCGGGGCGGTTGGCGGTCATGTCGCTGACCATGCCGGTCATCGCCGCCAGCGCCAGCATCAGGCTGTCCGCCGCATCGAAGACCTGTTCCTTGTCTTCCTGCATGTCCTTGGAATAGGTCAGCGGCAGCCCCTTCATCACCGTGAACAGCGCCACCTGCGCCCCAAGGATGCGCCCGATCTTGGCGCGGATCAGTTCCGCCGCATCGGGGTTCTTCTTCTGCGGCATGATCGACGAGCCGGTCGAGAACCGGTCGCTGAGAACCACGAAGCGGAATTGCGCGCTGGACCAGATCACCAGTTCTTCGGCAAACCGGCTCAGATGCATGGCGCAGATCGACGATGCCGACAGGAACTCCAGCGCGAAATCGCGGTCGGCCACGGCGTCCAGCGAATTGGCCGCGGGCCGGTCAAAGCCCAGCGCCTGTGCCGTCATGTCGCGGTCGATGGGAAAGCTGGTTCCGGCCAGCGCGGCGGCGCCCAGCGGGCATTCGTTCATCCGCGCCCGCGCGTCGCGGAAGCGGCTCAGATCGCGGCCCAGCATCTCGACATAGGCCAGCATGTGGTGGCCCCAGGTCACCGGCTGCGCGGTCTGCAGATGGGTGAAGCCGGGCATCACCCAATCGGCCCCGGCCTCGGCCTGGGACAGAAAGGCGCGCATCAGCGCCTCGATCCCCTGGATGGCGGCGTCGATCTGATCGCGTACCCACAATTTGAAGTCCGTTGCCACCTGATCGTTGCGCGACCGGCCCGTGTGCAAACGGCCCGCCGGTTCGCCGATGATGTCCTTCAGCCGCGCCTCGACATTCATGTGGATGTCTTCCAGCGCGGTGGAGAATTCGAAGGTCCCGCCTTCGATTTCTGACAAGACCGTGAGCAGCCCTTCCCCAATCGCCTTGGCATCACTATCAGTAATGATGCCCTGTGCGGCCAACATCGCGGCATGCGCCCGCGATCCGGCAATGTCCTGGGCGGCCATGCGCTTGTCGAATCCGATGGATGCGTTAATGGCTTCCATGATCGCGTCGGGTCCGGCGGCAAAGCGGCCGCCCCACATGGCGTTCGATTGGTCTTTGGTCATCTGGCCACCTTGGAGGCATTGAATATGAGCTTGTTTCGGTCTGTCGTCCTCTACACGGCCCTGAGCCTGTGTGCAAACGCCGCGCTGGCCGATATGGGCGCGGTCGCGGCGCTGCGCGACGGCGATATGAAAAAGCTGAATTTCCATGCCGAAGCCAAGGCCCCGGTCGAGGCGACGCTGCTGGATGCGGGCGGCGCGAAATCGGCCCTGGCGGATTATCGCGGCAAATATGTTCTGTTGAATTTCTGGGCCACCTGGTGCGCCCCCTGCCGCAAGGAGATGCCGTCGCTCGACCGGCTACAGGCCGAGCTGGGCGGCGAGACCTTCGCGGTGGTGCCGGTGGCCACGGGCCACAACCCGGTGCCGGGGATCGAACGGTTCTTTGCCGATGGCGGGATCGAAACCCTGCCGATCCTGCGCGACCCCAAACAGGAATTGTCGCGCCAGATGGCGGTTCTGGGCCTGCCGGTCACGGTGATTCTGGACCCCGAGGGACGCGAGATCGCCCGCATGACCGGCGATGCCGAATGGGACAGCGACAGCGCCAAGGCGATCATCGCCGCGCTGCTGGATCAGACCGCAGGATAAGCCAAACGCCCGCCGGTCGGGCGGGCGCTTGGTGTTTTTCTGACAATCAGTTCGGGATCACTTCGCCACTGGGGCGCGGGGTCGCTGCGGTTTCAGCGGGCAGGATCGGGTATTCGACCTCAGGCACCGTGCCGGTCAGCGTGCCCAAAAAGGCCACGATCTGCTCGACCTCGTCCCCGCTCAGCTCGGCCCCAAGCTGCGATTCCGCCATGATCTCGACCGCCGTGTGCAGGCTCCAGACCTTGCCGGAGTGGAAATAGGGCGCGGTCTCGGTGATGTTGCGCAGGGGCGCTGCGCGGAAGACATATTCGTCATCCACGGTTTCGGTCACGGCAAAGCGGCCCTTGTCGCCCTCGGGCAGAACCTCGGCCCCCGGTTTTTCGACCAGACCGAACGGGTAATAATCGTGCCCGCCCACATTCACCCCGTTGTGACAGGCCGCACAGCCCGCATCCAGGAACACCTGAAGCCCCTGTTTCTGGTCGTCGCTCATCGCGCCGTCATCGCCGTTCAACCACGCGTCAAAGGGCGCGGGCGTGATCAGCGTGGCCTCATACGCCTCGATCGCCTTGGCGAAATTGTCGAAGGTCACAGGGTCCTCTTCGCCCGGGAACGACGCCTTGAACCATTCCACATATTGCGGCATCGAATTCAGCGTGGCGATCACGTTGTCGGGGGTATTCGCCATCTCGACCCCCGCCTGCACCGGGCCCTTGGCCTGCTCGGCCAGATCGGCGGCGCGGCCATCCCAGAACTGGGCTTCGTTGAAGACCGAATTCAGCACCGTCGGCGCATTGCGCGGCCCCTTTTGCCAGCCATGCCCGATCG
Organism: Actibacterium ureilyticum; assembly: GCF_002285435.1. GTDB lineage: Bacteria > Pseudomonadota > Alphaproteobacteria > Rhodobacterales > Rhodobacteraceae > Actibacterium_C > Actibacterium_C ureilyticum. The sequence goes on from NZ_NSBT01000024.1 coordinate 69,573, forward strand.
AGGTTTCCAGGTTGTCATCCCCACCCGTCGCAAGGTTGTGGCACGAGTTGCACGAGAACACCCCCGACGCGGACATGCGCGGATCGAAGTAAAGCGCCTTGCCCAGGTCGATCTTCTCGGGGGTGATCGGGTTGTTTTTCACCGCCGGCGTGGTCGACGGCAACGGCTGGAACATCTCCAGCGCATAGTCGCGCAGCTCGTCGGCCTGTGCTGCATGAAAAGCGGTTGCGGCGATGGCGCCAAGCATGACGCGCGTGCGTAGTTGAGACATGAGCCTCTCCCTGCATTGGTTCTGATACGCGCGTTCGACCCCAATCTAGAACGATTCCAGAAGCACGCATTGAGCCAGATCAATACGCCCCGCATTTTGCCCCGTGACGTGGCGCCACCGTTGACAGGCCGCGCGGCCCTGCGCCTTGCTGAGGGTGGGAGGAGATCATGCCGCTGCACGTCCTGTTGCCGCTGGTGGTTCTGGGCATTGCCGGGATCACGGCTTTGCTGCACCTGTTGGGCCATTCCCGGCAGGTCGTGATCCGCGATGCCGATGACGCGGCGCGGATGTGGCGCCATCACTGGCCCGAAGACGACGTGCAAAGCGCCCAAGTCGCGCAGGACGGCCATGCCGCGCTGGTGCAGACCGCGCAGGGCGTCGGGCTGGTCTGGGCGCTTGGCGCCGACACCTCGGCCCGGCTGCTGACGGGGGCGACGCTTGCCCCCTGCGGCGCGGGGCTGCGCGTGCGGCTGCGCGATTTCACCGCCCCCACTGTCACCCTGCACCTGCGCCCGGACGAGGCGCGCGCCTGGCAAACCCGCATCGAAGGACACGCACCATGACCGATCAGATCACCTTCCCCGATGTCGTGACACTCGCCGTGCCGTTCTTCATCGCCGCGATCCTGGCCGAATTCCTGTGGATCCACATCAGCGGCCGCGGCGGCCGGTACGAGACGCGCGATGCGCTGACCAGCCTGATCATGGGGGCGGGCAACGTGGCCTCGGGGCTGGTGCTGGGCTTCATCGCCTGGGGCTTTTTCATGGTGCTGTGGCGGGTCACGCCGCTGGACCTGGGCACAAGCTGGCCCATCATCGGCTTGTGTTTCGTGCTGGATGACCTGCGCTATTACTGGGTGCACCGGTTCGGGCACCGCATCCGCTGGGTCTGGGCCAGCCATGTGAACCACCATTCCAGCCAGCATTACAACCTGACCACCGCGTTGCGGCAAACCTGGACCTATACCTTCACCTTCATGATGGTGGTGCGTGCGCCGCTGATCCTGCTGGGCTTTCACCCCGCGCTGGTGCTGTTCTGCGGCGGGCTGAACCTGATCTATCAGTTCTGGATCCATACCGAGGCGATTGGCCGGATGCCCAGGTGGTTCGAGGCGGTGATGAACACCCCCAGCCACCACCGCGTCCACCACGGCCGCAACGCGCGATATCTGGATGCGAACTATGCCGGCGTGTTCATTATCTGGGACAAGCTTTTCGGCACCTTCGTGCCGGAGCAAGACGCCGAAAAGGTCGATTACGGGCTGGTTGTGAACCTGGGCACCTTCAACCCGCTGCGCGTGGCGTTCCACGAATGGGTCGCCATTTTCCGCGACATGGCACAACCCGGCCTGAGCCTGCGCCAGCGGTTGATGTACGCCGTCGCGCCCCCGGGGTGGAGCCACGACGGCAGCCGCGACACCACAGCGGGGATCAAGGCCAAACACCTGGCCCGCCACCCCGAGGGTCGGGGCAGCGCCGGTTTCACCGACGGTTAGGTCAGGCCCGTCGCCGGATCAACACCCAGCATCAGATTCAGGTTCTGAACCGCCGCGCCCGATGCGCCCTTGCCCAGATTGTCCAGCACCGCGACCAGCACCGCGCGGGTCGCATCGCCACAGACATAAAGCGTCATGCCGTTTGTGTCGTTCATCGCCTCGGCGTCGATCCGGCCCGGATCGCCCAGCGGCGCGACGGTGACGAATTGCGATCCGGCGTAATGCGCGGCGAGCGCCCCGTGCAGATCGCCCGGCGTGGGCGTGTCCGCCAGGTCGGCCAGATGCAGCGGCACCTGCACGATCATCCCTTGGGCGAAATTCCCGACCGACGGCACGAAGATCGGCGCGCGGTCCAGCAACCCGTATTGCGCCATCTCGGGCAGGTGCTTGTGCGCCTGCCCGGTGCCATAAACAAAGCCCTTGGGCGCGGTGCCCGCGTCGTATTCCGCAATCAGCGCCTTGCCGCCGCCGGTATAGCCGCTGACCGCGTTGATGCTGACACCCAGATCGGCGGGCAGCAGCCCGGCCTCGCGCAAGGGGCGGATCAGCCCGATGGCGCCGGTGGGATAGCAGCCGGGATTGGCCACGAACCGCGCACCGGCAATCGCCTGCGCCTGACCGGCGGTCATCTCGGCAAAGCCATAGACCCAGTCGGGCGCGACCCGGTGCGCGGTCGACGCATCCAGAAGCCGCGTGTCGCCGCCCGCCACGATCTGCGCCGCCTCGCGCGCGGCATCGTCGGGCAGGCACAGGATGGCGATATCGGCGGCGTCCAGCGCCTCGGCCCGGGCATTGCGATCCTTGCGGCGGCTTTCATCCAGCCGGATCAGGTCGATATCGCCACGGGTTTCCAGCCGCGCCGCAATCTGCAACCCGGTGGTGCCCACCTCGCCGTCAATGAAGATCTTCTGTGCCATCTCTCGCCCCTCGTGCTCGGGCGCGGCCTATCCTGTCTTTGCGCCGAAATCCAGCCCCGCGCCCATCGCCGCCACGCGGTCGTGACAATGACAGCCGACCAGATGATCGTTCACCATCCCCACCGCCTGCATGAAGGCATAGACGATGGTCGGCCCGCAGAACTTGAACCCCGCCGCCTTCAGGTCCTTCGAGATCTTCTGCGACAGCGGCGTCTGGGCCGGAACCTCGGCCATGGTGCGGAAACGGTTCTGAATCGGCTGACCATCCACGTAATCCCACAGGAACCGGTCAAAGCCCTGCCGCGCCTCGATCCGCTGCCAGGCGCGGGCGTTGCCGATGGTCGCGGCGATCTTGCCCCGGTGACGGATGATGCCCGGATCGGCCAGAAGCCGCGCGATCTCGGCCTCGTCCCATTCGGCGATCACATGCGGATCGAACCCGGCAAAGGCGGCGCGAAAATTCTCGCGCTTTTTCAGAATCGTGATCCAGCTCAGACCCGCCTGAAACCCGTCGAGAATCAGCTTTTCCCACAGCGCGCGGCTGTCGGGGTCGGGCACGCCCCATTCGGTGTCGTGATAGTCGACATAGATTTCCTCGGTTCCGCACCAGTCGCAGCGATGTTCCATTTTTTTTCAATCTTTTCAATTGCAAAGACATGTGGGAACAGATTTAGCACAATTAGAACTAAATAGGAACATTAAGCTCTCTTTAGCGAATACCGCCAAGAGTGGGCGGGACAAGCGGAGAGAGACATGACCTCAACCCAACGACCCCCGCAACCGGCTGCGATCGACACCGATGACAGCCCGCTTTCAGCGGCCACCGCCGCCCGCGACCAGTCGGTCCTGCAGATGGTGCAACACGCGGTGGGAAGCCGCAACGTGGCGCTGGCCTATCAGCCGGTGATGACCTGCGACGGCACCGCGCAGCCCGCCTTTTACGAGGGGCTGATCCGGATCATGGACGATACCGGGCGGATCATCCCCGCGCGCGATTTCATCGAGGATATCGAGGACAAGGAGCTGGGCCGCCAGATCGATTGCCTGTCGCTGGAAATGGGCATGGCCGCGCTTCAGGCCGCGCCCGACCTGCGGCTGTCGATCAACATGTCGGCCCGGTCGATCGGCTATTCCCGCTGGAAACGGATCCTGGAAGACTGGCTTCGTCGGAACGACACCCTGGCCGAACGCCTGATCCTGGAGATCACGGAAAGCTCTGCGATGCAGATGCCCGATCTGGTCACAGCCTTCATGGCCGAGCTTCAGCACAAGGGAATCGCCTTTGCGCTGGACGATTTCGGCGCGGGCTATACCGCCTTCCGCTATCTCAAGCAGTTCTACTTCGACATCCTGAAGATCGACGGTCAGTTCATCCGCCGCATCCATGACGATCCCGACAATCAGGTGCTGGCGCGTGCCCTGATCGGGATCGGCCAGCATTTCGACATGGTCACCGTGGCGGAATTCGTGGAAACCCATGAAGAAGCAAGCTTTTTGCGCGACGCCGGGATCGACTGCATGCAGGGCTATTACTATGGCGCCCCCAGCCTGAGCCCGCCCTGGGAATATGGCAGGACACGGCAGAAAACAGCCTGATCCACCCCCCGCCCGCGCCCGTCCCCCGGCGCCATTCCGGTTTCGGTTGCCCTTTCCTTTGCAACTGCTTACGACTGAATGCGCACCGCCCGGGGCACCTGCGCGACCGAGCCCATCTGGAAGATCGCACAGCCCCACCGAACTTGAGGGAGAGGATTTTCTGATGACCAATGTCGTGATCGTTTCGGCTGGCCGCACACCTGTCGGCAGCTTCAGCGGCTCGTTTGCCAACACACCCGCGCATGATCTGGGCGCCGCCGTCCTGCAAGGCATCGTCGAACGGGCCGGGATCGACAAGGCCGAAGTGTCCGAAACGATCCTGGGTCAGGTTCTGACCGGCGGTCAGGGCCAGAACCCCGCGCGTCAGGCACATATCAATGCCGGTCTGCCGAAGGAAAGCGCCGCCTGGGGCATCAACCAGGTTTGCGGCTCGGGCCTGCGGGCCGTGGCGCTGGGCGCACAGCACATCCAGCTGGGCGATGCCGCCATCGTCGCCGCGGGCGGCCAGGAAAACATGTCGATGAGCCCCCATGTCGCGAACCTGCGCGCGGGCCACAAGATGGGCGACATGAAATTCATCGACAGCATGATCAAGGACGGCCTGTGGGATGCCTTCAACGGCTATCACATGGGTCAAACCGCCGAGAACGTCGCCGAGCAATGGCAGATCAGCCGCGAGATGCAGGACGAATTCGCCGTCGCCAGCCAGAACAAGGCCGAGGCCGCGCAAAAGGCCGGCAAGTTCGTGGACGAGATCATCCCCTTCACCGTCAAGACCCGCAAGGGCGACATCGTGGTCGATGCCGACGAATATATCCGCCACGGCGCGACCATCGAAGCGATGCAGAAACTGCGCCCGGCCTTTACCAAGGACGGATCTGTCACCGCCGCGAATGCCTCGGGCCTGAATGACGGCGCCGCCGCCGTCCTGCTGATGAGCGCGGAAGAGGCCGAAAAGCGCGGGCTGGAACCGCTGGCCCGCATCGCGTCCTATGCCACCGCGGGCCTGGACCCGTCGATCATGGGCGTCGGCCCGATCTATGCCAGCCGCAAGGCGCTGGACAAGGCCGGCTGGAAGGTTGGCGATCTGGACCTGATCGAGGCGAACGAGGCGTTCGCCGCCCAGGCCTGCGCCGTGAACAAGGACATGGGCTGGGACCCCGAGAAGGTGAACGTCAACGGCGGCGCCATCGCCATCGGCCACCCGATCGGCGCGTCGGGCTGCCGGGTGCTGAACACGCTGCTGTTCGAAATGAAGCGCCGCGACGTGAAAAAGGGTCTGGCGACCCTGTGCATCGGCGGCGGCATGGGCGTGGCCATGTGCCTGGAACGCCCCTGAGCGGGCGCCGCACCGGCATGAACAACAGGGGCGCCCCGATCCGGGCGCCCCTTTTCTTTTTCTTCGGCGGAAAAAGATAAGCGAATCCCGGGATTTATTAGCGCAACAATGTTGCGCATCCCGTCGCAACTGCGTAACAGAGTTATCAACGCATTCTGCCAATCAGGAGGATTTCATGGCACGGACAGCATTGGTCACCGGGGGCTCGCGCGGGATTGGCGAGGCGATTTCAAAGGCCCTGAAGGCCGAAGGATACAACGTCGCCGCCACCTATGCCGGCAATGACGAGAAAGCCGCCGCCTTTACCGAGGCAACCGGCATCAAGACCTATAAGTGGAACGTTGCCGATTACGAAGCCAGCGCCGCGGGCATCGCCCAGGTCGAGGCCGATCTGGGCCCGATCGACGTGGTCGTGGCCAACGCGGGCATCACCCGTGACGCCCCCTTCCACAAGATGTCGCCCGAACAGTGGAAAGAGGTGATCGACACCAACCTGACCGGCGTATTCAACACCATCCACCCGATCTGGCCCGGCATGCGCGAACGCAAGTTCGGCCGCGTGATCGTCATCAGCTCGATCAACGGCCAGAAAGGCCAGTTCGCACAGGTGAACTATGCCGCGACCAAGGCGGGCGATCTGGGCATCGTGAAATCCCTGGCCCAGGAAGGCGCGCGCGCCGGCATCACCGCCAACGCGATCTGCCCGGGCTATATCGCAACGGAAATGGTCATGGCGGTGCCGGAAAAGGTCCGCGATTCGATCATCGCGCAGATCCCGACCGGCCGCCTGGGCGAGCCCGAGGAAATCGCGCGCTGCGTGACCTTCCTGGCGTCGGACGATGCGGGCTTTATCAACGGCTCGACCATCTCGGCCAATGGCGGTCAATTCTTCGTCTGATCGCCACGGCGGATCGTGATTGGCAAGGGCCGCCCCAACCGGGCGGCCCTTTTCTTACGCCGTAGCCAGGCCGGAACCTTTCACCTTGTCGGTGCGGCTCGGCCGGGTTCGGCGAAACAGGGACAGAAAGGCCAGCGAACGCTGGCGGCGGGCCTCTTCCATGGCGGCGCGGATCTTGGGATCGGTGCTGGTCAGGTACATCTGGCGCTCCTTTGCATTAGCAAAACTGTCTTGAATTGAATATGCGCCCGCGACTAGAACTGCACAAACGAGACTTCTTGCCACTTTACTTAAGTTAAATTTAACCGATATGACCGACCGCCTGCCCCCGCTGACCGCCCTGCGCGCCTTTGAGGCCGCCGCGCGCCACCTGTCCTTTGCCAAGGCGGCGGACGAGTTGAACGTGACCCCCGCCGCGCTGAGCTATCAGATCAAGTCGCTGGAACAGCATCTGGGGGCGCCGCTGTTCCGGCGGCTAAACCGGGCGGTCGCGCTGACCGATGCGGGCCGCCAACTGTCACCCGGCACGACCGAGGCGTTCCAGGCGTTGGCCGCGGCCTGGCACGCAACGCGCCGGTTGCAGGACGATGCGACGCTGACGGTCACGGCTGGCCCCGCGCTGACGGCGAAATGGCTGGCGCCGCGCCTGTTCGAATTCGCCCGCGCGCACCCCGAGATCGAGCTGCGATTCTCGGCCACGCTGCGCACGCTCGACCTGGAACGCGACGGCGTCGATGTCGCGATCCGGTTCGGCCAGGGCACGGATGAGGGGCTGGTATCGGTGCCCGTGCGCAAGGAATGGATGACCCCGGTCATGACACCCGCCATGGCCGAAGAATTCCCCACCCCCGAAAGCCTGACCCAGGCGCCGCTTCTGTTCGACGATTCGATCAGCTTCCTCGATCCGCCCTGCGACTGGCCCACCTGGTTCCGCGCGGTGGGGGTCGATCACACACCGCAGCGCGGATCGCATTTTTCCAATGCCGACCACGCCATCGACGCCGCGATCGCCGGTATGGGTGCGGTGCTGGGCCGCCGGTCGATGATCATCAAGGACGTGTTGGAAGGACGGCTCGTCATGCCATACAAGGTGGCGATCGAAACCGATGCGCGGTTCCGGTTCCTGTGCCTGGACGGCACCGAAAACCGCCCGCAAATCGCCGCCTTTCGCGACTGGTTCCTTGCAGAGATCGCCAAAACCGCGCACATATCGGACGGCCTGACGATCATTCCCATCAAGGACGTTCCTTCCGCATGACACAGACCACCGCCACCGGCATCGGTTTCATCGCCGTGCTGCTTTGGGCGCTGCTGGCGCTGTTCACCGTGGGCTCTGCCCCGGTACCGCCGCTGCAACTGAACGCGATCTGCTTTTCCATCGGTGGGCTGATCGGCATCGTCTGGGTGCTGGTCACCGGCGGCGCGGGACGGCTGCGCCAGGTGCGCTGGACCGTCTATGCCTTTGGGACGCTGGGGCTTTTCGGCTATCACGCGCTCTATTTCTCGGCCCTGCGGATGGCGCCCGCGGCGCAGGCGGGGCTGATCGCCTATCTCTGGCCGCTGCTGATCGTGCTGTTTTCCGGGCTGCTGCCGGGCGAGCATCTGCGGGCGGGCCACATCATCGGGGCGCTGATCGGGTTTGCCGGGGCGGCGCTGATCGTGCTGCGCGGCGCGGCGGGGTTCGACACGTCCGCCCTGCCCGGCTATGGGCTGGCACTACTGTGTGCGCTGACATGGTCGGGCTATTCGGTGATCTCGCGCCGGTTGGGACAGCTCCCCACCGAAACGGTCGCGGTGTTCTGCCTGGCGACGGCGGCGCTGTCGCTGCCGCTGCATCTGGCGCTAGAGGACACGGTCTGGCCCACGACATCGTTGGGCTGGCTCTCGTGCCTGGCGCTGGGGCTGGGACCCGTGGGGCTGGCGTTTTACGTGTGGGATATCGGCGTCAAGCGCGGCAATATCCAGCTTCTGGGGGTGGCGTCCTATGCCGCGCCCCTGTTGTCGACGCTGGTGCTGATCGTGGCGGGATTTGCCAAGCCGACGGCATCGCTTGGTCTGGCGGCGCTGCTGATCACCGGCGGTGCGGCGCTGGCCGCGCGGGCCAGCGCTGTCAGAACTCAGGCGTGAGTCAGACGTTCGATTTCTTCCTTGATGCGAAGCTTCTGCTTCTTGAGATCGGCAATATGCAGATCATCCGTTGAGAGCACGCGCTGTGCCTCTTCGACACGTTGCGAGAGAGTTTGGTGTTTTCGACGGAGTTCCTGCAGATGCGAACTCATTGACATGATCGTCCTCCTCTCTTGTGTAACAAAGCCGTTACAGTGCAGCACAGAATCCGAGTCGTGTCACGGACAGAAAAACCTTCATTTCAATACAGTTGATCGCCGCTGCCCTTTGCATCGGGCCAGGGAAAGGCTGCGCCATCCTGTAGCACAGCGTGAATATCGGGCGTGTAATCGGGGCGGTCGGCTTCGTGCGCCGCCCCCTGATGCAGCACAACCTCAGGTAACAGCCTAAACGCTGCGCGACCATCCTTGCGCGCGCGCAACAGCACCAGTTTCGCTGCCCGTTTCTTGCGCGGCACCAGCGGACACAGCGCGATGCTGCCCAGTCGGCGCTGCACCGCCGACAACAGATCGGGCACGCGTTCGACCCGCTGGATCATCGTCAGGTACCCCTTGGGCGCCAGACGGCGGGCGGCCACATCGACCCAATCGCTCAGCGGTGTGTCCCCGCCCAGCGCGGTTTCCCGGCCCGGATCGGTGGCGGCCACGCTGCGATCACGTTGATAATAGGGCGGATTGGCAAAGACATGGTCGAAACTGCGCTGTCGCAGGTCGGGGGGCAAGGCGGTCAGGTCGGCCTGAACAACCTGCATCGTCATGCCATTCTCAGCCGCATTGCGGATGGCCAGTGCGGCATAATCCGGCTGAAGCTCGACCGCGGTCAGGTCCAGCCCCGGCACCCGCGCGGCGAGGCACAGGCTGGCCGTGCCCACGCCGCAGCCCAGCTCCAACACACGCTCGCCGGGTTGGGCCGGAACCGCCGCGGCCAAAAGCACCGCATCCACGCCCGCGCGAAAACCCGCGCGCGGCTGCCAGATCGCCAGCCGCCCGTTCAGGAACCGGTCGCAGCTCAGCGCAGCCTCAGCCATCGGTATAGGGAATGTCGTGATCGCGCAGAATCGCCCGCGCCCGGAACATGTCGGCATCGCGGATCATGATCCGCCGCGGCAATATGCCAATGGACCCTTCCAGGACGCTCATGTGGACATCCATTTCAAAGCAGTCTATCTCCTCTGAGTGGAGGAGCGCCGTGACAAACGCCACCAGCGTCGGGTCATTGGTACGAAGCAGCTCTTTCATATCCAATGACTTAAGGGGAAGCCCCCCGGTTTGTCGAGCCAAGTGACGAGAGCGTGATGAGCCTGGACGAAACAGCCACGAAACCACATGAACGACTGGGCGCGCATCTGGCCGACCAGATGCAGGCGGTGAATGCCCTGATCCGCGAACGGATGGCGTCGGAACACGCCCCGCGCATCCCCGAAGTGTCGGCGCATCTGGTCGATGCGGGCGGCAAGCGCCTGCGCCCGATGCTGACGCTGGCGGCGGCCGATCTGTGCGGCTATGGCGGCGGGCATCACATCCATCTGGCCGCGACCGTCGAATTCATCCACACCGCCACGCTGCTGCATGACGATGTGGTGGATGAAAGCGGCCAGCGGCGCGGGCGGCCCACCGCGAACCTGCTGTGGGACAACAAAAGCTCTGTCCTGGTGGGCGATTACCTGTTCGCGCGGTCGTTCCAGTTGATGGTCGAAACCGGCTCGCTCAGGGTGCTGGACATCCTGGCCAATGCGGCCGCCACCATTGCCGAGGGCGAGGTGCTGCAGCTGACCGCGGCGCAGGATCTGAAGACGGACGAGGAGATCTATCTGAAGGTCGTGCGCGGCAAGACGGCGGCACTGTTTTCGGCGGCGACCGAGGTTGGCGGCGTGATCGCTGGCGCGCCCGAGGAACAGATCCGTGCGCTTCATACCTATGGCGATGCGCTGGGGATCAGTTTCCAGATCGTCGATGACCTGCTGGATTATGCCGGTCAGGCCAGCGCGACGGGCAAGAATGTGGGCGACGATTTCCGCGAGCGCAAGCTGACCCTGCCGCTGATCAAGGCGGTGGCCAAGGCCGACGCGGAGGAACGCGCGTTCTGGAGCCGCACCATCGAAAAGGGCGACCAGCGCGACGGCGATCTGGACCGCGCACTGGCGTTGCTGGACAAGCACCAGGCACTGGTCGACACACGGACCGAGGCGCTGGCATGGGCCGCACGGGCCAAGGAGGCGCTGACCGTCCTGCCGGAACACCCGGTGCGCGACATGCTGTCGGATCTGGCCGATTACGTGGTGGCGCGGGTCAGCTGATGCGCGGCGCGGCCAGTTCCGACTGGTCGCCCAACAGCCCGCCCGCAACCCACCAGTCGGGATGATCCCGGCGCAGCTTGCGCCCCGCCGCGATCCCGGTTTCCGCATCCGGGTAAAGCGCAAAGCACGTCGCCCCCGATCCCGACATCCGCGCCAGCAGGCACCCGTCGCTGGCCGCCAGCACATCCAGAACCGTGCCGATTTCCGGCGCCACCTCGATGGCGGGCGCTTGCAGATCGTTGCGTTGCGTCGCCAGCCATGCCGCCACGTCGGTCACATCGCCCGTCACGGGCATCTGGGCGGGCATCGGCGGGTTGTCCTTGGCCCGCAGCGCCTTGAACACTTGCGGCGTGCTGACCGGCACGCGCGGATTGACCAGCAGCGCGGGCAGCGGTGTGAAATCGGGCAGGACCTCAAGCTTGTCACCGATCCCCTGCACCCGCGCGGGGGCCGAGGCCAGACACATCAGGATATCGGCCCCCAACCCCAGCAGCGGCGCGAAACGGGTGCGCAGCGCCGCGTCGGACTGGGCCGCAAGCGTGTCCAGATCGTCGCGCAGCGCCATCATCCCCCGGAACGCCGCCGCCGCATCGGCCGAGCCGCCGCCAATGCCGGATGCCGCCGGCAGACGTTTCAACAAAGTAAGCGCAACACCTGTGTCGCCCGCGTAAAGCGCGGCCACCTTCAGCGCCAGATTGTCCATGTCGGCGGGCACGCCCGCGGCCTCGGGGCCCTCGACCGTCAGCGACAGGGTATTGGCGGGATTCAGGGTGATCTCATCGCAAACCGGGGCAAAGGCCACAAGGCTGTCCAACAGGTGATAGCCGTCGGCGCGCTGGCCGGTCACATGCAATGTCAGGTTCACCTTCGCCGGAGCGAAGACGTCAACCATCCTTGGCGACTTTCAGCGGCTCTGCCCCCTCTTCGGCAAGAACCGCGTCCAGCCCAATCTCCAGCTTGCGGCGAATGCGGTCGGGGTCCAGATCGGCGGGCACATCGTCGGGGTCGACGAAGGACAGCGCGCGCTTCCACTGGAATTCGGCCTCGCGCTTGCGGCCCACGGCCCATAGCACATCGCCCAGATGGTCGTTCACGATGGGGTCGATGGGTTCCAGCTCGGCCGCGCGTTCCATATGCGGGGCGGCCTCGTCATAGCGGCCCAGCCGGAACAGGATCCAGCCCAGGCTGTCGGTGATATACCCATCATTGGGCCGCGCGGCGACGGCGCGTTCGATCATGTCCAGCGCCTCGTCCAGGTTCTGGCGTTTCTCGACAAAGGAATAGCCCAGATAGTTCAGCACCTGCGGCTGGTCGGGGTTCAGCTCCAGCGCCTTGCGGAAATCGGCCTCGGCCTTGTCCCAGTTGCCGGTCCGCTCCTGCGAGATCCCGCGGGCATAGAACACCGCCCATTGCGCCGCCGTCGGGTCGCGCAGCAGGGCAATCGCCTTGTCATAGGCCTGGGTCGCAGCGGCGAAATTCTGGTCCCGGCGCTGCATGTCGCCCAGGGTGATATGGACGATCGGCACCTCGGCATGGGTTTTCGACAGCTGGGTCAGAACCTCGATCGCGGCTTCGGGCTTGTCGTCGCGGCGCAGCGCCTCGGCCCGGCCCAGCTCGGCCGCGTAAAAGGCCGGATCGGTGGACGGGACGCGCAGATAGGCATCGACCGCCAGATCATAGCGTTCCTGCGATTCCAGCAGCGCCGCGATCAGCAGCATCGCATCGACATGCTGGGGATGCAGGAACTCGGCCATCCGCGCATAGATCAGGGTATAGCTGTCATTGGCATCGCCGTTCAGCGCGCCCGCGACGGTGAAGAACACCTCGGCAATGCCGTCCTGTGCATTGCGGATCGTGTCGAAGGGGATGGTCTCTCCCGCCACCAGTCGCGCCCGGATGTCGGCCAGCCCGGGGTCCAGATCCAGGCCGAACGCCTCGTCCAGCAGGGCCACGGCGTCGTCATTGCGTTCCAGCTGGCTCAGCGTCGTGACCCGGGCCAGCGCGCCGCGCCGTGTGCCCAGAAGCGGCTGAGCCTCGTCCGAGGCCAGAACCGCCTCGGCGCTTTCGAAATCGCCCACGGCGGCCAGCGCCAGCCCCTTGTGATACAGGCCAAAGACCGACAACCCGGTCTCGGCCGAGGCTGCATCGAACGCCTCCAGCGCCTCGGACATGCGTCCGGCGCCGAAATGGCTCCACGCGCGGATCAGCCCGTCGACCAGCGGCCCGATGCTGCGCCCAGCATCCAGGTCCTCGATCACCTGATCGAAGGCACCGCGCCGCACATCCTCGGCCAACAGGATCATATGCGCGGTCTGGCTGTCGATGCCGCCCGATTGCATGCGCCGCGCGATCGGCACGGCCTTGTCGACCTGCCCCAGCCCGGCAAAGGCCACCAGCGCGCTTTCCAGCAGCAGCGGGTTCGACGGGTCGCGCGCCAGCGCACGGGTGTAATATTGCACCGCCGCGGCATAGTCGTTGAACAGGCTGGCATGCCGCGCCGCCAGAAACGCCCCTGCCAGGCCGCCCTGATCCTGGGCCGCACCGGTCCCGGCGCCCCCCAAAGCGATTGCGGCAACAAGACAAAGTGAGCGGATAGCGGTCAGCGGCACGGGCGTTCTCCGGTTTGCATTGCGATCAAACTAGTTTGCGCTCTGGCCCATGGCAATGCGGGGCGGCACATTCCCGCCCCGCGTCCCACGCAATTGTTACATATTTGGATAGTTTGGCCCGTCGCCGCCCTGCGGTGTGACCCAGTTGATATTCTGGCTGGGATCCTTGATGTCACAGGTCTTGCAGTGGACGCAGTTCTGGAAATTGATGACGAATCGCGGGTCCTTGCCCTCTTCGCTGACCACCTCATAGACGCCCGCCGGGCAATAGCGTTGCGCGGGTTCGGCGTATTTGGGCAGGTTCACCTTGATCGGCACCTCGGGGTCGGCCAGCTGCAGGTGGCAGGGCTGTTCCTCGGCATGGTTGGTGAAGCTGAAGCTGACATTGGTCAGCCGGTCGAAGGACAGCGTGCCGTCGGGCTTGGGATAGTCGATGGGCTTGAACTTGTCGGCCTCTCCCGTGGCCGCCGCGTCGGTCTTGCCGTGTTTCAGCGTGCCCAGGACCGAAAACCCGAACAGGTTGTTCGTCCACATGTCGAACCCGCCGACGGCGAGCGAGGTCATCAGCCCGAATTTCGACCAGAGCGGCTTGACGTTGCGCACGCGCTTGAGGTCCTTGCCGATGGCGCCGGTGCGCACCTCGGTCTCGTAATCGCTCAGCTCGTCGCCTTCGCGGCCCGCTTGCAGCGCGGCATGGGCGGCCTCGGCCGCGGCCTTGCCCGACAGCATCGCGTTGTGGTTGCCCTTGATCCGCGGCACGTTGACCATGCCCACCGAACAGCCCAAAAGCGCCACGCCCGGCGCGACCATCTTGGGCATCGACTGATAGCCGCCCTCGGAAATCGCCCGCGCGCCATAGGCCACGCGCTTGCCGCCCTTCAGCAGCTCGGCCACCATCGGGTGATGCTTGAAGCGCTGGAACTCCATATAGGGGAACAGGTGCGGGTTCTCATAGTTCAGGTGGACGACGAAACCCACGTAAACCTGATTGTTCTCAAGGTGATAGATGAACGACCCGCCGCCCGCATTGCTGCCCAGCGGCCAGCCCATCGTGTGGGTGACCGTGCCCTCGCGGTGCTTGGCGGGGTCGATCTCCCAGATCTCTTTCATGCCGATGCCGAATTTCTGCGGGCAATGGCCGTCGGACAGGTTGTATTTGGCGATGACTTCCTTCGCCAGGCTGCCGCGCACCCCTTCGGACAGGAAGACATACTTGCCGTAAAGGATCATGCCCGGCTCATAACCGTCGCCCGGGGTGCCATCGGGGTTCTTGCCGAACTCGCCCGCGACCACGCCCTTGACCGCGCCATTGTCGCCATAGACCAGCTCGGAACAGGCCATGCCCGGGAAAACCTCGACGCCCAGCGCCTCGGCCTGCTCGGCCATCCAGCGACAGACATTGCCCATGCTGACGATGTAATTGCCGTGGTTGTTCATCAGCGGCGGCATCGGAAAGTTCGGCACCCGGATCTGGCCCGCTTCGCCCAGAACATAGAAATTGTCCGCCGTCACCGGCGTGTTCAGCGGCGCGCCCTTCGCCTTCCAGTCGGGGATCAGCGCATCCAGCCCGCACGGGTCCAGAACCGCACCCGACAGGATATGCGCGCCCACCTCGGACCCCTTTTCCAGCACCACGACATTCAGATCCGCATCAAGCTGTTTCAGCCGGATCGCAGCCGAAAGCCCCGCTGGCCCCGCCCCAACGATCACGACATCGCATTCCATTGATTCCCGTTCGATCTCGGCCATTTGCTGGTCCTCCCCGTCTGGCGGCTGCCCGGTCTGTTCACGCATGTTCCGAACAGCGTTATCGTAGGCAGACCCCGCCGGTCAATCGTAACGCGGCATCATCTTGTCGCAGTGCAGCATCGCGGTCCGCCGCGCATCGCGATTTATCGCGCTTGCATTCACCGCCCCACTGGGGTCAGTTGGGAAGATCATGTAAATCAGGGGCATCCGCCCACCGGGGCGCCCCGTCAATCGTCCAAAAAGAGTGCGATGGAAAAGATACCAATGACCCGCGCGGGCCACACCGCGCTTGACGCCGAACTGAAGAAGCTGAAATCCGAGGAACGCCCGGCCGTGATCAAGGCGATCGCCGAGGCGCGTGAGCATGGCGACCTGTCGGAAAACGCCGAATACCACGCCGCCCGCGAAAAGCAGAGCTTTATCGAAGGCCGCATCAAGGAACTGGAAAGCCTGCTGTCCCTGGCCGAGGTGATCGACCCGACCAAGCTGTCGGGCACCGTCAAATTCGGCGCCACGGTCGAACTGGTCGACGAGGATACGGACGAGGAAAAGACCTATCAGATCGTGGGCGAGGCCGAGGCCGACATCGAACGCGGGCTGCTGAACATCAAATCCCCCCTGGCCCGGTCGCTGATCGGCAAGGACGCGGGCGACAGCGTCGAGGTCAAGACACCCGGCGGCGAAAAAAGCTATGAGATTCTGAGTATCAAGTATATCTGACGATACGGTCGGAGCGCTTTTGCATGTCTGAAGAACATCAGTCTTCATCGGTTCATCTGGGAATTTTCGGGCGCGCATCGGGCCGTGGCGCGATGTCGTCGGCCGATATCATCGCCATCGTGCTCAGCATGGTCTGGCTTCTGGCCGCGGCGGTGTTCTTTGCCGTGGCGCGGATGGGCGGGGCGGATCTGCAATTCGATCCGCTGACCTTCCTGATGACCTTTCTGGCGGTGGCGATGCCGATTGCGCTGATCTGGATCGGCACCACCACGGTCAAAAGCGCGCGGATCGTGCGCGAGGAATCCGCGCGGCTGCAGGCGACGGTCGATGCCATGCGCCAGGCCTATATCCAGCAGCAGCAGGCCGCCAATATGGGGGTGCGGCCGTCGGTCGAAAAGAAACTGGACGAGCTGGCCCAGGCCCAGAAACAGACCGAAACGCGCATGGCGACCTTCGCCTCCAGCCGCAGCGGGCCGCAGGCCGCGCCACTGGCCGCCGCCCCCGCGTCCGCCCCGGCACATCGCGACGATCCGCAGCCGTCGCTGGCGCTTGGCACCCCGGCCGAGGCGCTGCGCCCGCCACTCTCGAACACCGATTTCATCCGCGCGCTGAACTTCCCCGAAAACGCCGAGGACCGCGCCGGGTTCGACGCCCTGCGCCGCGCGTTGCAGGACCGCACCGCCGCCAAGCTGGTGCGCGCGGCCCAGGACATCCTGACCCTGCTCAGCCAGGAAGGCATCTATATGGATGACCTGAACCCGGACCGCGCCCGGCCCGAGATCTGGCGCAAGTTCGCGGGCGGCGAGCGCGGGCCGTCCATCGCCGCCATCGGGGGCATCCGCGACCGGTCCAGCCTTGCGTTGGCGGCGGGCCGGATGCGTCAGGACCCTGTGTTCCGCGACACGGTGCACCATTTCCTGCGTCTCTTCGATCACACCCTGTCGGGCTTCGAGGAAACCGCGTCGGACCAGGAGCTGAACGATCTGGCCGACACCCGCACCGCACGGGCCTTCATGCTGCTGGGGCGGGTGACGGGCATCTTCTGAGGCGGCCCGGAATACCGGTTTGCCACCGGCCTGCGCGTGGACTATGTCAAAGGGGTTGCCCTATTTCGAGGCCCCCCATGACAGGCGATTCCGACAGATCCTTATTTTGGCAGGGCTTCCGCCACGGCGCGCCCTTCTTGCTGGTGATCCTGCCCTTTGGCGCGCTTTTTGGTGTGGTCGGCACCGAAGCTGGCCTGAACCTGGCCGAGGTGATGGGGTTCAGCGTTCTGGTGATCGCGGGCGCGGCGCAATTCGCCACGCTGCAGCTGCTGACCGAAAACGCCCCCGCCTTTATCGCGGTGGCAACGGGCCTGGCGGTGAACCTGCGGATGGTGATGTATTCGGCATCGCTGACCCCGCATCTGGGGGCGGCGCCGCTGTGGAAACGCGCGCTGGTGTCCTACATGATGGTCGACCAGTCCTATGCCTTGGCGGCCGCGAAATACGAGGCCGAGCCCGACCGTCCGCTGTCGCAGAAGCTGGCCTATTTCTTCGGCACCATCGCGCCGATTGCGCCGCTTTGGTACCTGTCGACCCTGATCGGCGCAAAGATCGGCAGCGCGATCCCCCCCGAATTCGCGCTGGATTTCGCCCTGCCCATCACCTTTCTGGCGCTGATCGCGCCGGGGCTGCGCACGCTGGCGCATATGGCGGCGGCGGGCACGTCGGTGCTGTTGGGGCTTTTGCTGGCCTTCATGCCCTATAACCTGGGGCTGATGATTGCGGCGCTGGCGGCGATGGCCGTGGGCGCACAGGTCGAACTGTGGCAGGAAAGGCAGGCGCGATGACGGCAAGCGGCTGGGAAATCTGGGCGGTGATCGTCGGCCTGGCAATCGGAACGTTTCTGACGCGGTTCTCGTTCCTGGGGCTGATCGGCGATCGCAAGCTGCCGCCCTGGGTGCTGCGGCACCTGCGCTATACCCCGGTGGCGGTGCTGCCCGCGCTGATCGCGCCACTGGTGCTGTGGCCCGCCGCCACGGGCGGGCAAACCGATCCGGCGCGGCTCTTGGCGGCGCTGACGACACTGGGCGTGGGGCTGTGGACCCGCAACGTGATCCTGTCGATCCTGAGCGGGGCGGCAGTGCTCTATGGCGGGCTGTATTTGCTGGGCTGACCCCTATTGCGCCGGGTCGTTCTGGACCCGCAGCACACCGCCATTGTCATCGGAATCATCGTCGAAATAGCGGGTGGTCTCGACCCCCGGCAATTCCTCGAAATTGCGCATGATGCGGCCCGGATACCAGCTTTGCCGGATGCCCTCGAACCCCGGAAGCTGGCGCAGGATCGCGCTGGTCGCGCTGCCGCAACGCGCCTTGGACACCGCGCCATACCCTTGTGCCAGTTGCAGCGCACGCTCGGCCACCTCGGGCGACACGACCTTGCGCTGCATCACGACGTGATAGGTCTCGCGCGCGTGATAATCGATATAGAAATCCAGCAGGATCGGCCGCATCCCGTAATGCAGGTCATTGCGTTCGGGCGCGTTGCGGTGCCACCAGCTGCCCGCGGGGTCGAAGATGACCCGCTGGCTGGCATTGATCAATATCGCGCTATGCGCCCCCTCTTTCGAGCGGTTGTTGATCATCGTCACAAGGGTGATCGAAGGCGGCCCGTCCGCGCGATAGGCGGCGCGGCTGACCGCGTCATCGGGGGCCCAGACCGGTTCGGCCGTGCAGGCCGCCAAAAGCACCGGAAAAATCAATATCCACAGGCGGCGCATCGGCAGTTCCCGCAATCGTTACACAAGCATGCAGGGGCCGCAGCCCCCGTCGCGATCAGCTGTTGAAGATCGCCATGAACAGAAGAACGCCGATCGAAAGCGCGGCGCCATAGGTCACGAACTTGATGAACCCGTCAAAGGTCTTTTCCTGTTCTTCGATATTCATCGAGCCCTGCTTGTGCTCTGCCATGATGCAATCTCCCTTCAGTGTTCGCTGACCCTCAGATAGTCGATTCACCCGGCGCTGTCACCCGCAAGATCGCCCTGCGACGACGGGTCCGGCGCGGGGTCCTCCAGGTCCGAGGCCAGCCGGAACCCGATCCGCTTCGCCTTGACCTCGGGCGAGGGTTTGGGCAGCGCCCGCAGCATCACGCTCAGCTGGCTGACATGCTGGACCAGCTGCGTGCGCGTGCCGTGTTCGTCGGTGCCGTAAAAGGTGACGATATCGGGATCGAAATAGCCGACCCCCTCGATCCGCAGCACACCGGCATTGCCGCCGGTAAAGCCCATGGCGATTTCATGTTCGCTATCAAGCTGTTCCTCGAAGTTCTTGATATAAAGGATCAGCCGCTCATAGGCCCATTCCGCCGGGCTTTTCTGGTCCACCGGCTTGCGCTTGACCCCCTCGGGCAGCGGCTTCTGCTCGGCGCTTTCGGGGGCGTCGGGATCGGAATGCACCACGCGGGCGCGCGGCAGGTGGTGATCCTCGACCAGTTCGGCCGTCGTCCTGATTTCGTCGCTCACGCCACGGTCCCTTTCATCTGCCACATCCAGGCCCCGTCATCGCGCCGGCTGCGCGTGACCTGTCCAAGATGATACAAATGATTGAGATGCGCCACCGCCTCGACCAGGGCAAGCCCATATTCGCCGGTTCCGATCTTGCGCTTGAACAGCGGCGCGAAACAGTCGGCCGCGCTGCGCGGTTCGGACAGATGCGTGCGCAGCCGGTCCAGCGCCCCGTGATGGTTGTCGATCAGCTGCCGCATCCTGAGCGGCAGCCCGGTAAAGGGCAGCTTGTGGCCCGGCAGCACCAGCTGCCCCGCCTGCGCGAACCCCGCCAACCGTTCACAGGCGGCCAGCCATTCCGCCACCGGATCGGCCATCGGTTCGGTCGCATAGACCCCCAGATTGGGCGAGATCGACGGCAGCAATTGATCGCCGCCGATCACCAGGTTGTCGTCGCGGCTCCACAAGGTCACGTGATCGGGCGCGTGCCCCTGCCCCAGCCGCACGTCCCAGTCGCGCCCGCCGAACCGCACCACCTGCCCCTCGGACAGGCGCACGAAGCCCAGCGGCATCGGCGCGACGACATCGGCAAAGTTGAAGGGCCGCTCGGCCATCCGCTGTTCCAGGATCGCCGGGTCCATCCCCGCGCCGCGCCAGAAATCCAGCGTTTCCGGCGCCGGGCGGTCCTGTTCGTCCAGTTGCAGCATCCGCGCGAACAGCCAGGCGGTGCGCGTGGCCCACAGATCGGCGCCATGTTCGGACTGGAACCAGCCCGCCATGCCGATGTGATCGGGATGGTGATGGGTGGCGATCACCCGGCGCACGGGTTTGCCCGCCAGCGGCCCGTCCAGCAGCTTTTGCCAGATCACCTGCCCGCGCTTCGACTGGAACCCGGTATCGACAAGGGTCCAGCCATCGGGATCGTCAAAGGCATAGATGTTGACGTGATCCAGCGCCATTGGCAGCGGCAGCCGCATCCACAGCACGCCCGGCGCGACCTGTACCGCATCGCCTTCCTGCGGCACGTCACCGAACGGATAGCGCAGCGCCGGTGCCGTGCCGGTGTCCATCACGCGGCCAGATCGTCCGCGCTCAGCGCATACAGATCGCCGCTGCCACGGGTCGCCTGTGCCAGCAGACCGGTATATTCGGGTAGCAGGTTCTTGATATAGAACTGCGCCAGCGCGGTGCGGGGGCCTGTGCCGCCCTCGGCCTGGGCCGCCTTCAGGTGCATATGCCCGCCCAGAACCCGCGCCCAGGCCCTCAGATAGGGGACCGCCCCGGCGAACCGGTCATTCGGCGCCTGCTGGACCAGCCATTCGGTCGCCTCGCGCAGGGTTTCGGCCGCCGACCACAGATCGCCCGCCAGTTCGGGGAAGGTTCCGCGATTGGTTTCGGCGCTGGTCTCGATCTCTTCCAGCAGACGATAGGCGGCCTCGCCCCCATCCATCAGCTTGCGGCCGACCAGATCCATCGCCTGAATGCCGTTCGTGCCCTCGTAGATCGCGGTCACGCGCACATCGCGCAGATATTGCGCGGCGCCGGTTTCCTCGATGAAGCCCATGCCGCCATGCACCTGGATGCCCAGGCTGGCCACCTCGATCCCGGTATCGGTGCCAAAGGCCTTGGCGATGGGCGTCAGGAACGCGGCGCGCGCGTCCCAATCCGCATCGCCGGTGGCCCGGCCCATGTCGATCGCCGCCGCACAGGCCAGCGCGATCGCGCGCGACGCGAACAGGTCGGCCTTCATCGTGGTCAGCATCCGGCGCACATCGGCGTGGTCGGAAATCGTGCCGGTGCCGCCCTCGGGCGGGGTGTGGCCCTGTTTGCGGTCGGTGGCATAGGCCAGCGCGTGCTGATAGGCACCATCGGCCACGCCGATCCCCTGCACGCCGACACCCAGCCGGGCGTTGTTCATCATGGTGAACATCGCGGCCATGCCCTTGTGCGGCTCGCCCACCAGCCAGCCGGTCGCGCCGTCATACTGCATCACCGCGGTCGGGCTGCCATGCAGGCCCAGCTTGTGTTCCAGGCTGACCACCTTCAGGCTGTTGGCCGGCCCGGCCTCGCCATTGTCGTCGGGCAGGTATTTGGGCACCATGAACAGGCTGATCCCCTTGGTGCCCGGCGCCCCGTCGGGCAGCCGCGCCAGCACCAGATGGCAGATGTTGCCGGCGAAATCATTGTCGCCCCAGCTGATGAAGATCTTCTGGCCCGTCACCGCATAGGTGCCGTCGCCATTGGGTTCGGCCTTGGTCGCCAGCGCGCCCACATCCGAACCCGCCTGCGCCTCGGTCAGGTTCATCGTGCCGCACCATTCACCCGAGATCAGCTTGGGGATATACAGCTCCTTGATCGCGTCGCTGGCGTGATGCTCCAGCGCCTCGATCTGGCCCTGGCTCATCAGCGGGTTCAGCTGCAGCGACAGGCAGGCGGCGCTCATCATGTCGTTGACGGCGGTCGCCACCGTGTGCGGCAGACCCATGCCGCCATATTCGGGCGAGGCCGAAATCCCGATCCAGCCACCCTCGGCGATCTGGGCAAAGGCCTCGGCGAAGCCGGGCGTCGTGCGCACCACGCCGTTTTCCAGCACCGCACCGTTCAGGTCGCCGGGGCGCTGCAGCGGGGCCATCACCTGCTCGCACAGCTTGCCGGCCTCGGCCAGGATCGCATTCACCACATCCGCATCGGCTTCGGCGAACAGCTCGGTCGCGGTCACCTGGTCCAGATCCACGATATGGTCGAAGATGAAACGAAAATCGCCAACCGGCGCGCGATATGCCATGGCACTCTCCCAGAAACGCGCCTTGTGAAAATACCGGCGCCTAAGTATGTCATTTTAATTGTTGTTGAAAACCAGCCTATCGGCCCACTGAAACACATCAAGTCGAACGCCACGTCATAAAATGTCCGACCTTCATACGGAAATTCTTGGCCCGGACCAAGGGGGCATCGCACGCGCCGCCGGGATTTTGTGTCGCGGCGGGCTGGTCGCGTTTCCCACCGAAACCGTCTATGGGCTGGGGGCGGATGCGCGCGACGACCGGGCCGTTGCCGGGATCTTCGCGGCCAAGAACCGGCCCAGCTTCAATCCGCTGATCGTCCATGTGCCGGATCTGGCCGCGGCCGAGCGTATCGCGGTCTTTTCCGACACCGCCCGCGATCTGGCCCAGGCGTTCTGGCCCGGCGCGCTGACGCTGGTGTTGCCATTGCGCGCGGATGCGGGCATCGCCCCGCTGGTCAGCGCGGGGCTGGACAGTATCGCGATCCGGGTACCCGCCCATCCGCTGGCACGCGACCTGCTGCGCGCCTGCGGCTGTCCGCTGGCCGCGCCCTCGGCCAACCCCTCGGGCCGGGTCAGCCCGACCCGGGCGAACCATGTGATGGCCGGGCTTTCGGGGCGGATCGACGCAGTTCTGGATGGCGGCGCGGCGGATGTCGGGGTGGAATCCACCATCATCGGCCTGGCCGGCGCGCCGCGCCTACTGCGCCCCGGCGGTGTCCCGGTCGAGGCGATCGAAGCCTGCCTGGGCCAACCGCTGAACGTCGACGCGCCCGTCACCGACACGCCCAACGCACCGGGCCAGCTGGAATCGCATTACGCCCCCGGGGCCGGTGTACGGCTGAACGTGACGCAACCGGATGCGGGCGAGCTGTGGCTGGGTTTCGGCCCCGATTGCGCGGGCGCCACGCGGAACCTGTCGCCTGCGGGCGACCTGACCGAGGCGGCGGCCAATCTGTTCGGGATGTTGCGGGATCTGGACGATCTGGCGACCGCGGGTCAGGGCATCGCCGTGGCGCCGGTGCCCGATCACGGGCTGGGCCGTGCGATCAATGACCGGCTGCGCCGCGCCGCCGCGCCGCGCCCGGGCTGATCACGCCCGCCCGGCTGCCGCCGACAGCGACAGAGGATCTATCCCCAGCACCGCCAGCGCGCGTTCCCATTTGCTGTCATTGTCGCGGTCGAACACGATATCGGGCACGCTGTCACAGGTCAGCCAGCCGTTCTGGCCGATCTCGCTTTCCAGCTGCCCCGGCCCCCACCCGGAATAGCCCAGCGCCAGCAACGATGCCGCCGGGCCCTTGCCATGGGCGATGTCCTCAAGGATATCCAGCGTTGCGGTCATGCCGATGCTGTCATCCACCAGAAGCGTCGAGGACGCGTTGGAATAGTCGCCCGAATGCAGCACGAAGCCCCGGCCATGTTCCACCGGCCCGCCGAAATGCACCCGGATATCGGGGGGACCGCCGGGGGCGCTGATCTGCAACTGCTCCAGCAGGTCGCCAAAACTCAGATCCGGGGCGGGTTTGTTCACGATCAGACCCAGCGCGCCGTCATCGGAATGGGCGCACAGATAAATCACGCTTTTCTCGAATCTGCTGTCGCCCATCCCCGGCATGGCGATCAGGAATTTTCCGCTCAGATCCATTTCCGGCATGATTGTCTCCTTACTCATGACAATGTGGGCTTCAACGGGCGTTTGCAAGGCCGGGCGGCGGATCGACGCAACCGGCATCGCCCGATTGTGATTTCGCTTTGCGCGCCGCGCGCCTATCTTGAGGCCATGATCGCACGCATTCTCACCTCGCTGGCGTTGCCCCTGGCCGCGCTGCTGCCGCAAGCCGCCACCGCCGAAAGCCCGGTGCCGCTGTCCCAGGTTGTCAAGGCCGAGATCCTGCCAGGTTGGCAGACCGGATCGGGCACGCACATGACCGGGCTGCGTCTGAGCCTTGCGCCGGGGTGGAAAACCTATTGGCGCGCGCCGGGCGACGCGGGCATCCCGCCGCATTTCGACTGGTCGGGGTCGCAGAACCTGAGCGCGGCACAGATCCACTGGCCCCGCCCGACGGTGTTCCACCTGGATGGGGTCCGCTCCATCGGGTATCAAAGCGATGTCGTGCTGCCCATCGAACTGACGCCGGGCGACAGCACCGCGCCGCTATCGGTGCGCGGCACCGTATCGATCGGCATCTGCGACGAGATCTGCGTGCCCATGACCCTGAACCTGAGCGCCGATCTGCCCCGGCAGGGCGCCGGGAACGCGGCGATCCGCGCCGCGCTGGACGACCGCCCGGACCGCAGCAATGCCGATGTGATCTGTCAGATCGACCCGATCGACGATGGGCTACGCCTGACCGCGACGATCCCCGCGCGCGGGATCGGCAAACCGGTCGAGGCGGTGATCGAAACCGCCGACCCCGCGATCTGGGTGTCCGAACCGGCGCTGCGCCACAGCAACGGGGCGCTGGTGGCGGTGGCCGATCTGGTGCCCGCCGATGCCGCGCCCTTCGCGCTGGACCGTTCGGGCCTGCGCTTTACCCTGTTGTCGGGCGCCAAGGCGGTCGAGATCCAGGGCTGCACCGGCGGCTAAGCCCGGCGATTACGCCTTTGGCCCGGCGGGCGCCTGCCGCCCCAGCCACAGCGCCCCCACCAGATAGACCAGCAAAATCCACGCCGCGCTGGCCGCGACAAAGGCCAGCAGCGCCAGCCCCACCGATGCCGATGCGCCGGGCGCCGCCAGCGCGACCAGCGGCGACACCCCGCCACCCAGCGCCGTCCAGCCCAGCGACAGCACGAACAGCACCGCCAGACCGGCCAGCGCCGCCGCATCGATCAGCCCCACATTGCGCAGCCCCGGCCGGAATTGCAGCGCCCGGCGGAACGCCCGCATCTGCGCGCCCACATCCTGTTGCAGCGCCATCAGCGCCGGCACCACCAGCAGCACCAGCAGCATCCCGAAGCCCAGACCATAGACCAGCGTGATCACCGTGGGTTTCAGGAATTGCGCCTGCTGCGATGTCTCGTACAGCAGCGGCGACAGGCCCAGCACCGTGGTCAGCGTGGTCAGCAGCACCGGGCGCAACCGGTCGCTGGTGCCGTCGATGATGGCCGGGATCAGGCCGCGATTTTCGGCATATTCATCGACCGTCGTCACCAGCACGATGGAATCGTTGATGATGATCCCCGTCATGCCGATGATCCCCACGACCGAGAACATCGACAGCGGCACCTCCCACAGCGCATGGCCATAGATCGTGCCCACCAGCCCGAAAGGGATGATCGCCATCACCACCACCGGCCGGGTCCAGCTGGCAAATATCCACGCCAGCGTCAGGTAAATCCCCAGCAGGCACAGCATGAAGCCCAGCAGCGCGTCCTGCAGGAACGTGTCCTCCTGTTCCGACAGGCCCGACATCCGCCAATCGACACCCTTTTCGCTGGCGATGCGGGGCAGGATCTCGGTCTCGATGCTTTGCATCACGTCTTCGGCGCGGGCCGGGTCGTCTTCGGAAATGTCGCCGGTGACCGACACCACCCGCAGGCCGTTTTCACGGTTGACGGTCGAAAACCCGGTGCGGCGCGACACCGACACGATATCGGCCAGCGGCAGGTATTGCCCCGCGTCGGTGCGCAGCAGGGTCCGGTCCAGGAAATCGGCGGTCAGCTCGCCGGTGGGCAGCTCGACCCGGATCGTGGCCGAACGCGGCCCGTCGGGATAGGTCGCGGCCTCGATCCCGTTCAGCCGGTTGCGCAGCACCCGCCCCAGCGCGTCGATGGTGAACCCCACCGCCGCGCCCTGCGGGGTTAGGTCCAGCACCAGTTCTTCCTTGTCATAGGCCAGGCTGTCCTCGACCGCCGACACCTCGGGGAAGTCGATCAGCGCGGCTTTGAGCTGTTCGGCGGCGGCCTTCAGATCGTCGGCCCCCGCGCCAAAGAACTGCACGTCCAGCGCGTCGCCGCCGGGGCCCGACCGCCAGCCACGGAAGCTGACGATTTCGGCCAGCGGGTGCTGGCGCACCGCGTCCTGCAATTCGCCCACGAACTGGAACGAGCTATAGGGCCGCAGATCGGCGTCGATCAGCTCGATCGCGATCGAGCCCAGCAGATCGGCGTCCTTGGCGTCGACCCCCGACAGCCCGCGCCCGGTATTACCGCCGATCTCGGCCACGACATAATCCAGCGGGTTGGTGCCGTATTCGGCCTCGTACCGCGCGGCGACCTCTTCGGTGGCGCGCTGCATCTCGCGCATCATCCCCAGCGTGTCTTCGCGCGTGGCGCCGGGCGACATCGCGAAATTGCCCGAGACCGAGCCGCGCTCGGGCGCGTTGAAGAACCGCCAGGTCACATCGCCCCGCGCAAACAGCGCCGCCTGCGAGGCCAGCGCCAGGATCGCGATGGCCAGCACCGGATAGCGCGCCTGTACCACCCCGGCGACAAAGGGCCGGAAGATCGCCCGCCGGAACCAGTTGAAGCCGCGATTGACCGTGCGCGACGGCCAGTCATACCAATGCCCCCGCCCCACATGGGACAGCGCATGCGCCATGTGGTTGGGCAGGATCAGGAAGCATTCCACAAGGCTCGCCATCAGCACGGCGATGACGGTAAAGGGCACATCGGCGATCAGATCGCCGAACCGGCCCGAAATCACCGTCAGCCCGAAAAACGCGATGACCGTGGTCAGAGTGGCGGAAAACACCGGCGCGGCCATGCGGCGGGCGGCGTTTTCGGCGGCCTCGTAATGCCCCTCGCCCAGCTGGCGGGCGCGGAAATCGGCGTGTTCGCCCACCACGATGGCATCGTCCACGACAATGCCCAGCGTGATGATCAGTGCGAAAAGCGAGATCATGTTGATCGTCAGACCGGCGGCATACATGATCGCGATGGTGGCCAGCATCGCCACCGGAATGCCCGCCGCGACCCAGAAGGCGGTGCGCGCGTTCAGAAACAGAAACAGCAGCCCCACAACCAGGATCAGCCCGGTCAGGCCATTGTCCAGCAGGATGTTCAACCGGCCCGAGATCGCCTCGGCCCGGGTGCGGATCAGGTCGATGCGCACATCGGTGGGCAGCGTCGCCTCCAGCGTGTTGGCGACATCCTCGACCACATGCTGGATCGCGATGGCGTCGCCCTTGTCCGACCGGTCGACGCGCACCGAAATCGCCGGGTTTTCCCCCACGAAATAGGCCCGGTTACGGTCGACGCCTTCGACGATCACGCGGCCCACATCGCCCACGGTCAGGTTCGAGCCATCGTCATTCGACCGCAGCACGATGCCCGCGATCTCGTCGGCGCTGCGCTTGGCAACACCCGTGCGCACGCGCGAGCTGGCCCCCGCCACGTCGCCTGCCGGATCGGTCGCGACCTCGGCCTCGATGGCTGCGGCGATCTCGGCCATGCTGACCTGATGGCGCACCAGCGCGGCCGAGGGGACCTCGACAATCGTGTTGGGCGCGGCCAGGCCCCGGATCGTGGTGCGGGTGACGCCGGCCTCGAACAGGCGGGCCACGAATTCATCGGCGAACCGGCCCAGCTGGTCGACGCCCACCGGCCCGGTGATCACCACATCGGTCACCCGGTCGCGCCAGGCGCCGCGCCGTACTGTCGGCTCCTCGGCCTCTTCGGGCAGGTCGGTCACCCCGTCGACGGCGGTCTGAACCTCGTCGGCGGCGCGGCCCATGTCCCAGCCCGGTTCGAATTCCAGGTTGATCCGCGCCGATCCTTCGGACGCGGTGCTGCTGGTTTCGGCGACCCCCTCGACCGCCTTCAGCGCGGGTTCCAGAAGCTGGACGATGGCGTCGTCCACATCCTCGGCCCCGGCGCCGTCCCACTGGACGTTGACGGTGACATCATCGACGATCACATCGGGAAAGAACTGTGCCCGCATGCGCGGCACAGCCGCCATACCCAGCGCGATCAGGATCACAAGAACCAGATTGGCCGCCGTGCGGTGCCGGGTGAAATAGGACAGGACCCCGCCCGCCGCACCGGAAAGCCGCCGCGCCACGGGCCTAGCCCCCGAACCGGCTTTCCAGCCGGCTTATGGTCTGGGCGGGCACCTCGTCCTGCGCCAATTGCAGCAACAGGCGCTCCTTGGCCTCGCTGGGCATGCGGGCATTGCCCTCGACAAAGGCGATCAGGCGGGCGCGGCGTTCGGGTGTCAGGGCGACCATGCCCGCGTCGACTTCGCCCGCCGCATCGGCCTGTGGCCGGATCGGGCGCACCTTGATCCCCGCCCCCAACAGGGGCGAGCGTTCGGCCACGACCTCGCGGCCATAAAGCCCCGGCGCGCGGATGATCACGTCATCGCCCTGGGCACGCAGAACCTTGACCCTCGCCTGTTCCAGACGCTCGTCCGCGCCGATCAGCAACACGGTGCCATTGGCATCCAGCGCCGTCGCCGGGATGCGCGCGACCTGCTGCATCTGCGGCTCTTCGATCGCGATGGTGACGAAATCGCCGGGCCGGAACCCGGCGGCATCCTGCAACCGCGCAAACAACAGCCGCCCGGTTTGCCCCTCGCCCACGGCGGGGCTTTCCCGCGCGATGCGGCCCCCCGCCACCAGATCGGTGCCGAAGACATCGACCGTGGCGGTGATCGGCGCGGGGATCAGCGCGCCCGACGCATCCAGCAGATGCGCGTATTGCGAGGTCGAGACACGGAACGACACCTCCAGCTGGTCGGGGTCGATCAGCTGAGCCACCTGTTCGTTATTGGCCACCAGCCCGCCCTGCACCAGCGTCACATCGGCCAGCACCCCGTCGAATTCGGCGTAAAGCGCGGTATCGGCCAGATCGCGTTCGGCCTCGGCCAGGGCGACCTTGGCGCGGTCCAGCTGGGTCTGGGTCAGCTCGGCCTGGGTTTCGGCCGTGGCCAGCGCCTGTCGTTGCGACAGCACCACCTGCGCCGCGGCAGAGGCCGCAAGCGCCGCGGTTTCCACCGCCGCGTCGGTGCCCACCCCGCGCCCGCGCAGATCCTGCTGGCGCGCCAGCGCGGTTTCGCGCAGCTGGGCCTGTTTTTCGGCGGCGGTCAGTTCGTCATGGGCCAGCTCCAGCGTCCGCTGGGCATCGCGCAGCTCGGCCTGCGCCTCGGACAGGTCGGCGCGCGCCACGTCCAGCGCGGCCTGCGCATCGGCCGGGTCGACCTGCACCAGCAACTGCCCCGCACGCACCACGCCGCCTTCCTCGAACGCCTCGGCCAGTTCGATCACCGTGCCGCTGGACTTGGCCCGCAGATCCAGCGTGCGGCGGCTGCGTACCTCGCCATAGGCGGTCAGCACCGGTGCAATATCCTGCGCCACAAGCCGCGCGACATTCACCGAAAACACCCGCTCGCGCGCGGGCGGTTCCTGGCTCTCGCGGGCCAGGCGTTCCTGCACCGCGCTCACGAATATGTGACCGGCATAGGTCAGCACGCCGACCGTCACAGCCAGCAAGAACAGCCCTACCAGACTTCGCCGCAGGAAACGCATATGGTTCGATCCTTCCCTGATCGGGAAATAACAGCCTTCACCGCAAGATAGCGCCGGTGGCGCAACCGTCCAAGTCCCGGCTTAAACGCAGCCGCCGATGCATTCCGTCGCAGATCGGTGCGTTTTTTATCCCACCAGCCCGGCATGGGTCAGAACCGCCCGTGTCGTGGGCACCAGATCCAGCGCCGCCACCTGACGCGCGGTGAAAAAGCCGAAGCCCGCGCCCTCGGCCAGCTTGATATGCGCGACCTCGACCGGAACGGTGCAGCGGAACGCGTACAGCACCGCGCCCTTGTGCGCCCGGCCCGCGACGGCGGCCAGCGGCTGAAACAGCTCGGGCGACAGGATCACACCGGTTTCCTCGGCAAACTCGCGCGCGGCGGCCTGGGCCAGCCCCTCGTCCCCCTCGACCCCGCCGCCAAAGACGCACCATTGCCCCGGCGCGGCGACGCCCGGAAAATCGTCGCGCAATTGCAGCAACACCCGCCCCCGCGTGTCACAGGCCACCACCACCGCCGCCCGCGTGACCGGATCGGCGGGCAGATCGCCCAAGGGGGTGAAGAGGTCGGTCATTTGCGCCGCTGATGTTCGTCCAGCCGCGGCAGGATCTCGACAAAGTTGCACGGCGCATGGCGGTAATCCAGCTGATGCACCAGGATCTGGTCCCAGGCATCCTTGCACGCCCCGGTCGAGCCGGGCAGCGCGAACAGGTACGTGCCATTGGCCACCCCGCCGGTCGCCCGGCTTTGCACCGCGCTGGTGCCGATCTTCTTCATGCTGACAATGGTAAAGACCGTGCCGAAGGCGTCGATTTCCTTTTCATAGACATCGCGATGCGCCTCGACCGTCACGTCGCGGCCCGTCAGCCCCGTGCCCCCGGTCGAGATCACGACATCCACCCCCGGATCGGCGCACCAGGCGCGCAGTTGCGCGGCGATTTGATCCCGCTCGTCGCGCAGGATCTTGCGGTCGGCCAGCACATGCCCCGCCGCGCTCAGCCGGTCGACCAGCGTCTGGCCGGACCGGTCCTGATCCAGCCCGCGCGTGTCGGACACGGTCAGAACCGCGATACGCACCGGAATGAACTGTTTTTCGCCTGTTGCCATCAATTCCGCTCCAATACCGCCAATCGGATGGCCAGCCCCGCGAAAATGCCCGACGACACGATGGCCAGCCCGCGTGCGAAGCGGGGCGAGCCGGTCAGGCGGCGCCCCATGCTGCCGGCGAAAACCCCCACCGCGCCGTTCACGACCAGCCCGCCCACAGCGATCAGCGCGCCCAGGATCAGGAATTGCGGCAGCACCGCGCGGGTGGGGTCGACGAATTGCGGCACGAAGGCCAGCACGAACAGGATCACCTTGGGGTTGGTCAGGTTGACCATCAGCCCCTCGCGAAACGCATTGCGCGCGCGCGGCGCGGCGTTCAGGTGGCTTGGCCCCGTCAGGGTGCGCCACGCCAGCCACAGCAGATAGGCCACCCCGCCCCAGCGGATCACGTCGAACAGCGCGGGATGCGCCGCCACCAGCGCGCCCAGACCCAGACCCGCCAGCGTGACATGCACCATACCGCCCAGCGCGATGCCGAAATCCGCCGCCAGCGCCGCGCGCGGCCCCGACCGCAGCCCCTGGCCCAGGCAGAACATCAGATCCGCCCCGGGCGTCAGGTTCAGCGCAAGTGCCGCGGGGATGAAGGCCAACAGGGTCAGCGGGTCGATCATATGCTCACCTCGAACCAATTCGGCGTGGGGCCCAGGTTCACGACACGGGTCGCGCCGATCATGCCTTCCTGCCCCCAACTGTCATGGATATGCCCGCAGAGCGCCAGTCGCGGCTGGATGCGTTCGATGGCCGCCCGGATCTCGGTCGAGCCGACCGATTGCCCGCCCGATGTCACATCCGCCACGCCCTTGGGCGGGGAATGGGTGATAAGGATGTCGGCTTGCGTACAGGTGTCCAGCATCGCGCCCGCCTCGGCCTCGGTCAAGTCGCAGGACCAGTCGCCGAAGGGTGTGACGGGCACGCCATAGCCCAGCCCGAACAGCCGCACACCGTCGAATTCCGCCGGGGCACCATGCAGCACATGGGTGCCCATGGCGCTGGCCGCGATCAACTCCTCGGCGCTTTCGGCATTGCCGGGCACCACGACCAGCGGCACGTCGATCCCATCCAGCAGGCGCATGGCCTGATCCAGCCCCTGCCGCATGTTGCAGAAATCCCCCGCCCCGATCACCAGATCGGCGTCCGCTGCGGCGGCCACCAGATCGGCGGCACGGGCGCGCGCCGCGTGCAGGTCAGAGAAGGCCAGGATCCTCATGCGCCGCCGCGCAGGCGCGCCTGCAACATCAGCAGGTCATGCCACGCCTCGCGCTTGGCCACCGGGTTGCGCAACAAAAAGGCCGGATGGAACATCGGCAGGGCCGGACGGCCCAGCGCCTCGGCCCACTTGCCGCGCAGCCGCGTGATGCCGCGCATCCCCAGCAGCGCCTGACAGGAGTGATTGCCCATCAGCACCAGCACCTGCGGATCGGCCAGTTCGACATGGCGCTGCAGGAAGGGCAGCATCATCGCAACCTCGTCCGGTTTCGGGTCGCGGTTCTGCGGCGGGCGCCAGGGCAGGACATTGGTGATATAAAGCGCAGCCTCGCTGTCGGGCGCGGTGCGGTCCATGCCGATGGCGGCGAACATCCGGTCCAGCAACTGGCCCGCGCGCCCCACGAAGGGCAGCCCGCGCATATCCTCGTCGCGGCCCGGCGCCTCGCCAATGACCATGATCCGCGCCGCCGGGTTGCCATCGGCAAACACGGTGTTGCGCGCGCCCTGTTTCAGTTCGCAATGGGTGAAGTCGGCCACCGCCTCGCACAGTTCGTCCAAGGTGCCGGCGGCTTGCGCCAATGCCCGCGCCTCGGCCACCGGATCGGCCTGCGGCACCGGCTGCGGTTCCGGGGCGGCCTGTGCCGCGCGCTTGGGCTTGGGCTGGTCGCGCAGCGCATAGCGGTCGACCGGCGCCGCGGCAATCGCCTCGTCCGCGCCCAGCTCGACCTGCCAGGCCAGAAGCGCCAGCGCGGTGTGATAGTCCAGGTTGTCCGCCGATTGAATCATGTCCGCACGCTAGGCCGACACGCGCGCGATGACAATCTCTTGCCGCCCCGCGCGTGCAAACCTATAACCCACCCGACCGGATCGGAGGCCCCATGACATTCCGCGCAAAGCACCTGCTTGGTATCGAGCCGCTGAAACCCGACGATATCCGTGAAATCCTGGACCTGGCCGATCAATATGTCGATCTGAACCGCGGCGCCGTCAAACATTCCGACGCGCTGGCGGGACTGACGCAGATCAACATGTTTTTCGAGAACTCCACCCGCACGCAGGCGTCGTTCGAACTGGCGGGCAAGCGGCTGGGCGCGGATGTGATGAACATGGCGATGCAGGCGTCCAGCATCAAAAAGGGCGAAACCCTGATCGACACGGCGCTGACGCTGAACGCGATGCATCCCGACCTGCTGGTGGTGCGGCACCCGCATTCCGGCGCGGTCGACCTGCTGGCGCAGAAAGTCAACTGCGCGGTGTTGAACGCGGGCGACGGGCGGCACGAACACCCCACACAGGCGCTGCTGGACGCGCTGACGATCCGCCGCGCCAAAGGCCGGCTGCACCGTCTGTCGATCGCCATCTGCGGCGACATCGCCCACAGCCGCGTGGCGCGGTCGAACATCATCCTGCTGGGCAAGATGGAGAACCGCGTCCGCCTGGTCGGCCCGCCCACGCTGGTCCCCGGCCAGTTCGCCGAATTCGGCTGCGAGGTCTATGACGACATGGCCGAGGGGCTGAAGGACGTGGACGTGGTCATGATGCTGCGGCTTCAGCGTGAGCGGATGGATGGCGGCTTCATCCCGTCCGAACGCGAGTACTACCACCGCTATGGGCTGGACGCCGAGAAACTGGCCCATGCCAAGCCCGACGCCATCGTGATGCACCCCGGCCCCATGAACCGGGGCGTCGAGATCGACGGCGAGATCGCCGATGACATCAACCGATCCGTCATCCAGGAACAGGTGGAAATGGGCGTCGCCGTGCGCATGGCCGCCATGGACCTGCTGGCGCGGAACCTACGGGAACGGGCCGATGGCGGGGTGATGGTTTGAGCGCAGCTTCGGATTGGGCAGATTTTCTGGAAAAGGGGGAGCATGTATTGTGGCAGGGGCAACCTGCTGGAAATTTTCTCAACCTGGAAAGGCGCGATTTGTTGCTGGTTCCCTTCTCAATCGCCTGGGCAGGCATTGCAGTGCCGATTGGTGGAATAATCATGGTCGCGGGTATTGCCGCATTGCTTGACGGTTCGCCGCTGGGTTTGGTGCCGATTTGCTTCGGTGGTGTGTTCTTTTTTGTGGGCTTGTATATGACCATCGGTCGGTTTGCGCATGACTATCTGACGCGTCGGTCGACGTGGTACGCATTGAGCAACAAGCGCGCATTTATTGCCACGAGCCTCCTAGGCAAGACACTCAGAACAAAAGCTATTTCCGTCGATACGGAAATCGGCTGGGAAGATGGTAAGGTTCAACGGATTCGGTTTGGCGCTCCGTCCCGATCTGGCGCCCGATTAGTGGATTCTTTTGAATTCAGAAACTTAACAGATGGAAAGAGGGTGCTTTCCCTGGTTTACGCCATTCAACGAGGCGAGACATGAACACGCTTTCCGCGAATAGCCGCCTGATGGCTTTCACCTGCTGCGCCTCCGCCGTGGGGGCGATCCATACTGTCTTAGAAACGGCATCTAGGCTTTTGATATCTATCATTATGAATACCTCGGGGCCGATGAACCGGGGCGTCGCCGTGCGCATGGCCGCGATGGACCTGCTGGCGCGGAACTTGCGGGAACGGGCCGATGGCGGGGTGATGGTTTGAGCACCGATGACGAATGGGCGGGTATCCTGTGGGAGGGTGAAGAGATCCTCTGGCAGGGGCAGCCCGATGGTGGGATCTATATCCACCCAAGCCGCTGGGCGGCCTTCGGTATCGGTGCATGCTTCTCTGCGATCGGCGTTGTGCTCTTTGTCATTGCGATTAGCGGCGCAGAGCCCGTCATATTCCTGTTCGCAGTCTTGTGGACCGGGATCAGCGGCTACCTCGCGTTCAGCCAATCCTATTGGCCAGCCCATAAACGCCGCCACACATTCTATACCCTGACAAACCGCCGCGCCATTCTGGGCATCGCCCTGCCCCGGCGTCGGCGCACGCTGAAAACCTATGAAATAACCGCCGAGAGTGACTACGATTATGTCCCCGGCCCGCTTGGCTCGATTATCTTTGACTATGTCGACGAGGGCGTGACTGTGAACGATGTGCCGCAGAAATTCGCTGCGGGCTTCATGCGTTTTGCAGATGCCGACAGGGTCTGGCCGATGATCCAGCGGCTTCAACAGGACATGCGCGACGCGCGCGCCGACGACAGCAACGGGACGACCAATGCCTGACACCCTTATCACCAATGCCCGCCTGATCGACCCCGAGGTCGGAACCGAAACCACCGGCTGGCTGGCGGTCGATGGGGGCACCATCAGCGCCACGGGCACCGATGCCCCGCCCAAGGCGGACCGGGTGATCGACGCGCGCGGCAAGTGCCTGGCGCCGGGGATCGTCGATATCGGCGTCAAGATCTGCGAGCCGGGCGAGCGGCACAAGGAGAGCTTTCGCTCCGCCGGGCTGGCGGCGGCGGCGGGCGGGGTCACCACCATGGTCACCCGCCCCGACACGCTGCCCGCCATCGACACGCCCGAGGTTCTGGAATTCGTCACCCGCCGCGCGCGCGAGGCCGCGCCGGTGCGGATCAAGCCCATGGCCGCCCTGACCAAGGGCCGGCAGGGGCGCGAGATGACCGAGCTGGGCTTCCTGCTGGATGCCGGCGCCGTAGCGTTCACCGATGGCGATACGGTCACCACCGATACCAAGGTGCTGAGCCGCGCCATGACCTATGCCCGCAGCCTGGGCGCGCTGGTCATCGCCCATCCGCAGGATCCGGGCCTGTCGGCGGGGGCGGCGGCCACCAGCGGCAAGTTCGCCGCGTTGAAGGGTCTGCCGTCGGTCACGCCCATGGCCGAGCGCATGGCGCTGGACCGCGACATGGCGCTGGTCGAGATGACGGGCGTCAGATACCACGCCGACCAGATCACCACCGCCCGCGCCCTGCCCGCGCTGGAACGGGCCAAGGCCAACGGGCTGGATGTGACGGCGGGCGTGTCGATCCATCACCTGACGCTGAATGAGCTCGACGTTTCGGATTACCGCACCTTCTTCAAGGTCAAGCCGCCGCTGCGGTCGGAAGACGACCGGCTGGCGCTGGTCGATGCGGTGGCCAGCGGGCTGATCGACGTGATCTGTTCGATGCACACGCCCCAAGACGAGGAAAGCAAGCGCCTGCCGTTCGAGGAGGCCGCGAGCGGTGCCGTGGCGCTGGAGACCCTGTTGCCCGCCGCGCTCCGGCTGGTCCATGCGGGGCAGATCGCGCTGCCGGTGCTGTGGCGTGCGCTGTCGCTGAACCCGGCGCGGCGGCTGGGGCTGGACACCGGGCGGCTGGCCCCCGGCGCGCCCGCCGATCTGGTGCTGTTCGACGCGGACGCGCCTTTCGTGCTGGACCGCTTCAAGCTGCGGTCGAAATCCAAGAACACCCCCTTTGACGGCGCGCGGATGCAGGGCAAGGTGATTGCAACCTTCGTCGCGGGCGCGCAAGTCTTCGGGGCGGACTGATTTTCATGCCTCCGGCGGGAGTATTTGGGGAACAATGAACCATGCCTTTGATTGAGACCGCTTTGCCCGTTCTGGCGCTGGTGGCGGTGCTGGCCTATCTTCTGGGGTCCGTGCCCTTCGGGATCGTGATCGCGCGGGCCTTCGGGCTGGGCGATCTGCGCGCCATCGGGTCCGGCAATATCGGCGCCACCAACGTGCTGCGCACCGGCAACAAGGTGGCGGCGGCGCTGACGGTGGTGCTGGATGCGGGCAAAGGCGGGCTCGCGGTGCTGATTGCGCGCGCGCTGGCGGGCGAGGATGCGGCGCAGCTTGCCGGGCTGGCGGCCTTTGTCGGGCATTGCTTTCCCATCTATCTGGGCTTTCGCGGCGGCAAGGGGGTGGCGACCTTCCTGGGCACGCTGCTGGCGCTGGCCTGGCCCGTGGGGCTGGCGGCCTGTGCCACCTGGCTGGTGATGGCGCTGGTGGCGCGGTATTCGTCGCTGGCCGCGCTGGTGGCGGCGGCGCTGACGCCGCTGTGGATGGTGTTTCTGGGCTATGGCACGTTCATCCTTCTGGGCATCTGTCTGACCATCCTGATCTATATCCGCCATGCGCCGAACCTGAAGCGGCTGAAGGCCGGGACCGAGCCCAAGATCGGCCAGAAGGGCTGAGCCGCCCTATGCCGGGGGCAGGTCCAGGATCGCGGGCCAGGCGGCGGCGCTGCGCTGGGACAGAACCTCGATATGGCGCAGCGAAGTCAGGCCGTAATCGGCCGGGTCCAGCGCGGCGAAGTCGACCCGCCCCGCGGCAAAGGCATCGGCATAGCGCCGCACCGCCACGGGCGGGACCACCACATCGTCGGTCATGGTCAGCATCCGGATCCGCGGACCCGGCAGGGTGAAATCCGGCTGTGGCAGGCTGTCGCCGATATCATCATGGAAAAACCTGCGCCGCGTGCACCATCGCCGCCATTGCCAATAGACCCCCGCCGGCAGGTCCGCGCCCAGCAGCATCCGCCGCCCCGGCAGGTATCCCGCCAGCGCGGTGCCGACCGGCCCCAGCACGAACCAGAAGGCCAGCGCGATGGGCCGATAACTCCACGGGTGGTCGGTGTGATGCGCCATGCCCGCCCCGATGGTGGTGATCCGCGACACGCGCGGATCGAACTGCCGGAATGCGATGCCCAACCCACCCAGCGAATGGCCCAGCACCCAGAGCGGCCCGTCCGGTGCCAGTTCGGCCAAGCAGCGCTCGGCCGCGCCCTGATCGTGCAGCGTCCAGTCGGCAAAGTTTGCCCGGCTGTCCCGCATCGGCCCCGTCCGCGAGGCACCGAAATCACGATAATCATAGGTCAGCACCCCCACGCCGCGCTGCGCCGCCCAACGCGCGAAGGGCTGGTAATAGCGTTGCGGCACGCCGGTCGCCCCGTGCAGCACCAGATTGGCGCGCGTCGGTCCCACGGCGGGTGTGAACCGCGCGGTCAGCCTGGCGCCCTTGGCCCGGATGGTGACGGGCGTGAATTCCGGGTTGGTGTCGGCGCTCATGCGATCCCCTTATTAGACCGGTTGGTCTATAAGACATCTGGACCGATCGGTCCAGCCCCGCTATGACGGGCGCATGAACGCCCCCACGAACCGCGACACGCTGCTGCGCTGCGCCGCGACCCTGTTGCGGCAAAAGGGCTATGACGGGGTTGGTCTGGCCGAGATCCTGAGCGCATCGGGACTGCCCAAAGGGTCGCTTTATTACCACTTTCCCGGCGGCAAGCGCGAGCTGGCGACCGCCGCCACCTTGTGTACCGGTGCCGCGATCCAGCGTCTGATCGACCGCGCCTTTGCCGATGCCGACAGTTTCGCCACCGGCGCCGCCGCGCTGGCACGGGCCATTGCCGCGCTGATCCCCCCGGGTGGCCCGGTGCAGGCCTGTCCGGTGGCCAGCATCCTGCAGGCGTCGGGACAGGAACCCGCGCTGCGCGACGCCGCCCGGCAGGTTATGAACGACTGGGCTGCCTGTCTGGCCGCCCACGCCACGCGGCTGGGCCACGCCGCCCCGCAGGACGCCGCCGACCTGTTATTGATGCAGATGGAGGGCGCCTGGCTGCTGGCGTTGGCCGAACAAAGCCCCCGCCCGCTGGAACGTCTGGCCGCGCTGAAAACCTGAGGCGCGCGCAGATCGCTTGACTCTGCAGTCAATTCTGATATTTCTGCCTTTACAGAAATTAGGAGAGAGTCGATGCAGCTGACCCCCGCCATGCAGGCCTTTATCCTTCATTGGGGAGAGATGGGCGCCAAATGGGGCACCAACCGGTCCGTGGCCCAGATCCACGCGCTGCTGCACATCGCGCCCGAGCCGATGACGGCGGACGAGATCTGCGAGACGCTGAACCTGGCGCGCTCGAACGTGTCGACCGCGCTGAAGGAATTGCAGGGCTGGAAGCTGGTCAAGGCCAGCCGCCAGCTGGGCGACCGGCGCGATCATTTCACGTCGATCCGCGACATGCAGGATCTGGTCGACACCGTGATCGCCGAACGGCGCGAGCGCGAGTTCCTGCCCACGATCGAGGCCCTGCGCGACGTGTTGGCCGAGGCCGAGACCGACAACACCCCCGCACCCGTGCGCGACCGGATGCGCGAAACCCTGCAGGTGATGGAGATGTTCGACGGCTGGTATCAGGAGGTCTCGCGCCTGCCGCGCAAGGTGCAGATGGCCGCGATCAAGCTGGGTGCGCGCATCGCGCGGTTCCTACCCGGCAGCGGCTAAAAATTTTGCGCTAAAATTTCGGAAATTACAGAAATGACCACAAATACAGAATACAATAGCAGGCCCCGCGCGGAATTCTGGCCCTTTGTCCTGGCGACATTCTGGGCGCCGTTGCTGATCGCGCTGTGCTTCTTCTGGGTGCTGCTGATCCCGGTCTTTGCCATCCTGTTGGGGGGCGTATTCTATCTGATCTTCGGCGCGCCGCTGGCTTATGTGCTGCTGCGCGCGGGACAGCGCAGCCGGGTGCTGTTCGCACTGGCGGGGTTTCTGGCGGTGCTGATGATCGTGCCCGCCTGGCCCATCATCCAATGGACCGGCGCCTATCGCGCGCGCGACCTGGATATGCTGCTGAGTTTCGGCCTGTTCTTCGGGCCGCTGTGGATGGCCGTTCTGGCCCATCTCTACCCACGATTTGCGAAAGAAACCCAACAGATCCAACAGAAAGGATGATCTGATGTTTGTACCTTATGCCCTGTATTTCGTGATCAGCCTGGCGGCGCTTGCCACCTTGTCCGTGATGATCCTGCGCATTGGTGCGGTGATGGGCGACTGCCCGCAAACCGGGCGCACCGCGCGGGCGGGCGCGCTGGCCATCGTCAGCGGGTTTGTCGTCATCGGCGCGGGCGGGCTGGCGTTGATCGCCGCGCTGATCGGCCTGTCCGACCTGCCGCCGGTGGTGGCCAGCTTCGGCACCCTGGGTGTCGCGCTGGTGGCGCTTGGCATCGGCTTTGCCAGCGCGATCGGCGCGCTGCGCGACATGGTGGTCCGGGCGCAGAACCCGCGCATCCCCGCCCCTGCTGAACCGGCCCAACCTACGGCCTGACACCTGACTGCGAAGGAGACCAGCATGACACAGCAACACCCGATCGACGTGCCCGACTTCTGGATGTCGCTGTTCGTCGCGCCGCTGTTGCCCGTGCTGGTCTCTCTCCCGCTGCTGCTGGTCCCGCATCCCATGGCCTGGATCGTGTCGGCCACGACGATTGTCGCGGCGGTGCTGGGCTTCGTTCCGTGGCTGGTGATCGGCGCGCCGATCCTGTGGCGTCACCTGAAACGCTGCGGCGCGCGCGATGACATCCCGGGTCTGGCCATGGGCGGGCACGTGATCGGCACGCCCCTGCTATTGGCGCTCTACTGGGGCGTCCGATACCTGTCGGACCCCATCGTTGACGCACAAGTGCCCTTTGGGATCATCATGGTCTGCGGTGTGATTGCCGCGCCGCTTTGGGGCGCGCTTTTCGGATGGCTTTACGCCGACCCCGAACGACACAGCGGCCGCGCCAATCCTCAGTAACTGTAGGCCGCGTAGATACGCGTCAGATCGCCATCCCAATCGCCGTTGTAATGTTCCAACAGCTCATCCGCCGGGACCTTGCCGCTATCGACGCTTTCCTGCAGCGCATTCAGGAAATGGGTCTCGTCGGGGATCAGCCCGCCCGCGCCGGGGCGCGCCCGTGCCTTCAGGCCAGCCTGCGAGATCGCAACGGCCTGACGCGCGACCTCGTGCATCGACACATCGCCCACCCGCGCCTGCAACCCGTCGACCGATGCCGCCACGCGCAGCCCCTCGCGGGTCTCAGAATCCCAGTCCTTGACCAGATCCCAGGCCGCATCCAGCGCCGTCTGGTCATAGGTCAGCCCGACCCAGAACGCGGGCAGCGCACAAAGCCGCCGCCAGGGGCCGCCGTCGGCGCCGCGCATCTCGATGAATTTCTTCAGCCGCGCCTCGGGGAAGATGGTGGTCAGGTGATCGGCCCAGTCGCTGATCAGCGGGGTTTCCCCCGGCAGCGCTGGCAGCTCGCCCTTCAGGAAATCGCGAAAGCTCTGGCCCAGGGCGTCGATATATTTCCCGTCCCGATAGACGAAATACATCGGCACATCGAGCGCATAGTCCACCCAGGCCTCGAACCCGAACCCATCTTCGAACACGAAGGGCAACATGCCCGTCCGGTCGGCATCCAGGTGCCGCCAGATATAGGACCGCCAGCTTTTGTGGTTGTTCACCTTGCCCTCGAAGAAGGGCGAATTCGCAAACAGCGCGGTCGCCACCGGCTGCAACGCCAGCGCCACGCGCAGTTTCTGCACCATGTCGGCCTCGGACCCGAAATCCAGGTTCACCTGCACCGTGCAGGTCCGCCGCATCATCGACGTGCCCATGGTGCCGACCTTTTCCATATAGGCATCCATCAGCTTGTAGCGCCCCTTGGGCATCAGCGGCATCTGCTCATGCGACCAGATCGGCGCCGCCCCCAGCCCGATGAAGCCCACGCCGATCTTGTCGGCAATGTCCTTCACGTCGCGCAGATGGGCGTTCACCTCGTCACAGGTCTCGTGGATGGTTTCCAGCGGGGCGCCCGACAGTTCCAGCGCGCCGCCCGGTTCCAGGCTGACATTCGCGCCGTCCTTTTCCAGCCCGATCAGATGGCCGCCCTCCAGGATCGGCGCCCAGCCATGACCGTCGCGCAGCCCCTCCAGCACCGCACGGATCGAGCGCGGCCCGTCATAGGGCAGCGGCTTCAGCGTGTCCTTGCAATAGCCGAACTTCTCGTGCTCGGTCCCGATGCGCCAGTCTGCCTTGGGCTTGCAGCCGCTTTCCAGATAGGCCGCTAGCTGCGCGATATCTTCGATCGGGTCGCCGCCGGACTGGGGAATGGACATGGGGGTGCTCCGATCTTGCTGTGCGTGCCCGACCGATGTGGGGCGAAACGGCGGGGGATGTCAATGCGACGGGAGTCTGTGTTTTTGCCAGATCACGAAATGCTGAGGATGGGTCGTACCCGCCGCCTGTGTCGCCGCGTGATAGTCGACGCCGGGCAGCATCGCCAGCGCGTCGAACAGCACCTCGACCCCCTGCGCGTCGCCGGGAATGCGCAAGGCCAGGCCGTCGGTCTGGGTAAAGATCCAGAACAGATCGCTGTTCAGTGGCCCGGCATCGGTGGTGCGGATCTCGACCCGGGACAAGTCATCGACCGACACCGCCGCGCCACCCATGGGCCCGAAATAGGTGATCTGACGCTCGTCCAGCTCCACCATTCCCGGCCCGCCCGCGCCCGCCGGAAAGCGCGCACGCCGCGCGCCCTCCCACATCAGGGCAGCACCGATGGCCACACCCAGCCACGACAGCCATTTCACCAACCCGAACGCCGTCGCCGCGCCATAGGCCGACAGCAGGAACACCGCCAACCCGATCAACGCCTCGCGCCAGCGCAGCAGGGCGGCGGTGATTTCGGGGCGGATCATTGGCCGCGCTTCCCGGCAGGCACGCCCTGATAGGGTGCGGTGCGCGCTTCGAATTGCATATCGGTGAAATCCTTCAGCAGGCGTGGGGTATCGGCCGAGTATTCGCCAACACACATCCGCCACAGAGCGCCCCGAGCGGCATAGACCACATCCCGCCCATCGACATCGGCCCATTCCCAATCCGCGCCGTCGATCTCGACCCCCGGGCCGATCAGTCGATGTCGTTCCCAGTAAACCGCGTTGTTCGGCCCGTCCTCGCCTTCGGAAAAGCAGTATTTTTCGATATGCCACCCCAAACGCACTTGCTTGGTGAAAACGCGATGAGGTCGCCCAATCTCTTTCCGATACTCGGCGGGAGACCATCCATCGCGGATCAGTTTCTTCCAATCCAGACAATATTCATCCCCAAGATCGCATGGCAGATCATCCTGCCTGTGTAGACCGCAATCGGTAAACTTTTGCGCCCCATCAAGGGGGTGGCCATCAAGCCAGAAACTTGTGTTTCGATCGAACACGCCCCCGCCGCCCCAGCAGTTCCCCCAACCATAGTATATGAGCGCAGTCAAATACGGAGCGCGGCTGACTGCCGTCCACGATCCATCACGCTTGTGCCACATGCCATCGATTGCAAAATAGATCAGATGACGGCCATCAGGCGACAGATCGCTGCGGCGTTCATATATCCGGCCCTTCAGCCACTGCCCCAATTCGAAACTGTCATCGTTGGTATTCCATCCGATCACAGCAACCTGCCGGGACGGGCCACGCCGGAACACCACGCCATAGTCGGCCTCTCGCGCAAGTATGGCGTAAAGGCGCGGCGGCACGCGTTTCACCCCCAATCCCCCAGCGCCTGTTGCCAGACTGTCATTGCGGCTACGGCGGCGGTGTCGGCGCGCAGGATGCGGGGGCCCAGGCTGACGGCGTGGGCGAAGGGCAGTGCGGTCAGGCGGGCGCGTTCGGGGT
The DNA here is from genome assembly GCF_002285435.1 of Actibacterium ureilyticum. Taxonomy (GTDB): domain Bacteria; phylum Pseudomonadota; class Alphaproteobacteria; order Rhodobacterales; family Rhodobacteraceae; genus Actibacterium_C; species Actibacterium_C ureilyticum. The sequence continues at coordinate 113,024 of NZ_NSBT01000024.1, forward strand.
CGGAAAAGCCGCCCTCGGGGCCGATCAGAATCGCCCATTTGCCGCCGCCCGCCGCGCCCAGGGTTTCGGCGGCACCGGCCAGCGCCTCGTCACAGAACATCAGTTGCCGGTCCACGGGCCAGTCGGCCAACATCCGGTCCAGCCGTTGCAGGTCGTCAACCTGGGGCACGAAGGTGCCGCCGCATTGCTCGGCGGCCTCGACCGCGTGGGCCTGCAACCGGTCCTGCCGGATGCGCTCGGCATTGGTGAACTCGGTCTGTACCGGACAGATGCGCGCGGCGCCCATCTCGGCCGCCTTTTCGACGATGAAATCGGTGCGCGCCTTCTTGATCGGGGCAAAGAGCAGCCACAGGTCGGGCGGGTTCATCTGACCCCTGGTCTGTTCGACACAGGACAGGATGCCGCCGCGCTTTCCGGCCTCGACCACCTGGGCCAGCCACTCGCCATGGGCGCCGTCGAACACCAGAATGTGATCGCCCGCACCCAGCCGCATCACCCCGAAAAGGTAATGCGCCTGCTCGCGGGTCAGAGGAATGGTTTGCCCCTGCCCCGGCGGGTGCTCTACATAGAGCCTGACCTTTGCCGATTTTCCGTTTTTCATGGGGCCGACACTATGTCTGAGACAACCGAAACGCCAGAGGCCACAGGCCAGGTATCCGACGCCGTTTCCGGCAACTGGGTGGACCGGCTGGCGCCGGACTGGACGCGCCCCTATCTGCGGCTTTCCCGCGCAGACCGGCCGATCGGCACCTGGCTGCTGCTGATCCCGTGCTGGTGGGGCACGCTGCTGGCCGCCGCGTCGACCGGATTTCGGGCAGCCGATCTCTGGATCCTGATCGGCTGCGCCTTGGGCGCTTGGCTGATGCGCGGGGCGGGCTGCACCTGGAACGACATCACCGACCATGAATACGATGCGAAGGTCGAGCGCACCAAATCCCGCCCGATCCCGTCGGGACAGGTCACGGTGCAACAGGCGACAGTCTGGATGGCGATGCAGGCCGGGATCGCGTTCCTGATCCTGATAACCTTCAACTGGACAACCGTTTTTCTGGGCGTCGCGTCGCTGGGGCTGGTGGTGATCTATCCCTTTGCCAAGCGCTTCACCTATTGGCCGCAGGTGTTCCTGGGGCTGGCGTTCAACTGGGGCGCGCTGCTGGGCTGGACGGCGCATACCGGGTCGCTCGCCCTGCCGGCGGTGCTGCTCTATCTGGGTGGGATCGCCTGGACGATCTTCTATGACACGATCTATGCCCATCAGGACACCGAGGACGACGCGCTGATCGGGGTGAAATCCACCGCGCTGCTGTTCGGCGACGACACCAAGGAATGGCTGCGGCTGTTCATGATGACCACCGTGATCCTGCTGACTGCCGGGGTGGTGGTGGCGCTGATCTCGCAGGACAGTATCCTGAAGGTGCTGCTTGGCGTTGCCGGTGTCTGGGCCTTTGGCTGGCACCTGACGTGGCAGCTGACGCGACTGAAAACCTATAACCCCGCGACGTGCTTGCAGCTCTTCCGGTCGAACCGCGATGCGGGGCTGATCCTTGTGCTGTTTCTTGCCGCAATCATCGTGCTGTGATTGCGCCCGCGCGGGGGCCGTTCTAGAACCAGCGATACAGTGAAACCGGAGTAGCCTGTCGATGCGTCTGTCCGCCAACCTGATCGCCCCGGCCGCGGTGCTGGCCGCCGGAGTCCTGTCGCTTGCCGGGGCCTATGTCGCGGTCAACGTGATCGAAAACCGCGCCGCCGTCGAAGTGCACCGCGCGCTGGTGCTGGACGGGATCAGCTTTACCGATGTGTCCGCCGACGGGCTGCAGCTGCGCCTGACCGGCACCGCCCCGACCGAGGCCGCCCGTTTCCGCGCCCTGACCGTGGCTGGGACCATCGTCGATTCCGCCCGCGTGATCGATGCGATGGACGTTGCCCCCAGCACGCCGCTGACCCTGCCCAGCTATTCGCTGGAGCTGCTGCGCAATGACGATGGGGTGTCGATGATCGGCCTGATCCCGTCCGAAGACGCCCGCGTCCGGATCGGCACCGCCGTGCAGGAGGCGATCAGCGGCGGCCAGATCTCGGACATGCTGGAGACCGCCGACCACCCCGCGCCGAAAGGCTGGAACGCGGCGCTGAACTATGGCATCCGCGCGCTGGAGCTGCTGCCGCGTTCCAAGATCTCGGTCTCGGCCGACCGGGTGGCGGTCACGGCGATTTCCGAAAGCCCGGCGCAACGGGCGAAATTCGAAACCGAGCTGACACGCAACCAGCCCAAGGGCATCGATATCGTGCTGGATATCTCGGCCCCGCGCCCGGTCATCACCCCCTTTACCCTGCGCGTCCTGCTGGACGAGGGCGGCGCGCGGTTCGATGCCTGTTCGGCCGATACCGAAGGCGCGCGCAAGCGGATCCTGGATGCCGCCCGCGCCATCGGGCTGGAAGACGGGGACGCGGGCGACTGCACCATCGGCCTGGGCGTGCCGACGCCCGACTGGGCGGCAGCGGTCGAAACCGGGATTGCCGCGCTTGGCCGGCTGGGCGGCGGCGCGCTGACCTTTTCGGATGCCGATGTGACGCTGGTGGCGCTGGACAGCGCCGAACAGGACCTGTTCGACCGCGTCTCGGGCGAGCTGGAAAGCGACCTGCCCGATGTGTTTTCGCTGCACGCGGTGCTGCCCGAACCGGTCAAGGTCGACGGGACCGGCACCGATACATCGGACGGGCCGCCGGAATTCGTCGCCACCAAAAGCCCCGAGGGCCAGGTGCAGCTGCGCGGGCGCACCACCAATGCGCTGGTCCGTCAGGCGGCGGAAAGCTATGCGCGCTCGCGCTTCGGTCTGGGCAATGTCTATGCCGCGATGCGGCTGGACAGCGAACTGCCTGCGGGCTGGCCGCTCAGGGTGCTGACCGGGCTCGAGGCGCTTTCGGACCTCAATCAGGGGATCGTGGTGGTCCAGCCGGAATTCGTCAGCGTCAAGGGCGTGACCGGCGACCCGCAGGCCCGTGCGCGGATCTCGCGCCTTGTGGCCGACAAGCTGGGCGATGCGCAGAATTTCGAGATCGACGTACGCTATGACGCCGCGCTCGACCCGGTGGCGGGGCTGCCCAGCCCGCAGCAATGCATCGACCAGCTGAACGCGGCACTGAGCGGCGCGCAGATCAAGTTCGAGCCCGGATCGTCGACCATCGACGGCGCCTCGCTTCAGGTGGTCGACAAGCTGGCCGATATCCTGAAAGAATGCCCCGAAGCCGAATTCGAGATCGGCGGCCACACCGACAGCCAGGGGCGCGAAGAGATGAACCTGCAACTCAGCCAGCAACGGGCCGATGCGGTGCTGCAGGCGCTGATGGCGCGGCGCATCCTGACCACCCACATCACCGCGCAGGGCTATGGCGAAACCGTGCCCATCGCCGACAACCAGACCGAAGACGGGCGCGAGGCGAACCGCCGGATCGAATTCAAGCTGATCGAACCGGAAACGCCCGCCACCGAAGACACCACAGACACATCCGAGAGCGCCGATGAACAGAATTGAATTCATACTGGTAACCGCCCTGGTTCTGTTCGTGGCCTTCATGCTGGGCTGGTTCGCCTCGTGGCTGATCCACCGCGTGGGGCGCGTCACCGCATCGGACATGAACGAGCTGGACCAGATGGCCCAGGCCCTGCACGAGGCCGAGGAAACCCGCGACCAGGCGATCACCTATATCCAGCACCGCGAGGCCGAACTGGCCAACCAGCTGACCCAGACCCAGGCCGAACTGGGCGCCGCCATGGACGGCCTGCGTGCCGCCAGGCACGAGGCCGACGAACTGCGCGCCTATATCGAACGGCAAAGCCAGGGCGCGGGATAATCGCAAGGGCGGTTTGGAGCCCAAGTTGCACAACGCTGCCGAGCAGCAATATAATTGAAATATGAAGTGGTTCTCTCTCGCTCTGGGTATTGTACTTTTGCTTGCAAGCTGGCTGATTGTTCAAATCGCCAAGGGCTATACGTTCACCTAAGGCGGTTATGAGGAATAGAACGAGGAATTCCTCAATGACTACAATGCTTGCTGCCTCGTGACAGACTTAAAGTCGGTGGCTCCATATGTTTTGGCTGGTGTGTGTTGCATTCTGTTTTCTGTTTGGAAATTTGTGCGTGAACGACCAAAACGATCATTCGACTAAACGAAACGCCTACGTCCGCTTTGTCTCGCAAAGAAACCGATGAGCCGATTTCGACTGACCTGACACCAAACAGTTACGCCGCTACGCCCCACCCCAGCGATCCAGCGCCTCTTCGTCCTCGTCCTTCGACGCGACCCAGCCGGTCCCGTCGCCGGTGACTTCCTTCTTCCAGAACGGCGCGCGGGATTTGAGGTAGTCCATCAGGAATTCCGCCGCAGCAAAGGCATCCTTGCGATGCGGGGCGGCGGTGGCGACCATCATGATCGGGTCGTCCGGCCCCAGCACCCCATGGCGGTGGATGACCAGCGCGCCGGTCAGGCCAAAGCGGTCCAGCGCCGTGTCGACCATCGCCGCGATCGCCTTTTCGGTCATGCCGGGGTAATGTTCGATCTGCATCTCCAGCAGGCCGCCGGCCACGTCGCGCACCACGCCGGTGAAGCTGACGACGGCCCCCGCCCCGGTTTGCGCGGCGGCAAACCGGTTCAGCTCGGCCCCGGCGTCAAAGGGCGCGGGATCGACGCGGACGCTCATCCGCCGGTCATGGGCGGGAAGAACGCCACCTCGCGCACGCCAGCCAGCGGCGCGTCGAAATCCGACAGTTCCTGATCCAGCGCGACCTTCAGCGCCGACAGATCGGCAAAGGCCGCGGCATAACGCTCCTCGCGCGCGCTCAGCTCGGCCACCAGATCGGCGACGGTCGCGGCTGCGGTCTCCACCCGCTCTTTCGGCAGGCCGATCCGCTCGCGGACCCAGGCGAAATAGAGGACATCAATCATGGTTTCCCCCGCAGATAGGGCAGCGATTTGGCGAAATAATCCCAGCCGGTGACAAAGGTCAGAACGGCCGCCAGCCACAGCAGCGCGATGCCGCCATACATGGTCGCCAGCAGGCCGTTATATTTCCACGCCAGCCCCATCTCGTCGGGTTGCCGCCCGGCCAGAACGTCATCCACCATCGCCGCATCCATGCCATAGCTGTGCATGCCGACATAGTGCTCGAATATGCCCTGCGCCAGCAGCACCGCGATGGCGACCATCTGAACGGTGGTCTTCCACTTGGCCAGCTTCGTGACCGCCAGCAGCCCCGCCTGTTCGCGCAGGAACTCGCGCAGGCCCGAGATGAAAACCTCGCGGAACAGGATGACGGTGGCGGGCAGCATGACCCAGGCGCTCATCCCGAACAGCCCGGTGACCGCCAGCAGCGCGATGACCACCATCGCCTTGTCGGCAATCGGGTCCAGCATCGCGCCAAACCGGCTGGTCTGGTTCCACTTGCGCGCCAGATAGCCGTCCAGCCAATCGGTGACCGAGGCGCTGACGAACAGCAATAGCGCCACGAAATCGGCCCAGGGGCGCGCCAGGAAGACAAAGGCAAACACCACCCCCGGCGCCGCCAACAGGCGCAGGATGGTCAACATGTTGGGCACAGTCCAGATCATGTCGCGGACCCTACAGAGGTTTGAAAACGGGGGGAAGCCCCCGCACAATGCGCGGCGCAAACGCCGCCTCGGCAGCCCGCTTGCCACGCAAATCGAAAATGTGTTCAGATCGAAAATGAGTATGCATCCCGCACGCTTATCGGATCAGCCGAACCCCCATGTCACCTACGATCAAGATCGAACAATCGACGGCAACCTTGCCGACAGATCTTGAGGATCTGCAGCGGGACGCCGCCAGCGAAGGCTACAGATTCATCGAGCGGCTGGTGCGGGAATGGAACGACGGCACCAAGCGGTTCAATGGCCCCGGCGAAAGGCTTCTGCATGCGCGCGTTTCGGGCCAACTGGCGGGGATTGGCGGCATCACGATCGACCCCTACGAGGCCGACGCCCTGCGCATGCGGCGGTTCTATGTCCGGCCCGGGTTCCGTCGGTACGGCGTTGCGCGCGCACTGGCCTATGCTCTGCTCGACTCCACCGGCACCGGCCATTGCCGTGTAAATGTGAATGCGGCGACGGAACTGGCACCCGCGTTTTGGGAAAACCTGGGCTTCAGACGGGTTGTCGCGGCACGGCACACCCATGTTCTGGACCCTGACAGCGACCGGACCAGGCTGGTTTAACCCTTCTCGTGGAAATACCCATAGATGGTTTCGGCCAGACTGTCCGAGATCCCGTCCACGGCTTTCAGGTCCGCAAGCCCCGCGCGGCTGACGGCCTTGGCGCTGCCGAAATGGGCCAGCAGGGCACGTTTGCGGGTGGCGCCGACGCCCGGCACCTCGTCCAGCGGGGTGGCGCCGATGGCCTTGGCGCGTTTCTGGCGGTGGGCGCCGATGGCAAAACGGTGCGCCTCGTCCCGCAGGCGCTGAACGAAATAGAGCACAGGGTCGTTGTGGCGCAGGGCAAAGGCGCGCTGGCCGGCGCGGTGGAATTCCTCTTTCCCGGCATCGCGGTCCACGCCCTTGGCCACACCCACCATGGTGATGTCCTGCACGCCCAGCTCGCGCAGGATCTCGTCCACCGCGCTGACCTGTCCCGCGCCGCCGTCGATCAGCAGCAGGTCGGGCCAGGCCTCGCCCTGGCGATCCGGGTCTTCCTTCAGCAGGCGCTGGAAGCGGCGGGTCAGGACCTCTTTCATCATGCCGAAATCGTCGCCGGGGGTCAGGTCTGTGCCTTTGATGTTGAACTTGCGGTACTGGCTTTTCACGAACCCCTCGGCGCCCGCGACGATCATCGCGCCGACCGCGTTGGTGCCCTGAATGTGGCTGTTGTCGTAAACTTCGATCCGGGCGGGCGGGGTGTCCAGCCCGAACGCCTCGGCCAGACCGCCCAGCAGCTTGGCCTGGGTCGCGCTTTCCGACATCCGCCGGGCCAGGCTTTCGCGGGCATTGCGCAGCGCGCCAGAGACCAGCTCCAGCTTCTCGCCCCGTTGCGGCACGGCGATCTCGACCTTGCGACCCGCCTTTTCCGACAGCGCCTCGGCCATCAGATCCGGGTCCTCGATCTGGTCGGACAGCAGCAACAGGCGCGGCGGCTCCTTGTTGTCATAGAACTGCCCCAGAAAGGCTTGCAGCACCTCGGCCGGGGCGGTTTCCCCGGCGATGCGCGGATAGTAATCGCGGTTGCCCCAGTTCTGATGCGCGCGGATGAAGAACACCTGAACGCAGGCCTGCCCGCCCTCCATATGCAGGGCGATCACATCCGCCTCGGCCACGCCGCGCGGGTTAATGCCCTGAGATTGCTGCACCTGCGTCAGTGCGCGAATACGGTCGCGCAGGGCGGCGGCGCGTTCGAACTCCATCGCCTCGGACGCGGCCTGCATCTGTTCGGCCAGTTCCTCTTGCACGCGGGTGCTGCGCCCTTGCAGGAACCGTTCGGCATCGGCCACCAGCGCGCGGTAATCGGCCTTGTCGACATAGCCCACGCAGGGCGCGCTGCACCGCTTGATCTGATAGAGCAGACAGGGCCGGGTGCGGCTTTCGAACGTCGCATCGGTGCAGTTGCGCAGCAGAAAGACCTTCTGCAATTGGTTCAGCGTCCGGTTCACCGCGCCCGCGCTGGCAAAAGGGCCATAATAGCTGCCCTTTTCCTTTTTCGCGCCGCGATGCTTCTTGATCTGCGGAAAGTCGTGATCCTTGGCCACCAGGATATTCGGAAAGCTCTTGTCGTCGCGCAACAGCACGTTGTAGCGCGGCTTGAGCTGCTTGATCAGGTTCTGTTCCAGCAGCAGCGCCTCGGTCTCGGTCTGCGTGGTCAGGAACATCATGCTGGCGGTTTCGCGGATCATCCGGGCGATGCGCGCGCTGTGCCCCGTGGGCCGGGCATAGCTGGAAACCCGCGCCTTCAGGTTCCGCGCCTTGCCCACGTAAAGCACCCGCGCCTGGGCATCCAGCATCCGGTATACCCCGGGCGAGGCATCGAGCTGTTTGAGATAGGATTGGATACACGCCGCCCCCGTCCGCACGGGCGCTTCGCTGTCAGATTTCCGTGTCATCTTTCGCCGCCGTGATTCCCCCTGTCGCTGCAACGCAGATCCGGCAGGGGCAAGAGCAAACAAATCCACCGTTTCTGTGGATAACTCTGGTGGTAACTATCGCTGAATCCGATTTTTCCTTTCTTTTCGGGCCAATTCACGAGTTTGCCTGTTTTTTGAGCAGTATTGCAAGGCATTGATTTTATTGCACTTCTTTTTTTCACCTTACAAATCATTGAAAACACTCAAGAAACTGTAACGCTTTTGTAATTGTCCTGTGACCGGTGGAAAACCCGCGGCGCACAGGCCCCGAGCGGGCCTTATTCCACGCCCAGAACGTCCGGTGTCTGCCACGCAAGGTGCTGTCCGCCATCGACACAGATCATCTGTCCGGTGACCGCGGGCGCCGCGATCAGATAGTGCAGCGCTGCGGTTATGTCGTCCTCGTTCGCGCCCCGGCCCAGGATGGTCGCGGCGCGCTGGCGGGCGAAATGATCGACGCTTTGCCGGGTCGCGCGCAGGGTCGGACCGGGGGCAATGGCGTTCACCCGCACATCGGGCGCCAGCCCCTGCGCGGCGGTCTGGGTCAGCGCCCAAAGCGCCGTCTTGGCGATGGTATAGCTGGCGAATTCCGGCGTCAGCTTGCGCACCCGCTGGTCGATCATGTTGACCACCAGCCCCTGCGCCAACGGCTCGCCCGCCGCATCGGTCGCCGCTTGCGGCACCTGGTGCGCAAAGGCCTGGGTCAGCACGAAGGGCGCGCGCAGGTTGGATTCGATATGCCGGTCCCAGCTGTCGCGGGTGCCGGTGCGGATCGTGTCATGCTCGAAGATCGAGGCGTTGTTGACGAGCAGCGTCAGCGGCCCGCCCAGCGCCTTGGCGGCGGCGGGCAGCAGGGCCTGTGTCTCGTCCTCGACCAGCAGGTCGGCGCGCAGCGCAACGGCGCCCTGCCCCATCGCGCGGATCTCGTCCACCAGCGCGGCGGCATCGTCGGCCGACCCGGCATAATGCACCGCCACGTCGAACCCCGCCCGCGCCAGCGACAGGCACATCGCCCGCCCCAGCCGCTTGGCACCGCCCGTGACCAGTGCTTTTTTGTCAGCCATGCACTCGCTCCGTCAGATCAGGACACTGACAATATAGACCGCATAGAGCGCGGTGAAGACAATCCCCCACGCCCGGTTGATCGGCCAGTGCAGAAACACGAACGGCAGCAACAGCATCGACGCGCCCAGCATGATCCACAGATCGAAATCCAGCATCTCTTGCGGGACCGGGATCGGCGCCACGAAGCTGGCCACACCGATGATTGCCAGCAGGTTGAAGATGTTCGACCCGATCACGTTGCCCAGCGCCACATCGGCCTGACGGCGCAGCGCGGCCATCACGGTCGTGGCCAGTTCCGGCAGCGACGTGCCGACCGCCACCAGCGTCAGGCCGATCACTGTCTCGCTGACGCCGATGGCGCGGGCGATGTTGATCGAGCTGTCCACCAGCAGGCTGGCGCCCAGCGGCAGGCCGATCAGCCCCAGCGCCAGAAAGACCGAGATCTTCCACCAGGGCAGCGACGGATCGGCGCCTTCGATCTCTCCCGCGTCGGTGTCGTCGGGTTCGGCCGCGCCGTTCATGGCCTCGTTCCGATGCGCGCGGGCGGCCAGGAACGCATCGCCCAGCACCAGCGACAGCCCCGCCAGCAGGACCAGACCATGCACCCAGTCGAACGGGCCCAGGAAACACAGCGCGATGAACAGGATCGATGCCAGCAGCATGAAGACAAAGGTCCGCCGCGTGTCGCATTCGCTGGTATGCAGCGTGGCCAGCAGCGCCGGGATGCCCAGCACCAGTAGCACATTGGCGGTGTTCGATCCCACCACATTGCCCAGCGCGATGCCCGGCGCATTGTCCAGCGCGGCCTGAATGGCGATCAGCAGTTCGGGCGCCGAGGTGCCGAAGGCCACGATGGTCAGGCTGACGATCAGCGCCGGGATGCCCACCCGCAGCGACAGGTTCACCGCCCCCTTGACCAGAGAATCCCCCGCCAACAGCAGGATGATCAACCCCAGCCCCGCATACAACAGATCCAAACCCATCAGCCCGATGTCACCCCTTGCGACAGGGGCACGGCCCCTTTCCGATCTTGTGGCGCCCGCAATGCGGGCATTTCCCGGCCTTTGCAAGACCCATCCGCCCCTTGCCGATCGCCGGCAGGCGCAGTTTTCCGAACATGGCCAGAACGGCCATGCCCACCAGGAACAGGCTGACAATCTTGACGATCACGGTCAGAGCCCGTAGCGCGCGCAAAGGGCGCGTTCTTCGATCAGGTCGCCCGCGCCGTGCAGCATCTGCGCGCCGAAGCGCTGGAACAGCGACCGGCGCAGCGTGTATCGGTTGAAGCCGACCTTGTCGCCAAAGATCTCTTTCATCTTCGGCTCCAGATGCGCCACGCCATCGGCCAGACCGGCATCGACCGCGCCCTGCCCGATCCAGACCTCGCCGGTGAACAGGTCGGGATTGTCGGAAAGCCGCGCGCCCCGGCGTTCGGTCACGAAACCGATGAAGGTGGCGTGGATCTGTTCCTGAAGCTGTTTCAGACGGGCGACATCGTCGGATTTCTCGGCCTGGAACGGGTCAAGAAAGCTTTTCGACCGCCCCGCCGTATGTACCCGGCGTTCGACGCCATAGCGCGCGATCAGGTCCTGAAACCCGAACCCCGACGAGATCACGCCGATCGACCCCGCGATGGAATGATGGTCCAGCCAGATCGTATCGGCGGCAACGGCCAGGTAATATCCGCCCGACGCGGCCACGTCCTCGACAAAGGCATAGACGGGCACATCGGTCTCGGCCGACAGGCGTCGGATGCGATGGGCGATCAGCGACGATTGCGCGGGCGACCCGCCCGGCGAATTGATCAACAGCGCCACCGCGTCCGGCTTGCCGCGCTTGAACGCCTTTTCCAGCACCGGCGCCAGCGTCACGTCGTTCAGCATGCCCGGGCGGTTTCCGGCGGCGATCACACCCGACAGCCGCACGACCGCGACCGTGGGCGCGGATTTCACAAAGGGGATCCAGCGTTTCATAACCGGGGATGTAGAGCGTGCGGCACACCGGAACAAGGCACGGGCCGAAATGGGCGGAAACTGTTGCGACCCTGCCAGAGGGCGTTCCCCTAACGTCAACAGTTGTTTCGACTTTGGAAACAAACCTGTGAAACCGCCCCGTCCGGCAGAAACGGTTTTGTCGCGAAGCCATTACAAATCACAGTCAGAGATGTCCGCGAAGTGATTCCGGATATTTGATGTCGCTCAGGGGGTAAGAAAATGACAGTGATCTATCGCGAAGATTTCGAAACCGATGGCAATGGCACGCGCTACACCACATCCGCGGCCGAGTTCACAGACGGGGCGGGCGATTTCTTTATCCGCACCGATGGCGGCGACATCGGCACGTTCTATTCGGTGACCGGGGCCGAGGGAACCGGCTGGTTCGCGGTGATGGACACCGATGGCGAGGCGCCCTTTGCCACCACCCTGACCCTGTCGATCGACGGCATCGACATCAGCGGATATTCCGACCTGACGATCTCGGGCCTGTTTGCCGAAGACGATGACGGCACCAATCAGGACTGGGACGCCGACGCGCTGGTCTATGTCGAAGCGCAGATCGACGGTGGCGGCTATGTCAAGGTTCTGCAATTCGCGAGCCAGGGCGCGACCAATACCGAGCCGGGACTGGACACCGATTTCGACGGGATCGCCGATGGCGCTGCCCTGACCGACAGCTTTGCGCAATTCGTGGCCGATATCGCGGGGGCGGGCGCGCTGCTGGATCTGCGCGTGACGTTTGAGAATCTGGACGCGGGGGACGAGGATATCTCGCTCGACGATCTGACGGTCAGCGGCACCGCCGTACCGACCGAGGTGACCGTGCTGGACGAGACATTCGATGACGCATCGGGCTTCACCACCAGCACCGCGTTCTTTTCGGATGCGGGCTTCGATTTCTTCGGGATCAGCGATGGCGCGGGCGGCGGCGATTTCGGCGGTGACAGCGTGCCCAGCGGCGTCAAGGCCTATACCGGCACCGATGGCAGCTTCCTGACCGGCATGGACATGGACGGCGAAGGCGCCGCCCTGCCCGTCACCATGACCTGGGCGGGGCTGGATATCAGCGGGCTGAGCGATCTGAAATTCTCGGGCGATTTCGGCGAGTTTTTCGACGATCCCGGCGATATCGACGTGGGCGATCACATCTATCTGGATGTCAGCATCGACGGCGGCCCGGCCCAGCGCATCCTGGCGTTCGAAGGCGCCGATCTGGTGAATGGCGACGATTTCAACGGGTTCTTCTTCCAGGACACCGATCTGGACGGCACCGCCGATGGCGCACAGCTTGGCGACGCGCTGGCCAGTTTCATGGCAGATATCGACGGCACCGGGTCAACGATGGACCTGACCCTGACCGTGTCGGTCGACAGCGGGGACGAGGATTTCGCCGTCGACAATTTCCAGATCGTCGGCACCTCGGGCGGCACGATCATCCCGTCGGTTGTCGCACGCTCCGGCGATGGGCTGGACGTGGCCGAGGGCAGCGATGCCTTCGACAGCTTCACGCTGGAACTGACCACCACCCCCGCGGCCCCCGTGACCGTGACCGTTTCGGCACCCGATGGCGAAAGCCTGGTCAGTCTGAATGGCGAGCTTTACGCCCCAAGCGTCGAAGTCGAACTGACCGGCACCGACCCGGTCCAGATCGCCGTGATCGCCGTGGATGACGACGATGACGAGGCGACGCCGCATTTCGGCGCGCTGAGCTTCACCGTCGCCAGCGACGATCCCGATTATGACGGCACCGAAATCAGCGACCTGAGCGTGTCGATCACCGATAACGATTTCTCGATCACGCTGATCTCGGACATTCAGGGCAGCGGTGATGCCTCGCTCCTGGACGGCCAGGAGGTTACGGTCGAGGCGGTCGTGACCGGGCTGATCACATCGGCCAGCGGCGTCACAGGCTTCTTTCTGCAGGAAGAGGATGCCGACAGCGATGGCGACGCGGCCACGTCCGAAGGCATCTTCGTCTTTGCGCAGGATGCGACCGTGGGGATCGGCGACAAGATCCGCCTGACCGCGACCGTGGACGAATTCAGCGACCTGACCGAGCTGACCAATGTGTCCGAGCTTCAGGTTCTGGATACCGGCGTCACCCTGCCCACCGCGACCAAGATCACCATCGGCGCGACGGCCGATTACGAGGCCTACGAGGGGATGCGCGTCGAGCTGGTGTCCGACAGCGCCGATCCGCTGACCGTGATCACCAACTTCAACCTCGACCGGTTCGGTCAGGTCACCGTCGCCGAAGGCAACCTGACCCAGCCGACCCAGGTTCTGGACCCGCAGGATGATGCCGACGACATCACCGCCATGGCGGCGGCGAACGCGGCCAACCAGATTATCATCGACGATGGATCGTCGGCGCAGAACCCCGACACCTATACCCTGATCGACAGCGGCGACGGCACGCCGTTGCAGGCGGGCGATCCGATCACCGCCGATGGCCCGACCCTGCGGCTGGGGGCCGAGATGACCTCGATCACCGGGATCATGGATGAACGCTTCGGCGATTATCGCATTCAGGCCGACGGGCCGCTGCAAACCGTGGCCGGGACCAATGCCGATGCCCGCCCCGACAGCGCTCCCGATGTGGGTGGCACGCTGAAGGTGGCCAGCTTCAACGTGCTGAACTATTTCACCACGCTGGACGATGGCTCGCTGACCGGCCCCAATGGCGATCTGGACCCGCGCGGCGCCACGACGGCCGAGGATCTGGTGCGCCAGACGCAGAAGATCGTCGCCGCTCTGGTCGAACTAGACGCCGATATCGTCGGCCTGCAAGAGCTGGAGAACAACGGTTTCGGCGATGGCAGCGCGATCGCGGCGCTGGTCGATGCGCTGAACGCGGAACTGGGCGCGGGCACCTATGCCGTGGTCGATCCCGGCAGCGATTTCGTCGGCACCGACGCGATCACCACCGGCATCATCTATAAGCCCGGCTCGGTCACGCTGACCGGCGCGGCAACGCTGGAATTCCAGGAAGCCTCGGCCGCGGACACCTTTGCCATTGCCGATCAGCTGAACGCCTATGCCTCGTCCGACGACCAGGTAGGGGATTTCCAGCGCAACCGCCCCGCCACCGCCGCGACCTTTGTCGATGCCGATGGCAACGAGGTGACGGTGGTGTCGAACCACCTGAAATCCAAGGGCGACAGCAATCTCGAGGACGTGGTGCTGGACGCCCAGGCCGCCGGCGCGCCGCAAGAGCTGATCGACGCGCTGCTGGCCGATCCGAACTATGACCAGGGCGACGGCCAGGGGTTCTGGAACCAGGTCCGCGCCGATGCGGCGGCGGAACTGGCCGAATGGCTGACCAGCAATCCCACCGGGGCGGCGACCGGCGACAATGTCGTGATGCTGGGCGATTTCAACGCCTATGCGCGCGAGGATCCGGTCGAGACCATCACCGGGCTGGGCTATACCAACCTGGCGGCCAGCTTTATCGGCGACGATGCCTATAGCTATGTCTTCGACGGCCAGCGCGGCACGCTGGATTACGGTCTGGCCAGCGAAAGCCTGCTGGACAATATCACCGGCGTCGCGGAATGGCATATCAATGCCGACGAGCCGGACCTGCTGAACTACAGCTCGGCCTTCAGCGATCCGTCCTTCTTCAACGCCGATTTCTATGCCGCCTCGGATCACGATCCGCTGCTGATCGGGCTGGACCTGTCCGAGCCCGCATCGGGCGACGATTTCATCCTGGCGCGGCTGGATTTCGACGACCTGTCGCCCTATGCCGCCATCGCGACCTATTCCGAGGATGGCGTGGTGCTGGCCGTTACCGACCTGCCCCGCAAATCGGCCGATCCGCTTGTGGCCACGGGTTCGGGCATCACCATCGACGCCGAGGACGGCACCAACGGCCAGGAACAGCTGCGCACCACCGGCGACGGGCTGTCGGTCAAATCCTTCCGCGAGGACCGCAACGATCCCGTCGCCTCGCACCTGCTGGACGAGAACGAGACCATCAGCTTCGCGCTGGACGACACCAGCGCGGCGGGCGATGGCATCGGCGTGGCGTTCGATCTGTTGAATGTCAGCGGCGACGGCCAGGTCGTGCTGCGTTTCTTCAGCAACGAGGTTCTGGTGGACGAAGCCCTGCTGGACGTGGTCGACGGCGCGGTGGCGCATGATCTGGATCCGGGGCTGAGCTTTGACATGGTCAGCCTGGGGGTCACCGACGGGCTGATGCTGGAGATCGACGCGATCGAGCTGAAGCGCCTGGATCTGGACGATGTCCCGGTCGAGCCCGCCGAGAACGTGCTGGCGCGGCTGGATTTCGGCGATTACGACCCCTACAACGCCTTTGTCGATTACCTTGAGAATGGCGAATTGCTGGCGACCTCGGATCTGCCGCGCAAGACGACATCGGTGCTGGACCCCACCGCCGCCGGGATCGTGATCAGCGCCGAGGACGGCACGCGCGGCCAGGAACAGCTGCGCACCACCGGCGACGGTCTGTCGGTCAAATCCTATCTGGACGACGCAAACGATCCCCTCGGCTCGCGCCGGATCGACGATGCGGAAACCGTGACCTTCACGTCGATGGAGACCGAGACCAGCAGCAAGGACGCGCTGGATCTGAGCTTCGAATTCGTGAATGTCACCGGCACGGGCACGGTGGCGCTGACGCTGTTCGATGACGGGGTCGAGGTCGACATGGTCGAGCTGGCGGTGATCGACGACCGGGTGAGCTATGATCTGGCGGGCGACATGACCTTTGACGCGGTGTCGCTGGGCGTGACGGGCGATCTGATGCTGGAGATCGACGCGTTCGAACTGACCCGCCTGCCGGTGGACGAATTCGTTCTGGCCTGAGCCGCCTGACGGTTTCGAGAGCTGGAAGCCGCCCCTTTCAGGGGCGGTTTTCTTTCATGCCTCCGGCGGAGGTATTTGGACCAAGATGAAAGGGATCAGGTGCCGGGAGCGACCGCGATATTGTCGATCAGCCGCACGCCCGCCAGATTGGCCGCCGCCAGCAGCCGCGCCGGTTCGGTCAGTTGGGTCAGCGGCGCGAGTGACGCGGCCGCGCGCAGTTCGATATATTCCACATCGATGAACCCCGCCGCGACCACCCTTTCGGCGGCGGCAGCCAGTGTGGCCGCGACATCGCCGCCGTTCACGATCTGATCCGCGGCCTGGGTCATCGCGCGGTTCAGCGCGGGCGCGATGATGCGGGCGCGGTCCGACAGCAACAGGTTGCGCGAGCTGAGGGCGAGGCCGTCCTCCTCGCGGATCGTCGGACAACCGATAATCTCGATCGGGATGTCCAGATCGCGGGCCAGTTGCTGGACCAGCAGAAGCTGCTGGTAATCCTTGTTCCCGAAATAGGCGCGGTCGGCCTGGGTTTGCAGGAACAGCTTGGTCACGACCGTCGCCACGCCATCGAAATGGCCGGGGCGGTGCTGCCCCTCCATCGCGTCGGTGACGCCGGTGACCGAGACATTGGTGGCAAACCCTTCGGGATAGATCTGATCGCCATCGGGGACATAGATCGCATCGACCGCGAAGGGCGCCAGCTTGCGGGCGTCATCCTGTTCGGTGCGGGGGTAGTTTTCCAGATCTTCGGGATTGTTGAACTGTTTGGGGTTCACGAAGATCGTGACGATCACCCGGTCCGTGCCCGCCTTGGCCGCGCGCACCAGGCTCAGGTGGCCCTGATGCAAGGCGCCCATTGTGGGGACGACGCCCACGGTTTCACCGGCCTTCTTCCAGCCCGCGACGGTGGCGCGCAGCTCGGGCAGGCTGCGGATGATCGGCGCGGTCACGATTTGGGTTCCGGGGCGGCATCGCCAAAGACATGTTCGGCGGCCGGGAAGCTGCGCGCGCGGACCTCGTCGGCATAGGCCGCGATGGCTTTGTCGGCATCCTCGCCCAGTGTGGCATAGCGTTTGGCGAATTTCGGTTTGAACGCGGTAAAGAGGCCCAGCATGTCATCGACCACCAGGATCTGACCGTCGCAGCCGGCGGATGCCCCGATGCCGATGGTGGGTATGGGGATGGCGGCGGTGATCTCGTCGGCCAGGCTGGCGGGCACCTTTTCCAGCACGACCGAGAACGCCCCGGCATCTGACACGGCTTGCGCATCGGCCATCACCTTGGCCCGGTCGTCGCCGCGCCCCTGCACCTTGTAGCCGCCCAGCGTGTTGATCGCCTGGGGAGTCAGGCCCACATGCGCCATCACCGGGATCGACCGGCTGGTCAGGTGCTGAATCGTCGGCGCCATCGCAAGCCCGCCTTCGAGCTTGACCGCCGCCGCGCCGGTTTCGCGCATCAGCCGCGCGGCGTTGCGGAACGCCTGTTCGGGGCTTTCCTCGTAGCTGCCGAAGGGCATGTCCACGACCATCATCGCGCGTTCCAGCCCGCGCGCCACCGCCGCGCCATGCAGGCACATCATGTCCATCGTGACCCCCAGGGTCGAGGGCAGCCCGTGCAGCACCATGCCAACGCTATCGCCCACCAGAACGAAGTCGCAATGCGGATCGACCAGCTGTGCGATCGGCGTGGTATAGGCCGTCAGGCTGACCAGCGGCGTGCCGCCCTTGCGGGCCATGATGTCCGACGGTGTCGGGGCCTTGATCCGGCTTGTGGCGCTCATCGGTTCCTCCGTGATTCCGGTTGGGGCGTTATAGCGGCGATTTGCGGAAATGCCAGCACGCATCGCCATGGCGCAACATTATTGCGCGATGGGCAGCCCCGCCTGCTGCCGCGCCAGCAGCCCCAGAACCGCCGCGATCAGACGCGACACGGTCACCGCGCCCAGCCCGCCGATATCGGCCTCGGGCAGGTATTCGACCACATCCATCGCCGCGATCCGCCCGCGACCGGCCACGCCCCGGATCAGGTCCAGCACCTGATCATAGCTCAGCCCGCCGGGCGCCCGCCCGATCACCCCCGGCACGATCGACGGGTCCAGCGCGTCGACATCCAGGCACACCACCACCTGCGCCCCCGGCGCGATCTGGTCCAGCACCGGGGCGATCCCGTCGCGGTGGACATCCCGGGCGGTGAAGAACCGCGCGCCCCAGTCCAGCGCATCCTGATAGTCGCTGCTGGCGGCCGAGCCGATGCCGCGCGCGCCGACCTGGATGATCCGCTCGATATGCGGCATCTCAGACGCGCGCCGCATGGTCGACGACAGGCCCAGCGCCTCGTCCATATGCGATTGCCGCCAGTCGATATGGGCATCGACCTGCACCACGGTATAGCGCGCGCCGGTCGTGCCCAGCGCCTGCAGCATCGGGATCGGAATGGAATCGTCCCCGCCCAGCACCACCGGCACCGCGCCCTGTTGCATCAACAGCGTGACGGCGCCCGCGATGGCGGCCCGGTTGGCGGCAAAGTCGGTCTCGCTCCAGCCGATATCACCGCAATCCACGGCCGTCTGCGTGCCCTCGGGGAACAGCGGCCCGCCGATGTCGAAATTGTGCCGGTCCAGATTGGCCGCCAGCATCGCCGCCGCCTGCCGCAGCGCCGTGGGCGCGTTCCGGCAATACGGCCCCACCGCGCCATAGGGCGTGGCACAGGGCGCCCCGATCAGCGCCGCCGACGCGGCCACCTGGCTCAGGTCGCGGCAAACCGGCAACCCCATGAAGCTTTCGACCGCATCGGCGCCGAACAACGCACCCAGATTGACCTCTTCCGTCATACCGCTTCCCTCTTTCGGAACAATTTCCGCCACTTGAGCCTGTTCTGCCCGCCCTGTCACCCCCGGAACGGCCGCGGCCTGCAAACTCTGCTTGCCAGCCCGCGCAAGGCACAGTTTCATGAGACCCGAACCGGATCCCGAAAGGAGCCCCCATGCGCCGCCTCTGTCTTACCGCCGCCCTTGCGCTTTGCGCCGCCCCCGCGCTTGCCGCGCAGGACACGATCACCATCGGCATGGGGCTGGAGCCGCCGAACCTGGACCCCACCGGCGGGGCCGCCGCCGCGATTGACGAGGTCGTCTATGCCAACATCTTCGAAGGCCTGACGCGCTTTGCCCCCGATGGATCGATCATCCCCGGCCTGGCCGAACGCTGGGATATCGGCACCGATGGGCTGAGCTATACCTTCCACCTGCGGCCCGGCGTGACCTTTCACGATGGCACCGCGATGGATGCCGAGGATGTGAAATTCACCCTCGACCGCGCCCGGGCCGAGGACAGCACAAACGCGCAAAAGGCGCTGTTCTCCGGGATCGCGGATGTGACCGTAACCGATCCCCAAACCGTCACCGTCACGCTCACTGCGCCCGACGGGGCGTTCCCGTTCAAGATGGCTTGGGGCGACGCGGTGATCGTGGCGCCTGAAAGCATCGACACCGCCGCGACCAACCCGGTGGGCACCGGCCCCTTCACCTTCACCCGTTGGGTTCAGGGCGACCGCGTCGAAATCGCGCGCAACCCCGATTACTGGGGCACGGCCCCGGCGCTGGCCAACGCGACGTTCAAGTTCATCGCCGATCCCAACGCCGCCTTTGCCGCGATGATGGCGGGCGACGTGGATGCATTCCCCGTTTTCCCCGCGCCCGAAACCCTCAGCCAGTTCGAGGCCGACCCGCGCTTCACCGTCATCGTCGGCTCGACCGAGGGCGAAACGATCCTGGCCATGAACAACGCCCAGCCGCCGCTCGATAATGTGGCCGTGCGCGAAGCCATCGCCCATGCGATCAACCGCCAGGACATCATCGACGGCGCGATGTTCGGCTATGGCACGCCCATCGGCACCCATTTCGCACCGCACAATCCCGACTATGTCGATCTGACCGGGATCTCGGCCTATGACCCGGCACGGGCCGAGGAATTGTTGACGGAGGCGGGCGTCAGCGACCTGAAACTGCGCCTGGCCCTGCCGCCCCCCGTCTATGCCCGCCGCGGGGGCGAGATCATCGCCGCCCAGCTGCGCGCCGTTGGAATCGAGACTGAGATCACCAACCTGGAATGGGCGCAATGGCTGGAACAGGTCTTCAAGGGCAAGGATTTCGACCTGACCATCGTCAGCCACACCGAACCGGCCGACATCAACATCTATGCCCGGCCAGATTACTACTTCCAATATGGCAAGCCGGAATTCGTGACGCTGATGGATCAGCTCAACGTCACAACCGACCCAGCCGAACGCAGCGCGCTGCTGAAACAGGCCCAGACCATGATCGCCGAGGATTACGTGAACGGCTATCTGTTCCAACTGGCCAAGACCGGCGTCGCCAATGCCAAGATCCAGGGCCTGTGGGAAAACGGCCCGACCCAGGCCAACGACCTGACCGGGGTCAGCTGGACCGACTGACCTTTCATCTTGGCCCAAATACCTCCGCCGGAGGCCTGAAATCCCGCCGCGCCCCGGCGCGGCGCCCCCAACAGGAACGACCATGACCCACGGATACGACGCCGGACGGCTGAACCTGCCCTTTGTCGGCATCGCGACCTTCGGCAAATACCCCTATCAGCCCGACTGGTCGGCCATCGACGCCGATGTCGCCGTGCTGGGCGCCCCGTTCGATTTCGGCACGCAGTGGCGGTCGGGCGCCCGGTTCGGACCGCGCGCCATCCGCGAGGCATCGACGCTCTTCGCCTTCGGCCATGCCGGCGCCTATGACCACGAGGATGACGTCACCTATCTGGACGGCGCCCGCATCGTGGATGTGGGGGATGCCGATATCGTCCACACCGACACCACCGCCAGCCATGCCCGCATCGAACAGGCCGTGCGCACCATCCGCGCCGCGGGCGCGTTGCCGGTGGTGCTGGGCGGCGATCATTCGATCAACATCCCCTGCATCCGCGCCTTTGACGATCATGGACCCATCCATGTGGTCCAGCTGGACGCGCATCTGGATTTCGTCGACGAACGCCACGGGGTCCGCTACGGCCACGGCAACCCGATGCGCCGCGCCGCCGAACAGGACCACGTGACGGGCCTCAGCCAGCTTGGCATCCGCAACGTGTCTTCGACCTCGAAAGAAGGCTATGACGCCGCGCGCCAGATGGGGTCGGACATCCTGTCGGTCCGCCAGATCCGCAAGCTGGGCATCGAGGGCACGCTCGACCGGATCCCCGCCGGGCGCGACTATTACGTCACCATCGACATCGACGGGTTCGATCCGTCCATCGCGCCGGGCACCGGCACGCCCAGCCATGGCGGTTTCCTTTATTACGAAGGGCTGGAGCTGCTGGCGGGTCTGGCTGAACGCGGTAACGTAGTGGGCATCGACCTGGTCGAGGTCGCGCCCGATTACGACCGCACCGGCACCACCGCGATCCTGGCGGCACAGCTTTTGCTGAATTTCATCGGCCGGATCCTGCACCACCGCTGACCGGCAAAAGCCAGGCCCGAAGGTATTCGGCCAGACGCGCCTGAAACGGCGCGTCCGCATGCAGCGCGCAGAAACTCAACGCCATCGCCTGAATGGCAAAGGCCTGCACCCCTTCGGCCAGCAAGGCGGGAGAGACATCGCTGCGGAACGGCCCGCCCGACAGCCAGCGCGCCATGCTTTGCCCATGGCGTTCAAACGTCATCGCAATCGGGCCGATATCCGCCCGCGCCGCCGCGCCGGAATAGCGCAGGATCAGGTCGAAGACATACCTTTCGCAGGTCATGAAGGACATCAGCGGCATCAGCGCCGCGACGATCTCGTCCACCGATTGCGGCGGCGGCAGGCGGTCGATCTGATCCAGAAAGCCATCCATCCGCGCGCCGATCAGCTGATCCATCAGCGCGTCTTTGTCGCGGAAATGGGCAAAGAACGTGCCCTTGGCCACGCCCGCGCGCTGCACCACCTGCTCGACCCGCAGCGCCTCGTACCCGGCCTCGGAAATGACTTCGGTCGCGGCCTCAAGCAGCCGGGCGCGGGTTTTCAGGGTGCGTTGCTGGATCGGTCGGTTCATCTGTGCAGATTTCCACATAATCTGACCACGGTCAAATAATTATTGACCGCGGTCATTTTAGATGCAAATTGACCATGGTCATTTTATTCGGAGCGACTCACATGCCAAAACGTATTCTCATCCTGAACGGACACCCCGCCGCCACCTCGCTGTCGCGCAGTCTTGCCGAAACCTATGCGCAGGCCGCGCGCGATGCGGGCCATGAGGTGCGGATCACCCATCTGCACGATCTGAATTTCGACATGGATTTCGAATTTGGCAGCTATCGGCAGATCAAGCCGCTGGAAGCCCCGCTGAAACAGTTTCAAGCCGATCTGGACTGGTGCGCGCATTTCGTCCTGACGACGCCCATGTGGTGGGGCGGCCTGCCCGCGAAGCTGAAAGGGCTGATCGACCGGAGCTTTCTGCCCGGTCACGCCTTCAACACCCGCGCAATCCGCATGGGCATGCCCACGCCCATGCTGACCGGGCGCAGCGCGCGGGTCGTCATGACCTCGGACACGCCGCGCTGGTTCCTGCGGCTGCGCTATGGCGATGCGATCCTGCGCCAGCTGCGCGGCCAGATCCTGGGCTTCGTCGGCCTGAAACCCGCCCGCATCACCTATTTCGGCGGCGCCAGCGAACCAAAGCCCGGCGCCGTCGACAAATGGCTGCAAGAAATGGCCCGGCTGGGCGCGCGCGGGGCATAGGCCCCGCTAGCCGATCACATTGGTTTCCGGCCCATAGGGATAGCCGGTGATGTTTTCGGCCCCGTCCTCGGTGATGATCAAGATATCGTGCTCGCGGTATCCCCCGGCGCCGGGCTGGCCATTGGGGATGGTGATCATCGGCTCCATGCTGATGACCATCCCCGGCTCCAGCACCGTGTCGATATCCTCGCGCAGCTCCAGCCCCGCCTCGCGCCCATAGTAATGGCTGAGCACGCCAAAGGAATGGCCATAGCCGAAGCTGCGATATTGCAGCAGGTCCCGGTCCGCGAAGAAGGTGTTGATCTGCTGCGTGATCTCGGCGCAGCTGACGCCCGGTTTCATCAACGACATACCGTATTCATGCGCCGCCACATTCGCCTGCCAATAGGACATCGAGGCCGCGTCGACCTCCTGCACGAACATCGTGCGTTCCAGCGCGGTGTAGTAGCCGTGGATCATCGGAAAGGTGTTCAGGCTTAAAATATCGCCGCGTTCCAGCACCCGGCCCGTCACCGGATTGTGCGCGCCATCGGTGTTCAGCCCGGATTGAAACCAGACCCAGGTGTCGCGGTATTCGGCGTCGGGGAATTGCGCGGCAATCGCAGCCTCCATCGCGTCGCGGCCGGCCATGGCCACGTCGATTTCCCGCACGCCCGGCTTCACCGCATCACGGATCGCATAGCCGCCGATATCGGCCACCGCCGCACCCGCCCGGATCAACGCGATTTCGGCAGGCGACTTGCGCATCCGTTGCTGCATCGTGGCAGGCGCGATGTCGACGCGCAGGGACGGGGCCAGAAACGCGTCCAGCTTTTCCGATTGCGCCAGGGTCAGATGGTCCCCCTCGAACCCCACCCGGCGGCCCTGCCCCGTCACATGGGCCACCGCGCGCCAGAAATTGTCCCGCCGCCAGTCGGTATAGGTGATGGCATCGGTCGCACACCGCCGCCAGGGCTGGCCCGCGTCGATGCCCGCGCTGATCACCACCGCCTCGGACGCGGTCACGACCAGCCCATAGGGCCGCCCGAACGCGCAATAGAGAAACCCCGAGTAATACGCGATATTGTGCATCGAGGTCAGCACGACCGCATCGGCCCCCACCGCATCCATCGCCGTGCGCAGCCCCATCAGCCGCGTCATGTATTCCTCGGCCGCGAAGGGCAGCACCGCCTTCTCGCCATTGTGAAACCGAAAGAAATCCGGACGTTCCGTCATCTTCTTGACCCTCATGCACCGGGGCCGCGCCGGACCCCTGAAAAGGTCCCGGCGTTCAGGACGACAGGCGGCGCGCGCCGCCAAGCGGGGACATCCCCCGTGGCGACGCCATCGCCACGTGCTCGACCGCCAGCTTTCCCGATGGCGCGCGGCAATGCAAGCCCGTTGCGGCGGGGAATTTTGCCACTGGTGCGGTTGCAATCCCCGCTCTAACCTGCGGCATATGTTGCATTTTGTCCTGACCCGGCTTTTGTCGCTGACGCTGAGCCTGATCGTGGCCAGCCTGGTGATCTTTGCGGTGATCGAGCTGGTGCCGGGCGATCCGGCGGCGTTCATGCTGGGGCTGAACGCCACGCCCGAGGCGGTGGCCGCCCTGCGCGCGGATCTGGGCCTGACGGGGTCGCCCGTGGCGCGGTATCTGGACTGGACCGGCGGCCTGCTGCGCGGCGATTTCGGGCAATCCTATACCTATCGCGTGCCTGTGTCCGAGCTGATCCTGCAGCGGCTTTGGGTGTCGCTGCCGCTGGCGGCGCTGGCGCTGGCTTTGTCGACCGCCATCGCCTTCCCCGTGGGGCTGCTGGCCGCCGCCCGGCGCGGGCGGGCCACGGATTACGGCATCATGGGTGCCACGCAGCTGGGTATCGCGGTGCCGAATTTCTGGTTCGCCATGCTGCTGGTGCTGGTCTTTGCGGTGAACCTGCGCTGGTTTTCCGCCGGTGGCTTCCCGGGGTGGGAGGCCGGCGCCGGCCCCGCGCTCAAGGCGCTGATCCTGCCCGCCGTGGCGCTGGCCCTGCCGCAGGCGTCGATCCTGGCGCGCGTCCTGCGTTCGGCCCTGATCGAGACCTTGGGCCAGGATTACATCCGCTCGGCCCGCGCCAAGGGGCTGAGCCAGGGTCAGGCCCTGCGCCGCCATGCGCTGCGCAATGCGCTGATCCCGGTGCTGACGATCATCGGGCTGCAATTTTCCTTCCTTCTGGCGGGCGCGATCATCATCGAAAACGTGTTCTTCCTGCCCGGGCTGGGGCGGCTGATCTTTCAGGGCATCACCCAGCGTGACCTGATCGTGGTGGAAAGCGTGGTGATGCTGCTGGTCTTTGCCGTGATCACCGTGACCTTTCTGGTCGATATCGCCTATGCGCTGGTCGATCCCCGGCTGAGGCACCGGCGATGAGGGTGCCGGTGCAACTGATCCTGGGCGCGATCCTGACGGCGGTTTTCATCGCGGCGGCGGTGCTGTCCTTCGTCTGGGTGCCGCATGACGTCACCGCGCTGAACATTGCGGCCAAGCTGCAGCCGCCATCGGCGACCTATCCGCTGGGCACCGACCATTTCGGGCGCGATATCTTGTCGATGCTGATGGTGGGCGCGCGGACATCCATCGCGGTCGCGCTGGTCGCGGTGGGGATCGGGCTGGCGCTGGGGGTGCCGCTGGGCCTGACGGCGGCGGCCAACCGGGGGCATTGGATCGACGATCTGGTGATGCGCGGCAATGATCTGATCTTCGCCTTTCCCAGCCTTGTGATCGCGATCCTGATCACCGCCGTTTTCGGGCCATCGGCGGTGAATGCGATCATCGCCATCGGGATCTTCAACATCCCCGTCTTTGCCCGCGTGGCCCGTGGCGGCGCGCTGAGCCTGTGGACGCTGGATTACATCCTGGCCGCGCGCGTTGCCGGGAAACGCGCCGCGCGGATCAGCGTCGAACATATCCTGCCCAATATCGCCAACCTGCTGATCGTGCAGGGGACGATCCAGTTTTCGCTGGGCATCCTGGCCGAGGCCGGGCTGAGTTACGTGGGTCTTGGCGCGCAGCCGCCCACGCCCAGTTGGGGCCGGATGCTGGCAGATGCGCAGACGATGATCTATACCGCGCCGCGCCTGGCGGTGCTGCCGGGGCTGGCCATCGTGTTCATGGTGCTGGGGCTGAACCTGATGGGGGATGGGCTGCGCGACCTGCTGGACCCGCGCCTCCGGCGGGTGCGCACATGATCGGGGTGCGCGATCTTTCCCTTTCGCTGGCCGGGCGCCCGATCCTGCGCGATGTCAGCTTCGACATGGCGCCGGGGCGGATCTTTGGGCTGGTGGGCGAAAGCGGCTCGGGCAAGTCGATGACGGCGCTGGCACTGATGGGGCTTTTGCCACAGGGCGCGCAGGTCAGCGGGCGCGCGCTGCTGGACGACACCGACCTGCTGGCGCTGGACGAGCGCAGCTTATGCGCCCTGCGCGGAAACGAGATCGGGATGATCTTTCAGGAACCGATGACCGCCCTGAACCCGGTGCAGACCATCGGCGATCAGGTGGCCGAGACCCTGTTGGTTCATGGCCGCGCCACAAGGGCCGAGGCACGGCGCATCGCCCGGCAAAAGCTTGACCGCGTGGGCCTGCCCGCCGAGCGTTTCCCGCTGGACCGCTATCCGCACCAGCTGTCGGGCGGGCAGCGCCAGCGGGTCTGTATCGCCATGGCCATCGCCCTGCGTCCGCGCCTGTTGATTGCCGATGAGCCGACCACCGCGCTGGATGTGACGACCCAGTCGCAGATCCTGGACCTGCTGAAAGGGCTGGTCGCGGATGAGGGCATGGCGCTGCTGCTGATCACCCACGATCTGGCGGTAGTGGCGGATATGGCCGACGATCTGGCGGTGATGCGCCGGGGCGAGATCGTCGAACAGGGGCCGACCGAACAGGTATTCCGCACCCGCCAGCACCCTTATACCCAAGCGCTTTTCGACGCCTCGGACCATCAGCCCGAGGGCGGCAGCACCCCCCACCCAGCCCCGATGCTGGCGGTGCGCGGGGCTGTCCGCACCTATCCCGGTGCGCGGCGGGGCCTTTGGGGTCGGGCCGAACCGGTGCGGGCCGTCGATGGGGTCAGCTTTCAACTGCACCGGGGCGAAAGCCTGGGGCTGGTCGGCGAAAGCGGCTGCGGCAAATCCACCCTGACCCGCGCCATTCTGGGGCTGGAGGCGCTTCAGGGGGGCGAGATCCTGCTGGACGGTCAGGCGGTCGAGGCGGGCCAGCCCATGCCGCCCGACATGCGCCGCAAGATGCAGGTGGTGTTCCAGGACCCCTATGCCAGCTTCAATCCCCGCCACAGGGTCGCGCGGCTGGTGGCCGAACCCTTTCACCTGACCGTGCGGCCCGCCGATGCCGATGCGCGGGTGGCCGAGGCGCTGCGCGCCGTCGATCTGTCCCCCGATGATGCGGGCAAATACATCCATGAATTTTCCGGCGGCCAGCGCCAGCGCATCGCCATCGCCCGCGCGCTGATCACCCGGCCCGAACTGATCGTGCTGGACGAGGCCGTGTCGGCGCTGGATGTGCGGGTGCGGGCGCAGATCCTGGATCTGCTGGCCGATCTGCGCGGGCGGCTGGGGCTGTCATATCTGTTCATCAGCCACGATCTGAACGTGGTGCGCGCGATCACCGACCGGGTGCTGGTGATGCGGGCGGGCCGGATCGTGGAACAGGGGCCGACCGACCGGGTTCTGGCGCAGCCCGAGCACCCCTATACGCGCGGGCTTCTGGACGCCGCGCCGCGAATCCCGCCACAGTGGCAGCAAAGGGAGGATGGCGATGAAAGACCTGTGGTTTGAGCCCGAACATGTCTTTACCGGCGGGGTCTGGCGGGTGCCGAAATCGGGCGCCTATCTGACCGTCACCGACCCGTCGACCGGGGCCGATCTGTGCCGCATCGCGCGCGGCAACGCCGCCGATATCGACGCCGCAGTCAAAGCCGCGCGGGATGCGCGGGCGGGCGATTGGGGCACGATGACCGCGACCGAACGGGGCCGCGTCCTGACCCGGATCGGACAGCTGGTTCTGGAACATGCGGACGCGCTGGCCCGGATCGAGGCATTGGATGTCGGCAAACCCCTGACCCAGGCGCGCAACGATGCGATCGCGCTGGCGCGCTACTGCGAATTCTATGGCGGGGCGGCGGACAAGGTGATGGGCGACACCATCCCCTATCAGGCCGGATACACCGTTTATACCTTGCGCGAACCGCATGGGGTGACGGGCCATATCGTGCCTTGGAACTACCCGATGCAGATCATCGGCCGGTCCGTCGGCGCCGCGCTGGCGATGGGCAACGCCTGTGTCTTGAAACCGGCGGAGGAGGCGTGCTTGACCGCGCTGGCCTTCGCCGATCTGGCCGCGCAGGCCGGGCTGCCCGCCGGGGCGCTGAACGTGGTGCCGGGGCTGGGGGCCGAGGCCGGTGCGGCCCTGTCGGCGCATCCGGGCGTCGATCACCTGTCCTTCACCGGCTCGGTCGGCACGGGCGGGCTGGTACAGGCCGCGGCGGCGCAGAACGTGGCGCCCGTGACGCTGGAACTGGGCGGGAAATCCCCGCAGCTGGTCTTTGCCGATGCCGATCTGGACGCCGCCCTGCCGTTTCTGGTCAATGCAGGCATACAGAATGCCGGGCAGACCTGTTCGGCGGCGTCACGCATTCTGGTCGAACAGCCCATCCATGACCGCGTGGTCGACATGATGGCGGCGCGGTATGAAACCCTGCATGTCGGGCCCGCGCTGCACGATCTGGATCTGGGGCCGCTGATCTCGGCCCGGCAGAAGGAAATCGTCGAAAGCTATCTGGGGCTGGCCGCGCCCGGCCAGATCGCGGCGCAGGGGCAATTGGCCGACGGCCTGCCGCCCGGTGGCTGCTATGTGCGGCCCACCCTGCTGACCGGAATCGCGCCCGACGACCGGCTGGCGCAGGAAGAGATCTTTGGCCCCATGCAGGTGGTCATCCCGTTCCGGGACGAGGCCGAGGCCATCGCCATTGCAAACGGCACCGATTACGGGCTGGTGACCGGGGTCTGGACCCGCGACGGCGCGCGGCAGATGCGGCTGGCCCGGGCGTTGGAGGCCGGTCAGGTCTTTATCAACAATTACGGCGCCGCTGGCGGGGTCGAGCTGCCCTTTGGCGGGGTCGGCAAATCCGGCCATGGCCGCGAAAAGGGGTTCGAGGCGCTTTACGGCTTCTCGCGGCTGAAAACGGTCGCGGCCCTGCACGGATAGGGTGCGAAAGCCACGGGGCCTGTTCAAAACCCCGCGACCGGGGGGATTTCGCTGGTGCAGCACCGCAAACTATGCGTGATTGGGGGCAAGACCCCCTTCATCGACCCTGGGAAAGCACCCGTGCGCGCCATCCTGATTGCCCTGCTGTTTCTGATCGCCGCCCCCATCGCCGGGGCGCAGGAATCGCGCGAGGAAATCATCCAGAGCATTCAGCGCATCCCGCTGGACCCGGTGCTGCGCGCCAATATCCGCAAGAACGGGTTCACCGGCGAACGCTATGAGATCGTGCTGGCGAACCTGAAGCGGATCTATGGCAATCAGGCCATCGTGGGCTTTGTCACCGACTATTACCTGGGTCTTGTACGCGATGGCGGCCCCGTCGGGCAGCCGCTGGAAGACCCGGTCGATCTGTTGATGAACCGCGGCTTCAGCCATCTGAGCACGACCCAGATGCGCACCCTGCTGCGCACCGATGCCGCGATCCTGAGATCCCTGTCGCAGACCGATTGCGGCAAGCTGGTCAAGGGCACGCTGCACCCTGAACGCGCCAGCGAAAAGACCGACGGCGTTCTGGCGCGGCTGGATCCGGCGGCGCTGAGGGCCTATTACGATGTGCAATATGCCGCCGCGGTCACCGGGTTGAGCCACAGCCGCCCCCGCGCGCTGAGCCGGGCCGAGGTGACGCGGGTCGAGAACAAGATCTTCGACCGGTTCGACCTGCGCCTGAACGCGCAGAAAAACCGCGACACGCTTTATCGCGCCTGGCAGGACCCGGCGCGCGCCAGCAATCGCAGCATCTGCACCGTGTCGCAGCTGTTCCTGGCCTCGGTCCTGGATGTGCAGGGGCCCGATGCGCAGCTTGCGATGATCTATTTCATGCAGGACTAAGGCGCTGGTCCGCCCTGTCTGCGCGGTCTAAGGTACCCGCAGGACAAGGGGGGCATCATGCGACTAAAGGGCAAGACAGCCATCATCACCGGCGCCGGGTCGGGCTTTGGCGCGGGCATCGCGCGGCGCTTCGCGGCCGAGGGCGCGCAGGTTCTGGTGGCCGATATCAACCCAGATGCCGCACAGGCGATAGCGGCGGAAATCGGCGGCACCGCCTGCGCCGTGGATGTGGCCGACAATGACAGCGTGGCAGAGATGGCGCGGACCGCCGCGACGCTTTTCGGCACGCCCGATATCCTGATCAACAACGCCGGGATCACCCATCTGCCGCAGCCGATGGAAGAGGTGACCGAGGCCGAATTCGACCGCGTTCTGGCGGTGAACGCCAAATCGGTCTATCTGACCGCGCGGCATTTCGTGCCGGGGATGAAGGAACGCGGCAGCGGGGCGATCCTGAACGTCGCCTCGACCGCCGGGGTCAGCCCGCGCCCGAACCTGAACTGGTACAACGCGTCCAAGGGCTGGATGATCACCGCAACCCGCGCGATGGCCGTTGAACTGGCGCCGCATGGCGTGCGGGTCAATGCGCTGAACCCGGTGGCGGGGGAAACGCCGCTTTTGAAAAGCTTCATGGGCGAGGACACGCCCGAGATACGCGCCAAGTTCCTGGCCACGATCCCGCTGGGGCGGTTTTCGACGCCCGAGGATCTGGCCAATGCGGCGCTGTTCCTGTGCTCGGACGAGGCCGCCATGATCACCGGCGTCGCGCTGGAGGTCGATGGCGGGCGCTGTATCTGAGGGCGGGCGGGCCTGCGGCCCGTTTTTGAGTATTTGGACCAAGAAGAAGCAGGGATGGGACACATGCAGCCGGGCGAGCGAAACCTGATCACGGATGTGCCGGGAATTCTGGTGGGCAATGCGCAGGACGAAGCGCTGAAATCCGGGGTGACGGTTTTGACCGCCGATGCGCCCTTGACCGCTGCCGTGCATGTGATGGGCGGCGCGCCGGGCACGCGGGAAACCGACCTGCTGGCGCCCGACAAGCTGGTGCAACAGGTCGACGCGCTGGTGCTGTCGGGCGGTTCGGCCTTTGGGCTGGATGCCTGTTCGGGGGTGACGGATGGGCTGCGGGCGATGGGGCGCGGATTCGCGGTGGGCGATCAGCGGGTGCCGATCGTGCCGGGGGCGATCCTGTTCGATCTGCTGAATGGCGGCGACAAGGGGTGGGATCGCAACCCCTATGCCGGGTTGGGGCGCGCGGCGCTGGAGGCGGCGGGGCCGGTGTTCGACCTGGGCAGCGTGGGGGCGGGCTGCGGGGCGACGACGGCGACGCTGAAAGGCGGGCTCGGCTCGGCCTCGGTCCGGTTGCCCGGCGGGCTGGTTGTGGGGGCGCTGGTGGCGGTGAATGCGCTGGGATCGGTCATTGCGGGCGACGGGCCGGAATTCTGGGCCGCGCCGTTCGAGCTGGGCGATGAGTTCGGCGGGCTGGGCCCATCGGCGCGGCGCGATGGCGGGGTCATTCCGGCGGTGAAGGGCGCGGCGGGCGAAAACACCACCATCGCCATCGTCGCCACCAATGCCGCGCTGAGCCAGGCGCAGGCGCAGCGCCTGGCCACCGCCGCGCATGACGGCATGGCCCGCGCCATCGTGCCCGCCCACACCCCGCATGACGGCGATCTGGTCTTTGCCGCCGCGACCGCGACCGTGCCGCTGGCCGATCCGGCGGCGGCGCTGACGCTGGGGCATGCGGCGGCCTGTTGCCTGGCGCGGGCGATTGCGCGCGGGGTCTATCTGGCGCGTTCGGCGACGGGCGATGTCCTTCCCTGCTGGCAATCGCGGTTTGGCTGATCCTGTGACTGGACATGCCCGGGCAGGCGTGGTTTGCATCGGGGGTACAGCAATTCCGAAGGATCCCGCCCATGCCCGCCACCGACCTGCGCACCCGCCTGTCCGACCCCAGCCTGTTGGCCGACAAGGCCTATGTCGCCGGCGACTGGATCGCGGCCGATGACGGCGCGACCTTCGACGTGATCAACCCCGCGCGGGGCGATGTGATCGCCACCCTGCCCGACCTGGGCCGGGCCGAAACAGCCCGCGCCATTGCCGCCGCCGACACCGTGCGCCGCGACTGGGCCGCCCGCACCGCCAAGGAGCGCGCGAACACCCTGCGCCGCTGGTACGATCTGATGATGGCCAACCAGGAGGATCTGGCGCAGATCCTGACCGCCGAGATGGGCAAGCCCCTGGCCGAGGCGCGGGGCGAGATCGCCTATGGCGCGTCCTTCATCGAATGGTTCGCCGAAGAGGCCAAGCGCATCTATGGCGAGACCATCCCCGGCCACCAGCCCGACAAGCGCCTGACCGTGATCCGTCAGCCCATTGGGGTGGCCGCGTCGATCACACCATGGAATTTCCCCAACGCGATGATCACCCGCAAATGCGGCCCCGCGCTGGCCGCCGGCTGCGGCTTTGTCGCCCGGCCCGCCGAGCTGACCCCGCTGTCGGCGCTGGCACTGGCGGTGCTGGCCGAACGCGCGGGCCTGCCGGCGGGGCTGTTTTCGGTCGTGACCTCGACCAAGGCCTCGGACATCGGCAAGGAGTTCTGCGAGAACGAGACCGTGCGCAAGCTGAGCTTTACCGGCTCGACCAATGTGGGCCGGATCCTGTTGCGGCAGGCCGCCGATCAGGTGATGAAATGCAGCATGGAACTGGGCGGCAACGCGCCCTTCATTGTCTTTGACGATGCCGATCTGGATGCCGCGGTCGAAGGCGCCATCGCCTGCAAGTTCCGCAACAACGGCCAGACCTGTGTCTGCGCCAACCGGATCTATGTGCAGGACGGTGTCTATGACGCCTTTGCCGAAAAGCTGGCCGCCGCGGTCAAGGCGCTGAAGGTCGGCGACGGGCTGGAGGATGGCACCGATCTGGGCCCGCTGATCACCGACGCCGCCGTGGCCAAGGTGCAGGAGCATCTGGACGACGCCACCGCCAAGGGCGCACAGATCGCCACCGGCGGCAAGAAACTGTCGGGCACGTATTTCGAACCCACCGTGCTGACCGGCGTCACCCAGGACATGCAGGTCGCGAGCGAGGAAACCTTTGGCCCCTGCGCGCCGCTTTTCCGGTTCAAGGACGAGGACGAGGTGATCGCCATGGCCAATGACACGATCTTCGGGCTGGCGTCCTATTTCTATGCCCGCGACCTGAGCCGCGTCTATAAGGTGGCCGAGGCGCTGGAATACGGCATCGTCGGCGTGAACACCGGCATCATCTCGACCGAGGTCGCGCCCTTTGGCGGGGTCAAGCAATCGGGCCTGGGCCGCGAGGGCAGCCGCCACGGGATCGAGGATTACCTGGAGATGAAATATATCTGCATGAGTGTCTGAGCAAGGATCATGCGCGGGAATTGAGGCGGGCTAGCGCAGCACCGCCCTTTTCCGCACGATCGATTCAATCAATCTCTGACTGTGTGAGGCGATTTGATTGCTATTTCGCGCTGCGTACTCGTTTATTTTTCGCATCTGCATGGGCGAGACCACATGCTTTGGCGGGATTCGGTTCGCCGGATCCCTCAACAGAACCAACGCATGCTTTGGAGAAACAGGCATCCATATTTCAGCATTATGGTTTTGAAGCCCGTTGGGACCGCCATTTCCGATTTGATAGCCTATACGGCTGGAAAGAAGGTAAGAGTGATTTGTTTCGCTTATCGCCCAACGTAAAGAAAAGCCATCAAGAATCGATGCCATACGATCGGAAATATCGATTGTCGCCCTTACTCTAACAGTGCGCCCAAGCTCTTTCAGCTTCGATTCATTCTGAAGCAAAGCCAACATTGCCTGCTTTCGTTCGTCGCTCTCATCTTGGTTGAGCACATCGAGGGCAACTTCGCGACCTATGGCGAGATCCTCGTATCTTCTTGTGAATTCAGGCGTGCGTTTTATCATCTCCACAATGACGTTTATCAGAGAGGGGAGCGCCTCACCCTCAAACTCCGGCACGGAGCCTGCTTCAAAAATTCCCATGATCTGAGGGAAAATTTCCCCAAGATAGTTGTCGATACTACCGTAAAATTTTTTCTCGACGACATCTGACAACTCATCCCCATCGAGCACCGTGTAATAATTTTTAATGAAGAATGTTTTATCTACGTGCTTCAGATAAGGCGCGCAGTACTGCCCGCTTTCATCTTTTTCGGAATACCAGACATGTTCATCATGCGCCCAGAACTGCTTTTGCAGAACTTTAGGCACATAATGGTGGTTCTTGCTGCGCTTCGACACGGCTCAACTGATATCCGGAAATCAAACATCCAGACTATGAGGAATATATCCACCCAAGGCAAATGCGACATCTCGCGTCCGTCGAGGCAGATACAATTGCTCCCGCCTCAGCCCCCGGCTGACAAGATCCGGGCCCGGGTCAGGAAATGGGTGGACCGTCCGGCGTCCAGGCTGAACCCCGCGCCGCTGCCGGGGCCCGCATCCAGGATCATCTGCGAATTCTCCCACAGCCCCGCGACCGAAGGCGCGGCCCAGATCCCCGCGCCATCGGCATCGCCCAACTGGATGTCGTTTACCCCGATAAAGGCATCCGCCGCGCGAAAGCACATCGGCCCCGACCCGTCACAGCACCCGGCCGAGATCTTGAACACCACATCGCCATGTTCGGCGCGCAGCTCGGCCAGCAGGGCCAGCGCCGCGTCGGTCACCACGACCTTTTCCGAATTTTCCGTCATCGCCTTCTCCCTTGAAACAGGTTCAGCCTAGGGCATGGCCCGCGCAGGGGCCAGACGACCAAAGTCCCGGGTGCCCCGGTCCGCCATCACGTTGCGGTGAGCCGCCCCGGCGTGGCTTTTTACAAAACCGACATGCGCACGTTACGCAACCGTCACCGGTTTTGGCCAATCGGTTCAGGCACATTATCCTGAACTGGGGGACCTTCCATGACATCGCGCCTTCTGGGCCTCACCTTGGTCATTGCACTGACCGCAGGTGCCGCCGCTGCCGAGATGAACTTCAACCGCATCGCCTCTTTCCCGGTGGTCAAGAACATGGACCAGGGCGCGGACACAAAGCGCGAAACCAGCCCCGAGATCATTGATGTCACCGCCGATGGCATGACGCTGGTCTATACCGACAGCCCGCTGAAGGTGCTGGGCATGATCGACATCACCGACCCCGCCAACCCAGCGCCCAAGGGCAATATCGCGCTGGGGGGCGAGCCGACCAGCGTGGCCGTCATCGGCACCACCGCCTTTGTCGGCGTGAATACATCCGAAAGCTTCACCGCGCCGTCGGGCGTGCTGAAGGCGATCAATACCGCCAACGGGACCGAGCTTGCGGCCTGTGATCTGGGCGGTCAGCCCGACAGCGTGGCCAAGGCGCCCGATGGCAGCTTTATCTCGGTCGCGATCGAGAACGAGCGTGACGAGGACCTGAATGACGGCGTCATCCCGCAGCTGCCCGCCGGCAATCTGGTGTTGGTGGACGTGAAGGGTGGCAATCTGGATTGCGCCAGCCTGACGGTCGTCGACCTGACCGGCCTGGCCGAGATTGCGGGCGAAGACCCCGAGCCAGAATATGTCGACATCAACGCCCTGGGCGAAACCGTCGTCACCTTGCAGGAAAACAACCACATCGTCGTGGTGGGCCGCGACGGCAGCATCGTGAACCATTTCCCCGCTGGCACCGTCGATCTGGACGGGATCGACGCCACCGACGAACGCGGCGCGCTGGTCTTCACCGAAAGCCAACAGGGCCGCAAACGCGAACCCGATGCGGTCAAATGGCTGGACGACACCCATTTCGCCACTGCGAACGAGGGCGATTACGAAGGCGGCTCGCGCGGGTGGACGATCTTCTCCAAGGACGGCACGGTCGTCTATGACAGCGGCACCAGCTTTGAACATGCCATCGTGCAGATCGGACACTATCCCGACAAACGCTCGGACGCGAAGGGCGTCGAGCCGGAATCGGTGACTGCGGCCACGTTCGGCGGCACGCCGATGATCTTTGTCGGCGCCGAACGCGCCAGCATCGTCGGCGTCTATGACGCGACCGACCCGACCAATCCAGTGCTGAAACAACTTCTGCCCTCGGGCGTGGGCCCCGAAGGCTATGTCACCATCCCCGACCGCAACCTGCTGGTCTCGGCCAACGAATCCGACCTGATCGAAGACGGCGGCGCGCGGGCGCATGTGATGATCTATGAGTATCAGGAGGCACCTGCCGCTTACCCGATGCTGACCAGCGCGGGCATGGACGAGTTGACCGGCTGGGGCGCGATCTCGGGCATGGTCGCGGATCAGGACGGCACCGTCTGGGCCGTGAATGACAGCTTTTACGGCTTCCAGCCCTCGATCTTCAAGATCGACACCACCCAGACGCCCGCCCGCATCACCGATGTGATCCGCATTACCCGCGCCGGACGACCCGCGCAGAAGCTCGACCTGGAAGGCATCACGCTGGATGGCGAAGGCGGGTTCTGGGTCGCGTCCGAAGGCCGCACCGACCGCGTCGTGCCGCATGCGCTTTATCATGTGAACGCCAAGGGCGCGATCACCCGGGAAATCGGCCTGCCGCCGGAGCTGATGGCGGTTGAAAAGCGCTTCGGGTTCGAAGGGATCGCCAAGCACGGCAACACCCTGTGGATGGCGGTACAGCGCGAATGGGCGGACGATCCGACGAACACCGTGAAGCTGGTCGCCTGTGACATCGAAACCGGCGACTGGGGCGCGGTGCGCTATGAAAAGGCGGAACCGCAAACCGGCTGGGTCGGCCTGTCGGAGATCACCATTCACGGCGATCACGCCTATGTGGTCGAACGCGACAATCAGCACGACCACCGCGCGGTGACGAAAAAGATCTATCGCATCCCGCTGGCCGAGATGACCCCCGCCCCGCTGGGCGGCGAGTTGCCCGTGGTCCGCAAGGAAGAGGTCCGCGACCTGATCCCCGATCTGACCGCGACCGGCGGCTATGTTCTGGACAAGGTCGAAGGTCTGGCGATTGCCGCCGATGGCACCGCCTGGGTCAGCACCGACAATGACGGGGTCGACGATCATTCGGGCGAAACGATGTTCTTCTCGATCGGCCAGGTCGACTGATCATTCGCCGATCGGCGGAAAAGAAAGGGGCTGGTTTCGACCAGCCCCTTTTCAGTGCCAAAAGCGGCTTACGCGGCCTTCTTCAGCGCCTTCTTGGCGGCTTTCAGCTTCGCCTCTTGCTTGGCGACTTTCGCCTTGCGGACTTTGACTTCTTTTTTCAGGTCTTTGATTTTGCTTTTCTTCGCCATGGTCTTCTCCGTATTGGACGCTGAAACGCATATAGATACGCCAGCAATGAAATATACTGTGTATATACAAATGATGTCAGTGTCTACAGCACTGCGAAAAGTTGCAGAAATTTTCAGCCACGCGCCAAGGATTGACCCGCGCGCCGCGTCCAACCAAACACTATGCGCATGAATACCGCTGATGAATCCCTGGCCCTCGCGGCGGCACGGGGCGACCGACAGGCCTTTGCCAGCCTGCTCGACCGGCACTACGACCGGCTGTTCGCCTTTGCCATGCGCCTGACCGGTCACCGGGCCGAGGCCGAGGATCTGACCCAGGACATCTGCCTGGCCCTGCCCCACAAGCTGGGCGGCTACCGGGCCGAGGCACGGTTCACCACATGGCTTTATCGCGTGGCGGTCAACGCCGCCCATGACCGCCGCCGCCGCGCCGCCACCCACGCGCGGGCCGCCGCGGGCTGGGCGGATTGGGAACTCAACCGCCAGGCCGCCAATGCCGAGGACGCCGCCGCGCTGGACTGGCTGGCCCAGGTCATGCGCGCCCTGCCCGACGACCTGCGCGATACCGTGGCGCTGACATTGGGCGAGGGGCTGAGCCAAAAGGACGCCGCCCAAGTGCTGGACCTGTCCGAAGGCACAGTGGCCTGGCGCATGTCCGAAGTGAAAAAGCGCCTGCGCGCGCTCCACCAACAGGAGAGCCAAGCATGAGCGACGACGATCTGAACCGCCTGGCCAAGGCATTGCAGGCGACCCCGCCCGCCGACCCGGGCAAGAAAGCCGCCCATCTGCGCGCGGCGCTGGATAATTTCGACAGCCACCAAGAACGCCCCGCCGACACACGTCAGACCAACACGGTTCTGAAAGGAGTGTCCGCAATGTTCGACAAACTGACCACCCGCACCGGGCTGGCCCTGACCACCGGTCTGGTGACCGCCGGTGCCGCGCTGCTGATCGTTCTGCCCACCGGCAACCTGACCCAGCCACCCCAGATTACCACACAGCCCGAGGCGCGCGTGGACGATGCGGCCGAGCGCGATGAGATGCTGATTGAGCCCGTGGTGGAGCCCGAGATAGCGCTTGATGCCGCTCCCACCCTCGCGGCCCCCGCGCCCGAGGCCTTCGTGGGCGGCGCGGCGCAAAGCCTGGCCAAATCCCGCGCCGCCACGCGCGAGGCGCCGCCGCGCATCCTGCCCGCCGATCCGGTGCTCCGCCCCGATACCATGGACACCGAAGCCTTCCCCCAGGCCGAACCGAACCCGCTGAAGATCACGGCCGATGAGCCGGTTTCCACCTTCTCGATCGATGTCGACACGGCCTCCTATGGCATCGTGCGGCAATCGCTGATGACCGGCGCGCTGCCGCCCAAAGACGCCGTGCGGATCGAGGAGATGGTGAACTATTTCCCCTATGACTATCCGGCGCCGGATGCGGATGGCGCGCCCTTCCGCCCCACGGTCAGCACGTTTGAGACGCCCTGGAACGCGGACACCCAACTGGTGCATATCGCGCTGCAGGGGCGCCTGCCCGCGACAACGGATCGCCCGCCGCTGAACCTGGTGTTCCTGATCGACACGTCAGGGTCGATGAACGCGCCCAACAAGCTGCCGCTGTTGAAACAGTCGCTGCGGCTGATGCTGTCGGAACTGCGCCCGGAAGATCAGGTGGCAATGGTGACCTATGCCGGCAGCGCCGGGCAGGTGCTGGCGCC
Source organism: Actibacterium ureilyticum (assembly GCF_002285435.1). Lineage (GTDB taxonomy): Bacteria > Pseudomonadota > Alphaproteobacteria > Rhodobacterales > Rhodobacteraceae > Actibacterium_C > Actibacterium_C ureilyticum. The sequence goes on from NZ_NSBT01000024.1 coordinate 151,899, forward strand.
CACGTCGGCCAGCGAACGCGACACGATCCTGGCCGCTCTCGACCGGCTGGATGCGGGCGGGTCGACCGCCGGGCAGGCCGGGCTGCAACAGGCCTATGCCACCGCCGCCGCGATGGCTGAGGAGGACGAGGTCAGCCGCGTCCTGCTGGCGACCGATGGCGATTTCAATGTGGGCCTGTCGGACCCCGATGCGCTGACGGATTTCATCGCCGACAAGCGTGACAGCGGCACCTACCTGTCGGTACTGGGCTTCGGGCGCGGCAATCTGGACGACGCCACGATGCAGGCGCTGGCGCAGAACGGCAACGGCATGGCGGCCTATATCGACACCCTGGCCGAAGCACGCAAGGTTCTGGTCGATCAACTGTCGGGCGCGCTGTTCCCGATTGCCGATGACGTCAAGATCCAGGTCGAATTCAACCCCGCCACGGTCTCGGAATACCGGCTGCTGGGCTATGAAACCCGTGCGCTGCGGCGCGAGGATTTCAACAATGACCGCGTCGACGCGGGCGAGATCGGCACCGGTCACAGCGTCACCGCGATTTACGAGGTCACGCCCACCGGATCGCCCGCCGAACTGACCGACGCGCTGCGCTATGGCACCGCCAGCGACACGCCCGCCGCGTTCGAAAACGAACTGGGCTTCCTGCGCCTGCGCTACAAACAGCCCGGCGCGGCCGAAAGCCAACTGATCGAAACCCCGATCCCGGCGCACCCCACCGACGCCAGCGACGACGCGCGGTTTGCGGCGGCCATCGCCGGGTTCGGGCGACTGCTGCGGGGGGAGAAACTGGCAGGCGGCTGGACCTATGCCGATGCGATTGCACTGGCGGGCGAAACCCGCGGCACCGATCCCTTCGGCTACCGGGCCGAGGCGCTGACCCTGATGCGCCTGGCCGAAAGCCTGACCGTCCAAAGGCCCTGACGGGGCCGCCTGCGCCCCTCTTCCGGGTCACCCGGAAGAGGCATCACGAAAAGAAATGGCGCGGGGCCGTCAGGCTCCGCGCCGCAATTTGGCAGCACGTGCCGAAGCGATCAGGCCTCCAGGACCTTGCCCTCGACCTCGTCGCCACGCGCGATCTCGATCCGGCGCGGCTTCAGCGCCTCGGGCACTTCGCGCACCAGGTCGATATGCAGCATCCCATCGGCATGGGTCGCGCCGGTGACGCGCACGTGATCGGCCAGGTGGAACCGGCGCTCGAACGCGCGGGTGGCGATGCCCCGGTGCAGATAGGTGCGCGCGTCATCCTCGGCCGGTTTGCGGGCCGCGACGATCAGCGCGTTTTCCTTCACGTCGACCGACAGCTCGTCCGCGGCAAAGCCGGCCACGGCGATCGAGATCCGATAGCTGTCATCCGAGGTCTTTTCGATGTTATACGGGGGATAGCTGGGCTGGGTCACGTCGCTGGACAGAACCCGGTCCATCAGATCGGCCACCCGGTCGAAACCGACAGTGGCACGGTAAAGCGGTGCAAGATCGAAACTTCTCATCATCATCCTCCATCGAGCGATGTTGTCTGCGGACGCTCCGCCATCGGACGCGCCCGGTCGTTGCTGTTTTCCGGCCCTGAACAGGCACCGGAACATCACAAATCTGGGAAGTCACACCGGGCGTTTCAAGCCCCCTCAGGGCCGGACGAACCGCGCCCCGCCCGCCGATTTCGGCGCGCCCTGTTGCACTGTCACGCGGCGCGAGGTCACGGTTTCCTTGGGAAACACGCCGTCGCCCGCGATCATCGCGGCCTTCAATTTGCGCAGCGGTCCGGCGATTTCCATGCCATAGGCCACGATGCCCCGGCTGCTGCGCGCGCCCCGCGACACGATGGACACGATCCGCGGGCGGCCTTTCGAGGTTTCGAACACCGGCGCCCCGGACGAACCGAAACTGACATCGCAGGTAAAGGCAATCGCCCCCTGCCCGCGCCCCGACACCCGGCATTCACGCTGCCAGGATGGCGCCTCGGACCGGCCCCGGGCATAGGACACAACGCTGACCCGGTCACCCGCATCGACGGCCCGGCCCACGGTGAAGGGCGCGGCATGTCCCGCCGGGATCGACTGCGTCAGCTGCAACAGCGCGGCATCGTTCTGCAACTGGGTCAATTGATCGACATCCAGCGGGTCATAGCCGGGCAGCACCACCGCCCGGCGCACCCTGACCTGGGCCACCGCCTGCCCGTCGCGCAGCGCGGCGCGGAACATCATCTGCGTCGGATCGCGGCGCGCGCCGGTGCTGTTGTTATAAAGGCAATGCGCGGCGGTCAGCACCAGATCGGGCGCCACCAGCACGCCGGTACAGAACCCCACGCTGCCCACATCCAGACGGCCCACGGCCTCCCACCCCAGACGTTCCGAGCGCAGCGTCAGACGGTCCAGCGCCGTATCGGCGCGGGCCGCCGGGGCCACCATCACGGCCAGGGCAAGGCACAGGGATCGGATCATCGCACTCAGGGCCGCACGAACTTGGCGGTGCCGCCATTGCGCGCGCCGCCCTGGCCAAAGCCCGACGATACGCGGCGCTGGGTGGTGAACACCCCCTCGCCGCTGTTCAGCCGGTCCTGCAACGTGCCCAGCGTGCGGTCGACACTGGCCGCCAGCGAGATCTTCTGGTCATCGGCCTCGGCCATCGAGGACACGACCGAAACGATCTGCGGCGTGCCATCCTGAAACGCAAAGACCGGCGCCCCGGACGAGCCGAAATCCACATCGCAGGACAGCACCAGCACCTGCGCCCGGCGCGCCATCACCCGGCACACTTCCTGGATCGACGGCGCCTCGGACCGGTCATGGGCATAGGACACGACGCCCACCCGGTCGCCCTTGCGCGGGTTCGATGCGGTGGCATAGGGCTGCACGCCGGGCAGCCGGATCGGCCGGTCCAGCTCCAGCAGGGCCACGTCATTGGCCACGCGGTTCATCTTGTCGCCATCGCGGAACTGGTAATCGGGGTGCACCACCCCGCGCCGCACACCGCGATAGGCCACGGCCCGGCCATTGCGCCAGCCGGCCAGGAACCGCATCGTCTCGGGCGCGATCTGCGCGCCGCTTTGCTTGTCGTAAACGCAATGGGCGGCGGTCAGCACCAGGTTCGGGGCGATCAGCGCGCCGGTGCAAAACCCGGTCTGGCCCAGGTTCAGACGGCCCACGGCCTCCCACCCCTTGCCATCGTCACCGGTCACCAAGGCCCGCAGCGGGGTTTCGGCATCCTGCGCCTGTGTGGCGGCACCCAGACACATGCCCCCCAGGATCAGACCCAACAATAGCTTACGCAACCTACCCTCCATCACTCGACCCCGGCCTAGCAGCCGGTTGCGGCAGGATTATGGCTGCGTTTCGTCCAACGCCCGCGGCCGTGGCCCGCCGGTGGCCCAGTCCAGCAGCTCTACCGTATGCACAACCGGGATGCCGGTGCCAGAGCCGATCTGCATCATGCAGCCGATATTCCCCGCCGCGATCACATCGGGCGACTTGGCCTCCAGCGTGCGGACCTTGCGCGCCTTGAGCTGCCCCGAGATCTCGGGCTGCATCAGGTTATAGGTCCCCGCGCTGCCGCAACACAGATGGCTGTCGGCGGGTTCGACCACTTCGAACCCCGCGCGTTTCAGCAGCTCCTTAGGAAAGCTCTTGATCTGCTGGCCGTGCTGCAGCGAACATGCCGCGTGATAGGCCACGCGCAGCCCCTTGTCTGCCCCTTCGGGCATGTCCAGCTTCATCAGAACCTCGGACACATCCATCGCAATCGCGCTGACCGCCGCGGCCTCGGCCGCCAGCGGGTCATTGCGGAACATGTGGCCGTAATCCTTGACCGTGGTGCCGCAGCCGCTGGTGTTGATCACCACCGCATCCAGCCCGTCGCCCGCCAGTTCCGCCGTCCAGGCGCGGATGTTGCGGGCCGCCGTTGCATGGCTTTCGCCGGTCTTGCCCATGTGATGGGTCAACGCGCCACAGCACCCCTGCCCGCGCGCAATCACCACCTCGCACCCCAGCCGCCGCAGCAGCCGGATCGTGGCATCGTTGATATCGGTGTTCAGCGCCCGCTGCGCACAGCCCGTCATCAGCGCCACCCGCATCTTGCGCGGACCTGTCGCCGCAAACACCTGCGGGTCGTCATTGCGGCTGACCGGCGGAATGGTCTTGGGCGCCATGTCCAGCATCGCGCGCAGCCGCGCATCGGGCATCAGGAACGCGAAAGGCCGCCCGATCTTCGCCCCCAGCAGCGCCAGCCGGAACCGCGTCGGATGCGGCAGGATGCGCGCCAGCAACCAGCGCAACGCCCGGTCGCTGAAAGGGCGCTTATAGGTCTGTTCGATATGTTCGCGCGCGTGATCGACCAGATGCATGTAATGCACGCCCGAGGGACAGGTGCTCATGCAGGCCAGACAGGACAGGCAGCGGTCAATATGCTTGACCGTCTTCTCATCCGCCGGGCGCCCGCTTTCCAGCATATCCTTGATCAGGTAAATCCGCCCGCGCGGGCTGTCCAACTCATCCCCCAACACCTGATAGGTCGGACAGGTCGCGGTGCAGAACCCGCAATGCACACAGGCGCGCAGGATCTCGTTCGCCCGGGCCGTGCCGGGGTCGCGCAACTGGTCTTCGGTGAAATTCGTCTGCATCAGCCCATCAGCCCCGGATTGAGAATATTGCGCGGATCGAATGTGTGCCGCAGCCCCGCGCTCAGCGTCGCCAGCGCGGGCGGTTCAGGCTGGAACGGCGCGATGCTCTGGCGGGTCGCGTCATCGGCGCGGATCAGCGTCGCATGCCCCTGCAGCCCCTCGGGCCGCAAATCGGCACCCGCCGGGCCCGCAACCCAGACCAGCCCGCCGCCCCAGTCATACAGAACCTTCAGATCCCCATGCGCGGCGCGCAGCCCCGCGACCAGACCCGGCGCATCCGATGGCTTGACCGAGAACCGCCAGACATCGCCGCCACCGCCCTGCATCGGGGCCACATCGCGCACCCAGCCCCAGGCCGCCGCGACCCTGTCCGGGTCGTCCTCGACCGTAATCTCGGCCCCGGTATAGGCCAGCAGATCCCGCAACTGCGCCACGCGATAGCGGACCGAACCCGCGAACCCCTCGACCCGCAGCATGGTGACCGGATGCCCCTCGGGGCCCTGCGGCGCATGGGCCGCGCCCGATACCTCGAACGGCGAACGCAGCGCTTGACTCATCGCCGCGACCGCCGCCGCCTCATCCAATCCCGCCAATGTCAGACAGGCCACGGCCTCCGGGCGCGGCAGCACCTTCAGCGACACCTCGCTCAGCACGCCCAGCGTGCCCCAGGACCCCGCCATCAGCTTCACCAGGTCATAGCCGGTCACGTTCTTCATCACCCGGCCGCCATTCTTCAAAACCCGGCCCGCGCCATCGACAAACCGCACCCCCAGGCAAAAATCCCGCGCCGCCCCCACGGCGATCCGGCGCGGCCCCGACACATTGCCCGCAACCACCCCGCCAATGGTCGGCACGCCATCGGTGCCCAGCAATCCGCGGTGATCCATCGGCTCAAAGGCCAACCTCTGCCCCTCGGTCTCCAGCGCGGCCTCGATCTCGGCCACCGGCGTGCCCGCCTGTGCCACCAGTGTCAGCGCGCCCGGCTCGTAAAGCGTGATGCCGCTCAATCCGCCCGTGCTCAACACCGTGCCCGCCACCGGCGCCCCGATGGGCCGCGTCCCGCCGCCGATGATCCGCAACGGGCCATCCGCGCCCGCCACCGCCTCGGCCAGCTCCGCCTCTGTCTGGGGTGTCTTCATTGTTCCATCCAATACTCTCGGGGGTGAATGGCCCGGCACGGGCCAGAGGGGGGCAGACAGCCCCCTTCAGGCCGCGCGCCGCTTTTCCGACGACGCCAGCGGAAAGACCTTGGCCGGGTTCAGCAGCCAGCGCGGGTCGAACACATCCTTCACCGCCATCTGGATCTCCAGATCCTCGGGCGCATATTGCACCGCCATCAGATCGCGCTTTTCCACGCCCACCCCGTGTTCACCGGTCAGGCAACCGCCCACCTCGACACACAGCTTCAGGATATCGGCGCCGAACCGTTCGCACAGCTCAAGATCGCCCGACTTGTTGGCATCGAACAGGATCAGCGGATGCATGTTGCCGTCGCCCGCATGAAACACGTTGCCCACATCCAACCCATAGTCTTTCGACATCTCGCCGATCCGCTGCAACACCAGCGGCAGCGCCGAAACCGGGATCGTACCATCCAGGCACATGTAATCGTTGATCTGCCCCATCGCGCCAAAAGCCGATTTCCGCCCCAGCCAGATCCGCGCGCTTTCCTCGGCCGAGCCGCTCTGGCGCAGCTCCACCGGATCGTGCCGCCGCGCAATCTGCAGGATCGTGCCCAGCTGCTCGTCGATCTCGGCGTCCGAGCCTTCGACCTCGACAATCAGCAGCGCTTCGCAATCGGGATAGCCCGCACCGGCAAACGCCTCGGTCGCGCGGATGCAGGGGCGGTCCATGAATTCGATGGCCACGGGCAACACGCCCGCCTTGATGATATCCGACACGCATTGCCCGGCCACCACCACATCGTCGAAGCCGATCAGCACCGGCCGCGCGCCTTCGGGCTTGGGCAGGATGCGCAGCGTGGCCTCGGTCACCACGCCCAGCTGCCCCTCGGACCCGCAGATCAGCCCCAACAGGTCATAGCCACCGGCATCCAGATGCGCGCCGCCGATCTCGACGACCGTGCCATCCATCATCACCATCGTGCCCCCCAGCAGGTTGTTGGTGGTCACCCCGTATTTCAGGCAATGCGCCCCGCCGGAATTCATCGCGATATTGCCCGCAATGGCACAGGCCAGTTGCGAGGACGGATCGGGCGCATAGAAGAACCCGTCTTCCTCGACCGCGCCGGAGACGCTTAGGTTCGTGCGGCCCGTCTGCACCCGGATGAACCGGTTGTCGTAATCGACCTCCAGCACATCGGCCATGCGCGCCACGCCCAGAATGACCGCATCCGCCGTCGGCAGCGCCCCACCCGCCAGCGACGTGCCCGATCCGCGCGGCACCACCGGCACGCCCTCGTCGTGACAGATCTTCAGCACCGCCGCGACCTCGTCGGTCGAGGCGGGCAACACCGCGCAAAGCGGCGGGCAGCGATAGGCGGTCAGGGCATCGCATTCATAGGCGCGGGTTTCGAACGGGTTGTCGATCACCGCATCGTCCGGCAAAACCTGGCGCAGCCGCGCCACGATCTGGGCCTTGCGCGCCAGAATGCGCGCATCGGGTGTTGGCATGTCCATGGGCGCCCCTCCGGACTGGCTTCATTGGTTAAAAAATATTACCAATTTTTCCGACTGGCAAGGAGATTCCACCGGCGCTAGGGTCGACCTATGACACTCGGCGATCATATCGGCCTGTTCGGCCCGCTCGACTATGCCGCCATCGGCCTCTGGATCGCGGGCTGGCTGGGCATGGGCTTCATGATCGACAGCGCGCCGACCGGGCGGGCGTCTGTGTCGGTGCTGATGCAGCAATATCGCCGGATGTGGATGGTCGAGCTGGTGACACGTTCGCCGCGCATCTTCGATGCCAGCATCCTGTCGACGCTGCGGCAGGGCACGACCTTCTTCGCCTCGGCCTCGATGATCTCGATCGGCGGCGGGCTGGCGCTTTTGGGGAATACCGAACGGCTGCTGGGGCTGGCACGGGACCTGACGCTGGACACCGCCCCCGCCGTGGTGTGGGAGATGAAGCTGATCATCATCCTGCTGTTCGTGGCCAATGCGTTCCTGAAATTCGTCTGGTCGCACCGGCTGTTCGGCTATTCCGCGGTCATCATGGCCGCCGTGCCCAACGATGCCACCGATCCCCGCGCGCCCGAGATCGCGGCCCAGGCCGCCAACCTGCTGAACACCGCCTCGCGCAGCTTCAATCGTGGCATGCGGTCGCTTTATTTCGCGCTGGCGGGGCTGGCCTGGCTGCTGGGGGCGGTGCCGCTTCTGGTCTCGACGCTTGCGACGCTGGCCATACTGTGGCGGCGCGAATTCTCGTCCAATTCCCGCCGCGCCCTGCTGACACCACACAAGAATTTGAGTGCGTGACACCGCCCCCTGTGCGATGCTGGGGGCATGATTAAGAAAGCCTTTATTTCAACCCTTTTGATCGGCGCATTCAGCGGCCCCATTCAGGCCGACCCGCCCCGTATCATCGATGCCGCAGCCCGCAAGACCGCGAATGGCTGGAGCATTTTCGTGACCCTTGCCCACCCGGATACCGGGTGGGATCACTATGCCGACGCGTGGGAGGTGCTCGCCCCCAACGGGAACAGCCTGGGCGTGCGCGAACTGGCGCATCCGCATGAAAACGAACAGCCCTTTACCCGGTCGCTTTCGGGGGTACAGATCCCGCCCGACGTGCAGGAACTGCGGATCCGCGCGCGGTGCAATGTCGATGGCTGGGGCGAGGAGATTTTCACGTTGAAGCTGGAAACGGAATCGTCCGGGAACTGATCCCGGACGCTCAAACCGTTACCCACTCTATACCTGTTTCGCTGTGCCGCGCATCAGGCGAACACTGCCTGTCTGCGCGATATCAGCCCGACATCGGCGCGCCGTTTGCTTGGCCAACGGGGCCCTGCCGGAACACTTGTCAAAACGCTACTCGTTACATCCATAGGTTTAAATTTTCGTTGCAACACAAACAACCTGCCCACAAGTACAGGTTGAGACCTATCCTTTCGGGCAAGTTTTCGACGAAGCCGCAGAATTAACCAGGCATTGCCAGCAATTCCCGTAAGAAGCGATTCTTATCGCCGACCTTCCCGCAACCAGGCCCCGACCAGCAATGTCGACGCCAACAGCAGGAACAACCAGGGCGGTGCCAGCGGGATGATCGACACATCCGCGGTCACATAAGCCTCGCGCGGGGTGATCCCGATCCAGCCGCGCCCGCTGGCCACACGGCCCGCGCGCACGCGGCGGATGCCGGGGGACGTGTCCTCGATCCGGTGGACGCCGCCATTGCCCGCGTCGATCACCGGTTGCAACAGGGCGCTGTCGGCGATGGTTCGTTCGAACTCGCGCGGGGCGCTGGGGCCCAGCGCCACGACCGCGTCCAGCTCGCCATCGGTCAGGCGATACAGCCCGATCTCCGGCGCGCCCCAGACCGCGCTGAACCGCCCGGGCGAGACCTCTTCCAGCGGGACCGTCACGACCGTGCCATCGGGGCCGGTGATCTCGACCTCGCGCGGGGTGTCCTCCAGCGACCGGCGCGTCACCGTCAGAACCTGACCCTCGGCGCTGGCGGTCAGGGCTTCCTCCTCCAGCTCGGGTTCCTTCATCATCCAATGGGCCAGCCGCCGCAGCAGCTCCAGCTGCGGGCCGCCGCCTTCGAAACCGCGGCTCCAGAGCCAGGCATGGTCGGATCCCAGCAGCGCCACGCGCCCCTCGCCCACCCGGTCCAGCACCAGAAGCGGCCGCTCGTCGGGGCCGGTCATCACCGTCTGCCCGCGCGAGGCCGTCATGTCGATCAGCCGGAACCAGCGGCCCCAATCCGCGCCCGCGTCGCTGGCCCGGTCCAGCCCGTCGGTCACCGGGTGGCGGTGGCCCAGCTCGCTGACCTGGGGCTTGAACCCATCCTCGATCACCCGCGCTGTGGGCTCGGCGGGCAGGATATCGGCCAGGGGCGAGCGATAGAGACTGTTGGCCGTGGCGAAATCCGGCCCCGCCGCGATCAGCACCGCGCCGCCCTGTTCGACATAGTCGCGCACATTGTCCAGATAGGTCAGCGGCAGGATCCCGCGCCGCTTGTAGCGGTCGAAGATGATCAGGTCGAATTCCTCGATCTTCTCAAGGAACAACTCACGCGTCGGAAAGGCGATCAGCGACAGTTCGGTTACCGGCACACCATCCTGTTTCTCGGGCGGCCTCAGGATCGTGAAATGCACCAGATCAACGGAGCTGTCGGATTTCAACAGGTTGCGCCATGTCCGTTCGCCCGGATGCGGCTCGCCCGATACCAGCAGCACCCGCAGCCGGTCGCGCACGCCGTTGATCTGCACCACGGCCTCGTTATTGCGGTCGGTCAGCTCGCCCTCGGCCAATGGCAGCGCAAAATGCAGCACGTTCATCCCGCCATGAGGCAGGTTCACCGGCAGCGCGATGTCACGGCCCACGGGCACGGTGACGACAGTGGGCTCCTCGCCATCAATGGAAATCGCCAGTTCGGCGCTGCCCGGCTGATCGGCGGGCACGGCGCCCTGATCCTCGATCCGCAGGGTCAGGGTCAGCTCCTCGCCCAGGATGGCAAAGGCGGGGGCGTTTTTCACCACCAGCCGCCGGTCCCAATCCCGCGCGCGCCCCGACATCAGCAGATGCACCGGCGCGGGTGGCGTGGGCGCGCGGCCGATATCGTGCAATTGCCCGTCGCTCAGCAGGATGACACCGGCCAGCCGGGCCTCTGGCACCTCGGCCAGGGCCTCGGTCAGCGCGCCCATCAACAGGGTGCCGCCGTCGCCCTCGGCATCGCCGACGCGCACCACGCGCAGATCGGTATTGTCCATCGCGGCGATCTGCGCCTCGACCCGTTCCAGCGCGGCGGCGGTCTGATCCGTGCGGTCCGACAGGCGCTGGCTGGCGCTGTCATCAACCACCACGACCACGATATCGCTGAGCGGCGTACGGTCCTCGCGTTGCAGCGACGGGTTGGCCAGCGCCGCCAGCAGCACCAGCCCGGCCAGCGCCCGCAGCGACCAACCCGACAGCCCGCGCCACAGCGCAAAGCCGATCACCGCCAGCAGCAGCCCCGCCAGCACCGCCAGAACCACCAGCGACAGGATCGGATCGAAGACGACCGCGTTGCTCATTGCCCCAACCTTTCCAGCAGGGCGGGCACATGCACCTGGTCGGATTTGTAGTTGCCGGTCAGCACATGCATCATCAGGTTGATGCCGAAGCGATAGGCGATCTCGCGCTGGCGCTCGCCGGCATAGCCCCGCCCGACCGGGAACATCTGCATCCCGCTGGTATCGGTGGCCCAGGCGGCGGCCCAATCGTTGCCGCCGATCACCACCGGCGTCACCCCGTCATTGAGGTTGCGAAACGGCATCCCCTCGGCCTGTTCGGCATCGGCGGGCGCGGCCTCGACCCAGACATCGCGGCTGGGATGGCGGCCCGGGAAATCCTGTAGCAGATAGAAGGTGCGGGTCAGCACGTGATCCTCGGGGATCGGCTCCAGCGGCGGGATATCCAGCGGCGCCGCGATCTGTTGCAGGCGGCGGCCATTGGGCGAATTGCCCCCGAACTGCGCAATGTCAGCGTCGCGCGTGTCGAACAGGATCATGCCGCCCGACCGCAGATAGCGGTTGAGCCGCGCATAGGCGGTGGCGGACGGCAGCGGCTGATCCTGTGTGACGGGCCAGTAAAGGAAGGGAAAGAACGACAGCTCGGCGGTTTCCAGATCCACCGCGATCGGCTCTGCCGGTTCGATGGATGTGCGCTGGAACAGCTTTTCCGACAGCCCGCGCATCCCCGCCTGGGCAATGCGGTCCACCCGGTCGTCGCCGGTAATGACATGGGCCAGAACGACCTCGGACGTGGCCTGGATCGCCAGCGCGTCGTCCGATTGCGCGCGGCCCGTTTGCGGCGGCACCAGCATCGCGGCGGCGAGGGCCATCGCGGCGGCGCGTTGCCCGCGCAACCGCCCGGTGAGCCAGAGCGAGGCCAGGATATCCACCGCCAACAGGATCAGCGCGGCGGCCAGCAGCGCCCCCTTCAGCGGCGTTTCGCGGACCACCGCCAGCCCCTCGACCGGGACATCGGCGGGCCAGGTCGCGGGCGCCAGCGCCTGTTCGGCGCCGATCACGTTGACCGCGATGCGCCGATCCTCGCCCGCGTAAAGCCCCGGGCGCCGGTCGGGGCCGACCGCGCCGGTCACCAGCGTTTCACCCGCCACGCCGGGCAGCGTGCCCGCATCCTGCAAATCGCCGAACCCGTCCAGCACCGCCTCGACCTGCCATGTGGTGCCGGTCAGATCCTCGGCCACCGGCTCGGCGGGGCGGGTCGACACCGCCAGCCGCTCCAGCATCTGCACGAACAGCCCCGACAGCGGCAGGGTGGACCATTCGGCATTGGCGGTCACATGGAACAGCACCACCTGCCCCTGACCCGCGCGCTTGCGCGTGACCAGCGGCGTGCCGTCACTGAGCGCGGCAATCACCCGTTCGGCCAGTTCCGGGCCGGGCTGGGCCATCACCTGGGCCGACACCGCCACATCGGCGGGGATATCCAGCCCGAAAAAGGGCGAGGTTTCGTCGAACGGGCGCAGGGTCTTGGGCTCGCCCCAGCTCATCGCGCCGCCGACATTGCGGCCGCCCGCACGCAACCGCACCGGCATCAGCGGGTCTTCGGCATCGCGGCTGACATCGCTGGCCGCCAGCCGTGGCCCGGCAAAGCGCAGCAGCAGCCCGCCGCCATCCAACCAATCCTGCAGCGCGTCGGATTCCGTCTGGCTGAGCGTGGCGACATCGGCCAGCACGATCACATCGGGGTTGGCCTGGACCACCGCCTGAAGATCGCCGTCGATCAGATCGGCGGTCGGCACCAGCGCCTGACGCAGGTAGTGCAGCGGCGACAGCAGCTCCAGCCCCTCGCGCCCGTCACGACCGGCGATCAGCGCGACCTCGCGCCGTTTCAGGCTGTCATCGGTCAGGGCCACGGCACCGGCGCTGTTCTGTCCGGCAACGGCAAAGCGGGTGATGCGGTTGCGCAGCTCGGGCGGCAGGACGATATCGACCGTGCCCTCGGTCGCGGCGGCGTCAAATTCGACCTCGACCCGTGCCAGATCACGCTCGATCCCGTTGGGATCGGGGCCGATCGCCGCCACGGTCACGGCCGCCGCGCGCCCGGCCCGGGCACGCAGGACGGTGGCCTGGATCTGGCCATCCTGAAACTGCACCGGGCGCAGCGCATAGACCGGGCGCGGGCTTTCATAGACACGCACCGCCCCGCGCGCGCGCAGCGCATCCAGCGTATTGGCCCGCCCGGGGTGATCCACCCCGTCCGACAGCCACAGGGTATCGAACCGCCCCGCCAGCCCGTCGGCCCAGGCCGCCAGCCCGTCGGCATCGGGCGCCCAGGGCTGCGGCCGGATCCCCGGCAGGCGCGATTGCCAGCTGTTGGCGGCCTGAAACGCCAGCGCGCCGTCTTCGGGCAGGTTCGCGGCATTCACCACCGCCACAGGCCGCGCGCCGCGCGTCGCCTCGTCCAGCGTTTCGGCCACCCGCGCCATGCTGCGGTTCCAGTCGCGTGCGCCCGCCCAGGTGCCGTCGATCAGCACCAGAAGCGGCCCCTCGCCCTCTTGTTCGACCTGCGGATTCAGGACGGGACCGGCAAAGCCGATGATCGCCGCCGCCACCGCCAGCATTCGCAGCAGCAACAGCCACCAGGGCGTCTTGTCAGTCTGTGTCTCGTCATCGCTCAGCCCCAGCAGCAGCGCCACACCGGGAAACCGCCGCCGGATCGGCGCGGGCGGCACCGCGCGCAGCAGGAACCACAGGATCGGCAGCGCGGCCAACCCGATCAGCAGCCACGGCGCGGTGAAACCTATGGGGCCAAGGATCCACATCAGATTTGCCGCTCCAACGCGCGGAACAGCCACAGCAGAGCGGGTTGCGCGCTGTCGCCAGTATGGTAGCAATCGAAATGCCAGCCGGTCAGCCGCGCCAGGTCGGCCAGCCGCGCCTTGCGGTCGGCCAGACGTTGCAGATAGCGGTCGCGCAGCTCGCCCGCCTTCAGCGTTTCATGCCGGATGCCGCCGCCCATGCTTTCAAAGATCGTGCGCCCGTCAAACGGGAACGCCTCTTCCGCCGGGTCCAGCACCTGAAGCAGCGCGCCCTTGACCCCACGGTCGGCGGCCTTGGTCAGCGCGGCCTCGACCGGGGCCAAATCGCCCAGAAAGTCCGAGATGAAGACCGCCCGCGAATGCGGCAGCATGCCCCGGCTTTCGGGGCTGCCATAGTCGCTGTCGGGATCCTGGGCGCTGAACGCCTCGGCCAGGCGCAGCAATTGCAGCTCGCCGGTACGTGGCGGCAGGGTCAGGCCGGCCAGCCCCACCCGTTCGCCCCCCCGCATCAGCAGGATCGACACCGCCAGCGCCAGCAGCCGGGCGCGTTGGGATTTGTCGGGGTGATCGGCAGCGCCCGAAAATGTCATGGAACGGGCATTGTCGACCCATATCTGCACGCTTTGCGCGGCCTGCCATTCCTTTTCGCGCACGAAATGCGCATCCGACCGGGCCGAACGGCGCCAGTCGACCATCCGCGCCTCGTCGCCCGGATGGGCGGGGCGGTATTGCCAGAATTCGTCCCCCTGCCCCGCGCGCCGCCGGCCGTGTTCGCCCAGCAGCACGGTCGCGGCCAGATGCTCGGCCTCGGCCAGAAGCGGTGGCAGCGTACCGGCAAGTGTCTCGGCACGGGATCGAAGCAGCGCGGGCATGGTTATGCGGCGGCCTCCACCTTGACGACCGAACGGGCGACATCGTCGATGATCCCCGACAGGTCGGCGCCACGGGCGCGCGCGGCAAAGCTGAGCGCCATGCGGTGTTTCAGCACCGGCCCGGCCATATCCATAACATCGTCGATCGAGGGCGCCAGCCGCCCGTCCAGCAGCGCCCGCGCCCGCACCGTCAGCATCAGCGCCTGTGCGGCGCGCGGCCCCGGGCCCCAGGCGACATTCTCGGTCACCACCTCGGGCGCGTCCGGCCCGCCGGGGCGACAGGCGCGCACCAGATCCAGGATGCATTCCACCACCCCCTCGCCCACCGGCATCCGGCGCACGGTGGTCTGGGCGGCAATCAGCTCGTCGGCGGTGAACACCTGATGCGCGCTGTCTTCGGCCACGCCGGTCGTGGCGATCAGGATGTCATGCTCGGCCTTGCGTTCGGGATAGGGCACATCGATCTGCACCAGGAACCGGTCCAGCTGTGCCTCGGGCAGGGGATAGGTGCCCTCTTGTTCGATGGGGTTCTGTGTGGCCAGCACGTGGAATGGCGGGGTCAGCGCGTGTTCCTGCCCAGCGATGGTCACGGATTTTTCCTGCATCGCCTGCAACAGCGCCGATTGCGTCCGCGGGCTGGCGCGGTTGATCTCGTCGGCCATCAGAAGCTGGCAGAAGATCGGCCCCTGCACGAACCGGAACGCCCGGCTGCCATCGGCCCCGGTTTCCAGAACCTCGGAGCCCAGAATATCGGCGGGCATCAGGTCGGGCGTGAACTGGATCCGCGCGCCATGCAGCCCCATGACCGTCGACACCGTATCCACCAGCCGGGTCTTGCCCAGCCCCGGCAGGCCGATCAACAGCCCGTGCCCGCCACACAAAAGCGCCGTCAGCGTCAGGTCGACGACCCGTGGCTGACCGATGAAACGCCTGGTGATGCTGGCCTTGGCCTCGATCAGACGCGAGGCGAGGCTTTCGATATCGGCCACCAGTTGCGCATCGTCGCTCATGACAGGTCTCCTTGCGGTGCTATATACCCCTATTAAAGGCAGATATGGCGTCACACACAAATGGCAAAAAATCAGAACGGACAAAACATTGTGACCCCGTCACCGGATCGGCTGGCGCAAGCGGCGCAAAAGGCGGCAAATGGCGGTCTGCCGCCGGTGCATCTGTGGAACCCGCCCTTTTGCGGCGATATCGACATGCGCATCGCCCGCGACGGCACCTGGTTCTATCAGGGCACGCCGATCAACCGGCCGCGCATGGTGCGGCTGTTCTCGACCATCCTGCGGCGCGACGGGGATGCCTATTTCCTTGTGACGCCGGTGGAAAAGGTGGGGATCACGGTCGATGACGTGCCCTTTGTCGCCGTTGATTTCACTGTGGAAAATCCCGGCACCGACCAGGTTTTGATATTCGAGACCGCGTTGGGCGATACCGCGCCGGCGGGGCCCGATCACCCGATCCGCGTGGCCCAGAGCCCCGAATCGGACGCCCCCGCCCCCTATGTCGCCATCCGCGCGGGGCTCGAGGCGCGGATCGACCGCAAGAGCTTCTATCGCATGGTCGATCTGGGGCAGGAAGAGGTGATCGACGGCACCGCCTGGTTCGGCATCCGCTCTGGCGGGACCTTCTTCCGGCTGATTCCCGCCCACGCGCTGACCTGATCCCCTGCCGCCCGATTTAACCCGCTTTGCGATCAATCGCCCCGTTTCCCGCCGACTTTTTCGCGATTCACGAAGTGGCCGCAAAATCACCCCCTTTCCGCCGAGCGAAGGGCACAGCCGCCCCCTAACTCGTCAACCGAGTGGTAACGATTGGGGCGTATTGGAACGGCCATGAAACGGACAATGAACATCTCGGGCGGCCTGGCCGCGCTTTGCCTTGGGTTTGCGGCGCTGGTCACGCCGGCGGCGGCGGCCGTCGTGCAATCGACCGGCACAGGGTCGTCGGTCACACGCACCGATGCGACCGCCACCTTCGACGACACCGCCAGCCTGGGCGGTCAGTTCACCGAAGACGGAATGACCTTTACCCGGGTTAACCTGTCGACCAACAACAATGGCTGCGGCTATGCCGGCTGCGCCAGCTCGTTCCCCACGTTCAGCGGCAACTATCTGTACGGCTACGGCAACGGCCACCTGTCGATTGCCGCCGCGCAGGACCGCATCTTCGAGGGGCTGGAATTCAACTTCGGCTGGTCCACCAACCACAACATCACGTGGGAGGCGTTCCTGGAAGGCGATTCCGTGGACCGCGGACGCAGCCGCGATGTCGCCGGTGGCACCGTGCTCAGCTTCTCGGGGCTGTTCGACACGCTGCTGTTCACCAGCAACCACATTTTCAACAACCCGCGCCTGAACGGCCGCTTCAACGCACCGGCCATCGACACGGTGCGCGCGCAATACCTGCCCTCGGTCGTCCCGGTCCCCGCGACCCTGCCGCTTCTGCTGAGCGCGCTGCTGGGCGGCGGCTGGCTGCTCCGACGCAAACGCGCCTGAGGCCGACAGCAAAACCAGAACAACTTGGGGCCTCCAGCAGGGCCCCTTTTTTTCTTGGTGGCTCGGTGAGCGTTTCGCAGGTTCGCTTTGTGTCCCTGCCGGATACAGGTCATGCGCCCGTTCGCGCGGAATAAAGGGGCTTCAGCCCCGCCGCGCGGTGCCCGACCGCCCCCCGGGCGGGCGCCTTTCACCGGCGCGCTGACATTTGAGCGAAGATGTATTTGGCACCATCAAGCGCACCGCTCAGCCGGATGGACGCCCACCCGCGGCCGGGCACCACGCGGCTAAAAGCCGATGTCCGCTTCCGTCCCACACAGCGGTCATAGAAAGCGCCCTGACAGGCCCGTCAATGCGCCTCGGCCCAATTGGCGCCCTGGCCCGCGTCGACGGTCAGCGGCACGTCCAGTTTCAGCGCCGGTTCGCAGGCCGTTTCCATGACCCTTCGCACCGCCGCGATGGTGTCGTCGATCGCCGGGGTGTCGACCTCGAACAGCAATTCGTCATGCACCTGCAACAGCATCTTGGCGGGCAGGTCGGCGATGGCATCCGGCATGCGGATCATCGCGCGGCGGATCACATCCGCCGCCGTGCCCTGGATGGGCGCGTTGATCGCCGCGCGGCGGGCGAACCCGGCCTGCGGCCCCTTGGCGCCGATCTCGGGAGTGTGGATGCGCCGCCCGAACAGGGTCTGGACATAGCCGTGCTCCTTGGCGAAGGCGACGGTCGCGTCCATGTATTCCTTGATGCCCGGGAAGCGTTCGAAATAACGGTCGATGAAGCCCTGCGCCTCGGACCTGGGGATGCGCAGGTTGCGCGCCAGACCGAAGCCCGAGATGCCATAGATCACGCCGAAATTGATCGCCTTGGCCTGCCGTCGGATCATCGGATCCATGCCTTCGATCGGCACGCCGAACATCTCGGACGCGGTCATGGCGTGGATGTCCTGCCCGTCGCGGAACGCCTGTTTCAGCGCGTCGATATCGGCCACATGGGCCAGGATGCGCAGCTCGATCTGGCTGTAATCGAGGCTGAGCAGAACCTTGCCTTCGGGCGCGACGAACGCCTCGCGGATGCGGCGGCCTTCCTCGGTCCGGACGGGGATGTTCTGCAAGTTCGGATCGGTCGAGGCCAAGCGGCCGGTATTCGCCCCGGTCTGCACGTATGACGTATGCACGCGGCCCGTATCGGGGTTGATGTGGTCCTGCAGCGCGTCGGTATAGGTCGATTTCAGCTTCGACAATTGCCGCCAGTCCAGCACCCGCGCGGGCAGGTCGTGGCCTTCGGCCGCCAGATCCTCCAACACGTCGGCACCGGTGGCATAGGCACCGGTCTTGCCCTTCTTGCCGCCGGGCAGGTCCATCTGATCGAACAGGATCTCGCCCAGCTGCTTGGGGCTACCCACGTTGAAGCTTTGCCCGGCCAGCTCGTGAATCTCGGCCTCCAGCCCCGCCATTTTCTGGGCAAAGGCGTTGGACATGCGCGACAGCGTATCGCGGTCGACCTGGATGCCCGTCATCTCCATCTGGGCCAGCACCGGCACCAGCGGGCGCTCCAGCGTTTCATAGACGGTGGTGACGCGGTGTTGATGCAGCTTCGGCTTGAACTGCTGCCACAGGCGCAGGGTGATATCGGCGTCCTCGGCGGCATATTTCACCGCATCGTCAATCGGCACCCGGTCAAAGGTGATCGCCGATTTGCCCGTGCCCAGCAGCGATTTGATCGGGATCGGCTCATGCGCCAGATAGCGCTCGGAAAGCGCATCCATCCCATGCCCGTGCAGCCCGGCATTCAGCGCATAGGACAGCAGCATCGTGTCGTCGATCGGGGCGACATCGATGCCATAGCGCGCCAGGATCTTGGCGTCGTATTTCATGTTCTGGCCGATCTTCAGCACGCTGGGGTCCTGAAACAGCGGCTTCAGCATATCCAGCGCCTGTTGCAGCGGCATCTGGCCGTCGACCAGGCTGCCCGAACCGAACAGGTCATCGGCGCCGTCCTTGTGCGCCAGCGGCACATAACAGGCCTGCCCGGGCTCGACCGACAGGCAGATCCCCACCAGATCGGCGCGCATCTCGTCCAGGCCGGTGGTTTCGGTATCGACGGCGACGTAGCCACGCGCGATGGCCCGGTCGATCCAGACCTGAAGCGCCGCCGCATCGCGCACGCATTCATAGGCATCCGCATCGAAGGGCAGGCTTTCGGGCAGATCCACGCCCGCGCTTTCGGCGGCGGCCGGGGCATCGGCGATCACCGGCGCCTCGACCCCCATCGTGTCGGCCACCCGTTTGGTCAGGGTCCGGAACTCCATCTGCGCCAGAAAGGGCATCAAGACCTCGGGGTCGGGCTCGCGCATCTCGAGCGTGTCCAGGGTGAAGTCCAGCGCCATCGCGTCGTCCAGCGTCACCAGCTTCTTCGACAGCTCGATCTGGGCGCGGTTGTCGATCAGGGTCTGGCGGCGCTTGGGCTGCTTGATCTCTTCGGCGCGGTCCAGCAGGTTTTCCAGATCGCCGTATTCGTTGATCAAAAGCGCGGCGGTCTTGATGCCGATCCCCGGCGCGCCGGGCACGTTGTCGACACTGTCGCCGGCCAGCGCCTGTACGTCGACCACCCGGTCGGGGCCGACGCCGAATTTCTCTTCGACCTGTTCGACGCCGATGCGCTTGTTCTTCATCGCATCCAGCATCTCGATCCCGTCGCCGACCAGCTGCATCAGGTCCTTGTCACTGCTGATGATGGTCACGCGGCCACCGGCGGCCTGAGCCTGGCGCGACAGGGTGGCGATGATGTCGTCGGCCTCGAACCCCTCCTGCTCGACGCAGGCGATGTTGAAGGCGCGCGTCGCCTCGCGCGTCAGCGGGATCTGCGGGCGCAGATCCTCGGGCATCTCATCGCGGTTGGCCTTGTACAGGTCATAGAGGTCATTGCGGAAGGTATGGCTGCCCTTGTCGAACACCACAGCCACATGGGTCGGCGCGTCGGGGCCCTTGTTGTCCTCGACCATCTTGAAGATCATGTTGCAGAACCCCGCGACCGCCCCGATGGGCAGCCCGTCGGATTTCCGCGTCAGCGGCGGCAGCGCATGAAACGCCCTAAAGATGAAGGCCGATCCGTCGATCAGGTGCAAATGGTGGCCCTTGCCAAAGCTCATCGGATGTTCCTTCATTTTGTGCCCCTTTTTGATGCGCCGCGTCCCGCATGGCAAGAGGCTGCGCACACCGCAACCCGCAGGAACCGGCCACGCCGGGAAACAGGTTGGAAAAAACCCGGACATGGCGCATGTTCACCCTAACATCGGCAGCCCGCCCAACCGCAATCTGCCCCCACAGGGTAAAACGCACTGATGACGCAAGACCTCAATCCGCTTCCCGGCAGATCCGCCTTGCCCGGCCTTGCGCTGGTCAAGGGCTATAATCCGACCGTTGATTACATGCGGTTTCTGGCGGCGCTGGTGATCGTGCTGTTTCATGCCCACGCGCCCGGCGGGCAGGCTGGCGAAACCGCCGTGGGATATTTCACGCTGGTCATGGTTTGGTTCGCCCTGCATGGCGCCAGCCGCCACACAGGCCCGTTGGGCCCGGTGCTGCGCAGCCGCTGCATCAAGCTGCTTTACCCCTTCGTCGTGTGGAATCTGATCTATCTGTCCGCCAAGGCTGCCCAGACCATGGTGTCGGGCGGCTCTTTCTGGGACGAGGTTGCCAAATGGCTGCCACCCGCGGGCAGTTTCGGCCAGCTTTGGTTTCTGCCCTGGGCTGCGGTGATCAGCGCCGGGATATTCATGGCCGCGCAATCCATCCGGTTCGAGATCCGGACCCCGCAGGCGGCTGCGATCGGCATTGGACTGGCCGCGCTGGTCACGCTTGGCGCGCTCAGGCTCTGGACCCATGCAGAGCTGCCGCCGTTCCTGGCGCTTTCGGTACTGTACCTGCCATCGGTCGTTGTGGGCATCGTGATCTTTGCCCTGCGCCACGCCCCGCTTGCGCTGCTGGCCGCAGCGATGGGGACCAGCCTGTTCGGGCTTATGCTGCAACAATTCGGGTATCAGGGTGCGCAGCAGTTGATCTTTGCCGCGCCGCTGATGGCGCTGTCGCTGTTTCTGCCCACGCCGCGCTTCCGTTGGACCAAGGCGGCGGGCGTGATGTCAATGGACATCTATCTGGTCCACCTGCTGAGCATCGCGATCATGAGCGCGACCGTGGGCATTCCCGCCACCCTTTCGGGCAGCATCCTGATCGTGCTGCTGGCCTTTGCCATGGCGCTGCCGCTGCAGATCCCGATTCTGGGACGCTGGCTGCGCTAGATCAGTCTTCGGCCTTGGCGAAGCTTTCGTGGATGTATTTCTTGTCGCAATAGCCGCATTCGACAAAACCCGTGTCATGCGGGATCGACAGCCAGACGCGCGGGTGGCCCAGCGCGCCCTCGCCCCCGTCGCAGGCCACGCGCCAGGTGCTTACGATCTCGGTCTCGGGGGCGTCTATGGTCATCTGGCAGGCTCCGTCTTGGTCCACCCATGGGCGGTGGCATATGGCTGGCGGCCATGATAGCGATTGGGCGCAGACGGGCAAGACAGAAGGCACCGCGATGACCGGAAATGCGATTGAAATCGAAGGCCTGCGCAAGACCTATGCCGGGTCCGCCGGCACACCCCCGAAAGAGGCGCTGAAGGGCATCGACCTGAGCATTCCCGCCGGGTCGATCTTTGGCCTGCTGGGGCCGAACGGCGCCGGGAAATCCACGCTGATCAACATCCTGGCCGGGCTGGTGATCAAAAGCGCGGGCAAGGTGCGGATCTGGGGCTTTGACCAGGACGTGAACCCGCGCCAGTCGCGTGCCGCCATCGGCGTGATGCCGCAGGAACTGAACATGGACCCGTTCTTTACCCCGCGCGGCGCGCTCGAGGTGCAGGCGGGGCTTTACGGCGTGCCCCGCGCCCAGCGCCGCACCGACGAGATCCTGCGCCTGATCGGGCTGGAGGACAAGGCCGAGGCCTATGCCCGCACCCTGTCGGGCGGGATGAAGCGGCGGCTTCTGCTGGGCAAGGCGCTGGTCCACCGGCCGCAGATCCTGGTGCTGGACGAACCCACGGCGGGGGTCGATATCGAGCTGCGCCAGATGCTGTGGTCGAATGTGCGGGCGCTGAACGAACAGGGGATGACGATCATCCTGACCACCCATTACCTGGAAGAGGCGCAGGAGATGTGCGACGAGATCGCCATCATCAACCATGGCGAGCTGATCGTGCGCGACAGCACATCTGCGCTGCTGGGCCGGATGGATGCCAAGACGCTGGTCATCCACCCCGAGGGCGACGTGCCCGCCGATCTGACCCCGCCGCCGGGCGTTCAGATGGACCGCCGCCCCGACGGCGCGCTGGCCTTCACCTATCACCGGGACCAGATCGGCACCGGCGCGGTGATCGAGGCGTTGCGCGATGCCGGGCTGCGGCTGCGGGACGTGGCCACGCTGGAACCGGACCTGGAGGACGTTTTCGTCGCCCTGACATCGGATCGTGGCAGCGCGGCCTAGATACCCCGCTCAGGCCGGGGTCAGGATCCGGCCCAGCGGGCGGCCCGCCAGGATGTGGAAATGCAGATGCGGCACCTCCTGGATCGCATCCTCGCCCGCGTTCGAGATCATGCGGAACCCGCCGCCCCCCTCGCTGGGTTGAACGCCCATCATCTTGCAGATGGCCCCGATCGTGCGGGTGAAATCCACGATCTCGGCCTCGGTCGCTTCCAGCGCGAAGTGGTCATAGGAAACATAAGGTCCCTTGGGGATCACCAGCACATGGGTGGGCGTCTGCGGCGCGATATCGCGAAACGCCAGCGAATGTTCGGTTTCCAGCACCGTGTCGTTCGGGATCTCGCCCCGCAGGATCTTTGCGAACACGTTTTCGGGGTCATAGTCATAGGCCATGTCAGTCCTCAATCGGCAAAAATATGATCGGTACCTGCGATCTCGCGGGTGACCGGAACCGGCAGGCTCAGGAACTCCGAAAGGCGCAGGGCGTTGTCGTCCACGCTGGCGGTTTCGTGCAGGAAGCTGTGGTTGGGAAAATCCGCCTCGCGGATGCGTTCGCTTTCGAACTTCACATCATAGCGGATCGTCGGCAGCAGCCGCGCCAGTGTGTCGGGCGGGGTCCGGTCGGTCGTCAGCCCGACGCGGCGCGCATGTCCCAGCAGGTAATCGTCGCTGAATTCGCACTGCACCTCGAGCAGGCGGGTAACACAGCGGTCGGCATAGAAATCCCGCATCAGGTCCAGATTGCTGGGGTCCATGCAGATCAACAGCCGGTCGGTGTCATAGAAATCGAACAGCATCCGCAGCAGCGCCCGGCGGTGGCGGGTCCGCTTGCCCAGCGTCGACTGGATACCGCCCAGATCGGGCAGATCGGTGTCCTCTTCGTCGAACAGGTAGTCGATCGACGGCAGGTTGGTCTGCGCGCGCACCTGTTCGGCCAGCCGCTTGGCCACATGCCATTTCTTGCACGTCACGATCAGCAGCTCGCGCCCCCGGCCCAGGCTGGTCTCGGCCTCCCAGAACCGCTGGGCATAGCGGCGCCCGACCCGCCCGCGCCCGGTCAGGAACTTGTACAAATCCCGCCCCTCGTCCGAGATCACGAAATCGCGCCGCCCGCTGCCATAGAGGTCGCCCAGCCGGTCCTTCAGGTCATGGGCCTGGGGCGAGATCTTGCGCGCGAACAGGTAATCCTGGCTCAGCAGCAGGTCGAAATGGTCGTTATAGAACGTGACAGGCATGCCATAATCGGAAAACATCAGAAAGGTCAGCGTGCGGCTGTTCAGCTCATCCTCGGGGATCAGGTGGCGCACGATGGTCTGAAAGAAGGTCTCGTCCGGGATCCAGGTGGTGCGAAAGAACCGCAGCACATCGCGCCGCTTGCGGCAGAAATCCAGAACCGCCTCGACCGTGTTGCGGCGCAGGCACCACCACTGGCTGCCGATCATGATCCGCAGATCCGCGGGCCAGCGCCGCTTTAGCCCCAGCCGCCGCTGCAGGTCCATCGAGGCATAGAACAGGCGCTTGTGCTGACGTTCGTTGAAGAAATGGCGATAGATCAGACGCTCTTCCTTGATGCCGGTCTTGATCCAGTCCGAGGCGAAGAAATCGAAGCTTTCGATATAGTCGATATCGCGCGCATCCAGGAAATCATGCACGAATTCCGCCGATTTGATCGGCATGCAATCGCCCGACAGCATGTAGAAATGCGTGGCGGTGGGAAATGCCTGTTCGGCCGCAATCAGGGCGTTCAGCGTCGCCTGTACCAGCGACCACGCACCCCAGCCGCAGCGCACCCGCTTGTCGGCCAGCACCACGTTGGGATTGTCGGCCAGCGCCTCCGCGATCTGGCGGAAATCGCCGGGGCTGGCGCTGGCGTCGAAGTGAATCGCCATGAAATCGCCCGCCGCCGTCAACTGCCGCGCCTGCGCGATGACCGCCTCGGGGTCCTTGTGACACAGCAGGATGAAGCCGATCTTGGCCATGACGCTCCGGTGATGCGAATTGGTTGAATACGGTCATAACGTGAACGGTCATTGAAGATACAGGCATTCTTTGCTTTTTTGTACGCAGCGCCGTTCAGCGCGTGTTGTGAAAGTGATTGGAAGGCGGTGCGATGGGATTTCCGGGCACATGGATGACCGAAAGCGAAAGCGTGGTGTACCGCGTGGTGCCGAAATGCGCCTGTTCGACCATCGGACAGATCATGTATTTTTCCGACCATAACCGTTTTTTCGACGGCGATATCCACGACGCGACCGACGGGCTGCACAAATGGGCGCTGGACCACAGCCAGAAGCCGATCAGCGACAATGTGCTGGCGCACAAATCCTTCGCCTTCACCTGTGTGCGCAACCCCTATACCCGGATCCTGTCGTCGTTTTTCGACAAGATCTGCGGCATCCAGCGGAACGGCAAACGCTATCGCGGCAACCTGGTGCCGCTCTTGATCCAGAAATACGGGATCGAGGTCGGCGATCCCGAAACCGGGTTCGAATTCGACCAGATCAAGAGCTTTCGCCGCTTCCTGCTGTTTGCCCGCGACACCATGCGCTGGCGCCGCCCGATGGACCCCGACATCCACTGGTCGGCCATGTCGGGCCATGTGTCGACCTTCATCGTCAATGGCGGCCGGTATGACCGCATCGTCTGGACCGAGAAATTCAACGACGGCATGCAGGGCGTGCTGGATGCGATCGACACGCCGGTCAAGGTCGACCTGGCCACAATCCCGCGTTTCAACGAATCCGAAGGCCACGGCCCCAAGCGCGCCCACCCGGTCGAGGACTACTTCGACGACCTGTCGATGCACCTGATATACGAGGTCTACAAACGCGATTTCGAGCTGTTCAAATACGATTTCGAAAACCCCGCCAACAAGATGCCGGTGGGCGAGATCGACTTGGACGAGGTTCACGCCAAGCTGGGCGATTAAAAAACCAGCCCGCCACCGGCCGCCCCGACAAAATCTCGCCTGAATTGTTCGTCACCCTTGCGCCACGCCCCCAGCGCGAGGTTTCGATGAGACATTTCTTGATTGCCTTATTCATGACCCTGACAGGCATTGCCCCGGTCCATGCCGGGCTATCCCAAGCCGAAAAAGATCAGGTCTGGTTCGCGCTGGTTGACGGGGATTACACCGCGCTTGAGGATCAGATGCGCAAGGCGCACGAGACTTCGCTTGAAACCGGCGAATTTGAAACGGTGCGGGACTATAACAGGCTGTTCAAAACCACGCATCCCGACGCCGGCGAAACGCTGGAACGCTGGGTCGAGGCACTGCCGGACTCCGCCTATGCCAAGACCGCATTGATGTGGCGCGAGTATCATATCGCCTGGCAGATCCGCGGGCGGAAGTATTCCAGCCTGACACATCCCAAATCGCTAGAGGGATACAAACGCCGAATGGAACAAGCCAGCGAACTTGCGGTGGCAGCCTTCGCGCTTGCGCCTGATTATGTTCCGGCTTCTGACGCGATATTCAGCACAGTCGCGCAGTCCCGGATGACCGGCGAGGAACTGCTGCAATTCGTCGAAAACGTCATGCGTGACACGCCAAACTACAGAACGATCCGCAACGCTGTTTACCCCGCCAGCCCGAAATGGGGTGGTTCATGGGAACTGGTCGAGATGGTCTGCGACCTGACACGCATGACCGACCAGGCAAGCTATACCGACTGTGTCGCGCAATCGATAATCGATGTTTCCCTGGACCATGATGCTTTGACTTGGGCCAGACAGCATTTCGCGGACAAGTTTCGCAGCGGCGATACATCCGGATACAACCACGATATCGTCACCGTCTATGTCGCTGATGTTCCCGGGTTTGACAAAACCAGAGAGGCCGAGCTGGCTGACGCAATCCTGAAAATGGCGCGCGATGGCGGTGATTTCCACGAGCTTGAAAGAGCCGCGGTCAATCTGCAGCTCAACTCGCAAAATTTTCCCGATTTTGCACAACAGGTCCGCCAGGTTGCGGGTGAGCAGTTTCTGCAAAAATTCGATCGCGACCCATACAACATCGAATACGCCATCATGCGCTCGGGTCACGAAACAAAGCCCATCTGGCAGCAGCATGGGAGTCGATCCGAAGCGAAGGCCCGGAATGCGTTCCCCTATTGGAAAAACGCGCTGAAATATGGCGAGCGCCGTGCCGCCGTGTGGGGACAAGGGGCTCAGATCGTCCGCGGAATGAATCCCGATAACGCTTATCGCACGGCTTTCCCGTTCTTTGTAAATCTGGTCGCCTATGCAAGCGACCCGACCACCCCGGCAATGGACATGTTCGGTTTCTATTATCGGACGCGCAACAAGGCGAACGAGATTCTTCAATCAAGCGCCGAAGGGGATTCCCGCTACGAAACAGCCTTGGACATGGCCGAATTTGCCCAATGCCCGCTGATGCGTTCCGCACGGCTCTTGGTTGAAAGTTGCGCACGGCAGGGGGAATATTACGAAGGCATTTCCTGCCAGAATGTTCCCGAGGATCTGGAACGGGCGAGCTCGGTGGTCGAGGACGAGGCACTGCGCAAGGCCTGCCGCAAAGAAGCGGTTATGCCCTATGAGATCCTGCAATACGATCCGCTGCCATTGACGGCCTTCGGTGACCTGCTGACCCCCAGTGACCCGACGCGATAGCGCTCAGATCAGCCCCTCTTTGCGGAACAGCTCCTTCAGGTCGGCCTCGGGGCGGGCGCCGAAATGGCTGATGACCTCGGCCGCGGCGACGCAGCCCATGCGGCCGCAGGTGGCCAGCGACTGGCCGGTGGCAAAGCCATAGAGGAACCCGGCGGCGAACTGGTCGCCCGCGCCGGTGGCATCGACGGGCACCACGCGGTTGACGGGCACCACGGCCTCTTCTTCGCCGCGCACCAGCACCACGTCATGGCCCGACCGGGTGCACACCACCAGCCCGCTTTCCGATGCCGCCTGTTCCAGCGCCGCGCTCAGGTCGGTCTGGTACAGCGATTCCCATTCGTGTTCATTGCCGATCACATAATCCAGCTCGCGCACCAGCCTGCGAAAATCGTCGCGGTGGCGGTCGACGCAGAACGGATCGGACAGCGCGATGCCCGCCTTGCCGCCGTTGTCACGGCAAAGCTTCGAGGCACGCTCGAACGCCTGCTTGCCCTTGGGCTTGTCGTAAAGATACCCCTCCAGGAACAGGATCTCGGCCTGGCCCGCCACATCGTCGGCCACATCCTCGGGGCCCAGTTCCGACGAGATGCCCAGATAGGTGTTCATCGACCGCTCGCCATCGGGTGAGACAAAGATCATCGAACGCGAGGTCGGCAGCTCGCCCCCCGGCACCGGCGGGTTGACGAAATCGGTGCCGCCATGGGCCATTTCATTGGCATAGAACTGTCCCAGCGCATCGTCATGCACCCGCCCGATGAACCCCGTGCTCAGGCCCAGGTTCCCCAGCCCCGCCAGCGTGTTGGCCACCGACCCGCCCGGCGCCTGGGTCCGGTTCAGCATCGCGCCATACAGCATCTCGCCCCGGTTCCGTTCGACCAGTTGCATGATCCCCTTCTGGATGCCCATGAGCTCCAGGAAACTGTCATCGCACTGGGTCAGCACATCGACGATGGCGTTGCCGATACCGACAACCTGATAGGTCTTGGTCACAGGGTCTTCTCCTCAAAAGGGCAGAGATCACGGATGATACAGGTGGCGCAAAGCGGCTTGCGCGCCTTGCAGGTATAGCGGCCATGCAGGATCAGCCAGTGGTGGGCGTGCTGCTGGAACTCGGCCGGGATATTGTCCTCGATCGCGCGTTCCACGGCATCGACATCCTTGCCCGGCGCGATACCGGTGCGGTTGCCGACACGAAAGATATGGGTGTCGACCGCCTGTGCGGGCTGCTTGAACCACATGTTCAGCACCACATTGGCGGTCTTGCGCCCCACCCCGGGCAGCGAGGTCAGCGCGGCGCGCGACGATGGCACGACGCCGCCGTAATCCTCGACCAGGATGCGGCTCAGCTTGATGACGTTCTTGGCCTTTTGCCGGTAAAGCCCGATCGTCTTGATATGTTCGATCAGGCCCTCTTCGCCCAGATCCAGCATCTTTTGCGGGGTATCGGCGATCTGGAACAACTCGCGCGTGGCCTTGTTCACGCCCACATCGGTCGCCTGCGCGCTCAGCGCGACGGCCACCACCAGCGTGAAGGCGTTCACATGCTCCAGCTCGCCCTTGGGCTCTGGGTCAGCCTCGTGGAAGCGGGTGAAGATCTGATGGATCGTGTGATAGTCGAGCTGCTTGGCCATGACCGTCCATATGCCCGCATCGGATCAAAGCCGCAAGTTCCGGGTCGCACGGATCGCCTGCCCATCCTATGTTGACCGGACAGGAGAGATCCCATGTCCGACACCGCCACCGAAAACGCCTATCATTACGGCATCATCCGCCGCGCCATCGAACGCATTGACGCCGCCGGGGGCACCGGCCTGTCGCTGGACGCGCTGGCCGCCGACATGCAGATGAGCCCGGCGCATTTCCAGCGCGTTTTCAGCCGCTGGGCCGGGGTATCGCCCAAACGCTTGCAGCAATACCTGACGCTGGGCCATGCCAAGGCGCTGCTGCATGACCGGCACACGACGCTGGACACCGCCGATGCGGTGGGGCTGTCGGGGTCCGGGCGGCTGCACGACCTGTTCCTGCGGTGGGAGGCGATGAGCCCCGGCGACTATGCCCGGCAGGGCGACGGCCTGACGATCCGCTGGGGCTGGTGCGACAGCCCGTTTGGCCCGGCGCTGGCCATGGCGACCGACAAGGGGCTGTGCGGGCTGGGCTTTGCCGCCGAAACCGGGCCCGAGGCCACGCTGGCCGACATGCAGGCCCGCTGGCCCGAAGCCACGTTCATCGAAGACGCCGCAACCGTTGCCCCCCTGCTGCGTACGGCGATGGATCAAAGCGGCCAAACCCCGCTGCATCTGATCGGCGCGCCCTTCCAGATCAAGGTGTGGGAGGCGCTGCTGTCCGTGCCCACGGGCCATGTCACCACCTATTCCGACATCGCCCGCGCCATCGGCAACCCGCGCGCGGTGCGCGCCGTGGGCACCGCCGTGGGGCGCAACCCGATCAGCTGGCTGATCCCCTGTCACCGGGCGCTGCGCAAGACTGGGGGCCTGGGCGGTTATCACTGGGGCCTGCCGGTGAAACGCGCCATGCTGGCCTGGGAAAGCGCCCATGCCGAGGCGTCCTAGGCGGGGAAATATCGGCAGATAACCGCAGATCCGCCGCTTGCTATTCGATAACATCGCCAGAGTTGCTATATGACGCCCATCAGCCGGTCGAACCGGCCAAGTGACGAGGCATACATGAAACGAGCGATTCCCACGCTTTCGATTGCAACCGCGGGTCTGCTGGCGCTGAGCGCCTGTACCGACACATCCGTGCAGACCAATGACCCCAACCGCCGCACCAAGGAAGGCGTCGCCATCGGCGCGGCCACGGGCGCGGTGATCGGCGCATTGACCGGCGACAATTCCAAGGAACGCAACCGCAGCGCCGTTCTGGGCGCCGTGATCGGCGGCGCCGCAGGTGCGGCCATCGGCAACCAGCTGGACAAGCAGGCGGCCGAGCTGCAGCGCGATTTCGACAATGGTCAGATCGGGGTGGTCAACACCGGCAACGAGCTGATCGTGACCATGCCGCAGGACATCCTGTTCGAGGTCGACAGCGCCTATGTGAACCCCGGGCTGCAAAGCGACCTGCGGGTTCTGGCCGGCAGCCTGAACAAGTATCCCAACAGCACCGTCGACGTGATCGGGCATACCGACAATACCGGCGGCGCCAGCTATAACCAGGCGCTGTCGTCGCGCCGGGCCAATGCCGTCACCGACGTGCTGATCGGCAGCGGCGTGGCATCGAACCGCATCCGGTCCTATGGCCGGGGCGAGGATGCGCCCATCGCGTCGAACCTGACGCCCGAGGGCCGCGCGCAGAACCGCCGGGTCGAGATCATCATCCGTCCCACCACCTGATCGGTCCACGATCGCGATTCAGGCCGGGCCCCGCGCCCGGCCTTTTTCGTTGCGCATATCCCAATGCGGTCATATGACTTGACCAATCGAGGGTAAGACCATGCCGTTCCAGAAGATCGAGGCCGATAAACTGTCCAACGCGGTGGTCCGCCAGATCGAACAGCTGATCCTGCGCGGCATCCTGCGCCCAGGTGAACGGCTGCCGTCGGAACGGGAACTGTCCGAGAAGATGGGCGTATCGCGCCCGTCCCTGCGCGAGGCGGTGGCCCGGCTTCAGGAAAACGGGTTGCTGATCAGCCGCGCGGGCGCGGGCATCTTCGTGGCCGATGTCATGGGCTCGGCCTTTGCCCCCGCGCTGATCCGGCTGTTTTCGGACCATGACGAGGCGGTGTTCGATTACCTGTCGTTCCGCCGCGATCTGGAAGGGCTGGCCGCCGCGCGCGCCGCGCGGGTGGGGTCCGATACCGACCTGAAGGTGGTCGATACCGTCTTTCGCAAGATGGAGGCCGCCCATTCCAAGCGCAACCCGACCGACGAGGCGCGGCTGGACGCGGAATTCCACATGGCCATCATCGAGGCCAGCCACAACGTGGTGATGCTGCACATGATGCGGTCGATGTTCGATCTGCTGCGCGAGGGGGTGTTCTATAACCGCCAGGTCATGTTCAAGCAGCGCACGACGCGTGACATGCTGCTGGACCAGCACCGCGCGATCAACGATGCGCTGCAGGCCCGCGACCCCGAAGGCGCCCGCGCCGCGATCGAGGCGCATCTGGATTTCGTGGGCGAGGCGCTGCGCGATGACCTGATCGCCGCCCGGAACGAACGCATCGCGCGGCAGCGGCTGGAACACGAAACCAGCCGCGACTGACCCCCGACAAAGAAAAAACCCGGCGCAGGCGCCGGGTTCAATCCAATGCGATGGGCCTGCGGGTCAGTGCAGCTTCGACTTGACCTCGGCAATGGCCGCGTCGATCAGGCCTGCGCCATCCTGTGCGGTCATGCCCTTGGCGATCACGTCGCTGGCGGCGCTGACGGCCACGGTGACGGCGGTGTCGCGCACCTCTTTCACGGCGGCGGCTTCGGCCGATGCGATCTGATCCTGGGCCGCTTGCAGGCGGCGTGCGATCGACGCCTCCAGATCCTTCTTCGCCTCGGTCGCGGCCAGCTCGGCCTCTTCCTTGGCATGGGCCACGATGCGCTCGGACTGCTCGGTCACTTCCTGCTGCTTGCGCTCATAGGATGCCAGCAGCGTCTGTGCCTCTTCCCGCAGGGCGCGGGCTTCGTCCAGCTCGGCGCGGATGCCTTCGGCCCGCTTGTCCAGCATGGCACCCAGGGTCGAGGGCACCTTCATGTAGATCAGCACGCCGATGAACAGCAGGAACGCCAGCAGAACGACGAAATCTGTGTTCTTCAGCGAAAAGAACGGCCCCGACGCGGCCAGCGCGGGGCTGGCGGCGGCGATCATGGCCAGGGTGATCAGCTTTTTCATCAGTCTCACCCTTTCATCCGTGCAGACACGGCATCGGCGATGGTCTTCGCGTCGGCCGACTGGCCCAGCGCGGAGACGATCTCGGCTGCGGTGTCCTTTGCGACCTCGGTCACGCTTTGCAGCGCGTTGTCGCGAATTTCGGCAATCGCCTTTTCCGATTCCGCGGCGCGCGCGGCGATCTCGGCATCGGCCTTGGCCGTTGCGGCGTCCAGATCCGCCTGGATCTCGGCCTTGGTGTCGGCGATGATTTTCTGCGCCTCGGTCCGGGCATCCGCCAGCGCCTGGTTATAGGCGGCTTCGGCTTCCTCGGCCTTCAGCTTCAGCTCTTCGGCGGCGGCCAGATCGTTGGTGATCGTGCCCTGACGCTCGGACAGAACCGACGCGATGCGCGGCAGCGCGATGCGCGACAGAATGAGATAGATCGCGACCAGCGCGATCAACAGCCAGAAGATCTGGTTGCCCCAGTGGCTGAAGTCCAGCTGCGGCATACCGGGCGCGGACCCGGCGGCATGTTCGGCTACGCCCGTGGCGTCGGCCAGACCATCACCATGCGTTTCAGTCGCCATAGCGTCCTCCTTGGGAACTTCCGGTCACGGAAGGGCCAGGTCAGCCCGCCCCTTCCGCGCGTAAGGATTACAGTTCCGTAAGGATCAGACAGCGAACATCAGCAGCAGCGCGACCAGGAACGAGAAGATGCCCAGCGCTTCTGCGAATGCGATGCCGATGAAAAGGGTTGCGGTCTGTTCGCCAGCCGCCGACGGGTTGCGCAGGGCACCCGACAGGAAGTTTGCAGCAACGTTGCCGACCCCAAGCGCCGCAATGCCCGTACCCAGACCTGCAATGCCAGCGCCGATATGTGCCAGTTCGCCTTCCATGATGTATCTCCTTACGATTTGGAAGTTTCGATTTTAGGTGTTCAGACCTTAGTGCGACGGATGCAGCGCATCCTTCAGATACACGCAGGTCAGAATTGTGAAGACATAGGCCTGGATAAAGGCCACCAGGACCTCAAGCCCGTACATCGCCGTGATTGCCAGGATCGACACCGGGCTGATCAGCGACACCGCGGCAAAGCCCGCGAAAACCTTGATCACCGCGTGACCGGCCATCACGTTGCCGGCCAGACGAATGGAGTGGCTGACGGGACGGACGAAGTACGAAATCAGCTCGATGACCGCCAGGATCGGCCGCAGCGCCAGCGGCGCCGACTTGACCCAGAACAGCTCCAGGAACTTGGCGCCGTTCTTGACGAAACCCACCACCGTCACCGTGACGAAGACCAGCAGCGCCAGCATCACGGTCACGGCGAAATGCGCGGTCGCGGTAAAGGACATCGGGATCAGACCCAGGAAGTTCGCGAAGACGATGAACATGAACAGCGTCATGACATAGGGGAAGAAGCCCATCGCATCCTTGCCCGCCACGTCCTCGACCATCTTGTAGATAAAGCCATAGGCCAGCTCGGCGATCGACTGCACGCGGCTGGGAATGATCGCCCGCCCGCGGGTGCCCAGCACCAGCAGCAGAACCACGCACAGAACCGCAAGCGCCATCCACAGCGCCGCATTGGTGGGGGTATAGAACGCGATCTTGTCGCCACCCATCAGCGGCTTCACGATGAACTGGTCCATCGGGTGGAATACCAGCCCGCCTTCTTCTGCGCCGTGCGTCTCAGTCGCCATCGTCATCCCCATCTTTGCCGGCCCCGGGGGCCTGCTGACGTTTCCCGATCTCCTTGGCGGTGCGCAGCATGGTCTGAACCCCTGCCGCAAGGCCAAAGAATATGAACACCAGCATCAGCCACGGCGTCGTCCCCAACAGGGTATCCAGCCCAAACCCGATGCCGAAACCGATCCCCAGACCGGCCACAAGCTCTGTCACCATCCGCCAGGCCAAGTTGGCCTGGGAATAATGTGTCTCCTGGTGGGATTTCTCGGGCGCGCGGGCCTTCTTGGCCGCCGAGATGCGTGCATCCAGGCTTTTCAGACGCGCGTTCTGATCTGGATCGGTCACGGTAAGCCCCCCTGGGACAGTCGCGGCGAACCTAGTGACAGGGGGCATCCGAGTCAAGCGACGTGAGCGCCATCACAGATCAGCGCAACCACCTGTTTTTGCTGAGTTATTTTTGAAGCGCGATTCTTCCGCCACCGCCCGGACGCGCCGCCGCGCCGGTTTTCGGGCGCGCGGGATTATTCAACCATTCGGTTGACGATCGCCCAGCCACCGCAGCAACCGCCCGTCGATCGCCACCAGCCCGGCAAAGATCACCGCCATCCCCAACAGCTGAACCGGCGCCAGCAGCTCGTCCAGCACCAGCACCCCCAGCAGCACCGCCGAGACCGGCGTCAGAAAGGTTACGGTCGATGCCACCGTGCCGCCCACGCGCGGGATCAGCCAGAACAGCAGGATGAACGCGGCCGAGGTCAGCACGAAACCGATCACCAAAAGCGCGGCCCAGGTTTCGGCCCGGGCGATCCGCGGCACGCCCTCCATCGCCAGCGCGACCGGCGCCACCGCCACCGTGCCCAGCGTCAGCGACCACGCGGTCAGCAATGTGCGGTCCATCGCATCCAGCCGCCGCAGAATGTTCAGCGCGAACCCATAGCACAGCGGCGCGACCATCGTTGCCAACAGCGCCCAGGGCGCCGACCCGCCCTGCCCCCGGAACGCGGGCGACACCAGCAGCACGATCCCCGCAAAGCCCAGGATCACCCCCAGCACGCGCAGCGGCGTCGCGCGCTCGCCCCCCGGCCAGAAATGGCTGACCAGCACCACCATGATCGGCGTCATCGCATTGATGATCCCCGCCGCGGACGAGGTGATATGCTGCTGCATCACCGGAAACACGGTCAGCGGAATGGCATATTGAGCCAGCGCGAACAGGATCAGCACCCGCAGCGTGCCCCGGGGCATGCCCCCGGCCCGGCCCGCCGCGAAAAGCCACAGCCAACAGCCCAGCGCGCCCAGCCCAACCCGGCCCAGCGCGATCATCATCGGCCCCAGCTCGCGCAACAGGATCTCGTTCAGGAAAAATGACGCGCCCCAGCCCATGCCCAGGGCGAAAATGGCGATCCAATAGCCTGTGCGCATGCAACCTCTCCGCTGATGACACAGACTTGCCGCATCCGCGCCCACAGGACAACCCGCATCATGCGCCCTTTCCGGCCGACCGCTTTGCGGCTAACCTGCGGCGCCATGACCGATCCGCTCGACACCGTCTTCGCCGCCCTGTCCGACGCCACGCGGCGGCGCATCCTGCAGATGTTGCTGGAAGACGACATGGCGGTGACGGATGTGGCAGACCCTTTCGACATGTCGCTGGCAGCGATCTCGAAACACCTGACCATCCTGACCCGCGCGGGCCTGATCAGCCAGGAAAAGCGCGGCCGGGTGAAATGGTGCAAGCTAGAGCCCGACGCCCTGCGCGATGCCTCGATCTGGATGCAAAGCTTCGGCCAGTTCGAAGCCGTGAACCTGGACGCGTTCGAGGCGTTCCTCGAACAGCAATTGCGCGACTGACTTCTTCTTGGCCGAAATACTCCGGGGGAACCGCCCATCAGGGCGGTGGGGGCAGCGCCCCCTGCTCCTCGTCCTTCAGCAACAGCACCAGCGCAATGATCGTCAGCCCGATCCCGGCCAGAACCGCCACCGGCGGCACGCCCGCGCCCAGCACGACCTCCCACCCGATAACCCAGCTGGGCGTCAGATAGGTATAGGCCATCACCTTGGCCGATGGCAGGCGCAGCGCCGCGTATTGCAGCAGTACGAAGGTCATCGCGCTGGCAAAGATCGCCAGGTACAGCAGCACCCACCACACCCGCGCGGGCACAGCCGACCAATCGGTCGCCACCATCCGCGGCGCGCCATAGACCAGCAGAACCGCCAGCGCCGCCAGCATCATGCCAAAGGTGAACACCACCGGCGGCTCGCCCCGGTTCAGCTTCCGCACCAGCGGGGTATAGGCCGCATGCGCCACCACCCCGATGAAATAGATCGCCTCTCCCCGCCCGATATCGAACCGCAGCAGCGCCTCCCAATCCGCGCGAAAGATCACCCAAAGCGCCCCCGCCCCGCCAATGGCCAGCGCCAGCGCCATGCGCGGCGTGGTGATCTGGCGCAACAACAGCCAGCCGAACAGCCCCGACAGGATCGGCGTCAGCGTGAACACGGCCGAGGTCGATACCGGCGGCGCGGTCTTCAGCCCCTCGAACATCAGCACGAAATAGATCGCGAAACACAGTCCCAGCACCAGGTACCGCCAGGGCGCGGCGAAATGCGAACGGCGAAAGCCGGGCCCCGCGACGACCGCCACCCCGATCAGCCCCGCGGCCAGCGCAAAGCGCAGCGCGGTCAGCGCCACCGGGTCGATCTGGTTCGCGATCCGGCCGCCAAAGCTGAACGATCCCGCCACCAGCGCCGAAAACGCCAGCATCGCCAGATGGCCGCGCGCCTGCTGCCCCATGATCAGGGCCAGTCCTTCGCCGCTTCTTTCAACGTGTGGGTAAAGGCCTGTACCTTGGCCGTGCGGTGCAGATCGACATGGGTGACCAGCCACAATTCGGCGTCCCACTCGGCGATCGGCGGGCGCACCTGCACCAGCTCGGGCAGGTCGCGCACCGCCCAAAGCGGCATGAACCCGATCCCCGCCCCGGCCTTGAGCGCATCCATCGCGGTGCGGATCTCGGACGTGCGGAAGGTGATCGCCTGATGCGGCAGGTTCTGGAACAGCCAGCGATAGAATTTCGCGCGGTGGGTTTCCTCGGTCGGGCCGATGAACCGGTGTTCGGCCAGCTTGGCCTCGGTGTCGGGCATGCCATGGGCGGCGATATAATCGCGATGGGCGTAAAGCCCCGATTGCTGGGTATAAAGCGCCTGCACCACATTGTCGGGCTCGTCGGGGGCGTTGCCCGCGCGGATCGCCACATGCGCCTCGCCATATTCCAGGCGAAAGACCCTTGCGTCGGTGATCAGGCGGATGATCAGATCGGGGTGTTCCTCCTGAAAGGCGCTGACAACCGGGGTGACCAGCGGCGACAGCGTGTCGATCGTGGTCACGACCAGCTCGCCCGTCATCGCCGCGCCATGGCCGCGCAGCCGCCCGGCCAGCTGTTCGAACTGATCGGCGGTGGCCTGCGCCACCTGCAACAGATCCAGCCCCGCATCGGTGGGGGTATAGCCCCGCGCGTGCCGCTGGAACAGCTTGACCCCCAGCCGGCTTTCCAGCGCGTCGATATGGCGGATCACCGTGGCATGGTGCACCCCCAGCGCATCGGCGGCGCCGCTGACCGTCCCGATCCGCGCCACTTGGAACGCCGTGCGGACCTCATCCCAGTTGTCAAAATCCATCTGTGCACCCGCAAACAAATCCTGCGCGATATTCGAAAATTGTGTTCATTTTTGCAACGGCTAATTTGTGTGGGAATCTGAGAACAGGAGCCCCCTCTCATGACAACCATTCTTCGCCTGGACACCTCCGCCCGCCATACCGGCTCGGTGTCGCGCCAACTGACCGACCGCATCGTCTCCCGTTTCGGCGACGCAAAGGTCGTGACCCGCGACCTGGCGCAGCCGCTGCCGTTGCTGGACGAAAACTGGGTCTATGCCAATTTCACCCCCGCCGCCGACCGCACCGACGCCCAGCGCGAAACGCTGGCGCTGTCGGACACGCTAGTGGCCGAGTTGAAAGAGGCCGACGTGCTGGTGATCGGCCTGCCGATCTATAATTTCGGCGCGCCCGCGGCATTCAAGGCCTGGGTCGATCTGGTCGCCCGTGTCGGCCTGACCTTTCAATACAGCGAAGCCGGCCCCGAAGGCCTGCTGAGCGGCAAGCGCGCCATCGTGGCCTATGCCTCGGGCGGCGTGCCCATGGGCTCGCCCGTCGATTTCGCCTCGGGGCATGTGCGCCAGGTGCTGGCCTTCCTGGGTATCACCGATGTGGAATTCGTCGCAGCCGAGGGCCTGAACGCGGGCGCCGAGAACGCGGTCGAAGCGGCCGAGGCCGCCATCGACGCGCTGAACCTGGCCGCTTGATCCAGCGCAATTGAAAACGGATGTGTCCCGGCTAAGCTTTGGCCATGGGACACATCCGCCTTATCCTCCTGGCCCTTCTGCTGTCGGCCCCGCTGGCCCGCGCCGCCGATTTCCATCAGCAGTTCGAGGCCCGCTGCATGGGATGCCACGGGCATTCCGGCCCCTTCGTCAGCCAGACCCTGCACATCGTGGACGACCGGATCGTCGGTCCCGGCGGGCGTCCTGTCGCGGCGTTCCTGACCACCCACGCGGGCGGGCTGGACCCGGCCACGCTGGACCTGTTCCTGCTGAATTTCCGCCACCAGATCGACTCGGGCAGCCTGTTTCGCCAGAAATGCCTGACCTGCCATGATCGCGCCTATGAGTTCACGCGGCTGAACCTGGCGATCCGCGACGACCGGCTGGTCGGCCGTTACAGCGGCCGGGATGTGGAACGGTTCCTGCAGGATCACGGCCGCCTGAACCCGACCGAACAGCAGGTGATGCTGGACACCTTGCGCGCCTTTCTGGCGCCGCCACCGGGCGCGGCGGTTGACTCGATGCCCCCCGCGCGGTAAAGCGCGCCAAGTTTTCCGGAAGTGTGCCAACCTTCCGGTCCCGGACCGATCCGGGATCGCCCCCCGTCAGCGAGGTTTCGCCCACGGGGGACATTGGCGTTTTGGGCGTTCTTTCCTATCTGGAAGGGGCAAGTTGCAACGGGCGAAGGAGCCGAGAGCATGTTTGAAAATCTGTCCGAACGCCTCTCTGGCGTATTCGACCGGCTGACCAAGCAGGGCGCGCTGTCCGAGGATGACGTCAAGACCGCCCTGCGCGAGGTGCGCGTCGCCCTGCTGGAGGCCGACGTGTCGCTGCCCGTGGCGCGCGATTTCGTCAAGGCGGTACAGGAAAAGGCCACCGGCCAGGCGGTCACCAAATCCGTGACCCCGGGCCAGCAGGTGGTCAAGATCGTCCATGACGAGCTGGTCCATGTCCTGACCGGCGACGAAGATCCCGGCAAGCTGAAGGTCGACAACCCGCCCGCGCCGATCCTGATGGTCGGCCTGCAGGGCGGCGGCAAGACGACCACCACCGGCAAGCTGGCCAAGCGGCTGAAGGACAAAGAGGGCAAGCGCGTCCTCATGGCCTCGCTCGACGTGTATCGCCCGGCAGCGATGGATCAGCTGGCGGTGCTGGGCACCCAGATCGGCGTCGATACCCTGCCGATCGTGCCGGGCCAGAAACCCGTCGACATCGCCAAGCGCGCCAAACAGCAGGCAACGATGGGCGGCTATGACGTCTATATGCTGGACACCGCCGGGCGGTTGCATATCGACGAGGTCCTGATGGACGAGGTCGAGCAGGTCCGCAACGCCGTCGACCCGCGCGAGACGCTGCTGGTGGTCGACGGGCTGACCGGCCAGGTCGCGGTCGAGGTCGCGCAGGAATTCGACGACAAGATCGGGATTTCGGGCGTTGTCCTGACCCGGATGGATGGCGACGGGCGTGGCGGTGCGGCGCTGTCGATGCGCGCGGTGACCGGCAAGCCCATCCGTTTCGTCGGCCTGGGCGAGAAGATGGACGCGCTGGAGACCTTCGAGCCGGACCGCATCGCGGGCCGGATCCTCGGCATGGGCGACATCGTGGCCCTGGTCGAGAAGGCGCAGGAAACCATCGAAGCCGAACAGGCCGAAAAGATGATGGAGCGGTTCCAGAAGGGCCGGTTCAACATGAACGACCTGAAGATGCAGCTGGAACAGATGCTCAAGATGGGCGGGATGGAAGGCATCATGGGCATGATGCCCGGCATGGGCAAGATGGCCAAGCAGGTGCAGGATGCGGGCATGGACGACAAGGTGATCAAGCGCCAGATCGCGCTGATCCAGTCGATGACCAAGAAGGAACGCGCCAACCCGCAACTGTTGCAGGCCAGCCGCAAGAAACGCATCGCCGCCGGCGCGGGGATGGAGGTTTCGGACCTCAACAAGCTGCTGAAGATGCACCGGCAGATGTCGGACATGATGAAGAAAATGGGCAAGATGGGTAAGGGCGGCATGCTGAAACAGGCCATGAAGGGCATGTTCGGCAAAGGCGGCATGCCCGACATGAACGACCCCGCCGCGATGGAAGCGGCCGCCAAGCAATTGGGCCAGGGCGGCGGCTTGCCCGGCCTGGGCGGCGGCGCGGCCCTGCCCCCGGGGCTGAGCGGGTTCGGGAAGAAGAAGTGATCGCGGTTTCGGCACATATCCAGGCGGCGGCGCATCTGGCGCCATGCGGGAGCGAGGGGCTGTCTGCCCCTCGCGCTCCCCGAGGATATTTGTGCCAAGAAGAAGGGGTGGGGGCATGATTTGCGCCAAGGCCCCTTTGCCTTGGGAAGCCGCCCCGCAGGGGGCGCCCGACCGGCTGGCCGCGCTGTTGGTGGATCGCGTGCCACAGCTGGACACTGCGCGGCTGGTGCTGCGCGCGCCGGTGATCGGAGATTTCGACAGCTATGCCGCGATCATGATGTCGGATCGCGCGGTACATATGGATGGGCCGTTGTCGCGCCGCGATGCCTGGCTGGATTTCACCCAGTATGTCGCTGGATGGCTGCTGCGCGGTTGTGGGATGTGGACCGTCGTTGCGCGCGAGGATACGCGGGTTTTGGGGTTCGTTTCGGTCGCGATGGCATATGGCGACCGCGCGCATGAGCTGGGCTATCTGTTCCGGCCTGATGCCGGGGGGCGGGGTTTTGCCACCGAAGCCGTGCGCGCCGCCCGCGACTATGCCTTTGGTGCGATGGGATTGAGCACCCTGGTAAGCTACGTGGCGCCGGAAAACACGCGATCGATCGCTCTGGCGCAGCGGCTGGGCGCGAAGCCTGATGAAGCGGCCGCCGCAGAGCTGGATGATGATTGCCGGGTCTTCCGCCACAGCCCCGACGGGGGGATGTGATGCAGATCACCCTGACCATCCCCGAACTTGAAACCGAACGTCTGATCCTTCGCGGCCCCAAGGCCGCCGACTGGGAAGCCGATGCCGAATTCCGGACATCGGACCGGGCACAGTTCGTGGGCGGTCCCTTCACACGCATGGTCGCGTGGCGCAACTTTGCGTCGCGCTGGGGGCATTGGGCGATCCACGGCTATGGCATGTTTACCGTCACCGAGCGCGGCTCGGACGCGGCCCTTGGCGTTGTCGGGCCGCTTTATCCCGACGGCTGGACAGAGCCCGAACTGGGCTGGGTTCTGTATGAACAGGCAGAGGGGCGCGGAATCGCGTTCGAGGCCGCGCAGGCGGTGCGCCGCTATGCCTATGACGTGTTGGGCTGGACCACCGCCATCAGTTATATCGACGCCGCGAACCAACGGTCACGTGCGCTGGCAGAACGGCTGGGATGCCATGCCGAGCCAGGCGCCGCGCATCCGTTCGAG
This sequence comes from Actibacterium ureilyticum, assembly GCF_002285435.1. Lineage (GTDB taxonomy): Bacteria > Pseudomonadota > Alphaproteobacteria > Rhodobacterales > Rhodobacteraceae > Actibacterium_C > Actibacterium_C ureilyticum. The sequence continues at coordinate 193,262 of NZ_NSBT01000024.1, forward strand.
GATGCCGATATCATCGTCTACCGCCATCCGAAGCCGGAGGTGTGCTGAGATGGGCCATCTCGACATCCCCGTTCTGGAAACCCGGCGGCTGGTTTTGCGCGGCCCCGAGCCCGGGGATTATCCGGATTTCAAGGCGACCTTCGCGTCCTATCGGTCGCGGTTCATGGGCGGGCCGCTGAACCCCTATGAGACCTGGATGCTGTATGCCGCCGAGATCGGTCATTGGGAAATCCGCGGCTTCGGCATGTGGATGATCCACCTGAAGGACAGCGCCGAGACCGTGGGCATGGCCGGTGGCTGGCAGCCCGCCGTCTGGCCCGAGCGCGAGATCGCCTGGATCATCTGGCCCGACAAGGCGGGGCGCGGCTATGCGCTGGAAGCCACGGACGCGGCGCGGCGGTTTTTCTATACCCAGCGGGGCTGGGACGGCGCGGTCAGCTATATCGACCCCAAGAACCTGGACAGCATCCGGCTGGCCGAGCGTCTGGGGGCGGTCAAGGATACCGAGGCCAGGACCATCGACGGCAATGACGCGGTCTATCGCCACCCCGCGCCCGAGGCGTTGAAAAACAGCCAGATCGCCGACGGTATCGCGCTGGAGATCGGGCATTACTGCGATCCGCTGTTCAAACCGAAAGGCTGGGCCATTGACTGATCAAACGACACGCGCCGCCGAGCTGCTGAAAGGCCATCGCGACAGCATCGACCGGCTGGACGCGATCCTGGTCTATACCCTGGCCGAACGGTTCAAGCACACCCAGGCCGTGGGCGTGCTGAAGGCCACGCACGATCTTCCGCCATCGGATCCGATGCGCGAAAGCCAACAGATCGAACGCTTGCAGCGCATGGCGCTGGAAGCCGATCTGGACCCCGAATTCGCCAAGAAGTTCCTGAATTTCGTCATTCAGGAAGTCATCCAACACCACAAGAGACACCAAGAGTAAGCGCACCTTTGGTGCGCCAAACACCAAGACCAAGCGGCCTTGCCGCTGATCGCCAGTTCAAGGAGAAAACAAATGGCTATCAAAATTCGTCTGGCCCGTGGCGGCTCGAAAAAGCGTCCCTTCTATCGCATCGTTGCGGCTGACAGCCGCATGCCCCGCGATGGCCGCTATATCGAAAAGCTGGGCACCTATAACCCGCTGCTGCCCAAAGACAGCGAAGAGCGCGTGAAAATGGACATGGAACGCGTTCAGTACTGGCTGGGCGAAGGCGCGCAGCCGACCGACCGTATCAGCCGCATGCTGGAAGCCGCGGGCGTTCTGAACAAGAAAGAGCGCAACAACCCCAAGAAGGCCGCCCCCGGCAAGAAAGCCGTCGAGCGCGCCGAAGAGAAAGCCGCCAAGGCAGCGGAAGCCGCCGAAGCCCCGGCCGAAGACACCGAAGAGCAGGCGGCAGAGTAATCTGCCCCCGCGCAAGCGGTACGGGAGGGGTCATGCGCCCTGGGTTCACACATCGCTGTGGCCGATCGAAACCGGCAAGGGCCGCCCCGGCGGGCGGCTCTTGCACCTTTGCCGCCAGCCGATCCATGCCTGAAAGGGCGCGGTGATGTTCTGGCTGGCGCGCAAGATCCTGATCCCGGCCACGGCCTTCGGCTTTGGCATGTGGTTTCAGGCCGACCAATCCGCCAAGGCCTGTACACAGGCGGGCGGGACCATCGAAAACCGGATCTGCCGGGGGATATCGCCATGAGTAACGACAAGATCTGCGTCGGTGCCATTTCCGGGTCCTTCGGCGTGCGGGGCGAGGTGCGGCTGAAAAGCTTTACCGCCGATCCCGCGGGGCTGGGCGATTATGGCCCACTGACCACCAGCGATGGCCGCAGCGTGACCGTCACTATCACCCGGCCGGTCAAGAACGGCTTTGCCGCGCGCCTGTCGGGCGTCGGCACCAAGGAAGAGGCCGACGCGATGAAGGGTGTGCAGCTGTTTGCCCCGCGCGACGCCCTGCCCGACCTGCCCGATGACGAGTTTTATCACGCCGATCTGATCGGGCTGCAGGTGCTGGACACCGGTGGCAAGGTGCTGGGCGTGGTGCGCGCGGTGCATGATCACGGCGCGGGCGACATGCTGGAAATCTTCGGCCCCGGGCTGAAGACCACCGCGCTTTTGCCCTTCACCCGCGAGGCCGTGCCGACCGTCGACCTGAAAGCGGGCCGGATCATCGCCGACCCGCCCGAAGGCGTGTTCCCCGATGACGGATAAGCCCCGGTCCCACGGGCGGCTGTCGATCAGCGCCTCGCTTCAGCCGCGCGACCTGATGGCCGAACGCCCGCGCCTGCGCGGCGCGTGGACGGCCAAGATCATCACCCTGTTCCCGCAGGCCTTTCCGGGCGTTCTGGGCCAGTCGCTGACCGGCAAGGCGCTGGATCAGGGGCTGTGGGCGCTGGAACCCATCGACCTGCGCCCCTTTGGCATCGGCAAGCACCGCAATGTCGACGACACGCCCGCGGGTGGCGGCGCGGGCATGGTCCTGCGCGCCGATGTGGTGGATGCGGCGCTGCGCCAGGCCGCCATCGGCACCCCGCCCGCGCGCGCCGATTGGCCGGTGGTGTACCTGTCGCCGCGCGGCACGCCGTTCGATCAGGCGACCGCGCGCCGCTGGGCCGGGGCGCAGGGGCTGACGATGCTGTGCGGCCGGTTCGAAGGGGTGGACCAGCGGGTGCTGGACCATCACCGGATCGAGGAGGTCAGCCTGGGCGATTTCGTCCTGACCGGGGGCGAGATCGCGGCCCAAGCCATGATCGACGCCACCGTCCGGCTGATCCCCGGCGTGCTGGGCAACGAAGCCTCGACCGAGGACGAAAGCCATTCCAACGGGCTGCTGGAGCATCCGCAATACACCCGCCCGGCGGTCTGGCAGGGGCGCGAGATCCCCGAGGTGCTGATGTCCGGCCACCACGGCAAGATCGCCGAATGGCGGCAGGCCGAGGCCGAGGCGCTGACCCGTGAACGGCGCCCGGATCTGTGGGCGCGTTTCAAGCGGGACGAAGACTAAGACATTGGTCGCAACCCCGCGCCAGGGCGTTGCCAGCACCGCATCGTCACCGCCATACTGCGCCCCAGTACTGGGAGGAACCGACATGGCCGTGACACTTCAGGTGATTTACCCCGCGACCGAGGGGACCAAATTCGACATGGATTATTACATCAACACCCACCTGCCGATGGTGGGTGAATATATGGGCGCGCATATCGACCACACGCTGGTCACAAAGGGCACCGGCGCCCCCGGCGGTGGCACTGCGGGTTTCCATGCGGTGGCCAGCATCGTCTTTGCCGATCAGGGCGAACTGGACGCCGCGCTGAGCAAAGCCGGGCCCGTGGTCGCGGACATCGCCAACTTCACCGACAGCGCGCCGCAGATGCTGTTGGGCGAAACCATCGGCTGAACCATCGAAACGGCTGAAAATACCCTTGATATAAGGGCAGAACCGTGGTTTACCCCGCCCATTCCGCGCGCGGCTGGTCTTGTGATTCCCACATTCTTCGGTGGCGATTAAGACCTTTGCGCGGGAAACCGGGCACTCCCGGGAAAGAAATGCTGACCTATTCTCTGGCGGGCGCATCTGGCGGACCCGGACGAAGACCAAGAGCTCTGGGGCGCGTGCAAACTTCACGGGACAAACCGTGAGCATATAGGAGACGTCGCGATGGACCTGATCGCACAGCTTGAAGCCGAGCAGATCGCTCAGCTTGGCAAGACCATCCCGGATTTCAAGGCCGGGGATACCATCCGTGTCGGTTACAAGGTGACCGAGGGCACCCGCACCCGTGTTCAGAACTATGAAGGCGTGTGCATCGCGCGCAAGAACGGCGAAGGCATTGCCGGTTCGTTCACCGTGCGCAAGATCTCGTTCGGCGAGGGCGTGGAGCGTGTGTTCCCCCTCTATTCGACCAATATCGACAGCATCGAGGTCGTGCGCCGTGGCCGTGTGCGCCGCGCCAAACTGTATTACCTGCGTTCGCGTCGCGGCAAATCCGCCCGTATCGCCGAAGTCAGCAGCTATAAGCCCAAAGCCGGCGCCGAAGCGTAAGGAAACCGGATATGAAAAAAGATCTGCACCCCGATTATCACTTCATCGACGTGAAACTGACCGATGGCACCGTGATCCAGATGCGTTCGACCTGGGGCAAGGAAGGCGATACGATGTCGCTGGACATCGACCCTTCGGCGCACCCCGCCTGGACCGGCGGCTCGTCGAAACTGATGGACACCGGCGGCCGCGTGTCCAAGTTCAAGAAGAAATACGAAGGCCTGGGTTTCTGATCCAACGCCGTTTCGGAATGACGAACGCCGCCCCGACCGGGCGGCGTTTTTCATTTCGGCAATTGCGGATTGGCCTTTGCCGATTTGCGGCCACTCATGCGTCCGCGCCACATTCTGGAATTGTCAGCAGCCCGATCTTTCCTTAGATCAGCGCAGACCCTAGAAAGAAACAAATCGCCCACAGAATGGCGGCAATAAACGGAATTCGAGGACATGGCGCATATTATCGTTGTCGGAAACGAAAAGGGCGGGGCCGGGAAATCCACGGTGTCGATGCATGTGGCCACCGCATTGTCGCGCATGGGCCACAAGGTGGGCGTGCTGGACTTGGACCTGCGCCAGCGCAGCTTTGGCCGCTATGTCAGCAATCGCCTGGGCTATTGCGCCCGCAATGGGCTGGACCTGGCGACACCCGAATATGCCGAATTGCCGGAAATCGACAAAAGCCAATTGGACCCGGGCGAGAATATCTTTGACCGGCGCCTGTCGGCCGCAGTTTCGACACTGGAAAACAATGTCGATTTCATCCTGATCGATTGCCCCGGTTCGCATACCCGCCTGAGCCAGGTGGCGCATTCGCTGGCCGATACGCTGATCACGCCGCTGAATGACAGTTTCATCGATTTCGACCTGCTGGCGCGGTTCGATCCGGCAGATGGCAAGATCCTGGGCCCGTCGATCTATTCCGAGATGGTCTGGCACGCGCGCCAGCTGCGGGCGCAGGCCGGGCTGCCGCCGATCGACTGGATCGTGCTGCGCAACCGGCTGGGCGCGCAACAGATGCACAACAAGAAGAAGATGGGCGATGCGCTGGACAACCTGTCGCGCCGCATCGGCTTCCGCGTCGCACCGGGGTTCAGCGAGCGCGTGATCTTCCGCGAGCTGTTCCCCAATGGTCTGACCCTGCTGGATCTGAAGGATATCGGCGTCAAGGGGCTGAACCTGTCGAACGTCGCCGCCCGGCAGGAGCTGCGTGACCTGATGAACGAAATCAGGCTGCCCGGCGTACAGGTTGATTTCTGACCTTGCCGAATGCCGATACCTGAACGCGGCGCGTGTCCGCGTCGGTTTCCAGCGTTTCCAGCCGTTTGTCGAACGTGTTGCCTTTTGCACGTTGACCTGTGGTCTTTCCGATCATCCGAAGCAGTTTCATGGCGCTCTCCCATCGCGTCTATGCCGAGAATCTTCAGGGCGCTGCGCGGCGAAACTGTGGCGCGGCCCTGACGGTTTTCGGATCATAGCGGGAAGTTGGTGAACAATTGGTTGAGCTTGTTGCGACAATCGCAACCACATCTATCCCACGATGTGATAACCGCCATCGATGTAATGCACCCCGCCGGTGACATTCCGCGCCGCGGGGCTGCACAGGAACGCGGCATAGGCACCGACATCGTCGATCGTGGCAAGCTGGTGGGTCGGCGCACGCGCCGCGGCGCTGTCCAGCATCTGGTCGAAATGGTCGATCCCCGATGCCGCCCGCGTCTTGAGCGGCCCCGGCGACAGCGCGTGGACCGAGATCTTTTTCGCGCCCAGTTCGGCGGCCATGTATTGCGTGACGGATTCCAGCGCCGCCTTGACCGGACCCATCACGTTGTAATGTTCCACCACCTTTTCGGCGCCGTAATAGCTGACCGTCAGACAGGTGCCCCCTGCCCCCATCAGCGGCTCGGCCCGGCGCACCAGCTCGATGAACGAGCCGACCGAGATATCCATCGCCTGGGCAAAGCCCGCGCGCGAACAATCGGTGACGCGGCCATGCAGATCCTCGGCCGGGCAAAAGGCGATGGAATGCAGCAGGCTGTCCAGCCGCCCCCATTCCGTTGCGATCTGCTGGAACAGCGCGTCCATCTGCGCGGGCTGGGTCACGTCGAGCGGGGCGAAGATCTCGGCCTCCAGCTCTTCGGCCAGGGGCCGGACGAAAGGCTCGGCCTTGGGGTTGAGATAGGTGATGGCCAGGTCCGCGCCCTGCGCCTTGAGCGCGCGGGCGCAGCCATAGGCGATGGAATGCGCGTTCGCGATACCGACGATCAGCGCCTTTTGTCCGGATAGGGAAAACATGCCACAACTCCTGCTGACGGCCCTCCCCTAACCCAAAGCTGTAACGGACGGACGACGGTCTGAAAAGCCGCGCGGATTACGCGCGCGCGACGGTGAACAGCGTCCAGCCCTGATAGGTGTCGACCTGAACCGCGCCGGTTTCGGTCACGAAAACGCCCAGCCCCTCGTAATCGGTGGGACAGGCCACAAGATCGCTGGTGTGGTCGAGAAACTGGTTGGTATAGCCATTTTCGCCCACCAGCATGCACTGGTCCCCCTCGGCGCGATAGCTGCGCACCAAGGGCAGATCGGTGTCGGGGGGCGGCGCGGGTGTCGGGGGCGTGCAGGCGGCCAGCAGAAGAACGGGCAGGATGAAACGGTGCATTGCTGAAATCTCCTTCGGTACAATGCGGGCATCCTAGCACGGACAGGCGCGGGACCGGGGCGGAAAATGCCCGGTCGCGGAACGCGTCCCCTAGGCCGGGCGGCCCGGGTCGGCCTTGCGCAGCGGCACATAGGCGACCGAATTGGCCAGCAGCGCCGATGCCGCCTGTTGCCCGGTCGCGACGGGGCGGGCGATCTCGCCGCGGATATGGACCAGATCGCCGCTGGACAACCGGTCGCGCGCCCATTCGTAGCCATAGGTGTCGGCCCCGGCCCGCACGGTGTTCCAGGCGATCTCTTCCAGCCGCTGCCCGGTTTCGGGATCGATCCGGGCATGGGTGACGGCAACGTCGATCTCGATAAAGGCGTCCTGCACCCGGATGGCGCCGACATAGCCCTGAATCTGAAATTCGTTGAACATGAACATGTTTCGCATTCTGGGCGCCCCGGCGACCGCTTTTTGAGGGCGCGGCGCTTCGGCCAGGGGTTGGTCCGAACCGCATCCGGCCGCCATGAAGGTCAGATAGCGCTGAAACTTGGAATGCAGCAGCTCAAGCTCTTCCTCGGTGAATTCCCGGTCGGCCCGCGCCAGCGTCATCAGGCAGCGTTTCCCGTCCAGCTCGGCGGAAAAGACCGCGCCGAAGTTCATGTCGTACTGCCGCGCGCGTTTCATGATCTGACCGGGGTCGGGAAAGCGGATATCCGACCAGCGTGCAAAGCCCGAATGGGTCATGACCCAGTGCATGATCGGATCGGTGATCGTCAGCGCCTCGTCCTGATAGATCTGCTGCCATTCCGCGGGGTAGGAGGAATAGAAATCCTCGGGCCCGGTGAAAGTCATGTTGAAGACCAGAACGAAGCCCGACGGACCGAGATGCTGTAGCGTTTCCAGTTCGGAATCGAAGTTTGGAATCACCGCTTCAATCATCACACACACCTGTTCGCAGAACCGTTACCATTCCCTTTTTGTCTTACCGCAAAGCGCCTGTGAAGCAAAATTCGATAACAGTGTCGTATGGCCGCGCCGGGCCACAGCGGGCGCCGGGGGCGCTGCCCCCGGCCCCCCGGAGTATTTTCAGAGCAATGAAAGGACATGGCTATGACGCGCCAAAGACGCGCGACAGCGCGCGCTGCGCATCGGGGTCGATCACCAGATCGCCGGGGCTGTCATAGCGATTGCCGCCCTTCCAGTTGGTGGTGACGGCCCGGCAATGCATGAACCGGATGCGGTCATGACGCACCAGCTTGTCCAGCGACATGAAGTCGGGTTTGTGCACGTCCCAGCCCAGCCAGCGCAGCGGGCCGCCCGGGACGATACAGTATTTCGAATTCGATCCCCGGCGCGGGGTATGGGTGTAGACATGATCGCGGTGGCTGGCCGGGCCGGTATGGTCGGCGCCGGGATAGTGCCAATAGCCGTTGAAGCTGGCAAAGCCCAGCCGCGACCCGGCCGCGACATCGAAAAGGCTGGGACCATCGGTCAGGAAAAGTTCGTCGATATCGCAGACGAGGGTCGCGCGGCTGTCGCGCAGGAAGCGCAGGCGCGCGATGTCCAGCACGCTGGTCTGCAGGTATTTGTAGCGGCCCGTCGGGCCATAGGGATAGGGCGTGGGCACCACCGCCACCGTATCCAGCCCCACCGGTTCCAACGCCGCGTGGATGTCTTCGGGCGTGTAGCGGTCCGAGGCATTGTCGAACAGAAGCATCGCCTGAAGCCCGTGTTCGCGTTTGTGGAACAGGGCAAAGTCGTGGATCCATTGCAGGTCGTTGTTCTGCGAAATCGCCACATGGGCGTTCAGGCCGCGAAACAGGTCGAACGGGCAGTCGCCCACCGCGCTTTGGCCCGCAAACCCGTCGAAGGCGACCGCGATTTCGCGGGGTTTTACCCGTGCCCGCAGGGTGATGATGTCATGGCGGCGCCGGCGGCGGATGCGCGCGATCCGGGCCGGGGCGCCGTCCAGGTGCCAGGTAGCGGCACGGACCAAAGGTTCGAAGTTGAAGAGCTTCGGACAGATCAGGTGGACCCGCCCGTCGCGCCAGAAGGCATCGTACCACAGCCAGTTGAAATCGTGCCGCGCGCCGAAGCTGTCCGGCAGATCCTGCGCTGCGGCGGGCACATGGCGGCGAAAGCGTTCCGCGGGCAGCGCCAGACCGTTCAACTGGATCGTGGCGGTGCCCATAACGCTCAGCCTTGCAGGCTGCGTACGCCGATCTCGCCCTCATTGCGCGAGGCCATGGCAAGCGCGGCGGCGTGGCTGGCGGCGGCGGTGGTGAAATAGGGGATCTTGTCATAGAGCGCGACCGAGCGGATCTCGCGGCTGTCTTCGACCGCCTGTGCGCCTTCGGTAGTGTTCATGACCAGGCTGATGCGGCCGTCCTTCATCATGTCGACGATGTTCGGGCGCCCCTCATAGACCTTGTTGACCACCACGCAGGCGATCCCGTGCCCCTCGAGGAAGGATGCCGTGCCGCGGGTTGCGATGATCTCGAACCCCAGATCCACCAGGATCTGTGCGGTTTCGACCAGCTCGGGCGTCTTGTCGTCATCCTTGATCGAGAAGAACACCGCGCCGTCGGTCGGCAGGTCGGTGCCCGCGCCCAGCTGCGCCTTGAGGAACGCGCGCGGGAAGGAGTGATCCCAGCCCATGACCTCGCCCGTTGACCGCATTTCCGGCCCCAGGATCGTGTCGACACCGGGGAACCGCGCGAAGGGCAGAACCGCTTCTTTCACGCTGAACCATGGCATGTTCGGATCGGCCAGCGTCATCGGGTCGGCGATGGGCTGTTCCATCGTGCCGGGCTTGTAGGGCGGGCGCAGCGGGAAGTTCGACAGCGGCTCGCCCGCCATCAGGCGCGCAGCGATGGACGCGATCGCGCTGTCGGTCGCCTTGGCCACGAAGGGCACGGTGCGGCTGGCGCGCGGGTTGACCTCGATCAAGTAGATCTCGCCATTCTTGACCGCGAATTGCACGTTCATCAGGCCGACCACGTTCAGCGCGCGGGCCAGTTTGACGGTCTGTTCCTTCAGCTGGGCGATGATTTCGTCCGACAGCGAATAGGGCGGCAGCGAACAGGCGCTGTCGCCCGAATGCACGCCGGCTTCCTCGATATGCTGCATGATGCCCGCCACATGGACGTTCTGCCCGTCGCACAGCGCATCGACATCGCATTCCACCGCGCCCGACAGATAGCTGTCCAGCAGAACCGGGCTGTCGCCCGAGACCACCACGGCCTCGGCGATATAGCGTTCCAGCTGCGCCTGATCGCGGACGATTTCCATCGCGCGGCCGCCCAGCACATAGGACGGGCGAATGACCAGCGGGAAGCCGATATCGGCGGCGATGGCCAGCGCCTGTTTGTCGGTGCTGGCGATGCCGTTCTTGGGCTGTTTCAGGCCCAGATCGTTGACCAGCGCCTGGAACCGCTCGCGGTCCTCGGCCAGGTCGATGGCGTCGGGCGTGGTGCCCAGGATCGGGATGCCCGCATCATTCAGCGCATTGGCCAGCTTCAGCGGGGTCTGGCCGCCGAACTGGACGATCACGCCGTGCAGTGTGCCGTTTTCCTGTTCGACCCGCAGGATTTCCATCACATGCTCAAAGGTCAGCGGCTCGAAATACAGTCGGTCCGAGGTGTCATAGTCGGTGCTGACCGTCTCGGGGTTGCAGTTGATCATGATGGTCTCGTACCCCTGCTCGGTCAGCGCAAAACAGGCGTGACAGCAGCAATAGTCGAACTCGATCCCCTGGCCGATCCGGTTCGGGCCACCGCCCAGGATCACGACCTTTTTCTTATCGCTGGGGCGGGCTTCGCATTCGACCTCGCCCATCATCGGCTCTTCATAGGTCGAATACATATAGGGCGTCTGCGCCTCGAACTCGGCCGCGCAGGTGTCGATGCGCTTGAACACGGCCTTGACGCCCAGGTTCAGGCGGGCGCGGCGGACGTTATCCTCATCCCGCCCCGTCAGCTTGGCCAGGCGGGCATCGGTGAAGCCCATCATCTTGATCCGGCGCAGGCCCTGTTCCGTCACCGGCAGGCCGTGCTTGCGCAGGTCGGCCTCGGCCTCGACGATCTCGCGGATGCGGGCCAGGAACCACGGGTCGAACGCGGTGGCGGCCTGAATCTCGTCATCGGTCAGCCCGTGGCGCATGGCCTGCGCGATGGTGCGCATGCGGTCGGGGGTCTGCCGGCTGATCGCCTTTATGACGGCGGCCTTGTCGGGCGCGCCTTCGATAACGACCTCGTCAAAGCCGGTCAGGCCGCTTTCCATGCTGGCCAGCGCCTTTTGCAGCGATTCGTGGATCGTGCGGCCAATCGCCATCGCCTCTCCCACCGATTTCATCGCGGTGGTCAGATAGGGTTCCGAGCCCGGGAATTTCTCGAACGCGAATTTCGGGATCTTGGTGACGACATAGTCGATGGTGGGCTCGAAGCTGGCCGGCGTCACCTTGGTGATGTCGTTGTCCAGCTCATCCAGCGTATAGCCCACGGCGAGTTTCGCGGCGATCTTGGCAATCGGGAAGCCCGTCGCCTTGGACGCCAGCGCGGACGACCGCGACACGCGCGGGTTCATCTCGATCACGACCATGCGGCCATCGACCGGGTTCACCGCCCATTGCACGTTCGAGCCGCCGGTTTCGACGCCGATCTCGCGCAGCACGTTGATCGAGTGGTTGCGCATGATCTGGTATTCTTTGTCGGTCAGCGTCAGCGCGGGCGCCACGGTGATCGAATCGCCCGTGTGCACGCCCATCGGATCGACGTTTTCGATGGAACAGACGATGATGGCGTTGTCGGCCTTGTCGCGGACGACCTCCATCTCGTATTCCTTCCAGCCCAGCAGCGATTCATCAACCAGGATCTGACCCACGGGCGAGGCATCCATGCCCGACCGGCAAATCGCCTCGTAATCGTCGCGGTTATAGGCCACGCCGCCGCCGGTGCCGCCCAGCGTAAAGGCGGGGCGGATGATCGCGGGCAGGCCGATCTCGTCCAGCGCGGCCATCGCCAGCGCCACGCCTGCGGACAGATCCTTGGCGCCATTGGCGCCCTTGGGTGCGGTGACGATGGTGGCGCGCGGGTTTTCGATGCCCAGCCGGTCCATCGCATCGCGGAACAGCGCGCGATCCTCGGCCATTTCGATCGCGTCGCGCTTGGCGCCGATCATCTCGACCCCGAACTTGTCCAGAACGCCCATCTCTTCCAGCGCGAGAGAGGTGTTCAGCCCCGTCTGACCGCCCATCGTGGGCAGCAGCGCGTCGGGGCGTTCCTTTTCGATGATCTTGGCGACGATTTCCGGCGTGATCGGCTCGATATAGGTGGCGTCGGCCAGGCCCGGGTCGGTCATGATCGTGGCGGGGTTCGAATTGACCAGGATCACCCGGTACCCTTCTTCGCGCAGCGCCTTGCAGGCCTGGGCGCCGGAATAGTCGAACTCGCACGCCTGCCCGATGACGATGGGGCCTGCGCCGATGATCATGATGGATTTGATATCGGTTCTTTTCGGCATGTCACGGGACCCCAGGGCTGGCAAATTGCTGCGGTTTATAGCCAAGCGGAACCCGGGCGCAAGACCTGTTGGCTAACGCGGCGGACGGCCCTATGTCAGAACAGGGAAAGCCGGGGGATACGGGCCAAATGTTTCAGATTGCACATGCGGACGGAACGCGGGCCCGGCTGTGGGCGGAATTTGCGACGCTCTATCTGGTGGCGCCGGTGGCTATGGCGTTGGTTTTGCCGCCGGAATTGATGTTTCCCGCGCTTTTCTCGGTGATGGCGGTGGGGTTGTGGCTGTTGAACCGGTCGCCGGGGTTCCGCTGGTCGGCGCTGCTGGATGGCGCCGGGCGGATCGACCTGCGGCTGGTTCTGGGGCTGGCGGTGGTGACCGCGGCGACCTGTGTGGCGATCATGTCCTGGGTCGCGCCGGGCAACCTGTTTGGCCTGGCCCGTCACCAGCCCCGGCTGCTGGTGATGATTCTGCTGCTGTACCCGATCCTGTCGGCCCTGCCGCAAGAGCTGATCTATCGCGCGCTTTATTATGCGCGCTATGGCGCCCTGCTGCCGGACCGTCACGTGGGGCTGATGCTGAACGCCGCGGCGTTCTCGCTGGCGCATCTGATGTACTGGAGCTGGATCGTCGCGCTGATGACCTTTTGCGGCGGGCTGGTCTTTGCCCATTCCTATGTCCGGCAGCGGAACTTCCCGCAGGCCGTGGTGCTGCATGCCATCGCCGGGCAGCTGATCTTTGCCATCGGGATGGGGATCTTTTTCTATTCCGGGAATGTCGAACGCCCGTTCTAGCCCCCGTACAGATAGTCCCGCGTCAGCGGCACGGCGTCCTGGCGGCGCGACAGCTGCAACTGGAACACCACCTGCTGGTTCAGCCGGAACGACAGCTCGGACGCGATCAGGTAATACCGCCACATACGGCAGAATCGCGCGTCATAGAGCGCCTCTGCCTCGTCGATCCGGTCCATGAACCGGTCATACCAGTGCCGCAACGTCTCGGCGTAATGCAGGCGCCAGACCTCGATATCACAGGCCCAGAGCCCCGCCCGTTCGACCGCCGCCATGGTTTCCGACAGCGCCGGCACATAGCCGCCGGGAAAGATGTATTTCAAAAGCCACGGGCTGGTCGTGGCGGGCGGGGTCTTGCGCCCGATCGTGTGGATCAGCGCCACGCCATCCTCGGTCAGCTTGTCGCGGACATGGGTGAAATACTCGCGGTAATGCGGCACGCCCACATGTTCGAACATGCCCACCGACACGATCCGGTCAAAGGTCTCGGTCACCTGGCGATAGTCGGTCAGGCGGATGTCGATCCGGTCCGACAACCCCGCCGCCGCTGCGCGCGCGGTGGCGACCTTGTGCTGCTCGCGGCTCAGCGTGACGCCCACGACCCGCACCCCATGATCCCGCGCCAGCGTCAGCGCCATGCCGCCCCAGCCGCAGCCGATATCCAGAACCCGCATGTCGGGCTTCAGCAGCAGCTTGCCCGCAATATGCGCCTTTTTCTGCGCCTGCGCCTGTTCCAGCGTGTCCTGCGGCGTCTTGAAATAGGCGCAGGAATATTGCCGGTCCTCGTCCAGGAACAGATCGTAAAGCTGCCCCGACAGGTCATAGTGATGGGCCACATTCGACTGCGCCCGGCTGATCGGGTTGTATTGCTGCACCCTGCGCAGCATCTGGCGCAGCGCGTGGTTCAGCGCGACCGCCGGGGCCGACCGCCCGCGCCCGCGGTTTTCCAGCACCAGCGCCATCAACCCGTAAAGATCGTCGCCATCGATGGTCAGCGTCTGATCCATATAGCCCTCGCCCACCGCCAGCTCGGGGTTCAGGACGATCCGGCGCGGGAGGGCGGCGTCGTGCAGCCGCACGGTGATCGGCGCGCCCGTGCCCTGCCCGTATCGGCGCCGCGTTCCATCAGGAAAGACCAGATCCATGCGGCCATCCACGATCAGCCGCTGCAATGTGCGATCCAACAATCCGTGCCACATAAGCCATCCCTCGTGCCGATGGTTGGGTGTTGCACCTCCCCTTCGGGCCGATACTGTCGGCTCTGCCGGGCGCTGTCAAAACCGGGTTGCGGACCATCGCTCCCTTGACTTCCCGCCCACATCCATGTGTATCGGCCCGGACCGAGACTCTGACCGCCCGAGAGGACAGAAAATGCACGCCTTCCGCAGCCATACCTGTGCCGCACTGACCAAAGAAAACGTCGGGGAAACCGTCCGCCTGTCGGGCTGGGTGCACCGGATCCGCGACCACGGCGGCGTGCTGTTCATCGACCTGCGCGACCATTACGGCATCACCCAGGTGATCGCCGACGGCGACAGCCCCGTCTTCGCCGAGCTGGAGAAGGTCCGCTCGGAATGGTGCATCCGCATCGACGGCAACGTGCTGGCGCGCGACGAAAGCCTGGTGAACCCCGCCCTGCCCACGGGCGAGGTCGAGGTGTTCGTCCGCGATCTGGAGGTTCTGGGCGCGGCGGGCGAGCTGCCGCTGATGGTCTTCGGCGATCAGGAATACCCCGAGGAAACGCGCCTGAAATACCGGTTCCTGGACCTGCGCCGCGAGGCGATGCAGAAGAACATGACCCTGCGCAGCGACGTGATCGCCAGCATGCGCCGCCGGATGTGGGACAAGGGTTTCCGCGAATACCAGACGCCGATCATCACCGCATCAAGCCCCGAGGGCGCGCGCGACTTCCTGGTGCCAAGCCGCCTGCATCCGGGCAAGTTCTATGCCCTGCCCCAGGCCCCGCAGCAGTTCAAGCAACTGATGATGGTCGCGGGCTTCGACAAGTATTTCCAGATCGCGCCGTGCTTCCGCGACGAAGACCCGCGCGCAGACCGCTCGCCCACCGATTTCTATCAGCTGGACATGGAGATGTCCTTTGTCACCCAGCAGGACGTGTTCGATACGATCCAGCCGGTGCTGCAGGGCGTGTTCGAGGAATTCGGCGAGGGTGCGTCGGTCGATCAGGACTGGCCGCAGATTTCCTATGCCGATGCGGCCCTTTGGTACGGCACCGACAAGCCCGACCTGCGCAATCCCATTAAAATGCAAGTGGTCTCCGACCACTTCCGCGATAGTGGCTTCGCGATCTTCGCGAAGCTGCTGGAGCAGGACGGCACCCAGATCCGCGCCATCCCGGCGCCGGGCGGCGGCTCGCGCAAGTTCTGCGACCGGATGAACAAGTTCGCGCAACAGGAAGGTCTGCCCGGAATGGGGTATATCTTCTGGCGCGAGGGCGAAAACGGCATGGAAGCCGCCGGCCCCCTGGCCAAGAATATCGGGCCTGAGCGGACCGAGGCGATCCGCCAGCAGCTGGACCTGGGCGTGGGCGATGCCGCGTTCTTCCTGGGCGGCAAGCCCAAGGCGTTCGAATCCGTCGCGGGCCGCGCCCGCAGCGTGATCGGCGACGAGCTGGGCCTGACCGAACAGGACCGCTTCGCCTTTGCCTGGATCGTGGATTTCCCGATCTATCAGAAGGATGACGAAACCGGCGCGCTGGATTTCGACCACAACCCGTTCTCCATGCCGCAGGGCGGGATGGACGCGCTGGCGGGCGACCCGCTGGCCGTGCGCGGGTTCCAATATGACCTGGCCTGCAACGGCTACGAGCTGGTGTCGGGTGCGATCCGGAACCACAAGCCCGAGATCATGTTCAAGGCCTTTGAACTCGCGGGCTACGGCGAGGACGAGGTCAAGAAGCGCTTCGGCGGCATGGTCAACGCGTTCCAATACGGCGCCCCGCCCCACGGCGGCTGCGCGGCGGGCATCGACCGGATCGTGATGCTGCTGGCGGACGAGGCCAATATCCGCGAGGTCATCATGTTCCCGATGAACCAGCGGGCCGAAGACCTAATGATGAACGCGCCCAGCGATCCCACCAACGAACAGTTGCGCGAACTGTCGCTGCGGGTGGTCGAACAGGACTGAACCCGCTTTCCCCGCCCCCGGAATTCGGGCTAGCCTGCGCGGACGGAATCGCGGGCGGGGGACCGATCATGTCGGATGAAAAGCTGGGCACACCGGTACCGGGCTGGGTGGCCCCGCAGCCCCCCGATGGTGGGGCGCTGGTCGGGCGCTATGCCCGGCTGGACCGGTTCAATCCCGAACGCCATGTGCCGGGGCTTTATGCCGCCTATGCCGGGCATGACGCGCTGTGGGATTACATGCCGGTGGGCCCCTTCCCCGATCAACCCGCGCTGGCGGAATGGGTCCAAGCCGCCGCGCCGGTGACCGATCCGATGCTCTATGCCATCACCGACCTGGAAACCGGGCAGATCGGCGGACAGGCCAGTTTCCTGCGAATCGATCCCGCATCGGGCGCGATCGAGGTCGGCTTCATCTGCTATGGCCCCGCGCTGCAACGCACCCGTGCCGCGACCGAGGCGATGGTGCTGATGATGGGCTGGGCGTTCGGGGCGGGCTATCGCCGGTACGAATGGAAATGCAACGCGCTGAACCTGGCCTCGCGCCGGGCGGCGCAGCGGTTGGGCCTCAGCTATGAGGGCATCTTTCGCCAGGCCACGGTGGTCAAGGGCCGCAACCGCGACACCGCATGGTTCGCCTGCATCGACAGCGAATGGCCCATGTTGAAAGCCGCCTATGACACCTGGCTCGCGCCCGACAATTTCGACGCCGAAGGGCGGCAAAGGCGCAGCCTGTCAGCACTGACCGCGCCCGTTCTGGTGGCGCGGGATCCGGCGCTGCACCCTTAGACCGGGCTGGCCTCGTTCAAACTGTCGCTCAACGCGTCGAACAGGCCCGACACCACGCCGGGATCGGCGCCCTGCCCCAGCGATTGCGCGGCCCTTGCCAGCGACAGATCGCCCGCGCTGCGCGCCAACCCGCCGGTGAATTGCGCGACATAGCGCACGCGGGCGTCATCGGCCCCCTCGCGCAGGACCTGCGCGGCATGGCGCAGATCGTCGCGCAGCGCGATCGGATCGGGCGTCACCCGATCCTGGGTCGGCGCATGGGGCTGGCCGCGATCGGGATCGTCCAGCAGCGACAGGATCAGCGCCTGAAACTGCGCAATCGATTCCACCGGCTTGGCCAGGAACCCATCGGCCCCGGCGGCCATCACATCGTCGCGCGCGCCATCGTCACCGCTGGTTCCCAGAATGACCGGCACCCGCGGGCGCGCGGCGGCCAGTTCCGCGATCAGCGCCGCCCCCGACCCGTCCGGCAGGCCGATATCCACAATGGCGACCGTTGGCTGATAGACCTGCAGATGCCGCCGGGCCGAGGTCAGGCAATCGGCCCGCCGGATCCGCGCGCCGGAACGCTGGCACAACAGCCGCACCGCGTCCGAGGCAAATCGGCTGTCATCGACCAGCATCACGGTCACACCCATCAGCGGGCGGGTCCGCGACGCGCTGGCCGCAAAGGGGAATGTGAGAATGTCATCGGTCATGGGGCGACTCCTGTGCTTTGCCCCAGTAAACGGAATCATCCCTAACCGCCGGTTAATTGCCGCAGGCCACCCGCGCGGGCTTGCGTATGACGGTGCACCGCCCCATAACCTGCGCAACCTGATTGACCCGGAGGAGCCCCCAATGATCGGACGCCTTAACCACGTCGCCATCGCGGTACCCGACCTGGACGCCGCATCGGCCCAGTACCGCAACACGCTGGGCGCCAATGTCGGCGCACCGCAGGACGAACCCGATCACGGCGTCACGGTGGTCTTCATCGAACTGCCCAACACCAAGATCGAACTGCTCTATCCCTTGGGCGAGGGCAGCCCCATCGCCGGTTTCCTGGAAAAGAACCCCGCCGGCGGCATTCATCACATCTGTTACGAGGTCGACGATATCCTGGCCGCGCGCGACAAGCTGAAAGCCGAAGGCGCCCGCGTTCTGGGCTCGGGCGAGCCCAAGATCGGCGCCCATGGAAAGCCGGTGCTGTTCCTGCACCCCAAGGATTTCAACGGCTGCCTGGTGGAGCTGGAGCAGGTCTGATGGGCATCACATCGGCCATCGTCCTGTTCGCGGTGATCTGGTTTCTGGTGCTGTTCGTCACGCTTCCCTTCATGAAGCGCACGCAGGCCGAAGCGGGCCAGATCGAACCGGGCACCCATGCCAGCGCCCCGGCCGATTTCAACCCCCGGCGCACCGCGCTTGTGGTCACCGTGATCAGCACCGTTCTGTGGGCGCTGATCGCGGGCACCATCATCTCGGGCGCGATCACCGTGCGGGATCTGGACTTCTTTGGCCGGATGGGTCCCGCGCCTGAAGCCGCTGGACCAAATGAGTAAAGGTCGCGGCCCCCAGGATCGGCACCAGCAGGTTGACCAGCGGCACCGATAGCGGGATCGCCATCAGGATACCGGCCAGCCAGATCGTGCCGAAATGCCGCTTGCGCAGGGCGACCGCGCCCGCGCGCCCCAGACGCCGCATCGCCGCCATCTGGAAATATTCCCGCCCCAGCAGGAAGCCGTTCACCGCCCAGAACAGCAGCGGCACAAGCGGGCCGGAAATCAGATAGATCAACAGCATCAGCAGGTTGGCCAGCAGCAGCACCCCCAGGAAAGCCAGGCTGTCGGTGATCATCGCGCCAAAGCCCAGCCGCGGCGCGGGGGGCAGACCGGGGTAATGGCGATCCTCGACCGCCTCGGCCACGTCATCGAGGAAAATCCCGGTAAAGGCCGAGGCGACAGGCACCATCAGGAACACCGACAACACCATCATCAGCCCCACGGCGGCAAAGGACAGCACATTGTCGGTCCAGCCGATCTCGCCCACCCAAGGGATGGTCAACGTATCGGGCACGAACCAGCCGATCAGCGTCACAAACCCCCAGGTCACCGCCACCAGCAGCGCGACGGTCAACCCGATCCCCTTCCACAAGACCGACTGGAATCGCGGATCGCCCAGCTGGCCCAGCGATTTCAGGAACGCATCGAAAATCATGCCTCGACCCAGGTCGTGATCGCGCCCAAATCCGGGCGCGGACGATCCGGCGGCGCGCTGGTCTCGGTCCCGATATGGATGAACCCCGCCACGCTTTCCTGCGCCGAAAGCCCCAGCCCCGTCTCGACGAAATCGCGGTCATGCGAGGCCCAGCCCGACAGCCAGTTCGCCCCCCAGCCGCTGGCCAGCGCCGCGTTCAGCATCGACAGGCACACCGCCCCGGCGGACAGGATCTGTTCGATCTCGGGCACTTTCTCGGACGGCTGCGGCGCGGCAATCACCGCAACGGCCAGTTCCGCATCGTCGAACTGGCGCGCCATCTTGTCGACCTTCTCGGGCGCCATCTGCAATGCGGCCCCCCGGGCCCGCGACAGCGCCGCCAGCCGTTTCAGCGCCGCCTGACGCAACACGATAAACCGCCAGGGCTCCAGCTTGCCATGATCGGGCGTGCGCGCCGCAGCCGTCAAAATCGGCATCAGCGCGGCGTCATCCGGCACCGGACCGGCCAGTGTCTTGGCAGGGCGCGAGCGGCGCGACAGCAGGAATTCCATCGCCTGCGGGTTGGGATCGGGCATCAAACTCTCCTCGTTACAGGCCCGATGTCGGGCAAAGACGCTCGAAATTCAAGGCCCGCCCACCATTGCCCCCTTCATTGCTCCGCAAAATACTCCGGGGTGAATGCCCCGGGTCACCGGGGCAGAGGGGCAGCGCCCCTGCCCCCATGGCCATTCCGTCCCGGGTCTGGCACCTTCGGGCAGAGCCCCACCGGAAAGCCCGCCCATGCCTGACCTGACACACCTGGCCCACCCGGGAACCGAGATCGCCCTGCGCGCCACCCCCAAAGCCTCGCGCAATGCACTGGTACAGGATGAAAACGGCCTGCGCGCCTATGTCACCGCCCCGCCCGAAGACGGTAAGGCCAACGCAGCGGTGGTGAAACTGCTGGCCAAGGCCACCGGCGTCCCGAAATCCCGGCTGGAGCTGATCCGCGGCGCAAACGCGCGGGACAAGGTGTTCCGGGTGCGGGGCTGACCCGCAACCGCCAGCGCGCGGGCCGCAACACACTCTGGCCCGTCGTGGCAGGGCTCAAGCGTGTTGCAGCTTTGCGCGACCAAGCTTCGCGCGGCAAAGCGCGGCAATGACGGGCACCGTATGACGACGATCGGCGAAGCGCCGTGCGATCGCGACGTGACGCGCGAGCGAAAGCCAGTGAAACAGATCGATCCGCGCATGATCCAGCGGCCCGCCCAGCACCGCATAGCCCTGGACGAAACTTTCAGCCAGCGCCGCATAGCCGCGCCCGTCGCCACCACGGCGCAGGTCCAGCTCGGTCAGATGCGCCAGGAAATTCCCGACATCGATTGCGGCATCCCCGCGCGCGTGCAGGTCAAGATCGACTAGCCACAGGATATCGTGCCCCACCACGACCTGATCAAAGTAGAAATCGCGATGCAGGCCGACCTCGGGCGCGGGCGGCAAGGCGGCAAGGCGTTCGGCCGCAAGCGTCGCCAGATCCGCATAGGGGCCGTCCGCGACAGCCTTGGACAGGACGGCCAGCTCATCGGCATGGCGCCAGCGACGGCTGGACTGCGGTGGCACCAGATGAAGCCTGGACAGCGCGCGCCCGGCGCGGCGCATCGCCATCGCGGCGTCCTGTCCGTCGATCAGCTGACCCAACGGGGTGCCCGCGACCTCTTCCTGCAGCCAGAGCGGCGGATCTGCGAAAGAGCCCAGCACGCGCGGCACCCCAATGCCGTCGCGACCATCAAGTCCCATCTTGCGCAATCCCGCCTGAACAGCCGGGGCAACCGCATCCTGCCCCTTGGCGCGCATCTTGCCAAGAACCACGCCCCCCGGACCCCGATACCGGACCAAAGCCCGGCGCCGTGGCTTGAGGCGTATCAACGTCGCCGAGGACGCATCGAACTGCGGCCTCAGGACCCGGGGATCAAGCGCGGCGTCCAGATGCGCGGTCGCATGAAGCCCATGATCAAGGACCCTGTCGATCCGTTTCAGAACCCCGGCGGCCTCAACGTCCCAGTTGGGGCGTCGGACACGGAACCCGTCATCCGCGCGCGCCAGCAGCGCGCGCGCGCGACAGGCCGCGATATCGGCGTCAGATGCCCGCCCGCCGGCCGCGCGATAGCCGGCAACAAGCGCGTCCCCCGCAGCCTCGGCCGCGTCCGCGCCGCGCAACCCGTCCAGATCCAGCGCCGCCAGCGCGGTCCCAAGGTCATAGGCGCCCGGTCCGGCACAGGTCCGGTCCCAGTCGACGATCTGCATGCGTTCCGGTCCGTGGACGATCTGATCGGCACTGAAATCGCCATGAAGCACAACCGCCGCGCTTTCGGGCACAGGCGGCATACGGCGCGCCACCGAACGGGCGTCGGCATCCAGCCCCGGCAGAAGCCAGCCGATATGCTGGGCCAGTGTCTTTGGCTCTGCAAGGGTCAGGGGCGCGTGTCCCTGCGGCGGCCGGGCCGCGTGCGCAGCGGCCAACGCCCCACCGGCCCGCACGAACGCGTCAAGCCCGGCGGCAGGATGCAGCACATGGCCCGGCACCCAGCGCGTTGCGATGGCACGGGCCCGTTTGCAGGCCCCGATGAAATCGGCGCCAACGCTGGCCGCACCAAATTGCGCCCCCGCAACTGCCCGGGCAAAGTCCGCCTCCCTTGCGTGCAGTTTCAATATGGCACGGGGTCCCTCTGGCCCGTCGGCGCGCAGCACCAGACGGCGGCCCGGCTTGTAGCGAAGAAGCGTAAGCGCGCATCCATCCAGCCCGACCCGCGCCAAAAGCTTTCTGCGCCGTTCCGGATCGGCCAGTGCCTGCGCGGCCTTGGGTTTGCGCGCCAGGGACAGCGGCACAAGGACGCTTTGGGTGTCGTCCAGAAAGATCGCACCTTCCTGCCATTCCGGGCGGGCGCGCACTTCGTTGAAGCGGTCCTGTGGATAGGTGGCGGCCAGCCAGGGCTCCAACCCGCCACCCTCGGGCATCAGCCCCGCGACACAGCTCGTCCATGGTTTATAAAGCAGATAGGACGGCCGAAGCCCCCCAAGCCCGGCCCGGGCGGCAAGCGCGGGCGCGTCGAGCACACCGGCAAGACCCGGAAGCTCGGGCTCGCGCAGGGCGATCTGGGTATCAGGATGCAAGCGCATGGGACCTGTCTCCTCTCTGGCGGGCATGGGCGGTGGCGAACCAGCCCCCCGCCGTTTTCAAGTCGTCTAATGTGCCGGTTTCGACCACGCGGCCGCCATCCAGCACCACGATGCGGTCACAGGTGGCCGCAAGCGCCAGATCATGCGTGATCAGAAGCGTTGTGCGCCCCTTGGCGGCAGCGGCGATGGCCTGGGCGACCTCGATCTCGGACGGACCGTCAAGACCGGTCGTCGGTTCATCGAGGATCAGGATCGGCGTCTGGCGCAGAAGCGCGCGCGCAATCGACATTCGCTGGCGTTGCCCCGCCGAAAGCGAACCGCCACGCTCGGCGATCCGGGCGTCATATCCCCCCGGCAAGGCCGCGATGAAGCCATGCGCCGCAGCCGCGCGGGCGGCGGCGTTGATCTCGTCCTCGGTCGGCACGCGGTCCAGGCCGAGAAGAAGATTGTCACGTACCGTGCCCGACACGATCAACGGCTCTTGCGGGACAAGCGCCACCTGCGCGCGCAGCGACGCCAGCGTCACATCACGCAGGTCGACGCCGTCTGCCAACACCCGACCGCGTTCGGGATCGAAAAGCCGCAGCGCCAGGCTTGCCAGCGTCGACTTGCCCGTACCCGACGGCCCGACCACCGCCACATGCTCGCCCGCAGCGATATCGAATTCGAGCCCGTCGAAAACCGCCGCACCGCCGGAATGCGCGAAACGGACATCCTCGAACCGCAGCGCGCCGGTCAGTGTCGGCGCAGGGACCGCATCCCGGCGGTCGCGCACCGCGTCGGTTTCGTCCATCAAGGCCACGACGCGCTCTGCGGCGGCTGTCGCCTTGGCAAGACGCGCGGTGTATTTGGCATAGCCCCGAACGGGCCGAAAAGTGTGTTTGAGGTAACTGACAAAGATCAGCAGATCGCCCGGCGTGATGCGTGCCGACAGAACCTGCAGCGTGCCGAAGAACAGGATCGCGGCCAGGCCCAGCCCCGCCAGAACGTCGACCGAACGCTCAAGCCCCGCCGTCAGGCGCGCACCGCGGATGCCTGCACGCATGTCGCCCTGATTGGCGCCGCCGAAGACGGCCGCGGTTCGCCCCTCCAGGCCCAATGCCTGAACCGAGCGGATACCGGCCAGAGTCTCGGTCGAGGTCGCGGCAAGATGCCCTTGCCGCTTGCGCTGTGTGCGGCTGACCTCGTGGATGCGCCCCGCCAGAAGCCGTGACAGGATCATCAGCACCGGCAAGGGCGCAAGCGCGATCAGTGCAAGCTGCCAGTCAAGCCAGAACATGACGCCCACCATGCCGACGAAAATGAGTGCATTCGCGGCCAGCGGCATGGCCGCCGTGACCATCGTTTCCTTCAACATCCCGACATCGCCCACAAGACGCATTGTCAGGTCACCGGCCCGCGCGCGCGTGTGGAAGCCGATCGAAAGCGACTGCAAATGCCGGAACAGATCGGCCCGCACCCGGGTCAGGACCGTATTGCCGACACGCGCAAATCCCATCGTGGCAAGAAACTGAAACAGCGCACGCAAAAGCACCGTCAGAAGCAGACCACTGGCACAGAGCGTCAGGATCAGCATGGGATCGCGACCCGACAGCGCGGGCGCGCCCGTGGCCGAAGGGACCACGCTGTCGATCACGAATTTCAGCGCCCAAGGCTCGGCCAGACGCGCAATGGTGGCGAGGACCAGCGCCAGAACCGACCCCGCAAGCATAAGCCGATGACCACGCAGATAGGGCGCAAGCCGGCGCACGACGCGGCCAAGGCCCGGCAGCGTTTCCGACAGATGCACAGGGCGGCTCATGCCGCAGAACCCGCGTACCGCCCACAGGTCGCACGGCCGATCACACGCTCGGCCACGCCATCCCAGGTGCGATCCGCCAGAACGCTGGCGCGCCCGGCGCGACCCGTCTTGCGCCGGAAATCGGCGTCGTTGGCCAATACCACCAGCGCGCGGGCCAATGCCGCCGCGTCGCCCGGCGGCACGACACGACCGGTCACGCCGTCGCGAACGATCTCGGGCAGATGTCCCACGCGGGTCGTAACGACCGGAAGCCCGGCGGCCATGTATTCATAGATCTTGAGAGGCGAGAAATAGAAACCGTCGGACTTGCCATAAGGCGCGCAGCCCACATCCATGCCGGCCAGTTCAGCCGGGACACGGCACGCGGGAAGGGCACCGGTAAACGCGGCCCCGTCGTCGCAACCCAGTTCCCGCAATCGCGCCGCACAGGCGGCACGTTCAGGGCCATCGCCCACGACCAGCAGACGCGCATCGGGGATTTGCGCCCGCAGCCGTGCAAAGGCATCGATCAGCAGCGGCAGCCCATGCCAGGGCTTGAGCGACCCCAGAAAGCCCAGCGTAAAGGGCGCCGCCTTAAGGGGCGCGGGATTGGGAAAGCGCGCCGGGTCGATGGCGTTCGGCTCGACCAGCACCGAACGCGCGCCCATCTGGCGCGCGTGATCCGCCACAGGCTCTGAAACCGCCGAGACCAGGCACGCCGCGCTCATGGCCCGCCGAACCGATGTCTCTGCCGCGCCTGGCAGGGAAAGGGTGCGATGCGCGGATTGCTCGGCCAGCAGCGGCGCGTTGACCTCCAGCACCATCGGCACGCCTGCGGATCGCGCCCATTCGCTCGCGGCATGGGCATAAAGCGCATGGCGTTCATAGACGAAATCAGGGGCCAGCGCGTCCAGCGCGGCGATAACGGTCTGGTTCATCGCAAGCAGGCCCTTGGCCCGCACAGCGGGGTCCCCCTTGGGCGCGGGCGGCAGGACCTGGGTGGCGACATCGGCCAGATCGGCGGGGGCTGTCCCCTCCAGCCGCGGCGACAGGACCGTCACCGCAACGCCCCGGCGGACCAGCGCGCGCAGCATCTCTTGCACATGCACGGACGCGCCCTTGGTACCCCAGACAGGGATCCCGGGATCGGTAGAGACATAGACCACCCGCATCAGGCTGCCTCGCGTCCGTTGGCGCGACGTGCCAGCGCATCGGCCCAGTATCCCCGCAGCGCCGAAGCTGCGGTGGTGGCGTCGAACGATTGCGCGATCAGCGCGCGGGCGCGCAATGACAGGTCGCGGCGCAATGCGACATCGTCCAGCAGGCGCGCCATCGCGGTGGCCAGTGCCTGCGGGTCCGATTCAGGCGCGACAAGCCCGGTGTCGCCATCGCGCACCAGTTCAGGGATACCGACCACATCCGTCGAAACCACCGGCAGCCCCAGCGCCATCGCCTCGACCAGAACGGTCGGCAACCCGTCGCGGTTTCCGTCCGACCCCACCACGCAGGGGCAGGCCATCAGCGCGGCGCGGCGGATCATCGCGATCACCTCGGATTGCGGGCGTGGCCCCTCAAGGCGGATATGGTCCGACAGCCCCGCATCCCTGATCTGACAGGCCAGGTTCTCGCGCTCGTCGCCATCGCCGACGATCCGGCAAACCGGCATGCGCCCCTCGGCCACCATCAGGCGGATCGCTTCGATCAGGATGTGAAAACCCTTTTTCTCGACCAGCCGGCCAACGGCAAGGATTTCGGTTGCATCGGCGTCCGGGGGAACATGGGTGAAACGGCCGAGGTCAAGGCCGTTATAGACCCGGGCAAGGCGCGGTCCGGGGCCGAAGCGCCCCTGAAGATGGGCGATGTTATAGTCCGAAACCGTGACGCAGAAATCGGCATCGCGCAGCTTCAGGTCCAGGCGCTGCGGGGTCGTATAGTCGTGGTATATGTCCTTTGCATGCGCGGTGAAGCTGTACCCGATACCCGCCATCGCGGCAGCCAGCCGCGCGACCGAGGTCGACACGGTTCCGAAATGCGCATGCAGATGGACAAGACCACGGCGCTTGGCCAGCACGGCCAGTTCCAGCGCTTGGGCGACATCCTGCCCCGAGGCCACACCATCAGCCGCACGCAACGCGTCCCAGGCCTGGGGAAGTTCCGCACGCGCCGCATCCAGCCGCTGCCACAGACCCTCTACCCCCGAAAAGCGGTCCCTGATCCGCGTCACAGGTGCCCGCACGCGCCCCAGCATGTCCTGAAAATGCGTCTCGTCCACCGGGCGCAAGGCGAAGATGTCGATATCCTGCCCGGCGGCTTCGTGGGCAAGGATTTCGGTCACGATGAATGTCTCGGAAAAGCGCGGATAACGTTTCAGGACATATCCGATGCGGCCAACAGGGGGGGTGATTGCGGTCATGAGAGATCTCCGAAGGTCAGGCCACGAGAAGGCTGGAAGGGATCGCGGCGGCAAGCGATCGGATGCGCGCCAGACCGCCCATATCGGGCGCGCAGCCCGGGCGGGGCGCCGGGGCCGCCAGCCAGTTCGACAGCGCCTTGGGCGTCAGCGCATCCGGCAGGATCATCGACACCAGCCCGCGCGCGGCCAGTCTTTCGGTGCGCATCACCTGTTCGCGGCGCGGCGCATCCCGCGGAACGATCAGCGCGGGCGGGTCCAGCGCCAGCATCTCCATCGTGGTGTTGTATCCCCCCATGCCGATCAGGCGGGCAGCATGCGCCATCACACCGATGGGCTCGCGCAGAAAGGGCAACACGGTCAGATCGTCGCGCCCATCCGCCATTGCCGCGACGCTGTCCTTGTCGCTGTCCGGCATTTGCGAACCGGTCACAAGCACGCCGCGATGCCCTTCGGGCAGGCGAGCGCGGGCGAACGCCCGGCACAGCGCAAGGCCGTCGCGCCCACCGCCCACGGCGCAATAGACATATGGGCGCGGGTCCGCGTCCGTGACCATCGCCAGGTCCCGTGCGGCCTGTGCCGCATCGCGCCGGCCCGTCGGGTCCAGATAACCGACATGCACCGCCTTGCCCGCAAACGGCGCCTGCATCTCGCAATCTTTCAAAAGGTCATAGAACGCCGCATCGCCGTAAACCCAGACCCCATCGTAAAATCGGCGAACGGTCTCGAAGTTGCGTTGGCGCAACCACTGGCGCCGCACGGTCGCGCTGTCGTCGATCACGTCGCGCAGCCCCAGAATGACGCGGGCCCGTCCGCGCGCGCGCAGGAACCGCAAGGTCCGGTCAAGCTCGTATTGCGCGCCGCGCGGCACGTTGTCGACGATCACCAGATCGGGGTCGAAGCCTTCGGCGGTCGAACGGATGGTGCGGGCGCGCAGGTCGGCAAGACGCGCAAGATCGCCGCCCAGATCGCGGGGCCAATAGCTGCCGTCGCTTTGCTTGGCATAGGCGGGCAGCGTCACACAATCGACGCCGGCGGGCATGGTAAAGGCACCCGCCTCGCGCATGCCGCCGATCAGCAATATCTCGGGCCGCGGCGTGATCTCGGACAGGGCCGCCGCCAGAAGCAGATTGCGCCGCAAGTGACCATAGCCCAGCGTGTCATGAGAATAGAGCATGATCCGCATCGGCGCGGCGCGGCGGCCGCCGGCGGCACCGGCCGGACGGCCAATTTTGGGGTCTTCGAACATCTGTACTGTTCCCGAAGCTTTGCGTGGCGCGTCGCCACCGTCTCGGTCAGTTAACGCGCGTCTTCTTCATCGGACCCGTTAGAAGAGGCTTAAGAAGCATTAGAATTCTATTAGAGAACGCAAAAGCGTCGTGCCCATCCCCCCGGGCGCGGCTAAGGTCGCGCCCAAGACCAAAGGGGGGACCGAATGCGCATTGCCGCCAAAATCGTTCTTGCACAGGTGGCGCTTGTCCTTGCTGCGGGGGCTGTTGCGGCCGTCATGCTGACAACGGTGCGCGGCAGCAAGTCGGTCATGCGCGAGATCAGCGACAGTTACGAGCAGACGCTGACGGTCCAGACCATCGCCCAGATGGCGGACAAATATGCGGAACAGATCGCTGAACTGATCATCCTCGGCCTCGACCCGACCGAGGCGGAAGCGGCACGCGACACCCTTCTGGCGACAATCGGCAAGATGGAAGCGCAGGTAGAGGACGAGATCGCCGAGCTTCAGGAAATAGGCGACATCGACGAAATCGCGGAAGAGAACCAGGAACTTGAACGGATGCGAAGCCTGCGCGGCGCCGTCGTCCGGCTAGAGGAGGCCCGGCTGCGGTTGATGGGCGCGCTTGGCGGCGGAAACCGCGCATTGGCGGTCGAAATCTATAGCAACGAGATCGAAGAGGGTCTTGGCGCGGTGCTTGACCGACTGGCCGAGGAATCCGTCGCGCGCGAGCGGCTCGAAGTGACCGCCGCCCTAGCCCAGTCGCGCGCGTCGGCATCCCGCCTGTTGTGGATTGCGGGCTTTCTGGCCCTTGCCGCGCTGGTCGGGGCGGCGGTTCTGTCGATGTTCCTGCATCGCAGCGTGCTGCGGCCGATTGGACGGCTCAGCGAAGGCGTGCGCGCGGTCACGGCCGGCGATCTGGCAACCAGCGTGGGCGACAATCGCCGCGACGAGTTCGGCGAGGTTGGCCGCGGCTTCGACCATATGGCCGCGCGGATCGCCGCCCAGCGCAACGCCTTGATCGACGCGCGTCAGGATCTGGAACGGCAGGTGGCCGAGCGGACCGAGGCGCTGAGCGAAGCCCTGCGCCATCTTGAGGTCCAGTCCGAGCAACGCTCGCGCTTTCTTGCAGATATCAGCCACGAATTGCGGACGCCGCTTACCGTCCTGCGTGGCCGGGCCGAGGTGGCGCTGGCCGATTCGCAAACCGATGCGGACGGCATGCGACAGGTGCTGAAGCGGATCGTGCACACGTCGAACCATCTTGGCCGGCTGGTCGAGGACCTGCTGTTCCTCGCCCGGTCCGAGGCCGGGGTGATCCCGATCGAACGCGGCCCCGTCGTTTTGCAGGATGTGCTGGCCGATGCCCTTCTGGACAGCCGCGAGCTGGCATCGCGCAAACAGATCTTTCTGCTGCCGCGTCAACCGGCGGAGCCGTTGATCGTCGAAGGCGACGGCGACCGGCTGCGTCAGGCGTTGCTGATCCCGCTGGACAATGCGGTCGAGGCCGCACCCGAGGGCAGCACGGTATCGGTGACCTTGGAACGGACGGACGACACCGCCATAATGGCTGTTGCCGACGAAGGGCCGGGCTTCAGCGAGGAAGAAATCGCAATCCCCGCGCGCCGGTTCCGCAAGGGGCGCGGGCGTGGCACCGGGCTGGGGTTGTCCATTGCCTCGTGGATAATGGAGGGCCACGGCGGTGCCCTTCGCATCGCCAACGGCACCGATGGCGGGGCCGTGGTGCGGCTTGAGCTGCCAGTGGTGAAATCATGAACGCACCAGCCCGAATCCTGCTTGTCGAAGACGATTTCGAGATCTGCGAGATCGTGACCTCGGGCCTGCGCCTTGAGGGGCACGAGGTATCGGTGCGGACGTTTGGCGCGGGGCTTGTCGAGCACGTCGCTGCCGACCCGCCCGCGCTGATCGTCCTTGATCGCACGCTGCCCGACGCCGAAGGGGCAGAGCTGTGCCGTGCCCTGCGGGCGGCTGGCAGCGGGGTGATGATCCTGATGCTTACCGCGCGCGACAGCCTGGAGGAGAAGCTGCAAGGGCTGGATGCCGGGGCGGATGACTATCTGACCAAGCCGTTTGCGCTGTCCGAGCTTGCAGCACGGGTAAAGGTTCTGTTGCGCCGCGCGGGTCATTCGGGCCAGGCCGGGCATGCCCCGCCCGTATCGACGCTGGGTCCGCTCCGCCTGGACCGGTCAGCCGCCGCGGCCGAGGTCGACGGTGCGCCGCTGTCGCTGACCGCGACCGAATTCGCCCTGCTTGCCGCCCTTTTGGAAAATCAGGGCCGGGTCATGAGCCGAACCGAGCTGTTGAAGGCGGTCTGGGGCTATGACTTCGACCCGCACACGAATGTCGTCGAAGTTTATGTGTCCTACCTGCGGCGCAAGCTTCATGGCGCGACAGACACAGTGGTTCTGCGCAACGTGCGCGGCTTCGGCTATACGATCGAAACCGCCTGACACCCGTGTGCGCGGCACGCACATTCCAGACCGGCGCGTGCTCTGCCGCTTAGCCGTCGCGGCCCGCGGGCTTGCCATCCCGCACCAGACGATAGACCCCTTCGGGCAGGTCCAGCGCGGCGCTCAGATCTTCCAGCTGGGCGATGGACAGGGTGATCTTCTGGACCCGCTCGGTTCGGGGGTCCAGCTGTTCGATGGTGACGCAATCGTCGAAAGCGTTGATGGTGATGTCTTCCTGCAGGTGGCCCGGGCCTTCGTCGACCAGGGTCACCACGGTGGCATCGAATTCATGCTCGATCGTAAACATGTGATCAGGCTAGCCTGCGGCCCGGCGAATGCAAACCGCTTTTACGCACTGGAACCCGGCGCCAGGTTTGCTACATTCAGGACGTCAACGACCGATAGGTATCGCATGCGTTTCATCGTTCCCCTGTTCTGTCTGGCTCTGGCCGGTTGCGTGACCACGACACAGCAATCGACCACGCCGCAATCGAAACCCCAGGCACAGTCGCAATCGGCGCCCAAGCTGTCGGCCAGCACCGCCGCCCGGAATTTCCGCGCCGTCGTGGCGCGGGTCGAGCCGGTGGCCGAACGCGAATGCCGGGCCCGCACCAAGGGCGTGAATTGCGATTTCGACATCCGGGTTGATGACCGCGCGAACCAGCCCGCCAACGCGTTCCAGACGCTCAGCAAATCGGGGCGGCCGATCATCGTGTTCAACGTCGCCCTGATCGGCGATGCGCGCAATCAGGACGAGCTGGCCTTTGTTTTGGGGCACGAGGCCTCGCACCACATCCAGCAGCATATCGCCAAACAGCAGCAATCGGCGGTGGCCGGGGCGCTGATCGCCGGCGTGCTGGCGTCGATTGGCGGTGCGGGCGATGCGGGCGTGCAGACCGCGCAGGATCTGGGCGGCACGGTGGGCGCGCGCGCCTTTTCCAAGGATATGGAGCTTGAGGCGGATTCGCTGGGCGCGGTGATCGCGCACAAGGCCGGGTACAATCCGCGCCGCGGGGCCGAGTTCTTTTTCCGCATCCCCGATCCGGGCGACCGGTTCCTGGGCACGCACCCGCCCAATGCCGAACGCCGCCGCGCGGTGAACAAGGTCGCCTCGCAGCTCTAGGGCGCCTTGACCCTGATCAAGGCGGGCTGGCTTGCCGAATGGTTCAATCAACGTGAAGCGCGTTGCAGACCAAGGAGAGCCACCATGCCCGAAGGGTCCAAAATGGAACAGCACCGAACGCTTTTCCACCGCATGTCCGATGCGGTGGGGGTCGACCTCGCACAACAGGCCCAAGCAGGGAATTTCCCGCCCGAAGACGAAACCGCGCTGATCCAGCGCTGCGTGCGCTGCCTGCAACCGGCGGCCTGCGCGGATCTGCTGGACAGTGGCGCGGTCCTGTCCGAACCGCCCGATTACTGCGAGAATGTCGCGCGGCTGTTGGCGATGCGGTCCGATGGCTGAGCCCGCACTTGCCCGTCCCGGCGATCTGGACCGGCATTTCTGGCTGAGCCGGGGCATGGCCCGCACGCTGGGGATCCGGTTTTCCGACGTGATGCGCGACGGCCGGCTCAGCACGCATGAATTTACCGATCTGGTGAACACCTGCCGGGGATGCGCGATGTCGGACCGGTGTGTGGGCTGGATGGCCCGGGCCGAGGCGGTGGGCGAACCCGCGCCCGGCTTCTGCGAAATCCGCGGAATCCTCAACCGGCTGGGCCGGAACCGCCCGCGCTAGACGGCAAAGCGGCTTGACCCGCAGCCATGTTCGGCTATTCCTCGGCCCCACCTTGAGGGGAGGCGCCGATGGATCAGGTCGCAATCACCGGAAGCGGGGTCTTCACCCCGTCCGAAATCATCACCAATGACGAGCTTGTCGTGGCGTTCAACGCCTATGCCGACCGGTTCAACGCCGCACATGCCGATGCGATCGCGGCGGGCGAGGTCGACGCGATGGCGCATTCGTCAGCCGATTTCATCGTCAGCGCCTCGGGGATCGAACAGCGTTTCGTGATGGACAAGACCGGCGTGCTGGACCCCGCCGTGATGCACCCGCTGCTGCGCCAGCGCAGCGATGACGAGCCGGGCATCATGGCCGAGATGGCGCTCGATGCCTGCACCAAGGCGCTGACCCAGGCCAATGTCGCCGCCGAAAACGTGGATGCGGTGATCGTGGCCGCGTCGAACCACGAGCGCGCCTATCCCGCCATTGCGATCGAGGTGCAGGACCTGCTGGGTTGCGGCGGGTTCGGCTTCGACATGAACGTCGCCTGCTCCTCGGCCACGTTCGGTATTCAGGCCGCCGCCGACATGATCCGGTCTGGCAGCATCGCCAAGGCGTTGGTCGTCAACCCCGAGATCTGCTCGGCCCATCTGGAATGGCGCGACCGGGATTGTCATTTCATCTTCGGCGATGTCTGCACCGCGGTGCTGCTGGAACGCGAGGCCGATGCGACGGGCCCGCGTTTCACCATCCGGTCGACCCGCTGCGCGACGCAGTTTTCGAACAATATCCGCAACAATAACGGCTTCCTGCGCCGCACCCGGCCCGATGGCCTGGCCGACCGCCGCGACATGCAGTTCATGCAAAACGGGCGCAAGGTCTTCAAAGAGGTGCTGCCGCTGGTCTCGGCCCATATCCAGGACCACATGACCGACGAGGGCATCGGCGCGGACGACCTGAAACGGCTGTGGCTGCATCAGGCCAACAAGTCGATGAACGACTTCATCGGGCGCAAGGTTCTGGGCCGCACGCCGGAACCCGGCGAACAGCCCAACATCCTGCAAGATTATGCAAACACGTCCTCGGCCGGATCGATCATCGCCTTTTCCCGTCACTCGGCAGATCTGACGCCCGGCGATGTCGGGCTGATCTGTTCGTTCGGCGCGGGCTATTCGGTTGGATCAGTCCTGGTCGAACGGCGCGGCTGACGATCAGACCGATTCGTCTTCCAGGTGCAGCTTCATGTCCAGCAGCACCTCTTGCAGCGCGACGGTTTCCCGCAACAGCCGCTTGGCCTCGTTGATGCTGATGATGCCGTCCTCGATCGACTGGTTGTATTCCGCCATCAGCATCGCGAAACGCTGCGACAACGCCACCACATCGGCATTCACGCCACCGCTTTTCTCGCTGTTCTTGCGTTGCTGGTCATAGGACAGCGTGATCCCCTGAAGCTCGGCCAGGGCCGTGGTCACATGGGGAAAACGCGATGCGGCTTCCAGCGCGGCGACCGCGTCGACGGGCATGAAACGCTCTGCGTGCTCTTCCGCGTCCGAGTAATATCGGCCCAGCGTTGCCTTGGACCGGCCGGTCAGCTGACAGGCGGCTTCGATGCCCACATCCTTGACCAAAGCTTCGGTGTGTTTCTTCAGGTAACTGCCAACGGCCGCTTTACTTGTTTCCGTAGTCATCCATTCAACCTTGTGGTTAGGGGAAAGACCCCCGTCCTTTCCCATTAATCCGTCTGAACGAATTTGTCATATATAAACCATCCCGAGGGTAACGGGATAGTAGCGAGTTACCGACGTTCCCAGCGTCGGATTCGGGTGGGGGTCAACTGTTTTCCTGTCAGGAAGGGGTGACGGGGCCGGTCAAACGGCAGCAGAACAGTGGCCCTACATAGCGTTATAAAAGGTGCACCGGTCCAAAGCTTCATCCCCGGCGCAAGCCAGCCCAGGACCGAAAACGTATCGCGAACGGCCATTGTTTGGTCACCCGAGCAGTTGGATTGCCCCCACCCGCACTTCCGCTTGATCCCACCCTTCAAGGGTGGGACAAGCTTTCATGGCCAAGCTCTACTTTCACTATTCGACCATGAACGCGGGCAAATCGACGATCCTGCTTCAAGCTTCCCACAACTATCATGAACGCGGAATGCGGACCTATCTGCTGACCGCCGCGCTGGACGACCGGGCGGGCGACGGGCGCATTGCCTCGCGCATCGGGATCGGGGCGGATGCGGACGGGTTCCGCAGCGGCGACGACCTGTTCGACATGATCGCCGCGCGGATCGAGGCCGATGCCTGTGCCTGTGTTTTCATCGACGAGGCCCAATTCCTGACCAAGGATCAGGTCTGGCAACTGGCCCGGGTCGTCGATGATCTGGGCGTGCCGGTGATGTGTTACGGGCTGCGCGTCGATTTCCGGGGCGAGCTGTTTCCCGGCTCGGCCGCGCTGCTGGCGCTGGCCGATGAAATGCGCGAGGTGCGCACGATCTGCCATTGCGGGAAAAAGGCCACCATGGTCGTGCGCAAGGGTGCCGACGGCAAGGCGCTGCGAGAGGGCGCGCAGGTCCAGATCGGCGGGAACGAGACCTATGTCTCGCTCTGCCGCCGACACTGGCGCGCCGAAATGGGCTGTTAAATAACCGCCTCGATCAAAAACGGCCCGGGCGTTTCCAGCCCGCGCCGCAGGGCGGTTGCGAAATCTTCGGCCGTTTCGGCCCGCACGCCCGGCACCCCATGGCCCAGCGCCAGCGCGACGAAATCCAGTTCGGGGTTGGCAATATCGAACATCGCCGCGGCATTGCGCCCCGATTGCCCCGCGCCGACATTGGACAATTCACCCCACAGGATCTGATACCCGCGATTGGCAAAGACAATCACCGTCACATCCAGCTGCTCGCGCGCCATCGTCCAAAGCGACTGGATTGTGTACATGGCCGAGCCATCGCCGGTCTGGGCAATCACCTTACGCTCCGGACAGGCGACCGCCGCCCCCACCGCCATCGGCAGGCAGTTTCCGATCGCCCCGCCCATCGTGTGCAGCCAATCATGCGGTCGCGCGGTGCGTGTCGCCGCCTGTACCGGGGCCGAGGATGTGACCCCCTCATCCACCATGATCGCGTTTTCGGGCATCAGATGCGCCACCACCGCGCCGACTTTTTCGGCGTCCAGCTTGCCGGTGGGCAGGTCGGGGATGTCCAGCACCTCGACCGGTGGGGCGGTTTCGGGGTCCACCCCCACGGCCCGCGCCAGCGATTGCAGGCTGGCCGCATAATCCATCCGCGCATCGCACAGCTCGATCACCCGGCAACCCGGCGGTTCGGGCAGGCTGGGCTTGCCGGGATAGGCAAAGAACCCCACGGGCCGCGCCGCGCCACACAGGACCAACGTGTCGGTCCCCGCCAGGATCTGGGTGTTCTGATCGATGTGATAGGCCAGCCGGTCGATCCGGGCCGTCCCGGCCCCACGCCGGATGCGTGGCGTGAAATAGGGGCCCATCAGCCGACAGCCGGTCGCCTGTGCGATCTGGCCGCCCAGATGCAACAGCCCTTCGGACATGTGCCCGCCACCGATCATCAGCGCCGCACCGGGCTGGCGCAGCGCGTCGGCCGCAACGGCAATGGCCGCGTCATCGGCCTGGCGCAGGGGCGCGGGTGCGGGCGTCGCAGCGGGCACATCGGCGTTATCCCACGCCGTATTCGCGGGCAGGATCAGCGTCGCCACCTGCCCGTTCAGCCCTCGCGCCGCCTGAACCGCCGCCGCACCATCGGTGGCGACCGACGCCGCATCACCCGACACCCGCGTCCAGTCGGAGACCGTCCGACTGACCCCCGGCGCGTCGCTTTTCAGCGGGCTTTCATAGCGCTGGTGATAGGTCGCGTGATCGCCCACCACATTGACCATCCCGCTGCCCGCCTTGGCCGCGTTATGGGCATTGGCAAAAGCATTGCCGAAGCCCGGCGCCAGATGCAGCAGCGTCGCCGCCGGATCGCGTGTCATCCGGAAATAGCCATCCGCCGCGCCCGTTGTGCCGCCCTCGAACAGGCACAGGACACAGCGCATGTCGGGATGGGCATCCAGCGCGGCCACAAAATGCATCTCGGACGTGCCGGGATTGGCGAAACAGACCGTCACACCGGCATCGAGAAAGGTTCTGACAAGGGATTCCGCGCCGTTCATCGGGGCCTCCTGCTGCGTGTGGGGTCCGCTCAGACCGCGTTCGGTGCGGCCTCGCCCGCCAGAACCGCCCGGATATTGTCCAGCGCCATCATGCCCATCGCCTCGCGCACCTCCAGCGCGGCGGTGCCCAGATGCGGCAGCAGCACCGCGTTTTCCAGCGCGATCAGCGCCGGCGGCACCTGCGGCTCGAACTCATAGACATCCAAGCCCGCCCCGGCGATCCGGCCGGTTTGTAGCGCGGCGATCAGCACTTCCTCGTCCACCACATCCCCGCGCGAGATATTGATCAGATGCGCATGGGCTTGCATCGCGGCCAGCACGTCCGGCCCGATCAGATGATGCGTTTCCGGCCCGCCGGGCACCGCCACCACCAGGATATCCACCCCGGCGGCCAGATCGGTCAGGCTGTCCACCTGCGTTGCGGGCACGCCCGGCTCGGCCACGGGCGAGCGGTTGAAGAATTTCACCTGCATCCCGAACCCGTGGTGACAGCGTTTGGCAATCGCCTTGCCGATGCGGCCCATGCCGACGATCCCCACGGTGCGCCCGGTCACGTTCAGCCCCAGCATCTGGGTCGGGTGCCAGCCTGTCCACTGCGCGGCGCGCACCAGCCGCTCCCCCTCGCCCGCGCGGCGGCAGGACATCAGGATCAGCGTCATGGCGATATCGGCAGTGGCATCGGTCACGGCACCGGGTGTGTTCGACACCGCGACACCCGCCGCACGGGCCGCCGCAACGTCGATATGGTTATAGCCAACGCCGAAATTGGCCAGGATCTTGGCCCGCGGATTGGTCAGCCCGTCAAAGGTGCGCGCGGTGAACATATCCCCCAGCGTCGGCATCACCGCGTCATAGATCGTCAACGCCGCGCGCATCTCGCCCGGTTTCATCGGCAGGTTGCTTTCGCGCACCTCGACCTCGGCGATCTCGGCGGCGGCGGCGCGGACACTGTCCGGCATGGGACGGGCAAGCAGGATACGGGCCATCAGAACATCCGCCCCCCGACCGGCACATCCTTGTCGGGCGTCAGCAGCACAACCTCGCCATCCGCGTCGGGCGCGCCCAGCACCAGAACCTCGGACATGAACTTGCCGATCTGGCGCGGCGGGAAGTTCACCACGCCCAGCACCAGCCGCCCGGGCAGGTCCTGGGGCGTGTAATGCACCGTGATCTGGGCCGAGCTTTTCTTCTCGCCGATCTCGGGGCCGAAATCGACCCACAGCTTGATCGCGGGCTTGCGCGCCTCGGGGTAGGGTTCGGCGCGGGTGATGCGGCCCACACGGATATCGACCTTCATGAAGTCGTCGAAGCTCAGGTCATTCATTGCGCCAGCTCCCGGCTGCGGTCGGCGGCGGCCTTGACCGCACGGGTCAGCAGGGCCGGAAAGCCGGTGGTTTCATCCATCAATACATTCAGCGCCGCAGCCGTCGTCCCGCCGGGCGAGGTCACGTTGACGCGCAGCTGCGCCGGATCCTCGTCAGCGGTTTCGGCCAGTTGGCCCGCGCCGCCCACCGTGGCCTTGGCCAGTTGCATCGCCAAGTCTTCCGGCAACCCCTGCGCCACGCCCGCCGCGGCCAGCGTTTCGATCAGGTGAAAGACATAGGCCGGGCCGGACCCCGACACGGCGGTGACCGCATCCATCTGCCCCTCGCCCGCCAACCGCACGGTCTGGCCCACCGCCGACAACAGGGTTTCGGCCAGCTGCATCTGCCCCTCGGCCACCTTTGCATTGCCGATCAGTGCCGTAATTCCGCGCCCCACGGCGGCGGGCGTGTTGGGCATGGCGCGGATGATCGGCGTATCGGCACCCAGCACGGTTTCGAAGGCCGCAATCGGGGTGCCGGCCGCCACGCTCAGAAACAGCGTGTCGCCACCCCCCATCGCCGCCAGTGTCGGCAGCGCGTCGCCCATCATCTGTGGCTTGACCGCCACCAGCACGATGGCGGGCGCGGCGGGCAGGTCGGCGTTCAGATGCAGCCCCTGCCCCTCCAGCCCGCGCAGCCAGTCCGACGGGTTCGGATCGACCACCCAGACAGACGAAGTGGCCAGCCCATTGGCCAGCCACCCCTGCAACATCGCCGAACCCATCTTGCCGCATCCCAGCAGCACCAGGCCCCGTGTCGTGATCGTGTCGAAATCCATGCCTACCCCCGTTCAACTCGGGGGCAGATTAGGCGCGGCCGTAAGCCTCTGCAATGGCGACCTGAAGCGCTTCGTCCGCCGTCTTGTCGGCCCAGGCGACCAGCTGGAACGCGGGATAGAACCGTTCCGACGACCGCACGGCGGCATTGATCAGCCTGTCGATCTGTTCAGGGCTGGCCAGCTGCCCGCCCGCCAGAACCAGACCATAGCGATAGACCATCAGCCGCTGCGCCTCCCAATAGGTGAAGGCGCCCGCCCAGCACATGTCGTTGACCCGGTTCATCGCCTCGTACACCTGGGGCATCTTGTCCTCGGGCGGCTCCATCTCGAAGGTGCAGATCAGGCGCAGCGTCTCGTCATAGCCCGACCAGGCCAGCGTGATCGAATAGGTCCGCCATTGCCCCTCGACCGCCATGGCGATCTGATCATCGGCCACCCGGTCGAAATCCCATTCGTGGTGTTCGGCAAGGTGTTCGACGATGTCGATGGGGTGCAGCTCTTCGGTTTGAAGGAAGTCTTCGGATAGTGACATGCCCGGCCTCTTTGGTTGTAGCAACTTGCGGGTGGCAGCCCACAAGGCTTAGGTGCCTGCTCTAGGATCGGCGGGTATTCCTGCCTGTTCCTACCAGATATGGTGGAAGCAAAGACCACTTGTGTAAAGAAGAATTTTTGTGACGGCCACGGGGTCCGCCGCAATATCTTGTGGATAAGCGTAATTATTGGGCGCGTTAACTTTTGCGGCCCGAAGGGCCCGGGATCAGAGCGTCAGGCCCAGCCAGACAACCCGCCCCAGCGGCGTGATCGCCGCCGCGCCACCGGGCGACAGCACCCGCACCTCGGCCCCCGGCGCGTCACCCGACACCACCAGCAACCCGTCGGGCTGCCAGTGCAGGCGCGCCATCACCACCTGTCCATCATCCAGGAAACACCAGGGCGCGGGCGTGGCCTGACGCGGGGCGGCCTCGTCGATCAGGGCCTGCGCGCCCGCCCCGGCCTGTGCCAGAAGCGACCGGTCGGGGATGATGAACCACAGGCTGTCCGGCGACAGGCCCATCTGCTGCAACTGCGCGTTGGCAAAGGCCACCGGCCCCGCGCCGCGCTGTGCCGACAGCCGGTGCCACGGCACCGGCAGATAACCCGCGCGCAGCGCCTCGGGGCGGTTCAGATCCGACGCCGGGCCATCCTCGGCCATGCCGCGCGCGGCCGGGCCGAACTGTACCGGGATCGACAGATATTCGAACAGCGCCACCAGCCGGTCGAAGCTGGGAATGCGCCCCGCCCGGATGTCGCGCACGAGCCCGTCATGCCCGACCACATCGATCGAGGCTTTCCGGGCAGAGACTTTCTTGCGGATCAGACCGTCCTCGACCAGGGCGCGGATGCGCGCCCCCAGCGCGTCTGATTTTCGGGCATTCAATATCATTGCCGCGCACTCTGGCGAAGCAGGGACGACAAATAAATCCAAATTTAGCGACAAGACGAAAATATCTTGACAACGCAAGATTGATAAATCTTACATGTCATTGACTTGCGCGCAGGGCGGCGCGGGTCTGATCGTTGATTGAACCAGTAAATCGCGCGGCATTTCCCGCGCAGGAGGTAACCCGTGACCTGTCAAACCGTCAGACTCAGCCAGCTCTGCGCGCTGGTCAGCATGGCCGAAAGGCACCAGTACCAGATCCGCAACGGCAAGACCCAGGCGGATCGCGACGCCGCCACGGTTGGGTTCGCGCGCACGCTGGACCAGATTTACAATGAATTGCGCGGGCTGAAGAAAACCGGCACGCTGGATGCGCTGGACATGCTGGTCCACACGCTGGACTGTCAGGCCCTGGGCGACCGGCCGATGTGATCAGCCGGCGGCTTTTTCCAGCGCCTCAATCCGGGCTTTCAGCGCCTCGTTCTCTTCGCGCGCCTTCTGGGCCATCGCGCGCACGGCATCGAATTCCTCGCGCGTGACGAAATCGCGATCGGCCAGCCAGCGGTCGATCAGCCCCTTCATCGCGGTTTCGGCTTCGTCCTTGGCACCCTGCGCCACGCCCATGGCGTTGGTCATCAGCTGGGACATATCCTCGAAAAACTTGTTGCGCGTCTGCATTTCCGCCTCCGGCGTTACATTCGGTTCCTATATGGGCTGCATGGACCCGAAGCTCAAGGTTGACTTCCCCCCCGACCACCCCGAAAGAGGCAGACATGCAGGCCGTCATCCCCTTCCCCGACCTCTCGTCCGAGATCCTCTCGATCAACCTTTTCGGCTTTGAACTGGCGCTGCGCTGGTATGCGCTGGCCTATATCGCGGGCATCCTGCTGGGCTGGCGGCTGGTGCTGCGGCTGGTGAAAACCGACCGGCTGTGGCCCGGCGGCCGCGCGCCGATGACGCCCGATCAGGTCGAAGAGCTGCTGACCTGGGTGATCCTGGGCATCATTCTGGGCGGGCGGCTGGGATTCGTCCTGTTCTACAGGCCCGGTCATTACCTGCAGAACCCCGCCGATATCGTGAAACTGTGGGAAGGCGGCATGGCCTTTCACGGCGGTCTGCTGGGGGTGATGCTGGCGCTGATCCTGTTCTGCCGCAAACACCGGATCGCGCTGTTGTCGACCGCCGATGCGCTGGCCATGGCCACACCGCCGGGGCTGCTGTTCGGGCGGATCGCGAATTTCATCAATGCCGAGTTGTGGGGCCGGCCGTCGGACGTGCCCTGGGCCGTCGTGTTTCCCGGCGAGATGGCGCAATACTGCCCCGGCTGGGATCAGGTGCCTTGCGCGCGCCACCCCTCGCAGCTCTACGAAGCGGGGTTGGAGGGGCTGCTGCTGGGCGCGGTCCTGCTGTTTCTGGTCTATCGCCGGGGCTGGCTGCGGGTGCCCGGCCAGACGGTCGGGCTATTCTTTCTGGGTTATGGGCTGGCGCGGTTTGTCGTCGAATACTTCCGCCAGGCCGACCCGCAATTCATCACGCCCGAGAACCCGCTGGGGCTGGTGCTGCACTGGCACGGCTATGGGATCAGCATGGGCCAGCTGCTGTCGTTGCCGATGGTGGCGCTGGGGCTTGGGCTGATCGCGTTGGCGCGGAAGCGCGCATGACGGCGCTGGCGCAGATCCTGACCCGGCGCATTGCCGCCACCGGGCCGATCACGGTGGCCGATTACATGGCCGAATGCCTGCTGCATCCCGAGCACGGCTATTACAGCACGCGCGACCCCTTTGGCGCGGGCGGCGATTTCACCACCGCGCCCGAGATTAGCCAGATGTTCGGCGAGCTGGTCGGCCTGTTCCTGGCGCAATGCTGGCTGGATCAGGGGCAACCATCCGCCTTTGCCCTGGCCGAGCCGGGGCCGGGGCGCGGCACGCTGATGGCCGACATCCTGCGCGCGACTCGCCACGTGCCCGGCTTTGCCGACGCCGCACAGGTGCACCTGATCGAAGCCTCGCCCACCCTGCGGCAGGTCCAGCGCGACCGGCTGGCGGGCGCCCCCGTCACCTGGCTGGACCGGATCGCGGACCTGCCCGATCTGCCGCTTTATCTGGTGGCCAACGAATTTTTCGACGCCCTGCCGATCCGCCAGTTTCAACGCGACCCGAACGGTTGGCGCGAACGCCAGGTGGGGGTGCAGGACGGCGCGCTGACGCTGGGCCTGTCCGCCCCGGCGCCGCTGGCGGCGCTGGACCACCGGCTGGACGACACGAAACCCGGCGACCTGGTGGAGCTTTGCCCCGCCGCGCCCGGCATCGTGCAGACCATCGCCGAACGGATCGGCGCCCATGGCGGCGTGGCGCTGGTGATCGACTATGGCGACTGGCATTCGCTGGGCGACACGTTGCAGGCCCAGCGCGCGCACAAGCCCGAGGACCCGCTGGCCAGCCCCGGTCAGGCCGATCTGACCGCCCATGTGGATTTTCAGGCACTGGCCCAAGCCGCCACCGGCATCGCCCATACGGAGATGACCCCGCAGGGCGTGTTACTGGAGCGGCTAGGCATCACCGCACGGGCCCAGGCCCTGGCCGAAAAACTCAGCGGTCCGGCGCTGGAGAGCCACATCGCCGCACATCGCCGCTTGACCCACCCGTCAGAAATGGGAACGCTCTTCAAGACACTCGCCCTTTATCCGAACCAGGCCCCTTGTCCCCCGGGATTTGCCCAATGACGCTGGAAATACTGACATCCGACCTGCTTGCGCCGCTGCGCCACGGGTTCTTCACGCGCAAGGGCGGGGCGTCGTCGGGTGTGTTTTCGGGGCTGAATTGCGGGCGCGGCTCGTCCGACCAGACAGAG
The DNA here is from genome assembly GCF_002285435.1 of Actibacterium ureilyticum. Taxonomy (GTDB): domain Bacteria; phylum Pseudomonadota; class Alphaproteobacteria; order Rhodobacterales; family Rhodobacteraceae; genus Actibacterium_C; species Actibacterium_C ureilyticum. The sequence goes on from NZ_NSBT01000024.1 coordinate 235,742, forward strand.
GCGGTTCTGATCAACCGTGCCCGCGTGGCGGGGGCGATGGGGGCGGAACCCGACGCGCTGGTGTCGCTGAACCAGGTGCATTCGGCCGATGTGATCACCGCCGAATCCGCCCGTGACGCGGCCCCCGACGCCGATGCCGTGGTCACCGCCACGCCCGGTCTGGTGCTGGCGATCCTGACCGCCGATTGCCAGCCGGTGCTGTTCGCCGATCACAAGGCCGGCGTCATCGGCGCGGCCCATGCGGGCTGGCGCGGGGCGCTGGACGGGGTGCTGGAAAACACGCTTCAGGCAATGGAAACCCTGGGCGCCCATCGTGACGACACGGTCGCCGTGATCGGCCCGTCCATCAGCCAGGCCGCGTATGAGGTCGGGCCGGAATTCTTCGACAACTTCATGACCGAAGACCCCGAAAACAGCCGCTTTTTCGCCGGTGGCGGCGGGGACCGGATGATGTTCGACCTGCCCGCCTTCGGGCTGCATCGCCTGCGCCAGGCGGGCATCGGCCAGGCCCAGTGGACGCGCCATTGCACCTATTCCGATCCGGCGCGGTTCTTCTCGTATCGCCGCAGCGTGCACGCGGGCGAGGCCGATTATGGCCGCCTGATCGCAACCATCCGGCTTTAACGGTTCAGCCATTCAATCGCCGCAAGATTGCCGCATTGCCGGGGGTGCCGGTCATGGCCGGGCCGCATTCGCGACCCAGACTGAAAACCGGCGGAAGTTGAATCAAAATGTATTTCTCGGGTCGGGCACCGCGCGCGGCCCTGTCATATGAAAGGGGTCTCATGATGACGACGAAACGCTGGATGGCCTGGGTTCTGCGCGAAAGCAACAAGCCCGTTTTCCTGCCCTGGGCGCGCGCCAACCGCGCCGCCGTGGCGCGGCCCGTGGCGGTGAACCGCACGGCCTGACCGGACATGCACTGTCCTGCCAAAGACCCCTCGCCCGGCGGGGGGTCTTTCGATTCGCCCCATCGGAACGCAGCTGCGGCGGGAATCCCGGGCCCACCCGAAACAATCGGCATTTCGGCTTCGGGATTGGCGGTGCCGTTAAGGCCAATACACGTTAAATTTTGACAGATCCCGATCCAATATCGCAAAATAGCCGACAGTTAATGTCCTTCTGCAACATTCGGTGGGGAATTCCGCAGATGTGACCGGCCCGATAAGGAACGATCGCATGGTTTACCCCCGCCCCGCCGCACATGGTGCGGCTTCTGCCAATATTACCCCCCGCAAGACGCCCTCGGCACGGTTGGAGCATCTGCCCCAGCGCAACACGCCGATCACCCGCCGGTACGAGGTGCGCAGCCTGACGCCCGAGGGGGAACAGGTGGATTTCATGCGCGTCGCCCCCGCCACCCCGGTGTTCGAGGATGCGTTTGCCGGATTCGCCCGGGGCACCTTGTTTTCGACAGAATCCGGCCCCGTCGCGATCGAGGATCTGCAGCCCGGCATGATGCTGGAAACCGGGCGCGCGGGGATGCAGCCGGTCCTGTGGGTCGGCTCGATGACGGTCTATCCCGGCGCGGCGGGCCAGTCGACGGAATCGGCCACGCTGACCCGGATCACCGCCGACAGTTTCGGGCTGGGCCGCCCGATGCCGGACCTGATGCTGGGCGCCCGCGCGCGGCTTTTGTACAAGGGCGCCGGCTGCCAGGAGATGTTCGGCAGCGATGCGGGCTTTGCCCCCGCGCGCGCCTTTGTCGACGGCATCAGCGCGATCCGGATCCAGCCCGCCGCCCCGGTGCGGGTCTATCACCTGGCGTTGCATGGCCAGCAGATCGTGATGGCCAACGGGCTCGAGGTCGAGACCTATCACCCCGGCCAGCACGCCGACATGATGGTCGAGCCCGAGATTCGCGATATCTTTCTGGGGCTGTTCCCGCATGTGCGGTCATTGTCGGATTTCGGCATGATGCCGCTGCCGCGCATGACCGCGTTCGAGCTGGAAAACCTGCGCGCGGGCGTCTGATCAGGCGCTGCGCGACAGCCGCTCTTCCAACACATCGAAGGGAACGCCGGGCTCGTCCTTGGCGCCCCGGATCACCAGCGAGGTCTTGACGCTGCCCACATTGTCGGCGGCGGTCAGCTGTTCGGTCAGAAAGGTCTGGAACGTGCTCAGATCGGGGGCCACGCATTTCAGGATAAAATCGACCTCGCCGTTCAGCATGTGACATTCGCGGACCAGCGGCCAGCCGTCGCAACGTTGTTCAAACGCGCGCAGATCGGCCTCGGCCTGGCTTTGCAGTCCGACCATCGCAAAGACCTGAACCTCGAACCCCAGCTCGCGCGGATCGACATCGGCGTGATAGCCCCGGATGAAGCCTGCCTCCTCCAATGTGCGCACGCGGCGCAGACAGGGCGGGGCCGAAATCCCGACACGCCGCGCCAGCTCGACATTGGTCATCCGCCCATCGGCCTGCAATTCGGCAAGGATCTTGCGGTCGATGGGGTCGAGTTTGGACATGGGCATCCCGGTTCTTTCTCCGAATTTTCGCGGATGATATGTCTGGGGCGATCTGAGCGCAATAATATTTCACGCCGACGCAACAAGTTAAAACGCCCGCCGGAACAGCTTCCCGTGATCGGGGCTTTCATGTCGCGCGCAGGAAACTTATATCGGCCCTCGACACGTATTCCGGGGGAGTCGCTCATGACCGACACGCGCCACACCAAACTGCTTATCATCGGCTCGGGCCCGGCGGGCTATACCGCGGCCGTCTATGGCTCGCGCGCGATGCTGAACCCGATCCTGGTCCAGGGCATCCAGCCGGGCGGTCAGCTGACCATCACGACCGAGGTCGAGAACTGGCCCGGCGAGACCGAGATCCAGGGCCCCGACCTGATGGTCAACATGGAGGCCCACGCCCGCGCCGTCGGTACCGAGATCATCAGCGACCACATCAACGAGATCGACCTGAAAGCGCGCCCGATCGTGGCCAAGGGCGACAGCGGCACGACCTATACCGCCGATGCGGTGATCCTGGCGACCGGTGCCCAGGCGAAATGGCTGGGCCTGCCGTCGGAAGAGAAATTCAAGGGCTTCGGCGTTTCGGCCTGCGCCACCTGCGACGGGTTCTTCTATCGCGGGCAAGAGGTCGTGGTGATCGGCGGCGGCAACACCGCCGTGGAAGAGGCGCTGTTCCTGACCAACTTCGCCAGCAAGGTCACCCTGATCCACCGCCGGGACGAGCTGCGGTCGGAAAAGATCCTGCAGGACCGTCTGTTCAAAAACCCCAAGGTCGAGATCCTGTGGAACCACCAGGTCGACGAGGTCATCGGGACCGAGGCGCCGCTGGGCGTCGAAGGGGTGCGCGCCAAGCATGTCGAAACCGGCGAAATCACCGAGGTTCCGTGCAAGGGCTTCTTTGTCGCCATCGGCCACGCGCCCGCGTCGGAACTGGTCAAGGACCAGCTGGAAACCCATATGGGCGGCTATGTGGTGACCAAACCCGATAGCACCGAAACCTCGATCCCCGGTGTCTTTGCCGCGGGCGACCTGACCGACCACAAGTATCGCCAGGCGGTGACCAGCGCCGGCATGGGCTGCATGGCCGCGCTGGAAGCCGAACGCTACCTGGCCGAGCAGGAATAAGCCCATGCAGGGCAGCATCGTCTTCAACGGGCGGTGCTGGTGGATGACATTCCTGGCCCGGGCGGGCGATGTGCTCGCCCCGGCCACCGCGCCCGAAGGGCGGTCACACCATGGCGGGCAGCGGGCGATCTATCTGTCGACCAGCCGCGCGGGCACGGTTCTGGGCACCCGCCGCTATATGCGCCCGGACGACCCGCCGCGCGCGATCTTTCCGCTGAACGTCCGAAACGCCCGTATCGTCGATCTGCGCGACCCCGTGGCCACCGCCCGGCTGGGGATCGACACGACACATCGCGCCATCGACTGGCACAGCCTGCGCGCCCTTGGCCAGCCCTCGCCCACATGGGCGATCAGCGACCGGGTGCGCGCATTGGGGCTGGACGGGATGCTTTATGCCTCGAGCGCCGAACCCGCCCGCACCCACCTGACCCTGTTTCGCTGGAACGCAGACGGCGCCGCCCAACTGACCCGCGCCGGACCGCCCCGGCCCTGGCCACAGCCCACCTGACAACAAAGCCGCGCACCGGGCGCGATTGTCGCAGATGCCGCGTTGCAGCATTGCAACGGATGGGCGATTCCGCCCCTTCGGGCAATTAGGGCTTTGCCTTGGCGCCCGCTTATGCGATGTGTTCACGCGTGAACACATTTTGAGTCGCCAGTTATGACGTCGCCAGTGACAAAACCCATTTCGGCCGAGGAAGACCAGCTCTTCCGGCTTCTGCGTCAGCTCGATACGGCGCCAGAGGCCTCGCAGCGTGCGACCGCGGCCGCGATCGGGATCTCGCTGGGGCGTCTGAACGCACTTCTGCGCACCGCCGCCGATGCCGGTCTGATCAAGATCAGCGAACGCGCGGGCCCCGACAAGCGTCAACGCTTTGCCTATGCGTTGACGCCCCGGGGCGGGGCGGAAAAAGCGCGGCTCACAGATCGTTTCCTTGCTGGCAAGCTGGCCGAATACGACGCCTTGCATGCCGAGCTTACCGGAACCAACAGCGGACTGGTTCCGCTCAAACACAGGACCCACCTCATGGAAAACAACCTCGCGCCGATCCCCGAGCTTTACGTGTCTTACGAAAGCGCCCAGAAGCTGAAGATGGAGGCCGCCGAGCTGCCCAGCTGGGACCTGACCCCGCGCCAGATCTGCGACCTGGAACTGCTGATGAATGGCGGCTTCTACCCGCTCAAGGGCTTCCTGACCCAGGACGATTACGAAGGCGTCGTGGAAAACATGCGCACCAAGGATGGCGCGCTGTGGCCGATGCCGATCACGCTGGACGTGACCCAGGACTTCGCCGACAGCATCGAACCGGGTCAGGACATCGCCCTGCGCGACCAGGAAGGCGTGATCCTGGCCATCCTGTCGATCACCGACAAATACCTGCCCAACAAGGCGCGCGAGGCTGAAAAGGTCTATGGCGCCGACGATCTGGCGCATCCGGCGGTGAACTATCTGCACAACGTGGCTGGCCCCGTCTATCTGGGTGGTCCGGTGACCGGCATCCAGCAGCCCGTGCACTACGATTTCCGCGCCCGCCGCGACACGCCCAACGAGCTGCGCGCCTATTTCCGCAAGCTGGGCTGGCGCCGCATCGTGGCCTTCCAGACCCGCAACCCGCTGCACCGCGCGCACCAGGAACTGACCTTCCGCGCGGCCAAGGAAGCCCAGGCCAACCTGCTGATCCACCCCGTTGTCGGCATGACCAAACCGGGCGATGTCGATCACTTCACCCGCGTGCGCTGCTACGAGGCGGTGCTGGACAAATACCCGGCTTCGACCACCACCATGTCGCTGCTGAACCTGGCGATGCGCATGGCCGGCCCGCGCGAGGCCGTCTGGCACGGACTGATCCGGAAAAACCACGGCTGCACCCACATGATCGTCGGCCGCGACCACGCCGGCCCCGGCAAGAACAGCGCCGGTGACGATTTCTATGGCCCCTATGACGCGCAGGACCTGTTCCGCGAACACCAGGAAGAAATCGGCATCGAAATGGTCGATTTCAAACACATGGTCTATGTCCAGGAACGCGCCCAGTACGAACCCAATGACGAGATCGAGGATCGCGACAACGTCACCATCCTGAACATCTCGGGCACCGAACTGCGCCGCCGCCTGGCCGAGGGGCTGGAAATCCCCGAATGGTTCAGCTTCCCCGAAGTGGTCCGCGAACTGCGCCGCACCAAGCCGCCGCGCAGCCAACAGGGCTTCACCGTGTTCTTCACCGGTCTCTCCGGCTCGGGCAAATCCACCATCGCCAACGCGCTGATGGTCAAGCTGATGGAAATGGGCGGCCGCCCGGTGACGCTGCTGGACGGCGACGTGGTGCGCAAACACCTGTCGTCGGAACTGGGCTTCTCCAAGGAACACCGCGACATCAACATCAAACGCATCGGCTATGTCGCCTCGGAAATCACCAAGAACGGCGGTATCGCGATCTGCGCGCCCATCGCGCCCTATACCGCGACCCGCCGTGCCGTGCGCGAGATGATCGAAGCCTATGGCGCCTTCACCGAGGTGCACGTGGCCACCAGCCTGGAAGAATGCGAGCGCCGCGACCGCAAGGGGCTCTACAAGCTGGCCCGCGAAGGCAAGATCAAGGAATTCACCGGGATCTCGGACCCCTACGAAACCCCTGAAAACGCCGAGCTGGTCGTCAACACCGAAGGTGTGGATGTCGACAACTGCGCGCATCAGGTGATCCTGAAGCTGGAAAGCATGGGGCTGATCGCCGCGCAATAACACGCGCGCGCCCCCCGAAAACACCAAACCGCCGCAGCACCCTGCGGCGGTTTTTTCATGCCTTGTTTCTTCTTGGTGCAAATATCCCGGGGTTTGGGGCAGCGCCCCAAATGCAACCGGTCACAGCAGCAGATCGCCCGACATCAGCACCCGCCCCTGTCCACCGACACGAATACCGGTGATCGCATCGCGCGGCCCCAGAACGGCAACCCGCGCCTGTCCGGGGCGGCCCATGTGGTGGCCCTGTTCGGCGGTGAATTCCGGCCCTTCGATCAGCCCGTGATGCCACAGATAGGCCGCCATGCAGCCGGTGGCCGAGCCGGTGAACGGATCCTCGGCCGGGCTGGGCGGGGCCATCAGCAATCGGCTGAACGTGTCGCCCGCCGGTGTCGCGCCCTCGCGCGTCACAAGGAACGGCTCCATCAGGTCGGCGCGCCCCTCGCCGCTGACCGCGCGGAACGCGTGCAGCGCATCGATATCCAGAACCGCCCGCCGCAGCGCATCTTGCCCACGCAGCAACGTGATGCAAAAGGGCGTGCCGGTCGACACGATCTGCGGGCGGCCGATCACGTCGCCCGCCGCCAGCCCATAGATCGCGGCGATCTCGGCCGGATCGAATGTCGGGCCAAAGACCGGCGCGGCCTGGGTCATGGTGATGATATCGGCCCCATCCCTGCGTACCACCTCGATCGGCAACACACCTGCGCCGACCTCCAGCGTGAAGCGCGCAGCACCTGTCGACATATCGACCAGCCCGCGATGGATCAGCGATGCGACGGTGGCAATGGTCGGGTGGCCGGCCATCGGAATCTCGCGGTCGGTCAGGTAATAGCGCGCCCCGAAATCGGCCCGCTCGGACCCCACCAAAAAAGCACATTCCGAAAGCGAGGTTTCGCGGACCAGCGCCAGGCGGTCCTCAAGCGGCAGCGCCGCGGCGTCATGCACCACGGCGCAGGCATTGCCGCCAAAGGGACGGTCGGTAAAGGCATCGACCCAGTCACAGGCCAGATGCCGCATCAGTGGACGGGCACCGGCGCCATGTCGTTCTGGCGCGCCAGGATGAACGCCATCCGGCGGTCGGCGACCAGCGCCAGGCGTTCGCCGCTGGCGTCATGCACCGCATAAAGCTGTTCGGCGCCTTGGGCCTGCTCCTGCACCTCGGCGGGCAGATCGGCCACATTCACGGCACGGACATAGACGATGCGATCCGCGCCGGTGTCATTGAAATCATATTTCGTATTCATCTCACGACCTCCTTACGCTTGCTTGTTGATCTGGATGGTCTGCACGACCGTTTCAGGCTGCGCACGTTCCAGATCCACATGCAAAAGCCCGTTTTCCATCGTCGCCCCCACCACGTCGACCCCGTCGGCCATCACGAAGGACCGCTGGAATTGCCGCCCGGCAATGCCGCGATGCAGGAAGACACGGTCGCCCTCGTCCTCGGGCTGGCGGCCACGGATCACCAATTGCCGGTCCTCGACCGTGATCGACATGTCCTCGTCGCGGAACCCCGCCACGGCCAGCGTGATGCGATAGGCATGATCGCGCGTCTGTTCGATATTGAAGGGCGGATAGCCTTCGTTCCCGGATTTCGCGGTCCGTTCCACGAGGCGTTCCAATTGCTCGAACCCCAGCAGGAACGGGTGCGAGCCAAGCGTCAGTTTCGTCATGCGGCAAGTCCTAAAGTCAGCGACACCGTGTATTCGGCCCCGATTGCGGCGACCTGTTGAAAATATGGGGCCGCGCCGGGCCTGCTGCAAGGGCGGCCTTTGCGCAAGGGCCGAAAAACGCTATCGTAACCACTCTGACGACCAACCGACTCAGGCAGGGCATGAACGTTTCCAGCGAAATGAACAGCGAAGAGGTGCTGCGCGTGAAGCTCGAGGTGCTGCGCCGCGAACATCGCGACCTGGACGACGCCATCCAGGCGATGGAAGATCGCGGCAGCCCGGCCGATCAGTTCGCCATCAAACGTCTGAAAAAGCGCAAACTGACGCTGAAGGACGTGATCTCGGCCATCGAAGATCAGCTGATCCCCGACATCATTGCGTAACCGATTGATCCGGCTATAGTGCGCGCTCGCGAAGAACGGACGAGGGCAGGATGAGCAAACCGTGCGTGGGCATCATCATGGGCAGCCAATCGGACTGGCCTACCATGAAGGAAGCCGCAGATATTCTGGATCAGCTCGATGTGCCGTTCGAGGCGCGCATCGTCTCGGCCCACCGCACGCCGGACCGGCTGTGGGATTACGGCAAATCCGCCGTCGATCGCGGGCTGAAGGTGATCATCGCGGGCGCGGGCGGTGCGGCGCATCTGCCCGGCATGATGGCCAGCAAGACGCGCGTGCCGGTGATCGGCGTGCCCGTGCAGACCAAGGCGCTGTCGGGTGTCGACAGCCTGTATTCCATTGTGCAGATGCCTAAGGGGTTCCCCGTGGCCACCATGGCCATCGGCGCGGCGGGCGCGGCCAATGCGGGCCTGATGGCGGCGGGCATCCTGGCGGTATCGGACGATGCGCTGGCCGCCCGGCTGGATGCCTGGCGCGACGCGCTGTCGGCCTCGATCCCCGAGGAGCCGCAGGATGACTGAGCCGCTTCCCACCGGCGCCACCATCGGCATTCTGGGCGGCGGCCAGCTGGGCCGCATGCTGTCGGTCGCGGCGTCCCGCCTGGGCCTGCGCAGCCATATATTCGAGCCGGGCGCCAACCCGCCCGCTGGCGACGTGGCCCATGCCGTGACCACCGCGCCTTACGAGGACGAGGCCGCCCTGCGCGCCTTTGCCCAAAGCGTCGATGTCATCACCTATGAGTTCGAGAACATCCCCGTCGCGGCGCTCGACCTGCTGGAAACCCTGCGCAAGGTGCGCCCGGGCCGCGATGCCCTGCGCGTCAGCCAGGACCGGCTGATCGAAAAGGCGTTCCTGACCGATCTGGGTCTGACCACCGCGCCCTTCGCCGCCGTCGATGATGCGGTCGACCTGGCCGAGGCCGTTGAGGAAATCGGCCTGCCCGCGATCCTGAAGACCCGCCGCTTCGGCTATGACGGCAAGGGACAGGCGCGGCTGAACAGCCCCGATGACGCCGCCACCGCATTGGCCGACATGGCCGGTGCCCCCGCGATCCTGGAAGGGTTCGTCGATTTCAGCCACGAGGTTTCGGTCATCGCCGCACGCGGGGCCACGGGCGAGGTCGCCTGTTTCGATCCGGGCGAGAATGTTCACAAGGCCGGCATCCTGCACACCACCACCCTGCCCGCGCGGCTGACATCGGCGCAGCGCACCGATGCGGTGCTGCTGGCGGGCAAGATCCTGACCCATCTGAAATATGTGGGCGTGATGGGGGTGGAGCTGTTCGTGACACCCGCCGGGCTGGTCGTGAACGAGATCGCCCCGCGTGTCCACAATTCCGGCCACTGGACCCAGAACGGCTGTGTCATCGACCAGTTCGAACAGCATATCCGCGCTGTCGCGGGCTGGCCGCTGGGCGACGGCTCGCGCCATTCGGATGTGCAGATGCTGAACCTGATCGGCGATGACATGGACCAGGTGCCGGAGCTTGCCCGCGACCCGGCGGTTGCGCTGCATCTTTACGGCAAGGCGGATGTGAAACCGGGCCGCAAGATGGGCCACGCCAACCGGGTGCTGGGGCCGAAATCGGCGTAAGGCGTCAGTCCGCCATCGCGCGGATCACATCGGTCAGCGTCAGATCCTGCTGAAACGCGCCATGGGACAGGAAATGTTCCACCTGCGCGATGACGACCGGATCCATCATCATGAAGGTATGCGTCACCGGCAGGGTGATGTGGTCGCGCATGCCCGGCACGGCGGTCCGCGCGACCGCCACCTTGCCATCGTCGCGCCCCGGGATCATCGCGGAATAGACCGGGTTCATCGACTGCGCCCCCGCAATCACGCCCAGATCGAAATCGACCGCCGGCAAGCGGTTCGGCACGCTGTCGGGTCCGGTGCCCAGCTCCAGCCCTGCCGGGCCGTTCACCCATTCGAATGGCGGCAGCCCGCCCAGCCGGTCGACCAGCTCTGACCCGCCATTGGGCGGCCCCATCATCACCACGCGGCCCAGATTGGCCGGGCGCCCCTCGGCCAGCCAGTCGCGCAGGATGATCCCGCCCATGGAGTGGGTGACGAAATGCACAGGCTCCGTCCGGCCGCAGCGCGCCGCGCCGATTTCGGCCGCTGTGCTCAGCGCATCGATGGGCGCGGTGGTGGACGGATAGGATTGGTTGACGGTGCGATAGCCCGCGGCCTCCAGCCGGTTGGCCATCACGACCATCGATCCCGACCCACGGGCCAGCCCATGCAGCAACACGACACAATCGGCCAGTACGGCCTGGGGCAAAAACAACAGCACAAGGGTCAGAAACACACGCATCCTTCCAAGTTAGGGATTTCGCCCGCGATTACGAGGTAAGGCTTGCCTGACCCCGGCGATGGCGACAGGCTGCGCGCATGACCGATCCCAGCCCGCGACTGGCCGCCCGCGCCGTCATCCTGCACGAAAACCGCCTGTTGCTGGTCAACGCCTATCCCGGCGGGCAAAGCGACCTGTGGTGTGCCCCCGGCGGCGGGGTGGCGCGCGGACATTCCCTGCCCGACACCCTGACGCGCGAGGTATATGAGGAAACCGGTTTGCGCATCGATGTCGGCACGCCCTGTCTGGTCAATGAATTCCACAACCCCGATGACGGGTTTCACCAGGTCGAGGTGTTCTTTCGCGCCACGATCCGCTCCGGCAAACTGGACGACACATGGCGCGACCCCGAAGGGATCGTGAACCGCCGCCGCTTGGTCAGCCGGGATGAAATGGCGGGCCTGCGGTTCAAACCCGACAGCCTGCCAGCGGTTGCATGGGGTGACGCGCCGCTGCGTTATGACCCGCTGGAACGGCTGGTGAAATAGGGGCCCGCCAGCCCCACCGCCACGCCGCCCAGCACCAGCAGCGCCGCCAGCACCGCGCGCAGGCCCACAGGCTCCGCCAGAAACACCCAGCCCGCAGCCAGCGCGATCACCGGCACGCTCAACTGCGCCAGCGCCCCGCGTGTCGCGCCCAGCGGCGGCAGGATCGCGTACCACAGCGCATAGCCCATCCCCGATGTCACCGCGCCCGAGATCACCGCCAATGCCACGCCGCGCGGGGTGATCGCCGCGTCCCAGCCGTAAAGCGCCAGAACCGGCAGGCTGGCCAGCAGGGCCCAGACGAAATTCACCGATGTCGCCGCCAGCGGATCGCGCACCACCCGCCCGCGCAGCGAATAGACACCCCAGCCGATCGCGGCCAGCGCCATCAGCCCCGCCCCCACGGGCGAAATCGGCCCGCCCGCGCCGGGCGCGAACAGCAGCCCCAGACCACCCAAAGAGATCGCCGCGCCCAGCCAGCGGGCCAGCGGCGCCCGCTCGCCGCCCAGCACCGCGCCGCCGAACATGGTGATCTGCACGCCGCCGAACAGGATCAGCGCGCCCAGCCCCGCCGGCAGGCTGACATAGGCAAAGGAAAACCCCAGCATATAGGCCCAAAGCCCCGCCACCGCGCGCGGGTCGGCACGCGGCTGCCAGACCAGCCGCCTTTCGCGCAGCGCCAGCAGGATCAGCAGCATCGCCGCCCCCGCCGCCAACCGAATGCTGGCAAACTGCGCCGGGCCGATCCCCTGATCGCTGAGCGCGGCCCGGTTCAGCAGCGAATTCGCGGCAAAGGCGCTCATGGTCAGAAATCCCAACAACAACAGCCGCATCGCCGCCCCTCCCCTAGCCTTGCATCAACTGATGGCCGATCCGGCCCGCGGCAAAGGCCAGCCGCCCGGCCACGAATGTCGCCCCGACCCGTCGGTTCGCACTGTCCACCACGATCAGGTCCGCGCGCTTGCCCGGCGCCAGCTGCCCCCGGTCATCCAGCCCCAGGATCGCGGCGGGACCGGCGGAAACCAGCGGCCAGGCATGCTCCAGCGGCAGACCCCGGTCGCCCAGCGCAAAGGCCGCGCGCAAGGGCGCGGGATAGTGGTAATCCGACACCAGCGCATCGCCGATCCCGTCCAGGATCAGCTCGATGGCGCTGACATTGCCCGCGTGGCTGGCGCCGCGCATCACATTGGGCGCGCCCAGAATCACCGGATCGCCCGCGTCCTTTGCGGCCTGCGCGGCGTCGCGGGTTTCGGGAAACTCGGCAATCCGCACGCCCATTTCGCGGAAGCCCGCGCGAACCTCGGGCGTGGCATCGTCGTGACTGCCCAGCAGAACGCCCTTGGCCAGCAACCGCTCCGACAGGGCGGCCAGCGCGGCGGGCACCTGGTCGCGGCGCGCATGCATGTCCTGCATCAGGGCCAGATGCGCCTCGGGGCTGCGGCGGGATTTCAGCGCCTGCCCGGTCAGGCGCGGCGGCTTCTTTCCGGCGGCCAGTGCATCATGCGGCAGATGATCGTTATAGACGACATAGCCGATCCCGGCCCGGTCGATCAGCGCCTGCACCCGGTCGTAATCGTCCAGCATGTGGGTTTCGAACCGCAATTGCAGCCGCATGTCGGTCAGCAGCCCGGGCCGCGCCACGGCCAGCGCGTCGACCATGCGCTCGGCGAAATCGGGGCGGCGCATCCCGCCCTCATAGGAATAGAACTGCGCCAGAACGGCGGTGGTGATGCCCTGCGCGGCCAGTTCGGCATCCAGCGCGGCAAAGCCCGCGCCCAGATCGGTCATCGCGCCGCGCCGGGGCGCCAGGTGGCGTTCGAACGCATCGCCATGCAGATCGACAATGCCCGGCAGGATCAGGCAGCCGGACAGATCGACCTGTCGCCCGCCACCGCCCGAAATCCGACCACCGCCCATGGCGACGGGGCCGTCATCCCAGCCATCGGGGCGCAGCACGCGGGCGCCGGTCAGTTCCAGTTCTGGCAAATCCATAGGCCCCTATTGCCCGGCCCCGCGCGCAAAGAAAACCCCGCGTTTCAATAGTTCGCAAAGCTCGCACGAAGGTGATCGGCAGCGGCCTGTACCGGGGGCGCGGGATCGCCGGTGACGATCATGCCGCGCATGTATTCCGGCAGGGGCGGCAGGTTCAGATCGGCCCGCGCCATGACCACATCGCCCCCCAAAGCGGACCGCGGGATCGGCGCGATGGCCAGATCGGCCATGATCGCGGCCTTCTGCCCGGCCAGATGCGCGCTCAGGAACGCCACGCGGTATTCACGGCCCTGCGCCTCCAGCCCCTCGGTCGCGTATTTGCGCCAGACGCAGCCCTCCTCCCAGACCGAAATCGGGATCGGGTTCTGTTCGGCGGCCACCCCGCCCTTGCGCATGGCCCAGACCAGCTGTTCGGTAAAAAGCGGCTCGGCGCGGCTGTCGCCCGGCTGGCACGAGATCACGGCGATGTCGATCTGGCGCGCCCCGACCCGTTCGATCAGACGGCTTGTGCCATCGACCACCACATTCACCACCACGCCCGGATGAGTGCAGGAAAACCGCTGCAATGCTTCGGTCAGGTGCCCTTCGACCGCGTCGTCGGGCGCGCCGATGCGCACCTCGCCCACCAGACCGGGGTCGATGAACTGGGCCATCAGGTCACGGTTCAGCGCCAGCATCCGACGCGCGTGTTCGACCACACGCTCGCCATCGGCGGTCAGCGCGACCGACCGGCTGTCGCGGATGAAAACGGGGCGGCCCAGCAGATCCTCCAGCCGCTTGACCTGCATCGACACGGCCGAGGGCGTGCGCAGAACCTGTGTGGCGGCGGCCGAGAAGCTGCCGCTGTCGGCGATGGCGATCAGGGTGCGCAACAGGTCCAGATCCAGCAGGGGCACCTGTGGGGTGGCATGAACATTCACGGATCCGCACCTTTCAATATTAATGAACGATAGATGCAAATCTATTCGTTTGATTGAACTCAGGCAAGCCCTCATCTTGGCATCAGATGCACACAGCCAAGGAGACACCCGATGTTCCATCTGACCCGCGATATGTTTTTCCTGACCCCGACACGTCCGCGCGCCGCACGTATCGGCGATCTGGTCGATACCCTGCGGCGGCGGCTCCGCGCCCGCGCACAACACCGCCAGAACCGCGCCGCGTTCCGCAACCTTCTGTCCAAGGACGACGCGATCCTGCGCGATATCGGTGTCACCCGCGCCGATGTCGAACGCGCCGCCGGCCTGCCGCTGTCGCAAAACGCCGCGCAAGAGCTGCGCCGCATGGCCTTGCACAGCCACTGATGCCGCACGGATACCTTTTCCCCTGACTGGCCCGCCAAATGGCGGGTCTTTTTTTTGCGCCGCCGCCATTGAAACGGGTTTCGCCGCACATATAGTTAGCATCATAACTAAATACGGAGCCCCCCATGACCCTCAGCGTTTTTGCCACCATCACGCCGAAACCGGAATTTCGCGATCAGGTTGAAGCCTCGCTCAAGTCGATCCTTGCGCCCACCCGCGAAGAGCCCGGATGCCACCGGTTCGAATTGCACGCCGGGAACGACGGCGATGCGAACCTTTACCTGGTCGAAACCTGGCAGGACGAGGCCGCGTTGCAGGCCCATTATGCCGAACCCTATATTACCAGCGTTTTCGCCAGCTATGGCGACTGGCTGGCCCACCCGCCCGCGGTGATCAAGATGACGCCGGTGGCCTGATGTTCTTCCTCAAGGACCTGCCGACGCGCCAGATGATCGACGGCTATGCTGCGACCTATGACCATGTCGATCCAGACCAGACCAATGCCGCGCTGCACCTGTTGCGCGATGCCAGCCTGCTGATCCGGCGGATCGAGAAATACCTGGCCCAACACGACCTGTCGCAGACGCAGTTCCTGATCCTGATGATCCTGCACCGGGACAAGACGCGCGACCATCACCTGGCGGCCGAAATCGCCCAGAAGATGGATGTGTCGAAACCCGTGCTCAGCACCGCGATGAAATCGCTGCTGCGCAAGGGGCTGATCGCCTATGGCGACAAGATCGACGATGCCCGCGCCAAGCCGGTGCAGATCACACCAAAGGGGGCCGCCGCGCTGGAGCGGCTGCTGCCCGACTATTTTCGCATTCTGCAATCCGACCCCGGCGATGCCGGACAAGACACGAAGGAAAGACCATGACGACCAAGACCGTACTTCTGACCGGCGCCAGCCGTGGCATCGGTTACCTGACCGCCCAGACCCTGGCCGAGGCCGGGCACCGCGTTTACGCCGGGATGCGCGAACTGGCCGGGCGCAACGCCGAGACCGCCGCCACGCTGTCGCAATGGGCGGCGGAGCGGGGGCTGGAGCTGATCCCGGTGGATCTGGACGTGACCGACGATGGCGCGGTGCAATCCGCCGTGTCGATGATCGAGGCACGCCAGCCGATCGACGTGCTGATCAACAATGCCGGCGTCATGCCCGTGGGGTTGACCGAGGCCTTTACCCCCGCCGACGCCCAGCGCTGTTTCGAGGTCAACGTGCTGGGCGCGATGCGCTGCACGCGCGCCGTTCTGCCCTTCATGCGGGGGCGCCGGGCCGGGCAGCTTATCCACCTCAGCTCGACAGCCGGGCGGGTCGCGATCCCCTATTTCGGGCTGTACTGCGCCAGCAAATGGGCGCTCGAAGGCTATGCGGAATCGCTGCACTATGAAATCGAGGGGCTGGGCATCCGAACCACCATCGTCGAACCCGGCGGGCACCGGACCGATCTGGTCGACAACCCGCCCGCACCGGGCGATCAGAACTGCCTGAACAGCTATGACGGTATGGCCGACGGGCGCGACAACCTGCTGCAGATGTTCCACAGCCTGTTCGACCGGGGCGAAGAGATCAACGATGCCGCCAACGTGGCCCGCCGCATCGCCGATCTGGTGGCCAGCGACGGCCCAGCGCCGCTGCGCGCGCCGGTGGGCGACGATATGGGGCTGCTGCGCATCAACGCGGGCACCGAGGAACCCCAGCGCGACCTGATCACCGCGCTGCGCCCGATGATCCCGGCGGCCTGATCCTGATCCCGCAAAAGCAAAAGGGCCCGCATCGCTGCGGGCCCTTCGTTGGTCGATAAGACCGGGATGGCTTACATCATGCCGCCCATGCCGCCCATGTCGGGCATTGCCGGTGCGCCGGCGCCTTCTTTGGCGGGCTTGTCGGCAACCATGGCCTGGGTGGTGATCAGCAGACCGGCAACCGATGCCGCATCTTCCAGCGCGGTACGGGTCACCTTGGCCGGGTCGATCACGCCGAACTTGAACATGTCGCCATACTCTTCGGTCTGCGCGTTGAACCCGAACGAGCTTTCGGCGCTTTCACGCACCTTGCCCGCAACCACGGCGCCGTCGACACCGGCGTTCTCGGCGATCTGGCGCAGCGGCGCTTCGATGGCCTTGCGCACGATGGTGATGCCGGCGTTCTGATCGGCATTGTCGCCGGTCAGACCGTCCAGAACCTTGCCGGCCTGAACCAGGGCAACACCGCCGCCCACGATCACGCCTTCCTGAACGGCCGCGCGGGTCGCGTTCAGCGCGTCATCGACACGGTCCTTGCGCTCTTTCACTTCGACCTCTGTCATGCCGCCAACGCGGATGACAGCCACACCGCCAGCCAGCTTGGCCACGCGTTCCTGCAGCTTTTCACGGTCATAGTCGCTGGTGGTTTCTTCGATCTGGGTGCGGATCTGACCCACGCGCGCTTCGATCTCGGCCTTTTCACCGGCACCGTCGACGATGGTGGTCTCGTCCTTGGTGATCGCCACTTTCTTGGCGGTACCCAGCATGTCCATGGTGACGCTTTCCAGCTTCATGCCCAGGTCTTCGCTGATGACCTGACCGCCGGTCAGGATCGCGATGTCCTGCAGCATGGCCTTGCGGCGATCGCCGAAGCCCGGTGCCTTGACGGCTGCGATCTTCAGACCGCCGCGCAGCTTGTTGACGACCAGGGTCGCCAGCGCTTCGCCTTCGACATCTTCCGCGATGATCAGCAGCGGCTTCTGCGACTGGATCACCGATTCCAGCAGCGGCACCATCGGCTGCAGCGACGAGAGCTTCTTCTCGTGCAGCAGGATCATGCAGTCTTCCAGCTCCGCGATCATCTTGTCGGGGTTGGTCACGAAATAGGGCGACAGGTAGCCACGGTCGAACTGCATCCCCTCGACCACGTCGGTCTCGGTTTCCAGGCCTTTGTTTTCCTCGACGGTGATGACACCCTCGTTGCCGACCTTCTGCATCGCGTCGGCGATCTGGCGGCCGATTTCAGCTTCGCCATTGGCCGAGATGGTGCCGACCTGCGCAACTTCGTCGCTGTCTTTGACTTCGCGGGCCATTTCCTTGATCGCGTCGACCACTTTCGAGGTCGCCAGATCGATGCCACGCTTCAGGTCCATCGGGTTCAGACCGGCGGCGACCTGCTTCAGGCCTTCGCGCACGATGGCCTGGGCCAGAACGGTTGCGGTGGTGGTGCCGTCGCCGGCTTCGTCATTGGTGCGGCTGGCGACTTCTTTCACCATCTGCGCGCCCATGTTCTCGAACTTGTCTTCCAGTTCGATTTCCTTGGCAACGGTCACACCGTCCTTGGTGATGCGCGGTGCGCCAAAGGATTTTTCGATGACGACGTTACGGCCTTTGGGGCCCAGGGTCACCTTGACGGCGTCGGCCAGAATGTTGACACCGGCCAGCATGCGGTTGCGGGCATCGGTTTCGAATTTGACGTCCTTAGCAGCCATGTTGATTGCTCCTGACTAAATGGAAAATTGGGATTGATCGGCGACTTAGGCGATGATGCCCATGATGTCGGATTCTTTCATGATCAGCAGCTCTTTGCCGTCGACCGTGACTTCGGTGCCGGACCACTTGCCGAACAGGATCTTGTCGCCTGCCTTGACATCCATGGCGATCCGGTCGCCATCTTCGTCCTTTGCACCCGCGCCAACGGCGACAACGATGCCTTCGGCGGGTTTTTCTTTTGCGCTGTCGGGGATGATCAGGCCACCGGCGGTTTTCTCGTCGCTTTCGACACGTTCGACCAGGACCCGGTCGTGCAGCGGAGTAAATGCCATTTTGGAACGCTCCATCGTTCGAGGTTTTCATTTATTAGCACTCACCTCCTTCGAGTGCTAACGCATCGTAGCTAAGGTTGTGACTTTCCAGAGTCAACGGATTTTCCGGGAAAATTCACCCCTTGGCGGGATCGGGCAGCGCGTCGTGATACTGCGCCAGGGCCTGCGCGCCCTTGGGGGTCAACTGATAGATACCGGTTTCCACCCGCTCGAACCAGCCGTAATGATCGTCGCGCATGATCTGCGTGGCCCGCCCCACCCCCGTGGCCCGCGCCACCAGCGCGCCCCTGGTCGGGCCCTGCGCGAACAGGTGCCGCGCACAGCACAGCGCGTCCTGACGATAGGCCGTGACCAGCCCCACCCGCGTCGCCCCGCCGGTATTGGGGTCGCCCACCCGCCGGGCGAATTCGCGCAATAGCCGCTGCTGGCGCCGGGGCGATTTGCGCGGCGTAAAGGGCGCGGGGTCCAGATGCGGCTCGACCAGCCCGTCGCGCAGCCGTACGGTCAACAGCCCCAGCCCCAATCGCCGGCACAGCGCGACATTGTCGGTCAGCGCCTTGCCGAACCGCCGGCCCTGCCCGCGCGGCACCGCCAGATAGACCAGATCGGTGACCGCCTGCCGCGCGACGCCCTGGTGAAACAGGCTCAGGCTGAACCCGGTCTTCAGCTCGACGATCACCGGCGCTTCGCCCTCCCGGCAGGCCACCACGTCAGCCGCGCCGATCTCGGCCTTGACCTCGTATCCCTGGCCTTCCAGAAACGCCTTTACCGGCGGATAAAGATCGGTTTCCTTCGGCCCGGACATCCCCTGCCTTCTCCTTCTTCTGCGATGCGGCAACCGCCCCCGTGACAAGCCCGCGCGCCCGCCCTATAACGGCGCCGAAATTCATCTTATCCGGACAGTGACATGACCATCAAAGTATTCGGCCACAAATCCCCCGACACCGATTCCACCGGCTCGCCCATCATCTGGGCCTGGTACCTGACCGAGGTGCGCGGCACCCCCGCCGAAGCCAAGCTGCTGGGCGAACCCAACACCGAGGCCGCCTTCGTGCTGGAAAAATGGGGTTTCGACAAGCCTCAGATCATTTCGACTGTCACCGCCGAGGATGACGTTGTCATCGTCGACACCAACAACCCTGCCGAACTGCCCGACGCGATCAACGACGCCAACGTGATCCAGATCATCGACCACCACAAGCTGACCGGCGGGCTGGAAACCAACGGTCCGATCGACATCACCATCAAGCCTTTGGCCTGTACCGCGACCATCATGTACAACCTGATGGGCGACAACGCGGCCAAGATGCCCGAAAACATCAAGGGCGCGATGCTGTCCTGCATCCTGTCGGACACGCTGGAATTCCGCAGCCCCACCACCACCGATCAGGACAAGGATCTGGCCGAAAAGCTGGCCGCTGACCTGGGCGTCGACCTGACCGCCTATGCCACCGAGATGTTCGCCGCGAAATCCGATGTCTCGGCCTTTTCGGACGCAGAGCTGATCCGCATGGACAGCAAGGAATACGCCGTGGGCGACACCAAGTTCCGCGTCAGCGTGCTGGAAACCACCGCGCCGGAAATCCCGCTGGGCCGCAAGGACAGCCTGATCGCGTCGATGGCCGATGTCGCCAAGGAAGACGGCGTGGACGAGGTGCTGCTGTTCGTCGTGGACATCCTGAAGGAAGAATCCACCCTGCTGATCCCCAGCGACCTGGTGAAGAGCGTGGCCGAGAAATCCTTTGGCGCCACCGTCACCGGCGACAGCGTCGTTCTGCCCGGCATCATGAGCCGCAAGAAACAGATCATCCCGAACCTCAAGGTCTGACCGGACCGACATAACGGATCGGGTTTGGGGCGCCTTCGGGCGCCCTTTGCCGTTTTTTTACCCCCCTCTTTTTCCCGCACCCTGCCATTTTGGATCAGTTTTCGCATTTGGGGCGCGGAATCGCTTGATCGGCGCAAAATTCGCTCTCTAGTCTTTTCGGATAGTTTATTGATTTGCTTCGGGCTGAGATGATTATTGACTCTGGCGTGCTCTCGCAGGGCACGGAACTCCAATGCGATCTGTGTATTGTCGGCGGCGGTGCCGCCGGGATTTCGATCGCGCTTGAAATGATCGGCACGGGGCTTGACGTCGTGCTGCTGGAAGCCGGCTTCATCGGCTTCGACGACAGGGCGCAGTCGCTTTATGACGGTCCCAATCTGGGCATCGACTCCACCGCGCTGGTCGACTCGCGCCTGCGGATGCTGGGCGGTTCGACCAATCACTGGGCGGGCAATTCCATGCCGCTGGAGCCCATCGATTTCGAGGAACGCCCCGGCATCCCCCATTCCGGCTGGCCGATCACGCGACAGGATCTGGACCCCTATTACCTGCGCGCGCAGGCACGGGTCGAAACCCCGTCGGACGGGCTTTATGACACACCGGAAAACGCCGCGCGGCTGGATTTCAACAAGATCGATTTCGACCCGGCGAAACTGGAATCCTTCATCTTCGCCGAAAGCCCGCCGACCGCCTTCGGCTATGTTTACGAGGACCAGCTGAGGGCCGCGCAGAATGTGCGCGTCATACTGAACGCCTCCGCGCTCGAAGTCGCGACCAACGACACCGCGTCCGAGGTGACGGGCATCCGCGCCTCGGGCCTGGATGGCCCTGAATTCCGGGTGACGGCCAGGAAATACATCCTGGCTGCGGGCGGGATCGAAATCCCCCGGCTTCTGCTTTTGTCGAACGCGGTTCAGACGGCGGGCTTGGGCAATGGCAATGACCTGGTGGGGCGGTTCTTCATGGACCATGCCTCGATACGGCCGCCGATGACCGTGCTGCTGCCGGACAAGGGCGCGCATCTGCGCCCCTATATCGACAGTACCGAGGTCGAAGGCGGCTATCTGCGCGGGGCGATCCGCGCCTCGGCCGATATCTTGCGCAAGGAACAGCTGCCGAATTTCCTGTTCTTCACCTTCGTGAACCCCCAGCGCTCCCCCGGCAAGATCGCCATGCTGCGGCTGAAGCAGGCGCTGCAGGGGCGCGAAATCGACCATCTGGGCATGCATCTGCAAAATGTGCTGACCGACATGGATGGCGCGACCAACGCGCTTTTCCAGAATGTCAGGGGCGACAAGCAGGATCTGATCGACCGCAACTGGTTCGAACCCTGGCTGGTGGTGGAATCCATTCCCGAACCCGACAGCCGCGTGGTGCTGATCGACGAGCGAGACGATATCTTTGGCCAGCGCCGCTGCGGGCTGGACTGGCGTTTCCACGAGGGCACCCTGCCCAGCTATCGCCGCGCGACCGAGATCCTGGCCGAGGAGATGGGCCGCCTGGGCTATGGCCGGGTCTGGAGCCAGATCCTGCGCGATGACAGCGAATGGCCCGGCCCGATCTGGCACGGCAAACACCATTGCGGCACGACACGGATGTCGAACGACCCCAGGACCGGGGTGGTCGACGCGAATTGCAAGGCTCACGGGATATCGAACCTTTATATTTCCAGCAGCTCGGTCTTTCCCACCCACGGCGCCGCCACGCCCACATTGACGATCACGGCCATGGCGATCCGCCTGGCCGATCATTTGAAGGAGGCAATGTGATGACTCTGTCCCTGTCCCGGCGCGAGGCGCTGGCCGGTGCCGCATCGGCGCTGCTGGCCGGATGGCCCGCATCCGCCACCGCCGCCCCGTTCACCGCGCTGGAAAGCGCCGCAGCGATCGGACGCGCCGCACTGGCCGCCGGGGTCCGCCCCCTGTCCGCCGCCCAGGCCGCCCGCCGGATCCGCGACCTGCCCGCGCGCAGCCGTCAGGATTTCGCACGCGGGCGCACCGTGATCGTCGATGGCTGGATGCTGGCCCGGACCGAGGCGCGGTTTTTCGCCCATATCGCCCAGACCGCGGGGTCGTGACGATGCGCGGGCTGATCCTTGCCGTTCTGCTGTTGCTGCTGATCCCCATCATGGGGCGCATCCTGCCGGCCAGCTTCTATACGCTCAGCGCGCTGCTTTTGCTGCTGGCACTGATCTGTGCGCTGGCCGGGCTGCGCCACATGCGGCGCGGGGCGCGGTGATCCGCCCGGCCCATCAAGGGCCGGGCAGTAAAGTTACCCAAGCGCGGCGTCGCAGCGCGCGCAGGTGCCCGGATGGCTGTGGCTGCCCACATCGGGCAGGATCTTCCAGCAGCGCTGGCATTTCTCGCCCTCGGCCTTCTCGAAGACCACGCCGACGCCTTCGACCTCGGGCAGGCGGAACGCCTCGGCCGGCAGCGGGTCGCCGGTCAGAACCACGTCCGAGGTGATGCAGACATCCGCGAAATCCACCGATTTCAGCGCCGCCAGAACCTCGGCCTCGCGCACGTGAACGACCGGCGCGGCCTCCAGGCTGGCACCGATCACCTTGTCGCGGCGCTGGATTTCCAGGGCCGAGGTCACGACCCGCCGCACCCGGCGGATGCCGTCCCATTTGGCCGCCAGCGGCTCGTCCAGCCAATCGGCGGGCGTTTCGGGGAAATCGACCAGATGGACCGAGCTGTCATCGCCCGGGAACCGTTCCAGCCAGACCTCTTCCATCGTGAAGACCAGGATCGGCGCCAGCCAGGTGGTCAGACGCTGGAACAGGATATCCAGCACCGTGCGCGCCGCGCGGCGTTCGGGCGTATCCCCATCGCAATACAGAACGTCCTTGCGCACATCGAAATAGAACGCCGAAAGCTCCACGGTGCAGAAATTGAACAGCGCCTGGAACACACCCTGGAAATCGAACTGGGCATAGCCGGTACGCACCTTGTGATCCAGCTGCGCCAGCCGGTGCAGCACCCAGCGTTCCAGTTCCGGCATGTCGGCGGCGTCCACACGGTCGGCCTCGGAAAAGGCCGAAAGCGAGCCCAGCATGAACCGCATCGTG
This sequence comes from Actibacterium ureilyticum, assembly GCF_002285435.1. Taxonomy (GTDB): domain Bacteria; phylum Pseudomonadota; class Alphaproteobacteria; order Rhodobacterales; family Rhodobacteraceae; genus Actibacterium_C; species Actibacterium_C ureilyticum. The sequence continues at coordinate 258,982 of NZ_NSBT01000024.1, forward strand.
TTGCGCAACCGGCGATAGCTGTCGGCGACCCCTTTCAGGATTTCGGGCCCGATCCGCTGGTCGGCGGTATAGTCGGTCTGCGCCACCCACAGCCGCAGAATATCGGCGCCGTATTGCTTCACGACCTCTTCGGGCAGGATCGTGTTGCCGAGCGATTTGGACATCTTGTTGCCCTTCTCGTCCAGCGTGAAGCCATGGGTCACCACGTTGCGATAGGGCGCGCGGCCCAGCGTGCCACAGGCCTGCAGCAGCGAGGAATGGAACCACCCGCGATGCTGGTCGGTCCCTTCCATATAGACATCCGCGATCCCGTCGGGCGCGCCATCGGCCCGGTCGCGCAGGACAAAGGCGTGGGTCGAGCCGCTGTCGAACCACACGTCCAGCACGTCAAAGACCTGCTCCCAGTCCTCGGCATTGTACTCATTGCCCAGGAACCGTTCCTTGGCGCCCGCCGCGTACCAGCAATCGGCGCCTTCGGCCTCGAACGCGGCGCTGATGCGGGCGTTGACGGCATCGTCGCGCAGCAGGAACCCGTCATCGGTGGGCAGCGCGCCCTTGCGGGTGAAACAGGTCAGCGGCACGCCCCAGGCGCGCTGTCGGCTCAGCACCCAGTCGGGCCGCGCCTCGATCATCGAATGCAGGCGGTTGCGCCCGCTTTGCGGCCACCATTTCACCAGCTTGTCGATCGAGCTGAGCGCGCGGGTGCGGATGGTGGTGCCATAGGTGTCCTGCCCATCGCCCACGGGCCGGTCGATGGCGGCAAACCATTGCGGCGTGTTGCGATAGATGACGGGCGCCTTGGACCGCCAGGAATGCGGGTAGGAGTGCTTGATCTTGCCGCGCGCCAGCAGGCCGCCGACCTCGATCAGCTTGTCGATCACCGCCTTGTTGGCATCCCCCTCGCCGCCCTTGCGCGACAGGATGTATTTACCGCCAAAGAACGGCAGATCGGCGCGGAAGCTGCCATCGTCCATCACGTTATAGGTGATGACCTGATCCAGCATGTTCAGATCGCGGTAAAGCTCGTATTCCTCCATCCCGTGAGAGGGCGCGCAATGCACAAAGCCCGTGCCTTCGGTGTCGGTCACGAAATCGGCGGCGCGGAAGTCGCGGATGTCGTCCCATTCGCCATTGCCGCCCTCGGCGCCGGCCAGCGGGTGCTGCAAGGACAGACCGGCAAGTTCGTCGGCAGGAACCGTGCGGACGCGCCTCCACTGGCTGTCTTCAAGGCGCGCGCGCTTCAACACATCAGCGGCAAGCTTGTCAGCCAAGATAAACCTTTCACCCACTTCGGCCCAACACTCGTTGGGTGTTCCGGTGACTTCGTAAAGACCGTAGTCGAAGCTTTCACCATAGACGACCGCCTTGTTCGACGGGATCGTCCAAGGCGTGGTTGTCCAGATCACAACGTGAGCATCTTCCAAAGATGGACCATTTCTTTGTTCGCCGCAAATTTGGCCATCAGGCCCAACAGCCAAAAGTGCCGACGGCGCGTCCACGACCCGGAACTTCACCCAGATCGTGAAGCTTTCCTTGTCGTGATATTCGACCTCGGCCTCGGCCAGGGCGGTCTGTTCGATGGGCGACCACATCACGGGCTTGGAGCCCTGATAGAGCGTGCCGTTCATCAGGAACTTCATGAACTCCTCGGCGATGACCGCCTCGGCGTGGTAATCCATCGTCAGATAGGGGTCGGCCCAGTTGCCGGTGATCCCCAGCCGCTTGAACTCATCGCGCTGGATATCCACCCATTCCTCGGCGAACTTGCGGCATTCCTGGCGGAAATCGACGACATCGACATCGTCCTTGTTGCGGCCCTTCTTGCGGTACTGCTCCTCGATCTTCCATTCGATGGGCAGCCCGTGACAATCCCAGCCCGGCACATAGCGGCTGTCGAAGCCCATCATCTGATGGCTGCGCACGATCATGTCCTTGATCGTCTTGTTCAGCGCGTGGCCGATATGCAGGTGGCCGTTGGCATAGGGCGGGCCGTCATGCAGGATGAACGGCTTGCGGTCGCCCGCGGTGTCGCGCAGGCGGTCGTACACCCCGATCCTGGCCCAGCGGTCCAGCCAGGCGGGCTCGCGTTTGGGCAGGCCCGCGCGCATCGGGAATTCGGTTTCGGGCAGGTTCAGCGTGTCTTTGTAGTCAGGCGTATCGGCGCACATGTCCTGTGGTCCTTGGCTCATCTTGATCTGTCAGCGAGGGGCGGCGCGAGGGCTCAAACGCCTTGTCCCGGCGGCTCATGGGTGTCAGAGCGCCGGGTTGGTAATTCGAATGATGATCGCAAATGCGCGTGTCATGAGGGGCGTTATATGATGCGACCGGGGGGCAGTAAAGCATCGTCTGTGTGCAGTTTTGTCACCTCTCGGACCCAACCCGCGCCGGGCCGGAAAAAGGCCTTGCGGTCAGCCCGGTCGTTTTTAAAAAGTTAATCCAAACCGACGCTTTGACCGCCATCTGAATTCCGGAGTAACCAGTGCCCGCATCCACATTCTACGGATCGAAATCCGACGACACGCTCGACTTTTCCCTGCAAACCGGCGGCGTTTTGGTCTCGGGCAAGGCTGGCGCCGACACGATCACCGGATCGTCCTTCGACGACCGGCTGATGGGCGGTGACGGCGGCGATCTGATTGCGGGCGGCGCGGGCGATGACACCCTGACTGGCGGCACGGGCGATGACATCCTGACCGGCGGCGCGGGACAGGATGCCTTCACGATCGGTGGCAAGACCGAGTTTGTCGATGCATCCGCAAGCGGCGAGAGCGACCTGATCACGGATTTCGAATTGGGCGTCGATGTACTGACCCTGCGCCATGTCGCGGGCGTGCCGTTCCTGCGCCTCAGGACGCTTGACGACATGCTGGCGCTGGCCGCGCAGGACCCTGCTTTTACGATCACCGATCAAAGCGACAGCCAGCTGACCATCGGCTATGACGACGGTACCGCCAGCCGTCAGATCGTGGTGCGGTTCGCGACCGCGCCCCCCGCCGACGCGAATGTGCACGATTTCACCGACGCGGACGAAAAGATCTATCTGAACGCCAAGGGCGCCGCTGCCGATATCCGCGGCTCGCAGCATGACGATTACCTGATCGGTACCGATGGCGGCGACCTGATCAACGGGAACGACGGCAAAGACAAGATCGCAGGCGGTATCGGATCGGACACGATGACCGGCGGCGAGGGCGCGGATGGCTTTCTGTTCGGCGGCAGAAACACGTTTTTCGACGCCGCGCAGGATGGCGATATCGACCGGATCACCGATTTCGAATTCGGCACGGATTCGCTGTCCTTTCGCAATGTCGGCGGCAAGAGCCTTTACCGCGTCTCCAGCCTGGAGGATCTGTTCGAACTGGCCGAAGATGACAGCCGCTTCAGCGTGACCGAGGGCGACGGGCAGGTCACGATCGATTACAGCGACGGCACCGGCGCAACCGCGATCGTTCTGGAAACACCCGGCGCCCAGACCGCCGCGCCGGAATTCCTGCTGATGGTGTCGGCGGGGCAATCGCTGTCGGTCGGCGTGACCTATTGGCCAGACCGCGGCGTTGTCACCGATACGGCCGTCGACCCGACGCTGGCGCTGGCACTGGATTTCGGCAATGACCGGATTTCGGGCCGGGGCTGGTTGAAGAACGAGGTGGACAGCGCCGCCTTTCAGGGCTTTCAGCCGCTGCAGGAGCACGAGACCGAAACCCACGCCTCGGGCATGGTCCAGCAGGTTCTGGACGGCTATGCCGCCGACGGGTTGAGCGCCCCCACCATTGGGCATTTCCACGCCGGAACCGGCGGCGTTTCGATCCTGCAACTGATGACATCGCAATCCGATCTTTACGCCAGCACCGATGCCGCACTGGCCGCGACCGCAACCGGACAGGTGTTCGTCGTACAGAACGACAGCGGCGCCTATGACCACTTTGTCAACAACGCGGGCCAGGCCGATTTCTATGCCAGCTTCGACGCCGCGCCGATGCTTTTCGACAATTTCCGCATCCAGCTTGAACTGGCTGTGGAAGAGGCCCAGGCCCAGGGCTATGACCTTCTTCCGACGCTTGCGCTGACCTATATACAGGGCCAGGCCGATACCCATCTCGACCATGCGACATTCGGGTATCAATACCTGCTGGAAACCTATTTCCAGATGGTCGACGCGGTTGCCGATGCGAGCTATGGCACCGATGTCGACACGCTGATCAGCCTGTCCCAGATGCGCGGCTATGGCGAAAAAGAGGTTTCGATCAGCCAGATCGAAACCATCGTCGATAACGAAAACGTCCATTTCGGCACGTCCGAGTTCCAGTTCCAGGCAAGCAACCCGTCAAAAATCGGCAGCGATTACACGCATCTCAGCCCGGAAGGTTATCACCTGATGGGACAAAGCATCGGCGCCAAATGGTACGATGTCCTGAGCGGTAGCGAAGATGCACCCATTCTGATCGAAAGCGTTCGGAAAACCTCTGCCACCACGCTCGAGGTCACCTTCTCAGGGGTCGAGGGGCAATTGATCGCGGATTCGTCCGCGTTTTCCGCCGCGGCCGGTGTCTCCGCGCCGGATAACTTCGGGTTCGACTTGTACAATTCGGCGCATCGGGTCGGGAGCGGCGTGCCGGATATTGTCCATGCGGAAATCACTGGCGACAGCGAGGTCACGCTGGAATTCGACGCCGATCTGGACGGGGACTTTGTCCTTTATCTGGGACGGTACGAGCAGGACCTGTCCGACGGGTCGATCGACGGTCTGTCACTGAACCGGTTCGGCGGCACCACGCTGCGCGATTCCGAAGCCGATGCGTTCAGCAGCGATGCCGCCGCACGCGCCACCGAGGCCGACATTCACGAATACATCCCGACGCAATATTACGAGTTGATGTTCTGATCCGCGCGCCCTTCGGCGTGTTTGTCGGACCCGAACAGGCCCGACAGCGCGCGCTGCACCAGCTTGCGGACCGAGGGGCGCTTTTCGTGCAGGAAGGGCAGCGGGCGGCAGACCTCGATCGCGGCGACGCCGACGCGGGCGGTCAGGGCGCCGTTGACCATCCCCTCGCCAAAGCGGCGTGACAGCTTGCCCAGGATGCCGCCGCCGATCAGCGGCTCGAGCATGTCGTCGCCCACCGCGACCGCGCCCGTGGCCACCAGATGCGTCATCACCGTGCGGGTCAGCCGCCAGTTGCCCAAGAGCCCCGAGCGCCCGCCATAAATCTCGGCAATGCGGCGGATCATCCGCAGGTTGGCGGTCAGCGCGGTGATCAGATCGGCCAGCGCCAGCGGCACCAGCGCGGTTACGGTGGCGACCTGGCGCGCGGCGGCCTCGACCTCGGCCCGGGCGGCGGTATCGAGCGGCGCAAGCAGTTCGGCCTCGGCCAGGCCGATCAGGCCGTCGGCGTCGAACACCTCGGCCCGGCGTTCGGCCAGCCGGTCGCGGCCCCATTTCAGCTCGTCCCGGCCCGCGTAAAGCTGTTCCAGCTTGTCGACCACAGCGCGCGCGGCCTTCAGGTCGCCCTCGGCAATCGCGGCATTCGCGGCCTTGTGCACGCCATCCAGCCGCCGCAGCCGCGCAAAGCCCGACAGCTCGCGCAGCGCCACCAGCAGCAGCGCGCACAGCACCAGCCCCACCAGCGTCAGCGCGACCGTGCCCAGCACCGTGTTGCGGTCCAGAAGCGTGGTGACGAAATCCCATGCGGCCACCGACACCACGAAGCTGATCAGCGCGCCCACCGCCCACCAGAAGAACCGCGAGAGCGGCGAGGGGCGGCGCGCGCCCAGCACCGCCAGCGTCTGCATCGCGCGCCCCGTGGGCACATCCGTCGCCAGATCCGGCACCGGCGGCGCGGTGGCGGGGGTTTCCTTCGACGCATCCTCAAGGTCGATCAGCACGGGGCCATTGGTCATGTCAGGCGGTCTCCGATCAGGAATTCGGCGGCCTTGTCCAGCCGGATATGCGGTGGCCCCTCGCCCGGTTTCAGGGTCAGCCGGGCGGGCGCGAAACGCATGATGCTGTAATCGCCATCGAGCCACGTGTCGCGCCCCGCCCGCGCCGCGCTGAGCAGATGGGCGGGATCCTGAGGCAGTTCGCCGGGATACATGGCGGCCTGCTTGCCGCTGTCCAGAAGCGTGCCGCGCACGCAATCCAGATCGCGCCCGTCATGGGTCAGGGTTTCTTCGACCGTGGCGCGCAGGGCGGCGATGGACATGGCGGTGGTTTTCGCGCCGGCGAAATCGGCGCGGTCCTTCGCCTCGCGCATCAGGGCGGTCATGATCGCGGTCAGGCGCGGGTGCTGTGTGTGGTGCAGATGGTCGGCCTTGGTCGCGGCGAACAGGATCTTTTCCACCCGCTTGCCCAGCAAAAGCGTGCTGAGCCACGCGTTGCGCCCGGGCCGGAACGCGCCCAGGATATCGGCCATCGCGCGGCGCAGATCGTCCAGCGCCTGTGGCCCGGCATGGATCGCGCCCAACGCGTCGACCAGCACGACCTGGCGGTCGATCTTGGCGAAATGGTCGCGGAAGAAGGGTTTGACGACCTGGCGCTTATACGCCTCGAACCGGCGTTCGCATTCCCGCCAGAGCGACCCGCGCGGCGGTTTTTCCGTTGCGGGCAGCGGCGCGAAGGTCAGCACGGGCGATCCGGCCAGTTCCCCCGGCAGCAGGAACCGCCCCGGGGTACAGTCGGAAAACCCCGCTTCGCGCGCGGCGTTCAGGTAATCGGTGAAGCCCGCGGCCAACGCCTGTGCCGCCGGTTCGTCCAGATTGGCGGTGGGATCGGTCGCGGCCAGCTGCGCCAGGAAATCCCTGGCCATCGTGCGGGTCTGGAGCCGCTGTAGGGTTTCGGCCGACCAGTCGGCGAAGCTTTTGTCCAGCAGGCCCAGATCCAGCAGCCATTCGCCGGGGTAATCGACGATATCCAGATGCACGGTGCGCGGCCCGGAAAGCGCGCCCAGCAACCCGCTGGGCTGCACCTTGAGCGACAGGCGCAATTCCGACACCGCGCGGGTGCTGTCGGGCCAATGCGGTTCGGCGCCCGTCAGCGCGGCCAGGTGGGTTTCATAGTCGAAGCGCGGTATCGTGTCGTCGGGCTGCGGCTGCAGATAGGCGGTGCGGATCGCCCCCGTCGCGGCGGCCTGTAATTGCGGCATCCGGCCTCGGTCCATCAGGTTGGCGACCAGCGAGGTGATGAACACCGTCTTGCCCGCGCGGCTGAGGCCCGTCACCCCCAGCCGGATCACCGGGTCGGAAAACACGCCCGTCACGCTGTCGGTCACGTTCCCGACCCCGCGCACCAGTCCGTCTGCCAGTTCACCAATCACGCAACTGCCCCTTTGTATCTGGCCTCAAGATAGGCACGGGGGCGGGAAAGGAAAACCGCTCTTGTCGCGGCGCGGATGTTTTCGGGGGGAAGGGGCGCTGCCCCTCTGGGCCTTACGGCCCATTCACCCCGGAGTATTGGTGCCAAGAAGAAGGGGGGCGGGCGCCGATTGCGTTGGGCGGCAAAGCAGGCTAACCGGGGGGCCATGCCGCGATATGCCCTGAAAATCGAATATGATGGCGCGCCCTTTGCGGGGTGGCAGCGTCAGGCCGACCAGCCATCCGTGCAGGGCGCGGTCGAGGCCGCCTTGGCCAAGCTGGAGGCGAATGTGCCATCCATCGCCGCCGCCGGGCGCACCGATGCGGGGGTGCATGGGTTGGGCCAGGTGGCCCATTGCGAGATGGCGAAGGATTGGGACCCGTTCCGGCTATCCGAGGCGCTGAACCATCATCTGAAACCCGACCCGGTCGCGATCCTGCGGGCGGTGCGGGTGGCAGATGATTTCCACGCGCGGTTTTCAGCGGTCGAGCGGCAGTATCTGTTCCGGCTGGTCAGCCGCCGCGCGCCGGTCACGCATGAGCGCGGCAAGGTCTGGCAGGTGCAGTATCCGCTGGAGCTGGAGCCGATGCAGGAAGCCGCGCGGCATCTGCTGGGGCGGCATGATTTCACGACCTTCCGCGCCTCGATCTGTCAGGCGGCGAGCCCGATCAAGACGCTGGACGCGCTGGATATCGAGGCGGTGGATATCCCCGAGGGGCGCGAGTTCCGGTTCCATGTCCGCGCCCGCAGTTTCCTCCACAACCAGGTGCGCAGCTTTGTCGGCACGCTGGAACGTGTGGGCGCCGGATCCTGGGCGCCGGGCGATGTGAAGGACGCGTTGGAGGCGTGCGACCGCGCGGCCTGTGGCCCCGTCTGCCCGCCGCAGGGGTTGTACCTGGCGCGGGTGGGCTACCCCGAAGACCCGTTCAGTTGAGGTCTTCGAGCAGGCGCTTGTGGCGGCGCACCGCGGTCAGGATGTCGCCGAAGGTTTCGATCCCCTGCCCCTTGAGGATCGGCAGCATTTTCAGGAACGCGTCTGCCGTGGCCACCGTGTCGCCCATGGCCGTGTGGCGCAGATCGGGCGGGATGGCGATGCCCAGCCGTTCGGTCAGCGCATCCAGCGTGTGCTTTTCGGTCTGACCGTAAAGCACCGCCGACAGCAGCACCGTATCCAGCACCGGGTTGTCGAAACTGGCGCCGATGCCGCGCGCGTGGCGTTTCAGGAATGCCATATCGAAAGGCGCATTATGGGCGATCAGCACCGCGCCTTCGGCGAAGCGGTGGAACCGCCGCCCGACGGATTCGATCGGGTCGGCATGGGCCACCATCGCCTCGGTAATGCCATGCACCTTGGTCGAGGCGGGCGGGATCGAGCGGCCGGGATTGACCAGGCTGTCGAAGCTTTCGCCCGCCACGCGGCGGCCATTGACCAGGCGGACGCCGGCGATCTGCACGATCTCGTCCCCCTGTTCGGGCAGAAGCCCGGTGGTTTCGGTGTCGAAGACCACATAGGTCAGATCGCGCAGCGGGGTCGACAGCAGGTCGTCGCTGACATCGGCGGCCAGCAGGTCGAAATCATAGATCGCCGCGCGCGGGTCGACGGCCGGGCCATCGGTCTCGGGCTGGGCCTGGCGGATCGGCAGGCGCAGGACCGACCGGCCCACCTTGCCCGGTTCGGGCCACATGTCGGTGCCATGCGCCTGAAGCACCGCGCGACCGGTCATGTCGGCCACGCCCACATCCAGCGGCCGGTCCAGCCAGCGGTCCAGCGTGCCGAAGGGCAGCGGCCCGCCTTGCCAGCCGATGGTGATCTGCGCCTCGCCCGCGATGTCCGAGGGCGAGATCAGCAGCGACAGCACCGCCGCGCCCTGTTCCCGGACCAGGTATTCCGACATCGCCGCGACCAGCGCGACGATTTGATAGGCGTCGCAGACCAGCCGCAGCTTGTCGGCATCCGCCGTCACGGTGATATCGTCATGGGCCAGTTGCGCGGTGATCCCGTCGACGATATCGGCGGCGCGGTGTTCGCCCTTGGGCCACCAGCTGGCGCGGGACTGGTCATAGCGCGCGCCCAGCTCGGCCACCGACCGGGTCAGGCTGGAGACCTCGTCCGCCAGCGCGTCGCCCAGCGGGGCGCCCTCGGCGGTGGCGTCGATGACCGTCTGCAGGTTGGCGGCGGGGCGGCGGATGCGGTCGAAAATGTCGGCCAGCAGCGCCTCGCGCCCCATATGCACCGCCAGATCGCCGGTCACATCGCGCAGCGTCAGCACATAGCCGGGGCCGTTGATCTCGCAATCGTGCTGGCGCAGCAGGCGCATCCGGGCCGACAGGACGCGGCCCTCTTTCGCGGTGGCGCAGAGCAGGCTGGTCGAGGCGCCCTCTTCGCCCGCGCGCAGCCGCTGATAGGCGGCCTTGATCGGGCCGGGCCGCAGATAGCGGAACACCGATTTGTTCAGCGCCGGTTCGGCGTCGTCATCGGCCAGAAGCGCGACGGACGACCCGTTGTAAAACACAAGCTGATGCGCGCCGGATGACAACAGAACCCCTTCGGGCACATCGGCCAGCAGCGCCGCCAGCCGCGCCTTTTCCTGGGCCAGCTGTTCGGTTTCCCGTTCCACCGCCGCGGCCAGCTTCTGGCGGGTTTCGGACAGGTTTTCGGTCACCGCCTGCGCGGCGGGCGCCAGATCGCCCAGATAGCGCGCAGCGTCCTGGTCGATCCCGTCGATCACATCGGCATGGGCGCGGGTCAGCAACCCGCCCGCCAGCCGCTGGATCGCGCGGGCCACGTTTTCGTCGAACAGAAACCAGACCCAGGTCACCAGCCCCAGAACGCCGAACCCCGAGACCGCCCCGGCCAGCACGAAGCCCGACAGCGCCTGCGGCGTCTGCGCGCGCTGATAGCCCAAGGTGAGCCCACCGAAGATCACCGCGACACAGGCCAGCGCCAGAAAGGCAAAGAACAGAAAGACCCGCAGCCGCAGGTTCAGCTTCTCAAGCTTCATCCGCCGTCCCCCCATCGGTCAGCAGCCGGGCCACCTCTTGCCGCAGCTGGGTCAGCTCGAACGGTTTGGTGATGAATCCGTCCGCGCCCATGGCCAGCCCCTTGCGGCGCTCGATCTCGGTGCCGCGCGCGGTCATGATCAGGATCCGCAGATCGGCCAGATCCGCATCGGCGCGCAGGGCCTGGCAGATCTCGTAGCCCGACACGTTCGGCAGCATCACATCCAGAAGCACAAGATCGGGGCGCTGATCGCGCACCGCGTCCAGCGCCAGCGCACCATCGGCCACCCGCGACAGGCGATAGCCCTCGCGGCCCAGCAGATGGTGCAGCGCCAGGGCGATATTGTCCTCGTCCTCGACAATCAGGATGGATTTGCCCGTCATCAGCCGTCCCCGTCGCAGACCGCGCGCAGGGCGGGATCGTCGGGCGCCACGTCCTGCCAGTTGGTGGCGGTGACGGTGCCGTCCGCGCCCAGATCAAACGGAACATCCCCGCCCGCGCGGCGATTTGCGGCGCAGTCATAGACCACGGGCAATTGCACCGGCTGCGACCAGCGGCTCATCAGCACCGTGCTGGTCACGCGCATGTCGGGCGCGGCCGGGTGCCGGCGCACCGCCGCCGCATCGACCGCCGCAAAGCGCTGCACGAAGGGCACGGCATAGGTCCAGGGCCGATAGAAGGACCGGCTTTCGACGGTCGAGGTCACCTCGACCCCCTCGGGCAGGGTCGCCACCGTGCGGTCGAACCAGGTGTATTCGTTCCAGATCGCCATGGCGATCATCGCCAGCCCCGCCCCCACCGGCATCGCCCAGCGCGGCAGGCGACCGCCGGTGGTCCGGTTCAACAACATCACGACGCCCGCGGCCCCGACACCGGCAACCAATGTCGCCACCAACTCGAAAAACATGTTCACTCCTCCCAAGCCGGCCGATCAGGCCGGCGCCGCTCTTCCATGCCCGATGGCGGATTGCATGGTCCGCACCACCACAAAGGCGTCGCGCAAATGGCTGCGTTCGAAATCCGACAGCGCCGATGGCGACAGATAGTTATCGGGCGCCTTGCCCGCCTTGACCAGACCCGCCTGATGTTCCAGCCGCATCTGCGCGATCAGATCATAGGCATCCAACAGGTCGCGCGCGCCGCTGGCGCTGACCACCCCGGCCTTTTCGGCGGCTTCCAGACGCGCGCGGGTGTTGGCCGCCGTGATCTGTCCCTGCAACGCATAGATCCGCCCCAGATCCACCACCGGCACCACGCCGTTATGCTTCATGTCCAGCTGGTTCTTGTGCTCGCCCGAGCGGATCGTCGCGATCCCGCGCAGCAGGCCCAGGGGCGGCGTGTGCTTCAGCGCGTTCGACGCCATATGCGCCACGAAGATCGAGTTCTTCGACGCCATTTCCAGCGTTTCCGCCTGCAGCCCCGAGAACAGGCTTTCATCCCCGCCGATGGGGCGCAGGTCGAACATCACGCTGGCCAGCATCTGCGCCATCGGGTCGGGCTTGTCGACCCAGGTCTTGAAATAGTCGCGCCAGACCCGCACCGGCTGGCGCCAGCGGTCGGCGGTGGCCATCATGTCGCCGGGGCAATAGAAATACCCGCACACATCCAGCCCGTCGGACACGAATTTGGCCAGCGCGGCGAAATAGGCATCGTGTTCGGGCCGCATGTCGTCCGACAGGAACAGGCAATTGTCCTGATCGCTGACCCCGGTCTGTTCCTGCCGCCCCTGGCTGCCACAGGCGAGCCACAGATAGGGCACGGGCGGCGGACCCAGCTTCGCCTCGGCCAGCGCCAGAAGCCGCCGGGTGCAGGCGTCGCCGATATCGGTGATCAGCCGCGTCACGACCTCGTGCCGGTTGCCCGACGCCACAAGGTTCACCAGCAATTGCGGGATACGGGCGGTGATGTCGGCCAGTTCGCGCGCGTCCAGCGCGGTGGCGATGTCCTGAACCAGCGTGGCCGAGCTGAGCGCCTGGAAATGGGTCAGATCCGTCTGGGTGACCACGCCAATCATGCGGCCATCCTCGACCACCGGCAGATGCCCGATCCGGCGCTCGATCATCACATGCAGGATGTCGGTGCCCAGGGCGCCGGGCGCCAGCGTGATGGGATCGGGCGTCATGACCTGGCGCACGGGAACATCCCCCGAAAGCCCGGCCGCCAGCACCCGGTTGACCATGTCGCTTGTGGTGATGATGCCGACCAGCCGGTCCTGTTCGGTCACGCCCAGGCAGGACACGTTGTGCGACTTCATCAACTGCGCCGCGTCCAGCACCCGCGCCCCCGGCGGGCAGGTGATCGGATCGCGCGCCATCAGCGCCGACACGCGCGAGGTGGCCAGGTCGGAACGCTTGGTCTCGGCCGGGCGCGAGCGGTCAAAGAAACGCCGGAACGACGGATGCTCGTCCAGCATGAACCGGAACTCGTCCGGCGGCAGGACCAGCACCGCGCCGTCCTGCTTGGCATCGGCGGTCGTCGCGGCATAGCCGTCGCGCGACAGGCCGCGTTCGCCGAAACTGTTGCGTGGCCCCAGTAACGACACGACATTACCGCTTTGGTCCGACACCTCGACCGCGCCTTCCTGCACCACGTAAAGCCCGTCCAGCGGCTCGCCGAAGCTGTAGATCCGGTCGCCCGCGCGCATCGGCTTGCGGATGAACGCCGTCGCGACCCGGGTCAGTTCCGCGGGCGGCAGGCTGTCATAGGGGTGCACATGCGACAGGAAATCGGCGATGGGGGCGGGGTCGCTCAAGGCGGGTGTCCTTGTCAAAATAAAACGCCCCCCGACCGTATCGGGGGGCATTCCGGTTTTCAAATGACGTGGGTCAAATCACAAGGATTTAGTGATCGACAGCAGCGCCTGCCCCACGCGGGATACGCACGCTTTCGACCAGATCCTGGATCTCCTGCGGCGGCGCCTTCGTGGCATTCGACACGATGAAGGCAGTTGCGAAGTTCAGCAGCGCCCCGACCGCGCCGAACGAGGTCGACTTGATCGTACCCAGCAGCGGATCTGCATCCGTGAAGCTGTTGGTGTCGGGGATGAAGAACCAGCCCTTGTGCAGGAAGATGTAGATCAGCGTCGTCAGCAGGCCGACCAGCATCCCGGCAACCGCGCCGGTGTTGTTGATCCGCTTCGAGAAGATGCCCATCATCAGCGCCGGGAAGATCGACGCCGCCGCCAGACCGAAGGCCAGCGCAACGGTCTGCGCCGCAAAGCCCGGCGGGTTCAGACCCAGATAGGTTGCCACGACGATGGCCACCGCCATTGCGATCCGCGCCGACAGAAGCTCGCCCTTTTCCGAGATGTTCGGATTGATGGCGCCCTTGATCAGGTCATGCGACACAGCGGACGAGATCGCCAGCAGCAGACCTGCCGCCGTCGACAGCGCCGCCGCCAGACCACCGGCCGCGACCAGTGCGATGACCCAACCCGGAAGCTGTGCGATCTCGGGGTTGGCCAGAACCAGGATATCGCGATTCACGGTCAGCTCCGATCCGGCCCAGCCACGCTCGGTCGCGGTCGCAGCGAAGGCGTCAGAGCCATCGTTGTACCACTGGATCTTGCCGTCGCCATTCTTGTCCTCGAAGCTCAGCAGGCCGGTCTTCTCCCACGTGGCCATCCAGTCGGGACGGGCCTCGTAGTCGATCGGGGCCGATGCGGTGCCTTCGGGGAAGACGGTGGTGATCAGGTTCAGGCGTGCCATCGCACCCACGGCCGGGGCCGTCAGATACAGCAGCGCGATGAAGACCAGCGCCCAGCCGGCGGACCAGCGTGCATCGGCCACTTTCGGCACGGTGAAGAAGCGCATGATCACGTGCGGCAGACCCGCGGTACCGATCATCAGCGACAGGGTGAACAGCACCATGTTGAAGGTGTCGCCATGGTGGCCGGTATAGTTCGCGAAGCCCAGCTCCTCGACCAGCGAATCCAGCTTGGCCAGCAGCGGTTCACCCGAAGCGGTGTGCTCGCCGAACAGGCCCAGGGCCGGGATCGGGTTGCCGGTCAGCTGCAGCGAGATGAAGATCGCGGGAATGGTGTATGCCACGATCAGCACGCAGTACTGTGCCACCTGGGTATAGGTCACGCCCTTCATGCCGCCGAACACCGCATAGGCGAACACGACCGCCGCACCGATCAGAAGGCCGGTGGTGTTCGACACCTCGAGGAAGCGGCCAAAGGCCACGCCCACACCGGTCATCTGGCCGATCACATAGGTGACCGAGGCCACGATCAGGCAGATCACCGCAACCAGACGCGCGGTCGGGCTGTAGAAGCGGTCACCGATGAATTCCGAAACGGTGAACTTGCCGAACTTGCGCAGGTAGGGCGCCAGCAGCAGCGCCAGCAGCACATAGCCGCCGGTCCAGCCCATCAGGAACGAGCTGTTGTCATAGCCGGTAAACGCGATCAGGCCCGCCATCGAGATGAACGAGGCCGCCGACATCCAGTCTGCCGCGGTTGCCATACCGTTGGTGACGGGGTGGATGCCCCGGCCCGCGGCATAGAATTCCGACGTCGATCCGGCACGCGCCCAGATTGCGATGCCGATATAGAGCAGGAAGCTTGCCCCAATGAAAATCCAGTTGAGTGTAAACTGATCCATCTGTCCCAGAGCTCCTTATTCTTCGACGCCGTGTTCGCGGTCGAGCTTGTTCATCCGCCAGGCGTAGAAGAAGATCAGCGCCAGGAAGACCAGGATCGAACCCTGCTGGGCAAACCAGAAGCCCAGGTCGGTTCCGCCGACGCTGATGCCCGCAAGCATCGGGCGCAGCAGGATGCCGAAGCCGAAGGAAACCACAGCCCAAATCACGAGGCTGACCAAGATAATCCGGACGTTCGCGGCCCAGTACGCGTTACTTGATGAGTTGTCTGCCATGAGACGACCCTCCCTTAGATTGAGAACCCCCGCGCGGCGGCACCATGCCGCCCCGCGCTCCCCTGCTCAGCCGGCGGTCTTGGCGACGATGTCGCCCAGTGCACCGGCAATCTCGTCGATCGCCCCCATCGCGGGCACCCGTTCCAGGCAGCCGCGGCCGTCGTAATAGGCAATCAGCGGCGCGGTCTGATCGTGATAGGCCTGAAGCCGCGCGCGCACCGTTTCGGCATTGTCGTCGGCACGGCGCTTGAACTCCGTCCCGCCGCATTTGTCACAGACACCTTCGGCCTTGGGCTGCTTGAAGCTGTCGTGATACCCCTCGCCGCATTTGGCGCAGGTATAGCGGCCCGCCACACGGTCGACCATCGCGTCATCCTCGACCTCAAGGCTGACCGCGGCGTTCACCTGTTGGCCGGTGGCCGCCAGCATGCCATCCAGCGCCTCGGCCTGGGCCGTGGTGCGCGGGAACCCGTCCAGGATCACGCCCTTGGCCACATCAGGTTCGGCCAGGCGGTCCTTCAGGATCGCCAGCACGATCTCGTCGCTGACCAGATCGCCGGCTTCCATCACCGCCTTGGCGGCCTTGCCCGCATCGGTGCCCGCGGCCACCGCTGCACGCAGCAGATCGCCGGTCGACAGTTGCACAAGTCCGAATTTTTCCTCCAGCATCCGGGCTTGCGTGCCCTTGCCGGCCCCCGGAGGGCCCAGCAGGATCAGAACGGCGGGGACGACTTCGACGGCTGTATCGCTCATCCCGCTCACCCCTTGTTCATCCGGTTTTCGATCAGCTCATCGACCACCGACGGATCGGCCAGGGTCGAGGTATCGCCCAGGCTGCCATAGTCGTTCTCGGCGATCTTGCGCAGGATACGGCGCATGATCTTGCCCGAACGGGTCTTGGGCAGGCCGGGTGCCCACTGGATCAGGTCGGGGCTGGCGATGGGGCCGATCTCGGTCCGGACCCAGGTGCGCAGCTCTTTGTAAAGCTCGTCGCTGGGCTCGACCCCGTTCATCAGGGTGACATAGCAATAGATGCCCTGGCCCTTGATCTCGTGCGGGTAGCCCACCACGGCGGCCTCGGCGACCTTGGCGTGCGCGACCAGCGCGCTTTCGACCTCGGCCGTGCCCATGCGGTGGCCCGACACGTTGATCACGTCATCGACGCGGCCGGTGATCCAGAAATCGCCATCCTCGTCGCGTTTGCAGCCATCACCGGCAAAGTAATAGCCTTTGTAATCGCTGAAATAGGTCTTCTCGAACCGCTCGTGATCGCCCCAGACCGTGCGCATCTGGCTGGGCCAGCTGTCCTTGATGCACAGCACGCCCTCGGTCGGATAGGTGTCGATTTCCTCGCCCGAATGGGGGTCCAGAACCACCGGCTGCACGCCAAAGAACGGCTTCATCGCCGAACCGGGCTTCAGCGCATGCGCGCCGGGCAGCGGGGTCATCATGTGGCCGCCGGTTTCGGTCTGCCACCAGGTGTCGACGATGGGGCATTTGCCCTTGCCGACCACGTCGTTGTACCAGTTCCAGGCCTCGGGGTTGATGGGCTCGCCCACCGTCCCCAGCAGCTTCAGCGACGACAGATCGCATTTCTCGACGAATTCGTTGCCCTGCCCCATCAGCGCGCGCAGCGCGGTCGGCGCGGTATAGAACTGGTTCACCTTGTGCTTTTCGCACACCTGCCAGAAGCGGCTGGCATCGGGATAGGTCGGCACGCCTTCGAACATCAGCGTGGTCGCGCCATTGGCCAGCGGGCCATAGACGATATAGCTGTGGCCGGTGACCCAGCCCACGTCAGCGGTACACCAGTAGATGTCGCCGTCATGGTAATCGAAGGAATATTCGTGGGTCATCGCGGCATAGACCAGATAACCGCCGGTGCAATGCACCACGCCCTTGGGCTGGCCGGTCGACCCCGATGTATAGAGGATGAACAGCGGATCTTCGGCGTTCATCTCGGCGGGCTTGGAATATTCGTCCGCTTCCAGCGCCATCTCGTTATAGTCGAAATCGCGGTCGGCGATCCATGTGGTCTGGCCACCGGTCCGCTTGACCACCAGGCATTTCACCGTGTCCTTGCAGTGCAGCAGCGCCGCATCGGCATTGGATTTCAGCGGGGTCTTGCGGCCGCCGCGCGGCGCCTCGTCGGCGGTGATGACCACCTTGGCGTCCGAGCCGTTGATACGGGCCGCCAGCGCGTCGGGCGAAAAGCCCGCGAAGACGATGGAATGGATCGCGCCGATGCGCGCACAGGCCAGCATGGCATAGGCCGCTTCGGGGATCATCGGCAGATAGATCACGACCCGGTCGCCCTTCCGCACGCCCAGATCCTCCAGGATGTTGGCCATCCGGCAGACCCGCTTGTGCAGCTGGTTATAGGTGATGTGCTGGGCGTCTTCGTTCGGATCGTCCGGCTCGAAGATGATCGCGGTCTGTTCGCCGCGGGTTTCCAGGTGGCGGTCGATGCAGTTGGCGCTGACGTTCAGCGTGCCGTCCTCGAACCACTTGATATCGATATTGCCGGGCGCGAAGCTGGTGTTCTTGACCTTGGTATAGGGCTTGATCCAGTCCAGCCGCTTGCCGTGCTCGCCCCAGAACGCCTCGGGCTCGTTCACGGACGCCGCGTACATCTTGTCATAGCTTTCGGCATTGATATGCGCGTTGGCCGCGAAAGACGCACTGGGCGGATAGGTTTGATCGGTCATGACGGTCTCCTCCTTTTTTGGCTGCGCAAACGCCTGGGTTGTTTGCGGCCAATCCCCCTGCTGATCCCGGACGGGCTCAGAATCCTCGGGCGTAACATAACCTATCTGTCAAAGAAGTTGTAAGTTATTTTTATAAATGGCTTTTCCTGTAAATACTTTCACAGGGCGCCGGTTTATTTGTAAATTTTCAAGGGGAAGTTTCGGAAAATCGAAACGATAACAATGTGTTAAATGTGCACGTCAGAAAGACATATTTTTACCTTAGGGCTGCCATACTAGGCAGGTTGCGGACAAGCGCAAGCCACTTGCCCCCACCGCCTATTCGACTTTGGTCGAGAATCAAGGGCCGGCCAAGCCCCCTGTCCGCCGTTCGGCGCGAATCTGCGTGTTACAGGCGGGGAACCGGGGTCAGGACTTGCCCTTCCACGGCACAAGCACCCGTTCGGCGATGCGCATCAGGATATCGATGCCGTATCCGATGATGCCGATCAGGATGATCCCCATGATCACGATATCGGTCAGCTGGAATTTCGACGCCGCGATGATCATCATCCCCGCGCCCTTCTGCGCCGCCACCAGTTCGGCCGCGACCACCGTGCCCCAGCAGACGCCCATCGCCACCCGCGCACCGGTGAAGATCTCGGGCAGGGAATTGGGAATGATCACGTGGCGCATGATCTGCCAGCGGCTGGCGCCCAGCGAATAAGCGGCGTGGATCTTGGTGATGTTCACCCCGGAAACACCCGCGCGCGCCGCAATTGTCATGATCCAAAGCGCGGCCAGAAACAGCAGCACGATCTTGCCGGTTTCCCAGATGCCGAACCAGATGATCACCAGCGGGATCAGCGCCAGCGGCGGCACCGGGCGCATGAATTCCACGATCGGGTCGAACCAGCCCCGGAACCAGCCCGACAGCCCCATCGCATAGCCCAGCGGGATGCCCACGACGGACCCGGCCACGAACCCCGCCAGCACCCGCAACAGCGACCATCCCAGATGCTGCCACAGGGTGAAATTCTGATAGCCTTCGCCCGCGATCTTGATCAACTGGCCGAACACCGCTTCGGGCGCAGGCATCCAGATCGGCTCCATCTGCAGGCCCTTGGCCGGGGCATAGTCCAGCGCGCCCTTGTCGGTCAGCCGCACGATGCCGTTGCCGGCCCTGACCTGGCCGCCCACCGAAATCGGCTGGCCGTCGATGGCCACGACCCGGGCGCCATCCTTGCGCGTGACCTCGTCATTGCGATCCATCAGGATCAGCTTCGACCGCCAGGCGCCGACCTCGACCGTGTCGTCCTTGGCAAAGCCGTCACCCGGCGCGACCTCGCGCGGGGTAACTTCGGTCCCGACGCGAAAGACACGGGTGTAAACCGTCGCGTCGTCGCGGCGGCCATCGGGGGCCTCCAGCGTATAGGTGAACTGGGAATCGCCCAGAAACGGGCCCGGCACATGGATCGGCACCAGCTTCGATCCGGTGAACGCGCCCCAGATCAGGAAGATCACCAGCACCGAGATGACAGAGGCCGCCCGATCCGGCCGCACCGCGCTTTCATCGCCGAAGGTCACGGTTTTCAGGCTGGTGAAATCCCGTGTCCGCCCGCGCGCCCTACGGATCGCCGACAGGATGAACAGGCTGCCCAGAAACAGCGCGACATAGAAGACCAGGATCAACAGACCGGTCATGCGGCGCCCTCGGCCCGGCCCATGATCTCTTCCTCCATGTCCCAGATCATGCCCAGGATCTCTTCGCGGCGGGTGGCGAATTCGGGGTGTTTCTTGACCTCGCGCAGGTCCTGCCCCACCCCCAGATCGGCAAAGGGCAGCGCATATTCACGATGGATGCGCCCCGGGCGCGGCGCCATCACCAACAGCCGCTCGCCCAGCAACAATGCCTCTTCAACGGAATGGGTGATCAGGATGATCGTCTTGCCGGTTTCCTTCCACAGCTTCAGTACCAGGCTTTGCATCTTTTCCCGGGTCAGCGCATCCAGCGCGCCAAGCGGTTCATCCATCAGGATCACGTCGGGATCGTTGGCCAGACAGCGCGCCAGCGCCACGCGCTGCTGCATCCCGCCCGACAATTCATAGATGGCCTTTTCCTTGAAATCCTGCAGCCCGACCACATCCAGCAGGTGATCGACCGTGGCGCGATAATCGGCCGGGCGCTGGCCCTTCATCCGGGGGCCGAAGCTGACATTCTCGCGCACGCTCATCCATTCGAACAGCGCGCCCTTCTGGAACACCATGCCGCGTTCGGCATCGGGGCCGGTGACGGGATGGCCGTTCAGCTCGATCCGGCCCTCGGTCGGGGCCAGAAAGCCCGCCACGATGTTCAAAAGCGTGGTCTTGCCACAGCCCGACGGCCCCAGAACCGACAGAAGCTCGCCCGTCTTCAGGTCCAGCGACACATCCTTCAGCGCCTGAACATGCCCGCCGCCGGGCAGCTCGAACCGCATGGAAACATTGCGAATGGAAAGCCCGCTCATGATGCCCCGCCCCGATCCTTAGGTCATGGCAGGGGCACGCAAAGGCGCCCCTGCCGGTGCGATCACATGCCGCTTGCGGCGGTCAGCGGTTCGATATCGACAGCCGTTTCATAGGTGTCCAGGATCGTCGGGATCGACCCTGCATCCTTGAACACGTTGGCCACGCCCAGCATGAAGCTTTGCGCGCCGCCGCCCAACCATTTCTCGCCCAGCTGATCGTCTACCGACGGGAAGACAAAGGTGGCGATGGTCGCCTCGGTGTCTTCCAGCGCCATGCCGGAATCCTTGGCGATCACCGGCAGCATCTCGTCCTTCATCTCGCCCGCGTTCCACATCGCGTTGGCATCGGCGGTGACCTTCAGGAACTTGGCCAGCAATTCGGGCTCGGCTGCGGCGAATTCGGCCGGGACGGTCGTGGCGTCAAAGACCAGGATGCCCAGCTCTTCCTTTTCCGCGCCGGTCAGCAGCACGTTGCCGTGTTCCTTCATCCGGCGCAGCGCCCCGCCCCAGCCGCAGACCATGTCCAGGTTGCCCTGCGCAAAGGCCGCCGCGCCATCGGGCGGGGCCATGTCGACGATTTCCAGCGTCGACATGTCGACGCCGAAATGGTTCATCTGCTCCAGGAACCCGAAATGCGCGGCGGTGCCGATCGGCACGCCGACCTTCTTGCCCTCGATCTCCTTGGCGTTGGTCTTGTCGATTTCCAGCGCCGAGGCGACGACGCAATTGTCGTTCTCGGAATAGCTGACGGCGACATCGACCACCTTCAGGTCCTGGCCGGCACTGGTGGCCACCACGAAGGGCGGAATGCCCTGGCTGACCGAAATCTGCACATCGCCCGCCGCCATCGCGGCCGACATCGCGGTGCCGGTGTCGAAGGACACCCAGTTGATCGGGATGCCCAGCGCTTCCTCGTAGGTGCCCATCGCCTTGGCGTATTGGAACGGCATCGGCCATTCCAGAAAGTAACCGACCGTGATCTCGTCAGCGGCCAGCGCGGCCTGCGCCCCCGACAGCAATCCGATCGCGGCGGTGGCGCTTTTCAGCATAATCTTCAGGGCCATCGTCAAATCTCCTTGTTGGTCATCCACGCGGGCTGAACGCCCGTCTGTGTTCGCATGGCCCGCAGCTTAAGCGTCGGGGCGAATTCATCAACCCGTTCGCGGCCATGTCCGAAATAAACTTAAGCGGCGGAAATCCGGTGTGACAACGGCGCCGGCAAACTGGCCTTAACTGAAGGGGCATTCTGGCCCTATTCGCCGCACGAAATTCATGCAGTTTGTGAACCGGGCGCATCCGGATTTCCGACCTTGGGCGCGGCCCGAAACACCCCAAATCCCGATGGAGCGCCGCCATGAACAGCCCGGTATCGCCAAATGACCTGACCGATGTGATCGAAGCCGATCGCGCGCATATCTGGCATCACCTGATGCAGCACAAGGCGCTGGAAACCAGCGATCCGCGCGTCATTGTCGAAGGGCGCGGCATGCGGGTCTGGGACGCCACGGGCGCGGAATACCTGGACGCGGTTTCGGGCGGGGTGTGGACCGTGAACGTGGGCTATGGCCGCGAATCGATTGCCGACGCGGTGCGCGACCAGCTGGTGACGCTGAACTATTTCGCGCAATCGGCGGGTTCGGTTCCGGGATCGAACTTCGCCAAGCGCCTGATCGAGAAGATGCCGGGGATGAGTCGCGTCTATTACGCCAACTCCGGGTCCGAGGCGAATGAAAAGGTGTTCAAGATGGTGCGCCAGATCTCGGCCCGGCACCATGGCGGGCGCAAGCACAAGATCCTGTACCGCGAGCGCGACTATCACGGCACGACCATCGCCTGTCTGTCGGCGGGTGGCCAGCCGCAGCGCAACGCACAATACGGCCCCTTCACGCCGGGCTTCGTCGCGGTGCCACATTGCCTGGAATACCGCGCGCAATGGGATGTGGAAAATTACGGCGAAAGGGCCGCCGATGCGATCGAAGAGGTCATCCTGCGCGAAGGCCCCGACACGATCGGGCTGCTGTGTCTGGAACCCGTGACCGCAGGTGGCGGCGTCATCGTGCCGCCCGACGGCTATTGGCCCCGCGTGCAGGAAATCTGCCGCAAATACGACATCCTGCTGCACATCGACGAGGTCGTCTGCGGCATGGGGCGCACCGGTGAATGGTTCGGCTATCAGAACTATGGCGTGCAGCCCGATTTCGTGACCATGGCCAAGGGCGTCGCCTCGGGCTATGCCGCGATTTCCTGCACCGTCACGACCGAGGCCGTGTTCGAACAGTTCAAGGACGATGCCGCCGATCCGCTGTCCTATTTCCGCGACATCTCGACCTTTGGCGGCTGCGCGGCGGGTCCGGCGGCGGCGCTGGAAAACATGCGCATCATCGAGGACGAGGCGCTGCTGCAGAACACCCGCGACATGGGCGCGCGGCTGATCGACAACCTGAACGCGCTGGCCGACCGTCACGCGGTGATCGGGCATGTGCGCGGCGCGGGCCTGTTTTGCGGCGCGGAACTGGTCAGCGACCGCATCACCAAGGAACCGGTGGACGAAAAGCAGGCGCAGGCGGTGGTGGCCGATTGCATGGCGCAGGGCGTGATCATCGGCGTGACCAACCGCTCGCTGCCGGGCATGAACAACACGCTGTGCTTCAGCCCCGCCCTGATCGCCGCGCCCGACGATATCGACCGGACCACAGATGCGGTGGACGGCGCGCTGGCGCGGGTTTTCGGCTGAGCCAACGCCGCGCTTTCCATAGGTCCAGTTTGCGCGCATCATGACGCCAGACATGGCGATTCCGGTGGACACCTTCTTTCTGGACCCCGGCTTTGACGGCACGTTGCAGCAGCAGATCCAGCAGCACGTGACCGAGGGGGTCCTGACCGGCGTTCTGCGCCCGGGCGAACGCATGCCGTCCAGCCGCAAGCTGGCGCAGCACCTGGGCATCAGCCGGATCACCGTGACGCTGGCCTATACCGAGCTGGTGGCGAACGACTATCTGGTGGCGCGCGGGCGGTCGGGCTATTTCGTGTCCGAAAACGCGCCCTCGCCGCCGGAATTCGACCTCGCCCCGCGCCAGCGGCAAGACAGCGTCGACTGGTCCCGCGCGCTGGGGCAGCGGTTTTCCGGCTTTGTCGATGTGATCCGCCCGCCCGACTGGCGCAGCTATCGCTATCCGTTCATCTATGGGCAGGCCGACATGCGGCTGTTCGACCACCAGAACTGGCGGCAATGCGCACTGCGCGCGCTGGGACAGCGCGATTTCGAATCCATGACCGTCGACAGGTACGAGCGTGACGACCCCCGGCTGATCGAATTCATCGTCCGCAACATCCTGCCCCGGCGGGGGATCTCGGCCCGGCCACAGGAAATCCTGATCACCATGGGCGCGCAGAACGCGCTGTGGCTTGCCGCGCAGATCCTGCTGACCCAGCGGCGCAAGGCGGCGATGGAATATCCCTGTTATCCCGGCCTGCGCGAGATCCTGGCCCAGACCCGCTGCGGCACGGTGTCGGTGGATGTGGATGCGGACGGCCTGCCGCCCGAGGCGCTGCCGCCCGATATCGACGTGGTCTTTACCACGCCCAGCCACCATTGCCCGACCAATGCGACCATGCCCATCGACCGGCGGCGCCAGCTGCTGCGGATGGCCGCCGAACGGCAATTCATCGTGGTCGAGGACGATTACGAATTCGAGATGTCCTTTGCCAGCTCGCCCAAGCCCGCGCTCAAGTCGCTCGATGAAGGCGGGCATGTGATCTATATCGGGTCGTTCTCGAAATCGCTCTTTCCCGGGCTGCGCCTGGGCTATGTCGTGGCCAGCGAGGCGTTCATCCGCGAGGCGCGCGCGCTGCGGTCGCTGATCCTGCGCCATCCGCCGGGGCATATCCAGCGCACCGCCGCCTATTTCCTGTCGCAGGGTCACTACGACAGTCAGGTCAAGCGCATGGGCCAGGCCTATCACCAGCGGCGCGGGGTGATGGAACAGGCGCTGTTGCAGCATGGCCTGCTCGGACCCGACCGCGCGACCGCCGGCGGCTCCAGCTTCTGGCTCAGGGCGCCGCGGGGCATCGACACGGCGCAGCTGGCGCTGGCGCTGCGCGACCGGGGTGTTCTGATCGAGCCGGGACATGTGTTCTTCGGCAACGATCGCCCCGCCCAGCGCCATTACCGCCTGGCCTATTCGTCGATCCCGTCCGAGCGCATCCCCGACGGGATTGCGGTGATCGCCGACAGCCTGCGCCAATCTGGACCTAACTAGCCCCGCCATCTGGCCCTAAGATTTCGGCCCGCCGCATGGAAGACACGAACCGTAAACGACGCCCCCTGCCGGAGACAGCCCATGAAGATGACCACCGAAGAAGCCTTTGTCAAAACCCTGCAGATGCACGGCATCGAACATGCGTTCGGGATCATCGGCTCGGCCTTCATGCCGATTTCCGACCTGTTCCCGCGCGCCGGCATCACCTTCTGGGATTGCGCGCATGAAGGCTCGGGCGGGATGATGGCCGATGGCTATACCCGCGCCACCGGCAAGATGTCGATGATGATCGCCCAGAACGGCCCCGGCATCACCAATTTCGTGACCGCCGTCAAAACCGCCTATTGGAACCACTCGCCGCTGTTGCTGGTCACGCCTCAGGCCGCCAACAAGACGCTCGGTCAGGGCGGTTTCCAGGAGGTCGAACAGATGGCGCTGTTCAAGGACATGGTCGCCTATCAGGAAGAGGTCCGCGACCCCACCCGCGTGGCCGAGGTTCTGAACCGCGTGATCCTGAACGCCCGCCGCGCCAGCGCGCCCGCCCAGATCAACATGCCGCGCGATTTCTGGACGCAGGTGATCGATATCGACCTGCCGCAGGTGGTGGAATTCGAACGCCCCGGCGGCGGGGATGCGGCGCTGGACCAGGCCGCCGCGCTGCTGTCGGGCGCGCGCAACCCGGTGATCCTGAACGGCGCGGGCGTGGTGCTGGCCGGTGCGATTCCGGCCTCCATGGCGCTGGCTGAACGGCTGGATGCGCCGGTTTGCGTGGGCTATCAGCACAACGATGCCTTCCCCGGGTCGCACCCGCTTTTCGCCGGCCCCTTGGGCTATAACGGGTCCAAGGCGGGGATGGAGCTGATCCAGCAGGCCGATGTGGTGCTGGCCCTTGGCACCCGGCTGAACCCGTTTTCCACCCTGCCCGGCTACGGGCTGGATTACTGGCCCAGGGACGCCAAGATCATCCAGGTCGACATCAACCCCGACCGGATCGGCCTGACCAAACCCGTGACCGTGGGCATCGTAGGCGACGCGGGCAAGGTCGCCACCGCGATCCTGTCGCGCCTGTCGGGTACTGCGGGGGACGAGGGCCGCGCCGAGCGCAAGGCGAAGATCGCCGAGACGAAATCCCGCTGGGCGCAACAGCTGAGCGCGATGGACCACGAGGAGGACGACCCCGGCACCACCTGGAACGAACGCGCCCGCGCCGACAAGCCCGACTGGATGAGCCCCCGCATGGCCTGGCGCGCGATCCAGTCCGCCCTGCCCAAGGACGCGATCATCAGTTCCGACATTGGCAACAACTGCGCGATCGGCAATGCCTATCCATCGTTCGAGGCGGGGCGCAAATACCTGGCGCCGGGGCTTTTCGGCCCCTGCGGCTATGGCCTGCCGTCCATCGTCGGCGCCAAGATCGGCTGCCCGGATACACCCGTTGTGGGCTTTGCCGGTGACGGCGCCTTCGGCATCGCGGTGACCGAGCTGACCGCGATCGGCCGCCCCGAATGGCCCGCCATCACGATGATCGTTTTCCGCAACTATCAATGGGGCGCGGAAAAGCGAAACTCGACCCTGTGGTACGATGACAATTTCGTCGGCACCGAGTTGGACGATCAGGTCAGCTATGCCGGGATCGCCACCGCCTGCGGGTTGCAAGGGGTTCAAGCCTTTACCATGGAGGAGCTGACCGCTGCGCTGGATCGGGCGATCAAGGATCAGATGGCGGGCAAGACCACATTGATCGAGGCGATGATCAACCAGGAACTGGGTGAGCCCTTCCGCCGCGACGCGATGAAGAAGCCCGTGGCCGTTGCGGGGATCGACCCCGCCGATATGCGCCCGCAGAAACCCGCATGAGGCAACCGCCCCTCGATACCGCGCCCCCGGTGTCGGATGAAATCCGGCACACCACCTGCTACATGTGCGCCTGCCGCTGCGGCATCAACGTGCACATGAAGGGCGGCAAGGTCGCGTATATCGAAGGGAACCGCGACCACCCGGTGAACAAGGGCGTCCTGTGTGCCAAGGGCAGCGCGGGCATCATGCAGCACAACGCGCCTTCACGCCTGCGCGCACCGCTGAAACGGGTGGGGCCGCGCGGATCGGGCGAGTTCGAAGAAATCAGCTGGGACGAGGCGCTGGATATCGCCCAATCCTGGCTGGAGCCCATTCGCCACGACAACCCCGAAAAGCTCGCCTTTTTCACCGGCCGCGACCAGAGCCAATCCTTCACCAGCTTCTGGGCGCAGAATTTCGGCATGCCAAACTATGCCGCCCATGGCGGGTTCTGTTCGGTCAACATGGCGGCGGCGGGCATCTATACGATGGGTGGCGCGTTCTGGGAATTCGGCCAGCCCGATTGGGACCACACCAAGCTGTTCCTGCTGTTCGGCGTGGCCGAGGATCACGACAGCAACCCGATCAAGATGGGCATCGGCAAGCTGAAAGCGCGCGGCGCCCGCGTGATCGGCGTGAACCCGATCCGCACCGGCTATAACGCTGTGGCCGACGATTGGGTGGGCATCACGCCGGGCACGGACGGGCTGTTCATCCTGTCGCTGATCCACGAGCTGTTGCGGGCGGGCAAGATCGACCTGAACTATCTGGCGCGGTTCACCAACGCCCCGGTTCTGGTCGATGCCGATACCGGCATGCTGTTGCGCGACGACGCGGGGAAAGAGCTGGTCATCGACCGCCGCACCGGCGCCCCCGCGCCCTTCGATGAACCCGGCGTGCAGCCCGATCTGGCCGGTACGCTGGACGGCCATCGCAGCGTGTTCCAGCTGATCGCCGACCGCTACCTGTCGCCAGACTATGCGCCTGACGCCGTGGCCGAAACCTGCGGCATCCCCGCGAACCGCATCCGCGCCATCGCCGCCGAAATCGCCCGCGTCGCCTTTGACGAGGCGTTCGAGATCGCCCAGCCCTGGACCGATTTCCGGGGCGAGCGTCACGCAAAGATGACAGGCCGCCCGGTCAGCTTTCACGCCATGCGCGGGATTTCGGCGCACGCCAACGGGTTTCAGACCTGCCGCGCGCTGCACCTGCTGCAGATCCTGCTGGGAACGGTCGAGGTTCCGGGCGGCTTTCGTTTCAAACCGCCCTATCCCAAACCGGTCACGGCCCATCCCACCCCGCATTGCGCCGCGCAGCCCGACAGCCCGCTCGACGGCCCTCACCTGGGCTTCCCGCGCGGGCCCCAGGATCTGGCGCTGAAACCCGATGGCAGCCCCGCGCGCATCGACAAGGCGTTCACCTGGGAAAACCCGCTTTCGGCGCATGGGCTGATGCATATGGTCATCAGCAACGCCCATGCGGGCGATCCGTACCGGATCGACACGCTGTTTCTGTATATGGCGAACATGGCGTGGAACTCGTCGATGAACACCGGCGGCGTCATGCAGATGCTGACGGATACGGATGACAACGGCGATTATGTCATCCCGCGCATCATCTATTCCGACGCCTACAGCTCGGAAATGGTGGCCTATGCCGATCTGATCCTGCCCGACACGACCTATCTGGAACGGCACGATTGCATCAGCCTGCTGGACCGCCCGATCTGCGAACCCGGCGCCGCCGCCGATGCGATCCGCTGGCCGGTGGCGGCGCCCGACCGCGACGTGCGCGGGTTCCAGACGGTGCTGGTGCAACTGGCCAACCGGCTGAAACTGCCCGGCTTCACCGGCGCGGATGGCCAGCCGCTTTACACCGATTACGCCGATTACATGACCCGGCACGAACGCAAACCCGGCATCGGCCCCCTGATGGGCTGGCGTGGAGATGGCACCGACACCGGGCGCGGCGCCCCCAACCACGATCAGATCGACCGCTATATCGAAAACGGCGGCTTTTGCGTCGCGCATATCCCGGACGAGGCGCTTTACTACAAACCCTGGAACGCCGCCTATCAGGATTGGGCGGTCGGCATGGGCCTCTATGACGCGCCGCAACCCTATCTGTTTCAGCTTTACGTCGAACCCATGCGCGCCTTTCAGCGCGCGGCCGAGGGGCACGGCGACCGCCAGCCGCCCGCCCACCTGCGCGACCGCGTCCACGCGGCGATGGACCCGCTGCCCGCCTGGCACCCGGCCCCGTCCGACCCCGCATACCCGATCCACGCCCTGACCCAACGCCCGATGGCGATGTATCACAGCTGGGGCAGCCAGAACGCGTGGCTGCGCCAGATCCACGGGGAAAACCCGCTCTACCTGCCGACCGCGATCTGGGACGGGCACGGCTTTGCCCCGGGCGACTGGGCGCGCGTCACCTCACCCCATGGCGCGATCACCGTGCCCGTGGCCCACCATGCCGGGCTGAACCCGCACACGATCTGGACCTGGAACGCCATCGGCAAACGCGGCGGCGCCTGGGCCCTTGCCGAAGACGCGCCCGAGGCCACAAGGGGCTTTCTGCTGAACCACCTGATCCACGAGCTTCTGCCGCCCAGGGGCGACGGGCTGCGCTGGTCGAATTCCGACCCCGTCACCGGCCAGGCCGCCTGGTTCGACCTGAAGGTCCGCATCGAAAAACTCCCGGCCCGCACCAGCACCCTGCCCGATACCGGCCGCCAAAACTCTCCCGTTCCCGTTGCCCCCGACGCGCTGGCATGGAAGGTTGGGCCATGACTGATCGCCACAAATATCCGCGGACCTTTCACCTGCCCGGCTCGCCCGGGCTGGCATCGGACGACAAGATCGCCCGCGACCTCGATGCGCTGCAGGGCACTCAGGTCGTGGTGACCGAGAAGATGGATGGCGAGAACACGACGCTTTACGCCGATGGCTATCACGCGCGGTCGCTCGACAGCGGCTATCACCCGTCGCGCTCGCATCTCGCCGCCCTGCACGGGCAGATCGCCCATCTGATCCGCCCCGGCCACCGCATCTGCGGCGAGAACCTGTTTGCCCGGCACGCGGTTGCCTATGACGCGCTCCCGGCGTTCTTCATGGGGTTCTCGGTCTGGGACGACAGCAATACTTGTCTGGGCTGGGACGATACCCTGGCCGAGCTTGACCGGCTGGGCCTGCCGCCCGTGCCCGAGCTTTGGCGCGGCCCCTTCACCCCTGATATGCCCGACCGCATCGCGCAATCCATCGACACCGACCGCCAGGAAGGCTTCGTCATCCGTAGCGCCGCCGCCTTCCCCTATGCCGACTTTCAGCGACACGTCGTGAAATGGGTCCGCGCAGGCCATGTCCGGACCGACACCCATTGGCGCAAGGGCCCGCTGATCGCCAATACCCTGAAAAGAGGGAACGGGGATGACTGACACCGCCCGCCCCTTCATTGCTCCGCAAAATACTCCGGGGTCCGGGGCGGAACCCCGGCGCGGGCCAAAAGCGAACCCCGCGCCATGACCGCCCTGCCCGCCACCACAACGCGCCAGTTGGGTCTGGTGATCGACCTCGATACCTGCGTCGGCTGCCAGGCATGCGTGATCGCGTGCAAGGGGTGGAATACTGAAAATTACGGCGCACCGCTTTCGGATCAGGACCCGTATGGCACCCCCTCGGGCACCTTCCTGAACCGCGTCCACAGTTACGAGGTTCAGCCCGAAACCGGCAGCGCCCAACTGGTGCATTTCCCCAAATCCTGCCTGCATTGCGAAGACGCCCCTTGCGTCACCGTCTGCCCCACCGGGGCGAGCTATAAGCGGGTCGAAGACGGGATCGTTCTGGTGAATGAAACAGACTGCATGGGCTGTGGCCTCTGTGCCTGGGCCTGCCCCTATGGCGCGCGGGAACTGGACCTTGCGGCGGGTGTGATGAAGAAATGCACTCTTTGCGTCGACCGGATCTATAACGACAACCTGCCCGAAGAGGACCGCGAACCGGCCTGCGTGCGCACCTGCCCCGCCGGCGCCCGGCATTTCGGCGATTTCGCCGATCCCGACAGCCACGTCAGCCGCCTGACCAAGGAACGCGACGGCATGGACCTGATGCCAGAACAGGGCACGAAGCCTGTGAACAAGTACCTGCCGCCCCGGCCCCGCGATCAGATCGACGTGCTGGCCCCATTGCTGAACCCGGTGGCCGAAGAACCCACCGGCTTCCTGCGCTGGCTCGACAAGGCGTTGGAGAGGCTCTGATGCATCCCGCGCCGTCCGTCATCCTGTTCACCACGCTGTCGGGTCTGGGCTTCGGGCTGCTGGCCTTCCTGGGGCTGGGGATGCCCGACGTGACGGGCGGTTCGGCGCTGGCTTTCTACGGGATCGGCTTTGCGCTGGCGGTGGGCGGACTGGTAGCCTCGACCTTTCACCTGGCCAATCCGAAAAACGCGATCAAGGCGTTCCGCGAATGGCGGACAAGCTGGCTCAGCCGCGAGGGGGTCGCAGCCGTCCTGACCCTGACCGTGGCCGGGCTGTGCGCCGTCGGTGCGGCGTTCTTCGACACGCGGCTCGCCCCCTTGGGCTGGCTGAGCACCGCGCTGGCGCTGTTCACGGTCCATTGCACCGCAATGATCTATGCCCAGCTGAAAACCGTGCCGCGCTGGCACCAGATCTGGACGCCGGTGCATTTCCTGACCACCGCCATCGCGGGCGGCGCGCTGCTGGCCGGTCAGGTCAGCCTGGCCATGCCGCTGTTGCTGCTGGCGGGCGGGGTGCAATGGGTGACCTGGGTACAGGGCGACAAACGCTTTGCCGCCGCCGGAACGACGCTGGAAACAGCGACCGGGCTGGGCGCCATCGGCACACCGCGCCCGTTCGAGCCGCCCCATACCGGCAGCAATTACCTGCTGCGCGAGATGGTCCATGTGGTGGGCCGCAAGCACAGCCAGAAGCTGCGCCTGATCGCGGTGGCGCTGATGAGCGTGGTGCCGGTGATCTGCCTATTGCTGCCCTTCAACCACCTGCTGGCCGCGCTGGCGGTGCTGGCGCATCTGCTGGGCGTTCTGGTCGCGCGCTGGCTGTTCTTTGCCCAGGCCGAACATGTCGTGGGCCTCTATTACGGCGGGCGCTAGGCAAAAACCGATACCCGCCCCGCCCGGTGTTGCCAAATCGGCAACGCGCCCCCGATTACCCGTGACAAGCCGCGGAAAGTCCAGTTCAATGCCGCGCGTGACGCATGTGTATGTCGCGGCAGGAATTGCGCCGTGGTATGGGGTTTTCATGAACGAGCATTTGGAAAAAGTGACTTTGTCCGACGGCAAGTCCGGCGCGCTGGCGACCTATATGGCGCGCGCGGTGGGCAGCGACAGCTGGGCCGCGCTGATCGGGTACGAGCTGGTGAATTTCTTTCTGGTGAACTTCCCCGGCGCGGCGGGCTTGCTGCTGCGGCAAAAGATCTATCCCGCCTTCATCGGGGCACAGGGCAAGGGCGCGGTGGTATCGCGCGGCGTGTCGATCCGCTGCCCCAAACGGCTGTCGCTGGGCGATGGCACGCTGGTGGGCGAACAGGTGCTGTTCGACATCAAAAGCGCCGCGGCCCGGGTCGATATCGGCGCGCGGGGCCAGATCATGCAGGGCGCCTGTTTCGAGACCGGGTACGAGGGGCACGTGACGCTGGGCAATGATTGCTTCGTCGGGGCCTATGCCATTCTGAACGGCCAGGGGGGTCTGAGCATCGGCAACAACGCCCTGATCGCCGGGCATTGCCATATCGTGGCGGGCAATCACGGCCATGCCGACCTGACCCGCCCCATGAGCGAACAGGATTTCATCTCCAAGGGCATCGTGATCGAGGATGACGTCTGGCTGGGCGCGGGCGCCAAGGTGCTGGACGGGGTGCGCATCGGCAAGGGCAGCATCATCTCGGCCGGGGCCGTGGTGAACCGCGATGTCGCGCCCTACAGCATCATGGGCGGGGTGCCCGCGAAACTGATCCGCCTGCGGGAGGGCGCCGATGGTTGAACCCACACCCCCTGCCGCGCCCGACAACCGGCGCAAGAACATGATCCTGTTCGCGCTGAAGCTTTTGGTCAGCGCGGGGCTGATCGCCTATCTGCTGTTCACCCAGATCGAGTCCATGGACGAGATCTGGGCCGCGATGGGCGGGGCGAACCCGTGGCTGCTGCTGCTGGCCTTTTCGCTGAACACCATCGGCTATCTGCTGTGTTCCTGGCGCTGGCAGATCCTGCTGCGCGCGCAGGGCTTCATCGTGCCGCTGATCGAGCTGATCCGCGCCTATACGATCGGGATCTTCTTCAACTCATTCCTGCCGGGGCTGATGAGCGGGGATTTCATCCGGGCGATGGACATCTCGGACCGGGTGCCATCCTATGCGCGGTCGTTCCTGATCCTGTTCGTGGAACGGCTGACGGGCATGTTCGGACTGTGGCTGCTGGCGGTGCTGGCGCTGCCGATGATCGGCTGGGAAATCGTGGCGCAGACCAAGATCGGCTGGCTGCTGCTGGTGGTGGGCTGCATCCTGGCGGGGATCTGGACGCTGTTCTTTCACCGCCGTCTGGCCGACTGGACCGATCCGATCTTTCGCCTGCCGCTGATCGGCAAGCTGCGCGGTATCGTGGTCAAGATCACCGAAACCGCCAAGGCGTTTTCCGAACGCAAGGGCGCGGTCATGGCCTGTATGGCGATCTCGGTCATCTTTCAGGCCAATGTGGTGCTGCATTATTACCTGATCGGTCTGGCGCTGGGGATCGACGTGTCGCCCATCGCCTATTTCGCAATCATCCCGGTGTCGCTTTTCGTGATGATGATCCCAGCCTCGATCAACGGGATCGGGGTGCGCGAACAGATCTTCATCTTTCTGTTCGGCACTTTCGGCGTGTCGGCGGCGGCGGCGATCTCGCTTGCGTGGATCGCGTTCGGCATGGTGCTGTTGCAGGCGGTGGTGGGCGGCATCCTGTTCGGGCTGCGCAAGAAACGCGCGCCCGCCCCGGTGGGGGGCTAGTTCAGCGCCACCATCTTGCCCGGGTTCAGGATGTTGTCGGGATCCAGCGCGCGCTTGATCTGAACCATCACCGACAGGGCCGCGCCATGTTCGGCGGCCATGTATTTCTGTTTGCCCGCACCGATACCATGTTCGCCCGTGACCGTGCCGCCCAGATCCAGCGCCAGCTGGTTCAGCCGCGCCAGCAGGGTCTGGATCGCGGCGCGCTCCTCCTCGTCCTTGGGATCGAACAGCGGCAACAGGTGGAAATTGCCATCCCCCACATGCCCCACAAGCGGCGCCAGCAGCCCGCTTTCGGCCACCGCCTGTTGCGCCGCCGCGATGCATTCGGCCAGCGCCGAGATCGGCACACAGCAATCGGTCGAAAGCCCCTCGGCCCCCGGGCGCAGTGCCTTGCTGGCGTAATAGGCATGGTGGCGCGCCGCCCACAGGCGGTTGCGATCCTCGGTCCGGCTGGCCCAGTTGAAATCCGAGGCGCCGAATTCGTCGCAAATCTCGCGGAAGGTTTCGACCTGTTCGCCGACGCTGGTTTCCGAGCCGTGGAACTCCAGAAACAGATGCGGTTTCTCCGGCAGGGTCAGGCCGTTGTCGTCGCGGTTGATCGCCCGGATCGTCAGCGCATCGGCCAGCTCGATCCGCGCCATCGGCAGGCCCGACTGGATCGCCAGGATCACCGCATCGACCGCGCCGTCGATGCTGTCAAAGGCACAGGTCGCGGCCATGATGGATTCGGGCTGCCCATGCAGCCGAACGGTCAGTTCGGTGATGATGGCCAGCGTCCCTTCAGAGCCGATCATCAGATGCGTCAGGTCATAGCCCGCCGCCGATTTCCGCGCCCGGGTGCCGGTGCGGATCACCTGCCCGTCGGCCAGCACAACCTCGAGCGCCAGGATGTTTTCGCGGATCGTGCCATAGCGCACCGTGTTGGTGCCCGAGGCCCGCGTCGCCGCCATGCCGCCCAGCGTGGCATCGGCGCCGGGATCGACGGTGAACATCAGCCCCGTGGCGCGCAGCGCCTCGTTCAGCTGGGTGCGGGTCACGCCGGGCTGCACCACCGCATCCATATCGCGGTCATTGACCCGCAGCACCTTGTTCATGCGGCTGGTGTCGATGCTGATCCCGCCCTGCAAGGGGGTCACATGACCCTCGAGCGACGAGCCGATGCCATAGGGCACCACCGGGCAGCGATGCGCCGAACAGATCCGCATGATCGCCGATACCTCGTCGGTGGTATCGGGAAAGGCCACCGCATCGGGCATGGCCTGGATATCCAGACCCTCGCCCCGGCTGTGCAGCGCCTTGACCGAGCTTCCGGTGGACAACCGGTCGCCCAGCAGCGCGCGCAGTTCTTCGACGGCCTGGGGGATATTGCGCTGGGACATGGGTGGGATCCTTTTTGCGGCGCAGACTGCCCGTATTGACGGGCGGCTTCAAGCCCAGAGAGCGACCAGAACCAGCCAGCCGGTGATTTCCGAAACCTGCTGGATCGCGCCCAGCACATCGCCTGTCTGACCGCCCAACTGCCGCTGCGCGATCCCGGCGACCACGGCGCCGCCCGCCAGCGTCGCCAGCCCGGCACCCGGCCCCGCCAGAACCAGCCCGGCCAGGCCCAGCGCCAGTGCAACGCCCATAGCGGCTTTGGTCACCTGCGCCGCGCCCCGGCCCAGCCCGTCATCGCGCGCGGGCGGCAACAGGTACAGCCACATGGGCAGCCAGCCGCGCGTGACGATCGCCAGCCCAACCGCCGCCAGTGCCACCTGCGCCGGGTCGGCCAGGGTCGACATCGCGCCCGCGCGCAACGCCACCGACAGGATCAGCGCCAGCACGCCATAACTGCCGATGCGGCTGTCGCGCATGATCTCCAGCTTGCGGGCACGGTCATGCCCGCCGCCGCAGCCATCGGCCAGATCGGCCAGCCCGTCCTCGTGCAGGGCGCCGGTGGCGAAGATCCCCGCGCTCAGCGCGACCAGCGCCGCCAGGGCGGCGGGCAGGCCAAGCGCGTGACAGGCGGCATAGGCCCCCGCCGTGATCGACCCGATCAGCGCCCCC
This sequence comes from Actibacterium ureilyticum, assembly GCF_002285435.1. Lineage (GTDB taxonomy): Bacteria > Pseudomonadota > Alphaproteobacteria > Rhodobacterales > Rhodobacteraceae > Actibacterium_C > Actibacterium_C ureilyticum. Next base: position 294,562 of record NZ_NSBT01000024.1, read on the forward strand.
ACCAGCGGCCAGGCCCAGGCGGTCCGCCCCATGCCCGGCGCATCGTCGCCGACCCGCCCCGCAGGCAGGCGCGACAGCAGCATCACCGCGACCTGCAGCTCTGCCAGACGGCGGCTCATCCGCCGCTGACCCCGGCCTCGCCAAAGGTCGCCATGCCGTTGTGACAGGCCAAAGCCGACCGCAAAATGCCCAGCGCCAGCGCCGCGCCCGAGCCTTCGCCCAACCGCATGTCAAAGGCCAGAACCGGGTCCTTGCCCATCGCGGCCAGCAGTTTGCGGTGCCCCGGCTCGGCGCTGACATGGCCGACCAGACAATGATCCAGCAAAGCGGGATCGGTGCCATGCAGCGGCGCGGTTGCGGCGGTGCAGATGAACCCGTCCAGCACGACCGGAATGCGCGCCGCGCGGGCGGCAAGCACCGCGCCACAGATCGCCGCCTGTTCACGCCCGCCCAACGCGGCCAAAATCGCGGGCGCGTTGCCCGACAGCCCCGCGTGGCGGGTCAGCCCGGCCCGGATCGCCGCGACCTTGCGGGTGATGCCCGCATCGTCCGACCCGGTGCCGGGGCCGACCCAATCGGTCACATCGCCACCAAAGATCGCCGCCGACAGCGCCGCCGCGATGGTCGAATTGCCGATTCCCATCTCGCCCAGGATCAGGATATCGGCCCCCGGATCGACCGCCGCCGCGCCACGGTTCAGCGCGTCCAGGCAGGCGGCCTCGGACATTGCGGGGCCTTGAGTGAAATCATCGGTGGGATGGTCCAGGTCCAGCGCGATCACCGACAGGTCCGCGCCGTTTGCCGCGCAAAGCTGGTTGATCGCCGCCCCCCCGGCGTGAAAGTTTGCCACCATCTGGGCGGTGACTTCCTGCGGATAGGGGTTCACGCCCTGCGCGCAGATGCCGTGGTTTCCGGCAAAGACCAGTGCCTGCGCCTTGTCGATCTGCGGCCGCGCCGTGCCCTGCCATCCTGCCAGGAAAATCGCCAGCTCCTCCAGACGGCCCAGCGATCCGGGCGGTTTGGTCAGCTGGTTCTGGCGGTCGCGCGCGGCTTCGGCGGCGGCGCTGTTCGCTGCAGGCAGGCGCGCGGCCAGTCCGCTCAGATCGGCCAGTGCCGAGATCGGGAAAAGAGCATCGGTCATAAGGGTTTCACCTTCATCGGCAGGCCAGCCACGGCCAGGATTACCTCGTCCGCCACATGGGCGATCTGCTGGTTCAGCGTCCCGGCGGCATCGCGGAACGCGCGCGCCAGCGCGTTTTCCGGCACGATCCCGGCACCGACCTCGTTCGTGACCAGCACCACCGGATCGGACAGCGTCGGCAACAGCGCGGCCAGATCATTCCCCGCCGCGCGCCAGTCCTGTTCGCCCAGCATCAGGTTGGTCAGCCACAGCGTCAGGCAATCGACCAGCCGCGGCCCCTGTCCATCGCTGTCGCGCAGCGCGCCGCACAGATCCAGCGGCTCGGAAATCGTGGTCCATTCCGGCCCGCGCCGGGCCTGATGCGTGGCCACACGATCCGCCATCTCGGCATCGCGAATCTCGGCCGTGGCGATATAGATCGCGGGCTGGCCCAGCGCCAGAACGCGCCCCTCGGCAATCGCGCTTTTGCCCGATCGCGCGCCCCCGGTGATCAGTATCGTCTTGCTCATGGCGCTGTGACAAAGCAGAAACGGGCGGCGGTGGGAAGAGGAAACGCGCAATATGCCCTCAAGCGGCACGACCGAATTCTATCTGATCCGGCACGCCCCGGTCGCGGGCGATGGCCGGATCTATGGCCGCCGCGACCTGGCTGCCGTGCTGGACGATGCCGCGGCGCGGGCGCTGGCGCGGGCGGTGCCCGACAGCGCACGCCGCATCGCCAGCCCCGCCCTGCGCTGCCGCCAGACCGCACAGGCGATCTGGCCCGGCGCACCCTTCGACACCGATCCCGCCCTGTGGGAACAGGATTTCGGCGCGTGGGAGGGGGTGGCCCATGCCGACCTGCCCGATCTGGGGCCGCTCGATACCGCCGCGCTGGCCGCCCATCGCCCGCCGGGCGGTGAAAGCTTCGACGATGTCTGTGCGCGGGTGGCGCCCTGTCTGACCGCGCTGGCCGATGCGCGCGCGCCGGTCGCGCTGGTCTGTCACGCGGGCACGATCCGCGCGGCGCTGGCCTGGGCGCTGGGGGTGACCGGCCCGGCTTTGGGCTTTGACATCACGCCCCTGTCGCTGACCCGGATCACCGCCATTCCCGGCACCGGCGCCATCGTGAACGAGGTCAACCGGTGCCCCGCCTGAGCCCGCACAAGGCCCACGCCCCCGGCCATTTCGGCGAGCTGCTGCAAGGGCGGCTGGGCGCGGGCGGGCCGGTCGCGCTGGTCACGCTGCCCTGCCCCGCGCTGCGCGCCACCGCGCGGCGTGTTCCGGCGCGCGACCTGCGGCTGCACGCGCCGGGGCGGGTGCTGACCCTGCCCGTGTTACGGCGGTTTCTGCGCGCGCTGGATGTGCCCGTGCGGGGGCGGTTCACGCTACACACGGATATGCCACCCGGCGGCGGGGCTGGCGCGTCGACCGCCGCGCTGGTTGCCATCGCGCGGCTGGTCACGCCCGACTGTGCGCCACTGGAGCTGGCCCGCGCCTGTTTGATGGTCGAGGGCGCGACTGATCCGCTGATGCTGCCGGGGCCTGCGCGTGTCCTTTGGGCCTCGCGCCATGCGCAACCGCTCAGGGCGCTGCCCGCACTGCCGCGTTTCGATGTGCTGGGCGGCTTTTACGGCCCGACCCGGCGCACCGATCCCGGCTGCACGGATTTCCCACAGATCGACGATCTGGTCCCGCACTGGTGCGCCGCTGCCCGCGCCGGGGATCTGGGCACCTTGGCCGCGCTGGCCAGCACCTCGGCCCGGCGCAGGCTGTCGCAACTGGGGCTGGCGGGCGATCCGACCGAGGCACTGGCACAGGCGCTTGGCGCCAAGGGCATGGTGATCGCCCATACCGGGGCCGCGCGCGGGCTGATCTTTGCCCCCGGCGCGATCCCGGCCGATGGCCCGGCCCGGCTGCGTGCGGCTGGGTTTCGCGGCATCCTGCAATTTCGGGCGGGCGGCGCATGAGTTGGCCGCTGGTCATGGTGATCGCGCTGGCGCTGGATGCGGTGCTGGGCTGGCCCGCGCCGCTTTATGCCCGGATCGGGCATCCGGTGACCTGGCTGGGGCGGTTGATCGCGGCCCTGGAACAGCGGCTGAACCGCGCGCCCTATCCCCGCCTGCTGACCGGCGCGCTGACCACGGCGCTGACGGTCGCCGTGGCCGCCGGGCTGGCGTGGATGCTGGCCGCCCTGCTACCCGATGGTTGGCTGGGCACCCTCATCGCCGGGGTGCTGGCATGGCCACTGGTGGCGGCGCGGTCGATGTATACCCATGTGGCCGATGTGGCCCGCCCGCTGGACCAAGGCGACCTGCCCGGCGCGCGCGGCGCGGTGGCGATGATCGTGGGCCGCGATCCGGCGGCGCTGGATCAGGCCGGGGTCAGCCGCGCGACGCTGGAAAGCCTGGCCGAGAACAGCTCGGACGGGATCGTCGCGCCGCTCTTCTGGGGAGCGCTCTTGGGGCTGCCCGGGATCGCTGGATACAAGGCGATCAATACGCTCGATTCCATGATCGGTCACCGCAATGACCGGTACGAGGCATTCGGCAAAACCGCCGCGCGGCTCGACGATCTGGTGAACCTGATCCCCGCGCGGCTGACCGGCGTGCTCTTCGCCCTGACCACCGCCCGCCCGCGCGCGGCGTTGCGGGTCATGTGGCGCGACGCGGGCCACCACCGCTCGCCCAATGCCGGCTGGCCCGAGGCCGCCCTGGCCGGCGCGCTGGACCGGCGCCTGTCGGGCCCGCGCAGCTATGGCGACCGGATCACCGACGAGCCGTGGGTGAATGCAGGCCGCCCCGATCCCGATGCCCGCGACATCTGGCGCGGATTGCGCGCCTACGTCCGGATGCTGGTTGCCTTTGCCGGGCTGCTCTTGCTATGGGCGGCTGTCTGAAGGGGGGACGTGATGCGCGATCACGGCGGAAATCTGGATGGGGCGATGGCCCGGTTCGGCGGCACGCGGGCCGACTGGATCGACCTGTCGACCGGCATCAACCGCGTGCCCTATCCCATCCCCGACCTGCCCGAACATGCCTGGACGGCCCTGCCCACGCGGGCCGAGATCGCCGCGCTGGCCGCGACCGCCGCGCGCGCCTATGGCACCACGGGCGCGGTCCTGCCGCTGGCCGGGGCGCAGGCCGCGATCCAGATGATCCCGCGCCTTTTGCCCCCTGGCACCGCCCGCGTCCTTGGCCCGACCTATAACGAACACGCCGCCAGCCTGCACGCTGCGGGGTGGACGGTGGAACAGGTGGCCGCGGTCGACGCCCTGCCCGGCGCCGATCTGGCGGTGGTGGTGAACCCCAACAATCCCGATGGTCGGCGCGTGTCGCCCGGCGCCTTGCGCGATCTGGCGGGGCAGGTCGGCACGCTGGTGGTCGACGAAAGCTTTGCCGATCCCAGCCCCGAGCTGTCCGTTGCGAGCCTGGCGGGCGACCTGCCGGGGCTTTATGTCCTGCGGTCCTTCGGCAAGTTCTATGGGCTGGCCGGGCTGCGGCTGGGCTTCGTGCTGGGCACGGAACAGGCCATCGCCCAACTGTCGGAACTGGCCGGTCCCTGGCCGATCTCGGGCGCGGCGATTGCCATCGGGCAACAGGCCCTGGCCGATACCGCATGGGCGCGCGCCACTGTGGAACGCCTGCGGGCCGAGGTCGAGCGTATCGACCGCATCGCCCACGTTGCGGGGTGGCCCCTTATCGGCGGGACCGAGCTTTTCCGCCTGTACCGCACACCCGACGCGGTTGCGGCACAGGACCAGTTGGCACAGGCGCGGATCTGGAGCCGCATCTTTCCCTGGTCGCCCGACCTGATCCGGCTGGGCCTGCCCGGGTCCGACGCGGAATGGCAAAGGTTGGAGGAAGCGCTGTGAACTTCACCGAGGCCGACCGCACCGCCCTTTCCAACCTGCTGCGCTGGCGCCGCGATGTGCGCCATTTCCGCACCGATCCCGTCGCGCCCGAACAGATGGACGCATTGCGGCACGCGCTGGATATGGCGCCGTCGGTCGGCAATGCCCGGCCCTGGCGGGTGATCCGCGTGACCTCTGCCAGCCTGCGCGCGCAGGTGCGGGACGAATTCCAGGCCTGCAACGCCGATGCCGCCGCGTCCTATGACGACGCCACGCGCGACGAATACCTGCGCCTGAAGCTCGCCGGGCTGGACGCCGCGCCGGAACAGCTGGCCGTCTTCACCGACACAAGCCCGGCGCAGGGGCGCAAGCTGGGCCGCCGCACCATGCCTGAAACCCTGCAGCAATCGACCGCGATGGCGATCCACGCGCTGTGGCTGACCGCGCGGGCGCTGAACCTGGGCGTGGGCATGGTGTCGATCCTGCGGCCGGACCGCATGGCGCACATCTTCGACGCACCCGAGGGCTGGCAATTCAGCGCCTATCTGTGCATCGGCCACCCGGAATTCACCGACGACACCCCGCTTCTGCACCGCGCCGACTGGCAACAGAACACCCCCACCGCGTGGGAGGAACGCTAGGGTCAGGACCCTAGCGCGCCAGCGCCAGCAGCCCGTCGATATCCAGATGCGCCGCCATATGTGCCGCCAGAGCATCGAGCGTCTGGTCGACGGTTTCGGAATAGCTTTGCTCTGACGCGGTGGCGCCCAGCGCCGACAGGAACGCGCGGCGAAAGCCATCCTCGGCGAACATTCCGTGCAGGTAGCTGCCCATCACCCGGCCATCGGCGCTGACCGCGCCCTCGGGCTGGTCCGCAACATGGGCAAAGGGCCGCGCGCGGTCCGGCCCGTCACTGCGGCCGATATGGATCTCGTAGCCCTGCATCGGCGCGCCGCTGGCCGCATGGGTCGCCTGTACCCGGGTCAGCGTCTTGTCGGCGCTCATCACCGTGTCGATCGCCAACAGGCCCAGCCCCGGATCGGTGCCCGGCGCGCCCTCCAGCCCCTGCGGATCGGCAACGGTGCGGCCCAACATCTGATAGCCGCCGCAAATGCCCAGCACATGCCCGCCGCGTCTTGTATGCGCCTGCAGGTCGACATCCCAACCCTGCGCACGCAGAAAGGCCAGATCGCCCCGTGTCGATTTGCTGCCCGGAATGATCACCAGATCCGCGTCACCCGGGATCGGCTGGCCCGCGCCCAGCATGGTCAGCCGCACCCCCGGCTCTTGCGCCAGCGGGTCCAGATCGTCGAAATTCGCGATCCGCGACAGGCGCAGGCAGACGATATGCACCCCGCCCGTGCCCTTGCTGGGCGCAATGTCCAATGCGTCCTCGGCCGGCAGTTTGTGCGCATCCGCGAAATAGGGCAGCACGCCGAAGCCGCGCCAGCCGGTGCGCGTTTCGATCAACCGATACCCATCGTCGAACAGGCTGGGATCGCCGCGAAACTTGTTGATCAGAAAGCCGCCGATCATTGCCGCATCTTCGGGGTCCAGCACTGCCTGCGTCCCGATGATCTGGGCGATAACCCCGCCCCGGTCGATATCGCCCGCCAGCACCACCGGCACATCGGCGGCGCGCGCAAAGCCCATATTGGCAATATCGCCCGCGCGCAGGTTGACCTCTGCCGGGCTGCCCGCGCCTTCGACAATCACCAGATCGTTCTGCGCCTTCAGCCGGTGGAAGCTCTGCAGAACCGCCTCCAGCAGTTGTGGCTTCAGCCTGGCATAGTCCCGCGCCTTGCATGTGGTCAGTCGTTTGCCCTGCACCACCACCTGCGCGCCGATATCGGTCTCGGGCTTCAGCAGAACGGGGTTCATGTCGGTCACGGGGTCCACCCCGCAAGCCAACGCCTGCAAGGCCTGCGCCCGCCCGATCTCTCCGCCATCCGCCGTGACGGCCGCATTGTTCGACATGTTCTGCGGCTTGAACGGCGCGACCCGCAACCCGCGCAACCGCGCCGCCCGACACAGCCCCGCCACCAACAGCGACTTGCCCACATTCGAGCCCGCCCCCTGGATCATTAGGGATCTGGTCATGCCACCCCACCACCGCCGCGCCTGTGGCGCCGTCGGATGCCTCCGGCGGAGGTATTTCGGGCCATGATGAAAAGGGGACTGCAAAAGAACAGGCCGCGCCGCGCCCCTGCCTTGTCACGGGTCAGACACGCGGCGCTTTCACCTTGGGCGGTCATCGGGACCTCTCCCTGTACCGCGACTCCGTTCTGCCCGATTAAGGTTAACAATTTACTGCTTTCATCTTGGCGAAAATACCTCGGGGTGCGGGGCAGCGCCCCGCGAGCACTTTCAAAACTCCACGCCCTTCTGGCCCTTGATACCCGACCGGAACGGGTGCTTCACCAGCGTCATCTCGGTCACCAGGTCGGCGATCTCGATCAGCTCTTCCTTGGCGTTGCGGCCGGTCAGGCAGACATGGGTCATGGGTGGTTTTTCGTCCCGCAGAAACGCCACCACCTCGGCCACGTCCAGATAATCATAGCGCAGCGCGATGTTGATCTCGTCCAGCAGGACGAAGCGGATTTCGGGGTCGCGGATCAGCTCCTTGGCCTTTTCCCAGCCCTTGCGGGCGGCGGCGATGTCGCGTTCCTTGTCCTGGGTTTCCCAGGTGAAGCCCTCGCCCATCGCGTAAAACTGGCAAAGATCGCCGAAATTCCCCTCGATCAACCGCCGTTCGCCGGTGTCCCAGGCGCCCTTGATGAACTGCACCACGGCGCAGGGCATGTCATGCGCGATACAGCGCAGAATCATCCCAAAGCCCGACGAGGATTTCCCCTTGCCCGGCCCGGTATGGACGATGACCAGGCCCTTCTCGCCCTCTTTCCCGGCCATGATCTTGTCGCGCGCGGCTTTCTTCTTGGCCATCTTCGCGGCGTGGCGGGCGTTTTCGTCGGAAACGGTGTCACTCATGGCGCATCCTTCGCTTGACAAGGGGGCGGGTTCTGCCTCAGGTGAGGCGTTGCTGGTGCCTGTCTATGACAGGCGAAGAGGGAATGCGATAGGGTCCGCGACCGGAACGGTCCGGAAACCGAAGCGCAGCCGCCCCCGCGACCGTGACCGAGGAAGGGTGCCAAGGGCCACTGACACATGTCGGGAAGGCCGGTCATCCGCCGGGGAAACCCGATCCTTGCAAGCCGGGAGACCTGCCAGCACATGTGACGCAACGGGCGAACGGGGTGTTTCGCGCGGGCATCGGGGGCCGATCCGTCCCGCTGTCTGACCATGCCCCTATGCCCTATAACAATAGGTGTGCCCTTGGCCGGAACCGTGATCACCGTCTGCACCACCTGCCGCGCAGGTCTGCCCACCGATGCCGAGGGGCCGCGCCCGGGCGCGCAGCTGTTCGACGCGCTGGAGGGCCAGCTGCCGCAGGGCGTGACCCTGCGCGGGGTCGAATGCCTGTCGGCCTGTGACAATGGCTGCGCGCTGGTGCTGTCGGGGGGCGCTGACAAATGGACCTATGTCTATGGCCACCTGACGCTGGACCATGTGCCGCAGATCGTCGAGGGCGCCGCCGCCTATGACGCGACCGGGGACGGGATCGTGCCCTGGCGCGAACGCCCGCAGGTCTTTCGCAAGCAATCCCTCGCCCGTATCCCCCCGCAGGAGTAACCGATGTCCGATCTTTCGAAAATTCCCGTCACCGTCATCACCGGCTTTCTGGGCGCGGGCAAGACGACGCTGATCCGTCACCTGATGCAGAACCCGCAGGGCAAGCGCCTGGCGGTTCTGGTCAATGAGTTCGGCACCGCGGGCGTCGATGGCGACATCCTGAAATCCTGTGCCGTGCCCGATTGCCCGGCGGAAAACATCGTGGAACTGGCCAATGGCTGTATCTGCTGCACCGTGGCCGACGATTTCATCCCGACGATCGAGGCGCTGATGGCCCTGCCCGAAACGCCCGAGCACATCCTGATCGAAACCAGCGGCCTGGCGCTGCCCAAGCCGCTGCTCAAGGCGTTCGACTGGCCCGCGATCCGCTCGCGCATCACCGTCGATGGTGTGATCGCGCTGGCCGATGCCGAGGCCGTGGCCAAGGGCCAGTTCGCCACCGATGTCGATGCGGTACAGGCCCAGCGCGAGGCCGATGACAGCCTGGACCACGACACGCCCCTGGCCGAGGTGTTCGAGGATCAGATCTCCTGCGCCGATATCATTCTGCTCTCCAAGGCCGATCTGGCCGGGGAAGATGGTCTGGCCAAGGCCCGCGCCGTGATCGAGGCAGAGGCACCGCGCAAGCTGCCGATCCTGCCGATGACCGAGGGCGTGATCGACCCGCGCGTGGTGCTGGGCCTGAACGCCGCGGCCGAGGATGACCTGGATGCGCGGCCCAGCCACCATGACGGCCATCACGACCACGAACATGACGATTTCGACAGTATCGTGGTGGATCTGGGCGAGGTTAATGACCCCGACGCGTTGCAGGCCGCCATCGTGCGCATGGCGCGCGATCTGAACATCCTGCGCGTCAAGGGCTATGTCGCCGTGACCGGCAAGCCGATGCGGATGCTGGTTCAGGCCGTGGGCGAACGGCTGCGCGCGCAGTTCGACCGCCCCTGGGGCGACATGCCCCGCCAGACACAGCTGGTCGTGATCGCCGAGCACGACCATATCGACGAAACCGCCATTCGCGCCGCGCTGGCGGTCTGACGGACGGGCGCGGGGGCAAGCCATGCACGTCGTCTTCCGTGAAAGCCACGGGTTGGAGGAAACCGACACGCCACAGGATCTGGGGCAGACGCCCGCGGACCTGATCGTGCTGTCCTTTTCCGATTCCGACCTGGGGGCCTTTGCGGCGGGATGGCGGCGGGCGGACGGGTCCCTGCCCAGCCTGCGGCTGGCCAATCTGGTCGCGCTGAAACATCCGCTGTCGGTCGACACTTATGCCGAACAGACGCTGGCCGGCGCCAAGGGCGTGCTGGTGCGGCTGATCGGCGGCGAAAGCTATTGGCCCTATGGGCTGGCCACGTTGCAGGATATGGCCCGGCGCAACGGCATCGCCTTGGCCGTTCTGCCCGCCGACGGGCGGCCCGATACGCGGCTGGATGCGGTCTCGACCCTGCCGGTCAGCACGCTGCGGCGGTTGCAGCACCTGTGCGATTCCGGCGGGGCGGTGGCCGCGCAGGCGGCACTGGCGCAGCTGGCGCTGGCGGCGGGGCTTTATGCCGGGCCGGTGGCCGGGGCCAAGACCGTGCCCGAGGCCGGGTTTTATTGCCCCGATGCCGGGGTGGTCGCCGCACCCGAACCTATCGCGGAACAGCCGGTGGCGCTGGTCACATTCTATCGCTCCTATCTGACGGCGGCCGATACCGGGCCGGTCGATGCGCTGATCACCGAATTGCGCGCGCGCGGGTTCCAGACATGGGGCCTCTTTGCGCCCAGCCTCAAGGCGCCGGGATCGACCGGCTGGCTGCGCGACCAGATCGCCCGCCTGTCGCCCGCCGCCATCGTCAACGCCACGGCGTTTTCGGCACAAAGCGGCGATGGCGCGCCCTCGCCCCTGGATGCCGCCGGATGCCCGGTGTTTCAGGTGGCGCTGTCCACAGCGCGGCGCAAGGACTGGGCCGAGGCCGAGCGCGGGTTGTCGCCCGCCGATCTGGCCATGCATGTGGTATTGCCCGAGGTCGACGGCCGCATCTTCACCGGCGTGGCCAGTTTCAAACAGCCCGAAAAGCGCGACCCCGATCTGGAGTACAGCCGCTTTGCCCATCGCGCCGATGCGGGCCGCATCGCCATGATCGCCGACCGCGTGGCGGGCTGGCACCGGTTGCGGGTAACGCCGCCCGCCGAAAAGCGGCTGGCGCTGGTGCTGTCGACCTATCCCGGCAAGGCGCATCAGCTGGCCCATGCGGTGGGGCTGGATGCGCTGGCCTCCTGCGATGCGCTGCTGCAATCGCTGGGCGCGGCGGGCTATGCGACCGAAGCGCCGGGCGATCTGGGCCAGCGGCTGTTGGCCGAACACATCGCCTGGCCGGTCGCGGCTTATGAGCAGGCGCTGAGATCTCTGCCCGACCCGTTGCAACAGGATCTGGCCGAAGCCTGGGGCGATCCGCAATCCGATCCGATGGTGCGGGACGGCGCGTTTCAGTTCCCGGCGCTGCGCGCGGGCAAGGCGCTGATCGCGCTGCAACCCGAACGCGGCGCGGTCCAGACCCGCGCCGACGATTACCACGACCTGTCACGCACCCCGCGCCATGCCTATGTGGCGTTCTATCTGTGGCTGCGGGCGCAGACCGATGCACTGATCCATATCGGCGCGCATGGCACGCTGGAATGGCTGCCCGGCAAGGCCGTGGCGCTGTCCGCCGATTGCTGGCCCGAGGTTCTGACCGGGCCGCTGCCCGTCATCTATCCCTTCATCGTCAACGACCCGGGCGAGGCCGCGCAGGCCAAGCGCCGGATCGGCGCGGTCACCATCGGCCACCTGCCCCCGCCGCTGGCCCAGACCACCCTGCCCGAGGGCATGGGGCGGCTTGAACACCTGCTGGACGAATATTCCACCGCCGACGGGCTGGACCCGGCCCGCCGCGACCGGCTGATCGCCGATATCCGCGCCGAGGCGCAGGGTTCGGGGGTCGAGGCCGATCTGGGCCTGACACCCGACGCCAGCCCGGCCGAGGCGATCACCCGCATCGACCGGTTCGTCTGCGACATCAAGGAAAGCCAGTTCAGCGAGGGGCTGCATATTTTCGGCACCGGCGATTGTGGCGCGTCCGAACTGACCGCGATCCACACCGCGCTGTCGGGCCGGTTCGTCGCGCCGGGGCCGTCAGGCTCGCCCTTTCGCGGGCGGGCCGATGTGCTGCCCACCGGGCGGAACCTGTTCACCACAGATCCGCGTGCCGTGCCCACCCGCGCCGCCCATGCCCAGGGCGTGAAACTGGCCGAGGAGCTGCTGCGCCGCCACCTGCAGGATCAGGGCGACTGGCCGCGCGGGCTGGTCATCGACCTGTGGGGGTCGGCCACGATGCGCACGGGCGGCGAGGAATTCGCGATGGCCCTGCACCTGGCCGGTCTGGCGCCGAAATGGGATGACGGGTCCGAACGCGTGTCGGGGTTCGAGATCGTCCCGCTGGCGTTGTTGAACCGCCCGCGGATCGACGTGACGCTGCGGGTCTCGGGCCTCTTCCGCGATGTGTTTCCGGGTCTGGCGCAGATGTTCGAGGCCGCGAGCGCCGCGCTGGCCGACCGGGACGAGGCGCCCGCCGACAACCCCTATCGCCAACAGATCGCGCGCGTCTTCGGCCCCAAGCCGGGCCTGTACGGGCTGGGCATGACCGAGATGCTGGACGATTACAGCGCCGAGGCTCGGCAGGCGGCGGGCGAGGCCTGGCTGGCGGCATCGTCCCACGCGATCGACGCAAATGGTCAGATCCAGCCGGCGCGCGCAGCGTTGGAAACCCGCCTGCGCAGCGCCGACAGTTTCGTGCATTTGCAGGACCTGCCGGAAACCGACCTGCTGATGGCCACCGATTATGCCGCGCACGAGGCCGGCTTTGCCGCCGCCATGGCGCGGCTGGGCGCGGCAAAGCCTGCGCTTTATCACATGGACGCCACCCGCCCCGACGCCCCCCGCGCCCGCGACCTGGGCGAGGAGATCGCGCGCGTCACCCGCGCCCGCGCCGCCAACCCCGATTGGGCCACCGGCATGATGGAGCACGGCTTTCGTGGCGCGGCCGAAATCGCGGCAACGCTGGATCACATGGCGGCGTTTGCGCATCTGGCGGGCGTCGTGCCCGCGCATCTGTTTGACCTTTACTACGAGGCCACGCTGGGCCGCGACGATCTTGTCGCCTTCATGGAACAGGCCAACCCGCAGGCGCTGGCCGCGATGCAGGCGCGCTTTGCCGCCCTACGTGAGGCCGGCCTGTGGGAAACCCGCCGCAATTCCATCGTCGCGGAGCTGGAGGTCCCGGCATGAGCGCGCCCATCGTCCATGGCTGGTGCCCCGGCGCGCTGCGCCCGATGGCGTCTGGCGATGGCTGGGTGGTGCGCATCCGCGCGCCGCTGGGGCGGCTGTCGCCGGAACAGGCGCGCGGCATTGCGGCGCTTTCGGCGGCGCATGGCAATGGCCGGATCGACCTGTCGGCACGCGCCAACATGCAGCTGCGCGGCGTCACCCCCGACAGCCACGCGCCCCTGATCGCCGGGCTGACCGATCTGGGCCTGATCGATCCCGCGCCCGAGATCGAGGCGCGGCGCAATCTGGTCCTGACCCCGTTCTGGCGCGATGGCGATGCGACCCACACCGTCGCCCGCGCCCTGACCGACGCGCTGGCCGCACCGGACGCGCCCGACCTGCCGGGCAAGTTCGGCTTTGCCGTCGATTGCCGGCGCGCGCCGGTGCTGTCCGACATATCGGCCGATATCCGGATCGAAACGGGCGCCAAGGGCGGGCTGATCTGTCGTGCCGATGGCGCGCCGGGTGGCGTGGCGGTCACGCCCGGGACCGCCGCAGAAACCGCGCTGGACCTGGCCCGCTGGTTTCTGGCAACCGGCGGCGCGCCAGACGGGCGCGGCCGTATGGCCCGGCATCTGGCAAAGGGCACGCCCCTGCCCGACGGCCACAGCGTCCCGCCCGCACCCACCGCCCCACGGCCCCACCCCGACCTGACCGAAACCGGCGCGCTGGTGGCGCTGGAATTCGGCCAGATGGGCGCCGAAGACCTGGCCGCGCTGGCCGATCTGGGGCCGCTGCGCCTGACGCCCTGGCGTATGGTGCTGATCGAGGGCGCGGATCGCCTGCCCGATCTGCCGGGGTTGATCACCGATCCCAATGACCCGCGCCTGCGCGTCGTGGCCTGCACCGGCGCGCCCGGCTGTCCGCAAGGGTTGGCGCCGACCCGCCCCCTTGCCCGCGCGCTGGCCCCACACCTGCCGAACGACACGTCGTTGCATGTCTCGGGCTGCGCCAAGGGCTGCGCTCATCCCGGCCCGGCCCCGCTGACGCTGGTCGCCACCGGACCCGACCGGTTCGACCTGATCCGCAACGGCACCGCCGCGGGCCACCCCGCCCAAAGCGACCTGACCGCCGCGCAGCTGACCGACACACCCGCGATCCTGACCGAAAGCCTATAAATGCCGCATGTTTATGAAAAGGATGGCGCCGCCATCTATGCCGAAAGCTTCGCCACCATCCGGGCCGAGGCCGCGCTGGACCGGTTCGACGCCGACGAGGAGCCGGTCGTCGTGCGGATGATCCACGCGCTTGGCATGGTGGGGCTGGAACGCCATGTGCGCTTCACCCCCGGCATGGCGACCGCCGCGCGTGCCGCGCTGAAGGACGGCGCGCCGATCCTGTGCGATGTCCGCATGGTGTCCGAGGGAATCACCCGCCCGCGCCTGCCCGCCGACAACCAGATCATCTGCACCCTTCAGGACCCGCGCGTGCCCGACATGGCGCGGCAGATGTCGAATACCCGCTCCGCCGCCGCGCTGGAGCTGTGGCGCCCGCATCTGGCGGGTGCCGTCGTGGCGATCGGCAACGCGCCCACGGCGCTGTTTCACCTGTTGAACATGCTCGAAGACCCCGAATGCCCACGCCCGGCGGCGATCATCGGCTGCCCGGTGGGGTTCGTGGGCGCGGCGGAATCGAAAGACGCGCTGATGGCCGACCCGCCCGTCCCCGCGATGATCGTCGCCGGTCGCCTGGGCGGCTCGGCCGTGACCGTGGCCGCCGTCAACGCGCTGGCCAGCCGGAAGGAATGAGAATGGGACGTGTGATCTGTGTGGGGCTGGGCCCCGGCGACCCCGATCTGATGAGCGTGCGTGCCGACCGGCTGATCCGGGGCGCGCGCCATGTGGCCTATTTCCGCAAGGCCGGGCGCAAGGGCCAGGCGCGCCAGATCGTCAACGGGATGTTGGCGGACGGAGCGGTCGAACACCCGATGGAATACCCGGTCACCACGGAAATTCCTTTCGACGACCCCGAATACAAGCGCCTGCTGGCCGAGTTCTATGACGACTGGGCCAACCAGTTGGAAGCGTTGGCCAAGACCGACGACGTGATCGTCCTGTGCGAGGGCGACCCGTTCTTCTATGGCTCGTTCATGCACCTGCATTCGCGGCTGCAAGGGCGCGCGGCGGTTGAAATCGTGCCCGGCATCACCGGCATGTCGGGCTGCTGGACGGCGACCGACCAGCCGATCACCTGGGGCGATGACGTGCTGACCGTGGCAATGGCGACCCTGCCCGAGGATGAGCTGACCCGCCGCATCGCCGACACCAACGCGCTGGTGGTGATGAAGATCGGGCGCAATCTGCCCAAGCTGACCCGTGCGCTGGCCGCCGCCGGGCGGCTCGACGATGCATGGCTGGTCGAACGCGGCACCATGCCGGGCCAGAGCGTGCAGAAGCTGACCGAGTTCACCGGCGACACGCCCTATTTCGCCATCGTGCTGATCCACGGCCAAGGGCGCCGCCCATGACCGGTTGGGTCGTCATCGCGGGGCTTGGCCCGGGGAACGAGGATCTGGTCACGCCCGAGGTCCGCACCGCGATTGATGCGGCGACCGATATTGTCGGATACATACCTTATGTGCGTCGGATTGCGCCCAGATCCGGACTAACCTTGCACGAAAGCGACAATCGGGTGGAAATCGACCGCGCCCGCCATGCGCTGCAGATGGCGGCCGAGGGCAAGCGCGTCGTGGTGGTGTCCTCGGGCGATCCGGGCGTCTTTGCCATGGCGGCCGCGGTGTTCGAGGCGCTGGAGGACGCCCCCCACTGGCACGATCTGGACATCCGCGTGCTGCCCGGCATCACCGCGATGCTGGCCGCCGCTGCCGCGCTTGGCGCGCCGCTGGGCCATGATTTCTGCGCGATCAACCTGTCCGACAATCTAAAGCCGTGGGAGCTGATCGAAAAGCGCCTGCGGCTGGCCGCGCAGGCCGGGTTCGCGATGGCGTTTTACAACCCGCGCTCGAAATCCCGGCCGCATCAGTTCGGCCGCGCGCTGGAGATCCTGCGCGAGGAGGCGGGCCCCGAGGTTCTGATCTCTTTCGCGCGCAATGTCAGCCGCCCGGACCAGACGCTGAACACCGTGACATTGGCCGAGGCCACCGCCGACATGGCCGATATGCGCACGCTGGTGATCGTCGGCAATGCCGATACCCGCCGGGTGGGCGGCTACCTTTACACCCCCCGGTCGGTCGCATGACCCAGCCAGCGCATCACATCCTTCGCGCTGTCAAATGTCCGGCGGGGTGGCAAGGCGGGCTGGTCGATCAGGATCACCGGCAGGCCAAGATCGCGCGCCGCGTCCAGCTTGGCCCGCGCGCCCGCGCCGCCGCCATTCTTGGCTACGATATGGGTGATGCGATGGTCCGCCATCAGTGCCCGGTCGGCGTCGGTTGTGAACGGCCCGCGCGCGATCACCGCCTGCGCATCGGGCAGCGGCAGCGGCCCGTCGGGCGCATCGACCAGCCGCAACAGGTAATGGTGCTGCGGCTTGGCGGCGAAATCGGCCACATGCTGTTTGCCGATGGCCAGAAACACCCGCGCCGGATCGTCCGGCAGCGCGGCGACCGCCCCGGCCATGTCGGCCACATGGTGCCAGTCGTCGCCCGGCCCGGCCACCCAGGCGGGCCGCTCCAACGCGCAATACGCAACGCCGGTTTCCCCGGCGGCGGCGATGGCATTACGGCTCATGCCCGCAGCAAAGGGATGGGTGGCATCGATCAGATGGGTGATGCCAGCCGCGCGCAGATACCGCACCAGCCCCGGCACGCCACCGAACCCGCCCACCCGCGTGGGCAGCGGCTGCGCCATCGGCGCCTTGGTGCGCCCGGCATAGGAAAAGACCGCATCCGCGCCGCTGTCGGCCAGCGCGCGGGCCAGGGCCGAGGCTTCGGTCGTACCGCCCAGAAGAAGGATGCGTGTCATGGCTGATCCGTGGCTGACAATCGTCGGTATCGGCGAAGATGGCCCGAGCGGGCTGGGGGATGCAAGCCGATCCGCCATCAACGGGGCCGAGGTCGTGTTCGGCGGGTTGCGGCACCTGAACCTGGCACGCGCGGGCGACCGGGGCCACCCCTGGCCGATTCCGTTTTCCATCGAACCGGTGCTGGCGCTGCGCGGGCAAAGGGTCGTGGTTCTGGTGTCGGGCGATCCGTTCTGGTTCGGCGCGGGCAGCACGCTGGCCGACGCGCTGGCGCCCGGCGAATGGCGCGCGTTGCCCGCGCCCTCGACCTTTGCACTGGCGGCGGCGCGCATGGGCTGGCGGTTGGAGGACACGCTGTGCCTGGGCCTGCACGCCGCGCCGTTCGACCGGCTGCGCCCGGTGCTGACCCCCGGACAGCAGATCATCGCCACCCTGCGCGACGGCGCGGCGCCTGCGGCGCTGGCAGACTGGCTGGTGGCGCAAGGCTTCGGCAACAGCGCGGTAGCGGTCCTGCAAGCGCTGGGTGGCCCGCGCGAGGCGGTTGTCACAACCACCGCCGCCGATCTGGGCGCTCGCAGTTTCGAGGCCCCCGTGGCCATCGCCATCGCGGCCTCGGGCGCGCCGGGCCTGCCTGCGACGCCGGGCCTGCCGTCGGATCTGTTTGCCAGCGACGGTCAGATCACCAAACCGGCCATGCGCGCCCTGACGCTGGCAGCACTCGCCCCGCGCGCCGGGCAATGCCTGTGGGATATCGGGGCGGGCTCTGGCTCGGTTTCCGTCGAGTGGGCGCTGGCCGCGCCGCGCGCCACGGCCCATGCGCTGGAAACCCGCGCCGACCGGTTGGAGAATATCCGCGAGAACGCCGCGCGGTTCGGGTTGGACCACCGCATCACCGCACACCACGCCACCGCACCCGGCGGGCTGGACGCCCTGCCGACACCAGATGCGATCTTCGTGGGCGGCGGCGCGAATGACGACCTGCTGACCGCGCTGTGGGACCGCCTGCCCACCGGCGCGCGGCTGGTGGCCAACGCCGTGACGCTGGAGACAGAGGCGCTGCTGATGCGCTGGCATCAGGCCAAGCGGGGACAGCTTCTGCGCATGGATATGGCCGAGGCCGCACCGCTGGGACGGATGCAGGGCTGGACGCCCGCGCGCCCGCAGCTGCAATGGGCGGTCACGCGATGATCGTGGCGGGGATCGGATTTCGCGGCGCGGCGACGCTGGACGACCTGCAACAGGCGCTGCAGCTGGCGGCGGGAACCGCGCGCATCGACGCGCTGGCCACTGCCGCGACCAAGGCCGATGCGCCACAGATCCGCGCGCTGGCCAAACGGCTTGGCCTGCCGCTGCATGCGGTCGATGCCGACCGGCTGGCCGCGCAGCAAACACAGACACAGTCGGCCCGCGTGGCCGCGCAATTCGGCACCGGCAGCCTGGCCGAGGCCGCCGCGCTGGCCGTGGCGGGGGCGGGCGCGGTATTGCTTGCCCCCAGGGCGATTTCGGGCGACGGCATGGCGACCGCCGCCCTTGCAGAAGGACCAGACACATGACCGTGCATTTCATCGGCGCAGGCCCCGGCGCCGCCGACCTGATCACCCTGCGTGGACGCGACCTGATCGCGGCGTGCCCCGTGTGCCTGTATGCCGGGTCGCTGGTGCCTGAGGCGCTGCTGGATCACTGCCCCGACGGCGCGCGGATCGTGAACACCGCGCCGATGTCGCTGGACCAGATCATGGACGAGATCGCCACCGCCCACGCGGCGGGCC
Organism: Actibacterium ureilyticum; assembly: GCF_002285435.1. Classification (GTDB taxonomy): domain Bacteria; phylum Pseudomonadota; class Alphaproteobacteria; order Rhodobacterales; family Rhodobacteraceae; genus Actibacterium_C; species Actibacterium_C ureilyticum. The sequence continues at coordinate 313,263 of NZ_NSBT01000024.1, forward strand.
AGGATGTGGCGCGGCTGCATTCGGGCGACCTGTCGGTCTGGTCGGCGATGGGCGAACAGCTGCGGCGGCTGCGCGAGATGGGCATCCCCTATGACGTGACGCCGGGGGTTCCCGCCTTTGCCGCCAGCGCCGCGCTGCTGGGGGCAGAGCTGACCCTGCCGGGCGTGGCGCAATCGCTGGTGCTGACCCGCACCTCGGGCCGGGCCAGCGCCATGCCCGAGGGCGAGACGCTGGAAAACTTCGCCGCGACCGGCGCGACGCTGGCCATCCACCTGTCGGTACATGTGCTCGATGACGTGGTGGCCCGGCTGACCCCGCATTACGGCGGCGATTGCCCGGTGGCCGTGGTCTGGCGCGCCAGCTGGCCGGACGAAAAGGTGATCCGCGCCACGCTGGACACCGTGATCGAGGCCACGGGCGGCGAACGCGGGCGCACCGCGCTGATCCTGGTGGGCCGCGCCATCGGGGCCGAGGAGTTCGGCGAAAGCCGTCTGTACGCGGGCGAATACGACCGCCGCTATCGCCCCGTGGGCACCAACCCGCGCTTCCCGGAGGGGACGGAATGACCCTGCCCCCGGGCCTGCTGATCTCGGCCCCTGCGTCGGGGACGGGCAAGACCACGCTGATGCTGGGGCTTCTGCGCGCGCTGGCCGATCGCGGCGTGGCGGTGCAGCCGTTCAAATGCGGACCGGATTACATCGATCCGGGCTTTCACGGCGCGGCGGCGGGGCAGGCCTCGGTCAATCTGGACAGCTGGGCGATGGCCCCGGGGCTGCTGGGGCGGCTGATGGGCGTGGCATCGGGCGCCGATCTGGTGCTGGCCGAAGGGTCCATGGGCCTGTTTGACGGTGTCGCCAGCCCCGGCGAGACCGGCATCGGCGCCAGCGCAGACATTGCCGCGCTGACCGGCTGGCCGGTGGTGCTGGTCCTTGACGCTTCGGGCCAGGCGCAATCGGCCGCCGCCGTGGCGCGCGGCTTTGCCACCATGCGCCCGGATGTCGACCTGGCGGGCGTGGTGCTGAACCGGGTCGCCAGCCCACGGCACGAGGCGCTGTTGCGCGCGGGCTTCCGTGGCACGGGGATCGAGGTTCTGGGCGCCCTCCCCCGGCTGAAAAGCATCGAGATGCCGGAACGCCACCTGGGGCTGGTGCAGGCCGAAGAACACAGCACGTTGAACCAGATCCTGACCGATGCGGGCGCGTTCATCGCCGGTCATCTGGATCTGGACCGGCTGATCGCGGCGGCCCGCCCCACGCAGGCGCCGGATGCGGCGGTAACGCCCGTCCCGCCGCCGGGTCAACGGATCGCGCTGGCCCGCGATGCGGCGTTTTCCTTCGTATATCCGCATCTGATGGACAGCTGGCGCGCGCAAGGGGCCGAGGTTCTGCCGTTCTCCCCCCTGGCCGACCAAGCCCCCGATGACAGCGCCGATATCTGCTGGCTGCCCGGCGGATACCCGGAACTGCACGCGGGGCAACTGGCCGCGGCCGAGACATTCCGCGCAGGGCTGCAAGCCTTTGCCGAAACCCGGCCCGTGCATGGCGAATGCGGGGGCTATATGGCGATGGGCGCGGGGCTGGTCGACAAGGACGGCACGCGCCACCAGATGGCCGGGCTGCTGGGGCTGGAGACATCCTATGCCAAGCGCAAGATGCATCTGGGCTATCGGCTGGCCGAGCTTGCGGCGCCCCTGCCGGGCCATGCGGCGGGCGCACGTCTGCGCGGGCACGAATTCCATTATTCCACCATCCTGTCCCAGCCCGACGCGCCGCTGGCCCACGTGACCGACGCCAATGGCGCCGAAGTGCCGGAAACAGGCTCGCGTTGCGGCCATGCCACGGGTACATTCTTTCACCTGATTGCAAGGGCGAGCTAGCGCATGAGCGGATTCGTCAGTTTCGTATCCTCGGGTCCCGGCGACCCCGAGCTTTTGACCGTCAAGGCGGTCAAACGGTTGCAGACCGCCGATGCGGTGCTGTTCGACGATCTGTCATCCGGCCCGATCCTGAGCCACGCGCGCGACGATGCCGATCTGGTGGGCGTGGGCAAACGCGCCGGTCGCCCGTCGCCCCGGCAGGATCACGTGAGCCGGCTGTTGGTCGACTATGCCAAGACCGGCGCGCGGGTGGTGCGGCTGAAATCCGGCGATGCGGGGATCTTTGGCCGGCTTGAGGAAGAGATCACAGCCCTGCGCGCCGCCGGGATCGGGTTCGAGGTCATCCCCGGGATCACCGCGGCCTCGGCCGCCGCCGCCGCCGCCGCGATCCCGCTGACCCGGCGGCTGACCGCGCGGCGCGTGCAGTTCGTGACCGGCCATGACGTGACCGGCGCCCTGCCCGAGAACCTGAACCTGGCCGCGCTGGCCGACGCCGAGGCGACGACCGTCGTCTATATGGGCCGCCGCACGTTCCAGGCCTTTGCCAAGCTGCTGCTGGATGCCGGTTTGCCGCCCGACACCCCCGCGATGCTGGCCGAATCCGTGTCGACGCCAGATCAGGTGTTAAGCCGCCACACCGTCGCCGCCCTGGCCGAAACCATCCCCGCCGACACCAGGGGCGCACCCGCGCTGATCCTTTATGGCCCGCTGGCGGCGCAGGACGCTTGACAAGCCCGGGTCCGGCATGAGACCCCGAAACCTGACGGTTCCCCACGACATGAAGCTCAGGGGATGAAAAGGGAACACGGTGCGGTGTAGCCATCAGGCGCCAATTCCGTGACTGCCCCCGCAACTGTAAGCGGCGAGCGTGCCCGGCACATGCCACTGACCCCATCCGGGGGTTGGGAAGGCCCGGGAAAGCGACGACCCGCGAGTCAGGAGACCTGCCGTCATGGGGCCGATGAATCGGCCCCGCACCATGCCGCGCCACGCGGTCCACACATCGCAACGCCGTCGGGTGAGACGGCAGGGAGAAAAGTTTATGCATATCGAACCCGGAATCGTTCACGGCGCGAAAATGGCGCTCAGCTTCGTCACCGCCGCCGGTGCCGCCACTGTTGGCGCGAAACTGGCGTGGGACGCGGTAAAGGAAAGCGGCGTCGCCTCGCTTGCCGCGCGCACCGTTGCCACGACCGCGCTGGTGTTCTGCTTCTTCCAGGTTCTGCCGCATTACCCGGTCGGCGTGTCCGAGGTTCACTTCATCCTGGGCTCGACCCTGTTCCTGCTGTTCGGCGCGGCGCCTGCGGCCTTTGGCCTGGCGCTGGGTCTGCTGGCGCAGGGCGTTTTCTTTGCGCCCTTCGATCTGCCGCAATATTTCATCAACATCACCACGCTGCTGGTGCCGCTGTATGCGATGCGCGAGCTGGCCAAGCGCATCATCGCGCCGGGCACCGCCTATGTTGACCTGAAATACAGCCAGGCGCTGGCGCTTTCGACCGCCTATCAGGGTGGCGTCGTGGCCTGGGTGGCGTTCTGGGCGTTCTATGGTCAGGGCTTCGGCGCAGCGAATGTCAGCTCGGTTCTGGCCTTTGGCGGCGCCTATATGCTGGTCGTTCTGGTCGAGCCGCTGGCCGATCTGGCGGTGCTGGCCGTGGCGAAATCGCTGCGCGGCCTGACCGGCAACGGCCTGTTCGAACCGCGCCTGCACAACGCGGGCTGATTTCGACCCATTGGGGTCTGGCGCGGCGCCTTCGGGGGCCGCGTTTTTCATTTGGGGGCAGCGCATGTTGGAGCTTTTGCTGATCGGGATCGGGGCGGGCAACCCACGGCACCTGACCCTGCAGGCCATTGATGCCATGCGCAGCGCCGATGTGATCCTGATCCCGAACAAGGGCGCGCAAAAGGACGATCTGGCCGCCCTGCGCCGCCAGATCTGTGCCGAGCATCTGGGTCCTGACGGCCCGGTCTTGCGCGAATTCGACTTGCCCGTGCGCGACGCGGCCACCGCCGATTACCGCACCCGCGTCGATGACTGGCACGACGTGATCGCCGAAATCTGGCAGGCCGAGATCATGGAAGCGACCGGCGGCACCGGCCGTGTGGGCTTTCTGGTCTGGGGCGATCCATCGCTTTACGACAGCACGATGCGCATCGCCGAGCGGCTGCAACGGCGGATGAAGCTGACCCTGACCGTCATTCCCGGCATCACCGCGATCCAAAGCCTGACCGCCGGCCACGCGATCACGCTGAACGAGATCGGCGCGCCGGTGCAGATCACCACCGGCCGCCAGATCCGCGACCACGGCTGGCCCGACGGCGCCGATACCGTGGTGGTGATGCTGGACGCGGGCGGCGCGTTTCAGGCGCTGGACCCCGACGGGGTCGAGATCTGGTGGTCGGCCTATGCCGGGATGGCGGAGGAGATCCGCATCACCGGCCTGCTGGCGCAAGTCGGCCCGCAGATCGTCGCGGCCCGGGCCGAGGCACGGGCGCGGCACGGCTGGATCATGGATATCTATCTGATGCGGCGGACGCGCTGAATTCCCAGTTGCCCTGTCAGACGCTCTGAGGCATGGTCTGAACCGCCTGCGAACGGCCCCCTACCCCCTCAGAAAAGGACTGGCCCCGATGTTTTCCGATCTGCCGACCCATCCCGCCGACAAGATCCTGGCGCTGATGCAGATTTTCCGCGAAGACCCCCGCACCGACAAGATCGACCTGGGCGTTGGTGTCTATAAGGATGCCACCGGCCACACCCCGATCATGCGCGCCATCAAGGCCGCCGAAAAGCAGCTGTGGGAGGTCGAGGATACCAAGACCTATGTCGCGCTGGCCGGGGCGCCGGAATTCAACGACGCGATGGTGGCGCTGGTTCTGGGCGACGCCGTGGCGCGCGACAAGGTCGCCAGCATCGCCACGCCGGGCGGCACCGGTGCGGTGCGGCTGGGCTTTGACCTGGCGCGGATGGCCAACCCCGATGTCACGGTCTGGGTGTCGAACCCGACCTGGGGCAACCATGTCAGCATCCTGAATTACCTTCAGATCAAGAACCGCCCCTATCGCTATTTCGAACCGGCGACGGGCACGGTCGATTTCGACGGCATGATCGCCGATCTGAACGGTGCGGCGCCGGGCGACGTGGTGCTGCTGCATGGCTGCTGCCACAACCCAACGGGCGCGAACCTGACCGCGGATCAGTGGCAGGCGGTGATCGACACGCTGCTGGCCAAGGGGCTGATCCCGATGATCGACATCGCCTATCAGGGGTTCGGCGACGGGCTGGAGGAAGACGCCGCCGCCGTACGGCTGGTGGCCTCGTCCGTGCCGGAAACCATCATCGCCGCCAGCTGTTCGAAGAATTTCGGCGTTTACCGCGAACGCACCGGCATCCTGATGGCCGTGGCGCAGGATGGCGGGCTGAAAACGCTGAACCAGGGCAACCTGAACTTTCTGAACCGCCAGACCTATTCCTTCCCGCCCGATCACGGCGCGCGGCTGGTCAGCATGGTGCTGACCGATCCCGCCCTGCGCGCCGATTGGGAGGCCGAGCTGGAACAGGTGCGCACCGGCATGCTGGACCTGCGCCAACAGCTGGCCGCCGAACTGCAACGCCTGACCAATTCCGACCGGTTCGATTTCATCGGCCGTCATCGCGGCATGTTCTCGATGCTGGGGATCACGCCCGCGCAGGTCGACACCCTGCGCAATGATCACGGCATCTATGTGATCGGCGACAGCCGGATGAACGTGGCCGGGCTGAACGCGCAAACCGTGCCGATCCTGGCCGCAGCGGTGGCCAAGGTCACCACCGGCGACTGATCGCACCGCTTTCGAACGTGAAAGGGCGGCACCGCACGGCGCCGCCCTTTTTCTGTGCGCCCTGCGCGCCGGTCAGTCGAAAAGCTTGCGCAGGGATTTCTTGGCCTCGTCCCGCAGCTGGCGCTTGGCGGCATCCTCCAGCGACTCGCCATCCTCGGCCTTGACGCCCAGCTTCTTGCCGACCTGCTTTTCGGCCCGCGCCTTGGCCTTTTCGGTCTCGGCCTTGGCGCGGTCTTCCAGTTCCTGCTTGCGGCGTTCCAGCTCCAGCTCCTGCTCGGCCAGCGCCTTGAGGTCCAGCTTGAACTTGGGGCTGGCCCAGGTGCCAGTGATCAGCAGCGGCACCTTCACCCCCTCGTCATCCGCGCCGGAAAACGCCGTGGGCGTCACGCGGTAATCCAGCGTCTGGCCGCCCAGGTCGACCTTGCCCAGACCCACCGCCTGCAACAGCGGTGCCAGCAGGCTCAGGTCCTTGTTGCGCAGCACGCCGTCCCTGATCGCAAAGCTCGCACCGATGCTGTCGAAGATCGTCTTGGCGCCCTGCCCCTCGTACGAGGTGTCGAGGTTGCGCAGCATCCCCGCCAGGTCCAGCCCCCGCAACTCGCCCTTGCCGACCGAGAATTTGCCGTCACCCTTCAGGCTTTTCATGATCGCATCCATGCTGTTGCCGGACCCCAGGAAATTCAGTTGCAGGTTGCCCGCGCCCAGCAGCCGGTCGAACCCCGCCAGCTCCGACAGCAGGCTTTGCATCCCGACCCCTTGCGCGTTCAGATCGCCGCCCACCGACAGCCCGCCGCGCCCGTTGACCACGAATTCCCCGGTCAGCAGCCCGTCATGCGCCCGCACCTCGCGCAGGGTGAGCACCAGCCGCCGGTCGGTCAGGGTGGCCAGGATGCGGGTGCGCCCCAGCTTGGTGTCGCCCAAATCGACACTGCCCGCGTCCAGCGCGACCTCGGCATCCAGCGCGGCCAGCGCGCTGACATCGATGGGATCGGTCGACCAGCCCCCGGCGGATTTCTTGCCGCCGCCACCGCCATTGCCACCCGAACCGCCCTTGGGCGTGTCGGCCATGAAGGGGCTCAGGTCCAGCGCATCGGTGGTGAAGCTGCCGGTCAGGCGCGGCTTGCCGTCCAGGGTCAGGTCCGCGTCACCCGCCAACTGGTTCGACCCCGCGCGCAGCACCGCCTGGCGCAGATGCACCGACCCGGCGGGGGCATAGGTCAGCCCGCCGCTCAGCGACAGGCCCTTGGCCAGATCGGCGGGCAGCTCGGGCGCGGGCTGGCCCAGCGCGGCAAAGACCCCGGCCAGATCGCCGCTTTTCAGCGACATCTGCCCCTCGGCCGCCAGCGGCTCCAACCCGCCACGGCCCGCGAAATCCAGCGTGGTCTCGCCCAGCGACAGGTCCAGCTTCATGCCGCTGACCTGCCCGACCAGCAGCGCGGCCAGCTGGTCCAGATGCGCCTCGGCCTGCATCGGCTGGCCGTTCAGCGTGGCCTGAACCGACAGATCCGCAGGGCCGGTGAATTCGGGCGCGGTAATCCGGGCGGTCAGCCCGTCGATCCGCGTTTCGGTCCCCGCCGCGTGGTCGATGAACCGCAGGGTGGCATCGCTGATCTCGGCCTGGTCGATGGAAAATTCGGTCGGCGCGCTGCTTTTGGCCGCGCCGCCGGTGCCAGTGCCGCCCGGCTCCACCGTCTGTGCCGCGGCATCCGCCACGGCCAGATCCCAGTTCACCCGGCCATCGGCGGCCTTTTCCAAGATGATCTGCGGCCCGCGCAGCTCCAGCTTGCGGATCTTGATCTGCCCGCCGATCAGCGCCGATGCATCAAGGCCCACCGACAACCCCTTGGCCCGCAGCATCGGGCCGGCCTCGGACCAGCTGGCATTCGACAGCGTCACCGGCCCGGTCGACACGCCCAGTTGCGGCCAGACGGTGGGGGCCAGCCGCCCGGTCAGCGTCACATCGCGGCCCGTGGCGGCGCGCAGCTGCTCGCTGGCCAGCCCCGCGATCTTGTCGGCGGGCAACAGGAACAGACCGCCGATCAGCAGGACCGCCAGAATGACAAGGGACAACAAGAACCGCAAAAGCCACCGCATGGCGCAGCCTCCCAACCTGAACACACTTGCCCCTGAATCTAGGGCCAAGCCGCCCACCCAACAAGGCAAGAGCGCGCTTTCCCACGCGATTGCCCTGCGATATAGGGGCGGCATGGTACAAAACCCGCCCGATCTGCGCCCCGACCGCGCCCCCGCCCCCCGCATTGCCGACGCCCGCCGCGCCGGTCAGCCCACCGTGGGCCTTGTCAGCCTGGGCTGCCCCAAGGCGTTGGTCGACAGCGAACGCATCCTGACCCGGCTGCGCGCCGAAGGCTATGCGATCAGCCCCGATTATGCCGGCGCCGACGCCGTGATCGTGAACACCTGCGGGTTTCTGGATTCGGCCAAGGCCGAAAGCCTGGAAGCGATTGGCGAGGCGTTGACGGAAAACGGCCGGGTGATCGTCACCGGCTGTCTGGGCGCGGAAGAGGATTACATTCGCGGCACCCACCCATCGGTTCTGGCCGTCACCGGACCGCACCAATACGAACAGGTGCTGGACGCCGTCCACGGCGCGGTGCCGCCCGACCCCGACCCGTTCATCGACCTGCTGCCCGCCAGCGGCGTGAAACTGACCCCGCGCCATTACAGCTATCTCAAGATCTCCGAGGGCTGTAACCACAAGTGCAAGTTCTGCATCATCCCCGACATGCGCGGCAAGCTGGCCAGCCGCCCGGCCCATGCGGTGGTGCGCGAGGCCGAAAAGCTGGTCGAAAACGGCGTGCGCGAGCTTTTGGTCATCAGCCAGGACACCAGCGCCTATGGCGTCGACATCAAACATGCCGAGGGACATGGCCACCGCGCCCATATCACCGATCTGGCGCGCGATCTGGGGTCGCTCGGCGCCTGGGTGCGGCTGCATTACATCTATCCCTATCCGCATGTGCGCGAGTTGATCCCGCTGATGGCGGATGGGCTGGTGCTGCCCTATCTGGACATCCCGTTCCAGCATGCCCACCCCGACACGCTGCGCCGCATGGCCCGCCCCGCCGCCGCCGAACGCACGCTGGACCGGATCGCCGAATGGCGGTCGATCTGCCCCGAGATCACCCTGCGCTCGACCTTCATCGTGGGCTATCCGGGCGAGACCGAGGATGAATTCCAGACCCTGCTGGACTGGATGGACGAGGCACAGCTGGATCGTGTCGGCTGCTTTCAATACGAAAATGTCGAGGGCGCGCGGTCAAACACCCTGCCCGACCATGTGCCGGATGAAGTCAAACAGGACCGGTGGGACCGCTTCATGGCCAAGGCCCAGGCGATCTCCGAGGCGAAACTGGCCGCCAAGGTGGGCCAGCGCATGGACGTGATCGTGGACGATATCGACGCAGACGGCATCGCCACCTGCCGCACCAAGTCCGACGCCCCCGAGATCGACGGTAACCTGTTCATCGACGAGGGTACCGAGGGGCTGAAGGTGGGCGATATCGTGAGTGTCGAGGTCGACGAGGCCGGGGAGTATGATTTGTGGGGGCGAAAGGCTGTGTGATGCGGGCGGAAAAACCGCCCGCAAATTCGTGCCTCATCTCTCTTTTCGGACACCCTTGAATGGCGTCTTGCTAGAAGTTTTCTGATCCATGAAACGCCCGGTCTTCGTGTCGCGCTTGACCCAATTTCCGTTGGGCGCTTGCGTTTGCGAACGCCCACGCACCATTCCGTTTCGTTTTCCGTCGCCGCTTGGCGGGTTCGTCGCCATGATAGCACCTATCGCGTATGACAAGGATGATTGCACCAATGGCAACCATCAACCAGTGGGTAGTAAGCACGCGCAGTAGCTAACGCACTTGCGCATGTGCTGTGCCAGCCGAGAGGCACACGATTTTCCGTATCTGGCGGAAATGGACATGTCCCCGAGTCGACATGCACTTCGTGATATCCATCAGGTTGGGCGTTTCGGTTTAGGTAATAGTAAGACATAACTGTGCCTAAGGTTGTGATCGAAGGCCGCTTGACTCACTCGTCCTCTTTCTATTGAAAGAAGATGTTCTCCGAATGACCGCCGCGACCTTCCCAGGAAGCGGAGCTGGAGCATCACGCCGCCTTGGTCTAGCCACCATGGCGGCGTTTCTGATTCACCAGCTGTCAAAAGGAAGGCTGGCGCGCATCAATTTCAATGTCAACGGATAAACCACCATATTTGCCGGGTTTCCGCAAAATATGGCGAACTTAAAAAAGTTATACACAGCATATTGCGGACCCGTCAACAGATGTATGGAGAAATGCTGTGGATAACCCAACAACACTTGGCATCATGTAATACAGATTAAGAACCGAAACATACTGCTACTCCCCCCGCACCCGTAACCGCCGCAACATGGGCGAGATCCGGAACGACATCGATGTGGCCGCGCGCGAGCGGGTGCGCAGCACGGGTGTGGTGCGGGATTGGCCTCCGCGGGCCTCGCGGAAGACGATGTAGAGCCCCGACAGGATGATGATCCCCGCGCCGGTCAGCGTGGCGCTGTCGACGCTTTCGTCGAACAGCAGCGCGCCATAGCCGGTGGCCCACAGCATCTGCGAATATTGCATCGGGGCGACGATCGCGGCCTCGGCATAGCGATAGGCGGCGATCAGGCACAGGCCCGCGGCAAAGCCGAAGACCGACACCAGCGCCAGCCCGCCCAGATCCAAGAGCGGCATCGGGTGATAGACAAAGGGCAGAAGCAGCCCCATCACCAGAAAGTTCAGCGCCATGGGATACAGCATCAGGACGACCATCCGTTCCTCCTGGCCGATCTTGCGCACGATGACCCCGGCCAGCGCGCTGAAGACCGCCGCCATCAGCGCCGCCAGGTGACCCAGCGACAGTTCGGCCGAACCCGGGCGCAGCACCACGATCACCCCGATCAGCCCCAGCGCCACCGCAGCCCCCCGGTGCAGGCCCACACGCTCGCCCAGGATCGGGATCGCAAGCAGCGTGATCAACAGCGGCATGGCAAACAGAATCGCATAGGTCTGCGCCAGCGGCAGCACCGAAAACGCATAGAATGCCGACGACACCGCGATTGTCGCGCTGGCCGACCGCAGCAGCGTCCAGACCGGCCGCACCGGCAACAGGTTGCCCTGGGTCCGGTCGTTCATCAGCATGAACGTGACCAGCGGGAACGACATCAGGGTCGAGAAGAAGACGATCTGAATCGGGGAATAGTTGCCCCCCAGGGTCTTCACCACCACGTCATGGGTCGCATAAAGGCCAAAAGCGGCCAGGGCAAAAAGAATGCCTTTGAAAATCATCGCGCTGTTCCTGTGGGTTTAGCCAAAGCCAATCACGGTTTGCCGCCTGTGGCAAGCGCCGCGCGGGCCACGCACCCCCTCGCCAAGCGGGACGATGCGCAATAGAAAGCACCCAAGGACCCAACGGCGCCGAATGCGCGTTGAACGGGCAAAAGGTTGCGCAGGGAAGGGCCACGCATGACACGTATGATCGAACGCCTGTCGGAGATTTCATCAGAATACGAAGCATTGTTCGTCGACCTTTGGGGCTGTGTGCATGACGGGCGCAAACCCTTTCCCGACGCGGTTGCGGCGCTACAGGCGTATCGCGCGGCGGGCGGCGTGGTGGTTTTGCTGACCAACGCGCCGCGCCACCGGGCCAGCGTGGCAAAGCAACTGGCCGTTCTGGGCGTGCCCGAGGATGCCTGGGACACCATCACCACATCGGGCGACAGCGCCCGGGCCGCCATGTATCGCGGCGCGGTGGGGCAAAAGGTGTTTTTCATCGGCGAGCCGCATGACCAGACCTTTTTCGACCCGCTGCAGATCATCGAGGACCCGGTCGAGATCAGCCAGGTGCCGCTGGACGAGGCCGAGGGAATCGTCTGCACCGGCCCGTTCGACCCCCATGCCGATCCCGCCGAGCTGCGCCCGCAGCTGCTTTACGCCAAGCAGATGGGCATGAAGCTGCTCTGCGCCAACCCCGATATCGTGGTGGACCGGGGCGAGGTGCGCGAATGGTGCGCGGGCGCGGTGGCGCGGCTTTATACCGAAATGGGGGGCGAGAGCCTGTATTTCGGCAAGCCGCACCCGCCGATCTATGATCTGGCCCGGCGGCGCCTGGCCCAGGTGGCGCGGGTATCGGATGACCGAATCCTGGCCATTGGCGACGGCATCGCCACCGATATCCGCGGCGCGATGGGCGAGGATATCGACAGCCTGTTCATCACCGGCGGTCTGGCCGCGGCAGAGACCGAAACCACCCGGCAACCCGATGAAGATGCGCTTAACCGCTTTTTGGATAAGGAAAAATCGGCCCCGACCTATGCCATCGGCTTCCTGCGCTGATCCGAAACAGTCGATCAGCCAAGCAACATAATTGCGCCAAATTGGCAACATAGGTCCTAAAGTTGCTTTCGCGATTGCGCAGCCCGGGCGGTTTGTCTATGCTGCGCTGCAACATGGAATTGGAGGAGCAGATGCTCGACAATATGCCACGCGGAACGATTTGCATCGAGGATATCGAGATCGGTATGCGCCGCCATTTGCGCAAGGAAATCACCGATCGCGACATTGAGCTGTTTGCCGAAGTGTCCACCGACCACAACCCGGTGCACCTGGATGACAGCTATGCACAGGACACGATCTTCGAAGGGCGCATCGCCCATGGCATGTTGACCGCCGGGCTGATCTCGGCCGTGATCGGCGAACAACTGCCCGGCCATGGCACGATCTATCTGAAGCAATCGCTGACCTTCCTGGCCCCCGTCCGCCCCGGCGACGTGGTGATGGCCGAGGTCATCGTGACCGACATCCAGTTCGACAAGCGGCGCGTGGCCCTTGAATGTCTGTGTGTGGTGGGCGATACGGTCGTTCTGAAGGGTGAAGCGCTGGTTCTGGCGCCCAGCCGCAAGTTCGACTGATTGTGCCGGAACCCGGCACGCCCGGGGGCCGATGAAGACGCATCTGGAATTTACGGGTCTATCACCGGAAGATCGCGGCGCCAGCGCCGCGATTGGCAATTTCGACGGTGTGCATCTGGGCCATCAGGCGGTTCTGGACATTGCCCGGAACTGGGCCAACACCCATGACGCGCCGCTGGGCGTGGTCACGTTCGAGCCCCACCCGCGCGAGTTCTTTGCACCCGACGCCCCGCCCTTTCGCCTGATGAACGCCGAGGCGAAATCGAACCGGCTGGCCAAGCTGGGTGTCGAACAGCTGTTCCAACTGCCCTTCGATGCCGCATTGGCCGGTCTGACGCCCGAGGCATTCGCGCGTCAGGTGATCGCCGATGGGCTGGGCCTGCGCCATGTGGTGGTGGGGGCCGATTTCTGTTTCGGCAAGGGCCGCAAGGGCACCGCGCAGGACCTGAAGGCGTTCGGCCAGCAGATGGGGTTCGAAACAACGTTGGTGCCGCTCTTGGAAAATCTGGGCACGCCGGTCTCGTCCACCGCGATCCGCACCGCCCTGTCCGAAGGCCGCCCGCGCGACGCCGCCGCGATGCTGGGCCATTGGCACCGGATCGAAGGTGCGGTGCTGCACGGCGACAAGCGCGGCCGCGATCTGGGCTTTCCCACCGCAAACATGTCGGTCGACCGGCTGCACCCGCCGAAATTCGGCATCTATGCGGTGCTGATCGACATTCTGGACGGCCCGCACAAGGGCAGCTATCACGGCGCGGCCTCGGTCGGGATCCGGCCCACATTCGGGACCAATGTCCCGAATTGCGAGACCTTCATCTTCGACTTTGCCGGCGATCTCTACGGCACCCATGTCTCGGTCGCGCTGGTCGATTACCTGCGCCCCGAGGTCGCGTATACGACCCTGGACGCGCTGGTCGCGCAGATGCACGCCGATTGCGATCAGGCGCGCGCGATCCTCAAAGCGCTCTAGTCCTTTCTTTTCGCTGAACAAACGCTAGGCTCTTGCCCATGACCGACCCGATCACACGCACCGGGCTGCGTCCCCGGTTCTGGGAACGTGTGCCGCTGAAAAAGATGACCCAACCCGAGTGGGAGGCGCTGTGCGACGGCTGCGGCAAGTGCTGCCTGAACAAGCTGGAAGACGCCGACACCGGCGAGGTCGTGTTCACACGCATCGCCTGCAAGCTGCTGGACGATGAAACCTGCCGCTGCGCGCATTACCAGGTGCGCAAGACCATCGTGCCGGAATGCGTGGTGCTGACGCCCGGTAATATCGCCGACATCGCCTATTGGATGCCGCTAAGCTGCGCCTATCGCCGCCTTTACGAGGGGCGCAAGCTGGCCGACTGGCACCCGCTGGTATCGGGCCGGGCCGACAGCGTGCACGAGGCGGGCGTATCGGTTCAGGGCTGGACCCTGCCCGAGATCGAAGTGCCGGTCGAGGATTGGGAAGACCACGTGATCGACGAAGAGCTGTAAGCGCCATGGATTTCGCCTCGGACAACGCCGCCCCTGCCCCGCCGGAAATCCTGCGCGCGATCGAGGCCGCGAATGCGGGTCACGCGCGATCCTATGGCGCCGATGCGCTGAGCGAGCAGCTGACCCTGCGCATCCGCCAGATCTTCGAGGCGCCCGAGGCCGAGGTGTTTCTGGTCACCACCGGCACCGCCGCGAATGCGCTGTCGCTGGCTTGCCTGTGTCCGCCGTGGGGGACGATCTTTGCCCATAACGCAGCGCATATCGAGGTCGATGAATGCAGCGCGCCGGGCTTCATGACGGGCGGCGCCAAGCTGACGCTGCTGCCCGGGGCGCATGGCCGGATGGATCCCGCCGCGCTGGCCGATACGCTGGACGCGATTGACGAGACGGATATTCACCACGTGGCCAAGGGGCCGCTGTCGCTGACCAATGCCACCGAATACGGCACGGTCTATGGCCCGTCGGATCTGGCCGCGCTGACCGCGATTGCCCGCGACCACGGGCTGCGCGTGCATATGGACGGCGCGCGCTTCGCCAATGCGCTTGTCGCGCTGGAGTGCACCCCGGCCGAGCTGTCATGGAAGGCAGGCGCCGACATCCTGTGCCTGGGCGGCACCAAGAACGGGCTGCTGGGGGTCGAGGCGGTGGTGATCTTCGACCCGGCGCTGGCGTGGGAGTTTCAGCGCCGCCGGAAACAGGCCGGGCATCTGGCGTCGAAAAACCGCTATCTGTCGGCGCAGATGCTGGCGTTGTTGCAGGACGATCTGTGGCGCACGCTGGCGCGGCGGGCCAACCGCGCCGCGCGCTGGCTGTCCGATGCGGTGGCGCGCAGCCCGGGCGCCAGCATCACCCAGCCCACCGATGCCAACCTGGTCTTTGCCACCCTGCCCCGCGCCGCCGATGCCCGGCTGCGCGCGGCGGGCGCGCGCTATGCCGAATGGCCCGCCGAAGACCCCGCCACCCTGCCCGAGGATCGCGTGCATGTGCGGCTGGCCTGTAGCTGGTGCACGACCGACCCGGAAATCGAGCGGTTCATCGAGATCCTGCGCGGCTAGATCTTGCCCGCCAGATGCAGGTCCAGATCGTCCAGCCGGTCCTGCCCCCAGAACCGTTCGTCGCCATCGGTGATATAGAACGGCGCGCCGAAGACACCGCGCGACACGGCCTCTTCCAGGTTCGCGGCATAGGTCTCGGCCCCCGCCAGCAGCCCGCTATCGGCCAGACCCGCGTCGAACCCGGCCTGTTCCAGACAGGTGCGGATCACCGCGTCTTCGGCGATATCCTTCTCCTCGGCCCAGCAGGCGCGCAACAGCCCGTGCACCAACCCGCCCAGATCGCCCCCGCCCGCCGATTGCGCCGCGATCACCGCATAGGCCGACGGCGCGGCATTGGTCGGCCAGAACATCGGCTTGGCATTCAGCGGCAAGCCCGCCTTGGCCGCCTGACGGCGCAATTCCTGAAGGCGATAGGCCTGGCGGCTTTCGTGACGCTGCGGCACCGGCGTGCCCCCCGTCCGCGCAAACAGCTGGCCAATATCCACCGGTTTGTAAGCCACGCCGGCGCCGTGTTTTTCGGCGATCTCTTCCAACCTTGTGCCGGTCAGATAGGTGAAGGGCGAGATCATCGAAAAATAGTAGTCAATTTGCGTCATCTTGGCGGCTCCCTGTCGCGCGTGGTTTGCAAGATCGTAGCGGGGTGATAAGCGAAACCCACGTCACGAATCTGTCATCAGACTGCACCGGGATCGCTGCCATGCCCACTCTTACCGAACCCAAGCTTATTGCTGGAAACGCCAACCTGCCGCTGGCCGAAAAGATCGGGAAACGTATCTCGATGCATCGTGGGGCGCATGTCGGCCTGGTCGATGCCCGTGTCGAACGGTTCAACGACGGTGAAATCTTCGTCGAGGTTTACGAGAACGTGCGCGGCGAGGACATGTTCATCATCCAGTCCACGTCGAACCCCGCCAACGACAACCTTATGGAATTGCTGATCATTTCCGATGCGCTGCGCCGGTCTTCGGCGGCCCGCATCACGGCGGTGATCCCCTATTTCGGCTATGCCCGCCAGGACCGCCGGACCAAGGCCCGCACACCGATCAGCGCCAAGCTGGTGGCCAACATGATGGTTGGTGCCGGTATCGAGCGGATCCTGACCATGGACCTGCACGCGACGCAGATCCAGGGATTCTTCGACATTCCGGTCGACAACCTTTATGCCGCGCCGATCTTCTCGCTCGACATCCAGCACAATTTCAAGGGCCGCATGAAAGAGCTGATGGTCGTGTCGCCCGATGTGGGCGGCGTGGCCCGCGCGCGTGAGCTGGCCAAGCGGATCGACGCGCCGCTGTCCATTGTCGACAAACGCCGCGAAAAGCCCGGCGAAGTCGCCGAGATGACCGTGATCGGCGATGTGAAGGGCAAGACCTGCCTGATCGTCGACGACCTGTGCGACACCGCCGGTACGCTGTGCAAGGCCGCCGATCTGCTGATGCAGCACGGCGCGAAAGAGGTGCATTCCTATATCACACACGGTGTGCTGTCCGGACCGGCGGTCGAACGGGTGACCAATTCGGTCATGAAAAGCCTGGTCATCACGGATTCGATCGAACCCACCAAGGCCACGCAGAAGGCCAAGAATATCCGCATCGTGCCAACCGCGCCGATGTTCGCCCAGGCGATCCTGAACACCTGGAACGGCACGTCGGTCTCGTCGCTGTTCCAGCACGACACGCTGGCCCCGATCTATGAGGGGCTGTACAGCAGCTGATGCGGTTGGGGGCTCAGTAAAGCTCCCAATCGTCGTCCGACCGGGTTTCGCCAATGGCCATCCAGTCGGCGCGGATGCGGGCGATACGGGTGTCGCCCCAGGTCTTGAACACGATATCGAACCCCTCGGCCGTCACATTGTCGGCCGAGATATCGGCGCGGATGTTGGCACCGCTGGCCATGTCCCACATGCCGATGCCCACGGTCACCGCCGGTTTGGACCGGAACCGGTCCTTGAATGTCACGGCATGGGTCACCACTCGCGGCCCTGTGCCGGTCCACATCGGACCGCCGGAATCGAAATCTGAAAACAGGATTGCCGTTCCCTGCGCCACACCCAGTGAACGTGATTCCATACGCTGCATATAAAAATGTACCCTTCGGAAAGCCCGTTTTAGTCGAAACCGGTCGGTATTTTGTCCCTAACAGGCGTAAATCGCAATGTTAATCACGCAAGACGTGTGTGGCGCGGACCGCACCGCCCGCCGGGCAACAAAAAACCCCGCAATTTCTTGCGGGGTTTTTGGTTTTCAGTGATCAGCGGCGATCAGCCAAGGCCCACATGGGTGCCCATGGCGACCATGTCGGCCAAAAGCTTGGCCGCATCGTCCACCGGGCCAGGCTCGTTATGGCTGGCCTCCTGGGCGCTGGCATGCGCGGCGCGGGCTTCCTCGACCAGGGCGTCATAGGCCTCCTTGGTCATTTCGGCCACGGGCAGGGCACGCTCGGCCAGAACCGACAGGCCCTCGCCGATCTCGGCAAATCCGCCGGTCACGACGAATTCCAGATCGCCCTCGGGCGAAGCCACCTTCAGGATACCGGGACGCAGCGTTGTGATCAGCGGTGCGTGGCCCGGCATGGCCGTCAGGTCGCCTTCGGCGCCCGGGATCTGGACCGCTGTCACCTGAAGCGAGGCCAGGCTCTTTTCCGGTGACACCAGGTCAAATTGCATCGTATCTGCCATCAAGGGCCCCCTTAGGCAGCGTCGGCTGCCATTTTCTCGGCTTTGGCGATCACTTCGTCGATGTCACCGACCATATAGAACGCGCCTTCGGGCAGGTGGTCGTATTCACCGGCCACAACCGCCTTGAAGGAGGCGATGGTTTTTTCCAGCGGAACCTGAACACCGTCCGAACCGGTGAAGACTTTCGCCACGTCAAACGGCTGGCTGAGGAAACGCTGGATCTTCCGGGCGCGGGCCACGGTCAGCTTGTCCTCTTCGCTCAGTTCGTCCATGCCGAGGATCGCGATGATGTCCTGCAGCGACTTGTAACGCTGAAGGATACCCTGAACCTCGAACGCGACCTTGTAATGCTCTTCCCCCACAACGGCGGGGTCCATCAGGCGCGACGAGCTGTCCAGCGGGTCAACCGCCGGATAGATGCCCAGCTCCGAGATGGCGCGCGACAGAACGGTCGTGGCGTCCAGGTGCGCAAAGGTGGTTGCCGGCGCGGGGTCGGTCAGGTCGTCCGCGGGAACGTAGACGGCCTGGATCGAGGTGATCGAACCCTGCTTGGTCGAGGTGATGCGTTCCTGCATCGCGCCCATGTCGGTGGCCAGCGTCGGCTGATAGCCCACAGCCGAAGGAATACGGCCCAGCAGCGCCGACACCTCGGAACCCGCCTGGGTAAAGCGGAAGATGTTGTCGACGAAGAACAGAACGTCGGTCCCGGACTGGTCGCGGAACTGTTCGGCCAGGGTCAGGCCGGTCAGCGCCACACGGGCACGCGCCCCCGGAGGCTCGTTCATCTGGCCATAGACCAGCGCCACCTGGCTGTCTTCCAGGTTGTCGGGCTTGATCACGTTGGATTCGATCATCTCGTGATACAGGTCGTTGCCTTCGCGGGTCCGTTCACCCACACCGGCGAACACCGAATAGCCCGAGTGCACCTTGGCGATGTTGTTGATCAGTTCCATGATCAGAACCGTCTTGCCCACGCCGGCGCCGCCGAACAGGCCGATCTTGCCGCCCTTGGCGTAAGGTGCCAGCAGGTCGATGACCTTGATGCCGGTGACCAGGATTTCCGATTCCGTCGACTGTTCGTTGAACTCGGGCGCGGGCTGGTGGATCGCACGGGTTTCCGATGCCTTCACCGGGCCCTGCTCGTCCACAGGCTCGCCGATCACGTTCAGGATCCGGCCCAGGGTCGCGTTGCCCACGGGGATCGAGATCGGGGCGCCGCTGTCGGTCACGACCGCGCCGCGCACCAGACCTTCGGTCGCGTCCATCGCGATGGTCCGGACGGTGTTCTCACCCAGATGCTGGGCCACTTCCAGAACCAGTTTCTTCCCGTTGTTGTCGGTCTCAAGCGCGTTCAGGATCTCCGGCAGGTGATCGTCGAACTGCACGTCCACAACGGCGCCAATGACCTGGGTCACTTTGCCTTTTGCGTTTGCCATGTTTCGTCTCCGGTTCCGTTAGAGCGCTTCCGCGCCCGAAATGATTTCAATAAGCTCGTTGGTGATGACGGCCTGACGCGAGCGGTTGTACTCGATGGTCAGCCTGTCGATCATGTCGCCCGCATTGCGGGTCGCGTTGTCCATTGCCGACATCCGCGCGCCCTGTTCCGAGGCGGCGTTTTCCAGCAACGCGGTGAAGATCTGCGTCGCAACGCCCCGCGGCAGCAGGTCGACCAGAATGCCCTCTTCCGACGGCTCATAGTCGTACAGCGCACTGCCTTCGTCGCCCTCGGCGGGCTCGAACGTGGCCGGGATGACCTGCTTTTCGGTCGGGATCTGGCTGATCACCGACTGGAACGTGTTGAAGAAGATCGTCGCAACGTCGAATTCCCCGGCGTCGAAACGGCCCAGGATGTCACGCGCGATGTCCTGCGCGTTGACATAGCCCAGCGTCTTGACTTCGCTCAGGTCCACATGGCCGACGAACAGGCTGGCATAGTCACGCTTCAGCTGCTCGCGGCCCTTCTTGCCCACGGTCAGGATCTTGACCGTCTTGCCGGCCGCCTGCAGCGCCTCGATGCGCGCCTTGGCCTTCTTCACGATCGAGCTGTTGAAGCCGCCGCACAGACCGCGCTCCGAGGTCATGACGACCAACAGCTGCACCTGGTCGCTGCCGGTGCCCGACAGCAGGCGCGGCGCGCCAGAGGATCCCGCGACCGAAGCCGCAAGACCGCCCATCACCGCGTTCATGCGCTCGGCATAGGGCCGGGCGCTTTCGGCGGCATCCTGGGCGCGGCGGAGCTTGGCCGCCGCGACCATCTGCATGGCCTTGGTGATCTTCCGCGTCGACTTGACGCTTTCGATCCTATTCTTGAGGTCCTTTAGGCTTGGCATCTATCCGATCCTTACCTGCCCTCAGGCGAAATCTTTGGCGAATTCGTCGATGACAGCTTTCAGGCGGTCAGCAGCATCGCCCTTGATTTTCGGGTCTTCGTTGGTGATCCAGTCCAGCGTGTCCTGGTGCTTCTGGCGCAGGAAGGTCAGCAGACCTGCCTCGAACCGGCCCACCTGGTTCACCGGAACCTTGTCCAGATACCCGTTGGTGCCCGCGAAGATCACACAGACGATTTCCGCGTTGGTCAGCGGCGCGTATTGCGGCTGCTTCATCAGCTCTGTCAGGCGCGCACCACGGTTCAGCAGCTGCTGGGTGGCGGCATCCAGGTCCGAACCGAACTGGGCAAAGGCCGCCATCTCGCGGTACTGGGCCAGCGACAGTTTCACCGGACCGGCGACCGAGGACATCGCCTTGGTCTGGGCCGACGAGCCCACGCGCGAAACCGACAGGCCGGTGTTCACAGCCGGGCGGATACCCTGATAGAACAGCTCGGTTTCCAGGAAGATCTGACCGTCGGTGATCGAGATCACGTTGGTCGGAATAAACGCCGAAACGTCGCCGCCCTGGGTTTCGATGATCGGCAGCGCGGTCAGCGAACCTGCGCCGTGATCCTCGTTCAGCTTCGCCGAACGCTCCAGCAGGCGCGAGTGCAGATAGAAAACGTCACCCGGATAGGCTTCACGCCCCGGCGGACGGCGCAGCAGCAGCGACATCTGACGATACGAAACCGCCTGCTTGGACAGGTCATCATAGATGATCAGCGCGTGCTTGCCGTTGTCGCGGAAGAATTCGGCCATCGCGGTCGCGGCATAGGGTGCCAGGAACTGCATCGGCGCGGGGTCGGACGCGGTTGCGGCCACCACGATCGAATAATCGATCGCGCCGGTTTCTTCCAGCTTCTTCACCAGCTGGGCAACGGTCGAACGCTTCTGACCGACCGCGACATAGACGCAGTATAGTTTCTTGCTTTCGTCGTCGCCGGCGGCGTCGTTATAGGATTTCTGGTTCAGGATCGCGTCCAGCGCCACGGCGGTCTTGCCGGTCTGGCGGTCGCCGATGATCAGCTCGCGCTGGCCACGGCCGATCGGGATCATCGCGTCGACCGATTTCAGGCCGGTCGCCATCGGCTCGTGCACCGATTTACGCGGGATGATGCCCGGCGCCTTGACATCGGCGATGCGGCGCTCGGACGCCGCGATCGGGCCCTTGCCGTCAATCGGGTTGCCCAGCGCGTCCACAACACGGCCCAGCAGCGCCTCGCCCGCGGGCACGTCCACGATGGCGTTGGTGCGCTTGACGGTGTCGCCTTCCTTGATGTCCCGGTCCGAACCGAAGATCACGACACCCACGTTGTCGACCTCCAGGTTCAGCGCCATCCCGCGGATACCGCCGGGGAATTCGACCATCTCGCCGGCCTGAATGTTGTCGAGGCCGTGCACACGGGCGATGCCGTCACCGACGCTCAGCACGCGGCCAACTTCGGCAACTTCTGCTTCCTGACCGAAATTCTTGATCTGGTCCTTCAGGATCGCAGAGATCTCAGCTGCTTGGATACCCATTTATCCGACCTCTTTCATGGTGTTCTGGAGTGCGTTGAGCTTCGAACGGATCGAGGTATCGATCATCTTCGAGCCCACTTTTACGATAAGACCGCCGATAAGGCTTTCATCGACGGTCGTGTTGATCTTGACGTCCTTGCCCGTGCTCGCCTTGAGCGACGCGGCCAGTTCGTCCTGCTGGGCCGCGCTCAGCGCGGTCGCGGCGACGACATCTGCGGTGATCTCGCCCTTTTCCTCGGCGATCATCGCGCGCAGGCCCGCGGCCAGTTGCGGCAGCACGAACAGACGGCGCTTGGACGCCATCAGGCCCAGCGCGTTGGTCACGGTATCCGACAGACCGATCTTCTTGGCGATCGCGGTCACCGCTGCGCTCTGCGCCTCGCGGCCATAGACCGGCGACGCGATCAGGTCGCGGAAATCGGCGCTTTCGCTCAGCAGGGCCTCGATTTCACCGAGGTCCTTTTCGAGGGACTCGAGCTGTTTGGATTCTTTGGCCAGTTCGAAAATGGCCGTGGCATAGCGCGCAGCAATGCCGGAGGAGATCGAAGCTGGTTCGGACACGTCCACCCTTCCGATGTCTTTGGCCTCATCAGTTTCCGCAGGACGCGGCAATGAGGCAGATCATTCTGCGCCCCGGAACGGGTGCGCTTCCGAAATCGGCGTGGGTGTAACAGAGCAAATCTATCCTAGCAACATCCAAGAATGACATTATGTAAGCCATTTTGATGTTTGCCGTCCGGGGTTGGCGCTAACACCACGGATTCGCTGCGCGCCCCGCTGATCCGGGCGCAGAATCACCGCACGCGTCAGGCGGGCTCGGTCCCGGCCTTGGGCAGCCCCTCCAGCACGCGCAGCGGGCGCTTGACCGCCTCGGGCAGGCCCGGCCCCACCGGGCGATAGACCTGCTTGGTCGCCTCGACCATCAGCACACCGCCCGCGTAATAGCGGCTGACCTTGCGGCCGAACCGTTCCCAGACCGGCGAGGTCTTGAGCCAGAACCGTTTATGCGACGGCGGGGCGAACAGCGCCGCGCGGTGGTCCTCGGGCTGGAACCCGTGCTTTTTCAACTGCGATTCCAGCTGGCTCAGGGAATAGGGCCGGCCGAAGCCGAACGGCGTGGCGTCGCGGCTGGACCACAGGCCCGACCGGTTCGGCACGATGAACAGCACACGCCCCCCCGGCCCCAGCGCCCGCGCGGTTTCCTCGAGCAGGGCCGAGGGGTTATCGCTGGTCTCCAGCCCGTGCATCATCACCAGCTTGTCGACCAGCCCGGTGGCCAGCGGCCATTGGGTTTCCTCGACCAGCACCGACATGTTGTCCTGCCCCGCGGGCCAGGGCATCACGCCCTGCGGGCCGGGCATCAACCCGATCACCCGGCGGGCATCCTGCATATAGGGGCGCAGCAGCGGCACGGCGAAGCCGAACCCCGCGACGGTCTGGCCCTTGGCCTCGGGCCAGAAGGTCAGAACCTGGTCCCGGATCGACCGCTGCGCCACCCGCCCCAGATTGGTGCGGTAGTAGAAGTTTCTGAGGTCGAGCACATCCAGGTGCATTGCAGTCGGCCTTGGGATCGGCAAAAATTCCAGTGCAGAATAGCGAACAGGACACAAAACGCCATGCCTCTCGACATCGTGACGATCCCCTGCCTGAGCGACAATTACGCCTATCTGGTGAAAGGTCCCGACGGGGTGTGCCTGATCGACGCACCCGAGGCCGGGCCCGTTATTGCCGCGCTTGATGCGCGCGGCTGGTCGCTGCGGGCGATTCTGATCACGCATCATCACCACGACCACGTGGGCGGCGTGGCCGAGCTGCGCGCGCGATACGGCTGCAAGGTGATGGGCCCCAAGGCCGAGGAATCGAAGCTGCCGCCGCTGGACATGGCCCTGACCGAGGGGATGAACGGCGGCACCGGCGAATCCTATACCGTGCCGCTGCACGTGCCGGGGCACACGGCGGGCCACATGGCCTATCACTTCCCCCGCGCCAATGCCGTTTTCACCGCCGACAGCCTGATGGTGATGGGCTGCGGGCGGCTGTTCGAAGGCACGCCGGAAATGATGTGGGACAGCCTGTGCAAACTGGCCGCGCTGCCGGACGAGACACGGGTCTATTCCGGTCACGAATACACGCAATCCAACATGAAATTCGCGCTCAGTATTGATCCCGACAATGCCGCGCTTACATCACGTTCAAAGGCGGTGGACGCCGCACGCGATGCTGGACAGCCAACCGTGCCCGCCCTACTGTCAGAGGAACGCGCGACCAATCCCTTCCTGCGCGCCCACCTTCCCGAGATGAAGGCCGCCATGGGCATGGAAACGGAAAGCGATGTCGCGGTATTTGCCGAAATCCGCGCGCAAAAAGACAGATTTTGAGCCGAGGATACGGGTCTGCCCGCCACGAATGCGCTCAAAAATGATGCGAATGCCGGATGGATATGCGGATGTCGGCAGAAAAAACTTGAAGCGCGGTGAAGAACACCAAACTTTAAGTTTATGAGGCCACGGTTGAGGACGGGCCCGCCATCCCTCCCCTCGGCCCTACAGAAGAAGGAGCACATCGCGTGCCGTCGTTTTCGAATACACTCGAGCAAGCCATTCATTCGGCGCTGGCCCTGGCCAATGCGCGCCGCCACGAACTCGCAACGCTGGAACACCTGTTGCTGGCGCTGATCGACGAACCCGACGCGGCCAAGGTCATGCAGGCCTGTTCGGTCGACCTGGAAGAGCTGCGCAAGACGCTGGTGGACTTCATCGATGACGAGCTTTCGACGCTGGTCACCAGCATCGAAGGGTCCGAAGCCGTGCCGACCGCCGCGTTCCAGCGCGTGATCCAACGCGCCGCGATCCATGTCCAGTCCTCGGGCCGGACCGAAGTGACCGGTGCCAATGTGCTGGTCGCGATCTTTGCCGAACGCGAATCCAACGCCGCCTATTTCCTGCAGGAACAGGACATGACCCGCTATGACGCGGTGAATTACATCGCCCATGGCGTGGCCAAGGATCCCAGCTTCGGCGAAAGCCGCCCCGTGACGGGCGCCGATTTCGGCGAAGAGGAAACCGCCACCGCCCAGCAGGCCGAAGAAGGCAGCAACAAGGAATCGGCGCTGGCCAAATACTGTGTCGACCTGAACGCCAAATCGGCCGAAGGCGATGTCGATCCGCTGATCGGCCGCGCGGACGAGGTCGAGCGTTGCATCCAGGTGCTGTGCCGCCGCCGCAAGAACAACCCGCTTCTGGTGGGCGATCCCGGCGTGGGCAAGACCGCCATTGCCGAAGGGCTGGCCTATAAGATCGTCAACGGCGAAACGCCCGAGGTTCTGTCGAAATCCACGATCTATTCGCTGGATATGGGCGCACTTCTGGCCGGCACCCGCTATCGCGGCGATTTCGAGGAACGGCTGAAAGCGGTCGTGTCCGAGCTGGAAGAGCATCCCGATGCGATCCTGTTCATCGACGAGATCCACACCGTCATCGGCGCGGGCGCCACATCGGGCGGCGCGATGGATGCCAGCAACCTGCTGAAACCCGCGCTGCAGGGTGGCAAGCTGCGCTGCATGGGCTCCACCACCTATAAGGAGTTCCGCCAGCATTTCGAAAAGGACCGCGCGCTGAGCCGCCGGTTCCAGAAGATCGACGTGGTCGAACCCTCGGTCGAGGATTCGGTGAAGATCCTGACCGGTCTGAAACCGTATTTCGAGGAACACCACGACATCAAATACACCAGCGACGCGATCAAGACCGCGGTCGAGCTGTCGGCGCGTTATATCCATGACCGGAAACTGCCTGACAAGGCCATCGACGTGATCGACGAGGCTGGCGCGGCGCAGCATCTGGTCGCCGAAAGCAAGCGGCGCAAGACCATCGGCGTGAAAGAGATCGAGGCCGTGGTGGCCAAGATCGCCCGCATCCCGCCGAAGAACGTCACCAAGGATGACGCAATCGTGCTCAAGGACCTGGAGCGCACGCTGAAACGCGTGGTCTTCGGCCAGGATCTGGCGATCGAGGCGCTGTCCTCGGCGATCAAGCTGTCGCGGGCGGGCCTGCGCGAGCCGGAAAAACCCATCGGCAACTATCTGTTCGCCGGGCCCACCGGCGTCGGCAAGACCGAGGTCGCCAAGCAATTGGCCGATACGCTGGGCGTGGAACTGCTGCGGTTCGACATGTCGGAATACATGGAGAAACACGCGGTCAGCCGGCTGATCGGCGCGCCTCCGGGCTATGTGGGCTTCGACCAGGGCGGTCTGCTGACCGACGGGGTCGACCAGCACCCGCATTGCGTGCTGCTGCTGGACGAGATCGAAAAGGCGCACCCGGATGTGTTCAACATTCTGCTGCAGGTGATGGACCACGGCAAACTGACCGACCACAATGGCCGTCAGGTGGATTTCCGCAACGTGATCCTGATCATGACCTCGAACGCGGGCGCCGCCGAACAGGCCAAATCCGCCATCGGTTTCGGCCGCGACCGGCGCGAGGGCGAGGATACCGCCGCGATCGAGCGCACCTTCAGCCCCGAATTCCGCAACCGTCTGGATGCAGTGGTCAGCTTTGCCCCGCTGGGCAAAGAGGTCATCCTGCAGGTGGTCGAGAAATTCGTGCTGCAGCTGGAAGCCCAGCTGATGGACCGCGATGTCAGCATCGAACTGACCCGCCCCGCCGCCGAATGGCTGGCCGAAAAGGGCTATGACGACAAGATGGGCGCGCGCCCCCTGGGCCGTGTGATCCAGGAAAACATCAAGAAGCCGCTGGCCGAAGAGCTGCTGTTCGGCAAGCTGGCCAAGGGCGGTGTCGTCAAGGTCGGCGTCAAGGATGGCAAGATCGACCTGCGCATCGAAGAGCCGGAAAAACGACGGCTCTCGTCAAAGAAACCCCCGCTTCTGACAGCGGACTGATACCGGAAACCCCGCCCATGTGGCGGGGTTTTCCTTATGTGCGCGCCGGCTGCCCTGTTGCGGGCCATATTGTCGAACGGGATCACGACCGCGCCCTGAGCGCTCCGCGCAGGATCACCAGCCCGGTCAGCACCAGCACCGGGCCACAGATGGAAATCCCGCGCCAATCCGTCCCCAGCACACCGCGATCCATCCCCAGCGACACCGCGACACCGTAAAAACCGACCACCCACATGCCGATCAGAATCGCGCCACGCTCCAACCGGGTGTTCCGCGCGGCAATCGCCGGCATCAGAAGCGCCAGGGAAAACGCCAGCATCGCCAGGTCATAGTCATAATTATAGGGGCTGATCAGCGCCGATACGAAAACCGCCGCGCCGATCCGGCGCCGAAGCCCCGCGCCCGAAACCTGCACCGCAATCAACAGCGCAATGGCCGCCGCCGCGCTGCACAGATGCAGCACCATCGCCAGGGTCGGGCCCAACCCCGCCGACAGCCCGAAGGCGAAAACCGATGTCATCCGAAACAGCGGATATTGCCCCGCGCGCAGAAAATCCTGGGTGGCCGCGGCCGCGTCGATGAACCACCCCCAGGCGGCGGGACCGTATGCCAGCGTGGCAACGCCACAGGCCAACAGGCTGACCGCGAAAGCCACGGCAACCATGCCCCAGCGCCGATCCAGGACGGACCACAGCCCCACGCCCAAAGCCAGATGCGGCTTGATCACCATCAGCCCCAGCGGCACCCCGGCCCAAACCGACCGCCGCAACGCCAGCAGACACGCCAAACCGATCAGCCCGCCAGTCAGGAAGCTGTTCTGCCCCGACCGGATCACGATCGGGAACAGCGCCAGGCATAAGACAAGCGTTGCATGAAACTGCGGCCCCGCAATGGCCCGCAGGATCCACAGATAGGCCGCCAGCGTGCCCCCCATGAACAGCAGATAGGACAGCCAGTTCGGCGCCTGCGCAAAGGGCGCAACCACAAGGTTGAAGGGCGGCGGATAGCTCCAGATCAGCGGCTCGCCATATCCCACAAGCGCCTGCTGCCGCGCGTCGAACACCGCCGGATCATAGGCACCTTGCAACTGCCCTTCGCCGATCATCTGCCCGACCAGGTAAAAGGCGTCGAAATCGATCAGGACGCTCTTGCCAGCCTGCACGGGCCGGGCCAACTCGAACGCGATATCGCCAGCCAGCACCGCCGCCGCCACGCACAGCAACAACAGGGTGATCGGGCGCAGCGTGATCATGGGCGCTTCGCGATCATAACTGACGCGATGGGCGGGCGGCGCATCCACGCCCCTCACCGCTCGGTCAGTTTCAGCTCGATCCGGCGGTTCTGGGCGCGGGCCTGGGGGGTGTTTTCGGTGTTGACCGGGCGGTATTCGCCGAACCCCGTGGCCGCCAGATGTTCGGCCGGAAAGCCCAGACCGTCGATCATGTAGCGGACCACCGACAGCGCGCGGGCCTGGCTGAGCTCCCAGTTGTCGGCATAGCGCGCGCCGGGCGCTAGCGGCGTGTCGTCGGTATGGCCGTCAACGCGGATGATCCAGTCGATCTGCGGCGGGATCTCGTCGGCCACATCGCTGAGGATCGCGGCCACATTGGCGATCTGCGCCCGCCCCTCGGCCGCCAGCTGGGCCGAGGCGGGTTCAAACAGCACCTCGGACGAGAACACGAACCGGTCGCCGACGATGCGCACGCCCTCGCGCCCGGCCAGAACGCTGCGCAACCGGCCGAAGAATTCCGAGCGATAGTTCTTCAGATCCTTGGCCTCGGCGTTCAGGCGGGCGGCTTCTTCCTCCAGCCGCTTGCGCTCGGCCGCTTCCAGCTCGGCCCGGCGGCGCTGTTCCGACGCGACCTGCGCCAGCGCGGTGTTCAGCTGACTGCCCAGCGCCTCGAGTTGGACCTGCGCGGCCTCGTCCCGTTCGCTGGCGGCATCCAGCAGCGTCTGAAGACTGCCCAACTGGCTTCGCAGCGCGGCGACCTGCTGGTTCAACAGCGCCAGCTTGCGCTGGCTTTCGGCTGATTTCGCCTCTTCCTCGGACAGGGCCTGATTGGCGGCGGCCAACAGTGCGGCGCGCTCTTCGGCTTCGGTCATCTGTTCGGTGGCCTGTTGTTCGGCGGCCAGTTTCGCGGCCAGCGCGGCGGCCAGCTGTCGTTCGATCTCGGCCCGGTCGCGGGTATCCTCAGTCGTGGCGTCCAGCGTCCCGCGCAGCGCATCGCGTTCGGCCTGGGTGTCGGTCAGGTCCTGCAACGCCGCCGCAAGTCGCTCGTTCAGACCGTCGCGCGCGATATTGGCCGCGGCCAGCAGGGTCAGGGTTTCCTCGGCCTTCTTGCGCTGCTCTTCCAGCGCTAGGGTCATCGCGGTCAGCTCGTCCTCGGCCCCTTGCAGCTTGTCGCGCAGGGCCTGCGCGGCGGCGGCTTCGGCCAGGCGCGCGGCCTCTTCTGCGCTCAGTTTCTCGGTCAGCTCGGCCATCTGCCGGGTGTTGATGGTGTTGGCGGCCTCGGCCTCGGCGGTGCGGCGGCGCAGATCGTCGACCAATGCCTCCAGCGCATCGCTTTGCGCCGCGGCCAGGCGCGCGGCCTCGGTCTGGGCGTCGATCTCGTCCCGCAGGTTGGCCAGCGCCAGCGCCTGCGCCTCGCGCGCGCTCAGCAGTTCGGCCCGCTCCGCGCTTAACCCCTCGACCTGCGCCAGCGCATCGTCACGCTGCGCCAAAAGCCCCGCGACCTGAGCCTCGAACTCGGTGATCTGCGCTTCGGCCGCATCCAGCGCGCCCGAGGTTTCGGTCAGCTGCGCCGTCAGATTGGCGATCAGCGCGCTTTGGCTTTCCGCCTGCGCCCGCGCATCGGCGAGCGAGGCATCGAGCACCCCCACCTGATCCTCAAGATCCGACGCCCGGCGCTGTTCCAGCCCCAGCGTTTCGGCCAGCGCGGTCAGTTCGGCGTTCAGCTCGCTCAGTTGGGTTTCCTGCCCGGTAATGGTCTCGCGCAGCATGAATTGCACGATCATGAAGATCGACAGCACGAACATCAGCACCAGCAAAAGCGCGGTCATCGCATCGACGAAACCGGGCCAGATCGAGGCCTGGAACCGTTGCCCTGTGCGCCGGGTGAGTGCCACCTAGCTGCCCCCCGATCTGCGCAGGTCGTGAACGGCCCGCGCCAATGCGGCCAGATCGCCCCGCAAGTCGGTCAGGGTTTCCTGACGCCCGGCCGAGATCTCTTCGAGGATGCGCAGCAATTGCACGTCGATCGACCGCAGGCGCATCCGGCTTTCGGCATCGACATAGCTGCCGCCATCGGTGTTCTCGCGGTTCTGCAGCGCCGCGATCAACCGTTCCTGCCCATCGGCGACCCGGGCCAGCGCGGCCGCATTGCCGGTGTCGCCCGAAAGCCGGTCGGTCAGGCGTTCGACCGATCCCGCCACCTGTTCCAGCCGCGCGTCCATCGCGCTGCGGTCGGCCTGCGATTGCTGGAACAGCTCTTGCAGGGCGTCCATCTGCGCGGCCATGTGGTCCAGCGCATGGCCCATCGCCCCGCCCTCGCCCGCATCCGCGTCGCCGCTGGAAAAGCCCAGCCGGGTGATGGTCGAAAGCCACTCTTCCAGCTCGCGATAGAACCGGTTCTGGCCGTGGCCCGCGAACAGCTCCAGCAGGCCCACCACCAGTGACCCTGCCAGCCCCAACAGCGACGAGGCAAAGGCCGTGCCCATCCCGCCCAGCTGTTCCTCGAGCCCGACCATCAGGCGCGAAAACACCTCGACCCCGCCTTCGCCATCCTGCGGCGCCAACGAGCGGATGGTTTCGACCACCGCCGGAACGGTTGTGGCCAGACCATAAAACGTGCCCAGAAGGCCCAGGAAAATCAGCAGGTTGACGATATAACGCGTGATATCGCGCAGCTCTTCGATCCGGGTGGCCACTGATTCCAGGATCGACCGGGCCGATGACGCGCCGATCTGCATCCGCGCCCCGCGCGACCGCAACAGCGCGGCCAGCGGCGCCAGCAGGCGGGGGGCACGCGTGACCTCGTGCCCCGGCCGTTCCGAGGCGAACCCCTCGATCCAGTGCACCGACGAGATCAGCTGGATCACCTGCCAGAAACAGGCCAGTACGCCGATCAGGAACACCAGAAGGATCACACCGTTCAGATACGGGTTCGACAGGAACACCGGTGCCACGCGCGGATAAGCGACATAGGCGCCAAAGGAAAACAGCCCCACGGCCACCAGCATCAGGAAAATCTGGCGCACGGGTTGGGAAAAATGCGGCTCGGCCTCGCGCTCGGTCAATGGCATGGAATGCGTCCTGCGCCCTTTTGTTCTTGGCGCAAGACTAGGCCAAGCGCCGCAGCGTCACAACACGCAATTCACGGCGCCCGTCCATCAGGGCACCATTCGGCGCACCCGCGCGTTCAGCCAGGCCAGATCGGGGTCGTCGATGCCCAGCTGCGACAGGTGATCGACGGTGTTGTGCAGGTATTCGGTGTTGGGCCCGCGTTCACCATGGGCACGGGCGATGATAGCGGCCTGTTCTTCCAGCGTCAGTTGTCCGCAATACTGGTCATGCTTGGGATCGACGACATAGGTCGTGGCCTGCACCTGTTCCCCACCAACCAGCGTGATCGGCACCCGCGCCTCGTAATAGGCATAGGAGACCAGCTCGCGCGCGCGCAAGATGGCCAGGGTCTCGTCCTCGGCCCCCGGAGTCACCCGGAACCCCAGCCCCAGGCAACTGCCCCCCGGCGCGGCGTCCAGCGCCAGCACCAGACCCGGTGCATCCTTGGTGCCGCGATAGTGGATCGACCACATGCAGAACGACCGGTGATAGCCATCCAGCCGCGCCACCTGACGTTCGGCCACGGGAAAGCCCGGGTCCCACATCAGCGATCCGTATCCGAAAACCCAAAGCGGCTGGTCTGACATTGGCTGGTCCTCTTGCGCGACTGTCTTTAAACACAATGACAATTCGAAACGAAAGAGGGCGCCATGCGCAGATTGCTGAGCCTTGTGATTCTGGCGGCCATCCTGTGGTCGGGCTGGTGGTTTATCGGCTCGCGCGGGGTCAAGACCGGGCTGGAGCTGTGGCTGGATGCCCGCCGGGCCGAGGGCTGGGTGGCCGAGGCCAGCGAGATCGCGATGCGCGGCTTTCCCAACCGGTTCGACCTGACGATCGAAAACCCGACGCTGGCCGATCCCGATACCGGCCTGTCATGGCAGGCGCCGTTTTTGCAGGTCTTTGCGCTTAGCTACAAACCGCACCACATGATCGTCACCTGGCCCAACGAACAGCTGCTGACGACGCCGTTTGAAAAGCTGCGCGTGACCAGCGACAAGATGCAGGGCAGCGCGGTGTTCGATCCCGGCCCCGATCTGGCCGCCGACCGGCTGACGGTGATCGCCGATGCGTTCCGCGTTGCCTCAACCCAAGGCTGGTGGGCCGAACTGCCGCAGGCCCGGCTGGCCGCGCTGCGGCACGAGGGGGCGGAAACCACCTATGACGTGGCGCTGGACGCGTCAGAGGCGCGATTGTCGGAAGATATCCGCGCGATTTTCGGCCAGGTGGCCCTGCCCGAGGCGGTCGAGGCGCTGAAATTCGACGCCACGATGACCTTCGACGCGCCTTGGGACCGGTTTGCGGTCGAACGCGCCCGCCCGCAGGTCACATCGCTGGACCTGAAACTGGCCGAGATGAAATGGGGCGGCATTCACCTTCAGGCTGCGGGTCAATTGACCGTCGATGCCGATGGCCTGCCCACGGGCGAAATCGGGGTGCGCGCCACCAACTGGCGCGAGCTGTTGCAGATCGCTGTCGACACCGGCGCCCTGCCCGCCGATCTGGCGCCGACGGTCGAAACCGGGCTGTCGCTGTTGGCGCGCATGTCGGGTAATGCCGATACGATCGACGCGCCGCTGGTCTTCGGCAATGGACGGATGAGCCTGGGCCCGGTGCCCATCGGCCCCGCGCCGGTGCTACGCATTCGCTAGCGGCAGTAGCTGCCCGAACGATACCGCGCCGTGTCGACGTGGAAGTGGTCCTTGTGGAACCGGTCGGAATTCGGCCCCAGCACGGTGCCGAACGGGCCACAGGCCGATTTGTGGATCTGTTTCAGCAGCTTGCCCTTGGCCGGATCGCGCCAGTCGCGCAGCACGTTCAGCGAGGCCCCGTTTTTCAGCCGGATCTCGGAAATATCCACCGCGCGGCCCTTGCCATGTTCCGAGATCTTGGCCCCCGGCTGATTGTTGCGCGTCCGGCAGGCATAGGACGCCACCACGCGCAGCTCCGACACGCCGCCGCCCAACCGGCCCACGACCGGGCGCACACCCTTGTTCAGCCAGCTTTTCAGCGCCTTGGCGGTGGTGCAATCGATGACCGCCGGTTGGTTCAGACGCACGCCGTCGACCTCGTAAAGCTTGACGGGATCGGACAGGCCGCACCCGCGTATCCGCCCCGCGATGGGCGACATGGTTTCGCCGCGCAGGGTGCGGTCGCCACAGACCTTGCCCTTGCTGCTGGTCACAACCGAACGCGGCTGCGTCTGGGTCGCGGCGGCGGTGCTGACCGTGTGCTGATAGCGGCGCTGCGACAGGCCCTTGGGCCGGCGTTTCGGGCGGTAATTTGCGTCATAGTGGACGGGCACCAGGATGATGCGGCCCGTGTTTGCTGCGGCACGCGGCCCCGTTTTGCGGCCGGGCCGGGCCACCGGGCGATGCGTCGCCTGGTAAAAGACCGGCACGCGCAGCGCGCGCGGCTGGACCGTTTGGGCAACCGGGCGGGCGGTCGGGCGCGGCGACCGGTCCGGCGCGTGGCCCCAGGCCGGAAGCGCCAGAGCCAGTGTCAACAGGACCAGAACACGCGCCCGAAAGGTCATGACTTTTTCACTCCGCGACCGAAATTCGGGGCATCGGTGTCCTGCCCCGCCTCGATGATACCGCGTCGGATCGCCCGTGTCCGCGTAAAATAATCGAAAAGCTGATCGCCATCGCCGGTGCGGATCGCCCGTTGCAGCGCGAACAGCTCTTCGGTGAAGCGGCCCAGGATCTCCAGCGTGGCGTCCTTGTTGGTCAGGAACACGTCGCGCCACATGGTGGGATCGCTGGCGGCAATGCGGGTAAAGTCGCGGAACCCGGCGGCGGAATACTTGATCACCTCGCTATCCGTCACCCGGCGCAGATCGTCGGCCACGCCCACCATCGTGTAAGCGATCAGGTGCGGCGTGTGGCTGGTGACGGCCAGGACCAGATCGTGGTGATCGGGGTCCATCTGTTCGGTGTTGGCGCCCAGTGCCTGCCAATAACGGGTCAGGCGGTCGACCTCGGCGGGGTCGCTGCCCTCGGCCGGGACGATCAGGGTCCAGCGGTTGTCGAACAGTTCGGCAAAACCCGATCTGGGGCCGGAATGTTCGGTGCCCGCCAGCGGGTGGGCGGGGATGAAATGCACGCCTTCGGGAATGTGCGGGCCCACGGCGTCGATCACCGCGCGCTTGACCGAGCCCACATCCGTCACCACGGCGCCGGGTTTCAGATGCGGCGCGATCTCGGCGGCGACGGCCCCCATCGCACCCACCGGCACGGCCAGAACGACAAGATCGGCGTCGCGCACAGCCTCGGCCACGGTCTCGACCACCCGGTCGACCAGCCCGATTTCGGCGGCGATCTGGCGTGTTTCCGCGGACCGCGCAGTACCCACGATTTCACCCGCCGCCCCGGCCCGGCGCGTGGCCAGCGCCATCGACCCCGCGATCAGGCCCAGACCGATCAAGGCGATCCGGTTGTAAATCACGCTCATTTGCCCACCTCGCGCCATTGGGTCAGCGCGGCGATCACGCGGCCCGTTCCGTCCTTGTCGCCCACGGTGATCCGCAACCCCTCGGGGAAGCCATAACCCGCAACGCGGCGCACCAGTATCCCGGCGTCCTGTAACGCGGCATCGGCGGCGGCAGCCTCGTCCGCGTCGGCGAACCGCGCCAGCACGAAGTTGCAATCGCTGTCGTCACAAGCGATCCCCAACTGCCGCAACGCCCCGGTCAGGCGGGCGCGCTGTTCGGCGTTCAGATCGGCACAGGTGCGCACCCAATCCTGATCGCGCACGGCGGCTTCGGCCGCGGCCAGCTGCACCACCGACAGGTTGAAGGGCTGGCGGATACGCGTCAGCACGTCGATCATCTCCTGCGGGCCATAACCCCAGCCGATGCGCAACCCGCCAAGGCCATAGATCTTGGAAAAGGTCCGTGTCATCAGCACGTTGGGTCGACTGGCCGCCAGCGCCGCGCCGCCGTCATAACCTTCGGCATATTCGGCATAGGCGGCGTCGATCACTAGGATCACGTCCTGCGGCAGACCGTCGGCCAGGCGCAGCAATTCGGCATCCGAAAGCCGCGTGCCGGTCGGGTTGCCGGGATTGGTCAGCAGCACGATACGCGTCCGGTCAGTCACCGCGCCCAGGATCGCATCGACATCGACGATACGATCCGCCTCGTCCACCGTGACCGGCGTAGCGCCCGCCATGTGGGTCAGGATCGGGTACATCGAAAACCCGTGGCGGGTCATGATGATTCCATCCCCCGGACCGGCGAAGGCCTGGGTCACGAATTGCAGCACCTCGTCCGAGCCGACGCCGCAGATGATCCGCTCGGCCTCCAGCCCGTGCACATCGGCAATCGCCGCGCGCAGCTCGGCATGGTCGGTCGACGGATAGCGGTGGCTGCCCATTGCCGCATCGGCAATCGCCTGGGCGGCCAGCGGCGGCACGCCCAGCGGGTTCTCGTTCGACGACAGTTTCAGAACGTCATGATGCCCCGCGATCTGCGACTTCCCGCCCTGATAGAGCGCGATTTCCATGATGCCGGGCTGCGGTTGGATCGGGGTCATGACATCCTCCTGAATTTCCGGTTCTAGCCCTGGCACGCGCATGGCGCCAGCGCGGTTTCCGCAAGCGCCTCAGGCGCCGTTCTTGGCCGTCTTGCTTCTGGCTGTCAGCCAGTCCATCGCCGCCATCATCAGGCCCGAGGCGACAAACACGATATGGATCGCCACCAGCCAATAAAGCGCATCCTGATCCAGCGGCTTTTCGGTCTTGCCCAGTTCCATGAACTGTTTCAGCAGGTGGATCGTAGAAATCGCGATGATCGAGGCGATGAGCTTCATCTTCAGGCCCGAGAAATCCACCGTCCCCATCCAGCTGGGCCGGTCGCCGCCATCCTCGATATCCAGCTTCGACACGAAATTCTCATAGCCCGAGAACAGCACGATCAGCAGCAGATTGCCCGCCAGCGACAGGTCGATCAGCGTCAGGATGACCAGGATCGCCTTGTCGGCGGTCATCGTCATGACCTGCGGCGCGTAATACATCAGCTCGCGCGCGAAGACGATGGCCAGCATCCCCAGGCTGACCACCAGCCCCAGATACATCGGCGCCATCAGCCAGCGCGAGGCGAAAAGCCCCTGTTCGAACTTGGTTTCCAATCCGGTCTTGCGCGTCATGCCTGTCGTCTCCTGCTCGGTCGTCGGAACCACATAGAAAATCGCGTTGCATCGCGCAATGTGGCAGGTACGCCCGGCGGGCAAGTGTGGCCCAAAAGAAAAACCCGCGGACGGCGCCGCGGGTTTCTGAATTCCATGGTCTGCGAAGATCAGTTCTTCGCGTAGAATTCCACGACGAGGTTCGGTTCCATCATCGCCGGATAGGGCACGTCGGCCAGCGACGGCGTCCGGGTGAAGGTTGCGGACATCTTGGAATGGTCGGCCTCGATGTAATCGGGCACTTCACGCTCGGCCAGTTGCACGGCTTCCAGCAGGACAGCCATCTGCTTCGAACGGTCGCGGACCTCGATCACGTCGCCTTCTTTGACGCGATAGCTGGGGATGTTCACCCGCTGGCCGTTCACCAAGACATGGCCGTGGTTCACGAACTGGCGCGCGGCAAAGATGGTCGCAACGAATTTCGCGCGATAGACGACGGCGTCCAGGCGGCGCTCCAGCAGACCGATGAGGTTTTCACCGGTGTCGCCCTTCACACGCTCTGCCTCGGCATAGATGCGGCGGAACTGCTTCTCGGTCAGGTCGCCATAGTAGCCTTTCAGCTTCTGCTTGGCGCGCAGCTGCAGACCGAAATCCGACAGCTTGCCCTTGCGGCGCTGGCCGTGCTGGCCGGGGCCGTATTCGCGGCGGTTCAGGGGGGATTTCGGACGGCCCCAGATGTTTTCGCCCATCCGGCGGTCGATTTTGTACTTGGCAGACGTGCGTTTGGTCACGGCTGATCTCCTTCGTCTGGTCGACGCCCGTGGGCGCCTGTGAAGGGCGTTGTCCTTTGGCCGAAGCCTGACAGGGATCCCCTTGCGGGGGCCACCAACACCAATGAAAACCCCGGCCACGCGGGCCAGGAATGGCGGGCTTATACACAAGCCCCGCAGGGTGTCAATGCTGCTGGGCGACCTTGTGCTGCAATATCGCCGCCTCGCCCCGGTTCAGCATCCGCCGGGCATAGCCGCCATAGGCATCGGGATCCTGCGCCAGGCTGGGAAAGAAGGCCAGCAGCCGGTCGCGCTGTTCGGCGCTCATCTGATCCAGATCCGCCGCGCCGGGATGGAAGCTTTCGGTTTCCACACCATTGGCCCAGACGATGTGGTGCTGGGCCAGCATCAGATGGATATAGGTCACCTCGTGCAGCCCGTGATCGACGACGATGGACCGGTTGTTCACCAGATCCTCGGCCGCGACCAGGACCTCGGGCGTCTGGAACAGCATCTCGGCCGCGCCGCCCCGGATCAGCACCCGGTGCTGCGGCGACACGATCAGATCCTGTTGCGGGCGTTCGCTGTCCAGCGCGCCCGCGCGAATGCGCACGGGCCGCAGATGCGCCATCGCCCGCAGGCGCGCGCCGCTCATCCGGCGGCGGCCCGTCCACAGGATCGGCTGCGCCCCGGCATCGCGCGTCAGCAGCGCGTCGCCCTCGTGCAGCGTTTCGACCGGGCGGCGGCCTTGTGGCGTGTCGATCAGCGTGCCTTCGGTGAAACAGATCACCCCGCGCGGCATCTCGACCCGGTCGACCTCGGCCCGCGGATCGCCCAACAGGCGCACGACCCACAAATCGCGGCCCTTAGGCGGGACCTCATCCACGAACAGAAGCAGCGGCGCCCGCCCCTGCCCCGCCGGAATCCGAGTGACGGTAAAGCTGCGGATCCCGTCGGTGACGACGAAACCGCGTTCGCCCTGTGGCTCGTCCTGGGGCGCGGGCGTGGCGGTGGCGCAGTCGCGCGGCACCTGTCTCATGATCCGCTGCACCGACCGGGCCGCGCGGCGGCGCAGTTCGCCCGTGCTGCCGCCCGGACCCAGACGCAGGACGCTGTTCGGCCCATCCAACCGCGTCATCTGCCCGAACCAGCGCCATCCCGATCCGACGGTCAGCACCTCGGCCGGGGCGCCTGAAACGCCGTCCGTCTCTGTCTGTGACCAAGGAATGACAAACGTGCCCGCAAAGCTCGCTTCCATGTCCCTCAACCTGCCATTTATCAGTTTTTATTGTTGTTTTCGGTTTAACATAATTTTCGCGACGCGTACCCCTTTCGAGGCAAAGGTTTAAAACTGTTGCATTTTTTCCTGACCTCGAATCAAACCCGATCACGAATTGTGCAGCAGTCCGAAACAATGAACGCAAAAGACGCAGCTTAGTTAATTTTGCACAACCCAGGATTGTGACAGCCGCGCGTTTACCCCTCAATTTCGCCGCAATTTTGACCCAAACCGCGCAAAGAGATTGACTATTGCCCCAATTTCGGCAGATTTCCGCCGTGTCGGTGGTGTTGCCGGCGCGTGTGAAACGCCCAAGTGCCGTATTTCCAGGCAGGGTGTGTGTGTGACGGGAAGGATACGGTAGTGAGTTTCGCGAGGCAATTTCTATGCCTGCGGGCAGTGTATGCCCAACACGACTCTGGCGTGCGGCCAGGGCGTCCTGCATTTGATCTTGCTGCAAGCCGATACCTGAACCCTCACGTTTGTTACGGACTGAGTTCACTGGTGGGTGAGGAAGGGATCAAATGACCTACTATTCCAAAAATTACTATGGCGGCTCGTATGGCGGCTGCAACTGGCAGCAGAAATACGAATGGTCGGCCTTTACCGAAGCGGATCTGCTGAAGGATGGCGACGGCAATCTGGGCTGCGGCGACAGCTTCACGATGCCCGCGGGCGCCACGGTGTGCATGTCGACCTATGACGACGACAGCAAGCTTTCGGGCGACGAATATTGCAACGAGAACGCCACCGACCACAGCGGCCAGCAGGCCTATGTCGATGGCGCCAAGGTCGGCAGCCAGATGTATGCCGAAAGCTATCACGTGCTGAAAGGCTCGGACGGCAAGACCTATTACCTGATCGAGATCGAAGTCGAAGGCCACGACGCCCCGGGCGCTGGCGACGACTATTTCACCTTCTACGGCGCGGTCCCGCCCGAAGGGGTCGAACTGAGCGTTGTGCAGACCTGCAACGTGAGCGGCTGCTGGGTCGATTTCCGCTGCCTGGGTGCCGGTGAATGCGCCCCCGAGAACGAACCGCCGACCTTCACCAACATCCCCGCCGACGGCATCCTGTGCGTCGACGAGAACACCACATTCGTCATCGACCTGAACGCCGAAGATCCCGACGGCGACAGCCTGACCTATGAGATCGTGGGCGGCGCCGACGCGGGCAGCTTCGAGATCGACCCCACCACCGGCGAGCTGACCTTCAAGGGCGCACCGGATTACGAAACCCCCGGCTCGGCCGATGGCGACAACGCCTATGACGTGACCGTCAAGGTCAGCGACGGCAAGGGCGGCGAGGAAATCAAGGCGCTGAAGGTCAATGTCTGCGACGTGGACGAGGGCGGCACCGGCGGCGAATGCATCGTCATCGAAGCCGAAGACATGCAGCTGTGCGGCTATACCGTTCAGAACAACCCCGACGCCTCGGGCGGCCAGCTGGTCAAGGGCCAGATCGGCTGCTGGGCATCGGCCACCACCACGTTCGAAGGCACCGGCGGCGAATATGACCTGAAACTGTCCGTACTGGACGAAAACGACGGTCAGGGCTGGATCTATATTTACGTCAACGGTCAGCCGGTCGCCGGCCCGGTCCGGCTGGATCTGGACAATGGCGGCGACGGCGGTTCGCCCGCGACCTTCCGCGAGATCGTGGTCGAGGATCTGCAGCTGAATGCCGGTGACGTGATCACCATCTATGGCAAGGGCGAATGCGGTGAATTCGCGCGCCTGGACAAGATCGAGCTGTGCAAGGATGGCGACCCGATGACCGGCGCGATCGGCGACACGGTCTGGTTCGACGCCGACAAGGACGGCATCCAGGACGCGGACGAGGCCGGCGTGGCGGGCATCACCGTCAACCTGAAAGACGCCGACGGCAACGTGATCGCCACCACCGAAACCGACGCCAACGGCAATTACCTGTTCGAAAACCTGGCCGCTGGCGATTATTCGGTCGCGGTCGTTCCGGCGGGTGGGCTGGTCTTTACCACCCAGGACGCGGGCGATGATGCCGCGGATTCCGATGTGGACGCGACCACCGGCATGACCGGCACCATCACGCTGGCCGAAGGCGAAACCAACCTGACCGTCGATGCGGGCCTGATCGATCCCGGCACCGCGTCGCTGGCAGGCCGCTATTTCTGCGACGAGAACGACAACGATGTCGATGACAACGAGCCCGGCATCGCCAATGCGCGCGTGGTCCTGACCACCGCCAGCGGCGTGTTCGTCGCCGAAACCTTCACTGATGCGGATGGCAACTATATCTTCACCGGGCTGGATGCGGGCGACTACAAGGTCACGTTCGACGAAAGCGCGGCGGGCGGCAAAGTCTTCATCGCGCAGGATGTCGGCAGCGACGATACCGTGGACAGCGATGTCGATCCCGAAACCGGCATGACCGGCACGATCACGCTGGCCATTGGCGATGCGGTGACGGATGTGGACGCGGGTGTCGAAACGCCCAACACCGATCCCGACGCGCAGGACGACGCAGGCCATATCTGCGCCAATGAAGAGCTGGTGATCGACGTTCTGGCCAATGACAGCGACGCCGATGGCGATACGCTGACCGTGACCGCGGTCAACGGCATCGCAATCGCCGATGGCGAAACCATCGACATCGACGGCGTGTTCGTCACCCTGTCGGGCGGCGCGCTGAGCTTCGATGCCGAAGACGCGCTGGTCGGTCTGAACCTGGGCGAAGAGCAGACGATCACCTACAGCTATACCGTCGAGGACGGCAATGGCGGCAGCGACGTGGCCGATATCGCCGCGACCTTCTGCGGCACCGCCGAGACGGTGGACGAGATCTGCGCTTCGCTGCCCACCATGATCGACTATCAGATCGTGACCGGCATTCCCGATGTGTCCGATCCGTCGACCTGGACCGATATCGCCTATGATATCCAGTTCTCGGGCTCGGGCGATGCGCGTCTGGACGGTCTGGTGTTCACCGAAACCTATTGCATCAGCCAGATCGAACCGGTCGAAGCGGGTGCGGATTTCGGCACGGCGGCGGTTCTGACCGGCAACCTTTACTGCGCCGATGCAGACACGCTGCCCGAAGGCATCTTCAACGCCGATCAGATCGGCGCGAACGGCCTGGCCGCGATCGAGAACCTGGACCTGATCAACTACATCCTGAACCAGGACTATACCGAAAACGGCTATACCGGGTTCGAGGTGCAGTCCGCGATCTGGGCCCTGACCGATGATTTCGAGTTCGAGCCCTTCCTGGACTATTACGATCAGTTCGGCGACGCCGCGGATGTCGAAGCGATCCTGGCAGATGCCTATGCCAATGGCGAGGGTTTCGAGGCCGGCGCCGGCGACGTCATCGGCCTGATCGTGGATCCCAACCCGGCGACCGACGACAACTCGCAGCCGTTCATCGTGGGCGTCGAGTTCGACAGCCTGGATTGCCTGTGCTGACGGCACGGGTCGGTTAACACGGCGAAAGCCCCCAACGGGGCTTTCCCCCGGGGCCACGCCCCACCCCCTTTGTGGGCAAGACAGGGTCCGCGCCGCCCTTCACAATATGTCGCTTCGGTTGGCGGGGAATCGAAGCGTTGTTGGAGAGATTGAGATGAAAGCCAAGATTGCATTTCTTGCATCGACCTTGACCATCGCCGCCGGTTCGGCCATGGCCGGTGGCCCGCTGCCGCAGGTTCCGACCCGCGTGCCGGAAATCAGTGCCCTGGAAGGCACCGCAGCCATCGCCGCCCTGGCCGCGATCGTCGCGCTGGTGTGGGAACGCCGCCGCCGCTCGGCCTGATGGTCGCGCCGCGTTGAACAGATGACGGCCCCGCCCCGCAAAGGCGGGGCCGTTCAACCTTTGGTCCGGGTAATGTCATGAGTGATGTGCAGCTTTCCACCGACACCGCCACGCGCCCTTCGGGGCGGATGCTCTGGGCGCTGGTCGCCCTGGGTCTTGTGCTGGCCGAGCTGCTGATCCTCAGCCTGACCTATCAACAGAATTTCGTCTTTTCCTGCAAGCACGCCGCGCCCGAGCTGTTCTGCCGCTTTGCCGGGCGGATCGTGCCGCGCACCCTGGCGGTGCTGGCGGGGCTGGTGCTGTTCGCGCTGGCACGCCCGCATGTGATCCGGTCGCTGTTTCACACCGGACAGATCCGCGCGCTGACGGCCATCGCGATGAACCTGGTGGGGTTTGCGCTGATCATGCTGCCCTGGCCGGTGATTTCGGATGCCAGCACGCCGCAGATGGTCGCGCTGGCGATCCTGTGCTGGATCGGCGGCGGCATCCTGTGTGCGATGGGCACGCTTCAGCTTCTGTCGCCGACGCAGGGCTGGCTGATGCTGATCCGGGGGCATTGGAAAACCCTGGGCGCGCTGGTCGTCTTTGCGCTGGCCCTGCCCGAGCTGACGGACGCGATCCAGCCGATGTGGCGGTTCGATATCGTGGCAGACATCACCTTTGACGCGGTGGCGCGGATCCTGGAACTGCTGGGCTATGACCTTTATGCCAATGGCGCCGAAAAGGTGATCGGCGCGGGCGATTTCCTGGTGATGGTGGGGCCGAAATGTTCCGGGGTCGAGGGCTTCGCGCTGATCTCGGCCTTTGTGACGATCTATCTGGTGCTGTTCCGCGACGACCTGCGCTTTCCGCGCGCGCTGCTGCTGTTTCCCATCGCAATCCTGACCAGCTGGCTGTTCAACATCCTGCGGATTGCCGCGCTGCTGATGATCGGGTTCGAGATCTCGCCCGAGCTGGCCATCGGCGCCTTTCATTCCCATGCGGGCTGGCTCAGCTTCACCGCACTGTCGGTGGGCCTGATCCTGGTGTCGCGCACCGTGCCGTTCTTCACCAACCAGGCCGCGCTGGCCAAGGTGCCCGGCATGCAGCTGCCGCCGTTCTTTCAGGACCGGTCGGTGGCCGAGCTGCTGCCCTTTGCCGTGTTCATGCTGACCGCGCTGCTGGCGTCGACCTTCAGCGAAACGCCGGGGCTGATCTATCCGATGCGGGCCCTGATCATGGCCGGGGTGATCGCGCTGTTCTGGCGTGTCTATCGCGCGCTGCCCTGGCGGCTGGACCCGCTGGCGCTTGGCACCGGCGTGGCGATTGCCGCGCTGTGGATCGTGACCGCCCCCGCCGCGACCGGCACACCGGCCTTTGGCGCGCTGACCGGGCTGGCCTTTGCGGGCTGGGTCGTGGCGCGCATCGTCGGCA
The DNA here is from genome assembly GCF_002285435.1 of Actibacterium ureilyticum. Classification (GTDB taxonomy): domain Bacteria; phylum Pseudomonadota; class Alphaproteobacteria; order Rhodobacterales; family Rhodobacteraceae; genus Actibacterium_C; species Actibacterium_C ureilyticum. The sequence goes on from NZ_NSBT01000024.1 coordinate 356,619, forward strand.
CCAGCCTGTTCGTTCCCCTGATCGAAGAGATGATGTTCCGCGGCTATATGTTCAAACGCATCGCGCCGTCGGGCACCGGCTGGCGCATGGCGCTGGCGGTGGCGATCAGCGCGGGCCTGTTTGCCCTGCTGCACGACCGCTGGGTCGAGGCCGCGATTGCCGGCGTCATCTTCGGCCTGCTGGTCTGGCGGTCGCGCAACATCACCGATGCGATCGTGTCCCATGCCAGCGCGAATTTCCTGATCGCGGTCTATGCGCTGCTGACCGGCGCGTGGCACATCATCTGACGCTCAGCTGCGGGTCGTGAACGGATCGACCGGCGTGTGCAGCCGCACATGCCGGATGAACGCCCGCCCGATGCGCGGCAGCGGCCGCTGATCCGACACCGCGAAATAGGTGCGGTACTCCAGCGGCGACACGAAAGGCCGAAAGACCAGTTCCTGCGCGCGGTAATGCACCACGGGAAACGGGTTGATCACCGCCAGGCCCAGCCCCTCTTTCGCCATGTCGATTGCCGCGAACGAGGTCGAGACCTCGGCCACGATGCGCGGATGGGCACCCGCCGCATGCAGCACCTTGTCCAGCTGCCCGCGCCGCGCGTGGCGGTGGGTCAGGGCGATCATCGGCTCGCCATCCAGATCGCGGGGGTGGATCACATCCATCTGCGACAGCCGGTGCCCCACCGGCATCGCACAGACCGCACTGGACGCGCGATAGGGCATCAGCCGCACGCCCGAACGCGACAGCTCCACCCCCATCACGCCCAGATCGAAGCGATCCTCCAGCAAGCCGCGCACCACTTCGTCCGATGTGTTGACCTCGAGGCTGACAAAGAAATTCGGGTTCGCCTGCAGAAAGCTGGACACCATCGACACCAGAAACCGGTGCGCATAGGTGGGCGGCGTGATGACGCGCAGGCTTTCCTGCACCGGCTCGGCGGGGCCGTCGATCCGGTCCAACGCCTCGAACAGCGGGTCCAGGCGGCGGTTCAGGCGCACGGCTTCCTCGGTCGGGCGCAGGCGCCCGGCCTCGCGTTCGAACAGCGTCCGGTCGGTGCGTGATTCCAGGCTGGCGACCGCCCGGCTGATCGCCGATTGCGACAGGCCCAGCCGCCGTGCCGCGGCCATGGTCGTGCCGCTTTCCATCATCGCGCGGAAGGCCTGATACTCCGATAGGCTGTGTGACTGTTTCTGCGCCATCTTTGAAAGGGTATTCAATTTTTGATCATATGGTTATGAGTATTACTCATCACATTCACCCTCGTCCATGACAGTTTTTTGCATAACATGCCCCGGACCGGTGCAGTTCGGTTTCAGACTGGGTTGGGGACTCTGTGACAAAGCAACAAGAACCGGCCGTGTTCGACGGCCATAACGACGTCCTGTTGAGGCTTTATGGCGCGGGCGGACAAAGCGCCGTAGACAGTTTCGCGTCGGGGCGTGACGGGCATATCGACCTGAACCGCGCGCAGGCGGGCGGTTTCGGCGGCGGGTTCTTCGCGGTCTTTGTCCCCTCGCCCAGCGATCTGGACCTGAAATTCGACCAGATGACGCGCGACAGCTATGACCTGCCGCTGCCCGAACCGGTGGAATGGGAAGACGCGTTGCCCGTCGCGCTGGCCCAGGCGGCGATCCTGTTCCGCCTGGAAGAGATCGGCGCGCTCAAGGTCTGTCGCACGGCCGCCGATATCCGCGATTGCCTGGCCACCGGCAAGATGGCCGCGATCCTGCATATCGAAGGGGCCGAGGCGATCGACCCCGACCTGCACACGCTGGATGTCCTGTACCAGGCCGGGCTGCGGTCCCTTGGCCCGGTCTGGAGCCGCCCGACGATCTTTGGCGAGGGCGTGCCGTTTCGCTATCCCAGCACCGGCGATATCGGCGGCGGGCTGACCGATCACGGGCTGCGGCTGATCCAGCGCTGCAACCGGCTGGGCATCATGATCGACCTGTCGCATCTGAACGCCGCCGGATTCTGGGACGTGGCCCGCCATTCGGACGCGCCGCTGGTCGCCACCCATTCCAACGCCCACGCCATCTGCCCGCATGCCCGCAACCTGACCGACGATCAGTTGGCGGCCATCCGCGAAAGCGATGGTATGGTGGGGCTGAACTTTGCTGTCGCGTTCCTGCGCGAGGATGGCAAAATGCTGGATAACGTGCCGCTGGAACAGATGCTGCGGCATATCGATCATTTGATGAACCACCTGGGCGAGGACCGGGTGGGTCTGGGTTCCGATTTCGACGGGGCGGTCGTTCCCGCAGAAATCGGCTCGGCCGCGGGGCTGCCCGCCCTGCGGCAGGCCATGGCACGGCACGGATACGATCAGGAACTGATGACCAAGCTGTGCCACGGCAACTGGCTGCGCGTTCTGGAAAAAACCTGGGGGCAATAGCCCGCCACGCGCTGCCATAATCACAACAGGAGAGGATCTATGTCTGTATTTTCCAAACTATTGACCGGCGCGGCGCTGAGCCTGGCCGTGGCGGTGACAAGCGCCCCGGCCACGCTGGCCGAAACGCCCGCCAACATGCTGGTGATCGCCCACCGGATCGACGACATCACCACGCTGGACCCGGCCGAAAGCTTCGAATTCGCGGGCGCGGATGTCAGCCGCAACGTCTATATGAAGCTGGTGAATTTCGACCCGGCCGACCTGGCCGGCGGCTATCAGCCCGAGGTCGCGGAAAGCTGGACCGTCAGCGAGGATGGCACCCAGATCACCTTTGTCATCCGTGACGGGCTGACCTTTCATTCCGGCAACCCGGTCACGGCCGAGGATGTCGTGTTCTCGTTGCAGCGCGCGGTCATCCTGAACAAGACCCCGGCCTTCATCCTGACCCAGTTCGGCTTCACGCCTGAAAACGTGGCCGAGACGATCAAGGCCGACGGCAACACGGTGACCATCACCACCGACCAGCCTTATGCCACCAGCTTCGTGCTGAACTGTCTGACCGCCACCATCGGCGGCATCGTCGACAAGGCCACCGTCATGGCCAATGAGGTCGACGGCGACATGGGCAACACCTGGCTCAAGACCAACACCGCCGGTTCGGGCGCCTATAGCCTGGTCAGCTGGAAGCCGAATGAAAGCGTCACCATGCAGTCGAACCCCGATTACTATCGCGGGGCCCCGGCCATGGAGCGCGTGATCGTGCGCCACGTGCAGGAAAGCGCCAGCCAGCGTCTGCTGCTGGAACGCGGCGATATCGACATCGCCCGCAACCTGAACCCCGAAGACATCGCCGGTGTGACGGACGCGGACGGCATCAAGATCGAGGACGAGCTGAAGGGCCGTCTGATGTATGTCTCGCTGAACCAGAACCACCCCGAGCTGTCGAAGCCGCAGGTGAAAGAGGCGTTCAAATATCTGGTCGATTACGAGGGGATGCGCGACAGCTTCCTGAAGGGTCAGTACACGATCCATCAGAACTTCCTGCCCCAGACCTATCTGGGGGCGTCCAGCGACGCGCCCTTCACCTATGACATCGAAAAGGCCAAGGCCCTGCTGGCCGAGGCCGGCATCCCCGAAGGGCTGGAGATCGAGGTCGGCGTGCGCGAGGCGCAGGAGCGGATCGAGATCGCACAATCGCTGCAGAACGCGCTGGCACAGGTCGGTATCAAGATGAACATCACCCTTGGCACCGCCAAGCAGATCCTGGGCCGTTACCGCGCGCGGGAACTGGATGTCTATCTGGGCGCCTGGGGTCCGGACTATCCCGATCCGCAGACCAATGCCGGCACCTTTGCCTATAACCCCGACAACTCGGTCGAGGCACAGGCAACCGGCCTTCTGGCCTGGCGGAACGCCTGGGACACCGGCGGGCTGACCGAAAAGACCGCCGCCGCCGTGACCGAGAATGACCGCGACACCCGCGCCCAGATGTACATGGACATCCAGGCCGAGTTCCGCGAGATCTCGCCCTTCGTGATCATGTTCCAGCAGATCGAGCAATCGGCCCAGCGGGACAATGTCACGAACTTCTCGACCGGGCAGGCGATCACCGCGGCCTCTTACTGGCAAGTCACCAAGTAAATGGCGCTTGCGGAAAACACCGGCAAAGGGCGCCGCACCGCGCCCCTTGCCCCCTGGATCCGGGGCACTGCCAAGACCATCGGCTCCATCGCGGTCACCATGCTGGGGCTGTTGTTCGTCACCTTCGTCATCGGCCGCGTGATGCCGATCGACCCGGTGCTGGCCATCGTCGGCGAACGCGCCTCGCAATCGACCTATCAGCAGGTTTACGAACAGCTTGGGCTGGACAAGCCGCTGATCTTTCAATTCGGCTATTACCTGTGGGACGTGCTGCATGGCGATTTCGGCATGTCGTTGCTGAATGCACGGCCCGTATCCGAAGACATCGCGCGCGTCTTCCCCGCCACGCTGGAACTGGCGACGCTGGGCACGATCATGGGTGTGGCCCTGGGCGTGCCGCTGGGTGTCGTGGCCGCCGTGCGCCGGGGCAGCTGGATCGACCAGCTTGCCCGCGTCGTGGCGCTGGTGGGCTATTCGATGCCGATCTTCTGGCTGGGCCTGATGGGCCTGCTGGTGTTCTATGGCGTGCTGGGTTGGGTCGGCGGGCCGGGCCGGCTGGACATCTTTTACCAGGATATCGTGCCCACCCGCACCGGCATGATCCTGATCGACAGCGCCATCGCCGGTGACTGGTCGGTCTTCAAGAACGCCTTCAGCCACCTGATCCTGCCCGCGTCGATCCTGGGCTATTACAGCCTGGCCTATATCAGCCGGATGACGCGGTCCTTCATGCTGGAACAGCTCAGCGCGGAATACATCACCACCGCGCGGGTCAAGGGCATGTCGGAATGGCTGGTGATCTGGCGCCACGCGTTCCGCAACATCCGCGTTCAGCTGATCACCGTCATCGCGCTCAGCTATGCCAACCTGCTCGAAGGGTCGGTCCTGACCGAGATCATCTTCAGCTGGCCCGGCATCGGCAGCTATATCACCACCGCGCTCTTGTCGGCCGACATGAACGCCGTTCTGGGCGGCACCGTCACCGTCGGGCTGATCTTCGTTCTGCTGAACGTCTTTTCCGATCTTCTCTATCGCGTCTTCGACCCGAGGGCCAAATGACCACAGAAACTTCCGAAGGGCTGCGCGCCTGGCTGTTGACCGAAACCCCGCATTCCCGCTGGCAGGCGCGGATGGGGTCGTTCTATCAGGGCTGGCTGACATTGCGCGGCAACCCGATGGCGATGTTCGGCATCGCGATCCTGGTGCTGCTTTTGCTGCTGGCGGCCTTTGCGCCGCTGATCGCCCCGCATGACCCGTTCGCACAGGACCTGAGCAACCGGCTGAAACCGCTGGGGACCGCGGGCCATATGCTGGGCACCGACAGCCTGGGCCGCGATATCCTGAGCCGCCTGATCCATGGCAGCCGCATCACGCTTTATATCGTGGCGCTGGTGGCGCTGATCGCGCCCATCGCCGGGCTGCTGGTGGGCACCGTGTCGGGATACCTGGGCGGCTGGGTCGATCTGGTGCTGATGCGCGTGACCGATATCTTCCTGGCCTTTCCACGTCTGGTTCTTGCGCTGGCCTTTGTGGCCGCGCTTGGCGCGGGGATCGAGAACGCGGTTCTGGCGATTTCGCTGACCGCATGGCCGCCCTATGCGCGGATCGCGCGGGCCGAGACGCTGACCATCCGCAACTCGGACTATATCAGCGCTGTGCGGTTGCAGGGCGCGGGCCCCTTGCGGATCATCACCAAGCACATCTGGCCGCTTTGTATCTCATCCCTGATCGTGCGGGTGACGCTGGATATGGCAGGCATCATCCTGGCCGCTGCTGGCCTTGGCTTCCTGGGCCTTGGCGCGCAACCGCCCAGCCCGGAATGGGGCGCTATGATTTCCGAAGGGCGCCGGTTCATTCTGGACCATTGGTGGGTCGCCACCATGCCCGGCCTGGCCATTTTCACCGTCAGCCTGGCCTTCAACCTGCTGGGCGATGGCCTGCGCGATGTTCTGGACCCCAAGGATGGCAGCCAATGAGTGACCTTCTGAACGTCGAAAACCTGTGGGTCAAATTCCCCACCCGCACGGGCGTCTTCGATGCGGTGCGCGGGGTATCGTTCCGGCTGGGCCGTGAACGGCTGGGCATCGTCGGCGAAAGCGGCTCGGGCAAATCCATGACCGGCCGCGCGATCCTGCGGCTGATCCGCAAACCCGGGATGGTCGAGGCCGACCGGATCGAACTGGATGGCGAGGATCTGCTGGGCAAATCCGAAAAGGACATGCGCGCCGTGCGCGGCCAGCGGATTTCGATGGTGATGCAAGACCCGAAATTCTCGCTCAACCCCGTCATGACCGTGGGCGACCAGATGATCGAGGCCTATCGCCTGCACGCCCGCGCCAGCAAGGCCGAGGCCCGGCAAAAGGCGCTGGAGATGCTGGAGGCCGTCCTGATCCGCGACCCCGAACGGGTGATGCGCGCCTATCCGCACGAGGTTTCGGGCGGCATGGGCCAGCGGATCATGATCGCCATGATGCTGATCCCCGACCCCGAGCTGCTGATCGCGGATGAACCGACATCCGCGCTGGATGTGTCCGTGCAGGGGCAGGTGCTGTCGATCATGGACAAGCTGGTGCAGGATCGCGGCATGGGGCTGATTTTCATCAGCCACGACCTGAACCTGGTGGCGCAGTTCTGCGACCGGGTGCTGATCATGTATGCCGGCCGCGTGGTCGAAACCTGCGCCGCGGACAAGCTGCACGAGGCCACCCACCCCTATACCCGCGGGCTGCTGAATTCGCTGCCCCGCATCGACGCGCCGCGTGACCGGCTGGATGTGCTGCAACGCGATCCGGCCTGGGCCGCGGCCCCCAGCATTGGACCCGACGCATGACCCCGGCCCTGTCTTTTGAAAACCTGAATGTCTGGTTCGGCGACGGCCGCGACCGGGTCGATGCGGTCAAGGGCGCCACATTCGATGTGGCCCCTGGCGACAGTTTCGGGCTGGTGGGCGAAAGCGGCTCGGGCAAGTCCACCATCATGCGCGCGCTGACCGGGCTTGCGCCCCACTGGTCGGGCCGGATGGCGGTGAACGGCCAGCCGCTGGGTCCCAAACGCGACCGGGAATTCTTCAAGACCGTTCAGATGGTGTTCCAGGATCCCTATGCCTCGCTGCATCCGCGTCATTCGGTCGATCAGGTGCTGTCGGAAACGCTGTACCTGCACGGGATGAAGGATATCGATGCGCGGATCGTACGGCTGCTGGACGACGTGGGGCTTGGGTCGCGGTTCCGCTTCCGCTATCCGCACCAGCTTTCGGGCGGGCAACGTCAGCGTGTGGCGATTGCCCGCGCGCTGGCCTCGGACCCCGCGATCCTGTTGCTGGACGAACCGACCTCGGCCTTGGATGTATCGGTGCAGGCGGAAATCCTGAACCTGCTGACCGACCTGCGCGCCGAACACAACCTGACCTTCCTGATGGTCAGCCACGATCTGGCGGTCGTGTCGCATATGTGCAGCCAGCTGGCGGTCATGCAAAACGGCGAGATTGTCGAGGTGATGACGGTCGACGCGATGCGCCGGATGACCTCGGACCACCCCTATACCCGCGCACTGCTCGAGGCGTCGCTGGGCTATCGGCGGGCGGCGGAATAGTTCGGGCGGATTTCGGGAAATTCCCGCTTGACGCATCATCGGCTGTGGCTTACCTACGCCACACTTTGGCGGAGTAGCTCAGTTGGTTAGAGCAGCGGAATCATAATCCGCGTGTCGGGGGTTCAAGTCCCTCCTCCGCTACCATCCCCCTCATCGTTGACCGCATGTGGCCCCCGGGGCCGGTTCTCTGCAATTGCGGTGGCGTGGCTTCGCGCCTAGTGTCCTGCAAAACACGGACAGAAGGCGCGCATGCAGGTACTAGCAATTTTCGGCATTCTTTACGGCATTCTGGTCCTGATCGGCCTGCCGGTTCTGATGATTTCGCATGTCCGGCTTCGGCGCGAGGTGCGGGAACTGACCCAACAGCTGGGCGGTGCCAGGGCCGACGCTCCCGCCCCTGTCCCACAACCCACCGCCGAACCGTCCCCGCCAATCGTGCAGCGCCCCACGCCGGAAGAGGCGCGCGTGGTTGCGCCGCCCGCTGATCCCCGCACGCCCGACGCTTCACCTGCGCGGAACTATGTCCTGAACCCCGAAACCATGCAGGCGGCGGGCGATTGGCTGCGCCAGAACTGGACCCTGGCGATTGCGGCGGTGTCGCTTATCCTGGGTGGGCTGTTCATGGTGCAATATGGCGTTGAAAAGGGTCTGCTGACCCCGCCCATGCGGGTGCTGGGCGCCTTGGCCCTGGGTCTGGCGCTGATCGCGGGGGGCGAGGTTCTGCGCCGCCGTCACGGCGATCTGGACACGCCCACGCTGCGCCATATGCCATCGACCCTGTCGGGCGCCGGGGCAGTCATCCTGTTCATTGCAATTCTGTCGGCGCATGGGCTTTACGGGCTGATCGCGGCGCTGCCCGCGCTGGTCGGCCTGGCGGCGGTGTCGCTGGGCGCGGTCCTGATGGGCTGGCTCTATGGCCCGGTGCTGTCGGCCATCGGGCTGATCGGGGCCAGCGCCGCGCCCTTTGCCATTGGCGGCGGGCCGGATGGTGCCGATCTGCTTTACCCCTATTTCGCGCTCGTCGGGCTGGTGGGGCTGGCCATCGATTCGCTGCGCCGGTCGGCCTGGGTGTCGGCGATGGCGCTGGCGCTGCCTGCGCTGGCGCTTTGGATGTTGTGGATGGGGGCGCCCAATGCGCTGGGTCTGACCGGGGCGGCGCTTGCGCTGTTCATCGGCGCGGTGGCCCTGCCCGTGCGCAGCCTGACACCCCGGCATCAGGGGCCGCGCCTGGCAGATCTGATCATCACCTGGGCGCGCCCGGAATTCCCGACGCGGCTGGCGGGCGGCGGCATGGCGCTGGCCACGGCGGCCGGGCTGATCGTGATCCTGACCGACGACTACGCGACCGGCGCCGCGCTGGGGTTTGCTTTGCTGGTCCTGCTCTGTGCGGCCGTGACCCTGTGGCTGACCGAGGCCCCCGCGCTCGAGGATTTGGCGCTGGCCCCGGCGGCGGCGTTCCTGGTCGGGTTGGCCTTGCATGCGCTGCTGGGCGGTCCGCTGTTCGATCTGTGGGTGGCGACCGATCAACGCCCACCGGAATCGCCCCTGCCCAAGACCCTGTGGCTCCTGCTGGTCGGGGGCGTGGCGATCACCGTGCTTGGCTTCCTGCGGCTGCGCCGCGCGCAGGCTTCGCAACCCTATTGGGCGTTGGCGGCGGCGACTGTCCTGCCCGCCGCGCTGCTGACAGCCGAATTCCTGTGGGAACCGGCATATATCCTGGGCCGCTACCCCTGGGCGCTGACGGCGATGGCCGCCGCCGCGCTGATGGTCACACTGACCGAACGCCGCGCACGGATGGGCGGCGACGGAGCCGCCCTGCAATCGGGGTTCTTTGCCGCGACCGCCATCCTGATGATCGCGCTGGCCTTCTTCGTGATGCTGACCAAGGCCGCCCTGACCCTGGCGCTGAGCGTCCTGCTGATCGCCGTCATCCTGATCGAGCGGCGCTGGCCCATGCCACCGCTGCGCTGGATCTTTCACCTGGGCACCGCCGTGATCGCCTGGCGGCTGCTGGCCGATCCCGGGGTAAGCTGGGCGCTGGAACGCGCCACGCTGACGGATGCGATCCTGTCCCACCTGGCGCCGGCGCTCGCCTTTGCCGGCGCGCTGGTCCTGTTGCCCCGGGGCGAAAACAGCCTGCGGCGGATATCGGAATCCATGGGCGCGCTGGTGCTCGGCCTGTTGCTGTGCGTGCTGTTGCTGCGCTTCGTCGGCACGGCCAACGATCAGGACCATTGGGTTGCCGGGCTGATGGCCGCGATTTGGTTCATGGCCGCGCTGGCGCAGCTTTGGCGGCTGCGGCCCGAGGACATCCTGAAGCAGTATATCCCGCTGATCGCGGGTATCCTGTTCACGCTGGCCGGGCTGGGCGCGCTGGCGATGCTGGCGGCGGCGGTGAGCCGTATGCTGGGCCAGATGGGCCATCCGGTGCTTGGCCCGCCGTTGCTGGACAGCCTGGCGCTCAGCTTCCTGCCGCTGGCGGCGGTGTTCGGCGTTGGGGCGGCCCGTGTCGCCACGCCCCGGCGGCTTGGCCAGCCCTGGCTTCAACTTGGCCTTGCGGGGGCAACGGCCCTGATGGTGGCCGGTTGGGTCTGGCTGGAAATCCGCAGGCTCTGGCGTGGGCCGGACCTGTCGGCGGCGGGGCCCAGCGATGGCGAGCTTTACAGCTATACCGTTGCGCTGATGGCGGCTTCGCTTTGCATTCTGGCGGCGGCGTTCCTGCGGCGCTCGCCTCTGCTGCGCAAGCTGGCGATGGCCGGGGTCGGGCTGAGCATCGCCAAGGTGTTCCTGATCGACATGAGCGGGCTCGAGGGGTTGATCCGCGTCGCCTCATTCGTCGGGCTGGGGCTGGCGCTGACCGGGCTGGCCTGGCTGAACCGGCTGGTCGACCGGCATATTTCTGGCGATTGACCCCGCCGCGCGCCGGAACCGCCCAGGGCTTTGCCCCGACCATTTCAGGAACGCGCGGTGAAAGGCGCTGGGTTCGCTGAAGCCCAGCTCCTGCGCCAGTTCGGCCACGGTCATCGCGGTGTCGCGCAGCAGCCGCTGTGCCTCGGCAAAGCGCAGCTCGTCGCGGATCGCGGCAAAGCTCTGCCCCTCGGCCCGCAGGCGGCGGCGCAGCGTGGCGGGCGACAGGCGCAGGTCTGCGGCCAGCGCATCGAAGCCCGGCCAGTCGGTCGCGGGACGCCCACGCAACCGGTCCCGCACCCGCGCCGATAGCCCCGCATCATGGCGATAGCGCACCAGCAGGTTGGCGGGCGCGCCGCGCAGGAACTGCTTCAGCGCCTGTTCCGACCGGTGGATCGGCAGCTTCAGATAGCCCGCATCAAACGCCAACAGGCTGTGCGGCTGGCCAAACCGCACCGGCGCGCCAAAAAACACCCGGTATTCGATCCGGTCGCCCGGCGGGGCACAGGCGAAATCGACCCGCTGCAACGGGATGCGCCGCCCGACCAGCCAACAGGCCATCCCGTGCAGGATCAGCCAGAAGGTGCGATAGGCAAACGCGCTGCGCGGGCCATCGGGGTCGCTCAGCACCACCTGCGCCTGCCCGCCGGTCACCAGCAAATGCCCATGCGGCGCGTCCAGCACCACGCGCAGAAACCGCAAGGCCCGGTGCAGCGCCTGTTCCAGTGTGCCTGCGTGCAGCACCGCGTGCCCCATTAGCGCGAAACTGCCCGGGCGCATGGGGCGGGCGGCCAGGCCAAAGAACTCGTCCTGCATCGCGTCGGCCATCGCCAGCCACAGCGCGCCGAACTGGTCCGCCGTCACGGCCGCGGACAGGTCCGCATCGATCCCCGCCCGGGCCAGCAACGGGGCCACGGGGATATCGGCGGCGCGCAGTCCGTCCAGCGCATCCTGCACGAAAAGCGGTGAGATCATGCGCCGGTCCATCGCGCCCCTTTATTGCAAAAACGATCACCTTATTCAGCAAATCTCGTCATTGTTTGCAATAGCGCGCGATCTATCTTGCCGGAAACGGAGGACGGCATGGCATTCAAAGACAAAGTGGTTCTGATCACCGGCGGCGGTTCGGGGCTGGGCGCGGCGGTTGCGCAGGCGGTGGTTGACGGGGGCGGCAAGGTGGCCTTGCTGGACGTGAACGACACAGGCGGACAGGCCATGGCCGATACCCTGGGCGATGCGGCGATCTTCTGCCGCTGCGACGTGACAAGCGAAAGCGATGGCCAAGCCGCCATCGACGCGGCGCGGGATGCGTTCGGGCGGATCGACGGGCTGGTCAATTGCGCGGGCGTGGCACCGGGCGAAAAGATCGTCGGCCGCGACGGCCCCCACGCGCTGGACAGTTTCGCGCGCACCGTCACCATCAACCTTGTGGGCACGTTCAACATGCTGCGGCTGGCGGCGGCGGCGATGGCCGAAAACACCCCCGATGACAGTGGCGCGCGGGGCGTGATCGTCAACACCGCCTCGATCGCGGCCTTCGACGGCCAGATCGGACAGGCGGCCTATGCCGCGTCAAAGGGGGGTGTGGCGGCACTGACCCTGCCCGCCGCGCGCGAATTGGCGCGCCATGGCATCCGGGTCGTGACCATCGCGCCGGGCATCTTCGGCACGCCGATGATGGCGGGCCTGCCGCAGGAGGTGCAGGATTCGCTGGGCGCCAGCGTGCCCTTCCCGCCCCGGCTGGGCGATCCGGCGGAATACGCGGCCCTTGTCGGGCATATCTTCGACAACCAGATGCTGAATGGCGAGGTCATACGCCTGGACGGCGCGCTGCGCATGGCCCCGAAGTGACCCGTAAACAGGAGGAGACCCCATGACACAATCCGATCCCATCGTCATCGCCGGCATGGCCCGCACCCCCATGGGCGGGTTTCAGGGCGATCTGAGCGGCGCCAGCGCCAGCGCATTGGGCGCCACCGCGATCCGCGCCGCCCTTTCGCGCGCAGGGCTGGAACCGGATGCCGTGGACGAGGTCGTCATGGGCTGCGTCCTGCCCGCCGGTCAGGGCCAGGCCCCCGCGCGACAGGCCGCGTTGGGCGCCGACCTGCCGCTGGGCACCGGCGCCACGACCATCAACAAGATGTGCGGCTCGGGCATGAAGGCCGCGATGTTCGCCCATGACCTGATCCGCGCCGAAAGCGCCGATGTGGTCGTGGCGGGCGGCATGGAAAGCATGACCAACGCGCCCTATCTGCTGCCCAAGGCACGCGGCGGCTATCGCATGGGCCACGGTCAGGTCGTCGATCACATGTTCCTCGATGGGCTTGAGGATGCCTATGACAAGGGTCGCCTGATGGGCACTTTCGCCGAGGATTGCGCGCAGGCCTATCAGTTCACGCGCGAGGCGCAGGATGACTATGCGCTGACCTCGCTTGCCCGCGCGCAAAAGGCCATCGCCGATGGCAGCTTCGGGGCCGAGATCACGCCGGTTACCATCGCGGGCCGCAAGGGCGACACCGTGGTCGAGATCGACGAACAACCCGGCAAGGCCCGCCCCGACAAGATCCCGACCCTGCGCCCCGCCTTCCGCGAAGGCGGCACGGTCACGGCGGCCAATGCCTCGTCGATCTCGGACGGGGCGGCGGCGCTGGTGATCACCCGTGCCTCGACCGCCGAGGCGCGGGGCCTGACACCGCTCGCCCGGATCGTGGGCCACGCCACCCATGCCGACAAGCCCAGCCTGTTCCCCACCGCCCCCATCGGCGCGCTGCGGAAACTGTCGGACAAAACCGGCTGGGATCTGGGCGATGTGGACCTGTTCGAGGTGAACGAGGCGTTCGCTGTCGTCGCCATGGCCGCCATGCGCGATCTGGACCTGCCGCATGACAAGGTGAACGTGCATGGCGGGGCCTGTGCGCTTGGCCACCCCATCGGCGCTTCGGGCGCGCGGGTGATGGCGACGCTGCTGGCGGCGCTGGAAAAATACGGCCTGCAACGCGGCATCGCATCGCTGTGTATTGGCGGGGGCGAGGCGACGGCGGTCGCGCTGGAACGGCTTAGCTGAGCGCCAGCGCGCGGCCCAGATGCGCCGCCGCGCGCACCCCGTCGATCAGGGGTGCGCCGGTCTGCGCGGCCAGCTTTTCCAGATGCGCGGTCATACCCGCGCAACCAAGCACCACGGGCACCGCCTCCGTGGCATAAAGCGCGCTGGCCTGACCGGCCAGCGTGCCCAGCGTGTCGGGCGCGCCCTCTTCCACCGTCAGAACCGGAAAGCCGCTGGCCTTGATCCCATGGCATTGCCGCGCGAACCCCTGCCGGGCCACATTGCCCTCGATCACGGGGATCGAGACCGGCAGCGTCGTCAGCACCGTGAACCCGCCCGCCCGCAAACCCGCCATGTGATAGGCGGCCTGCCCGATCCCGATCACCGGGCAATGGGCCGCGGCGCGCAACTGTTCCAGCCCGGTATCGTCGAAACAGGCGATCACGATCACATCCGCCCCATGGTCGCGCGCCGCGGGCAGCATCGCCAGCAACCCCGGCACCGCTGCATCGCCATCGGCTGGCCCCTGGATCGCGGGTGGCCCGCCCGCATTGGTCCAGCCCGTCACCGCGGCCCCCGGCACCGCCCGGCGGGCCGAGGCAACGATGCTGTCGGTCATCGCGACCGTGGAATTCGGGTTCAGATAAAGAAGGCGCATCTCACACGCCCTTGCCCGCATCCGATCCGAACCGCTGCCGCCGCTTGCCCATGATCCAGACCGTCAGCAGGAACACCCCGATCACCAGAAAGGAAAACACCGTCGTCAGCGTGCCCAGCGCATAGATGACCGGTGTCGTCACATTGGTGGTCATGCCGAAGATCTCCAACGGCAGGGTGTTATAGGATCCCGCCGTCAGCAGCGTCCGCGCGAACTCGTCATAGCTGAGCGTGAACCCAAAGAGCGCCACGCCGATCAGCGACGGCGCAATGATGGGCAGCACCACATGGGCCAGCGTCTGCCAGGCGGTCGCGCCCTGGTCGCGCGCGGCCTCCTCGAACGACTTGTCGAACCGGTTGAACACCGCAAACATGATCAGCAACCCGAATGGCAGCGTCCATGTCAGCTGCGCCCCGAAGCCCGAGGTCGCCCAATGCACCCTCAACCCCAGCTGGTTGAAGATCAGCCCAACCCCCAGCGAGATCAGGATCGACGGTATGACCAGCGACGTGATCGCCAGGTAAAACAGCACCCCCGACCCCGCAAACCGCTTGCGAAAGGCCAGCCCCGACATGACCGACACCACCACCGTCGTCACCATCACCATCAGGCCCAGCCCGAATGACCGCCGAAACGCGCCCCAGATATCGCCCACCGCCTGCTCGCGGAACAGATCCTGAAACCAATAGGTCGACACCCCGTTCATCGGAAAGGTCAGCCCGCCCTGCGGCCCCTGAAACGACAGGATGCCGATGGTGACCGTCGGCCCGTACAGGAACAGCACGAACAGCGCGAAGAACACCGACAGCACGTAAAAGCTCTTGGATCGCGGCTCCATCGCTACAGCTCCTTCCGGATATTGACGAAGCGCAGCAGGATGCCGATCACGATCAGCACCGTGGCCAGCAGGACCACCGCCGTCGCCGCCGCAGACGGGTATTGCAACAGCCCGATATCGTTGGAAATCAGCCGCCCCACATTGGCCCGCTGCGAGCCCGACATGAAGCGCACGGTGACGAAATCCCCCATCACCAGCGTCACCACGAAAATCGTACCGATCATGATGCCGGGCTTGGTCAGCGGAATGATCACATGGCGCAGGATCTGCAGCCCCGACGCCCCGCCGTCGCGCGCCGCCTCGATCAGCGACCGGTCGATCCGCATCATCGTGTTGAAAATCGGCACCACCATGAACAGCGTGTAAAGATGCACAAACGCCAGAATGACCGAGAAATCGGAATACAGCAGCCACTCCAGCGGCGCGTCGATCACGCCCCAGTCGATCAGCGCGCTGTTGGCGATCCCGTTGCGGCCCAGGAACGGGATCCAGGAAATCATCCGGATGATGTTCGATGTCCAGAACGGGATTGTACAGACCAGGAACAGCGCGATCTGCACCGTCTGCGACCGGATGTGAAAGGCCAGGTAATAGGCGACCGTGAACCCGATCACCAATGTCAGCGCCCAGGTGATCGCGGCGTATTTGAACGTCGCGCCAATAACGCGCCAGACGACCTCGGACCCGAACAGAAAGGCGTAATTGTCGAACTGGAACGCCGGATAGATCGAAAACTCGGTCGCGCCCCAGAAACTGACGATCACGATCATCACGATGGGCGCCACCAGGAACCCCGCCAGCACCAGCGCCAGGGGCGCAGCCTGCACCCAGCCGATCACCGATCTCGTCATCTTGCGCGTGCCTTCTTCATCTTGGCGAAAATACCTTCGGGGGGTGCGGGGGGAGGAAAGCCCCCCGCGCGGTTCATCACGCGGCGATGAACTCGTTCCACTTGCGGACCATGTACTGGTTTTCGTCCATCACGGCGTTCCAGCAGGCCACAGCCCCCATCCGGTCGTAGAAGGACCCGCCATCGCGCACCTCGCCCGCCTGGGCCATCACGTCGCCGAAGGGGTTGGCGATGGGCTCGACCGCTTCCTTGCCCTCGAACCAATAGCCCCATTCGTTTTCGGACATATAGTTCTTCGAGGTCTCGGGCACCGCCGAATAATAGCCCTGGCGCATCAGGAACCCCCCGACCCAGCCGTCGAGATACCAGTTGATGTATTCATAGGCCGCGTCCAGCTCCATCCCGCTCAGCGATTTCGACAGGCCGATGCCGCCGCCCCAGCTGCGATAGCCCTCTTCCAGCGGCTGATAGACACACGGGATGCCGCGCGACTTCACCGCGGTGATCGCGGGCGACCACATCGACTGGATCACGACCTCGCCGCTCGCCATCAGGTTCACGCTTTCATCGAAGCTCTTCCAGAAGGCGCGGAACTGCCCGGCCTTCTTGGCCTCGGTGAAGATGCCGATGGTCTTGTCGATCTCTTCCTTGGTCATGTTGCCCTTGTCGGCATAGGTGATCTCGCCCATCGACTCGCACACCATTGCCATGTCCATGATCCCGATCGAGCTGATATCCAGGATCGACGCCTTGCCCTTGAATTCGGGGTTCAGCAGTTCCGACCAGTTGCTGATCGGCCGCCCGATCAGGTCGGGGCGGATACCCAGCGTGTCGGCGTTATAGATGGTGGGGATCAGCGTCATCCAGCCGGTTTCCTCGGCGGCAAAGCTCTTGCCGTCGGGGCCTTCGACAAAGCCCACGGTGTGGGGCGCGGTGCCTTGGGCGATCACGCTTTCCGGCGTCAGCTTGCCGGATTTGAAGATGCCGACGATCTTGTCGTAATTCTTGATCTTCGACACATCCATCGCCTGCAGGTTGCCGGTGGGCCAGACCTTCTTGCAGATCCAGTATTCGATATCGGCGATGTCGAAACTGTCGGGCTGGGTCGCGGCACGCTGGGTCACGCTGTCGGAATCGAGCGCGGTCATTTCCAGTGTGAAGCCCAGATCCTCTTTCACCTTCGCGGCAACCTCGTTCAGGTTCGACACCCCGGTGCCGAACTGGCGCAGCGTGACATCCTTGATTTCCTGCGCCCAGATCATCGGGGCCGGCAGGGTCGAGGCCGCCGCCGCAGCGACCCCCGTCTTCAGAAGGTTGCGGCGTGAATAACGCATTTTGGACATGTGGAAGCTCCCTGTTTTATATGAGTGCGTCAGGCGGAAAGGCGGTGTTGCCGCCCCGTGTCCCAGGCCAGCCTGACCGCATCGCCCGGGGATCTCGGTGATTGAAAGAACGCGGCCTCGGGGACCAGCGCCAGCACGTCCTCGCCCGCATCAGTGACCGATGTCAGCGCGACCGTCGCGCCCTGATATTCCACCGCCGTCACGGTGGCTGACAGGCCATCATCGCCCAGCCGCACCTGGTCGGCGCGCACGGCGACCTTGCCGCTGTCCAGGGTCAGAACATTATGCCCGCCCATGAACCGCGCCACGAATTCGGTGCGCGGGGCGTTCCAGACCTCGCGCGCGGGTCCGGCCTGTTCGATAACGGCGTTGTTCATCACCACCAGTTCGTCAGCCAGCGCCAGCGCCTCGTCCTGGCCGTGGGTCACATGGATAAAGGTGATGCCCAGATCGCGCTGCAACCGGCGCAGCTCGGCCCGGACGCGGATGCGCAGGAACGGGTCCAGCGCCGAAAGCGGTTCGTCCAGCAGCAGCACACGCGGCTTGGTCACCAGCGCACGCGCCAGTGCCACGCGCTGCTGTTGGCCGCCCGACAATTGCGCCGGCAGGCGGGCGGCGAATTGCGTCATCTGCACCAGTTCCAGCATCTCATCGGCGGCGCGGTGGCGCTCTGCCTTGTCGACGCCCTTCATCCGCAGCGAAAACGCAACGTTGTCGCGCACCGACAGGTGCGGGAACAGCGCATAGTTCTGGAACATCATCGCCGTGCCGCGCCGCGCGGGCGGCAGGCCGGAAATGTCGTGCCCGTCCAGCACGACCGACCCATCGCTCAGGCTTTCATGGCCCGCGATGATCCGCAGCGTCGTCGATTTCCCGCAGCCCGACGGCCCCAGAAGACAGACATAGCTGCCCTCGGAAAACACATGGCTGATATTGTTGACGGCCACCGCATCGTCATACCGTTTCGATACGTGGACCAGCTCCAGATCCCCTGTCGATCGCATCGACGCCCCGCTTTCGCATCCCAGTTCTGACCCGATGCTGCGCAAACCCGCGCCCGCAAGGCGAGGGTTTCGTGCCCGCCCACGGCCCGCGATCCACGAATGCCGCTTATTTGGGCGGATCGCCCATTATCGTGCGCGAATGATGATCCAATTTTGTATACAATCTTGTTGCTCATCGCTGCCCGCTTGCGATCCCGCCCGCGCGGCCCGACAATGATTCCATGCACAAGGGGCAGAGCACGACGATGCAGGTTCAGGCGGACGAAACGGAAAAGGATGTGGGCGCACAGGTGGCCGCGCGGCTGGCCACGGCGATCCATGAACACCGACTGGCACCCGGCATGAAGCTGAGCGAGGACGAGGTGGGCGAGATCTTTGGCGTCAGCCGCACCGTGGTCCGTGCAGCGCTGCAACGGCTGGCGCATCTGCGGCTGGTCGACCTGAAACGCAATCGCGGCGCCTTCGTCGCGCAGCCCACCGTGAAAGAGGCCCGCGAGGTGTTCGAGGCCCGCGCCCTGCTGGAACCGCGCACCGCCCGGTCGGCGGCAGAGCGGATCACCCCGACCGATACCCGAATCCTGCAACGCCATATCGACGATGAACACGCCGCGCTGCATGCGGGTGACACGGGCCGGGCGCTGAACCTGTCGGGGCAGTTCCACATCGAAATCGCGCGCATCGCCGATCAGGCCACCATCGCCGATTTCATCGCGCAGCTGGTCTCGCGCTCGTCCCTGATCATCGCGCTTTACTGGCAGCGCCGCGCCGCGCTGTGTGAAAGTCAGGCCCACCATGCGTTGATCAAGGCGATCTCTGCCGGCGATGGCGCCCGGGCCGAAGAGCTGATGCAAAGCCACCTGCTGGATCTGCTGACATCGCTCGACCTGCGCGCGCACAGCTCGGCGCCGCAATCCCTGCGCGAGGCTTTGGGGCCATGATGCGCACCGCCACACGGGCCGAGATCGCGCAGATGCTGGACTGGGCCGCGGCCGAGGGGTGGAACCCCGGGCTGGACGATGCGGCCGCCTTTGCCGATGCCGACCCGGGCGGGTTTTTCGTGGCCGAACAGGATGGCCAGCCGGTCGCCGCGATTTCGGTGGTGAACCATTCCGACAGTTTCGCCTTTCTGGGGCTTTACCTGTGCCAGCCCACCTATCGTGGGCGCGGGATCGGCTATGCGCTGTGGCAGCACGCCCTGGCCCATGCCGGGACCCGCACCGTCGGGCTGGATGGCGTCGCCGCGCAGCAGGAAAACTACGCACGCTCGGGCTTTGTCCGCACCGGCGCGACGACCCGGTTCGAAGGCCCCTGCGCGGCGCCCGATGTGACCGGCATCCGCCCGGTCACCCCCGCCGATCTGGATGCCCTGGCCACGCTGGACCGCGCCGCGAACGGGTTCGACCGGCCCCGGTTCCTGAACGCCTGGCTGACAGATGCTGACACACGGAAAACCGTCGTGCAGGTCACGGGCGACCGGCTAACCGGGTTCGCCACGGCCCGGCTGTGCCGTCAGGGCTGCAAGCTGGGGCCGGTGATCGCGGGCGACAGGGATGCGGCGCTGTCCCTGGCACAGGCGGCGGCGGGCGCGCTGGACGCGCGCGCCATGATCATCGACGTGCCCGACACCCAGCCCGCGTTACAGGACGCCCTGCGCGCCCAAGGCTTCGCCGCTACATTCGAAACCGCCCGCATGTACAAGGGCCCCGCCCCCACCGCCGGACCAGGCCTGTTCGCCGTGGCAACGCTGGAACTGGGCTAAGCTATTTCGCGATCTGCGCAAAGTACCCGTATTCGTTCGACAGGTAGTCAACCAGCGCCTGCGGATAGTCAGACGTACCCTTGGCCACGTTCACGCCGATGAACTGGGTCACGACCCCGCCATTGGCGTTCTTGACCCGCTTGGTGCGGCGCACATGCAGCTTGTCCTTGGCCGCTGCCTCGGCAAAGGCGGATTGCAGCTTGGCGGCGGCATCACCGCTGGCCGTCAGCTCCAGCGTCGCGGCCCCCGCATCGTCGAAACGGACCGTTCCCAGCGACACGAAACTGCCGCCTGTCAGTTCGCCCACGTTAAATGCGATGCTCATCGTGCTGTCCTCCTGCGCCATGTCCGCCCCGGCCGGTGTGATCGCGGCTGGCGCGCAAAGCGCCACCCACAGAACTGTTAACGCCTTCGGCCCGTTCATGAAACTCTCCTGCAGCGGCTTTGCCAAGGCTAATGGGCGTGGTCATGGTGATGCCCCCCGCCGTCCTCGTCGTCATCCTCGGGGATGTCGAACCCTTCGCGCAGACCCTCCTTGACCTCACGCCCCATCACTCGCGAATGGGTTTCCGAGGGCGAGGTGAAATAGATCCGGTCGAACGGGTCGTCATCGTCATCGGGGTCCGAGAACCGGTTGAGGTAATTGTCGTCCTGCTGCAACCAGCGCGCCTGTTCGTATTCCGGATCGCCGGGGCTCAGCGCATCGGGGTGGCTGGGGTCCAATCGCTCGATCAACTGCATCTGGTACCGGTGGCCCATCTCGTGGGTGATCGTGTCCAGAACCTCGCCGAAATCGCCATGGGCGTCGTCATTGACGTTGAATGTCATCTCGTCGCCGCCGTGGTCATAGGCCCCATAAAGACCGCCATCGGCATCAAAGGCTTCGTCGAAGGGCGTGATCGTGCCGGGCAATCCCACATCCCAGCCGTCCTCGCCGCAGGGCACCTGGATCAGCTTGTTGACCGCCGCCATCCGGTCGGCCGGTTCCATCTCGTGCCAGTTCTCGGCCAGCTCCTGAACCTCGGGGTCGCTCATATAGGCATCGACGATGCTCTGGCGCGTCTGGCTGTCGAAATCCTCGAACTGGCGATCCACATGCGGGATGCTGAAGATCTCTTGTATCGCCGCATGCTCGTCTTCGGTGGGTGTGCCCGACATCAGGTTGTCGACCAGCGTGGTGCGGGTTTCGGTTGGCAGCGTGTCCAGGGTTCCGGCGGCGGTCATCTCCTCGACAATCGTGCGCGACACATCGTCCAGATCGTCGGGATCGGCGGCGTCCAGACGGTCCATGACCGCCTTCAGCGCCTCCAGTTCCTCGATCTGCCGCATCAGCGTGTCGGTCAGCGCCAGCGCCTCGTTCAGGCTGCCGCCGCCACCCAGCGCCTGGTCCACCTTGGCCACATTAGCATCTGCCCCGCGCTTGACCGACGATGTGGAACCGCTGTGATTGGCCAACTCGGTCCGGACCGTCCCCATGCGGGTTTCGATGGTGTTTTTGGTGACCTCCTGCTCGTCGGCCAGCGCCTGATATGAATCGCAATCGACCAGCGCCTGCCCGGTCAGGTCCAGCGCGGTCTGCCAATCCTCGGCCCCCGCCGCTGCGTCAATCGCATCGGTCGAGGACGCCAATGCATCCCGCTCACTGGCGATATCAACATAGGTATGGCCGGAAATCTCGGCCAAACGCGTGTCCAGCTCCGCGCGTTGCGTTTCATATTCCTCGCGCTTGGCCGCAATCGCGGCGTCGATCTCGTCCAGCTTGTCGGAAAGCTGCTGCTGAAGCCGCAGCGCATTGTCGAAATCGCCGAATTCAGCGGCGGCTTCCATCTCGGTCTGCAACGTGACCCGCGTGGACATCAGATCGTCGACATAGGCCAGCTCTGGCGTCGATTGCGAGTACTGGTCCAGACGCGGCTGCAAGGCGGTCAGGGTGGTTTCGTATTCCGCCCGCTTCAGCTCCAGCTCTTCCAGCTTGATCAGGAAGTCCGCGACAGCCCCTTCCAGTGCGCGCCCGTGCTCCAGGGCCAGTTGGTAATCCTCGGCTGCGGCGGCCTCTTCCATCTGGGCCTGAAGGTCTGCAATGGCCTGCGTGTCCTCGGCCAGGAACTCGTATTCGCATTGCGCGGCGCTGGTGAGATTGGCGTCGATACTGGCGCGCAACTGCTCATAAGCTGCTTTGTTTTCTTCCCAGATCCGGCGTTTTTCGGTCAGCAGCCGCTCCAGATCGCCGATCTTGCCCTCGACCGCGTCGATCTGGCGCTGTTCATCCGGCGTGATCACGTCATCGGCCATGGCCTGCGTACGGATGCGATTCAACTCGCCCTGCAAGTCAGGCAGCCGCGCCTCGGCGGCGCGGATCGCTTCAATATTCGATGTCATAATACCTGGCCCTTTCGGAAACAGGGAGCATTGAAATTCTGTCACAACAATAACAGACGTATTAAAACACGAGCCGCCCGGTCACATCAACCGGCGATCTTTCCAGTGAAAACAGGGGGTTCTTGCTAGCGCGCCAGCGGGATCGCCGAGATGCTGGGCAGGACCGGGTCGCGCGCCAGATCGTCCCGGTTCAGGATCCGGTAGGTGCCCGCGCTGTATTTCCGGCGCAGGGTGTATTCGCGCCGGGCCCAGGTCATCTTGTCCTGCAATTCCTGCCACCTGTAGCGATAGGCCTCGCGGAGGCGGGCGCGTTCGGCCTTGGCGTGGAAGCGCGCGCGGCGGCGGGCGTCGCGGTTGTCGGCGCCCTTAAACCGGGCCATATCGCGTGCCTGCTGGTCGCTGACACGTTTCATATCACGGGTAAAGGTGTCGCGCAGATAGAGCCGTTCGCGTATGACCTCGGCCTGGACCTGAGCCCAATCGCGATTGGTGTCCAGAAACAGGTCGGTCGAATAGGTCACGCTTTGCGACAGCGCGGCACCGACCCCGATCGCCCAGATCAGGATGGCAGACAGGACTGTTCGCTTGACCAACATCTTCGCTCATCTTTCGGCAACGCGGTTGCGGCTGCGCCATCGTCACCTGAACGGCAGGGTCGGATGGCCTCGATGATCGGATGTAGCGACCGGTGCAGGCAGAATTTTCGCAAAATACGGGCAAAATTGCGACGATTGCCGCAGGTGGCCGGAAACGCTGCGTCACGCCCCGGCCAACCGCGCGGGTCTTAAAGCGCGTTGTGCAGCGCATCGACCAGGTCGGTGCGTTCCCAGCTGAAGCCGCCATCCGCATCGGGTTCGCGCCCGAAATGGCCATAGGCCGCGGTGCGCTGATAGACCGGCTTGTTCAGGTCCAGATGCGTGCGGATGCCGCGCGGCGTCAGGCTCATGACCTTGCCGATGGCGGTTTCGATCGCCGCATCCCGGCCATTGCCGGTGCCGTGGGTGTCGACATAGATCGACTGCGGCTCGGCGATGCCGATGGCATAGGACAGCTGCACCGTGCAGCGGTCGGCCAGCCCCGCGGCGACCACGTTCTTGGCCAGGTAACGCGCGGCATAGGCGGCCGAGCGGTCGACCTTGGTCGGGTCCTTGCCGGAAAACGCGCCGCCGCCATGGGGCGCCGCGCCGCCATAGGTGTCGACGATGATCTTGCGCCCGGTCAGGCCGGCGTCGCCGTCGGGGCCGCCGATCACGAACTTGCCGGTGGGGTTCACATGCCAGACGGTTTCCGCGTTCAGCCAGCCACCCGGCAGGCTCTCGCGGATATAGGGTTCGACGATGGCGCGCACATCTTCGCTGGTCAGCGTCTCGTCCAAGTGCTGGGTCGACAGCACGACCGATGTCACACCGACGGGCTTGCCGTTTTCATAGCGCACCGACAGCTGCGATTTCGCGTCCGGACCCAGAACCGCCTCGACCCCGGACTTGCGCACCTCGGCCAGGCGGCGCAGGATGGCGTGGGCATAAAGGATCGGCGCGGGCATCAGCAGCGGCGTTTCATTGGTGGCATAGCCGAACATGATGCCCTGATCGCCGGCGCCCTCGTCCTTGTTCTCGGCCGCGTCGACGCCCTGAGCGATATGCGCGGATTGTTCGTGCAGCAGGTTGGTAACCTGCAGCGTGTTCCAGTGGAACTTGTCCTGTTCATAGCCGATATCGCGCACGCAATCGCGCACGATGCTTTCGACGTCGTCCTTCATGCGCGTCAGCTTTTCGGGGTCCGACAGGCCGACCTCGCCGCCCACGACGACATGGTTGGTGGTGGCGAAGGTCTCGCAGGCGACGCGCGCCTCGGGTTCCTCGGCCAGAAAGGCATCGAGGATGGCGTCCGAGATCCGGTCGCAGACCTTGTCGGGGTGGCCTTCGGACACGGATTCCGAAGTGAAGATATAGTTCTGACGGCTCATGAGGAGTGCTCCATTAACATTTACGCCGTCACGCCAGGAAGCCGTTGTGACGGTCGATCAGGGCCGGATACGCGCTTGGCCCGGTCCGGTCAACCGGTATTCGCTCTGCGACGCAGCGCCAACAGCGCAAAGCCCACCACAAGCAGCGGTAGAATGGGCCAATCGCCGGTGCGCGCGTAAACCGTGGGCAGCAGCGGCGCGGGCAGCGCCGCATCCAGCGCCCCGGCCTGGCCATAGGGCAGCGCGGCCACCACCCGGCCATAGGGATCGATCATCGCCGAAATCCCGGTATTGGCCGACCGCGCCACCGGCAGCCCCTGTTCGACGGCGCGCAGGCGAGCCTGGTCCAGATGCTGCCGGGGCATGACCGTGCCGCCGAACCAGGCATCGTTGGTGACCTGGATCAGCAGGTCGGCGCGCTCCTGCGCGGCGCCGACATCCTGGGGAAAGATCGCCTCGTAGCAGATCAGCGGCAGCACCTTGCCGATGCCCGGCACCGCCAGCACCTCGGCCCCCGGTCCGGCGCTGTAGCCATTCCCGGCCTGTGCGGCAAAGCTGGAAATCCCGATCAGCTCCAGCACATCGCCATAGGGGACGTATTCGCCGAAGGGCACCAGATGGTGCTTGTCATAGGTGCCCAGCAACCCGCCATCGGCGCCAATGGCCGCAAGGCTGTTGTACCAGCGTCGCCCGATGCTGCGCTGCACCCCGAACAGCAGCGGCACGCCCTGTGCGGCCTCGGCCTGAAGATCCCAGACCGTGCTGTCGGGGCTCAGCCCATAGGCAATGGCGGTTTCGGGCCACAGGATCAGATCCAGCGGTCGCTCGGACGATTGCGCGGTCAGGTCAAGCTGGCGGGTAAAGAACAGATCGACCATGTCGCGGCGCCATTTCAGGTGCTGCGCCGCGTTGGGCTGGACGATGCGCACGGTCTTGCCGGTCTGTGCCACCGGGGCCTGAAGCCGCTGCATCCCATAGCCCGTGGCCAGCCCGAAGAGCACCACCGCCCCGGCCCCGGCCACCAGCGCCCCACGCCCGCGAAACGCCACCAGCAGCGCCGCGATGGCCAGCGTCAGAAAGACCAGCCCATGCGGCCCGATCACCGACGACGCCTGCGCCAGCGGCTGCCCGACCCAGAGCGACCCGATCAGCGCCCAGGGAAACCCCGTCAGGACATAGGCGCGGCCAAGTTCGGTCAGCGTCAGCGCCGGGATCAGCGCCAGCACCCGCGTCACAGGCCCGCGCCCCAGCCAGAAGGCCAGCACATAGGCCGCGCCGAAGAACAGAGCGATGCCCGACACCATCGCCAGCAGCGCAAAGGGCGCCATCCAGCCATGGCGCGCGGCGTCGACGAAAAACGGGCTGACGATCCAGTGATGCGTGGCCAGCACATAGCCCGCCCCCACCAGCCAGCCGCGAAACGCCGCCTGTTTCAGGTCGCGCGCATCGCGGATCTGCCACAGGGCGAACGCCCAGGCTGGCAGCGCCAGCCACCACAGGTGAAAGGGCGCCTGCCCCGCCGCCGCGACCAGCCCGGCCAGCAGACAGAAGGCCGCCCGCATCAGCCGGGGCCGCTTGCCGGCAATCGGTGCTGGCACGGGTCAGGTTTCCTGTTTGGGCAGCCGGACACGCACACGCTTGATGCGGCGCGGATCGGCATCGACGATTTCGAACTCGGCCCCGCTTTCATGGGGGATCACCTCGCCCCGCGCGGGGACCCGGCCGATCATCATGAAGACCAGCCCGCCCAGCGTGTCGACCTCTTCCTCGTCCTCTTCATCGGCCAGCTTCAGGCCCAGCTCGGGCTCCAGCTCGTCCAGCGGCGCGCGGGCCTGGACCAGATAGCTGCCCGGCCGCTCCAGCAGCCAGTATTCGCCCTCGTCGACATCGTGCTCGTCGGCGATCTCGCCCACGACCTGTTCGATCAGATCCTCGATCGTGACCAGACCGTCGACCCCGCCATATTCGTCGATCACCAGCGCCATGTGCACGCGTTCATTCTGCATCTTCTGCAACAGAACCCCGATCGGCATCGACGGCGGCGCGTAAAGCAGCGGCCGCAGCAGCTCGCGCAGCGAGAATTCGGCCGCAGCCCCGTTGAACCCGTAGCGCAGCGCGACATCCTTCAGGTGCAGCATGCCCACGGGGGAATCCAGCGTGCCCTCGTAAACCGGCAGGCGGCTCATGCCGCTGTCGCTGAAGATCCCGATCAGGGCATCCTTGTCGATATCGGCCGGCACGGCCACGATCTCGGCCTTGGGGATGGCCACATCCTCGACCCGCATCCGCCGAAGGTTCAGCAGACCGGGCATCGCCACCGGCATCGTCAGTTCCGTGCTGGGTTCGGACGGTTCGGCCTGTGGCGCGATCGCCTCGACCGGGGACCGCCGCGCGCCGAACAGGCGGTGAAAAAAGCCGCCCTGCATCTGTTTACTGAAATCCTGCGCGCCCTGCGCGGCGCTAGAAGACCCGTCGTCTTCGCCCATCGTTCCTTACCACATCACACGACATCCGGTGTCGCGTTATACATATGGATTGGCGATACCCAAAGATGCAAGTATTTCCACCTCGATCTGCTCCATCAGATCTGCATCCTTGGGGCGAATGTGATCATATCCCAACAGGTGCAGGCAGCCATGCACCAGAAGATGGGTGGTGTGATCGGCCAGCGGCTTGCCCTGCTCCTGCGCCTCGCGCAGGCAGGTGTCGAAGGCAATCGCGATATCGCCCAGTTCCGGGTCGGGGCCCAGCGGCGGCGCGGGCGGCGCGCCGTCGGCATCGGCGGCGCGATCCTCGGACGGCCAGGACAGCACATTGGTGGGGCGCGGCTTGTCGCGGAAATCGGCGTTCAGAACGGCGATGCGCGCATCGTCACAGCCCAGCAGGCTGATTTCCCACGCGGCGGGCACCAGCCCCAGATGCGACAGGGTGGCCGCACAGGCACGGTCGGCCAGCGCGGTCAGATCGGGGCCGGACCAGCGCGGGTCCTCGATCAGGGAATCGACGGTCATGGCGGCATCTCTAGCCCAGTTGGGCAGGCACAGAAAGCGCCAGAGGGGGCGAGGCAAGCCCCGCCCCCCTGAAGGCATGACGCGGATCGGCTCAGAAGCCATAGACCAGCGACACACCAAGGGTGTTGTCGGAATGTTTCACACCGGGCAGCGGATCGCTGTTGAATTCGGTGCGATAGGACACGCGGGTCGACAGCGCATCGGTCATCTTGAAGTTCACGCCCAGATCGTTGGTCGCGACCGTATCGGTGTCCGAGAACAGGATATCGGTGTCGTTGGTCAGGAACATCGTGTCGCTGATCTTGTAGTAGAAGCGCGACGATGCGATGCCCGCGACCTCGGTCTCGGTGTTGCCGTTCTGCTCTTCGAGATAGCGCACGCCGGGGCCGGCCTGCAGGCGCCAGGTCATGTTGTCCTGGTTGACCACGCGATAACCGGGGCCCACGCCCAGGAAGCTGTCCCATTCGTTAGAGGCAAAGCCGTCATAGCGGACAGAGCCCAGGCCGAAGACATAGAACCGGTCGTTGAAGTAACGGTTCACGTCATAGGTTGCGAACACTTCTTCCTTGTTGCGGACATCGTTGTCCTCGGCGAATTCGCCAGCGAAGCCAAAGGTGTGGTTCCACGGGCCGTTGCCATAGCGGAAGCGGCCGCCAAAGGACAGGTCTGCGGTGTCGGTGTTGCCCGAAGTCGCCGCAAAGCCCAGCGAGACACTGCCCGCCCAGCCCTGTGCGAACTGGTTCTGGCCAAAGCGTTCCGCGTCGTCGGAGTCCGACATGTCGTCGGCCACATCTTCCTGAATGTCGTCGATACGGTCATCGAGGGCCTCGACACCGACCAGCGCGCCCTGTGCGTATACGGGGGCGGCCAGCAGCAGCGCCAGAGCCGACGCGGCCAGAGTAGTGCGTTCTTTCATGGGTCAGTCCTTTCCCATCAATGTGACCCGCGCCGGGGTCGGCGGCGGGAGCATTTCTGCTGCAACGGGATTTAGGGACGAACCATGAATTAGGGAAATTCAAAATATCAATGTTTAAAACGATATTTACTTATCCATGGAAGCCCCCTCGTCGCCCAGCCGGTCGACATGATGGTCGACGCTGATTTCTTCCAGCACGTCGATCACGCTGTCCTGTTCGGCATTCAGCGATTGCGCCACGGCCCGCAGCGTCCGTGCGGCGGGGTCACGGATCTCGGGCGGAAGGTCCTCGCGCCAGACCGCCCAGACCGGATAGGGAAAGGTCGGCGCATCGGGCACAAGAAACAGCTCGCCCGCATCGATCAGCCGCTTGACATACCGCGCGGGCAGATAGGCGGCGAAGTTGCGCCGCCGGATGAATTCCGCCCCCAGCGCCCCCAGCGACAGGGTCAGGCCGGGATTGGTCAGATCGGGCAGGTGCAGCGCGTGGGCATGAACGAATTCCGGGCCCCAGTCGACAAAGGCATAGCGCCCCTGCAGATCCATCGTGGGGTTTTCCCATGGCGCGACCAGCACCAGCTCCTCCTCCATCACCTTTTCCACCGCCAGGCCCGGGCGCAGCTGCGGGGTATACAAAAGCCCGGCCTGAACCACGCCCTCGATCAGGAACCGCGTCAGACGGTCGGGCATGCCCAGCTCGGCCCGGATGTTCAGGTCCGGTCGCGTCTGGCGCAGATGGTCGATCCAGCGAAAGCCCAAACGCGGCCACAGCGAATATTGTGCCCCGATGGCCAGGCTGTCGGTGAAGCCTTCGGGGATGGCGACCTGCTGGCGCGCCTCTTCCCAGATCTTGATCAGCGACAGCGCATAGCGTTCGAATTCCTTGCCCGCCGAGGTCAGCTCGGCCCCTGCCTTGGACCGGGTGAACAGCTGCCGGCCCAGCGTATCCTCCAGCCGCTGCACCCGCAGGCTGACCGCCGATTGCGTGACATAAAGCCGGTCAGCGGCATTCACGAAGGATCCGGTTGCGGCAACTTCCAGAAAGGTTCGGATCAGGGCAATATCCATCGCGGCCATCCATATGCAAAACTCACCTCAAATATTATTCTTATTCGTTTTTCTTGAGGATTGGAACCGGCTAGATCAGGACCTGCGAAGACGGCAGCGTTGAACCGGCACGAAAGATACCGGGCAGGCGCCCCCTGCTGGGCGTCTTCGCACCCTTAACCGTCTGAATGGAAAGGACGACAGAATGAGCGCCGCCAAACCCCTGCTGATTGCATTTCTGACCGCGTCTGCTCTGGCCGGATGCTCGGCCGAAAAGACTTATGACAACACGGTCGACAGCGCACTTTTCGTGACCAAATCCGCGGTCAAGGTGACCGCTGGCGCGGCGAAACTGGCGGTCAAAGGCACCGGTGCAGCGGTCCGCGCGGTAAACGGCGGCGATGAATGACCGCCGGCGCGGGTGACCCCAAGCACCCGCGCCCGCCGGATCAAGCCTCGGCCTTGTCGTAGGCTTCGATGATCTTGGCCACCAGCGGGTGGCGCACCACATCCTTGGACGTGAAATAGTTGAAGCTGATCTGGTCGATCCCGTTCAGCAGGTTCTCGGCATCCGCCAGCCCCGACTGAACCCCGCGCGGCAGGTCGACCTGGCTGCGGTCGCCGGTGATCACCATGCGAGAGCCCTCGCCCAGACGGGTCAGGAACATCTTCATCTGCATCGTGGTGGCGTTCTGCGCCTCGTCCAGCACGACAAAGGCGTTGGAGAGCGTGCGTCCGCGCATGAAGGCCAGCGGCGCGATCTCGATCTTCTTTTCCTCGATCAGCTTGGCCAGCTGCTTGCCGGGCAGGAAATCGTTCAACGCGTCGTAAAGCGGCTGCATGTAAGGATCGACCTTGTCCTTCATGTCGCCGGGCAGATAGCCCAGCTTCTCGCCCGCCTCGACCGCGGGGCGCGACAAGATGATCCGGTCGACATGGCCACCGATGAACATGTTCACCGCAACCGCCACGGCCAGATAGGTCTTGCCGGTGCCCGCCGGGCCGATACCGAAGACAAGCTCGTTCTGGAACAGGTTGGTGACATAGGCTTTCTGCGCCTCTGTCCGCGGCTCGACCAGCTTCTTGCGGGTCTTGATCTCGACCTTGCCGCCCTGGAACAGCTCCATCTGGTCGCCTGCGCGCCCGCCGGTATCCTTGCCGGAATCGCCCAGCCGGATCGTGCCGTCGATATCGCCCGCATCGATCGCGCGCCCGGATTCGAGCCGTGCGTAAAGTTGTTCCAGAACCTGCGCGGCCTGATCGCGTGCCGCGTCTTCGCCAACGATGGCCAGCTGATTGCCCCGGCGCAGGATATGCACCCCAAGCTTGTGTTCGATCTGGGCCAGGTTGCGGTCGAATTCACCGCAAAGGTCGATCAGCAAACGATTATCCGGAAATTCCAGAAGCTTCTCATGCACGTCATCGCCGTGCGTCGGGGGGGTCAGAGCGCTGATGCCCAAAAACAACTCCGTTGGCTATATGTTCATAGATATGGTGGACCGCACCCGCATACAACGCAAGTGCTTGCTGATTTCTTTTACGAAACTGAAACAAAAAAGTGCGCAACGACGCGTCAGCTGCCCGAAATCGGGCAGTCGCGGTCCGGTCAGACCAACACGCCGCCCAGCGAGTTGGTGTTGCTTTCGACGATCTTCACCTGCGCGACCTGCCCCAGCAGGCTGGCATCGGCCTGAACATAGACCGCGTGCAGGTGGTCGGATTTACCCACCAGCTGCCCGTCCAGCCGGCCGGTTTTTTCGAACAGCACCCCCACGGTGCGGCCCACCATCGCGTCCTGCAACTCGCGCTGCTGGCGCG
The DNA here is from genome assembly GCF_002285435.1 of Actibacterium ureilyticum. GTDB lineage: Bacteria > Pseudomonadota > Alphaproteobacteria > Rhodobacterales > Rhodobacteraceae > Actibacterium_C > Actibacterium_C ureilyticum. Next base: position 387,785 of record NZ_NSBT01000024.1, read on the forward strand.
ACAGCAGGGCCTGAAGCCGCTGCAACCGGTCGGATGCCTCGGCATCGTCGACCTGCGGACGTTCCGCCGCCGGGGTGCCGGGGCGGGTCGAGTATTTGAAGGAATAGCACTGGCCGTATTTCACCTGTTCGACCAGATCCAGCGTGTCGCGGAAGTCTTCCTCGGTCTCTTCGGGGAAGCCCACGATGAAATCGCCCGAGATCAGGATGTCGGGCCGCGCGGCGCGGATACGCTCGATCAGCCGCAGATAGCTGTCGCGGTCATGGCTGCGGTTCATCCGTTTCAGGATGCGGTTGCTGCCCGATTGCACCGGCAAATGCAGGTACGGCATCAGCTTGGGGCAATCGCCATGCGCCGCGATCAGGTCGTCATCCATGTCGTTGGGGTGACTGGTGGTGAAGCGGATCCGCTCCAGCCCGTCGATATCGTTCAGCGCCCAGATCAGGCGGGCCAGCGACCAATCGCCATCCGCCCCCGCGCCGTGATAGGCATTCACGTTCTGCCCCAGCAGGGTGATTTCCCGCACGCCGCGCTCGACCAGATCGCGCGCCTCGGTCAACACGCGGTCCACCGGGCGGCTGACCTCGGCCCCGCGGGTATAGGGCACCACGCAGAACGCACAGAACTTGTCACAGCCTTCCTGCACGGTCAGGAAAGCGGTCGGGCCGCGCTTCGCCTTGGGGCGGGATTTCAGGTGCTCGAACTTGTCTTCCTCGGGGAAGTCGGTGTCCAGCGCCTTGGCGCCCTGGCGCGTCTTCGCCTCCATCTCGGGCAGGCGGTGATAGCTTTGCGGGCCCACCACCAGATCGACCAGCGGCTGGCGGCGCATGATCTCTTCGCCCTCGGCCTGGGCCACGCAGCCTGCGACGCCGATCTTCAGGTCCGGTTTTTCCGCCTTCAGCCCCTTGAACCGGCCCAGCTCGCTATAGACCTTCTCGGCCGCCTTTTCCCGGATGTGACAGGTGTTCAGCAGGATCATGTCCGCGTCTTCGGGGGTCTGCGTTTCCACATAACCCTTGCCGCCCAGCGCCTCGGCCATGCGTTCGCTGTCATAGACATTCATCTGACAGCCATAGGTCTTGATATACAGCTTCTTGGGTTCGGACATGGGCGCGGTTCCTGATCTCAAGCCGCTCATCTACACAATCGCGGGGCGTCCCGCAACGCTTGCAATGGAGCGCGAATTCATCGAGTCTGCGCGAAATTCAACGGGCAGGTGGCGCACGGATGCAGTATGACGGGCTGGACAGGTTCCTGGCGGAGAATGCCGCGGCGCTGAAACGCGGGCCGGTCGCCATGATCTTTGTCGAGGACCCGGTCGAGGTCGCATCGACCATCCGTCACCACCTGAAGATCGGTTTTCCCACCCTTCTGGTGCTTGCCCCGCCGCAGATCGCGATCGACGAGGACCTGGCCGACCGCATCATCCGTATCGACCACATGCCCGCCGGCCCCGCATCCGTGGCGGCCAGCGTGAACGCGGTGATCGCGGCGGCAGGGTCGCAGTGGCTGTATTACTGTTTCAACGCCGAATACCTGTTCTTTCCCTATTGCGAGACACGCGCGGTTGGCGAATTGCTGGCCTTCCACACCGAGGAACGGCGCGATGCCATGCTGTGCTATGTCATCGACCTTTATGCCGGGGATCTGGGGCAGGCCCCGAATGCCGTGGCGCTGGGGGACGCGCATCTGGACCGGTCGGGCTACTACGCGCTGGCGCGCAAGGATGCCGACGCTGATTGGGCCGCGCTGGACCGACAGATGGATTTCTATGGCGGGCTGCGCTGGCGGTTCGAGGAGCACGTCCCGTGGGAGCGGCGCAAGATCGACCGGATCGCGCTGTTCCGCGCCAAGCCGGGGCTGACGCTGCGCCCCGACCACACGTTCAGCGAGCCGGAATACAACACCTATGCCTGTCCGTGGCACCACAACCTGACCGCCACGATCTGTTCGTTCCGCACCGCTAAGGCGCTGAAGACGAACCCCGGTTCGCGCGACGCGATCAGCACGTTCCAATGGCGCAGCTCGACCCCGTTCGAATGGAATTCCAAACAGCTTCTGGAACTGGGCCTGATGGAGCCGGGCCAGTGGTTCTAGGATCGGCCGACGCTTGAGATCGACCGCCGGAACTGCACCAGCGCCAGCGCAAAGAACGCCGCCCCCAGCCCGAAGGTCGCCAGGAATTCCGGCCAGACGATCCCGAACCCCGCCCCGCGGTGTACGATGGCCGTCGCGAAATCCAGATAGTGTCGCGAGGGCAGAAGCCAGGTGATGGGTTGCAGCCAATCGGGCTGGCTTTCGATGGGGCTCATCCCGCCCGACAGGATCATCATCGGCATGATCGTCATCATCAGCAACAGCGCGAATTGCGCCATGGTCCGCGCCACGATCCCCAGCAGGATGCCAAAGGCCGATGCCGCGAACAGATAGATCACCGTGCCCAGAAACAGCAGCCCGTGCTGGCCCTTCATCGGCACGTGCAACATATCCTCGATCACCACCAGCATCCCCAGCACAAAGCCCAGGAAGATCACCGCGCCATTGGCCAGCACCTTGGACAGGGCGATCTCGAAGGCGCGGACGGGCATCACCAACAGATGCTCCAGCGTGCCGTGTTCGCGTTCGCGGATGATCGCGGCGCCGGTCAGGATGATGGTGATCATCGTCAACTGATTCAGCAGGCCCAGGATCGACCCGAACCAGTAGGTGTTGCCATTGGAGTTGAACGCCCGCCGCACCACCAGGTTGACCGGGCTGTCATCCGTGGCGTCCGGCGCGACGACCTGCTGCGCCGCATCGGTCAGGATATTGACCAGATAGGCGGTACCGATCGACGCCTGCTGGGTCGCGGTCGCATCGACATTGATCTGGATCTCGGGCTGCCGGCCGGCGCGGATATCGGCCTCCAGCCCATGCGGCAGCACCACGATGAAAGTATAAAGCCCCTGGTTCATCGCCGTTTCCATCGTGCTGGCCGGGATCATCACCGGGCGCTGGAAATAGGGCGGATAAAGCGCTTGGGCCATGGCCCGCGACAGGGCCGAGCGGTCCTCGTCCACAAAGGCGACGGCGGCGTTGTTCACATCCTCGGCGACCGACTGCCCCTCCACATAGATGCCGGGGCCGAAGGCATAGAAGATGATCGCGATCAGCACCGCGTCGCGCAGAAGCGCGCGAAATTCCTTGGTGCAGAGCCACAATATGTTGCGTATCGACCGCATCCTCAGGGCTCCTGCTTTTTCAGCGCGGCCGAGCTGGCCAGCCACAGCGGCAGGCTGAACGCGATCAGGATCAGGATGTTGCCGCCCAGCTCGGCAAAGCCCAGCCCCTTGGTAAAGACACCCACGCTGGTTTCCATGTAATAGGTCGTGGGCCAGAAGGTGCCGATATTGCGCGCCGCCCCTTCCAGCGTCGACACCGGCTGCACCAGCCCTGAGAAATTGACCGTGGGCACCATCGCCAGAACCGCCGTGGCAAAGACCGCCGCGACCTGGCTGCGGGTGAAACACGACATCAGCATCCCCACCCCGGTCGCGGCGAACAGGTACGCCAGCGCCGCCAGGGTCAGCAGCACGCCGTCGCCCTTGAGCGGGACCCGGAAGATATAGACCGCCATCAGCACCATCAGCAGGAAATTCGCCATCCCGATCCCGACATAGGGCATCTGCTTGCCGATCAGGAATTCCAGCTTGCGGGTGGGGGTGACGTGGAAATTGGTGATCGTGCCGGTTTCACGCTCGCGCGCGATACTGACCGCCATCAGGATCGCCGGGATCAGCATCAGCAGAACCGCCGGGATCGACGGCGCGATGGTAAAGATCGTTTCCAGCGACGGGTTGTATTGATAGCGGGTTTCGATATCGACCACCGCCGAACTCTCCGCGCCGGGGTTCAGCGTGGACAGGTAAAGCGTGTGGCCGCTGTTCACATAACCTTCGATCGTGGCGGCGGTCGACGGGTTGGCGCCGTCGATCCAGGCCGACACGCCGGGCACATGCCCCGCCTTCAGATCGCGGCCGAACCCTTCGGGAATTTCGATGGCCAGCCAGATCTCGTTCGCGGCCATCCGTGCCTCGAGCGCGTCGATGCTATAGATGGGCGGCTCTTCGATGAAATAGCGCGAGCCGCTGAAATTGCTGAGATAGGCCCGGCTTTCGGGCGTCTGGTCCTGATCGAACACCGCGAAATGCAGGTCGTCGACATCGAAGGACAGCCCATAGGCGAAGATGCTGAGCAGGATCAGACTGCCCAGAAACGCGAAAGCCAGACGGATCGGATCGCGCAGCACCTCGGTGAATTCGCGCCGGCTATAAGCCATCAACCGCCCCAGCGCCCCGGGCGCGCGGCGCGCCGGGGTTGGCGCGTCCGTGGTCACGGGCTGGGCGGCGTGGCCCGTGTCCTGCCCGGTGGCGCGGGCGATCTGGTTGACAAAGGCCTCCTCCAGGTCGCCACCGCCATAGGTATCGGCCAGCGCCGTGGGCGTGTCACAGACCAGCACCTGCCCCGCATGCATCAACGAGATCCGGTCGCAGCGCGCGGCCTCGTTCATGAAATGGGTCGAGATGAAGATCGTCACCCGGTCATTGCGCGACAGGTCGATCAGCAGCTCCCAGAACGAATCCCGCGCCACCGGGTCCACGCCCGATGTGGGTTCGTCCAGGATCAGGATCTCGGGGCCGTGGATCACCGCCACCGCCAGCGACAGGCGCTGTCGCAGACCCAGCGGCAGCGCCCCGGCCAGATCGTGGCGATGGTCCTGCAACCCGAACCGGTCCAGCAGCGCCTCGACCCGTTCGGCGATGCGCGCGCGCGGCATCTCGAACAGCCGGCCGTGCAGCCACAGGTTCTGCTGGATCGTCAGTTCCTTGTACAGCGAGAAGGACTGCGTCATGAACCCCACCCGCTTGCGCGTGTCCAGATCGCTGGCATCCGCCGGGTGGCCCAGCACCCAGGCCTGACCGGCGCTGGGATCCAGAAGGCCGGTCAGCATCTTCATCGTGGTGGTCTTGCCGCAGCCGTTCGACCCCAGAAAGCCGAATATCTCGCCCCGCGGAATGGCGAAACTGACATCCTTGACGGCGGTGAAATCGCCAAATGTCTTGGTCAGCCCATGCGCCCGGATCGCCGGTTCGTCGCCATCGGCGGGCGGCGGCGGGATGACCAGCGCGCGCCGGTCCGCGCCGCCGGGCAAAAGCGCCAGAAAGGCGTCCTCCAGCGTGTCGGCCCCGGTCTGCGCCATCAGGGAGTGTGGCGCGCCACTGGCCAGCACCTGGCCCGCATTCATCGCGATCAGGTGATCGAAGCGCCCCGCCTCGTCCATATAGGCGGTCGAGACCAGAACGCTCATCCCCGGGCGTTCGGCGCGGATATCGTCGATCAGATCCCAGAACTGCCGCCGCGACAACGGATCGACCCCGGTCGTGGGCTCGTCCAGGATCAGGAAATCGGGATCGTGGATCAGCGCACAGCACAGGCCCAGCTTCTGTTTCATCCCGCCCGAAAGCTTGCCCGCGGGCCGGTCGATGAACGGGTCCAGCCCGGTGGCGCGCAGCAGCCGGTCGATCCGGTGGGCGCGCTCGGCCCGGCCCTGTCCGAAAAGCTTGGCGAAGAACTCCAGGTTCTCGCGGATCGACAGCTCGAAATATAGGTTCCGCCCCAGCCCCTGCGGCATATAGGCGATGCGGCTGTAGCACGACCGCCGGTGCTTCGCCCGGCCCATGTCGCCGCCCAGCACCTGCATCCCGCCGGTCTGCAACCGCCGCGCGCCCGCCAGCAATCCCAGCAGCGTGGATTTGCCCACCCCGTCCGGCCCGATCAGCCCGACCATGCCCCCCGCGGGGATGTCCAGCGTCACATCGTCCAGCGCGCAGACCTTGCCATAGCGGTGCGAGACACCGGAAATGCGGGCGACCGGGTCCATCCCGTCAGCCATCGGCGGGCGGCGTTTCGGGGATCAGGGTCTGCACCGCCTCGGGCCAGGGGGCACCGTCGGAATCCGACAGCCGGATATACGCCTCGCCGCGCATGCCGGTGCGGACATATTCGATATAGGTGGTGACCAGTTCCTGCGGCACCCGCAGCTTGACCCGGAACATCAGCTTGTCGCGTTCGCTGCGGGTTTCGATCTGGCGCGGGGTGAATTGCGCCTCGGGCGAGATGAAGCTGACATAGGCCGGGATCGCCACCGGCACCCCGTCCAGCTGTATCCGCGCCTCGGACCCCAGGCGGATCATGGCGGTCTGATCGTTGGGCAAAAAGACCTCCATATAGACCTGGCCGAAATCCAGCAGCGTCAGCAGACGCCCGCCCGCCGCCAACACCTCGCCCGGCTGGGCCAGTCGGTACAGCACCCGCCCCTGCACCGGGGCCGACAATTGCGCATCGTCGATCTGGGTCTGATACAGGTCCACCAGCGCGCGGGCGGCATCCGCCGTGCGTTCCTGCGTGTGCAGCGCCGCGATCGAGGCATCCAGTGCCGCAACGTTCGATTTAAGCTCTGCCGCGGCCTGATCCACCACCTGCTGCGAGGCGACGCCGCGCTCTGCCAGTCCGGTCGCGCGGTCGAATTCCTGCTGCGCCAGCGCCTGTTCGGACCGGCGCTGTTCGATGACGGCCTTGGCCTGGTTCACAGCCGAATCCGCGCTGTCGACATCGGCGCGGGCACGGTTCAGCTGCGCGGTCAGCTCGCGCACGTCCATCGCCGCCAGCAATTGCCCCTGTTCGACCAGATCGCCTTCCTGCGCCATGATCTGCGCGACCCGCCCGGCTGCCTTGGTCGACACATCCACCTGGTCAGCCTCGACCCGGCCATTGCCGGTGGCGAAACCGGCAGGCACGCCATTGCCGCCATTGACATAAAGCGACCAGCCGATCGCGGCGGCCGCCGCAACAAGAACCGTCACGACGATAAGGGGGCGCAGGCTCCGCATCTGGACCTCTCGATTCCTTGCTGTGATTCCATGCAAGGATATCTGCGCCCATTCGACGGCGGCAACCTTGATCCAGATTAAGAAACGTAAGGGAACCCGTGGCGCGGGATATCAGGCGCGGCGCAGCCGGATCACCACATCCACCTTGGCGATCTTTGCGCCCTCGGGCGCCTTGGGCAATTGGGCGATCTTGATCTCATGCGCGGGGGCATCGCTCAGCCGCCCCTCGTCTTCCCAGAAGAAATGCGGGTGATCGTGGGTCTTGGTGTCGAAATAGCTTTTCGAGCCATCGACCATGACCTCTTGCATCAGGCCCGCGTCGCAAAAGGCGCGCAAGGTGTTATAGACCGTGGCCAGCGACACTTTCTCGCCCGTGGCGCTGCTGGCCGCGAACAGGCTTTCGGCGGTGACATGCCGGTCGCAGCCATCGCCCATCAGCAAGGCCGCCAGCGCGACACGCTGCCGGGTCGGGCGCAAACCGGCCCCCGAGAGCCAATCGGTCCCCCGGCGCAATGCCGCCTGCGACATGTCATTGTTCAGCGTATCCAGTGTCATTGCCATGAATATAGGGCACTCTGCCGGTCGGTATCAAACAAAATCACACCCGCATCGATCACCGGCGGGTGACCGGGCGCTATTGCATGCGCGCAAAGCGCGATGTTACAGGATGGGCGAACGACGATAAAAGCGACAAAGGGGCGGGGCTGAATGGCCGACTATCCGACAAGTTTCGACAAAGACGATCTGCTGAAATGCGCGCGGGGCGAATTGTTCGGCCCCGGCAACGCGCAACTGCCCGCGCCGCCGATGCTGATGATGGACCGGATCACCGATATCTCGGGCGACCGCGGCGAACATGGCAAGGGCCATGTGGTGGCCGAATTCGACATCACGCCCGACCTGTGGTTCTTCGACTGCCATTTCCCCGGCAACCCGATCATGCCGGGCTGTCTGGGTCTGGACGGCCTGTGGCAGCTGACCGGGTTCAACCTGGGCTGGCGCGGCTGGCAGGGGCGCGGCTATGCGCTGGGTGTGGGCGAGGTCAAGCTGACCGGCATGGTCCGCCCCGACCGCAAGATGCTGACGTATAAGGTCGATTTCACCAAGGCCGTGCAGACACGCCGCCTGACCATGGGCGTCGCCGACGGTATTGTGGAGGCTGATGGAGAAGTTATCTATCAGGTCAAAGACATGAAAGTCGCGCTGAGCGAAAGCTGAGCCGGACCAGATCAAGGGAGAGCGCCATGCGCCGCGTCGTCATCACCGGAATGGGCATCGTCAGCTCGATCGGGAACAATGTCGAAGAAGTCACCGCTGCGCTGCGGTCGGGCAAGTCGGGGATCGTACCGGCCCCCGATTACGTCGAACACGGTTTCCGCAGCCAGATCCACGGCATGCCACAGATCGACGTGGCCGAACATGTCGACAAGCGTCAGCTGCGGTTCATGGGGCCGGGTGCGGCCTATAACTATATCGCGATGGAACAAGCCATTGCCGATAGCGGGCTTGAGGACAGCGATGTGTCGAACCCGCGCACCGGGCTGATCATGGGTTCGGGCGGTCCGTCGACCTCGAACTTCTTCAGCGCGCATCAGACCGTGATCGAAAAGGGCAGCCCCAAGCGGATGGGTCCCTTCATGGTGACGCGCTGCATGTCGTCGACCAATTCGGCCTGTCTGGCGACGCCGTTCAAGATCAAGGGCGTGAACTATTCCATCACCTCGGCCTGCACCACGTCGCTGCATTGCATCGGCAACGGGGTCGAGCAGATCCAGATGGGCAAGCAGGACATCGTCTTTGCCGGCGGCGGCGAAGAACTGGACTGGACCCTGTCGTGCCTGTTCGACGCGATGGGCGCGATGTCGTCGAAATACAACGACACGCCGGAAAAGGCGTCGCGCGCGTTCGACGCCAATCGCGACGGTTTCGTGATTTCGGGCGGCGGCGGTGTGCTGGTTCTGGAGGAACTGGACCACGCCCTGGCCCGCGGCGCCAAGATCTATGCCGAGGTCACGGGCTATGGCGCCACATCGGATGGCCATGACATGGTCGCCCCCTCGGGCGAGGGCGCGGAACGGTCGATGAAGCTGGCCATGGCCACGCTGGGCGACCGCAAGGTGGGCTATATCAACGCGCACGGCACCTCGACCCCCGCGGGCGACGTGACCGAGGTTCAGGCGGTGCGCCGCGTCTTTGGCGAAGGCAACGTGCCGCCCATCACATCGACCAAATCCGTGACCGGGCACTGCCTGGGCGGTGCGGGCGTGCACGAGGCGATTTACAGCCTGATCATGATGAATGGTGATTTCATCGCGCCCTCGGCCAATATCGAAACGCTGGATCCGGGCATCAACCCGGACGAGATCGCCACCGAATTCGTCGAAAACGCCGGGCTGGACACGGTGATGTCCAACAGCTTCGGCTTTGGCGGGACCAATGGCACCATCTGTATGAGCAAGTACCACGGGTAGAGGGACATGCCGGATTTGATGAAGGGAAAGCGGGGCCTGGTGATGGGCGTCGCGAACGAGCGCTCCATCGCCTGGGGCATCGCCAAGGCGCTGGCCGACGAGGGCGCCGAGCTGGCGTTTTCCTATCAGGGCGAGGCGTTCGGCAAGCGGGTCGAACCGCTGGCGGCCAGTGTCGGCTCGGATTTTCTGGTCGATGTCGATGTCACCGACGATGCGTCGATGGATGCGGCCTTTGCCGCGCTGAAGGACCGCTGGGGCACGATGGATTTCGTGATCCACGCCATCGCCTATTCCGACAAGAACGAGCTGACGGGGCGTTTCATCAACACCTCGCGCGAGAACTTCAAGAACTCGCTGGATATCTCGTGCTATTCGCTGATCGACGTGGCCAAGCGCGCGTCCGCGCTGATGCCCGAGGGCGGCACGATCCTGACGCTGACCTATCAGGGATCGAACCGGGTAACGCCGTTCTATAACGTGATGGGTGTGGCCAAGGCAGCGCTGGAAAGTGCCGTGCGCTATCTGGCCAACGATCTGGGCCCCGACGGTATCCGCGTGAACGCGATCAGCCCCGGCCCGATGAAGACGCTGGCCGGTGCCGCCATCGGCGGCGCGCGCAAGACATTTCGTCAGACCGAGGCTAACGCGCCCCTGCGCGCCAACGCCACGCTGGACGCCGTGGGCGGCACCGCCGTCTATCTGGCATCCGACCACGGTGCCTGCACCACCGGCGAGATCATCCGCGTCGATGGCGGCTATCACGTCCTGGGCATGCCGCAGCCCGAGAATTTATAGGGACGTTGAACTTCTGGGTGTCGAAGTACTCCGCATCGCAACCGAGCGAGTGGCTGAGACCAAGACTACTTAGCGGAGGCACCCTCTGGGGCGTCGTCGTAGATTAACGCCTTAAACGCCCGTTCAACTTCACGAAGTGGCTGCACCCACTCCTGATCTGCCTTGCTGAGACTCGGCCAATGGCCATTCAAACGCGCATCTGTATTTATGCCAAAAGAAATAACGAACCCAAGGTCGCTAGATCCGTCGACCCGACAAGTGTCCACCTCCCCTATATCAATTCTCTGATTTGATCTTAAGATACAGCGCACTGTGATCGGGTAACCTAAAAGCTTGAGATTTTCAGATGCCATTGGATTGAAGCCATGATCAATTGATCTTCGGAAGAATCCTTCAATTTCCGTTGGGTGGCGCTCATAGTCACCTTCGAGCAATTTATTTAGTTGCCTCTTATGAGAGGCTAGATTTGAAACCCTGGTTATAGTCAATCCTTGAATTTCATAGGTATTTTCACCATCCAGTATTACATTCATTATTTGAGAAGAAGGTGGTTGATGAATCGCAATTTGAGCCGCTTCAAAGGGATAAGAACCGAATAACCAAATACGCTCTACAGTACCGTCATCTCGCCTCGAGCCGCTGGTCACAACCCTTTCTATTCTTGGTGCAGACTGACCGACTAAGAACAGCCCGGGAAATACTGGCACTTCAAACGCGGTATCCCCCATATGTACGACGATCTTGTCGTCAATGGTGTATGGCCCGTGGCGCATTTCTGCATGCGCCGTGATGGTCGAGAATCCCAACACACTGAGCAAAGATGCGCTAAGCAGCCGAAGGCCACTCATTTTGCTCGGTCCTTTAGATACATTTCGGGCGTTTCTCGACACATTCTACCTCAAAAATGAACGCAACCCATGGCAGCAGCCCACCACAGCTTTGCCTTAGAACACAAGCACCAAAAAGCTTCGCTCTTACCCTTCCACCCGCCACAATGCCGCACCGCAGAAAGTCTGTGAATTCCCCGTTCTGGCCACGTTGGTGACGCATTCTTTGACGACATCCTCCGCATGACATTTGTATTCGCAGTTCTGTTGTGCCTGATCACGCTTTACACGCTTCGGGGCGGGTTGACCGCCACGGGCACTTTGGCGGTGTCGGGGTTTGATGGCCAGGGGATGGTCCTGGGCGCGCTGGCCTTTGCGGCGGCGGCCTATTTCTGGGGGCCGATGTACGGGCTGGCGATCGTCTTCTCGGTGATGATCCACGAATACGGCCACGTGGCGGCGTTCCGGATCTGTGGCCATGACGACGCGCGGTTCCGGCTGATCCCCCTGCTGGGCGGGGTGGCGATTTCCGACCGCGCCCCCGATACGCAGGGCGAGGATTTCTTCATCGCGCTGATGGGTCCTGCGATCTGTCTGGCGCCGATGATCCTGAGCTTTGTTCTGGCAGAGCTGCTGGCGCCGATGTCGATGGCGGTGTCGGAGTTCTTCTGGATCTTCGGCTCGGTCACGGCGGCGCTGAACTTCTTCAACCTGCTGCCCTTCTGGCCGCTGGATGGCGGGCGCTGCGTGCGCAACATCGCCTATGCGTTCTGGCCCGGCGCGGCGCGTGTGATGACCATCGGGATGAGCGCGGCCTTTGCCGCCGCGGCACTGGCGATGCAGTCGACCGTCCTGTTCTTCTTTGCGCTGATGGGGGCGCAAAGCGCCTTTGGCATGCGCGATCTGGACATGGTCCAGCGCCCGATGCGCCAACCGCAGGCGCTGGTGGCGCTGGGGGCCTATATCTTCACCGCTGCGGCCCATCTGATGGGGGGGCTGTGGCTGGTGGCGTGGTTTCTGTAACCGCCTCGTCGGCCAGATCGTCCCGGATCGACAGCATCCGCGCCCGGAACCCCGTGGCATCGCCGTAATCCACGAACCCGTCATAGCGGGCATGTGTCGCCGTCAGCCGGCGGGCATGTTTGATCGGGCACCAGTATTGTTCGGTCCGCGATGCGACCTCGCGGACATAGGCGATCAGCCCGTTGCAATAGCCGCAATAGATGCAATTCAGCTTTTGCAGCCCGTTCAGATAGGCCAGGTGCTGCCGGTCGATGGCGATGTAATCCGCGCGCCGGACCCGTGGAATACCGTAAACCCGGAAACAGACCGCGTGATAGACGCTGACGAACAGATCGAGCAGCGCGAAGGGGATGATCAGACCATAGATCAGCGGCGCGGTCAGGATCACCATCGGACGGGCGCGCGACAGGAAGGAAAGCCACCCCTCGCGCGCCTCGCGGTGGGCCTTGCGCATCTCGGCCTCGAACACGACGCGGCGCTTTTCAACCCGATAGCGGAACTGCGCGCGGCGTTCATCGACCTCCTGCTGGAAGGCGTTCTGAAGCTCGCGTATCTGCGCGCGCAGGGTCTCCAACCTGGATGACATGGCCCGGCCTTTCGCTGTCTGATCCCGGTGGATCAGATCACAGCGCGGCGGGCCGGACCATGATTCAGGTCAGGAAAGGATCTCGACCAGTTCGATCGCAAAGGTCAGGTCCTTGCCCGCCAGCGGGTGGTTGGCGTCCAGCGTGACCTCGGTCTCGGTCACGTCGGCGACGACCACGGGCATGACCTGGCCCTGAGGCGTCTGCATCTGCAGCTGCAAGCCGACCTCGACCGGGATATCGGCGGGGATCTGGTCACGCGGGATCGCCTGGCGGGCATCGGGGTTGTGCGCGCCATAGGCCTCGTCCGCCGGAACCTCGACCGTTTTCTTGTCGCCCACGGCCATGCCCGGCATGGCTTTGTCCAGGCCCGGAATGATCTGGCCCGACCCGACCGCGAATTCCAGCGGGTCGCGCCCGGCGGAGCTGTCGAAGGTGGAGCCATCGGCAAGGGTGCCGGTGTAATGAATGCGAACGGTATCGCCGGATTTGACCTGGGTCATCGCGTCTCTTTCTGTCATGGGGGGTGAATGGCAGAGGCTGCGTGTGCAGGTGCTCTGGAATGTGGCCCCACCCTAACGGTGATTGCCGCAAAGGGAAACCCCGGCGCCGGACCGCCCGCCGGACGGCGCGAAATCGGCGCTTTCCCATCCGGCGGGGCTGTGCCAGTCTCGCCCCCGAGGGAGGCGCGCATGACGATCACCACCTGCATTTTCGATGCCTATGGCACGCTTTTCGACGTGGCCGCCGCCGCGCGTCAGGCCGCAGGCGAACCCGGCAACGCGGCATTGGCCGAAATCTGGCCGCAACTGGCCGAGGATTGGCGCCGCAAGCAGCTGGAATACAGCTGGCTGCGCGCGATCACCGGGGCGCATGACAGCTTCTGGCAGGTGACGCAGGACGGGCTGGACTGGGCGATGGCGGCTGCGGGCCTGTCCGACCCGAACCTGCGCGAGCGTCTGCTGGCGCTTTACTGGCAGCTCGGCGCCTATCCCGAGGTGCCGCAGATGCTGGCCGATCTGAAAGCCGCCGGCATGGCCACCGCGATCCTGTCCAACGGTTCGCCCGACATGCTGGCCGGGGCGGTCGATTCCGCCGGGATCGGGGCGTTGCTGGACGATGTGCTGTCGGTTGAAACCGTGGGCGTTTTCAAGCCCCATGCATCGGTCTATGCGCTGGTCGAGGACCGCTTCGCCTGCGCCCGCGATCAGGTTCTGTTCGTGTCGTCGAACGGCTGGGACGCGGGCTGCGCCAGCGGCTACGGGTTCACCACCGCCTGGGTCAACCGCGCCGGCTTGCCGATGGATCGCCTGCCCTGGCAGCCCGCGCATGTGCTGTCCGACCTGACCGCCATTCCCCAACTGGTCACGAGGGCCGCATGAACATCTTTACCACCCCCGATGGCGCCAAGCTGGCCTTTACCGACACCGGCAGCGGCCAGCCGCTGCTGTGCCTGGCGGGCCTGACCCGCAACAGCGCCGATTTCGACTATGTCGCGCCGCATCTGGGCGGGGTGCGGATGATCTGCATGGATTATCGCGGGCGCGGGGCGTCCGACTGGACGGGGGCCGACACCTATACCGTCGCGCAAGAGGCGCAGGACGCGCTGGCGCTGCTGGATCATCTGGGCATCGAACGGGCGGCGATCCTTGGCACCTCGCGCGGGGGGCTGATCGGGATGGGGCTGGCGGCGTCGGTCCCTGACCGGATCGCGGGGCTGTGCCTGAACGATGTCGGGCCAGTGCTGGAACGTGGCGGGCTGGAACGGATCTTCGACTATGTCGGGCGCAACCCCAGCGCCCCGACCCATGCCGCGCTGGCCGAGAAACTGCCCGCCTATATGCCGGGCTTTGCCAATGTCCCGCCCGAGCGCTGGTTGAGCGAGGTGCAGCATCACTATGACGAAACCGCCGACGGGCTGGTGATCCGCTATGACCCCGCCTTACGCGATTCCTTCCTGGCCGCGTTTCAGGCCGATATCCCCGATGCCTGGCCGCTCTATGACACAATCGGGCCGATCCCGCTGGCGGTGATCCGGGGCGCGAATTCGGATCTGTTGTCGGCCCAGACCGTGGCCGAAATGGCCCGCCGCCGCCCGGACCTGATCCACACGGACGTGCCCGACCGGGCGCATGTGCCGTTTCTGGACGAACCCGAAAGCCTGACGGCCCTGAACACCTTTCTGGAGCAGATCGCATGAATATCGACATGATCCGCGCCGCCGCCGACCGGCTGGATGGCCATGCACGGCGCACGCCGCTGTTATCCTCGCCCTTTCTGGACGAGATCGCGGGGCGGCGCGTGCTGGTCAAACCCGAGTGCCTGCAGCATACCGGGTCGTTCAAGTTCCGGGGCGGGTATTCGGCGCTGTCGGCGCTGGACGCCGACACGCGGGCGCGCGGCGTGATCGCCTATTCCTCGGGCAACCATGCGCAGGGCGTGGCGCTGGCCGCGGCCCAGCATGGGGTGCCTGCGGTGATCATCATGCCCGCCGACGCGCCACAGCTGAAGATCGCCAACACACGCGCGCTGGGGGCCGAGGTCGTGCTGTACGACCGCGCCAATGGCGAGAACCGCGAGGAGATCGGCGAGGCGCTGGCCGCCGAACGCGGCCTGACCCTGATCCGCCCCTATGACGAGCCGCAGGTGATCGCGGGACAGGGCACAACGGGGCTGGAGATCGCCCGTGACGCCAACGACATGGGGATCGAAGGGGCCGATGTGCTGGTCTGCTGTGGTGGTGGCGGGCTGACATCCGGCGTCGCGCTGGCGCTGGAGGCCGACGCGCCGACCCTGCGCGTGCGCCCGGTCGAGCCTGCGGGGTATGACGACGTGGCGCGCTCGCTCGCCTCGGGCGGGATCGAGCGGAACGAACAGCAGGCCGGGGGCCTGTGCGATGCGATTCTGACCCCTGAGCCGGGGCAGATCACCTTTCCGATCATGGCACGGCTTTGCGGGCCGGGTGTCGTCGTGACCGAGGAAGAGGCCCAGCGCGCCATGGCCGCGGCCTTCACCCGGTTGAAGATCGTGCTGGAACCGGGCGGCGCGGTGTCGCTGGCCGCAGCCCTTTATCACGGCGACCAGATCGCGGGCGACACGGTCTTTGCCATCACCTCGGGCGGGAATGTCGATCCGGCCATCTTTCAGACCGCCATCGCGACCTTTGGGGATGGAT
Organism: Actibacterium ureilyticum; assembly: GCF_002285435.1. Taxonomy (GTDB): domain Bacteria; phylum Pseudomonadota; class Alphaproteobacteria; order Rhodobacterales; family Rhodobacteraceae; genus Actibacterium_C; species Actibacterium_C ureilyticum. The sequence goes on from NZ_NSBT01000024.1 coordinate 403,589, forward strand.
CATGACCGGCTTCACCATTGCCAGTTTCAACGTCAAGAACCTGATCGGGGCGGATAAGGAATATTACGAGTTCCAGACCTACACGCCCGAGGAATATGCCTGGAAAGAGGCGTGGCTGGCCGAGCAGCTGCTGTCGATGGATGCCGATATCGTGGGCTTTCAGGAGATCTTCGAGGACGAAGCCCTGCGCGCCGTGATCGCCGAGGCCGACGCCCGCGGCACCGCGCTGAACGCCGCGACGATCCCCGACAAATCCAAGGGCTATCACAAGAAGGCGATTTTCCGGAAACTGGGCTATACCCCCTATACCGATGCGGCGCTGGCCTTTGCCCCCAATGCCGCCGATAGCGGTCAGCCCGGCAAACGGCGGCCCGGCGTCGCGGTGCTGTCGCGGTTCGGGTTCGTCGGCGAACCGCAGGTGATCCAGGATCTGGACCAGCCGCTGGAGATCCCCTTTCAGCCCCTGCGCGGCATGGATCCCGACATGGAAACCGGTCATTTCCGCCTGCGCCGCCTGTCGCGCCCGATCCTGAAGGTGCGGGTGCCCGTGGGCGATCAGGTGATCACGGTTTTCAACTGTCACCTGAAATCGAAACTGGGCGAGTTCATCACGCCCCCCGGTGCCGACTACGCACCCGAAGAGGACCTGACGCGCTATGACCCGCTGGGCCGGGCGATGGGCAGCCTGCGCGCCGCCGTCCGCCGCATGGCCGAGGCCTGGGTGCTGCGCCGCGCCATCGTGGCCGAGATCGACGCCGGTCGCCCCGTCATGGTGCTGGGCGATTTCAACGATGGCGAACATGCGGTCAGTTCGGAAATTATCTCGGGTGAGCTGCCGTTCCGCAACTATGCCTGGATGTTGCGCCACGACGCGACCGACTATAACGACCGCTATTCGAAAGAGGACGCCGCCCGGATCACCGCCGCCGTGAACCGCGTGCGGCTGCATTCGGCGGAAAAGCTGTTCGTGCGCAAATCGCTGCGCGACATGGTTTATACGGCGGCCTTTGGCGGCACCTATGAAAGCATCGACCAGATCTTTATGTCGCGGCATTTCCACCCGGACAACGAAGACCGCGTGGGCGAGATGGCCTATTTCAGCGTGTTCAACGACCACCTGACCGACGGCTCGCACCCCGAGGCGCCGTATAACAAGCTGGCGTCCGATCACGGGCAGATCATGGCGCATATGCAGATCAACGACTGATGCCCTTTGTCGATCTGAACGGACTGCGCCTGCATTACCGCGCCGATGGGCCGGCGGACGGCCCGCCGGTGGTCTTTGCCAATGCCATCTGTACCAATCTGCATCTGTGGGACGCGGTGCTGGCGCATCTGCCGCCGGGGTTGCGGCTGATCCGGTATGACATGCGCGGCCACGGGCACAGCGATTGCCCGCCCCCGCCCTATGCGATGGGTCAGCTGGTGCGCGATGCCGAAGGGCTGCTGGATCATCTGGACGTGCGCGATTGCGTCTTTGTCGGCCTGTCGCTGGGCGGGTTCGTGGCCCAGGGGCTGGCGGTCAAGCGGCTGGACCAGATCCGCGCGCTGGTGCTGTCGAACACCGCCGCCAAGCTGGGCCAGCCCGCGCAATGGCAGGCCCGGATCGACGCGCTGCACCGGGGCGGTATGACGGCGCTGGCCGACACCACCCTGCCCGCCTGGTTCACGCGCGCCTTCCGCGCCGGCCCCGACTTCGCCGCCTGGCGGGAGCGGTTCCTGGCGCAGGATGTTCAGGGGGTCGCGGGCTGTCTGGCCGCGATCTCGGGCACCGATTTCTATACCCCCACAAGCGGATTGCGCCTGCCGACGCTGGGCATCGCCGGAAGCGAGGACGGTGCGACCCCCGCCGATCTGGTGCGCGAGACTGTGGGCCTGATCCCCGGATCCCGGTTCGAGCTGATCCGGCGGGCCGGGCACCTGCCATGTGTCGAACAGCCCGCCGAATTCGCCCGGCTTCTGCTGCGCTTTCTGAAGGAGACAGGCCATGTCTGACGCCCTGCCGATCCTGCTGGTTCATGGCGCCTGGGGCAGCGCCGAAAGCTGGGGCACGGTGCCCGCCCGGCTGCGCGCCAAAGGGTTCCGGGTCAATGCCATCGACCTGCCGGGCCACGGCCACGACCCCACACCGCCCGAAACCGTGCGCCTGTCGGATTATGCCGACCGGATCGTCGATGCGTTGCAGGGGCGCCCGCCAGCGCTGGTCGTGGGGCATTCGATGGGCGGCATGGCGATCACCGCAGCGGCGGAACAGGCGCCCGAACGGTTCCGCGCGCTGGTCTATCTGTGCGCCTTTCTGCCGCGTGATGGCGACAGCCTGCTGTCGCTGAAAAAGCGCGAGGCGCCGACGATCGGTGCGGCGGTTCAGCCCGGCCCGGTGCCCGGCACGACCGTGCTGGACCCCGACCGCGCCCTGCCCTTTCTGGCCCAGGACGCCGATCCGGCAACCCGCAGCGCGATCCGCGCCGGGCTGCAGGTGCAGCCGAACCGCGCCCAGACGGATCCCGTCCGACTGAGCAGCAACCGGTTCGGGATGGTGCCCAAGATCTATGTCCGGTGCCTGCGCGACCAGACGATCACGCCCGAACTGCAACAGGCCATGGCGACCGAAACCCGCTGCGACCGGATCCTGAGCCTGGATAGCGGGCACCTGCCGCAGATGACACAAGCTGCTGCGCTGACCGATCTGCTGGCCGGGATCGCGCGCGATCATGCCCCGCGCTGAGCCGCGCGTCGCAGGCGGCATTGCCTTTGTCGCTCAGGCACATGAAACTGCATACCGGGCGCTGATTGGATGGGCGCAAGCCACCCGATCCGCGCCACCAGACACGAAAGGGGCGACATGACACGCATCAAGGCCGCCGTCGCGCATCAGTTCAACGCGCCGCTGACGATTGAAGAGGTCACCCTGCGCGCCCCCAACGCGGCCGAGGTCGAGGTGACGCTGGCCGCCTGCGCCATCTGTCACTCCGATATCTCCTTTGCCGAGGGCGCATGGGGCGGCAGCCTGCCCGCCGTCTTCGGGCACGAGGCCGCCGGGCGCATCACAGCGGTGGGCGACGGCGTGAGCGGCTTTGCCGTGGGCGATACGGTGATCGTCACGCTGATCCGCGCCTGCGGCACCTGCCCCAGCTGCGCGACCGGCGCGCCGGTCCTGTGCAGCACGCCCTATGACCGGGACCGTGGCCCGCTCAGCACGCTGGACGGTGGCACCCTGCAACATGGGCTGTCCTGCGGCGCATTTGCCGAAAAGGTCGTGGTCCATCACAGCCAGATCGCCGCGATCCCCGCCGACATGCCGATGGATGCGGCCTGTCTGCTGTCCTGTGGCGTGATCACCGGGATCGGCGCGGTGGTGAATGCCGCGCAGGTGCGTCCGGGGCAGAACGTGGTGGTGATCGGCGCGGGCGGGGTGGGGCTGAACGCCATTCAGGGCGCCCGCATCGCCGGGGCCGCGCGGATCATCGCGGTCGACATGACCGATGACAAGCTGGCCACCGCCCGCGCCTTTGGCGCCACCGACGGGATGCTGGCCAGCGATCCCAAACCGTGGAAAACTGTCCGCAAGCTGACCGGCGGGCGCGGCGCCGATGCGGTGCTGGTGACCGTGGGGGCGATCCCGGCCTATGACAGCGCGCCGCGTCTTCTGGCGACAGGCGGGCGCATGGTGATGGTCGGCATGCCCCATTCGGGCCAGACCGCCAGCTATGAGCCCGTGATCATCGCCGCCACCGGTCAGGCGCTGGTCGGATCGCTGATGGGCGATACGGTGCTGGCGCGGGACATTCCGTGGATGGTCGATCTGTACCAGCAGGGCCGGTTGAAGCTGGACGAGCTGATCTCGGGCCGCTGGCGGCTGGATCAGATCAATGCGGCCATCGCCGACACCAAATCGGGCGCCGCGCGCCGCAACGTGATCGTCTTCGAATGAAGCTGACCGATCTGGATATCATCGTCACCGCCCCGCCCGCGCCGGGCTGGGGCGGGCGCTATTGGATATTGGTCAAGCTGACCACCGATACCGGGATCACCGGCTGGGGCGAATGCTATGCCAGCACGGTCGGGCCTGAGGCGATGCGTGCGGTCATCACCGATGTCTTCGCCCGCCACATGGAGGGTGAAAATCCCGAGAATATCGAGCTGATGTTCCGCCGCGTCTATTCCAGCGGCTTCACCCAGCGCCCCGATCCCACGGTGATGGGCGCATTTTCGGGGCTGGAAATCGCGTGCTGGGACATTCTGGGCAAGGATCGCGATCGCCCCGTCTGGGCGCTGATCGGCGGGCGGATGAATGACCGGGTGCGGGCCTATACCTATCTTTATCCGCTGGCCCATCACGATGCGCACGCCTTCTGGACCGACCCCGATCTGGCGGCCGAGGCGGCGGCCGATTGCGTCGCGCGTGGCTATACGGCGGTCAAGTTCGACCCGGCGGGACCCTATACGATCCGCGGCGGGCATATGCCGGCGGGATCTGACATCACGCGGTCCGTCGCGTTTTGCCGCGCAATCCGTGGGGCGGTGGGCGACCGCGCCGATCTGCTCTTTGGCACCCATGGGCAATTCACCACCGCCGGGGCCATCCGGCTGGGCCGGGCGCTGGAACCCCATGATCCGCTGTGGTTCGAGGAACCCGTGCCCCCCGACAACGCCACCGCCATGGCACAGGTCGCGGGCGGCGTGCGCATCCCCATCGCCACGGGCGAGCGGCTGTGCACCAAGGCCGAATTCGCCCCGCTGCTGCGGGCCGGAGCGGTGCAGATCCTGCAACCCGCGCTGGGCCGCGTCGGCGGGATATGGGAGGCCAAGAAGATCGCCGCCATGGCCGAGGTCTATAACGCCCAGATGGCGCCGCACCTGTACGCCGGGCCGGTGGAATGGGCCGCGAACATCCATTTCAGCGTGTCGATCCCGAACCTGCTGATGGCCGAAACCATCGAAACCCCGTTCCACGACGCCCTGATCAAGGGCGCCATACGGGTCGAGGATGGGTATATCCCCGCCCCCACCGACCCCGGCCTGGGGATCGAGGTGGACGAGGCGCTGGCCCGCGCCCATCCCTATACCGGCGACGGCCTGCACCTGGAAATGCAGGAGGCGCCTTGCGACTATCGGAACGGCAACGACTTCCAGGGCGGCGCGCCGACCGACGGTTGAAACGCAGCATCGGTTTGGAAATGGCGATCCCTGAAGGACTCGAACCCTCAACCTGCTGATTAGAAGTCAGCTGCTCTATCCAGTTGAGCTAAGGGACCGCTTGGCCGCCAGTTATGCCAGCGGCGTGTCCGGGGTCAAGCGCCGGGCGTCAGGTCAAGCGTCATGAACACCGACCAGGGGTCGTGGTCATACCCCTCGAACGGGGTGCTGACGACGAAGCCGTACCGCTCATAGAGCTTGCGCGCGGGCAGGAAATCGTCGGTCGATCCGGTTTCCAGATAGATCGCATCGGCGCCGCGCTCCCGTGCCAGCGCCATCAGATGTTCCAGCATTGCCCGGCCCGCGCCGGTGCCGCGCGCCTCTGACACCGTATGCATGGATTTCAGCTCGACCCCGCCATTTGACAGCGCCTTGAGCGCGCCCATCGCGATGGCCTGATCGCCCTGCCACAGAAGATAGAAATCGACCTGCGGCACCTCAAGCCCCGACAGGTCCAGCACATGGCAGCTTTCCTCGGGGGATTGCGCTGCCATCTGGGCCACGTGCCGCGCGATCAGCGCACGCGCCTGCGGTTCGGACGGGCGCGCCGGGGCAATGCGAAACCCCGACATCCGATCAGTGGGTCCAGACGGTCCGCCGGTCGGTGGCGAAGTTCTCGCCATAGCCGCGGGCGCGGATGTTCGGCTTGCGCTTCTTTGGTTCGGTCACCACGGCGTCGATCCCGTGGGTGGCGGCATAGCTCAGCGCCTCTTCCTTGGTGTCGAAGCGCAGGCGGATCTGGCTTTGGGTGTCGGACGAGCTGGTCCAGCCCATCAGCGGATCGACCGAACGCGCGCTGTCGGCGACATATTCCAGAACCCAGTGATGGGTCTTGGCAGTGCCGGATTGCATGGCGGTGCGAGCAGGCTGATAGATGCGGGCTGGCATGGGCGACTCCGTTTCAGATCGGGACAGTTATGAGAAATTCGTGCCGCCAGCGCAAGGGGATCGGTGCGTCGGCCGAACCCTCTGGGAGCACGAGTATTCAGGTCCAGCCGACGCTGTCGCTGCATGAAAAGGATACACTCCACCATTGGATGTTTCAATTGTTTTCATTCGCGCAAAAATTGATCCGCGCGCGGCCCCACCCGCCATCGCGGTTGCAATGCACCTTGAAAGCGAACAAAAAGAGATCAAATCTGGTGCAGCCCCAAGGAGCCCACCATGCCCTATGCCCATTCCGACAAATCCGCACCGGTGCTGAACGCCCCCGCGCCGGACGTGAAATCGCGCGAAAAGCTCGAGGGTGGCAAGCGCTTCGTGATGAAGACCGACTTCGCCCCGGCGGGCGACCAGCCCACGGCGATTGCCGAACTGTCCCAGGGCGTGCGCGACGGCGAGCAGGACCAGGTGCTGCTGGGCGCGACCGGCACCGGCAAGACATTCACCATGGCCAAGGTGATCGAGGAAACCCAGCGCCCCGCCATCATCCTGGCCCCGAACAAGACGCTGGCGGCCCAGCTTTATGGCGAGTTCAAGGGCTTCTTCCCCGACAACGCGGTGGAATATTTCGTCAGCTATTACGACTACTACCAGCCCGAGGCCTATGTCGCGCGGTCGGACACCTATATCGAGAAGGAATCCCAGATCAACGAACAGATCGACCGCATGCGCCACTCGGCCACGCGGGCGCTTCTGGAACGCGATGACGTGATCATCATCGCCTCGGTCTCGTGCATCTATGGTATCGGCTCGGTCGAAACCTATGGCGCGATGACGCAGGATCTGATCGCAGGCAAGGAATACGACCAGCGCGCGGTGATGGCCGATCTGGTGGCGCAGCAATACCGCCGCAACGATCAGGCGTTCCAGCGCGGGTCGTTCCGGGTGCGGGGCGATTCCCTGGAAATCTGGCCCGCCCACCTGGAGGACCGCGCCTGGAAGCTGTCCTTTTTCGGCGAAGAGCTTGAGGGGATCACCGAATTCGACCCCTTGACCGGTGCCAAGACCGATACGTTCGACCGCATCCGGGTCTATGCCAACAGCCACTACGTCACGCCGAAACCGACGATGAAACAGGCGGTGATCGGCATCAAGAAAGAGCTGAAGACGCGCCTGGACCAGTTGGTGGCCGAGGGCAAGCTGCTGGAAGCGCAGCGTCTGGAACAGCGCACCAATTTCGACCTGGAGATGCTGGAGGCCACCGGCGTCTGCAACGGGATCGAAAACTACAGCCGTTACCTGACTGGCCGCGCCCCGGGTGAACCGCCCCCCACCCTGTTCGAATTCATCCCCGACAACGCCATCGTCTTCGCCGATGAAAGCCACGTGTCCGTGCCGCAGATCGGCGGCATGTACCGGGGCGACTATCGCCGCAAGTTCACGCTGGCCGAACACGGCTTCCGCCTGCCCAGCTGCATGGACAACCGCCCCCTGAAGTTCGAGGAATGGGATGCCATGCGCCCGCAATCGGTCTTCGTATCCGCGACCCCGGCGGCGTGGGAGCTGGAACAGACCGGCGGCGTCTTCACCGAACAGGTGATCCGCCCCACCGGCCTGCTGGATCCGCAGGTCGAGATCCGCCCCGTGGAAATGCAGGTCGACGATCTGCTGGACGAGATCCGCAAGGTTACGGCCGATGGCTTCCGCACGCTGGTCACGACCCTGACCAAACGCATGGCCGAGGATCTGACCGAATACCTGCACGAACAGGGGATCAAGGTCCGCTATATGCATTCGGACATCGACACGATCGAACGGATCGAGATCCTGCGCGACCTGCGGCTTGGGGCGTTCGACGTGCTGGTGGGCATCAACCTGCTGCGCGAGGGGCTGGACATTCCCGAATGCGGGCTGGTGGCCATCCTGGACGCGGATAAGGAGGGGTTCTTGCGCTCCGAAACCTCGTTGATCCAGACCATCGGACGCGCCGCGCGGAACGCCGAGGGGCGGGTGATCATGTATGCCGACCGGATCACCGGCTCCATGGAACGCGCGCTGGCCGAGACCAACCGCCGCCGCGAGAAACAGATCTCCTACAACGAGGAACACGGCATCACGCCCGAAACGGTGAAGAAGAATGTCGAGGATATCCTCGCCGGCCTCTATCAGGGCGACACCGACCAGAGCCGCGTCACCGCCAAGATCGGCAAGCCCATGCACGGCGCCAACCTTGAGGCGCATCTGGACGGCCTGCGCGCGGAAATGCGCAAAGCGGCCGAGAACCTGGAATTCGAAGAAGCCGCGCGTCTGCGGGACGAGGTCAAACGGCTGGAGGCCGTGGACCTGGCCGTCTCAGACGACCCGCTGGCCCGTCAGTCGGCGATCGAAGCCGCCGGAGAGGCCGCCGTGGGCCGGTCCAAGGCAGGGCGCCCGGGGCAACGGGGTGGGGTGAAGCGGCGGAAGCGGTAGGTTGGCGCCGAGAAATGACTAATCCAGCGGATCATTCTCAAGATGAATTTCATGGGACTGACGAATTCCATGATGTCTTTGCTTCGCTTGTGATGCTGAAGCTGTCTTTAGATATGGTCTTGAAAGAACCGGCTATGTGGAAGTGGGCCATTCTTGGAGCCCACAGCCTACTTCAGGGTGCTTGCGTATGTTTCCTGACCCGAACCGACGGCGGCGGTGCGCTTTCGGATGAGTCGGAGCGGAAATTGAGGGAATATCACAATCTAGGCACCCAAAAAGCGATCGTCGAGAAATGCGGCGGCGAGTGGATACTTGGCGAACCGCAACCCCCGAAGGATCACGTTGCAACGCTGATCGATTTACTAAAACGGCTTCCGGGCGAATGGCGCGTTACTGTGCCAAAATACTTCGACGACTGTAAAAGAGACAGTGAGCGCGACTTATGGCGCCTCCATGACTTCCGAAACAGTTTTACTCATTTCCAACCAGTGGGCTGGTCGATTGAAAAAGCGGGTCTGCCGCGCATTATCGGTTTAGCCTTGGATTTGGCCGAGGAAATCATCACGGATCCCGGCTACACACGTTACCCAGATTATCCTGAAGGAACGCGCAAAGCGATTAGAGATTGCAAACTCGCTCTTCAGCAGTTGAACAGCGCGCTAACTCGCAATTGAATAGGGCCGCGCCCGACCCTGGGTGGGCGCAGCGCAACGTCATTGATGCGCAATTTATGGTGCCACACTCTTCCCGCGTTATGAACCTGCGATGACGCCGCAAAAGCGCCCCACACGGCCCGCTACTCCACGGCACGCACAAGCTGGACCTGTGGGCGATCTGCGGTGTCGCGGGTGATGTGGGCCTCGACGCCGTACATGCGGCGCAGGGTGTCGGCGGTCAGGACCTCGTGCGGGGGGGCCTGCATCCGTCATGCAGCCTGGCGATCCGGTCAGCGTGCCACGGGGTCGGGGCGTCTGTCCGGCAGTCATCCGACCACCCGGACAGGCATCTGCAAGCAGCTTCCGACGTACCGTTGCAGCCGCCCGCTCGCCCCCGCCAGCCCCAACAGGGACGCGGGAATATCTTGAAACATGCCGCGATTTTGACAAAGCTTGTCGCCACCGATTTCCAGCCGCCCGATCCCGGTCGGGCTTTTTCACCGATCATTACGCCCGAGCCGCCATTTGACCCACACCCCCATCGCCGAGGATGAACGCCCCCTAGGGCAGCTTTTCTGGTTCCTTCTGTTTCTGGGCTGGACCCCGATCCTGGCGGCCTATGGCCATGTGCTGGATCCCGTTACCTCGGCGCGGGACGGGATCATCGTGACCTTTGTCGACCGGCTGACGCTCTATCAACAGGTGGGTTGGGGCGTGCCGGCGGTGGGCGTGCTGACGGTTGCGGGGCTGTTGTCGGTGGCCGCGATGTACCGGCTGGGCTGGCGGCGGCTGTGGCCCGCGCCGGCCTTTTTGTTGTGGTCCAGCCTGATCTATGTGTTCAACCCGCCGGGATTGGGCGGCTGGCCAGAGCTGCCGGTGCATGCGGTTTATGCCGGGCTGGCCTTTGCCTGTACCTATCTGTTCCTGTGTCACGGGCACCTGCTGTCGCCGGGGTTTTTGGCCTATGTCGGGCTGCTGCTGTGCGATGTGGCACTGCATCACACGGTGTTGCCGGGCGGTGTGCTGGGGCGGGTGTTCGTGGGCTATGTGCCCGATCTGATCACCGCGTTGCAGTTCCTGGCCGTTGCGGTGCTGGTGCGGATGGTCTGGCTGATGGTGCGCGACAACCGGGCGTTTTTCCGCAGCCTGGATCCGGCGACCCTGCGCCGGGCCACGGGACGCACGTTGAAATTCTGGTGGCCGATGCCGGTGGTCTTCGTTGCGGCGGCGGCATTCTGGTGGGCGGTGCTGAACCTGTGGGTGGGCGGCGCCGTGATGGCACGGCTGGACCAGGACCGCGCGATGCTGGAACGCCAGATGGGGCCGCTTCTGCGGGCCGATGCGCAGGTGGACCAGTCCCTGCATGCCGATGGCCGGAACCTGTTTGCGCTGCTGGAAGAGGCCGCGCGCCTTGCCAGCGCCAATGACTGGCTCGGCGCGCAGCTGGCCGATCACCGGGCCGAGGCGCAGCGGTTCTATGCCGATTGGCAGGCCCGGCACGACCAGAACCCGAAGACGCTGGAACATGCGCTGCTGGACTGGGTCCAGTTGCAGGTGGGTGTGTCGAACATCCGCAACCAGTTCACGCTGATCATGGTGGGATACGATGCCCAGACCAGCGGCGCGTCCCGGGCCGAGGCACAGCAGAAGATCGACGCCGCCTTCCCGCGCGCGGCCCTGCCCGAATTCGACGAACCATCATGCTGGCTGCTGGATTTCCCCTGCCATGCCGAGGCCGCGATCGTCCGGCGCGTGAACCGGTTGATGGACGACATGCACGGCCAGATGACGGGGGCAGCAAAGACACAGGTCGATGCGATCTATGACGCGGGCAGCGCTCAGGCGCTAAGCGCCACGCAAACCGCCCGCACCACAACCCGCCAGGCGCACGAGGCCTTTTCCCGCGACATCGCGACGGCGATCCAGGCCACCTTTCGCACGTGGCGGAACATATCCTTCCTGACGCTGGTCTACAGCCTGATCATCCTGCTCAAGACCCTGTTCATCGTGCTGTCGCGGGTGATCTTCTCGCCCAAGAGCGGGCTTGGCGTGACCGCCCGGTTCCTGCCCCACCCGCCGCCGGACCACCCGGCGGGGATCTCGAAACACGGGGCGGTCTATCGCATCCCGGCCGCGACGCCCGATGCGCATTACGTGTCACGCTGGGGCGTCACGCTCGAGGGGCCGCCGCCCGCCCGCAGGCGGCCGATGGGATACCGTTTTCCGGTGGCGCGCATTGTCTCGGGCACCTGGGCAATGAACCGGATCGACGGCGACCGCGCCGGGCAGGAGGACGAGTTCGACGCCGACCTGAAGGTGGACGAACCCGCCGAGCTGGTGGTGTGGCGGCTGGCCCCGGGCGAGCGGGTCGTGTTCCGCTTCGCCGATTTCGTCGGCATGAGCGACGGCATGCGCGTGCGCCGGATATCGAGCCTGAGCATCACGACGCTGATCCTGGGCCGCGTGATCTATCACGCCGCCGACGGGCCCGGCACCCTGATCCTCAGGACCACCGCCGCGGCCCGGATCAGCACCGACGACGACGGCGCGCGCCCGGCCCCGATGCCCAAGCTGGTCGCCTGGGGCGCCGAGACGCATTTCGGCGTGCTGGCCGCGTTGACCACGGTGGACACGTTCCTGAGCGGCTACAACCTGAAGGTCGGCAGCGGCGACCGCGTGGTCTGGGATACCTCGACCCGCCGCGGCGACGGGCCGGGCACGGGCATCCTGCGCTTTGTCAAAAGCTTTCTGCTGCCGATCTAGGGCAAGCCGCGTGGGTCACGGTCGGGGTACCCTTATCCGGTGGGCGCGCGCCCCTGTCCGACATGGCGCCCGGCGGCTTCGGGCCGCGCCATGCCCGCCTGCGACGCGGCGATGCCGTCCAGCGCGGTCAGGATCGCGGGCGGCGCGGCAGAGCTGCGCCCGGCCGCCATGTCCACATGCAGCAACATCTGTTCGATGGTGGCAATCGCGACCCCGTCCGCCGCGCGGCAGATCTCGACCCAGACATGCAGCCGCTTTTCGGAGTGATCCAGCAACTGCACCGACCCCCAAAGCGACGTGCCGACCCGGGCCTCGTCCAGGTGACGGATATGGCTTTCGACGGTGTAATAGCTGTGCCCACCCGCAACATAATCCAACCCCGCGCCGATCCGCGCCAGGAACGCATCGACCGTCTGCGAGCCGGCAAACAGATAGCGGCTTTCGGTCATGTGACCGTTATAGTCGATCCAGGACGGCAACACCGCGAAACGCGCGGTGATCAACCCGCGCGCCCCGTGTTCGTCCACAGGCGCGGCGGGCCGGGCCGCCGCCGCGATCCGGCGGTCATGGGCGTTCAGCACCCGCCCCGCGCCCCAATCGCGATCCTTCAGCGCGCGCAGGAACGCCACCAGATTGTCATCGCGGATGCGTTCCAGTTCGCGGATGCTGTGCTGGCCCGATTGCGCATCCGACTGCGTCGCGATCAGGTCGACCAGCCGCGCATCGAAGGGCGGCACATCCATCAGCCGGGTCCAGGGCCAGGACAGGGCGGGGCCGAACTGCGCCATGAAATGCTTCATGCCCGCCTCGCCCCCCGCGATACGATAGGTCTCGAAAAGCCCCATCTGCGCCCAGCGCAGACCAAAGCTCATGCGGATGACCTCGTCGATCTCTTCGGTGGTGGCGACACCGTCATGGACCAGCCACAACGCCTCGCGCCACAGCGCCTCGAGCAGGCGGTCGCCGATATGGGCGTCGATCTCCTTGCGGACATGCAGCGGATACATGCCCACGCCGCGCAACAGGTCCTGGACGCCCGCCAATGTCTCGGGCGGGGTCCGGGGCGAGGGGACGAGTTCGACCAATGGCAGCAGATAGACCGGGTTGAACGGGTGCGCGACCAGGATCGCCCCGGGGTTCCGCGCGCCCTGTTGCAGATCCGAAGGTTTGAACCCCGATGTCGACGACCCCACCGGCGCTTGTGGATTGGCGGCCTGTATTTCGGCCAGGATCCGGTGTTTCAGCTCCAGCCGCTCGGGCACCGATTCCTGGATGTAATCGGCGCCAGCCACGGCTTCGGCAATGCTGGTGGCCAGGCTCAGCCGGCCTTCGGCGGGCAGGCCCGCATCCGACAGCAGCGGCAGCGCCCGCCGGGCGTTGTCCAGCACCGCGTGCAGCTTGCGTTCCGCCTGTGGGTCGGGATCGAACAGCGCCACATCCCAGCCGTTCAGCAGGAACCGCGCGGCCCAGCCGCCGCCGATCACGCCGCCACCGATGATGGCCGCCTTCATGCCGTCACCTGCACCGGGGCGCGCTTGACCAGCCCCAGCCGGCTGCGCACCGCCTCCGGCCCGATGACGCGCGCGCCCAGGTTTTCGATGATACCGACCGCGCGCTCGACCAGTTCGGCATTGGTGGCCAGACGGCCCTTGCCCAGCCACAGGTTGTCTTCCAGACCGACACGCACATTGCCCCCCGCCAGCACCGCCGCCGCCACATAGGGCATCTGGTGCCGCCCCAGCGAAAAGGCCGACCAGATCCAGTCGTCGGGCACATTGTTGACCATCGCCAGAAAGGTGTTCAGATCGTCCGGCGCGCCCCAGGGCACGCCCATGCACAGCTGGACCAGCGCCGGGCCCATCAGCGTGCCCTCGTCCACCAGTTGCCGGGCAAACCACAGATGGCCGGTGTCAAACGCCTCGATCTCGGGCTTGACGCCCAGCGCGGTCATCATGCCGCCCATCGCCCGCAGCATGCCGGGCGTGTTGGTCATGACGTAATCGGCCTCGGCGAAGTTCATGGTGCCGCAATCCAGCGTGCAGATCTCGGGCAGGCAGTCGGCGATATGGCGCATGCGCACACTGGCCCCGGCCATGTCGGTGCCAGCGGGGTTCAGCGGCAGCGGGGCCTCGACATCGCCGAACACCATGTCGCCGCCCATCCCGGCGGTCAGGTTCAGCACCACATCGGTGCCGCTGTCGCGGATGCGTTCGGTCAGCTCGCGAAACAGCGCCGGATCGCGCGACGGCGCGCCGGTTTCGGGATCGCGGACGTGGCAATGCACGATCGCCGCTCCCGCCTTGGCCGCTGCGATGGCGCTTTCGGCGATCTGTTGCGGCGAGCGGGGCACATGCGGGCTGCGATCCTGGGTGCCGCCGGAACCGGTCACGGCACAGGTGACGAAAACCTCGGGATTGGGGGCAAGCGGCATCGGACTCTCCTGCGTTGTCGCCATATCCTAGCCAGCCCGCGCGGGAATGGTTTACCTTTCTGGCAGCCTGTTTAACATATTCGGAAAAACCTGCCCGCCCGCTTCAAGGGCAAAAGGATCGACATGGCGCAGTTTCCATTTCTGCCATCGGCCGAACCGCTGGACATCGATATCCTAGTGCTGCCGCAGGCCGCGCTGCTGACCGTCGGCTCGACAATCGATCCGCTGCGGGCGGCCAACCGGCATCTGGGCGCCCGGGCGTTTCGCTGGCGGATCCTCAGCATGGATGGCGGGGCGGTGCCGCTGACCGCAGGGGTGTCGCTGCCCGCCGATGCGGCATTGGGCGGTGGCCCCCCGGCATCGGGCCCCGCGCGGGCGCTTTTCGTGATCGCGGGCTATGGCGCGCGGGGCTTGTCGCAGGGGCCGCTGCTGCGGGATCTGCGGCGGCATGCGCGCGGCTGCCCCGTTCTGGCGGGGATCGACAGCGGGTGCTGGCCGCTGGCCGCCGCCGGGCTGCTGGCGGGGCGGCGGGTGACGACCCATTGGGAAGATCTGGAAGATTTCGCCGCCGCCCATCCCGAGCTGGAGGTGGTGCCCGACCGATACGTGATCAGCGGCCCCGTGCTGAGCGCCGGGGGGACCGGGCCGGTGCAGGATCTGATGCTGGACCTGATCGCCGCCCGGCATGGCGCGCATGTGGCGATGCAGGTGGCGGGCACCTTTATCATCGCCCAGCGCAGCGGCGCGGAATCCCAGGTAACCGCCATCGCCACGGGCCTGCGCGATGGCGGCGATCCACGGGTCAGCGCGGCGGTGGCGCGGCTTTCGGAATGTATCGACGCGCCAGAGCCCGTGGCCCGCACCGCCGCCGCCGTGGGCCTGTCCGCGCGGCGGCTTCAGACGCTGTTTCGCGCCCAGATCGGGATCGGTCCGGGCGAATACGCGCTGGAAATGCGGTTGCAGGCGGCGCGCCGGCTGGTGGTCGATACACGCCACCCGATGGCCGAGGTCGCGCTGCGCAGCGGCTTCAACTCGCTTCCCGCCTTCAGCCGCGCATTCCGCCGCCGGTTCGGACAACCGGCGGCTACCGTCCGGCGGTCGCACCGGTCCTGATCGACCCGGACGCCTTAGGGGTCGCGCACCGTCACCGCCGCCAGAATGCTGCGCACAACGGTTTCGCGCAGATGGGCCTGTGCCGGTGCGGAAAACAGCGCATCCCCGAAATTGATCGAAAAGGTCGTCTGGTTCGACACGTTGAAGAACGACATGGCGCTGATCTGCCAGTGGATTTCCAGCGGCGACACATCCGCGCGGAACACCCCCGCCGCCTTGCCCGCTGCACAGATCCGCGTGATCTGTGCGATGACGGGCGTATTGGTCGCGCTCAGCCGGTCGCTTTGGACCATGTGGTGGCCATCGTGGATATTCTCGATCATCACCAGACGGATGAAATCCTCGTTCGCGCGGTGGTGATCGAAGGTGAATTCGACCAGCTTGCGCAACGCATCGACGGGCGGCATCCCGTCCAGATCCAGCGCGGCCTCGGCCCGCCGCACGCTTTGATAAGCCTCTTCCAGAACGGCGCGATAAAGCCCCTCCTTGTCGCCGAAATAATAGAAGATCATCCGCTTCGAGGTCTGGGTCTTTTCGGAAATCACCTGGATACGCGCACCCGAAAGACCGTGCCGGGCGAACTCTGTCCGCGCCGCGCGCAGGATGTCGGCGCGCACCGCCTCTGGGTTCTGCTTCCACTTACGCGACTGTTTTTTCGGCTCTTTTTCGGTCTTTTCCATCGCCCGGGCGCGCCTCCTGTCTGTGGCCGAGACTAGGCCGTCGCGGCGCTTGCCTCAACCCTCATTTTAACCGCTCGGTACATTTGGATTGACCAAATTAACCACCGGGTACATTCTGAAGTCGTCGATTCGTCGACACCGATGGAGGAGGACAATCGTGCAGCCGCTTGAAACAGCGACAGAGCCTTGCGCGCTTTTGCGGACCGGTCTGGTCGGCAAGGGCATCGCCCTGTCGCGTACGCCCGCCATGCACATGGCCGAGGCACAGGGTCAGGGGCTTTGCTGCGACTATCGCCTGCATGACATGGACGCGCCGGAAAACGCCGGCATCACACTGGCGCAAAAGCTCGATCAGCTGGAACAGCTTGGCTATGCGGGGGTGAATGTCACCTATCCCTACAAGATCGCGGTGATCGACCACCTGACCGAAATGTCGGAAAACGCCGCCGCCGTAGGGGCCGTAAACACCGTTGTGTTTCGTGACGGCAAACGTTGCGGGCACAACACCGATCTGTGGGGGTTCGCCGAAGGCTTTCGCCGGGAATTCGGCAACACGGGCCACGATCACGCGCTGCTTGTCGGGGCGGGTGGGGCCGGTGTTGCGGTGGCGCATGCGCTGATCGATTGTGGCATTGCACGCCTGTCGATCCACGATACCGATCCCGACCGCGCCGCCCAACTGGCCCATCAGGTCACCCGCAACAGGCCCGGCGCCCGGGCACAGATCACCGAAGATATCGCCGCGCTGATCGCCCGCGACCGCCCGCAGGGCGTGGTCAACGCCACGCCGATGGGCATGGCGAAACTGCCCGGCTCGGCCTTTCCGGTTGCGCTTTTGTCGGCCGATATGTGGGTGGCCGATATCGTCTATTTCCCGCTGGAAACAGAGCTTCTGCGCGGCGCCCGGGCACGTGGCTGCCGCACGCTGGAAGGCGCGGGCATGGCCGTTTATCAGGCGGTGCGCGCCTTTGAACTGTTTACGGGGCGGCCCGCCGACCCCCAGCGGATGAAGGCGACATTCGACGCCTTCGATCACGAAACCCGCATTCTGCGGCCTTGAACGTTAACGGGAGGAAACATCATGACGTTTAACTGGACCAACCTTGCAGCCAGCGCTGCGCTGACCCTTGGCCTGGCGGCCGGCGCACAGGCACAGACCCTGCGCGTGGCGCATGTGGACCCCGACGAGTGGACCGCATCGAAGAAAGGCGCCGCCGCCCATATCTTCAAGAACATCGTCGAAGGCGAAACCGACCTGACGGTGGAGCTGTTCCCCGCGGGCGCCCTGGGCAACGAGACCGAGCTGGTCGGCCAGGTGCAGGAGGGTCTGACCCAGGTCGCCATCGTGTCGGGCGCGATGTCCAAGGCCTGTCCGGCGGCGGGTGTGCTGGATATCCCCTATACATTTTCGTCAGCCACCATCGCCTGGGACGTTCTGGACGGTGATTTCGGCGACGCGCTGGCCCAGCATTGCCTGGAACAGACCGGCCTGCGCACGCTGGCCTATGGCGAAACCGGTTTCCGCAATTTCACCAACGGCACCCGCGAGATCCGCACCCCCGCCGACATGCAGGGCCTGAAATTCCGCGTCCAGCCGATCCCGCTTTATGTCGAGATGGTCAAGGGCCTGGGCGGCGAGCCGACCCCGATCGCGTGGACCGAACTGCCCAACGCGCTGTCGACCGGTGTGGTCGATGGCCAGGAAAACCCGGTTGGCGTGATCTACAACAACGGCCTGCACAAGCTGCAGAAATACATGACGCTGGACGGCCACGTCTATGCCGCGGACTTCATCGTGATCTCGGACGAATTCTTCGCCACGCTTAGCCCCGCCGAACAGGCCGTGGTGGCCAAGGCCGCGCGCGTGGCGGGCAACATGGGCCGCTCGATCCAGCAATGGGGCACCGCCGAGGGCGTGAACAAGGTGCAGGAGGAAGGCATGCAGGTCTATGCCCCGACCGCCGAGGAAATCGCCATGTTCGCCGAAAAGGCACAGCCTGCCGTGGTGGAATATCTGCGCGGTGAACTGGGCGAGGACGCGGTCTGGATCGACCGGCTGCAACAGGCCGTCGCCGCCGCGAACTAGGCTGAAACCTACGGGCGTGCCGGTCCCGGCGCGCCCGCTTTCGACAGGGGCGCATCGATGCAACAGATACAGAACGGTTTCAGACGCTTCTTCGCCTTTGGGGCGGGATGTTCGATGGCGCTGGTGTTTGCGATCATCTTCTTCAACGCGCTGCGCCGGTACACCTTGGGCAAATCCATCGCCTGGGGCGAAGAGCTGCCGATCTATCTGACCATATACGGTGTGATGTTCGGGATCTCGTATGCCTATATGACCGACCGGCATATCCGGTTCGCCATCCTGGCCGATCTGCTGTCGCATCGGCTGCGCCATCTGCTGGCCCTGACCTCGGACCTGTTGACCATCGCCACCGGGATCACGCTGGCGCTGGCCGGTCACGCCTTTGCCCTGCGGCGCGGGCATATCGACAGTTCGGGCCTGAAATCCGCCGCCGACGGGCTGGCCACGACATTCGGCCTGCCCGTGCTGGAGGGGGTCGGCAAGCTGGGCACCTGGCAATATGCGATTGCCATCGGTGGCGGGATGCTGGCCATCGCCGCCGCGCTGCGGTTCGTCGCACGGCTGAGCGCAGCACAGCGGAGCACCCCCGCATGATCTATGCCATCCTGATCATTGGCCTTGTCATCGGCGCCCCCATCGCCATCGCCATTCTGGCGGCGCTTTTGGGTTTCATGGCCACCAATGACGCGCCCTATGCGATCCGCATCGTCGCGACCGAGGTCTTCCGCAGCCTGAACTCGTTTCCGCTGCTGGCCATCCCGCTGTTCGTCCTGGCGGGCGAGTTGATGAACGAAAGCGGCATCACCGGGCGGATCATCGCCTTTGCCAATGTCATCGTGGGCCGGATGCGCGCGGGGCTGGCAATGGTGAATATCTGGGCCTCGGTCATCTTCGCGGGCCTGTCGGGATCGGCGGTCGCCGACACATCCGCCATTGGCCGCGTCTTCATCCCGGAGATGGAGAAACACGGCTATGATCGCAGCTTTGCCGCCGCGCTGACCGCCGCGTCATCGGTCATCGGGCCGATCATCCCGCCCTCGATCCCGGTGATCATCTATGCGCTGATCGTGTCGGGCGTCTCGGTCCCGGCGCTGTTTCTGGCGGGCGTTATTCCGGGGCTGCTGCTGGCGGTGTTCCTGTCGGTCTATGTGATGCTGACGGTCAAGGTTCAGGACCCGCTGCAGGGCGCCGATACGCTGGCGGCCACGCCCCCGGGCACCGCGCTGCGTCAGGGGATCCTGCCGCTTCTGATGCCGGTCTTCGTCGTCGGCTCGATCCTGATGGGGATCGTCACCCCGACCGAGGCTGCGGCCTTTGCCGTCGCCTATGCGCTGGTGCTGGGGCTGTTCGTCTATCGCCGGATCACGCTTTCCGCCCTGCCCCGCCTGTTCGCCGACGCCATGCGCGACAGCTCGGTCATCCTGATCATCATCGCGGCCGTGGGCGCGGCGAACTGGTTGCTGACCTATAGCCGGGTGCCGAACATGCTGACCGACTGGGTGCTGGGCAACGTGTCGGGACAGACCGCGTTCCTGCTGGCGGTGATCGTGCTGTTCCTGTTCGTGGGCCTGTTCCTGGAAGGGATCGCCGCGATGCTGGTTCTGGTGCCCATCCTGCACCCGATTGCGGTATCGCTGGGCGTCGACCCGATCCATTTCGGCATTCTGGTCATCTTCAACCTGATGATCGGCCTGATCACCCCGCCACTTGGCCTGTGCCTGTTCGTGGCCGAGGGGGTCGCCAATGTGGGCATGGCCCGCCTGACACGGGCGATCCTGCCGTTCTTCTTGGTCGAGGTTCTGGTGCTTCTGATCCTGACCTTCGTGCCCGCAACCGTCACCTGGCTGCCATCGGTGCTGGGCTACTGACCCGCGCCAATCAAAGGACCCGCCCCATGAAAACCGCCATCGCGACCGTTTCGATCTCGGGCACGCTGACCGAAAAGCTCGGGGCGATCGCGACGGCGGGCTTCGACGGGATCGAGATCTTCGAACAGGATTTCATCGCCCATGACGGCAGCCCCCGCGACGTGGGCCGCATGATCCGCGATCACGGGCTGGACATTCCGCTGTTCCAGCCCTTTCGCGATTTCGAATGTCTGCCCGAACCGCTGCGGTCGCGGGCCTTTGACCGGGCCGAGCGCAAGTTCGATGTCATGCAAGAGCTGGAAACCGACCTGGTCCTGATCTGTTCGAGCGTCCATCCCGCATCGCTGGGCGGGATCGACCGCGCCGCCGATGACCTGGCCGAGCTGGGCGAGCGCGCCCGCGCTCGCGGTCTGCGTGTGGGGTACGAGGCGCTGGCCTGGGGCAAGCATGTGAACGATCACCGTGACGCCTGGGAAATCGTGCGCCGCGCCGATCACCCCAATATCGGCCTGATCCTGGACAGTTTCCATACGCTGGGCCGGGGCATCAGCCCTGAATCGATCCGCTCCATCCCCGGCGACAAGATCTTCTTTGTCCAGCTGGCCGATGCCCCGCAGATCGAGATGGATCTGCTGTACTGGTCGCGCCATTTCCGCAACATGCCGGGCGAGGGCGACCTGGCGGTTACGGATTTCATGCGCGCGGTGATGGCTGCGGGCTATCGCGGGCCGATCAGCCTGGAGATCTTCAACGACCAGTTCCGCGGCAGCAACGCGAAGATGGTGGCCCAGGACGGCTACCGGTCGCTGGTGGCGCTGATGGATGACGTAAACCGTGCCGAACCGGGCGTGGTGCCCGACGCCCCCGCCATCCCCCCGCGCATCCCCGTCACGGGGGTCGAGTTCGTCGAATTCGCCGCGCGCGGCAAGGATCACGACCGGATATCGGGGCTGCTGCGCTCGCTGGGCTTTGCCCGTGTTGCCACCCACCGCAACAAGCCTGTCGACCTGTGGCAGCAGGGCGCGATCCGTTTCGTGGTGAATGCCGATACCGAGGGGCACGCCGCGCATACCTGGAACGCGCGCGGCCTCAGCGTGTGCGATATCGGGCTTGGCGTGCCCTCGGCCCCGCAGACCGTGGACCGGGCAACCGCCCTTGGCGCCCGGACATTCGACCAGCCCCTTGGCCCGGGCGAGCGCGCGATCCCCGCCATCCAGGGCCTGCACGGGTCGGTCCTGCATTTCATCGGCCAGGACAGTGATGCGCAGGATGTCTGGCAGACCGAATTCGTGCCCACCGGCGAAGCGCCCCCCGCAGCCCCCCATCTGACGGCCATCGACCACATCGCCCAGACCATGAGCTATGAGGACATGCTGAGCTGGACGCTGTTCTATACCTCGCTGTTCGAAACCCGCAAATCGCCGATGGTCGACGTGATCGACCCCGACGGGATCGTGCGCAGCCAGGTGATCGAGGCCGCCGATGGCGCGCTGCGGGTGACGCTGAACGGCGCGGAAACCCACCGCACCCTGGCCGGCGACTTCCTGGCCAACAGCTTCGGCACCGCCGTGCAGCATATCGCCCTGCAATGCGACGACATCTTCGCCACCGCCGACGCGCTGGGGCGGCTGGGCTTCGAAAGCCTGCCGATGCCCGACAATTACTATGCCGACCTGGCCGCGCGCTATGACTTGGGCAGCGACCTGCTGGCACGTCTGCGCGCCGCGCATATCCTCTATGAAGAGGAAAACGGCGCGAGTTTCTTCCAGCTGTACTCGCGCAGCTTCGCCGGTGGCATGTTCTTCGAGATCGTTCAGCGCGCCCCACATTTCAAAGGCTTCGGGTCCCTGAACGCCCCCTTCCGCATCGCCGCACAGAAGCGCCTGGCCCGGGTCAAGGGGATGCCTGTGGCATAGGCGGAGGGTAACCCGCCGTTAACCTTGCTTGGCGATCTTGCGGGTATGTCAAACTATCTGCGAGCCCGCGCCACAGGCGCCTGCTACTTCTTTACGGTGAAACTCGCCCGGCCCGGGGATGACCTGTTGCTGCGCCATATCGATCTGCTGCGCGCGGCCTATCGCGCGACGGTTTCGGAACGCCCCATCCGGTGCGACGCGTTTGTCGTCCTGCCAGATCATCTGCACGCGATCTGGACGCTGCCGCCGGGCGACGAAGATTTCTCGACACGCTGGGGTGCGCTCAAGGCGCGTTTCACGCGCGCAGTCAAATCACACGGTAGGGTGGGGTTACACCCCACCGGTCCTTCCGCGTTGGTGGGGTGTAACCCCACCCTACCGCGATCCCGAAGCAAGATCGAAAAGGGCGACGGCGGGATATGGCAGCGCCGTTTCTGGGAGCATATGATCCGGGACGAAGCCGATTACACCGCGCATCTGGCTTATTGCTGGCGCAACCCGGTGAAACATGGACTGGCGAAGCGCGCGTCGGCGTGGCCCTATTCCTCTATCCATCGCGACATCCGGTTGGGGCTGGTCGGTTCTGAATGGCGCACTGAGGATTTGGATGGCCGATTCGGCGAGTAGGGTGGGGTTTTACCCCACCGACACCGTCAGACAGGGTGGTGGGGTGAAACCCACCTTACGCAAAGTCATAAAAAGGAAGGCGGCCCGAAGGCCGCCCGACATCAGACAAAGAGCCCGATTATCGTCAAGACGAGTGAGATGGTGCCGACAACATCGGCATAAGTAACCCGTCCTTCCAGTCGGAAGATGAACCGCATAGGATTAACCTTAGCGATGCCCGACATGTCGAGCCATTTCGTTGGCTCAGTACTTCTATACCGCCCTAGCGAGGCGGTTCGGAACGCTCCTGATGTACACTTGGAGCCACCTTTCGACGGCTACCCGCTCGGATTGTCCAGAACTATGCTGGGTTCCGTCGGACCGCCTTAGCAGGTACCCCGCTAAGGGCCCACACAGCCCCGCTAAGGGCTAGCCAACTTCAGAAGATTGCGGGCGCCGCAGGTCGGGCGCCCAGCGCATCCACGTCGAATCAGCCCCGCCGATTCTTGCTGGTTAAGAATAGAATATCGGCACAAACAGCGAACATCAAGTAATTTTGCTGTCATATTCGAACATCTGCACCCTACCGCGTGAACTTCTTGTACTTCACCCGCGTCGGCTCGACGCTGTCCGGTCCCAGACGGCGGATCTTGTCTTCCTCATAGGCCTCGAAGTTGCCTTCGAACCATTCCACATGCGCCTCGCCCTCGAACGCCAGGATGTGGGTACACAGACGGTCCAGGAAGAAACGGTCGTGGCTGATGATGACCGCGCAGCCGGCGAAATCTTCCAAAGCGGCTTCCAGCGCCTGCAGGGTTTCGACATCCAGATCGTTGGTCGGTTCGTCCAGCAGCAGCACGTTGCCGCCCGATTTCAGCAGCTTGGCCATGTGCACGCGGTTGCGTTCACCGCCCGACAGCATGCCGACTTTCTTTTGCTGGTCGCCGCCCTTGAAGTTGAAGGACGAGCAATAGGCGCGGGAATTGACCTGGGCGTCGCCCAGTTCGATCTGTTCCGCCCCGCCCGAGATCTCTTCCCACACGGTCTTGTTGCCATCCAGCGCGTCGCGCGACTGATCGACATAGGAAAGCTGCACCGTGTCGCCGAAGCTGACGCTGCCCTCGTCAGGCTGTTCCTGACCGGTCAGCATGCGGAAAAGGGTCGATTTACCCGCACCGTTGGGGCCGATCACGCCGACAATACCGCCGGGCGGCAGGGCGAAGGTCAGATCCTCGATCAGCAACCGGTCGCCATAGCCTTTTTTCAGGCCCTCGACCTCGATCACCTTGCTGCCCAGACGCGGGCCGTTGGGGATGATGATCTGCGCGCGGGACAGTTTCTCGCGCTCGGACTGGCCGGCCAGTTCCTCGTACGCCGCGATCCGGGCCTTGGATTTCGCCTGCCGCGCCTTGGCGCCGGCGCGGATCCATTCCAGCTCGCGCTCCAGCACTTTCTGCTTGGACTTGTCCTCGCGGCTTTCCTGCTCCAGCCGCTTGGCCTTCTGCTCCAGCCACGCGGAATAGTTCCCCTCGTAGGGGATGCCGCGGCCGCGGTCGAGCTCCAGGATCCAGCCGGTGATGTCATCCAGGAAATAGCGGTCGTGGGTGACGCACAGGATCGTGCCCTTGTAGTCGATCAGGTGCTTTTGCAGCCAGGCGATGGTTTCGGCGTCCAGGTGGTTGGTCGGTTCGTCCAGCAGCAACATGTCGGGCGCTTCCAGCAGCAGCTTGCAGAGCGCGACACGGCGTTTTTCACCGCCCGACAGGGTTTCGACCGGCGCATCGTCGGGCGGGCAGCGCAACGCCTCCATCGCGACGTCGATCTGGCTGTCCAGGTCCCACAGGTTGTTGCTGTCGATCTCGTCCTGCAGGGCGGCCATCTCATCGGCTGTCTCGTCGGAGTAATTCATCGCCAGTTCGTTGAACCGGTCCAGCTTGGCCTTTTTCTCGGCCACGCCCAGCATCACGTTTTCGCGCACCGACAGGTTGGCATCCAGCTCGGGCTCCTGCGGCAGATAGCCGACCTTGGCGCCCTTGGCGGCCCAGGCCTCGCCGGTGAAGTCCTTGTCGATCCCGGCCATGATGCGCAGCAGCGTGGACTTACCCGCGCCGTTGACCCCCACGACGCCGATCTTGACGCCGGGCAAGAAGGACAGGCGGATATTCTCGAAACACTTCTTGCCGCCGGGATAGGTCTTGGACACCCCATCCATGTGATAGACGTACTGATACGAAGCCATGTCGCGCATCCCTTGATTGCCGTTTGCCGTGGTGTAGCCGAGCGGACGGGCAAGGGCAATTGGCGCTGTGGCGCAAAGGGCCTAGGGTCCGGGCGAAAGCGCGGCGGCAAGCCGCGCGCGCAGCTTCGCGCCCTTGTGCGGGTTCAGCTGCTCCAGCCAGGCGATGCGCCCCTCAAGCCGGGTCAGAAAGGCGCGGTCGCCCCGGCGCGGATCGGCGGGATCGGACAGGTGGTGGATCTGTGCCTTGAGCCGGTCATAGTCGCGGCGCGACAGGTTCAGGTGCTGGTTCACCACGATGCCGGTGACGGTCTGGCGGTGATGGGCTGGCTGCACGCGCGTCTTGGCCGGGTTCAGGTGAAAACCGCAATCGGCGACGATGCCGGGAAGCGCGGCGCGCAGCACCGGGGCAATGCGCGCATCGCCCGAAAAGCACAGATCATCGGCATAACGGGTATAGGTCGCGTCCAAACGCCGGGCCAATCCCGCCAACCGCGTATCCAGCGTAAAGGCCACCAGATTGGCCAGCGCGGGCGAGGTTGGCGCGCCCTGCGGCAAATGGCGGCTGCTCAGGTGCCCGGCCGCCGCCAGCCCCGGCGTCGTCAGCACCCGCGCCGGTGTGTGCGCGGTGCAAAGCCCGGTCAGGTGCCGCGCCACGGGGGCGGGATAGCCAAAGCCGCGAAACAGCCCGTAAACGCGGTGCTGCGCGATCGACGGAAAGAACGCCGCCAGGTCGAACCGGACCACACCCCCCTCGCCCGCATGGCGGGCGGCGGCCATGGTGCAGTTCCGCCCGGCACGAAAGCCGAAAGCCGCGTCATGCGGCGGCACCCGCGCCAGGATCCCCCGCAGGATGCGGCGCTGCAGGGTCTTCAACAACGGCTTCGGCTCTTCGATCAGACGCAGGGTGCCGTCGCGCTTGGGGCGCAGGTGATGCCGGTAATGCGGGGCAAAGGCGTTGTCGGTCTGCGCCGACAGGCCCTTGAGATCGGCAAACCGGGTCAGTTGCGCGGTGGTCAAGCCCAGCCAGTCGGCCAGCTCTTCTGGGGTGGTCAGCGCGGGCAGTCCGCAGGTGGCGAAGGCCGGGATCGGCTGGAACCGCGCCGGGGTCCAGATATAGGCGGGCAATTCCCCGGTCTTGTCCGAGAACCGGACCAAAGCCCGCGCGGCGGGGCCGTCGCTTAGCGCCGCGGCGATCCGCTCCTCATCCGGGCTGGCGGCACCGGGAAAGCGGTCGTGCAGGTGGCGGGCGATGTCGCCCGCGCGGCTCTGAAACCGGCGGGGCAGCCGCCGGCGCAGATGCGCCGCGATCTGGTCGGCGGTCCAGTCGACATGCACCAATCCGCTGGCCAGCGCGGCAAAGACCGGATCGACGAGAACGCTCATGGGCAGAAACGGGCCTCAACCTGTCGTGTCCTGCATGACCCGCACTGGGTGCAGCCCAGTCCCGGTCATGCGCCGAATGTCCAGTGTAACGAGATTTGGGCGGGGAAGCCCCGCCCGGCCGGTTGCGCGGCCGCTTGAGACCCGTTTCTGTGCGCCCCAGCCTAGCCGGTTTCCGGGCTCCGTCAACGGTCTGGCCGGGGCCGGTTACAGGCGCTTTTCGAAGAACACATCCGGATAGGGATCGTCGTTGAACCGCCCGATCCGCTGCCAACCGGCGTTTTCATAAAGCGCCACCGCCTCAGGCAGGGCGGAATTGGTGTCCAGCCGCAGCGTATCGATGCCCAGATCGCGCGCGGTATCCTCGATCCGTGTCATCAGCCGCCGCGCCAGCCCCAGACCGCGCGCGGCGGGCGACACCCAAAGCCGCTTGACCTCGGCCACCGGACCGCCCGAACCCTTGAGGCCCGCACAGCCCAGCGGCAGACCGTCGGACAGCGCGATCAGGAAGACACCGCGCGGGCGGCGCATGTCATCGGCATCGGGATCGCGGCTGAGGTTCACATCGAACCCCTGTTCGAAACGCTGCTGAAGCTCGGCGTAATAGGCGCTCAGGCAGCTGCGGGCCTCCGCGCCCTGGGGGTCGCATTCAACCAGCGCAATCGCATCGCGGGACAGCGCCGTTGCCACCAGATCCATCGCCGCCAGCAGCGCGCCGGGATCGGGATGCGTCCGCAACAGCCGTTCGGCATGGGCATCGGACAGCGATTCATAGGCCGCGAATTCCGCCAACCCGGCCTCGGTCAATTCGGCAATGCGGTGCCGGGCGTCGTCGGGATCGGTACGCAGGCGCACCAGCCCCTCGTCCACCAGCCCCTTGAGCATCCGGCTGAGCAGGCTTTTGTCGACCCGCAGCCGGTCGCGGATATCGGCCACCGCGCAGCCGCCCGCCCCGATCGCGTGAATGACCCGCGCCGGCCCCAAGGGTCGCCCGCGCCCCAGGAACGAACTGTCCAGCACCCCGGTTTGCGAGGTCACGGCGCGGTTGAAACGGCGGATACGGGTGATCGGGTCGAATTCCATTTGGTTTACCTAGGTCAACCATTGACCCGCGTCAATCCGGTGTTTGGCATTGACAGGGCGCGCGGGGGAAGGGATGCAGGCGCGATGCGCCATGAACTGCCATATGCCCGCCCCGGTCAGGTGATCGGGTTGCTCGGGGGGTCCTTTGACCCGCCGCATCAGGGGCATGTGCACATCACGCTCGAGGCGATGAAGCGGTTCGGTCTGGATCGCGTCTGGTGGCTGGTCAGCCCCGGCAACCCGTTGAAAACCGAAGGCCCCGCGCCCATGGACCGCCGCATTGCCGCCGCGCGCGCGCTGGTGCAGCACCCCCGGGTCACCGTCACGGGGATCGAGGCGACGCTGGGCACACGCTATACCGCCGAGACGCTGAAGCGCATGCAGCGGCTTTACCCCGGTGTGCGCTTCGTCTGGCTGATGGGGGCCGACAATCTGGCGGGGTTCCACCACTGGGACCGGTGGGAACAGATCATGCGCAGCGTGCCCGTCGGCGTGATCGCCCGGCCCGGGCGGCGGCTGACCGCGCGGATGTCCAAGGCCGCCGATGTCTATGCCCCCTATCGCCTCCGGGGCCGCGATGCGCGTGGGCTGGCCACGGCCCATGCCCCGGCCTGGTGTTTCATCAATGTGCCGCTGGATCACACCTCGTCCACGGCGATCCGGGCGCGCGGCGACTGGACGCGCTAGGCCGGGATCAAAGGATCGTGGGTTGCCTGCGCGCGACGAATTTGATTCACTCCGCCCATGACACGCCCCGCGATCACATTGTCCCGACGTGCCCTGTTGGGCGGGCTGGCCGCCAGCGCGGCGCTGCCGGCCTGGGCCGAGGCCCCGGCCCGGTCAATCCGCCCGACGCCCCGGCCCGGCGGGCTGCACAAACAGGCCGTTCCGGAAATCGACACCTTGCTGGATCAGGCGCGGCTGGGGGGCAAGACAGGCTTCGTTGTGGCTGACGCCCGGACCGGTGCGGTGGTGGAATCGGCCAGGCCCCTGATGGCGCTGCCGCCCGCCAGCGTTACCAAGTCGCTGACCGCGATCTATGCGCTGGAAACCCTTGGGCCCGCCTATCGCTTCCGCACCCGGCTGGTGACCAACGGGGCGGTCACGAATGGCCGGCTGGATGGCGACCTGATCCTGTCGGGCAGCGGCGATCCGGTGCTGGACACCGATATGCTGGGCGATCTGGCCGCGCAGCTCAAGATCGCCGGTGTGCGCGAGGTGACGGGCCGGTTCCTGTACGATTCCGGCGCGCTACCCGACAAGCGCGCGATTGACCCCGAACAGCCCGATCATCTGGGCTATAACCCCGCGATTTCGGGGCTGAACCTGAATTTCAACCGGGTGCATTTCGAATGGAAACGCGCCAGCGAGGGGTTCGCCATCACGATGGAGGCCCGCGCCAGACGCTTTCGCCCGCAGGTGGGCGTGGCGCGGATGCAGATCGTCGACCGCAACGCGCCGGTCTATACCTATTCCACCAAGGGCGAGGTCGATAACTGGACCGTTGCGCGCGGCGCCTTGGGCAAGGGCGGAAGCCGGTGGCTGCCGGTCCGGCGGCCCGAGCTTTACGCGGCCGAGGTGTTCCGCACCCTGGCCCGATCCCACGGCATCGTGCTGGACCGGGGCGCGCCCGGCACCACCCCCGCCGATGGCACGGTGATGGCCGAACATGCCAGCCCGCCCCTGCAGGACATCCTGCGCGACATGCTGAAATATTCCACCAACCTGACCGCCGAGGTGGTGGGCATGACCGCGACCAAGGCCCGGCTGGGCCGGGTCGACAGCTTGGCCCAGTCCGCCCGCGCCATGAGCGACTGGTCCGCGCAGCGGCTGGGCACGCGGCATGCGGCGCTGCACGATCATTCGGGGCTGGGCGACGGCTCGCGCATCAGCGCCAGCGACATGGTGCGTATCCTGGTGGCGATGGGGCCGGATGGCGGGCTGCGGGATCTGCTGAAAGCGGTGAACCTGCCCAAGGACATGGCGGTTCCCGGGCCGGTTCAGCCCGATATCCGCGCCAAGACCGGCACGCTGAATTTCGTCAGCGCGCTGGCGGGATATATCCGCACCCCGGACGGACAGGATCTGGCCTTTGCGATCTTTTCGGCGGACGAGGACCGCCGCGCCGCGCTGAGCCGTGCCCAGCGCGAACGCCCCGATGGCGGCCGGTCATGGGCCCGGCGCGCCCGTCATCTGCAACAGCAATTGCTGAGCCGCTGGTCGGTGCTGCACGGCACCTGAGGGTCAGAGCGTCATGTGACGCGCCCGCGCGCCCTGTTCGATGGCCGCGCCATGCAGCCGGTTGATGTTCAGCTCGTAGCGGATTTCCTCGAGCAGGCGCAGCTCGGATTCGTCCAGCGTGCCGTCGGCCGCGGCCACGTCACAGGCCAGCGCATAGGCGGTCTCGTACAGCTTTTCGGGCAGCGCGTCCTTGACCAGACCGAACAGCGCGTCCAGGCCGTCCTCTTCCTCGAGCAGGTCAAAGACCGTCTGCGCGATATTGGGGATCCGGTCGGGATCGAACGTGGCAAAGACCGGCAGGTGATTCACCACCCGCTGAATGGTGATCAGCTCTGCGGTACGCATATCCTCGTCCGAGGCGGAAACCGTGATCATGATCGCAACCAGGCTGTCCTGGGCGGTAAGGGGCACTTGGGCTTGGGTCAAAACGGGCTCCATCAGGCAGGTTCGGGCCGCAGAATATTGACGCGGGCCCAAGGGGGCAATAGGTAGCTGACCTTGCCGGAACGTGGGGTTTCGGCTGGTAAGGGAAATAACCGATGTCCGATCTGCGCGATGCCGCAATGCGTTCCAAAGCCTGGCCCTATGAAGAGGCGCGCCGGGTGCTCAAACGCTATGAGACCGCGCCGCCCGAAAGCGGATCGGTGCTGTTCGAGACCGGTTACGGCCCCAGCGGGCTGCCGCATATCGGCACCTTCGGCGAGGTGCTGCGCACCACGATGATCCGCCGCGCCTTCGAGGATATCAGCGATATCCCCACCCGGCTGATCTGTTTTTCCGATGATATGGACGGGATGCGCAAAGTGCCCGGCAACGTGCCCAACCACGATCAGCTGGCCGCGCATCTGCAAAAGCCGCTGACCGCTGTGCCCGATCCGTTTGGCGAATACGAAAGCTTTGGCCATCACAACAATGCGATGCTGCGCCGGTTTCTCGACACCTTCGGCTTTGACTATGAATTCTATTCGGCGACCGAATTCTATAAATCCGGCCAGTTCGACGCGGTGCTGAAACGCGCCGTCGAACGCTATGACGACATCATGAAGGTGATGCTGAAATCGCTGCGCGCCGAGCGTCAGCAGACCTATTCGATCTTTCTGCCGATCCACCCCGAAACCGGCCGGGTGCTGTATGTGCCGATGAAATCGGTGAATGCCGAAGATCACACCATCACCTTTGATGACGAAGACGGCCGCGAATGGACCCTGCCGGTGACCGGCGGCAATGTGAAACTGCAGTGGAAGCCCGATTTCGGCGCCCGCTGGGCCGCGCTTGGCGTGGATTTCGAGATGTATGGCAAGGACCATTCGACCAACACGCCGATTTATGACCGGATCTGTGTGATCCTGGGCCAGAAAGCGCCCGAGCATTTCACATACGAGCTGTTCCTGGATGAAAAGGGCCAGAAGATCTCGAAATCGTCGGGCAACGGTATCTCGATCGACGAATGGCTGACCTATGCCAGCACCGAAAGCCTGTCCTATTTCATGTTCCTGAAGCCCAAGACGGCGAAGCGGCTGCATTTCGACGTGATCCCGAAGATGATGGACGAATACCATCAGCAGCTGCGCGCCTATCCGGGGCAAAGCCTGGATCAGCAGCTGGCGAACCCGGTTTACCACATCCACGGGCATAATGTGCCGGCCAGCGACATGGTTGTCAGCTTTTCGATGCTGCTGAACCTGGCGTCGGTCGCCAGCGCCGAGGATAAGGACACCCTGTGGGGGTTCATCGGCAAATACGCCGATGCCACGCCGGAGACCCATCCCGGTCTGGATGCGGCGGCGGGCTATGCGGTGCGCTATTTCAACGATTTCGTGAAACCCACCAAGCAGTTCCGCGCGCCGACCGAACAGGAACGCGCCGCAATGGCGGATCTGGTGGCCTGTCTGAAGGATGGCGATACCGCACTGGCCGCCATCGCCCGCAAGAACGAGGCCGAGGGCAAGGACACCCCCCTGCCCGAAGTTGACTGGCAAAGCGAGGATTTCCTGCAATCCATCGTCTTCGCGGTCGGCAAGAACCACGGGTTCGAACCGCTGCGCGACTGGTTCAAGGCGCTTTACGAGGTGCTGCTGGGCCAATCGCAGGGGCCGCGTTTCGGCGGGTTCATCGCGCTTTACGGGCGCGAGGAATCGATTGCGTTGCTGGAAAAGGGTCTGGCGGGCGCATTGGCGGCCTGACCGGCATTTGCCGGGGGGCGCCTGCGCGCTAGGTTTTCATGGGTGAATCCGGCGGAGGCACCCATGCGACCCATCATCCTGTGCACGACACTTGTGCTTGCGGCGCCGCAGAGCGCGCGCGCCGACAGCCTGGCCCAAAGCGTGATCACCGACCAGATCCGCGCGTTTCAGGCCGATGATTTCACGACCGCGTTCGGCCATGCCTCGCCCGGGATCCAGCGCCTGTTCGGATCGGCGGAGCGTTTCGCACAGATGGTGCAGAACGGCTATCCCATGGTCTGGCGACCGGGTGAGGTGCGGTTCCTGGACGGCAGTGGCACCGAGGGGCGCCACCAGCAGGATGTGATGATCACCGACCGGGCCGGACGGCTGCATGTGCTGCGCTATGACATGGTGCAGATCGAAGGCACATGGCGGATCGACGGCGTCACGCTGCTGGCGCGGCCCGATTTCAATGCCTGATCTTTACCCGATCTTAATCCCCGGCTGATAGGGCTGTGTCCATCCGGGCCTGGCGCCCGGTCTCTCCTGACAGAGTGACTGAAAATCGAGCGGCGCTTCGGCACCCCGGTCTTTCCTTGTCTGCGGCGTGTCCGACGGCCCGGCGCGCGGATGCGTGCGAGGAAAGGGATGATTGATGAACAAGGCTATCACTGACGGGCTGATCCTGATGCCACCGGCGTTTGAAAACGGGCTGGATGTCTGGTCCAGCGAAGACGGCACGCCGGGATCGGCCACCTATGACGGCGCGGCCAACGCGACCCTGATCGTGGCCGATCAGGATTTCGGTACCTGCCTGGAGCTGATCAAGACCGACAGCCAGCAAAGGCTGCGCCATATGGGCGAAACGCCGCTGCTGCCCGGCTGCTACCTGCGGGTTACGGCGCGGATCAAGGCCGTCAGCG
This sequence comes from Actibacterium ureilyticum, assembly GCF_002285435.1. Classification (GTDB taxonomy): domain Bacteria; phylum Pseudomonadota; class Alphaproteobacteria; order Rhodobacterales; family Rhodobacteraceae; genus Actibacterium_C; species Actibacterium_C ureilyticum. The sequence goes on from NZ_NSBT01000024.1 coordinate 436,286, forward strand.
GCAACCTCCCCGCCGTTCAGATCGCCGCCTGGGCGGGCGGCGCTGGCAGTGCACATGTGACGGGCCTGGTCGAGGTCGGGCCGACAACCGCCCTGACCGCCTATGGCGACGTGGTCGAGGTCAGCGCGATCATCGGCGCGGGCAACCGGGGCGGGGTCGACATGGTGTGGGGCACGACGCCGATCTATGCCCATATCGGTCTGGACCTGACCGGTGCGAATGGCGGCGTGGTGCGCATCGACGACCTGATCGTCGAGGATGTGACATCGGTCTATCACCGGCAGCTGATGGATTGGGTCGATGTCCGCGACTATGGCGCGGTGGGCGACGGGATCACCGATGACCGGGTCGCGTTCGAGGCCGCCGATGCCGCCGCGGGCGGGCGCGAGGTTCTGGTGCCGGCGGGCACCTATCTGCTGGGCGATCACATGACCTTCGAGGCCCCGGTGCGGTTCGAGGGCACGGTCAGCATGGCCGCCGACAAGCGCCTGGCCCTGACCAAGAACTTCGACCTGCCAACCTATGCCGAGGCGTTCGGCGACGAGCTGGAGGGGTTCAAGCGCGCCGTGGCGGTGATGTTCAACTTCTCGGACCATGACAGCCTGGACATGAAGGGCCGCCGGATCGACGTGGACGGCCCCATCGACATGCAGGGCGCGGTGGCGAACAAGACCACCTTTTCCCAGCGTCGGGTGATCCGCAACGGCCAGTTCAACGCGGTCGCCAGCACCAATTGGGACCCGGCGATCGTGACCTCTGCCGGGACCTATAGCACCGGCAATCCGATGCAGCTGACCAATGTGACCGATGTGGCGAATATCGAGATCGGGTCGCTGGTTCAGGGGCTGGGCGTGGGCCGCGAGGTTTACGTGCGGGCCAAGAACGTGGGCGCGGGCACCGTGACGCTGAGCCAGCCGCTGTTCGATGCGGTGGGCACGCAAACCTATACCTTCACCCGGTTCAGATACCTGCTGGATTTCGCGGGCTTCGCATCGCTGTCGCGTTTCGTGCTGGCCGATGTCGAGCTGAATTGCGATGGCGAGGCCAGCGGCGTGATGCTGCCCGATGACGGGCTGATCTTTCAGATGCGCGACTGTTTCGTCACCAAGCCGCGCGACCGGGGTGTGACCTCGGCCGGGTTGGGATGCCAGGGGCTGCTGATCGACCGCTGCCAGTTCATCTCGAACGAGCAAAGCCTGCGGTCGCAGGACCGCACCACCATCGCATTGAACGTCAATGCCAACGATACCAAGCTGCGCGACAACCGCGTGGTGCGGTTCGCGCATTTCGCTGTGATGGCGGGCACCGGCCACCTGATCACGTCCAACCACTGGTTCCAGGGCGATGACGAGACCGACGGCATCCGCCAGCCCGGGCTGGTCCTGACCCGCACCAACGTCAAGACGACGATCACCGCCAACTACGTCGACAACAGCTTCATCGAATGGAGCAACGAGCATGACGACGAGCCCGAGCACAATAACGAGCTGAGCTTTGGCGGGCTGACCGTGACCGGCAATGTCTTTACCGCCAATGATGTCGCGGCCTGGTTCCGCTGGTTCGTGATCAAGCCGGTCGGCGCGGGGCATTACATTCAGGGGCTGAACATCTCGGGCAACACGTTCAAGTCGCTGAACGGCTCGATCGACCGGATCGACCATGTGGACACGACCTATGCCACGCTGGACTGGACGCGGGCGCGCAACATCACGGTTCAGGGCAACGCGTTCAACGGGGTCACCCAGACGATCAGCAACCCGGTCAGCCTGAAATTCGACATCAACTCGGCCCAGACGGTGTGGAATTGCAGCTTTGACGGCTATCTGCCCTTCGACGGGCGGCTGCGCAATGTGACCGCCCTGGTGGCCGAGGATCCGATCACCGATGGCGGCGGCACCAATGTCTATCACATGCCCTATGTGCGCACCGAAACCGGCGCGGCGCAGAACGAGGCGCAGGTGAACTGGCCGGTGGCCGTGCGCGGCAGCGTGCTGCTGACGGGCCGTGTCGACAATCCCACCTGATTCGGATCGCGTTTTGCGATACCCTGTGAACAGCCCGCCGGTTTCGGCGGGCTGTCTTCGGTTTATCGCACGCTGAATTTGCAGGGTTTTATCGGCGTGCAGAATCGGAATCGCTGTGTCATGCTGCGCTGCAGCAAGCCCTGAAAGGATGCCGGACATGGCCGGATCGATCATCACCGTCGCACAGCAGAAGGGCGGCTCGGGCAAGACCACGCTGGTCGCCAACCTGGCCGTTGCCTTTGCCAAACGGGGGTTGAACGTCGCCCTGCTGGACACCGATCCGCAGGGCAGCCTGGGCCGGTGGTTCATGACCCGCGCCGAACGGCTGGGCGACCCGGGGATGGAGTTCTCGACCGCGTCGGCCTGGGGCGTGGGGTACGAGACCGGCAAGCTGGCCGACCGCCATGACATCGTGCTGATCGACACCCCGCCCAAGGCCGACAGCGACCTGCGGCCCGCCCTGCGCGCGGCGGCGCATGTGATCGTGCCCGTCGCGATCAGCCAGGTCGATCTTTGGGCCACCGAAAGCGTTCTGGACTTGGCCCGGCGCGAGGGGCGCCCGGTGACGGTCGTGCTGAACCGCACCCGCAAGGGCACGCGCCTGGATGCCGACATTCAGGGCAAGGCGGCCGAGCTTTCGGCGGATCTGGCGGAAACGCGGCTGGCCAATCGCGTGGTCTTTGCGGAATCGCTGGGTCAGGGCGCGGGCGTGCTGGAGGCCGGAGCATCCAGCCCCGCCGCGAAAGAGGTCAACGCGCTGGCCGATGAGGTTCTGATCGCCATCGCGGGCTGATGTGGATCAAGGACCGCGTGGGCGCCCGGTGTCAAACTTCTGACGGAAACAGGAGGAGACACGATGTACAAACACGTTCTTGTGCCCATCGCGATGGACCACAGCCCGCAGACCGGCGAGGCGCTGGAACTGGCACGGCGCCTGTTGGCGCAGGGGGGTCGGATCACCGCGCTGACGGTGCTGGAAGCGATCCCGCCCTATGTCGCGCAATACCTGCCCGAGGGGCAGGAGCAGCACAACCGCCAGACCATCAAGACCCAGCTGCAATCGGAACTGGGCGACGCGCCGGACACCCATGCCGATGTGGTCGTGGGCCATGCCGGGCGCACCATCGTGGAATATGCCGACGAACACGATGTGGATTGCATCGTGATCGCGTCGCACCGGCCGGGATTGCAGGACTACTTCCTGGGATCGACGGCGGCGCGGGTCGTGCGGCACGCGCCCTGTGCGGTGCTGGTGGTACGCTGAGGCTTTGACCGGGCGGGCCGAAGGCCTAGACTGCCCGGCAGGAGGACCGCCCATGCCACATATCACCGAAGACACGTCGTTCCAGACCGTGATCACCACCTTCGACACCACGCCGGGCACCTGTCAGGACCTGCTCGAGGCCCTGCAGGACGCCTATGCCGAATTCATCAGCAAGCAGCCCGGCTTCATCGCCGCGGGGCTGCATATCAACGACGCACAGACCCGGATCGCGAACTATTCCCAATGGCGCAAGCGCGAGGATTTCCAGGCCATGCTGCGCAGCCCCGAAATGCGCGCGCGCAACCGGCATATCAACGAGCTGTGCAAAAGCTTCGAGCCGGTGATGTATGAGGTCGCCGCGACCTTCGGCTAGGCGCGAACCCCGGCAACCGATCGAAAGGAAAGACCATGTACCGCCTGTTGCTGATCGCGCTGATGCTGGCGCGCCCCCTTGCCGCGCAAGAGCCGGTGAATATCCGCCCCGACATGCCCGCCGTCACGGTCGAGACCCCCGGCGGCCCGGTCGAGATCGGGCGCATTCAGGACAATGACAACATGATCGGCGGCGAATGGGCGCGCACCTCGCGCCCCTGCCCGTCCTTTTGCATCCAGCCGATGACGCCCGCCCCCGGCGTCACCACCATCGGCGAGCTGGAGCTGTTGCAGATGCTGACCGACCCGGATGCGGTGGTGATCGACGGCCGCATCCGCCCGGAATTCGAAGCCGGCACGATCCCCGGCGCGGTCTCGGTCCCCTATACCGAAGCCGCCGACCGGCTGGACGAGTTGGGCTGCGAGCCCGATTTCGACGGTTTCATCTGCGAGGCCGCCGCGGTGAAGACCGTCGCGCTGTTCTGCAACGGCCCGTGGTGCGGGCAATCCCCCAGCGCCGCCCGCCGGATGATCGAGGCCGGCTATCCCGCCGACAAGATCTTCTATTATCGCGGCGGGATGCAGGTCTGGCACATGCTGGGTTTCACCACCGTGCCGGGGCGCTAGCGCAGTTTCTTGAAGATCCGGTCGTTTTCACATTTCGAGATCAGCCGCCGGTCATCGGCAAAGGTCAGGTTGCTGCACCCGATGACATAGGCGCCGGGTTTCATGCCGCGCACCAGGTAGTCCTCGAACGCCTCTTCCGCCGCCATGTCGGAAAACGGGCGATAGAAATAGACCACGTCGAAATCGCCGTAATCGAAGCTTTTGCAATCCCCCACACCGATCTGGTCGGTGAACCCGAAGACCTTGCGCCCGTGCTCGATCAGCTCGGGCGAGATGTCGAAACCGCGCATCTGGCCGACCTCGAACCGGTCCGTCGCACCCAGCAGGAACAGGTTGCGGCCCGACCCGCAGCCGATTTCCAGGAAGCTGTACCGCCGATGCGCCAGATCGGCATCGCGGTAATCGGCATCGGCCTTCAGCGCGCCTTCCAGATCGTAAAGCGCGTCGAAGAAATCCCCAAGGTCCAGCGCGATATAGCTATAGGATTCCTCGGGTACGGATTCGATGCTTTGCTCGGCGGTCGACAACTGGGTCAGCGCCGCCTCGAGGATCTTCAGCTTTTCATGCGCGCGTGTCATCGCCAGCGCCGCGTCGATCAGATCGTCGCGCGCGGATTTCAGGGCCATGTCCCCGGTCAGGCTGTCCATCTCGTCCATTGCCCGCGCCCTTACCATTTGTATTCGAAGATCAGATAGGGCGGGTTCTTGAAGCCGTTGAACTTCAACCTCAGCCGCTTGTTCTTGCCCACATGGACCGACGAGAACTTGTCGATCATCTTCTTGGCCTCTTTCTCGCGCGCCTTGTCGTCCTTCTTGTCGCCGCCGCCCTTCTTGGCATCCTGCTGCAACAGCCGCTGCAACTGCTTGTTCATCGATGCCTCTTCCTTCTTCAACTCGTCGAAATAGCGCCGGGTCATTTCGGTGATCGATTGGCGGGCCTCGTTCGTCTTGCACAGGTCGCAGGACAGCGACAGATCTTCGAGGATGCGGAACCGCTGCTGGTTGCGCTTGCCGAACGTGTCGAGGGTCAGTTGGAATTGCTTGTTGTCGCCACCGGACATCGGAAAACTCCTTGGTCTGTAAATCGCGTGGTCTGAAATACCGGCGATGATACGGCAGTTGGCGCGCCCGCCAAAGCGGTTTGTCAGCCGCGCCGGGCCGCTCACATTCGCGCTAGCGGGATGAAACATCGCTGGCGCCCGGCGCCGAGCGCTCCCATGTCATGAGGAACAGACAGGAGAACCCAATGCACCGTCCGCCGCAGCATCCCGCCCCGGCCCCGCAGAATGACCGCCCCAAACCGGCAAGCTTCCGCTTTACCGACTGGGCGATGATCTGATCGCGAAGATTTTCCTTGCAATTGTGGCCCAACCCACCCATTTCACCCATGCGACGTTATCTCTATCGACCACTGTCTCCTACTTCGGCTTCAGCTTTCGATCTTGACTGACTAAGCCGGGCCGCCGCACTGACGCGGGTGGCATAAATTCAAGGAGAAGACGGATGGCCAATGGCACCGTTAAATGGTTCAACGAAACAAAAGGCTTCGGCTTCATCGAGCCTGAAACCGGCGGCAAGGATGTGTTCGTGCACATTTCCGCCGTTCAGCGCGCTGGCCTGACCGGTCTGAAAGACGGTCAGAAGGTGACGTTCGATCTGGAATCCGGCCGTGACGGCCGCGAAAGCGCTGGCAATATCGCGCTGGCCTGATTATTTTCGGCCCGGGCGGCATAAACGCCCGGGCCACTTGCGGCCAATCGCCCAAGTTAGCGCAATCTGAGGTCTTGGTCATAGACCTCTGCGTGATAGTCCGCTAAAGGCTCTGCATACATTCGTATACGCAAAGGGGCCCGGACCAAAAATGGCTGACCAGAACACTCCCGACATCATCTATACCAAAGTGGACGAGGCGCCCGAGCTGGCCTCGGCCTCGTTCCTGCCGATCATCCAGAAATTCGCCGCTGCCGCTGGCGTTTCGGTCGGGACCAAGGATATCTCGCTGGCCGGCCGCATCATCGCCGCGTTCCCCGAAAACCTGACCGACGCGCAAAAGCAAAGCGACGATCTGGCCGCCCTGGGCCAGCTGGTGAAAACGCCGGAAGCCAACGTCATCAAGCTGCCGAACATCTCGGCCTCGGTCCCGCAGCTGGTCGCCGCGGTGCAAGAGCTTCAGGCGCAAGGTTACGCCCTGCCCGATTATCCCGAAGACCCGCAAACCGACGCCGAGAAAGAGGCCCGCGCGCGCTACGACGCGATCAAAGGCTCGGCCGTGAACCCGGTCCTGCGCGAGGGCAACTCGGACCGCCGCGCCGCCAAGGCGGTGAAATCCTATGCCCAGAACAACCCGCATCGCATGGGTGACTGGACCGCCGACAGCAAGACCCGCGTCGCCGCGATGGACGGCAACGATTTCTTCTCGAACGAGGTCTCGGCAACCCTGCCCAAGGAAGCGACCGCCAAGATCGTTCTGGAAACCGCCAGCGGCGAAACCGTACTGAAAGACGGCGTGTCCTATCCCGCCGGAACGGTGGTCGATGCAACCTTCATGAACGCCGCCGCGCTGGATGACTTCCTGGCCGCGGAAATCGAAAAGACCAAGGCCGAAGGCGTCCTGTTCTCGCTGCACATGAAAGCCACGATGATGAAGGTCTCCGACCCGATCATCTTCGGCCACGCGGTCAAGGCCTGGCTGGCGCCGGTGTTCGACCAGTTCGGCGACAAGCTGGACGCGCTGGGCGTGAACCCCAATCAGGGGCTGGGCGCGCTGCTGGACAAGGTCAAGGGCGACGCCGACATCATGGCGGCGATCGAGGCCGTGACCGCCACTCGCCCGCCGATGTACATGGTCGACAGCGACCGTGGCATCACCAATCTGCACGTGCCGTCGGATGTGATCATCGACGCCTCCATGCCCGCGCTGATCCGTGCCGGTGGCAAGGGCTGGGGCCCGGACGGGAAAGAGGCCGACTGCGTCTGCGTCATCCCCGACAATTCCTATGCGCCCGTCTATGACGAGGCGATCAAGTTCTTCAAGGAAAGCGGCAAGCTGAACCCGGCGACCGCCGGTACGGTTCAGAACATCGGCCTGATGGCCCAAAAGGCCGAGGAATACGGCAGCCACCCCACCACGTTCGAGATCGCCGAAGCCGGCACCGTCAAGATGATCCTGGACGATGGCACCGTGCTGCACCAGCACGCGGTTCAGGCCGGCGACATCTGGCGTTCGGCCAGCGCCCGCAAGGCGCCGATCGAGGATTGGGTGAACCTGGCCATCGACCGACAAAAGGCCGAGGGCTGCGAGGCCGTGTTCTGGCTGGACGCAAACCGCGCCCACGATGCCGAGCTGATCAAATACGTGAAGCCGATCCTGGAAGCCAAGGGCGTCGCCGACAAGTTCCAGATCATGGCCCCGCGCGAGGCGACCCGCGCCGCGCTGGAAACCATCACCAAGGGCGAAAACCACATTGCCATCACCGGCAACGTGCTGCGCGACTATCTGACCGACCTGTTCCCGATCCTGGAACTGGCGACCTCGGCCAAGATGCTGTCGATCGTCAAGCTGATGCAGGGCGGCGGGCTGTTCGAAACCGGCGCCGGGGGCTCGGCGCCCAAGCATGTGCAGCAGCTGCAGGGTGAAAACCACCTGCGCTGGGACAGCCTGGGCGAGTTCTGCGCGCTGGGGGAAAGCCTGCAATTCCTGGCCGATGCGCGCGGCAATGAAAAGGCCCGCGTGCTGGGCAAGGCCGTCGATGCCGCAACCCAGGGCATTCTGGACCACAACCGCTCGCCCAGCCGCAAGGTCGGCGAGCCCGACAACCGCGACAGCCACTACTGGTTTGCACGTTACTGGGCCGAGGCCCTGGCCGCGCAATCCGACGATGCCGAGCTGGCCGCGTATTTCGCCCCCATCGCCAAAGCCTTGGCCGAGGGCGAGGACAAGATCGTTGCCGAGCTGGCCGCAGCGCAGGGAGAGGCGGCCGATCTGGGTGGATACTACCACACGGATCCGGCCAAAACCGCTGCGGTTATGCGCCCATCCGCCACGCTGAACGCCATCATCGGCTGATACGCGGCACGGGCCACCCGTCACTGGGGGCGGGCGCCGGGCAACAAAAAGGGGCGGACCGCTGGGTCCGCCCCGATTTTTTTGTGCCGTTCTTTACGCGGGGCTGGCGGATCAATACACCACGACGCTTCGGATGGATTCGCCCGCATGCATCAGGTCGAAGCCCTTGTTGATGTCGTCGAGGCTCAGGGTGTGGGTGATCATCGGGTCGATCTCGATCTTGCCATCCATGTACCAGTCGACGATCTGCGGCACATCCGTCCGGCCCCGCGCGCCGCCAAAGGCGGTGCCTTTCCACACCCGCCCCGTCACCAGCTGGAACGGGCGCGTCGCGATCTCGGCCCCTGCGGGCGCCACGCCGATGATGATCGACTGGCCCCAGCCGCGATGGGTGCATTCCAGCGCGTCGCGCATCACCTTCACATTGCCGGTGCAGTCGAACGAATAATCCGCCCCGCCGATCTGATCGAAGGGCGTCTTGGTCAGCTCCACGATCTCTTGCACCACGTTCTCGCAATTCTTCGGGTTGATGAAATGCGTCATCCCGAAATGCTCGGCCATGGCCTTCTTGTCGTCGTTCAGATCGACGCCGATGATCATGTCCGCGCCTGCCAGCCGCAGCCCCTGCAGCACGTTCAGACCGATGCCGCCCAGCCCGAACACCACCGCCTTGGCGCCGATTTCGACCTTGGCGGTGTTGATCACCGCGCCGATGCCCGTGGTCACGCCGCAGCCGATGTAACAGATCTTGTCGAAGGGCGCGTCGGGCCGCACCTTGGCCACCGCGATCTCGGGCAGGACCGTGTGATTGGCGAAGGTCGAGCAGCCCATGTAATGCAGGATCGGGTCGCCATCGAGGGTTGAGAACCGCGAGGTCCCGTCGGGCATCAGCCCCTGCCCCTGGGTCGAGCGGATCGCTGTACACAGGTTGGTTTTCTGGCTCAGGCAGGACGGGCAGGCCCGGCATTCCGGCGTATAAAGCGGGATCACATGGTCGCCCGGCGCGACGCTGGTCACACCCGCACCAACCTCCAACACCACGCCTGCGCCCTCATGGCCCAGGATCGCCGGGAACACCCCCTCGGGGTCGGCGCCCGACAGCGTGAATTCATCCGTATGACAAATCCCCGTCGCCTTGATCTCGACCAGAACCTCGCCAGGCTGGGGACCCTGCAGGTTGATTTCCATGACTTCAAGCGGCTTGCCCGCTTCGA
>NZ_NSBT01000025.1:0-62500 GCF_002285435.1 Actibacterium ureilyticum
AAGCCCGCACATCGACCCCCGCACATATGCACAGACATTTCAAACATCTCACGCTTCTGTGCATTGTAGTGAGCGATTTGCGCCCCCAGATCGGTGTCATCGGCAGCAGGCCCGCTGCCAACAAACTGAAAAGACACCGACCCTGAAAGGAACTTGAAAATGAAAACCCTCGCACTGACCACCGCCCTGATCGCTGGCCTGACCGCTCCGGCCTTTGCCAACAACTTCAGCATCGTCGACGCCGACCGCGACGGTCAGGACCGTCTGGTCTATGACCTGCCGGAAAACAATGTTGCGCTGTCGACGGCGAACTCGCTGAACCCCGTTGCCAGTGCCATCGCCGCTGACATCGTGGCCAATGGCGACGAGTTCGAACGCTCGACCGGCCGCGGCGTGACGCCGACCGTTTACGTGACGGATGGCGAGTACAACCCCGAAGACTTCCGCTCGGGCTCGAACTCGTAAGCTCTGACAAGACCTGAAACGAAACGGGGGCCCTGATCGGCCCCCGTTTTCAATTAGAAGCTTCGGGATCCGCAGCCCCGACATTCAGCGAAACCGGTTGTTTCGCCGCGATCAGGCTGGTGCCGCCCGGCACCGATTTCTGCAAGGTTGGCAGGACCAGCGTAAACGCCAGCGCCGCCGCCGCCGCCTTGAGGCTCAGCCCGCTGCGGAAATGATACAGCACCAGCAGCGCACCGATCGGCAGGTTCTGCAAAAGCACCAGCACCGTCAGCGCATAGGTGATCATCTTTTGCTTTGGCGCGGGTTTGGCTTTTGCTTCGGCCTGTGACTTGGCCGCTCCTTTGCCCTTCAGCACGCCGCCAAGCTTTTCTTCCAGCTTGCCCCATCCCGGGGTCAGCGCATCGGCATCCGGTAAGGGGGCCTCGGTCTTCTGGCTGACCCGCTGAAACAGCGCATCCAGATCGGCCTTGGTCTCTGCGCGGCTGGCCTGTGGTGTGCCATCGGCGCTGGGCGGCTTCACGTTCATGGCGGCCTCGCCCATCGTGGCGGGGAAGGGCGAGCGCGTGGCCCGCGTGCCGTCGATCACCATGTCGGGCACCGCAGTGCCCCCTTCGACCCGGCTCAGGCGGATAGCGCCGAACGGGTGTTTCTCGGACGGGGGCAGCAGCGCGACACGGGCGCAATCACCGGCGTCATGGCCCACAAGGTCGCCGTCTTCGGGCAGCGTGTTTTCGCGATAGCAATGCGCCACCAGATCGGTGGCCAGTTTCAGGTTCTTCTTGGCCCCGGCGGCGTTGGGCGCCATCAGCACCTCGCGCCCCAGGAAATGCGCGGCGCCGTCCAGCTGGAACCCGGCCAAGAGCTTGCCGTTGGCGTCCTTGCCCGTGCCCTGGAACCGGGGCTTCAGATACAGGTCCAGCGGCAGATCGACATAGCCATACATCAGGCCGAAACTGCCTTCCATCAGCTTGTCGGACTGGCCCCAGTGGAACACGTCGATGACACTGTTCTTGGCCAGGAACTCCATCGCGCCCCGCGCCAGCAGCAGCCGGGTTTCGAAATCGTCGACGGATTCGCTGTTCATGCCGATGCGCGTCAGGAAATCGTTGGTCTGCGCGGTTTCGTCCATGGGCACCGCGCCCTTTACCACGCTCACCAGGAAATGGCCGTAATGCTGTTCGACCGCCTGGCGCAGGTCGCTGCCCGAAAGCTTTCGGTGCGACATGTCGCGGGCGTTTTCGAACCGGGCCTTGTCCAGCGGGCGGTTGGCCATCTGGATGGTGATGTGCAGATCGGCACCGCCCGGCGGGGTGATCAGCACGAAGCCCTCATCGATATTGGCCGGGTGAAACACGATGCCCCGCGCCGCGCCCAGGATGTTCATCACCTGGGTGAAGGCATCGATCTGGAACGGGGCCTGTTTGCCGAAGCTTTCCGCGCTGTAAAGCGCGGCGATCTCCAGCGCCTTGGGGCGGCCTTCGGCGGTGCAAAGCCCGCTTTGGTCGGGCGTGCTTGCGGCGGGATGCGCCGCTGACGGGTCGGCCTTGCGCACCGTGGCCAGCGGATCGTCGGGCACGGGCGGTGCGGAAATCGGCGTGATGGTGGCGGCGATCTGACCGTTGGGAAAACCGTTGCCCCCGGGCAGATGGCGCAGCTGAACCTGATAGGCCCCCGCCACCGGGATCGTGGCCCCGTCGCGCAGGCTGTTTTCACCGCGCAGGAACTGATCCAGCAGGCAATCGATGACCGCCGCCGCCTTGTTGAAGGGTTCGGTCGTTTCCTGCACCACGATGGGCTTGCCCAGAAACAGCTCTGTCCCATTCACGACCGAGCCCAGAAAGCGGTTGCCCTGCGCGTCGGTGCCGCTGGAAAACAGCCCGTGATGGGTGACCAGGGGGGTCGGGAAATCGGCATGCGCGGTATTGTCGATCAGCTCGGGCAGGAACAGGTTGTTGGACTGGCACCAATGCACCAGCGTCGGCCGGGCCAGCTGAAAGACCTCGATCATGGCGCGGTGCAGCACCTTGATCTTGGTGACCAGATCGGCGGGCTTGACCTCCTCGGTGGCGCCCAGCTTCTCCTCGAAGGCGCGCATCTCGGGCGTCTTGTGGATCGGGCCGTCGCCGACGGTGATAAAGATGTTCGAGGTATGCCGCCCGACCAGCCCCGCATAATCGACATTCTGCGCCTGGACAAAGGGCGAGGCCAGCGCATCGGCAAAACCCGCAGGCGCCAGCCGGTCGGTGTTCAGCGAAATCAGGATATGCATGTCCGGATGGGTGAACATCGCGAAGCGTTCGCCGGCGGCCTTGGTCGGGTTGAAAACCATGCCCAGCTCGGCCACGCGGGCGTTGATCCGGGCCAGCAGCTTGGCAAAGACGATCGGCGGATAACGGTTTTCGTAAAGAAGGGCAGCTTCGACGTTCAGCGGGCGATCATACATCTCTGATTCCGGAAACAATGGCGACGCTGAGCAAGATTATGCCGATATGTGGCAAAAATTGGAGCGCTCTGGTCCCATTCTGTGGAACGCTGCGTCAAATCATCTTTATGACGTCCTTGTCGATTGCCAGAAGATAGCCCTGACGCGCGACATTCTTCACCAGAAGCTCGCTGACCATCTGGTTGCCCAGGCTGTCGCGCAGCCGCTTGATTCGCGTGGCGCCTGCGGCCTCGTCGCAATCGGCCGCGTCCCGGCCCGAGATCACCGCCTCGATCTGGGCGCCGCTCAGCATCTCGTCATCCATCCGCGCCTCGGCCAGGACCGACAGGGTCTCAATCGCGGCGGGCGTCAGCTTGAATTCCATGTTGTTCAACAAAACCGTATTCTCGCCCCGGCTGATCAGAAGCGAGCCCACCTGAATGCCCGTGCGCTCGATCTCGCCCATGCGGCGGTTCAGGCCGATGATCGTGACCAAAAACACCAGCGCCGCCACCAGCAGCGCGGTGGAAAACACCAGCAGCACGAAGATCACCCCGCGATAGGAACTGAGCACGCCGGAAAACGCGGTGCCGGATTCGGCCAGGATCTCCAGCAGCTTGATCTCGGCATTCGCGGTCAGGTCGTCGTTTTCGACAAAGATCCGCTCGACCCGCGCGTTGAACGCGTTCGCGTCCGGCAGGTTCACGAACAGCAAGATCGCCGCCACCAGCAGGATCAGCACAATCGCGGCAATGCCCAGCGGTACGATGCGGGTCGCAAGCCGCGCGGGATCAGTAACGAAGGTAGAACGCTCCGGCACTCTCTTTCCTTTCCGCCAAACCGTCATTGCCGAAGGTCGACATGACATTCAACAGCTTCCAGCCATCGCCGCGAATGCGCTTGGTGATCTCGGCGGCGGCTGTCTTGCGGCTGTCGCAGGCGGCCGCCGGAAGCTCGATCACACCATAATGCAAACGCAGGGGCTTATCCTTCTTCGCCTTGTAATCGGCGAAACAGGCGGCCGCTGCGGGGCCGGCGGTTCCAAGCCCGATGATCAGGCCAAGGGAAAGTAAAAGGGTCCGTTTCATGGCGCCGACAATGGCCCCGCTGACGCCGATATTCAATAACAAGCCGACATTTCCGCCGGTTATCGGATAACCGGGGGGCGTTATTGCCTGTCGTTTCCGGCCCCGGCCAGTCTGTCGATACAAACCCGTCGCGGCCTGCCCGTGATGCCACACGAAGGAAACGACAGATGACCAAGACATTCACGGCCCTGTGCCTGTCCGCCGCGATCACCTTGGGCGGTTTTACCGCGAAACCGGCCTATGCCGCCGACGGGCAGGGGGTGGCGACCGCCGTTCTGGGCGCGCTGGCGCTTTATGCCATCGCGCGCGAGCTGGACGATGACGACGACAAGAACAAAAAGAAGAAAAAGACCGCGTCGAATTCGCATTACCACCACGGTTATACCCACAGTCACACCCACAGCCATAATGGCGCGCATGGTCACAGCCACAAGAAGCCGCAGCCGCACAAATACTATCCGCCCCGGCAACGGTATCGCGACGGCCTGGCGCTGCCGGCGCAATGCGTGCGCGACAACCCCTATCGCAACGGGCCCAGCCGCTTTGTCACGCGGCGGTGCCTGAACGCCAAGGACTATACCCGTCAGCTGCCCAACCAGTGCGCCTTTACCTATCAGGGCCGCAACCAGAAGCTGCGCGCCTATGGCACGCGCTGCCTGCAGCAAAAAGGGTACCGGCTCGAGGCCCGGCGCTGAGGCGCCGGTGAGCAGGGGCGTCCGGTAACGGGGACGCCCTTGGGGGCGGAGGGTTGCGAGGTCCCTCCGCCCCTTTTTGCTTGCCAATCGCGGCGCGTGCGGGTTTCAGTTCGCGCCATGACGACAGCACCCGATTACAGCCTGGAAACCGCCGCACAGGCGCGTGGCCATCACCGCATCATCGGCGTGGACGAGGTCGGGCGCGGCCCCTGGGCTGGCCCCGTGACCGCCGCCGCCGTCTGGCTGGACCCGAACCAGATCCCCGCAGGGCTGAACGATTCCAAGAAGTTGAGCGCGGCGCGGCGCGATGCCCTGGCCGATCTGTTGCAGGGCTGCGCCGTGGTGTCGGTCGCCCATGCCACGGTGGCCGAGATCGACGCGCTGAACATCCTGCGCGCCAGCCACCTGGCCATGTGCCGCGCGGTGGCCGGGCTGCCGTTCACCCCCGATCTGGCGCTGGTCGATGGCAACCGTTTGCCCGCCGATCTGCCCTGTGCGGGCGAATGCGTGGTCAAGGGCGATGCGCGGTCGCTGTCCATCGCGGCGGCCTCGATCGTGGCCAAGGTGGCGCGCGATCGCATCATGGTGGATTTGGCGCAACAGCACCCCGGCTATGGCTGGGAAGCCAACGCCGGCTATGGGACAAAACTGCATCAGTCCGGTTTGCGAGATTTTGGCGTGACCCCACACCATAGGCGTTCGTTCAAGCCCATCCACAAGATATTGTATCAAGGGAAAACTGTAAGCGACTGATTCAAAAAAGAAATTGACGGCGAATCGCCTTTGACTCATCTTTGATCCAACAACCACGACGCCAAAAAATCGGCGCGGGACAGAGGCAGAGATGAAAACCAAGACGAAAGCGCGTGAAGCCGCAGAGCTTCCGTTGAATCAGATTGTGGCCGGCGATTGCGTGGAGGTGATGAACAGCCTTCCCGAAGGGTCCGTTGACCTGATCTTCGCCGATCCGCCCTATAACCTGCAGCTCAAGGGCGAATTGCACCGCCCCGATAACAGCCGCGTGGATGCCGTGGACGATGACTGGGACCAGTTTTCCAGCTTCGCCGCCTATGACAAGTTCACCCGCGCCTGGCTGAAGGCCGCGCACCGGATCCTGAAGCCTAATGGCGCGATCTGGGTCATCGGATCCTATCACAA
The DNA here is from genome assembly GCF_002285435.1 of Actibacterium ureilyticum. Taxonomy (GTDB): domain Bacteria; phylum Pseudomonadota; class Alphaproteobacteria; order Rhodobacterales; family Rhodobacteraceae; genus Actibacterium_C; species Actibacterium_C ureilyticum. The sequence goes on from NZ_NSBT01000025.1 coordinate 5,829, forward strand.
TGTGTTCCGCATGGGGGCCGAGCTTCAGAACCAGGGCTACTGGATCCTGAACGACGTGGTCTGGCGCAAATCGAACCCGATGCCGAATTTCCGCGGCAAGCGGCTGACCAACGCGCATGAAACCCTGATCTGGGCGTCCAAGCAGGAAGCCAGCAAATACACATTTAACTACGAGGCGCTGAAGGCGCTGAACGAAGGCGTGCAGATGCGCAGCGACTGGGTGCTGCCGATCTGTACCGGGCATGAGCGGCTGAAGGATGAAAAGGGCGACAAGGCCCATCCGACGCAAAAGCCCGAGGCGCTGCTGCACCGCGTGCTGGTCGCCACGACCAACCCCGGCGATGTGGTGCTGGACCCGTTCTTTGGCACCGGCACCACCGGTGCGGTGGCCAAGATGCTGGGCCGCGAATTCATCGGGATCGAGCGCGAGGAAAACTATCGCAAGGTCGCCCGCAAGCGCATCGCCAATGTCCGCAAATACGACCGCGAGGCGCTGATGGTCAGCACCTCGAAACGGGCCGAACCGCGCGTGCCCTTCGGCCAGCTGGTCGAACGCGGGCTGCTGCGCCCGGGCGAAGAACTGACCAGCCCGCGCGGCAAGGTCGCCAAGGTGCGTGCCGATGGCACGCTGGTGGCTTCCGACGCGCGCGGCTCGATCCACCAGGTGGGTGCCGCTTTGGAAGGCGCGCCCAGCTGCAATGGCTGGACCTATTGGCACTTCAAGCGCGATGGCAAGACCGTGCCCATCGACCTGCTGCGTCAACAGATCCGGTCGGAAATGACCTGAGTTTCTACGGTGTACCGCCGGTGCCTGTGGCCAGATGCCACGGCATCACCTTGCCCCGCCCCCTCCAGGCGGGGCTTTTTTTATCTGCCGGACTCAGCCGTCCTTGCGGCGTTCGATGTCCAGGAACCGCTTCATCCGGGTTTGCGTCTCGGCGTGATGCGGGCGCTGTTGCAGCGTCTTGGTCTGGGGATGCGGCAGATCCTCGGCCTCGATCCGCACATATTGCTCGACCTTGGTCGACGCTTTGCGATCCCGGGTTCTGTCGATGATGTGTTTGGTCATGATGGCCTCCCTTCGGGTTGGAGGACCTTCATAACACATTTTTCGCCGTTCCGCCTTGATCTGCGTCGTCATGCCCCGCGCGGCGGCGGATTGGTGCCCTGTTTATAGGGCGTCCAGTCGGTGATCTGCGGATAGAATTCGCGCCGCCATTCCCGCACGCGCGGGTTCATCCGGCGACGCCACAGCGGCGGCACCATCGCCAGCATCGTCATCAGCGGATAGCCATGCGGCAGTTGTGGCGCCTCGTCCGGGGCATAGGTCTGTAGCAGCGGAAACCGCCGGTCGGGTTTATAGTGGTGATCGGAATGGCGTTGCAGATTGATCAGCAGCCAGTTCGACGCCCGATGCGCCGCGTTCCAGGAATGGCGCGGCTTGACGTGTTCGTATTTGCCGTCGCCCAGGTGTTCCCGCGTCAGGCCGTAATGTTCGATGTAATTGACCAGCTCCAGCTGCCAGACCGCGACGAAAGCCTGCCACAGGAACAGCGCCAGCCCCAGCCAGCCGCCCAGCAGCGTGGCCAGCGCCAGCATCGCCACTTGCAACAGCGCATAGCGCCAGAACGGGTTGGCGCGGTCCCACCACGGCCGCCCCTTGCGCGCCAGCAACGCCCTTTCCGCCTGGAACGCGGACACCGGGCATTCCCGCAGCACGCGCGGAAAGAAGCGGTGAAACCCCTCGTTATAGCGCGCGGTGACCGGGTCGCGCGGGGTGCCGACATGCAGGTGATGCACCCGCAGGTGTTCGGACCGGAAATGGCTGTAGAGCACCGTCGCCAGCAGCAGATCGCCCAGCCACCGTTCCAGCCGGTTCTTCTGGTGCATCAGCTCGTGGCTGTAATTGATGCCGATCGTACCCGACATCACCCCCACGCCGAAGAACAGCGCCACCTTTTCCCAGCCCGACAGGTGATCGGTGACGCTGACCCAGCGGATCAGCCCGAAGATCACGCAGAACTGGATCGGGAACCAGACCAGGGTGATCAGCCGGTACCAGAACAGCTCGGCCTCGGGCGTCGCGGGATCGGCGTTTTGCAGGTTCAGCCCGGTCAGCGCGTCCAGCAGCGAAAACAGCCCCCAGGTATAGACCGGCAGCGCCAGCAGCCACCAACCGCCTTGCGCCGCCGCCGCGATGGCCAGCGGCACCGTGCCCAGCGACAGCCAGAAGGGCAGGGCGTGCAGGGGTTGGATGATGCGGCTCATGCTGTGGGTCCCGTGGTCATGCGCAATCTGTCCTAGGGGTCGGGCAGCGCCTGGGACGATTGTACCAATTGGTACGCCTTGCGCATCACCGTGGGAAGGTCCGCGGCGCGAAACTGACGCAACGGCGCCCAGAACAGGCCATCGGGGGCCGGGGTGTCGGCCACCTGTGCGACATGCACCGACAGGCGCAGGTGAAAATGGGTGAAGGTGTGGCGCACCTCTTCGGGCAGGGGGGTCCAGTTGGCGCCCAATGGCGGCTGCGCGGGCGGCGCGTCGGTCCGCCAGTCGGTGCCGGGCCAGCCCAGCATCCCACCCAGCAGCCCCTTTTCGGGCCGACGCTCCAGCAGCCAGGCGCCATCGCCCCGCTGCGCCAGATAGATCGCGCCGAAGCGGATGGGTTTCGGCGCCTTTGGCTCTTTGCGGGGCAGGTCGGCGGCGATGCCCTGCGCCCGAGCGGCGCAATCCGTTATCAGCGGGCAGATGCCACAGGCCGGATTACGCGGCGTACAGATCGTGGCGCCCAGATCCATCACCGCCTGGGCATAGTCGCCGGGCCGTTCCGCCGGCGTCAGCGCGGCCGCCAGTTCGGTCAGGATCGGCTTGGCACGTGGCAGCGGCGTTTCCTCGGCATGGAAGCGCGCCATCACCCGCTCCACATTGCCGTCGACCACCGTGGCGGGCCGATCAAACGCAATGGCGGAAATCGCGGCGGCGGTATAGGGGCCGATCCCCGGCAGGGCCAGCAGCGCGTCGTGATCGGTGGGAAAGACCCCGCCGTGATCCTGTGCCACCACGCGGGCGCATTTCAGCAGGTTGCGCGCCCGGGCGTAATATCCCAGCCCCGCCCAGGCGGCCATCACGTCGGGATCATGCGCAGCGGCCAGCGCATCGACACTGGGCCAAAGCGTGGTGAACTTGGTGAAATAGTCCATGACCGCGGCCACGGTCGTCTGTTGCAGCATGATTTCCGACAGCCACACCCGGTAAGGGTCGGGCGCGACACCCGCGCGCCGATCCGCCGGTCCCACCCGCCAGGGCAGGTCGCGGGCATGGGCATCGTACCAGGTCAAAAGAAGGTCGCTTGGCGTCATCTCACACAATCTTTATGGCCCGATCTGCGTTTGGGGACTGGTTGCATCGCCCCCAAGCCCCTAAAATAGAGAGAAGGCGAAGAATTGACAGGCAGAATGGGCCAAACTCAGAAACCAGCGGTGCCGGGGCGTCGCAAGCGTGGGTTCGAAAGAACCGCGAGCCTGCTGTCGTCGCAGATCCGCAGCGCCGGTGAAAGCCGGGGTTTTGCCGTCAGCCGCCTGTTGACCCACTGGGACGAGGTCGTGGGCGCGGAGATCGCCGGTTCGGTGCGCCCGGTCAAGGTGGGCTATGGCCACAAGGGGTTCGGCGCCACGCTGACCGTTCTGGTTCCCGGTGCGCTGGCCCCGATGATCGAGATGCAGAAAAAGACGATCCTGGACAAGGTGAACGCCTGTTACGGCTATGCCGCGATCTCGCGCATCCACCTGACCCAGACCGCGCCCACCGGCTTTGCCGAACCGCAGGCCGCATTCGAACCAGCCCCTGCGGATCGCCCCAAATCGCCCCAGATCCAGAAGGCCGTGGCCGACATGTCGCGCGGTGTGACCGATGAGGGGCTGCGCGCCGCGCTGGAAAAGCTGGGCCAGAACGTACTGACAAAAACAGAATCTCAAGGAAGGCAGAGATGATCCGCAGAGAATTCCTGGCGCTGGGCGCCACCGCAACCATGGCGCTGGGCGCCTATGTCCTGTTGCCGCGCCGGATGACGGCGCCGCTCAGCGATGCGATCCTGCCCCCGGCCCATGCCGAAGGCGATATCGAGATCCCGGAAATGGTGCTGGGCGATGCCGATGCGCCGGTGACGATCGTGGAATATGCCTCGTTCACCTGCCCGCATTGCGCGACCTTCCACACCAACACGTTCAAGAAGCTGCGCAGTGACTATATCGACACCGGCAAGGTGAAGTTCATCTTCCGCGAGGTCTATTTCGACCGTTTCGGCCTGTGGGCCGGGATGGTGGCCCGCTGCGGTGGCGAACAGCGCTATTTCGGCATGACCGACCTGATCTTCAGCAAGCAGGACGAATGGGCCAAGGGACAGCCGGGCGATATCGTCGCGGGTCTGAAGAAGATCGGGTTGAGCGGCGGCCTGACCGGCGAACAGATCGACGCCTGCCTGCAGGACGCCGAGATGGCCCAGGCCCTGGTCGCCTGGTACGAAAAGAACGCCGAGGCCGACAATGTCCGCGCCACCCCGTCCTTCATCATCGATGGCGAACCCTATTCCAACATGGGCTACGAAGAATTCGCCAAGATCCTGGACGAGAAGCTGGCCGGGTAATCACCCCGCCGTCAGAATACGGTCCAGCGCCCGGTTCAGGGCGCTGGCATCCCCCAGCACCAGCCGCACCGGCAATGTCAGCACCTTGGCCCGGAATTCATCGGGCAGGCGCACGGCGTCCTTTTCGGTGGTGACAAGCTGGGCGTTCAGCGCGCGCGCCTCGGTCTCCAGCCGTTTCATCAATGCGGCGGTCAGCGGCTGGTGGTCGCTCAGCGCCTCGGCCCGTTTCAGATCGGCGCCCAGGTCGGTCAGCGTGGCAAAGAACTTCTCGGGGTGGCCGATCCCGGCAAAGGCCAGCGCGGGCAGCCCGGCCCAGGGCATCCCGGTGGCCAGCGGCTGCAATCGGCCACGGATCTGCGGCACCGTGACCTGATCGGCCCATGTCCGGTCGAACTGTGCCTGCGCCTTGTCGGGGCCAATGCGGATCAGCAGATCGGCGCGGGCCATGCCCGCCGCGACGGGTTCGCGCAAGGGCCCGGCGGGCAGGCAGCGGCCATTGCCGAAACCGCGCACCGCATCGACCACCACCAGCGACAGGTCCTTGGCGACGGCTGGGTTCTGAAACCCGTCATCCAGCACGATCACATCGGCGCCAGCGGCTTCGGCCTGTTGCGCGCCCGCCGCCCGGTCGCGCGCGACCCATGTGGGGGCAAAGGCCGCCAGCAGCAGCGGTTCATCCCCCACATCCGCCGCGCCATGGCGTTTCGGGTCGACCTGCACCGGGCCGGTCAGCGCGCCGCCGAAACCGCGCGTGACCACATGCGCCGACAGGCCACGGTCGCGCAACATCTCCAGCAGCAGGATGGCGGTGGGCGTCTTGCCCGTACCGCCCGCGTTCAGGTTGCCGACGCAAATGACCGGGCAGCCGGGGCGATAGGGCGCGCCGCGTGCCAGCCGCCGCCGCGTGCCACGGGCGTAAAGCGCCCCCAGTGGCGCCAGCAGCCGGGGGCGCAGGCCGGGCCGGTCGGCGGGCGCGTACCAGAAATCCGGCGCCCGCATCAGCCCGCCCCCCGGTCTTCGGCGGCGCGGTACAGGCGCTCGGCCACGATCTCGGTCGCGTCGACCCCGGCGGTCGAGGCCTCCCACGCGTTGCGGGCATAGATTGCGGCGGTATCCGGTGAGAGCATTTCCGACAGCGCCACGGCCAGATCCGCGGGGCGCCGAACCGCGCGGGCCGCCCGGGCATCGTCCAGAAACTGAAACCGGCTTTCATGCGGGCGGGTGTTCGGGCCGTGCAGGATCGCCGATCCCAGTGCCGCCGGGGCCAGCGGGTCCTGCGGATCGCCCGCACCGAACGTGTGGCCAATCAGACAGACCGGGGCCAGCCGGTACCACAGGCCCAGCTCGTCCGGTCGGTCCGCGACATAGATCTGCATGTCCGGGTCGGGGATGTCGCCCGCCGACCGCAACCCGGTGGAAAATTCGTGCTGCGCCAGCCGCGCCGCCAGGTCCGGTCCGCGCGCCGGATCGTCCGGGGCCAGGAACATCAGCACCCGATGCGAATGCCGGGCCGCCGCGCGATGGGCGTCCAGCGCGATATCCTCTTCATCCGGCCCCAGCCCGGCCGCCAGCCAGGCCGGTCGCCCCGCCAGCGCGCGGGCAAACCGCTCGCGCTCGGCCTCGTTGCAGGGCAGCACGACGGTGCCTTGCGACAATTGCCCGGTCAGGGTCAGACGATCTTCGGTCAGGCCCTGCCGACGATAGAGATCGGCCCATTTCGCGGATTGCGCAAAGACATGGCTGACCCGCCGCAGCAACGCCCGCGCCGCCAGCCCGCGCAGGGCCGGCCCCTGCAGGCCGTTTTCGATGTTCCCATCCCCGATCAGGAACACGGGGATCTTGCGGGCGTGGGCCTCTTCGATGTGGTTGGGCAGCACGCCGCTGGCAAAGAACAGGCAGGCATCGGGTTTCCAGTGCTCGGCAAAGCCGCGCAGCGCTGCCGTGCTTTCGGCCGGGGTGGGCGCGGTCAGGATCAGCGCCCCCGGCTCGCCCGGCAGGATCAGCGCCCCCGGGCTGGTCTTGGTCACCAGAAACACCTGGTCCAGATCGTATTCGATCAGGTGGCGCAGGATCTCCAGCACGACCGGCTCGGCCTCGGGCGTGGGACAATGCAGCCAGATCAGCTTGCCCGGCGGCCGGGGCATGTCGGTGGCGCCCTGCCCCTGCCCGGTGGGCAGATTGCTGAGCCGGGCGCTGACATTATGCAGCCACAGGGACGGAGACCGCGCCATGGGTGTGGATCAGCCGTCCAGCTCTTCGGTCGGGCCGACCTCGGATTCCTCGTCCCGCAGGCGGTGCAGATGGGCGATGAAATAGCGCATATGGGCGTTGTCGACGGTGCGCTGGGCCTGTTCCTTCCACGCGTCATAGGCGCTGGCATAGTTCGGGAAAATGCCGACGACATGGATGTCATCGACATTCTTGAACACGGTCTTGGTCGGATCGACAAGCTCGCCGCCAAAGACGAGATGCAGCCGCTGGGTCATGGTTCACTCCGCTGGGATCGGTCGTTGCGGTCGCAGACTAGTCGATGCCGCAGACGCGATAAAGGGGCGACCGGCGGCTCAGGCCAGCCGCGCCGCAAACTCTTTGTGCAGGGTCGGGTTGGCCGCGATCACCCCCTGGGCCTGTGGCCGCAGCGCGTTGAACGACAGCGCGTCGTCCAGCCGGTCGGTGACGGTGCCCCCGGCCTCCTGGATGATCAGCGTACCGGCGGCCAGGTCCCATTCCCAGCTGTTGCGGATGGTGACCAGCGCATCGAACCGCCCCTCGGCGATCAGGCACAGCCGATAGGCCAGCGACGGGCGCAGGTGGCGATCCACCTTGGGCGGGGTGCCGATCCAGTTGCGGCTGTCCATCACTGGCGCCGCCGCCAGCAACGAGGCGCCCTCGCACACCGGCTGCTGCGACACCTGAAGCGCCGCACCGTTCAGCGCCGCGCCGCCGCCGCGCGTGGCGGTGTAAAGCTTGTCGGGTATCGGCAGAAGCACCGCAGCCGCCGTCACCACGCCATTTTCGGCAACCGCCAGCGAATGCGCAAAACTGCGGTCGTTGTTCAAAAACGCCCGCGTGCCGTCCAGCGGATCGACGATGAACACCCTGTCGGCATTCAGCCGGGCCGGGTCGTCCTCGCTTTCCTCGGACAGCCAGCCATAGCCGGGCCGCGCCGCCATCAGGTGGCTGCGCAGAGCGGCGTCGATTTCCAGATCGGCCTCGGACACCGGGCCCTGATGGCCGGGCTTGTTCCAGGATCGCGGTTTCTGCTGCCAGTGGCGCTTGGCGATCTCGCCCGCTTCGCGCGCGGCCTCGACCAGCAGGGTCAGGTCATTCTCCGGCAATGGTCAGACCTTCGATCAGGACAGAGGGCACGATCCGCGACAGATGCATCCGCGCGTCATTTGCGGGCTGAAGCGTTTTCAGCATCTGGTGCAGATTGCCCGCAAGCGTGCATTCGTTCACCGCATGGGTGATCTGGCCGTTTTCCACCCAGAACCCGGACGCCCCGCGCGAGTAATCGCCGGTGGTCGGGTTGATCGAGCTGCCGATCAGCGACGTGACCAGCAACCCGGTGCCCATATCGGCGATCAGCTCGTCACGGCTGCGGCTGCCCTGGGTCAGGGCCATGTTGCCCGAGCGCGGGCTGGGCGGGGCGCTGGGGCTGCGGGCGGCGTTGGCGTTGCTGGTGGTGCCCAGCTGCCGGGCCGTCGCCAGGTCCAGCACCCAGCTTTGCAGCACCCCGTCGGTGATCAGGTCAAAGGCGCGGGTCGGCAGCCCTTCGGCATCGAAGGGGCGCGAGCCGGAAATGCGCGGGCGCAGCGGATCACAGGTCAGCGACAGCCCCTTGGGCAGGATCTGTTCGCCCATGCTGTCGCGCAGCCACGACGATCCGCGCGCGACGGATGTGCCGTTGATCGCCACCAGGATATGCCCGATCAGGGAGGACGAGATCCGCTCGTCGAACAGCACCGGGAATTGTCCGGTGCGCGGCTTGCGCGGGTTCATCCGTTCCAGCGTGCGTTCGGCGGCCCGCTGGCCGATTTCCGCGGCACTGGGCAGGTCGGCCTGAAACACGCGCGACTGGCTGTCATAGTCGCGCTCCATCCCGGTGCCTTCGCCGGCGATGGCGACACAGGAAATCGCCCGGTCGGTGCGGGCATAGCCGCCGCTGAACCCGTTGCTGGCGGCCAGGTGAATCTGTTGCTGCCCGTACCCGGCGCTGGCGGCCTGTACCTGGGTGATGCCGGGGGTGTTCAGCGCCGCGGCCTCGGTGGCGCGGGCGTCTTCCTGCAACGCCTCGGCGCTGGGTTCGGGTGCGGGATCGGCCAGTTCCAGCGCCGCCAGATCCCAGTCGCAGGCCAGCATGTCGGGATCGGCCAGCCCGATAAAGGGGTCCTCGGGCGCCTCGCGCGCCATTGCGATGGCCCGCATGGCCATGTCGCGCATCGTATCCTCGCGCGTGTCCGAGGCCGACACACAGGCCTGTTTCTGTCCCAGCAGGACGCGCAAACCGATCTCGACCCCTTCGGACCGCTCGGCGGCTTCCAGCGCGCCCTTGCGCACGTCGATCGACACCGATGTGCCCTGCGCCGCGATGGCATCGGCCGCGTCGGCCCCTGCCTCCAGCGCAATCTCGATCAGGGTTTCGGTAAGCTCTTTTGGTGTTCTTGCCATTCTGCCTGTCCGCTGCCGCGATCATTTCGACCTAATCGCTGCGCAAGCCGGGTGCAAGCGCCGCCTGCACCCGGACCTGTTCCGCAATCAGAACGGCAGCGGCAGCCCGTTGGCAGAGACCGTGCCATCCTTGGTCACCGAGATTTCGGAAACCAGCGTATCGGGCGCGTCGCCGGGGCGCGCGACCATGCCCAGCATCATCTGTGCGCCCATGGCCTGTTCGGGCTGCAACAGACCCAGTTGGGTCAGCTTGCCCATCAGCGTCTGCGCGCCGACCAGTTTCAGGTTCATCGTGCCTTCGGGCTTGGGCATGGCATCCGTGGTGCCGCTGTTGTCGAAGGTGAAATCGCCCGACCCGGTCAGTTCGGCCCCCATCAGGCTGAGCAGCAGATCGTTCACCGTCAGCGCGTGAAGCTCGCCCGGCTTGGCCTCGCCCATGCGGGCGGCGGCTTCGGGATCGAACACGTCGACCAGCCACTTGGCCTTGCCGCTCAGGTCGATGGTCAGGTTCGCCGGATCACGCGGCAGCGCGCCCGCCGGGTCGAACATCGACCAGATCTGCTCGCTGGCGCTCAGCCCCTGCACCGTTGTCACCAGGCCGAAATCCTCGGGCTCTTCGCTTTTGCCGATCGGCATCAGCAGCTCGAACCCCATCTGGTCGGCGGCGGTCGTGACCTCGGGGAACGGGATGTTCGAGCCGCTGACCGCCATGGTCATCCCGGTCTGCGACCCGGTATAGCGCAGGCTTTCGCCCATCTCGACATCCAGCAGCCCGCTTTCCGAGCCGCCCTTGAACTGCATGGTCGAGCCGCCTTCGATCACCGTCATCTCATATTGCGCCGGGCCGACCTCGTAGCGCGTCAGCGCCTTCAGCCCCGACGACATCATCGCGCTCAGATCGGTGGCGTCCAGCGTCTTGGGCAGGTCGTAATCAAAGGTCAGCTTCACGTCATGGGCCATGGTCGACCAGTCGGTGCCGTTGCCCGAACTGCCCTCGGCCATCTTCATGGTCGATGCGGCCGAGGCCGCCGTCATGTCACCCGTCAGCTTGCCGATCTCGCCCGCGACCATCTGATACTGACCGACCACATCGGCCAGGCTCACGTCGATCTGCATGTCGATGTCGGTATCCTCGGCCTGGAAATCGGCAATCGACATCCCGATCATGTCGGCGGCAAAGTCGTAATTGGTGTCCTCGGGCGTGCCGCTGGCGATGATCTGCGCGCCGGTTTGCCGCGCCATCATCGTCATGCTGACGGCCTCGCCTGCCTTGGGCGTCATTTCGACGGTCACCGGATAGCTTTCCGGCAGGCCGATCGCGACCGTGCCGTCACCGCGTTCGGTAAAGGTCAGCTGGTCCAGCGTGCCGGTCACCGTGCTGTCGTCAAGCGTCATCGTCATCCGCACATCGCTGACCGTCAGCACGTCGCCATCCATGCTTTCGGTGCCGGTCACCTGCTGGCCAAAGGATTCGCCGAATGTCTTCCAGTCCTGCCAGATCTGCCGGGCGGTCAAATCCGCAAGCGCCGGGCTGGCGACCAGCAACGCGCCAAGCGCAACGCCGGAAAGTTTCTGAAAACGGGTCATGAGAAATCGTCCTTCCACTATTCGTTCGGCGGCACCTTCGTGCGTGCGCCGGGTGGGGTCAAGTCAGCTTTGCGGTGGCACGCCAAGATGTGAGCGGCTAGGAATGTTGCAACAGCCGCAAAGGGGGTGCCGCATGTCGCTTCAGGGAAAAACAGTCATGATCACCGGCGCCAGCCGGGGCATTGGCGCGGAAACCGCGCGCGTCTTTGCCGATGCGGGGGCCAATGTCGCGCTTCTGGCCCGCTCGCGCGCGGCGATTGCCGATCTGGCGGATGAATTGGGCGACCGCGCGCTGGCCATCCCCTGCGATGTCAGCCGCTACCGGGATCTGGACGCCGCCGTCAACGCCACCGTCGATGCCTTTGGCGGGCTGGATGTGCTGATCGGCAATGCGGGCGTGATCGAACCCGTCGCGCGGCTGGAAACCTCTGACCCCGAGGCTTGGGGCCATGTCATCGATATCAACCTCAAGGGCGTCTATTACGGCATGCGCGCGGCGCTTCCGGTGATGACGGCCAATGGCGGCGGCACGATCATCACCATCAGCTCGGGCGCCGCCCATAACGCGTTGGAGGGGTGGAGCCATTATTGCGCGTCCAAGGCCGGGGCAGCGATGATGACCCGCGCGCTGGATCTGGAAAACCGCGGTCAGGGCATCCGCGCCATGGGCTTGTCGCCCGGCACCGTCGCCACCCAGATGCAGAAGGAGATCAAGGCCAGCGGCGTGAACGCGGTCAGCCAGCTTGACTGGTCCGATCACATCCCGCCCGACTGGCCCGCCAAGGCGCTGTTGTGGATGTGTTCGGCCGATGCCGATGAGTTTCTGGGCCAGGAAATCTCGTTGCGCGACCCGGCGATCCGCGCCCGTGTGGGGGTGGGCGCATGATCGATCTCGACCGCGACGGTCGTCTTTGGACCATCACCCTGAACCGGCCGGACAAGGCCAATTCCGTCACCAAGCAGATGCTGGAACAGATCGACGCGTATGTGGCCGAGGCCGCCGAAAGCGATGTCGCCGTGCTGATCCTGACCGGCGTGGGCAAGGTCTTCAGCGCCGGAGCGGATCTGGACGAGGCGCGGGCCGGTCTGGCCACCGATCCGGTCTGGGAACGGCTGTCGGGTCGGATCGCGGCGCTGGATTGCCTGACCATCGCGGCGCTGAACGGCACGCTGGCGGGCGGGGCGATGGGCATGGCGCTGGCCTGTGACATCCGGCTTGCCGTGCCGGGGGCCAAGTTCTTTTACCCGGTGATGAAGCTGGGCTTTCTGCCGCAACCGTCCGACCCGGGCCGCATGGCCGCGCTGATCGGACCCGCGCGCACCAAGCTGGTGCTGCTGGGCGGACAGAAGCTGCTGACCGACGAGGCGCTGCAATTCGGGCTGGTCGACCGCGTGGTCGACCCCGACGCGCTGATCCCCCATGCGCGCGAACTTTGCGCCGATTGCCTGGCCGGCAAGCCCGATGTGCTGCGCGGGATCAAGACGCTCTGCCGCCCGTCATGACCGCCGCCGGGGCCCGCGCCGCGCGCCGGGGGTTTTCGAATGGAAATCGGGCGGGCGTTTCTGCACCCAGGCGATGAACTTCGCCAGCCGCGGATGCGCCTGCAACGCGGCGATGGTCGCATGGTCGCGCGCCAGTTCGGTTTCCGTCAGCGTCGCGTGGATTTCATTGTGACAGATCTGGTGCAACAGCACCGTCGGCCCGCCCTTGCCGCCGCGCAGCTTGGGGGTCAGGTGGTGCAGGCTTTGCCGGGCATGGGCCGGGATCGGCCGCCCGCACAGGGCGCAGATGGGATCGTCTGACATGGCCCGATCTTGCCATTTCTCTGGCCCGGTGCCACTGGTAACATCCACGGCGTGTTCAGTTGGGGATGGTGCAACATGTTTTCGGAAAACCCGCATCCGATGGTGGAAAAGGCGCTGGAGCTGCTCCAGCAGGGCCAGCAGATCGCGCTGCAATGGGTGACCAGCCCGGCGGCCTGGTCGCAATTCGTCCTGCTGATCCTGGCCTATGTCATTGCGGTCTTCGTCACCCGCAAGCTGCGCAAGCGTCTGCGCGTGTTGCTGACCCCGCCCGAGGATAGTCAGAGCATCCTGTCCCGCGTGCGCCGCTTCCTGGCGCTGTTCCTGCCGCTGTTGCTGCCGGTGCTGGCCTTTGCGCTGGCCTCGGTCGGCGAACAGGTGACGCGCTCGGCCTTTGGCTCGGGGGCGGTGATCGGCTTCGGCAAACGGGTGTTCCTGTTCCTGGCGGCCCGTGCGCTGGCGCGCGATATCCTGACCGACCCGTTCCTGCGCCTGCTGGGCCGTTTCGTGCTGGTGCCGGTCGCGGGGCTTTATGCGCTGGGCCTGATCGGCCCGGTCGCGGCCAAGCTCGAGGCGACGATCGTCCCCTTGGGCAACCTGTCGTTCAACCTGCTGTGGCTGTTGCAGTTCATCGTCGTGGCGGGGGTGATCTTCTGGCTGGGGCGCTGGTCGAACGACCAATCCTCGACCTTCATCAAGCGGCAGGAGGAGATGCGCCCCGCCACCCGCCAACTGGCCGAGAAATCCGCCGAGATCGCGATTTTCGGCGTCGCGTTCCTGGTGCTGATGAACATCATGGGCGTGTCGCTGAATTCGCTCGCGGTGCTGACCGGCGCGCTGGGCGTGGGCATCGGCTTTGGCCTGCAAAAGATCGCGTCGAACTTCATCTCAGGCGTGATCCTGCTGCTCGAAGGGCAGGCAACGGTGGGCGACTATGTCGAGCTGGACGGGGGAGAGGCCGGGACCATCGTCAAGATGACCGCCCGCGCCGCGATCCTGGAAACCTATGACGGGCGCTGGATCGTCGTCCCGAACGAGGATTTCATCACCACCCGCGTCGTGAACTATTCCGACAGCGGCAGCGCCAACCGGTACGAGGCGCCGTTTTCCGTCAGCTACAACACCGATATCAACAAGGTGCCCGCGATCATCGAACAGGCCGTCGCCGACCTGGATTTCGTGCTGGACGACCCCGATGGCCCAGATTGCGAGCTGCGCGGGTTCGGTGACAGCGGCGTGGATTTCGCGGTGGAATTCTGGGTCAACGGCATCGATGACGGCAAGAACAAGTTCACGCCGCGCGTGCTGTTCGCGATCTGGAACGCGTTGAAGGATAACGGGATCGAGATCCCCTATCCGCACCGTGTCGTGGAATTCAAGAACCCACCGCCGCAGGCATGACCGACGCGCTGATCATCGGGGCGGGTCCGGCCGGGTTGATGGCGGCCCAGGCTTTGGCGGAGGCCGGGCGACAGGTCGTGATCGTCGACCGCATGCCCTCGGCCGGGCGCAAGTTCCTGATGGCGGGCAAATCCGGGCTGAACCTGACCAAGGCCGAACCCTTTGCGGAATTCCTGTCGGCCTATGGCGCGGCGGCGGGCGATCTGGAGCCGATGCTGCGGGCGTTCGGCCCCGATCAGGTGCAGGACTGGGCGCGCGGGCTGGGGCAGGAGCTGTTCACCGGCTCGTCGGGCCGGGTGTTTCCCAAGGTGATGAAGGCCTCGCCGCTGTTGCGGGCCTGGATGGGGCGGCTTGCGGCCAAGGGCGTGCGCCTGCAAACCCGCTGGACCTGGACCGGCTGGCAGGGGGATGCGACCACGTTCGACACCCCCGATGGCCCGGTGCAGATGACCCCCGCCGTCACGGTGCTGGCCTTGGGCGGGGCCAGCTGGGCGCGGCTGGGATCGGACGGGCATTGGGCCGGGATCTTGCAAGGCGCCGGTGTCACCCCCGCCCCGTTCCGCCCCGCCAATGTCGGGCTGCGCGTCGACTGGTCCCCGCATATGGCGCGGCATTTCGGCAGCCCGGTCAAGGGCACGGTGCTGCAGGCCGGGGATACGCGGGTGCGGGCGGAATACGTGATCTCGCGCCGCGGGCTCGAGGGTGGTGGGATTTACGCCGTCTCGGCCGCCGTGCGGGACGGCGCGCCGCTGCTGATCGACCTGCTGCCCGATTGGCCAGCGGACCGTGTGGCCGAGCGGCTGGCCCGGCCCCAGGGCAAGGCCAGCCTGACCAACCACCTGCGCAAGGTGCTGAAACTCGACCCCGCGCGCCTGGCCCTGCTGATGGAGTTCCGCCCCGCAGGCCGCCTCATCGCTGAGGTCATCAAAGCCCTGCCCATCCGCCACACCGGCCCCCGGCCACTGGACGAGGCCATTTCAACCGCCGGCGGCATCCCCTTCGCCGCGCTGGACGAAGGCCTGATGCTGCGCGCCCGTCCCGGTGTGTTCTGCGCGGGCGAAATGCTGGATTGGGAGGCGCCGACAGGGGGCTATCTGCTGACCGCGTGCCTGGCGACGGGGCTTTGGGCTGGGCGGGGTGCGCTAAATTTAGGTAAATTTGAGAGTTGGCTTGAGCCTCAGTGATTGTTGGGTCGATGTGCATTGTTGGAAACTTCAAGTTCGCCCCTTCCCATTGCCCTTTTCGATGCCTAGGATTCTTAGGGGAGAAACGGTTGAGACTGAAACAATTTATAGATGATTGACGGGTTGCCCTTGGCTAGACTGCCTTCGCTGTACATTTTTCTTGATGAAGGTGGAAACTTCGACTTTTCTAAGGGTGGGTCAAGATATTTCACCCTTACATGTGTCAGCTTGTACAGGCCTTTCAGACTTCATACTGACCTAGACACTTATAAGTATGATCTGATCGAACACCGAATAGTACCTCGCATTGACATGCAGTACTTTCATTGTGCGGACGACAACAGACATGTCCGAAGCAGGGTATTTTCCTTGCTTGCAAATTCAGTGCCGCATAGTTCCGTTGACTCTGTTGTGGTCGAGAAGAGTAAAACCGGACCAGCTTTACAGCCGCCAGAGAAATTTTACCCTAATATGTTGGGATACTTGCTGCGATATGCCGTGAACAAGGCTTCACTTGGCGCTGGCGAGGTCGTCGTAATAACAGACAGTATACCCGTCGCGAAAAAGCGCAGAGCTATCGAAAAGGCGGTGAAGACTGTACTCGCTGAAATGCTTCCAGAAGCGGTTCCGTACAGGGTGATGCACCACTCCTCGCGAGCCCACTATGGGTTGCAAATTGCGGACTATTTCAATTGGGCAATCTACCGGAAATGGGAGCACGGTGACGACATCTCTCATAGGATTATTGCGTCACAGATACGAAGTGAGTTCGATATCTTCAGAAGCGGGGTTCGACACTACTACTGAGAAAATTGACCCCTCCGACTACCGTTAGGAGAACCCCTTGGGTTCTTATCATCGGAGGGGAACCTTTGCGACGATATATACGCGAGAAACTATAAAAATCAAGTTAGGAAGAGCGTGTCAAAGATGCGATTTATGTCCGTGCCCTACGGCCCAACTCTCCAAACAACCAATCTCCCCCTACCTTGCCCCCAACATCGCCAGCCGGATCAGCGCGCGTTCGACTTGTGGCATGGCGGGCGCGCGGCTGGTGGAGCGGAGTTGCAGGTCGGTTTCCGTCAGCAGCGACAGCGCTTGTTCCAGCTTGAAGACCCCCCATTTCTGCGCTTGCCGCACCATGCGGTCACGGCGCGGGCCGAATACTGGGGGGCGGACGCGGGCGATGCCGGAGGAGGCGCCGCCGGGGTCGCTGGCGGCGGCATAAAGCGTGCGGAAATGCCGGGTGGCCCCGATGCACAGCCCCACGGGCTGCACGCCCTGGGCGGCCAGCTTCTGCATCACCGGGCCGATCTCGGACGTGCGGGATTCGGCCACGATATTCAGGATGTCGTCGATATCGGCCTCGGTCGAGGTTGGTGCGCAGGCGGCCAGATCCTCGGGGCTGACGGGGGTGTCGTCGCCGATCTTGTAAAGCCCCAGCTTTTCCATCGTCTGGCGGAAATCGCCTGGGTCCAGGTCCCGCGCCAGCGCCAGCAGGCCGGTCATCGCATCGTTCGAGACCGCACCCACGCCCGCGCGTTTCAGCGTATCCTCGATTTCCTCGCGGCTGGGCGGGTCGTCATAGATCCCGACGGCATAGGCATTCGGGTGCCCCTCGAACGCCTTGCGCAGGGTGGACCGCGCGTTCAGCTGTTTGGCGGTGACGACAAGCTGCGCGTCGCCGTCCTGCCAATCGGCGAGCGCCGTCTTGATCGGGTCGGCCAGCGCATCGGTGGCGTCTTCGACGAAACAGACACGGGGGCCGGGAAAGAAGCTTTGGGCGCGCAGCCCGTCCATCACCTGCGCCGGATCGCTGCGCAGGCCGGGGGCGCTGATCCGGGTCAGGCGCATCTCTTCCTCGCCCTTGGGGCCGATCAGCGCGGCGATCAGTTCCTGCCGTTTCAGCGCCACGCGCATCGCGTCCGCGCCATGGATCAGGATGCCGGTGCGGTGCGGCTCGGGCTTGGCGAAATAGCGCGCGGCGTCCCGGGCCGACAGTTTCATGGTGCCGTGCGCCCGGTTTCGGCGATCAGCCGGGTCACGATCTGATCGGCCAGGATGGTCATCAGCCGATCCTGCGCATCGCGTTCGGCGGTCAGGGTGGCCACCGTGTTGCTGGTCGCCGAATAGCTGGCGAAGCTTTCGACCGTGCCGCTGGCGGCCAACCGTCCGGTGGTCACGTCACGCAGCGTATAGGTGATTTCGCCCGACAGGTTGTAGCGGGTGATTTCCTGGCGTGAGGTGATGGCAAGCGCCCGCCTGCTGGTCGTGATCTGATAGCCCAAACGATAGCGCGGGGTCGCGGTCCGGCCCAGGCGTTCCTCCAGCCGGCTGACCAGCAGGAAATCCAGCCGGTTCGCGGGCTCGGCCGCGGTGACCTGACCGCGCAGCGCGGTTGCGGCGCCGCCGGTGCCATAGGCCGGGGCAAAGCCGCAGCCCGCCAGCGGCAGCAGCCCAAGCGCGATCAGAAAGGAACGGCGGTCAGATGACGACATTGATGATACGGCCCGGCACCACGATCAGCTTTTTCGGGGCACCGCCCTGCAGCGCCTTTTGGACAGCATGATCGGCCAGAGCCAGTTTTTCAATCTCTTCCTTGGGCATGTCCTTGGCCACCGCGATTTCCGATTTCCGCTTGCCGTTGATCTGGATCGGCATGGTGACCGTATCCTCGACCAGCAGCGCGGGATCGGCTTTGGGCCAGGGCGCCTGTGCGACCAGGCCTTCGCCGCCCAGCATGGCCCAGATATCCTCGGCCAGGTGCGGGGTCATTGGCGCCATCAGCTGGGCCATGACCCGCAGCGCCGGGCGCTTCGCGCCAGCGGGCGCCTTGGATTTCTGGATCGCGTTGGCAAAGGCGTAAAGCTTGGCGACCGAGGTATTGAAGCCAAAGCTTTCGATGCCCATCGTCACGTCGTGAATGGCCTTGTGCGTGGCGCGCAGCAGGTCGGTGTCCTCGCCCGCGTCATCGGCGCCCGCCGCCTCGTTGGCCATGCGCCAGACCCGGCTCAGATGCTTGAATGCGGCGTCCGCGCCGGCGGCGGTCCATTCCACGTCACGCTCGGGCGGGCTGTCGGACAGCATGAACCAGCGCGCGGTATCGGCGCCGTAGTTTTCGATGATGTTCAGCGGATCGACGACGTTCTTCTTCGACTTCGACATCTTGGCCGAGGGGATGACCTCGACCGCCGTGCCGTCGGCCAGTTTGCCGTCGGTCACGTCCTCGGGCAGGTGATAGACCGGGCGGCCATTGCCGTCGCGGGTCTGATAGATCTCGTGCGTGACCATCCCTTGGGTGAACAGCGCATCGAACGGCTCTTTCGCGCTGTCGGGCAGGTGGCCGCAGATCGCCATGGCGCGGGCAAAGAACCGCGAATACAGCAGGTGCAGGATCGCGTGTTCGATGCCGCCGATATACTGGTCGACATTCATCCAGTATTTCGCGTCGTCCATGTTGGTGGGCGTTTCGGCGCGCGGCGCGGTGAAACGCGCGTAATACCACGAGCTGTCGACGAACGTGTCCATCGTGTCGGTCTCGCGCAGGGCATCGGCGCCGCAGACCGGACAGGCACAGTTGCGCCAGGTCGGGTGCCGGTCCAGCGGGTTGCCGGGCTGGTCGAAGCTGACATCGCGCGGCAATTCGACCGGCAGGTTTTCCTTTTTCTCGGGCACCACGCCGCAGGTCTGGCAATGCACCACCGGGATCGGGCAGCCCCAGTAGCGCTGGCGGCTCAGGCCCCAGTCACGCAGGCGGAATTTGGTGACACCGGTGCCCCAGCCCTCGGCCTCGGCCTTGTCGATGGTGGTGTCGATCGCGACCTCGCCGGTGGCCTCGTCCAGCCCGGCGAAATGGTTGATCCAGCGGACCTTTTCGGTCTTGGGCGGGACAAAGGCGGTGTCGGTCACCGGTTGTGGATCGTCCAGCGACTCGAAGGTCGCGACCACGGGCAGATCGTATTTCCGGCAGAAATCCAGGTCGCGCTGGTCATGCGCCGGGCAGCCGAAAATCGCGCCGGTGCCGTAATCCATCAGGATGAAGTTCGCGATCCAGACCGGCAGCTCCCAGTCGGGGTTCAGCGGGTGCTTGACGCGAATGCCGGTGTCGTATCCCAGCTTTTCGGCCTTTTCGATGGCTTCCTCGGTCGTGCCGCCCTTGCGCGCCTCGACCAGGAACGCCTTGACCGCGTCCGAATCCGTTTCCAGCCCCTTGGCGATGGGGTGATCGGGCGAGATACCGACAAAGGACGCGCCCATCAGCGTATCGGGCCGGGTGGTATAGACGCTGATCGGATCGCCGCCACCCACGCGGTCGAAGCTGAATTCCAGCCCGCGCGATTTGCCGATCCAGTTGCGCTGCATCAGCTTGACCTTCTCGGGCCAGTTGTCCAGCCCGTCCAGCGCCTCGAGCAACTCTTCGGAAAAATCGCTGATCTTGAAGAACCACTGCGTCAGCTCGCGCCGTTCCACCAGCGCACCGGATCGCCAGCCGCGCCCGTCCTCGACCTGTTCATTGGCCAGGACGGTCATGTCGACCGGGTCCCAGTTCACCACCGCGTTCTTGCGATAGACCAGCCCCTTGTCCAGAAAGTCGATGAACATCGCCTGTTGCTGGCCGTAATATTCCGGGTCGCAGGTGGCGAATTCGCGCGACCAGTCAATCGACAGGCCCAGCGGTTTCATCTGGTCGCGCATCACCGCGATATTGTCATAGGTCCAGGTGGCCGGGTGGCCGCCGCGTTCCATCGCGGCGTTTTCGGCGGGCATCCCGAACGCGTCCCAGCCCATCGGGTGCAGAACGCTGAACCCGCACGATCCCTTGTACCGCGCGATCACGTCGCCCATCGTATAGTTGCGCACATGCCCCATATGGATGCGCCCCGACGGATAGGGGAACATCTCCAGCACATAGTATTTGGGCTTTGCCGGATCGCGCGTGGCGGCAAAGATGCCGGCCTGGTCCCAGGCGGCCTGCCATTTCTGTTCGATCTCGCGGGGCTCATAGCGGGACATGATCGGGGTCCTTGTCAGTCAAACGCCGGGCACGATGGCCCGGCGCGGTGATAGTCGCCGCAGGGCGGCACGTCCAGAGGGGTTCGTCAGAGACCCGCGTCGCGAATCCGAAGCTGCCGCGCTCGGGTCAGGATCGCATCCTCGACCGCGCGGACTGTATCGACATCGACCGCACCGCTGCGCGTGGCCAGCGCCACCTTGAGCGAGCGCGCATCCAGCGCCGGGTCGGTCACGTGGATCGTCGCGCGATAGGCGCGCCCGCCACCCGGCGGGGTGCCATAGCCCGTCACGATCAGGCCCGAGAACGGATCCACCTGTTGCACCGGCAGAAAATTCAAAACCTCGAGCGAGGCGTTCCACAGATAGCGGTTCACCTCGAGCGTGGTGTTGGGATCGTCATTGTTCGAGAAGAGGTCGAAGAAGGACGAGCCGCTGCGCCCGCGCTCTTCGGCCTGGGCGACGGCGCCGGGCGTGTTCTGACTTTGCTGGGAAATCGCCTCGGCACGCTGGGGGTCGACCACCGTCGGCTGTTTCGAGCGACCAAAGAGGCCACCGCCGCAACCGCTCAGGCTTGTAACGGCCACCGCCAGAATGACACCGCGAACGACGCTCGAGAAACGCATGTATACTGCCCCCTTTTTGGCTTTCCGATCTCTAGCCGAGGGTCCGGGCAAGGACAAGGATTTTCCCCCAAGGCCGATCAGCCGGGGCGCGCAGGGGGCGGTGTGGCAAAGCTGCATCATTTATGCGCACAGTCCATTCGGCAATTTGGCGTTTCTTGCATTTGGCCGGTCAACCAGCCACACAGCAGCATACTCAGTTCGGAACAGCCGTGCTGAGGTGCATCTTTTAATGAATGAGGGAAAACCATGAAAAAGGTTCTCTTTGCGACAACTGCACTGGTGGCTTCGGCCAGCATCGCAGCTGCAGAAGCAGAATTCGGCCTGAGCGCCGAAATGGGTGTCACCGGTGGCGACCGCTACGGTGAAGACAACGACGACCTGTCGTTCCACAACGATTTCACCATCAGCTTTGATGGCTCGAGCGAAACCGACAACGGCATCACCTTCGGTCTGCACGTCGAAATCGAAGAGTCGAACGGCGCCCGCGCAATCAACGGCAGCGGCTTCAGCTTCTCGGCTCTGGAAAGCACCACCGCGACGACCGCAACCGAGTTCGAAGCGGACGACGTTCAAGGCGCGACCTTCGACAACGAGTCGGTCTACATCAGCGGCGCCTTCGGCACCCTGACCCTGGGTGAAATCGACGGCGCCTTCGACAAGTCGCTGACCGAGATCGCTCTGGCAGCTGGCTCGATCGCCGACGACGAAACCGAGCACGCCGGCTTCAACGGCAACTCGGGCCTGGACGGTTCGGAAGACAATCAGATCCTGCGCTACGACTATTCGTTCGACACCTTCGGCTTCTCGATCTCGGCCGAGCAGGATGACGACGGCGCAGAAAGCGACGACATCTACGGCGTCGGCGCAACCTTCGGCCTGGAACTGGCTGGCCTGGATCTGAACTTCGGCCTGGGTTACCAGACCAACGGTGACGACGAAGTGATCGGTCTGTCGATC
The DNA here is from genome assembly GCF_002285435.1 of Actibacterium ureilyticum. GTDB lineage: Bacteria > Pseudomonadota > Alphaproteobacteria > Rhodobacterales > Rhodobacteraceae > Actibacterium_C > Actibacterium_C ureilyticum. The sequence continues at coordinate 27,710 of NZ_NSBT01000025.1, forward strand.
CACAGCGCGTTCGACAACGGCTTCGAAGCTGTGATCAACTACTCGACGCTGGACCTCGACGAAGGTGCTGACGAAGACTACATCGGTGTCGGCATCGGCTACACCATGGACGCTCTGTCGTTCGGCCTGAACTACGGTGAGTTCGACGTTGACGGCGGCGACGACCGTGATGGCTTCGGCTTGGCCGTGAACTACGACCTGGGCGGCGGTGCCGTTGTTCAGTTCGGTTACGGCGACGGCGAAGACCTCGAGTCGTACTCGCTGGGTATCGCAATGTCCTTCTAATTCAGAAGAACATTCTGCATAGGGAAGAGCGGGCCATCGTGCCCGCTCTTTTCCTTTTTCGGGGCCGCATCCATTCGACAATTTGCGGGGCGCATGCTAGCCAAGCGGTGCACGACCGCTGAAGAAAGCCCAAAGATGCTCCCCCTAAGTCATGACCGCCTCAGAACGCTCTATCGCGAAGCCGCGAAACTGCAATCCGCAGGCCAGCTGGACGAGGCCGAGAAACGCTATCGTCTGATCCTGCAAACCGCGCCCAGAAATGCGGAAGTGCAGTTCGAAATGGCCAAGATCGAGGTGCGGCGACAGGATTACGACCGGGCGCTGACCCATCTGGAAATCGCGCGGTCGTCAAAGCCCAAGGAAATGGCGATCTGGCGGCAGATGGCCGAGATCTTTGGGGTGCAGAAAGACGCCGCCAAAAGCAAACAGTTCCTGAAAGAGCTGCGCGCCGCAGGATTGCCCGCCGCATTCTATCAAGAACTGGAAAAGAAGCTGAACCCGACGGGCCGCGCCGCGTCGCGCGTGTCGGTGGGTGCGGCCGATCCCAAGGCCATTCAGGCGGCAATCAAATCCCTGCAGGCCGGCAAACCGGACGAGGCCGAGGCGCGCGTGCGCAAACTCTTGGAGCAACACGCCGATCTGCCGGTGCTGCATAATATTCTGGGCAGCGCACTTGGCGCGCAGGGCCGTCTGCCAGAGGCCCGTCCGGCATTCGAAAAGGCCCTGAAGCTGCAACCCGATTACACAGAGGCGCGGTTTTTATATGGGCGGCTTCTGTTGCAGCTGGGCGAACACGATGCGGCGGAACAGCACCTGCGCCGTGTGCTCAAGGAAATGCCCAATCATGTGCACGCTTTGGGCAATCTCGGCCTGGCGCTTTGCCGCAAGGGCGAGGCAGAGGCCGGTATCGTCGCCCTGCGCCGGTCGCTGGAAAAGGACCCCAAACAGCCCGAGGTTCGGCTGGTGCTGGGCACGACCCTGACGAACAGCCAGCAAGCCGATGAGGCGGTCGCGGTCCTGGAAGAGGCGCTGAACCAGGGCGACACGCGCGGGATCGTCCATATCCGCCTGGCGCAGGCCTATGTGAACGCGGGCCGGCTGGACGATGCAAAACGCCAGTTCGAAATCGCCGAGGGCAAGGAGGATGGCAAGCCGGTCGCGCTCTCGGCCCATGCGATGCATCTGCAAAGCCTTGGGGATTTCGCGCAGGCCGAACGGAAGTTTCGCGAAGCCATCGCGCTGGACCCCCGTCGCGGGGAAACCTATCGCACCTTTGGCGCAAGCTATCGTTTCAAGCCCGACGACCCGCTGATGGCGCAGATGGAGACGTTGTTTCAGGATCCCGAACTCAACGATACGTCGCGCATGCATCTGGGCTTCGCCCTGGCCCGCGCGATGGAGCAGAACAAGGAATACAACCGCGTCTTCACCTATCTCAGGCCCGCCAATGACCTGATGGCCGCGCGCTACCCCTATGATATCCAGGCCCGCGCCAAGACCATCCGGAAATTGCAGGCCGCGTTTGCCGATACCGATTTCACCACCTTTCAGGTGGACGACACGACCGATTATGCGCCAATCTTCGTCACCGGCATGCCGCGCTCGGGCACGACGCTGGTCGAACAGATCCTGTCCAGCCATTCGACCGTGACCGGCGCGGGCGAGGTTGCCTATGCCGTGGGCATGATGTCCGGCGCGATGCTATGCGAGGATGGCGAGACCTATAAGCCGTTCAACACCCTGCCCGCCGATCTGGTGCGCGGCTTCGGCCAGAAGATCGAGGCGCATCTCAGGGCGCTGGCCCCCGACACCCCGCGTGTCACCGACAAATCCATCCAGACCTATATGCTGATGGGCGCGATCAAGGTGGCCATGCCCAAGGCGCGCTTTGTGCTGGTCCGGCGCGACCCGCGCGATCTGCTGTTCTCGATCTACAAGAACTTCTTCCGCGAGGGCACCCACACCTATGCCTATGACCAGCGGATGCTGGGCCTGCATTACCGGCAATTCCTGGATATGGTCGCATTCTGGCGCCAGAAGATGCCGGGCGGCTTCCACGAGATCCAGTACGAGGAGCTGATCGCCAACCCCGAGGACCAGGCGCGCAAGCTGCTGGCGGCCTGTGACCTGGAATGGGAGGATCAGTGCCTGTCGTTCCATGAAAACAAGCGCGAGGTGCGGACCCTGAGCCTGCATCAGGTGCGCCAGCCGATCTATACGTCCTCGATGCAGGCATGGAAGCGGTACGAGGATGACCTGGCCGAACTGACCGAGGCGCTGGGGGATGCGGTCTGATGGGGCTGCAGGACATTCGCGATCGTATCGCCCGGGCCGAGGCTGACGCGGGTCGCGCGCCGGGCTCGGTGACGCTGATCGCGGTATCGAAGGTGCAACCGCTGGACCGGGTCGAGGCCGTGCTGGAACAGGGTCACCGCGTCTTCGGCGAAAACCGCGTGCAAGAGGCGCAAGGCAAGTGGCCCGATTTCAAGGAACGCTTCGCCGGGGTCGAGCTGCACCTGATCGGACCGCTGCAAAGCAACAAGGTGCGCCCGGCGCTGGAGCTGTTCGATGCGATCCATTCCGTGGACCGCGTGAAACTGGCCCGCCGCATCGCCGATATCGCGCAAGAAATCGGCCGCGCGCCGCAGATCTTCCTGCAGGTCAACACCGGGGAAGAGCCCCAAAAGGCCGGCGTGCTGCCAGCGGATGCCGACGATTTCGTCGCCGAATGCCGGGCCATGAATCTGAACCTGCGCGGCCTGATGTGCATCCCGCCGGCGGGGGAGGAGCCCAGCCTGCACTTCGCCCTTCTCGCCAAGATCGCAGAGCGCAACGGGCTGACGGGCCTGTCGATGGGTATGAGCAGCGATTTCGAACGCGCCATCGCGCTGGGGGCCACCCATGTCCGCGTCGGCTCGGCCATTTTCGGGGAACGCCAGGCGCCGACCGGGTAAGGGGGCCAGCCCCCGCCGCCCGTTCCGGGCGACTCCCCCGGAGTATTTTTTAGAACAATGAAAGAGAAAGCTGTTTTCATTGTTCCCCAAATACTCCCGCCGGAGGCGGCGCGCGCAGCGCGCCCGGCCCAACCGGATGCGGGGCCCGTCAGGGCACCAAATCCGGGCGGGAGGGGCCCCGGTCAGCGCACGATCAGTCGGCTGTTCACGTGGATGCGGCGGGCGATCCACTGCAGATCCGCAGCTGCGAAGGCGATGCAGCCTTCGGTCGGATGGCCGGGTTTGCGCCAGCGGTGCAGGAAGATGGCCGAACCCTTGCCGGGTTGCGCGCGGGGCCAGTTCCAGTCGGTCACCAGCACCAGGTCATAAAGCCGATCCGCGCGGCGCAGCCGTTCGTGGCTGTGGCCATAGGGCGCGCGGACGTGGTGGTTGTAATAGGCGTCGCCCGGGTCGTCGGACCACAGATCGCGGTGCCCGATGGGTGTGGCCCAGTCCGTGGGCGGGACCAGTCGGTCCGGGCGATAGAACATGCCCACGATGCGATGCACCCCGCGCGGCGTGGCGCCGTCGCCTTCGCGCTTGTCAGACCGGATACCGCCGCGCCCGATGGAACAGGGGATCAGCCGCCCGTGAAACCGCAACCCGCGCGGGGTCAGGACCAGATCGTCTGGCGTCACAGAAGGTGCCCCGATTTCGCGGCCTTGGTCGCGAGGTACCCTGCGTTCTGCGGGGTCTGGCCGACCTTCAGCGGCACGCGCTCGGCCACGGCCACGCCGGTGGCCTGCATCATGTCGACCTTGCGCGGGTTGTTGGTCATCAGCCGCACCGTGCCGACGCCCAGCTCTTTCAGGATCGCGGCGCCGATGCGGAAATCGCGCTCGTCATCCTCGAACCCCAGGCGATGGTTGGCCTCGACCGTATCGAACCCCTGATCCTGCAGGCTATAGGCGCGCATTTTGTTGGCCAGGCCGATGCCGCGCCCCTCCTGATTGAGGTACAGCAGGATGCCCGCGCCCTCGGTCCCCATCTGCGCAAGGGCCGCGTGCAGCTGCGGGCCGCAATCGCATTTCAGCGACCCCAGCACATCGCCGGTGAAACAGGCCGAATGCAGCCGCGCCAGGACGGGTTTCGCCCGGTCGGGGCGGCCGATCTCGACCGCGTAATGTTCGACCCCGCCATCTTCGGGGCGGAAAATGTGCAGCCGTCCGGCTTCGGACACGGTCAGGGGCAGGCGGGCGTGGATGACCTCGGCCAGCGGGCTGGTCTCGGCCAGAAGCGGGGCGGTGGCCGCGGCGTCCAGCCGGTTCAGGTCGTGCCGCGCGGCAAAGCCCGCGCCATCGTCAAGCGGACAGGTCAGCACGGCGGGCAGCACATGAGCCTCTTTCGCCAGGGCCAGCGCCAGCCGGTGCAGGTCGGCGGGGCCGTCGCGCAGGCATTTCAGCGGGCCCTTCATCGGGTGGATCAGGTCGTCGGCGGGATCGGCCAGCGCCCGGACCCAGCCAAGCCCGGCATTGGCCGGGACCTGCACCCGCGCCAGATCGCCGTCATAGACCCGCGCCTTCAGCGTCTCGGCCCGCCGCGCGGTCAGCGCTAGCACCATGTCGCCGGGCAGGGCGCGCACCGCCTCAAGCCGCTTGGCGTCCATGGTTTCGGCCGCCAGGACCAGCAGCGCCCGGTCGCCATCGCACAGCACAACCCCCACCCCCATGCGCAGATCGGCACGGGCGCGGGCCAGGCGTTCGACCAATGTCGGCAACAAACTCATTGCGGCTCCAGCGTCGGTTTCTGCCTTCATCTAATCGTTCTTGCAGGAATATGAAACATTGCGCGGGTTTTCGACACGCTTGCGTGAAGTGCTTGTCGCAAAACTTGCTCTGTCGTGATGGAACACACAGGTTAGGCGCACGCAAACGATGGAGGGACAGCATGGCCAACCTGAAGAAGATCCTGCTTGTCGACGATGACGAAGACCTGCGCGAGGCGCTGAGCGAACAGTTGGTCATGACCGAGGAATTCGACGTGTTCGAGGCCGGCAACGGCGCCGAGGCGACGGAGAAGGCCAAGGAAGCGATCTATGATCTGGTGATCCTGGACGTGGGCCTGCCCGATATAGACGGGCGCGAGCTGTGCCGGCTGATGCGCAAGCAGGGTGTGAAATGCCCGATCCTGATGCTGACCGGCCATGACAGCGACGCCGACACGATCCTTGGCCTGGATGCCGGTGCCAATGATTATGTCACCAAGCCGTTCCGCTTTCCGGTGCTGCTGGCCCGGATCCGCGCCCAGCTGCGCCAGCACGAGCAATCCGAAGACGCCGTGTTCCAGCTGGGGCCGTACACGTTCAAACCGGCGATGAAGATGCTGGTCGACGATGACGACCGCAAGATCCGCCTGACCGAGAAAGAGACCAACATCCTGAAATACCTCTATCGCGCGACCGAAGGCGTTGTGCCGCGCGACGTGCTTTTGCACGAGGTTTGGGGCTATAATGCCGGGGTGACCACGCACACGCTGGAAACGCATATCTATCGGCTGCGCCAGAAAATTGAACCAGATCCGTCCAATGCGCGCCTTCTTGTGACCGAATCGGGCGGCTACAGACTGGTTGCATGACAAGTTCCCTTCCAGGTCGGGGTAATGACCTGATCCTCCCTGTTGGACTGGCCCGGGCTTGCCCCGGGCCGTTTTTTTGCCGTCGCCATCTTGTGGGGTGGCAAAGCGGTGCTAGGGTTCCGTCATGCATTTGATTTCCGTTTTAACATTGATCCTTTTTCTGACCCCTGCGGCCATTGCGCAGCCGATGCAGCCCGACCGCTGGAACGGGGTCGTGCCCGAAGGCGCGGCGGGGTTTTCGGCGGCGCTTTACTTCAACCCGGTGGATGGGGTCGCGCTGAACCTGAATTGCGCCGGGCGTGGGCGGGGATTGGGCGTCTTTGTCCAGGCGATGAGCCATCCGTCCGGTCAGGGCGCGCCGGGCTGGCAGACGTTTCTGCGGATCAACGGGCAGGACTGGCCGGTGGGGCCCGGCACGCCATCGGGCAATGTCGACCTTCAGGCGCCGTGGCAGGGGCAGCAGGCGCTGTTGCAGCAGATCGCCGCCGGTGCGCCGATAGAGCTTTACGCCCTGCGCACCGATGGCAGCGGGACGCCCGAACTGCTGGGCGAGATCCCGGGTAAGGCGGCCGATCCGGGCTATGCCCATGTGGCCGCCGATTGCGGTGGTGGTCCGCCGGTAAAGGGTGCGGTCGAAACCCGCGACGATTTCATGAACGCGCCGATTGCGGGCAGCTGGCAATTGCGCGAACGGGGCGAGAATTACGCCGCGCCGATTGCCGTGGCGTGGACGCTGAAGCCCAATGGCCGCGAATCCGGCGGGGCGCTGGGGCTGTTCTGCGACGGGGCGGGGCAACCGGCGGCTTATATCTTCGGCTATGCCGCGCCGCGCCCGGACGAGATGATCACGGTGACCTTGCAGGTGGGCGCTGAACGGTTCGATTTCACCGCCGCGCCGCATTCCACCGATCATGTCTTCCGGGTCTCGCGCCGGTTCGTCGACGCGATCCGCACCCAGCCGCGGATCGACCTGACGGCCAGCCACGGTGCGGCGCTGCATGTCGACCTTGCCGGGGCCGAGGCCGCCCTCGCGCATGCCTATGCCAACTGCGCGCCGCCCGCGGATTTCTGAAGGGCGCGGCATCTGGCAACCCGCCCGGTGCCGTGCTACCGATCAGCAGACCCGCGCGACAGGAGCCCCCCGATGCCCTTTACCCTTGCCACCTGGAACATCAACTCGGTGCGTTTGCGCGAACCGATCGTCTGCAAGCTGATGCAGGAAGAGGCGCCCGATGTGCTTTGCCTGCAGGAATGCAAAAGCCCGGTCGACAAGATCCCGGTCGAGGCCTTTCGCGCCCTGGGCTACACCCACATGGTTGCGCGCGGGCAAAAGGGCTATAACGGCGTGGCGATCCTGTCGAAGCTGCCACTGGTCGAGGCTGGCGATCAGGATTTCGCCGGGCTCGGCCATGCCCGCCACATCGCCGCGCGGCTAGAAAACGGTGTCACGATCCACAATTTCTATGTGCCCGCAGGGGGCGACGTGCCCGATCGCGATGTGAACGAGAAATTCGGCCATAAGCTGGATTATCTGACCGACATGCGCGACTGGTTCCACGCCGACCGGCCCGAGAAATCCATTCTTGTGGGCGATTTGAACATCGCCCCGCGCGAAGACGATGTCTGGAGCCACAAGCAACTGCTCAAGGTCGTCAGCCACACCCCGGTCGAGGTCGCGCACCTGGCCGAAACCCAGGATGCCGGCAACTGGGTCGACATCACGCGCAAGGATATCCCCGACGGCCAGCTTTACAGCTGGTGGTCCTATCGCGCGCGGGACTGGGATGCGGCGGACAAGGGGCGGCGGCTGGATCACGTCTGGGCCACCCCCGATATCGCGAATGCCGGACATTCCAGCCGGGTCCTGCGCGATGCGCGCGGCTGGGAAAAACCCAGCGACCACGCCCCCGTCTTCGCCACCTTCGATCTTTGACGGCCGGGCCGGGGGCCAGCCCCCGGACCCCCGGAGTATTTTTGGAGCAATGAAGCAGAGCGCATGCGCTTTTCATTGTTCTCCAAATACTCCCGCCGGAGGCGCGGCGCGACCTAGCCGCCTGTGTCGTGATCGGAAGATGGGCGCAGCCAGGACGCATAGACCGGGCTGGCCGCGCGCATGTCGTCGTAAAGAAACACCATCCGGTCGACGAGCCATGTTTTCGCCCCGACGATCAGCGCGGCCCCGAACAGTACCCAGCCGGGGTCGAACGCATAAAGCCCCCAGGCCAGCGGCAAGATTCCAAGCGCCGATACAGCCGACAGAAGTCGTCCCCAGATGACATAGTGTTCCGGGATCGGGATCTTGTCCTTGTTCAGATAGATCCGTTCCCCGAACGTGCCTTTGGAGGCCCAGTTGTCCGTGTGCAGCGGGCGCGCGAAAAGCCGCGGGTTGAGCCAGATCCATCCCAGGGCAAGTGCGACCGGTATCAGCGCCCACCATCCCAGCCAGGCCCGCGACCAGATGGCCAGCACCAGAAGCGGCAGGGTCGAGAACCGGGAATAGACGCTCAGCGGGTTGGCATGGCGTTCCCAGCTTTCGTCGGACATGGACATCAGGCGCTCGGCCTGGGCGAAAAGGCTCATGCAAATGGAATTGGGGGTGGCGCGGGGGCGTTGCAAGAGCGCCGCGCAAGGTCCATATAGAGCGCGACACAGTTTTCATGGGGGTGAGCATGCTTGAACTCGGCGGACAGGGCGCGGCGCCTGCGGGCGATCTGATCAAGGATGTGACCGAAGCGACATTCATGGCCGACGTGATCGAGGCCAGCCAGGAGGTCCCCGTTATCGTGGATTTCTGGGCCACGTGGTGTGGCCCGTGCAAGACGCTGGGCCCGATGCTGGAACAGGCGGTGACCGAGGCCGGCGGCAAGGTGCGCATGGCCAAGGTCGATGTCGACCAGAACCAGCAGATCGCGGCGCAGTTGCGCATTCAGTCGATCCCGACCGTCTATGCCTTTTATCAGGGGCAGCCGGTCGATGGGTTCCAGGGCGCCGTGCCGGGGTCCGAGCTGAAGGCGTTCGTCGATCGCGTGGCCGCGCTGGCCGGTGATGATGGCGGGCTGGACGATGCGGTCGAGGCCGCCGAGGCGATGCTGGCCGAGGGGGCCGTGGCCGATGCCGCGCAGACCTTTGCCGCGATTTTGGGCGAGGACCCAGCCAATGCCGCCGCCTATGGCGGGCTGGTGCGGGCGCATCTGGCGCTGGACGAGGTCGAGCGCGCGGGCGAATTGCTTGCCGCCGCCCCGGCCGAAATCGCGACCGCCCCCGAGGTCGAGGCCGCGCGTGCCCAGTTGGAACTGGCCCGTCAGGCCGCCGATGCCGGCCCCGTGGCCGAGCTGCGCGCGGCGGTCGATGCCAACCCCGATGACCTGCAGGCGCGGTTCGACCTGGCACAGGCGCTGCACGCATCTGGCGCGGTGGAAGAGGCGGTGGACGAGCTGCTGGAGCTTTTCCGTCGGGACCGCGAGTGGAATGACGGTGCGGCCAAGACGCAGCTTTTCACCATTTTCGACGCGTTGAAGCCCGAGGACCCGATTGTTCTGAAGGGGCGCCGCAAACTGTCGTCGATGATATTTGCCTGACGCCCTGCGGGTGCTAGATTCCGCTTCATGATCTCCGCTGCCGATCTGCCGGAAACGATACCGCTGTTCCCCTTGCCGGGGGCGCTGCTGTTGCCGCGCGCGCGTTTGCCGCTGCATATCTTCGAGCCGCGCTATCTGGCGATGCTGGATGACGCGCTGAAAACCTCGCACCGCCTGATCGGCATGATCCAGCCACGCGAGGTGCCGGGGCAGGGCGCGTGCAAACTGCACCACATCGGCTGCGCCGGGCGCGTTTCGGCGTTTTCCGAGACCGAGGATGGCCGGTACATGATCACGCTCAGCGGGATTTCGCGGTTTCGGATGCGGCGCGAGGTGCCCGGGTTCAGCCCCTATATCAAGGCCGATATCGGCTGGAAGGGGTTCGAGCACGACCTGGATCACGGGGAATCCGATCCCGATTTCGACCGCGACGGGTTCATGTCGGTGCTGGCGCGGTATTTCCACCAGCTGGATCTGTCCACCGACTGGGACAGTCTGAAGGGCGCCGATGACGAATTGCTGATCAACTCGCTGTCGATGCTGTGCCCGTTCGAGCATGAGGACAAGCAGGCGCTGCTGGAAGCACCGACATTGGGCAACCGGCGCGAGACGCTGGTCACGCTGATCGAATTCGCCCTGCGCGGCGGCAACAACGAAGAGGTCATGCAATGAGCGACTCCACCAAGGCCGACCGCAAGATGCTTGAGGCGCTGGTGTGCCCCGTCACGCAGGCCGCGTTGACCTATGACGCGGAAAAGCAGGAGCTGGTGTCAAAGGCCGCGCATCTGGCCTTCCCAATCCGTAACGGCATTCCGATCATGTTGGTCGACGAGGCGCGCGAGCTCGATTAAAGCGCCCGGCCGCTCATCAGGCGTGGCAGGTCGCCGTTCAGCCCCGCGGCCTCGCGGATGAAGCGGCGGCGCAGGGCGGGCATGGCATTGACTGCCCCCATCCCCAGATCGCGAATGCCGCGCAGCAGCGGGTTGTCGTTTGAAAACAGCCGGTTGAACCCGTCCGTCGCGACCGCCAGCGTGGCCGTATCCCACCGCCGCCAGCTTTGATAGCGCGCCAGCACGTCCGCAGCGCCGATATCCTCGCCCCGCCGCGCTGCATCGACCAGAACCTCGGCCAGTGCCCCCACATCGCGCAGGCCCAGGTTCAGACCCTGTCCGGCAATCGGGTGCACGCCGTGTGCGGCATCGCCCACCAGCGCCAGCCGCGAACCGACGAAGCTGTTGGCCAGCGTCAGGTTCAGCGGATAGGTGAAGCGTTTGCCCGACAGCGTGATCTTGCCCAGGAAATCACCGAAACGTGGGCGCAGGGCGTTCAGATAGCCGTCATCGTCCAGCGCCTGAATTTGCGCGGCGGTGTCGTTCCGCTCGCTCCAGACAATCGACGACCGGTTGCCCGGCAGCGGCAGGATTGCCAGCGGACCGGGGGGCATGAAGAACTGATGCGCGATGCCATTATGCGGCTTTTCGTGCTCAACCGCGCAGACCAGCGCGGTCTGGCCGTAATCCCAGCCGGTGCGCTTGATGCCCGCGCGTTCCGCCGTGCCGCTGCGGCGCCCGTCACAGCCGATCAGGACGCGGGCACGGACCACGCCGCCCGAGGCCAGCGTGACTGTCACACCGCCCGGCCGCAAATCCTGTGCCACCACGGTTTCGCCGGAAAGCTGGGTGATGGCATCCATGCCGTCCATCGCGGTCAGAAACGCCTGCCGCAGGAACCGGTCTTCGAGCATATAGCCCATCGGGCCTTCTTCGATCTCGGCATGGTCGAATTCCAGAACGAAGGGCGATGGCCCTTCGCCCGCGCGCCCGTCGGTGACCTTGACCTCTAGTATCGGCTGGCTGTGATCCGCGACCTGCGGCCAGATGCCGATGCCCGACAGCAACCGCTGCGAGGCCAGCGCCAGCGCATAGCCGCGCCCGTCGAAGTCGTCGCCCTGGCGTGTGTCGCGCGGCAGGGCGTCGATCACCGTCGCCTGCAACCCGGCCTGGGCCAGCGCCAGCGCCAATGCGGGCCCGTTCAGCCCGCCCCCCACGATCACGACATCTGAATCAAATTCCATGGCCCTCAATATGAGGTCTCGCGCGGGATTGTCCATGCGCTGCACTGCCGCTACCGTTCGGTCCAAACGGCAACGGGGATGTGCGATGCAGAAAGACTGGCGGGAACTCAGCGCGGCGGATCTGGGCCGCGGCATCGGGGCGGGCAAGATCGATCCGGTCGATCTGACGGATGCGTTTCTGGACGCGATCGACGCGCACCCGTTCGGCCCGCGCATCTATGCCCGCACCACCCCCGAGCGGGCAAGGGCCGAGGCACTGGCCGCGCGCGATCGCGCCCGCAACGGCGTGCGCCGCGGCCTGTTGGACGGGGTGCCGGTGTCGTGGAAGGATCTGTTCGACAGCGCCGGAACGGCGACCGAGGCCGGATCTGCCCTGCTTTCGGGCCGCGTGCCCGCGCAGGACGCCGAGGTTCTGAAAGCGGCGACGCTGGGCGGCACCGTCTGCCTGGGCAAGACGCATATGTCGGAACTGGCCTTTTCCGGGCTGGGGCTGAACCCGGTGACGGCAACGCCGCCCTGTGTGAACAACACCGATGCGGTGTCTGGGGGCTCGTCCTCGGGCGCGTCGGCGTCGGTGGCGTTCGGGCTGGCGCCTGCGGCCATCGGGTCGGACACCGGCGGGTCGGTGCGCATTCCGGCCGCGTGGAACGATCTGGTGGGGCTGAAAACCACGTCCGGTCGCGTATCCTTGCGCGGGGTCGTGCCGCTGTGCGAACGGTTCGACACGGTCGGGCCGCTTTGCCGCACGGTCGAGGATGCCGCGCTGCTGCTGGCGGTGATCGAGGGGCAAACGCCCGCCGATCTGCGTGGCGCCGGGGCCGAGGGGCTGCGGCTGGCCATTCTGGACAGCGTGGCTTTTGACGATATCCGCGACGCGCCCCGGGCCGCGTTCAACAGCGCGGTGGAACGGCTGCGCGCGGCGGGCGCGCGGGTCGATCACATCAAGGTGCCGCAAGTGGCCGAGGCGCTGGAGATGTCGGGGATCCTGTACACGGCCGAGGCCTATGGCACCTGGAAAGAGGTGATCGAGGCCGCCCCCGACAAGATGTTCCCCGAAATCCTGGAACGCTTCCGGTCCGGCGCGGGCTATACCGGCGCGGATTACGTGGCCGCTTGGCACCGATTGGAAAACCTGCGCCGCGCCTATCTGGCGGCGACGGCGGGTTATGACGCGGTGATCGTGCCGTCCAGCCCGATCCTGCCGCCCGATGCCGACAGGCTGATGTCGGACCATGCCTATTACGTGGCCGAGAACCTGTTGGCGCTGCGAAACACGCGGATCGGCAACCTGATGGGGCTGGCGGCGCTGACCCTGCCCACGGGCGTTCCATCGGCGGGTATCATGCTGATGACCCCGCCGGGAACCGAGGAAAACCTGCTGCGGATCGGTGCGGGGGTCGAAGGCGCGCTGGCCTAAATGCCACAATTCGGTGCGCCAAGGGTCGGAAATCGCCCCCTTTTTCTGGACCCCTGAGACCCGAGCCGGTATCTTGGCCGCATACGGGGCGATACGACCCCGAACCTTTGAGGCAGATACATAGGGTCCCATGACCTTTCCCGAGCGGTTTTCGAACCTGCCAGAATACGCGTTTCCGCGTCTGCGGAGCCTTCTCGACGTGCATGCGCCGGGCGGCGAGGTCGTGCATATGACCATCGGCGAGCCCAAACATGCCTTTCCGGGATGGGTGCGCGATGTATTGGCCGACAATATCGACGGTTTCGGCAAGTATCCCCCGAACGAGGGCTGCCCCGAGCTGCGCAACGCCATCGCCGATTGGGTCAAGCGCCGCTATGACGTGACGCTGGATGCCGACACGCAGATCATGGCGCTGAACGGCACGCGCGAGGGGCTGTTTAACGCGGCCATCGCGCTTTGTCCCGAAACCAAGAACGGCAAACGGCCCGTCATCCTGACGCCGAACCCGTTCTATCAGGTCTATGCCGTGGCCGCGCTGGCCGTGGCCGCCGAGCCGCATTTCGTGAATGCCGAGGCCGCGACCGGCTTTCTGCCGGATTATACAGCGCTGCCCGCCGATGTGCTGGACCGGGTCGCCATCGCCTATATCTGTTCGCCCGCGAACCCGCAGGGCGCGGTGGCCGATGATGCCTATTGGCGCGACCTGATCGCCCTGGCCGAGAAACACGATTTCCGCATCTTCGCGGATGAATGCTATTCCGAGATCTACCGCGACACGCCCCCCACCGGCGCCTTGCAGGTGGCGCGCGACATGGGCGCCGATCCCGAGCGGGTGGTGATTTTCCATTCGCTGTCGAAACGGTCGAACCTGCCGGGGCTGCGGTCGGGTTTTGTCGCCGGTGGGCCGGAATGCATCGCGCGGATCAAGCAGTTGCGCGCCTATGCCGGGGCGCCGCTGCCGCTGCCGCTGCAACAGGTCGCGGCGCGTGTCTGGGCGGACGAGGCGCATGTGGTCGAAAACCGCGCGCTTTACGCTGAGAAATTCGCGATTGCCGACGAAGTACTGGGCGACGTCCCGGGATACCAGCCGCCGCAGGCCGGGTTTTTCCTGTGGCTGCCGGTCGCGGATGGCGAACAGGCAGCGTTGCAGGCGTGGCGTGAAACCGGAGTGCGGGTGCTGCCGGGGGCCTATCTGGCCCGCGACACGGCCGCCGGAAACCCGGGCAAGTCATTTATCCGGGTCGCGATGGTGGCCCCAAAACAAGAGATGCAGCGCGGGCTGATCAAGCTTCGCGACTGCTTATACAAGTGAGGATGGGACAGGTATGGCATCGTATCCGATGAAACAGCGCGATCCGCTTTTCGATTCCAACATGCAGGCGGCAATCGAACGGCGCAGCCGCGAGCTGATCGGTCTGGGTCTGATTGCGGCGGGCATTCTGGTCGCGATGATGCTTGGCTCCTATACGCCCGACGATCCCAGCTGGCTGTCGGCCACCGACCAGCCGGCGCAGAACCTGCTGGGGCGGTTCGGGGCTTCCATCGCCTCGCCCCTGTTCGTGATCGTGGGTTGGGGCGCCTGGGGCGTTGCCGTGGGCTTTCTGGTCTGGGGTGCGCGATTCGTCCTGCATCGCGGGGCCGAGCGTGTCTTTGCCCGCGCCGTTTTCGTGCCCATCGCCATCGCGCTTGTGTCGATCTATGCCACCGTCCACACCACGCCCGCCGATTGGCCGCACAGCTTTGGCATGAGCGGCCTGTTCGGCGAAACCGTGATGGGCGCGGTGCTGAACATCCTGCCGGTCAAGGCGACATTCGGGCTGAAGGTCATTGCCGCAATCGTGGCCTTTGCCGCCGCTGGCATGTCGCTTTATGCGCTGGGCTTCGACGGGGCCGAGCTGCGCCGGATCGGGCGGTTCCTGCTGCTGGGGATGATCGTGGCCTATGACGGGCTGATGCGGCTGTTGGGGCAGGGCGCGACCGGCGCCGTGCAGGGGGCGCAGGCGCTGCATGCCCGCGCCCGGGCCCGCCGCGCCGCCAATGCGCGCGCGCAGGAATACGCGCCCGAACCGCGCGTGCACCGCGCCGCCGAACCCGATTACAGCATGGACGCGGCCCCGGTGATCGAGGAGTCGTTCGACGAAAAACCCGGCCTGATGGCTCGCATGCCCTCGCTGATCCGGCGCAAGCAGGCATCGCTGGAGCCAGAGCTGATCGAGCATCATCTGCCCGACGATCTGGCCGATGCCCCGGGTCCCAATGACGAACGCATCCGCGCCCGCATCGCCGAGGTGATCAATAACCGCGCCCGGCAGAAGCCGACCCTGAACGCCATGCGCAGCGAACCGCCGCTGATGCGCAGCCGTATGGCCGAGCCGCCGCTGCACGCCCCG
The DNA here is from genome assembly GCF_002285435.1 of Actibacterium ureilyticum. Taxonomy (GTDB): domain Bacteria; phylum Pseudomonadota; class Alphaproteobacteria; order Rhodobacterales; family Rhodobacteraceae; genus Actibacterium_C; species Actibacterium_C ureilyticum. Next base: position 43,021 of record NZ_NSBT01000025.1, read on the forward strand.
GTGCCGCAGGTCCACGCCACCGCGCCGATGGCCCCTTCCGTCACCGTGCCGCCCGCGCCAGAGACGGATTTCGATATGGATATGGCGGCGGCCTATGACGCGCAGCCGGGTTATGACGATTACGATGACCATGCGCCGCTCGACACCGATGACACGCATATGGCCGATCCGATGATGGACGAGGCGCCCCAGCAAGCGCCGATGCCCGTGCCGCGTCAGGAATTGTCGCGCCGCGTGGTCCAGCACCCGGTCAAGAAGCCAGTGCAGCCGTCGCGCCGCGCCCAGGCCGAGGCGCAGCCCGCCCTGCAATTCGAGGAAAGCAGCACCGATTACGAGCTGCCGCCGCTGTCGCTGCTGACCAATCCCACCACCATCGAACGGCATGTGCTGTCGGACGAGGCGCTGGAGGAAAACGCGCGGATGCTGGAAAACGTGCTGGACGATTACGGCGTCAAGGGCGAGATCGTCAGTGTCCGCCCCGGCCCCGTGGTCACCATGTACGAACTGGAACCGGCACCGGGCCTGAAGGCCAGCCGTGTGATCGGCCTGGCCGACGATATCGCGCGGTCGATGTCGGCCCTGTCGGCGCGGGTCAGCACCGTGCCGGGCCGCAGCGTGATCGGGATCGAGCTGCCCAATGCCAATCGCGAAAAGGTCGTCCTGCGCGAGATCCTGGCCAGCCGCGACTATGGCGATGGCAACCACCGCCTGCCGCTGGCGCTGGGCAAGGATATCGGCGGGGATTCGATGGTCGCCAACCTGGCCAAGATGCCCCACCTGCTGATCGCGGGGACCACCGGTTCGGGTAAATCCGTGGCGATCAACACCATGATCCTGTCGCTGCTTTACAAGCTGACACCGGATGATTGCCGCCTGATCATGATCGACCCCAAGATGCTGGAACTGTCGGTCTATGACGGTATTCCGCACCTGCTGAGCCCGGTTGTGACCGACCCCAAGAAGGCGGTCGTCGCGCTGAAATGGGTCGTGGGCGAGATGGAAGAGCGCTATCGCAAGATGTCCAAGATGGGCGTGCGCAACATCGAAGGCTACAACGGCCGTGTCGCCGATGCCCAGGCGCGGGGCGAGATGTTCAGCCGCACCGTCCAGACGGGCTTTGACGACGAAACCGGCGATCCGATCTTCGAGACCGAGGAATTCGCGCCTGAAAAGATGCCCTTCATCGTGGTCATCGTCGACGAGATGGCCGACCTGATGATGGTTGCCGGCAAAGAGATCGAGGCCTGCATTCAGCGTCTGGCACAGATGGCGCGGGCCTCGGGCATCCACCTGATCATGGCCACGCAGCGCCCGTCGGTCGACGTGATCACCGGCACGATCAAGGCCAACTTCCCCACAAGGATTTCGTTCCAGGTGACGTCCAAGGTCGACAGCCGCACGATCCTGGGCGAAATGGGGGCCGAGCAGCTTCTGGGCATGGGCGACATGCTGTACATGGCCGGTGGCGGCAAGATCACCCGCTGTCATGGCCCCTTTGTCAGCGACGAAGAGGTCGAAGAGATCGTCAATCACCTGAAATCCTTCGGCCCGCCCGATTACAAGAGCGGCGTGGTCGATGGCCCCGACGAGGAAAAGGAAAGCGATATCGACGCGGTCCTGGGCCTGGGTGGGAACACCAATGGCGAGGATGCGCTTTACGATCAGGCCGTGGCCATCGTGATCAAGGATCGCAAATGCTCGACCTCGTATATCCAGCGCAAACTGGCCATCGGCTATAACAAGGCCGCGCGCCTGGTCGAGCAGATGGAGGAAGAAGGCGTCGTTTCCAGCGCCAACCACGTGGGCAAGCGCGAGATCCTGGTCCCCGAACAGGCCTGATCCCGTCGACAGGACATAGCGGGCGCGTGATATTGCCTATCACGCGCCCGCTTCCCATTTCTGAGCCGATGCGGGATGCATTCCCGCCCGGAAATGACTAGGTAGAGCTTATGAAAATGCTTCGTTTCGCCCTCGCCCCGGTTCTGGCCATCGCCATGACGGTGCCCGCCGCCGCGGAAAAGCTGTCGCTGTCGCAGCTGTCCTCGTATCTCAACAGCTTTTCGACGGCACAGGGGGAATTCACCCAGGTTAACGCCGATGGCACGCTGTCCACCGGCACGCTTTACATCAAACGCCCGGGCCGTGTGCGGTTCGAATACGCCCCGCCCAACGCCGCGCTTGTGATGGCGGGCGGCGGCCAGGTGGCGGTGTTCGACCCGAAATCGAACCAGCCGCCCGAGCAATACTCGCTGAAACGCACGCCGCTGAACCTGATCCTGGCGGAGAACGTCAATCTGGGCCGGGCCAAGATGGTCGTGGGTCATACCAGCGACGGCAAGACCACCACCGTGGTCGCGCAGGACCCCGAGAACCCTGAATACGGCTCGATCGCGCTGGTCTTTTCCGACAGCCCCGTGGCGCTGCGCCAATGGGTCATCACCGACGATACCGGGTCGAAGACCACGGTCGTGCTGGGCGATCTGAAAACCGGTGTTCAGATCGGCGCCAGCAAGTTCAACATCGTTCAGGAAACCCGCAAGCGGGTCGGCGGGAACTGATCCCGCCTAGCGCCGGCAATAGGCCAGCTGCGACCGGTATGTCTGGGACCGGCTGGCCACCTCGCCCGAGACCCTGAGCAGCCAGGATTTGCTGTTATAGCTGCCCCGCGCGTAACCGGCATGCCCCTCGTGATAGGCCAGGTACTGGTTGCGCGCATCATGCAGCGGAATGCCGTTCTTGGACCGGCTCTGGTTCATGTACCAGCCCATGAAATCCGTGGCGTCGTCGATATCGTCCCGCTTGGCGCGACGGTTGCCGGTGCTGCTGCGGTATTCGTCCCAGGTCGCATCCAGCGCTTGGGCATAGCCGAAGGCCGAACTTTGCCGCCCCATCGGGATGACCCCCAGCGCATAGCGCAGCGGGGTGCGCGCATCGCCGATGAATTTGCTTTCCTGATAGATCGTCGCCATCTGCACATGCACCGGCACGCCCCAGCGACGCTCGGTCCGTTGCATCGCCCGCAGGTATTGCGGTCGCTGGCTGACAATGCTGCACGCATTGTCCAGGTTACGCGGTGCGCTATCCGATCCACCGCCGCCGCACCCTGCCAAGACCAGCAGGGTCAAAACGCGAAGAAGTCTGCTCATCTGCCTCGCCCGATTTTCGTTTTTAATTGCGGGGATCATACGCGAAAACGCCCGGACGGGAAATCACATTTCGAACGAACAAGTTCGATTGGCGAAGCGTTCCGAAATTGGTTACAATGGACCCAACAAACCGGCATTGACGGCTGGTGAGGGTTGCAAAACAGGCAGAATCACTGTCATGGGCACGGTCACAGACTGTTTCCGGCATTTTCCACACGGTCTGATGGACAGATCCTGCCTCGAAAGAGTAAAAGGTCCCCGGTAGGGGTAAAAAGTAATGCTGAAGACTCAAGCAAAATATCACTTGGGCCAGGTTGTGCGCCATCGCAAGCATCCGTTTCGGGGCGTTGTCTTCGACGTTGATGCGATCTTTTCCAATACCGAGGAATGGTATGCGGCGATCCCCGAGGACAGCCGCCCGTCCCGTGACCAGCCGTTCTATCACCTGCTGGCGGAAAACGACCAAAGCTATTACGTGGCCTATGTGTCCGAACAGAACCTGATCCCGGACGAAACCGGCGAACCGGTCGATCACCCGGATCTGGACGATCTGTTCGGCGAATTCGAAGACGGCCACTATCCGCTTCAGTTTCAGCTGAACTAGGCGTCAGTACCCCAACGCACAGCCATCCTTGCGCGGATCGGACGCGCCGATCAGAACGCCCGCGTCGTGGTCGATCGCGATGGCCTGCGCGCCGCCGATCGCGGTTTCGGGCGTGGCCACCTTGTGCCCCAGATCCGAAAGCCCGGCCCGCACCGCATCGCCATAGCCGCGTTCGACATTCAGCACCCCGGCATCGGCAAAGCAGCGCGGCGCGTCGATCGCCGTCTGCGCGTCCATGTCGTAATCCACCAGGTTGGTTAGGAACCGCGCGTGCCCGTTGGGCTGATACGCGCCGCCCATGACACCGAATGGCATCGTGACGCGCCCGTCGCGTTTCAGCATACCGGGAATGATCGTGTGCATCGGCCGCTTGCCGCCGCCGGCCTCGTTCGGGTGGCCCTGTTCCAGCGTGAACCCCGCGCCGCGGTTCTGGAAATTGATCCCGTATTTCTCGGACGCCAGCCCCGAACCGAAGCTGTGAAAGATCGAATAGATCAGCGAAACCGCCATCCGGTCGCGGTCGACCACGGTGATATAGATCGTGTCGCGGTGCACCGCCTCGGAAAGCGGGGCGGCGGCGGCCATCGCGCGGTTGGGGTCGATCAGCCCGGCCAGTTTCGTGGCCGTATCGGGCGACAGCATATGCGCCAGCCGGGTGGTGTAATCGGCATCCGCCAGCAGCCGGTTGCGCGTGTCATAGGCCAGCTTGGCGGCCTCGGCCTCGATATGTGCGCGTTCGGTTCCCAGCGGATCCATCCCCGGCAGGTCGAAGCACGCCAGGATATTGGCCATCAGGATCGCGGTCGCGCCTTGGCCATTGGGCGGATGCTCGACCAGATCGACGCCCTTGTAATTGCCGCTGATCGGGTCGGTGTAATCGCAGGCGGTGTTGGCGAAATCGTCCAGGCTGTGCGTGCCGCCCAGGGCGCGCAGGCTGTCGACCATATCCTGTGCGACCGCGCCGGCATAGAACCCCGCGCGCCCCTGTTGCGCGATCTGGCGCAGGACCTCGGCCTGGCCCGGCGCGCGAAAGATCTGGCCCGGTTCGGGCGCCTGCCCGTTCAACAGGTACAGATCGCGCGCCCAGCCCTGCAGCCGGTCACGGGCGATCCGCCAGTCGAAGGCCACGCGCGGGGCGACCGGCACGCCGGTTTCCGCGTAATGGATCGCGGGCGCCAGGATGCGCTCCAGCCCGATCTGCCCCCAATCGTCGGACAGGCGGCAGAAAGCGTCGATCGCGCCGGGAATGGTGACCGAATTGACATCGCCCAGCGGGATCGTGGACAGGCCGCTGGCGCGTAGCGCGTCGGCCGACATTCCGGCAGGTGCCCGCCCCGACCCGTTCAGCGCGATGATGTCATCGCGGCCCCCGGGCGACAAAAGCACGAAGCAATCCCCGCCGATCCCGGTCATCTGCGGCTCGCAGATCCCCAGAAGCACCGCACCGGCAATCGCGGCATCGACGGCATTTCCGCCATCTTCCAGGATCCGGATGGCGGTTTTCGCCGCCAGCGGATGCGATGTGGCGCAGATCCCGTTCTGTGCATATACAGCCGAGCGTCCGGGCACTTGAAAATCGCGCATGATCTGTCCTCTCCCCAGGGTGTTCCGACCCTAGAAAGCGACGCGGGATTTGCCAATGTGGTTTTTGGGATTTTGTCCTCGACGCCGCGCGCTGGGTGGGGGCTGTTGGCGCGGCGCCGAGGGAAGCCATATAGCAGCTACAGTTTTTTGCTAGAGGCGCATTCGGGCGCGACTGAGGACTCAATAAGACCGTTTTGTGGCGGGATTTCAGGCCATTTGGACCATGGACAGCCGGAATTTCAGAATATTGTCGCCAGATTCGCGCCGATAGTTCAGGTCCTGTGCCAGATCATCGATGATTTTCCAGCCAAACCCCCCTTCGGGCAGGGTTTCGGGCGCGGGGCACTGGCGGGGGCGATCGGCCGTCGGAACGATCTGGTCGGGCATCGGGCGCCCCTGATCGCGCAGCTCCACCTGCAGATCCTGATCCGTGTGCCGCAGGACCAGCCCGATCTGTCCGCTGCCCACGGTGTCATAGGCGTGTTCGACGATATTGTTCAGCGCCTCGGCCAGCACGATCTGCGAGGTCGACTGAAACTCGCCACTGACCGGAATTTTCTGCAATGCATCGCTGATCTTGCGCAGCGCATCGCGGACGGCAAAGGGATCGTTGGGGATGATCAGTTTCAGCAACAAGGTGCCGTGATCGGCGCCCAAACGCGTCGAGGATGGCATTTGGCGGCTCCTCATCTGGTGTCAGGCCGCATCCGCATCCGCGCCAAGCGCTGCGGTCATGTCCGGATGGATGGTGAATACGCTGTCCATCCGGGTCAGGTGAAAGACCTTGGCCACCGTGGGGGTCAGCGCGGCCAGTTCCAGCTTTCGCTCGGGCCCCAGATATTTCATCGACGCCACCACCGCGCCCAGCCCGCTGCTGTCCAGGAAATCGACCCGTCCCATATCGGCGATGACCCGGCCTGGGGCGTCATTCATCAACGCGCGCATCTGATCCTTGAACTGGATGGCCACAGCCGCATCGATCCGGCTCTCCATCACCCGGATGACAAAGGCATTTCCGATTGTTTCTGCGTCCAATTGCATGCAATGCTCCCTTCGGGTTGGGGCAACGCTAGCCCGCAATCGTTACCAAGACGTTTCCAGAGGGGCATTTCTTGCCACGCCGCGCCGACTATTCCGCCCTGTCCAGAACCATCGCCGCCCTGACCGAGGGCGAGGATGACACCGTCGCCCTGATGGCCACGCTGGCCTGCGAAATTCACCACGCCGACGACCGTTTCGACTGGACGGGCTTTTATCGTGCCGTCGCGCCAGATCTGCTGAAGATCGGCCCCTATCAGGGCGGGCATGGCTGCCTGACCATCCCGTTTTCGCGCGGTGTCTGCGGTGCGGCCGCCCGCACGCGGCAGGTGCAGCTTGTCGATGATGTCGATGCCTTTCCGGGCCATATCGCCTGCGCCAGTTCCACGCGGTCCGAAATCGTCCTGCCGGTGATCGGCGCGGATGGCGCGCTGCTGGGCGTTCTGGATATCGACAGCGACCGGCCAGCCGCGTTCACCCAGGCCGACAGCGACGGATTGTCGGCCATCCTGACACAGGTTTTCGGAGGGTAAGATGCTGAACGGAAGCTGCCTGTGCGGCGGGGTCACCTTCACGGTCTCGGGCCCCGTGCCCGGCCCGTCGGTCTGTCATTGCAGCCAGTGCCGCAAGCAATCGGGGCATCTGTGGTCCTCATCCCATGTACCGGACGCAGACCTGACCATCACCGGCGACAGCCTGCGCTGGTACAAATCCTCGGACCTGGCCGCGCGCGGCTTCTGCGGCACCTGCGGATCGTTCCTGTTCTGGCGCAAGGCGGGCGAGGGGCATACATCCTTCGCGATGGGCGCCATCGACGGGCCCAGCGGTGTGACACTGGCCAAGCACATCTTCACCGCCGACAAGGGCGATTATTACACCATCGACGACGGCCTGCCGCAGTCCTGACATTGCACAGCCGCGCCCCAGGGGTTAGCTGCGTGGCATGAGCGCTACCTATGACCCGCCGCAAACGCCGCTGAGCATCCTGCACGAGGATCACCACATCCTGATCGCCGACAAGCTGTCGGGCCTTTTGTCCGTGCCCGGGCGCGGCGAGCATCTGGCCGATTGCCTGCTGTCCCGCGTGCAAGAGGCGTTCCCAGACGCCCTGCTGGTCCACCGGCTGGACCGCGACACGTCGGGCGTGATGGTCTTTGCCCTGACCCCGCAGGCGCAGAAATCTCTTGGCCAACAGTTCGAGGCCCGCAAGGTCCGCAAGACCTATGTCGCCCGCGTCTGGGGCGAGATGGCCGAGAAATCGGGGACCATCGATCTGCCGCTGATCGTCGACTGGCCCAACCGTCCATTGCAGATGGTCGACCGTGAAAACGGCAAGCCCGCGATCACCGATTGGAAGCTGCAGCGCAACGAAAACGGCACCGCGCGCGTCCGCCTTTACCCGCGCACCGGGCGCAGCCACCAGCTGCGCGTGCATATGCGTGAAATCGGCTACCCGATTCTGGGCGATCCGTTCTATGCGACCGGGCCCGCCCGCGAGGCACCCCGCCTGATGCTGCATGCCGAAAGCCTGCGCTTCAACCACCCCGATGGCGGGCGCGGCGTGACCTTTACCAGCAAATGCCCGTTCTAGTCCTTCTTCTTGGGTAAAATATCCTCGGGGGTTCGGGGGCAGACAGCCCCCGACCGACGCGGCCGCGCGCGGCTCAGCCCTGTTCCGGGTCCCAGCCGCTGACCGCCTTGACCTCCAGGAAATCCTCCAGCCCCCAGGTGCCGCCCTCGCGCCCGTTGCCCGATTGCTTGACCCCGCCAAACGGGCTGCCCGCGGCGCGGGACTGGCCGTTCATCTCGACCATGCCGGACCGCAACTGCCGCGCCACGCGGTTGCGGCGGGCACCGTCCTGCGACTGGACATAGTTGGTCAGGCCATAGGGCGTGTCATTGGCGATGGCGATCGCCTCTTCCTCGGTGTCAAAAGGCAGGATCGACAGCACCGGGCCAAAGATTTCCTGCTGGGCGATGGTCATGTCGTTCGATACATCGGCAAAGACCGTGGGTCGCACGTAATAGCCGCGATTGACCCCCTCGGGCCGGCCCAAGCCCCCCGCGACCAGCCGCGCGCCGTCATCCATGCCGGCCTGGATCAGGTCCTGGATCTTGTCGAACTGGGCCTGGCTGACCACCGGACCGATATGGCGCCCGCTTTCATGGGCCGATCCCACGGCCATCGCTTCGGCCACACCGGCGGCGATCTCGACCGCCGCGTCATAGCGCCCGCGCTGCACCAGCATCCGGGTGGGCGCGTTGCATGACTGGCCGGTATTGTTGAAGCAATGCAGCGCGCCGCGTTTGACCGCCTTGTCATCCGCATCGTCGAAGATGATGTTGGCGCCCTTGCCGCCCAGCTCCAGATGGACGCGTTTCAGCGTATCGGCGGCATTCTTGGAAATCGCGATGCCCGCCCGGGTCGAGCCGGTGAAGGACACCATGTCCACATCCGCGTGCCCGGACAGCTGCGTGCCCACGCCCGCCCCGTCGCCATTGACCAGGTTGAAGACGCCCGGCGGGGTGCCTGCGGCCTCCATGATCTCGGCAAAGACCAGCGACGACAGCGGCGCGATCTCGGACGGTTTCAGCACCATCGTGCAGCCCGTCGCAATCGCCGGAATGACCTTCAGCGTGACCTGGTTCATCGGCCAGTTCCACGGCGTGATCATCCCCACCACACCGACCGGATCCAGCAGGATCCGGTCATTGGGCGCGTGATCGCCCAGCGGGCGGTCGAATTCGAAATCCTTCAGCGCGGTCAGGAAGTTCTGGATGTGCCAGATGCCCGCGCCGACCTGCTGGCTGCGGGCCATGTCGATGGGTGCGCCCATTTCCAGGCTCATCGCCTGGGCCAGATCCTCGGCCCGCTTGCCGTATTCCTCGGCAATCCGTTCGACCAGCGCCATGCGCTCGGCCTTGGGCACCTGCGACCAGGTGGCAAAGGCGCGCTTCGCGGCGGCCACGGCGGCATCGGTGTCGGCCTGCCCACCCAGCGAGATCACCGCGCAGACATCCTCGGTCGACGGGTTTAGCACATTGAAATCATTGGGTTTTGCGGCGTCTACCCAGACACCGTCGATATAGAATTGACGCTTTTCGATCATTCCGGCCTCCATTGGATTTTGCGACACCTTGTCACCCACCGGTCAGAGTCGCAACTAGGGGGATGAACCGCAGCGATTTAGATTTTATCTAGGGGTCAGAGTTTCAACCTTCTGAACCGAAAAGGGCTTCTTCATGGGACTGCGCATCAACGACACCGTACCGAATTTCACCGCCAAGACCGATCAGGGCGAGATCACCTTTCACGACTGGATCGGCGACAACTGGGCGATCCTGTTTTCGCACCCCAAGGATTTCACGCCCGTCTGCACGACCGAATTCGGCGCCGTGGCACAGCTGGCGACCGAATGGGAAAAGCGCGGCACCAAGGTGATCGGCCTGTCGGTCGACAGCGCCGATGAGCACGTGAAATGGAAATCCGATATCGAGGGCTTCTCGGGCGCGACCGCGGGTTTCCCGATCATCGCGGACGAGGATCTGGCGGTCTCGAAAGCCTTCGACATGCTCCCGGCCGAGGCTTACCTGCCCGATGGTCGCACCGCCGCCGACAGCGCCTCGGTCCGGTCGGTGTTCATCATCGCGCCGAACAAGAAGGTGCAGCTGATCATGACCTATCCGATGTCGGTCGGCCGCAACTTCGCCGAGGTGCTGCGCGCCCTGGACGCTTTGCAGGCCACCTATGAAACCCCCATCGCGACGCCCGCGAACTGGACCACCGGCCAGGACGTGATCATCGCGCTGTCGCTGGACGATGCCGCGGCCAAGGACAAGTTCGGCGAATTTGACGCCAAGCTGCCCTATCTGCGCACGACCAAGGCACCGGCCTAAGCCACACGCCAAGACAAAGCAAAAGGCCCCGGAATTCCGGGGCCTTTCGTATTTCTGACAAAGGGTTGGGCCGATTATTCGGCCTCTTCCTTCTTGGCCTCTTCGCCGGTTTCCTGATCGACGACCTTCATCGACAGGCGCACCTTGCCGCGATCGTCGAAGCCCAGCAGCTTGACCCAGACCTCCTGGCCTTCTTTCAGCACATCGCTGGGATGGTTCAGGCGGCGGTTTTCGATCTGGCTGACATGCACGAGGCCGTCGCGCTTGCCGAAGAAGTTCACGAAGGCGCCGAAATCGACGATCTTGACCACGGTGCCCTTGTAAACCTTGCCTTCTTCCGGCTCGGCCACGATCGAATAGATCATGTCATGTGCCTTCTGGATGGCTTCGGCGTTGGGCGATGCGATCTTGATCACGCCGTCGTCGTTGATGTCGACCTTGGCGCCCGACACTTCGACGATCTCGCGGATGACCTTGCCGCCCGACCCGATCACTTCGCGGATCTTGTCGGTGGGCACGGTCATGGTTTCGATCCGCGGTGCGTGGACCGAGAATTCCGCGGTGCCCGAAAGCGCCTTGTTCATCTCGCCCAGGATGTGCATCCGGCCCTCTTTGGCTTGGGCCAGGGCTTTTTCCATGATCTCGGGCGTGATGCCCGCGACCTTGATGTCCATCTGCAACGAGGTGATGCCCTCTTCGGTGCCGGCCACCTTGAAGTCCATGTCGCCCAGGTGATCCTCGTCACCCAGAATGTCGGTCAGGATGCCATAGGAGCCGTCTTCTTCCAGCACCAGCCCCATGGCCACACCGGCCACGGCGGCCTTCAGCGGTACGCCTGCATCCATCATCGACAGCGAACCGCCGCAGACCGACGCCATCGACGACGAGCCGTTGGATTCGGTGATTTCCGACACCAGACGCAGGGTATAGGGGAAGTCGGTTGCCGCAGGCAGAACCGCCTGAAGCGCGCGCCATGCCAGCTTGCCGTGACCGATCTCGCGGCGGCCGGGGCTGCCCACGCGGCCCACTTCGCCGACCGAATAGGGCGGGAAGTTGTAATGCAGCATGAAGTTCGATTTGAAGTTGCCATGCAGCGCGTCGATGAACTGTTCGTCATCGCCGGTGCCCAGCGTGGTCACGACCAGACCCTGGGTCTCGCCACGGGTGAACAGCGCCGAACCATGCGTCCGCGGCAGCAGGCCGGTTTCGCAGACGATCGGGCGGACCTGATCCAGCGCACGGCCGTCGATGCGGCGGCCGTTCTTGACCACGTCACCGCGCAGAACGGAGGATTCCAGCTTCTTGATCGCCGACCCCAGGTTGGCGTCTTCCAGCTGCTCTTCGCTCAGGCCGGACTTGATGCCCTCTTTCGCGGCGGCCACGGCGGCCACGCGTTCCTGCTTGTCGGTGATGGCATAGGCGGCGCGCATCGCGTCCTCGCCCGCGGCCTTCACGACCTCGTACAGTTCCGAGTAATCCGGCGGGGTGAAGTCGAACGGCTCTTTCGCGGTCTCTTCGGCCAGGCTGATGATCAGGTCGATCACCGGCTGGATCTGCTCGTGCGCGAAGGTCACCGCGCCCAGCATTTCGGCCTCGGTCAGCTCATAGGCCTCGGATTCCACCATCATCACGGCGTCCTTGGTCCCGGCGACAACCAGGTCCAGACGCTGTTCGGGGTTGTTGCGCAGATCCTGCATGTCATCGACATCGGGGTTCAGCACATAGTCGCCATCGACAAAGCCCACACGGCAACCCGCGATCGGCCCCATGAAGGGCGCGCCGGAAATGGTCAGCGCGGCGGATGCGGCGATCATTGCGACGATGTCGGGATCGTTGACCAGGTCATGGCTCAGCACGGTGCACATCACCAGCACTTCGTTCTTGAACCCCGGGACGAACAGCGGGCGGATCGGACGGTCGATCAGACGCGCGGTCAGGGTCTCTTTCTCGGTCGGGCGCGCTTCACGCTTGAAGAACCCGCCGGGGACCTTGCCCGCCGCATAGTATTTTTCCTGGTAGTGCACGGTCAGCGGAAAGAAATCCTGCCCCGGCTTCTGTTCCTTGGCGAAGGTCACGTTGGCCATGACCGATGTCTCACCCAGCGTTGCGACGACCGTGCCATCTGCCTGGCGCGCAATCTTGCCGGTTTCCAGTGTCAGCGTCTCATCGCCCCACTGGATCGATTTTTTAACTTCGTTGAACATTATCGTATCCTGTCTGGAAGCACTCCCGGGCCCTCCCGGGTCTTCCGTTTGCATGGCGGCCCCATTGCCGCCGCCCCCAATCCTGTCGCATGTGCCCGGGGGCCTTGGGCGTCACGTCTCAGATGCGGGGGCCATACAGGAATCCCGGGCGAAAGGAAAGCATGCTCTTTCAGGGGCGCGGGAAAAGCGCGGGTGGCATCAGGTCAGCGGCGGCGTCTGCCACAGCCGGATCTTCAGTCCGCCATGCGCCACGATCGTCCCCGGCGCGTCGAAGGGCAGGCCGGTGGATTTGGCCAGCCCCGCATCGGTGGTGATCAGCCCCACGCGCCAGCCCGCGAACCGGCTGCGCATGGCTTCCCCGAACTGACCATAGACCGCATAAAGCGGCCCCTTCTTGCCGATCCGCCCGCCATAGGGCGGGTTGACGATCACCAGCCCCGGCGGACCGTCGGGCGGGGTCAGGTCAGCGACCGCGGTCTGTTCGAACTGCGTCCAGTCGGCAACCCCGGCGCGGTCGGCATTGGCGCGGCTCATCTTCACCGCGCCGGCATCGCGGTCGCTGCCGTAAAACCCGTGATCCACCGCACGGGCCGGGGTGGCCTGACGCAGGGCGGCGACGGCCTCGGGGTCGTATCCGGCCAGTTGTTCGAAGGCGAAGTGACGCGAGCGGCCGGGCAGCATGTTCGCGGCGATCTCGGCCGCCTCGATCACGAAAGTGCCCGAGCCGCACATCGGGTCCAGCACCGACTCGTTCCCGTCAAAGCCACAGGCGCGCAGGAACATCGCCGCCATGGTTTCGCGCATCGGGGCCTTGTTCACCGCTTCCTTGTGGCCGCGCTTGTGCAGCGATGCGCCGGTGGTATCCAGGCTGATCGTGCACAGGTCGTCGTCGATCCGCGCCTTGATCGTGATCGGTGCGTCATCGGCCACGGGGATGCCCGCACCTTCGCCTATGGCGCGCGTGATCCGCTGGGCCGCCGCACCGGCGTGATAGATCCGCGATTTGCGGCAGGTCGCTTCGACCCGCACCGGCACATCGGTGCGCAGCAGGTCGGCCCAGGGCACCTTGCGCGCGCGTTTGTCCAACTGCGCCAGATGCAGCGCGCGAAATTCCGCGATCCGCACCAGCACCCGCGTCGCCCCGCGCACCGCCAGGTTGGCGCGCCAGATCTCGGGCCAGCCGCCACGGATGGTCACACCGCCCGGAACCTGCGCCACGCCATCGTAGCCAAGCGCGCGGACCTCGTCGGCCAGGGGCGCTTCCAGCCCCGGGGTGGCCACAAGGAAGATGTCGAAAGGGTCGGACATGATGCGCGCTCTTCTACAGCCTGAAACGAAAACGCCCGCTCGGGTCAGAGCGGGCGAATAGTCGATCGGATCGGCGAAGCCTTAGCGGCGGATGCCCAGCTTCTGGATCAGGTCGGTGTAACGGCCTTCATCCTTGCCCTTCAGATAGTCCAGCAGCTTGCGGCGCTGGGCCACCAGCTTCAGAAGGCCACGGCGCGAGTGGTTGTCCTTCTTGTGGGTCTTGAAGTGCTCGGTCAGGGTCGAGATGCGGCTGGTCAGGATCGCAACCTGAACCTCGGGCGAACCGGTGTCGCCGTCCTTGGTCGCGTATTCCTTGATCAGGCGGTTCTTTTCTTCAACAGTGATCGACATCGGGGTCTCCTATCATCTGGTCCATGGCGCAGGCCGGGATGTCGTCCAGCAAGGCCCGTGGAGATTGCCCGCCGGTTATCCGACGGATGCGCGCGTATAGGGGATTCGGCGGAAAAAGGAAAGTCCCGCGATCAGATCGCCTGTATCACGGTTTCCGCAACGCTTTCGGCGATCAGCGTGATCTGCGCCGGATCCAGCCCGACGGCATCGACCAGTTCCGCCAGCGGTTCGCCGTCCAGCATCAGCATCATGTTGTCGGGGTTGCCCTCGACCGGCTCCAGCGTGACGACCGGATCGATATGGATCGTATCGTCATACAGCACGACCAGCTCGTCCTGTTCGGCATCGAAATCCTCGATCAGGGCGGTGTTGTCGGCGTCGATCCAGTCACCCAGGGCAAATGTATCCGCGCCATCCCCGCCATGCAGGTTGTCGCCCGCCCCGCCCAGCAGGACATCGTCACCATCCCCGCCATTCAGGTAATCGGTCAGGTTGTCATCCTCAAACCTGCCATCGGGTGTCAGCGTCCCGCCGATCACCGTATCCTGGCCCGCATTGCCATTGACCACATCGGCGCCCGCGCCGCCGATGACCATATCATTGTCCAGCCCCCCCATCAGCGCATCGTCGCCCGCGTCCCCGGTCAGCCGGTCGTCGCCCGGCCCGCCGATCAGCGTGTCGTTGCCATCCCCGCCCGACAGGACATCATCCCCGGCCTGACCGCTCAGCTGATCCGCACCGGCGCCGCCAAAGACCGCATCCGCGCCCAGATCGCCGTGCAGCTGGTCATCACCCAGATCCCCATGCAGCAGATCGTCATCATCCGCGCCCAGCAACAGGTCATCGCCCGCGCCACCGATCAGCGTGTCGTCACCGCCGTTGCCCTGCACGACATCGTCACCGTCCAGCGCATCCAGAAGATCGCCGGTTTCGCCGCCGATCAGCGTGTCGGCGTCATCGGTGGGGCGGTCGTGGTCGTCATGGTCGTCGTCATCATCGCCGCCGCTGTCGATATCGACGGTCGCGCCGATCATCAGCATGCTGAGCAGACCTGCCAATCCAAACATCGTGCAATTCCAGTTGAGACATGCGGGGTCAAAAGTTCCCGATATGTTCACCCTATGCCGGTTTTGCCCGCGTCAGAAGTGTTTCCCATGTTCAAGGTTAACCGCAATTCATCATGCGGGCGCGGGGCACCAGGGTTCGGGCTGCTGGCTGTAGGGGCGGTAAAGCGGGTGGCGGGGGTGGCCGTCCTTGGTCAGGCCCAGATGGCAGAGCGTATATCCACCCGCGTTCAGCATCGCGGCCACCTGCGGCCCGCGATCCAGATGCGCGCCATGCACGCCCCAGCCGCACACGATCCGGTCGGCCCAGTCGGCGGCCGCGATCAGGTGGCGGTCATTGTCGGGGCCCAGCGGCGCGTCGGCCGCCCGCAGATCGCGCGGATCGGTGGCGCGAAAGGCAAACAGGTTCACCACCCGGAATGCGCCTGCCCCCATCTGCCGCGCGCGCCGCTCGCAGCGTTCGATGGTGGGGTCGTTGCGCAGCTCGCTCGCGGTCGAGGGGTTAAGCATCACATAGGCCACGCGCGGCCCCGCACCCCATTCACGCGTCAGGGCATACCGGTAAACCTCGCAATCGGAATAAAGCGCAGTGGAAAATGTGCCGTTCTGGTCATGGGTGCGGGTGATCATGGGGCCGCGTTGTGGCCCCGGATCGGGATTTGTTCAAGCCGCTTCGACCTCTCGTCGGTCCGCCCACGGCTGACACGACGCCATAGGGTCAGTGGTTGAAAACCCGGCTTGGGTGCAGCTCTCCCGCGCGATAGATGCCAACCGCGACCGCCTTGCCGTCGAAGGACGCCCAGGCCTCGTCGCCGTATTCCACGTCCGACGCCAGTACCATGCCGGGATTGCCATGCCGCAACTTTGCTGCACCCTCGGGCGTGCAGCGCAGTTCGGGCAAGCCATCCAGCCCGACCTCGAGCGGGTGCAGGTATTCGTCCAGCGCGGGCGATTTCGCCATCTGGTCCAACAGGTCAAAGGCGATGCCGTCCTCGACCTCGAACGGGCCGGACCAGATCCGGCGCAGTTCGCGGACATGACCCAAGCAGCCCAGCGTGTCGCCCAGATCGCGCGCGATGGCGCGGACATAGCCGCCCTTGCCGCAGACCATTTCCAGCGTCACATGATCGGCATCGGGGCGCGCGATCATGTCCAGACTTTCGACATAAAGCGGCCGCGCGGCGATCTCGAATTCCTCGTCGTCACGGGCCAGCTTATAGGCGCGCTCGCCATCGATCTTGACCGCGCTGAATTTCGGCGGGACCTGCATGATGTCGCCGGTAAAGCCGGGCAGGGCGGCGCGGATCTGGTCGTCGGTCGGGCGCGTGTCGCTGGTCGCGGTCACCTCGCCCTCGGCGTCGTCGGTATTGGTGGCCTGGCCCAGCCGCGCGGTGAACCGATACGCCTTCAGCGCGTCGGTGATATAGGGGACCGTCTTCGTCGCCTCGCCCAATGCTACGGCCAGAACGCCCGTCGCCTCGGGGTCCAGCGTGCCGGCGTGACCGGCCTTTTTCGCATCGAACGCCCAGCGGACCTTGTTGACCACCGCGTTCGAAGAGATGCCGGCGGGCTTGTCGACGACCAGCCAGCCCGAAATGTCGCGTCCTTTACGGCGGCGTGCCACGGTTGCCTCCTGCGTATGTGAACAGGGCCGGGGTGCTAGCGCCTTGTGCGGGGCGCGTCAACGGGAACGCGGCACGACGGTGCCGATGATCGGCCCCATGGGAAAGCCCGCGTCGTGCCGGTCGATCCCCGGCGCATACAGGCGCGAGATCTTGCCGTCGAAATAAAGCGCGTTGGGGGTTTTCAGCACATCGCGGAACAGGCGGCCGAATTCGTGAAACCGCACCCGGCTGTCCGAGATCGCGAAATGCACCAGCCCATCGGCATCGACGCCCACACCATTGCGGATATAGCGCGAGGTGCTGTCGACCAGAAAACGCGGATGCAGTTCCCCGTCGATCACCAGCATCGGGCCGGATTGCGTGGCGTGGGTGCAGGTGGGGGACTCTTCTATATAGGTCAGCGTTTCGATCACCCGCGCGCCACCCGGAAAGACGCAGAAGATACCATTGGGCAAAAGCCCGAAATTGCCCGGCCCCGCATTGGGCACCGCCGCGCGGGTCTGTTCGCCGTTTTCGATGTAAAGCCCGACCGGGGCGCGGTCGGCGTGATACATGCCGGCATTCATCGCAAAGCCCAGCTGCGTGCCGTCGCCCTCCAGCATCGCGTCCACGCGGGCGAAGCTGCCCAGCACGACGCCGTCGGCATCGGTGCGAAAAAGGCGCAGCGCCTCGACCTTGGGATCGACGGTGCAGACGGTAAAGCGCAGGTCGTCCAGAACCTCAGGCCGGCAATCGGCGGCGCGGGTCGCCGTGGACAGCGCCGCCAGCAGCAGCGCCATCAGGGTCGCCTTAATCGTCGTCGTCATCGTCATGCAGGTCGCGCTGCACATCGTCCTGACCCAGCAGGCGGCGGGTTTCGTCCATCCGGTCGAAGGTCTCGTCCAGCACGAAGCGCAGCTCGGGCGCGAATTTCAGCGCCACAGCCTTACCGACCGCACGGCGCAGCTCGCCCTTGTTCCGGCGCAGCAGCGCCAGCGCCTCGTCGGCATGCTGGCCGCCCAGCGGCAGCACGAATGCGGTCGCGACCTTCAGGTCAGGCGAGGTGCGCACCTCGCCCACGGTGATCGACATGCGGTTCAGCTCGGGGTCGTGCACATCACCGCGCGCCAGCACCTCGGACAGGGTGCGGCGGATCAGTTCGGCGACGCGAAGCTGGCGTTGCGACGGCCCGGCGCCGGTATGAAACTTGTTTTTAGCCATGCGCTGCATCTAGGGTATGTGCTGCCCTGCCGCAAGCGGGGCTTTGCCAAGCGTCGCGCCCTGAGCTAAACGAAGCCGACGGAATGCAAGGAGTGGACGCATGAGCAATCTGCCGGGGATCGTGATTACCGGGGCATCGGGCCGGATGGGCCAGATGCTGATGCGGACTGTCCTGGAAAGCCCGCATGCGCGGCTGGTCGGCGCCATCGAGCGACCGGGCCATGAATGGATCGGCCGCGATGTGGGCGAGATCCTGCGCGAGGACGCGGTCGGCGTCGCCATCACCGACGACCCGCTGGAGGCGATGGCCAAGGCGCAGGCGGTGATCGATTTTACCGCCCCCGCCGCGACCGTGCAGTTTGCCGAGATCGCCGCCCAGGCCCGCGCCGTGCATGTGATCGGCACCACCGGGCTCGCCGAGGATGATCTGGAAAAGATCGCCCTGGCCGCGCGCCATGCGGTCGTGGTGCGGGCGGGTAACATGAGCCTGGGCGTGAACCTGTTGACCCTGCTGACCCGCAAGGTGTCAAAAGCCTTGGGTGTCGATTACGATATCGAGGTGGTCGAGGCGCACCACAAGCACAAGGTCGACGCACCTTCGGGTACGGCGCTGATGCTGGGCGAGGCCGCCGCCGAAGGCCGGGGCGTTGCGCTGGCGGATGTCTCGGACCGGGGCCGCGACGGCATCACCGGCGCCCGCCAGCCGGGGCATATCGGATTCTCGGCCATTCGCGGCGGCGACATTGTGGGCGAGCATGACGTGATCTTCGCGGGCGAGGGCGAACGCGTGATCCTGCGCCACGTGGCGACCGACCGGCGCATCTTTGCCCGTGGCGCGCTGCGGGCCGCGCTGTGGGGGCAGGGCAAGCATCCCGGCGAATACGATATGGTCGACGTTCTGGGGATCTGAGCGCCGCCACACCTTGCCACCGCCCCGGCGTTTTGGAATGGTCGCATCCAGAACGATAAGGGAGGATCGGCAATGGCAGGGAAATGGTTCGACGAGCTGGAAATCGGGATGGTGTTCGACCACCCGATCCGGCGCACGGTGACGGAAACGGACAATGTCCTGTTCACCACCATGACCCACAATCCTGCCCAGCTGCACCTGGACGAGGAATACTGCCGCACCCAGACCGAATTCGGCCAGCGCGTGGTGAATTCCTGTTTCACCCTGTCGCTGATGGTCGGCATCTCGGTCGCCGAAACCACGCTGGGCACGGCGGTCGCGAACCTCGGCTGGGACGAGGTGCGCTTTCCCAAGCCGGTCTTTCATGGCGACACGCTTCGGGTGGAAACCACGGTGGTCGACCTGCGCGACAGCAAATCGCGCCCCGATCAGGGCATCGTGACCTATGAACACCGCGCCTATAATCAGCGTGACGAGCTGGTGGCGATCTGCAAGCGCGCGGGTCTGCAACGAAAGGCACCGGCATGACCCACATCCGTTCCTTTCTGT
>NZ_NSBT01000025.1:67500-69373 GCF_002285435.1 Actibacterium ureilyticum
CCGGTCCGTGAGGAACGGTGGAGCGATCACTAGCGAGAATGATGACATGAGTAGCGACAAAGAGTGTGAGAGACACTCTCGCCGAAAGTCCAAGGGTTCCTGCTTAAAGCTAATCTGAGCAGGGTAAGCCGGCCCCTAAGTCGAGGCAGAAATGCGTAGACGATGGGAACTAGGTTAATATTCCTAGGCCAGGAGGATGTGACGGATCTCGACTGTTGTTCACCCTTATCGGATTGGGTGGGCCGCTGAGAGGTTCCTGGAAATAGCCCTCCATCAGACCGTACCCTAAACCGACACAGGTGGACTGGTAGAGCATACCAAGGCGCTTGAGAGAACGATGTTGAAGGAACTCGGCAAAATACCTCCGTAAGTTCGCGAGAAGGAGGCCCGGTTCCAAGGCAACTTGGAGCTGGGGGCACAAACCAGGGGGTGGCGACTGTTTACTAAAAACACAGGGCTCTGCGAAGTCGCAAGACGACGTATAGGGTCTGACGCCTGCCCGGTGCCTGAAGGTTAAAAGGAGGGGTGCAAGCTCCGAATTGAAGCCCAGGTAAACGGCGGCCGTAACTATAACGGTCCTAAGGTAGCGAAATTCCTTGTCGGGTAAGTTCCGACCTGCACGAATGGCGTAACGACTTCCCCGCTGTCTCCAACATCGACTCAGCGAAATTGAATTGCCTGTCAAGATGCAGGCTTCCCGCGGTTAGACGGAAAGACCCCGTGCACCTTTACTACAGCTTCACACTGGCATCAGGCACAACATGTGCAGGATAGGTGGTAGGCTTCGAAGCAGGAACGCCAGTTCCTGTGGAGCCTCCCTTGAGATACCACCCTTGTTCTGCTTGATGTCTAACCGCGCACCGTTATCCGGTGCCGGGACCCTGTGTGGCGGGTAGTTTGACTGGGGCGGTCGCCTCCTAAAGAGTAACGGAGGCGCGCGAAGGTTGGCTCAGAGCGGTCGGAAATCGCTCGTTGAGTGCAATGGCAGAAGCCAGCCTGACTGCGAGACTGACAAGTCGAGCAGAGTCGAAAGACGGCCATAGTGATCCGGTGGTCCCGCGTGGAAGGGCCATCGCTCAACGGATAAAAGGTACGCCGGGGATAACAGGCTGATACTGCCCAAGAGTCCATATCGACGGCAGTGTTTGGCACCTCGATGTCGGCTCATCTCATCCTGGGGCTGGAGCAGGTCCCAAGGGTACGGCTGTTCGCCGTTTAAAGAGGTACGTGAGCTGGGTTTAGAACGTCGTGAGACAGTTCGGTCCCTATCTGCCGTGGGTGTAGGATACTTGAGAGGAGTTGCCCCTAGTACGAGAGGACCGGGGTGAACGATCCACTGGTGGACCTGTTATCGTGCCAACGGTAGTGCAGGGTAGCTATGATCGGACAGGATAACCGCTGAAGGCATCTAAGCGGGAAGCCCCCCTCAAAACAAGGTATCCCTGAGGACCGAGGTAGACCACCTCGTCGATAGGCCGGAGATGTAAGCGCAGCAATGCGTTCAGTTGACCGGTACTAATTGTCCGATAGGCTTGATTTGATCCAGTAATAGCAAGGCTAATACTGGTCAGAAGCATACACAAAACACACATGTACTTGACTTGACTTGGTTTTTTCCTCGGTTTGGTGGTCACAGCGCCAGAGAAACACCCGATCCCATCCCGAACTCGGCCGTTAAGCTCGGTTGCGCCGATGGTACTGCGTCTCAAGACGTGGGAGAGTAGGTCACCGCCAAACCTAGAAAAAAACCAATAATCTCTCTAAACGACAAAAATCGACAGTGACGCGGGATGGAGCAGCCCGGTAGCTCGTCAGGCTCATAACCTGAAGGTCGTAGGTTCAAATCCTACTCCCGCAACCAGTCGATAAAAAA
>NZ_NSBT01000026.1 GCF_002285435.1 Actibacterium ureilyticum
AAGCCCGCACATCGACCCCCGCACATATGCACAGACATTTCAAACATCTCACGCTTCTGTGCATTGTAGTGAGCGATTTGCGCCCCCAGATCGGTGTCATCGGCAGCAGGCCCGCTGCCAACAAACTGAAAAGACACCGACCCTGAAAGGAACTTGAAAATGAAAACCCTCGCACTGACCACCGCCCTGATCGCTGGCCTGACCGCTCCGGCCTTTGCCAACAACTTCAGCATCGTCGACGCCGACCGCGACGGTCAGGACCGTCTGGTCTATGACCTGCCGGAAAACAATGTTGCGCTGTCGACGGCGAACTCGCTGAACCCCGTTGCCAGTGCCATCGCCGCTGACATCGTGGCCAATGGCGACGAGTTCGAACGCTCGACCGGCCGCGGCGTGACGCCGACCGTTTACGTGACGGATGGCGAGTACAACCCCGAAGACTTCCGCTCGGGCTCGAACTCGTAAGCACTAGCGACATGCAAGACCAAAACGGGGGCCGTGATCGGCCCCCGTTTTTTAATGTCTGCCATGCGGCCCGATCAGTTGACGATCATCGCCTCGGTCGCGGCGCGCAGCTCTTCCTCGATCACGCCATCGGCCAGTTCAACAAGCTTCAAGCCGCCCTCGACGACGTCCAGGACACCCAGATTGGTGATAATGCGGTCGACCACGCCCTTGCCGGTCAGCGGCAGGGTGCATTCATGCAGGACCTTGCTGTCGCCATGCTTGTTGGTGTGGTCCATCACGACGATGACGCGGCCCACGCCCGCCACCAGATCCATCGCTCCGCCCATGCCTTTCACCAGCTTGCCGGGGATCATCCAGTTGGCTAGATCACCTTTTTCGTCGACCTCCATCGCGCCCAGGATCGCCGCCGCGATCTTGCCGCCGCGGATCATGCCGAAGCTGGTGGCGCTGTCGAAGTAAGACGTCCGGCGCAGTTCGGTGATCGTCTGCTTGCCGGCGTTGATCAGGTCGGGGTCTTCCTCGCCCTCGAACGGGAAGGGGCCCATGCCCAGCATACCGTTTTCCGATTGCAGCGTGATGTCCTTGTCGCCCACATAGTTGGCGACCAGCGTCGGGATCCCGATCCCGAGGTTCACATACATGCCGTCTTCAAGCTCGTCCGCCGCGCGCGCGGCCATCTGGTTGCGGTCCCATGCCATTGATCAGTTCCTCCGTCCTATCTCTATGCCGTATCCGGCACGTTTTCCAGAATGTCCATTGACACGGCCTGCAACATCTTCAGGCCGAAATCCGCGTTCATGTGCCGATGATCGGCAGTGTCCATGCCGCCGCCACCGATATGGGCTGCATCACGGCTGAAATCGGCGTTTGTTCCAAAGGGCGCTGCGACCGTATCGGCGGGTTGGGGCAGCCAGCGGTAACCGGCGCCTTCGACCGCGCTGGAAACCGCTTTTTGCCAGTACTCAAACAAAACGGGCGCATCGGGATGGGCCATGAACGCACTCAGGGCGCGTGCCGGGGCGTACTCCTCTGACCGCGCTGCAATTGACACGGCCGGATAGGGGGCGTCTGTTAGGATATAGTTGCGGTTTTGGCCCAAACAGTTCGTCACCAGGGAAAGCTCCCGGGCCACCAACTGATCGATACACGCCTGCGCGAATGCTTCGGAACAGTGCAATGCCTTGCCGGTGTCGGACCCTTCCAGAATATCATGGTCCATCAACAGCCAGGCCAGATCGCTCAGACTGAAGCGAAATCCGACAACCAGGATATGGTCGAACGTCGTCAGGTCGATCGTCCGTGCACCGTTGACGTTTTCGATAAAGTCGCGATCGACGCGGGAACGCAGATGAGGCGCGAAAACCCCGCGCTTTCCCACGCGTCCCAAGCGGAAATTCGGGGCGGCCATTGCAAAAAAAGACAGCTCGATATCGCGGCATTCCGCACAGAAGGCCCCGGCGGCCTGCTTCATCGCTGCAACATGTGAGCTGCCCAGAACAAGAAGTCGGCTCATTTGTTGAACGCCTCCAGCAGGGCTTCCTCGCACACCAGATCTTCGTCCTCATCGGGCGATGCGGCGATTGCGGGTGCGGTTTCGCCGTCAATGTCTTCTCCGCCATGGGCCGCCAGAAAGGCCCGCATTACCCGGCGCACGCCCCGCGCGCTGACGGTGCGCATGTTTTCCTCGAAGAAAGACCCTTCCGAAGGATGCGCGGCAATGATCTCGTAGGACGGGAAATAATCCACATCCTCGAAATCCTCATACAGTTCGCCAGCCACCGCACGCAGGACCGATTTCGAATAGATTGTCGCCGGCAGGACATGCTGTCCGCTGGCTGTGGCGGTCAGCGGTACCGGCGACACGGTCAGTAGGAAACGCATGTCAGGATTGACCGCGCGCACCAAATCTCGCAGCGCCAAGAAGTCCTCTCGGATTTCTGCGGCGCGGAAATTGACAAAGCCGAATATTGTATCGTCCATCTCCCCGGCAATCGTACCAGGGGCGGTCGGATAGACCGTGCCGCTTTCGATATGCTGCCAAGCTTCTGTCAGACCCAACGTAAAAACGATCAAACCGGCTTGCGAGAGCGCTTCGCGTATCGCGGCCAAATGGGCGGTTCGAGCGGTTTTCACCAGCTCTGGTGAGGCCAGGCCCGCAGGTTCGACTGACGGCCGCATCGCGTCGAAGAAACGGCCATCGCGCTCCCAGACCGGCTCGGCAGGTTCAAAAACGCCCTGTGACTCACGCAAAAGTTGCAGGAACTGGCGCATCGTATAGATGTTGCCGTAACGCGCGGAATAGAGCCCGTAGCCGAATTTCTGACTTAGCGCGACGTAACGGTTGGCGATCCTGTCCGGCAACGGCTCGGTGTCGATGACATTGAAGCCGTTGCGCACCAAGGCACGCCCGACATGTTGGGCAAAACAGCTGCCGGCGGTCAAGACAGGCAGGTCACGCGGTATCGCAAAGCGCGCTTGGTAGAGCCCGGCCGGGGGAAAACGCCGCACTTCAGAGACGCCGGTGCGCCAGAAGGCACCCGGCTCCAGACCCTCATAGGGCGAACTTGTCATATCGCGTCCCGTCCTGCCATCACTTTGACCGTGTGGTGCGCTGTTCGATCCGTTTCTCGTGGTCGCCCTGGATCAGGCGGTGCACATAGATGCCGGGCAGGTGGATGTGGTCGGGGTCCAGTTCGCCGGGCTCGACGATCTCTTCGACCTCCATCACGCAGACCTTGCCGCACATGGCCGCGGGCGGGTTGAAGTTGCGCGCGGTCTTGCGGAAGATGCAGTTGCCGGTCGTGTCGGCCTTCCACGCCTTGACGATGGCCAGATCGGCAAAGATGCCTTCCTCCAGCACGAAGGTCTCGCCGTTGAAATCCTTGTGCTCCTTGCCCTCGGCCACCACGGTGCCGACGCCGGTCTTGGTGTAAAAGCCCGGGATGCCGCAGCCGCCGGCGCGCATGCGCTCGGCCAGCGTGCCCTGCGGGTTGAATTCCAGCTCCAGTTCGCCCGACAGGTATTGCCGCATGAATTCGGCGTTTTCACCCACATAGGACGACATCATCTTCTTGATCTGCTTGGTGTCCAGCAGCTTGCCCAGTCCGAACCCGTCGACCCCGCAATTGTTCGACGCGATGGTCAGGTCCCTGACCCCGCTGTCCACGATCGCGTCGATCAGCAGTTCGGGAATGCCGCACAGGCCGAAACCGCCGGCCGCGATGAACATTCCGTCGGACAACAGCCCGTCGAGCGCTTCCGCGGCCGAGCCGTAAACTTTCTGCATATTGTCACTCCTCCAACAGCGTATCGGCAATGTTGTGCCGCGCTGCAGAAGCAGAGTCAACAAAGCCCGGACGTCGCGTCAGATCACCCGCACCTGGGTCCCGATCGGGGCCAGTTGGTACAGCTCGGCGATCTTCTCGTTATAGAGCCCGAAACAGCCGTCCGAGGATTTGCGCCCGATCTTGCGGGTGTCATGGGTGCCATGGATGATATAGGCGGGCCAGCTCAGGTACATCGCGTGGGTGCCCAGCGGGTTTTCCGGGCCCGGCGGCACCGGTTTCCAGTCGGGGAAGCGTTCCAGCTGCGACGGCGTGGGCGTCCAGGACGGGCCGACCTTCTTGCGCACGATTTCGGTATAGCCGCGCTTGGTCAGCTCGTCGGTCTTGGGGACCGATGTCGGATAGATCCGGTAATCGGTGCCGTCTGCGGACCAGTAATGCAGCGCGCGCGAGACACTGTCGCAGACGATGCAGCCCTTGCCCAATTCGCTGAAATGGTCGCGCCAATCCTGGCTGGAGAAGCTGGAAACGTTGTGGCGGCTGGAATCCGCGGGCAGGGTCTGTGCCCGCAGGCTGGCGGGCACAAGGGCGGTGGCGCCGATGCCTGCGATCAGGTGACGGCGGCTCAGGTTGAGGTTTTTCATATCTCTACTTCTGTTCGCGTGTTTCCCCCCGCCGCAGGGTCGCATTGGCGGGGCGGTCTTGACCAATCACATATGGTTGAAGCCGAATATGTAAAGGTCGGGGCGCGCCTCAGGTGTCCTTGTCGGCGGCTTTCTTGGTGGTTTTCTTCGCGGTTTTCTTGGCGGCGGGTTTCTTCGCCGCTTTCTTGCCGCCGCCCTTCTTGGCCGCCTTTTCCGCGATCAGCGCGACGGCCATTTCCATCGTCACATCGGCGGGTTCGACATCCTTGGGCAGGGTGGCGTTTACCTTTTCCCACTTCACATAGGGGCCATAGCGGCCCTCCATCACGTTCACCGGCCCGCCGCTTTCGGGGTGTTCGCCCAGTTCCTTGAGCGGCTTTGCGGCGGCGCGGCTGCCCCGGCGGCCCGGATTGGCGCGCTTTTCGGCCAACAGCTCGACGGCGCGGTTCATGCCGATCTCGAACACGTCATTGGGGTCTTTCAGATTGGCATAGACCGGTTTCGCCTCGTCCGGCAGCTGGTGCATCACATAAGGCCCGTAGCGGCCGAAATTCGATGTGATCATGCCGCCTTCGGGGTGATTGCCGATCTCGCGCGGCAGCGACAGCAGGGTCAGTGCCTTGTCCAGGTCCATATCCGCCGCTTCCCAGCCCTTGGGCAGGCTGGCGCGGGGTGGTTTGGGGGTGTCCTCGGTCGGCTCGCCCTTTTGCACATAAGGCCCGAACCGGCCCACGCGCAGGGTGATCTCGTCCTCGCCGTCATGGCCCAGAACCTTGCCGTCCAGCTCCGCCGTGCCGTCATCGCCACCGGGCGCCGACAGCGGCCGGGTATAGCGGCATTCGGGATAGTTCGAACAGCCGATGAACGCCCCGCCGGACCGCGCGGTCTTCAGGTTCAGCCGGCCCGCGCCGCATTTGGGGCAGACGCGCGGATCGCTGCCGTCTTCGGTGGGCGGGAACAGGTGCGGGGCCAGCACCTCGTCGATCTTGTCCAGAACCTCGGAAATCCGCAGATCCGCGGTTTCGGCAATGGCGGCGGAAAAATCGCGCCAGAACCGGTCCAGCACATTGATATAGTCGCGCTCGCCCGCCGACACGTCATCCAGTTCGGATTCCAGGTTGGCGGTGAACTCGTAACCCACGTATTTGCGGAAATAGTTGCTCAGGAACGCCGTCACCAGCCGGCCCTTGTCCTCGGGGATCAGGCGGTTCTGTTCCTTGCGCACGTAACCGCGATCCTGGATCGTGGTCACGATGCTGGCATAGGTGGACGGGCGGCCGATGCCCAGCTCTTCCATCTTCTTGACCAGCGTCGCCTCGGTATAGCGGGGCGGGGGCTGGGTGAAATGCTGTTCGGGCGTGACCGAGCGTTTGTCGGCGGGCTCGCCTTGCATGATCTGGGGCAGGCGCTTGTCGTCATCGTCGACAACCACGTCGTCGCGGCCTTCCTCGTAGACCTTCAGGAACCCGTCGAACAGCACCACCTGGCCGGTGGCGCGCAGGGCGACCTGGCCGTCGCTGCTGCCGATATCGACCGTGGTACGCTCCATCCGGGCGGCTTCCATCTGGCTGGCCAGGGTCCGTTTCCAGATCAGGTCGTAAAGCTTGCGCTGGTCGGCATCCGTCACCTTCAGGCTGGCCGCGTCGCGGGTCATGTCGGTGGGGCGGATGCATTCATGCGCTTCCTGCGCGTTCTTGGCCTTGTTCTTATAGATGCGCGGGCTGTCGGGAACGTATTCGTCGCCATAGCGGTCCTTGATCGCGTCGCGCGCCGCGCTCACGGCCTCGGGCGCCATGTCGATCCCGTCGGTCCGCATATAGGTGATGTGCCCGGCCTCATAAAGCCGCTGTGCCAGGCTCATGGTTTGGCGCGCGCCGAAGCCGAACTTGCGGCTGGCTTCCTGTTGCAGGGTCGAGGTCATGAAGGGCGCGCTGGGATTGCGGCTGGCCGGTTTCGCCTCGACCGATTGCACGGTCAGATCGCGGCTCTGGACCGCCTGCACCGCCAGTTCGGCGGCGGTGCCGTTGGCGATATCGTATTTGTCCAGCTTCTTGCCGCCCAGAACCGTCAGGCGGGCTTCGAATTCCTGACCGCGCGGGGTGGCCAGCACCGCCTTGACCGACCAGTATTCGCGCGCGCGAAAGGCCTCGATCTCCATCTCACGCTCGACGATGAGGCGCAGGCAGACCGATTGCACCCGCCCCGCCGATTTCGCGCCGGGCAGCTTGCGCCACAGGACGGGCGACAGGTTGAAGCCCACAAGATAATCCAGCGCGCGGCGCGCCAGATAGGCATGCACCAGCGCCTCGTCGACCTGGCGGGGGTTCTTCATCGCCTCGGTCACCGCCGATTTGGTAATGGCGTTGAACACCACGCGGCTGACCGGCGTGTCCTTCTTGATCGCCTTGCGCTTACGCAGCGCTTCCTCCAGGTGCCAGCTGATCGCCTCGCCCTCGCGGTCGGGGTCCGTCGCCAGGATCAGCGCGTTGTCGTCCTTCAGCGCATCGGCGATCGCCTTGACATGCTTGCGCGAGTCGTTGGCGATTTCCCAGGTCATCTCGAATGCGTTTTCGGTGTCGACCGAACCGTCCTTGGGCGGCAGGTCGCGCACATGCCCATAGGACGCCAGAACCGTGAAGTCGTCGCCCAGATATTTGTTGATCGTTTTGGCTTTCGCTGGGGATTCGACAACAACAACGGGCATGGAATTCCTTTCGACTCAAGGCCGGGTCACCGGCGGCGCTAGATGTGGGCCATAAAGGGAAAATGTCAATCCGCCCCGTGCAGTCGGGTCGGTCTGCCCCTTCGGGGCAAGAAAATACCGGCTGGCCGGACGGGGCCTCAGACAGTGCGGGACAGCAGCCCGCCGGGCTGGCGGATGATCTGGCCGTCCAGTTCCAGCGTGACCAGTTCCGCCGCGACCGCCTGAGCCGGCAGGTTCAGATCGCGGATCAACTGATCCTCGGCCAGCGGGGTGGGGCCCAGCCGGTTCAGGATCTGGCCGTGCAGCTGCGCGATGTCGGTCAGGCGTGGGGCTGTGCGTTCCGGTGGGGGCGGCGGGATGTCGGCCTGTGGCGGCGGGGCAGGGGCGTTGTCCTGCAATGCCTCGATCACGTCTTTGGCGCCACGCACCAGCCCCGCGCCATCGCGGATCAGCATGTTGCAGCCCGAGGCGCGCGCGTCATAGGGGTGGCCGGGCACCGCCAGCACCTCGCGCCCCTGGTCCAGCGCATCGCGCGCGGTGATCAGGCTGCCGGAACGCGCCGCGGCCTCGACCACCACGACCGCGCGGGCCAGGCCCGAGATGATCCGGTTGCGGCGCGGGAAGTGGCGGGCCTGCGGTTGCAGCCCGGGGGGCATTTCGCTGACCAGCAGCCCGTTCTGTGCGATGTCGCGGGCCAGATCGGCGTTTTCACGCGGATAGATCACGTCGATCCCGCCCGCCACCACGGCAATCGTGCCGCTGTCCAGCGTGGCCTGATGCACGGCGGTGTCGATGCCGCGTGCCAGCCCCGAAACGGTGACCTGATCGGCGGCGCCCAGATCGGCGGCCAGCTTGCGCGCCATCCGAATGCCCAGCGACGAGGCATTGCGCGCCCCCACCAGTGCGACGGTGGGGCGCTGCAACAGGTCGGCCCGGCCGCTGATCCACAGAAGCGGCGGCGCGTCGGACAGATCGTGCAGCAGCGCGGGATAGGCGGGCATGCCATGGGCGATCAGCGTGGCCCCGGCGGCGCGTCCCCGGTCCAGTTCGCGCAGCGCATCGTCGCGGGCAAAGGGCGCATAGTCCTTGACCCCGGCAGTGCGGGCAATTTCGGGCAGGGCGTCCAGCGCGGCATCGGCAGAGCCATGTTCGGCCATCAGCCGATAGAATGTCGTCGCGCCGACCCGGCGCGACCGAATGAGCCGGAGCCACTGAACCAGCGACTCCTCCTGAGTGGGTGGTGCGAGGGGGTGGGTGGAAGAATCTGTAACCACGGGTCCTGCTGCTCCGGCTCATTCGTGGGAACAGTCTTGGCGTCACAGGGTTAACAGGTGGTGAACGAATGCGCGGGCCGCGGAAATTTTCGCGGCGGGGGCCGGTTCAGCCCGCCAACCCCTTGGTCATTTTCAACAGGGGCAGGGCAAAGGTGCCGTGGGCGGTGTCCAGCACCGCATCGGTCATGCCCGCATCGCGCCAGCCCTGTCGGGTGTAAAAGGCAACCGCGCGGGCGTTTTCGGGCACCACGATCAGCCAGGCGGCACGGTGCCCGGCCGCGGCGATTCGCGCGGCGCCGTCCTGTAGCAAAGCGCCCGCCACGCCGCTGCCCTGCGCCGCCTGGGCGACATAGAGTTGATAAAGCTCATCGCCGCGCACTGCGCACAGGCCCTGTGGCGCGCCGGGCGGGCCGATCACGCGCAGCGCATCGCGCAACCCGGGCAGGCGGGCGGTGAAATCGCCGATGGTGCGCAGCGCGGTCAGCGCGGGCGGCACATGGGCGGCATGCGCCCGGTGCCAGCCGTCATGCCAAAGCCGCGCCAGCGGGGCCAGATCGGCATCGACGACCGGGCGCGGGCCGGGGATCATGCCGCCGAGCCACCGACCGTCAGCCCGCCGATCATCAGCGTGGGCTGGCCCACACCCACCGGCACCCATTGGCCGTTCTTGCCGCAATTGCCGATACCGGGGTCAAGCGCCATGTCGTTGCCGATGGCGCGGATCTGCTGCATCGCGGTCGGCCCGTCACCGATCAGCGTGGCGCCCTTGACCGGCGCGCCGATCTGGCCGTTCTTCACGCGATAGGCCTCGGTGCAGGAGAACACGAACTTGCCATTGGTGATGTCGACCTGCCCGCCGCCGAAGCCCACGGCATAGATCCCGTCCTTCAGGTCGGCGACGATGACCTCGGGCGTGGCGTCGCCGCCCAGCATATAGGTGTTGGTCATGCGCGGCATCGGCGCGTGGGCATAGCTTTCGCGCCGCCCGTTGCCGGTGGGGGCCACGCCCATCAGCCGCGCGTTCTGCCGGTCCTGCATATAGCCCACAAGGATGCCGTCCTCGATCAGGGTGGTGCGGCTGCTGGGCGTGCCCTCGTCATCGATGGTGATCGAACCGCGCCGGTCGGGGATCGTACCGTCATCCAGCACCGTGACGCCGGGGGCCGCCACGCGCTGGCCCATCAGCCCGGCAAAGGCAGAGCTGCCCTTGCGGTTGAAATCACCCTCCAGCCCGTGGCCCACGGCCTCGTGCAGCAGCACGCCGGGCCAGCCGGGGCCAAGCACCACATCCATCACGCCCGCCGGGGCCGGTTCCGCATCAAGGTTCACCAGCGCGATGCGCAGCGCCTCGCGCGTGGTGTCCTGCCAGTGGGTGGGGTCGATCAGCCCGGTCAGGCCGGTGCGCCCGCCGCCGCCATGGCCACCGGATTCGCGGCGGCCGTTTTCCTCGACGATGACGGACACGTTCAGCCGGGTCATCGGGCGCGTGTCGCTCAGCAACTGGCCATCTGGGCGCAGGATGAAGACCTCCTGCAAAGATGCCGCCAGCGTGGCCGAAACCTGTACCACGCGGGGGTCCAGATCACGGGCAAAGGCGTCGATCTCGCGCAATGTCTCCAGCTTTACCGGGAATTCGGCATCGCCCATCGGGTCACGGTCGCCATAAAGCCTGGTGTTGGTGCGCGCAGGCGGCGTGCCCAGCGTGCCGCCGCCATCGCCCACCGCCAGGCGCACGGTCTCGGACGCCCGCCGGATCGCGGTTTCGCTGATCTCGGTCGAATGGGCGTAGCCCGTGGTCTCGCCCCGCACGGCGCGCAGGCCGAACCCCTCGACCGCGTCATAGGCGGCGTTGCGCACCCGCCCGTCATCGAAGCTTAGTACCTCGGACCGGCGGCGTTCCAGGAACAGCTCGCCATCGTCGGCGCCGTCGGTGGCGGCACGCAGCGTGTCCAGCGCGGCGTGCTGGTCGATCGTGTCGGAAAAGGGCTGAAAACCTGTCTGGGTCATGGGGCTGTCCGAAAACCTGTCTTTGATATAGATCAATTTCGCGGCCCTATGCCGCATGTCTTTGGCTTGTTTCTTCCGGTCCAATATGGTTTTTGGGGCGCGGGAGCACAACGGTTAACCGATGACTCGGACCAATCGTGCAGCGGCCTTTGGTCGCGACGTGAACAGGGAATGACTATGCGACTTTCGAATTTGCTTTTCGGGCTTGGTGCCGCAACCACCGGTGTATTCACTGCCGCCGCAGCAATGGCGCAGGACAATCTGCAGGGATTGCCGGTGATCGGCAAGCCGACCGATCGCGGCATCGGCTTTCAGCCGGCGGCGACCGAGCTGGCGCAGGATGCGCAATGGCTGGACGGTTTCGTGCTGGTCATCATCACCGCGATCTGCGTGTTCGTGACCGCGCTGCTGGTGATCTGCATCGTGCGTTACAACAAGCGCGCCAATGCCGAGCCCGCGCGGTTCACCCACAACACCCCGCTGGAGGTCGCGTGGACCCTGATTCCGGTGCTGATCCTGATCGTCATCGGCTCGATCTCGCTGCCGATCCTGTTCAAGCAGCAGGAAATCCCCGAAGGCGACATCGTGATCAAGGCCACCGGTTATCAGTGGTACTGGGGCTATGAATACCCGGCGAACGAATTCGGCTTCGACAGCTATATGCTGGCCAAGGAAGAGTTGGCCGATTACGGCTACGACGAATCCGAATACCTGCTGGCCACCGACACCGCCATGGTCGTGCCCACCGGCAAGAAGATCGTGGTGCAGGTCACCGGCGCCGACGTGATCCATTCCTGGACCATCCCCGCCTTCGGCGTGAAGCAAGACGCCGTTCCCGGCCGCCTGGCACAGCTGTGGTTTGAGGTGGATGAGGGCAAGGAAGGCATCTATTTCGGCCAGTGCTCGGAACTGTGTGGCAAGGATCACGCCTATATGCCGATCACGGTCAAGGCCGTGACCCAGGCCGAATACGAAGCCTGGCTGGATGGCGCGATCGAGGAATATGCGGGCAAGCCGCGTGATCTGACCGTCGCATCGAACCAGTAAGCCAATCGGGGCAGGGGCCGCATTGGCCCCCCGCCCGCCAGGGACGCCATCATGACCGACAGCACAACCCTTCTGGATCACACGCAAGAGGCCCGGTTCGGCGACTATATCGCGCTGCTGAAGCCGCGCGTCATGTCGCTGGTGGTGTTCACCGCGCTGACCGGCCTGCTGGTGGCGCCGGTGTCGCTGCACCCGCTGGAAGGGTTCGCCGCCATCCTGTTCATCGCCATCGGCGGTGGTGCGTCGGGCGCGCTGAACATGTGGTGGGACAGCGATATCGACCGGATCATGCGCCGCACCCAAAGCCGTCCGATCCCGTCGGGTCGCGTCGACCGGGACGAGGCGCTGGCCGTGGGCCTGGCGCTGTCGGGGATCTCGGTCGTGATGCTGGGGCTGGCGGCCAACTGGGTCGCCGCCGGGCTGCTGGCATTCACCATTTTCTTCTATGCCGTCGTCTATACGATGTGGCTGAAACGCTCGACCCCGCAGAACATCGTGATCGGTGGCGCGGCGGGGGCGTTCCCGCCGATGATCGGCTGGGCCGCGGCCACGGGCGGGATCAGCGTGGAAAGCGTGCTGATGTTCGCGCTGATCTTCATGTGGACGCCGCCGCATTTCTGGGCGCTGGCGCTGTTCATGAACGACGACTACACCAATGCCAAGGTGCCGATGCTGACCGTGACCCACGGCCGCAAGGCGACGCGCCTGCACATCCTGGTCTATACGATCCTGCTGGCGCCGCTGGCGCTGGGCATCGCCGCGACCAGCATTGGCGGGCCGCTTTACCTGGCCGTGTCGCTGGTGCTGAACGCCGTCTTCCTGGCTGGGGCGCTGCGCCTGTGGCGCCGGGACGAGGGCCTGGCCGGTGCCGACAAATACGCGGCGGAAAAGAAGTTTTTCCGCTTCTCGCTGATCTATCTGTTCATGCATTTCGTCGCGCTGCTGGCCGAGGCCGCGCTGCGCACCGCTGGGATGGGGGGATGGTGATGGCCCTGAAAGCCGAACACGACCTGCACAAGCGCCGCTTCGGGCGCAACCTGGGGCTGGGCATCGTCCTGGCCGGGTTCGTCGCGCTGGTCTTTGGCCTGACCGTGGTCAAGGTCTCGAATGGCGACAGCATGGAGGCCTTCGATCACACCGCGCGCCCCGGCCTGACCGAGGGGACCGGACAATGAGCGATACACCCAACACCAAGCGCACCGTGCGCCAGCTGCTGACCGTGGTTTTCGTCATGGGCGCGCTGGCCTGGGCATCGGTGCCGCTTTACGACCTGTTCTGCCGCGTCACCGGCTTTGGCGGCGTGCCCGCGATTGCCGATGCGGGCGCCGACCGGGTGCTGGACCAGACGATCAAGATCCGCTTCGATGCGTCGAAAGAGCGCGATTTCCCGTGGGAATTCAAACCCGTCGCGCATGAGATGGACATCCGCATCGGCGAGACCGGGCTGGCGTTCTATGAGGCATACAACCCCACCGACCGGCCGATTGCGGGCACCGCCAGCTATAACGTCGCGCCGTATGAGGCCGGGGGCTTCTTTACCAAGATCGACTGTTTCTGCTTCGAATTGCAGGTGCTGCAACCGGGCGAGCGGGTGCAGATGCCGGTCAGCTTCTATGTCGATCCCGACATGGTGACCGACCGCGACGCAAAATACGTGCATACGATCACGCTGAGCTATACTTTTCACGAAACCGATCTGCCGGAAGAACAGGCCAACCTGTCAAAGCCGGCGGACACAACCACGTTTAACTGACGTCTCAGGCGAGGGAACGCGACTATGGCGCATGAGAAAAACCACGACTATCACATTCTGAGCCCCTCGATCTGGCCCTTTGCCGGGTCCGTCGGGGCGTTCGTCATGCTGTTCGGCGCCGTCATGTGGATGCATGGCAACGGCGTCTGGATGTTCCTGATCGGCCTGGTGGCGGTCCTGTACACCATGTTCGCCTGGTGGTCCGAGGTCGTGGCCGAAAGCCGCATCGGCGATCACACCCCCGTGGTGCGGATCGGCCTGCGCTATGGCTTCATCCTGTTCATCATGTCCGAGGTGATGTTCTTCGCGGCCTGGTTCTGGAGCTTCTTCAAGCACGCGCTGTACCCGATGGACCCCGATGGCATGAGCCCGCTGGTCGATGGCCAATGGCCGCCCGCGGGGATCGAGACCTTTGACCCCTGGCACCTGCCGCTGATTAACACGCTGATCCTGCTGTGCTCGGGCGCGGCGGCGACCTGGGCGCACCACGCGCTTGTGCATGAAAACAACCGCAAGGACATGCGCAACGGCCTGATCCTGGCGATTGCACTGGGCGCGATCTTCACCGTGTTCCAGGCCTATGAATACAGCCACGCGGCCTTCGGCTTCTCGGGCAACATCTATGGTGCGAACTTCTTCATGGCGACGGGCTTTCACGGCATGCACGTGATCATCGGCACGATCTTCCTGTTCGTCTGCCTGCTGCGGCTGATGAAGGGGCACTTCACCCCCGAAAAACACGTCGGCTTCGAGGCCGCCGCCTGGTACTGGCACTTCGTCGACGTGGTGTGGCTGTTCCTGTTCGCGGCGGTCTATATCTGGGGTGGCTAAGCGCCCGCCAGCACGCTAGAAAACGCGAAAGTGCGGGGGCTTCCCCCGCGCTTTTCATTTGAGGGGACGACATGCGGCGATACCTGTTTCCTTTGGTGATCGGGATCTGTGGCGCGGCGGTGCTGATATCGCTGGGCCTGTGGCAGCTGCGCCGGCTGGAGTGGAAAGAGGCCTATCTGGCCGAGATCGAAGCGCGGATCGGCGGCACCCCCGCGGCGCTGGCCACCACGTTCGACCCCGAAACCGACCGGTTTCAGCCGGTCGCGGTTGCGGGACGTTTCACCGGGGACCAGTTGCGGGTGTTGTCGGGGGTCAAGGGCATCGGCCCGGGCCACCGGATGATCGCGGGGTTCGAGACCGATACCGGGCGGCGCATCCTGATCGACCGGGGCTTCCTGCCGCAACAGGCGCCGGGCGGCACCCCGCCCGAAGGCGCGGTTCAGGTGACCGGCAACCTGCATTGGCCGCGCGAGGCCGACGAATTCACCCCCGACCCGGACCTGAAGGCCGATCTGTGGTTCGCCCGCGACGTGCCCGCGATGGCCGCACATCTGGGGACCGAGCCGGTGCTGATCGTCGCGCGTCAGGTGTCGGGGGACAATGGCGATGTCCTGCCGCAGCCGGTCGATACCTCTGGCATTCCAAACGATCATTTGGAATATGCACTGACCTGGTTCGGGCTGACGATCGTCTGGCTGGGGATGACAGCGCTGCTGATGTGGCGTATCAGGCGGAAAACGGTGTAAGGGCAGGCAGATGCGCTATGTATCGACACGGGGCAACGCCCCGGTTCTGAGTTTCGAAGAGGCGATGCTGACGGGTCTGGCCCGCGATGGGGGCCTGTATGTGCCCGAGACCATCCCTCAGATCAGCGCTGACGAGATCGCCGCGCTGGCCGGCCAAACCTATGAAGAGGCCGCCTTTCGCATCATGCGCCCCTTTATCGGCGATGCCTTCACCGATGCCGAGTTTCGCGCCATCATCGACCGCGCCTATGCCGGGTTCCACCACGCCGCCCGCGCGCCGCTGGTGCAGCTGGCGCCGAACCATTTCCTGCTGGAGCTGTTCCACGGCCCCACGCTGGCCTTCAAGGATTTCGCGATGCAGCTGATCGGTCAGCTGTTTCAGGCCGCGCTCAGCCGGTCGGGCAAGCGGGTGACCATCGTGGGCGCGACCAGCGGCGATACCGGCTCTGCGGCGATCGAGGCGTTCCGCGGCCTGTCGAATGTCGACGTGTTCATCCTGTTCCCGCATGGCCGGGTTTCCGAGGTGCAGCGCCGCCAGATGACGACGCCGTCCGAGGATAACGTGCACGCGCTGGCCGTGGATGGCGATTTCGACGATTGCCAAGCCAAGCTGAAGGACATGTTTAACCATTTCGAATTCCGCGATGCCGTGGGGCTCGCCGGTGTGAACAGCATCAACTGGGCGCGGGTTCTGGCGCAGGTGGTCTATTACTTCACCTCGGCCGTCAGCCTGGGCGCGCCGCAGCGCAAGGTCAGCTTTACCGTGCCCACGGGCAATTTCGGCGACATCTTCGCGGGCTATATCGCCAAGCGCATGGGGCTGCCGATTGACAAGCTGGTGGTCGCCACCAACCAGAACGACATCCTGCACCGCGCGCTCAGCTCGGGCGGGTACGTGACCCAAGGGGTGACGCCGTCGATCAGCCCGTCGATGGATATTCAGGTCAGCTCGAATTTCGAACGGGCGCTGTTCGATGTCTATGACCGCGATGGCGCGGCGGTGGCCCAGCAGATGGACGAGCTTAAGCAAACCGGCGGCTTCCAGATCAGCCAGGGTGCGTTGCAGCGGTTGCAGGATATCTTCGCCTCGGGCCGCGCGTCCGAGGAGGAAACCTCCGCCACCATCGCCCGCGCCTTTGCCGAAACCGGCGAGGTTCTGTGCCCGCACAGCGCCGTGGGCGTCAAGGTGGCCGGCGAACAACCCGTCAGCGCCACGCCGATGATCACCCTGGCCACGGCGCATCCGGCCAAGTTCCCCGCGGCGGTCGAGGCCGCGTGCGGCGTGCATCCCCCCCTTCCCAATCGCATGGCAGACCTGTATGAGCGTTCAGAACGCGTGACACGGGTTCCCAACGACCTGGCCGCGATTGAAGACATTATTCATGAAAGGCGCGCCCATTGAGCGTTCAGCTGCACAGGCTTTCCAACGGATTCCGCATCGTCACAGAACACATGCCGTCGTCCAAGTCGGCCTCGCTGGGGATCTGGGTGACCGCCGGGGGGCGGCATGAGCGGTTCGAACAGAACGGCATCGCGCATTTCCTGGAACACATGGCCTTCAAGGGCACCAAGAAGCGCACCGCGCTGGAGATCGCCGAAGAGATCGAAGATGTGGGCGGCTACATCAACGCCTATACCTCGCGCGAGATGACGGCCTATTACGCCCGCGTGCTCGAGGCGGACGTGCCGCTGGCGCTGGACGTGATTGCCGATATCGTGCTGAACCCGGTTTTCGACCCCGCCGAGATCGAGATCGAGCGCGGCGTGATCCTGCAGGAAATCGGTCAGGCGATGGACACGCCAGACGACGTGATCTTCGACTGGCTGCAAGAGGCCGCCTTTCCCGGACAGGCCCTGGGCCGCACCATTCTGGGCCCCAGCGAACGTGTCAGCGCGTTTTCGCGCGACGATCTTTATGGCTTTGTGCGTGAACATTACGCGCCGGGTCAGATGATCCTGTCGGCCGCCGGGGCGGTGGACCATGACGAGATCGTGCGCCTGGCCGAGGCGCTATTCGGCCATCTTCCGGCGGTGACCCATGTGCCCGCCGATCCCGCGCAGTTTTCGGGCGGCGAGCGGCGCGAGCACAAGGCGCTGGAACAGGCGCATTTCGCGCTGGCCTTCGAAAGCCCGGGTTATCGCCATCCCGACATCTATACCGCCCAGATCTATGCCACGGCGATGGGTGGCGGCATGTCCTCGCGGCTGTTTCAGGAAATCCGTGAACGCCGGGGGCTGTGCTATTCGATCTTCGCCCAGGCGGGTGCCTATGCCGATACCGGGCTGATCACGCTTTATGCCGGCACGTCCGAGGCGCAATTGCCCGAACTGGCGCAGCTGACCATGGCCGAGATGTTCCGGTCGGCCGACACGCTCAGCCCGGCCGAGATCAACCGATCCCGCGCGCAGATGAAGGCGGGGCTGCTGATGGGGCTGGAAAGCCCGTCGAACCGGGCCGAACGGCTGGCGCGGCTGGTGGCGATCTGGGACCGGGTGCCGGAACTGGAAGAGACGATTGCCAATATCGACGCCGTCACCACCACCGATGTGCGCGACTTTGCGGGGCGGATGCTGACCGACGGCAAATCGGCGCTGGCGCTTTACGGCCCCATCGCCAATGCGCCCGAGCTGGAGGCGCTGCAAAAGGGTCTGGCGGCCTGATGCTTTCGCGGCGGCGCAAGGTGCGGATCGAAACCGCACGCATGACCCTGCGCCCGCCGCAACATGCCGATTTTCGCGCCTGGACGGCGCTGCGCCGGGCCAGCCGCGATTTCCTGACACCGTGGGAACCCGCCTGGGCCGACGATCACCTGAGCCGCAAATCCTTTACCAACCGGGTCTATTGGGCGCAGCGCGCGATCAGCAACGGCACCGCCGTGCCGCTGTTCCTGGTCAAGCGCGATACCGAGGATCTGCTGGGCGCCGTCACGCTGGACAATATCCGGCGCGGGCCCGCGCAATCGGGCACGCTGGGCTATTGGGTGGGGGCGCATCACGCGCGCCAGGGCTATATGCGCGAGGCGATTGAATCGCTGGTCTTCTATGCGTTCAACCAGATCGACATCAGCCGGGTCGAGGCCGCCTGCCTGCCGGAAAACGCCGCCTCGCGCGGGGTGCTGGAAAAATGCGGCTTCAAGTACGAGGGCGTCGCGCAGAGCTATCTGCAGATCAACGGGCGGTGGCGCTCACACGTGCTGTATTCCAACCTGCGCGGGGATCGGCGCGGGCGCACCGATATCGGCTAGGACTTCTTCACGAATTTCGTCAGGATGACGATGCGCTGACCTTCGACGCGGCCCTCGATCTGTTCGGGGTTGTCAGGGACCAGCGCGATATTGCGCACCGCCGTGCCGCGTTTGGCGGTGAACCCCGCGCCCTTGACCGGCAGATCCTTGATCAGCACCACCGTATCGCCCACCGACAGGACCGCGCCGTTGCTGTCGTGATGCACGATATCGGGTTCGGTGGACAGGTCTGCCTCGGCCGCGGCCAGAACCTCGGGCTCCAGATAGGCCATTTCCAGTGTCTCGCGCGCCCAAGGGGCCTGCGGCAGGGCCTTGAGCAGACGATAGGCGGTGATCTGCACCGGGGCCTCGGTGCTCCAGATCGCCTCGGTCAGGCAGTGCCAGCGGGGGTGGTCCGTCGGCCCGTTTTCGACCCCGGCCCGGCAATCGGCGCACAGAGCGATCACATGGTCGGTTGCAGCCACGGGCGTTTCGGTTGCAGGTTCGGCGGAACACAAGGCACATTGCGCCATGAAGCCATCCTTTCGGGCAGTGGGGCAGGGCAGGTGCGTCCGGGCTAAGCCCTTGCCAGACAAATGTCCATGCAGGGCGGGAATCATGTTAGCCTGCGCCGCAGGAGGAATGGACAATGCTGCGCCTTTTCGTGTTTCTGACCCTTCTTGCGCTGCCCGCCCACGCGCAGGAGCGCACGCCCAGCCACTGTATCGCGCTGGCCCAATCCGCGCCGGGGCTGGAATATGTCGTTCCGGCGTCATACGGGGCGGCGCTGGCGGATGAAACCGTGCGGCTCAGCTATGTCGATCATTCGACCTTCGTGCTGGAAACGCCGGGCGGGCTGGTCGCGGCCACGGATTTCACCGGGTTTCTGGGCAACGTGCCGCTGATCCCCGATGTGGTCACGATGAACAACGCCCACGATACCCACTGGACCGCCTTTCCCGACCCCGCCATCCCCCATGTGCTGGAGGGCTGGGCCAGGGACGGGGTGCTGGCCGATCACTATCTGGATCTGGGCGAGATGCTGGTGCGCAACGTGCCCACCGACACGCGCGGCGGTTACAGCGGGACGGTGCGGGTCGGCGGCAATTCGATCTTCGTGTTCGAGGTCGCGGGCCTGTGCATCGGCCATCTGGGCCACCTGCATCACGAACCCGATGCCGCGCAATACGCCGCCCTTGGCCGGATGGATGTGGTGATGGCGCCCGTCGATGGCAGCATGACACTGGACCAGCCCAGCATGATCCGGGTGCTGAAACGTCTGCGCGCGTCCATCGTGATCCCGATGCACTGGTTCGGCGGTTACACGCTGGACCAGTTCCTGATCGGGATGGAGGACGCGTTCCACATCGTCCGTTCCGGCGACACCTCGCTTGAGGTCTCGCTGCGCAACCTGCCGTCCGAACCCACGATCATGGTGCTTGAACCCGCCTGGCTACGGCCGGGCGACGACTGACTTGCACAGCCTGTCCGGGCATGGTTGACCTGCATGTGCAGGAGGGCCACCGATGCTGAACCCCGTCACCGACGATTTTCTACAGACCCTGCGGGCGCAATTGCCCGCCGATCTGTTCCGCGATCCCGCGCCGCAATACCTTGAGGAACCGCGCGGCCGTTATGCCGGACAGGCGGGGGTGGTGCTGGCGCCCGCGTCGACCGACCAGGTGGCCGCCATCGTGCGGGCCTGTGCGCAGGCGCGGGTGGGGGTCGTGCCCTATGGCGGTGGTACCGGGCTGGTGGGCGGGCAGGTTCTGTCAGACGGCCCCGCGCCGGTGGTGCTGTCGCTGGAACGGATGAACGCGGTGCGCGCGCTGCATGCGGCGGAGAACGTGATCGTGGCCGAGGCCGGCGTGATCCTGGCCGACCTGCGTGCGGCGGCCCAGGGGGCGGGGCGGCTTTTCCCGCTGTCGCTGGCCTCGGAAGGGTCGGCGCGGATCGGCGGCTGTCTGGCGACCAATGCGGGCGGGGTCAATGTGCTGCGCTATGGCAACGCGCGGGACCTGTGCCTGGGGGTCGAGGCGGTGCTGCCCGACGGCACGGTGCTGAACGGGCTGAGCCGCCTGCGCAAGGACAATACCGGCTATGACCTGCGCGACCTGCTGATCGGGGCCGAGGGGACGCTGGGCATCATCACCGCGGCGTCGCTGAAGCTGTTGCCGCGGCCCACGGCCAATGGCACCGCGCTGCTTGTGGTGCCCGACCCCGCCGCGGCGCTGGCGCTGCTGGACATGGCCCGCGGTATCGCGGGGGATGCCGTGTCGGCGTTCGAGCTGATCTCGGGCGTGGGGCTGGATTTTCTGGCCGAAACTTTGCCCGATATCCGCCAGCCCTTTGCCAGCCGCCATGACTGGATGGTGCTGGTCGAACTGGGCCTGTTCGGCGACCAGAACCCGGACGAGGTTCTGACCGACCTTTATGGCCACGCGGCCGAGGCCGGGCTGGTGTCAAACGGGCTGATCGCCCAAAGCGAGGGTCAGCGGGCCGAGCTGTGGTCGATCCGCGAACATATCCCCGAGGGCAACCGGCGCATCGGCTCGGTCTCATCCCACGATATTTCGGTGCCGATCTCGGCGATCCCGGATTTCATCGAAAAAGGCGCGCAGGTGATCGCGGGTCTGGGCGATTTCCGCATCAACTGTTTCGGCCATCTGGGCGATGGCAACCTGCATTTCAACGTGTTCCCGATGCCGGGCAAGACTCGCGCGGACCACCACGCCGAACGCGACGCAATCAAGCGCGCGGTGCACGATCTGGTGCATGAAATGGGCGGCTCCGTCAGCGCCGAACATGGCGTCGGACGGCTGAAGGTCGAGGATCTGGAACGCTATGGCGATCCGGGCAAGCTGTCGGCGATGCGCGCGATCAAGGCGGCGCTGGACCCGGCGGGGATCATGAACCCCGGCGCGGTGCTGCACGGCGGATAGGGCGGCGCGCGGTCGCGCGCCACCCAACGTGACCTTGCGCTTATTGCGGCAGGATCACCTTGTCGATCACGTGGATCACGCCGTTCGACGCCTCGATATCCGCGGCGGTCACGGTGGCGTCATTGACCATCACGCCATTGTCCAGGTCGATCATCACCTCGCCGCCCTGCACGGTGGCGGCCATCATGTCATCGCTCAGGTCGGTCGACATCACCTTGCCCGGCACCACGTGATAGGTCAGGATCGAAACCAGCTGATCCTTGTTCTCGGGCTTCAGCAGATCCTCCAACGTGCCTTCGGGCAGGGCGGCAAAAGCGTCATCGGTGGGGGCGAAGACGGTGAAGGGTCCCTCGCCCTTCAGGGTGTCGACCAGCCCCGCCGCCTGCACGGCCGCGACCAGCGTTTCGAAATCTTCCGACCCGGCGGCGGTGTCGACGATATCCATCGAATGGCCCCCGGCCATGGCGGCGGTGCCCAGGAAAGCGGTGGTCAGCGTGGTCAATGCAATGGTACGAAACATGTGGGTCTCCTCTCAGGGTTCTGCCGGAATTGGCATATGCCCCGATACGCAGCCCCCATGCGCTGGGATCACCCCGCCACGCCGGTTGTGGCGCTTGACGGCGCGTGCGGCCGCGCTAAGCCCGGGGCCCGCTGGGTTTCCACTCAATTCATTGTGATCGGTTCAGGCGCCTTCGAAGCCCGAAGGCACGTGAACATCCATCCCAAGCCGCCGCCCGCCCGGTTCCGGCAGGTCGACGAAAAAGGCGCATCCGACGGCGCGGCGATGCGCGCGGGGTGAAATGTGTTGCGGGCCCGTCGCGCCCGCAACACGTCCAACCGTTACTCGTTACTCACACAAGCTCGAAATTCTCGACCGTGAAATCGGGCAGCGCCGCAATGGCGTCGTCCCCGGTCAGGTTGTTCAGGTTGGCCAGCACCGAAAACGCGCCGCCATCGCCCAGATCCTGGGAATAGACCAGGCGGTTGATGCCCAGCGTGGCGTTGAAATAGACAAAGAAGCCCTCGTCGGCGGTCAGCGCGTCATTGTCGGCGATGGCTTGCGCGGCGGCGCGGGCGTTCACGAATTC
This sequence comes from Actibacterium ureilyticum, assembly GCF_002285435.1. GTDB lineage: Bacteria > Pseudomonadota > Alphaproteobacteria > Rhodobacterales > Rhodobacteraceae > Actibacterium_C > Actibacterium_C ureilyticum. The sequence continues at coordinate 22,013 of NZ_NSBT01000026.1, forward strand.
ATCCTGCACGACGATCAGATTCGCGTTGCCCGAAATCTCGTTCACCAGCCCGTTCACGAACTCGAAACTGTCGACATCGAAATCGTCGGAATTCAGCGCCAGCGTATCCTCGGCAATGTCGAAATCCTCGACCTGATCGGGTTTGTTGACGCCCGGGATCAGGCCCGGTTCGGGGGCGGCGGGGGTGTTGCCGTTGAAGGGATCGCCGCTGAACACAAAGGTGTCCGCGCCCTTGCCGCCGATCAGGGTGTCGACGCCTGCGCCGCCTTCCAGCACGTCGCGCCCCGCACCGCCGTCCAGCAGATCGTCGCCTTCGCCCCCCTTCAGCCGGTCCCGCCCGAACCCGCCATGAAGCTTGTCATTGCCGTTCCCGCCTTTCAGGACATCGCGGCCAAAGCCCCCGAACAGGTCGTCATCGCCATCGCCGCCGAACAACCGGTCGCGCCCGGTCAGGCCAAAGACGATGTCGTCGCCGTCACCGGCATCGATCACGTCGGCACGCAGCCGGCCGATCAGCTTGTCGTTGCCATCGGTGCCGAAGATCGACCCGAACCGGCTGGGCAGCAGGGCAAAGGAAAAGAAGAAGGGAAAAGACATGTCTGACCTCGTCTGTGCAATGATGCTGAGCAAGGACCGCCGTCGCAGCAGTCCCTGTTACAGACGTGCACAGGGTCGGTTTAGTCCGGCATAACCGAAACGTGATCAGGCTGCGGGGATATCAGGCGCCTTCGAATTCGCACAGCACGTGAACATCCATGCCGAGTGCCTCGAGCTTCTGCCGCCCGCCCAGTTCCGGCAGGTCGACGATAAAGGCGCATCCGACGATCTCGCCGCCCAGACGTTCGATCAGCTTGATGCCCGCCTCTGCCGTACCGCCGGTGGCCAGCAGGTCATCGACCACCAGGATCCGTTCGCCGGGCTGAATCGCGTCATCGTGGATCTCGACCACGGCCTCGCCATATTCCAGCGTGTATTCTTCGCTGATGACCGTGCCGGGCAGCTTGCCCTTCTTGCGCACGGGCACGAAGCCCACGGTCAGCTGGTGCGCAATTGCGCCGCCCAGGATGAAACCGCGCGCCTCAAGCCCCACCACCTTGTCGATCGGTTGCCCGGCATAGGGGTGCAGCATCTGGTCGATGGCCATCCGGAACCCGCGCGGATCGGCGAACAGCGTCGTCACATCGCGAAACATGATCCCTTCATGCGGGAAGTCGACGATGGTGCGGATGTAATCCTTGACGGTGGGGCGGTTTTGCATCGGGCCGGTCCTTGGGCTGTACCTTGGTCGGTTCTGTCCGATGCCGCGCCCCGGTGCGATCATTTCTTCGAATTATTGCTGAAGAACCGATAGGCCCGTTCCGGGATCCACCGAAGATGCGGTTTGCGCCAATCCATCCGGTCGCGGATGATCAGGCTGTGTGCGGTGTGAATGTTCATTTCTGCTTCCTTTTTGTTGCGGCTGCCCCTACCATGTAACGCTGATGCATAGGATATGTATATACATTGACTTTGCGTAACGTCAAGGCTGCCGGAACTGACGCGTTGAACAAGAAAAGCCCTAAGAAATCGTATAAGAAGAACAGTCAGCTGGTTTTGCGCCTTGATAAGGAAGAGCGTGACGCCTTTGTCGAGCGCTGCAAGGAGCTGGACACATCTGCCGCGCGCGAGATCCGCGGCTTCATCCGGCGGTTCCTGAAAGACCACCCCGAAGAGTGATCCGCTCAGGACGCTGGCAGCAGGGCGCGCGCGCGTGACTGGCTGCGGAAATCGGCCAGCGCGTCGGCGAACCCGTCCAGCGGCCAGGTGATGTCGCGCGCGTTGCCATGCCGGTCGATGAAGACAAAGCGCATCGCGTCGCCTTCGGTCATTGCGCCCAGCAGTTCTGCGGCGCCGTCGTCGCGGAACGTGCAGGACAGCCCGGTCAGACAGCCCGGGCGGCGGGTGCGCCAGCGAACCGTGTCGCCGGTATCGATCCGAAAGCCGTTGGGCGAAAACAGCGTGCCCGGCTCCAGCCCGAACTCGACATTCTCGCGCCCCTCTTCGGCGACGATGAACAGGAATTGCGCCGCGAATTCGGGGCGGGGCGAAAACACATCGACATAGCGGATATAGCAGCGCTGGTTCAGGGTGCCATTTTCCTCGCGCTCGTCGCACATGCTGTTCCAGATGCCGAAGGTCTGGAAATGTTTGACCCGCCAGTTACCGGGGGTGTCGTTGCCCTCCAGATCCTGGGCCAACACGGGCAGGGCGGTCAGAAGAAGGTAGATAAAGGCGCGGCGCAGCATGGCAGATCTCCGGTTCAAACTGGGCGGCAGTTGCGCAGGCTGCGGCGGCGAAGTCCAATCACGGCGGGCCAAGCTTTCGTGATATGCCGATGTTGCAAAGCCGCTATGCAATTTTTATTTTTCCGGTTCCCCGGTTTCCGGACATGCGGCGATGCGATAGAAGGCGCGGCAAACACCCCCCAAAGCCAGGACATGACCCATGGCGCGATCCATGCTAGCGGCCTTTGCCAGCCGTGTATCACTTGCCAATTTCCAGACCCCCACCCAGGGGCTGACCCTTGCCGGGTTCAAGACCGAGATCCTGGCCGGGCTGACCGTCGCGCTGGCGCTGGTGCCCGAGGCGGTGGCCTTTGCCTTTGTCGCGGGGGTGCATCCGCTGGTGGGGCTTTACGCCGCGTTTATGGTGGGGCTGATCACCGCGCTGCTGGGCGGGCGGCCGGGGATGATCTCGGGCGCGACCGGGGCGCTGGCGGTTGTCATGGTGGCGCTGGTGGCCGAACACGGGGTGGAATACCTGTTCGCGACCGTGGTGCTGATGGGGATCATTCAGATCGCGGCGGGGATCTTCCGGCTGGGCAAGTTCATCCGGCTGGTGCCGCATCCGGTGATGCTGGGCTTCGTGAACGGGCTGGCCATCGTGATCTTCCTGGCGCAGCTGACGCAGTTCAAGGTGCCCGGCTCTGCCGAGGTTTCGGGCCACGGCATGTCGGGCGGCGACTGGCTGTCGGGCTGGCCGCTGATCACCATGCTGGCGCTGGTGGCCGCGACGATGGCGATCATTTGGGTCATGCCCAAGATCACCCGCGCGATCCCCGCGCCGCTGGCCGGGATCGGGATCGTGGCGATCCTGGTCATCGCCTTTGGCATCGACGTGCCGCGCGTGGGCGACATGGCCTCGATCGAGGGGGGGCTGCCGAGCTTTCACCTGCCGATGGTGCCGCTGAACCTGGAAACGCTGAACATCATCCTGCCCTATGCGCTGATCCTGGCGGCCATCGGCCTGATCGAAAGCCTGCTGACGCTGAACCTGGTGGGCGAGATCACCGGCCAGCGCGGCGGCGCCAGCAAGGAATGCGTGGCCCAGGGCGCGGCGAATGTCGTGACCGGGTTCTTCGGCGGCATGGGCGGGTGCGCGATGATCGGTCAGTCGATGATCAACGTGAAATCGGGCGGTCGCACGCGGATCTCGGGTGTGTCGGCGGCGCTGTTCCTGCTGCTGTTCATCGTGGTGGCCGCGCCGCTGATCGAACAGATCCCGCTGGCCGCGCTTGTGGGCGTGATGTTCATGGTTGTGATCGGCACTTTCGCCTGGCAGTCGCTGACCATCATGCGGAAAATCCCGCTGGCCGATGCGCTGGTGATCGTGCTGGTGACGATCACGACCGTCTTCTATGACCTGGCGACCGCCGTTGTGGTGGGCGTGATCGTGTCGGCTCTGGAATATGCGTGGCAGAACGCCTCGCGCATCCATGCCAAGGTCTATGAAACACCCGAGGGCGCCAAGGTCTATCAGGTCAAGGGCCCGCTCTTCTTCGGCTCGACCGACGGGTTTGTCGAGCTGTTCACGCCCGAAAGCGACCCCGCCCATGTGGTGATTGATTTCGCCGACAGCCGGGTGGCCGACCAATCGGCACTGACCGCGATCGAAGCCGTCGCTGCGAAATACGAGGCCGCGGGGAAAAAGGTGCAGCTGCGCCATCTCAGCCGCGATTGTCACCGGCTGCTGGAAAAGGCCGGGCAACTGATGGTCGACAGCGGCGATGACCCCGATTACCAGGTCGCGGTCGATTACAGCGTGCGCACCGGCATCCTGGGTGGCGGGCACTAAGAACCCGACCTTGCCGCTGGGCCGTCGCCCGGCCAACGGCCGGGCCGCGTGCGGCCCGTCCCCCGTGGGCGGGGCGGACGCGCGCCCCCTGCGGGGCGCTAGCTCTGGGCGGGACGGTTCAGGCTGAACAGCTCGCGCACAACGGCATAGTCGCGATAGCCCAGCCGGGCCAGCGGCTGGAACCGGGTCACATCCAGCATCCCGTCCACCATAAAGGCATCGTCGATATGCACGCCCGTCACCTCGCCGAAGACGGCGAAGTTCGACGCCCCCTCCAGCGCGACCACCTGGGTCAGGCGGCATTCCAGATGCGCGGGCGCGGCGGCCACGCGGGCGCAGTCGATGGTTTCGCAAGGCAGCTTTTCCAGCCCGGCTTCGGCGAACTCGTCCACCGCGCGCCCATAACCGCCCGATGTCACGTTCATCGCATCGCGCAGCGCGAATGACACGATGTTCACGCAGAAAACCCCGGTTTCGCGGATATTGCCCAGGCTGTCCTTGGTGTCGTCGCGGTCGGCCTTGGCCGAGGTCGAGGCGAACATCACCTGCGGCGGGGTATAGGCCACGGCGTTGAAGAACGAATAGGGCGCCAGGTTGTCGCGGCCCGCCCCGTCGCGGGTCGAGATCCAGCCGATGGGGCGCGGTGTCACGATGGCATTGAACGGGTTGTGCGGCAGGCCATGGCCGTCGGCGGGGCGATAGAACATTCGGCGGGTATCCCAAGTTGCGTTGCCCCAGACCTAGCGCGCGTGCTAGGGCCGTTCCAGAGGCAATGCAGGACAGACCGTGATCCGACTGGAGCAGGAACGGCCCGACGACTGGTGGGAGGCCGAGGCGCTTTTCGACCTGTGTTTCGCGCCCGGGCGCGAGACCTTGTCGTCTTATCGGCTGCGCGACGATGTTCCGCGCGTGGCCGAACTTTGCCTGACCGCCCGGGACGAAGGCGGCGTTCTGGGCGGCGCGATCCGCTATTGGCCGATCCGCGTGGGCACGGCGCCTGCGCTTTTGCTGGGCCCGGTCGCGGTTCACCCCACCCGCCAGGGCGAGGGGCTGGGCGCGCTGCTGATCCAGGACTCCGTCGCGCGTGCCTTTGCGCTGGGCTGGGCGCGGATCCTGCTGGTGGGCGACGCGCCCTATTACAGCCGGTTCGGGTTCGAAAAGCTCGAAGGGGTCGAGATGCCGCCGCCCACCAACCCCAACCGTATTCTGGGGCGGGGCGATTGGGACGGGATCACCGGCGCGGTCACCAAATGGGACACGCCCGCGGGCTGACCGCCGCGCTCAGCCCTGTTTGCGCAGCCAGTCCATGACCATGGGTCGCACCGATTGCGCCCCACTCAGACGCGCGTCATCGATCACTGCCCGCACCTGTCCCAGGTCGATCCGGCGCAACAGGTTCTTGACCGGCCCGATGGAGGCCGGGCGCATCGACAGCGCCCTGAGGCCCATCGCCGCGAAACACATCGCCTCGATCGGGCGGCCGGCATCCTCGCCGCAGAACGACAGATGCGTGCCGCCCTCGGCGCAGCGCTGCACGATCATCTCGATAAAGGACAGGAAGCTGACATTCAGCGTGTCATAGCGGCGGCGCACCCGTTCGTTTTCGCGGTCGGCGGCGAAAAAGAACTGTTTCAGGTCATTGCCGCCGATCGAGATGAAATCGGCCATCTCGAAGAACTGGCTGGGGGCAAAGGCCAGGCTGGGGGTTTCCAGCATCGCGCCGATCTCGACCTTTTCCGGCAGGACATGGCCCAACCGGTCCTCGCGCTCCAGCTCGTCCAGCAGCGCCTGACGCGCACAGGTGAATTCCTCGAATTGGGCGACGAAGGGAAACATCACGGTCAGCGGGCGGCCATTGGCGGCGCGGATCAGCGCCTGAAGCTGCATCCGCATCACGCCGGGCTTGTCCAGCCCGACACGGATCGCGCGCCAGCCGAGCGCCGGGTTCGGCTCGTCCTGCGGCTTCATATAGGGCAGCACCTTGTCCGAGCCGATATCCAGCGTGCGGAACGCCACGCGTTTGCCCTGCGCGGCATCCAGCACCCGGGCATAAAGCGCGGCCAGCTCGCCGCGTTTGGGCACCTGATTGCGGATCAGGAATTGCAACTCGGTCCGGAACAGCCCGACGCCCTCGGCCCCCGATCCCGCCAGCGACGGCAGATCGGCCATCAGGCCCGCATTCATGTGCAGCGAAACGGTGGTGCCATCGGTGGTGCAGGCGGGCTTGTCGCGGATCGAGGCATAGCGCTCCTGCGCCTCGGCCTGCATCGCGATCTTGTCCTGAAACGCCGTGGCGACGGTTTCCTCGGGCCGCAGATGCACGATCCCCTGTTCGCCATCGACCAGGATCGCATCGCCATTCAGCGCCTCGGTCGTGATCCGCTTGGCATGGATCACCAGCGGGATCGACAACGCCCGCGCCACGATGGCGGCATGGCTGCCGACCGAGCCTTCTTCCAGCACGATCCCCTTCAACTTGCGGTTATAGGCCAGCAATTCGCCCGGGCCGATATTGCGCGCGATCAGGATCGGGTCGTCGGGCATCTCGGCGCCGGTATCCTGGCCCTGACCGGTCAGGATGCGCAAAAGCCGGTTCGACAGGTCATCCAGATCGTGCAGCCGCTCGCGCAGATAGGGGTCGGGGACCTGTTCCATCCGGGCGCGGGCGGCGGATTGTTCCTTTTCGACCGCCGCTTCGGCCGACAGGCCGCGCTGGATGTCTTCCTCCATCCGGCGCATCCAGCCGCGCGAATTGGCGAACATCCGATAGGCTTCCAGAACCTGAAGCTGCTCCTTGTCGCCGCCCTCGGCGGAACTCAGCATCTCGTCGACCGACACCCGCAGATGATCGACCGCGTGGCTCAGCCGCTTCAACTCGATCTCGGGGTCGTCGGCCACCGGGTTCGAGACCAGAACGCGCGGCTCGTGCAGCCAGACCGAACCGGCGGCCACGCCCTCCTGTGCGGTGCTGCCACGGAACATGGCGGGGCGCTGGTGCAGGGCGGCCATCGCGGCACCCTCGCCGATGAACGCGCCCAGTTCGGTCATCTCGGCCAGCACCATCGCCACGACTTCCAGCGCATAGACCTCGTCCTCGGAAAACTCGCGCGCCTTCTTGGACTGCACGACCAGCACGCCCAGACGCTCGCCCAGGCGCTGGATCGGCACCCCCAGAAAGGACGGGAACACCTCTTCGCCGGTTTCGGGCATGTAGCGGAAACCGCGTTCGCTGGGCGCGTCGCCGGTATTGACCGGGCTGGCGGTGCGCGCCACACGCCCCACCAGACCCTCGCCGATGCGCATCCGGGTCTGGTGTACGGCCTCGGGGTTCAGCCCCTCGGTCGCGCAGAGCTCCAGCGTGTCGGTGTCGCGAAACAGATAGATCGAGCAGACCTCGCAATGCATCGAATCCGCGATGATGTGGGTGATCCGGTCAAGCCGCTCCTGGCCCTTGCCCGCGTCGGCAAGGGTATCGCGCAATCGTCGCAGCAGTTTGCGGCTTTCACTTTCCAGGCCATCGGCCATGCACGGGGGCTCCACTCTGTTCCGCGACTACCAGATATAGGCGAGTTGCGGGGCGAAGGAAAAGACGAATGCTGCGCCGCGCTGCAGCAAAAAATGCAATGCCGAAAAGGGGATGTCTGAAATTCCGACAGCGCGCGGGGGCGCTGCCGCGATCTGGCGCAATGCCCGAACGCCCGCCGGATGCCGCGCGACCGATACCGGCCGCGACGCCCGGCGCAGCGGCTCAGGCCTTTTCCAGCTCGAACGCGTCGTGCAGTGCCTGAACGGCCAGCTCCATGTATTTGCGTTCGATCAGCACCGAAACCTTGATCTCGGATGTGGTGATGACCTTGATGTTGATGCCCTCGTTCGACAGCGCCTTGAACATCTTGCTGGCCACGCCCGCATGGCTGCGCATCCCGATCCCCACGACAGAGACCTTGGCCACATCGGTATCGGCCACCAGCCCGTGGAAGTTGATCTCGCCCGCCTCCTTGGCCGCGTTCACCGCCGCCTCGGCCCGCGCCACCTGGTCCACGGGGCACGAGAAGGTCATGTCGGTGCGCCCCTCCTCGGAGATGTTCTGGATGATCATATCCACGTTCACGCCAGCCTCGGCCAGCGGGCCGAAGATCGCCGCCGCGATTCCGGGGCGGTCGGCCACCGAGATCAGGGTCATTTTCGCTTCGTCGCGGACATAGGCGACGCCAGAGACAACATTGCTTTCCATGATTTCCTCTTCGTCGCAGACCAGTGTACCCGAATTGTCGCCGGTTTCCTCGAAACTCGACAGAACGCGCAGCCGCACCTTGTACCGCATCGCCAGCTCGACCGATCGGGTCTGCAGCACCTTGGCGCCCAGGCTGGCCAGTTCCAGCATTTCCTCGAACGCGATCTTGTCCAGCTTGCGCGCCTTGTCCTCGATCCGCGGGTCGGTGGTATAGACCCCGTCGACATCGGTATAGATATCGCAACGCTCGGCATCGAAGGCCGCTGCAAAGGCCACCGCCGTGGTGTCGCTGCCGCCCCGGCCCAGCGTGGTGATCCGCCCGTCCGGCGCGATCCCTTGGAATCCGGCGACCACGGCCACCTTCATGCCCTCGGCAAACTTGGCGTCCAGATTGTCGCGCGGGATCTCCTCGATCCGGGCGGCGGCGTGCACGGCCGATGTCTTCAGCGGCACCTGCCAGCCCTGCCAGCTGCGGGCGGGCACGTCCATCTCCTGCAAGGTCAGCGCCATCAGCCCGGCGGTCACATTCTCGCCCGAGCTGACAACGGCATCGTATTCGCGCGCGTCATAAAGATGCGAGGTCTGCGTGACCCAGCCCACCAGCTCGTTGGTCTTGCCCGACATCGCCGACACGATCACGATCACATCGTAACCGCGCTCGACCTCGCGGCGCACCTTTTCGGCCGCATTCTTGATGCGGTCCAGATCGGCGACCGACGTGCCGCCGAATTTCATTACCAGAACCGGCATGATCCGTGCCCTTGCCCAGAAAAGTTCCGGCGCTTCCTAGGGCAACCGCCCGCCAAGGGCAAGGGGCGGCGGTCAATCCGGCGGCGCACGCTGGCGCGTGCAAGACGATATCTCGCCTTCGGCTCGGGATGCCTCCGGCGGAGGTATTTTCGCCAAGATGAAGCCCCTTGTCTTTCATCTTGGTCCAAATACCTCGGGGTTTGGGGCAGCGCCCCAAAAGCGAGTTTCCGGCGCGATCAATAGGGGAGGGGGCTGCCGTCATATCCCTCGAAACAGCCCGTCGTCGTGGGGTCCAGGGCGGCGAAGCGGTGGCGCAGCCCGTCCGATGCGGTCGCCAGGTCGATATCGGCCTCTGCCCCGCCCATATCGGTGCGCACCCAGCCCGGGTGATAGATGCCGACCGCGATGCCCTGCGGTTTCAGGTCTGTGGCCAGGTTTCGGCCCAGGTTCAGCACCGCCGCCTTCGAGGCGCGATAGATATAGGACCCGCCCGGCGCCCGTTCGTGTGACGCCATCATCGACGATATGATCGCGATCTTCGGGGTCTGCGCGGCGCGCAGGTTCGGCAGCAGCGTCTGGATCGTCAGGAAAACACCGGTCACGTTGGTGGCAAAGCCGTCGTCCCAGGCCTGGTGCGGGAAGCCCGTTTCCAGCGTCTGACCCTTGTCGGGATAGATCCCGGCATTGCAGATCAGCGTGTCGATGGCTTTTCCGTCCAGGCGCCGGGCGAGCGCGTTGTGGCTTTCGGGATCGGTAACCTCAAGCGGCAGGACCGTGACCCCGGAAAGATCGCCGGGGCTGCGCATTGTGCCGATCACCGTTTCGCCCGCAGCGGCATAGTCCGCGGCCAGTTGCCGGCCGATGCCGCGCGATGCGCCGGTGATCAGGATGGTCATGGCCGGGGACCTCAGTTCGTTTTGCGCGCGGGCAGGAAAGGCAGGGGTGCGACGGGGATGCCGTCCTCCAGCAGCTTGCGCGCCTCGGCCGGGGCGGCCTCGCCATGGATGGCGCGCTCTGGCGCCTCGCCCGCGTGGATCATCCGGGCTTCGTGCACGAAATCGCCGCCGACATAGTCAGAGTTCTTTTCCACCGCATCGCGCAGCGCGGCGATGGCCTGTTCGGCCTGGGTCACGGGTGCGGCAAGCGGTTTGGCCGGTGCGGCCTTGTCGGTCGACGCGACGCTGGGCGCCATCAGGCATTTGCGCACCTGGCCCGAGCCGCAGACCGCGCAGGTGATCATCCCCGCCGCCTGCAGCTTGTCGAAGGCGGCGGCGGATTGGAACCAGCTTTCGAAATCGTGCTCGTCCGCACATTTCAGTGCATAGCGGATCATGCGGCGTTACCCATTTGCGTCGATCTGATGAATATCTATGGAAACCGGCGCGGGTTTCAATTGTTTTCGCCGTCAGCGCGACAGGCGGGGATCGAACTGTGCCAGGATGCGGGCCAGTTCCGGCTCGTCCACCTTGGTGGCGGCCTTGCGCGGCGAGAACCATTTGCGTTTGCGCTCGCCCGCTTCGGGATAGTCGCTGACCAGGGATTGCACCTTGAACGGGAAAAGCGTCACGATGCAGGGCAGCGTGCTGCCATCGTCGAGCTGCTTTTCATAGGAATACATCCCCAGCACGTGGTCGAACACCCGGCCACGCGCGCCGGCCTCTTCAAAGGCTTCGACGGCGGCGGCCTCGTGCGGGGTCTTGCCGTCCATCGGCCAGCCCTTGGGCACGATCCAGCGGCCGGTGTCGCGGCTGGTGATCAGCAGAACCTGCGGCTTGTCCTTCACGGTGCGATAGCACAACGCCGCGAATTGCGAGCGCATGTCCCGTTTCTGGGTGCGGCCGACCGAAATCGGCAGGTATGTACTACGGTGCACGGACACTGATCTGCTCTGAGGGTTTGACCCGGTTTTTGGTTTCTACCCTTTATTTATGACCGATTTGCGGCATTTAACAAGGTGCATGGCTTGATGGCGGGGCGCGGGACGGTTTTGACGGGGATGGGGCGGCAGGGTGTGACCGACGCGACGGCGCCGCTTTTTCTGGGGGCGGGGATCTATCGCCGGTCCAGCTATGGGGCGTTTCACCCGTTGCGCGTGCCGCGTGTGTCGACGGTGATGGATCTGTCGCGGGCGCTGGGCTGGTTGCCGGCGGATCGGTTCCGCACCAGCCCCTGTGCCAAACCCGCCGCGCTGCAGATCTGGCACGACCCGGATTACATCGCGGCGCTGCAACTGGCCGAGGCCACGCAGCAGGTCGACGACGCCACGCGCGCCCGTTTCGGGCTGGGTACCGCCGCCAATCCGGTCTTTGCCGAGATGTACCGCCGCCCGGCTACCGGGGCGGGCGGATCGTTGCTGGCGGCGGAACTGCTGGCAGGGGGTGGCGTGGTGTTTCACCCGGCGGGCGGCACGCATCACGGGCTGAAGGGGCGGGCCAGCGGGTTCTGTTACCTGAACGACCCGGTGCTGGCGATCATGGCGCTGCGCCGCAAGGGGGTGGGGCGGATCGCCTATGTCGATATCGACGCCCATCATGGCGACGGGGTCGAGATCGCCTTTGCCGACGATCCGCAGACGCTGGTCATGTCGGTGCACGAGGAACGCCGCTGGCCCTTTACCGGCGCGCTGGCGGATGCAGGCCGCGGGAATGTCTTCAACCTGCCGGTGCCGCGCGGGTTCAACGATACCGAAATGCAGGCGGTGCTGGAGGGCTTGATCCTGCCCCGGCTGGCGCAGTTCCGCCCCGAGGCGTTGGTGCTGCAATGCGGGGCCGACGCGGTCGAGGAAGACCCGCTGTCGCGCCTGTCGCTGTCGAACAATGCCCATTGGGGCGTGGTGGCGGCGCTGCGCGGGGTCGCCCCGCGGTATCTGGTGCTGGGCGGGGGCGGGTATAACCCCTGGTCGGTCGGGCGGCTTTGGACCGGGGTCTGGGCGGTGCTGGCCGGGCATGACATTCCCGAGCGTTTGCCCGGCGCGGGTGAAAATGTCCTGCGCGGGCTGGACTGGCCGGGGCACAGCCGGGGCCGCAACCCGCCCGCGCATTGGTTCACCACCCTGCGCGACGTGCCGCGCCCCGGTCCTGTGCGGGACGAGGTGCGCGCGCGGTTGGCGGCCCTTGCCGAGCGGGGCGCGCCATGACCCGCGCCTTTGTCGGCATCGATATTCCCGAACACATCATCACCGTGCTGCAGCCGGTGCAGGACCGTCTGCCGATGGGGCGGATCGTGCCGCCGGAAAACCTGCACCTGACCTTGTGCTTTCTGGGCGATGTCAGCGACCCGGCGCTTGAGGCGGTGCATGAGCGGCTGTCGGCGCTGCACCAGCCCGGCGTCGATATCACCCTGTCCGGGCTGGACTGGATCGGCGGGGCGCATCCGCGGGCGATCGTGGCCGGGGTGGTGCCGCATGACGGGCTGACAGCGCTGCACCGGGCGGTTCTGGGCGCGTGCCATGGCGCGGGGGTGGTGGTGGAACGCCGCCGCTTCGTGCCGCATGTGACGCTGGCGCGGCTGGGCAAGGCGCGGGCCAGCGCGGCGCTGAACGATGTGGTCCTGTCCCACAGGCTGACCCCGTTCGGGGCGTTCCGGGCGCATGGCTTCACGCTTTATCAATCCGACCTGCGGCCGGAGGGCGCGGTCTATACCCCGCTGGCCAGCTATCCGCTCAGGTCAGAAGCTCGGTGATCTGCCGGGTCAGCGGCGCCAGCCCGGCGCTGGGGCGCAGATCGGTCAGCACCTTGCGCGCGCGCTGGGCCAACGCGGCTTGGGCCGCCGCGTCGCAGCCGATCAGGCAACGCGCGAAAGCCTCGGCATCCTGCACCAGGATCGCGCCGCCCCCGGCCTGTAGCGCGGCATAGGTTTCGGCGAAATTCTCCAGATGCGGGCCGTGCAACAGCGCCGATCCCAGCGCCACGGGCTCGAACGGGGTATGCCCGCCGCGCGGCACCAGGGAACCGCCGACAAAGCTGATCCCGGCCAGGCTGTACCACAGCGGCATCTCGCCCAGCGTATCGGCCAGATAGACATGCGTGTCCGGCCCCGGCATTTCCCCGCGTGACCGCACGGCGAAGTTCAGCCGCCGCTGCTCCAGCAGCGCCACCAGCTCGTCCCGGCGGCGGGGATGGCGCGGCGCCAGGATCAGGCGCAGGCCGGGACGTTCCGACAGCGCCTGGGCATAGCCGCGCAGGATCACGCGCTCTTCGCCCTCGTGGGTCGAGGCCGCCAGCACTGTATCGGCGCGGGCATAGACGCCTTGCAACGCTTTCAGCGCGGCGGTGTCGATATCGGCGGGCGGCTCGGTCAGGGATTTCAGGTTCAGCGCCGGGCCGATCCGGTCAGACGGCAGGCCCAGCTCGGCAAACCGCGCGGCCGAGGCGCTGTCCTGTGCCGACAGGTAACGGATCGCGCCCAGCACCTGTGCCGCCAGCCCCGGCAGCTTCTGCCAGCGCCGGGCCGAGCGGGGCGACATCCGCGCCGAGACCAGGATCACCGGCCGGTGCAGCGCCCGCATCACCTGCATCCGGTTGGGCCAAAGCTCGTTTTCCACCACGATCAGCGCCTCGGGCTGCCATGTGGCGATGAAGCGGCGCAGCGCGATGCGCAGGTCCAGCGGCGCAAACCGCACCGACACGCGCGGCAGGTTCCAGCCGTCGACCAATGCTCGGCCCGTGGCGCTGTTGCAGGTGACGATCAGCGCAATCGCGGGGTCATGCGCCAGCAGCGCGTCGATCAGCGGGCGCGCCGCCGTCAGCTCGCCATTCGACGCGCCGTGCAGCCACAGCACCCTGCCGCGTCGCGCCGCGTCCGGTCCGCCATGGCCCAGCCGTTCCCGCAGCCCACCCGACAGCGCCGCCCGGATCAGCAGGACCGGCGCCGCAAGGCTGAGCAGAAATCGATACAAGATCACGCCATCCCCCCGTTTGCATCCGGCCCGAGGGTTACGCGCCCGGGCCGTGCTGTGCAAGCGTCACCGCCCGCGCGGCTTGGCGCGCAGGGTGGGTTCGGCTTGCGTCGGGTCCTCGGGCCAGGGGTGTTTGGGATAGCGCCCGCGCATGTCCTTGCGCACGTCCGCATAGGAGCTGGCCCAGAACCCCGGCAGGTCCATGGTCGTCTGCACCGGGCGGCGGGCGGGCGACAGCAGCGTGATCTTCAGCGGCAGGCGTTTCGGCCCGATGGTGGGGTGGGTGGTGACGCCGAACATTTCCTGCAAGCGAACCTGAATTTCCGGCGCGTCGCCGTCATAGTCGATGGCGGCCTTGTGCCCCATGGGCGTGATGAAATGCGCGGGCGCCAGTTGGTCCAGCCGCTGCTGCGCGTCCCAGTCCAGCATCGCGCGCAGGGCGGGCAGGATGTCGAAGCGTTTCAGATCCTCGGCCGTCTTCACGCCCGCCAGATGCGGCAAAAGCCAGTCGTCAAGCGTGGCCATCAGCCCGGCATCGGACATATCGGGCATCTCGGCCCCCTCAGAACGCAGCAACGCGACCCGCGCCCGGAACCGGCGTGCGGCGTCCGACCACGGCAGGCCAAGCTCGCGCACGCCGTCCAGCATGGCCCGCGCGATGGCATCAGCCGGGGCGTCTTTCCAGATCTGGTCGGCCAGCACCAGCGCGCCAAGCCGTTCCTGCCGCCGGGCCAGCACGCGGCGGTCGCGTTTCGACCAGGCGCAGAGGTCGTGCCAGGCGATGCGGTCGCCATAAAGCCCGCGCAGCTCACTGTCGCTCAGGGCGGCGGCCAGGCGGATGCGCGCCTCGCGCGTGTCGCCATCCAGATCGGTCGCCACGATCAGCCGCGCCCCCGCCAGCGGGTCGTCGGCGGCCAGCACCGCGCCCTTGCCGCCCGACAGGACATAGCGCGGATCGTCTCCCGGGCGGCGCAGCCCGATCCGGTCGGGATAGGCCAGCGCCGCCATCTCGCCCGCGCTCATGGGGTCGGCCGCGCTTTTGGGGGCGGCTTTCGACAGGCGTTTGGCCTCGGCCCTTATACGCTCCAGCGCGCCACGATCAGCGGTCGCGGGGGGCGTGCCGGTCAGCGCCCGCAGCCGCAGCGCCAGATCGGCGGGCGCACCGCGCAGCGGATCACGCTCGGCCAGCAGGGCGGCCAGCGGCGCGGCCTGCGCGCCCGCCCGGACCAGCATATGGCCCAGCCGGGGGTGCAGCGGCAGCCGGGCCAGCGCGCGGCCATGATCGGTGATCCGCCCGTCCGCCAACGCGCCAAGTTGGCCGAGCAGCGCGCGCGCCTCGGCAAAGCTGCCCTCGGGCGGTGGGGTCAGGAACGCCAGATCTTCGGGCGTCGCGCCCCAGACCGCCAGTTCCAGCGCCAGCCCGGTCAGGTCGGTCGCCGCGATCTCGGGCGGGGGAAAGGCCGCCAGCGCGCCTTCCTCGCCCTTAGTCCACAGCCGGTAACAGGTGCCCGGCGCCACGCGGCCCGCGCGGCCCCGGCGCTGTTCGGCCTCGGCCTTGGTCACGCGTTCGGTCACCAGCCGCGACATGCCGGAATTGGGGTCGAACCGCGCCCGCCGCGCCCGCCCGCAATCGACCACCACGCGAATATCCTGAATGGTCAGCGAGGTTTCGGCGATGGCGGTGGCCAGAACGATCTTGCGGCCCGTTTCCGCCGGCTGGATCGCCGCGCGCTGGTCCTTGAACGGCAACGCGCCGTAAAGCGGGCGCAGGTGGCAATCGGGTGGAAGTTTGCCCTGCAACGCGCTGGCAACGCGGCGAATTTCGCCCTCTCCGGGCAAAAAGACCAGCACGCCGCCCTCGGTCTCGGCGCTCGCGCGGGCGACCAGATCGGCGGCCGCTTGGATATAGTCGTGAAAGCGCGTGGTGTTGGCGGGCCGGTCCAGCCAGTGCGTTGCGACCGGAAAGGCGCGGCCCTGCGACGTGACGACCGGCGCGGCCTCCAGCATGGCGGCGACAGGCTCGGCATCCAGCGTGGCCGACATGACCAGCAGGATCAGATCGTCGCGCAGGGCTTGCCGGACCTCCCACGCCAATGCCAGCCCCAGATCGGCATTCAAAGATCGTTCGTGGAATTCGTCGAAGATCACGGCGCCCACACCGGGCAGGTCGGGGTCGGATTGCAGCATCCGGGTCAGAATGCCTTCGGTCACGACCTCGATCCGGGTGGTCTTGCCCACCTTGGCCTCGCCCCGGATGCGATAGCCGACGGTCTGGCCCACCGGCTCGCCCAATGTCTGGGCCATGCGTTCGGCGGCGGCGCGCGCGGCCAGGCGGCGCGGCTCCAGCATCACGATGCGGCCCTTGGTCAGCCCGGCGCGCAGCATCGCCAGCGGCACGCGGGTGGTTTTCCCCGCGCCGGGGGGCGCTTGCAGCACCGCACGGCCCCGGTCGCGCAGGGTGTCCAGCAGGGCGGGCAGGGCGTCGTCGATGGGCAGGGGCGTATCGCTCATGGCGCCCTTATGGTCGATCCGCGCCGTCTGGGCCAGAGGGGTGGACAGCGCGCCGCGCACGGGGCAAGACAGCGTGACCCGAAGCCCAAGCCCCCGGAGCATGCGATGGACATCACAGATCTGGCGACCCGCATCCAGAATGGCGAACGCCGCGCGCTGGCGCGGGCGATCACGCTGGTCGAAAGCGGCCGGGCCGATCACCGGGCGCAGGCGGTCGAGTTGCTGGAGCAGCTGGCCAAGACCCAGCGTCAGGCGCTGCGCATCGGGCTGTCGGGCACGCCCGGTGTGGGCAAGTCGACCTTTATCGAGGCGTTCGGCATGATGCTGACCGGGCAGGGGCTGCGCGTGGCGGTGCTGGCGGTGGATCCGTCCAGCGCGCGCTCGGGCGGGTCGATCCTGGGCGACAAGACGCGGATGGAACGCCTGAGCCGCGATCCGAACGCGTTCATCCGCCCCTCGCCCAGCCAATCGGCGCTGGGCGGCGTGGCGCGGCGCACCCGCGAATCCATTGCGCTGTGCGAGGCTGCGGGCTTCGACGTGGTGCTGATCGAAACCGTGGGCGTGGGCCAGTCGGAGACCATGGTGGCCGAGATGTCGGACCTGTTCATCCTGTTGCTGGCGCCCGCCGGCGGGGACGAGCTTCAGGGCGTCAAGCGCGGCATCATGGAGATGGCCGATATCATCCTGGTGAACAAGGCCGATGGCGATCTGAAAGCCACCGCCACCCGCACCTGCGCCGATTATGCCGGGGCGCTGCGGCTGCTGCGCAAGCGCCCCTATGACCCGCCGGAATTCCCCAAGGCGATGACCGTTTCCGCGGTCGAGGAACACGGCCTGGCCGAGGCCTGGGCCGAGATGCGCGCGCTGTCGGACTGGCGGCGGGAACAGGGGCATTTCGATGCCCGCCGCGCCGAACAGGCCCGCCACTGGTTCGAGGAAGAGGTCCGGCAGGGCCTGCTGGCGCGCCTGCATCAGGACCCTCAGACCCGCGCGCAGATGCGCGCCCTGGGCGAAGGCGTCGCGCGAGGCGAGGTCAGCATCGGCGCCGCCACCCGCGATATCCTGGTGGCGCTGGGCGCGGCCTAGCTACACATCCCACAACCGGTTCGCACAGGGCATCCGACATCTGTCGGATGGTCCGTTCCGCATGCCGTGGGGCATCCGACATGTGATCGATGCGTGACTTGCAAACCGGGGCGCGGCATCCCACACTTGTCATATAACCGTTACATGACATAATGCGTTCCCAGCATCGCAAGCGGAGTAGGCCGGTTTGCAGGAAGACACGATCACCTTGAACCCAAGTGACGTCATCGCCGAAGGCGGCGAGCGGATGGTCTTTGCCCACCCCGATCACCCGTTCCGCCTGATCAAGGTCGTCAAGCCGCGCCACACGGAAGAATTCAACCGCTGGACCTTCGGGCATCTGACGCAGCGCTATATCCCCTCGGCCCGGTGGCGGCCGACGGTCAAGCAATATGACGAATATCGCCGCCTGATGCTGGGCCGGCTGTTCGACGTGAATTTCAACCTGCCGATCTCGCACCTGTATGGGTTTGTGAAAACCAACCTGGGCGTGGGCTGCATCACGGAACGCGTGACCGATGCCGATGGCAACAACGCGCCCACGCTGCAAAAGCTGGTGCGGTCGGGCCGGTTCACCGATGACGATCTGCAACGGCTGAACCGCTTTGTCGAAGAGCTTTACGATGTCAGCGTCTGCGTGGGCGATGTGGGGCCGGCGAATTTCGTCTATGGCCACCGCCATATCGGCCCGTCGAACGCGCGGTCCGAGCCCAGCTGGGTGCTGGTCGACGGGTTCGGCGACCGCTTCGCGATCACCATCCGGTCGGTGTCGCGCCGGGTGCGGACCATGGGGCTGGACGATTGCTTCAAGCGCAGCAAGAAGGTCGCGGGGCTGGAATGGGTGCCGGCACAGCGCCGCTATCGGATCACCGCGCGCAAGCCCGCGCGGCGGGGCGTAAATTCCTCGCACGAATCCCTTGACGCCCTGAATGTTTCGCCTTAATCACGCCCAACGGAATTCGGGGCGCTGCGCTTGCGGCGCCTGATCTATTATCGAGACAAGGAAAAGACCCATGTCGCGCGTTTGCGAACTGACCGGAAAAGGCCCGATGGTTGGCAACAATGTCAGCCATGCCAACAACAAGACCAAGCGCCGGTTTCTGCCGAACCTGAACGATGTGACGCTGCTGTCGGATGCGCTTGGACAGTCGTTCAAGCTGCGCATTTCCGCATCGGCGTTGCGCACGGTGGATCACCGCGGCGGTCTGGACGCGTTCCTGGCGAAAGCCAAGGACAGCGACCTGTCGCCCAAGGCGCTGAAGATCAAGAAGGACATCGCAAAGGCCGCCGCGGCCTGAGCCCTTTTGATCAGACACAGTGATTGACGCCCGGCTGACCCTGTCCGCCGGGCGTTTTTCTGTGCGCGAACCCCGTCCCGCGCGCCCGATCCGCCTTTTGTCAGATGGCGCGGCGCGGCGCAGGCCCTAGGGTGGGGCGGCAAAAATGAAGGAGCGGTGATGTCATTTCGGATTCGGATCGTGGGGTTTGTCGTCGGGCTGGCGGTTTGCCTGACGCTTGTGCTGGCCCTGTTGGAACTTGCCGTGACCGGCGACGCGATGGAGCCGGGCGAGCTGTTGACCGATTTCGTCGAGATGCTGGTGATGGCGCTGGCCATCGTGATCGGGGTTTTCGGGCTCGACCGTCTGCGCACGCTCGAGGGCGAGGCCGAGGTGCTGAAGGCCAAGCTGGACGATGCCGCCCGGGCCGGGGCGGACTGGCGGCGTCAAAGCGCCCATTTCGCGCGCGGCCTGTCGGCGGCGGTGGCGCAGAAATTCGACGACTGGGGCCTGACCGAGGCCGAGGCGGACATCGCCGGGATGATCCTGAAAGGGGCGTCGCTGAAGGAAATCGCGCAGGTGCGCCAGACCTCGCAGGCGACCATCCGTCAGCAGGCGCAGGCGATCTATCGCAAATCCGGGCTGGCCAACCGGTCGGAACTGGCGGCCTATTTCCTGCAAGACGTTTTCGACATGGCCGCCGCCCGCAGTGCCGCACAGCACGAACAGTCGCCCAAGCACTAGCCTTTCGCGCCGCGCTGGTATCTGATGCCCCGCAGACCGGACAGGCAGGGGGGGCATCATGACGGCATTCGAACCACGGTTCGCAGGCTATGCGCAACGGGTGCGGGACAGTTTCGACCGGCAACCGGCGATGGCGACATTGGGCGTGTCGATCACCGATCTTGCGCCGGGGCGGATCACGCTGGAGATGCCCTTTCACGTCGATTTCACCCAGCAGCACGGGTTCGTGCATACGGGGATCGTGACCACCGCGCTGGACAGCGCCTGCGGCTATGCGGCGTTTTCGCTGATGGCCGAGGATGCCGCAGTGCTGACGGTCGAGCTGAAGACCAGCCTGATGGCGCCCGCCGATGGCGATCATTTCCTGTTCCGGGCCGAGGTTCTGAAACCCGGCCGCACGCTGAGCTTTGCCGAAGCGACGGCCTTTGCCCTGAAAGACGGTGCCGAGCGGCCCGTCGCGCGGATGACCGCCACGCTGATGGCGGTGACGGGGCGGGCCGATATCCGGGGATAGGCGGTTGCTGCCTTTTGTCGCTTGGCAAGCCCGGGCCGGGCGGTCTATCAAACCCACCTGATGGATCGGTTGCGCCCTCATATCGCCCTGACGCTGGCCCTGATGCTGGCGCTGACATCGCTGTCGCTGGCGGTGGCGCGCGGTCAGGCGACGCCTGCGGGCACCATCGCGCTGTGTTCCGGTGCGGGCATGCAGATGCTGTATGTCGATGCCGATGGCAACCCGACCGGCCCGCCGCATGTCTGCCCCGACGGGGTGGCGGCGCTGGCGCTGGTGGATATGGAGCCGTCGGCACAGGCGCTGCGCCGGGTCCGGGATGGCGAGACCTTGCGCATTCCGCGCGACATTGCGGCGGTGGCCCAACCGGTCGTCCCCGCCCAGGCGCGGGGCCCTCCACCGGTGATCTGAGTTTCCGAAAACCAACTTGGATCCCCACGCAGGAGTGCGAAATGTTTCTGAAATCAACGCTTTGCGCGGTTGCCGCAACCGCCGCCATGACGCTGCCCGTTTTCGCGGGCGATATCACCATCGACGATGCCTATGCCCGTGTTTCGACCATGATGGCGAAATCCGGCGCGGCCTTCATGGTGATCCACAACGCCGCCGATGCCGATGACAGGCTGGTCGGCGCAAGTTCGGATGTGGCCGCCAAGGTCGAGCTGCACACCCACAAGGAAAACGATCAGGGCGTGATGCAGATGATCCGGGTCGACGAAGGCTTCGCCATCCCCGCCGGGGGCACTCATGCGCTGGCGCGCGGGGGCGATCACGTGATGTTTCTGGGCCTGAACCGGCCGCTGAAACATGGCGATGTGGTGGACGTCACGCTGACCTTCGAACAGGCGGGCGAGATGACGGTCGCCATCCCCGTCGATCTGGAGCGCAAGCCGATGCATGGCGGCATGAACCATGGCCAGCCCAAGATGCAGATGAGCAACTGATCCTGGCGGATCCCGCGCCGGTGGGGGCGGGATCCCTAGGCCAGCATCTGCGCGACCCAGGCGGGCACGATTTCGGTCGCCGGGCCGGTGCGGACCTCTTCGAAATCATGGGCGCCGATGGACGGCTCCAGGTTCAGCTCCAGCGTTTGCGCGCCCGCCCGCGCGGCATCCTGGACGAAAGCCGCGGCGGGATAGACATTGCCCGAGGTGCCGATCGATACGAACAGATCGGCGGCGCGCAGTTCGTCCCAGATCGCCTCCATCCCATAGGGATATTCGCCGAACCAGACGATATCGGGCCGCGTGGCCGGGGCGGCGCAGGCCGGGCAGGGATCGGCGGGCGCCATGACCGCCGGCGCGTCCCAACGATGCCCGCAGGCGGCACAAAGCGCCCGCGTCAGCTGCCCGTGCATATGCCAGACATGGCTGGAGCCCGCCCGTTCGTGCAGATCATCGACATTCTGCGTCACGATCAGCACGGGCCCGTCGAAGTCGCGTTCCAGCCTGGCCAGCGCGTGATGGGCGGCGTTCGGCGTCGCCTCGACACAGTTCTTGCGGCGGGCGTTATAGAATTCGTGGACCAGCGCGGGGTTGCGCGCGAATCCCTCGGGCGTCGCGACCTCCTCCAGGTCGTATCTGGTCCATAGCCCGTCCTTGTCGCGGAACGTGCCCAGCCCGCTTTCGGCGGACACGCCCGCCCCGGTCAGAATTACGATCTTGGTCATGCGCGGCTCCTTGCGCTATCACTTTGACCAATGGAGGAGCCGATGACCACCCGCATCCTGTTTGTCTGTCTGGGCAATATCTGCCGCTCGCCCACCGCGCACGGCGTTTTCGAAGCCATCGCAGCGGCCGAGGGGCTGGACGTGCATGTCGAAAGCGCGGGCACCGGTGGCTGGCATGTGGGCGATCCGCCCGATGCGCGCGCCACGACCGAGGCTGCGCAGCGCGGCTATGACCTGAGCCATCTGCGCGCGCAGCAGGTCACGGGCGCCGATTTCGCGCGGTTCGATCTGATCGTGGCGATGGATCATGCCAATGTCGCGGCGCTGGAACGGATGCGCCCGATGGACAGCGAAACGCCTGTGGCGCTGTTCCTCAGCTATGCCGACAGCGCGCGCGACGAGGTGCCCGACCCTTATTACGAGGGCGGGTTCGACCTGGTTCTGGACCTGATCGAGGGGGCGAGCCGCGGGCTGGCACGCAGCCTGCGGCCGCGCTGAGCCTTAGCGGCAGAAGGTTTCCGCGGTGGCGCCGAACTGCTTGTAGCGCTTCCAGAACGCCTCGTGGCTGCTGCGGTCCGACTGGCGGATCACCTGTGCCTGATGCGGGTCGCGGAAGAATTTCGCCGCCAGCCGCTGATCCGAGCCCGAAAGCGTCAGGTTCGCGGCCTCTTGGATACAGCCGCACAGGCTGCGCGACACGGCCTTGCGGTCCGACCGCAGACAGGCCTTTTCGATGGTGCCGCCAAAGCTGGCGGGGGCGGTCGTGCCCGCGATCAGCGCTGCCAGAATAAGATGTTTCATGCCCTTGCCTCTTCTTTGCGCGGGCGGCCCCGGTTGGCCCGGCGTCCTGCCCAGTGCGGGGATTATGCCACGCGATCTTAAAATTTCAATAATCTCGACGGTGCCGCGTCAAAACGTGACGCGCGGGCCTTTGGGGTGAAACAATCGCCCCGGGCGCGCAAAACTTTCGCAGATGCAGAAAATCCCGGCCCATGTCGCAGGATTTCTTTTCCTTTCGGGGGTGGTTTGCATTACACTTGGCCCGGTGTCGGTCAATTGCGGCCGGTGCGGTTCGATCTTTCAAAAGCACCTGTATGTCCCGTTGGTATTTTTATTTTATCGCATTGATATTGTTGGCCATTGTCTATTCCCTCGGCGTTTTCAGCCGGTCTATCTGGTATGACGAGGCGATCACCCTGCAATCGAACGCGGCTGTGGACTATGTTCAGCCCGGCCCCGGTCCGCTTGCCGCCGAACAGGTTCAGCGCCAGTTCGACGGCGTCAGGATATTGCCGCAACTGATTGACAACTATATCGAAAATGACGTTCATCCACCGCTTTACTTCGGTGTTGCCAATGCAGCGACATGGGTCTTTGGCAACAGCCTGACGGTGATGCGGTTCGTGTCGGTCGCGCTGGTGCTGGCATCCGTGGTGCTGTTTGCCCGGCTGATGGCCCGGTTCGAGCCGCCCCGCGCGCTGGCCTATGTGCTGGCCTATGGGCTGTCGTTTTCGGTGGCCACCAGCGCCCATGACGCGCGCGGCTATGCCATGGTGCTGCTGCTGGCGGTGCTGGCCTGGCTCACCGCCGCACAGCCCGCTGACGGGGCCGCATCGCGCCCGGTGCTGTGGCGCGTGGTGGTGAATGGGCTGGCCTGTGGCGGGCTGCTGCTGACGCATTATTTCGCCGTTTTCATCGTGGTGCCCCTGTTGGGGGTGCAGGTGCTGCGCGGGCTGGTGACGCGGCGGTTCCTTTACTGGCTGTCGCCGCTGGTGGCGTTTCTGGTGTTCCTGCCCTGGCTGCCAGTGATGCTGCATCACATGGGCGCGCGGCCCGACCAGATGACCGGGTTTCCCGGGCTGGTCGGCTGGGTGAAGGAGATGCTGGCCTTTCTGCCCGGACAGGTCTTTTCGGCCACCAGTTTCGAGGTGCCGAACCTGGTCCAGAAATACGGGCGGCTGGCCTGTTTCGCGCTGATCGCGCTGGGGGGCTCGGGCGTTCTGGCGGCGATGCTGCGCGGCCCGCGCCGGTGGGATCACGCCACGATCGCGCTGTTTGTGGTGGGCGTCGGGGTGGGGCTGTTCCTGGTGGCGTCGGTGCTGATGGACCGGTCGTTCAACGCGTTGCGCTATTGGACATTCTTCACGCCCTTCGTGGCCTATCTGGCCGCGCGCGGGGCGCTGATGCTGGGGCAGGGGATCGCGCGGGCGATCCCGGTCTTTCCGGCCCTGGCGCCGCTCTGGCTGCTGGTGGCGGGGCTGGCGGCGATGCTGAATTTCGGGTTCGAGACCAACCGCAACCGGGGCGGCGGGTTCTATCGGTCCATCGCGGCCGAGGCCGCGCAGGCCGGGACCGATCAGACGCTGATCGTGGTCGATCCCGGCGTCGGGCGGGGGGCGACGCTGGCCGCAGCGTTCGAGGTGGCGCCGGAACAGCTGCTGTACCTGCTGCCGCGCGAACCGGGCGACTGGGCCGCTGCGGCCGCCGATCTGGCCCCGTTGCTGGATAACCGAAGCACTGTCATACTGGCCTTCACCATCGACCGGGGGTCGATGAACACCGACAAGACCGCGCTTTATGGGGATATCGTGGCGCAATTGCACGAACAGGGCTTTGCGCGCGCGCCGATCCTGGCGGCGGCACAGGATGGCAGGCATTATGCAAAATGGACACGTTGAGATGAAGGATACCGAAATCAGCCTGCCCGCCCGTCCCGTGGGCTTGCCGCCGGCGGTGACGCGGGTGGCCGATCCGCTGATCTCGATCGTGGTGCCGTGCTATAACGAAACCGATGCGGTCGACCTGTTCCACACCGCCATCACGGGCGAGCTGGACGGCCACCGGCTGGAGCTGGTCTTTGTCAACGATGGCAGCAAGGACGACACCATCGCCAAGCTCATTGACCTGAGCCGCCGCGACGACCGGGTCGTCGTCGTCAACCTGAGCCGCAATTTCGGGAAAGAGGTCGCGATGACCGCCGGGATCGAACAGGCCAGCGGCGATGTGGTGATCCCGATGGATGTCGATCTGCAGGACCCGCCCGACCTGATCCCGAAATTCCTTGAGAGATGGCGCGAAGGCTATGACGTGGTCTATGGCGTGCGGGTGGACCGGTCGTCGGACAAGGCGACCAAGCGCGTGACCTCGGGCCTGTTCTATCGGCTGTTCAACCGTCTGGCCCAGACCGAGATCCCGCCGAATGCAGGCGACTATCGCCTGATGGACCGGGTGGCGGTGGATGCGATCTGTCAGCTGACCGAGCGCAACCGGTTCATGAAGGGGCTGTTTGCCTGGATCGGGTTTCCGTCGGTGGGGGTGGAATACACCCGCCCCGAACGCGCGGCGGGCGAGACCAAGTTCAATTACTGGCGGCTGTGGAATTTCGCGCTGGACGGGGTGGTCAGCTTTTCCAGCCTGCCGCTGCGGGTCTGGACCTATGCCGGGGGGATCGTGGCGTTCGTGTCGGTGCTTTATGCCAGCCTGATCGTGGTCCGGACCATGGTTTATGGGATCGACGTGCCCGGCTATGCCTCGACCATGACGGCGGTGCTGTTCCTGGGGGGCATCCAGCTGATTTCGCTGGGGGTGATCGGCGAATACCTGTCGCGGCTTTTCGTCGAGACCAAGGGCCGGCCCGTCTATCTGTTGCAGGGGGTGTACCGCAAGGGCGCCCGGACCGAAAAAGGGACGCGCGATGTCGATCCGGACCAGGGCTGAGCTGATCCAGGCGCTGCGCTTCGGCCTGGTGGGCGGGCTGTCGACGCTGGTGCATATGGCGGTGGCGCAGGGGCTGCTGGCGTTCGATCTGGCATCGCTGGGCTGGTCGAACGTGCTGGGCTTCGTCACGGCGTTTTTCGTGTCGTTCTTCGGGCACTATCATTTTTCATTCCAGCGCAACACGCCCTTCCTGCGGTCGATGGGCCGTTACGGGGTGATTGCGCTGATGGGGTTTGCGGTGAACAATTTCGTTCTGATCGGGCTGGTGGCGATGAATGTCCTGCCCGAATCCGTGGCCCTGGCGATTGCGATCATTATCGTACCGGTGGGCACCTTTGTCGCCAGCCGGTTCTGGGGGTTTACAGCGGCGTCCTAGGGGCGCCGGGGCATTGGACTCCGGTTTCGGGGTCGCATACGGTCGGATTTCAAACGGGATCCCGTGGTTTCCGCCCGCAGGCCGTCACCCGATCACGGGGTGGGGCAATGGGCGGGCGCTGGCGCGGGACGGCACAGGGTTATCGGGGCATTGACGGTGGGTTTCAGCAATCGAATGGGTTTGGGCGGACAGCCTGTGACCGGCCGTTTGCTGATCCTGTCGGCGCTGACGGTCCTGCTGGCGGGGATCGCGACCCGCATCGGCCTGTTGAACCTGCCCGCGCAGTTTGACGAGTTCTATCACCTGCTGCCTGCGCGGTCGCTGAACGATGGTGCGGGCTTTCGCATCCTGGACGGCGAATACCGGCGTGGGGCGGGCTTTACCCGCGCGCTGGCGCTGCATCTGCGGCTGTTGGGACAGGACGACCTGGCCACGGCGCGGCTGTTTCCCATGCTGCTTGGGGCGGCGGTGCCGATGGTGCTGTTCCTGTGGCTGAACCGCCATGCGGGCTGGGCGGTCGCGGCGCTGGCGGCGGTGCTGGCGATCCTGTGGCCCGCGGGCATATTCGAGGCGCAGACCGTGCGGTTCTATTCGCTGCAGGTGCTGACCTTTCTGATCGGTGCCGCCGCTTTCTATAACGGGTTTCAGGCCAGCGGCCGGGCGCGCGCCGCTTGGCTGGCGCTGGCGGTTCCGGCGCTGGCGGTGGCGCTGTCGGCGCAGATGTCGACCCTGATCGGGGCGGCGGCGCTGGGCCTGTGGTGGGCGCTGGCCCATGCGCTGCCGTTTCTGCGCCGCCATCCCGCCGGTCGCTGGGTGGTGACGCTGGGGGTTCCGGCGGCCCTGCTGCTGCTGTTCGCGGCCTATCGGCTGGGGGTCCTGCACAAGGCGTGGGAGTTCTATCGCTGGGTCCCCGCCCACAGCGAAAAGGCCCGCGATGACGTTCTGTTCTATCACCGTCTTTTCCTGGAAGGGTACGGTCCGCTTTGGGCGGCCTTTCCGGTGGTGCTGTTTCTGGCGATCTGGCGGGCGCGGCGGATGGGGCTGTTTTGCGCGGTGATCTTCGCGGTGGCCTTGGTCACCCATTCCTTCGGCGCGTTCAAGGCGGCGCGCTACCTGTCCTATGTGATGCCGTTCTATTTCGCGCTGACCGCGCTTGCGATCGTCGCCGTGGCGGACTGGGTGGCGGGGCAGGTGTCGGCGCGGGTCGCATCCGCGCGCTATCTTCCGGCGACCGCTGCGGGGCTGGTGGTGCTGGTGGCGCTGATCTCGGGCTCGTTCATGGCGCCCGCGCTGCGGCTGGCCACCGCAACCGCGCCCCTGAACCGCGAGGATTGGTCCCGCGTCGCCACCCTGGTCGGCGATTGGCGGGATGTGCCGTTCCGGATGACCACGCGCGAGCTCGATACCATCGCCTATCTGGGCGATTACGACCTGTTGATCAGCCGCAGCCGCCTGTCCGAAACCCCGCCATTCACGCAATTCGCGCGCGACACGCGCACCGGCCGGCCGATCATCAGCGACACCGCCACGGTGGCGCAGGTCATGCTGTGCGTGCCCGAAGGGCTGATCGTGGCCGATCCCGGCTGGTGGGCCGATGTCGGCTGGCAAGAGCGTCTGGCGCCCACGCTGGCCACGCCGGGTTTCCAGTTTCAGACCCGCGCTGACGACCAGAATTTCCTGCTGCGCTGGCAATCGCCGCAACCGCCGGCGGGCGCGTGCGATCTTCCCGGCCTGTAACCGCCGCGGCAAACCGTTCAGGGCGCTTGACCGCCCCTGAAAACCAACGCATATCGTCGCGAATGACCGATCTGAAAAACATCCGCAACTTTTCCATCGTGGCCCATATCGACCACGGCAAATCCACGCTGGCCGACCGCCTGATCCAGATGACGGGCACGGTGGCCGAACGGGACATGCAAGAGCAGTTGCTGGACAGCATGGATATCGAACGCGAACGCGGGATCACCATCAAGGCCAACACGGTGCGGATCGAATATCCCGCCAAGGATGGCGAGACCTATGTGCTGAACCTGATCGACACGCCCGGCCATGTCGACTTCGCCTATGAGGTCAGCCGCTCGATGCAGGCGGTCGAAGGCTCGCTGCTGGTCGTCGACGCGACCCAGGGGGTCGAGGCGCAGACGCTGGCCAATGTCTATCAGGCCATCGATGCCGACCATGAAATCGTGCCGGTGCTGAACAAGATCGACCTGCCCGCGGCGGATGTGGACCGCGTGGCCGAACAGATCGAGGATGTGATCGGCATCGACGCCACCGATGCGGTGCAGATCAGCGCCAAGACCGGTGTCGGCATCCCCGATGTGCTCGAGGCGATCGTGACGCGCCTGCCCGCGCCCAAGGGCGACCGCGATGCGCCGCTCAAGGCGATGCTGGTCGACAGCTATTACGACGCCTATCTGGGCGTGGTCGTGATCATCCGCGTGATCGACGGCGTCATCAAGAAAGGCGACCGGATCAAGATGATGGGCACTGGCGGCACCTATCCCGTCGACCGGCTGGGCGTCTTCCGCCCCAAGATGCAGGATATCGCGGAACTGGGCCCGGGCGAGATCGGCTTCCTGACCGCCTCCATCAAACAGGTGCGCGATACCCGCGTGGGCGACACCATCACGCACGAGAAAAAGGGCACCGACAAGGCCCTGCCGGGCTTTAAACCCGCGCAGCCGGTGGTGTTCTGTGGCCTGTTCCCGGTGGATTCGGCCGAATTCGAGGATCTGCGCGACAGTATCGAGAAGCTGGCGCTGAACGACGCCTCTTTCAGCTACGAGATGGAGACCTCGGCCGCGCTGGGCTTCGGCTTCCGCTGCGGGTTCCTGGGGCTTCTGCACCTGGAGGTCATCCGCGACCGGATCGAACGGGAATACGACATCGACCTGATCACCACGGCGCCCAGCGTGATCTATCACGTCCACATGAAGGACGGCACGATGGTCGAGCTGCACAACCCCGCCGACATGCCCGATCTCACTTACGTCGATCATATCGAGGAACCGCGCATCAAAGCCACGATCCTGGTGCCCGACGAATACCTGGGCGACGTGCTGAAGCTGTGCCAGGACCGGCGCGGCATTCAACAGGATCTGACCTATGCCGGGTCCCGCGCCATGGTGGTCTATGACCTGCCGCTGAACGAGGTGGTGTTCGATTTCTATGACCGGCTGAAATCGGTGACCAAGGGCTATGCGTCCTTCGACTATCAGATGATCGGCTATGCCCAGGATTACCTGGTCAAGATGCAGGTGCTGGTGAATGACGAACCCGTGGACGCGCTGTCGACCATGGTTCACCGCGACCGGGCCGAGGCGCGGGGCAGGGCGATGTGCGAAAAGCTGAAAGAGCTGATCCCCCGCCACATGTTCAAGATCCCGATCCAGGCCGCCATCGGCGGCCGCGTCATCGCCCGCGAGACCCTGTCGGCCATGCGCAAGGACGTGACCGCCAAATGCTATGGCGGCGACGCCACGCGGAAGAAAAAGCTGTTGGAGAAGCAGAAGGCGGGCAAGAAGAAGATGCGCCAGTTTGGCAAGGTCGAGATCCCGCAGCAGGCGTTTATCAACGCCCTGAAAATGGACGATTGATCGTCCAATTTTAGGGTGGGGCGAAAGCTATTTTCGAAGAAAATCGCGTGCCCCTGCGGTTTGCCTGGGCGGAGAGCTCAATGCGTTGAAGATAGATGATTGATTGTGCGCTCTTGGGGTGATGCCGAAGCTGCATAGGGGCGCAAGTGTGCTTCTATTACGAAGAACATCAAGCGACTACGGATCCCCTTCAGAATCATCTGATTTGGGGAAGCCGCTTGCCTTGAATATTGGTCCTAACCAGCTTGTTTCGGACCACTCTCCAGTCAATACTGTACGAAGTAAATGTGAAGTAGCTAGCATCAAAAGCACAAAAGCTAGTGACTGCCACCAACCTAGATTCACCACCATGGACACAAACCCGGCAATTATGCTAAGTCCTAGCACCGCGGACACCACCATGCCAATCCACTCGCTTATGGAGTATAGGCGCGCAACTCTATCTTGAGAGTCTACGATCTTTTCGGCAAGTTCAGGGTTGCTCTCAGCTAGCCTTCTCAACTCGCTTATGCTGTTAGGGCTGTAGTGAAAGTTCTCTACATAGAGCGCATTTACATTTTCACGGTCGCGTGCGTTAGCTGGAACTCTGTCAGGAAGACCCGCTTCGTCTTTCTCTGATGACAACAGAATTCCCTTTCTTGGTATCTCGGTTCACGCTGCTTGTACCATGACCATCTTTGATATTCTTTAGAACACGCACCATGGGTTTCATCGTCAACGTTTTGTTGACGCCAGAGTTGAACCCGTGCATGTCGAGCTTGTAGCTCCCACCCATGTTTTCCTCGGTGATGTTGTTTGGTTGCAGGCATTTATGGAGGTTTGTGGACCACTTCTTTGGTTTAAATATGGCGATATTTTCAGGAAATCCAAGCAGTAGATTATTTTTGGCGTGAAAAATTTAGTATGAGATGTGCGATCTCGAGTTCTGTGGGTCCTGTGGTTTTTCTTGTAAAAAACGTTTTATTTCAGCATCATGTGTGGGTTTTCTTGTGGTTCAAGCAACCTCAAAATAACCCGTCCCCACCTTTCTTCTGTTCGATGGCCTCGTCGGCGGCGACGGCGCCGGCGGCGCCGATGACGACGGGGGCACAGGCCGACAGCAGGGTGGGGGCGGTGATGATGGCGATCAGCCAGAATGTTTTGCGCATGCTCGATTCTCCTGACGCCAGCTTAGCGGCAAATCAGGTGAATGATAGGGGCGGGTTGCCGCGCGCGGGCCGTTACCCCTCGGCGCCGTGCTGGGCCTCGGGGTGGTCGGTGATGAAATGGTGCAGCACCGCGTAAAGCTCCCGCGCGTGGTCCAGATTGTCGGCATGCAGGGCGCTGCGGATATCCTCGCAGATCATCTGTTGCACATGCTGCGGCCCCTTGTGCTGGTGCATCAGATAGTCGCCCAGCGTCGCGGCGTTCAGCGCGGGCAGGCCCTCGTGCTCGGCCACGGCGGCGATCTCGTCGCGGGTCAGGCAGGTCATGTCCTCGATATCGTCCAAGGTGATCATGTCGGCTCCTCCTTCGCGGGCAGTATAGCGCGAAACGGCCCCGGGCGCGCGGGCGCCGATTGCCCCAGGGACAATGGGGCGCAGCGCGCATGCGGCGTTCTGACATATTCAGTATGTCGAATGCATCTTTAGGGTGCACCGCGGAACGCGCATGGAGACTGTGAGAGGATGTCGAAATGCTGAAAACTTTGCCCGCCCTGGCCGCCGTCGCGCTGCTGGCCCTGCCCGCGCAGGCCGAACCCGCAGAGCGTCTGGTGACGGTCGTCACCGCGGCCGAGCCGCAGACCCAGCTGATGAGCATGGTTCTGACCATGCAGGCCGTCGCCAAGGGCGTGGACACGCGCATCCTGCTGTGCGGGCCGGCGGGGGATATCGCGCTGAAGGACGCACCCGAAACCGCCACCGCCGGACAGCCGCCCAAGGGGATGAGCCCGCAGGGCCTGTTGCAGGCGGCGATGGAAAAGGGCGCCAAGGCCGAGGTCTGTGCGATCTATCTGCCGGGCAAGGGCGCGGGCCCCGAGGCGCTGCTGGACGGCGTCACCGTCGCCGCGCCGCCCGCCATGGCCGACGCCCTGCTGGACGATGACGCGGCGATCTGGTCGTTCTGACCGGATTTCGGACAAAAAGAAACCGGCCCACCGGCGAAGCTTGGGGATTTCGCGGGTGGACCGGTATACGGCCCGGGGGACAACCGGGTCGGTAGGCTTGAAATTTTTTGCGCTCAATCGTTTACGCGGTACACGTCACATCAAACTGGTTACGGTTACTCGTCACGCCAATCTGGTTACATCTGGGCCTGGGTCTCGTTGGCCTCGGTCTCGATCGCTTCGCCGGCGTTCTGGATGTCCTGGCCGGCGCCTTCGACGGTTTCACAGGCGCTCAGGGCAAGGGCGGTCAGCAGGGCCAGGGTCATGCGGGTCATGTCGGTATCTCCGTTCTTCGCTTTGCAGTCCTGTCGTCAACGCGCGTCACGGATTGGGGTTCCTTTTATTTTTGAATAACTTCGGTCCAGGCGGTTTCATCGGCCCGTTTCAGACGCATCAGCGCCTCTTCGGCCTCGCGCCGCAGGGTTTCGCGGTGGTGGGTCTTTTCGGCCTCGACCCGTTCGACCAGGCTGTCGATCTGGGGCAGGGGCGTGTCGGTGGCCGCTGACAGGGTCTCCAGCGCCTCCAGGATCTTGCCCAACTGCGTGCCATAGCTGGCGATATTGCGGTGGATGCGGGATTCGATGCGCGGGTCGCCCGCGATGTCGGGGGAAAAGACGCGTGGTTCGACATTCTGGGTCACGTCGCCCGACAGCGGGGCGTGGAATTCGGTGCGGATCGTGGGGAAAAGGGAAAACGGGTAAGACATGGAAAATTCTCGGTACTGAAAAGCAAATAAATATGCTTCACAGAACCGTGTTGTTTCCGTCGTGTCAACGATATTATCCGCCGCGCCGCAGCATGCCGGGCGTCTGCGCGCGGGGGCGTTACCCCAGCGCGCGCCAGCCGATATCGCGGCGATAGAACCCGTCGGGCCAGTCGATCCCGTCGGCCAGGGCATAGGCGCGGTCGCGCGCCTCGGCCAATGTCGCGCCGCGCGCGGTGGCGTTCAGCACCCGCCCGCCAGCGGCCGTCACATGGCCGTTGACCTCCTTGGTGCCGGCGTGGAACACCATCTGGCTGCTGGTTTCGGGCAGGGCGTCCAGCCCCCCGATGACAGAGCCCTTGTCATAGCCGCCGGGATACCCCTTGGCCGCCAGCACCACGGTCATGGCGTGGTCGTCGGCCCAGTTGACCTGAGCCTGGTCCAGCCGCCCCTCGGCACAGGCCAGCAGCAGGTCCAGCGCCTGCGCCCCAAGGCGCAGCATCAGCACCTGGCATTCGGGGTCGCCAAACCGGACATTGTATTCCACCAGCCGGGGCTGGCCGTCCTGGATCATGAACCCGGCGTACAGCACACCCTGATAGGGCGTCCCGCGTTTCGTCATTTCCGCCACCGTGGGCTTCACGATTTCATCCAGCGCCTTTTGCGTCACCGCATCGGTCATCACGGGCGCGGGGGAATAGGCGCCCATGCCGCCGGTATTGGGGCCGGTATCGCCATCGCCCACGCGCTTGTGGTCCTGCGCGGTGCCCACGGGCAGCACGTTTTCCCCGTCGCACAGGATGAAGAAGGACGCCTCTTCGCCTTCCATGAATTCCTCGATCACCACCTCGGCGCCCGCGCCGCCAAAGGCGCCGCCGAACATGTCGTCAATGGCCGCCAGCGCCTCGGCCTCGGTCATCGCGACGATCACGCCCTTGCCCGCGGCCAGCCCGTCGGCCTTGACCACGATGGGCGCACCTTGAGCGCGGATGTAATCGCGGGCCGCATCGGCATCGGTGAAACGGGCATAGGCGGCGGTGGGCGCGCCACAGGCGTCGCAGATCTCCTTGGTGAAGCCCTTGCTGGCTTCCAGTTTCGCGGCCTCGGCCGACGGTCCGAAACACAGGAATCCGGCGGCGCGCAGCCGGTCGGCCACGCCCGCGGCCAGCGGCGCCTCGGGGCCGATCACCACGAAATCCACCGCGTTTTCCTCGGCGAATGTCGCGACGGCGCCGCCGTCTTCGATATCCAGCGCCGCGCATTCGGCGATCTCGGCCATGCCCGCATTGCCGGGGGCACAGATCAGCCGATCGCATTTCGGGTTCTGCTTGATCGCCCAGGCCAGGGCATGTTCGCGCCCGCCACTGCCGAGGATAAGGATATTCATGCCAGATGCTCCCGCCCGAATTTGGTTGGGAGGGTTCTACGGCGGTGCGTTGCGGGACACAAGCGGTGCTAGCCGCCATGCACCATCAGCGCGACGATCAGCGCCTCGCGGTCGGCGGCATAAAGCGCGCGGTCCTGTTGCAGGCGCCGGATCAGGGCCGGGCGATCCGCCACCCGGACGCGCGCCAGATCCATCGCTTGGCTCAGCTTCGGCCCGCCCCCGGCCGCGATCTCGGTCATCAGGGTGGGGTGATGCACGGCCACATGGCGCGCCACCCGCGCGCGGCGGGCGCCATAGGCGGCATTCGCGATCCCTGTGCTGACCGCCTGGCCCGGCAGCAGGACGGGGTTGGGGATATGGCTGGCCTCTCGCCCACAGGCGGTCAGCATAGCGAATGCGAGTAAAAGCCACGATCGCAACATCGCCTGCAAGGGTGCCACGAAACACGCGGTGGCGAAAGACTACAGGTACCTGCGTGGTTCACCCGGCTTGCGCGATCTGCTAGATCGGATGAAACGCAAATCTCTAGAGAGATCAGACAAGATGCGCGACCCTGAACTGATGTCCCGTCTGCAAGAGCATCGCTTTGGCGCTGAGGCGCACACGCAGAGCTTCGCTTCCAGACTGGCGGCACAGGAACTCTGGGATCCGGACTATGCCGCCCGTGTGGTGCAGGAATACAAGCGTTTCCTCTATCTTTCTCAAGTCAGCGAAAAGCCGGTCACGCCCAGCGTGGCAGTCGACGCGGCCTGGCACCTTCATCTGGCCATGACGCGCGACTATTGGCAGGTTCTGTGTAAACAGGTGTTGCGGAACGATCTTCACCATGACGCCGCCGATACCGGTGAGGATTCCGCCCGTATGGCCGATCAATATGCCGCGACACGACGGCTTTATGCGCAGGAGTTTGGTGCAGTCGCACCAACGGACATTTGGCCTATTCCCGGTCAGACCCGTGGCGCTGCCCGCGCCACACGGCCACTGTTCATCGTCGGGGCGGCGACCGGCATCGCGGGCGCCGGAGCGCTTTTCGCGGGCGCGTCTGTGTTGGGTATCACAGGACTTGTCCTGGGCGCAGGATTGATCATCTGGGGCTTGTTGCAGGTAAAACCGGCCAAAGCAGACCGAACTGGTGGCACATTTGTCGCTGGTTGTAGCGGCGGCCATGGCAAAGGAAATAGCAGCGCGGTTGATGGCGGTGCAGGCGATGGTGGCGCGGGCTGCGGCGGCGGTGGTTGCGGCGGAGGAGGAGGCTGACATGGACCTGATCGACGCCCCAGAACCCGGCCAGAACGCCCCGGAATTCACCGTCAGCGAAATCTCGGGCGCGGTGAAGCGCACGATCGAGGGCGCCTTTGGCCGCATCCGTGTGCGGGGCGAGGTCGGCCGCGTGTTCAAGGCGCGCTCGGGCCATCTTTACTACGACATCAAGGACGACAATAACGTGCTGGCCTGCACCACGTGGAAGGGCCAGGCGGCGCGCCTCAGCGTCATCCCCGAAGAGGGGCTGGAGGTCATCGTCACCGGCAAGCTCACCGCCTTCGGGGCGCAGTCGAAATACAACCTGAACGTGGACGAGGTCACCGTCGCGGGCGAAGGTGCGCTGATGGCGATGCTGGAAAAGCGCAAGAAGGCGCTGGCGGCCGAAGGCCTCTTTGCCGCCGAACGCAAACGCCCGCTGCCGTTCCTGCCTGAGGTGATCGGCGTCGTGACCTCGCCCAGCGGTGCGGTCATCCGCGACATCCTGCACCGGCTGCGCGACCGTTTCCCGCGCAAGGTGCTGATCTGGCCCGTGGCGGTGCAGGGATCGGCCTGCGCACCCGAAGTCACGCGCGCGATCCGGGGCTTCAATGCGCTTAGCCCAGGCGGCGCGCTGCCCCGGCCCGACCTGATCATCGTGGCGCGCGGCGGCGGCTCGATCGAGGATCTGTGGGGCTTCAACGAAGAATCCGTGGCCCGCGCGGCGGCAGAGTCCGACATCCCGCTGATCTCGGCCGTCGGGCACGAAACCGACACCACGCTCATCGACTATGTCTCGGACAAGCGCGCGCCGACGCCCACGGCGGCCGCCGAACTGGCCGTGCCGGTGCGGCTGGAGCTGCTGTCCTGGACCGATGAACAGGGCGCCCGCCTGACCCATGCGGCCACGCGCGCCATCCAGCAGCGCCGCCAGCGGATGCAGGACATGGCCCGCGGGCTGCCCCGGCCCCAGGCGCTGGTCGAAACCGCCGCGCAACGGCTCGATCTGTGGTCGGCGCGGCTCGACCCGGCGCTCACGGGCGTCGCCCAGAAAAAACGCGTGGCGCTGGCCGAACGCTGCGCCAGCCTGCGCCCGGCCATGCTGCACGCGCGGCTGGACGATGCGGGCCGCCGCCTGGACGACCGCGCCGCCCGGCTGCAACCCGCGGCCTTGCAACGCGACATCGACCGTAAGTCGCGCGAGCTGCGTCAGGTGTCCGACCGGCTGGCCCAGATCGCCCGCACCCGCACCGCGCGGCTGGCCGACCGGCTGGCCGCACTGGAACGCATGCGCCAAAGCCTGGGCTATACCGAAACGCTGAAACGCGGCTATGCGGTGGTGCGCGCGGGCGAAGATGTGATCACCACCAGCGCCGAGGCCGCGAAAGCCGCCACGCTGGAAATCCAGTTCCGCGACGGGCGGCTCGACGTGGTGCCCGGCGCCGCAAACCCCGCCGCCCCCGCGCCCGCCAAACCGAAAGCCACGAAACCGGTCAAGAAACCGCCCGAACAGGGTAGCCTGTTCTGAACCGCCCCTTTCAGCGCTTTGAAAAAACTCCCGCCGGAGGCCTGAAATCTCAGGCGCCGACCTCGGGGCCGGGGCAGATCAGCGGGGCATCGTCCTTTTCCACCTCGTAAAGCTCGGTCGCGTCGGGGTCGCCTTCGAACCGCGCGCTCAAGCCTGCGCCATCGCTGAAAAAGCTCCAGCATTGTGGCGCCTCGGGCGCTTTTTCGTAGACGAAACAGATCATGCCCGCCTGTTCATACCACCGCCCGCGCTGGCATTCCCCGTTCAGAAAGGTCCAGATCACCTCGCGCCCCGGCAGGTATTGCTCGGCGCCATAGGCCAGCCCTTCCGCCCCGAAATAAAGCGTCCGCCCGGTGGCATAGTCCTCGAACGCCTCGGCCGACATCGGGCCATCGGCGGCCCGGACCGCCCCGGCCCAGAGCATCAGGAAGAAAAGACAGGCGCGCATCATGGGGGTCCCCCTGGTCATCGGCGCCCGGTCACCGGGCACCCCGGGACATCTTGCCATCCCGCGCGCGGGCGGTCCATCGCGCCCGGCGCCAAAGCGCCCCCTGCGGGCACAGATTTTCGTGAGCCGCCGGGGATTGCCGCGTTTTCGGGCGGCGGGCCGATGCCCGCGCTTTTGGCGTTTCTGTCCGGGATCGGGCTTTTCTAGCGCCGCGATTGCCATTAAGTCAGACCTGATCGGAGGCGACATGGCACTTTTCAGAAAGCTCAAGGACAAGCTCTTCAAATCTTCGTCGAAGCTCGAAGAGGGGCTGGAGGCGATTGTCGAGGATGGCGGCACGCTCGACACCACGCCAGAGCTGCCCGAGGTTCCCGCCCAGCCCGATCCCGCGCCCACGCCCGAACCGGTGCCCCAGCCCACGCCCGACCCGGTGCCCGAACCCGAACCGGTACCGATCCCCGTGCCCGAACCGGAAACCGTGCCCGCGCCCGATCCCGCGCCGCAACCCGCGCCCGATCCCACGCCGGTGCCCGAACCGATGCCGGTACCGCCGCCGCAACCCGAACGCGCGCCCGAACCGCCGGTCGAACTGCCGGTGCAGCCCGACATCACGCCCGATCCCGCGCCGGTGGAAATCCCGCTGCCGCCCGCCGAAACCGCTGCACGCCCAGGGATCATCGGCCGGCTGCTGGGCCGGGGCGACGGCGCGCCGGTCATGCGCCGGGTGCTGGATGACGACATGCTGGAACAGCTCGAAGAGCTGCTGATCGCGTCCGACATGGGCGTCGACACCGCCCTGCGCGTCACCGCCAACATGGCCGAGGGGCGGTTCGGCAAGAAACTGTCGGTGGCCGAGATCAAATCCCTGCTGGCCACCGAGATCGCCCGCATCATGGAACCCGTCGCCAAGCCCATGCCGCTTTACCCCAGCAAGCCGCAGGTGGTGCTGGTGGTGGGGGTCAACGGCTCGGGCAAGACCACGACCATCGGCAAGCTGGCCAGCCAGTTCAAGGCGGCGGGCAAATCGGTGGTGATCGCCGCGGGCGACACGTTCCGCGCCGCCGCCGTCGAACAGCTTCAGGTCTGGGGCGAACGCGCGGGCGTGCCGGTGATGACCGCACCCGAAGGGTCCGATCCCGCCAGCCTGGCTTTCGACGCCATGACAAGGGCCGAGGCCGAGGGCGCCGATCTGCTGATGATCGACACCGCCGGGCGGCTGCAGAACCGCGCCGACCTGATGGAGGAACTGGCCAAGATCGTCCGCGTCATCCGCAAGAAGAACCCCGACGCGCCGCACAACACCCTGCTGGTGCTGGACGCCACCACCGGCCAGAACGCGCTTAGCCAGGTCGAGACATTCCGGAAACTGGCCGATGTGTCGGGTCTGGTGATGACCAAGCTCGATGGCACGGCCAAGGGCGGGGTGCTTGTGGCGCTGGCCGACAGGTTCGGCCTGCCGATCCACGCCATAGGCGTGGGCGAACAGATCGACGACCTGGATGCGTTCGATCCACAGGATTTCGCGAATGCCCTTGCCGGGGTCGCGAACACGTGATCATCTGCCGGTCTTGAAGCCCCGAGCGATCAGCGCAGGTGGTTCGGCCCATGACTTTCACAAGGAAACTGTCCGATGCCGAACGCACTGACCGCCGGGGCGCCGTTCCCGCAAACCGATATCGCCCGCCTTGGCGGTGGCACCATCACCTTGGGCAAGCCCGAGCGCGCCGAATGGCAGCTTGTCTTCGTCTATCGCGGCCTGCATTGCCCGATCTGCAAGCAATACCTGTCGGACCTGGAACAGATCCTGCCGGCCTTTGCCGAGATCGGGATCGAGGTCGTCGCGATCTCGGCCGATACCGAAGCCAAGGCGCAGCAGATGCAGACCGAACAGGGGCTGAGCCTGCCCATCGGGTACGATCTGTCGGTGGCGCAGATGCAGGCGCTTGGGCTTTATATCTCGACCCCGCGCTCGGCGCAGGAAACCGACCGGACCTTTGCCGAGCCGGGGCTGTTCCTGATCGATGCGGGGGGCGATCTTCACATGGTCGACTATTCCAACGCGCCGTTCCTGCGGCCCGATCTGGACCGGTTGCCCGCACGGATCAAATATGTGCTGGAAAACGACTATCCGGTCAGGGGCACCTTTGCTGGATAGGATGATGTGAGCAATTGGCTGCTGTCACTGGAGGGCACCGCCGCCGGGCACCAGCTTGCGCTGGTGCTCGCGCTGCTGGCGGCGCTGTTGCATGCGGTGTTCGGGGCGCTGCAGAAGGGGCGGCACGATCCCTGGCTCAGCCGTGGGGCGATCGATTTCAGCTATGGGATGATGGCCGCGCCCTTTGCGCTGTTCGTGGTGCCCTGGCCCGAGCCGCATATGTGGGCGATCTTTGCCGGGGCTTTCGTGATCCATGTGGGCTACAAGCTGGCGCAGGGCTATACCTATACCAAGGGGGCCTATACCGTCGTTTATCCGGTGGTGCGCGGCACCGGGCCGCTTTTCGCGGTGATCGGGGCGATGGTGATCTTCGACGAGCATTTCACCGCCGCGCAATGGCTGGGCATGGCGGTGCTGCTGGCGGGGATCTTCGGGCTGGCGGTCTATAATCTGATCCATTGGGAATTGCAGCGCGACACGCTGAAACTGGCGCTGATGCTGGCGGTGCTGACCGGCGCCTTTGTCGCGCTTTACACCACCTATGACGCCTATGGCATTCGCGCGACGGCCAATCCGTTCACCTTTCTGGCGTGGTTCTTCTTCATCGACGGGCTGCTGTTCATGCCCGCGATCGCGCTGCTGCGCTGGCGCAGCATGGCCGACCGGCCCGCGCCGAGGCCGCTGATGGCGCGGGGGGTGCTGGGCGCCATCGTGGCGTTCCTGAGCTTTGGGTCGGTCATGATGGCCACGCGGCTGGACAAGGTGGGCGAGGCGGCGGTGCTGCGCGAAACATCGACCGTCTTTGCCGCGCTGATCGGCTGGCTGGTGCTGGGCGAAAAGGTCGGCCCGCGCCGGGTGGTCCTGATGGGTTTGATCGCGGCGGGCGCCGTGATAGTTGAAATGGGTGGATGAAAGAGGCAGCGATGAGCGAGAAACGCATCAATCCGATCCTGAAGATGGCGCTGGAACTGGGGCCGATCGCGGCGTTCTTCGCGGCCTATGTCGCGATGAAGGACAAGAGCTTTGTCATCAGCGGCACGGAATATGACGGCTTCATCCTGGTGACGGCGGGGTTCATTCCGCTGATCCTTTTGACCACGGCGCTGTTGTGGAAGCTGTCGGGGCATATTTCCAAGATGCAGATCGCGACCGCGGTTCTGGTGGTGGTCTTCGGCGGGCTGACCGTGTGGCTGAACGACGACCGGTTCTTCAAGATGAAGCCCACGATGATCTATACGCTGTTTGCGGGGATTTTGGGCTTTGGGCTGCTGCGCGGGCAGAGCTATCTGAAGCTGGTGATGGAAGAGGCGATGCCGCTGCGCCACGAGGGGTGGATGATCCTGACCCGGCGGCTGGCGCTGTTCTTTGCCGGGCTGGCCGTGGCGAACGAGGTCGTCTGGCGCACCATGTCGACCGACACCTGGGTGAATTTCAAGACCTTTGGCCTGACCGCGGCGGTGTTCCTGTTTTTCATGACCCAAAGCGGCGTGTTCCAGAAATACGCCGCCGAGGCGGATGAGGACAGTGCCTGATCCGATTGCGCGGGCTTGCGCCCGCACGACATTTTGTGGCGCGCTGACGCGCGCGATGCCTCCGGCGGGAGTATTTTTCGAACAATGAAGGGTCAGGCCTGTTTCTTGAACAGGATCTCTTGCGCCTTCTTGTCGGATTGCAGGTTGCTGCGTTTTTCGGCGGCCAGGGCGCGGCCCTTTTGCACCGCGGGGCGTTCGCCGACCGTCTCCAGCCAGCGTTTCAGGTGCGGCTTGTCGTCGAGGGTCTGTTCCTGACCCTCCCACAGGGATGCCCAGGGCCAGATCGCCATATCGGCGATGGAGTAGAAATCGCCGGCGACGAAGGCGTTCTGGGCCAGTTGCCGGTCCAGCACGCCGTAAAGCCGCGCGACCTCGTTGCGGTAGCGGTCCTTGGCATAGGGCAGGTCGTTGGGAGGCTCCATGCTGGGGGCGTATTTCAGGAAGTGATGCGCCTGGCCCGCCATCGGACCCACGCCGCCCATCTGCCACATCAGCCACTGGTCGACCGCGATGCGGCTGCGTTCGGTATCGCCGCAGAAGCGGCCGGTCTTGCGCGCCAGGTATTGCAGGATCGCGCCGGATTCGAAGATCGCGATCGGGGCGCCATCGGGGCCGTCGGGATCGACGATGGCGGGCATCCGGTTATTGGGCGCGATTTTCAGGAAATCGGGGTCGAACTGGTCGCCCGCGCCGATATCGATCAGGTGCAGATCATAGGGCAGGCCCATTTCCTCGAGCGCGATCGAGATCTTCCAGCCGTTGGGCGTGGGCCAGTAATAGAGGTCAATGGGTGCGGTCATGTCGGTTCTCCTGTTCGCTGGGATCAGGATGGCGCTTTTCCGGCAAAGGGCAAGGGCAGGGGCAGGCGGGGCCGTGCAACTCGTCGTGACCGGCGGGGCTGGGGCGTGTCGGGCAGGCGCATGCGCAGGTGTTCCAGCGGGAAATCGGCCCGCAGGAGCGCGGTGTAGAGGCCGAACATGCCGGGGCGCAGATAGGGGCTCCAGTGACAGATCCGGCGTTCGGGGGCGGCGACGGGAAAGCCAAGGTCGCGCAGCGCCTGCAGGGTGGCGGTGCTGTCGATCCGTAGGGTCAGCCAATTGGCGCGGTCGGTGAAGCCCGCCTGGCCCAGGCTGCGGTCGCCGGGGCGGTGCGGGGCGACGAGCCATTCCAGCAGCAGGTCATAAAGCGTGTTTTCCCCGCTGGCCACGGTCAGGAACGCCGCCGCGCGCCCGGCGGGGGTGTCGAGGGCCGCGCGCGCCTGGCTGCGTGTTTCGGCAGGCGCCATCAGGATCGCGTGGCGCAGCGCGCCCGCTTGCAAGTGGGGCAGGGCGGCCAGGGTGACCCGCGCGCCCAGCGAATGGGCCAGGATGTCGACCTGTCGGCCGGGGCTGTGATGCCGGATCGTGGCGATCAGCCGGGCCAGCGCGGCGCCGGTGCGCGCGGCCTGCCCATAGGCGCGCCAGATCGAGCCCGACGCCTCCCACCCGAAGGCGATGCAGAGCCCGTCGGCGGTGTCGTCGCCAAAGCCCAGAGCGCGCGGCCAGGACAGCGCCTTGCGGCAGCCGCTGGCGGGGTCCAGCGCCAGGATATGCCGGTGCGGGCTGCGGGCGGGGTGGCTGGGCGAGAATTTGAACCCGTGGATCAGGATCACCACCGGCGCGCCCTTGGGCAGCGCGTGCAGGGCGGTGCGCAGCCGGGTTTCGGCATCCGGGTCGGGCACAAGGCCCGCGGGGCCGGCATTGATCTGGACAAGTGGCATGGGTGCCCCCACTACATCTTGGGTGCGGGAGTTAAACCGAGGATACGACAGGGGCGTGAACCGGGTGTTACAGCTGCGTGACGGTGCT
Organism: Actibacterium ureilyticum; assembly: GCF_002285435.1. Lineage (GTDB taxonomy): Bacteria > Pseudomonadota > Alphaproteobacteria > Rhodobacterales > Rhodobacteraceae > Actibacterium_C > Actibacterium_C ureilyticum. The sequence continues at coordinate 64,482 of NZ_NSBT01000026.1, forward strand.
TGACGGTCACGGCGCGTGGCGATATGTCACGGCCATCGTGGCGATTTGTTCACCGGATTGCGGGCCACGTTAAACATGCCGCTAAAGAGGTCAGGGACGGATTGCCCCCGACGCTCGTGATGCGGTGGGGGCTTTTTTATGCGTCGCGAAGGAGTGACCGACAGATGACACAGGACTGGAACCCGCGCACCAAGGCGGTGCATGCCGGTATTCGTCGCAGCCAGTATGGCGAGCTGTCCGAGGGGCTGTTCGTGACCCAGGCCTTCGTCTATCCCACGGCCGAGGCCGCCGAGGCGCGGTTCCAGGGCGCGGGCGATGACGAATTCATCTATGCCCGCTATGGCAACCCCACCAACCGCATGTTCGAGGACCGCATCGCCGCCCTTGAGGGGACAGAGGACGCGTTTGCCTGTACCTCGGGGATGGCGGCGGTCAGTGCGGCGCTGATGGCGCTGACCAAGGCGGGCGATCATGTGGTGTCTTCGCGCGCGCTCTTTGGGTCGTGCCTGTATGTGCTGGAGGAGGTTCTGGCGCGCTACGGGGTCGAGGTGACGCTGGTCGATGGCACCGACAATGCGGCCTGGGACGCGGCGATCCGGCCCGACACCACGCTGGTGTTCCTGGAATCGATCTCGAACCCCACGCTCGAGGTGGTGGATCTGGCGCATGTGGTCGATGTGGCGCATCGCAACGGCGCCCTGGTGGTGGTCGACAATGTGATGGCGACGCCGGTCTTTTCCTATGCCACGCGGATGGGGGTGGATCTGGTCGTCTATTCCACCACCAAGCATGTGGACGGGCAGGGGCGGATGCTGGGCGGTGCGATCTGTGGGTCGCGCGCGCTGATCCGCGGCCCGATCGAGACCTATGTCAAGCACACTGGCGGGGCGATCAACCCCTTTGCCGCCTGGACCCATCTGAAGGCGCTGGAAACGCTGGAGCTGCGGGTGCGCGCCCAGGCTGAGAGCACGGCAAGGATCGCCGAGGCGCTGGTCGGCCATCCCAAGCTGAGCCAGATGCGCTATCCCACCCATCCCACGCATCCGCAATATGACGTGGCGATCGCACAGGCGCCGTCGGGCGGCACCGTTCTGGCGATCGAGGTGAAGGGCGGCAAGGATGCCTGTTTCAAATTCCTCAACGCCTTGAACCTGTTCATCATTTCCAACAATTTCGCCGATGCGAAATCCATCGCGACCCATCCCGCCACGACGACGCATCAGCGTCTGCCGCAGGATCAGAAGGACGCGCTGGGGATCAGCGACGGGTTGGTGCGCATCTCGGTCGGGCTGGAACATCCCGATGACCTGATTGCGGACCTGATGCAGGCGCTTGATCTGATCTGAGCCGGGCGGGCCCACGTATTACCCTGTGAAATTGTGGAAATACGCCGTATAACGCCCATCTATGGGCGAGCACGGCGTCACAAGGGAGTGCCTGCAATGAACGTTCACGACCGCGATACCGACCGGGTGCCAAGCCGGGACGAGGCCAGGGCCGCGCTGAAACTGCTGCGGCGCTGGGCCGGTGCGTCATCGACGCTGGAGATCGAGACGCTCGATCCCGCCATCGAACGGCTGATGCCGGGGCGCGACCTGTCCAATGGACCCGCGCTCAGCCGGACCTATCCGTCGGATTTCACGGTCGATGCGGCGTACAAGGCGTCGATGCCCGATCTTCAGAACGGGCCGGCCAGCCTGATCCGGGGGCAGAAGCGGCTGATCCAGCATGTGGGGATTTCGAATTTCCGCCTGCCGATCCGCTTTCACACCCGCGACAATGGCGACCTGACGCTGGAAAGCTCGGTCACCGGCACGGTCAGCCTAGAGCCCGGCAAGAAGGGCATCAACATGTCGCGCATCATGCGCAGCTTCTATCGGCATGGCGAGCGGACCTTCAGCTTCGAGGTGATCGAGGCGGCCCTGGACGATTACAAGACCGATCTGGAAAGCCTGGATGCACGCATCCAGATGCAGTTCTCCTTCCCGATGAAGATCCGCTCGCTGCGGTCGGGTCTGGAAGGGTTTCAATATTACGACATCGCGCTTGAGGTGATCGAACAGAACGGGCAGCGGATGCGGATCCTGCATCTGGACTACGTCTATTCGTCGACCTGCCCCTGTTCGCTGGAACTGGCCGAACACGCGCGCAGCGCGCGCGGGCAGTTGGCCACGCCGCATTCGCAGCGCTCGGTCGCGCGGATCTCGGTCGTGGTGGAACCCGGCGCGGGCTGTCTGTGGTTCGAGGACCTGATCGCGCTTTGCCGCAAGGCGGTCCCGACCGAGACCCAGGTGATGGTCAAGCGCGAGGATGAACAGGCCTTTGCCGAGCTGAACGCCGCGAACCCGATCTTTGTCGAGGATGCCGCGCGGCTGTTCAGCGAGGTGCTGCATGCCGACCCGCGGATCGGCGACTATCGCGTGGTGGCCAGCCATCAGGAAAGCCTGCACAGCCATGACGCGGTCAGCCTGCTGGTCGAGGGCGAGACCTTTGCCGGCAACAGCCTGGATCCCAAGCTGTTTTCGACGCTGATCCACCACGGCTAGGCCCCTTGCGGGCTTGACAGCGGGGGGCGGCAGGGCCAAGCCTGCGGTCATGCTGGATCTGCGCCCCGTTGGATATGTCGTCGGCCTGTTGGTTGCCGTTTTGGGCGCGACCATGCTGTTGCCCATGCTGCTGGACCTGTGGCACGGGAATGGCCATTGGCCCGTATTCCTCGAGGCCGCGATCCTGACTTGCCTGACCGGCGGCGTGCTGTCGCTGGCCTGTTCGAACGGGGTGCAGGCGGGGCTGACCCTGCAACAGACCTTTCTTCTGACCACCGGCGTCTGGCTGATCCTGCCGGTCTTCGGCGGCATCCCTTTCGTGATCGGCGCGACCGAGGCGCGTGCCGTCGACGCGTTTTTCGAGGCGATGTCGGGCATGACCACCACCGGCTCGACCGTGTTTTCGGGGCTGGATGCGCTGCCGCAGGGGCTGCTGCTGTGGCGGTCGATGCTGCAATGGTTCGGCGGCGTGGGCATCATCGTCGTGGCGATGGTCTTCCTGCCCGAATTGCGGGTGGGCGGGATGCAGATCTTCCGGTCCGAGGCGTTCGAGACAGACGGCAAGGTGCTGCCGCGCGCGGCACAGATCGCGGCGCGGATCTCGGTCGCGTATCTGGTTCTGACGGTGGCCTGCGTGCTGTGCTATCTGGTTGTGGGGATGTCGTTCCTGGACGCGGTCAACCACGCGCTGACCACGGTGTCCACGGGGGGATTTTCCAGCCATGACGCGTCGTTCGGGGCGTTTCAGGGGGCGCCGGAATATGTCGCGTCGGTGTTCATGGTGTTGGCCAGCCTGCCCTTCGTGCGCTACGTGCAACTGATGGCGGGCAACCTGCTGCCGCTGAAACGGGATTCGCAGGTGCGGGTCTTTCTGGTCCTGATTTTCTTCCTGACCGTGCTGATGACCATCTATCGCGTGTTCATCAATGACGACCATCTGGAACATGCCTTCCGCGAGGGGATCTTCAACGTCACCTCGATCATCACCGGCACCGGCTATGCCAGCGTCGATTACCAGCTGTGGGGCGCGTTCCCGGTGGTGGTGTTCTTCTTCATCGGGCTGGTGGGGGGCTGCGCCGGGTCGACCTGCTGTTCGATCAAGATCTTCCGCTATCAGTTGCTGTTTGCCGCGATCCTGGCGCAGATCCGCAAGATCCACTCGCCCCACGGCGTCTTTCCGCCCCGGTACGAGGGGCGCACCGTGCCCGAGGATGCGCTGTCGTCGGTCATGGCGTTCTTCGTGATCTTCGTGGTGTCGCTGGGCGTGCTGTCGGTGATGCTGGGCCTGACGGGGCTGGATTTCGTGACCTCGGTCTCGGGTGCGGCGACGGCGCTGGCCAATATCGGCCCGGGGCTGGGCGACACGATCGGCCCGGCGGGCAACTTTTCCAGCCTGAACGACACCGCCAAATGGATGCTGACGGCGGGCATGCTGATCGGCCGGCTGGAGCTGTTTGCGGTCTATGCCATGCTGACGGTACAGTTCTGGCGCAGCTGAGCCGCCGCCAGGGCGCGGAAACGGGTTCTTCGCAACGGCGGGAATTTCGGCTAAGCCGGGGGCATGTCCAATTTATCTACAAAATCGGCGATCATCGCCGAGGCCTTGGCCGAAGAGATCATCCGTGGCGAGTTGGAGCCGGGGTCGCGCCTGGCGCAGGATCACATCGCTGAACGGTTCCAGACCAGCCACGTGCCCGTGCGCGAGGCGTTGCAGCGGCTGGTGCAGATGGAGCTGGCAACCTCCGAGCCACGGCGCGGCGTGCGGGTGTTTTCTCTGTCGAATGCCGATCACGAAGACATTCAGGAAATGCGCCTGGCGCTGGAGCCGCTGGCGTTGCGCAAATCCATCGCGGCTCTCGACAGGGCTGCGCTGGCGGGGATCGAACGCGCGCGGGTGCAGTGTGACAATGCGACCGATCCGATCTCGTGGGAGAAGGCGAACCGGGCCTTTCACCTTGCGATCCTGGCGCCCTGCAACCGGCCGCTTTTGCTGAAGCGGATCGCGCCGTTGCAGCGTCTGTCGGCGCATCGCTTCCACGCGCGCTGGCGTGCGGGGTGGGTGCGGTCCTCGGACCGGGACCATGGCGCGATTGTTCAGGCGATGCAGCGGCGCGATGCGGATGGCGCCTGTCAGATCCTGTCGCGGCACCTGATGCGATAGGGCGGGGCAGGCGGCGCTTGAGCGTTAAATCTATAAAGACTATAACCGAAAAGAATCTTCTGGTTATTTTATAGATAAAAATGAGGACGCCATGCAGAACGCCACCACCAGATCGCTTCCCGTCGCGGGCGGTCAGATCCTGAAACTCTCCCTTGCCGTTTGCCTTCTGACGCTGTCGGCCAAGACCACGGTGCCGTTTTTCCCCGTGCCGATGACGATGCATGTCATGGCCACGCTGCTGCTGGCGGGCTTGGGCGGGTTGCGCTTCGGCGCCTTGTCGCTGTTGTCCTATCTGGCCGTCGGCGCGGCGGGGATGCCGGTCTTTACCGGAACGCCGGAGAAAGGCATCGGGCTGGCCTATATGGTCGGGCCGACGGGCGGATATCTGGCGGGCTTTCTGGTCGCGGCCGTGCTGGTGGGCTGGGCCGTGGACCGGTTCGGCCGCCGCGCGGTGTGGTGGGCCATGCCCGTGGCGCTTGGGCTGGTCTATGCGCTTGGTCTGGCCTGGCTGTCGCGGTTCGTGCCGTCGGACAAGCTTCTGGCGCTGGGTCTGATGCCGTTCGTCCTGGGTGATCTGCTCAAGGTCGCGATGGCCGCGCTGTTGACCACGCTGGCGCCTGCACGACTGACGCGCTGGATCCGGGGCTGAGCCCATGCTGGATCTTGCCAAGCTGGGCGACTCGCCCGTCGCCGCCCGGGCCGAGGCGCTGTTGCGCAGCCCGTTGATGACGCTGCTGCATCAGGCCGCCGAAACGCATCGCGCCCATCACGATGTGGAATATATCCAGAAGGCCAGCCTGCTCAGCATCAAGACGGGCGGCTGCCCGGAGGATTGCGCCTATTGCCCGCAATCGGCGCATCACAAGGAAGTCGGGCTGCAGAAAGAGCATTTCATGCACCCCGACCGGGTCATCGAAATGGCCGCCCGCGCGCAACAGGCCGGGGCCGAGCGGTTCTGCATGGGCGCGGCCTGGCGCAAGGTGCGCGATGGCGCGGAATTCGACGCGGTGCTGCAGATGGTGCGCGGCGTGCGCGCCCTGGGGATGGAGGCCTGCGTGACCCTGGGCATGTTGCAGCCCCATCAGGCACAGGCGCTGGCCGATGCGGGGCTGACAGCCTATAATCACAATCTGGATACCGGCCCCGAATTCTATGCCGAGATCATTGGCACGCGCACCTATCGCGACCGGCTGGAGACGCTGGACCATGTGCGCGCGGCGGGGATCACGATCTGTTGTGGGGGCATTATCGGCATGGGCGAAAGCCTGCGCGACCGGGCCGAGATGCTGGCCGTACTGGCCAGTTTCGATCCCCATCCCGAAAGCGTGCCGATCAATGCGCTGATCCCCGTGCCCGGCACACCGCTGGCGCATCTGCCGCGCATTCGCCCGATGGAAATGGTGCGGATGGTGGCCACGGCCCGCATCCTGATGCCGAAAACCCGGCTGCGGCTGTCGGCGGGGCGCGACGGGTTTTCGGTCAGCGACCAGATCCTGTGCTTTGTCGCGGGGGCGAATTCGATCTTTTACGGCGATGTGTTGCTGACGGCGCCAAACAGCGGCCTGTCGCTGGACGACGCGCTGTTCGAAACCCTGGCCCCCATCGCGGAATAAGCGCTCGGACGGGGGCGGCCAGGCGGGGCGGCACGCGCGTCCCGCCCGGCAATCATCAATTCCAGCAGCTGACCAGAACCGTCATGTCGGCGGCCAGGCCGGTCAGATCCTCGGGCGCCAGCGCGGCGGCGCTTTCGGCGGCGGCGGGTGTCACGCCATGCGCCGACAGGAAATCGGCGATCGCGGGCACCTTGGCGGCAAAGCTGACATCGCCGGGCAGTTGCTGTGCGCCGGTGTCGGGGGCCAGCAGCACGCCCATCACCGCGCCCTGGGTGTCAAAGACCGGGCCGCCCGCATCGCCGGGGGTGGCCGCCAGCGCCAGGCGCTGCAGCTCGTCCTCGCCACGCAGACCGCGCAGGTCGGCCAGTTGCCCAAAGGTCAGCACCGGCAGATCCAGCGCCCCGCCATAGGGGAAACCCGCCACCGCCACATCGCTGTTCAGCCGCGGCACGCTGGCGCGGAACGCGGCATAGGCCGGCGGGGCCAACGGCTGTTTCGGGGTCAGAACCGCCAGGCCCAGCAGGTCGTCGCGCGCGGCGACCTCGGCCTCGTATTCGTCGGCGATGGTGACGCGGGTGCATTGGCCCAGAACCTCGGTCGTGGTCAGCACCGCGCCGTTTCCGTTCACGTAAAAGCCCGAGCCGGTGACCGTGGGCCGCCGCACCTGCAACCCCGAGACCAGATCGACCGCCTGGCTTTCGGTGGTGTGGCCGACGGAATCGCCCAGCACGACGCCCGCGACGGGGGCAAAGCTGTCGCGCATCACCTTGACCGCGTGTTGCATCAGCTTTTCGTCACCCGGCGGCCAGGCAAGGGTGAAGCCCTTGATCTCGTCCCCGTCCAGCCGCGCGAAGGTATAGGAATGCAGCGCCGCGCTTTGCCCGGTCAGTTCGAAACTGTTGCGGCCGCGTTCGCGCGCGCCGTCGACCGGAACGATTTCCAGCGTCTGCATGATGTCATAAAGGCCGTAAAGCGTGTCCTGGTTGCCCGCCTGGCTGATCAGCAGGACCTGAACGCCGCTGCCATCCTTGGCGGTGTAATGGGCAAAGGGCGCCTCGTACCGGTCGAACGCCACCATCGCGGCAGGCATGGACAGCGATACGCCGGCGGTCGTGTCCTCGACCACCCGCATGCCCAGCTGCGCCAGCGCATCGTCCATCCCCTTCAGCAGGGCGGCGCGCTGTTTCGTGGTCAGGATGCCGGTCGGCTCCAGCCCCATGGCGGTCTGATAGGCGGCCATCGCCCGGCGGGTGCCGGGACCGAAGGCGCCGTCGATGGCCGCGTCATAGAACCCTTCCCATTGCAGCGCCTCTTGCAGGCGCATCCGTGCCTCACGCGGAAGATCGCGTTCGCTGCGCCGCGCCTCGGCCGGGGTTTCATCGGGCAGCGGCGCGGGGTTGGCGGGCATGGCTACCTGCGGCACCGCCGGTGTCGGGTCGACCTGCGGCGTCACCGGGCGCAGGTTGGCACCCACGGGCCAGAATTGCTGGCCGTAATCCCGGCTGAAGGCCACGAAACTGTCGCGCGGGATCAGCAGCTCGCGCTTCAGCTCGCCCATCTGCGCCAGCGCGTCCTCGCGGGTGTAGGGGCCCAGGGCAATCGCGTACCAGCCCGTGCTCATCCGGAACCCGTTCACCTGCGGGAACGCCCCGGCATAGGCGCGCGCGCGGTCCTGAGCCTCGCGCAGGGTGGAATGCGCCTCGATCTGGACCCAGGCGGTGGATTGCGCCTGTCCCATTGTGCCCGCAAGCACGCCGAACAAAAGGCAGAAGATGCCGATCGTTTTTCTCATTTCTGCCCTATCCCCGGTGGTCTGCAGCATTTGTCGTCCGACAGAACCTAGCTTTCCGCCGCGTGATTTGCACGCCTGTATTTCCATACTGACGATGATATGAACGCAGAAATCCCCGCGGGTGAGGCCTGCGCACATCAGGAGCCCGGATGCCGGACCGTTTCAAATCGCTCGACCCTGACAATTGGCGGGATTTCCGCGCCACGGCGCACCGGATGCTGGATGCCGCGCTCGACCGGATGCAGGGGGCGGGCGACGGCCGGGTCTGGACGCCCTTGCCGCCGGACGCCAAGGCGCGCCTGACCGCGCCGGTGCCGGTGGACGGGCAGGGCGCCGATGCGGTGGCCGACCAGATCGCCGCGCTGCTGCCCTTTGGCGTGGGCAACACCCATCCGCGCTTTTTCGGCTGGGTCCACGGGGCGGGCACGCCCGGCGCGGTGCTGCCCGCGGTGGCGGCGGCGGCGATGAACGCCAATCTGGGCGGGCGCGATCACGGCGGGATCTATGTCGAACGACAGGTGCTGGACTGGTGCCGCGCGCTGATGGGGTTCCCGGCGGACAGCGGCGGGCTGATCGTGTCGGGCACCTCCATGGCCACGATCATCGCGCTGAAGGCCGCGCGCGACCGGCGGACGGATTTCGCCAGCCGCCGCGACGGGGTGGGCGGGCTGCGGCTGGTCGGCTATGCCTCGGCCCAGGCGCATTCGTGCAACGCGCGGGCTTTCGACATGCTGGGGCTGGGCAGCGACGCGCTGCGCGCCATCCCCTGCAATGACGCGTTCGAAATGGATCTGGACGCGCTGCGCGCTTCCATTGCCGCCGACCGGGCCGCCGGGCTGACCCCTTTCGCGGTGATCGGCACGGCGGGGGCGGTGAACATGGGCGCCATCGACGATCTGGACGGCATCGCCGATATCTGTGCCGAACAGGGTATGTGGTTCCATGTCGACGGCGCCATCGGCGCGGCGGGGCGGCTTTCCGACCGGCTGCGCCCGCGCCTGAGCGGGTTCGACCGCGCCGATTCTCTGGCCTTCGATTTTCACAAATGGCTGCATGTCGCCTATGACGCGGGCTGCGTTCTGGTGCGGGACGAAGGCGCGCTGCGCCGTGCATTCTCTGACCGGCCCGATTATCTGGCCCAGAACGAGCGCGGGCTGGCGGCGGGGGGCTTCTGGCCGGTGGATTACGGCCCCGAGCTGTCGCGGGGCTTTCGGGCGCTGAAGATCTGGGCGCATTTTCTGGAACATGGCACCGATGCCTTGGGCGCGGCCATCGACCGCAATTGCGATCAGGCGCAGTATCTGGCCGCGCGGATCGCCCGCGAACCGGCGCTGGAGCTGCTGGCGCCCGTGCCCTTGCAGATCGTCTGCTTCCGTTATGGCGAAGACGACGCGCTGAACGACGCCATTGTAGTCGCCTTGCAGGAAAGCGGTGTCGCCGCGCCCTCGACGACCAAAATCAACGGCAAGCTGGCCATTCGCGTGAACCTGACCAACCACCGCACCCGGGCCAGCGATCTGGATCTGCTGGTGGATGAGGTGCTGCGCTTGGGCGAAAGCCTGACCCGCGATTGACCCCGCCCGCGCGGTTGCCTATTCAGGCGCTGATTTTGCAAAGGTGTCCCCATGGCCGACAAACCCCGTTCCTTTCAGGAGATCATCCTGCGGCTTCAGACCTACTGGGCCGAGAAGGGCTGCGCGATCCTGCAACCCTATGACATGGAGGTGGGCGCCGGCACCTTTCACCCCGCCACCACCTTGCGCGCGCTGGGGTCCAAATCCTGGGCGGCGGCCTATGTCCAGCCCTCGCGCCGCCCGACCGACGGGCGTTATGGCGAGAACCCCAACCGCTTGCAGCACTATTACCAGTATCAGGTGCTGATCAAACCCAGCCCGCCCGATCTGCAGGACCTGTATCTGGGCAGCCTGGAGGCCATCGGCATCGACATGGATCTGCACGATATCCGCTTTGTCGAGGATGACTGGGAATCCCCCACGCTGGGCGCCTGGGGCCTGGGGTGGGAGGTCTGGTGCGATGGGATGGAGGTCAGCCAGTTCACCTATTTCCAGCAGGTCGGCGGGCATGACTGCAAGCCCGTGTCGGGCGAGCTGACCTATGGTCTGGAACGGCTGGCAATGTATGTTCTGGGCGTCGATCACGTGATGGACATGCCCTATAACGACCCGCAGACGCCCATCGCGCTCAGCTATGGCGACGTCTTCCGCCAGACCGAGGGTGAATACAGCCGCTGGAACTTCGACGTGGCCAACACCGACGTGCTGCTGAAGCAGTTCGAAGAGGCCGAGGCCGAATGCGAGGCGATCCTGAGCCACCCGTACGAGGACCCGAAAACCGGCAAACGCATCGTCATGGCGCACCCGGCCTATGACCAGTGCATCAAGGCCAGCCATCTGTTCAACCTGCTGGACGCGCGCGGCGTGATCTCGGTCACCGAACGCCAAGCCTATATCGGGCGTGTGCGGGCGCTGGCCAAGAAATGCGCCGATGCGTTCGTCCAGACCGAAGCCGGGGGCTGGCAGGCGTGACCGGTAAACTTCTTGCAGGTGGCATCGTGCTTTTCGCGCTGATCTTCGGCATCGGGGTCTATTACACCCAGGTCTATGCCTATTACGAACGTGTGTCGGACACCGCGCCGCAGGCGCATGTCATGCTGACCTCGGTCGTCAGCGGCGCGCCGGAGGAGGTGATCGCCGACGGGTTCGAAGGCATCGACGCCGAAAGCTCGCCCATCCGGTTCCGGGCCTGTTTCACCACGCCTATGTCGCTGGCGATGCTGTCGGAAACCTATGTCATCCATGACGACCCGGTGCCGCTGATCGCGCCCGGCTGGTTCGACTGTTTCGACGCCAAGACCATCGGCGCCGCGCTGGAAAGCGGCGAGGCGCTGGGGTTCCTGGGGCAGGAAAACATCACCTATGGCGTGGACCGTGTCGTCGCCGTCTTTCCCGATGGGCGTGGCTATGCCTGGAACCAACTCAATCATTGCGGCGAGGTCGTCTTTGACGGCAAGCCCGCGCCCGAGGGCTGCCCGCCCGCGCCGGAGAATTATTGATGCCTGATCTGCTGATCGAACTCTTTTCCGAGGAAATCCCCGCCCGCATGCAGGCGCGCGCCCGCGCGGATCTGAAAAAGCGCGTGACCGACGGGCTGGTCGAGGCCGGCCTGACCTATGCAGGGGCAGAGGCGTTTTCGACCCCGCGCCGGCTGGCGCTGGCGATCGAAGGCCTGACCGAGGAAAGCCCGACCCTGCGCGAGGAACGCAAGGGGCCCCGCAACGACGCGCCCGAAAAGGCAATCGAAGGGTTCCTGCGATCCACCGGCCTGAGCAAGGATCAGTTGCAGGTGCGCGACGACAAGAAGGGCCAGGTTTATTTCGCGGTGATCGAAAAGCCGGGCCGCCCCGCTGCGGCCATCGTGGCGGATGTGCTGGAGGATGTGATCCGCAACTTCCCCTGGCCGAAATCCATGCGCTGGGGCGCGGGCAGCTTGCGCTGGGTGCGGCCGCTGCATTCGATCCTGTGTATCCTCAGCCGCGAGGACGGGTCCGAGGTCGTGACGCTGGATGTCGACGGGATCGTGGCCGGCAACACCACCGAAGGCCACCGGTTCATGGGCAGCCAGCGCTTTGCCGTCACCGGGTTCGAGGATTACGCCGCCAAGCTGAAGAAAGCCCGGGTCGAGCTGGACCAGGACGCGCGCGCCGATCACATCTGGCACGAGGCGACCAACATGGCCTTTGCCCAGGGGCTGGAGGTGGTCGAGGATCCCGGCCTGCTGACCGAAGTCGCAGGGCTGGTCGAATGGCCCGTGGTCCTGATGGGCGAGATCGGCGCCGATTTCCTGGAGCTTCCGGCCGAGGTCTTGCAGACCTCGATGAAGGAACATCAAAAGTTCTTCTCGGTTCGCGACCCGAAAACCGGGAAAATCGTGCGTTTCGTGACGGTCGCCAACCGCGAGACCGCCGATAATGGCGCGACGATCCTGGCGGGCAACCAGAAGGTCCTGTCGGCCCGGCTGTCGGATGCGAAATTCTTCTGGGAAAACGACCTGCGTGTGGCCCATAGCGGGATCGAGGCCTGGACCGACCGGCTGTCGGCGGTGACCTTCCACAACCAGCTGGGCAGCCAGAAGGCCCGGATCGACCGGATCGCCACGCTGGCGGGGGACATTGCCCCCATCTTCGGGGCGGATGCCGATCTGGCGGTGCAGGCGGCGCAGGTGGCCAAGGCGGATCTGAGCTCGGAAATGGTCTATGAATTCCCGGAACTTCAGGGGCTGATGGGCCGCTATTACGCCCAGGCCGCAGGCCTGCCCGAAGCGGTGGCCGCCGCGTGCCAGGAACATTACGCTCCGCTGGGCCCGTCCGACGATGTGCCGACCGCGCCGGTGTCGGTCGCCGTGGCGCTGGCCGACAAGCTGGACACGCTGACAGGCTTCTGGGCGATTGACGAGAAACCCACAGGGTCCAAGGACCCGTTCGCCCTGCGCCGGGCGGCGCTTGGGATCATCCGGATCGTGCTGGGCAACGACCTGCGCCTGCCGCTGGAACGGCTGATCGACACCCAGCTTCTGGCGCATACCATCGCGCTGTCGACCGACACCGCCGAAGAGCGCGAGGTCTATTTCCTGCACGAGCTGGTCGACATGATCGCCCAGCACGGCGTGTTCGGCGCCGCGTTCCACGCGCTGATCGAGGCGTTCGACGGCAAGGACGAACCGTTCGAGGTCGAAGAGGGCAGCTTTCTGTCCGGCCTGCGCCAGAGCCTGCCAGAGAAAAGCGACGATCTGCTGGGGTTCTTCCATGACCGGCTGAAGGTGCACCTGCGCGACGAGGGCGTGCGCCATGACGTGATCGACGCCTGTCTGGCGATGCCGGGCAGCGACGACCTGTCGCTGCTGGTGACACGCGCGCAGGCGCTGCAGGCCTTTCTGGGCACCGATGACGGCGAGAACCTGCTGCAGGGGTTCAAGCGCGCCCACAACATCCTGACCAAGGAAGAGGAAAAGGATGGCGTGGAATACCGGTTCGGCCCGGATGTGAAATTCGCCGAAGCGGCCGAGGAAAAGGCGCTGTTTGCGGCGTTGGACCAGGCGGAGGGGGCGATCTCCTCGGCCATCGAGGCCGAGGATTTCGCCGCGGCCATGTCGCACATGGCCGCGCTGCGCGGCCCCATCGACGCGTTCTTCGAAGCCGTTCAGGTCAACACCGACAATCAGGCCGTTCGGCGCAACCGGCTGAACCTGCTCTATCGGATCAGCGCGATCTGCCTGTCGGCGGCCGACCTGACCCGGATCGAGGGCTGACGCCCGAAGCCACGGAAATCGCGCCTTCCCTTCTTGCCTCAAGCGGGGAAGGGCGTATGCTTCGCCGCCAGACGGAGGCGCCGCGGTGCAGAAACATTCCGAATTGTCCGAGTTCATCGAGATCACGCCAACCGCGCCGGTCGCGGTCAATCGCCATGGCGGGCGGGCGAAATGCCTGCAGCGTCTGATCCGGCTGGATCTGCCGGTGCCCACGACCGTTGCGCTGCCGTTCGAAACCGTGCATCGCATCGCTGCCGGTCAGATGGTGGATTATGCCCGCATCCTGCAGGGGTTCGGCCCCGCGCCGCTGTTGTCGGTGCGGCCCAGCTCCGAGGATCCCGATTGGGGCGGGCCGGGGGCGATCCTGAATATCGGCATGAATGCCGAACGCCACGCCGCGCTGACCAAAAAGATCGGGACCGAGGCCGCCGACCGGCTGTATCTGCGGTTCATTCAGGCCTATTCGGTCCATGTCGCGCGGCTGGACCCCGATGCGTTCGAGGCCGCGGCGAGCCTGGAGGGGGCGCTTCAGGCCTATGAGGACGAGACCGACGAGCCGTTCCCGCAGGATGTCGAACGGCAACTGGCCGAGGTTCTGCGGTCGATGGCCCGCGCGTGGGAGGGCACGACCGCCCGCCTGTTGCGCCAGGCCAAGGGCGCGCCGGCGGATGCCGGGCTGGGGCTGGTGGTGCAGCGCATGGCGCTGGGCGTCGGGCCGACCGAAAGCGGGGCGGGCGTGATCCAGTTCGCCGACGATGTGACCGGCGCGCCGCTGATCAAGGGCCGCTATCTGAGCCAGAGCCAGGGGCGCGCCGCGCTGACCCATGGCGAGGGCGCGCTTTACCTGACCCGCGACCCCCGTGGCCGGTCGCTGGAAGAACACGAGCCCGAGATCTTCGAGGCGCTGAAACACTGGGGCGCGCTTTGCCGGGCGCGCCTGCGCGAGGAAATGCAGATCGAGTTCGTGATCGAACACGGGCACCTGCATATCCTGGATGCGGTGCGGCTGACGCGCAGCTCGCGCGCGGCGGTGCGGATCGCCGTCGACATGGCCGAGGCGGGCATCATCCCCCAGGACGAGGCCGTGCTGCGGATCGCCCCGCGCGCGCTGACCGAGCTGATGCACAGCCAAATCGACCCGCGTGGCAAGCGGGACCGGTTCGCGCAAGGCATCGCCGCCAGCCCCGGCGCGGCGACGGGCCGGATCGTCTTTGGCTCGGCTGCGGCGCAGGCCAGCGCGGCGCGCGGGGAACCCTGCATCCTGGTGCGGCGCGAAACTTCGCCCGAGGACATTCGCGGCATGCACGCGGCCAGCGCGGTGCTGACCGAACGCGGCGGCATGACCAGCCACGCGGCGGTGATCGCGCGGGGGCTTGGCCTGCCTTGTGTGGTGGGGGTGTCGGACATGTCGCTGAAAACCCGCGACGGCACGCTGACATCGGCCGATGGCCGCGTCCTGCGCGAGGGCGACATCATCACCATCGATGGTAGCACGGGCCAAGCACTGATCGGCGCGGTCGACATGCTGGAGCCGGCGCTGGACGACCGGTTCCTGAAGCTCTTGCGCTGGGCCGAGGATGCCTGTGATATCGGGATCCGCGCCAATGCCGACACGCCCGCCGACGCGCGCACCGCGCTGCGGTTCGGGGCCGACGGGATCGGGCTGTGCCGGACCGAACACATGTTCTTCGAAGACGACCGCATGACCGTCATGCGCGAAATGATCTTTGCCGACAGCGATGGCGACCGCCGTGCGGCGCTGGACCAGTTGCTGCCGATGCAGCGCGACGATCTGGTGCATCTGTTCGAGATCATGCAGGGCAAGCCGGTCTGCGTGCGCCTGTTCGACCCGCCGCTGCACGAATTCCTGCCCCATGACCGCCACGGCATGCGCGCCCTGGCCGAGGCGCTGGACATGCCGCTGTCGAAGGTCACCCGCCGGGTCGAGGCGCTGACAGAGTTCAACCCGATGCTGGGCATGCGCGGTGTGCGGTTGGGCGTGACCATGCCCGTCATCTATGAAAGCCAGGCCCGCGCGATTTTCGAGGCCACCGTCGATGTGGCCCTGCGCGGCATCACAGTGGTGCCCGAGATCATGATCCCGCTGGTGTCCGCCATGCGCGAGGTCGAGCTGGTCAAGACCAGCGTCGATGGCGTGGCGGCGGCGGTGCGCAACGAACGCGGGGTGGATTTCGAATACAAGCTGGGCGTGATGGTCGAAACCCCGCGCGCCGCGCTTCGGGCCGACGATATCGCCCAGCATGCGGCGTTCCTCAGCTTCGGGACCAATGACCTGACGCAGATGGCCTATGGGCTCAGCCGCGACGATGCGGGGCGGTTCATGGCGTCCTATGTGCAAAAGGGTGTCTTCCCCGAGGATCCGTTCCACACGCTGGATGTCGAAGGGGTGGGCGAGCTGCTGCTGATCGGGGCTGAGCGCGGACGCAGCGCGCGGCCGGGCGTGGTGCTGTCGGTTTGCGGCGAACATGGGGGCAATCCCGAATCCATCGGCTTCTGCCGGAATGCGGGATTCGACTATGTTTCCTGCTCGCCATTCCGGGTGCCGGTGGCCCGTCTGGCGGCGGCCCATCACGCGTTGGCGGAAAATCGCCGACCAGACGGGGAACAATCCCGATAACAAAGGCTTGGCTGTCCATGGCCCGGCACCAACGCGCCGGATGGGCGTCAAACATGTTTCAAATTTGAAACAAGACCGTGTTGCGCTTTCGCCACAGGGGGTGGACCTCTGGAATCCTTTGATCTATGGAACAGCCGCTGCTGGCCCGTTGGCCAAGACTATCTGGGGGCACTTCGATGGTGCGTATATGGAATTCGGCGTTAAGCGCCTTGGCGCTTGTGTGCTTTTTTGCGCCTGCAACTCTGGCTGATGTGAGTCTTTCACAGGCCAACGATCCGACCGCGTCGCTGGACACACACCTGACGACCCTTCTGGGGGCCGAGAAAAAGGCGATGCGTTCGGTGAAAGGTCGGCAACTGGAAAAGCTGGTCGCGCCGGGCCGGGCCAAACCCGCCGGGACTGTGGCCACTGTCCGCTATGACCGGTCCTGGCTGTCGGGCCTACCTGCGGCCTCGGGCGGGGCGGAATGGGAATGCCTGTCCGAAGCGCTCTACTTCGAGGCGCGCGGCGAAAGCGTCAAAGGCCAGTTCGGCGTGGCCGAGGTGATCCTGAACCGGGTCGATTCCCCCAATTATCCCAACAGCGTATGCGGCGTTGTTAATCAAGGGACAGGGCGCAAGTTCCAGTGCCAGTTCACTTATACCTGCGACGGCAAGAAAGAAGTGATCAACGAACCCGCCGCCTATCGGCGCATGGGCAAGATCGCGCGCCTGGCGCTGGATGGCGCGGGCGGCAACCTGACCGCTGGTGCCACGCATTACCACACCAAGGCCGTGAGCCCGCGCTGGTCGCGCACGTTCCAGCGCACCGCCACGATCGGTGTGCACCATTTCTATCGTCAGCCCACCCGCCTGTCGAAGCGCTGAGCGCGGCGCAGGTCGCATCCCGTCGGACAAATGCCGCTTGCGGGGCGGTGGATCTGTGGGCGGGGGCTAGTCTGTGTGGCGGAAACCTGCGATATGGGGCGCTCGATGAGTGATGAAATCCGCCTTGCCTTTGCGCACCCCGCGGCCCGGGCCGAGGCCAGCGCGCCAGACACGCAACCGCGTGACCGGATTTCCCTGCGCGATCACGTGATCGCGGTCGAAATCGGCGCCTTTCAATCCGAACGTGGCACCACCCAGCGCGTGCGTTTCAACGTGGTGGTCGAGGTGCGCCCGCATGGCGACGATCTGGGCGACGATGTGGATCGCATCCTGTCCTATGACAAGATCACCGACGCGATCGAGGCCGAGCTGTCGCTGGAACGCCTGAACCTGTTGGAGACCCTGGCAGACCGGGTTGCCGAGCATATCCTGACCGACCCGCTGGCGATGCGCGTTTTCGTCCGGATCGAAAAGCTGGATCGCGGCCCCGGTGCGCTGGGGGTGGAAATCGTGCGCAGCCGCCCGAACGAGGGGCCGCGCGTGGTGCAACCCGCACCCGATGCCGAAACCGCGCTGCATCCGCGGGTGGTGTACCTGTCGAACGCGGCCATCGCCTCGCCCGATCTGTCGGTCTGGCTGGACCGTCTGGCCGCCGGGACGGTGCCCGCGGTGCTGTGCGTGGGCCCCGCCGATGCGCCCGCGCCGCAATCGCAGGCCGCGCTGGCGCAACGGCGCATCGACCTGCTGGCCATCGAACAGAATGCCTGGGTGCTGGCCGGGCGCGATCCGCGCTGCATCGTGACGGGAACGCGGACCGAGATCGACTGGGCCATGCATCACGGCCAGATGCTGGTCTGGGCGCCGTCCAAGATCGTGCTGGATGCGGTCGATGGCCCCTCGGCCTCGCCCCGCGACGCGCTGGCGCTGGTGGCATGGTTTGCCGATCACCTGGCCGCGTCCGAGCTGGTTCTGATCGGGGCGGGGGAAACGGTCCGGACCGACCTGCCGCTGCGGCATCTTTCCCCGGAGCAGGCGACAAGCGCGCTTTAGCCCGCTTGCCATTCCCGGCCAGATCGCCAAAACAACTCTCATGCGTGTCTATTATCGCCCGCTGGTCCAGACCGGCCCCGACCGTCCCATTGATGCCCTGCCGCTGGCGGGCGGGACGCTGTGGTTCACCCATGCCGAGCGGTTGGAGCGGGGGGCGCCGGCCCGGTTCTGCCCCGCCAGCGAGCTTCCCGACGACATACGCGCCGCGCTGATGGCCCCGCGCGCGCCGGTTTGCGGTCTGGCCATGGACCGCCCGCGCCTGATGGGGATCCTGAACGTGACGCCGGACAGTTTCTCGGACGGGGGGCTGTTCGACGACCCCGAGGCCGCGCTGGCGCAGGGGCAGACACTGATCGCGGACGGGGCAGAGATCCTGGATATCGGGGGCGAGTCCACCCGGCCCGGCGCCGAACTCGTGCCCGCCGATCTGGAAACCCGCCGCACCGCGCCGGTCATCGCCGCGCTGCGGGCGGGGGGCATCACGACGCCCATATCCATCGACACCCGCAAATCCGACGTGGCGCGCGCCGCGCTGGAGGCCGGGGCGGACCTGATCAACGATGTGGCGGCCTTTACCTTTGATCCGAACATCGCCCGGCTGGCCGCTGACAGCGGCACGCCGGTCTGCGTGATGCATGCGCAGGGCGATCCGAAAACCATGCAGGACGCGCCGGACTACGCGAATGTCCTGCTGGATGTGTATGATTTTCTTGAGGAACGTGTCGATGCGGCGGTGGCTTCGGGTATCCCGCGCGACCGGGTGATTGTCGATCCCGGGATCGGTTTCGGCAAGACGCTGGATCACAATCTGGCGCTGATCCGGGGGCTGTCGCTGTTTCACGGGCTGGGCTGTCCGGTGCTGCTGGGCGCGTCGCGCAAGCGGTTCATCGGCACGCTGGGCGATGCGCCGCAGGCCCGCGACCGGATGCCGGGATCTGTGGCAATCGCGCTGGAAGGCGCGCGGCAGGGCGTGCAGATCCTGCGCGTTCATGATATTTCTGAGACCCGCCAGGCGCTGCGCCTGGCACAGGCAGTGTGGGGCAGTTCAACCGATGCGTGACAAGCTTTTTGGCACCGATGGCGTGCGGGGCCGCGCCAATACCGAACCGATGACCGCCGAGATGGCGTTGCGTCTGGGCGCGGCGGCGGGTCGGTATTTCCGGCGCAAGGATGGGGGCACCGAACACCGGGTGGTGATTGGCAAGGACACGCGCCTGTCGGGCTATATGTTCGAAAACGCACTGACGGCGGGCTTCACCTCGACCGGTATGAACGTGCTGCTGCTGTCGCCGGTGCCGACGCCCGCGGTGGGGATGCTCACGACCTCGATGCGGGCGGATGTGGGGGTCATGATCTCGGCCAGTCACAACGCGGCCGAGGATAACGGGATCAAGTTCTTTGGCCCCGACGGGTTCAAGCTGTCGGACGAGGTCGAGATCGAGATCGAGCGCATGATGCACGAAGGTGTCGAACTGGCACAGGCGCGCAATATCGGCCGGGCCAAGCACATCTATGACGGGCGCTATCGGTACAACGAACGGGTCAAGGGCAGCCTGCCGCGCGGCATGACGCTGGCCGGGCTGAAGGTCGTGGTGGATTGCGCCAATGGCGCCGCCTATCGCACCGCGCCCGAGGTGTTGTGGGAGCTTGGCGCCGATGTGGTGCCGATCGGAACGTCGCCCAACGGGTTCAACATCAACGAGAAATGCGGCTCGACCAGCCCCGACGCGGCGGCGGCGGCCGTGGTGGCGCATGGCGCGGATATGGGCATCTGTCTGGATGGCGATGCCGACCGGGTGATGATCATCGACGAAACCGGCCGGGTGGCCGATGGCGACCAGATCATGGCGCTGTTCGCCAGCCGCTGGGCCGAAGCCGGGCGGCTGAACGATGGCACGCTGGTGGCCACGGTCATGTCGAACCTGGGGCTGGAACGGTTCCTGCAGGAGCGCGGCTTGCGGCTGGAACGCACGGCGGTCGGCGACCGCTATGTGGTCGAGGCGATGCGCCGTGGCGGCTGGAACCTGGGTGGCGAGCAGTCGGGCCATATCGTGATGACCGACTATGCCACCACCGGCGACGGGCTGTTGGCCGGGGTGCAGTTCCTGGCGGCGATGGTGGAGACCGGTTTACCCGCCTCCAGCCTGGCGCAACAGTTCAAGACCGTGCCGCAACGGCTTGAAAACGTGCGCTATTCGCCAGAGATGGCGCCGCTGGACAACGCCGATGTTCAGGCCGCGATTGCCGCGTCCGAGGCCGAGTTGAACGGCAATGGCCGGCTGCTGATCCGCAAGTCGGGGACCGAGCCGCTGATCCGTGTCATGGGCGAAAGCGAGGATGCGGCGCGGCTGGATTCGGCCATTGCGCGGGTTGTGGCGGCGGTTCAGGGCGCGGTCTGATGCCTTAGCCCGCTGGTCGGAACACCGACCGCGCCAGCGCCCGCAGCGCCGCCCCCTGGCTGAGCGCGACGCCGAACAGGATCAGCGCCAGCGCGGCAAACAGGCTGGGCGGCAGTGCCTCGTTCAGGACCAGCGCGCCCAGCACCACCGACCAGACCGGCACCTGGTAATTGACCAGCGTCAGGAATGTCGGCCCGGCCGAGCGGATGACCAGCACCCGCAACAGGTTCATCGCCGCCGTCGACACCACGCCCATGAACAGCATCGCGGCGATGGGGGTGGCGCCGGGCAGGGGCGGGATGCCTTCATAGGCCAGCGAAAACGGCAGGGTGATCAGTCCGCCAAAGACCAGCATCAGCGTGGTCAGGCCGATGGGATCGACCGGCGGCAGGCGGCGGATGGTGATCGAATTCAGCGCATAGCACGCCGCAACGCCCAGACAGGCCAGCCGCCCCCACAGCTCCAGATCCGCGCCGCTGCTGGCCAGCGCGTCCGGCCCGATCAGCAGCCAGACCCCCGCCACGCCCAGCATGACACCCAAAACGGCCCGGGGCCGCATCCGTTCGCCCGCGACCATGAAATGCGCCAGCGGCAGCACGAAGATCGGCACGGCCGCCATCGCGGTGCCCGCAAAGCCCGAGGTTACATGCTGCTGCCCCCAGTTGAGCAGCAGGAACGGGATCCCCGAACTGACCGCCCCGGCCCAGATCAGCGCGATCCAGGTCGGGCGGCGGTTGGCATCCAGCGCCAGCCGGAACCCGGTCGCGGCCCAGGCCACCGCCATCACGGCCGCCCCCACAAAGAGCCGCAGGCTGGCCAGCCAGAACGGCGGAAAGCCCCGTAGCGCGATTTCGATCACCATGAAGGTCGAGCCCCAGACAAAGCCCAGGATCGCGACCATCAGCCAGCTTTTGGGGGTGATCTGGGGCAGCGGGGTCATTCGCGTGTCACATGTCGTTGGGTCAAGGCTCGGCCCGACAAGACGGGTTTCGCGGGCCAAGGTCAAACGGTTTCGGTTCGGTCGGGACCGAAGCAGCCTTGGGTTGATCTGGCGCAACGTCAGGCGCGGCGCTGGCTGTCAGGCTGGGCGCGAAACAAAGGATGCGCGCAATGACCCTTCGGACGGATCAAACGGGCCTGAGCGATACCGATGTCGCCCGGCTGCAGGCGGAACACGGCCGCAACGTGCTGCCCCAGGGCAAGCAGGTGACGCCGCTGGAGGTTCTGGCGCGCCAGTTCAAGAGCGTGCTGATCCTGCTGCTGGTGCTGGCCGGGGCAGTGGCGTTGTTCCAGGGCGAGCGGATCGACGCCTTTGTCATCGCGCTGGTGGTGGTGCTGAACGCGGTGCTGGGCTTCGTTCAGGAATGGCGGGCGGAAACCGCGCTGGGGGCGTTGCAGGCCATGCTGACCCCGCATGCGGTGGTGCTGCGCAACGGGCGCGAGGTGGTGATCGACGCGCGCGATCTGGTGCCGGGCGATCTGGTGATCCTGCAGGCGGGCGATCGGGTGCCCGCCGATATCACGCTGCATTCCGTGCAGGCGTTGCAGGTGGATGAAAGCGTGCTGACCGGGGAATCGGTGCCCGTGCACAAGACCGAAGACCCCGAGGCGGCCGCGCTGTTCATGGGCACCACCGTCGTGCATGGCCGGGGCGAGGGGGTCGTGACCGCCATCGGGGCCAAGACCGCCTTTGGCCATATTGCCGATCTGACCGGCTCTGTCGGGCCCAAGATCACCAGCCTGCAACGCAAGCTGGGTGTGCTGGCGCAACAGCTGGGGCTGGCGGCGGTTCTGATCGGCGCGCTGGTGGTGGGGGTCGGCATGGCCGCGGGGCGGTCGCTGTCCGACATGTTCATGACCGGCGTGTCACTGGCCGTCGCCATGGTGCCCGAGGGGCTGCCGGCGGTGGTGACGATCACGCTGGCGCTGGGGGCGGCGGCGATGGCGCGCAAGAACGCGCTGGCCCGGCGGTTGCAGGCGGTCGAAACCCTGGGCGCGGCCTCGGTCATCTGCACCGACAAGACCGGCACGCTGACGGAAAACAAGATGACGGTCGCGGCGATCTGGACCCCGGCCGGGGAGTATACGGTCACCGGCACCGGCTATGACCCTGCGGGCCATATCGAACGGGACGGCCAGCGGGTGCGCGCGGCCGACGATGCGCGGCTGGCGGCGCTGCTGCGGGCCGGTGTGGTGTGCAACCATGCCACCCTGCGCCGGGTGGGCGAAGACTGGCACATGGTCGGTGCCCCCACCGAAGGCGCGCTGATCACCCTAGCGGCCAAGGGCTGGTCCGAGGCCGCCGAGCACCGCCACTTGATCGCCGAGGCGCCGTTTTCCAGCGACCGCAAGCGCATGGCGGTGCTGGCCGATCATGGCGACGGGCCGGTCGTTTACATGAAAGGCGCGCCCGAGGCGGTTCTGGCGGCCTGCACCCAGGCGGATGGCCCGGACGGCCCGCGCCCGCTGACCGATGCCGACCGCGCGGCGATCCTGGCCGCGTATGAGGGGTTGGCCGCACAGGGCTATCGGGTGATCGCGCTGGCCATGCGCGCGGTGGCCGAGCCCGTGCTGCATGAGGGGGAACTGACCTTTCTGGGCCATGTCGGGCTGATCGACCCGCTGCGCCCCGAGGTGCGCGATGCGGTTGCCGCCGCGCGCGGGGCGGGCATTCGCGTGGTCGTCATCACCGGCGACAGCAGCGCCACGGCCACCGCGATTGCGCGCGATCTGGGGTTGGCGCCCGATCTGGTGCTGAACGGGGCGGATGTGGATGCCGCCGACGATGCCGCGCTGTCCCGCGCGGTGGCGGGCAACGTGCTGTTTGCGCGCACCCGGCCCGATCACAAGATGCGGATCGTGCAGGCGTTGCAGGCCCAGGACCAGATCGTCGCAATGACCGGCGACGGCGTGAATGACGCGCCCGCGCTGAAACAGGCCGATATCGGCGTGGCCATGGGCGTGCGCGGCACCGATGTGGCAAAGGGCGCCGCCGATCTGGTTCTGCTGGACGACAATTTCGCCACCATCGTTGCGGCCATTTCCGAGGGCCGCCGCCAGTTCGACAATGTGCGCAAATTCGTCCGCTATCTGCTGAGTTCCAACGCGGGCGAGGTGGTGGCGATCCTGCTGTCGATCCTGATGGGCGGGCCGCTGATCTTTCTGGCGACGCAGATCCTGTGGATGAACCTTGTGACCGACGGGGTGACGGCCGTGGCGCTGGGGATGGAGAAATCCGAAACCGGCCAGATGCGCGATCCGCCCCGGCAAAAGAACCAGCGCATCCTGGGCGGGCGCGGCTTGGTGGTGATCGGGCTGTTCGGTCTGTACACCGGGCTGGCCAGCCTGTGGCTGTTCCAGCACCTGCTGCCGCTGGGGGTCGATCTGGCGCGCACCGCTGCGTTCACGGCAATCGTGGTGTTCGAAAAGCTCAGCGTCTTTGCCTTCCGGTCGCTGCGCGCGCCCTGCTGGCATATCGGCTGGTTGTCGAACCCGTTCCTGCTGCTGGCGTTGACGCTGACCATCGGGGCGCAGGTGGCGGCGGTCTATTGGCCGCCCTTGCAGCTGTTGCTGCACACGGTACCCATCGGGATGGAACACTGGCAGATCATCGCCGCGTTGGCCGCGCCGCTTGTGATCGTTCCCGAGCTGGTGAAATCGGTGCGGATGCTGCGGGCGGGGCGGACGTGAAAAGGGCGGGCCGCTGTGGCCCGCCCCAAGGTCTTAGTTCTTTTCCTGGTCGACCAGCTTGCCGGCGGAAATCCACGGCATCATGCCGCGCAGTTTCTTGCCGGTTTCTTCGATCTGGTGCTCGTCGTTGATACGACGGGTGCCCTTGAAGAACGGCTGGCCGACGGCGTTTTCCTGCATGAAGTCACGCACGAACTTGCCCTTCTGGATGTCGGTCAGGATCTCTTTCATCGCCTTCTTGGTCTGCTCATAGGGCAGAACCCGCGGGCCGCTGACATATTCGCCGTATTCGGCGGTGTTCGAGATCGAGTAGTTCATGTTGGCGATGCCGCCTTCATAGATCAAGTCGACGATCAGCTTCACCTCATGCAGGCATTCGAAATAGGCCATCTCGGGGGCATAGCCCGCCTCGACCAGGGTCTCGAAACCGCAGCGGATCAGCTCGACCAGGCCACCGCACAGAACGGCCTGTTCGCCGAACAGGTCGGTTTCGCATTCCTCGCGGAAGTTGGTCTCGATAATGCCCGAACGGCCGCCGCCGATGGCCGAGCAATAGGACAGGCCGATTTCCAGCGCCTTGCCGGTCGCGTCGGTGTCGACCGCCACAAGGCAGGGCACGCCGCCGCCCTTGACGTATTCGCCGCGCACGGTGTGGCCGGGGCCCTTGGGCGCCATCATGATCACGTCGACGCCTTCTTTCGGCTCGATCAGGCCGAAATGCACGTTCAGACCGTGGGCGAACGCGATGGCCGCGCCCGGCTTGATGTTGTCATGCACGTATTTCTTGTACGTTTCGGCCTGCAGCTCGTCGGGCATGGTGAACATGATCACGTCGCACCAGGCCGCCGCTTCGGCGATGCCCATGACCTTCAGGCCTTCGCCTTCGGCTTTCTTGGCGCTGGCCGAGCCTTCGCGCAGGGCGACGACGACATTCTTGGCGCCGCTGTCGCGCAGGTTCAGCGCATGGGCGTGGCCCTGGCTGCCATAGCCCAGGATCGCGACCTTCTTGTCCTTGATCAGGTTGATGTCGCAATCGCGGTCGTAATAAACGCGCATGGTTTCAGTCCTTCCTTGGCGTGTTGATTGGCCGCAGGATACGCATGCGCGCGGCGGGCGCCATTGGTGTACTTGCTGAAACTGGCGGATGTGTTAAAAATATATTCGCCATTTTGATATTCGGTGAATAATCCATGCAAGTCGACGATACGGACCGCCGCCTGCTGCGCTATCTGCAATCCGATCCGGCCCTGCCCACGGCGGAGTTGGCCGAACGCGCGGGCCTGACACAGGCGACCTGCTGGCGGCGGCTGGAACGGCTCCGGGCCGAGGGCGTGTTGCGCGCCACCCGCGCGGTCATCAACTGGCGCGCGCTGGGCTATGCGGTCGAGGTCAGCCTGCGCTTCACGCTCGACAAGACCGACCCGCGGGCGTTCGACACCTTTCTGGCCGCCGCGCGCGAGGTGCCCGAGGTGACCGAGATCCAGACATTTCTGGGCCGGGTCGACGTGCGGCTGAATATCCTGGCCCGCGACATGGCGGATTATCAGCGCATCTATCGGGACCGGGTGCTGAAACTGCCCCATATCGCCGAGATCGAGGCGCTGATGCTGGTGGCCGACATCAAGATGGAAGAGAGCCTGCCGATATGATCGATCTGGACGACACCGACCGGGCGCTGTTACAGGCGCTGGCGCAGGATGCCACCCAAAGCGCGGGCGCGCTGGGCCGCCGCATGGGGCTGAGCCAACCCGCGACCTGGCGGCGCATCCAGCGGCTGGAACAGGCGGGCATCATCGCCCGGCGGCAGGTCGTGCTGGACCCACAGGCGATGGGGTTCGGCGTGACCGTGTTCCTGGGGGTGAAGCTGGCGACCAAGGGCCGCATCAGCCTGGAGGATTTCGAACGCGCGGTGTCCGCCATCCCCGAGGTGCAGACGGTGCAGCATGTGCTGGGCCTGTTCGATTACCGCCTGCGGGTGGTGGCGCGCGACATTGCCGATTTCGAACGCGTGTTGCGCCGCCGGATCATGACGCTGCCCGGAGTGGGCGATGTCGAGGCGAATGTGCTGCTGAGCGAAGAGCGCCGTCCAGGCCCGCTGGCGACGCCATGAGCACCGCCGCCTCGGGCTTGCGCAGGCACAGCCGCGCGGCCTGGGCGGTTTCCGCCTGATGGACCAGGCCCGGGAACAGCGCCTGCAGCTCGGCCTGGGCGGCCCGGTCGTTCAGGCTGGCGGGCCCGGACAGCAGGCTTTCGCTGGCCAGACCGTCGACAAAGATGATCTCGTGCCGGTCGAACATCAGGTGATAGTAATCGACCGTGCCGCCCTGCCGCAGCCGGATGGTGTCGCCATTCACCAGATGCTTGGCCGCAACCAGCACCTGGGGTTCATCGAACAGAAACTCGACATGGGCGCCGCTGAACAGGATGCGGTGATTGCGCGACAGCTCGAACGGGCGGTCATTGCCAATGGCGCCCGCGGCGAAATGCACCGGCGCAAAGGCGTCGCGGGCGGGCACCCGGCGATGCGCGACCCAGCGCACGGGGCGGGGGCCGTGATCCAGCGTGTTCACCAGATCGCCGACCGCCAGCGTTTCGATGGGGCGCAGCCCGGCGGGGGTGTCCACCCGCGCGCCACGGGTCCAGCACAGCGGCCCGCCATTCAGGATCTCGACATAGTCGCCGATATAGAAATTCGAGTTGCCGACCTCGATCGTACCGGAATCGATGGTTTCATCGTAATCCAGGTCGAAATCGCGCACCCGGTCCAGCGTGACCGAGGCGCCGCCATTGGTGGCCAGATTGGTGCCCGGCGCGATGGTCAGGGTGTTGTTCAGCGTCGGGCCGCCATCGGTTGGGATCAGCACATTCGCGTTGAACCGGACATAGCTGTCGCCCAGCCCCGAGATGTCGGATTGCACGGTCGCGGTCTGGCCGGGGTTCTGCGGCTGGTAATTGTACTTGATCAGCGTGCCGTCGGTGCTGCCGCTGTCCAGCCACGCCTGATAATCGGCATAGCTGTCGAAAACCGTCAGATCGGAAATCGCGCTGCCATTGACGATCTCGCCATCGGCGCTGGCATTCACGACCTCGATCAGGATGATGTCATCGGGTTCGAAAACCGCGGTGCCGCTGGAAAACGTCACCTCGCCCAGGCCGTTCGAACCGCCGGTCGAATTGGTGTTGATGTTGCCGCCCTGGATGACATCCGCACCGGAAACCGCAAAACTCACCATTCTGGACACATCCCTGATACTGAGAACCGACAATTCGCGGGGCGGTGGGCGCACCCCGCCGACATCTTTATGGTCGCAGATCGCCCCGCAAGGTGAAATGTCCCAAAAGGATAGCCCGGAAACTCTTAAGCAACTTTTTACCGCTCTGAACAGCCCCGCTCGCGCGTTTATGATCCATCTTGAAGAAACAGTGTTTTTTGCCGACGATGGGGTCGAGGACCGGGGAAAGCCCCCGCGTCGCATGGGAGGATATGATGAACGACCTGAAACCGCTTGGCGCGGTCGATCCCGATGGGCTGCTGGAATATTCGGTGGTCTTCACCGACCGGTCGCTGAACCACATGAGCGCCGCGTTTCAGCAGGTGATGCGCGACATCTCGGACATGCTGAAACAGGTCTATAACGCCAAGGCGGTGGCGCTGATCCCCGGCGGCGGCACCTATGCGATGGAGGCCGTGGCGCGCCAGTTCGCGCGCGACCGGTCGGTTCTGGTGGTGCGCAATGGCTGGTTCTCCTATCGCTGGAGCCAGATCATCGAAACCGGTGGCCTGACATCCGAGGCGACGGTGATGAAGGCCCGGCGCACCGGCAACGGGCCACAGGCGCCTTTTGCACCCGCCCCGATCGACGAGGTCGTGGCCAAGATCCACGAGTTGCGCCCGGCGGTGGTGTTTGCACCCCATGTGGAAACATCGGCCGGCGTGATCCTGCCCGATGACTATATCGCCACGCTGGCGGCTGCCGCGCATGAGGTCGGCGCGCTGATGGTGCTGGATTGCATCGCCTCGGGCTGTGTCTGGGTCGATATGGAAAAGACCGGGGTCGATGTGCTGATCTCGGCCCCGCAAAAGGGCTGGTCGGCGTCGCCTTCGGCCGGGTTGGTGATGATGTCGGATCGCGCGCTGGCGCGGTTGGACGAAACAACCTCCGACAGTTTCGCCATCGATCTGAAGAAATGGCATCAGATCATGCAGGCCTATGAAAACGGCGGCCATGCCTATCACGCCACCATGCCCACCGATGCGCTGCGCGCGTTCCGCGACACGATGCTGGAAACCCGCGATTACGGGTTCGACAAGCTGCGCGAGGCGCAGTGGGATCAGGGCAACCGCGTCCGCGCGCTGTTGGCGGCAAAGGGCGTGCAATCGGTTGCCGCCGACGGGTTCGGCGCGCCGGGGGTTGTTGTCAGCTATACCGACGATCCGGGTATTCAGAACGGCAGCAAATTCGCGGCCCAGGGCATGCAGATCGCCGCCGGCGTGCCACTGGCCTGTGACGAGGGCGACGGGTTCATGACCTTTCGCCTCGGCCTTTTCGGGCTGGACAAGCTGTACGACGTGGATGCCAGCATCGCGCGGCTGGAATCGGTGTTGAACCAGGTGCTTTAGCGCACACCCAGCCCCGCGCGCATCAGTGTCTTGCGCACCGGCGCCAGGGAATACAGCGTATTGAGCGCCCCGGCGCGCAGGTCGCGCAGCCCCGGCGCGCCGAGCATGGACGCGCGGTTCAGCGCGTCGATGCCCATGACGCGGGCCTTGGCCTCGCGCCAGCGGCGGCGGTGATAGGTCTGCAGCATCCGCGCGTCGCCCAGCCCCTCGGGCCGGTCCTGTGCCAGTTCCAGCAGCACGCGCATATCGGCCAGGCTCATGTTCAGCCCCTGTGCGCCAATGGGGGGCACGACATGGGCGGCCTCTGCCACCAGCGCGGTGCGCTCGGCGCTGTAACGTTCGGCAATCTGGCTGATGATCGGCCAGACCGTCCGGCGCGAGGCCAGCGTCAGCGGCCCGTAAAGCCCGGCGGAACGGTCGTTCATCGCGGCCTCGAATTCGGCCACGGGCAGGGCGGCCAGGCGCAAGACCTCGGGGCCCCGCTCCATCCAGACGATGGCCGAACAGGGTTTGCCATCACGGTCGGGCAGGGGGACCAGCGTGAACGGCCCGCCGGAACGGTGCACCTCGGTCGAGATTTTGTTGTGCGGCTGCGGGTGGGTGACGGCAAAGGCCAGCGCCTTTTGCCCATAGCGGATGGTGTTCGCGCCAATACCCACGGCCTGACGCACCGGCGAATTGCGGCCATCGGCGGCGATCAGCAACCGCGCGGCCACTTGGGCGCCATCGTCCAGCATCACCAGCGCCTGGCTTTCGCGGGTCAGCACGCTGTGCGTACCGGTGCCGGGGCGGAAATCGACATTGGGCAGGGCGTCCAGCCGCGCCAGCATCTCGCGCCGCAACAGCCAGTTGGGCAGGTTCCAGCCAAAGGGCTGGTCGGAAATGTCGGCGGCATCGAAATCCTTGATCAGGCGCGGCTCGGGCGTGTCGCCGCCCGCATCGACGATGCGCATGACCTGCAGCGCGGTGGCGTGGGGCGCAAGAAGGTCCCACAAGCCGGCGGCCTGCAAGACCGGGATCGACGGTTGCAGAAATGCGGTGGTGCGCAGGTCGGCGGCGACATCCCCCTCGTCCGTGACGGGGGGCGCCGGATCGACGCAGATCACCGAAAACCCCGCGCTGCCGAATGCGGCCGCGGCGGTCAGCCCGGCGATCCCGCCGCCAGAGATCAGAATGTCGGTTTCGGTGCGGTCCATGGCGATGCCTTTCGGATCAGACATAGGCCGAAACCCATCCCCGTCCAAGCGGCATCTGGTCACCCGCGGGTGATCCACAACAGCATCAGGAAAATCACCGGCACCGCCGCCAGCGCGGGCAGGTACAGGGCGGGTACACCCCAGGTCATCACGGCCATGGCCCACAGGCTCAGCACCGCGACCAGCAGGTACCAGATGTTGTCCTTGTCGCCATGGATCAGGTCGCGGGCGATCCAGCCCAGAACCGGAATGGCGAACAGAATGCGGCGGGACCGCGGCGGGGCCGCGGGGGTGATGGTTTCGGTGGTCATTACGCGCTCCGTTATCTCTGCCTGCGGATATCGGCAATCGGGGCGCACTTTGCGATGCGCAATCTTGACGCGCTGCGTCAAGATGCCTGACCTATTGCGTCAATTTGTCCAGAAAACCGGTCAGGTCGTCGGTGTGGTGGTGGATGTGATCGGCCGGGTGCGGATCGGGCGCCACATGGACCGTGCGCATGCCCATCGCATGCGGGGCCTGCAGGTTGCGCGGGTCGTCCTCGAACATCGCGCCGGCGGCGGGGTCGATCCCGGCGGCGTCGAACACACGCTCGAACGCGCTGCGCTCGGGCTTGGGGCGGAAATTGGCATGCTCCACCCCATAGATCGCGTCAAAGATCCCCGACAGCCCGCGCGCCGCCAGCACCCGTTCGGCATAGGGCGCCGAGCCGTTGGTATAGACAATGCGCTTGCCCGGCAGGTCCTTGATATTGCGCCGCAAATCCGGGGCGGGTTGCAGATGCGACAGATCGATCTCGTGCACATGGGTCAGATAGGGGGCCGGGTCCACCCCGTGCAGATCCATCAGCCCGGCCAAGGTGGTGCCGTATTCCGCCCAGTAATGCCGCCGCAGCTCGTTCGCGCGCGGCTCGGGGACGTTCAGCGCGTCCATGACATAGGCGGTCATGCGCTTTTCGATCTGGTCGAAAAGCCGCGCCTCGGGCGGGTAAAGCGTGTTGTCCAGGTCGAAGACCCAGGCCCGGACATGGGCGAATTGATCGGCGGTCATGCCCCTGACCTAGCCCCCTGCGCGCGTCGCGGCAAGCCTGCGGGGTTGATCAGCCCCACCCGCAACAGGTAGCGTGGCGCGGGGCCGGGCGGAGAACACGATGGGCGAAACGAAAACGGCACAGATCGACGCATATGCGTTGATCCTGGATGCGATCGATGTGGGCGTCTACAAGCCCGGCGACCGGTTGGTCGAAAGCGAGCTGGCCGAGCGGTTCGGCGTGTCGCGCACCCCGGTGCGCGAGGCGTTGCAGCGGCTTGAGACACAGTCGCTTCTGGCGCGGGACGGGCGCAGCCTGATCGTGGCCTCGCTGAACCACAACCAGCTGGCCGAGCTTTACGTCGTGCGCTGCGAGCTGGAGGGGCTGGCCGCGCGGCTGGCCGCCCGCCACGCCACCGCCGAAGAGATCCGCGTACTGCGCGCGATGGTGGCCGAGGATCAGAAATATCTGGGCGATCACAAGGCCTTGGCGCGGGCCAACCGACGGTTCCATAAGCAGGTTCACCTGGCCTCGCACAACCAGTTCCTGGTGCAGCAGCTGGATCTGGTGCACCGGTCGATGGCGCTGATGGCGACGACATCGCTGGCGATCGAGGGGCGGGGCGAAACCGCGTTGCAGGAACATGACGCCATCGTCAGCGCGATTGCCGCGCGGGACGAGGATGCGGCCTATGAGGCGCTCAAGGCGCATATCTCGACCGCGTTCGAAACCCGGTTGCGGCTGGATGCCGAAGGCTACGGGGCCGAGATCTAGGCCGCCTCGCGCAGCGGCGCGGGTTCGGCTTCGGGCGACGACTGGCTGACGCCATGCTGGGTCTTGTCCCAGTAAAACGGTTTCGAGACCATTTCGAACACCGCCTTATAGGTCGCAAGCGCCGCCAGCGGGAAATAGAAATGCGTCGTCGGCACCCAGGCCCACAGATACCGTTTGCCCGCCAGCGCGGTGCCCGCCATCCCGATGGCGATGTTCAGCACCTCGGCACCGACGAACAGGCCCGACATCACCTGCATCGCCAGCGGGCTGAGCACGCCGGTCAGCGGGTGTGGCAGGCCCAGCATCACCAGCCACAGCGACCACAGAAGCGGCACCAGCAGGAATTGTGACAGGGTGCCCAGGAACATGATCTGGAACCCGATGAACCGCCACGCGCCCAGCTGCCGCCACAGCAGGCCAGGCCGCCGCATATGGGTCGACCAGGTCATGGCATAGCCTTTCAGCCAGCGCGAGCGTTGCTTGACCCAGGGCCAAAGGCGGCAATTCGCCTCTTCCTCGGTCACGCTGTCGATCAGTTCGGTGCGATAGCCGCGCCGGGCCAGGCGGACACCCAGATCGGCGTCTTCGGTCACGTTGTGGGCGTCCCAGCCGCCCAGTTCCTCAAGCACGTCGCGGCGGAAAAACAGCGTTGTGCCGCCCAGTGGCACCACCAGCCCCAGCGCCGCGATCCCGGGCAGCATCAGCCGGAACCAGCTGTTGTATTCGATGGTGAAACAGCGGGCGAACCAGTTGGCGCGGCTGTTATAGTAATCCAGCACCCCCTGGATACAGGCCACATCCGGCCCACGTTCGTGGAACCGGCGCACGATGCGGTGGATCTGGTCGGGGGCGGGGGCGTCTTCGGCGTCATAGACGCCCACGATCGTGCCCCGGCAGAAATCCAGCGCGAAGTTCAGCGCCCGCGGCTTGGTCTTCAGCGGCCCGCGCGGCACGGTGATGACGCGCATCCAGTGGGGCAGGTCGGCCTTGTCCAGCATGGCGCGGGTGACGGTGTCGTCCTCCTCTGTCACCAGGCAGATATCCAGCAATTCCTTGGGATAGGTCAGGCGCGACAGGCGCGGGATCAGGCGGCTGACGATGTCCTCTTCCCGGAAGAGCGGCACCAGAACCGACACCACCGGCAGGCTGGCGATTTCGGGTTTCGGCAGGTCCGGTTCCCGCGCCGCGCGGCGTCTTTCGCGCCAGACTGCCCCGGCGGCAAGCGCCTTGAGCCCCGTGGCCGCGGCCAGGGTAAAGACCGCCCAAGCCGTCAGCAGCGCCACACACAGCACCGGCGACAGGACGAACAGCGCCAGCAGCGCGGCGGCGAAGGTCAGCATGATGTTGCGCGGCCCCGACTGGTACCAGAAGCGGCAGCTTTCATCCTCGGCCACGCGGGTTTCGGCGGCACGCGCCAGGGTGATGTTGCGGCTGTCGATCACCGCGCGGTGCAGGTCACGCTCGTTACAGAGCGCCATAATCGGATCGCCGAAATCGGCGGGCAGGCGGCGGCGCTGGGCGATGAAATGCTCGGGCCGCGAAGTGGCGATGATCGTGGCCCCGCCCAGTCGGCGCACCGGCAGGATCCCGTCGCCGAGGCAGCGCTGTATTCCCACAGCGTCGATCAGCCGGGGATCGGGCGGGCTGGCGCGCAGGTCGATGGGCTGGGCGTTGTATTGTCGCGACAGCGCCGCCAGCAGATCGCCCTCGGACACCATACCGTGGGCCAGAAGGATATCGCCCAGCCGCAGGTTCTGCCGCCCCTGCAACGCCAGCGCCTTGAGCAGGTCGCCGGGATCCAGCGCGCCCATTTCGACCAGGATATCGCCCAGCGGCCGACGCAGCCGATGGACACGCGCCTTGCCGGGGGCGTCGTTGGTGCGGGCAAGGCGCAAGGCGGGAGGGGACATGGAAAACGGGCCGGGACTAGTGTTTTCCCGAGCCTGCGAGACAGATGGTTAATGCAAGGTTAACCAAACCGGCGGAACCGGTTTATTTCCCCCGGCGTTCCGCGATTGCCGCGGAAAAGCGTTCGAACAGGTAATAGCTGTCCTGCGGGCCTGGGCTGGCCTCGGGGTGGTATTGCACCGAAAAGACCGGGCGGTCGGCAATCCGGATGCCGCAGTTCGACCCGTCGAACAACGACACATGGGTCTCGATCACGCCCTGGGGCAGGGTCTGGCTGTCGACGGTGAAGCCGTGGTTCATCGACGTGATCTCGACCTTGCCGGTTTCCAGATCCTTGACCGGGTGGTTGGCGCCGTGATGGCCGTGGTTCATCTTGACCGTCTTGGCGC
This sequence comes from Actibacterium ureilyticum, assembly GCF_002285435.1. Taxonomy (GTDB): domain Bacteria; phylum Pseudomonadota; class Alphaproteobacteria; order Rhodobacterales; family Rhodobacteraceae; genus Actibacterium_C; species Actibacterium_C ureilyticum. The sequence goes on from NZ_NSBT01000026.1 coordinate 98,480, forward strand.
CCAGGGCCAGGGCCAGCATCTGGTGGCCCAGGCAGATGCCGAAGACCGGGATATCGGCCTTGTCCAGAACCTCGCGGATCATCGGCACGGCATAGACGCCCGTGGCCGCCGGATCGCCGGGGCCGTTCGACAAAAAGACGCCATCGGGGTTGTGCGCCAGAACCTCTTCGGCGGTCGCGGTCGCGGGCAGGACGGTCACGTCACAACCCGCGCTGGCCAGACAGCGCAGGATGTTGCGTTTCGCGCCATAGTCGATGGCGACGACCTTGTGCCCCGGTTCGGTCCGCTTGGCATAGCCGTCGGGCCAGGCCCACCGCATCTCGTCCCAGCGATAGCTTTGGGCGCAGGTCACGTCCTTGGCCAGATCCAGCCCTTCGAGCCCGGCAAAGGCGCGGGCCTTGGCGACCAGCGCCTCGATGTCGAACTTGCCCTCGGGGTTGTGCGACAGGGCCACATGCGGCGCGCCCTGCTGGCGAATGGCGCGGGTCAGGCGGCGGGTGTCGATCCCGCCGATGCCGATCCGGCCGCGCCGTTCCAGCCAGCCCTGCAGCGGTTCGGCCGCGCGCCAGTTGCTGGGCACGGTCGGGTCCCATTTCACCACCATGCCGGCGGCCACCGGCTCGGCGGTCTCGTCATCCTCGGGGTTCACGCCCACATTGCCCACATGCGGGAAGGTGAAGGTCACGACCTGACCGGCATAGGACGGGTCGGTCATGATCTCCTGGTACCCGGTCATGGCGGTGTTGAAACACAGCTCGGCCACCGTATCGCCCGTGGCGCCGAACCCCTGGCCATAAAAGACGGTCCCGTCGGCCAGAGTCAGGCAGGCGGTTGGGCGCGGCGGCGTGGTCACGGCAGGCATCTGAGGCTCCGGGTTCGGTGAATTTGCGCGAACCTAGGGCCAGTGCCCGAAAGGGTCAAGGGCGGGCGGACCGCGCACCCGCGGAATCGCGCGAATTTCCGTTGTGTCACGGGAATTCCAAGCCGGTTGCCCTTCGGTTTGCGAAAGAGTAAGTTCGCAGGCTCGGACTGATTGGGGATGATGACCGTATGGATATGCGCACGCAGATCAATTCCGCGCTGAAAGATGCGATGAAGAACAAAGAGGCCGGGCGTCTATCGACCCTGCGCCTGATCAACGCTGCGATCAAGGACAAGGATATCGACGCACGCGGCAAGGGCAATGACGACGGCGTGTCCGACACCGAGGTGCTGGGCATTCTGGGCAGCATGGTCAAGCAGCGCAAGGAAAGCGCCCGCGCCTATGAGGAAGGCGGGCGGCTGGACCTGGCGGAACGCGAATTGTCCGAGATTTCGGTGATCGAGGAATTCCTGCCCAAGCAGCTGGACGAGGCCGAGGTCGAAGCCGCGATTGCCAAGGCCATCGAAGCGGTCGGCGCAGCGTCGATCCGCGACATGGGCAAGGTCATGGGCGTGCTTAAGACCAAATATACCGGCCAGATGGATTTCGGCGCGGTGGGCCCGATGGTCAAGGACCGGCTGGGCTGAGCGCTGCTCAGGCGCTTGGTCTGTCCGTGGTGTTGTCGAACGGTGTGGCTGCGATCTGTTCGAGGTCGCAACGTACCGCATAGAGCAGGCGCGCTATTTCTGGCATCCGCGAGGCATCGAGACGTAGCAACTGCCGTTTCCCGAGGCGGCGGTCGAGCATGCCGATCGCGCATATCAATGGGTTGTCGGACGAAGCGATTTGCGTGATCGATAGGTTCAGATATTCAAAGAGCGCGGCATTGAAATCCCATTGCGCGAAGCTCCCGGCTTTGTGCAAGTCTTCTTCGACCTGCTTCCAGGTTCGATAGTAAAGCGATGCCCTTTCAGGGTCTCGGAAATCTGGGTTGCCGCGTTTCGCCAGCAGATCCCGGCCGCTATCCATTAGTTGCTTATAATAGGTCAACGTGGCCGCGCTATAGAGGCGCTCGCCATCCAAGGTGATCCAACCTTCGCCCGCTTGGTCATGGGCGTTGCGATAGCTGGTACTCCACACTTCGACGCGGCCCCGCACCTTGTCTGCAAACCCTTCTTCAATTCTCTGCTTGAGCTTGCTCCACTTCATGGTCGCCGCCCGGCGTTCTGCGCCTCGGCCAGCGCGCGCATCAGCTCGCCCTGCAGCGCCAGCCGTTCCTCGGGGCTGAGAAAGGCGCCGATCTCGACCTCGCGGTCGCCGCCTTTCAGCGTCAGGTAGTTTTCGACCGGGCCGCCGGTGCGGTGCATCTCGACCCGCACCCAATAGGGGTTCGCCTGCCAGTCCTGCCGGGGCGCGCGCGGGTTGTGGCGCGTCAGCTCGATCCGGTCATGTGACAGCCGCAGCTCTTCCAGGATCTCGCCATCCTTGTAGGAGCGTTCCAGGAAATACCACATCAGCCCGACTGCCCCCAGGACAAAGGGCAAAAGCCCCCACAGCACCATCGACCCGATCACCGCCAGCAGCGGCACCAGCACCAGCAGACAGGTGATGGCGATGAACGTCACCATGCCGCGCCGGGGCAGGGACCGATAGGGCCACAGATCCAGCTGGGCCGGACCATCGGGCGTGCGGGGGTGCCATTCATAGGGCATGGGGCGGGCGCTCCGGGCAAGTGGTGTGGGGTTGGGTCCGGCGGTGAATATCGCATGGGCCCGTGGCAAAGAAAAAGGCCCCGGAGGGATGCTCCGGGGCCTTTGCATTCGGGTCAGGCCGCCCTTAGTGGGCGTGGCCCTTGTCCCAGTCCTCTTGCTTGGGGAGCGTCTCGAACGTGTGCTCCGGCGGCGGCGAGGGCAGGGTCCATTCCAGCGTATCGGCGTATTCGTTCCAATAGTTGGCCTCGGTCACTCGCTTGCCGGCGCGCAGCGAATAGATCACCACGCCGATGAAGAACACGAACGAGGCAAAGGACAGCAGCGCACCGATCGACGACCAGTAGTTCCAGTAGGCGAACGCCTCGGGATAGTCGATGTAACGGCGCGGCATGCCCTGGCGACCCAGGAAGTGCTGCGGGAAGAAGGTCAGGTTGGCACCGATGAACATCGCCCAGAAGTGCAGCTTGCCCGCCCATTCCGGGTATGCCCGGCCGGTCATCTTGCCGAAGTAGAAGTAGATCCCGGCAAAGATCGCAAAGACCGCACCCAGCGACATCACATAGTGGAAGTGTGCCACCACGTAATAGGTGTCGTGATACATCCGGTCCATCGGGGCCTGGCTGAGCACGATGCCGGTCACGCCGCCAACGGTGAACAGGAACAGGAAGCCGAAGGCCCACAGCATGGGCGTCTTGAACTCGATCGAGCCGCCCCACATCGTGGCGATCCAGCTGAACACCTTCACGCCGGTGGGCACCGCGATGACCATGGTGGCCAGCATGAAGTAGCTTTGCTGGGTCAGCGACATGCCGACGGTGTACATGTGGTGCGCCCAGACGACGAAGCCCAGAACACCGATCGCCACCATCGCATAGACCATCGGCAGGTAACCGAAGATCGGCTTGCGCGAGAAGGTCGCGATCACGTGGCTGATGATGCCGAAGCCGGGCAGGATGATGATATACACTTCCGGGTGGCCGAAGAACCACAGGATGTGCTGGTACAGGATCGGGTCACCGCCGCCTTCGGGCTGGAAGAAGGTGGTGCCGAAGTTCCGGTCGGTCAGCAGCATGGTGATGGCGCCCGCCAGAACCGGCAGCGACAGCAGGATCAGCCATGCGGTCACGAAGATCGACCAGGCGAACAGCGGAACCTTGTGCAGGGTCATGCCCGGCGTCCGCATGTTCAGAAAGGTGGTGATCATGTTGATCGCGCCCAGGATCGAGCTGGCGCCCGACACGTGCACGGCAAAGATCGCCAGATCCATCGAATAGCCGCCCTCGTTCGTGGACAGCGGCGGGTACAGGACCCAGCCCACGCCCGAGCCCAGCTGGCCGTTGCCGCCCGGGCTGAGAACCGAGGCCACCGCCAGCGACGTACCGGCCACATACAGCCAGAAGGACAGGTTGTTCATACGCGGGAACGCCATGTCCGGCGCGCCGATCTGCAGCGGCATGAAATAGTTGCCGAACCCCCCGAAAAGCGCGGGAATCACCACGAAGAACATCATCAGAATGCCGTGGCCGGTGATCAGAACGTTCCACAGGTGGCCGTTCGGCGTACATTCCGAGGCGGCGTCGGCAAACAGACGCGCGCCTTCGGCACACATCAGCTGGACGCCGGGCTCCATCAGTTCCAGCCGCATATAAACGGTGAAGGCGACCGAGATCAGACCGACAAGTGCCGATACGATCAGGTAAAGGATACCGATATCCTTGTGGTTGGTGGACATGAACCAACGGGTGAAGAACCCCCGGTTGTCCTCGTGCTCATGGCCGTGGATGGCTGCGTCTGCCATGTGGCTCTCCCTGTTGGCGTCATTCAATGACCGGGGACGAGTCATGCTCTGTCCCCAATGCGTCACCCCGGTTTTAGGGGCTGACCGCGCAAGGGGCAATATTCAACGGCCCAATTAGGATGGGAAAAATTGGCGCACCCCCCTGTCCATACCGACCAAAGGACAGGGTTTTGCCGGGTTGCTACAGCAACATGCGCGCAACCATCAGCGTCAGGGGCAGTGTCAGGAAGCTGATCAGGGTCTGTACGGTGATGATCGCGGCCATCAATAGCGCGTCGCCGCCAAGCTCGCGGGCCAGCGTATAGGTCGCCACGCCGGTGGGAAGCGCGGCGAAGATGACCGCCACCTGCGCCACCATCGGATCGGGCCCCAGGATCAGCGCGGCCAGAATCACCATGCCGGGGTTCACCACGAATTTGCCCAGCATCGACAATGCGATGATCCGCTTCGATCCGCTGAGGCCGCGCAGCTTCAGATTGGCGCCCACGCACAGCAGCATGATGGGCAATGCCGCGTTTCCAAGGATCTGTGCCATGTCGTGCAGGACGGGCAGGGCGCCAATACCCGCGATGTTGAACAGGGCGCCCGCACCGATGCTGAGGATCAGCGGATTGCGGATCAATCCGCGCAGCACCGATCGGTTGCTGCCGCCCAGTCGCCATGTCATCACCGTCACGATGACCACGTTGACCACGGGCACCAGAACGGCCGATCCCAGAACCGCCACCTGAAGCCCGGGCGCGCCGAAAAGCGCCTCGGCGATGGCCAGCGCGACGAAGGTGTTGAACCGCGACGACCCTTGCATCAACGATGTCGCCGTCGGCGCCGACAGGCTGAGCCCCAACGCCCAACCCACGGCGGTTGCAGCAAAAAATCCCACATACAGAATGGCGGCATAGCTGCCCAACCCGCCGCTCAGGTCTGCGGTCGAGATCTTGGCAAAGAACAGCGCGGGCATCAGCACCCAATAGACCAGCCGGTCGTTCAGGTTCCAGAACTCGGTCGACGGGATGCCGCCCCGGCGCAACCCATAGCCGAGCATGATCAGCCCGAAGACTGGGGCAATTGCCAGAAAGATGGTGAACATGTCGCGCTGGTCCGTGCTTGTCCCTATGGACTAGGCGATCGTCAGCGGGGCTTCAATGGGATCCGTCGCCGAAAACCTGCTGGAACGTGGTTTTCAGCGCCACGTCCAGATCGGTCATCGTGACCGGCAGCCCCAGATCAACCAGGCTGGTCACACCATGTTCGGTGATGCCGCAGGGCACGATCCCGTCGAAATGCGACAGGTCGGGGTCCACATTGATCGAAATGCCATGAAAGCTGATCCATTTGCGCAGCCGGATGCCGATGGCGGCGATCTTGTCCTCGGGCGGGGTGCCGGTGGCGGTTAGGGGCTTGTCGTCGCGCACAACCCAGACGCCGACACGGCCATCGCGGATCTGGCCCCGGACGTTGAATTCGGCCAGGGTCGCGATCACCCATTCCTCGAGCTGCTGGACGAACCGGCGCACATCGCGGCCGCGCCGGCCCACGTCCAGCATGACATAGATCACCCGCTGCCCCGGCCCGTGATAGGTATATTGCCCCCCGCGCCGCGCCTCATAGACCGGGAATCGGTCGGGGTCGGTCAGGTCCTGGGGCCGCGCCGATGTGCCGGCGGTGTAAAGCGGCGGGTGCTCCAGCAGCCACACGGCCTCGGGCGCGGTTCCCGCTGCGATTGCAGCGGCGCGTGCCTCCATTTCGCGCAAGGCGACCTCGTACGGCACAAGGCCGTCGGAAATTATCCATTCCACCATGTTTTGCAGGGATATCGTGACTTGACAGGATGTGCCAGCGCTTGTGACACTTCGTGCAGGGTGTCATTGCGGCCTTGGGCCGTGTGGAATTTATTTCGGGAGATTTAAACATGTTTCATAAACACATGCTGACGGCTGCCGTGGCGGCAAGCCTGACGCTGGTGCCCGCGACGCGGGTCAGCGCCGACGCGGGCGATGCGCTGGTCGGGGGGATCATCGGCGGGGTGATCGGCGGGGCCATCGCCAACAACGCCAAGAAGAAGCCGCAGAAAAAGGTCTATTACAAAAGCGCGCCGAAGAAGTCGTCGGGCATTTCCGCTGCGACCCGCGCGCAGAACCGCGAGGTTCAGACCTCGTTGAACTATTTCGGCTTTCCCGCCGGGTCGCCGGACGGGGTGCTGGGGCGGAATTCCCGCTCTGCGATCAGCCAGTATCAGGTGTTCATGGGCTATCCCGCCAGCGGCTATCTGACGGTGTACGAGCGTGACTTTCTGGTCAATTCCTATCACCGCGCGATTGCGGGCGGACCCGCGACGACGCAGCTGGTCGCCACAAACCCGATGGGCACCAAGGGGCTGCTGAAAACCTATCAGCAGAATGCGGCGGGCGGGATCGTTACCGCCGCCCCTGGCATGGCGCAGCCGATGCCGGGGCAGGGCATGGTCGCCGTCGCGCCCGCGCCCGGTCTGCAACAGCCGCAACCGGCCCAGCCCGGCGTGCTGGCCGCGGCCCCGGTGCCCGGCGTGATGGCGGTGGCGCCGGTCACGGGCGGTGTGCCGAACCTGCAGGCCGCACCGGCGGCGCCCGCGGCCACCATGGCCGCTGCGCCCGTCGCACCGGCCCCGACCGCGCCGGTGCTGAGCGCCCCGCAACCGGCCCCCGTGGTCGAAGCCGTGGCAACACCGGCGCTGCCCAGCTTCATGGGCGAGACCGAGAGTGTCTCGCTCGCCTCGCATTGCAACGAGATCAACCTGCTGACCACCGGCAATGGCGGTTTCGCGACCGAGGCGAACCTGACCAACCCGGAATTCGCGCTGAACGAACAGTTCTGCCTGGCGCGCACCTATTCCATGACCAAGGGCGAAGAGATGGCGTCCAAGGTCAAGGGCTTCAGCGCCGAGCAGATCGCACAGCAATGCGCGGGCCTGGGCGCGGCGGTGAAATCGCATGTGACCGCGTTGTCGCAGAAGCCGATGGCGCAGGTCGTGTCGGACGTGAAGGGCTTCGTCGGCGGCTCGGGCATGTCGGCGGGCCAGCTTTCGGGCACATCGAAGATCTGCCTGTCGGTCGGCTATCGCACCGATGACATGGACCTGGCCATTGGCTCGGCCCTGTTGCTGGTGGCGGTGGACGAGCCCATCTATGCCGAGCTTCTGGGCCATCACCTGACCCAGGGCTTCGGCGCCGCCAAGCGCCCCGATCTGGGCACCGCCTGGTACGAGGCCGCGCTGACCGCGCTGGACAATGGTGCGGCCCCGGCATTCGCCCCCGGCCAGCCCGAGCGCAAGAGCCTGATCCGCAAGGCCGCGCTGATGGCGGGCGGGACGGAAATGGCCACCGGCGCGGCGGATGAAACCGCCCCGCAACCGGCGGCGCTGCCGGTCTTTACCGTGACCGAATAACACCGGTTCCGGGGGGCGTTCGGCGCCCCCCGATCCCCTGCGCGGCGACGCGCGTTTTCCCCCTTCACATCGGCAGGCCAAATCGGTATGTAACCGCGCACTACCTGCTCACGTGCGGCCGTGGCGGAATTGGTAGACGCGCAGCGTTGAGGTCGCTGTGGGGTAACTCCCGTGGAAGTTCGAGTCTTCTCGGCCGCACCACTCTTCCCAGTCATCCATCGACGTTTCGCCGCCCGCTGGCATGGCCCGGCCCGTGTCTTATGATGATCCGAACCGATGGACGGGGGATATAAATGGACAAGACCGATCAAGCGCTGATTGCGGCCCTGCGACAGGACGGGCGGCGGTCGGTATCGGACCTGGCGCTGGATCTGGGCGTGTCGCGGGCCACGGTGCGCAGCCGGCTGGACCGGCTGACCGCCACGGGCGAGATCCAGGGCTTTACCGTCGTCCTGCGGTCCGAGACGCGCGAGATGCCGGTGCGGGCGATCATGCTGATCGCGATCGAGGGCAAGAACACCCAACCCGTCATCCGGCAGCTGTCAGGCATCGCGCAGGTGCGGTCGGTTCACACGACCAACGGGCGCTGGGATCTGGTGATCGAGCTGGCCACGCATGATCTGGACACGTTCGACGCGGTGCTGGACCGAATCCGTCAGATCGGCGGAATCGCGGCGTCCGAGACGAATCTGCTGCTGGCGACTCGGAAATCCACCACCAAATAACGTTGCGTCATTAACGGCATTCAACTTCAGCGTGAAAATCCGTTTAACGCAGCCCGCTTTGGCGGCCTGTTTTTCCGTCCAAGGGGAAAAGATTCGAAAAAATATCATTTAAAATCAGATATTTGAGAAGTTTTAACTTTGGTTTCGCGAAAGTTAACGCTGGTCTAACGCCCGGTTGCTTCACTAGGGGCAAGATGCAGACATGTTCGGTTCACAGCGATTTTGGCAATTACGCCAAGCCAGTACTCCCCAAGCCTGTCCCCGCTGTGGACCGGACGCATCTCTCCCCGTGTTTTGGGGAAGGGTCAATTGCAGATAGCTCCAGGGGGCTGGGGGCAGAGACCCGGTTGGTACGTAACGAGTTTCATAACGTAACCCTTTTCGGAAGGTACCCTTTTTTTGAGCGCGTAGTTATTTCCTTTGACGACTTGGGACTTTCCAGTACGCTCCGGGACACAGTTAACGGTTCTGTGTCCCGGGGCGATCTGTTTTCACCCCCGCAAGAAGTCTTTACCAGTCGGGGCAATACATTGGGCATGGACCCAGGTTCAGAAGCCGGTCGGCCGCCAATTGCGCGGCTTTATCTTTTGGGGCCCGTCCGGCTGACCGACCAGGAGGGCTATGACCGCACGCCCAAAGGGGGTGTGCGGCGCGCGTTATTGGCCGTTCTGGCGCTGTCGCAGCATGGTACGAAATCCCGTCTTTCCCTTCAGGACATGTTCTGGGGCGACCGCGATCCGGCGCGCGGCGCGTCCAGCCTGCGCAATGCGCTGTCGGTGCTGAAAAAGGACCTGGCCGATCTGGGCGACGAGCTGATCACCAGCGATGCCCAGGACGTGCGGCTGAACATCGACCGGCTCTGGATCGACGTGGTGCACTACGCCAGCCCGACCGGGGCCGAGCAGCTGCGCCATACCCATGGCCAGCGCCTGCCGGACCTGATCGAGGGGCTGAATGTCCGCGCCACCGGAGACGACACGTTCGAGGATTGGCTGCGTATCGAGCGGCAGCACTGGATCGACGTGCTGGAACCGAAGCTGACCCCGCCGCAGGAACGCGAACGCATCGACCCGCCGCTGCGCGATCCCGCGCAGATGGCGCTGTCGGATCTGCAAAGCCATTTCGGCATCGGCCTGTTGCCTACGATCTCGCGCGCGAATGCGCTGCATGCGGAGCTGTTCGGCGATTCCATCATGGATTCTATCGCCGACAACCTGCGGGCGGTGCATCTGGCCGAGATCTATGATTATCGCGGCGACAACACCGCGCGGTTCGATATCGGCGCGGGGGTGGGGCCGTCGATCCTGTTGCAGCTGAAGCTGTTCCAGGACGCCAACCGCATCAACATGACGCTTCTGGTCTATCGCACCAGCCAACAGCGGCTGCTGTGGACCTGGCAGATGCCCGCGCGCTATGCCGACGGGATGAATTTCGACAATCTGGCGGTTTCGAATTTCATCAACCGGGGCAGTGACCGGGTGTCCAAGACGCTGCACGATCTGGCCATGAAGGCGGGCGGGGCCTATCTGAACACGCCCTATCACGCGCTGAACACCATGTTCCGGCTTGAAGGGCAGGCGCTGGGCGATACCCGCCAGATGCTGATCAACGCCCATAGCGAGACCGGGGAATCGGTCCACCGCGCGCTGCTGGCGTATCTGAACACCTTTCACGTGGGCGAGCATTGGGGCCGGTATGACGGGGCGGTCATCGATGACACGCGCGAGCATGTCTATAATGTGCTGAACGACGATCCGTTCAACACGGTGACGCTGACCATGGCGGGGCATGCGGCGGGCTATATCCTGCACGATCCGGTCCTGTCGGGCGAGATGCTGGAGCGCGCGGTCGAGCTGAACCCGACCCTGGCGCTGGCCTGGGATCACCTGGCGCTGCACCACATGTATAACGGGCGCTATGACGATGCGCTGAAAGCCTCGGAAACCGCGATCCGGCTGGGTGTCTACAGCCCGCTGCGGTTCACCTATGACACCACGATGTGCATGATTTCGACCCTGCGCGGGGAACATGCCCGCGCCGTCGAATTCGGCAGCCGCGCGCTGGCGCACCGGCCCAATTACGGGGCCGCGCTGCGCTATATGTCGGTGGCTCTGGCGCATCTGGGACAGGACGAGGAAGCGCACCGTCTGGTGGGCCGCATCCGCCAGATGGAGCCCGATTTCTCGGGCGACTGGGTGATGAACGACCGCCTGGCGGTCAGTGACGATGGGGCGCGCAAATTGTTGTTGACGGGATTCGAGAAGGCTGGGGCCTGACCATATTTTTTGCAAAGGGGGTGCAAGGATGCCATTGAACAGGGATGTATTGAAAGCCGACTGGCTGATGACGGATGGCGAGACATTCGAGCTGGTCAACGCCAAGACACAGGAAGGCGACGGTGCGGGCGGCGGCGAGGCGACCGTGGTGCTGCATGCGATGGTGGCGGCCGGCGGCGGGGCCTCGGCCGTGTTCAACCGCAACCGCAATCGCAACAGGAACCGAAATCGCAACCGGAACCGCAATCGCAACCGCAACAGGAACCGCAACCGGTTCAACAGTTTCGAGGATTTCGACACCAGCGGCGACATCCTGGCGCCCTGGCGCGAGATCGCCTGGCTGCACGAGGTGTTCGTAGCCTGGGTCGACCTGCCGCTGGAACTGCCGCCTACACCGGATGAATTCAAGCTTCAGACGCTGGCGCTGTTCGACAAGCTGCACAGGCTGAAGACCGACCCGGCCGAACGCCTGCGGCAGGAGGAAATCCTGTCCGAACGCTCGCTGGATCTGACCGGCTATCTGCGCCCCTTGGGGGTTGCGGGGCTGGGCGGCTATGACGAAACCCGGGCGCTGATGCTGATGGTGGCGCGGATCTGCGAAGAGGTCGGCCTGCGGTACAAGGCGCGCTATGGCGTGTCGCGCCCATCGGTGCAGGAACCGCGCCTGCGGACCTTTCTGAGCAACCCGCCTTACGAATCCTATCCGTCGAACCATTCGTTCCAGTCCTTCGCGATTTCCTTCGTGATGTCGCGGGTGATCCCGGAACATCCCGGCATTCCGGGGCTGTTCCGATCCTCGCGCCGGATCGCCGAGAACCGGGAATGGGCGGGCATTCATTTTGCCGCCGACACCCGCGCGGGCCATGACCTGGCGCGGATGTTCACACCGATTTTGGAACTGGTGCTGCGCGAACAGATGATCGCCGCACGCGCCGAATGGATTTGAGCGGAGGGTATTATGACTGAACTGAATTACACACCGCCCGGATCGGTCCGGGGCGATGCCAACTATGCCGATTACCTGGCGCTGTGGCACCTGTTCGAAATCGGCGTCGTGACCGATCTGGATTTCAACTCCGAAGGCTGGGATCTGGCCGAAAAGCGCGAGGGCGAAAGCTATCCGCCGACCCGCGTGGCGCTGATCGACGTATCGGTCGCCTATCACCACCCGAACCTGGTGGGGGCGATCAACACCGATCTGATGATCGACTTCTTCTCGGCCCGGCTGGGCACCTTCCCCAAGCCCAGCCAGACCGATCCCTTCACCCCGGGCGCGGCCCAGAACATGGCCGCGCCGCTGGGCCTGGGGCCGATCGGCGAGCTGTTCCTGGAGCTGACCGCGCATCTGCCGGACGAATACATCGCCGCGCGCGGTCCGTGGGACCAGCGCCAGCGCGTCCTGCCCACCACCAGCGCCGATTTCTCGGCCCATGGCACCGCGATGGCGGGGCTGATCGGCGCGCGGCCCAAGGGCAAGGACGAGGTCGAATTCGTCGTGCCGTCGCGCATTCCCCTGTCGGAAGAGGACGGCACCGATATCGACCTGCCGCCCGCGAAACTGCCCGCCGGGCCAAGCCTGCCCTTTGCGGGGGTCGATCCGTTTTGCGAGATCGTGCCGATTTCCACCAGCTTCGATCCCGACCCCGAACAGCTGATCCTGACGCTGCTTTATGCCTGGATCATCGGGGCCGACATCATCGTGCTGGCGCGTGATTTCCCCGATCCGCTGCGCAGCGCGATCACCGGCCGGCGCGACAATGGCAAGGTGCTGCCCGAAGAGCGCGAGGCGCTGCTGAAGGCCTATCCCTGCGAGCTGACCGAGCGCGAGCTGGAGCTTTGGGATGCGCTGCACGATCTGGTTCTGAAGATCTCGGAAACCATCCCGGTCGTCTGTGCGGCGGGCAATGGCTATGACGATTCGATGATATACCCTGCGTCGCTGGCCGCGCCGCCGGTCTCGGCGGCCGAGGCTCAGAACGGCAAAGGCAACGGCATCATCGCCGTCGGTGCCCGCGCCGCCACGCGCCAGCGCGCGGCCTATTCCACCACCTCGACCCAGTCGGCGCCGATCTCGATCTATGCGCCCAGCGGCGATGGCGAGCGGCTGGATGTGGGGATGCAACGGCTGGATACGCTGGACCCCGAATTCCGGCCCTTCGATCAGGCGGATTCCTATGCCGGGCAGCTGAATGTCGAATATACCGGCGCCAGCACGATGCCGCATCCGATTGATGAGAGCACCTATTCCACGCAGCCGGTGATTTCCACCGATGTGCCGGGGGCGGCGGGCTATAACAACAGCCCGTTCCCCTATGCTACCAACGATGTCGGCGCGATCTTCGACTACCGGTCCTATTACTGCGATTTCAGCGGCACGTCGGCGGCCTGTGCGATGACGGCGGGGATGCTGTCGCTGGCCTATAGCGCGGGCAAGATCCCCAAGGGCAACGGCTCGCTTGCCAAGACGCTGCTGCGGGGCGGAACGGCGCCGGTCGACGATACGGCAGGCACCCCGGTGCTGCGCTGGTCGGTTCTCTGACGCGACAGGTTTGGGGTAGGCGACATGGTGATGACCGGTACCGGAAAAGGTCCGGGGCTGAAACGACGAACCGGGCGGGTTGCACGCATCGCGCTTGTCCTGTTCGTTCTGATCGGCCTGTGTGCATTCTGGCTGTTGTCGGGTCCGAAAGCCGGGCTGGACACCGGTACGGTCCGGCTCAGCGCGCTTGGCTCGACCTTGTTGGTGCTGCTGTTCTTTTCGGTGCTGACCGAGCGGCTGGTCGATGTGGGGCTGACCCTGTTGCACGGGCCGGAACGCATATCGCTGCTGGCCCCGCTGGAGGAAGAGATCGCCCATAACGTCGCCATGGCCGACATGCTGCGGCGGGACCTGGACATGCTGTCGCATCCCCAGGAACGCATTGCGCTGTTCACCGAGGAACTGGCGGGCGAGGCCGCGATGGCGCGCTCGGCCACGGCCAAGGCGGTGGCCAAGGCGCGGCGGGCGCTGGCCTTTCTGCGGCTCAAGCGCCAGCGCCGGGCGGTCGCGTTGAGCGTGATGGTGGGGCTTCTGATCAGCGCGGCGGGTTTCCATGTGCTGGGCGGGATCGTCGCCACGATCCCCGACCTGCAACCGCTGTCGCGGGCGCAGGCGGCCTATCTGACGACGCTGGATCTGGCGGTGACGGCGGTCGCGATCGCCGGCGGATCGGAACTGGTCCACCGGGTCCTGCACGATTTCCTGGCCCTGCGCGACAAATCCCCCGAAGAGATGCTGCACGACGTGTGCTGAGCCGGGCATCGGCCACCCCTATGCCATTGCAGACCGGACAAGCTCGGCCACATGGCGGATGCCGGGGTCCTGGGATCGGCGGCGGTGCCAGGCCAGGTGCAGCGGAAATCCATCGACGGCAATGGGCGGCGCATGGGTGGTCAGATCCGTGCGTCCCGTAGCCCACAGGCCCTGGCGGGGCAGCATCGCGACGAAATCGGTCGCCCTGAGGATCGGCGGCACCAGGTGGAACGACGGCACCACCAGCGCCACGCGCCGTTTGCGCCCGATCCGGGCCAGTTGCGCGTCCAGCGGGGTGCGTTGCGCGCCCTGGCCCGACACGATCACATGCGGCCAGCGCAACCAGCCGTCCAGATCGAGCGACGTGCCCGCCGGGTGATCATGGCGCATCGCCACCACATAATCTGCGCGCAAAAGCGTAACGGTTTCGATCTGCTCGGCGGTCCGGTCAAAGACCGAGATCGCCAGATCCGTGTCGCCGTCGCGTAAGGCCCGCAAGGCCCTTTGCGGTCCTTGCCAGGGGCGAAAGACAACGGTGATCCCGGGGGCGGTTTCGGACAGACGCGCGGCCAGCACCGGCGCCAGCAGGGCGGTGGGATCGTCCGCGGCGGTGATCCGGACGACCTGTTGCATCGTGGCCAGATCCGGCGCGGGCGGGTCGACCAGCGTGGCGATATCGGACAGGACCGCACGCAGCGGCAGGCGCAGCGCCTCGGCCCGCGGGGTGCGCACCATACCGCCACGTCCCCGTTCCAGTAGCGGATCGCCCAGCAGATCGCGACAGCGTTGCAACGCGTTGGACACCGCCGGTTGCGACAGGTTCAGCCGTACTGCGGCGCGGCTGACATGGCCTTCGTCCAGCAGCGCGTCGAGGATCACCAGAAGGTTCAGATCAAGCGCCCGTAAATTCATGAAATCAATATAGCATCATATAAAATATCTGTTGGAATTATTTCAGTGCGCGCCGCACCTTTCGGGCATCCCAACCGATAGGAGGCCCCGATGCCCAAGACCCTGATCCTGCTGTTTCACCGCGATCTGTCGAAATCGCACGCCAACGCCGCGCTGTCCCGCGCCGCCGCCCATGTGCCGGGGGTCGAGGTCGTGGATATGCAGGCCCGCTATCCCGATGGCGTGATCGATATGGCGACCGATGCCGCGCACGAGGCCCAGGCACTGTTGTCGGCCGACCGGATCGTGCTGCAATTCCCGATCCAGTGGTATTCGACGCCCGCACTTCTGAAGGCATGGCAAGACGCTGTGCTGACACGGATGTTCTATATGTGCGCCGAGGCCGAGGGCGACCGCCTTGCCGGTACGCCGCTGATGATCTGTGCGACGGCGGGGAATGTGCCCGGCGCCTATCGGCGGGGCGGGGTGAATCACTTCACCATCGACGAGATCCTGACCCCGCTCAGGGCGACCGCGCATCGCTGCGGGCTGCTGTGGCAGGCCCCGTTCATTGTCTTCGCGGCGGACAGGCTGGACGATGCCGCGCTGGCTGCGGCCTGCGACGGCTATGCCGCGGCGCTGACGGGGGGTGTTCAGGCCGTATCCGAACCGCAGGGCATCGGGGCGGGGTGACGCGGATTGGGGTCCGGTAAGGCTCGGACAATCTTCACGGGTTTATCGGGGGGAAATCCGGGATGGTGCCGCAGGGGAGGATTGAACTCCCGACCTCACCCTTACCAAGGGTGCGCTCTACCACTGAGCTACTGCGGCCCGGTGGAGGGCTGATTAGACCCATTCGCCAATCGACGCAAGCGCTATCTGGACGGTTTTTTCCCCCTGCTGTAGACAGGCGCCATGAACGATAAACCCCGCAAGGCAAAGGCCACCAAAGGCGATGCAGGACGCGAGGCGCGGCTGAAGGCGGCGTTGAAGGCGAACCTGGCGCGGCGCAAGGCGCAGGCGCGCGCCCGCAAGGCCGATGCGGACGGGTCATAAGGGGCAGAGCAGATGGATTCGATTTTGGTACGCGGCAATGGCCCGCTGAACGGGGAAATCCCGATTGCGGGGGCCAAGAATGCCTGTTTGACGCTGATGCCGGCGACGTTGCTCAGCGACGCGCCGCTGACGCTGACCAATGCGCCGCGCCTGTCGGATATCCGCACCATGACCGCGTTGCTGCAATCGCTGGGGGCCGAGGTCGCCAGCCTGCAGGACGGTCAGGTGCTGGCGCTGTCCAGCCACGACCTGAACAACCACCGCGCGGATTACGAGATCGTGCGCAAGATGCGCGCCTCGATCCTGGTGCTGGGGCCGATGCTGGCGCGGCACGGCCATGCCGAGGTTTCGTTGCCCGGCGGCTGCGCAATCGGCGCGCGGCCCGTCGATCTGCACCTGAAGGCGCTGGAGGCGATGGGGGCCGAGCTGGACCTGCGCGACGGCTATGTCCACGCCAAGGCGCCCTTGGGCGGGCTGAAGGGCGGGATCGTCGATTTCCCCTTCGTGTCTGTGGGCGCCACGGAAAACGCGCTGATGGCGGCGACGCTGGCCAAGGGCACGACGGTTTTGAAAAACGCCGCGCGCGAGCCCGAGATTGTCGATCTGGCCCAGTGCCTGCGCCGCATGGGCGCGCAGATCGAGGGCGAGGGGACATCCGAGATCACCATCCAGGGCGTCGATTCGCTGGGCGGGGCGACCCATCCGGTGGTGACCGACCGGATCGAACTGGGCACCTATATGCTGGCGCCCGCGATTGCGGGGGGCGAGGTCGAATGCTTGGGCGGTCGGATGGAGCTGGTCGCGGCCTTTGCCGAAAAGCTCGATGCCGCCGGGGTCAGCGTGACCGAAACCGCGCGGGGGCTGAAAGTGGCGCGCCGCAATGGCCGGGTCGATGCGGTGGATGTGGTGACCGAACCCTTCCCGGGCTTCCCCACCGACCTTCAGGCGCAGATGATGGCGCTGATGTGCACCGCCGCGGGCAAGAGCGTGTTGGAAGAAAAGATCTTCGAGAACCGCTTCATGCACGCGCCCGAGCTGATCCGCATGGGCGCGCAGATCGACGTGCATGGCGGCACCGCCACCGTGACCGGGGTTGAGCGGCTGAAGGGCGCGCCGGTGATGGCGACCGACCTGCGGGCCAGCGTGTCGCTGATCCTGGCGGGACTTGCGGCCGAGGGCGAGACCATCGTCAGCCGGGTCTATCATCTGGATCGCGGCTATGAGCGGGTCGAGGAGAAACTGGGCGCCTGTGGCGCGCATATCGAACGGGTGAAAACGGAATGAGCGAAGACGCACGGTTCGAAGACGCAGGCGACCGCCCGCTTTATCTGGGCGCGGTGACGCCCGAGGATCTGCAGGTGATCTCGTCGCTGGTGCAGGACGCGGTGTTTCCCGTGACCGAGATCAGCTGGCGCGGGGCCGAGCGCCGGTTTTCGATCCTGCTGAACCGCTTCCGTTGGGAGGACGCCGATGCCGCCACCCAACGCGGCCGCCCCTATGAACGGGTGCAGGCGGTGCTGTCCTTCGGCGACGTGCTGAAAACCCGCGCCCAGGGCGTCGATCGCAGCGACGCCGATATGATCCTGTCGCTGCTGTCGGTCGATTTCGAACCGGGCGCGGACGGGGCAGGGCGTGTTCTGTTGACCCTGGCCGGGGATGGGCTGATCGCGCTGGAGGTGGAGTGCCTGAACGCCACGCTGCGCGATGTGACCCGGCCCTATGTCGCGCCCTCGCGCCATCAGCCCAAACACGACGGGTAAACCGCCCGATCCGCGAACCGATTCCATGGTTCAATTCGGTTCCGAAACCGACTAGACGAAACAGGACCGAGTAGGAGCAGCCCGATGCCCGTGTTTCTGGACAGCGCAGACCGCGATTTCGAAACCCAGTTCACCGCCTTGCTGAATGCCAAGCGCGAGGACAGCCCCGATGTGGACGCGGTCGTGGCGGGAATCATTGCCGATGTGCGCGACCGTGGCGATGCGGCGGTGATCGAGCTGACGCAGAAATTCGACCGGGTCACACTGACGCCCGAGACTTTGGCGATCTCCAAAGCCGAGATCGACGCCGCCTGCGACAGCGTGCCCGCGGCCGAACGCGCAGCACTTGAACTGGCCGCCGAGCGCATCCGCGCCTATCACGCGCGCCAGATGCCCGCCGATGACAGCTGGACCGATGCCAGCGGGGCGACGCTGGGCTGGCGCTGGACGCCGGTCTCGGCGGCGGGGCTTTACGTGCCGGGCGGGCTGGCCAGCTATCCCTCATCCGTTCTGATGAACGCGATCCCGGCACAGGTTGCGGGGGTCGAACGGCTGGTGATCTGTGTGCCCACGCCCGATGGCGAGGTGAACCCGCTGGTCCTGCTGGCGGCGCGGCTGTCCGGCGTTGACACGATCTATCGCATCGGGGGCGCGCAGGCGATTGCGGCTTTGGCCTATGGCACCGACACGATCCAGCCGGTGGACAAGATCACAGGGCCGGGCAACGCCTTTGTCGCGGCGGCCAAACGGCGGGTCTTTGGCAAGGTGGGGATCGACATGATCGCCGGCCCGTCCGAGATCCTGGTGATCGCCGATGCCGATAACGACCCCGACTGGATCGCGGTCGATCTGCTGAGCCAGGCCGAACATGACGAAAGCGCGCAGTCGATCCTGATCACCGATGATGCCGCGTTCGGGCAGGCGGTTGCCGCCGCCGTGGAAAAGCGGCTGGAAACGCTGGACCGCCGGGCGATTGCCGGGCCCAGCTGGCGCGATTTCGGCGCGGTCATCACCGTGCCCGACCTGGCGCAGGCCGCCGCGCTGTCGAACCGCATCGCGCCCGAGCACCTGGAGCTGTGCGTGGCCGACCCCGACGCGCTGTCGGCACAGATCACCCACGCGGGCGCGATCTTTCTGGGCAAATGGACGCCCGAGGCGATCGGCGACTATATCGGCGGGCCGAACCATGTGCTGCCCACCGCCCGGTCGGCGCGGTTTTCCAGCGGGCTCAGCGTGCTGGATTTCGTGAAACGCACCACGCTTGCACAAATGACACCGCAGGCGCTGGCCGCCATCGGCCCGGCGGCGGAAACGCTTGCACAATCCGAAAGCCTTCAGGCGCACGGCCTGTCGGTGCGGGCGCGGTTGAACCAGCTGAACAGCGAGGTGGCGGAATGAGCGGCACCCACAGGCTTTGCCATGTCGAGATCGACGAAAGCGGCATGCCCGCCCCCACGCCCGAGATCGAACAGGAACGCCGCGTGGCGATCTTCGATCTGCTGGAAGATAACAGCTTCACCCTGATCCCGCGCGAGGATCGGCCGGTGCCCGATGGCCCCTATCGCCTGCTGCTGGCGATCCGCGAAAAGCGGCTGGTCTTCGACCTGCAGACCGAGGCCGAAGAGCCCATTGGCGCGTTCCACCTGTCGCTCAGCCCGTTCCGGCAGGTGGTCAAGGATTACTGGCAGATCTGCGGCAGCTATTTCGAGGCGGTCAAGACCCTGCCGCCCGCCCAGATCGAGGCGATCGACATGGCCCGGCGCGGCATCCACAACGAAGGCGCGAGGGTGCTGCAGGAACGGCTTGAGGGGAAGGCAGATGTCGATATCGACACCGCGCGGCGGCTGTTCACCCTGATCAGCGTGCTGCATTTCGGGGGATAGGCGCGGTGGGGGGCAAGATACCGTCTTCGGTTCTGTTTTGCTGCGATCACAACGCGGTCCGCTCTCCCATGGCCGAGGGGCTGATGAAAAAGCTCTATGGTCAGCGCGCCTATGTGCAATCGGTGGGCGTGCATAACGACCTGGAGATCGACGGCTTCGCCATTGCCGTCTGCAAGGAGATCGGCATCGACCTGCACCGGCACCGGTCGCGGTCCTTCAACGAGATGCAGGAATGGGGCGACGACCTGTCGAGCTTCGATCTGGTGATCGCCCTGACCCCGGCCAGCCAGCGACAGGCGCTGGAACTGACCCGGCTGTTTCACCTGGATGTCGAATACTGGCCGATCCTGGACCCCACGGGGCTGGGTGAAACCCGCGAGACCAAACTAAACGCTTTCCGCCAGACCCGCGATCAGCTGCGCGCGGGCCTGATCGACCGGTTCGGCCCCCCGACCGAGGTACAGACCCCATGAATCGCGATGTGATCGAACGCTATTTCGCCGCCTTCAACGCGGGCGACACCGACGCCATGCTGGCCGAACTGTCCGATGACGTGGCCCACCACGTGAACGAGGGGCAGATCCGGACCGGCAAGGCGCTGTTCGCCGAATTCTGCGCGCATATGAGCCGCTGTTACCGCGAGAACCTGACCGACATGGTGATCTTCACCACCCATGACGGCACCCGAGCGGCGGCGGAATATGTGGTGAACGGCACCTATCTGGAAACCGACGATGGGTTGCCGGCGGCCAAGGGGCAGACCTATCGCCTGCCAGCGGGGTCGTTTTTCGACCTGAAGGGCGACAAGATCACCCGCGTCACCACCTATTACAATCTGGCCGACTGGATGCGCCAGGTCTCGGGATGAGCCTGACGTTCCGCACGCTGACGGGCGCGGATATCGCCGCGGCGCTGGACGATCTGGCGCGGCTGCGCATCGCCGTTTTCCGCGACTGGCCCTACCTTTACGATGGCGATCTGGAGTACGAGCGGCGCTATCTGGAAACCTATCGCGACAGTGCCGATGCGATCCTTGTGGCGGCGTTCGATGGCGACCGGATCGTGGGCATGGCGACCGGCACGCGCATGAAGGACCATGACGAGGATTTCGCCGCCGCCTTTGCCGGAACCGATTACCCGCTGGACCAGATCTTCTATTGCGCCGAAAGCGTGCTCATGCCCGATTATCGCGGTCAGGGCGCGGGGCACGCGTTTTTCGACGCGCGCGAGGGGCAGGGCCGCGCGCTGGGCTGCCGTTTTGCCGCGTTCTGCGGCGTGGTGCGGCCCGACGGCCACCCGCTGCGGCCCGCACACTATCGCCCGCTGGACGCGTTCTGGCAGAAGCGCGGCTATCGCAAGCTGGAGGGCGTGATCGCGCATTTCCGGTGGAAGGATATCGACCAAACTGGCGAGACCGATCACCCGCTGCAATTCTGGATCAAGCCGCTATGAAAATCGCCGCCGCCGCCTATCCCGTCGAATGGCATGACAGCTGGGCCGATTATGCCGCCAAGGTCACGGATTGGGTCGTCGAGGCCGCCGGGCAGGGCGCCGATCTGTTGGTTTTCCCCGAATATGCGGGGATGGAAGCTGCGTTGATCGGCCCGCCCGCCGCGCCGCCCGATTGGCTGGCTGCGTGCGAGGGCGCGCGCGGGGATGCGTGGGACCTGTGGGCCGGGCTGGCCCAGCAGCATGGCGTGCATATTCTGGGGGGCAGCGCCCCGGCGGAAACCCCGCGCGGCTTCGTCAACCGCGCGCCGTTCTTCGCGCCGAACGGGCAGGCGGGCTATCAGGACAAGCAGATCCTGACCAAGTGGGAGCGCGCCCATACCGCGTTGGTCGCGGGCGACGGGCAGACGGTGTTCGACACCGATCTGGGGCGCATCGGCGTGGCCATCTGCTATGATTGCGAATTCCCGTTGCTGGGGCGCGATCTGGCGGCGGATCTGTGGTTGTTCCCGTCCTGCACCGATGCGGCCACGGGCGCGGCGCGGGTGCGGATCGGCGCGCAGGCCCGCGCGTTGGAGCGGCAATGCCATACCGTCCTGGCGTCCACCGTGGGCGCAACGCCGGACTGCGATTTCCTGGATGAAAACAGGGGGTTGGCGGGCGTCTATGCGCCGCCCGACACCGGGTTTCCCGATGACGGGATCGTGGCGCAGGGCGCGATGGACGCGCCCGGATGGACCTTTGCCGATGTGGATCTGGCGGGGCTGGCCGCCAAGCGCGCGGCCGCGGCGGTTTCGATCCCCGACCATTGGGACGAACAGGCCCGCACGCCCGCGCGCCCGATGACCGTGCTGCGCGGTTAAGCGACCTTTTCCAGCGTCGCTTTCGGCTGCACCCCCAGCGCGTGACAGATGTCGCGGCTCAGATGCGGCTTGTTCAGCGTATAGAAATGCAGGTCCTCGACCCCGCCTTCCAGCAGCTCGGTGCACAGCTCGGTCGCCAGCGCGGTGGCCAGCAGATCGGCCCGCCCGTCGCGTTCGGCGGTGGCGAAGGCCTCGTCGATCCACGCGGGCACATGGGTGCCGCAGCGCTGGGCGAATTTGCGCACGCCCTTCCAGTTTTCAATGGGCAGGATGCCGGGGATGATCGGCACGTCGATCCCGGCCTTTTCGCAGCGGTCGCGGAAGCGGAAGAAGGTCTCGGCCTCGAAGAAGAACTGGGTGATGGCCGAGCCCGCGCCGGCTTCGACCTTGCGCTTCAGCCAATCGACATCGGCAGTGCTGTCGGCGGCTTCGGGGTGCGGGTCGGGATAGGCGCCAACGCGCAGGTGGAACTGCCCCGTTTCGGCCAGCGCCTCGATCAGCTCACAGGCATTGGCGAACCCCTCGGGATGCGCGGAAAACGCGCCCTGGCCCTTGGGCGGGTCGCCGCGCAGCGCCACGATCTCGGTCACGCCCGCCTTGGCATAGGCATCGGCGATCTCCAGCGTTTCCGCGCGCGAGGCGTTGACGCAGGTCAGATGCGCCGCCACGTTCAGCCCGTAATGGCGGTGGATGGTTTCGACCGCCTCGTGGGTCAGCGCCCGGGTCGTGCCGCCCGCGCCATAGGTGACGGACACAAAGCCCGGATTCAGCGGCGCCAGCGTCTGCACCGTGTCCCACAGCCGGAACGAGGCATCGAGCGATTGCGGCGGAAAGAACTCGAAAGAGATGCGGGGCGCGGCGGTCATGGTGGCAATCCGGGTCAGGTTTCGTGGTTTCCCCCTTGTCGCATGCGGGGCTATGTGAAACAAATTCATAGTTCTCAAGAAGAATATGAAATCGGCGCATATGTATATCGAGCTGAAGCACCTGCGGACGGTCCGCGCGATCCACGATGCCGGCGGGTTGGCCCGCGCGGCCGACCAGTTGCACATGACGCAATCGGCGCTCAGCCATCAGGTCAAGGCGCTGGAGGATCAGGTGGGGATGGAGCTGTTCGTGCGCCGCTCGAAACCGCTGAAGCTGTCGGCGGCGGGGCAGCGGCTGTTGCGGCTGGCCAACAAGGTCCTGCCCGAGGTCGCCGCGACCGAGGAGGAATTCCACGCCCTGCACGCGGGCAAATCGGGTCGGCTGCACATCACGCTGGAATGCCATGCCTGCTATGACTGGCTGCTGCCCGTGCTCGAGGCGTTTCGCCATTCCTGGCCCGAGGTCGATGTCGATATCCGCCCCGGCCTGTCCTTCGACGCGCTGCCCGCGCTGGCCCGCGAGGAGGTCGATCTGGTGATCTCGTCCGACCCCGAACCGGTCGAGGGGGTGCAGTTCGCGCCGCTTTTCGACTACGCCCCGGTTTTCGTAGCATCCTCGCGTAACCCGTTGGCGCAAAAGGATTTCGTGGTGGCCGAGGATTTCGCCGACCAGATGCTGTTTCACTATCCGGTGGAACGCGCCAAGCTGGATATCTTCAAGGAGCTGCTGACGCCCGAACGGGTCGAACCGCGTGCGATGCGGGGGGTCGAACTGACGGCGGTGATCCTGATGCTGGTGGGCTCGAACCGGGGGGTCACGGTGCTGCCCGATTGGGTGGTGCGCGACGTGGCCGACAACCCCGACTATGCCGTCCGCCCGATCACCGAAACCGGTCTGACCCGCCGCATGTACGCCGCCACACGAGACGAGGACGCCGCCAAGCCATACATGGCGCATTTCATCCGCCTGGCCCGCACGGTGCCGGTCAAGTTGCAGCGGGATTAGGCGTCGGCAAAGCCTTCGGGCAGAAAGCGGACTTTGGCCTCTGGGCCGCGCGGTTCAAGCGCATATAGCGCCGGTCGCTTCGAGAGATAGGCGCGCCAGGTGCGTTCCGGCAATTTGCTGATCTTCACCCCGTGTTGTTGGTGCATCTGCGGTGCCAACTCGCTTATTCTGATGCCCTTCCCGGCTTTGCTGCCGATGGCGATGATGGTGCGGATCTTCAGGTCCAGTTCGCTTACGCATGGCAGGGCGTCGTTGACCGTGGGGTCATTGGCCGCTTGCCGGGCGGCAAGGCTCTGGTTGACCGAAACCTCAACCCGGCAGGCTGGCGCCGTGACCTCGACAAACCGGGAGCAGGCGGCGCGGAAATTGTCGGGCGCCTTGGCCTCGCCCAGCCCGGTGACCTGGGCGCCCCATTCGCGCAACCGCAGCGCCAGATGGGTGAAATCCCCGTCCGAGGTGGCGATCACGAAATCGGTGACTTCGCCGGCCACCGCCAGCTCGATCGCGTCAATGGACAACAGGACATCGGCTGCGTTCTTGCCAACCCCCGCATGCATCACGCGATAGCCCGGCGCGGTCAGCCAGCCGGAATTGACCTGTGCATTCAGATAAACGCGCGCGACATCGGCGCGGCCGTTCTGTTCAGCGGTTTTCAGAATGCGGTCGGCGTGGCTGGCGCTGATATTATCGCCATCCACAAGAACGGCGAGCCGTTCGGTCATGGTCGAACCTCAAAAGTCATTTCAGTTTCAAAGCGCGTTTGCCCGTTTCTGGTAAATGAATGTGTCGGTTTGAGGGCGTCTTGGGCTGCGCGTTCTGCACGCGCGACGGGCTGTGCCGGATGGTGCTTTTCTGGCGCAGCCGGGCGGATGAAGGCCCTTGCCCGCGCGCAAACCCGCGCTTCCCCCTTGGCAACCCACCCCGCCCGGCGTATACGCGCGACCTGACTCAAGGAGACCGCTATGATCGGCAGCGCCAATCTCAACATCATGCTCAAGGCCGCCCGCAAGGCCGGTCGCAGCCTCGTGAAGGATTTCCGCGAGGTCGAGAACCTGCAGGTGTCGGTAAAGGCGGCGGGCGATTTCGTGTCGCGCGCGGATGTCGCGGCGGAAAACATCCTGAAGGAAGAGCTGCTGGGCGCGCGGCCCAATTACGGCTGGCTGGGCGAGGAAACCGGCGGCCAGGACGGGGCCGACCCGACCCGGCGCTGGATCGTCGATCCGCTGGACGGGACCACCAATTTCCTGCACGGGCTGCCGCATTGGGCGATCTCGATCGCGCTGGAGCAGAAGGGCGAGATCGTGGCCGGTGTGGTTTTCGACGCCGCCAAGGACGAGATGTTCTTTGCCGAAAAGGGCGCGGGCGCGTGGATGAACGACACCCGCATTCGGGTTTCGGGGCGGCACCGGATGATCGAATCCATCTTTGCCACCGGGGTGCCGTTCGCGGCCAAGAAGACCCTGCCGGCGACGTTGCATGATTTCAGCCGTCTGCTGCCGAAATGCGCGGGTGTGCGGCGTTGGGGCGCGGCGGCGCTGGACATGGCCTATGTCGCGGCGGGCCGCTATGACGGCTATTGGGAGCGCGAGGTGAACGCCTGGGACATCGCCGCGGGGCTGATCATCGTCAAGGAAGCGGGCGGGTTGGTCGATGCCGTGCGCGAGGGGCACAAGCCGCTGGAAGATGGCGATGTGATCGTGGCCAATGACGCGATCTTCAATGAATTCGTGCGCACGATCCGCGACCGCTAGGTGCTGCGGTCGCTGGGGTGGTTGACCCCGTCGGCCCAGGGCACCGGATCCAGATCGCGCGGGTTCACACCGTCGATCCCGCCCACATTCACACCGTATTCGTTCGGGTTCGACCGCCGTTGGTGGTGGGTATAGATCCCGCAGGTCTTGCAGAAGAAATGCCGCGCCGTGCCGGTCCCGAACTGGTAGAGCGTCAGGTTCTCCGCCCCCTTCACGATCCGCAGCCCGTCCAGCGCGACCGAGGCCGCCATCGCCCCGCGCCGCCGGCAGAACGAACAGTCGCAGCGCCGGGCGCTGGCCAGATCGTCGGTGATATCGACCTCCAGCTCGACGGCACCGCAATGACAGGTCAGGCGTTTCTTCATTTGCGCCGCACCACGGGGATCGAGCTGCGCTGATACCGTGCCTCGGGGTGGGGCGGGTGGCCGTGGGTGCGGTTCCAATAGCGCGGCCCGCCGCGGCGCAGCCAGACCGGTGCCATCAGTGCAAGCCCCGCCAGGAATCCGCCCGCATGGGCCCAATAGGCGACACCGCCCTCTTGCGCGGCGCTGCCGATCCCGCCGAAGAGCTGCAGCGCGAACCAAAGCCCCAGCATGATCCAGGCGGGGATCGGAAAGATGCGGAAGATGATGATGAAGATGAACAGCACATCCACCCGCGCCTTGGGAAACAGCAGCATATAGCCCCCCATCACCCCCGCGATCGCGCCCGAAGCCCCCACCATCGGCACGCGCGAGCCGGTATCGGCGGCATATTGCAGGAACGCGGCGGCAAACCCGCAGGCCAGATAGAAGCCCAGATAGGGCACATGGCCCAGCTCGTCTTCCAGGTTGTCGCCGAAGATCCACAGGAAAAGCATGTTGCCGCCCAGATGCATCAGCCCGCCATGCAGGAACATCGAGGTCAGGAAGCCCTGAAAGCCGCCGCCATTCGACACCGCCGCCGGGACCAGCGCCCAATTGGCAAAGAACTGGTTCAGCCGCGCGGGTTCGGAAAACAGCGGCCAATAGGACAGGAACACCAGTACATTCACTGCGATCAGCGCATAGGTGACATAGGGCGTGCGTTGGGACGGGTTATGGTCGCGGATCGGAAACATGGCGCCACGCTAGCGGTCTGGCGGAACAGGTCAAGCGGCCATTCCGCGGGGCGTTTCGGGAATGACGTTGCCTGTGTTTTAAGCAGATGCCGCGTTTGTGGGTCATCAAGCCGGCTGATCGGGCGCGTTTATGCTGCGGCGCGGCGTAATATCTGCGCGATATTGCTGCGATGCGGCATTATCGGGACATGCGACATTTCATATTCCTTCTGATGATGGCGGGTGCGCCGTCCGCATGGGCGAGTGACTGTCCCGTACCCCTTGAAAAGAACCCTCGGCAGGCCGAGCTGCTGGACGAGATCCGGTCGGCCTCTGATTCGCTCAGCGCGCTGCATCTGACCAACCGCATGTGGGAGATCTGGGCCACCGCCCCCGACGACCACGCGCAAGAGCTGCTGAACACGGGAATCGAACGGCGCGCGATGTATGACCTGAGCGGCGCGCGCAAGGCGTTCGATGCGCTGATCGCGTATTGCCCGGATTACGCCGAAGGCTATAATCAGCGCGCTTTCGTGTCGGTGATCGAGGGCGACCCGACCCGCGCGCTGCCGGACCTGAACCGCGCCGTGCGCCTGTCGCCGGAACATTTCGCCGCCCGCACCGGGCAGGCGATGGTCCTGATGCAGCTTGGCCGCACGCCCGAGGCCGCAACCGCGCTGAAATCGGCGCTGGCGCTGAACCCCTGGCTGCCCGAGCGAATCTTCCTGCAGGAGCTGGCAGGCCAGGCCACCTGACACGGCGCCTGTTGTGCGCCGCGCCCCGTCGCGCTAGGACTGGTTCCGGCCCAATCGGCTTGGGCGGGCGTGATGGAATGGTAGACATATCGGACTTAAAATCCGAAGGGCGTATGCCCGTGTGGGTTCGAGTCCCACCGCCCGTACCATACCGGAAAGTCGCCTAAATTCGTCGCATTCGACCAAGTCTGCCGCGAATTCTGCGACAAAATTAATCGAATATGTTTTCTGCCGCCGGTGCCGCGATGGAAACTTTGACCATTGCAACCACTTCAAACAGTGGTACCGTTCATGAAAGCCGACGATGATCGGTACATCCATCCGGGAAGGGTGGGACAACAGGGGAGTAATTCGTGACCGCCGTGTCCGAGCAAGATTTCGTGGTCTTCGACCACGTCCAAAAGAGCTATGACGGGGAAACGCTCGTCGTCAAAGACCTGAACCTTTCGATTGGCAAGGGCGAATTTCTGACAATGCTGGGGCCGTCGGGGTCGGGCAAGACGACCTGTCTGATGATGCTGGCGGGGTTCGAGACCGCAACGCATGGCGAGATCCTGCTGGACGGCAACCCGATCAACAACATCCCGCCGCACAAGCGCGGGATCGGCATGGTCTTCCAGAACTATGCGCTGTTCCCGCATATGAGCGTGGCCGAGAACCTGGCCTTTCCGCTGGAAGTGCGCGGCTGGGGCAAGTCCGAGCGCGAGGACAAGGTCAAGCGCGCGCTGGACATGGTCCAGATGGGCGATTTCGGTGGCCGCCGTCCGGCGCAATTGTCGGGTGGGCAGCAGCAGCGGATCGCGCTGGCGCGGGCGCTGGTCTTCGACCCGGCGCTGGTGCTGATGGACGAACCGCTGGGCGCGCTGGACAAGCAGCTGCGCGAGCATATGCAATACGAGATCAAGCACCTGCACGAAAGCCTGGGCATCACCGTGGTCTATGTAACCCATGACCAGTCCGAGGCGCTGACCATGTCCGACCGGGTCGCTGTGTTCGACGACGGCCGGATCCAGCAACTGGCGCCGCCATCGGCCCTGTACGAGCAGCCGATGAACAGCTTCGTTGCGCAATTCATCGGTGAAAACAACAAGTTGTCGGGCAAGGTCAAGGCGCTGGATGGCGACATCGCCACGGTCGAACTGGACAATGGCGCAAGCTGCACCGCGCTGGCGGTCAATTGCGGCGCCGTGGGCAGCCCGACGCTGATTTCGGTGCGGCCCGAACGCGTGAGCGTCGCCGCGGCCGATGGCCCGAACACGACCGAAGCGCAGGTCAAGGAGCTGATCTATCTTGGCGACCACATCCGCTGCCGTCTGAACGTGCACGGCAATGACGAGTTCATCGTCAAGGTCCCCAATGCGGCCGGACATTCACATCTGACGGTGGGCGAAACCACCCGTGTGTCCTGGCTGGCCGAGGATGCGCGCGCGCTGGACGCGGCGTGACATCCCACTCAAGCGGGCGCGCAGGGACGCGCCCCGCAAAACGTTAAGTATGTCGCAACATGGGAGACGACTTATGAAGAAAACTCTGGTTCTGACGACGGCATTGACCGGTCTGGCCTTCACCGCTTCGGCGGCCGAGGTGACGGTGATGTCCTGGGGGGGCGCCTATACCAAATCGCAGGTTGAAGCGTATCACAAACCCTTCACCGCCGAGACCGGGATCACCGTGAATTCGGTCGACGCGGACAACCCCGCGACGCCGATCAAGGCCCAGGTCGAAGCTGGCAACGTTTCGGTCGATGTGGCCGACGTAGAGCTGTCAGATGCGATCCGCCTGTGTGACGAAGGCCTGCTGGAAGAGATTGATACCACACTGCTGACGGCGGCCCCTGATGGGACGCCTGCGACAGAGGATTTCATCGACGGGTCTTTGCATGATTGCGCCGTGGCCAATATCGTTTGGACCACGCTGATTGGCTATGACAAAGACAAGCTGGGCGGCACCGAGCCGACATCCATCGCTGATTTTTTCGATCTTGAGAAATATCCTGGAAAACGCGGGATGCGCAAAGCGGCCAAAACAACGCTGGAAATGGCGTTGATGGGTGATGGGGTTCCAGCCGCAGAGGTTTATGAGGTGCTCGCGACCGATGAAGGTGTTGATCGGGCATTTGCCAAGCTGGACAGCATCAAGGATGAGGTCATCTGGTGGGAAGCCGGTGCGCAGCCGCCGCAGCTGTTGGCTGACGGAGAAGTGACCATGACTGTGGTCTGGAACGGTCGGATCTTCAATGCGATTGCAGAAGAGGGCAAACCGTTTGGCCTGCTTTGGGACGGTCAGATCTATGATCTAGACTTGTTTGTTGTCCCCAAAGGCGCACCGAACAAAGACGAAGCCATGGAGTTTATCAAGTTCTCGACCGCGACCGAGCAACTTGCAAATCAGGCCAGCTGGATACCCTACGGCCCTGCGCGCAAGTCTTCGATTGAAAAGGTTGGCAGCTTCCACAGTGACCCCTCTATCGATATGAAGGTTCACATGCCTACCACTGAAGAGCATCTTGCCAATGCGGTTCAAAACGACTTCGAGTTCTGGGTCGATTATGACGCCGAGCTGAACGAGCGTTTCAACGCTTGGCTCGCCAACTGATGCAAATAACGGGCCCGGCGCGTCATGCGCCGGGCCCGATTTTCGACCCCGGATATCCCGGGCTGAATTCCCAAGACCAGAGGGCTCCGAATGAGCGACGCGGCAGTTTTCAGCGACATCACAACGCAAACGGACAGTCTGACCACCGCCGACGGGCGTCCGTTGAAAGCCGCACTTGCCGCGGCACAGGCCCGCGCCAGACGCCGGGCTTTTTTCCTGGTTCTTCCGTTGCTGGCCTTTGTCCTGTTGACCTTTGTGGCGCCCATCGGCCAGATGCTTCACCGGTCGGTGCACAATCCCGGCTTCACCGAACATCACGACATCGCCTCGGGCGCCAAAACCCCGATCATGGTGAACCTGCGCCAGTGGTTCGATGACAATGCCGATGCCGCCCCGGACGAGACCGCCTATGCCGCGCTGGCCGCTGACCTGCTGGTTTTGCGCGATCTGAAAGCTGCAGGCAATGTCGGGACGCGGATCAACTATGAACGGGCCGGTTCACGATCCTTGTTCACCAAGGCGGCGCGGAATGCCAAGAAGCTGGAACCGCCCTATACCGAGGCGATCCTGGATCTGGACGAGGATTGGGGTGATCCTGCGCTGTGGCAGGTGATGCGCGGCGCGTCTTCGGCCTATACGCTGAATTTCTATCTGGCGGCGATCGACAAGACCCGCGATGCGGGGGGCAATGTGGTGGCGGTGGACGAGGTGCGGCAGGTCTATGTCAAACTGTTCCTGCGCACGCTGTTCCTGTCGCTGTTGATCACCGTGCTGTGCTTCGTCCTGGCCTTTCCCATTGCGCATCTGCTGGCGACGCTGCCGCTGCGCTATTCCAACCTGCTGATGATCTTCGTGCTGCTGCCGTTCTGGACTTCGCTTCTGGTGCGGACGACCAGTTGGATCGTGTTGCTGCAAAGCGAAGGGGTGCTGAACGACGCGATGGTGGCGACGGGCATCCTGGCCGACGAGAACCGGATTCAGATGATGTACAATCAGGCCGGCACGATCATCGCGATGACGCATATCCTGCTGCCCTTCATGGTGCTGCCACTCTATTCGGTGATGCGACCGATCGACAAATCCTATGTGCGTGCAGCCCGATCGCTGGGCGCGACAAGCTGGACCGCCTTCCGCCGGATCTATTTCCCGCAGACGGTGCCGGGGATCGGGGCTGGGGCGCTGCTGGTGTTCATCCTCGCCGTGGGCTATTATATTACTCCCGCTTTGGTGGGGGGCGCCGATGGTCAGCTGATTTCGAATTTCATCGCCTATCACATGACCAAATCGCTGAACTGGTCGCTGGCCGCCGCACTGGCCGCGATCCTGCTGGGCGGTATCCTGATCCTCTACTGGCTGTATGACCAGCTGGTGGGCATCGACAATCTGAAGCTGGGGTAAGGAACATGGCGCTGCCCAAACACGCATCCACGCTGGAACGCATCTGGCATTACACCTATCTGGCGATCTGCGCGCTGATCTTCCTGTTCCTGATCGCGCCGATCCTGATCGTGATCCCGCTGAGCTTCAACGCCGAGCCCTACTTCACCTTCACCGAGAAGATGCTGAACCTCGACCCCGAGGGGTATTCGACCCGCTGGTACGATCTGCTGCTGACCTTTGGCATGGCCGCGCCCGACGCGCCGCGCGACAGCAGCTGGTGGGCCGATGTCTGGGCCAATGCGCAATGGGTGAACGCGGCCAAGAACTCGGTCATCATCGGCTTCTTCTCGACCCTGCTGGCCACGGTGCTGGGCACGCTGGCGGCGCTGGGTCTGAGCCGTCCGGAAATGCCGTTCCGGCGGGCGATCATGGCGGTGCTGATCTCGCCCATGATCGTGCCGATCATCATCACCGCGACCGGGCTTTTCTTCTTCTATTCCATGACCGGTCTGGCCAACACCTATATCGGGATCATCATGGCGCATGCGACGCTGGGCATCCCGTTCGTGATCATCACGGTGACGGCGACGCTGGTGGGGTTCGACCATTCGCTGACCCGCGCGGCGGCCAGCCTGGGGGCCAATCCGACGACCACGTTTTTCAAGATCATCATGCCGCTCATCCTGCCCGGCGTGATCTCGGGCGCGCTCTTTGCCTTTGTCACCAGCTTTGACGAGGTCGTGGTGGTGCTGTTCGTGGCCGCCCATGACCAGCAGACAATCCCGCGCCAGATGTGGAACGGCATTCGCGAACAGATCAGCCCGGCGATCCTGTCGGTGGCAACGATCCTGGTTCTGGTGTCGATTGCACTGCTGACCACGGTCGAGCTGCTGCGGCGCCGGTCGGAGCGTCTGCGCGGGCTCAGCCCCGGCTGATCACGGCAGCAGCGCCAGCCATAGCCACACCGTCACAATGGACCCGGCCGTGCCCACCAGCACGGCCGATGCCGCGACCCGCTTGGCCACCCCGTACATGTTGGCAAAGATATAGGTGTTGACCCCCGGCGCCATCGCCGCCGTCACCACGGCCGAGCGCAGCTGGTCCAGCGACAGCCCGTTCAGCTTGGCCATGCCGAAGGTGATCGACGGGTGCAGGATCAGCGACACCGCACAGATGTAAAGCACGGTCTTCATGTCACCCTCGGGGCGATAGCGGTAAAGCACCCCGCCCAGCCCGAACAGCGCCGCGGGCAGGGCGGCGCGGGTGATCAGGTCGATCGCATCGGTCAGCACACCGGGCAGCGGCAGACCGGTCAGGTTCACCGTGAACCCCAGCGCGATCCCCACCACCAGCGCGTTGGAAAACATCGCCTTCAGGATGGATTTGACGGTCTGCAGCCCGCCGCTGCCCTGGCTGCGCACGATCTCCATCGCGGTGATGCCGATGCCATAGCACAGCGGCGAATGGATCGCGATGATGGCGAAATTGGCGGTCAGCGCGTCGGCGCCATAGGCCCGTTCGGTGATCGGCAGCCCCAGCAGAAGCGAGTTCGAGAAGAGCCCGATGAAGCCGATGGCCACGCTGTCCTGCCAGGGGCGGCCAAACAGGAACCGCGCGCCCAGCAGCCCGGCGGCAAACCCGGTCACCGCGCCGGTATAAAAGCTGACCAGCAGCGACAGGTCGAAATTCTGCGACAGGTCCAGCGACGAGATCGCCCGGAACAGCAGCGCGGGTATGGCGAATTTTTGGGTGAAGACCATCAGCCCGTCGACGCCCGCATCCGAAAACAGCCCGCGCCACACGGCGACATAGCCGGCCCCCAGCACCAGGAAGACCGGCAGAATGACATCCAGAAGCGCCTGCATCAGCCCCTCGCGTCGATGGTCAGCCCGTCATGGGCGGGCACGATATGGTCGGGTGTTTCGGCGGCGACCGTGGCATAGTCCAGGTCGATATGCATGTTGGTCAGCACCGCGCGTTTCGGCGCCAGCCGGTCGATGGCCGCCAGCGCCTGATCCAGGTTGAAATGCGTCGGATGCGGGGTGCGGCGCAGCGCGTCGATGATCAGGCAATCGAGGCCTTCGAGCACGCCCCAGCTGCCCTCATACATCTCGGCCACATCGGGCAGGTACGCCACATCGCCCACCCGGAACCCCAGCGCATCGATGGAGCCGTGATTGACCCGGAACGGGCGCAGCGTGACGGGGCCGCCCGCGCCGTCGATCACCACGTCGCCGTCGATCGTGTGCATCTCCAGGATCGGGGGATAGGGCGAGCCGTCGGGCTGGATGAAGGCATAGCCGAAGCGTGACAGCAGGTCGTTCTGGGTGTTGCCATCGGCCCAGACCGGCAGGCGGGCGCGCATGTTGAAGACGATCTGGCGCAGGTCGTCCAACCCGTGCACGTGATCGGCGTGCGAATGGGTATAGACCACCGCATCCAGCGTGCCCACGCCCGCGCGCAGCAATTGCTGGCGCAGATCGGGCGAGGTGTCGATCAGCACCCGCGTGACCCCGCCCGAGGGCGCGGTGCGCTCAACCAGCAGCGAACAGCGGGTGCGGCTGTTGCGCGGCTCGTCGGGGTCGCAATCGCCCCAATGCCCGCCCAGCCGGGGCACGCCGCCCGACGATCCGCAGCCCAGAATGGTAAAGCGCGTGCCCGTCATTGTGCCGCCTGCGCCCAGGTTGCGGCCTTGGTAAACAGCCGGTCGAAATTGGCCTGTGTCTCGGCGGCGAAATCGGCGTATTCCATCCCGAATACCTCGGCGCCTACCTTGGCGGTGTGGGCGGTATAGCCGGGCTCGTTGCGCTTGCCGCGATGGGGCGGCGGCGCCAGATAGGGCGCGTCGGTTTCCACCAGAATCCGGTCGACCGGGGCGGCGGCGAAAATCTCGCGCAGCTCCTGGCTTTTGGGGAATGCCGCGATGCCCGACATCGACAGATAGAACCCCAGATCCAGCGCGGCTTTCGCCAGTTCGGCGCTCGACGAAAAGCAATGCATCACGCAAGCGTAGGCGCCGTTGCGGTATTCCTCGGCCAGGATGCGCGCCATGTCGTCATCGGCGGCGCGCGCGTGGATGATCAGCGGCAGGCCGGTGTCCCGCGCCGCCGCGATATGGATGCGCAGGCTGTCCTTCTGCACCTGCGCGCTGTCGGCGGTATAGTGGTAATCGAGGCCGGTTTCCCCGATGCCCACGAATTTCGGATGCCGCGCCAGGGCCACCAACTCGTCCACCGTGGCCATCGGCTCGTCAGCGGCGCTCATCGGGTGGGTGCCAGCGGCATAGAAGACCGGTTGAAAGGCTTCGGCGATGGCGCGCACCTGCGGCTCCAGCCGCAGCTTGGTGCAGATCGTGACCATGCGCGTCACGCCCGCCTGGACCGCGCGGTCGATGACCTGTGGCAGTTCGTCGGCCAAATCGGGAAAATCAAGGTGACAGTGGCTGTCGGTGATCTGTGGGTGCTGGGTCATGCGCCTGTCTGTGGCGCCAAGAGCCGCGCCGCCGTTTGGTCAATCCTGTGAACCGTATCAAGGATCAGCGAAGCGGGGTCAAGGTTGACCGACCGCCCATGGCGTGCACGGGCGCCCAGGGTCTGTGCGGCCTCGGCCCAGAAGCGTGCGGCGTGGGCATTTGGGCAGAGCCGTGCCATCAATTCAGCCTCTCCCGGGGCGGCTTCGGGCGTGGGCGGTCCGGCCACGCCGGTGCGGGCCAGCCGGGTCAGGAACAGGTCGAACAGGCGCAGCAGCAGGTCGAACCGCGCCTCGTGCGTCTTGCCGGTGGCGCTGTCGGCCAGTTTCAGCGCGCGGGGCCGGTCCAGCCGCGGCAGGCCGAACAGAAGCCCCACCAGATCGGCATAGGCCGCCAGCCCGTCCAGATTGGTCAGCCGGATCGCCTCGCCCACCGATCCGCCGGACAGGGCGGCCAGCGCGGCGCTGTCGCCCGCATCGATCCCGGCCTGATCCAGCGCGGCGGTCATGTCATCGGGACGCAACGGGGCGCAGCGCAGCTCGCGACAGCGGGACCGGATCGTCGGCAACAGCCGTGCGGGCTGATGCGCCACCATCAGGATCACGGCATTCTCGGGCGGCTCTTCCAGCAGTTTCAGGATCGCGTTGGCGGCGTTCACGTTCATCTCGTCGGCGCTGTCCACGATCACCACGCGCCGTCCGCCTTCGGCAGCCGAGAGGGCGAAGAAGTTTTTCAGCTTGCGCACCTCGTCCACGGTGATCACCGTTTTCAGGGTGCCTTTCTTGTCGTCCACCGCGCGGCGCAGCAGGAACAGGCCAGGTTCCGACAGCGCCGCCATGCGGTGCGCGACCGGGTGATCGGGCGAGATATCCAGCGATGTCGGGGCAGGGGGGGCGTCGCCGAAAAGCCCAGCGTCCTGCGTCATGGGCTGGGTCAGCAGAAACCGCGCGATCCGCCAGGCCAGCGTCGCCTTGCCCACCCCGCGCGGGCCGGTGATCAGCCAGCCGTGATGCAGCCTGCCGGTGGCGAATGCGTCAAGAAACGCCTGTTCCGCCGCGTGCTGGCCGAACAGCTGCGCGGTCTCGCGCGGGTGCGGCGCGCCGTCGACGCGGTCGGCTTCGGGGGCGGGGGTGTCGGTCATGCCAAAAGGCTTGCCACATCGGCGGCGACACTGTCCATGGGGCGGTCACCGTCGATGACGCGGCAGCGGTCGGGGAATTCGCGCGCGAGCGCCAGGAAGCCCGCGCGCATTTTCTGTTGCAGCTCCAGCCCGAAATCCTCGAACCGTTCCTCGGTCCCCTGGCGGCCCTTGGCGCGGGCCAGCCCCTTGGCCGGGTCCATGTCGATGATCACGGTCAGGTCGGGTTCGCGCCCGATCATCAGGCTGTGCAACTGATCGACCAGCCCGCGCAGATCGCCGCGCGTGATCCCCTGATAAAGCCGCGTTGAATCGGCGAACCGGTCGCAGATCACCGTCTGACCGGCGTCGAGCGCGGGTTGGATCGTCTTTTCCAGATGGTCCCGCCGCGCGGCGGTAAAGAGCAGGATCTCGGTTTCCGCCGACCATTTGTCGGGGTCGCCTTCCAGCACCAGCTTGCGGATCTCTTCGGCCCCGGGCGAGCCGCCGGGCTCGCGGGTCAGCACCACGGGGCTACCGCCCGCGCGCAGATGCTCGGCCAGCAGACGGGCCTGGGTGGATTTACCCGACCCGTCGATGCCCTCGAATGTGATGAACCGTCCGGGCGCGCCCATCAGAACAGGTTGAAACCTTCGGTCGACACATAGTCGCGGAACAGGACCTGTGCCGCGGTGCGCAGACGCGGCACGAAGCCGCCGCGCGGCACGGATTTGTCCGCCACCAGCGGCAGGCGGCGTTCTTCCATGTCGGGCAGGTTTACCACCAGCTCGCCGATCTGCTGGCCCTCTTCGATGGGGGCCTCGATCGGGCCGTCATAGACGATCTGCGCCTCGATCGCGTCACGCTGGGTGGCGGGCACCAGCAACACCATGTCATCGGGCGCCACCAGGCCCACGCGCTGTGTCTCGCCCATCCAGACGGGGGCCTCGGCCAGGCGCGTGCCTTTCTCGGCCACGGTCTTCTCGACGAACTGGCGGAAGGCCCAGTTGACCACGCGCTCGGCCTCTTCGGCGCGCTCGGCCTCGGTGTTCAGGCCGCTGATCACGAAAACCACGCGGCGGGTGCCCTGCACGGCGGACCCGACCAGACCATAGCCCGCCTCGGAGGTGTGGCCGGTTTTCAGCCCGTCCGCGCCGATCCCCAGCTTCAGCAGCGGGTTGCGGTTGAACCGGTTCTGCGGCGCGCGGCCGTCGAATTCATATTCTTCCTGCCCGAAATAGCCGTAATATTCCGGAAACTCGGAAATCAGCCGCCGGGCCAGGATGCCCAGATCCTGCATCGACATGCGCTGGTTTGGGTTGGGCCAGCCGCTGGCATTGGCGAAGGTGGAATTTTCCATCCCCAGCGCACGGGCGCGTTCGTTCATCAGCCGGGCAAAGGCATCCTCGGTCCCGGCCAGCCCTTCGGCCACCACGACACAGGCATCGTTGCCCGATTGCACGATGATGCCCTGGATCAGCTGTTCCACCGTCGGGCGGTCGCGTTCGTTCAGGAACATGGTCGACCCGCCCATCTGGCGTGCCTTGGACGAAACGGCGAATTGCGTGCCCATGCTGACCCGGCCGTCCTGCAGCGCCTCGAACAGCATGTTCAGCGTCATCAGCTTAGACATCGACGCCGGCGGCATCGGCGTTTCGGCGTTCTTGCTGAACAGGACCGTGCCGGTGGCGTGGTCGACGACATAGGCCGCCGTGGCACGGGTTTCAAAGGCCGCGCGCGCCGCGCCGCCCCAAAGGGCCGCCAGCGACAGGGCAATGAAAAGATAGCTCACAAGACGTGGTCGCATCGGTCGCTCCGGTTTGTGGGTCGTCAGTTGGTGACGAAATAGGCGTCTTCATATCCCAGCTTGCGCACCTTGTCCTGAAGGCTGCTGCGCTCGCCGGTGCTGTTGGCAGGGCCGACCACCACGCGCCAGAATT
The DNA here is from genome assembly GCF_002285435.1 of Actibacterium ureilyticum. Taxonomy (GTDB): domain Bacteria; phylum Pseudomonadota; class Alphaproteobacteria; order Rhodobacterales; family Rhodobacteraceae; genus Actibacterium_C; species Actibacterium_C ureilyticum. The sequence goes on from NZ_NSBT01000026.1 coordinate 136,425, forward strand.
CCTTGCCCTGGCTTTTCTGCGACAGGACAGAGGCGCTCATGCCGTCATCGCGCAGCGCTTGCGCGGTGCTGTTGGCGTTGTCCTCGACGCTGAAGATCCCGATCTGGATAAAGGGTTTCTCCAGTGGCGATACCGTCAGCGTCTGGCGTGTCAGGTCGGGGATATCGGCGGCCGCGATTGCCGGGGCGGGGCTGTCCTCGGCGGGGGTGATCACCGGTTCGGACGTGTCCTCTTCCGCGGCATCGATGGCCGCGGCGGCCGAGGCGATGGGATCCAGCGTCGCAGTTTCGATCTCGCTCGGGGCGGCCAGCTCTTCGGTGGGGGCGTCGTCGGCGACCTCTTCGGGAGAGATGACCGGCGCGGCGGGGATTTCCTCGGTCCGCAGCGCCACCACATAAAGGTCGGTGGGCGCGCCGGCCAGCAATTCCAGGGCCGATGCGGCGTCCGACGACACCTGCAGCTTGGGGCCGGGGTTCTGCCGCTCGCGCCGGAACAGCGCACCGATGACGGTCTTTCCGTTGCTTTCGTTGCGGATGATCACCCGTTCGGGGTCGGTCACGTCGGGATGCGCCACCCAGACGCCGCCCAGCGACGGCCGCCCGTCCCACAGCCCGGCTTCCGAGGCCTCAAAGACCTCGGGCGCCTCGACATCGCGGGTCTTGCCCGACCCGGTGGTGCCAGCTGCGGCTTCGGCCGTGTCGGCGGCCGGTTTCTTCTGGAAGAACTTGGAATTCTGGATGTCCTCGCACCCGCTCAGCGCAAGCGTCATTCCCGCTGCCAGCGTCCAGCCCGCGATCGCAGTTCGTGCCATTGTGCCCCCTTTGCCGCCCGGCCTGTCCGCAGCGGCAGTGTCTGCCCGATTTGACCCCGTTTGCCGGGGTTTCGCGCGCATGATAGCGGCGCCTGTCTTTCATGGAAAGGTCGCTGCACCGCAAGAGGCAAAATTCGGCTGGCAAGCGCCCCGGGATGGCTGTATTCGATGTCCCGGCCCGCCCGACCCGGAGGAGTGGCAGAGTGGTCGAATGCACCGGTCTTGAAAACCGGCGTGCGTGAAAGCGTACCGTGGGTTCGAATCCCACCTCCTCCGCCACACGCTGTCCGACAGGACGGCGGCCAACCTCCGACCTGCAGAGCCGCGCGGCAGCGGTTTGCCATCGCCCGTTCTCAGCTTCTTGGTTTTTTGTTTTCGGGGTCGTAGAGGGGGGCATAGCCGATGCCGGCGACTTCGACGGGGTATGGTTCGTCGAAATAGGTGACCTGCAGCTTGCGGCCGGGCTGGCAGTAGTCCCATGGCAGATAGGCGAGCATGATGTTCTTGCCCACCGTCGGGCCATAGGCCTGTGACGTTGTGAAGGACCGCCGCCCCAGCGCGTCGACCAGCACCGCACCCGTTTCGGGGTCCATCACCGGCATGGTGTTCACCGGATAGCGCGCGATGCCCTGGCTGTCGGTGTTGTCGGTCATCACCAGCGTGCACAGCATGGCGGGCTGGTGGTCGCGGGCGCGGTATTCCAGGTGCTTGTCCTTGCCGCGGAAATCGGCCTCTTTCACCTTCGGGCGGGCCAGGTCGGCCTCGTAGAGATTGTATTCCGTCTGCAGGTCGGCGTTCTGAAGCCGCAGGGATTTTTCCAGCCGGCGCGAGTTGGCATAGGTTTCCACCCCCATCGCCATCACCCCGGTGTCGCGCAGCGCGTCCCAGACCGCCAGCCCATCGTCATAGGGCAGGTGCAGCTCCCACCCCTGTTCGCCGACATAGGAGATGCGGAAGGCCATGACCGTCTTGCCCGCGATCTCGATCGGCTTGATCGCGGCGAAGGGGAAGTTCTCGGCCGCCAGCCCGGCGGGATCGGCCACGACCTTTTGCAGGGTCGCGCGCGCGTTCGGGCCCCAGATGCCGATGGTGGTGTAATCCTCGGTCACATCGGTGATGGTCACGTCCAGCCCGCGATCGGCGGCCATGCGCTGCATATAGATCAGGTCGCGCGGGCCCGCATCGGCGCCGTTCACCAGCCGGCAGCGGTCGGCCATGCGGAAGACGGTGAAGTCCGCGCGCACATTGCCCAGATCGTCCAGCATGTGGGTATAGATGCCCTTGCCGATCATGGTGTCGCCGCCGATCCTGGCCGCGCACAGATATTCCATCAGCGCCACGTGATCGGGCCCCGAGATGTCGGTCATGTGGAAATGCGACAGGTTGATGATCGCGCAATCGGCGCTCATCTCCAGCTGTTCGGCGTTCGACACGCGCCAGAAATGGCGGTTGTCCCATTCGTTTTCCCGCACCGGCACCTGGTCGGCGTATTTCTCCAGCAGGTGTTCGTTGGCGGCATAGCCATGGGCGCGTTCCCAGCCGCCGAGCTCCATGAAGTAGCCGCCCAGTTCGACCTCGCGCGCGTAAAACGGCGAGCGGCGGATGCCGCGGGCATTGGCGAAGGGCTCGCGCGGGTGCACCGGCGGGTTATAGATCTTTTTCGCGGTCTCCTCGCAGCGGCCCCAGATGAACTCTTCGGTCAGCTGGTAATCCTGGAACCGCGCGTAATCGATGCCGTGATGGTCGATATGGGTGCGCCCGTCGGTCATCCAGTCGGCGATCAGCTTGGCCATGCCGGGGGCGTCCTTGACCCAGATTGCCACCGCGTACCACAGGCCCCGCACCTTGCGGCTTTCGCCCATGGACGGGCCGCCATCGGTGGTGGTCTGCAACAGCCCGTTGAACGAATGGCTTTCGTTGAAGCCCAGCTCGGCCAGGATCGGCGTCAGCTCCATCGCGCGTTCCAGCGGCTCGATCACATCCTCCAGCGACAGGTCGCGCATCGACGGCCCCAGCCGCGCCTGGCCCTTTTCCAGGATGTCGCGCGGATGCACCATGCGCGGCTCTTTCTCGTAATAATACCCCCACTCCATCTGGCCGCCCTCGGTGGTGGCCGGATCGCCGGTGTCGCGCATATAGGCCGAATTGCCCTGGTCGCGCAGCAGCGGGCGGCCGATCTCCAGCCCGGTGCCGGCAAATTCGTCATAAGGCCCGAAGAAGGTCAGCGGATGGTCGACCGGCATCACCGGCAGATCCTCGCCCACCATGTCGGCGATCAGCCGGCCCCAAAGCCCGGCACAGACCACCACGTGATCGGCCATGATCGTGCCGCGATGGGTCTTCACGCCGGTGACACGGCCGTTCTCCTGGATCAGTTCCAGCGCGGGCGTATTGGCAAAGGCGCGCAGCTTGCCGGCCTTTTCGGCCGCATCCACCAGCTTGCCCGCCACGGTCTGCGAGCGCGGCACCACCAGCCCCGCATCGGGGTCCCACATGGCGCCCTGGATCTGGTCTTCTTCCAGCAGGGGGAATTTCTCTTTCGCCTCGGCGGCGGTGATCATGCGGACATTGGTGCCGAACGCCCGGCCCGAGTCGCAGCGCCGCTTCAGCTCGGCCAGGCGGTCGTCATCGCCAACCCGCGCGACCTCCAGCCCGCCGATGCGGCTGTAATGGCCCAGCTTCTCGTAGAAATCGACCGAGTACATCGAGGTCCAGGTGCTCAGATGGTCATGTGCGGTCACATAGCAGAAATCCGATGCATGCCCGGTCGAGCCGATATCGGTCGGAATCGCCGACTTGTCGATCCCGACAATGTCCTCCCACCCACGTTCAACCAGATGATGCGCAACCGATGCGCCAACAATACCACCAAGACCGACAATGACGACATTGGCACGTTCAGGAAACGAGGACATGGGAGATTCCACTTGTTCGAAGTCTTTGGGGGCAGATTACTGTGTCGAATGGCGCGGACTAACCCTCAACCGGCATTCGTGGGCGCAAAACGACCGTTTTGCGGTTTCGCGTCGGCCACGGGGCGCCTGAGATTCTGTGCCGGCCGCCCCCTACCGCAGGGTCATCCGGGGCAGGGGGCCTTATTTTTCGGGCGCTGGCGGGGTGCGCGACATTTTCCGGCAAGAAACCTGCATTTTTCGCTTGCAGCCCCCAGCCGAACTTACTAAATCACGCCTCACCCAACGGATGCGGGCGTAGCTCAGGGGTAGAGCATAACCTTGCCAAGGTTAGGGTCGTGAGTTCGAATCTCATCGCCCGCTCCAATATCCTCACTTCAGGTGAGGGGGTGTGACAGGACCGCTTCGGCGGTCCTTTGTCGTTTCTGGGCGGGTCAATGCGCCCGGCGGCGGGCGCGCAGCAGGTTCAACGCCTCGACCGCGCCGGCAAAGACCATCGCGGCATAGATGAAGCCGCGTTCGATATGGTGGTGCAGCCCGTCGGCCACCAGCGCCATGCCGACCATCACCAGAAACGCCAGCGCCAGCATCTTGGTCGACGGGTGCGCCTCGACGAAATCGGCGATGGGCTGGGCCGCGATCATCATCACCAGAATGGCCACCACCACGGCCGCGATCATGACCGGCAGGTGGTCGGCAATGCCCACGGCGGTGATCACACTGTCGAGCGAGAAGACCAGATCCAGCACCATGATCTGGGCGATCACGGCGGCGAAACCGGTGCGGGCGCTGCGGCGCGCCTGGGCTTCCTCGTCCGGGCCTTCGACCTCGTCGAAGATCTCGGTCGCGGCCTTCCAGATCAGGAACAGCCCACCGGTCAGCAGGATCAGATCGCGCCACGACAGGTCGAACCCCGCCAGCGTGACGAACGGGTCCGACAGCGACACGATCCACGCGATCGACGCCAGCAGGGCGATCCGCAGCACCAGCGCCCCGGTCAGCCCGATCATCCGCGCGCGCGGGCGCTGGTCGGGCGGCAGTTTCGATGCGGCGATCGAGATGAAGATGACGTTGTCGACGCCCAGCACGATTTCCAACACCGTCAGGGTCAGGAACGAGGCCCAGACGGCGGGATCGGACAGCAGTTCGAACATGGAAAACCCCTAGAACAGGACGTGGCCGATATTGGCCAGCGACAGGGATATGATCACGCCAACGGTGAAATACATCCCCCAGATGCGCGCGCGCAGCACTTGCGGTGTCTGGCTCAGGCCCCAGGCATGGGCCAGCCGCCCGGCCAGAAGCAGCAGCCCGAACACATGAACCAGCCAGACCGGCATGCCCTGCATTTCGGCCAGGCCCAGCAGCAGGATGCCCATCGGCGCATATTCGGCGCAGTTGCCCTGTACGCGGATACGCTTTTCCAGCTCGGGGAAACCGCCATCGCCCAGCGACACCCGTTCGGTGCGGCGCACCATGACGACCCGGAAGGTAAGGGTCATGAACAAAAGGCCCAGAAGGCCGGCATAAAGCGGTGTTGCGGTCAGCATGGGTACCCTTTCCGGTGGCAGTTTCCGGGACAGAGCATACCCAGCCGAACGCCCCGGTCCAGTTCCGGGGCGTTCGGGGGTGGTGTTATTCCACCTCGACCAACAGGTCCTTTGCGTCGATCTGTGCGCCTGGGGTGACGTGGACGGCCTTGATGGTGGCGTCGCGTTCGGCGTGGATGCCGGTTTCCATTTTCATCGCCTCGATGGTCAGCAGCAGGTCGCCCTGTTTGACCTGTTGGCCGGCGGTGACGGCGACCGAGGCGACGACGCCGGGCATGGGGGCGCCGATATGGTCGTCATTGCCGGGATCGGCCTTGGGGCGTTTGGCGACGCTGGCGGCGGCCTTGCGGTCGGGGACGCGGATGGTGCGGGGCTGGCCGTTCAGTTCGAAGAAGACCTTGACCTCGCCTTCCTCGTTGGTCTCGCCCACCGCTTGCAGCCGGATTTCCAGGGTGACACCGGGGTCGATCTCGGCGCTTATCTCGTCGCCGGGCTCCATGCCATAGAAGAAGGCATGGGTGGGCAGGGTGCGCACCGGGCCATAGATGTCGTGGCGTTCCATGTAATCGGTGAAGACCTTGGGATACATCAGATAGCCGTTCAGGTCCTCGTCATCGATCTCGATCCCGCCCAGCCGGCCTGAGACTTCGGCGCGCGCGGCGTCCAGATCGGTGGGGGTCAGGTGCTTGCCGGGGCGTTCGGTATTGGGCGCCTCGCCCTTCAGGACCTTGGCGACGATGGCGGGCGGGAAGCCGCCCGGGGGCTGGCCCAGATTGCCGCGCATCATGTCGATCACGCTGTCGGGAAAGGCCAGATCGACCGACGGATCCTCGACCTGTTCACGGGTCAGACCCTGGCTGACCATCATCAGCGCCATGTCGCCCACGACCTTGGAGCTTGGCGTGACCTTGACGATATCGCCGAACATCTGGTTCACATCGGCATAGGTCTGGGCGACCTCGTGCCAGCGTTCCTCCAGGCCCAGGCTGCGCGCCTGCGCCTTGAGGTTGGTGAACTGCCCGCCCGGCATCTCGTGCAGGTACACCTCGGACGCGGGGGCCTGTAGCCCGCTTTCGAAGGCGGTGTAATGCGCGCGCACCTGCTCGAAATAGTTCGAGATCCGGCGGATCGCGGCGATGTCCAGCCCGGTGTCACGGTCGGTGCTGCGCAGCGCCTCGACAACAGAGCCCAGCGTCGGCTGCGAGGTGTTGCCGGAAAAGCTGTCCATCGCGGCATCGACCACATCGACCCCGGCCTCGGCCGCGGCCAGCACGGTGGCGATGGCCGCCCCTGACGTGTCATGGGTGTGGAAATGGATCGGGATGCCGATCTCGTCCTTCAGCGCCTTGAACAGCACCCGCGCGGCGGGCGCTTTTAGCAGCCCGGCCATGTCTTTCAGCCCCAGGAAATGGGCACCGGCGGCTTCCAGCTCCTTGGCCATGGCGACATAGTATTTCAGGTCGTATTTGGCCCGGCCCGCATCCAGGATGTCGCCGGTATAACAGACCGTGCCCTCGCAGATCTTGCCCGAGGCGATGACCGCATCCATCGCCACGCGCATGTTTTCCACCCAGTTCAGGCTGTCGAACACGCGGAACACGTCGACGCCCGAGGCGGCGGCCTGGCGCACGAACTCCTGCACCACATTGTCGGGGTAATTGGTGTAGCCCACGCCGTTGCTGGCACGCAGCAGCATCTGGGTCAGCAGGTTGGGCATCGCCGCGCGGATGTCGCGCAGGCGCTGCCACGGGCATTCCTGCAGAAACCGGTACGCCACATCAAAAGTCGCGCCGCCCCAGCATTCGACCGAGAAGAGCCCCGGCAGCATCGCGGCATAGGCCGGGGCGGCGCCGATCATGTCGATGGACCGCATCCGCGTGGCCAACAGGCTTTGGTGCCCGTCGCGCATCGTGGTGTCGGTGATCAGCAGCTGCGGCTGTTCACTGACCCAATCGGCCACGGCGGCGGCGCCGTATTCCTCCAGGATCTGGCGCGTGCCGGGCTGGTAATCGGTCAGCTTGCGCAGCGGCGGGCGGGGCGGTTTCACATCGGCATGGGGCCGGGGGCGCCCGGCGGTCTCGGGATGCCCGTTCACCGTGATATCGGCGATATAGGTCAGCACCTTGGTGCCCCGGTCGCGCCGCGCCTTGAAGTCGAACAGCGCCGGCGTCTCGTCGATGAACTTGGTGGTGTATTCATTCGACAGGAAAGTCGGGTGCTTCAACAGGTTCTCGACAAAGGCGATATTGGTGCTGACGCCGCGGATCCGGAATTCGCGCAGCGCCCGGTCCATGCGGGCGATCGCGGCCTCGGGCGTGGGGGCCCAGGCGGTGACCTTGGTCAGCAGGCTGTCGTAATACCGCGTGATCACCGCCCCGGAATAGGCGGTGCCGCCGTCCAGCCGGATGCCCATGCCGGTGGCCGAGCGATAGGTCTGGATGCGGCCGTAATCGGGGATGAAGTTGTTGGTCGGGTCCTCGGTCGTGACGCGGCATTGCAGCGCGTGGCCGTTCAGCCGGATCTCGTCCTGGCTGGCCTTGCCGGTGGCTTCGGCCAGGGATTTGCCCTCGGCGATCAGGATCTGCGCGCGCACGATGTCGATGCCGGTGACTTCCTCGGTCACCGTATGTTCGACCTGCACGCGGGGGTTCACCTCGATGAAGTAGAACTTGCCTGAATCCATATCCATCAGGAATTCGACCGTGCCCGCGCATTCGTAATTCACATGGGCACAGATCCGGCGGCCCAGCTCGCAGATCTCGTCGCGCTGCGCCTGGCTCAGATACGGGGCCGGGGCGCGTTCCACGACCTTCTGGTTGCGGCGCTGCACCGAACAGTCCCGCTCCCACAGGTGATAGATCTGGCCCATCTGGTCGCCCAGGATCTGCACCTCGACATGGCGGGCGCGGGTGATCATCTTTTCCAGATACCCCTCGCCATTGCCAAAGGCGGCCTCGGCCTCGCGCCGGCCCTCGCGCACCTTTTCCTCAAGCTCTTCGGGGCCCATGATCGGGCGCATCCCGCGACCGCCGCCGCCCCAGCTGGCTTTCAGCATCAGCGGATAGCCGATCTCGGCGGCTTCCGCCCGGATCGCATCCATATCATCGCCTAGAACCTCGGTCGCGGGGATGACCGGCACATCGGCGGCAATCGCCACCTTGCGCGCGCTGGCCTTGTCGCCCAGGGCGCGCATGGTCTCGGCCTTGGGCCCGATGAAGGTGATGCCATTGGCGGCGCAAGCCTCGACGAAATCGGGGTTTTCCGACAAAAGCCCATAGCCCGGATGGATCGCATCCGCCCCGCATTCCCGCGCCACGCGGATGATCTCGGGGATCGACAGATAAGCCGCAACCGGCCCCATCCCCTCGCCAATCCGATACGCCTCGTCCGCCTTGAACCGGTGCAGGCTCAGCTTGTCCTCCTCGGCATAGATCGCAACCGTCCGCTTGCCCATCTCGTTCGCAGCACGCATCACACGAATGGCAATCTCGCCACGGTTCGCGATCAGAATCTTCTGGAAATCGGCCATTTTGCCCCTCCGCCGGTGTCGTTGACGCAAATTGTTATGGACCTTTCCGCGCGCGAACAACCGTACAATTGGGTAAATCCCACAGTGAATTTGCGACATTTCCCGTTCCGGCAGAGCGCCCCGGATCGTCGCGCAACAAATGTACGCAGGCCCGAAAGCGGGGGACATTTTGTTCCGCACGCGTGGCGGGATCGGCGCGCGGAAACATATGGAACAATCAACGAACAAATCTTTAACTCTGCCGCCATTCGCGCTAGTTTGGCACCATGAGCAGTTTTTCCGAAGATGACGCGTTCGAAGCCGCCGTTCCGCTGAGCCAGCGGGCGATGGCCGCGCGTGGCACCCCGTATCTGGACGATCTGAACCCCGCGCAGCGCGAGGCGGCCGAGACGCTGGATGGCCCCGTCCTGATGCTGGCGGGCGCGGGGACCGGCAAGACCAAGGCGCTGACCGCGCGGATTGCGCATCTGTTGCAGTCCGGAACAGCCCGCCCGAACGAGATTCTGGCCGTCACCTTCACCAACAAGGCCGCGCGCGAGATGAAGGACCGCGTGGGCCGCCTGTTGGGGCAACCGGCTGAAGGGATGCCCTGGCTGGGCACGTTCCATGCGATCTGCGTCAAGCTGCTGCGGCGGCACGCCGAACTGATCACCCGGTCTGACCCCGATGCGGTGGTCGAAGGCGGGCATGGCGCGCATCTGAAATCCAATTTCACCATCCTGGACACCGACGATCAGATCCGGCTGCTGAAACAGCTGATTCAGGCCGCCAATATCGACGACAAGCGCTGGCCCGCGCGGAACCTGGCCGCGATCATCGACAACTGGAAAAACCGCGCCTGGACGCCGGAAAACGTGCCCGCGTCCGAGGCATCGGCGTTCGACGGCAAGGGGGTCGAGCTTTACGCCGCCTATCAGGACCGGCTGCTGACGCTGAACGCGGTCGATTTCGGTGACCTGCTGCTGCATATGGTCACGATCTTTCAGACCCATGACGACCTGTTGCGGCAATATCAGCGCTGGTTCCGCTATATCCTGGTCGACGAATATCAGGACACCAATGTCGCGCAATATCTGTGGCTGCGGCTGTTGGCGGGCGGGCACCGGAACATCTGTTGCGTGGGCGATGACGACCAGTCGATCTATGGCTGGCGCGGGGCCGAGGTGGGCAATATCCTTCGGTTCGAAAAGGATTTTCCGGGCGCCAAGGTGGTGCGGCTGGAACAGAATTACCGGTCGACCCCGCATATCCTGGCCGCCGCGTCAGGCGTTATCGCGGGCAACAAGGGGCGGCTGGGCAAGACGCTGTGGACGGCGGCGGAAGAGGGCGAAAAGGTCCGCCTGATCGGCCATTGGGATGGCGAGGAAGAGGCCCGCTGGATCGGGGATGAGATCGAGGCGATGCAATCGGGCACGCGCGGCTTGCGACCCATGAACCTGAACGACATGGCGATTCTGGTGCGCGCCAGCCACCAGATGCGCGCGTTCGAGGATCGGTTCCTGACCATCGGCCTGCCGTACAAGGTGATCGGCGGCCCGCGATTTTACGAGCGAATGGAGATCCGCGATGCGATGGCCTATTTCCGCGTCGCGGTCAGCCCCGATGACGATCTGGCGTTCGAGCGGATCGTGAACACCCCCAAACGCGGGGTGGGCGACAAGGCGCTGCAAAACACCCAGCGCGCGGCGCGGGCCAACGGGATTTCGCTGCTCGAGGCCGCGCGGCTTCTGGTCTCGGCCGGTGAAATCAAGGGCAAGGCCAAGGGCGAGCTGGGCAAGCTGGTGGCCGGGTTCGACCGCTGGCAGGCCGCCATCCGGACCGAGGCTGACCATATCGAACTGGCCGAGATCATTCTGGAGGAATCCGGCTATACCGAGATGTGGATGAACGACAAAACGCCCGAGGCCCCGGGGCGGCTGGAGAACCTGAAGGAACTGGTCAAGGCGCTGGAAAGCTTCGAGAATCTTCAGGGTTTTCTGGAGCATGTCGCGCTGATCATGGACAATGACAGCGGCGACGATGGCCCCAAGGTCTCGATCATGACGCTGCATGCCGCCAAGGGTCTGGAATTCCCCGCCGTCTTTCTGCCGGGGTGGGAGGATGGGCTGTTTCCGTCTCAACGCAGCATGGATGAAAGCGGCCTGAAGGGGCTGGAGGAGGAGCGCCGCCTGGCCTATGTCGGGATCACGCGGGCCGAAGAGCTGTGCACGATTTCCTTTGCCGCCAACCGCCGGGTCTATGGCCAGTGGCAATCGGCGCTGCCGTCACGGTTTGTCGATGAGCTGCCCGAGGATCACGTCGATATCCTGACCCCGCCCGGCCTTTACGGTGGTGGCTATGGTGCGGCGGGCGGTATGGCTGGCGGGGTCGAGGAACGCGCCGCCAGTGCCAATGTCTATAACTCGCCGGGCTGGAAACGGATGCAGGACCGCAGCGCGCAGCGCGGCACCAGCCAGCCCCGCGAAAGCCGCAACATGGTGATTGACAGCCAGGCGGTGTCGGCCTTCACCATGGGCGACCGGGTGTTCCATCAGAAATTCGGCTATGGCTATGTCATGGGGATCGAGGGCGACAAGCTGGATATCGAGTTCGAGAAGGCCGGATCGAAAAAGGTCGTGGCCAAGTTCATCGTCGCCGCCGACCGCGCCGACGATGTGCCGTTCTGACCCCGGTTATTTCTTGGCCCCGGCATTGGGGCGTTCAATCGCGTCCAGATCGACCAGATCCCAGGGCAGGCCCGTATTGCGAAAGATGCGCTTGCCCTGGTTGGGGTAATCGCCCACGTCATGGGCCAGCCGCTGTCCGACGACGATGCAGCGCAACATGTCGGTCCCGGTGTTTTCCATCGTATGCGGCAGCCCGCCCTTGCGATAGCCGATGAAATCGCCCGGCCCGATGGGGTGGCGGTCGCCGCCGATCGTCACGGTCCCGGTGCCCGCCAGCACATAGGTGCATTCATCCTCGTGGTAATGGACGTGGTATTCGGTGCTTTCGCAGCCCGGCGGCACCTCGATGATGTGAAAGCCCAGGCCGGTCAGGCCGGTTTCATCACCCAGTGACTTGTTCACCCGCTTGGCACTGTCGTTCAGGAAATGCGTTTTGTTCAGCCCCGGCATCGCGTCGATCTCGGCACGGGTCAGGATGTATTTGTCGTCGCTCATGGCGCTCTCCGTCTGGGATGCTTTGGCGGATTGCAGCGATGTTGGGGGGCGGCGTCAATGGCGGAAAATAAAACGGCGACGCCAGGGAGGAGGGAGGCGCCGCCGTTCTTTCCAGCGACAGGCTCAGGGAGGAGGAGGAGCCAGCCGCATTCCGGTGGGGCGTGTTCTGCGCCCCGAATTTTGTGCGACGACGCCAGGGAGGAGGAGGGCGCCGCCGCGATTAGCTCCGGGTTCAGGGAGGAGGAAGAACCCGTCGCATTCCGTTGGGGCGTTCAGCCCCGAATTCTGTGCGGCGACACCAGGGAGGAGGTGGGTGTCGCCGCGTAGTCTGCGACAGGCTCAGGGAGGAGGAGGAGCCAGCCGCATTCCGGTGGGGCATGTCGCCCCGAAGAAGGGGCGGCGACATCAGGGAGGAGGTCGATGTCGCCGCTAATTCCAGAAGGCTCAGGGAGGAGGAGGAGCCTTCTGAACTCAGAAACTTTTATGCGCCATAGGCGGCTTCGAAAGCGATCGACCGGATCATGCCTTTGTTGATGCCGAGATCAGCCAGTTCACGCCCATCCAGGGCATGCAGTTCATTCAGAGTTGTGCGAAAGACCTTGCGACGTGCGTTATGGTCGCGAACCGCCTGCAACATCCCACTTACCCGATCAAACAGGCCCGCTGGCGCTGTCCGACTGTTCAAAACTTGTACCACGTTACACCTCAACTTCTGCGTCGATTGCGAGTGTGCCCCCGCTGTGACCTTGAATTTAGAGGTTTGCTGCAACTGCACAATGGCTTCGAGGGGCAATGCTGCTATGCAGAATTTGCATATGTCTGAAAGACTTAAGAATTCGGCAAATGACGTGGCGTCAGTTTGTTTAATGGGCAAATTAAATCCCGATTGTCGCGCCCTTGCCTTCGCTGGTGTTGTCGTCATGTTACAGCAAGGCAAAAAGGAAATCGTCATGACCGCCTCTGAAAAAGACATTCTCGACGCTCTGCGCCACGTGATTCTGCCCGATGGCGGGGATCTGGTGGCCCGTGACATGATTCGAGCGTTGCAGATTTCCGGCGACGAGGTGCGTTTCGTGATCGATGCACCGACCCCGGACATGGCCCGCCAGCTGGAGCCCGCCCGCCAGGCGGCGGTGCAGGCGGTGCAGGCGGTGCCGGGGGTCGCGTCGGTTTCGGCGGTTCTGACGGCGCATGGCCCGGCGGCGGCCCCGGCTGCCCCGGCGGGCGAGGCGCCCAGCCTGAAGATCGGGCGCCATCCCACCCAGGGCGGGGTCGAGAAGATCGCCGGCGTCGACCGCATTCTGGCCGTGGGCTCGGGTAAGGGTGGCGTGGGCAAATCCACCGTGTCGTCGAACCTGGCCGTCGCGCTGGCGCGGCAGGGGCGGCGCGTGGGGCTGCTGGATGCCGATATCTACGGCCCCTCGCAGCCCCGGATGATGGGGGTGAACAAGCGCCCGGCCTCGCCCGATGGCAAGACGATCCTGCCGCTTCAGGCGCACGGGGTCACGATGATGTCGATCGGCCTGATGGTCGAGGACGACACCGCGATGATTTGGCGGGGCCCGATGCTGATGGGGGCGCTGCAGCAGATGCTGGGGCAGGTGGCGTGGGGCGATCTGGATGTGCTGATCGTCGATCTGCCGCCGGGCACGGGCGATATCCAGATGACCCTGTGCCAGCGCACGCCGCTGACCGGGGCAATCGTGGTGTCCACGCCGCAGGATGTGGCGCTTCTGGATGCGCGCCGGGCCATCGACATGTTCGGCAAGTTCAAGACGCCGGTTCTGGGCCTGATCGAGAACATGTCGATGTTCATCTGTCCCGATTGCGGGCACGAGGCGCATATCTTCGGCCATGGCGGCGTCAAGGCCGAGGCCGACCGCCTGGGCGTACCGTTCCTGGCGGCGCTGCCGATCGATCTGGACACGCGGCTGGCGGGCGATGCAGGCACCCCGGTCGCGGCGGGCACGGGTCCGGTGGCCGAGGCCTATGCCCAGCTGGCGGCGGGGCTGGTCAAGGGCGGCATGGCCTGACGGCCCGCGCCGCCGCACACATCTATATATAGGGGCCTGTACGGCCCGCGCCGCGTTGGGCGGCGATTTTCCGGCCTGTGGTGCGGGCGTGCATGGGAATGCGTGGGCATTCCGTGGCCGGAAAAACAGTCCTACGGGAATTCATGGGACGATTGCGGAATTTCGACGGATTTCGACGAATCAATCGGCCGTTTGCCGGGGAGCCGCGGCGGTAAACTTGCCCTCATAATCGCGTGTTCCTGATATGTCCTGGCTGGGGTGGGTTCGAGCTGGGAATTTCTGGGAATTTGCGGATGGGGCCATGGCCATCAATCTTCATCTATATCTAGTGTGTGGCGCGTCAAGATATTCAATTTGTCGTATCTGGCGCGGATTCCGGCAATTCGTTAACATGGGCTCAGGGCGCGCTGTGCGGTATTTTCCCGTGAATTCCCTATAATTCCCTTGAAATGACATCCCGTGCGTGGCATCACTGGTGCATCGGATGAGGACGGGCTCAATAAGGGGCGACAAAGACCCCAAGGCACCAAGTCAGGTTTCATACAGGCACCCGCTTTCATCGATGACCAAGATCCGGCGCGCGGGCGAGCAGACATCCCCCCAGGTGGCGCGCGCAGCCGGACACCCAAGACTGGGAGCGAGGGCGGCGGATTGGGCAGTGGCAGCGGCTCGATCCGCCGTTTTCATTCGGGCGATTGAAGAGGGAGCGTCGGGACAGTGGCGCGCAGGTTCAGAGGCGAGCACACCTTCAAGGTGGACGCGAAAGGCAGGGTGTCGATCCCGGCCTTTTTTCGCCGTGTGATCGAGGCGGGCGACCCCAACTGGACCGACGGCCTGCGCCCCGAGATCGTCATCGTCTATGGCGACCAGACCCGCGATTACCTGGAAGTTTTTACCGTCAACGCGATCAACGCGCTGGATGACAAGATTGCGGCCCTGCCGCGCTCGCCGCTGAAACGGAAGCTGGAGCGTATGGTCAGCGGCCAATCGCACGAGACCGAGATCGACCCCGATGGCCGGCTGGTCCTGCCGCAGAAGCTGCGCGAGAAGATCGGCCTGCAGAAAGAGGCGTTCTTTATCGCCAGCGGCGACACGTTCCAGATCTGGAAGCCCGAGACCTTTGCCGCGCATGAGGCGGAATATGCCGAAGAGCTTGGCGATGACGTGCCCGAGGGCACCGATCCGCTGGATGCGCTGGACATGGTCCTGGACGCAAGGGGGGCGCGGTAAGCATGGCGGCCGCTGCGCAATCAGCCTCGGACAAGCCGCATATCCCTGTCTTGTTGCGCCCGCTTCTGGATGCGGTCGCGCCGGTTTCGGGCCTGTGGCTGGATGGCACCTTCGGTGCGGGTGGCTATGCCCGTGGCCTGTTGCAGGCGGGCGCCGACCGGATGATCGGGGTGGACCGCGATCCGATGGTCTTTGACATGGCCGCGTCCTGGGCCGATCAGTATCCCGGCCGGCTGACCCTGGTCGAGGGCACGTTTTCCCATCTGGACGATTATGCCGACGCGCCGCTGGATGGTGTGGTGCTGGATCTGGGCGTCAGTTCGATGCAGCTGGACCAGGCCGGGCGGGGGTTTTCGTTCCTGCAGGACGGGCCGCTGGACATGCGGATGAGCCAGTCGGGCCCATCGGCGGCGGACCTCGTGAACACCGAATCCGAAAAGCGCATTGCCGACATCCTGTTTCAATATGGCGAGGAGCGCGCCTCGCGCCGGATCGCCCGCGCGATTGTCGAGGCACGCAAGACCAGCCCGTTCCAGACCACGGCCCAACTGGTGGCGGTGGTCGAACGCTGCCTGCCGCGCCCCAAGCCGGGGCAAAGCCACCCGGCGACCCGCACGTTCCAGGCCATCCGCATCGCGGTGAATGACGAGCTGGGCGAGCTGATCGCGGGCCTCAGCGCGGCGGAACGGGCGCTGAAACCGGGCGGGCAACTGGCGGTGGTGACCTTTCATTCGATCGAGGACCGGATCGTCAAACGGTTCCTTCAGGCGCGTTCGGGCGGGGCGGGGCGGGCCAACCGCTATGCCCCCGAAACCCAGCAGGCGGCGCCGCAATTCACGTTGAAAAGCCGCAAGGCGATCGGCCCGGACGACCGCGAACTGGCGGAAAACCCACGGTCACGGTCGGCGAAGCTGCGGGTGGCGGTGCGCACGGATGCGCCCGCCGGGCCGATGGATCGTGCCGGGCTGGGTTTGCCCGCGCTGGTGGTTGAGGGGAAAGATTGATGCGCAGCCTGCTTTACATCTGTTCGGCCCTTGCGGTCATGGGGCTGGCCTTTTGGGCCTATCAGCAGAACTACAAGACCCAGCATGCGCTGAAGGACACCGCGCGGTTGCAGCGCGAGATCGGCCAGATGCGCGAAAGCCTGGGCGTGCTGCGGGCCGAATGGGCCTATCTCAACCGTCCCGAACGGCTGCGCGAGCTGGCGGCGCTGAATTTCGACCGGCTGGGCCTGTTGCCGCTCAGGGCCGATCAGTTCGGCCGCGTCGACCGGGTTGCCTATCCGCGCCCGGACCTGCCCCCCATCACCGATCCCATCGAGGCATGGGGCAATCTGGAGCCACTGCAATGATCCGTACACCGCTGCGCCCGCTGGCCCGTATCCTGCAAGCCCGCCAGATGGGCGAGAACCCCGATGCCATCGAACGCGAGAACCTGCGCCTGCGCCATGAAGAGATGCGTGATCAGTCCCGCACCCGGGCCGAAAGCCGGTTGCTGGTGCTGGGGGTGATGTTCTTTTGCGCCTATGCCACGGTGGGGGCGCGGATGGGGCTGCTGGCCTCGACCGAGCCGCAAGAGCCGCGCGCGGCGGCGAGCGGTGCGGCGATCATCGCGCAGCGCGCCGACATCACCGACCGGGCGGGCCGGATCCTGGCCACCAACATGGCCACGCATGCGCTTTACGCGCAGCCGCAGATCATGATCGACAAGGACCGCGTGGCGCGCGAGCTGGCACAGATCTTTCCCGACCTGAACGAGGAAAAGCTGCTGGCGCAATTCAGCGGCAAGCGCAAATTCCTGTGGATTCGCAAGAAGATCAGCCCCGAACAGCAGCAGCTGGTGCACGAGATCGGCGATCCCGGCCTGTTGTTCGGCCCGCGCGAGATGCGGCTTTATCCCAATGGCAAGCTGGCCGCGCATGTGCTGGGCGGCGCCAGTTTCGGGCGCGAGGGCGTGAACTCCGCCGAGGTGATCGGCACCGCGGGCGTCGAAAAGGCGTTCGATGCCTATCTGCGCGATCCCGGCAATGGCGGCCAGCCGCTGCGCCTGTCGCTGGATCTGACCATTCAGGCGGCGGTCGAGCGGGTGCTTTATGGCGGCATGAAGCTGATGAACGCCAAGGGCGCGACCGCCGTTCTGATGGATATTCACACCGGCGAGCTGATCTCGATGGCCTCGCTGCCCGATTTCGACCCCAATGACCGTCCCGCGCCGCTGACCCGCGGCGATCAGTCCGACAGCCCGCTGTTCAACCGCGCGGTGCAAGGGGTGTACGAGCTTGGCTCGACTTTCAAGATCTTTGCCGTCGCGCAGGCGCTGGAAGAGCGTCTGGTGAACCCGTCGACCATGATCGAGACCAAGGGCCCGCTGACCTGGGGCAAGTACCGCATCCGCGACTTCCACGATTACGGCAAGGAACTGTCGGTCACCGATATCATTGTCAAAAGCAGCAACATCGGCACTGCGCGCATGGCGATGCAGATCGGCGGGCCGCGTCAAAAGGTGTTCCTGGGCCGTCTGGGCCTGTTGGAGCCCACCAGTGTCGAGATGGTCGAGGCCCCGACAGGCCGGCCGATCCTGCCCAAGAACTGGTCCGAGATCTCGACCATGACGATTTCCTATGGCCACGGGCTGTCCTCCAGCCCGCTGCATCTGGCGGCGGCCTATGCCTCGGTCCTGAATGGCGGGACGCGGGTCGAGCCGTCATTGCTGGCCGGTGGCAAGCCGCAGACCGGCGAACGGGTGATCAGCGCCCGGACCTCGGCCGAGCTGCGGTCGATGTTGCGCCAGGTGGTGTCGCGCGGCACCGCCAGCTTCGGCGAGGTCGAAGGCTATGCCGTGGGCGGAAAGACCGGCACCGCCGACAAGCCCAAGCCGCGCGGCGGCTATTACAATGACAAGGTGATCGCGACCTTCGCCAGCGCCTTCCCGATGAACGATCCCAAATATGTGCTGGTGGTAACGCTGGACGAGCCGGTCGAAACCTCGGGCGCGAAACCGCGCCGCACGGCGGGCTGGACCGCCGTGCCGGTCGCGGCCGAGATCATTCGCCGCACCGCGCCGCTGCTGGGGCTGCGGCCAGAGATTGAACCCCGCGACCCAGTTGGGGTAACACTCGCCTCGTCGAACTAAGGGTGCGGGGGCACAGATGGCGGATCAGGCGAAAACAGCGACACTTTCCAGTCTGGGCCTGACCGCGCAGGGCGGGCGCGAGGTCGCGATCACCGGGCTTTCGGTGGACAGCCGCCTGGTCAAGCCCGGCCACCTGTTCGCGGCGCTGCCCGGAACAAAGGTGCATGGCGGGGAATTCATCCAATACGCGCTGCGCATGGATGCCGCCGCGATCCTGACCGATGCCGAAGGCGCGCGCATCGCTGCCGCCGAACTGGACGCCAGCGATGCCGCGCTGATCGTGGCCGAGGACCCGCGCCAGGCGCTGGCCGGTGCCGCCGCGCTGTGGTTCGGCGCGCAGCCCGCCACCATGGTCGCGGTCACCGGCACCAACGGCAAGACATCGGTGGCGACATTCACCCGCCAGATCTGGGAGCTTTTGGGCCATCACGCGGCCAATCTGGGCACCACCGGGGTCGAGGGCGCCTATACCGCGCCGCTCAACCACACCACGCCCGAACCCATCACCCTGCACCGGCTGCTGGCCGATATGGCGCAATCCGGTGTCACCCATGCCGCGATGGAGGCTTCAAGCCACGGGCTGGCCCAACGCCGCCTGGACGGGGTCGAGCTGAAGGCGGCGGCGTTCACCAATTTCACCCAGGATCACCTGGATTACCACGCGGATTTCGATGAATATTTCGCCGCCAAGGCGGGGCTTTTCAATCGCGTGCTCCCGGTCGAGGGGACAGCCGTCATCAACCTGGACGACCCGCGCGGCGCGGATATGGCGCGCATCGCCTCCGCGCGCGGTCAGGTCGTTCTGGGCGTCGGCCAAAGCGCCGAGGCCGACTTGCGCATCCTGAGCCAACGCTATGACGCGACGGGGCAGGATCTGCGCTTCGACTGGGGCGGCAAGAGCCATCAGGCCCGGCTGAACCTGATCGGCGGGTTTCAGGCGCAGAATGTGCTGGCGGCTGCGGCGCTGGCCATCGCCTGTGGCGAGACGCCGGAACAGGTCTTTGACACGCTGCCCGATCTGGCCACCGTGCGGGGCCGGATGCAGCTGGCCGCGACGCGCGACAATGGCGCGGCGGTCTTTGTCGACTATGCCCATACGCCCGACGCGCTGAAAACCGCGCTCAAGGCGCTGCGCCCGCATGTGCTGGGCCGTCTGGTGGTGGTTTTCGGCGCCGGGGGCGACCGCGATCAGGGCAAGCGCCCGCTGATGGGACAGGCGGCTGCGGAACACGCCGATGTTGCATTTGTGACAGACGACAACCCCAGATCCGAGGATCCGGCGGTGATCCGTGCCGCAATATTGCAAGCCTGCCCCGAGGCGACCGAGGTCGGCGACCGGGCCGAGGCGATCCTGCGCGGGGTCGATGCGCTGGGGCCGGGCGACGCGCTGCTGATCGCGGGCAAGGGGCATGAAACCGGCCAGACGGTCGGCGACGATATCTATCCGTTCGACGATGTCGAACAGGCCAGCGTGGCGGTGGCCGCGCTGGACGGTCGCGTGACGTGAGCGTTCTTTGGACTTCTGACGAGGCTGTGGCCGCCACCGGCGGGCGCAGCACGACCGAGTGGCAGGCGACCGGCGTGTCCATCGACACCCGCACGCTGCAACCCGGGGATCTGTTCGTGGCGCTGAGCGCGGCGCGCGACGGCCATGATTTCGCGGCGCAGGCGTTGGAAAGCGGCGCGGCGGCGGCGCTGGTGTCGCGTGTGCCCGATGGCGTGGCGCCCGATGCGCCGCTGTTGATCGTGCCCGATGTGCTGGACGGGCTGGCCGATCTGGGCCGCGCCGGGCGCGCGCGGGCCGGCGCGCGGGTCGTGGCGGTGACGGGCTCGGTCGGCAAAACATCGACCAAGGACATGTTGCAGGTGATCCTTTCGGGGCAGGGGCGCACCCATGCCGCCGTCAGCAGCTATAACAACCACTGGGGCGTGCCGCTGACGCTGGCGCGCATGCCCGCCGATACCGAATACGCGGTGATCGAGATCGGCATGAACCACCCCGGCGAGATAGCGCCGCTGGCCCGGATGACCCGCCCGCATGTGGCGTTGGTCACCACTGTGGCGGCCGTCCACCTGGAGGCGTTCGACAATATCGAGGGCATCGCGCGTGAAAAGGCCGCGATTTTCGAGGGGCTGGAGCCCGACGGCACCTGTCTGTTCAACGGCGATCTGCCGGTCAGCATCCTGACCGAACTGGAAGGCCCCGCCTGGGCCACCGGCGCGCCGGTGCTGCGCTTCGGCAGCGACGAGACCTGCCCCTATCGCCTGGTCGAGGCGCGGGTGAAGGACGGGACCACGATGGTCCGCGCAGAGACACCCGACGGGCCGGTGATGTTCAAGGTCGCCTCGGCCGGGGCGCATTTCGCGGCGAATGCCCTGGGCGCGCTGGCCGCGGCCCAGTCCGCAGGCGCCGATCTGGCGCTGGCGGCGGTCGATCTGGCGCGCTGGTCGCCCCCCGCCGGGCGCGGCATGCGGCAGAAGATTGTGCTGGACGCGGTCGAAACCGGCCTGTCGATCGAGCTGATCGACGATGCGTTCAACGCCAGCCCGACCTCGCTTTCCGCCGCGCTGAAGGTTCTGGCTTCGGCCAAAACCGAGGATGACGTGGGCCGCATCGCGCGGGGCCGCCGGATCGCGATCCTGGGCGACATGCTGGAACTGGGGCCGGACGAAATGGCGCTGCACGCGGCAATGGCCGAGGATCCGTCCTGTGACGCGGTCGATCTGTTTCATTGCGTCGGCCCGCGCATGGCCGCGCTTTATCAGGCGCTGCCCGAGGCCAAGCGCGGCGAATGGCACGAAACGGCCGACCAGATGGCCGCGCGTGCGCATGCGCTGGTCGATGCGGGCGATGTGGTGCTGGTCAAGGGGTCCAAGGGCAGCCTGGTGTCGCGCGTGGTTGACGCCCTGCGCAAATTGAGCCAATCCGACGCGACCGAAACCTAGGGGGCAGGGTAAATGTTGTACTGGTTGACCGAATTTTCCGATGGCGGCGACGTCTTCAACCTGTTCCGATACATCACGTTTCGGGCGGGTGCTGCGTTCTTTACCGCGCTGATCTTCGGGTTCATCTTCGGCAAGCCGTTGATCAACCTGCTGCGCCGCAAGCAGAAAAAGGGCCAGCCTATTCGCGATGACGGCCCCGAGGGGCATTTTTCCAAGGCCGGGACGCCCACCATGGGCGGGTTGCTGATCCTGTCGGCGCTGGCCTTTTCGACGGTGCTGTGGGCGCGGCTGGACAACCCCTATGTCTGGATCGTGCTGCTGGTCACCGTGGCCTTTGGTCTGATCGGGTTCGCCGATGACTATGCCAAGGTGTCGAAACACAACACCAAGGGCGTGTCGGGCAAGCTGCGGATGGGCCTGGGTCTGATCATTGCGGCGGCGGCGGGCTATGCTGCGGCACAGGTCCACCCCGAGCCGCTGTCCAACCAGCTGGCGCTGCCGGTCTTCAAGGACACGCTGGTCAATATGGGGCTGCTGTTTGTGCCTTTCGCCATGATCGTGATCGTCGGTGCGGCCAATGCGGTGAACCTGACCGACGGGCTGGACGGGCTGGCGATCATGCCGGTGATGATCGCCGCCGGAACGCTGGGCATCATCGCCTATGCGGTGGGGCGGGTCGACTTTACCGAATATCTGGATGTGCATTACGTGCCGGGTACGGGCGAGATATTCATCTTCACCTCGGCGCTGATTGGCGGCGGGCTGGGATTCCTGTGGTACAACGCGCCCCCGGCGGCGGTCTTCATGGGCGATACCGGATCGCTGGCGCTGGGCGGCGCGCTGGGGGCGATCGCGGTCGCCACCAAGCACGAGATCGTGCTGGCCATCGTCGGCGGGCTGTTCGTGGTCGAGGCGCTGAGCGTGATCATCCAGGTCGCCTATTTCAAGCGCACCGGCAAGCGGGTGTTCCTGATGGCGCCGATCCACCACCATTTCGAGAAAAAGGGCTGGGCCGAGCCGCAGATCGTGATCCGGTTCTGGATCATCTCGCTGATCCTGGCGCTGATCGGGCTGGCGACGCTGAAGGTGCGGTAAGCGTAACCGCGGGGGCGCCTGCCCCCGCACCCCCGGGAGTATTTTTCCCAAGAAGAAGCAAGAGGCGGCGATGATACCGGTTCAAGGGTTCGAGGGCGCGAAAGTGGCTGTGTTGGGGCTGGGCCGGTCGGGTCTGGCGGCGGCGCGGGCGCTGCGGGCGGGCGGGGCCGAGCCGCTGGTCTGGGATGACAGCCCCGAGGCGCGCGCGCGGGCCGAGGCCGAGGGGTTCGTGCCACACGATCTGACGCGGGCGGGCGCGTTCGAGGGGGTGGCCAGCCTGATCGTCAGCCCCGGTATCCCGCATCTGTATCCCGCCCCCAACCGTGTCATCGCGGCGGCCTGGGCGGCTGGCGTGCCGGTGGATAACGATATCGGGCTGTTCTTCCGGTCCTTTGCGACCGCGGATTGGGATTATTTCGACACCGCGCCCAAGGTCGTGGCGATCACCGGGTCGAACGGGAAATCCACGACATCGGCGCTGATCCACCATTGCCTGGTCGCGGCGGGGCGCGAAAGCCAACTGGCGGGCAATATCGGGCGCGGGGTGCTGGATATCGACCCGGCGGGCGATGGCGGTGTGGTGGTGCTGGAGCTGTCGAGCTATCAGACCGAGTTGGCGCGTGCGCTGACCCCCGATATCGCGATCTTTACCAACCTCAGCCCCGATCATCTGGACCGCCATGGCGGCAAGGGGGGCTATTTCGCGGCCAAGCGGCGGCTCTTTGCCGAAGGTGGCCCGGATCGCGCGATCATCGGCGTGGACGAGCCCGAGGGGCAGTTCCTGGCCAATCAGATGGCCGAAGGCGCTGCCGATGACCGGGTGATCCAGATCCTGGGCGGGCGCAAGCCCGATGGCGCGGGCTGGCAGGTGGCAGCGCGCAAGGGGTTCCTGTCGGAGTTTCGCAAGGGCCGTCAGGTGGCGTCCTTCGATCTGCGCGGGATCGACGGGCTGCCGGGCGCGCATAACCATCAGAACGCCTGTGCGGCCTATGCCGCGCTGCGGGCGCTGGGCCTGCCGCCGCGCGGGATCGAGGCGGCGTTTCACAGCTTCGCCGGACTGCCGCATCGCAGCCAGTTCGTCGCCGAGAAGGCGGGCGTGCGCTATGTGAATGACAGCAAGGCAACGAATGCCGATGCCGCCGCCAAGGCGCTGGCCGCGTTTGGCGATATCCGCTGGATCTGTGGCGGGTTGGAGAAAGAGGGCGGGCTTGACCCGCTGATCCCGCATCTGGGCCATGTGACCAAGGCCTATGTCATCGGGCGCGAGGCGCGGGGATTTGCGCTGAAGCTGGGCGATCTGCCCCATGAGATCTGCACCGACATGGCCACCGCCGTGGCCCGTGCCGCCGCCGAGGCCGCGCCGGGCGACACGGTGCTGCTGGCGCCCGCCGCCGCCAGTTTCGACCAGTATGACAGTTTCGAAAAGCGCGGCGAGGATTTCATCGCGCAGGTTGCGGCGCTGGACGGGTGACGGAACCGGCGGAAAACGCCATTTTTCAGGGCGTTTGCACGCATCTTCCCTAGCGTGAGAATCACTTTCGGGCTAGACTGCCGCCCAGACCCGGCAAACGGGCGATAGAGGCAGTTTAAGGCAGTACCCATGACTGAAATGGTCTATGGCAGTGTTCCCCGCGCGTCGGGCGAGCCGATCCTTCCGCGCTGGTGGCGCACAATCGATAAATGGACGTTGTCGTGCATCCTGCTTTTGTGCGGGGTGGGGCTGTTGCTGGGGCTGGCCGCGTCGCCGCCGCTGGCCTCGAAAAACGGGTTGCAGCCGTTTCACTATGTCCAGCGACAGGCGTTCTTTGGCGGGATCGCGCTGGTGGTGATGTTCGTGGTGTCGATGATGTCGCCGCACCAACTGCGCCGCTATGGCGTGCTGGGCTTTTTCGCGGCCTTTGTGGCGCTGGCGCTGTTGCCGGTGCTGGGCACCGATTTCGGCAAGGGCGCGACGCGCTGGTACAGCCTGGGCTTTGCCTCGGTCCAGCCGTCGGAATTCCTGAAGCCCGTCTTTATCGTGCTGGCGGGCTGGCTGATGGCCGCAGGGCAGGAAATCAACGGTCCGCCGGGCCGGTCGATCAGCTTTGCCATCGCCGTCGTGGTGGTGGGGTTCCTGGCGATGCAGCCCGATTTCGGGCAGGCGGCGCTGGTGCTGTTTTCCTGGGGCGTGATGTATTTCGTGGCCGGCGCGCCGTTTTTCCTGTTGATCGGGATCGCGGGCGCGGTCGTTTTCGGCGGCACCATCGCCTATAACAATTCCGAGCATTTCGCGCGGCGGATCGACGGCTTTCTGTCGCCCGATCTGGATCCGCGCACGCAGCTTGGCTATGCCACCAACGCGATTTCCGAGGGCGGCTTTTTCGGCGTCGGCGTGGGCGAGGGGCAGGTGAAATGGTCGCTGCCCGATGCGCATACCGATTTCATCATCGCCGTCGCGGCCGAGGAATATGGCCTGGTTCTGGTGCTGGCGATCATCGGGCTTTACGCGCTGATCGTGGTGCGGTCGCTGTTCCGGCTGATGCGCGAACGCGATCCGTTCATCCGGCTGGCGGGCACCGGGCTGGCCTGCATGATCGGGGTACAGGCGCTGATCAACATGGGGGTCGCGGTGCGGCTGTTGCCGGCCAAGGGCATGACCCTGCCGTTTGTCAGTTATGGCGGCAGCTCTGTCATCGCCAGCGCGATTGCCGTGGGCATGTTGCTGTGTTTCACCCGCACACGTCCGCAGGGGCGGATCGGTGATGCGCTGTTGCGGCGGGGGCGCGGATGAGCCGGGCGCCGCTTCTGATCATCGCGGCCGGTGGCACCGGCGGGCATATGTTTCCCGCCCAGGCCCTGGCCGAGGCGATGCTGGCGCGCGGCTGGCGGGTTAAGCTGTCGACGGACGCGCGCGGGGCGCGCTACGCCGGGGGCTTTCCCGATGCGGTGCAGATCGAAGAGATCTCCAGCGCCACCTTCGCGCGGGGCGGGGCGCTGGCCAAGGCGGCGGTGCCGTTTCGCATTGCGGGCGGCGTTTTGTCGTCCGTTTTCAAGATGCTGCGCGACAAACCTGATGTGGTTGTGGGGTTTGGCGGCTATCCGTCGATCCCGGCGATTGCGGCGGCCACGCTGCTGCGCCGCCCGCGCATGATCCACGAACAGAACGGCGTGCTGGGGCGGGTGAACCAGCGCTTTGCGGCCCATGTCGATGCGGTGGCCTGTGGCACATGGCCCACGACCCTGCCCGAAGGGGTCGAGGGGGTCGATACCGGCAACCCGGTGCGCGCCGCGGTGCTGGACCGCGCCGGTGCGCCCTATATCCCGCCGGGCGATTACCCGATGAGCCTGTTGGTCATTGGCGGCAGCCAGGGCGCGCGCATCCTGTCCGATGTCGTGCCCCAGGCGATTGCGCAGCTTCCTGCGGATCTGTTGCGCAACGTTCGCGTCGCCCATCAGGCCCGGGACGAAGACGGCCAGCGCGTCGCGCAGTTCTATGCCGATCATGGGATCGACGCCGATGTGCAGCCCTTCTTTGCCGATATCCCCAACCGGTTGTCCGAGGCGCAGCTGGTCATCAGCCGCTCGGGCGCGTCCAGCGTGGCCGATATCAGCGTGATTGGCCGGCCGGCGGTGCTGGTGCCCTTTGCCGCCGCGACGGGCGATCACCAGACCGCCAATGCGCGCGGGCTGGTCGGCGCCGATGCCGCGATCATGATCCCCGAATCCCGGCTTGAACCCGGCACGCTTTCCGAACACATAACCGCGATCCTGACGAATCCCGAAGCCGCCGTGCAGATGGCGCATGGGGCGCTGACCGTCGGTCGCCCCGATGCGACCTATCGGCTGGTCGAACTCGTCAGCCAACTGGCACAGAAGGGGCAGGCGGCATGAACGCGGCAGCAGCAACCAAACTTCCCACCGATGTGGGGTCCATCCATTTCGTCGGGATCGGCGGCATCGGCATGTCGGGCATCGCCGAGGTGTTGTTGAACCTGGGCTACACCGTTCAGGGGTCCGACCTGAAGGCCAGCAAGATCACCGACCGGCTGAAAACGCTGGGCGCCACGATTTTCGAAGGCCAGCGCGCCGAGAACCTGGAGGGCGCGGCGGTGGTCGTGATCTCCAGCGCGATCAAGCCGGGCAACCCCGAACTGGACGCGGCGCGGGCGCAGGGCCTGCCGGTGGTGCGCCGGGCCGAGATGCTGGCCGAGCTGATGCGCCTGAAATCCAATATCGCCGTTGCGGGCACCCACGGCAAGACGACCACGACCACCATGGTCGCCACCCTGCTGGACGCGGGCGAGATCGACCCCACGGTCATCAATGGCGGCATCATCCATGCATACGGCTCGAACGCGCGCATGGGCGAGGGCGAATGGATGGTGGTCGAGGCCGATGAAAGCGACGGCACCTTCAACCGGCTGCCCGCGACCATCGCCATCGTCACCAATATCGACCCCGAGCATATGGAGCACTGGGGCGACTTCGACACGCTGCGCAAGGGCTTCCTGGATTTCGTGTCGAACATCCCGTTCTATGGGCTGGCCGTCTGCTGCACCGACCACCCCGAGGTTCAGGCGCTGGTGGGCAAGATCACCGACCGCAAGGTCGTGACCTTCGGTTTCAACGCCCAGGCCGATGTGCGGGCGGTGAACCTGACCTATCGGGCCGGGGTCGCGCATTTCGACATCGCGCTTCAGGCCGAGGATATGCTGATCGAGGGCTGCACCCTGCCGATGCCGGGCGATCACAATGTCAGCAACGCGCTGGCCGCCGTGGCCGTGGCCCGCCATCTGGGCATGAAGCGCGACGAGATCCGCGCCGCCCTGGCCGCGTTCGGCGGCGTCAACCGCCGCTTCACCAAGGTGGGCGAGGTGAACGGCATTACCATCATCGACGATTACGGCCACCACCCGGTGGAAATCGCCGCCGTGCTGAAAGCCGCGCGTCAGGCGACCGAGGGCCGCGTGATCGCCGTGCATCAGCCGCACCGCTATTCCCGCCTGCATTCGCTGTTCGAGGATTTCTGTTCCTGTTTCAACGATGCCGATGTGGTGGGCATCGCCGAGGTCTATGCCGCGGGCGAGGACCCGATCCCGGGCGCCAGTCGCGACGATCTGGTGGCCGGGCTGATCCGCCACGGCCACCGCCACGCCCGCGCCGTCACGTCCGAGGACGATCTGGAACGACTGGTCCGCGAACAGGCGCGGCCGGGCGATATGGTGGTCTGTCTGGGCGCGGGCACGATCAGCACCTGGGCCAATGCGCTGCCTGCCCGGCTGAAGGCATAGCCGATGGCGGGGCGCGGATCGGACCAGTCGGCACGGACGGACGGTCTGCACCCGTATCGCAAGGGGCGCGCCGATGGTTGAGGGCGCGCTGAAACGCCGGATCGGCTTGCCGCTGCTCACCGCCTATGGCGTCGGCGTCATGGTGGGGGCGGGCATCTATGTGCTGGTGGGCGCCGTGGTGGCGCAGGCCGGGATATGGGCGCCGCTGGCCTTTGTCATCGCGGGGCTGATCGCGGCGCCGTCCGCGCTGTCCTATGCCGAGCTGTCGACCCGCATCCCCGAAGCCGCGGGCGAGGCGGCATATGTCGAAAAGGGCCTGCGCTCGCACCTCCTGTCGGTGCTGGTGGGGCTGGGCATCGTGGTGGCGGGTACGATTTCGGCCGCCGCCGTGCTGCGCGGCGGATCGGGATATCTGGTGTCGGTGGTCGATCTGCCGTTTGATGCGGTGGTGATCGCGCTGGGGCTGGCACTGACATGTGTCGCGGCCATCGGCGTGCTGGAAAGCCTGGGCCTGGCGGCGCTCTTTACGGCGGTCGAGCTGATCGGGCTGGTCCTGGTGGTCTGGGCCGGGGCAGGGGCCGATCCGGTGGCCGACTGGCACATGCCCGCGCCGCCGGTCTGGTCGGGCATCGGTCTGGCGGCGGTGCTGGCGTTTTTCGCCTTCATCGGGTTCGAGGACATCGTCAACATGGCCGAAGAGGTCGCCGACCCCGAACGCACGCTGCCGCGCGCGATCCTGATTTCGCTGGTCGTGACATCGCTGATCTATGCCGGGGTCAGCCTGGCAGCGGTGCGGGCCGTCCCGCGCGAGGCGCTGGCCGCCAGCGAACGCCCGCTGGCGCTGGTCTGGGAAACCGCGACCGGGCGCGATGCGGCGCTTTTGTCGCTGATCGCGGTGGCGGCGGCGCTGAACGGGGTGCTGGCGCAGATCGTGATGGCGGCGCGGGTGCTGTTCGGGCTGGGCAAGCGCGAGCCGCGACTGGCGCTATTTCACAAGGCCCACCCGCGGCTGGGAACACCGGTTCTGGCTACGCTTCTGCTGGGGGCGGCGGTGATCGTGGCGGCGCTCAGCCTGCCGGTGGCGGCGCTGGCGGGGCTGACATCAACAGTGTTGCTTTCGGTCTTCATTCTGGTGAACCTGTCGCTGATCGTTCTGAAACGGCGCGCGCCCGCCGCCCCGTTCCGGGTGCCGCTCTGGGTGCCCTATGCCGGGGTGCTGGCATCGGCGGGGGCGCTGGCGGTTTCGCTTGGGGGGACATCATGAGCCTGTCGCTGATCCTGGCCTGTCTTTGGGTGTTGGCCGCCGTCATCACGGCGATGCTGCCGATGCGGCTGCAATACCCGCCGGGGATCACGCTGCTGATCCTGGCGCCGGTTCTGATCGGCTATATCTGGGTCGAGAACGGCGCGGTCTTCGCGCTGCTGGCCTGTGCGGGGTTCGTGTCGATGTTCCGGCGGCCGCTGACCTATTTCCTGAAACGGCTGCTGCAGCGCAGAGGAGAGCTGGGCAAATGAATCTGTCACTGATACTGGCCTGCGGCTGGGGCATTGCCGCGAACCTGCTGGCGATGATCCCCAGCCGCGACAACCATTGGAGCCGGGCCTATCTGCTGATCGCGGTGGGCATTCCCATCGTGGGCTATGTCACGTTTCAGAACGGACCGGTCTGGGGCTTGCTGGTGCTGGCGGCGGGGGCATCGGTCCTGCGCTGGCCGGTGCGGTACCTGTGGCGCTGGGTCAGCCGGATGCTGCCGCGCGGACGGGCCTGAGCGCTTGGGTGGTTTCACCGAAATCCTGGTCTATGCCGGTTGGGCGGCGTCGCCGATGATCGCCTATCAGGGGCTGATGCACGGGCTGCGCCGGGCGCTGGGGGATTTCCTGCTGATCTTTGCGCTTTATGCCGGGGGGGTGACCATCACCATTCTGGCGCTGCGGGCCGAACTGGCGCGGGGCGGGCTTTCGGCGATCAGCCCGGCGGCGGTCCTGATCGCGCTGGTCGGCACCACGATCCTGTCGCTGGGGCTGTTCTGGCTGGGCTGGACGACCGACAAGGAACAGGACTGAGCCCAGGGCAGCGCCGCGCCGCAAACCGCCGGAAACGGGCTGACAAATTCTTGCATGGCCTTTTCCCTTCGGATTGGTGCATCCTGCGGCCATCTTTGGGATCAGAAAATACGGGAGGAGAGATTCTGATGCGGAAACTGCTTGGTCAGGCGGCGATTGCCGCCATTGCCGTGTCCTTTGCAACCGAGGCGCTGGCGACCGAATGGAACGTGTCCCTGTGGGGCAAGCGCCGTGCGTTCACCGAACATGTCGAGAAGCTGGCCGAGCTGGTCAGCGAAAAGACCGGCGGCGCATTCACCATGAATATTTCCTATGGTGGGCTGTCCAACAACAAGGAAAACCTGGACGGGATTTCCATCGGCGCGTTCGAGATGGCACAGTTCTGCGCCGGTTATCACCGCGACAAGAACCCGTCGATCACCGTGCTGGAGCTGCCCTTCCTGGGGGTCAGCACGCTGGAACAGGAACGCGCCATCAGCGAGGCTGTCTATGCCCACCCCGCCGTCCAGAAGGACCTGGCGCGGTGGAACGCCACGCTGCTGATGCCGACCCCGCTGCCGCAATACAATTTCGTCGGCGTGGGTGACGTTCCCGCGACGCTGGCCGATTTCAACGGCATGAGCGTGCGCGCCACCGGCGGGATCGGCGATGCGATGGCCGCCATCGGCGCCGTGCCCACATCGATGTCCGCGACCGAGGTGCGCCAGGCGCTGGACAGCGGCGTGGTCAAGGCCGTCAGCTTCGCGCCGCATGCGCATATGTCCTTTGGCACCATCGAAACCGGCCAGTGGTGGACCACCAACCTGAACCCCGGCACGGTGAACTGCCCGGTGGTGGTGAATACCGACGCGCTGAACAGCCTGGACGAGGCCGAACGCGCGGCGCTCATGGGCTCGTTGGAAGAGGCGATGGATTACTACATCGATTTCTACAACGAAAAGACCATGGCCGCCTGGGGCCCGGCACTGGACGAGCGCGGGATCGAACAGGTGACATTCTCGGATGACGAGGTTGCAGCGTTCAAGGATGCCGCCGCCGCACCGGCCGCCGCCGCCTGGATCGAAGAGATGTCCGGCCGCGGCCTGCCCGCGCAAGAGCTTTACGATCTGGTCACCGGCATGCTCGCGGATCAAAGCTGACCGCGACAGGACCCTTCACGCCCCGCACCGCCCAGGCGATGCGGGGCGTTTTCATGTAGTCGAAACATAAAGGGGGACGGGCATGGCAACGGCATCCCTGGTGCTGACCGATGACAGCACCCTCAGCAAGGTCGACCGCGCGCTTCTGGCGCTGGAATCGCGGCTGGCGCTGCTCAGCGGTCTGGCGGTCTTCGCCCTGATGGTTCTGGCCGTGATCTCGGTCGGGGGGCGGAATTTCTTTAACCAGCCCCTGCCGGGCTATGTCGACTGGATCGAACAGGCGATGCCGCTGATCGCGTTCATGGGCATTGCCTATGTCCAGCGCGAGGGCGGGCATATCCGCATGGACATCGTGGTGGGCCAGCTGCGCGGGCGGCCGCTTTACGTGGTCGAGCTGATCACGACATTGGCGATGCTGTTGCTGATGGTCCTGATGGTCTGGGGCAGCTGGGCGCATTTCCAGCGCAGTTTCGATTTCGCCGCCCCGATGTGGAGCCGCGACAGCTCGATGGATATCGCGCTGCCGATCTGGCCCGCGAAACTGTTGGCGCCGGCGGCGTTTGCGGTGCTGTGCCTGCGGCTTTGCCTGCAGGCCTGGGCCTATGTCCGGGCCATCGTGACGGGCCACGCCGTGGCCGTGCCGCTGATCGCAGATGCGGCGCAGCAGGCCGCGATGGAAGCCGACCAGCTGACAGACGGGGATTGACGCGATGGAACCCATTGAAATCGGTTTGTGGGTCACCGGCGGGCTGCTGGTGCTGGTGGTGCTGGGCATGCGCGTGGCCTTTGCCGCGGGTCTGGCGGGCATGGTCGGGCTGATCTGGATCTTCTGGGCCAAGAAGCAATACGGGCTGGACGATTTCGGCTGGGCGCTGGGCGTGGCGGTCAAGACCGCCGGTCAGGTGCCGCATTCCAAGGTCTCGTCCCAGGCGCTGTCGCTGATCCCGACCTTCATCCTGATCGGCTATCTGGCCTATCACGCGGGTCTGACCAAGGCCCTGTTCGAGGCCGCAAAGCGCTGGCTGGCCTGGGTGCCGGGCGGGCTGGCGGTGTCGACCGTCTTTGCCACGGCGGGGTTTGCGGCGGTGTCGGGGGCGTCGGTCGCAACCTCGGCCGTCTTTGCCCGCATCGCCATTCCCGAGATGCTGGCCATCGGCTATGACAAGCGGTTCGCGGCGGGCGTCGTGGCGGCGGGCGGGACGCTGGCCAGCCTGATCCCGCCCTCGGCCATTCTGGTGATCTATGCCATCATCGTGGAACAGGATGTGGGGATGCTGCTGTTGGCGGGGTTCATCCCGGGCGCGTTCTCGGCCGTGATCTATGGCTTGCTGATCGTGGGCATGGCGCTGACGATCAAGGGCTTCGGCCCGCCGGTCAGCGGCTTTACCTGGCGCCAGCGGTTCGCGGCGCTGCCGCCCGCTCTGCCGATCCTGTTCGTGGTCGTGACGATCATCTTCTTCGTCTACAACCCCTTTGGCGGTGACGCCTGGGGCACCCCGACCGAAGGCGGGGCGATTGGCGCCTTTGTCGTGTTCCTGATGGCGGTCTGGCAGGGGATGCGCTGGCCGCAGCTGCGCGATGCGCTGATGGAAACGGCCAAGCTGTCGGTGATGATCTTCTCGATCATCTGGGGCGTGCTGATCTATGTGCGCTTCCTGGGCTTTGCCGACCTGCCGGGCGCCTTTGCCGACTGGATCACCGGGCTGCACTATTCGCCGATGCTGATTTTGGTGTGCATCCTGCTGGCCTATGCGGTGCTGGGCATGTTCATGGACGCCATCGGCATGCTGCTGCTGACGCTGCCGGTGGTCTATCCCGCCGTCATGGCCCTGAACGGGGGCGAGGCGGTCGCGGCGGCCGACAGCACCTTTGGCATGTCGGGGCCGATGTGCGCGATCTGGTTCGGCATCCTGGTGGTGAAGATGGCCGAGTTCTGCCTGATCACGCCGCCCATCGGGCTGAACTGCTTCGTGGTGGCGGGGGTGCGCGACGACCTGACGGTGCAGGACGTGTTCCGGGGCGTCACGCCGTTCTTTGTGGCCGATGCGATCACCATCGCGTTGCTGGTGGCGTTCCCGTGGATCGTGCTGTGGCTGCCCAGCCTGGCCTGACCGCGCCGGGATTGCCCCGGCGCATCCACACCCCATATAGAAACCAACCCCGGCCATCCCGGCCGGGGCGCGCGGTGACGCCCGCGCCGGTTTCCTGTATCATGGACCCCATATGACCGGACCTGTTCCCATCCTGCGCCCCTATGGCGATCCGCTGGCGGCGTTTCTGGCGTCGACCGACCCCGCGCCGGTGCTGGCGGTGATCTCGGACGTGGTCGGCCCGTCCTATCGCCCGCTGGGCGCGATGATGACGGTGCTGAGCGAGACCGAACATGTGGGCACGTTGTCCTCGGGCTGTGTGGAAAGCGATATCGCGCTGAACGCGCTGAAGGCCCGCGAAAGCGGACAGGCGATGCGCGTGCGCTATGGCGACGGGTCGCCCTTCATGGATATTCAACTGCCCTGTGGCGGCGGGTTGGAGATCCTGTTGCTGCCCAACCCCGACCGTGACGTGCTGCGCCAATTGGCGAAGCTGCGCCGGGACCGGGTGGAAACCGGGTTGTCCATCGACCTGAACACCGGGGCGATGCGGCTGGCGCCCTGCGCGCGCACCGAACGCGACGCGGACCGGTTGCAGATCCGCTTTGCGCCCGCGCTGCAATTTTCGCTGTTCGGCAAGGGGCCGGAATGCGTGACATTCGCCCGACTGGCGGCGGCGGCGGGCTATACCTGTCACGTGGCATCGCCCGATGGTGAAACGCTGGACCAATGCGCGGCCTCGGGCTGTCGTGTGACGCAGACCACCACCCCCGGCGTGCCGGAGGATATGCAAATCGACGACCGCACCGCGGTTTTGCTGTTCTTCCACGACCACGATTGGGAGCCGCCGATCCTGCAACAGCTGGCCCAACACGACGCGCTTTATATCGGGGCACAGGGCAGCCAGCGCGCCAGCGAGACCCGCAAGATGGCGTTGCAGGCCGCAGGTGTGCCGATGGATTTCATCGACAGCCTGCACGGCCCCATCGGGCTGATCCCGTCGACCCGCGATCCGGTCACCCTGTCGGTGTCGGTCTTTGCCGAGATCCTGGCGCTGGCCGGGGGGGCGGCGACCTGATCGTTCAGACGACCGGGGCGCTGCGGGCCTGTGCCGGGGTCATGCCGGTCCAGTCATGGAACGCGCGATAGAACGAATTCGGATCCTGATAGGCCAGAAGATAGCTGGTCTCCTCGGCGCTCAGCTTCTGGTCCCGCAGATAGGTGATGGCCAGTGCCGCGCGCGTGTCGTCCATTATCGCCTGAAACGTCGTGCCCTCATCCTTCAGCCGGCGCTGCAAGGTGCGTTTGCTGAACCCCAGATGCGCGGCGATATGATCCGATGACACCGCGCCCGACGGCAGCAGATCGGTCAGCGCCCGCCGCACCCGGTTGGAAAGCGGCGTGTCCGCCGCGCCCGCGTTCAGCCGCGACAGCAGCTCGGCCTCGACCAGTTTGTAGAAGTCTGTATCGGCCGACACCAGCGGGCGGCGCGCATCCACCATGTCGAAGCTCAGCCGCACCCCCGTACCCTGGCGGATCGGCCCGCGCACATAGTCGCGATAGGCCGGCGTGACATAGGACAGATCCGGCAGCTCGACCGCCCGTGGCACGATCTGATGGGCGGTGAAGGTGCGCGCGCAGTCCAGGAAATAGACGATTTCCATCGCTGCCAGCAGCCGGGGAATGCGGTGGCCCCCTTCGATCCCGAAGCGGACGGTAAAGCTGTCCTCGGTCTCGGCAAAGGTCAGCCGGACCGGCACCAGCAGCGGCTTGAACACCGCCAGCCGTTGCAGCCCGGTGTGAATGTCGGGGCTGGCCGAAAACGCCAGCAGCGCCGATTGGAACGGCCCGCAGGCCGACCCCTGGCCCAGGATCAGCGGCAGCTCGGGGTCGGCGCATTCCTGGGCAAAGGCCTCGATCACCGACAGGAACCCGTGGACATCGACGCCGCGCTCTTCGTTGTCCAGGTAATCCGACGGCAGGCGGCAGCGTTCCAGGATACGGGCGTGCGAGATCTGCAGCTGGTTGCAGGTCATGCGGATATTGGCGGCGATCTTGTAAAGCCGGGTCTGGGTCATGGGGCCTCTCCTGTTCAGCGCGATTTTGGCCGGGGGGCGGGTCGGTGTATACTGCAACCCCCGGGCTGGCGCGACCTGTTATAGATTTGGCGCGCATCGCAAGTTTTCAAATCCCCGGGGGCCTCTAGATTATGTGACGGGCCCAGATCGCAGCCCGAGGCGCTTTCAACACGCACGCCCAAAAAATCAGGGAGATCATTTCATGACGCGCGAACTCAAATTGAACGGCAAGACCGTGACGGTCGATGCCCCCGACGGCACGCCCCTGCTGTGGGTGATCCGGGACGAGCTGAAGCTGACCGGCACCAAGTTCGGCTGCGGTGTGGCGGCCTGCGGGGCCTGCACCGTGCATGTCGACGGCCAGCCCACGCGGTCCTGCCAGACCTATGTCGAGGATCTGGAAGGGGCCGAGGTGACCACGATCGAGGCCGTGGGGGCCGACCCGATCGGCGCCGCCGTGCAACAGGCCTGGACCGAGCTGGACGTGGTGCAATGCGGCTATTGCCAGTCGGGACAGATCATGTCGGCGGTGGGGCTTCTGTCGGAAAATCCCAAGCCCACGGCGGATGATATCGACAGCTATATGTGGGGCAATGCCTGCCGCTGCGCCACCTATCAACGCATTCGGGCCGGCGTTCAGCGCGCGGCCGAGATCCTGGAGGGCTGAGCCATGACTATCGAAACCACACGCCGCGGCTTTCTGGCCTCTGCCGGGGCCGCGATCACGGTTCTGGCCATTGGCGCGGACCCGCGGGGCGCGCTGGCCAAGACGGCGATGACGGGCGGCAATTTCACCCCCTTTGTCACCATCGACCAGGACGGCACGGTCACCGCCATCGCCAAGCATTTCGAGGGCGGCCAGGGCGCTGCGACCGGGCTTGCGGCGCTGATCGCCGAAGAGCTGAACATGCGGCTTCAGGACATTCAGGTGGCGTTCGCCCCATCCGATCCCGAACGCTATAACAACCTGTTTTTCGGGGCGTTTCAGGGCACGGGCGGATCGACCGCCATCGCCAATTCCTATGTCCAGTACCGCACCGCAGGCGCCGCCGCGCGGCAGATGTTGCTGACCGCCGCCGCCGCCGAATGGGGCGTGGATGCGGGCGCGCTTACGTTGAAAGACGGCCAGATCACCGGCGCGGGCCACAGCGCGGGGATCGGCACCTTTGTCGAAGCCGCCGCCGCGCTGGACGTGCCGGCGGAACCGGCGCTGAAGGATCCCGCCGATTTCACCGTCATCGGGCAAGAGATCCGCGCCCGCCGCGACACCGCCGACAAGATCGACGGCAGCGGCAAGTTCGCGATGGATGTGCATCTGGACAACCAGATGGTCGCCGCCATCGCGCGCAGCCCGCGTTTTGGTGGGGTGGTCGCGTCCTTTGACGACAGCGCCGCCCGCGACGTGCCGGGCTTCATCATGGCGCAGACCCTGCCGAACAAGGCCGGTGTGGTGGCCTTTGCCGAAACCACCTGGGCGGCGTTCCAGGCGCGGGATGCGCTGGTGGTCGACTGGGACGACAGCAATGCCGAAACCCGCAGCTCGGACCAGATCCGCGACGAGCTGATCGCCGCAGTGAACGACGCCCCGCAATTCACCGCGACCGACATGGACGCGGCAGCGGTCGATACGCTGTTGCAGGGGGCCGCGCAGGTGGTCGAGCAGACATTCTATCTGCCGCTGCTGGCGCATTCCCCGATGGAGCCGCTGACCGCTACGGTCGAGCCCACCGCCGATGGCGGGGTGATCGTGCATGACGGCGCGCAGTTCCCGACCGCCGACACGATGGTGATGAACCAGGTGCTGGAAATCCCGGTCGAGAAAATCCAGGTCAACACGCTCTATGCCGGGGGGTTCTTCGGCCGCCGGGCCACGCCCAATTCCGACTATCTGGTCGAGCTGGCGCTGGCCTTTGCGGTGACCGACCGGACCCGGCCGGTCAAGCTGGTCTGGTCGCGCGAGGATGACGTGACCGGCGGCTATTACCGCCCGGCCTTTGCCCACAAGATACGCGCGGGGCTGGACGGGGATGGCAACATCATCGCCTGGGATCATCGCGTGTCGGGACAGTCGATCTTCAAGGGCACGGCCTTTGAGCAGATGATCGTGCATGACGGGGTCGATCACGGCTCGGTCGAGGGGATCGCCGATGGCGCCTATGCCGTTCCGGGGATGCATGTGGGCCTGACCGATGCGAAACCGGCCACCAGCGTGAACTGGTGGCGGTCGGTGGGGCACAGCCATACCGGCTATGTGATGGAGGTGATGATGGATGCCTGCGCCGATGCGGCGGGGGCCGATCCGGTCGATTACCGTCTGCGCTATCTGTCCGGTGACAGCGCCGATGCCAAGCGGATGGCGGCGACGATCCGGCTGGCGGCGGAACAGGCGGGCTGGGGCAGCGACCTGCCCGCGGGCCGGTCGCGCGGGATCGCGGCGCATAAATCCTTCAACAGCTATTGCGCGCAGGTCTGCGAGATCTCGACCGATGCCGATGGCGTGGTGCAGATCGAGAAGTTCACCGCCGCCATCGATTGCGGGGTCGCGGTGACGCCCGATGTGGTCCGCGCCCAGATCGAGGGCGGGATCGGCTATGGCGTGGGCCATGTGATGCGCGATGCGATCACGTTGCAGGACGGGGCGGTCGCGCAGTCGAACTTCCCCGATTACGAGCCGCTGCGGATCTCGGACATCAAGGCGATCGACGTGCATATCGTGCCCTCGGCCGAAGCGCCGACCGGCGTGGGCGAACCCGGCACCCCGCCGGCGGGACCGGCGCTGGCCAATGCGATTGCCCGTTCCGGCGGGCCGCGCATCACGATGCTGCCGATGGTGGGCGCGGTCGCCTTCGCCTGAGCCGCCGCGCGCGCGCCGCTGCCCTAGCCGGCCAGGGCGGCGCGCCGTTCGGCCCGGACCGTGGCGGCGGTGTCGCGCACCAGATCGGCCACCTGTTCCAGCCCCTGTGCCAGGGGGCTGGACTTGCGCCACACCATACCAACGCTGCGGGTGGGGCGGGGGGCGTCGAACCGCGCGACCGATACCGTGGCCGACCGGGTTTCGATGGGCACCGCCATTTCCGGGATCAGGGTGATGCCGATACCGGCGCTGACCATCTGCACCAGCGTCGACAAGGAACTGCCATCCATCAGCTCGCGCGGGGCGGTCGCGCTGAGATCGCAGAAGGACAGCGCCTGGTCGCGGAAACAATGGCCCTCTTCCAGCAGCAACAGGCGCATCTCGCGCAGCTTGTCGCGGTTGGGCACGGGCATGTCGGCATCCGCCGCGGGGCGCACCAGCACGAAATCCTCCTGGAACAGCGCAACCTCGGTCAGGCCGGGTTCCGAAACCGGCAGCGCCAGGATCGCGGTGTCCAGCCGCCCCTCGGACAGCTCTTGCAGCAGCTTGGTGGTGACGGTCTCGCGCACGCGGATGTCCAGCGCGGGGTAGTCCCGGCTGAGCCGCCCGATCAGCCGGGGCAGCAGATAGGGCGCGATGGTGGGAATCACCCCGATCCGCAGACGCCCGGCCAGCGGGTCGCGGGTGGTGCGGGCCAGCTCGCCCAGCTCGTCGACCTCGCGCAGGATCTTGCGCGCGCGCTCGGCGAATTCCTCGCCGAAGCCGGTCAGGCGGATCTGTCGCGCGCTGCGGTCAAACAGCGCGGTGCCGACCGATTCCTCCAACTCCTTGATCTGCATCGACAATGCGGGTTGCGAAATGGCGCAGATATCGGCGGCCTGGCCGAAATGGCGCATCCGGGCCAGCGCATCGAAATAGCGCAGCTGTTTCAGGGTCAGGTTGTTCATAAGGTGAACTTATGAAAACCATCAGAAAATGCAACTTAAACTAATGTCACCGCTTTGCTAATTTAACCGCATAGGCGTTGAGGAGGCGCCGTTTCGACACTCACGGAACATATTCCCCCGTGCGCCCGGGTAACCGGGCGCCGGGACCGCAGCTTTCGACTATAACGCAGCCACGATTGGAGACCCCCATGGACGGAAACAATATCGGCAAGTGCCCGGTGATGCATGGCGCAAACACCGCCAACAACAGCTCGGTGATGGATTGGTGGCCGAACGCGCTGAAGCTGGACATCCTGCATCAGCACGACACCAAGACCGACCCGATGGGCGCCGAATTCAGCTATCGCGACGCGGTCAAGACGCTGGATTTCGACGCGCTGAAAAAGGACATGCACGCCCTGATGACCGACAGCCAGGACTGGTGGCCGGCCGACTGGGGGCATTATGGCGGCCTGATGATCCGGATGGCGTGGCATTCGGCGGGGTCCTATCGTCTGGCCGATGGCCGTGGCGGCGGCGGCACCGGCAACCAGCGCTTCGCGCCGCTGAACTCGTGGCCCGATAACGTCAGCCTGGACAAGGCGCGCCGCCTGTTGTGGCCGCTGAAGAAGAAATACGGCAACAAGGTCAGCTGGGCCGACCTGATGATCCTGGCCGGTACGGTGGCCTATGAATCGATGGGGCTGAAAAGCTTTGGCTTCGCCTATGGCCGCCCCGATATCTGGCAACCCGAGATCGACACCTATTGGGGCGCGGAAAAGGAATGGCTGGCCCCCAGCGATGGCCGTTATGAGAATGTCGAGGATCCCTCGACCATGGAAAACCCGCTGGCCGCCGTGCAGATGGGTCTGATCTATGTGAACCCCGAGGGGGTGAACGGCCAGCCCGACCCGCTGAAATCGGCCGCCCATGTGCGCGAGACCTTTGCCCGGATGGCGATGAACGACGAGGAAACCGTGGCGCTGACCGCCGGTGGCCACACTGTCGGCAAGACCCACGGCAATGGCGATGCCGCCGTTCTGGGTGCCGATCCCGAATCCGCAGGGGTCGAGGAACAGGGCTTCGGCTGGTCCAACCCCAACATGAACGGCAAGGCGGCGAATGCCGTGACCTCGGGCATCGAAGGCGCCTGGACGAGCGAGCCGACCAAGTTCGACATGGGCTTCTTCGACATGCTGTTCGGCCATGAGTGGGAATTGCGCAAGTCGCCCGCCGGTGCCTGGCAGTGGGAGCCGGTGGACATCAAGGAAGAGGACAAGCCGGTGGATGCCACCGACCCCTCGATCCGGCACAACCCGATCATGACCGACGCCGACATGGCGATGAAGATGGACCCGATCTATAACGAGATCTGCCGCAAATTCATGGCCGATCCGGAATATTTCAAGGACACCTTCGCCCGCGCCTGGTTCAAGCTGACCCACCGCGACATGGGGCCCAAGGTGCGCTATATCGGCCCCGATGCCCCGGCCGAGGACCTGATCTGGCAGGATCCGATCCCGGCGGGGTCGACAGGTTACGATGTGGACGCGGTCAAGGGCAAGATCGCTGCAAGCGGCCTGAGCCTGTCGGACATGGTGTCGACCGCTTGGGACAGCGCCCGGACCTATCGCGGGTCGGACATGCGGGGCGGTGCCAATGGCGCGCGCATCCGTCTGGCGCCGCAGAAGGACTGGGAAGGCAACGAGCCCGAGCGTCTGGCGCGCGTGCTGTCGGTGCTGGAACCCATCGCGGCCGAAACCGGTGCCAGCGTGGCCGATGTGATCGTGCTGGCGGGCAATCTGGGCGTGGAACAAGCGGCCAAGGCGGCCGGGTTCGACGTGACCGTGCCCTTCGCGCCGGGCCGTGGCGATGCCACGGACGAGATGACCGATGCCGAAAGCTTCGAACCGCTGGAGCCGCTGGCCGATGGGTTCCGCAACTGGCTGAAGAAGGACTATGTCGTCAGCCCTGAAGAGCTGATGCTGGATCGGGCGCAGCTGATGGGCCTGACCGCGAACGAGATGACCGTTCTGGTTGGCGGCATGCGGGCGATGGGCACCAATTACGGCGGCACGGCGCATGGCGTCTTCTCTGACCGGGCCGGTGCGCTGACCCCGGATTTCTTCGTCAACCTGACCGACATGGCCTATAAATGGACCCCGGTCGGCGACGGCACCTATGAAATCCAGGACCGCAAGACCGGCGCGACCAAGTGGACGGCGACGCGGATGGATCTGGTCTTTGGCTCGAACGCGATCCTGCGCGCCTATGCCGAGGTCTATGCCCAGGACGACAATGCCGAGAAATTCGTCAAGGATTTCGTGGCGGCCTGGGTCAAGGTCATGAACGCCGACCGCTTCGATCTGGAAGCGTAACACCACAGACCCCCGCGCCTTTGTCCAAGGCGGCGCGGGGGATCTGGAACGCCGGTCTCGTCCATTGTGGCGGGGCCGGCGTTTTCATGTCCGGCGCATGAAAAAAGCCCGGGCGCGTGGCCCGGGCAAGTGTGGCAGTGGCAGGGAGTGTGGTGTGCGTTACGCGTCGTCCGATCCGCGCGGCATCGCCCAGGCCGCCAGCGCGCCCAGTGCGATGGCGCAGGCGCCCGCGGCGATCGGGTGTTTCTCGATCGTGGCGATGGCCGATTTCGACGCATCGACGGTTGCCGCGCGGCCCTGACGCAGGGCGTCGTCGGCCCCCTCGCGCAGGTCGCGCAGCTGGGTTTCCAGATCGTCGGACAGGGCGGCGACCTTCTTCGCGGCCTCGTCCTGCAATGCCTTGCTTTTGGCCTTGGCCTGCGCCTTGCCGGATTTGGCTTTCTTGGCGGTGGCCTCGCCCACGGCGGTCAGGCACTCTTCGGCCTGGGCGCGCAGCGCGGTCAGCCGTTCCAGGCTTTCGTCACGCGACAGCGCGGCGGTGCCGTTGGCGCCCTTGCGGCGGTTCATCGCGAACCAGGCCAGGCCCGCACCGGCCAGCGTCGTCAGCAGGGCAGGGTGATTGCGAGCCGTGCGCGCGGCGGTCACCGCGCCGGTCTGGGCCGCGCTGATGGCGGTCTGGGCCAGCTTGTCGCTGCCCAGCCGTTCGCTCAGCCGTCCCAGCGTGGCCGCCAGGGCGGCGCGTTCGCGGGCGATCAGGTCTTCCAGATGTTGTGTGTCAGCCAGTTGTGTCATGTCGTGTCATCTCCTTCAGCAGGCTTGCGTCCCGTCGCAGGTTGCGCATCGCCTTTTCGGGTTTCAGGTGTTTCAGCTTCAGCCCCGCCAGCCCACGCCAGATCAGAAGCGCCGCCAGCAGAAGTGCGCCGCCGGTGACGGCCAGCGCCGCCTGGCCGGGGGTCAGGCCCTGATCCTGCAGCGCCAGAACCGCCGCGGCTGCGGCCGTGTCCAGCGCCGTCAGCACCAGCAGCACGCCCACCACGATCAGCACCAACGCGATCATCATGCCGCGTAGGCCGGTGGCGATCTCGGCGCGTGCCAGCGATGCCTCGCCCATCAGCAGGGCGCGCAGGTGCCGCGCCATCGTGGCGGTCAGACCCGCCAGCGAGGGGTCGGCGTTGCGGCTCACACCGCACCGCCGATCCGGGCGTCGTCGGGGCCGGGCTTGGCCTCGGTTTCGGACAGGGCCACGGGAATCTCGGCCAGCGCCGCCAGAAGATCGTCGCGCATTGCGGCCATGTCCTGATCGAACGCCGCCTCGCGCAGTCCGCGGGCCAGACGCTTGCCCGGTCGCAGGACCCGCGGGCCGATTTTACCATACCGTCTGTTCATCGGATCACTCCGCCCATTGCCGCCGGTTAAGCTCGTGCCGAACGGGGGCCGGCGAACAGCCAGGCGATGAATCCGATCAGCGGCAGGAAGATCACCACAAGCGACCAGATCACCTTTGTGCCGGTCGAAGCGGGCGAGTTGATGATCGAAACAAGCGCCCAGATATCCAGCGCAAACAGCAGAAGGCCACCAAGGCCGGTCAGTTCAAACATCGTCATCTCCATTTCGTGTCGTCCTCGTCAGTCTCTGCCCCCTCAACGCGCGGATCGGCGCGACGGTTCCCGCAAGAGGTGCAGGATTTTTTTGGGAACCCATCGGGGAAAGGCTGCGTTGTGTCAGCATCGAGGGCGGATTGCCGCCGGTTCAAAGCAGGAGATCAAAATGCTTGGTTGGGCTGTTACTTTTCTTGTCATCGCGCTGATTGCAGCGGTGCTTGGCTTCGGTGGTATCGCCGGTGCCTCAGCCGGGATCGCAAAGATCCTTTTCTTTATTTTCGTGGTGCTGTTCGTGGTGGCGATGATCGCCCGGGCGGTCCGGGGCCAACCCCCGGTTTAACGACCGCGACATGGATTTGACGCAGCCCCGCGGGGGTGCGCAGACCCCTTGCCGATAAGCCCGGTGCGCCCTTGGCCGCCGGGCTTTCGCATGCCCGGATCCCGGGGTGGCAGCCCGGTGGCGCGGCAAAATTTTTGCAGAAAATTCCGGAACGAAATCCGCCGGGCGGGCGTTTCATTTTCAATCGCGCAACAGCGCACAACACTTCAGGAAAGGATAGAAAATGCATAAGTTTTTGCTTTCGACTGCCCTGGTCGGCATGACCGCAACTGCCGCGTCGGCCGAGACCATGACCGGCATGTTCCACGACACCGCCGACCCGTCGGCACAGTTCCACGCGTCGGAATTCATCGGCCAGCGCGTCTATCGCCTGGACGAGGTGCAGGGCACCGATTCCGAGGGCGTTCAGGCCGACTGGGACGATATCGGCGAGATCAACGATATCATCATCGCCCGCGACGGTTCGGTCGACGCC
This sequence comes from Actibacterium ureilyticum, assembly GCF_002285435.1. Taxonomy (GTDB): domain Bacteria; phylum Pseudomonadota; class Alphaproteobacteria; order Rhodobacterales; family Rhodobacteraceae; genus Actibacterium_C; species Actibacterium_C ureilyticum. Next base: position 180,039 of record NZ_NSBT01000026.1, read on the forward strand.
ATTCTGGTGGATATCGGCGGTTTCCTGGGCATTGGCGAGAAACAGGTCGCCGTTGACATGGGCGCGCTGGAATTCGTTTCCGACAGCTCGACCGAGGACAACCCGAACGACTATTTCCTGGTGATGTCGGCCCCGTCGGCCGCGCTGGAAGAGGCCCCGGTCTATGACATGGGCATGGACAACATGCAGGATGATGCCCGCATGACGACCGAGACCGAGACCGAGGAAATGGCCGGTGTCCAGTCCGAGCAGGTCCCCGCCAACACGCCCGAGGACGTGACCGCCGAAATGCTGACCGGCGCCCCGATCTATGACGCCAACGAGAAGCACGTGGGCGAGGTGTCCGAGCTGATCCTGGGCAGCGAAGGCCAGATTCAGGCCGCGATCGTCGACGTGGGCGGTTTCCTGGGGATCGGTGAAAAGCCGGTCGAGCTGGGTATCGACCAGCTGGAGATCGCGCATACCGGCGAAGACAACACGCTGACCGCGCATACCTCGCTGACCAAGGCGCAACTGGAAGAGATGCCCGAATACGAAGGGTAACTTATCCGCCACGCGACATATCGGGCCCGCCATTCCGGCGGGCCCTTTTTCGTGGGTCAGTAATCGACGCTGTCGGCGACGGTCGTGGCCTCTTGCGGAAAGACGATCTCGACCCGCAGGCCCGGTTGGTTGCGGGTGGTGGTCTGGCCGTCGATCTGGCTGGTGAAGGCCGCGATCAGCCGGCTGCCCATGTTTTCGGCCGCGCCCTCGGACGGCAGGCCCGGACCGTCATCCTGCACGATCAGCCGCAGCTGCCCCGCGCCATCATCGGCCAGCGTCAGCTCCAGCCGCCCGCTGTCCCGATCCGCGAAGGCGTGCTTATAGGCGTTCGACAGCAATTCGTTCACCAGCAACCCCACCTGCAACGCGCGATCCGCCGACAGATCGACCGGCGCGATATCCAGCGCCAGCGTGATATGATCGCCATAGGCCGCCGATACGTTCTGTGCCAGCCCGCCCAGATAGGGGCGCATCGCCACCCGTTCGCGCATGTCGGACGAATAGATCTCTTGATGGACCGCGACCATGGCCGACACCCGGCCAAGCAGCGCGGTCTTCACGTCGTCGGGCGTCTTGCTCAGGCGCACCAGCGAAATCACGGTCTGAAGGTTGTTCTTCACCCTGTGATGGATTTCCTTCATCAGGTAATCGCTGTGCTCCTGCGCCTCGATCAGGGCCAGTTCGCGCCGCTCGTCGCGGTCCTGCAGGCGCCACAGCCGCACCAGCAACAGCCCAAGCCCCACCAGCAGCGGCACCAGCAGCACCAGCATCCGGCGGAGTTGCTGGTGCAGCGGCGCAAACAGCGTGTTCCGGCTGAGCCCGGCGATGGCCACGACCGGGAATTCGTTCAGCTTGTAATAGCCGACGATCCGTTCCACCCCGTCGATGGGCGACACCCCCGCATAGGTCCCGCTGGGCGCGTCGGCCAGCCGGTCGAACACTTTCGAGCTTGAGACATCCATCGCCGGGGCCGGTGGGCTGCGCGACAGCAGCGCGCCGTTTTCGTGCAGCAGGGTCAGGATCGCGCCATCGCCAACGCTCAGCGTCTCGGCGAAAACCTCCATCTGGCGGACCGGAATGGCGATGGTGCCCGCGCCCGCGAATTGCCCGTCCACGTCGATGCGGCGGGCCAGGATGAACACCTGTTCGCCGGTCAGCCGTTCGGTCACGATCTGCGAGATCACGGTTTCCTGCCCGGAACTCAGCGCTGCGAAATAGGCGCGGTCCGGCACCTGGATCCGGGTGGGATCGGGCACGCTGGTCAGGATCAGTTCCCCCGCCGCGTCATACAGCGAATATTGCAGCTCGGCGGGCAGATCGCCCACCGCTTCGGCGATGTCCTGCGGCTCGGGGCGGGTGGCGTCGACGCTGGTTGCGGCGGCCTCGATCCGGCGCAGGGCCTGGGACGCGGCATGCAGCACCCAGGAATATTGCGTGGCCAGGATATGCGCCGTCTGCTGGGCGCGCATCTCGGCCTGTTCGCGGGTGGCGCTGTATTGCTGGCGCGTGATCGCGGCGGCCATGATCAGTACCGCCAGGGCCAGCGCGGCAATCGCTATGCGGGTCAGCAGATGGGTGCGGCGCAGGCCTGAAGCGGCGGCGCTGGCTTGTCGGTCCTGGGGCAAGTCGGCCGGTTCCTGTCAAAGGCGCCACATGTCGGGTCGCGCCGAATGGCTTAGCGGCAACCGCGTGTTTAGGGAAGCGGAACTTTACCGGGAAACCTGCGCGCGCGGTTCAATCGGACCGTTCGGGCAGGTCGTCGTGATCGGTGGCGGCCATCTCTTCCAGCTCGGCCTCGGTCATGGTGTCATACATCTCGCGCGAGGCGCCTTGCAGGTCGCTTTTGGCGGTCTCGCCGCGTTTGGCCGACAGGGCGGCACCGGCGGCGCGTTGCTGGGCCTTGGATTGGGCTTTCATGGCAATGTCCTTTCGTCGGGGTGTGTCATGGGCCGAACGCCCGCGCGCGGGCGCGGGTTCCCAGAGCGGGTGGGCGAAATCGGGAACCGGGGGCGGGGGATATGCGTTCTGACCCCGACAAGGGCGCCCCTGACGCGGGCGGAAAGCGGGGTGCATGTGCTGATGGGCGCGATCGAGCCGCCGGGCCTCCGGCGCGATATCTGTATCATCCAGAACCGGAAATCCGGTCGCGGCCGGGCCGGAGAGACCACCCGCGCCTTGCGCGATGCGCTGGCCGGGCAGGGCGCCGATGTGGCGCTGCGCAGCCCCCGGCGCGGGCGCGATATCCTGAACACCGCGACCCAGGCCGTGCGCGAGGGGTTCGGCACCATCATTGCCGTGGGCGGCGACGGCACCCAATCGGCGGTGGCCCAGGCCGTGGCGGGCAGCGACGCGGTGATGGGCGTGGTCCCGACGGGAACCTTCAATTATTTCGCGCGCAGTATCGGCGTGGGCTGCGATATCGACCGCGCCATCGCGACGATCCGCGCGGGCCACAGCCGCGCCGTGGCGGTGGGCGATCTGAACGGGCGCACCTTCCTAAACAATGTCAGCCTTGGCACCTATCCGCAGATTTTGCAGGAGCGCGAGGCGATCTATAAACGCTGGGGCCGCAGCCGGATCGCGGCCTATTGGTCGGTGCTGCGGGTGCTGGCGGGGCGGCGCAGGCCGTTCGACATGCAGGTCAGCGCCGACGGGGTGCGCCGCGAGTTTCGCGCGCCGCTGGCCTTTGTGGGCCTGAATGCCTATCAGCTGCGCAGCTTCGCGCTCGAGGGGGCACAGGCTGCCGCCGATGACCGGCTGGCGCTGTTCGTGTCGCGTGCCGACGGCGCGGCGGACATGGTGGCCGCGGCGCTGCGGCTGGCCCGCCAAACCGCCGAGCGCGGGCGCGATTTCGACCTGCTTTGTGCCGATGCACTGACCATCGACACCGGGCCACGGGCGCGGCTGGTGGCGTTCGATGGCGAAAAGACCCGCATGACCGGCCCGTTTCACCTGCGCGTGCGCCCCGACGCGCTGCGGGTCTTTGTCCCGGCCCGAGGGGCGGCATGACCCGCATCGTCCACCTGTCCGATCTGCATTTCGGCCGCGACCGGCCCGAGCTTTACCAGCCGCTGTTGCAGGCGGTGAATGGCGCGGGCGCCGATCTGGTGGTGTTGTCGGGCGATCTGACACAGCGCGCGCGTCCGGCGCAGTTTCGCGCGGCCCAGGGGTTCCTGGCGGCGCTGAACGCGCCCAGCCTGGTGGTGCCGGGCAACCATGACGTGCCGCTTTACAATCTGGCGCTGCGGCTGTTGACGCCGTTCCGGCGCTATCGCCGGGCGATCTCGCACGATCTGTTCCCGGTGCGGCGCCTGCCGGGGGTGCTGGTGATCGGGATCAATACCGTCGATCCGTATCGCTGGCAGCGGGGGCGCATTCGACGCGCCACTTTGGACCGTGTTTGCGCGCTGGCGGCGGCCGACCCTGCCGAAACCGTGGTGGTCGTTGCGCATCACCCGTTCGAGGATGTGCCGGATAGCGGCAAGCGCCTGATGCGCGGGGCACAGCGGGCGGTCGACCGGATGGCGGCCAGCGGTGTGGGGCTGGTGCTGTCGGGGCATCTGCACAGCTGGCGCGCGGGTCATTTCATCGAATCCCATGGTGGACGGCGGATGTTGCAGATCCATGCTGGCACCGGCCTGTCCAGCCGCCTCAGGGCCGAGCCGAACGATTTCGCCCGGATCGACATCTCTGGTGACGATATGTGCCTGGAACGCTGGGCCTATGACGATGCGGCGGGCGGTTTCACCCCGATCCTGCACAAACGCTATCGCAGTGACGGGGCGGAGTGGCTGGGCCTTGGACCGTCTGCGGGGGAACCGGATATGTCCTGAGACGTTGACCTTTCGAAGGCGCGGTCACCTCATCCCCGAGCACCGCGTTTTCGTCTGGGCGTTCCTGTACCTGTAAGGGCGCCCGTGCCGCCGGACCGCACCGCCGTTGCGTCCGGCGGTTGCCGTTTCTGCGGTGTCAGATCAGCGGCCGGGTGACGGCCGGTTCCAGTTCGGTCATCGCGATCTGGGCCAGCGCGGATTTGTCGAACAGCGTCAGCATCCCGTCGGTCCAGCGGACCAGCTCGCGCTCGCGCAGCTTCGACAGGGTCTTGTTTGTGTGGACCAGCGACAGACCCAGCGCGTCGGCCAGATCCTGTTGGCGAAAGGGCAGGGGGACGCTGCCGCCCCGGGCCAGACCCAGCGCGCGCAGGCGCTGATACATCCGCAACAGCGCCCAGGCGATGCGCTGGATCGCGTCGCGGCGGCCCAGCGTTGCGATGGTTTCGCCCAGGAAATGCTCCTCTGCGGCGGCAATCCATGTCAGGTCATAGGCCCGGTCGGGATGGGCGCGAAAGAGCGACCACAGATCCTCGCGCCGGAAGATGCACAGCACCATGTCGGTCGTCGCTTCGACCGAATGTTTCATCTCGCCCATCAGGCTGGCCTGCAACCCGATGAAGTCGCCGGGAAAGGCGAAGTTGATCACCTGGCGCTGGCCGTCTTCCAGCGTGACATAGCGCGTGCCCATGCCCTGAAGGACGGTGTAAAGCTGCGGGCTGCTGGACCCTTCGAGCAGGATCGTGGTGCCCGGCTGGGCCTGCATCTCGCCCGATTTGAAGGACAGCATGAACTCAAGCTCGCTCTGGGTCAGGCGATCGAACAGCGAACAGTCACGAAGCGGGCAGTCTGTGCAGGCGGTTTTATGCATGGCGTGGACGTCCTGTGCGTTGGCTATGTCACAGTTTAATGCGCAAGCCGGCGTTTCGTTCCATCCTGCGGCGAATTCCCAGCCAAGATCGGACCGCATGTGAGCCTGCCTGCCCCTTATCTTGTCGTTGTCGAGGACGTGATCGTCGGCATGGACATCGCCGACGCGATCGCATCCGTCCTGCCCGAGGCCGAGGTGCTGCGCTGCCGCGACGCGGTCGAGGCGTTGCGCATCATGGGTCCGCACCGGGACATCTCGCGCGCGTTTGTCGAGGCCGACCCGGTGGGGTTCGCGGGCAGCCCGCTGGCCCATGACATCGCCCGGCGGGGCGGGCATGTGGTACTGCTGTGCGACTTTGCCGATGGGGGCGGGGCGTCGCAGGACGTCGATATCCTGCTGACGCCGTTCGGGGCGGGCGACATACGCCGATACCTGCAGAAAGAGGCGGAAAAGGGCGGAACTTAGAACCATTCCAAGCGTTGTGTCCGCAGGGATCCAATCGCAAATCAGCCGCGCCATTCCCTGCGCGGAGAGGAAAGGATGAACCATGACAGATGCAATGAAGATCGTGCCGCAGACATCGGATGTGGAAACCGGGGTGGGGGATGCTTCGGCCGTGGCCGAGGCGCTGGCAAAATCGCTGGCCGATACCTATCGGTTGGTGTTCAAGACCCATGCCTGCCACTGGAATGTCGAAGGGCCGCTGTTCTATTCGATCCACAACCTGACCGAGGCACAATATACCGACATGTTCACCGCCGCCGACGAGATCGCCGAGCGGGTGCGCGCCCTGGGCAAGCTGGCCCCCAGCGCGCTGGACGAGATCATCGAACATTCGGTCGTCAAGGACCAGAAATCGCCCGCATCGGCGCAAGAGATGGTCGAGGGTCTGGCCAGTGACCACGAAACCGTCGCCAAGCGCATGCACAAGGCCATCGAGCTGGCCGAGGACGAAAGCGACCCCGTCACCGCCGATCTGCTGACCGCCCGGTCGGCGTTTCATGAAAGTGCGGCCTGGATGCTGCGTGCGACCGCGAAGTAACCGCGGCTTTTTGCCCCGCGCAGCCTGGCGCCGGCGGTCCGAAAGGGCCGCCGGCGTTTCTTTTGGGCCGATGCCGGGCCGGGGCGCTGCCCCGGACCCCGAGGTATTTCGGCCAAGATGAAGGGGCGCACATGAAAAAGGCCCGGGATGCGTGAACATCCCGGGCCGATCAGGCAGGTCGTCGTGGCGTGCGTGTTATTTCAGCTTTTCAGCCACGCGTTCGGCGAAGACATCGACCATCGTGTTGTAATATTCTTCGCTGTCGGTGGTGATCTGCGTCAGGTCGGTGCCTTCGGGGAAGAAGGGACCGATCTCGGCAAAGGTCACCGTCAGGTCATAGTGGTCGAAATCGGTGTTGTTGGCCGGGTTGGTCACGCTGACGGCGCCCGACAGGCGGCTGTCTTCGGTGCGGGCGGCTTCCTCGAGCGTGGTGGCCAGCGACAGTTCGTCGATGTCGACGGTGATCTTGGCGCCATCGGAATCGTCGGTCAGCTGGGTGCTGATCCGCTTCATGATCTCGTCGGACAGGTCTTCGCTGACATTGTTCCAGTATTCCGCGCCGCGGAAGTTCGAGATGGCCTCCATGTCGATTTCGACCTGGACGTCGCGCACCATCGTGTTGGCGAAGGTGGGGGCGGCCATGTTGATTGCTACGGCGGCCATCAGGGCGGTTGTCATACGTTTGCGGACCATCTTGAGGTCTCCTTTCAGTCTGAGATGCAGCGCGTCGGCTGCTTGAGGAGACAACGTCCCGGCGACCGGTTCGTTCCAAAAAAATACCCCGGGACGCGGCCCGGGGCATGTTTTCATGGCGATTTTTTCGTGTTTCAGGCGGCCAGCGTATCGGTGGACGAGAAGAACATCGCCTGGCTCACGGCTGAGCGGACCTGATCCTCGGTAAAGGGTTTGGTGATCAGGAAAGCCGGTTCCGGCCGGTTGCCGGTCAGGAAGCGTTCGGGGAAGGCGGTGATGAAGATGACCGGCAGGTTTTCGAACTGGGCCAGGATGTCGTTCACCGCGTCGATGCCCGAGGAATTGTCGGCCAGCTGGATATCGGCCAGGATCAGGTCGGGGCGTTCGCGGGCGGCCAGTTCGACGGCTTCGGTCCGGGTGCGGGCGATGCCGGTGACGGCGTGGCCGGTGCCCTCGACAATCGCGGCAATGTCCATGGCGATGATCGCCTCGTCCTCGATGATCATGACCTTGCCGCGGATCGCCTGTTCCATCTCGCGCCGGGCGATATCGACATATTCGGCGGCCTCGGCCTCGGATGTCGACAGGATCTGGCCGACCTCGGCGAAGGAAAACGCCTCGATCGCGTGCAGCAGAAGGGCCTCGCGCGAGTTCGGGGTCAGCTTGGCCATATGGTCCTGTGCGCGCGCCGACAGGGTGCCGTCGGCCTCGCCCACGGGGGCGCCGGCGGTGGACCAGACGGCGTGAAAGGTGCGGAACAGCGTCACGCGGGGGCTTTCGGTGGGGGCCTCGGCCGGGTCGGCGGCCAGGATCGCCTCGAGCGTGGCGGCGGCAAAGGTATCGCCGGTTTCCTGACTGCCGGTCAGGGCGCGGGCATATCTTCTGAGGAACGGCACTGCCTGTGCGATATCTTCGGCACGGGCCGCTGCATCGTTGGATGTCATATTTTTTAGCTCCCTAGTCGCATTTTTCGGGAACCCAACGCCTGTGAATGCGTTTGGTTCCCGTGTAGCATAACAAAATAGATGGAAACTCGATGCGGCAAGAGATGAAAAAGAAAGATGAAGGCGCGCCGCCCCCTGACGAGAAGACGCGGGAGCTGAAGGCGCAGATCGACCAGAACCTTCGTCGCGTCTATGAGCAGGCGCTGGAGGAGGAGGTTCCCGACCGGTTCAAAGACCTGCTGGCGCAGCTGCGCGGCAAGGCTGGCAATCAATGAGCGCCGAGATCTCCGCGATGGACCCGCGTGAGGAACTGGTCGAGCATCTGCCCGCCCTGCGTGCCTTTGCCATCACCCTGACCCGCAACACGGCGGCGGCCGATGATCTGGTGCAGGACACCATCGTCAAGGCCTGGACGAATATCGACAAGTTTCAGGTCGGCACCAACCTGCGGGCGTGGCTGTTTACGATCCTGCGCAACACCTTCTTTTCCGACCGCCGCAAGCGCAAGCGCGAGGTCGCCGATCCCGATGGCATTCACGCCGGGCGGCTGGCCGAGGCACCGGCGCATGACGGCAAGCTGGCCTTCAACGACTTTTCGGTCGCGTTCGACCGCCTGTCGCCGGAACACCGCGAGGTGCTGATCCTGGTGGGGGCGTCGGGCTTTTCCTATGACGAGGCCGCCGAGATGATCGGTGTTGCAACAGGTACGGTCAAAAGCCGGGCCAACCGCGCCCGCCAGCGTCTGTGCGAGATGCTGGAGCTGGCGCAGGGCGAGGACCCGGTGGGCAGCAGCGGCGACCTGACCAAGGCCGTGATGGGAAGTTCGGGCGTGGAGGCGGCATGACCCAGACGCCGGAGGGTCGGCGGCGATTGTCACGACGGCTGGGGCTTCAGATGGCGTTCTTGCTGGCGCTGGTTCTGGCCCCCTTCGCCATGATCTCGATCCTTCAGATGACACTTCTGGTGCAGGAATCCAGAGCGCGGTCCGAGGCCGCGCTTTTGGGTGACACCATGCGCGCCGTGTCCAAGGAGCTGCGGATCATCCGCGAAAGCTCGGGCGCGGCCTTTGCGCTGGCGGCGGCGGTGCGGCGCGATCCGACCGACCTGAACGCGTGCCGCAGCATCATGCGGTCGCTGGTGCGGACCGACACGCGCTATGTCTTTGCGGGGTTCGTGCCGCCCGACGGGGTGATCCGCTGCGGATCGACCGAGGGGCCGATCGACGTGTCGCAGGACCCGTTCTTTCAGCAGAATGTAGATGCGCTTCAGCCGCAGGTGGCAATCAACCGCAATGCCCGGCTGGCCGACGAACCGATCCTGGCGATGACCGAGCCGGTGATCGACAGCGCGGGCGCCGTTCTGGGCTATGTTCTGGTGTCGGTGCCGCGCAGCGCTTTGGAGCCCGCGCAGGGTGACGCGCGGCCGCTGGATCTGGTGACCTTTACCGCCGATGGCGAGATCCTTTATGCCGCCACGGCGCCGGAACAGACGGCCGAGGGGCTGTTGCCCGAAAACCGCGCGCTGGGCGCTCTGGCGGGGGGCGAGCCGGTGGCGTTCAGTGCCCGCGATGCCGATGGGCGCCAGCGCGTCTATTCGGTCATCCCGATCATTCCCGACGAGATCTATGCGTTGGGGGCGCGGCTTCTGGCCGATGACACCCATTGGCTGGACAGCTGGCGCGCCACGCTACCCGCGCTGTTGCCGGCGGCGATGTGGCTGGTCAGCCTGATCGTGGCGTTTCTGGCCGCCGACCGGCTGGTCATTCGCAATATCAACAAGCTTTCGGGGGCGTTTGCGGCCTTTGCCGGCGGGTCGCGGGAAATCCGCGAGATCGACATGACCAAGGCCCCGGCCGAGATGCAGGATATCGCGGCGTCCTTCACCAGCATGGCCGAAAGCATCACCCGCGACGAGGCAGAACTGGAAGACACGATTCATCAGCGCGAGGTGCTGTTGCGCGAGGTGCACCATCGCGTGAAGAACAACCTGCAACTTATTGCATCCATTATGAATATGCAGATGCGGCGGGTCGGGACCTCGGCCGAGCGGCAGATGCTGAAAGGGTTGCAGGACCGGGTGCTGAGCCTGGCCAGTGTGCACAAGGAATTGTTCCAGACCTCGGGCCTGGCGGATGTGCGCATGGACGAGCTTTTGTCCAGCATCACCGCGCATATGGAGCGGCTGAGCGACGAGGACGGGCGGCCCTATGTGATCGCGCATGAGCTGGCGCCGATCCGGATGACGCCGGATCAGGCGGTGCCGCTGGCATTGCTGGCGACCGAGGCGCTGAACAAGGCGATGCGCCATACCAGCCTGTCGGCCGATGGCACCCGCCGGGTCGTGCTGGAATTGCGGCGCGCGGCGGACAATCACGCGGTCCTGAGCGTCGAGAACGCCTTTGACCCCGATGAACACCACGAGGAACCGCCCGCCGAGGGGTTGAGCGCGCAGCTGATCCGTGGCTTTGCCAGCCAGTTGCAGGGCAAGGTCAGCCGGGACGGGGCCGCGGGCACCTATCGGTTGAGCGTGTCGTTCGAAGTCAAGGCGCTGGCCGAGGGCGAAGAGCGCGCGCCGACGGCGTGACCCGCCTCAGGCAGCGGTGTCGCGCTTGATCGGTTCGGTCACGGGGATCCCCAGCAGCCCATCGGTCAGCACCAGCATCCAGATCAGCAGCGGGATCGCAACGATCCCGCCGATCGCCCCCCACAGCCAGATCCCGAACACCAGCGACAGGAACACCAGCAGCGGGTTCAGCTGCATGTTGCGCCCGACCAGCGCGGGGGTGATGAACTGCCCCTCGAGCCCGTTCATGGCGATGAATCCCAGCGCGGGCAGCAGGGCATAGCCATTGTCGAACTGCACCAGCCCCGCCACCAGCAGGGCGACCGCAAAGACCGCCGGCCCCAGATAGAGCACGAAGTTGATCAAGAACGCCACCAGCCCCCATAGCACCGCACCGGGCAGGCCAAGCGCCTGAAGATAGATCGCGGTGGCCAGCCCCAGACAGGCGTTGATAATGGTGATCGTGACGAAATACCGCGACACCAGCCGTTCGGCCCGCCGCAGGCAGGCGACCGTGCCCTCGCGCCGTTCGACCGCCTGGAAACAGCGGGCGACCCAGTCATAGATCTCGCGCCGGGTCAGCAGGAAAAAGAACAGCACCCCGCCGAAAATCAGGATCTGCGACAGCACCGCCGGGGCGGCGACGATGGCATCGGTGACGCTGGGCAGGTCGACGGGATCGGCGGGCGGGGGCGCGCCGGGGACAGCCTCGGCCGGGGGGGTGACGGCCTGTTCGACATCCTTGGTCACGTCCTCGATCCCCTGCACCAGCCCGCGCACGGTGTCGACGGTGTCCTTCATGTCTGACATGATCCGGGGGGCCTGATCGACCAGTTCCAGCACGAAGGGCTGCATGACCAGGACCAGCATCGCCAGCAGCGCCAGCGCCAGTGCCAGACCCAGAAGCGCGCCGATCACCGGGGGGAAGTTCCGGCGCTCCCAGAAATCGGAAAGGGGGGACAGGACGAAGCCCACGACAAGGGCCAGGGCGGCGGGGGCGGCGATGTTTTCGACCGCGTCCAGCGCGGTTAGAACCGCGATCACGGCCAGCAGGATCAGGGAAATCCGCGACAAGGTTGGTATGTGCTGCAATGGGGCCTCCTGTACCCGGATCAACGCGCGGGCGGGGGCGGCGGTTCCCTGCCCAATGGGCGATATATTTTCGGAACGGATCGCTGGCGCGGGGCGTTGAGGTCACGAAACGCACAAAGCCAAACGAAAGGAGATCGCGATGAATTGGGACCAAATCGAAGGCAAATGGAAACAGATGACCGGCGCCGTCAAGGCCAAGTGGGGCGACCTGACCGATGACGAGGTCGACCAGGTCGATGGCCGTCGCGAACGTCTGGTGGGCCTTGTCCAGGAGAAATACGGCAAGGCCAAGGAAGACGCAGAGCGCGAAGTCGACGAGTGGCTCGAGCAGGTGTAAACCGCGCCCGTCTTGCGATACCGACCCCCGCCGCGCCAACCGCGCGGCGGGGGTTCTTTTATGGCCTTTCGAATGACCATGCCGCCCATCGCGCAGGCAGGCGGCAGCCGTCCCGCGCGGGCGGGCCTTTGGCGCGCGCGGGGCGTTAGCGCGCCATCTGCGCTTCGGCTAGCATCTTCTTGAATTCAAACTGAATTAAGGGGGGATGCGCATGGCGAAATCCGAACAGATGATCACAGAGCTCAGCGACAAAGGGGTGCGGTATTGCCTGGCCAGCTATGTCGACATGCATGGCGTTTCGAAATCCAAGATGGTGCCGATCGCCCATGCAAGCGACATGATGACCGGGTCCGAGATGTTCACCGGCGCCGCCCTGGACGGCGTCCCGCAAGAGGTCAACGATGAAGAGGTCGCGGCCCATCCCGACGCCGCGTCCTGCATCGTTCTGCCCTGGCAGACGGATGTCGCGTGGTTTGCCAGCGACCTGTGGTGCGGCGGCGCGCCCTTCGACGCTTGCAGCCGCAATATCCTGAAGCGCCAGGTCGCCGCCGCGGCCGAAGCCGGTTTCACCATGAACCTGGGGATCGAGGCCGAATTCTTCGTCCTGTCCGACACCCAGGCGGGCGGCTTCGCGCCGCTGTCGGACCTGCCGCATCTGGAAAAGCCCGCCTATGACACCACGCGGCTGATGGACAACCTGCCCTGGCTGACCGAGCTGGTGGATGCGATGAACGCGCTGGGCTGGGATGTCTATTCCTTCGACCACGAAGACGGGATCGGCCAGTTCGAGATCGACTTTACCTATGCCGATGCGCTGACCATGGCCGACCGCTTCACCTTTTTGCGGTTCATGGCCAACACGATTGCGCGCAAGCACGGCGCATTCGCGTCCTTCATGCCGAAACCGATGGGGGACCGCACCGGATCGGGCGCGCATTTCAACATGTCGCTGGCCGGGCCGGATGGCACGAACCTGTTCAAGGACCCCGACGATCCGCGCGGCTGCAAGCTGTCGACGCTGGGCTATCAGTTCACCGCCGGGGTGCTGCGGCACCTGCCAGCGATCATGGCGACCGTGGCGCCGACGGTGAACAGCTATAAGCGGCTGGTCAAACAGGGCTCGATGTCGGGGTTCACCTGGGCGCCGATCTATGCCTGCTATGGCAACAACAACCGCACCAATGCGCTGCGGGTGCCGCTGGCCGGTGGCCGGGTCGAGCTACGGGCCGCCGACAGCGCCACCAACCCCTATCTGGGCGCGGCAATGGTGCTGGCCGCGGGGCTGGAGGGGATTGCCGAGGGGCTGGACCCCGGCGATCCGAACACGGACAACATGTACCTGCTGGACCAGGCCGAGCTGGACGCGCGCGGGATCAGGACCCTGCCGCGCACATTGGACGAGGCGCTGGACGCCTTCGCCGCCGATCCGCTATCGCGGCGGGTGTTCGGGGATGCGATGTTCGAAAGCTGGCTGGGGTTCAAGCGGCAGGAATGGCTGTCCTATCTGAACCACGTGTCCGACTGGGAAGTGCAGCGTTATCTGAAATTCTTCTGAACCTGCCGTATCCGGCACAAAGTGAAAGGGGCGGCCATGGGGCCGCCCCTTTCGTTCTCAGGGACGTGAAACTGTGTTCAGTGATTGTTGTAGGCGTGCTTTTCATGCACGGCCGCCAACACGATCGCGCCAAAGGTCACGACGACGGACGCAATCAGGATCAGGCTGATCATTCCGGGGCTGTGGGCGAAGGTGAAATACGCCTCGGCCCCTTCCCATGTGTCGATCGGTGCAGTGTTCATCGGATCGTTCCTTTCGGTTACTCAGCCGGGGTGGCCGTGGGCTCGGATGTGCCGACGGGTCCGGGGATATAGTTTTCGGGATAGGCCTTGACCGGGACCTTGACGACATCCAGGCCTTTTTCCTGAATGTGATCGGGCACCCGCAGCAGACCCATCATCTTCAGGATCAGCGACGCGACATAGCCCGGGATGAAGCCCAGCAGCGCCATGGTCAGCGCGCCGACCAGCTGGCCGGTCAGGCTGACGGGCGGGTAGCCTTCGACATTGGGATAGCCCGACGCAAAGATACCGCAGGCCACAACACCGATCAGGCCACCGATGCCATGCACCGGAAACGCGCCCACGGCGTCGTCGATGCCGCGCTTTTCCAGCCACACGGCAACCATCGGGACGACAAAGCCCCCGAAGCAGCCCAGCAGGAAGGCCAGCGGCGGATAATACACATCCAGACCCGATGCCGCGGCAAAGATGCCGATCAGCGCGCCCGACATCATCCAGAACGGGTCGCGGGTTTTCACCCAGGCCCCGATGATGCCACCGGCAAAGCCCATCAGCGTGTTGAACGCAAAGGCCGACAAGGTCGCGGGCTGGCCATAGATGTTGATCCACTGCTCGCCGGGCATATAGATGATGCAGCCGCCCAGGAAGCCGAAGAAGCCCACGATGATCAGCATCAGGCCGGTAATGGTGAAGGGCACGTTATGCGCCATGATCACATTGGCGCTGCCATCGGCGTTGAACTTGCCTACGCGCGGGCCAAGGTTGATCAGAACCCCCAGCGCGAAGAAGCCCGCCACCATGTGCACGACGCCCGCGGCGCCCACATCGTGATAGCCGAACTTGACCGTCAGCCAGCCGGTCGGGTGCCAGCCCCAGGCGCCGCCCAGAATCCACACCACCGAGCCCAGCAGCACCGCCAGGATGATGAACGCCGCCTGCTGGATGCGTTCGATCACCGCGCCCGAGAAGATCGAAGCGGTGGTCGCGGCAAACAGGGTGAACGCCGCCCAGAACACGCCGGTGGCGTTGTCGGCCAGGTTCGGACCCATGGATTCGGCCCATGGCAGGCCCGCGGCGCCATCCTCGGCCGGGATGAAGCCATTGTAGAAGGCCAAATAGATATACCAGCCGAAGAAGTAAAAGGTCGGCACCATGAACGCGAAGGCCAGGATGTTCTTGATCCCCGAGGCCAACACGTTCTTCACGCGGCTGGCGCCCATTTCATAGGCCAGAAAGCCCGCGTGAATGGCAATCATCAACGCGGTACACCACCAATAGAAGATTTCCATATTGACGGTGCCCGACATCGCGACCCCGCCTTCCAGCGCGGCCAGCCGTTCCGTCAGCGCCGCAATTTCCTGTTCCATCTGTCCAACTCCCCACTTCGGTTTCTTGAGCGAGGGACTCGTGTCCCTTGTATTATGAGTGAACAAATTTTCCTGACAGCAAAATGCGGAGTGCCGGGTTTGCCCCCCGCCGGGGTGGAAAGTTGTCTGTTGGGCGCTGAAAGATCGTAACTGCTGCCAGATTGTGCAACTTGCAAACAAACCCCGCGAAAGCGGCGGGCGATTCTACCCAAGGGAATAATATTTTCCCCTGAATAATATTTCTGACTGGACAGGGACCGACTCAATCGGGCTGATTTACGGGGAAATAACAGATGCAGGGAAATCGTCAGATGGATATTGAAAGCTTCGTCGAACAGGATGGCCGGGACGAACTGGTCAAGCAGGTACGGGCCAAGATCGACGAATTGGGGATCGAATATCTTTACCTTCAATTCGTGTCGGTCACGGGCAAGGTGATGGGCAAGGGCATTCCGGCCGACCATTGGGAAAGCGTCGCCAAGAAGGGGTTCCAGCTGGTCTATGGCGCGACGATGAACCTGTTCACCAACCGCGCCGGCGACTACATGGGCTATGGCCCCGAGGCGGCCGAGCTGGTGGGCATCCCCGAGCCCGAGACCTTCATGCAGCTGCCCTGGGCGCCCGAGATCGGCCGCCTGTTCTGTACGCTGTTCCGCAACCGCGAGGAAAAGGTCGACCCCGGCGCCTATCTGACCGCCGACTGCCGCGGCAACCTGCGCCGCATGCACGAGCAGTTCAAAAAGAAACACGGGCTGCAGCTGCGGATCGGGACCGAGCCCGAGATGATGTGGTTGAAATACGACGAGGACGGCAAGCCGCGCGACGGCTATTCCAAGCCCTATTGCTATCACATCGACCAGTTCGAAAGCCTGCGCCCGGTGTCGATGCAGGTCATCCGCTATGCCCGCAAGATGGGGCTGGACATGATCCAGGGCGACCACGAGGACGCGCCGGGCCAGCTGGAGCTGAACTGGACCTTTGACGATGTGCTGCGCAATGCTGACCGGCTGACGACCTATCGCCAGCTTTGCGCGCAGGTGGCGCGGGAAAACAACATCTTCGCCTGTTTCATGACCAAGCCGTTCATGGGCGTTTCGGCCAGCGGGTGCCACCACAACATGTCGCTTTGGACCGAAGGCGAAGACGTGTTCAAGCGCACCGGCAACGATCCCGACAACCTGCCGGGGATGGAAAACAACTATATGTATGTGCAGGGCGGCGATAACACCTTCATGCCCGACACCGACGATCCGCAGATGCCGGGCGCCACGGGGCTGAAGGCGATCGGCGGGGTGGTGCATCACCTGCAGGCGCTGACCGCGATCGGGGCGTCGACCGTCAATTCCTATCGCCGGCTCTGGGACACCGGCTTCTGGGCGCCGGTCTTTTCCGACTGGGGGTTCCAGAACCGCACCACGGGGCTGCGGGTGTCGGCGCCGGGACGGTTCGAATACCGCTCGGTCGATTCCATGGTGAACCCGTATCTGATGGGCTCGACCCTGTTGGCGGCGATGGATGACGGGCTGGACAACAGCCTGGACCCGGGCGAGCCGGAAGAGCGCAACATCTATGACGCCATGGCGCAGGGCAAGAAGGTCAAGAAGCTGCCGATGTCGCTGGGCGAGGCGCTGCTGCATCTGGAAAACGACGAAGTGGTCAAGCGCGGTTTGCCGGGCGAGATGTTCCGGCTGTATCATGAATACAAGACCGACGAATGGGCGCGGTTCATGTCCACCGTCACCGATTGGGACAAGGATACCTATATGGAGTGTTTGCCATGAACGCGGAAACCGCCTTTGCCGACGCGCCCTATCTGGACGTGGCCGACCCGGCCTTTTCCCTGCGCTCGGCCCCGGTGCGGGCCGCCCGCGCCGAAAGCTGGTATGCGCGCACGCCCTATGGGCTGGCGGTGTTGCGGCACAAGGAAATGGGCGACCTGCTGACCCACAAAAGCCTGATCCAGGGCAGCCATGCCTGGCCCGCCCTGAACGGCATCACCACCGGCGTCTTTGCGGAATGGTGGAATGCCTCGATCCTGGTGACCGAGGGCGAGGATCACTGGCGGCTGCGGCGGCTGGTGAACCCCGCGTTTTCGCCCAAGGTCGTCAAGACGCTGATGCCGGAATTCGAACGCATCGCCAACGACCTGGCCGACGGGTTCATCGCCAAGGGCACCTGCGATTTCATGGAGGATTTCGCCGACCCCTATGCCGCGCGGGTGCTGTGCCTGTTGTTGGGCCTGCCCGAATCCGAGGCGCCGTTCATCCTGCGCACCTCGGCCACGATGGGGTTGGCGCTGGGCGTGAATTTCAAGGCCGAGGCCGACAATATCGAGGCCGCGACGAAAGAGCTTTACGCCTATGTCGACGATGTGCTGGCCGAGCGTCAGAAAAACCCCGGCGACGATATCCTGTCGATCATGGTTCAGGCGACCGCGGATGGCGACCGGCTGAGCACGGACGAGCTGCGCAACCTGGCGCTGATGCTGGCCTTTGCCGGGGTCGACACCACGCGCAACCAGCTGGGGCTGGGCCTGTCGATGTTCATCGACCATCCCGATCAATGGGCCGCGCTGGCCGCCGATCCGTCGCTGGACATGGCCGCCGCGACCGAGGTCATGCGCATGCGCCCCACGATCACCTGGGTCTCGCGCGAGGCGGTCGAGGATTTCGAATATGGCGGCATCACCATCCCCAGGGGCACGGTGCTGCATCTGTATTCCGAAAGCGCGGGCACCGACCCCGATGCGATGGGCGACGCGCCCTTCGACATCACCGCCAAGCGCGCCCGCAATTACGGTTTCGGCGGCGGCATCCACCATTGCCTGGGCAATCTGGTGGCGCGCAACGACATGGCTGTGGCCTATCGCGTGTTGTCGGCTCGGATGGGCGTGCCCCGGCTGGCGGGCGATCCGACCTGGCTGGCCGACAGCGGCAATACCGGGCCGATCAGCCTGCCGATTGCGTTCGATCCGGTCTGATCGGGCTGCCGATCCGTGCCAAGGGCCCGCCGTCTGCGCGGGCCTTTTGCGTTGCGGGTCACAGCGCGGCGGCGATCTTTGCCGCGCCAAGCGCGCCGATCACGATGCTGGGCGCATTGGTGTTGCCGCTGGTGATGCGCGGCATGACCGATGCATCGGCCACCGACAGGCCCTGTATCCCGTGCACGCCCATTGTCGCGGGGTCGACCACCGCCATGGGGTCGGTGCCCATCTTGGCCGTGCCCACGGGGTGATAGATCGAATCCGCCGTGGCGCGCACCACCGCATCCAGATCGGCATCGCTGGTGACATCGGGGCCGGGGCGCAGCTCGGCCCCCGTGAAATCGGTCATCGCATGCTGGCGGCACAGGTCGCGCAGCATCTTCAGCCCCTCGCGCAGGGCGATGCGGTCGCCCTCGACCGCCAGATAGTTCGGGTCGATCCGGGGTTTCTGCGTCGGATCGGCCGAGGCGAGCTTCAGGCGGCCCCGGCTTTCGGGCTGCAACTGGGTCACGTCGATGGCAAAGCCATGGCCGCGATCGTCGGCGGTGGCCCCGTCGAAGGCCAGCGCGTTGATGTAATGCAGCTGCGTGTCGGGCGGCCCGTCACCGGCGCCCAGGCGCAGGAACGCCCCGGCCTCCAGCCCCTGCTGGGTGCCGATGCCGGTCTTGCTCAGCAGCCATTGCGCGCCGACGGCCAGGTTGTTGGGAAACTTCGCGTGATCCCACAGCGACAGGGGCTTGGTCATGCGGTGCTTGACCTTGACCTCCAGATGGTCGTGCAGGTTCGCACCCACACCGGCCAGATCGGCGCGGAGGGGAATGCCAAGCGCGCGCAGGTCCGCCGCCGGGCCGATCCCCGACAGCAACAGCAGATGCGGCGTGCCGATGGCGCCCGCGCACAGCACCACATGCCCTGCGGTCAGGGTTTCGGTGCCGCCCCCGGCGGCGATGCGCACACCGTCGATCCGCGCGCCATCGCCCGACAGGCCCAGCACCTGAACCCCGCTGCGGATGGTCAGGTTGGCCCGCCCGCGCGCAAGGCTCAGGTACGCCGCCGCCGCGCTGCGCCGCCGCCCGTCGCGGATGTTCAGCCGGTACATGCCGAAGCCCGGGGCCTGTCCGTCGACAAACGGCGCGGTGGGGTGCCCCATCTGTCCGCCCGCCGCGACAAAGGCGGCAAAGGCCGCGTTGCCCGATCCCGGCATCTGCGGGTCCATCGCCTGTTCGACATCCGCCAGCACCGGGGCCACATCGGCCCAGCCCCAGCCCGGGCAACCATTGGCGGCCCAGTGGTCATAGTCGCTGGCATGGCCCGTGACCCAGACCATGGCGTTGATCCCCGACGAGCCGCCCATGACCCGCCCGCGCGGCACATAAAGCTTGCGCCCGTCCATATGCGCCTGTGGCACGGTTTCGAAATGCCAGTTGAATTGCGGCGCGGCGATTGCCTTGGCGACGCCTGCGGGCATCTGGACGAAGGGATGGCGGCCCTGCGGCCCGGCCTCGATCAGCAAAACGGTGCAGGCGGGATCGCGCGACAGCCGTTCGGCCAGCGCGCAACCGGCGCTGCCGGCGCCCACCACGATGATGTCGTGGCTCATGCCAGCAGCTCGCGCAGCGCGGCGTCGATAAAGGCCGTATCGGGATCGTTGCGCCCCCCGGCGGCGTAATGGCCCCAGACGCTGTCGATCACGCGCAGCTCGGCATTGGGCATCTGTGCGACCTCGGCCGCGTTGTCGGCGGGGGGGAAATAGAAATCGGTGCGGCAGGGCATGACGATGGACCGCGCTTTGATCGCCCCCAGCGCCGCCGCCCGGTCGCCCTGATAGATCGGGTTGTTGCCCAGGTCGCACAGCTGCCATGTGCGGATCATCGACAGCATGTCATTGGCATCCAGCCCGTAATACATCGCATCCCAGACGTTTTTCAGGTAATCCTCGACCGTGACGAAGCCCATGTCGCGCCACAGCTCCTGCCGGTACCAATCCTGGCTCAGGACCCATCCGGCCCAGACGCGGCCCTTGGCCGTCATCCCGCGCCAGGGCTGTTCGGCATAGCGCCCCTGTTGCCAGGCCTGATCGGTGGTCAGCGCGTGGCGGATCCCCTCGAGAAAGACATAGGTGTGATGCGCGGTCGTGGACTGGCCGCAGAAACAGGCCATGTTTTCCACCCGGTCGGGAAAGGCCGAGGCCCATTGAAACGCCTGTTGGCCCGCCATCGACCAGCCGCAGGCCAGCTTGATCTGTTCGATCCCGAACACCTCGCGCAGCAGTCGTTCCTGCAACATCACGTTGTCATATTGGGTGATCGCGGGGAAATCCGGCCCGCCCAGCGGGATGGGCGTGTTTGATGGGGACGAGGACAGGCCGTTGCCCATCATGTTGGGCACGACGATGAAATACTTGTCCGGGTCCAGCGCCATGTCCGCGCCGATCAGATAGGCGTTGTCGGCGTGGTTGCCGCCATAGCGCGTGGGATAGACGATGACGTTGTCCTTGGCCGCGTTCAGCGTGCCATGGGTGACATAGGCCAGCTTCGCATCGGTCAGGGTGATGCCGCATTGCAGGTGGACGGGCCCCGCATCGAAAACCTGGTACTGTCCGGGATCCGCGCTCATGCCGCCACCCCCGCCGGAATGCCGGTGACGCGGCACCAGTTGTCGAAGACGGTGCGCGCGGCGGCGGTGAAGGCGGCCATGTGGGCATTTGCCTCGGCCTCCAGCCGGGCGACGGCGCCGGTGCCCAGCGTGGCCTCCAGCGCGTCGGCATATTCGGGGATGGCGGCCCACAGGGCCACGGTTTCCGGTTCGACCTCCAGATGGAACTGGGTCGAAAACGCCTTGTCGCCCCAGCTCATCGCCTGCACCGCACAGGCGGGCGAGGATGCCAGAACCTGCGCGCCTTCGGGGGGCGTCGTGACCTCGGCCCCGTGCCATTGCAGCACCGGCAGCGGGTCGGGCACCCCATCGGTAAAGGGCGAGGGCGCGGTTTGCGTCACCTCCATCACGCCGACCTCGGCCGTGCCCTTGCCGCAGCTGCCGCCCAAGGCTTCGGCCAGCAGCTGATGACCCAGGCACAGACCGAAGAAGGGCAGGGCGCGGTCGACCACCGCCTGCCGGATGAACGCCTTTTCGTCGCGCAGCCAGGGATGCTGATCTTCCTGCCAGACATCCATCGGCCCACCCATCACCCACAGCGCATCGACGCCATCCAGGCTGGGCAGGCTTTCACCCTCGTTCAGGTGCACGGGCGTCCAGTGATGCCCGGCCTGCGTGATCATCGGGCGGAACGCGGCGGGGTGTTCGATCCGCTCGTGTTGCAGGACAAGAAAATGCATATCTGATTCCCCGGTTTGTTGGATTGCCCGATCCTTGGGCAAAGCGGCGCCTGTCCCCCCGAAATTCACACCTGAGCCCCTCGGCGGCAAGAAAAAATGTTGCGCTACAGTAAAAAAATGTAACCATGAGGAAAACTTGAGCACACGGGAGTTTATCACCATGCGGATTTGCATCATCGGGGCCGGGCCATCGGGGCTGGCGCAGTTGCGCGCCTTTCAGTCGGCCAAACAAGCCGGGGCCGAGATTCCCGAAATCGTCTGTTACGAGAAACAGGCCGATTGGGGCGGGCTGTGGCGCTATGACTGGCGCACGGGGCTGGATGAATACGGCAACCCCTGTCACGGGTCGATGTACCGCTATCTGTGGTCGAACGGCCCGAAAGAGGGGCTGGAATTTGCCGATTACAGCTTTGACGAGCATTTCGGCAAGCCCATCGCCAGCTATCCGCCGCGGGCCGTGCTGTTCGACTATATCGAAGGCCGGGTGAAAAAGGCGGGCGTGCGCGACTGGATCCAGTTTTCGACCGTGGTGCGCGATGTGCGTTTCGACGATGCGACAGGCATGTTCACCGTGACCGCGCGGAACTGCCAGACCGACAGCGAAACGGTCGAGGCGTTCGATCATGTCATCGTCGCCTCGGGCCATTTCTCGTTTCCCAGCGTGCCGCATTATCCGGGTTTCGAAAGCTTCAATGGCCGCATCCTGCACGCCCATGATTTCCGCGACGCGCGCGAGTTCGAGGACAAGGATATCCTGATCCTGGGCACGTCCTATTCGGCCGAGGATATAGGCTCGCAATGCTGGAAATACGGCTGCAAGTCGATCACCGTGTCGCACCGCACCGCGCCCATGGGCTATGACTGGCCGGAGAACTGGTCCGAGGTTCCGGCGCTGGAACGGGTCGAGGGGAAGACGGCGTATTTCAAGGACGGCACGTCGAAAACCGTCGATGCGATCATCCTGTGCACCGGCTACAAGCACCATTTCCCGTTCCTGCCTGACGATCTGCGGCTGAAGACCGCCAACCGGCTGGCGGCGAGTGACCTTTACAAGGGCGTGGTCTGGGTCAAGAACCCCAAGCTGTTCTATCTGGGGATGCAGGACCAGTGGTTCACCTTCAACATGTTCGACGCCCAGGCTTGGTGGGTGCGTGATGCCATTATGGGCAAGATCGCGCTGCCTGACCGCGCGGCGATGGATGCCGACTGGCAGCAGCGCCAGGCGGACGAGGACGCGGTACCCGACGATTACGGCGCCATCGTCTATCAGGGCGATTACGTGCAGGAGCTGATCGACGAGACCGACTATCCCAGCTTTGACGTGGCCGCCGCGAACGAGGCGTTCTTTCAATGGAAGAAGCACAAGAAGAAGGGGATCATGTCCTTCCGCGATCATGGCTACGTGTCGCCGATGACCGGCACCATGGCCCCGCCGCACCACACCCGGTGGAAGGATGCGCTGGACGACAGCCTGGAATCCTATCTGGCGATCGAAGACGCGCCGGCGCGCGCGGCGGGCGGCTGACGCCTTGGCGGGGTTCGCGGATTTCGGGCGGGCGCATCTGCGGTCGGGGGTGCGGACGCCCGGGCTGCCGGTGCTGCCGCCGGGGATGGAACGCCACCCGGTGCCACCGGGCGGATCGCGTGCGCTGGAGCTGCGCGCGGGCGACGAGATCACCGTGGTCGACCGCGAGGGCGGGCAGATGGCCGAGCTGGTGGTCTTTGCCGCTGACGGGCGCAGCGACGCGGCGCTGATCGGCGCGCCGGACGATGGCGCGCCGGTGGGGCTGCAACAGGCGATCATGGCCGGGCCTTCGGGGCAGGCGGTGCGCCGCGCGCTGGACCGCGCGGGGTTTGATCTGGGACAGGCGCGCGCCGTGCGGTGTCTGGGCGGTGACGGCCGCCCCGGCGACAGCGCCAGTTTCACCGCACAGGAAGACGGGCTGCTGATCGTCGCGGCCCCCGGCGGGCCGATGGCGCCACAGGACCAGACCCCGCCGACCGAACTGCTGCTGTACCTGCGCCGGGCCACGACCGGCGCGGCGGGCCTGCTTGCGCCGCCCGATCCGCTGGCCGACCCGATCCTGGACGTGAACATCGCCCCGGGCGAGGCGCATGTATATGAGGTCGCAAAGGGCGGCTTCATCCAGATCCTGGATGTGCAGGGGCGGGAATGTTCGGATTTTCAGGCGTTTTCCGCCCGCGCGTTGGAGGCCGGGATCGAGCGCGAGATCGACCCGACCGCCACACGATCGCTGACCGGGCATATCTATCCCCAACCGGGGCTGCACGCGAAATACTGGAACGTGGATTTCGAGCCGCTGGTGGAAATCGTTCAGGACACATGCGGGCGGCATGACACGTTCGGGCTGGCCTGTACCGCGCGCAGCTATGCCGATCAGGGCTATCCGGGGCATGTGAACTGCACCGACAATATCAACGCGGGGCTTGCGCCTTATGGCGTGCGGCCGCGCGCGGGGTGGCCCGCGATCAACTTCTTCTTCAACACGCTGATCGACGCCGATCATGGGATCGTGACCGACGAGCCCTGGTCGCGGCCGGGCGACTATGTGCTGCTGCGGGCGTTGACCGATCTGGTCTGCGTGTCGACCGCATGCCCCGACGATATCGACCCGGCCAATGGCTGGAATCCCACAGACATACAGATGCGCACCTATCGTCCGGGCGAGTCGTTCAAACGCTCGATCGGGTGGCGCAAACGCCCGGAGGACCCCGTGGAGGATACCAAGGAAACCGGTTTTCATGCCTGCTTTGCACGGCATACGCGGGATTTCGTGAACTATAACGGCTATTGGCTGGCCAACGAGATGACGGGCCGGGGCGCGTTGCAGGAATACTGGGCCTGCCGCGAACGCGCCGCGATCATGGACCTGTCGCCCCTGCGCAAGTTCGAGGTGACCGGCCCCGATGCCGAGGCGCTGCTGCAGATGTGCGTGACCCGCAACATGGCCAAGCTGGCGGTGGGGCAGGTCGTCTATACCGCTGTCTGCGCCGAAAACGGCGGCATGATCGACGATGGTACCGTGTTCCGGCTGGGCGATCACAATTTCCGCTGGATCGGCGGTTGCGACGACAGCGGCACATGGATGCGCGAACAGGCGGTCAAGCACCGCATGAATGCCTGGGTGCGCAGCTCGACCGACCAGATGTGCAATGTCGCGGTGCAGGGGCGGCTGAGCCGTCAGATCCTGGACCAGGTGTTCTGGACCCCGCCGCATCAGCCCACCATCGAGGAATTGGGCTGGTTCCGCTTCACCATCGCGCGGGTGGGCGATTATGACGGTATCCCCTGCGTGATCAGCCGCACGGGCTACACCGGCGAGCTGGGCTACGAGGTCTTCTGTCACCCCAAGGATGCGGTGGCGGTGTTCGACGCGATCTGGGCGGTGGGCGAGCCGCTGGGGATGGAACCGCTGGGTCTGGCGGCGCTGGACATGCTGCGGATCGAAAGCGGGCTGGCCTTTGCGGGCCATGAATTCGACGACCAGACCGACCCGTTCGAGGCCGGGATCGGTTTCACCGTGCCGCTGAAATCCAAGACCGACGATTTCATCGGCCGCGCCGCGCTGGAAACCCGCAAGGCCGCCCCGCAGCGCAGGCTGGTGGGGCTGGAGCTGCCCGCGCGCACCGTGCCCGCTCATGGCGATTGCGTGCGGCTGGGCCGGGTGCAGGTGGGGGTCGTGACCTCGGCCACGCGCTCGCCCATCCTGAACAAGACCATTGCCTTGGCCCGTGTCGACATCCAACATGCCGAGATCGGGACCGAGCTGGAAATCGGCCAACTCGACGGGCACCAGAAACGGCTTCAGGCGACCGTGGTCCGGTTTCCGCATTTCGACCCCGACAAGAGCCGCGCGAAAGGGGACTACGACGCATGAGGGCAGAGGACCGCATCCGCGCGATGGATTTCTGGTCCGGTCCGGTCACGATCACGCCCCTGGGCGGCGGGATCACCAATGTGAATGCGGTGGTGCAGGACGGCACCGGCAAATACGTGGTGCGGCTGGGCGCCGATATTCCCGAACACGGGATCATGCGCTGGAACGAGGTCGCGCTGGCCCGCGCGGCGGCCGATGCCGGGATCTCGCCCGCCTTGCGCCACGCCGCGCCGGGGCTGCTGGTCTTTGACTTCGTCGAAGCCATCGCGCTGACGCCCGAGGATCTGCATGACCCACAGGTGCTGGCGCAGGCTGTCGATCTGGTGGCGCGGGTGCATCGCGACCTGACACCCCGGCTGCGCGGACCTGTCCTGACCTTCTGGGTGTTCCATGTGCTGCGCGATTATGCGGGCTATCTTCGCGATCACGCCTCGCCCCATGTGGACAAGCTGGACGGCCTGCTGGCCACCGCCGCCGAGCTGGAAGAGGCCGTCGGCCCGGTCCGGCTGGTGCTGGGGCATAACGATCTGCTGCCCGCCAATATCCTGCAGGGGGGCGACCGGCTGTGGCTGGTCGACTGGGAATATGGCGGGTTCAATTCCGCGTTGTTCGATCTGGGCGGGCTGGCCAGCAATGCGGGGCTGGGTGCGGCGGCCGAACAGGGGATGCTGGCGCGGTACCTGGGCCACGCCCCCGATGCCGCTTACCTGCGCCGCTATGGTGCGATGAAATGCGCCTCGCTCCTGCGCGAGGCGATGTGGAGCATGGTGTCCGAGCTGACCTCGGACATCGAGTTCGATTACCCGGCCTATACGGCCGAAAATCTGGCGCAGTTCCAAGCCGCCCTGACCGCCTGGAAGGAGGGCGCATGACCGATTTTCCCACCACCGCCCGGGCGGTGATCGTCGGCGGGGGCATCATCGGCTGTTCCACCGCCTATCACCTGGCCAAGTTGGGGTGGGACGTGGTGCTGCTGGAACGCAAGAAGCTGACATCGGGCACCACGTTTCACGCCGCGGGGCTGGTGGGGCAGCTGCGCTCCAGCGCGAATATCACGCAGCTTCTGGGCTATTCGGTGCAGCTTTACGATACGCTGGAACAGGAAACCGGGCAGGCGACGGGCTGGAAGCGCAATGGCGGGCTGCGGCTGGCCTGTAACCAAGAACGCTGGACCGAGGTCAAGCGCCAGGCCACCACCGCCCATTCCTTCGGCCTGCAGATGGATCTGCTGACCCCGTCCGAGGCACAGGCGCTGTGGCCGCTGATGGATGTGTCGGACGTGGTGGGGGCGGCGTTCCTGCCGACCGATGGTCAGGCCAACCCGTCCGATATCACCCTGTCGCTGGCCAAGGGCGCGCGGATGGCGGGCGCCCGGATCTTCGAAGATACCAAGGTCCTGTCGGTCGAGATCGAGGATGGCGTGATCCGGGGCGTGACGACCGAACGCGGCCGCATCGAAACGCCCGTCGTCGTGGCCTGTTGCGGCCAGTGGACCCGCGATTTCGCGGCGCGGGTGGGGGTCAATGTGCCGCTGGTGTCGATGGAACATCAGTACATGGTCACCGAACCCATCCCCGGCGTGAGGCCCGACCTGCCGACGCTGCGCGATCCCGACCGGCTGACATACTGGAAGGAAGAGGTCGGCGGCCTGGTCATGGGCGGCTACGAGCCGAACCCCAAGCCCTGGGCCGTGGACGGCATCCCGCCCGGCTTCCACTATTCCCTGCTGGACAGCGATTTCGACCATTTCGAACAGATCATGGAACAGGCGCTGGGCCGGGTGCCCGCGCTGGAAACCGCCGGGATCAAGACGGTGACCAACGGCCCCGAAAGCTTCACGCCGGACGGCAATTTCATCCTGGGCGAGGCACCGGAGCAGCCCGGGTTTTTCGTCGGCGCGGGGTTCAATGCGTTCGGCATCGCCTCGGGCGGGGGGGCGGGCATGGCGCTGGCGGAATGGGTCGCGACGGGCGCGCCGCCCTTCGATCTGTGGCCCGTCGATATCCGCCGCTTCGGGCGCAGCCATTTCGACACCGACTGGATCCGCACCCGCACGGTCGAGGCATATGGCAAACACTACACCATGGCCTGGCCGGCCGAGGAACATGACAGCGGGCGGCCCGGGCGCCGCTCGCCGCTTTATGACCGGCTGGCGGCGCGCGGGGCGGTCTTTGGCGAGAAACTGGGGTGGGAGCGGCCCAACTGGTTCGCCGGGCCGGGCGACACGCCGCGCGATATCTATAACTTCCAGCGGCCCAACTGGCACGAGGCCGTCGGGCGCGAACACCGCGCCGCGCGCGAGGCCGCCGTGCTGATCGACCAGAGCAGTTTCGCCAAGTTCCTGCTGAAAGGTCCCGATGCGGAAGCCGTGCTGAACCGGATTGCCGCCAATGACATTTCCGGGCCGGTGGGCACGCTGACCTATACCCAGATGCTGAACGATCACGGCGGGATCGAGGCGGATGTGACCATCGCCCGCATCGCGCGGGATGAATTCTATGTGGTCACCGGCACCGGCTTTGCCACGCGGGATTTCGACTGGATCGCCAGGGGGGTGCCGGGCGATGCGCGGGCGCAGCTGGTGGATGTGACATCTGCCCAGGCTGTGCTGTCGCTGATGGGTCCCAAGGCGCGCGCGATCCTGCAGGCGGTGACGCGGGCGGATCTGTCGAACGCGGCCTTTCCCTTTGGCACGGCGCAGAAGATCGCCATCGCGGGCGCGCCGGTCTGGGCGCTGCGCGTCAGCTATGTCGGCGAGCTGGGGTGGGAGCTGCACCTGCCCACCGAATACGCCGCCACCGTCTTCGACGCGCTGCACGCGGCGGGTGGGCCGCACGGGCTGACCGATGCGGGCTATCGCGCCATCGAAACCCTGCGGCTGGAAAAAGGCTATCGCGCCTGGGGGGCGGATATCGGCCCCGACACCACCCCGATCGAGGCCGGTCTGGGCTGGGCGGTGAAGCTGGACAAGGGCGATTTCCGTGGCCGCGACGCGATCCTGGCGCAGCGCGAAACGGGCGTCACCCGGATGCTGGCGACCTTTACCGCCGCTCCGGATGTGATCCTGCTGGGGCGCGAGACGATCTTTCGCGACGGTAAACGTGTGGGCTATCTGTCGTCGGGCGGATATGGGCACACGGTGGGCAAATCCATCGGCATGGGCTATGTGCGCAACCCCGATGGCGTGACCCGCGATGAGGTTCTGTCGGGCGACTATACGCTTGAGGTGGCCACCGAACGGGTGCCCTGTCAGGTGACGCTGGCCCCGCTTTACGATCCGAAACACGCGCGCATGAAAATCTGAGGGTTCCGCTGCAAGAGATTGATCTGAAACCGGAAAGACCGTCTTTGTGCCGCCCCGTCCCGGGGCGCGCATGCCGCCGTTGCGGATCGTGCAGGCTTGACATCGGGCCTGCGCCGCCCCACCACAGGTTGCCCAAACAGAGATCCGGCCAAAGATGAAGAAGAAAAGCGCGAAAACGGAACTGACACAGAACCCCCACGCGGTGCGCGAGGTGCGGGAAAAGAACCTGGAGGTCGCCATCGGCCGCCAAGTGCGCGAGCTGCGCAAACGCCAGCGCATGACCGGATCGGAACTGGCCGAACAGACCGGCCTGTCGGTGGGGATGCTGTCCAAGATCGAAAACGGGGTGATCTCGCCTTCGCTCAACACGTTGCAGATCCTGGCCAATGCGCTGAGCGTGCCGCTGGTACAGCTGTTTTCGGGGTTCGAGGAGATCCGCGGCGCCATGCATGTCAAGGCCGGCAATGGGGTCGAGATCGAACGCGCGGGCACCCGTGCGGGCCATCAATACAGCCTGTTGGGGCATATCGGGTCGAACAATTCGGGCGTCGTGGTCGAGCCCTATCTGATCACGCTGGACAGCGAGAGCGACCATTTCCCGGCCTTCCAGCACGAGGGGATCGAGCTGCTGTATATGCTGGAAGGGGTGGTGAATTACCGCCATGGCGACCAGCTTTATCTGCTGGAGCCGGGCGATTCCCTGCTGTTCGATGCCGACGCGCCGCATGGGCCCGAGGTGCTGATCGACCTGCCCGCGCGCTATCTGTCCGTCATCTGCTACCCGCAACAGGGCTGAATCCGACGCCAGACCACCCGAAAACCGCCTGTTTCGGCGTATTTTTGGGCAGAGTCGGATTCCATCAAAAACTTTTCTGAAAGTAAAAAAACTTTCTTGCAGCGAAACTTTTTGCTGGCTAGATTTGTCTCCGAAAGGCGCATTGCCTGCTGCTGAACGGAGAGGACCATGTGTGGTATCGTTGGCCTGTTTCTGAAGAACCCCGATCTGCGTCCGCAATTGGGTGAGATGTTGACCGATATGCTGATCACCATGACCGATCGCGGCCCCGACAGTGCCGGGATCGCGATCTATGGCGATGGGGATGACGGGCTGAAGGTCACGGTGCAATCCGACACGCCGCAGGAAAGCTTTGACGGGCTGGATGCCGCGCTGTCGGCGGCGCTGGGCGCCGATGTCACGATGCGGGTGGTCGACACCCATGCGGTCCTGTCGATCCCCGATGGCGCGCGCGACGCCGCCGTTGCGTTTCTCGAGGATCGGGGCCTGCGGATCATGGGGCTGGGCGCATCGATGGAGATCTTCAAGGAGGTCGGCCTGCCGCACGAGGTCGCGGCGCGGTTCGACCTGCGCGCGATGGGCGGCAGCCACGGGATCGGCCACACCCGCATGGCCACCGAAAGCGCGGTGACGACGCTGGGCGCTCACCCGTTTTCCACGGCCGAGGATCAGTGCCTGGTCCATAACGGCTCGCTGTCGAACCACAACCAGATGCGCCGCGTGCTGACCCAGAAGGGCTTCCCGCCAAAGACCGAGAACGATACCGAGGTCGCGGCCTGCTATATCTCGTCCCGCATCGCCGAAGGGGCCAATCTGGGCCAGGCGCTGGAGGGGACGCTGGACGATCTGGACGGGTTCTTCACCTTTGTCATGGGCACCAAAAACGGGTTTGGCGTGGTTCGCGACCCGATTGCGTGCAAGCCCGCGGTGATGGCCGAAACCGACGATTACGTCGCCTTCGGTTCGGAATACCGCGCCTTTGCCGACCTGCCGGGGATCGAGGCCGCCCGCGTCTGGGAACCCGAGCCCGCCACCGTCTATTTCTGGGAGCGCTGAACATGACCGCAACCGCCATTGCCGAAACCGACACCGGTGTTCAGACGCTGGACATGACCGAAACCCCGCTGCGCGAGGTGAACGAGACCTTGCAGGCGCAATCGGCCAGTACCAACCAGACCCGTTTCGTGATCGAAAACCCGCGCGGCAGCCATGCGGTCGCCGTGGGGCTGGATGCCCCGATCGAGGTGACGGTCAAGGGCTCGACCGGGTATTACTGCGCGGGGATGAACAAGCAGGCGACGGTGCATGTCACCGGCTCTGTCGGGCCGGGCGTGGCCGAAAACATGATGTCGGGCACCGTCATCATCGACGGCGATGCCAGCCAGTATGCCGGGGCCACGGGCCATGGCGGGCTGCTGGTGGTCAAGGGCAACGCCAGTTCGCGCTGCGGGATCTCGATGAAGGGGATCGACATCGTGGTGCATGGCAATATCGGGCATATGTCGGCCTTCATGGCGCAAAAGGGCAACCTGGTGGTGCTGGGCGATGCGGGCGACGCGCTGGGCGACAGCCTGTACGAGGCGCGGCTGTTCGTGCGCGGCAAGGTCAAGAGCCTGGGCGCGGATTGTATCGAAAAGGAAATGCGCCCCGAACATATCGCGCTGCTGCGCGACCTGCTGGACCGCGCGGGCGCGGATGCCAAGCCAGAGGAATTCACCCGCTATGGCTCGGCCCGCAAGCTTTACAATTTCAATATCGACCACGCTGGCGACTACTGAGGACACCCGAGAACATGGACGAAACACCCAACACGCTTCCGCGCCAGTCCTGGACCTTTTCCAACGATACGAACTCGGAAATCCGCCGGGCGGCCGCCACGGGCATCTATGACATTCGCGGCGGCGGGGCCAAGCGCCGGGTGCCGCATTTCGACGACCTGCTGTTTCTGGGCGCGTCGATGTCGCGCTATCCGCTGGAAGGCTATCGCGAGAAATGCGAGACGAGCGTGACGCTGGGCACACGCTTTGCCAAGAAACCGATCGAGCTGAAGATCCCGATCACCATCGCGGGCATGTCCTTCGGCTCACTGTCCGGCCCCGCGAAAGAGGCATTGGGCCGCGGCGCCACGATGGCGGGCACGTCGACCACCACCGGCGATGGCGGCATGACCGAAGAGGAACGCGGCCATTCCGAAAAGCTGGTCTATCAATACCTGCCCAGCCGCTATGGCATGAACCCCGACGATCTGCGCCGCGCCGATGCGATCGAGGTCGTCGTGGGGCAGGGCGCCAAGCCGGGCGGCGGCGGCATGCTGCTGGGCCAGAAGATCACCGAACGGGTCGCGGGGATGCGCGACCTGCCCGAGGGGATCGACCAGCGCTCGGCCTGTCGGCATCCGGACTGGACCGGGCCGGATGACCTGGAAATCAAGATCCTGGAGCTGCGCGAGATCACCAAGTGGGAAAAGCCCATCTATATCAAGGTGGGCGGCGCGCGGCCCTATTACGACGTGACGCTGTCGGTCAAGGCGGGCGCGGATGTGATCGTGCTGGACGGGATGCAGGGCGGCACGGCGGCCACGCAGGATGTGTTCATCGAACATGTGGGCCAGCCCACGCTGGCCTGTATCCGCCCGGCGGTTCAGGCGTTGCAGGATCTGGGCATGCACCGCAAGGTGCAGCTGGTCGTGTCGGGCGGGATCCGCACCGGCGCGGATGTGGCCAAGGCGCTGGCGCTGGGCGCGGATGCGGTCAGCATCGGCACCGCCGCGCTGGTGGCCATCGGCGACAACGACCCTAAATGGGAAGCCGAATACCAGAAGCTGGGCAGCACCACCGGCGCCTATGACGACTGGCACGAGGGGCGCGATCCCGCGGGCATCACCACGCAGGACCCCGCGCTGATGGCGCGGCTGGACCCGGTCGAGGCCGGGCGGCGGTTGCGCAATTACCTGAACGTGCTGACACTGGAATGCCAGACGCTGGCGCGGGCCTGTGGCAAAAGCCACGTGCATAACCTGGAACCCGAAGACCTGTGCGCGCTGACCATCGAAGCCGCCGCCATGGCGCAGGTGCCGCTGGCGGGCACGGGCTGGATCCCCGGCAAGGGCGGGTTCTGAACCATCAGCGACGGGGCGGCACGCATCGCCCCGCGACACAGACAGGGATACCGACACCACCATGACCGATCTTGCCGCCTTCGCCGCCGAAAAGGGCGTGAAATACTTCATGATCTCGTTCACCGACCTGTTCGGGGGGCAGCGGGCCAAGCTGGTGCCCGCCCAGGCCATCGCCGACATGGTGGACGAGGGCGCGGGCTTTGCCGGTTTCGCCACCTGGCTGGACATGACGCCCGCCCATCCCGACATGCTGGCGGTGCCCGATCCGTCGACCGTGATCCAGCTGCCCTGGAAGCCCGAGGTCGCCTGGGTCGCCGCAAACCCGGTGATGGAGGGCGCCGAGGTCGCCCAGGCCCCGCGCAACGTGCTGCGCAAGCTGGTGGCCGAAGCCGAAGCCGAAGGGCTGCGCGTCAAGACCGGGGTCGAGGCCGAATTCTTCCTGCTAACGCCCGAGGGCGACAAGATCTCGGACCCCGCCGACACCGCCGAAAAGCCCTGTTACGACCAGCAGGCGGTGATGCGCCGCTATGACGTGATCGCCGAGATCTGCGATTACATGCTCGATCTGGGATGGGGCCCGTATCAGAACGACCACGAAGACGCCAATGGCCAGTTCGAGATGAACTGGGAATTCGACGACGCGCTTGTGACCGCCGATCGGCACAGCTTCTTCAAGTTCATGGTCAAATCCGTGGCCGAGAAACACGGGCTGCGCGCGACCTTCATGCCCAAGCCGATCGAGGGGCTGACCGGCAATGGCTGCCACGCCCATATCTCGGTCTGGGATCTGGATGGCAAGACCAACGCCTTCGCGGGCGATGCGGGCGGCCAGATCGGCGAGGTCGGGCTGTCCGAACAGGGCGGGCATTTCCTGGGCGGGATCATGAAACACGCCACCGCGCTGGCCGCGCTGACCAATCCCACGGTCAACAGCTACAAGCGGATCAACGCGCCGCGCACCACATCGGGGGCCACCTGGGCGCCCAATACGGTGACCTGGACCGGCAACAACCGCACCCATATGGTCCGCGTGCCGGGCCCGGGCCGGTTCGAACTGCGCCTGCCCGACGGGGCGGCCAACCCCTATCTGTTGCAGGCCGCGATCATCGCCGCGGGCCTGTCGGGGTTGCGGTCCAAGGCCGACCCCGGCCCGCGCCACGATATCGACATGTACGCCGAAGGCCACACCGTCACCGACGCGCCGAAACTGCCGCTGAACCTGTTGGACGCAATTCGCGCATTCGTGTCGGATACCGGCTTGACCGATATGCTGGGGGCAGAGTTCAGTGGCTCTTACGCGAAGATGAAACAACAGGAATGGGACAGCTTCGTTTCGCATTTCTCGCACTGGGAACGCGAAAACACGCTGGACATCTGACAGAGTGAAAGCCTGAACACATGCGCTTTTCCGGTTTCCGTGTCGTCAAAGAGGCGCTGACAGGCCACAAGGGCTGGAAGCCGCTGTGGCGTGATCCCGACCCCCAGCCCGCCTATGACATCGTGATCGTCGGCGGGGGCGGGCATGGGCTGGCGACGGCCTATTACCTGGCCAACACCTTCGACAAGCCGCGGGTTGCGGTGCTGGAAAAGGGCTGGCTGGGGGGCGGCAATATCGGCCGCAACACCACCATCGTGCGCAGCAATTACCTGTTGCCGGGCAACCAGCCGTTCTATGAGTTCTCGCTGAAACTGTGGGAGGGGCTGGAGCAGGAATTCAACTTCAACGCCATGATGTCCCAGCGCGGGATCCTGAACCTGATCCATTCGGACGCACAGCGCGACGCCTATCGCCGGCGGGGCAACGCCATGCTGCTGTCGGGCGCGGATGCCGAGCTGCTGGATCTGGCGGCGGTGCGCGACATGTACCCGTTCCTGAATTTCGACAACGCGCGCTTCCCGATCCGGGGCGGGCTGTTGCAGCGCCGCGCGGGCACAGCCCGGCACGATGCCGTCGCCTGGGGCTTTGCGCGCGGGGCGGACTTGGCGGGGGTCGACCTGATCCAGAATTGCGAGGTGACGGGTTTCCGGATCGAAAACGGCACCGTCAAGGGCGTCGAGACCACGCGCGGCTATGTCGGCGCGGGCAAGGTCGGCGTGGCGGTGGCGGGGTCCACCACGCGGGTGATGGAAAAGGCGGGCCTGCGGTTGCCGATCGAAAGCCAGGGCTTGCAGGCGTTCGTGTCCGAGGGGCTGAAACCCGCCATCGACGGGGTCATCACCTTTGGCGCCGGGCATTTCTATATCAGCCAGTCGGACAAGGGCGGGCTGGTCTTCGGTGGCGATATCGAGAGCTACAACTCCTATGCGCAGCGGGGCAATCTGCCGGTGGTCGAGGATGTGATGGAATGCGGCATGGCGATGCTGCCCGGTATCGGGCGGGCGCGGGTGCTGCGCAGCTGGGGCGGGATCATGGACATGACGATGGATGGCTCGCCCATCATCGACCGGACGCCGGTGCAGGGGCTCTATCTGAATGGCGGGTGGTGCTATGGCGGGTTCAAGGCGACGCCGGCCTCGGGCTATACCTTTGCCCACCTGCTGGCGACCGACACGCCGCACCCGGTCACGACCGCGATGCGGCTGGACCGGTTCGAACGCGGTCACCTGATCGACGAAAAGGGCGCGGGCGCCCAGCCGAACCTGCACTAGGGGGCACGCGATGATCATTCCTCACCCGCTTCTCGGTCCCCGCGATTCCCAGGAATTCACGATCATGGGCGATGCGAAATTGCTGGCCCGCCCCGATGGTCTGGCCGATGGCGCCGAGGCCGCGTTTTTCGATTACCTTTACCTGCGCGACAACCCCGCCGGGCTGCACCGCGAGCTGTGGTATCACGAACAGGGCGACCGGTCCTGGCTGGTGGTCACGCGCGATACGCTGACGCATGAAATCCTTGGCGCGGAATTGGCCAGCGACGTGGCCAGACGGTTGGCGGAGGGCGCGGCATGACGCGTATCACGGGCGGGCTGATCGACCGCAGCCAGACGCTGAACTTCACCTTCGACGGCAAACGCTATGCCGGGCATCCGGGCGACACGCTGGCCTCGGCCCTTCTGGCCAATGGCGTGCGGCTGATGGGGCGCAGCTTCAAATATCACCGCCCGCGTGGCGTGGTTGCGGCGGGGTCCGAGGAACCCAATGCGCTGGTCACGGTGGGCAGCGGCGCACGGGCCACGCCCAACACGCGGGCCACGGTGGTGGAACTGTTCGACGGGCTGCAGGCCACCAGCCAGAACCGCTGGCCGTCGCTGGCGGTGGATGCGCTGGGGGTCAATGACCTGCTGTCGCCGTTCTTTGCCGCGGGCTTCTATTACAAGACCTTCATGTGGCCCAAAAGCTTTTGGGAAAAGCTCTATGAGCCGATCATTCGCCGCGCGGCGGGTCTGGGCAAGCTGCCGATGCAGGCCGACCCGGATGCCTATGACAAGGGCTACCTGCATTGCGATCTGCTGGTGATCGGCGGCGGCGCGGCGGGTCTGGCGGCGGCGCTGACGGCGGCGCGGGCGGGCGCACAAGTGGTGCTGGCGGACGAGGATTTCCGGCTGGGCGGGCGGCTGTTGGCCGAAAGCCATGCGCTGGACGATGCCCCCCCCACCGATTGGCTCGCGGGGGTCACGGCAGAGCTGCGCAGCCTGCCCAACCTGCGGATCCTGACCCGCACAACAGTCTTTGGCGCCTATGACCACGGGATCTATGGCGCGGTCGAACATGTCTCGGACCATCTGGCGGAACCGGGCGGCCGCGTGCGCCAGACCCTGTGGCGGATCACCGCGAAGCGCAGCCTGCTGGCCGCTGGCGCGATCGAACGCCACATCCCCTTTGCCAACAACGACCGCCCCGGCGTGATGCTGGCCGGGGCGATGCGCGCCTATGCCAACCGCTGGGCGGTGACGCCGCAGGCGCGCGATGGCGACCGGGTGGCGATATTCGCCAACAACGATGACGGCCACCGCACCGCGCTGGACCTGATGGCGCGGGGCGTGCCGATTTTCGGCGTGATCGACCCGCGCGAAGATGCGCCGCGGCTGGGCGAATGCCAGCTTTTTGCGGGCGGGCAGGTCACGGGCACGCAGGGGCGGCTGGGCCTGTCATCGATCCGCATCGCGCATCAGGGGCGCAATGACTGGTACGAATGCGCGGCGCTGGGCGTGTCGGGCGGGTGGAACCCGAACCTGCACCTGGCCGCGCATCACCGGGGGCGCCCGGTCTGGGATGATGCCCTGCAGGCCTTTGTGCCCGGACCCGATGGCCCGCCGGGGCTGTGCGCCATCGGCGCCGCCGCCGGGCAGGGCACGACGGCTGCCGCGCTGGCCAGCGGGGCAAAGGGCGCACAGGACGCGCTGCGGGATCTGGGGATCGCCGCCAGCCTGCCCGATCTGCCCGTGGCCGAGGATCACAGCGCCCCGCCCGCGCCGATCTGGCATGTGCCGGGGCCGGGCCGCGCCTGGGTCGATTTCCAGAACGATGTGACGGTCAAGGACATCGCCCTGGCCCATCGCGAAAACATGCGCAGTGTCGAGCATATGAAGCGCTGGACCACGCTGGGCATGGCGACCGATCAGGGCAAGACCGCGAATGTCACCGCGCTGGCCGTGATGGCCGAGCTGACGGGGCAAAGCATACCGCAGACCGGCACAACGGTCTTCCGCCCGCCCTATACGCCTGTCGCGATCTCGGCCCTGTCGGGGGGTGATCCGGGCACGCATTTCAAACCCACGCGCCTGACCCCCACCCATCACTGGGCGGCCGAACGCGGGGCGGTCTTCATCGAATCCGGGCAATGGATGCGGGCGCAGTATTATCCGCGCCCGGGCGAAACCCATTGGCGCCAGTCCGTCGACCGCGAGGCGCAGGCCGTGCGCGCCGGCGTGGGCATCTGCGATGTGACCACTCTGGGCAAGATCGACGTGCAGGGGGGCGATGCCGCCGCGTTTCTGGACCGGCTTTACGCCAATACCATGTCCACGCTCAAGGTGGGGCGTGTGCGCTATGGCCTGATGCTGCGCGAGGACGGGTTCGTCTATGATGACGGCACCTGCGCCCGGCTGGCCCAGGATCACTTTGTCGTCACGACCACCACCGCCAATGCCGGGCTGGTCTATCGCAATATGGAATTCGCGCGGCAGGGGCTGTGGCCCGATCTGGATGTCCAGATCATCTCGACCACCGATGCCTGGGCGCAGATCGCCGTGGCGGGGCCGAAATCGCGCGCGTTGCTGGAACGGGTGGTCGATGATGCCGACCTGTCGAACGAGGCCTTTCCGTTCATGGCCTGCGATACGCTGACGGTCTGTGGCGGGCTGCGCGCGCGGCTTTTCCGGATCAGCTTTTCCGGTGAGCTCGCCTACGAGCTGGCCGTGCCCGCGCGCTATGGCGCGGCGCTGATGGACCGGCTGATGGCCAAGGGCGCGGATCTGGGCGTGGTGCCTTACGGGCTTGAGGCGCTGAATGTCCTGAGGATCGAAAAGGGCCATTGCACGGCGGCCGAGGTCAACGGCCAGACCACCGCGCAGATGCTTGGGCTGGGCCGCATGGTGTCGCAGAAGAAAGACGCGCTGGGCGTGGTCCTGTCGCGGCGCGAGGGGCTGGTGGGCGAACGGCGGGCGCTGGTGGGGCTGATGCCCGCCGATCCGGCCACGCCGCTGGTGGGCGGTGCGCATCTATTCACCGCCGGGGCCGCGCAGAAGACCGAAACCGATCAGGGCTGGATCACATCGGTTTGCTATTCGCCGCATCTGAACAGCCATATCGGGCTGGGCTTTCTGGAAAACGGCGCCGACCGGCTTGGTGAAGAGATCACCGCCGCCAACCCGCTGGCCGGCACGGACGTGACCGTCCGCGTGGTCAGCCCGCATTTCCTGGACCCGGAAGGGGGGCGTTTGCGTGACTGATCTGATCCCGACCACCGCCTTTGGCACCACGACGGCCCGGACGGCGACCCATGGCGCGCTGAGCATGGCCGAGGATGTGACGACCGCGCTGGCCTCGGTCGCGCTGCGGCGGGGCGCGGATGTGCCCGTGCCGCTGGGGCTGCCCCTGCCGGGGCCGGGGGGCTGGGCCGGGGCCGACGGGGCGATGGCCGTCTGTATGGGCCCCGATCAGTGGCTGATCCTGGGCGCGGACGGCGCGGGCGGCGATTTCGCCGCCGATATCGCCGCCGCCGCCCCGGATTGCAGCGTGACCGAACAGACCGATGGCTGGGTGATCCTGGACATCCGGTCAAAGGATGATGCGGATGGCGCGCCGATGGCAGAGCTGCTGACGCGGCTGGTGAACCTGGACCCCGCCACGCTGGCGCCGGGGCGGGCCACGCGCAGCCAGACCGGGCATCTGGGCATCATCGCGCTGCGTCTGGCGCCCGACCGGCTGCTGCTGCTGGGCCTGCGATCGGCGGCGGAAAGCCTGTGGCAGCACCTGGACGGGACGCTGCGGCGTCTGGCGGTGCCCCGATGACCGGCGCACGCCCATCGGGCCTTGGCATCCGGGCCGCAAGATGATGATATCCCGGCCTGTTTCCCGCCTGTCGGTTTTGACGGGCGCCATGTCGCTTGGCGCGGCCCCTGTCCGCGCCGCAACTGTTACCGCAGCAGAAAACAGCGTATCCGGTTGGCCGGTGCGCGCAGCCAGGCCGTTTCCAAAGGATCCGAGATGACGAAATACGCCCTTACCGTAACCTGCACGTCGACCCGCGGGATCGTCGCGGCCATCGCCAATTACATGGCCGACAACGGCTGCAACATCACCGACAGCGCCCA
This sequence comes from Actibacterium ureilyticum, assembly GCF_002285435.1. Classification (GTDB taxonomy): domain Bacteria; phylum Pseudomonadota; class Alphaproteobacteria; order Rhodobacterales; family Rhodobacteraceae; genus Actibacterium_C; species Actibacterium_C ureilyticum. The sequence continues at coordinate 219,308 of NZ_NSBT01000026.1, forward strand.
GTTCGACGACGCCCAGACCGACCGGTTCTTCATGCGCGTCAGCTTCGACAGCGAACAGGGCGCGACGCTGGACCAGCTGCGCGACGGGTTCGCGGAAACCGCCGCCGCATTCGGAATGGAGTTCGCATTCCATGACGAGGCCGAGAAGATGAAGGTCATCATCATGGTCAGCCGGTTCGGCCATTGCCTGAACGATCTGCTCTATCGCTGGCGGATCGGGGCGCTGCCGATCGAGATCGTGGCCGTGATCTCGAACCACATGGATTACCAGAAGGTCGTGGTGAACCACGATATCCCGTTCCACTGCATCAAGGTCACCAAGGAAAACAAACCCCAGGCCGAGGCGCAGATCATGGCCGTGGTCGAAGAGACCGAGGCCGAACTGGTCGTGCTGGCGCGCTATATGCAGGTGCTGTCGGACGAGATGTGCCGCAAGATGTCGGGCCGGATCATCAATATCCACCACTCGTTCCTGCCCAGCTTCAAGGGCGCAAACCCCTATAAACAGGCGTTTGAACGCGGGGTGAAGCTGATCGGGGCGACCTCGCATTACGTGACCGCCGATCTGGACGAAGGCCCGATCATCGAACAGGACATCACCCGCGTGACCCACGCCCAAAGCGCGGCGGATTACGTGTCGCTGGGCCGCGATGTCGAGGCCCAGGTGCTGGCCCGCGCGATCCACGCCCATATCCACCGCCGGGTGTTCCTGAACGGGGACAAGACGGTGGTGTTCCCGGCCTCGCCCGGCAGCTATGCCAGCGAACGCATGGGCTGAATCGCGGCCTGACCGGCGATTTTGTTGACAAATCCCCCGTGGGTTGCGCTATCGCTAGGGGGTGCGCCACCGCTGGCGCGCCCGAACCGGAGCCACGATGTCGACCAAGAAAACCCGGCGCCACACCGCGATCCTGGACCAGCTGTCCGCCAATCCCACCATGCGGGTGAACCGGCTGTCCGAGGCGCTGGGGGTGACGACTGAAACCATCCGCCGCGACCTTGAGGACCTGGCCGGGCAGGGGCTGATCAGCCGCACCTATGGCGGGGCGATGCTGCGCCAGCCGGCCGAACCCGCCCTGTCCGAGCGGCACAAGGATTTCGTCGCCGAACGGGCCGCCATCGGCCGCGCGGCGGGGCCGATCCTGGCCAAGGCGCGGGTGATCATGATCGGGTCGGGGGCGACCACGGTGCAGATCGCCAAGCGCATCGCGTTCGAGATGAACGAGATCACCGTCATCACCCATTCCTTCGGCGTGGCCACGGTTCTAAGCTTCAATCCGACGATTCAGGTGATCATGGCGCCAGGCGTCTATCACTCGGGCGAGGGCGCGATGCACGGCGCCCAGACCGTGCGGTTCCTGGCCGATTACACCGCCGACTGGTCGGTGACCGGCGCCAGCGCGCTGTCGCCCGCCGGGCCGACCGACGCGCTGATCGAGGCCGCGGATGTCTATGCCACGATGCTGCGGCAAAGCACGCGGCACATGGTGGTGGCCGACAAGTCGAAATACGACCGGATGGCCACCGCGCGCTATGCCGAATGGGGGGATATCGACCTGTTGCTGACCGATGGCCAGCCGCAGGGGCCGCTGGCGCAGGCCTTGCAGGGTGGCGGGGTCGAGGTGCGGCAGGTCCCGGTCTGAGGGGTCAGGCGCCGGTCGCCTCGGCAAAGGCGGTCAGGAACAGATCGGCCTCGTCCCGGGTCAGGCAAAGCGGCGGGCGCACCTTCAACGTCGCCCCGTAACGCCCTGCGGCGCCTATCAGAATGCCACGGTCGCGCATGGCGTCGATCACCCGCACGGTTTCGGCCGGGTCGGGGCTGTCCGGCGCGTCGGGCAAGCCGAGGTCGATGCCGATGAACAGCCCCGCGCCGCGTATATCGGCGACCTGTGGCGCGCGGTCCGCGATCTGGCGCAGCCCGGCCAGCAGATGCGCACCCACGTCGCGGGCGTTGTCCTGCAGCCCCTCGTCCTCGATCACCTGCAACACCGCAAGTCCCGCCGCCGCCGCCACAGGATTGCCGCCGAACGTGTTGAAATAGCCCACATTTTCGCAAAACGCTGCCAGATCGCCCGGCCGTGCCGCCATGCCCGCCATGGGAAAGCCGTTGCCCATGGGTTTGCCCATCGTGACGATATCGGGCGCGACCCCGTGGCGGGCAAAGCCCCAGAACGCGTCGCCGGTGCGGGCAAAGCCCGGCTGCACCTCGTCGGCGATGAACAGCCCGCCCGCGTCCTGCATCGCCTGCACGGCGGGGGCCAGGAAACCGGGCGGGTCGGCAAAGATCCCGTCCGAGGAAAAGATCGAATCCACCAGCAGCGCGGCGGGTTTCAGCCCCCGGTCGGCCAGTGTGGCGATGGCCCCGCGTACCGCTGCGGCAAAGCCGCCCGCGATATCGTCGCCGTACTGCGCCGCGCCGGGGGCGGGGATGGCGACGACGAAATCCGGTACATCCCCGGTCCTGAACGCCGAGGGCGAGGCATCGGTCGCCAGCGCGGTATTGCCGTGATAGGCGGTCTGCGTCACCACGAAGCCCGTCCCGCCGGTGGCGCGGCGCGCCACGCGCATGGCCAGGTCGTTCGCCTCGCTGCCCGAGCAGGTCAGGACGATGTTTTCCAGATCGGTGGGCAGCTTGGCCTTCAGCGCCTGCAGGTAATCGTCCACCACCGCCACCAGATAGCGCATGTTGGTGTTCAGCACCGCGATCTGATCGGCCACGGCGGCGGCCACGCGCGGGTGACTGTGCCCGACCGAGGGCACGTTGTTATAGAAATCCAGATAGCGCGTGCCATCGGCGGCGGTCATCCAGGCGCCGCTGGCCGACACCATCTGGATCGGCTCGCGGTAAAACAGGACCGACGCCGCGCCCAGGTTCGACAGCCGCCGCGCGACCGCATCGCTTTGCCCGGCGCGGCCGGGGTCAAAGGCGTTCATGTCCAGGATCTGGCGGACCTCGCGCGTCATGCGCCGGCCTCCGCCAGATAGGCGCGGGCCAGATCGACCGTCCCTTGGGTATAGTCCGCCAGCCCGGCGGCGGCGGCGGTTTCGGTTTCGGGGTGGCTGGCGATCCAGGCGGTCAGCAGCAATCGCCGGAACAGGATGAAGGTGGGGATCATGTCGATATGTTCCTGCGCCAGCGGCGCGACAGAGCCATAGCCCGCGATCCAGGCCGCCTGAAGATCGGGCACGATGTCATTGGTTTCATGAAAGGAAATCGCAGCGGCGAAGTCATAGATGAACCACGAGAACCCGCAATCGTCGAAATCGATCACCCCCAGCGTGTCACCATCGACCAGCAGGTTGGCCAACCGCAGATCGGCATGGACCAGCCCGAACCGGTCGCGCCCGGTGCCATAGGCCGCCAGCCGCGCCTGCAACACATCGCAGAGCCGGTCCAGCACCGCCTTCTGGTCGGGCGTCAGCCCAAGCGCGGCGCGCCAGTCGCCCCAAAGCGGCTCGGGCCCGAAGGCGGTGTCGAAATTCCAGGTCTTGCGCACGAAGCCCTCGGGCGGGGTCCAGGTGCTGGCATGGCCATGCAGCCGGGCCGAGATCGCACCCAGCACCCTGAACCCGGCCACCAGTTTCGCGTCGGCATCGGGTTCCGCGCCGGGCATGAAGCTGAACCCCACCACATGGCGCGTCTGGCCCTGATCTTCGAACTCGGCGATATGGCCGCCATCGGGCAGGGCCAGCGGTTCGGGCGTGTCGACCGTGCCGCTGTCGCGCAGGGCGGCGATCCAGGCCAGCTCTGATTCGATCTCGGCCCGCGTGTGGTAGTCGGGCCGATGCACCCGCAGGATGATCGGCGCGGCGCGAGCCGGGTCTTCGGCGATGAAGGTGGCGTTTTCCGACAGGGTCAGCAGGCGAATCCGCGTCTTCGGCCCCAAGCCCCACAGCGGCGCCAACCCCGCAACGCCCAGGCGCAGGCGTTCCACGAACCCGTCATCGTACAATCCAGCCATCGGGTGCCCTTTTATTTTGCGTCTGAGAAACGGCTAGAAGAAAAATCTTCGTCTTGCAACATTTAAGCTTGCGAAATGCAACATAAGCCGGAATCAATTCGATAGATGCTGCAAAAGCGGCACGTGCCAAAAACACAGGCCGCACTGATCGCGGCCCGCGTGCCGGGCATTCGATCCGGCACCACCGACAGAGGATGGAGACCGCCATGAAACTGAACCGCCGCGCCTTTACCGCCGGGTTGGGGGCTGCCGGGGCCGCCGGGCTGATGATGCCCCGTGCCGCCCGCGCCGCCCGCGACAACGAACTGAACATCCTGTGCTGGGAGGGGTATAATACCGACGATGTGCTCAGCCCGTTCCGCGACCTGCACCCCGGTGCCACGGTGCGCGCCGAAAGCGGCACATCCGACCCCGACATGATCAACAAGCTGCGCGCGGGGGAGGTCAATGTCTGGGACCTGATCAACCTGAACCAGCCCTGGGCGCGGGGGCAGCTTCTGCCCGAGGGGTTGATCAAGCCGCTGACCAAGGACCGGTTCATGCCGTATTTCGAGAAGATGGCGCCCGAGTTTTCCGATCCCGCCTATCCGCTGGCATTCGATGCGGGGGGCGAGCTGATCGGGATGCCGCAGCGCTATGGTCCGTTCTCGTTCGTGGTGAACACCGACAAGATCAGCCGCGAAATGGCCGAGGATCAGGGTTGGAAGCTGTTCCTGGATCCGGCGATGGCGGGGCGGTACGGCGTGCTGACCTATGACAACTGGAACCTGATCCACATGTGCCTGACGGGCGATCTGAACCCGTTCGAGCCGCTGGACGAAGCCGGTTTCGCGACCTTTACCGACGTGGCCACGCAGATCTTCGGCGGCGCGAAGCTCTTGACCGACGATCTGGTGGCAATGAACACCGCCCTGATCAATGGCGAGATCGACGCCTATTTCACCGGCGGCACCTACACGGCCAGCCCCGCGCGTCTGGACGGGCTGACCAATGTGCGCGGCATCACGCCCAAATCCGGCCCCGTGGGTGGCAAGGGCGGTGTGGTCTGGATCGAGCTGACATCGGTCGTCAACAACCCCGACCCGTCGCCGCTGGCTGAGGATTTCCTGGAATTCGTGCAAAAGCCCGAGATCTGCAAGGCCGTGGGCTTTGCCGAGGGCACCTATAACCCCGTGGCCCAGATGGGCGACGAGGCGGTGTTCAGCCTGTGGGATGCCGACGAGCTGGACGCGATCCAGTGGGACAGCCTGGCCGAGGAAATGGCCGGATCCGTCGAATATGACGTGGTCGCCGATTACGACAAGCTGATGGAAATCTATACCGCGGCGCGGCGTTCCTGATCGCACGCGCACGGGTTGGGCGGGGCCGCTTGCTGCGTGCGGCCCCGTCCGAATGACGACATCGCGGCCTGGGGAAACGAAGTATCATGGGCGACCAGCCAATCCTGCGGATCAACGGACTGACCAAGCGGTTCAATGATTTCACCGCCCTGCACAGCATCGACCTGAACGTGTCCGAGGGCGAGTTTCTGACCATCGTCGGCCCCTCGGGCAGCGGCAAGACGACGCTGATCCGTCTGCTGGTGGGGATCGACGAGCCCAGCGATGGCTCGATCTGGCTGCGCGACCGGCGCATCGACGAGGTGCCCGCCAACAAGCGGCCCACCTGCATGGTGTTTCAGTCGCTGGCGCTGTTCCCGCATCGCACCGTGGGGCAGAACATCGAATTCCCGCTGAAGCTGCGCAAGGTGCCGCCCGCCGACCGCCGGGCGCGCGCGCTGGAGCTTTTGGACCTGCTGCGCCTGCCGCGCGACTATTACGGCAAGCGGATCGACCAGTGTTCGGGCGGCGAACGGCAGCGCGTGGCGCTGGCCCGCGCGCTGGCCTTCGACCCCGAGATCCTGTTTTTCGACGAGCCGCTCTCGGCGCTGGATTACCGCCTGCGCAAGACGCTGGAGAAGGAGCTGAAGGACCTGCATCGCCGCACCGGCAAGACCTTCATCTATATCACCCACAGCCTGGAAGAGGCGATGGTCATGTCCGACCGCATCGCCATCATGCGCGCGGGCCGCTTCGAACAGATCGCGCCCGCCGAACAGATCTATGCCAAGCCGGTGTCGCGTTTCGTGGCGGGGTTCATGGGCGAGGTGAACCTGTTTGACATGACCGCCGGTCAGGTGCCGGGCGTCACCCTGTCGCCCCATGCCCAAAGCCGCTTTGCCGGGCAGAGCGGCACGTTGATGATCCGGCCCGAAAGCCTGTCGATCCTGCCGCCGAGCGGCACCGCCGATATCTGTTTCACCGCCGTGATCGAGGCCGAATATCTGCTGGGATCGCGGATGCAATACACGCTGCGCCGCGCGGGTGGCGGCACCGTCACGGTCGAGGTCCTGCGCGAGGATGCCGCCCAAGGCGGGGTGGGGGCCGAGATCACGCTGGGCTGTCCCGCCGATGCCTGCCACCTGATTGCCGAGGTTCCCGATGCAGCGTGACCGGCAACTGGGTCTGTTCTATGCGCTGCCGCTGGGCGGGTTCCTGGCGCTGGCTTTCCTCGCGCCGATCCTGCTGGTCGCGGCGTTTTCCACCATGCCGCCCAAGGTGTTTTCGCTGGCGCATCTGCCGGATTTCTCGGCCTATTACACGGTCTTGACGCAAGGCTATTGGAAATCGGTCGTGTGGTCGCTGGGCATGGCGCTGGCGGCCACGGCGATCCTGTTCGTGATCTGCTGGCCGCTGGCCTATGGCATGGCCAAGGTGTTAGGGCGGTTCTCGCTGGTGCTGACGATCTGCGTGGTGATGACGCTGTTCGTGTCGGAAAACATCCGGCTTTTTGGCTGGGTGCTGACCCTGATGAAGGGCGGCCTGATCGAAGGCTACCTGCGCCACTGGACCGGGGCGGGGTTCGACGGGCTGCTGTATAACGTGCCGGTCATCGTCTTCGGGCTGGTCTATGTCTATCTGCCCTTCATGCTGTTTCCGCTGGCCCAGGGCATCGCCATGGTGCCCGATGATACGCGGCAGGCGGCGTTCGATCTGGGCGCCACCCGCTGGCAGGTCCTGCGCGAGGTCGAGCTGCCGCTGGCCATGCCGGGCATTCTGGTGGGCAGCCTGCTGACCTTTGTCCTGTCGGCCGGGGCGATTGCGGAATCCAAGCTGCTGGGCGGGCAGGCGGTCATCGTGATCGCGGACGAGGTCGAAACCGCCTTTACCTATGGTCAGAACTGGCCCCTGGGCGCGGCGCTGGCGATGGTGCTGATCGCCATCGTGGGCGGCATCGCGATCTGGGGGATCGGGCGGGCCGATCTCGACAGTATGATGGCACGGAAATAATGCGCACATCCCGTTTCACCGCCACGGTCCTGATGCTCTATGGCCTGTTGGTCATCGCGTTCCTGTACCTGCCGCTTTTCTCGGTCGGGCTGGCCTCGATCTCCAAGGCGCGGTATCTCAGCTTTCCGATCCGCCGCTATGCCTATGGTTGGTATGGCGAGGCGCTGGCATCGGACACGGTGCAGACCCTGCTGGTGCTGTCGCTCAAGGTGGCGGGCATCGTCACGGTGCTGAGCATGATCATCGGGTTCTTCGGTGCGCTGGCCTTTGCGCGCTATTCCTGGCGGTTCCGCAAGGCGTATCAGAAGCTGATCCTGCTGCCGATCTTCTTTCCGCAGACGGTGCTGGGGCTGGCGCTGTTGATGTGGTTCAACACGCTGGGGATCGTGCCCAGCTGGAAAACCGCCGTGGTGGCGCATCTGGTCTGGATCGCGCCGATCGCGACGCTGGTGATTTCCATCCGCGCCTATAGCTTCGATCCCGCGCTGGAAGAGGCCGCGCGCGACATGGGCGCCAGCACATGGGACACCCTGCGCGAGGTGACGATCCCGCTGCTGATGCCCGGCGTGGTGTCGGCGGGGCTGTTTGCGTTCCTGCTCAGCTGGGGGAATTTCCCGCTGTCGCTGTTCACCACGGGTGCGGACAGTACCCTGCCGGAATGGCTTTATGCCAAGATGGTGTCGGGCTATTCGCCGCTGGTGCCGACGGTGGGCATCCTGACGGTGGGCAGCTCGGTCGTGCTGGTGGCGCTGGGGCTGCTGGTGCCCTGGGGGCTGCGCCGGATGCGGGCGCTGGCGGGCCGGGTGCCGTCGGAACAGGCCGCCCAGCAGATTCCGCAGGAAACATGAGATAAAGGAAGGGAAAACCATGCTCACATCCATCGCAGGCAAATCCGTGATCGTGACCGGCGGGTCCAAGGGCATCGGCAAGGGCATCGCCCAGGTCTTTGCCGCGCAGGGCGCCAAGGTGATGATCGCCGCGCGGGGCGCGGGCGCCGCGAAAGACGCCGTGGCCGAGATCGAAGCGGCGGGCGGCACCGCCGCCTATTGCCTGACCGATGTGGCCGATTGGGACAGTGTGCAGGCCATGGTCGCCACCACCGCCGACACGTTCGGGGGGGTCGACATCCTGTGCGCCAATGCCGGGATCTTCCCGCAGGTCAAGCTGATCGACATGTCGCCCGAGGATTGGGATGGCGTGATGGCCACCAACCTGAAAAGCAGCTTTCTGTGCGTCAAGGCCTGCATCCCCCATTTCGAAAAGGCCGGGAAGGGGCGGGTGGTGCTGACCTCGTCCATCACCGGGCCGGTCACGGGCTATCCGGGCTGGGCGCATTACGGCGCGTCGAAATCGGGCCAGCTTGGCTTTTTGAAGACCGCCGCGATGGAGCTGTCGCGCTATGGCACCACGATCAACGCGGTGATGCCCGGCAACATCTATACCGAAGGGTTGCAGGACCTGGGCGAGGACTATCTGAAGACCATGGCGGCCTCGATCCCGCTGAAACGGCTGGGCGCGGTCGAAGATATCGGCAACGCGGCGCTGTTCTTTGCCAGTGACGAGGCGGGCTATATCACCGGCCAGCAGATCGTCGTGGATGGCGGCCAGATCCTGCCCGAAAGCCTGGAGGCGATCGAGGAAATCTGAGATTGGCCCGGCGGCATGCCGGGCCGCGCCCGACCCTCTGGCGAGAAATCGAACATCGGCGGAAAGGCCTGCGATGAACTGGAAAACCGACTGGCGCAGCTTCTATTACGAGGCGGCCGACGCGCCCGACGACATCACCCTGATCCCGTCGAAGACCGCGCTTCTGGTGATCGACATCCAGAACACCTATCTGGAGGTGCCCGACGACCCGGCCGAGGCCGCGCGCTGGCAGCCGTTCTTTGACCGGATGCATGGCACCGTCATCCCCAACACCGCCGCGCTGCAATCCTGGGCGCGGGATAACGGGGTCGAGGTCATCCACGCCCGCATCGCCTGTCTGAAAGAGGATGGGCGCGACCGGTCGCTTTCGCAGAAGAAACCGGGCTTCAACTATCTGCTGCTGCCCAAGGATCGCGCAGACAGCCAGATCGTCGATGCGGTGGGTCCCAAGGGCGACGAGATCGTGGTGACGAAAACCACCGACAGCGCGCTCACCGGCACCAACCTGCGGATGGTGCTGCACAATATGGGCATTACGGATGTGATCGTGGCGGGGATCTTCACCGATCAGTGCATCTCATCCTCGGTCCGCAGCCTGGCGGATGAAAGCTTCGGCGTCGTGGTGGTCGAGGATTGCTGCGCCGCCGCCACGCAGGAGCTGCACGAGCACGAACTGCGGGTGATCAACATGATCTATTGCCACGTTGTCAGCAGCGCAGAGGTGCGCGGGTTCCTGGCGGCGGGCTAGCCTTCCCATTCCGGCATCGGGCGCTTTTCGACAAAGGCGCCGATGCCGCGTTCGGTGTCGCGGGCCATCATGTTTTCGGCCATGGTGCGGCCCGCGAACTCATAGGCCGCGGCCAGATCCATCTCGGCCTGGGCGTAAAAGGCGGATTTCCCGGTCTTGACCGCCACCGGCGCCTTGGACGCGATCTTCAGCGCCATGTCGCGGGCGGCACCGGGCAGATCGGCCAGCGGCACCACCTGGTTGACCAGCCCCATCTGCGCGGCGCGGTCGGCGGGGATGAATTCGCCCAGCAGCAGCATTTCCATCGCGTGTTTGCGCGCCACATTGCGGCTGAGCGCGACCATCGGCGTGGAACAGAACAGCCCGATATTGACGCCCGACGTGGCAAAGCGCGCCTCGTCCGAGGCCACGGCCAGATCGCAGCTGGCGACCAGCTGGCATCCGGCGGCGGTGGCGATGCCGCTGATTTCGGCGATGACCGGCTGGGGCAGGTGAACGATCGACATCATCATCTTCGCACAGCGCGCGAACAGGTCGTTGAAATAGGCATGCCCGCCATCGTCATCGGCCCGGCGGGCGTTCATTTCCTTCAGGTTGTGACCGGCGCAGAAATGCGCACCCGCGCCCCGCAGGACAACCGCCTTGACGCCCGGATTGACGGCCAGATCGTCCCAGACCGTTTGCAGCGCGGCCAACAGGTCCTCGGACAGGGCATTGATGGCTTTGGGTCGGTTCAGGGTGACGGTCGCCACCTGATCCGCGATCTCGACCAGAACCGGTGCGTCATCTGTCATTTCTCGTCCTCCCCTGACGGTCAATTGGGCGCAGCCTAGCGCCCGGTCCCGGCACGATCCAGCGGAAAACAGGGGCAGGGGTCAGTCGGGCTGGAAGCCCTCGATCATCCGGCGCAGGCCGTATGTCGCGCCCAGCCAGATCGCGCCCAGCGTGACCGGCGCGGAATAGGCCAGCGTCGCAAAGGCGCTGACGCCCTGGCCGATGGAACAGCCCATGGCCAGCACGCCGCCCACGCCCATCATGGCTGCGCCCGTCACCTGACGGCCCAGCTCGCGCGGGTCCTCGCAGGCTTCCCACCGGAAGCGGCGCTTGATGGCCGATCCGATCAGCGCGCCGCAAAACACGCCCGCCACGGACCCCACGCCGAAATTCAACCCACCCGCGGACGAGGTCATCAGCCACATCAGCGTGCGCCCCAGCGGCGCGGTGAAGGAATGCGCCTCGACGCCCACGGCGCCGAAGCTTTGATCGTTCAGCGCGCTGGTGCCCCAGAAGGCGAAGCTGACCGACAGGCCGGCGGCGACCGACCAGGCGACGCGCCGGGGGTCGCGGCGCAGCCCGTCATGCGACAGACCCCACCAGAAGAACGCCGCCGCCACCAGCGCGGCAAAGATCAGCGGCGACACGCCCAGCTGCCCCGCCACCAGATGGGCAAATCCCTGCATGCTGTCGGCATCGCGCTGCGGAAAGGCGAAGATGCGCAGTTCGGACAGCGGGCCGCCCAGGGTGATGAAGCCGGTGATCGCCATGACGACCACCACGACCATCGCCCGCAGATCGCCGCTGCCGAAACGGATCAGCGCGCCAAAGCCGCAATTGCCAGCCAGCGCCATGCCATAGCCGAAGATCAGCCCGCCCAGGATGCTGGCCAGCGGGTTCCAGGCAATCGAATGGTAAAAGCTTTGCGACAGGTCCACCTGGCCGCCCTCGGCCAGGACAAAGGTCGACAGGATCGCCGTGCCCAGCACCACACCCCACATCCGCAGGCGGGTGTGGTCGCCGCCATAGGTGGCGGCCTCGATCGCGCCCAGCGTGCAGAAGTCGCCCAGCCGCGCGGCCAGCCCCAGCACGATGCCGGTCGCCAGGCCAATCAGCGCCGCAAGCGCGCCAATCGGGATAACGTCCATAAATCCTCCCAGACGGTAAGACGTACCGTGTCGATGACCTTAGGATGCCCCGCAGAACATGTCATAGACCAGATCGATCATGCGCCGGGCGCGCGGATCTGACAACGAGTAATAGATCGTCTTGCCCTCGCGCCGGCAGGATACCAGCCCTTCGAGCCGCAGACGCGCCAGTTGCTGGCTGACGGCGGCTTGGCGCGACGACAGCAGCTTTTCCAGCTCGGTCACCGATTTCTCGCCCGTGGTCAGGTGGCACAGGATCATAAGGCGGCCTTCGTGGCTGAGCGCCTTGAGGAAGTTCGACGCGGATTCGGCAGAGTCGATCATGCTGTTGGCATCCACCGGATCAACGGTGGTGTCCTCTGCATCCATGTGTCCCATCCCGATATGCGCTGCGAAATCCGTCATCTGTGTTTTCCGATGCCGCTGTGCGGCACGTCCGTTCCTGCCCTAACATTCCCTATATAGGAGACTTTGCACGGTATAGCACAATAAATATGTGCTTGCGACCTTGTGTGCCAAGTTCCCGGCTCAATTCGCCGCGGCGTTGCTTTTGCAGCGCAGCATGATTTCAGCCCCCGGTATGCGCGGCCCATTCCGGTTCGGTTTCCAGCATCCGCGCCAGCAGACCCCAGAAGAAATCCTCGCCCGGGTAACCTTCCAGGCGGTCGATCTCGACCCCGTCGCGCAGCAGCACGAAGGTGGGGGTAAAGGCCGGGCGGCTGTTCAGCGTGACATCGGCGGGCTGCGCGGCGTTCAGATCCATCCGGCGCAGCGGGGCGACCTTGCCCTCGGCCGTCTTGGGATAGATCGGCGCGATCTCGTTGTCCCACATCCGGCAATAGGCGCAGCCGCGCTGTTCGACCATCAGCAGCGTCAGATCGGCGAGCGCCGGAACCGTGGTGAGCATAAGGACCGCCAGAGCGGCCGCCGCTTTTCGCAGATGTGTCATTGACGATGTCCACAAAACATTAAAAGATCGTAATATGTTTTTATTCACCGGGCAAGGGAGGGCTACGGTGCTGGATATTTCCTTTGGTGGGGCGGCGTTGGCCGGGATTTTGTCGTTCCTGTCGCCCTGCATTCTGCCCATGGTGCCGTTTTACCTGTGCTACATGGCCGGGATTTCAATGACCGAGCTGCGCGGCGATGACACGATCGCGCCGGGCGCGCAGCGGCGGCTGGTGCTGTCGGCGGTGTTCTTTGCGCTGGGGGTCACGTCGATCTTCATGCTGCTGGGTCTGGGCGCCACGGCGCTGGGGCAGGCGTTCCGGCAATGGATGACGCCGCTGTCCTATATCGCAGCGGGCATCCTGATCCTGTTCGGGCTGCATTTCCTGGGCATCCTGCGGATCCCGTTCCTGTACCGCGAGGCACGGCTGGAAAGCAAAGCCGAACCCAGCGGGGTGATCGGGGCCTATGTCATGGGGCTGGCCTTTGGGTTTGGCTGGACGCCCTGTGTCGGCCCGGCGCTGGCGGCGATTCTGATGATCGCCAGCGGCATGGGCGATCTGGCCCGCGGGACCGCGTTGCTGGCCGTCTATGGGCTGGCGATGACGTTCCCGTTTGTGCTGGCGGCGCTGTTTGCGCGGCCGTTCCTGGCCTGGGTCCAGCGCAACCGCAAATATATGGGCCATGTCGAAAAGGTGATGGGCGGGATGCTGATTCTGTTCGGCCTGCTGATTGCCACGAATTCCATTTCCTATATTGCCGATTTCATGATCCGCCACGCGCCGTGGCTGACCTCGATCGGCTGACCTCAAGGAGGACGCTATGAGATTGCACGCTTTGATCGCCGCCGCCGCGCTGGCCGTGGCCACGCCGGTCTGGGCCACGGCGCCGATGGGCGATGACGGCCTGCACAAGCCCGACTGGCTGCGCGACACGTTCAAGGACATGTCCGAGGACCTGGCCGAGGCCAATGACGAGGGCAAGCGGATGCTGGTCATCTTCGAACAGCGCGGCTGCATCTATTGCAAGAAGATGCACGAAGAGGTCTTTCCCGACCCCGATATCGCCGCGCTCCTGAACGACCGGTATTTCGTGGTGCAGATGAACCTGTTCGGCGATGTCGAGGTGACCGATTTCGACGGCACCACCCTGACCGAAAAGGAGATGGCGCGGCGCTGGGGGGTGATGTTCACGCCCACGATGATGTTCATGCCCGAATCCGCCCCCGCGGACGGGACCGCCGCCCAGGCCGCCGTGGCAACGATGCCCGGTGCCTTCGGAACCGGCACGACCCACAGCCTGCTGACTTGGATTCTGGAAAAAGGCTATGAAAGTGACGAGCATTTTCAGAAATATCTCGCCAGGAAGTTGCAAGAAGGGCAGTAAGGGGCAGGGACCGCTGAAAGGTCCCGCCAATGCCGCCATTAAATATGCAAAAAACTAGATTTGTTGTTGCACGCCATGGTATACCTCAGATAATGTGGCTGGCAGGACAAAAGACACTGGGAGGAGTCTTTCTTATGAAACGCGCAACCTTGACCATCGCATCGCTGATCGCCAGCGCTGGTCTTGCAGTGGGGGCCGAAGTCGCGCCCTTGGACGTGACTTTCGAAGACGGTGCTGTCGCACAATCGCTGTCCGGCGCGGCCGGCGATGCCGCCAATGGCCGCAAGGTCGTTTCGACCAAAGGCCTGGGGAACTGCGTCTCGTGCCACGCGATCAGCGAAATGGCCGACGATGTGCCGTTCCACGGCGAGGTCGGTCCGATCCTGGACGGCGTCGCAGACCGCTGGAGCGAGGCCGAGCTGCGCGGCATCGTGGCAAATGCCAAGATGACCTATGACGGCACCATCATGCCGGCTTTCTACAAGACGACCGGCTATATCCGCCCCGGTGATGCCTATACCGGCAAGGCCGCGAAATCCGATCCGCTGCCGCCGCTTCTGTCGGCCCAGCAGGTCGAGGACGTGGTCGCCTATCTGATGACATTGAAAGAGGAGTGATCCGGCCTGCGGATCGCAACCTGATCAAGAGGAGAAACACATGCAACTGACACGACGTGGCGCCATCGCTCTGGGTGCCGGTTTCGCGGCCAGCCTGGCGCTGCCCCTGCGCGCAACCGCGGCCACCGAAGATGCCATCGCCGCATTTACCGGCGGTGCCGAAGTGGGCGAGGGCGGGCTGAGCCTGACGACGCCCGAGATCGCGGAAAACGGCAACACCGTGCCGATCAGCGTCGACGCGCCGGGTGCGGCCTCGATCCTGGTTCTGGCCTCGGGCAACCCGACGCCGGGCGTGGCCACCTTCAACTTCGGTCCGCTGGCGGCAAGCCAGGCGGCCTCGACCCGGATCCGTCTGGCCGGCACGCAGGACGTGATCGCCATCGCCAAGATGGCCGATGGCAGCTTCGTGCGCGCCGCCAACACGGTCAAAGTCACAATCGGCGGCTGCGGCGGCTGACGGCCCCGCACCCCCAGATATCCTAGGAGAAAAAGCAAATGGCAGATGGTGTAAAACCCCGCGTCAAGGTCCCGAAAACAGCCGCTGCTGGCGATTCCGTGACCATCAAGACCCTGATCAGCCACAAGATGGAATCGGGTCAGCGCAAGGACGGCGACGGCAACCTGATCCCGCGTTCGATCATCAACCGCTTCACCTGTGAATTCAACGGGCAGGGCGTGATCGACATGACGATGGAACCCGCGATTTCGACCAACCCTTATGTCGAATTCGATGCGACCGTTCCCGAAGCCGGTGATTTCAAGTTCACCTGGTACGACGATGACGGGTCGGTTTACGAAGAAACAAAATCGATCGCAATCGGCTAAGCCGGTGTTTCATTCAGGGAGGAAACGTATGGAACGCAACCCGCTTAAGCCGCTGACGGCTACTGCCCTTGGGCTGGTCATGGCGGCCGGCATGGCAGCTGCAGACGAAAACGCAGAACTGGTGATCAATGGCGACATCGAGATCGTGACCCGCACCGCGGCACCGGAACACATGGAATATATCGACGAGATCCGGTCCGGCTGGACCTTTCGGTCCGACGATACCCAGGCGTTCCAGATGGACGATTTCGACAACCCGGGCATGATCTTCGTCGACGCGGCGCAAGAGGTCTGGGACACCGCCGATGGTGCGGCGGGCAAGTCCTGTGCCGATTGCCACGGCGCCCCGGAAGAGGGCATGGCCGGTGTGCGTGCGGTCTATCCGAAGTGGAACGAGGCCGCGGGCGAGGTGCGCACGCTGGAGATGCAGGTCAACGATTGCCGCGAAAACCGGATGGAAGCCGAGCCGTGGAAATGGGATTCGGGCGACATGGTCAACATGACCGCCCTCATCTCGGTCCAGTCGCGCGGTTTGCCGGTCAGCGTGGCCATCGACGGTCCGGCCGCCGAAACCTGGGCGAAGGGCAAGGAGATCTACTATACCCGCTATGGTCAGCTCGAACTGTCCTGCGCGAACTGCCACGAGGATAACTACGACAACCTCATCCGGGCAGACCACCTGTCCCAGGGGCAGATCAACGGGTTTCCGACCTATCGTCTGAAGAACGCCAAGCTGAATTCGACCCATGCGCGGTTCAAGGGCTGCATCCGCGATACGCGGGCTGAAACCTTCAGCCCCGGCTCGCCGGAATTCGTGGCGCTGGAGCTTTACGTCGCCTCGCGCGGGAACGGCCTGTCGGTCGAAGGCCCGTCGGTGCGCAACTAAGACACTTCCCCGCGCGGGGGACACCTGCGCGGGGACCATTCGTTAGTTCCTTTATCTGGCATCGGTTCACCGGCCCGCAAGACGCGGGCACCGGCTGGTCCGTTGCGACCTGAACGGAGAGACGACAACATGATTTCGCGCCGCGATTTTCTGCAGGCATCGGTGGCCGCCTCGGCGATCTACGGTGTTTCGGGCTATGGCAACTGGTCGAAACTGGCAGCGCAACAGGTGCTGACCCAAGACGACCTGCTGCAATTCGACACGTTCGGCAACGTGACGCTGATGCATATCACCGATATCCACGCGCAGCTGAAGCCGATCTGGTTCCGCGAGCCGGAAATCAACCTGGGGATCGGCGCGGTGAACGGGTTGCCGCCGCATGTGACGGGGCAGGATTTCCTGGACCTCTACAAGATCCAGCCGGGCAGCCCCGAGGCCTATGCCCTGACCTATACCGATTTCACGTCGCTGGCCAAAACCTATGGCAAGATGGGCGGGATGGACCGCGTGGCGACCGTGATCAACGCGATCCGCGCCGACCGGCCCGACGCGCTGCTGCTGGATGGCGGTGACACCTGGCATGGCAGCTATACCTGCTATCAGACCCAAGGGCAGGACGTGGTTAACGTGATGAACGCGCTGAAGCCCGACGCGATGACCTTCCACTGGGAATTCACGCTGGGCTCGGATCGGGTGCACGAGATCCTGGCCGGTCTGCCCTTCGACGCGCTGGCGCAGAACATCTTCGACGCCGAATGGGACGAACCGAGCGAGAATTTCAAACCTTACGAGTTCTATGAGCGCGGCGGCACCAAGATCGCCGTCATCGGCCAGGCCTTCCCCTATATGCCCATCGCCAACCCCGGCTGGATGTTCCCCGAATACAGCTTCGGCATCCGTGACCAGCGCATGCAGGAAATGGTGGACGAGGTGCGCGGCATGGGCGCCGAGCTGGTCGTCTGCCTGAGCCATAACGGCTTCGACGTGGACCGCGCCATGGCCAGCAAGGTCAGCGGCATCGACGTGATCCTGACCGGGCACACCCATGACGCCATCCCCGAACCGCTGGTGGTGGGCGACACGATCCTGATCGCCAGCGGATCCAACGGCAAATTCGTCAGCCGCGTCGACCTGGACGTGCGCGACGGCAAGATGATGGGCTTCCGCCACAAGCTGATCCCGATCTTCAGCGACGTGATCACGCCCGACGCCGAGGTCAGCGCGCTGATCGACGAACAGCGCGCGCCCTTCAAGGACCAGCTGGAAGAGGTGATCGGCCAGACCGACAGCCTGCTCTATCGCCGGGGCAACTTCAACGGCACCTGGGACGACCTGATCTGCGACGCCCTGCTGGAAGAGCGCGAGGCCGACATCGCCATGTCGCCGGGCGTGCGCTGGGGGCCGTCGATCCTGCCGGGTGAGGATATCACCCGCGAGGATCTGTGGAACGTCACCTCGATGACCTATCCCAATGCCTATCGGTCGGAAATGACAGGGGAATTCATCCACACGATTGTCGAGGACGTGGCCGACAACCTGTTCAACCCCGACCCCTATTACCAACAGGGCGGCGACATGGTTCGCTTGGGCGGCATGGGCTACAAGATCGACGTGTCCAAGCCCATCGGCGAACGCATCACCGACATGGTGCTGCTGAAGACCGGCGAAAGCATCGACCCGGCCAAGACCTATGTGGTTGCGGGCTGGGCCAGCGTGAACGAGGGCACCGAGGGTCCGCCGATCTGGGACGTGGTCGAAAGTTATCTGAAGCGCAAGGGCCCGATCCAGCTGGAACCCAACACATCGGTGAAGGTGACAGGGGCGTGACCGAACACCGCAATGACATATATCAAATATTGAATATAAATGACGCATCTCAGGAGGAGGTTGCAGACATGACAGACAAACCTGATCCCACAACCACCCGGCGCGGCTTCCTGAAAGCCGGTATCGCTGCGGGCGGGGCCGCCGCGACCAGCACCGCGGCGCTGGCAGCTGGCGATCCGCTGATCACCGAAATCCAGCCCTGGGCCCAGGAACTGGGCGACGGTGTGGATGCCACGCCGTATGGCCTGCCGATCAAGTACGAGGACGACGTTGTCCGGCGGAATGTGGAATGGCTGACCGCCGACACGATCAGCTCGATCAACTTCACGCCGATCCACGCGCTGGACGGCACGATCACCCCGCAGGGCTGCGCGTTCGAACGCCACCACTCGGGCGCGATCGAGCTGCGCAAGGAAGATTACCGGCTGATGATCAACGGTCTGGTGGACCGGCCGTTGGTCTTCACCTATGCCGATCTGGAGCGTTTCCCGCGTGAAAACCACGTGTATTTCTGCGAATGCGCGGCCAATACCGGCATGGAATGGGCAGGCGCGCAGTTGAACGGCGCGCAGTTCACCCATGGCATGATCCACAACATGGAATATTCCGGCGTGTCCCTGCGGACCCTGCTGGAAGAGGCCGGTTTGGACGCCGCGGGCGATCTGGCCGACAAGTGGGTCTATGTCGAGGGCGCGGATGCGTCGTCGAACGGCCGCTCGATCCCGATGGAAAAGGCGCTGGACGACGTTCTGGTGGCGTTCAAGGCCAATGGCGAGGCACTGCGTAAGGAACATGGTTACCCCGTGCGTCTGGTCGTGCCCGGCTGGGAAGGCAATATGTGGGTCAAATGGCTGCGCCGGGTCGAGGTCATGGATGGCCCCGTCGAAAGCCGCGAGGAAACCAGCAAATACACCGACACGCTGGCCGACGGCACCAGCCGCAAATGGACCTGGGTCATGGACGCCAAATCGGTCGTCACCAGCCCCAGCCCGCAATCGCCGATCAGCCACGGGCCGGGCCCGCTGGTCATCACCGGCCTGGCCTGGTCGGGCCGCGGCGCGATCACCGGGGTCGACGTGTCCGTCGATGGCGGCAAAAGCTGGACGCCCGCGCGTCTGGCCGCGCCCGGCACCGACAAGGCACTGACGCGGTTCTATCTGGACCATAACTGGGACGGGTCGGAAATGCTGCTGCAGGCACGCGCCAAGGACAGCACCGGTTACGTGCAGCC
This sequence comes from Actibacterium ureilyticum, assembly GCF_002285435.1. GTDB lineage: Bacteria > Pseudomonadota > Alphaproteobacteria > Rhodobacterales > Rhodobacteraceae > Actibacterium_C > Actibacterium_C ureilyticum. The sequence continues at coordinate 238,636 of NZ_NSBT01000026.1, forward strand.
CAGCAAGGCGCAGCTGCGCGAGGTGCGCGGCGAAAACTCGATCTATCACAACAACTGCATTCAGACCTGGTGGGTCAAGGAAAACGGAGAGGCCGAGAATGTCGAAGTTTCTTAATCTGTTCGGTCCCGCCCTGACCGGGGTGGCGGCTGTCATCGGCTCGGCCTATGTCCTGGCGGATCAGTTCGTCGCCGATGTGCCCGCGCCCGCGCGTGGCAAGATCGTGCCGGCGGCGCATGCCGAAAACGCCGCCGCGCCCGAGGCCGCCGCGCCGATGAAAGTGGCGGCCGTGACCACGCCCGAGGGCGGGTTTGGCCTGGGCCGTGTGGCGCTGCCCGAGGAGGTCGCCGCCTGGAACGTGGACGTGTCGCCCGATGGCACCGGCCTGCCCGAAGGCTCGGGCGACGTGCTGACCGGCGAAGAGGTCTTTGCCGACAATTGCGCGGTCTGCCACGGCGATTTCGCCGAAGGTGTCGACAACTGGCCGAAGCTGGCCGGGGGCGCGGGCACGCTGGCGCACAAGGACCCGCTGAAAACCGTGGGCTCGTACTGGCCGCATCTGTCGACCGCGTGGGACTATGTGAACCGCTCGATGCCGTTTGGCAACGCGCAGTCGCTCAGCGCGGACGAGGTCTATGCCATCGTCGCCTATATCCTTTATTCCAACGATCTGGTGGACGAGGATTTCGTGCTGTCGAACGAAAACTTCGCCGCGTTCGAATTGCCGAATGCCGAAGGGTTCGTCGTGGATGACCGCGAAACCGCCGAGGCCGCGTTCTGGAATCCCGAACCCTGCATGAGCGATTGCAAGGACAGCGTCGAGATCACGATGCGCGCCGCCGTTCTGGATGTGACGCCCGATCACGGGGCCGAGGACGAGGCCGCAGCGGAACCCGCGCCTGAACCGGCCGCAGTGGAAACCGCCGCTGCCGAACCGGCCGAGGAAGCCCCCGCCGCCGCCGAGGCGCCCGCCGAACCCGCGCCTGCGGCGATGGCAGCCGCCGATCCGGAACTGGTCGCCGCGGGCGAGAAGGTGTTCAAGAAGTGCAAGGCCTGCCACCAGGTGGGTGACGGCGCCAAGAACCGCACCGGCCCGGTCCTGAACGGGGTCGTCGGGCGCCATGCCGCCGCGTTGGGGGATTTTAAATACTCCAAACCCTTCGTGACCGAAGGCGAGGGCGGTCTGGTCTGGACACCGGAAAACCTGGATGCGTTCCTGGCCAATCCGAAAAGCTATATCGCCAAGAACAAGATGTCCTTTGCGGGGCTGAAAAAGGAAGACGATCGCGCCGCGATCATCGCCTATCTCAGCACCTTCCAGTAAGCATTCGCTTCTCCCTGACGGCGGGCGGGCCCCTTGGGCTCGCCCGTTCGTGTTTTGGCGGTTGTCCCACGCCGTGCTAGGCTGCGGGCGGGAGGATACGCTATGCCGACACGCCGCGACACGATCCTGACCGCGCTTGCGCTGTCCCTGGCCGGGCCGCTGCGCGCGGCCGAGCTGGGCGATGACGGGCTGCACAAGCAGGATTGGTTCACCGACAGCTTCCTGGAGCTGGGCGACGATCTTCAGACCGCCGCCGATGCGGGCCGGGGGCTGATGGTGCTGTTCGAACAGGCCGGCTGCCCCTATTGCCGCGAGCTGCATCAGGTGAACTTTGCCCGCCCTGAGATCGTCGATTACCTGACCGCGCATTTCGACGTGATCCAGCTGGATCTGTGGGGCGCGCGCGCGGTTCTGGATTTCGACGGCCAGTCGCTGGAAGAACGCGCGCTGGCCGCGAAATGGGGCGTGAACTTCACCCCCACCACGGTCCTGTTCCCCGCCAGCCGCGCCGGGGCCACCGATCCGCGCCTGGCCGAGGCGTTTCGCCTGCCGGGATATCTGAAGCCCTTTCACTATCTGTCGTCGCTGGAATATGTGGTGACCGGCGAATACGAAAAACAACCGTTTCAGCGGTACTTACAGGACAAGTTCGAAGCGCTGCGCGCGCAGGGGATCGACCCGGACGTGTGGTAGCGTTTTTCCCATTCACGAATAGATATATTCTTGTTTGTGCTGCCGAACTGGCATAGAGTTCCAGATATGGGAGGATTTGCGAAACTTTGTTTCGCCGCGCTCGCGCTGGGACTGTCCGGCGCGGTGGCTGCGGTCGAGCGGATCGGCGATGCGGAAAGCGGGGCCGAGCTTTGGACACAATGCAAGGGCTGTCATCAGATCGGCCCTGATGCAACGAACCGGATCGGGCCGCATCTGAACGGCATTTTCGGCCGTCAGGCGGCCGCGATCGACGGGTTCAGCTATTCGAAATCGATGCAGCGGGCGGGCAATGACGGGCTGACCTGGACGTTGCAGACGCTGGATGCCTATATCCACAATCCCAAGGCGCTGGTCTCGGGCACGCGGATGAGCTTTCGCGGGCTGAAGGACGACCAGCAGCGGGCGGATCTTCTGGCCTTCCTGCGCGATTTTTCGGACAACCCCGCCAACATCCCCGAGGCCGCGCCGACCGCGATCCGCGACCTGCCGGACCTGTCGGACGAGATCCTGGCGATCCGGGGCGATCCCGATTACGGCGAATACCTGTCCAGCGAATGCACCACCTGTCATCAACGCGACGGCAGCGATCAGGGCATTCCGTCGATCACGCTGTGGCCCGAGGAGGATTTCGTGCTGGCCATGCATGCCTATAAGGAAAAGCTGCGCCCGCATCCGGTGATGCAGATGATGGCCGGGCGCCTGTCGAATGACGAGATCGCGGCGCTGGCGGCCTATTTCGGCGCCTTGTCGGACGAAGAATAAAAAGGGAGGAATTGCAATGAAACTGAACAGACGCCGATTTATCGGCACCGCGTCGGCGGCGACCCTTGCGGCGCCCACCGTCTGGGGCGCGGGGCATGGGATGCCCAAGGTCGTCGTGATCGGCGGCGGAGCGGGCGGGGCGACCGCCGCGCGCTATCTGGCCAAGGATTCCGACGGGGCCATCGACGTGAGCCTGGTCGAGCCGTCGCGCAGTTACTACACCTGCTTCTTCTCGAACCTCTATATCGGCGGCTTCCGCGAAATTGGCTCCATCGCGCATTCCTATGGCACGCTGGCCGCGGATTACGGGGTCAATGTGGTGCATGACTGGGCCGTGGGGATCGACCGCGATGCCAAGACGGTGACGCTGGCCGGTGGGGCGGTGCTGCCCTATGACCGGTTGATCCTCAGCCCCGGGATCGATTTCGTCGACGGGGCCGTGCCGGGCTGGGACATCAGCGCCCAGAACAAGATGCCGCATGCCTATAAGGCCGGATCGCAGACCGAATTGCTGAAAGCCCAGATCGAGGCGATGCCCGAAGGCGGCACCTTCGCCATGATCGCGCCGCCCAACCCGTATCGCTGCCCGCCGGGACCCTATGAGCGGGTCAGCATGGTGGCGCATCTGCTGAAACAGATCAATCCGACGGCCAAGATCATCGTCGCCGACCCGAAAGAGAAATTCTCGAAACAGGCGCTGTTTCAGGAAGGCTGGGGCAAGCACTATGACGGCATGATCGACTGGATCGGCCCCGATTTCGGCGGCGGCACTGTCGAGGTGAACCCGGACGAGATGACCGTCAGCATCGATGGCGAGGTCACGAATGTCGATGTCTGCAACGTGATCCCGGCGATGAAGGCCGGGCGCATCTGTGAAATCGCGGGCATCACCGATGGCAACTGGGCGCCGGTTTCGGGCCACACGATGCAAAGCCGGATGGACGAGAATATCCATGTGCTGGGCGATGCCACGAACCAGGGCGACATGCCGAAATCGGGCTTTTCGGCCAACAGTCAGGCCAAGGTGGCGGCGATGGCCGTGCGCGGCGCGCTGACCGGGGCCAAGGTGTTCCCGGCCAAGTTCACCAACACCTGCTGGTCGCTGATCGACACCGATGACGGGGTCAAGGTGGGCGCGTCCTATCAGGCGACAGATGAAAAGATCGCCAAGGTCGACGGGTTCATCAGCCAGACCGGCGAGGATGCCGCGCTGCGCAAGGCGACCTTCGAGGAAAGCGTGGGCTGGTACGCGGGCATCACCGCCGACATGTTCGGCTAGGGCCGCTCAGTCGGCCCGGAACGTGCCATAGCGCCCGCCGGTGAAGACCAGCGGCGGGCTGATCCCCCCGGCACAGGCGCGGGTCACCTCGCCGATGATCAGCACATGGTCGCCCGCATCGTGCTGGGCATGGGGGCGACAGACGAAGCGCGCGGCGTAATGGGTCAGAAGCGGCAGGCCATCGTCGCCGATCTGCCAGTGGGCGGGGTCGAATTCGGTGCCTGAACGCGCGAATTGCATGGCCAGCGGCGCCTGGTCGGCGGCCAGCACATGGATGGCGAATTCCGGCGCCGCGCAGAACGCCGCGCACCGGGCCGAGCGTTTGGCCGGCGACCACAGCACCAGCGGCGGGTCCAGCGACACGGATGTGAAGCTGTTGGCGGTGATGCCAAGCGGGCCGTCCGCCGTCCGCGCGGTGACAATCGTCACCCCGGTCGCGAAACGCCCCATTGCATCGCGCAACGCGCGTTTGGTGTCCGGCCCCGGTACGAATTCTGACATGGCGGTCCCTTCCTTGCGCCAGACAGATAGCAGGTCGGGCCTTGCGTGCAACCCGCGCAAGCCGCCCCGCGCGTCATAAAAGGTTCAGAAAACTGAAACAAAGCCGTCGCGGCGATGGCTTACCCGCTCGGGTGGGGAATTGCTGTGGGGTGAACATGCTGCTGCGTGTGACGGGTGTAACCAAGCGGTTCGGCGCGAATACCGCCGTTCAGAACGTGACATTCGATGTCGCGAAACCGGTGATGATCGGGATCATTGGCCGGTCGGGGGCGGGCAAGTCGACCTTCTTGCGGATGATGAACCGCCTGACCGATGCGACCGAGGGCGAGATCCGGTTCGAGGATCGCGATATCCTGCGCCTGCGCGGTGGCGACAAGCGCGCCTGGCAATCGCAATGCGCGATGATCTTTCAACAGTTCAACCTGGTGCCGCGCATGGATGTGGTCAGCAACGTGCTGCATGGCACGCTGAACCGCCGCTCGACCCTGGCCACCCTGTTCAACCTGTTCCCGCAGGATGACATTCACCGCGCCATCGACATCCTGGACCGGCTGGGCATCGCCGAACAGGCGCCCAAACGGGCCGAGGCGCTTTCGGGCGGCCAGCAGCAGCGCGTGGCGATTGCGCGCGCGCTGATGCAGGACCCGCGCATCATTCTGGCCGACGAGCCCATTGCCAGCCTGGACCCGATGAACGCCCAGGTGGTGATGGACGCCCTGCGCCGCATCCACGAGGAAGACGGTCGCCTGGTCGTCGCCAACCTGCACACGCTGGACACCGCGCGGCGCTATTGCGACCGGGTGATCGGCATGCGCGACGGGCGCGTGGTGTTCGACGGCACGCCCGAACAGCTGACCACCGGCGTGGCGCGCGACATCTATGGCGCCGATGCGGGCTTTTCCGAAGCCGCCACATCGACCGCAATCGAGGCGCTGGACCGCGTGCCCGCCTGACCCCCGACGATTTTCATCGGCTTCGGGGGACGGCCCCCGGGGCCAAACAACCTGGAGAGAGACCGAGATGAAAAAACTGTTTGCTGCCGCTCTGGCCACCACCGCGCTTGCCGGTGTCGCCAACGCCCAAGAGATCACCGAATTCCGCATCGGCATTCTGGGCGGCGAAAACGCCCAGGACCGCATGACCTCGCACCAGTGCCTGAAGGACTATACCGAAGAGGCGCTGGGCGTTCCGGTCAAGATCTTCGCGCCTGCCGACTATAACGGTGTGATCCAGGGCCTGCTGGGCGGCACCATCGACTATGCCTGGCTGGGCGCGTCGGGCTATGCCAAGACCTATCTGGAAGACCCCGAGGCGGTCGAGCCGGTACTGGTCAAGATCAACCTCGATGGCTCCTATGGCTATCATTCCATCGGTTTCGCCCGCAAAGACAGCGGCATCACCTCGCTTGAGGACATGAAGGGCAAGGTCTTCGGCTTCGGCGATCCGAACTCGACCAGCGGTTACCTGATCCCGTCCATCGAGATCCCCGAAACCACCGGCGCCAGCATGGAAAACGGTGACTATTTCGGCGAGGTGAAATTCACCGGCGGTCACGAACAGACCATCGTTGCCGTGAACAATGGCGATGTCGACGGCGGCGTGACCTGGGCCGACGGCCAAGGCGCCTGGGAAGATGGCTATAACTCGGGCGCGCTGCGCAAGGCGGTGGATGCGGGCCTAATCGACATGAACGATTTGGTCGAGATCTGGCGCTCCAAGCCGATCCCCGAAGGCCCCATCGTGCTGCGCAAGGCGCTGCCCGAAGAGGTCAAGGCCAAGATGACCGCCATGATCGACAACATGTACGACGCCGATCCCGATTGCGCCTATAACATCGCGGCGGGCGAGACCCTGGGCTTCGACCCGATCACCCATGACGCCTATCTGTCGATCATCGAAGCGCGCAAGGCGAAATCGAACTGATCCGACAATCCCAACGCAGGCCCCGCATCGCGCGGGGCCTGTTCGCTGTTTAAAGGGGGCATCCGATGGCAGAACTGACCGCCGCACCGCATCCGGGCAACGGGATCGACCCGATCCGCGCGGAATACATGGCGCTGACCCGGCGCAAGCGGCTTTACGGCGGGCTGACGCTGCTGGTGTTCGTGCTGCTGATGCTGTCGGGCTTTACCCTGGCCGACAGCCGCAATGCGGGCGGGTTCTGGGACGGGCTGCACCGGATTTTCGACTTCCCCGCACAGGTGCTGGGCGAGGCATGGGACAAGATCGACCTGATGCCCGCGCATCTGGTGAAATTCTTTCCCGCACTGATCGAGACCATCAATATCGCCGCCGTATCGACGCTCGTGGGGGCGATGCTGGCCATCGTGCTGTCGCTTCTTTCGACCCGTGGTTTGGCGCGGTTTCCGGCGCTGATCCCGCTCTTTCGCCGGATCATGGACGTGATGCGCGCGGTGCCCGAGATCGTGATCGCGCTGGTGCTGATCTTCATCCTGGGCGGCGGCCCGGTCCCGGCGATGATCGCCATCGCCTTTCACACCGCCGGCGCGCTGGGCAAACTGTTTTCCGAGGTGAACGAGAACGCCTCGCTCAAACCGGTCGAGGGGCTGGAAAGCGTGGGCGCCAACTGGACCCAGCGGATGCTGCTGGGCGTGGTGCCACAGGTGGCGCCGAATTACCTCTCCTATGGCCTGCTGCGGTTCGAGATCAACATCCGCGCCTCGGCCATCCTGGGCTTTGTCGGCGCGGGTGGCATCGGCTACGAGCTGAAGAACGCCATGTCCTGGGGGCAGGGCAAGTTCGACGAGGCGGCGGCGATCTTCCTGCTGCTTTTCGGGGCCATCGTGGTCTTTGACCAGGTGTCTAGCCATTTCCGCAACAAGTTGACCCATGGGGGTGGCGCATGAGCACCATGGCGCTGAAATCGCAGGCCGACGGCCTGTTTCGCCGCAAGCGGCTGGTGGCCTTCGGGCTGCCCGCGCTGATCGTTGTCTATCTGGCCTATATCGTCTTTGCCTTCGATATCCCGGGGTTGGCCGAACGGGCGCGGATGGACAATGCCCGCGCGCTGGTGGCCGACAGCTACAGCTATAAAACCCATGTGACGCGAGACAACCGGTCGGGTGATGTCAGTATCGCCATCGAGGGCGAGCGCAAGGGCGCCTATGCCGACGGGACCGCGCCCGCTTGGGTGACGCTGGGCGATCAGACGGTGATCGACCTGGAAGACGGCCATGTGGTGCGGTTTGCCGAAACCGGCGTCAGCTATGACGTGCCGGGCTTCGGGCTGATCACCGCCGAACCCGGCCCGCGCGGGGTGCAGACGAACCTTGATCCCGAAAACGTGCCCGACTGGATCAACCTGTCGAAAAACCGCATGACCATCACCACCGATGCGGGCCGCGTTACGGTGACCCGCAACCGGACCGAGGTGTTTCGCTATTTCGCGGGCTGGGAGCTCTTCTTCTTCACCCTCGACAGCCCTTATCACGGCCATGGGGCGGGCGAGATCCTGTTCGGCCCCCGGATCGATCCCGCACGCGGCAATATCGCGGGCGCGCTGCACGATTTCTGGCACAACGCCATGTGGCGCCATGCCGAGGTCGCCTGGGCCATGTTCGAAACCGTCCTGATGGCGTTCCTGGGCACCATGGGCGCGGCCATCGTGGCGCTGCCGCTGGCCTTCCTCGCGGCGCGCAACTTCGCGCCGCTGGGCGCGCTGCGTTTCGCTGTGCGGCGGGTCTTTGACTTCGTGCGCGGGGTGGACGGGCTGATCTGGACCATCATCCTGGCCCGCGCCTTTGGCCCCGGGCCGATGACCGGGGCGCTGGCGATCCTGTTCACCGATACCGGCAGCTTCGGCAAGATGTTCTCCGAGGCGCTGGAAAATGTCGACCGCAAGCAGATCGAGGGGCTTCAGTCCACCGGCGCGCGGCCCCTGCAACGCTATCGTTTCGGGGTGATCCCGCAGATCACGCCGGTGCTGCTCAGTCAGGTGCTGTATTACCTGGAATCCAACACCCGCAGCGCCACGATCATCGGCGCCATCACCGGCGGCGGGATCGGTTTGCTGCTGACGCAAGCCATGATCACCCAGAAGGACTGGGAAGAGGTCAGCTACTATATCGTCCTGATCCTGCTGATGGTGATGCTGATGGACTGGCTTTCGGGCAAGCTGCGACAGCGCCTGATCGCGGGCGGCCGCTGACGCGCCCGCCGGATTTTAGGCCTTCGGCGAGAGTATTGGTACCAAGAAGAAGGACGCGTTTCGGCTTCTTCTTGGTACCAATACTCCCGCCGGAGGCAAGAAAACCTGAAAGAGCACCATGACCAGACTTCACCACGACCGGCCATTGATCCATCCGGACTGCACAATCACCGACAGCCGCTTCGGTGCCTATGTCGAGATCGGCGCGGGCAGCCGCGTGGCCCATTCCGAATTCGGGGATTATTCCTATTGCGACCGCTTTGCCGATATCGCCAATGCGACGATCGGCAAATTCGCCAATATCGCCAGTTTCGCGCGGGTCGGGCCGACCGATCATCCGATGCAGCGGGCGTCGCTGCACCATTTCCTGTACCGGTCGGGGGATTATTGGGACGATGCCCAGGACGACCCGGAATTCTTTGCCCATCGGCGCAGCCGGCGGGCGCGGATCGGGCATGACAGCTGGATCGGTCACAATGCCATCATCCGCCCCGAGATCACGGTGGGCGATGGCGCCGTGGTGGCGGCGGGGGCGGTCGTGACGAGGGACGTGGCGCCCTACATGATCGTGGCGGGTGTGCCCGCGGCGCCGTTGCGGACGCGGTTCGATCCCGACACCGCGGCGCGGCTGGTAGCGTTGGCCTGGTGGGACTGGCCGCATGCGGCGCTGCGGGCGGCGCTGACGGATTTCCGCACCCTGTCGGTCCATGCTTTCCTTGAGAAATACGGTGGCTGAGCTTCGGCCGATGGCCTGCGCGCGCGAAAAAAGGGGGACCCGAAGATCCCCCTCTGACACATTAAAAACACTGTCTATAAAGGTACTAATTCCCACAAACCTTCCCAGGTTCCACTCTTTACCAGTGTCCTTATCGCGGGTTTCGATGGCTTGCGTTTGGCAGCATTGGCACAAATTTGTGACAGTGTGTTTTATTCCGCGGCCAGCTTCATGCCCGCATTCTGATCGAACATGCGTTGCGCCGCCGCCCCCGCCAGATAGGCCAGGCGGCCATCGGCGATCGTCATCTCGACCAGCCGGGTTTCGGCGTTGATCACCGTCAGATCGGCGCGTTTGCCGATATCCAGCCGACCCCGGTCGGGCAGGCGCAGGATCTGCGCCGGGGTTTCCGAGATCATGGCCCAGGCGCGGGGCAGCGGCGCGATGCCCTTGTCCACCAGATGCCAGACGGCGCGGGTCAGCGCGGGGTAATAGTAATCCGACACCAGCGCATCACAGAGCCCCTGGCGCACCAGATCCTCGGCCGCGACATTGCCCGATTGCGAGCGACCCCGCACCAGGTTCGGCGCGCCCATCAGGACGGGATCGTTCATCGCCTTGGCGGCGGCGGCGGCCTTGCGCGCGGTGGGGAATTCGGCGATCCGCGCGCCGATCATCGAATAGCGTTCGCGGGTCTCGCCATCGGGGTCGTCATGGCTGCCATAGATCACGCCCAGCCGGTCGAACGCATCGGCCAGCCGGCACAGGTGGCGGGGCACCTCGGGCTGGCGGGCTTTGGCGGCGCGGGCGGCGGCGATGTGTTCCTCGATGCTGCGCCCGGCGCCTTTGGCCCAGTGGTACAGCGCGGGCGAGGCGGTGTCCGCATGGTCCAGCACGTCGTCCAGGTGATTGTTGAACACCACGTAATCGACGCCATGGGTCCGGATCGCGGCCAGCAGACGGTCGCCGCTGTCGACCAGGTGGGTTTCACAGCGGATCTGGATGCGCAGATCGGTCAGCGCCTGGGGGCGGTAGAGCGACAGTGCCGCCAGCAGCTTTTCGGCGTGGTCGGGGCCGCGGTGGCCGCCCTCCCATGACCAGCTTTGCGCCAGCCAGGCGGTGGTGATGCCATTGGCGGCGGCGTCGCGGTCGGTGCCCGCAAGGCCGGTCATGAAATCGAAGGGCGCGGTGGGGCGGGGCGCCATGTGCCGTTCGAACGCGTCGCCATGCAGGTCGATAATGCCGGGCAGGATCAGATAGCCGCTCAGGTCGACCTCGGGCAGGGGGCCCTTGGTGATCCGGCCGTCCCGGATGGCCAGCGAACGCTGCTGCATTTCGCCGTCACGCAGGATCTGGGCGCCGGTAAAGCGCAGGGGGGGCAGGGTCGGGCACATCGGGCTGCTCGGGTTGTGGTTTGGCCTGTGGATAACCCGAATCTGTATCGCGCTTGTGACAAAAACGCTTGTTTTGCGGTCAATCCGGCGTCACGACCAGGCAGATCCGGTCGCCCGCGAACCAGGTCAGCCCATATTCCAGGGGTTGATCGGCGGGGTCGATATTCATGCTTTCGGTGCGCAGGATCGGTGCGCCCTCGCGGATGCGCAGGTGCAGCGCCTGGGTCGCATCGGCCTGGCGCGCGGTCAGCCGGGTCGAGGCGCGGGTGTAATCGGTCACCCCCTCGGCCCGCAGCGCCTCGGTCACCGACCCGCCCTTGCCCAGCCGTTTCAGCAGGCCCGGAAACCGCGCGGCGGGAAAGACCGACCGAAAGACCGCCAGCGGCGCGTCATCGGCCAGCGACAGCCCCTCATAGACATGCACGGGATCCTCGGCGGTCAGGCGCAGCGCCTTGGCCTCGACCTCATCGGGCAGGCGGGTTTCCAGACGCAGGATCTGCTTCGACGGGGTCTGTCCGCCCGCGGTCAGGTTCTGGTGATACCGCACCCGGCGCCCGATCGGGTATTCGGTGGGCTTGGCCGCCACGAAGACCCCCGCGCCGCGCCGGGAATGCACCAGCCCACGATCGCCCATATCCCCCAGCGCATGGCGCACCGTGTGCCGGTTGACGCCGAAGCGCTGGGACAGCGCGGCCTCGGTCGGCAGCTTGTCGCCGGGGCGGTATTGCCCGGCGGCGATTTCACCTTCCAGCGTGGTGGCGATGGATTTCCAGATCGGGGTGCGGGCCATGTCATCAAATCTTCATGCGCCCCGGCTTGCGCGACTCGGGGCAGGTGGTGTAATAATTTGTATAGTTGTATAGGATAATAGACAGGTTGGCAAGTTGTCCAGATGACACAGGCGGAAAACACCGAAGCGCGCCGAAACTGGCTTGGTCTGCTGGCCACGGCACCGGGCGACAGTCTGGCGGCGCTTTGTGACAGGCTCGCGAACCGGCCCGATTTCGATTGGTTGCGCCCGCCCGAGATCGGCTCGGTCATGGTGCGGGGCCGGACCGGCGGCACCGGCGCACCTTTCAATCTGGGCGAGATGACGGTGACCCGCTGCGCGCTGCAACTGCGGGGCAGCGATGTGGTGGGCCACGGCTATGTCCAGGGGCGCGACAAGGCCAGGGCCGAGCGCGCCGCGCTGATCGATGCGCTGATGCAGACCGATGCGGCCCAGGCGGTGCGCGCCACGGTTCTGGACCCGCTGGCCGCTGCCCGCGATCAGGCGCGCGGCGCGCGGGCGTCCCGTGCCGCCGCCACGCGGGTCGAGTTTTTCACCATGGCGCGGGGAGAGGATTGATGCAGCACGCCACCACCTTGCAAGGCGGATTTGCCGATGCCGCCCCCGATGCCGCCCGCGCGTTTCGCGCAGCGATGACCGCCATGGCCCGGCCCGGCACCATCGTCGACATGGCGGGCGCCACGCCGCCCGCACCGCTGTCGGTGGCCGCCGCCACGCTGTTGCTGACGCTGGCCGACCGTGAAACGCCGCTGCACCTGGCGGGGCGCCATGACACGCCCGATCTGCGCGCCTGGCTGACCTTTCACACCGGCGCGCCGCTGGTTGCGGCCGCCGATGCGATGTTCGCGCTGGGCGACTGGGCCGCGCTGCAACCGCTGCACGGCTATGCCATCGGCCGCGCCGATTACCCCGACCGCTCGGCCACGCTGATCGTGGAATGCGATGACCTGTCGCCCGACGGCGCCCATCTGACCGGGCCGGGGATCAAGGACAGCGCAACGTTGTCCCTGCCCGAGATCGCAGCGTTTCAGGCCAATGCCGCGCTGTTTCCGCTGGGCCTCGATTTCTTCTTCACCGCCGGGGCGCAGCTTGCCGCGCTGCCCCGCACCACCAAGGTAAGGGCCGCCTGATGTATGTTGCCGTCAAAGGGGGCGAACGCGCCATCGACAACGCCCATGCCTGGCTGGCCGAGGAACGCCGGGGCGATACCGACATCGCCGAGCTGTCCATCGACCAGATCCGCGAACAGCTGGCGCTGGCCGTGAACCGGGTGATGGCCGAAGGCTCGCTTTACGATCCGGACCTGGCCGCGCTGGCCATCAAACAGGCGCGCGGCGATCTGATCGAGGCGATCTTCCTGATCCGCGCCTATCGCACCACGCTGCCGCGCCTGGGCCATTCCGAGCCGGTCGATACCGGCGCGATGGCCTGCGAACGCCGGATATCCGCTACGTTCAAGGATCTGCCGGGCGGGCAGGTGCTGGGGCCGACCTTCGACTATACCCACCGGCTGCTGGATTTCGCGCTGGCCGCCGAAGGCGACGCGGCGCCGCCCGCGCCCCAGGCCCCGGCCGATGACGTGCCCAAGCCGCGCGTCAGCGATTTCCTGAATCGCGAGGGGCTGATCGAAACCCAGCCCGATAGCGACACGCCCCCGCCCGACCTGACGCGCGCGCCGCTGGAATTCCCGGCCGAGCGTGCCCTGCGCCTGCAATCGCTGGCGCGCGGCGACGAAGGTTTCGTGCTTGGCATGGCCTATAGTACTCAGCGCGGCTATGGCCGCACGCACGCCTTCGTGGGCGAGCTGCGCATGGGCCAAGTGGCGGTGGAAATGGAGATCCCCGAATTGGGCTTTGCCATCGAAATCGGCGAGATCACCCTGACCGAATGCGAAACGGTGAACCAGTTCAAGGGCTCGAAAACCGAGCCGGCGCAATTCACCCGCGGTTACGGGCTGGTCTTCGGCCATTCCGAGCGCAAGGCGATCTCGATGTCACTGGTCGACCGCGCGCTGCGCTGGCAGGAGCTGGGCGAAGAGAATTCCGGCGCCCCTGCACAGGACGAGGAATTCGTGCTGGCCCATGCCGACAATATTCAGGCCATGGGCTTTCTGGAGCATATCAAGCTGCCCCATTACGTCGATTTTCAATCTGAGCTGGAATTGGTGCGCAAGATCCGCGCCGAGGCGTCACAGGCCGCCACACCGGAGGCCGCCGAATGAGACCGGGGTCAGTCTTCGCCGCCGGTATCCACCAGCCAGCCACCGGGGCCGGCCACCGCATCGGGCAGGGTCACGATCATCGCCTCGCGCAGCAGACCAAGGGTCATCAGGCTGAACGCGATCTGGTCGAACGTGATGCTGCTCAGGAATTCCATGCGACGTGCTCCTCTGGTCTGCACCTTCATTCCTGTCAGGCAATTGGGGCCGAAACATGACGCAATCGGATCAATATAACTTCGCTTATCTCGACGAGCAGACAAAGCGCATGATCCGCCGGGCATTGTTGAAAGGCCTGGCCATCCCCGGCTATCAGGTGCCCTTTGCCAGCCGCGAAATGCCCATGCCCTATGGCTGGGGAACGGGCGGCGTGCAGGTCTCGGCGGCCTGCCTCACGCCCGAGGATACGCTCAAGGTGATCGATCAGGGGGCCGATGACACCACCAACGCGGTCTCGATCCGCAAGTTCTTCGAGCGCACCGCCGGGGTGGCGACGACCGAACACACGCCCGACGCGAGCCTTATCCAGACGCGCCACCGGATCCCCGAAACCCCGCTGACCCAGGATCAGATCCTGGTCTATCAGGTGCCGATCCCCGAACCCCTGCGGTTCCTGGAGCCGCGCGAGACCGAAACCCGCAAGATGCACGAGCTGCAGGAATACGGCCTGATGCATGTGCGGCTTTACGAGGATATCGCCCAGCACGGCCATATCGCCACCGCCTATGCCTATCCGGTGCGGGTCGAGGGGCGCTATGTCATGGACCCGTCGCCAATCCCGAAATTCGACAATCCCAAACTGGGCGATTGCCCGGCGATCCAGCTGTTCGGCGCGGGCCGCGAACAGCGCATCTATGCGCTGCCCCCCTATACGCAGGTCGTGTCGCTCGATTTCGACGACCACCCCTTCGATCCGTCCAAGGCCGATCACGATTGCGCGCTTTGCGGGGCGGCGGACAGCTATCTCGACGAGGTCATCGTCGATGACCGGGGCGGACGGATCTTCGTCTGCTCCGACACCGATTACTGCGCCGGCCGGCGCGCTGAAACCGGGGGGCCGGAATGACCCTTCTTCTTGGTGAAAATATCCTGCGGGGGTGCGGGGGTGCAAAGCCCCCGCCTCCGACAGAGGGGACGAACGCAACAGGGGGCATGGGATGACACCGCTTTTGCAGGTCACAGGCCTGTCGAAACATTATGGCGCGCGGATCGGCTGCGCAGGGGTCGCCTTCGATCTTTACCCGGGCGAGGTGCTGGGCATCGTCGGCGAAAGCGGCTCGGGCAAATCCACGCTGCTGAACTGTCTGGCGGGGCACCTGACCCCGGATCGTGGGCAGGTGCTGTTCGACACCCGCGCCGACGGGTTGCGCGACACGGTCACGATGTCGGAACCCGAACGGCGGATGCTGGCGCGGACCGACTGGGCCTTTGTGCATCAGAACCCGCGCGACGGGCTGCGCATGGGCGTCAGCGCGGGCGGCAATGTGGGCGAGCGGCTGATGGCCGTGGGCGGGCGCCACTATGGCCGGATCCGCGACACCGCGACCGACTGGCTGGGCCGGGTCGAGATCGCCGCCGACCGCATCGACGACCGCCCCTCGGCCTTTTCGGGCGGGATGCAGCAACGGCTGCAGATCGCGCGCAATCTGGTGACCGGGCCGCGGCTGGTCTTCATGGACGAACCGACAGGCGGGCTTGATGTCAGCGTGCAGGCGCGGCTGCTGGATCTGTTGCGGGGATTGGTGCGCGAAATGGGGTTGAGCGCGATCCTGGTCACCCATGATCTGGCGGTGGTGCGGCTTTTGGCGGACCGGCTGATGGTGATGAAGTCGGGCCATGTGGTCGAGGCGGGCCTGACCGATCAGGTGCTGGACGATCCGCAGCATCCCTATACCCAGCTGCTGGTCAGTTCGGTTCTGCAGATGTGAACGCGCCGGGGGCCAGCCCCCCGGACCCCCGGAGTATTTGGACCAAGAAGAAGATGATGATCGAATTGAACGGCGTTGGCAAAAGCTTCACCCTGCACAACCAGGGTGGCACCGAGATTCCGGTTCTGGCCGGGGCGGAGCTGTCGGTTGCGCCGGGGGAATGCGTGGCGTTGACCGGGGCATCGGGGGCGGGGAAATCCACGCTGATGCGGATGATCTATGGCAACTACCGGACCCAGGCGGGATCGATCCGGGTGGGCGGGGTCGATGTGACCGCCGCCGCCCCGCGCGAGATCCTGCGGCTGCGGCGCGAGGGGTTGGGTTATATCAGCCAGTTCCTGCGGGTGGTGCCGCGTGTGCCGACGGTTGCGGTGGTGGCCGAGCCGCTGTTGCAGCTGGGGCGGCCGCGGGATCAGGCGCTGGATGTGGCGCGCGGGTTGTTGCACCGGTTGAACATTCCCGAACGGCTGTGGGATCTGTCGCCCACCACGTTTTCGGGCGGCGAGCAGCAGCGGGTCAATATCGCGCGGGGGTTCGCCCATGCCTATCCGGCGCTGTTGCTGGATGAGCCGACCGCCAGCCTGGATGCGGTGAACCGCGCCGTGGTGCTGGAGATGATCGCCGAGGCCAAGGCGCGCGGTGCGGCGATCCTGGGGATCTTTCACGATGTGGCCGCGCGCGATGCGGTGTGCGACCGCGCGGTCGATGTGGGGGCCTTTACCCCCGGCGCGGTGCAATGAGCGGCGCGCTTTTCGCCGTGGTGGGCCCGTCGGGTGTGGGCAAGGACACGCTGATGACCGCCGCGGCGGCACGGTCGCCGGCGGTGAAGCTGGTGCGGCGGGTGATCACCCGGCCCGCCGATGCGGGCGGCGAGGATTTCGAGGCGGTCGGCATGGACGCGTTCGCGCGCCGCCGCGACGCTGGTGAGTTCGTGCTGCATTGGGGCGCGCATGGGCTGTTCTATGGCATCCCGCGCGGGATCGAGCGGGATCTGGCGGCGGCGCGTCTGGTGCTGTTCAACGGCTCGCGCGGGATCATGCCCGAGGCGCAGCGGCGTTTCCCCGATCTGATCGTGCTGCATGTGACCGCGCCGGTGCCGGTGCTGGCCGAACGGCTGGCCGCGCGGGGCCGTGAAAGCGCGGATGACATCGCGGCGCGGCTGACCCGGGCGGGCTATGACCTGCCGCCGGGGCTGAATGTGCGCACGATCTGCAACGACCGCGATCTGGACAGCGCGGTCGACGCGTTCCTTGCGGCGCTTCAGCCGGTCAGGGCATAGCGATGCAGGTTGTGAAAGCGGCCATCCTTGCCCTCGCCGAACAGGCACAGGCTGTCGATCCGCACCGGGCGCGGCAGAAGCGGGGTCAGCGCCGGGGCCAGGGTGTCGGCCGTGGCCTGCAGCTGGTCGGGTTGCAGCCGTCCGGTCAGCGTCATGTGAAAGCGGAATTCATCCATCACATAGGGATAGCCCCAGCGCATCAGCAGGTCGCGCTGGCTGTCGCTCAGCCGGTCGGGGCGGCGGCGGGTGATGTCGTCTTCGGTCAGCGGCGCGCGGTGCCGGTCCAGCCCGGCCACCACGGTGGCGGCCAGATCGGGCAGGGTGCCCGCATCGCCATCGGGCACCAGCGCCAGGAAATGCCCGATCTGCGCCAGTTTCAGCGCCGGAAACCGGGCCGGCGCCAGGGTCGCGGCCAGTGCGGTCATATCCGCGTGCAGGCCGAAGATGTCGGAATCCTCGGCCAGTCGAAAGGGCGGCTTGATCGTGCCGTGAAACCCGTATTTGCGCGGTGTGGCCGTCAGCTGCGCCACCGGCGCGGGCAGGCCGGGCAGGGCGGGGTGAACCGGCGCCTTGCCGGTTTCGGGATCCCAGCCCAGCCATTGTGCCGTGAAATCCGCCAGCGTCCCGGGTTGCGGGGCCACATAAATCGCGTAGCGTCTGAAACCTTCCACTGTCCGCCCCGTTTTCTGCTTGCCAGACCGGCCTGCCATGCGGCCAGCTTTTCCGCAAGGAGTATGCCATGACCGAGACCGTTTTTGCCAATGCCACCGTGGTTCTGCCCGACGAGACCCTGCGCGGGTCGGTTCTGGTGCGTGACGGGCGGATCGCGGATATCGCGCCGGGGCGCGCGGTGGCGGCCGGTGCGGTGGATTGCGCGGGCGATCTGTTGATGCCGGGCCTGATCGAGCTGCACACCGACAATCTGGAGCGTCACATCCAGCCGCGCCCCAAGGTCGACTGGCCCCATGCCAGCGCGATCCTGGCCCATGACGCGGAACTCGCCGGGGTGGGGATCACCACGGTGTTCGACGCGATGCGCGTGGGGTCGATCCCGACGGGGCGGGGGGCTTATACCGCCTATGCGCGCGGGCTGGCGTCCGAGCTGCTGGCGCTGCGCGACCGGGGGGCGCTGAGGATCAGCCATTTCCTGCATCTGCGGGCCGAGGTCTGTTCCGAAACCCTGGTGGCCGAGCTGTCGGAATTCGACGCCGCCGACCGGGTGGGGATCGTCAGCCTGATGGACCACACCCCCGGCCAGCGCCAGTTCCGCGATGTCGAGAAGCTGGCGCAATACGTCATGGGCAAGCACAACCTGACGCCCGAGGAATTCGACGCCCATGTCGCGCATCTGAAGGATCTGCGGGACCGGTTCGGCGACGATCACGAGGCCGCCGCCGTGGCCGAGGCGCAGCGCTTCGGCGCGGTGCTGGCCAGCCATGACGACACCACGGCGGACCATGTGGCGACCTCGGCCGGCTATGGCATCCGGCTGGCGGAATTTCCCACCACGGTCGAGGCCGCACAGGCCTGTCACACCCATGCGATCGCGGTGATGATGGGCGCGCCGAACCTGATCCGGGGCGGGTCGCATTCGGGCAATGTGTCGGCCGCCGACCTGGCCGAGCGGGACCTGCTGGATATCGTGTCGTCGGATTACGTGCCCTCGGCGCTGATGCTGGCGGCGCTGATGCTGGGCGATCTGTGGGGCGACGTGGCGCGCGGGGTGGCCACGGTCACGCGCGCGCCCGCCGATGCCACCGGCCTGTCGGACCGGGGCCGCATCGCGCCCGGCGCGCGGGCCGATCTGGTGCGGGTGACCCGCGTCGAGGGCACGCCGATGGTGCGTGAAACCTGGGTTCAGGGGCAGCGCGTGGCATGATTTGACACAGCGCAAGGCGCGCGGCGCAACCCGTGCTATGGTGCATGCAGGGGAAAAGGGGCGGTCCATCATACTCAGGAGGAGGAGTTACCCCGATGTCGAAGACCAAGGAAAACAGCAACCCGCTTGCAGGCTATGGCGCGATGCAGGCGGAAAATGTCGAGCGTCTGAACCTGCTTGGCACCGCGTTTGTCGAGAATATCGGCAAGATGAACACCGAGGTTCTGCGGTTTCTGGGCGAGCGTCTGCAAGAGGATCTGAAGACCCAGCATGCGCTGATGCAATGCCACGACGTGGCCAGGATGTCGGAGATCCAGTCCGCATTCCTGAAGACCGCGTTCGAACAATACACCGCCGAAACCGGCAAGATGGTGCAGATGGGCATGCAGATCGTCGAGGATACGCTGAAGCCCGGAACGGCCCGCTAAGGCGTGCGCCGACAACAAAAGGTTGTAATTTGCGGGCATCCCGTCTTTAGTGCGGGCACGGAATGTAAGGAATGCGCCCTGTTTTGGGAGGAATGAGGCGCGTTTCGGGGTGTCGCGGCAGAGCCGTCTCTGCCGCGATTACTTTGCCGGGCGGGCCGAAACGACCCGCCCTTTTTCGTGCGCCCCTAGCGATTGTCGGGCTGCGCCCGAACCGACCGCCGGCCTTTCTCCGAGATCCGGTAAGGCGCCGAGGCATGGGATTCCACCAGCCTTTTGCGCCGCAGCTTGGCAAAGACCTCAAGCGTGCAATTGGCCAGCACATGGCCGTCGCGCGTAAAGCAGGTGACATCCAGGATGCGGCCGTTCGGGCCGCGCTGATACAGGATGCGACCACCCTGCGCCAACGCGTGCAGCACGCGCTGTTCGTTTTTCGAGATGTTCATTGATGTGTGCCTGATCAAACCATGTCAAATGACGCGCCCGGTGGTCCCGGGTGCGTTTTCAGGCCCGCATGTGGCAGGCCGTCAGTGGTTCGAAACACGCTCCAACATCGACAATTCCCCTGTTTGCAAGGTTGATTGTGCCTAGCATCGCCGGGTGTCGCCGCCAAGGCGTCCCGGTCGGTAAATCACGGGCTGCGGCGCAAAGGACGCAGCCCGCCGGTGGGTTATTCGAATTCCATCTCGGTAAAGACGACACCGGCGTTCTTGGTGGCCAGCTCCTCGAACGTGTCCAGATGGGCATAGGGCGTCTGGTCGACGTAATAGGCGTCGTCCAGCGTGCCGCCATTGTCCAGATGTTCGCCGATCTTGCCGCGCAGATAGGCCAGATAGTCATGGGTGCCGATGCGCACCATGTCCATGTTGGTCGGGTGGCCGTGGCCGGGGATCACGTAAAGCGCGCCCAGCGGTTCGAACGCGGTTTCCCAGGTTTCCAGCCAGCAGCTTGTGCAGGTATCGGCAAAGATCGGCGGCATGCGTTCGTGAAACGCGATGTCGCCCGCGATCACCATCTTCTGTTCGGGCAGCCAGACCTGGATGTCGCCCGCGCTGTGGGCGGGACCCAGGTGCAGCACCTCGATATGCATGTCGCCCATGTCGATGTCGTGGCGATCCTCGAACGTGATGGTGGGGCCGGTGGGCACGGTGCCCTCGGCGTTTTCGCGGGCATAGCGTTTCATGCCCTCGAAAATCTGGGTCTGATATTCCTCGAACTCATGCGCGGCGTCGACATGGGCCAGCACGTCGATCCCCTGTTCGGTCCAGTAATTGTTGCCCAGCATCGCGTGGCCCTGGCCGTTTTCGTTGATCACCAGCTTCACCGGCTGGTCGGTCACGGCCTTGATCTCGTCATGCAGGGCCTTGGACAGCGCGTAATTCGCGCCCGCGTTCACCACGATCACCCCGTCACCCGTGACGATGAAGGACAGGTTGTTGTTGTGGCCCGCGTTTTCATAGGTGGGCGGCGCGGTGGCGCCGATGGCGGACCAGACATTCGGGATCACCTGGACCGGCTTTTCGTACAGCACCGATTGCGGGTATTGATCGGGGATATCCTCGCTGGCGAAAGCGGGCAAAGCGGCAAGCGCGAAAAGCGCGGCGAAGCGGGTCATGTCCTGTCCTCCCTGACTGGTGAGGATAATATAGTCACATTTGAATATGTATGGCCAGCGCGGTTTGCGCCTGTGCCGGTCAGACCTCGGCGATCTTGCGCGCCTCGGCCAGAACGGCGGACAGGACCGGGGTAAAGGGCTCGCGCAGCGGCGCGACCAGCCCCACCAGATGCGACACTTCGGGATCGGTGATCGGACAGGCGGCCAGATCGCCCGACGCCAGGAACGGCCGCACGGTGCGCATGGGCAGGATCGTGGCCCAGCCGCCGGACAGCACATGGCTGATCAGCACGACGACCGAATTCGATTCCAGCCGCGGCGCGGCCTCGGCCCCGGCCTGGGCCATGTGGTGATTGACGATGCGCCGGTTCTGCATGTCGCCCGTCAACAGGCACAGCGGCAGGGTCGCGGCCGTGGCCCAGGTGATGCTGTCGCGGGCGTCCTGGGCGCGGGTCACCAAATAGTAATGTTCCTGAAACAGCGGCACCGTGGTCACACGGCCCAGCGGTTCGTTTTCCAGATAGGTGATCCCAGCGTCGATCTCGAGGTTGTCGAGCGCGGTCAGGATATCGGCCGAACTGTGCGAGGTGATGGTGAAATGCAGGTTCGGGTGCCGTGTGCGCAGCGGCGCGGTCAGGTCGCTGGCCAGCGACAGGGCCGTGGGGATGACCGAAATCCGCAAGTTCCCCGACAGCCCGGTCTTGGCGGCGCGCATTTCCTGGCGCATGGCGCGGGCATCGCCGACGATCCGGCGCGCCCATTCAAGCACCCGCTGCCCTTCGGGCGTCAGGCCGCGAAACCGCGACCCGCGCCAGACCAGCATGACGCCCAGCTGCGCCTCGAGCTGCTTGATCGCCGCCGAAAGGGTGGGCTGGGTCACGCCGCATTCCTCGGCCGCGCGGCCGAAATGCCGATGGTTGGCCAGGGCGATGAACATTTCCAGCTTGTCGATCATGGCGCGCAGTCTGGCACCCTTTGCCGCGCGGGGAAAGGGGCGCCGGAGGGGTCTGGCGTTACCGCGTCGCGGTGCCGCCGCGCCCGCGCTTGCCCGCCAGCAGCGACTGCACCGTATAGACCAGGATCGCGATCCCCACGGCCCCGGCGGCGGCAATCCCCAGGATCAGGATCACATCGACCGGCCCGCCGATATCGCGCAGATGCGAATGGGTCATCAGCAACACGAACCACACCGCCGCCACCGCGCCCACCGGCATCGACAGCTGCGCCAGCAGGAACTTGCGCCAGCTGATCGCGCGGTCGCGGATCAGCACGTAAAGATAGGCCAGCGTGACGATCCCGGCGGCAACCACCATGGCCCAGAACAGGCCCGTGCCGAAGATCTCCTCGAACACGGCCAGCAGGGTTCCGAATGTCAGGTCTTTCATGGTCTCTCTCCCTTATGCGCGGCCGCGCAGCATGGCGTTATAGGTGGCTTTCAGCGCGACTTCCTTCATCAGCCAGCTGATCCACAATTCCTCCAGCGGGGCGATCACGCCGGGGAAGGACGGCACCAGGTTGTCGTTATAGTCGAACTCGACCAGCATCGCGCGGCCCACGCGGGTGATCATCGGGCACGAGGTATAGCCGTTATAGGTCTCGGTTGGGTCGCGCCCCTGCAGGGTGGCGATGATACCATCCTCGACCACGGGCACCTGCCATTTGACGCTGGCGGCGGTCTTGCCCTTGGGCACGCCCGCCACATCGCCAAGCGCCCAGATATTGTCGAACCGCAGATGCCGCAGGCTGGCCATGTCGCATTCGACCCAGCCCTGATCGGTCCAGCGGTCGGCCCAGGACAGGCCGGACTGGCGGATCACTTCGGGCGCGCGCTGGGGCGGGATCACGTGGATATAGTCATAGTCGCGCGTGACCGACCCCTCGGGCGTGTCGAAGGTCGCGGTTTTCGCGCCCGCGTCCAGGCCGCGCAGGACGTGGCTATAGGTGGGCTGGATGTCCCGCTGGCCAAAGATCATCCGCACCTTTTCCGACACGATGGGCACGCCGAACAGCGTGTCGTTTTGCGCCATGTAATGCACGTCCAGCTTGCCGCGCGTGCCGGCGGTGCGGGCGATATCCTCGATCAGGAAGGTGTGTTTCAGCGGCGCGCCGGCGCATTTCATCTCGGTCGCGGGGCGGGTGAACAGGCCCACGCCCCCGGTTTCGGTATAGGCCTGCGCGGCCTTCCACGTCGCGGCGGCGTATTGCGGCCCGGCGTAAAGCGCGCCGATGCCGTTCTGGCCCACCATATCCAGCGAGAACCCCTCGATCGCGTCGTGGTCCAGCACCAGCCCGGGCGCCAGCACCAGCAGGTCATAGGCGACACTCTGGCCGTCTGCGGTGGCGACGGTCTGTGCCTCGGGGTCGATGGCGGTTGCGGCCTGCGGGATCAGCGTCACGTCGCGCGGCAGCCAGTCGGTGGTTTTCGACACGACGTAATCGGCGGGCTTCAACCCGGCGGCGACCAGCGACAGGCCGGGCTGGTACAGGTGATCGGCGCGCGGGTCGATCAGGGTGATCTGCGCGCCCGCCAGACGGCGCACCAGCCGGTTGGCCAGCGCGGTGCCGCCCGCGCCCGCGCCGATGATGACGATGCGGGCCTTGGTGGCGATCTGGGCGTCTGCGGGGGCGGTTGCACCGGCGGTCGCCAGCGCGGTTCCCGCCGCCGCCAGCGACAGCATTTGCCTGCGGTTCAGGGTGGTCTTCATTTCGGTAGACTTTCGTATGCAGTGACAGTGGGCACCGGGCGGCCCGTGGCATCGGGCGATGAAGTGGACCGGCCTGGTGCGGTTATTCGGGTTGACAGATCTGCCGGGCGGCGATGGCCCGGCCGGTGCGCAGGATCAGCGCCGCCACGATCAGCACCAGCAGCGCCAGCCCGGCATAGGCCGCCAGCACATGCCCGTGCGATCCGGCCAGCGCGCCGAAGCGCAGCGTGGCGATGGTAAAGGCCGCGACCGGAAAGCTGAGCGCCCACCACGACAGCGCAAAGGGCTGGCCGCGCAGCTTGGCGATCTGGGTGGCGGCAAGCCCGGCAAAGACAATCGCCGCGCCGTAAAGGATGCGGGCAAACCCGTCCAGCACCCCGCCATTCAGTTGCAGCCAGGCCAGAAAGGCGACGGCGGGCGGCGCGATCAGGATCGCCAGCGTCGGCACCATCTTGCCCGGCAGGGGGTCGTGAAACACCAGCCGGTTCATCACCAGCACCAGCAGCACGATCCAGAAGATCAGCCCGGCTGAGAAGAAGACCCAAGAGCTTTCGGGAAAGCCCAGGGCGACGCCCGCCACCGGGGCCACCACATTGCCCACCGCCGGGATGAACCAGGCGGGCGAGATGTGAATGGTCTGGAACGTGCGATGCCCGATCCAGTTCGACAGCACCGCAAGCGTCAGCGTCGCCTGCAACAGCGCGCCCAGCACCCAGATCACCCGCGCCACATCCGCCGATACCGGGCGCATCGCCGTGGCGATCAGCAGCATCGAGATCGACAGCGCGGGAAAGAACGCCAGCTTCACCGGGTGGTGCCATTCCGCCAGCACCGCCGCGCGATAGCGCAGGGTTTTCAGCGCATAGATCGCCACCAGCGTCAGGAACAGCAGCACGGTCGCGGCCAGGGCCGCATGGCTGGCCAGGTGGGCGGCGTGGGCCTGCCCCTCGACCGCGTGCAGGGCCAGGGTCAGCCCGGCCAGCCCCATCACGCTGGCAAAGAAGGGCACCGGGAAATGTTGCAGCCGGTGAAGCGGCTCGACCGGGGCTGCGGGGGGTGTGACGGTGTCGGTCATGGCAGATCTCGTTCAGGTTCGGGGCCGGGTCCCGGTGTCGGCGCCGGGGCCCGGCCGGACGGGGGAAGGGACGCCCCCCGTTTCCTTAGTGGTCGTGATCCCCGGTGGGGCAGTCGCCCTCGTCCGAGAAACAGGCGTCGCTGCGCAGTTCCAGCCACATCGCGTTCATCACAGCGAACAGCGCGGCCAGCGGCAGGCCAAGAAGCCAGGCGAAATACCACATGATTTCGGTCTCCTTCAGTACAGGGTTTGGGTGTTTTCGGTGACGTCGGCCTCGGTGACCTTGCCCCACAGCACCTTGTAGACCCAGGCGGTATAGGCCAGGATCAGCGGCATGAAGATCAGCGTCACCACCAGCATGATGAACAGCGTGCGGTGCGAACTGGACGCGTCCCACACCGTCAGCGAACTGTTGGCATCCAGCGTCGACGGCAGGATGAACGGGAACATGGTCAGCCCGACGCTGGAGATGATCCCCAGAATGCCCAGCTTGGACCACAAAAGCGTCGACACCTCGCGCCCCGCGCGCAGCCCCAGCACCGCCATGGCGATCCCGATGAAGCCCAGGGCGGGCGCGGCCACGATCCAGGGCCGTTCGCCATAGGCCGCCAGCCACGAGCCGCCGCGCGTCACCTCGTTGTAAAGCGGGTTCGACGGGCCGTTCGGGACGACCGCGCCCAGTGTGAAGCCGTCGATGCCCACCGCCAGCCACAGCCCCGCCAGCGCATAGGCGCCCGCGGCCACGATGCCCGCCTTGGTGCCGATGGCGCGGGCGCGCTGGGCGACCGGGCCTTCGGCTTTCAGCGACAGCCACGCGGCGCCATGCATCAGCAGCATCGACAGCGACACCACACCGGCCAGCAGGGCAAAGGGCCGCAGCAGGCCGATCAGCTTCATGATCGCGTTGCCGGGATACATCGGCATCAGATCCTCGGTCAGATAGAACGGCACGCCCAGCAGGACATTGCCCACCGCCACGCCGAACAGCAGCGCCGGCACCGCGCCCCCGGCAAACAGCGCCCAGTCCCAGCGGCTGCGCCAGGTGGCGCTGTCGCGCTTGGAGCGGTACTTGAACGCCACGGGCCGCACGATGAAAGCCGCCAGCACCAGGAACATCGCCAGGTAGAAGCCCGAGAAGCTGACCGCGTAAAGCGGCGGCCAGGCGGCAAAAATCGCGCCGCCGCCTAGGATGAACCAGACCTGGTTGCCCTCCCACACCGGGCCGACCGTGTTGATCGCCACGCGGCGTTCCACATCGGTTTTCGCGACAAAGGGCAGCAGCGCGCCGACCCCCATGTCGAACCCGTCGGTCAGGGCAAATCCGATCAGCAGCACGCCCAGAAGGACCCACCAGATCACGCGCAGGATGTCGAAGTCGATCAATTCGAAAAGGACCATGTCACTTACTCCGCCGGGGTTGTGGTAAAGGGCGATGCGTCATCCGCGCGTCGGCGCAGACGCGCCTCGTGCCGGGATTGCCAGGCCGCGGTTTCGTCCACGTCCAGATAGGGGCCCTTGCGGATGTATTTCACCATCAGGCTCATCTCGATGATGAACAGGATCGTATAGAACAGCACGAAGCCCGCCAGCGTGATCAACAGATCCGCCACGCTGAGATGCGAGGCCGACAGCGCCGTCGGCAGCACCCCGTCCACCGTCCAGGGCTGGCGGCCGAATTCGGCCACGAACCAGCCCAGCTCGGCCGCGATCCAGGGGGTGGGGATGATCGCCACGGCGGCGTAAAGCGACCAGCGCGGGAATTGCATCCGCTTGAACGACGCGCGCCAGAAGAAATAGGCCATCACCGCGATGAAGCTGAACCCAAGCGCCACCATCAGTCGGAACGCCCAGAACAGCGGCCCGACACCGGGGATGGTGTCATCGGCGGCCATCTGGATCTGTGCCTCGGTCGCCTCGCGCGGGTCGTCGACATAGCGTTTCAGCAGCAGCGCAAAGCCCAGGTTCTCGGAATGGGCATCGAACCGTTCGCGGATTTCGGGGCTGACATCGGTGCGGTCGGCCCGGATGGTCATCAGCGCGTCATAGGCGATCAGCCCGTCGCGGATGCGCTCCTCGGCCTCGGCCACCAGATCGTTGATGCCGGGGATTTCCTGCGTCAGGCTGCGCGTCCCGATCAGGCCCATGACCCAGGGGATTTCCACCGCATAGTGGGTCTCGCGCGCTTCGCGGTCGGGAAAGCCGATGGCGGTGAAGGGGGCGGGGGCGTCGTGGGTTTCCCACATCGCCTCGATCGCGGCCAGCTTCATCTTCTGGGTGTGGCTGGCCGAATAGCCGGATTCGTCGCCCAGCACCACGACCGACAGGGCCGAGGCAAGGCCAAAGGCCGACGCCACCGCAATCGACCGCCGCGCCAGATCCTTGTGCCGGTCCTGCAGCAGGTAAAGCGCCGACACGCCCAGCACGAAGACGCTGGCGGTCACGTAACCGGCCGAAACCGTGTGCACGAATTTGGCCTGCGCGACCTCGTTGAACAGCACCTCGAAGAAGCTGGTCATTTCCATGCGCATCGTGTCGGGGTTGAATTCCGCGCCCACGGGGTTCTGCATCCAGCCATTGGCGATCAGGATCCACAGCGCGGAAAAGTTCGAGCCGATGGCCACCAGCCAGGCGACCACCGCGTGCTGCACCTTGGAAAGCTTGTCCCAGCCAAAGAAGAACAGCCCGACAAACGTGGCCTCAAGGAAAAAGGCCATCAGGCCCTCGATCGCCAGCGGCGCGCCGAAGATGTCACCGACATAGTGGCTGTAATAGGACCAGTTCATCCCGAACTGGAATTCCATCGTGATGCCGGTGGCGACCCCCAGGACGAAGTTGATCCCGAACAGCGTGCCCCAGAATTTCGTCATCTGCCGCCAGATGGGGCGGTTTGTCATGACATAGACGGTCTCCATGATCGCGACGAGGATCGACAGACCCAGCGTCAGCGGCACGAAGAGAAAGTGATACATGGCCGTCATCGCAAATTGCAGGCGCGACAGCTCGACCAGACCGATCTCCATTTTGGGCTCCTTCGAACGCAGTAATTCCGCATCGGCGATGCGGATTAACTGCGGGAATAGGCGAAACCCGTGAAGCGCGTTTTGATCTGGGTCAAAAACCGACATCAAAGATGCAGATTATTCGTCACCTTGGCGTGGGTGGCGGCGCCAGCGCGATGCAGCGGTCGGCGAAATCGGTTTCCTCGGGGCGGTGGGCGGCCATCAGGATCGCCGCATCGGGCAGGGCGATGCGAATCCCCCCCAGCACCGCGCGGGCGGTGGGGGCGTCCAGCCCCTCGGTCGGTTCGTCCAGCAGCAGAACGCGCGGGCGGCGCAGCAGGGCGCGCGCCAGCACCAGCCGCCGCGCCTCGCCCCCCGACAGGCCCGCGCCGCGAAAACCCAGGGGCGCCGTCAGCCCGCCCTTGTCGCGGATGGTCCGGTCCAGGCAGGTGGCGCGCAACGCGGCCCAAAGCGTGGCGTCATCGGCGCCGGTATCGGCCAGACGCAGGTTTTCGGCGATGGTGCCCGCGATCAGCGCATGACGCTGCGGCACCATCGCGATCAGGGCCGTGCGCGTTGCCTCGGGCAGGGTTGCGATGGCGATGCCGCCCAGGTCGATCGCGCCGCCATCGGGCGCGATCTGCCCGGCGGCCATCAGCAGGACGGTGCTTTTGCCGCAGCCGCTGCGCCCGGTCAGGGCGATGGTTTCGCCCGGTTGCAGGGTGAACTCCAGCGGCGCGAACAGCGCGCGGGTGCCGCGCCGCGCGGTCAGGGCGCGGGCGCTCAGCGCGCCGCCTGTGGGCGCGGGGGCCGGGTCCGGCGCGGGCGCGTCGGCGGGGCGCAGCGCGGGCAGCACCCGGCGGGCGGCGGGGATCATGCGGCCGATCTCGGTCAGGGCCCGGCGCACCGGCGCCACGGTTTCCGACAGCGCCAGCGCGGCAAAGACCCCAATGGCGGCTTGCGCCGGTGTGATCTGCCCCGCCTGTGCCAGATCCGCCCCCAGACCCAGCGCCAGCGCCGTCACCGCCACCCCGGCCAGGTCCAGCGCCGCCCCCATCCGGGTTTCGGTGCGGTCCAGCGCCGATTGGGCTTCGGCGTGATAGCGGGCGGCGGCGTCGGCGCGGTCCTGTGCGTGGCCCATGCGGCCAAAGACGACCAGCTCGTCACGCGTGGCGATCAGGTCGATCAGGCGGCTGCGCAGCGCCTGCATCCCGCTTTCGGCCCGGCGCGAGGGGCGGCGCGCAAGCCATTGACCAACCACGAAAATCACGCTGGGCAACAGCCCATAGCCAAGCGCCAGCACCAGCGCCACGCGCGCATCGACCAGCCACCAGACGACCAGCGCGGTGCCCGCGATCACCGCCAGCCCGGCCAGCCCCGGCAGCATCAGCCGCAGCGCGACCCCGTCCAGCGCGTCGATATCCGCCGTCACCCGGTTCAGGAACGCATTGGCCCGCAGCCGCTCCAGGCTGCGATAGGGCGCGCGGGTCAGCCCCTGCAACAGCCGCACGCGCAACCGCGACAGGGCGCGCAGCGTCGCGTCATGGGTCGCCAGACGCTCGCCATAGCGGGCGGCGGTGCGCCCCAGCGCCAGGAACCGCACCATGGCCGAGGGGGCAAAGACGTTGAACACCGTGCCCAGCCCGATCAGCCCCGCCGCGGCGGCCGCGGTGATGAACCAGCCCGACAGCGCCAGCAGTGCCACGCCCATCACCAGAACCGTGGCCGCCAGCGCAAACCCGCGGGCAAAGGCACGGCCCTCGCCCGTCAGCAGCAGGCGCATGATCTGGCACAGGTGCTTCATCCCCGATCCTCCAGCCGGATCTCGCGCCCCAGCCGGGCGATCAGGCGCGGATCATGGGTCGCGGCGATCAGCGTGCCGCCCTGTTCGACAAAGCGCAGCAGCCCGTCGACGATGTCCTGCGCGGTCTGGGCGTCCAGATCGGCGGTCGGTTCGTCGGCCAGCAGCAGCGCCGGGCGGCCATGCAGCGCGCGGGCCAGCATCACGCGCCGCGCCTCGCCCCCCGAAAGGCCCGCGCCACGTTCGCCCAGAACGGTCAGATCGCCGCGCGGCAGGGTGTCGATCACCGGGGTGACCCGCGCGGTGTCCAGCACATCGGGGCGCAGCGGCGCGCCGAAGCCGATATTGTGGCGCAGCGAGCGGTCCAGGAAATGCGGCGCCTGCGGCATCCAGCCCAGAGCCGCGCGCCAGGCATCGGCATTGCCCCCGTCCAGGGCCGTGTCGCCGCACAGAATCCGGCCCTGGGCCGGCGGCTCCAACCCCGCCAGCAGCCGCAGCAGGGTGGTCTTGCCCACACCGCTGGGCCCTGTCAGCGCCAGGCTTTCGCCGGGTGCGATGTCCAGATCGGGATAGGCGATCCGCCGCGGGCCGCACTGCACCGCCAGCGCGCGCGTGGACAGCCCGGCAAAGGGCCGCGCCACCGCGCCATGACCCGAGCCGATCAGCCCCGCACGGTCCTGATCGCGCCAACGGTCCAGCTCCTCGGTCACCGCGTCGGCGGCGGATTTGTCGTGCCAGGCGGCGGCCAGATCGCGCAGCGGCTGGAAATAGTCGGGCGCAAGCAGCAACAGGAAGATCCCGGCAAATGGCGACAGCGGGCTGCCCCATGTGCCCCAGCCGATCTCGCCCAACAGCGCAAAGCCGACCCAGACCGCGACCATTGCCACACCCAGCGCGGCAAACAGCTCCAACACGGTCGATGACAGGAACGCGATGCGCAGCACCGCCATGGTGCGGCCGCGCAGGTTGTCCGAGGCTTCCGCGAAGCCCGCGATCACCGGCGGCGCCGCCCCGATCAGCCGCAGATCGGACAGCGCGGCCAGCCGGTCCACCAACAGATCGCTCAGCGCGCCGATCTCGACCATCTGCCGCGCGCTGGCCTCTTTCGCGGCCCAGCCCACCAGCGCCATGAAGACCGGGATCAGCGGCCCCGCCATCAGCAGCACCGCCGCCACCGCCCAGGAATGCCAGGCCGCAATCGCCAGGATCACCGGCGGCAGCACCATCACCCGCAGCCGCGCCGGGCGATAGCGCATCAGGAACGGCCGCAGCGCCTCTGTCTTTTCGGCCGCCAGCGCCGCGATGGCGCCCGCACCCCCCAGGGACGAGGGCAGGGCGGTCGCGGCCTCGGCGGCGATCACCTCGGCGCGCAGGGCCGCGATCCGGGCGGTGGCCGCCGCGCTCAACGCGTCCTGCGCCCGCGCATTCAACAGCGCCCGCAGCCCGCCCAGACCGGCAAAGATCGCGGCCATCAGCAGCGGCGCGCTGTCGCGCCCCGCCAGCAGCGCGGCCAGCACCCAGGCAATCACCGCCGCCTGCGGCAGCCACACCAGACTGGCCGCGACATGCAGCATGCCCCCCAGCCCGCCCGCGCGTCCGGGTGCCCCGCCATTCGTGTCGCTCATGTTCTGCTCGCCGGTCATTCGTCCGCTTGCCCTAGAGCATATCGAAACGGCAAAACCTGATCTGGATCAAAGAAAATCGCATCTGGCATGCGAAATATGGGGTCCGGCATAAGAGGGGCCCGATGCGTCTGACGACCCGAACCAACCTTGCCGCGCGTGTTCTGATGTTCTGCGCGGTCAATGACGATGGATATGTGCGCACCGCCGATATCGCGCGGCGCTGCAACGCGTCGACCAACCATGTCGCCCGCGTGGTCCAGCAATTGCAGGCCAAGGGCTATCTGGAAACCCTGCGCGGGCGCAGCGGTGGCATGCGGCTGGCCAGACCGCCCGAGCGGATTTCCATCGGCGCGGTCTTTCGCCTGTTCGAAACCGATATCCCCATCGCCGAATGTTTCGACCCGGCCCAGAACACCTGTCCGCTGGCCGCCACCTGCCGCCTGCGCAGCTATGTTACCCGCGCGCTCGAGGCGTTCTATCACGAGCTCGACCTGATCACGCTCGAGGATCTGGTGCGCGGCAATTGCGGGCTGACCGACCTGCTGGCGCTGCACCCGGGGGTGGGCGGTTCGTGCCGGGGCGCGGTCAGCGGCGCGTGATCCGCGCGCCCCGGCGGTGGGGCAGGGGCTACAGGATCTCGGTCTCGACCTCTATATTGCCCTGCGTGGCGTTGGAATAGGGGCAGATGAAATGGCCCCGCTCGACGATCTTCTCGACCACCGCGCGGTCGGTGCCCGGCATCCGCACGGCCAGCCGGACCTTCAGCCCGAAACCGCCATCGCTGCGCGGGCCGATCCCCACATGCGCATCGACCGTCGCGTCCTCGGGCACGGTGCCCAGCTTCTCGCTCTGGGCGGCAAAGCGCATCGCGCCCAAATAACAGGCGGCATAGCCCAGGGCGAACAGCTCTTCGGGATTGTGGCCCGCGCCCGACCCGCCCAGCTCCTCGGGGCTGGTCATCGTCACGGTCAGCATGCCGGATTTCAGCGCCGCCAGCCCGTTGCGGCCGCCCCCCTGGGCACGGGCTTCGGTCCAGTATTTGGTATCGACAGACATGTCATTTCCTTTGTGTGCGATTTAATTGCGTACCATTTATATGGGCCGCGCCGCCACGCCGTCAATCTCTTGCAAAACAATCGCGCACGATTTAAATCGGACCCATGCCCCTTGCCCCCGCCGACATGCTCTGTTTCAGCCTCTATTCCGCGTCCCACGCGATGCAACAGGTCTATCGCCCGCTGCTGGATGCGCTGGGCATCACCTATCCGCAATATCTGGTGCTCAGCACGCTCTGGTCCGCCGATGGCGCGCTGACGGTCAAGGGGATCGGCCAAGAGCTTCACCTGGATTCCAGCACCCTCACCCCGCTCCTGAAACGGATGGAGGCTGCCGGCCTCGTCACCCGCCGCCGCGACCCCAAGGACGAACGTCAGGTGCGCGTGGCGCTCAGCGATGCGGGCCGCGCGCTTCAGGCGCAGGCGGCACCTGTCCAGGCCTGCATCCTGTCCAGCACCGGCCTCAGCACCGTGGCCGCCGCGCGCCTGCGCGACCAGATCATCGCGCTGGCCGACCGGCTGCGCGACCCCGACCGCCAGAGCCCGCCGGATACCGCCTGATCACCGCACGCGGCCTTCTTCTTGGCCGAAATACTCCGCGGGGTCCGGGGGCGCGCAGCCCCCGGCCGCCGGGGCCTGGCGCGCCGCTCAGCTTTGGGTCAGCAGCTGGTATCCGGGCGTCGTGATTGCCTTGACGGTGGTGATGGGGGCGGCGTCGATCCAGGTCGTCCGCTCGATCACGAACAGCGCCGCGCCGGTGTCGGTCTGCAGCAGCTCGGCGGTCTGCGGGTCGGCCGAGATCGCATAAAACCGCAGATCGCAGCGGTTATAGGGCTTGTTCAGCACCAGCCACTCATTCGCGCTCTGGGCGCTCAGGTCGACATCGCGGATCTCGGGTGCGGTGCGCAGGCTGATCCAGCGATCCTCCAGGATATAGGGGCGGCCGTCGGACAGGTGCAGCGCCTCGACCCGCAGCATCGGTTCCGGCTCGGTCAGCTCGAACGTGGCCAGCACGCTGCGGGGGGCATCGGTCGCGGTGCGCCGGATCAGCTGGTGGCCATAGCGCCCGCCCTTCTGTTCGACCTCGCGCCGGGTGATGGGAATGTCCAGCGTCGCGCGGGTGACCGGCTCGGACCGCACCCGCGTGCCGCCCTTGCGCCGCCGTTCCACCAGCCCGCTATCCGACAGGTCCTGCATCGCCCGCTGCACGGTCGAGCGGGCACAGTTCATCTCGACCGCGATATCGGCATCGCGGGGCAGGCGGTCGCCGGGGCCATAGCGCCCGGCCAGGATCGCATCGTGGATCTCGTCACGAACGTCTTTCCAGGACAGGCGATTGGCGTGCGTCATAAATCCGGCCCGAGTTCTTTGGTCACCGCGACGAAGCGCGCGGCGATGCGGTCGCGATGGATGTGGCGGCCGTCCTGCACCATGTGGCGACCGGCGCTCCAGACATCGGTGATACAGCCGTGCCCGCGCCCGGTAAAGACAAGGCTGTCCAGCAGGGCATCGCCGGACCGGTTGCACAGGACCTCGTTATCGGTGGCCACCGCCATCAGATCGGCGCTTTGCCCCGGCGCGATCCGGCCCGAAGCGCGTCCCGCAGCCTGTGCCCCGGCCTGGGCGGCGGCGTCGAACAGCACCCGCCCGGTCGACCGGTCCGGCGTTGCCATCGCGGCGCGGCTGAGATCGCGCAGCCGCTGTGAATAGTCCAGCGTCGCCAGCTCCTGCCAGAGCGCGATGTGGATGTTGCTGTCTGACCCGATGCCAAAGCGCCCGCCCGCCTGCTGATAACCGGTGCCGTTGAAGATCCCGTCGCCCAGGCTGGACTCGGTGATCGGGCACAGACCCGCCACCGCGCCGGTCGCGGCCAGCCGTGCGGTTTCGTCATCGGTCATCTGGGTGCAGTGGATCAGGCACCAGTCGGGGCCGGGATCGGCATTGTCCAGCAGCCATTCGACCGGGCGGGCGCCGCGATGGGCCTGGACCTCTGTCACCTCGGCCACCTGTTCGGCCAGATGCATGTGGATCGGCCCCTCGGGGCAGATCCGGCGCAGCTGGTCCAGCGCCTGTGGCGGGACCGCGCGCAGGGAATGGGGCGCGATGCCGATGCGGTGATCGTCGGGGCCCTGGGCCATGATCCGGGCGCTGTCGCCATGCAGCCGTGCGAACAGGTCCAGATCGCATCCGAACCGCCGCTGCCCCCCCGCCAGCGCCCGCCCGTCGCAGCCGCCCTGCATGTAAAGCACCGGCAAAAGCGTCAGGCCGATACCGGTCGCCTGTGCGGCGGCGGCGATGCGTTCGGCCATCTCGGGCAGGTGGGCATAGGGCTGGCCGCCGATGGCGTGATGCAGATAATGGAACTCGGCCACCGCGCCATACCCGGCCTCCAGCATCTCGACAAAGACCAGCTCGGCGATGGCCTGAACGTGATCGGGCGACAGCCGGTCCAGGAACCGGTACATCAGCTGCCGCCAGGTCCAGAAACTGTCGCGCGGGTCGGGGCCGCGGGTTTCGGTCAGCCCGGCCATCGCGCGCTGGAACGCGTGGCTGTGCAGGTTCACCGGCGCCGGCAGCAACAGATCGACCGATGTCGCATCGGGCGCGGGGTCGTGCAGGATTCGCGCGATCCGCCCCTGGTCGATTTCGACGCAGATATCGCGGGCCCAGCCATCCGGTGTAAGGGCCTGACGCGCATGGATTTTTTGCATCGATCAACTCCATTGACAAAATAAGTAGCTACATAATAGCGTTATGTAGGCGTCGTCGCAAGGAGAGGGAATGACCGGTCACCTTCTGATTACACGGGCAACCATCGCCCGGATGACCGCGCCCGAGGGCGGGTATGCCTTGTTGCGCGACGGCGCGGTTCTGATCGACGGCGACCGCATCGCCTGGGTCGGGCCGACCGACGAAATCGACCCCGACTGGCGCGCCCTGCCGCAGCTGGATGCGCAGGGCCAGCTGCTGACACCCGCGCTGATCGACTGTCACACCCATATCGTGCATGGCGGCAACCGCGCGCGCGAGTTCGAGATGCGGCTGGAGGGCGCCAGCTATCAGCAGATCGCGCAGGCCGGGGGCGGGATCGTGTCGACCGTCACCGCCACCCGCGACACCGATGCCGACACGCTTCTGGCGCAGGCGCTGGACCGGGCCGATGCGCTGATCGCCGAGGGCGTCGGCGTGATCGAGGTCAAGTCGGGCTATGGGCTCGACCACGAGACAGAGCTGAAGATGCTGCGCGTGGCGCGCGCGATCGGGCAACAGCGTCCGGTGCGGATCGTCACGACCTTTCTGGGCGCGCATGCGGTGCCGCAGGGGATGGCGGCCGATGCCTATATCGACACCGTCTGCCTGCCCACGCTCGAGGCCGCACATGCCGCGGGGCTGGTGGATGCGGTCGACGGGTTCTGCGAAGGGATCGCCTTTGATACCGCCCAGATCGCCCGCGTCTTCGACAAGGCGCGGCAGCTGGGCCTGCCGGTCAAGCTGCATGCCGAACAGCTGTCGCATATCGGCGGCACCCGGCTTGCGGCGGCGCATGGCGCGCTGTCGGCCGATCACGTGGAATATGCCGATGACGATGACGCGGCGGCGCTGGCGGGGGCGGGCAGCGTCGCGGTGCTGTTGCCCGGGGCGTTCTATACCCTGCATGAAACGCGCAAGCCGCCGGTGGCGGCGTTCCGGTCCCATGGCGTGCCGATGGCGGTGGCGACCGACTGGAACCCCGGCACATCGCCGATGGGATCGGTCCTGCTGGCGATGAACATGGCCTGCACGCTGTTCGGCCTGACCCCGGCCGAGGCGCTGGCGGGCACCACCCGGCACGCGGCGCGGGCGCTGGGCCTGTCCGATTGCGGTGCCATCGCGCCGGGCCTGCGGGCGGATCTGGCGCTTTGGGGGGTCACCGACCCGGCAGAGCTGAGCTATCGCATCGGGGTGAACCCGCTGAAGACACGGATCCACGGGGGGCAGCCATGCGCGTGACACTGGAGCCCGGAGCGACGGCGCTGGGCACGCTCGAGGCGATCTGGCGCGACGGTATGGCCGCGCAGCTGGCGCCCGATGCCCGCCCGGCGATCACGGCGGCCGCCGAACGGGTGCGCCGCGCGGCGCAGGGCGATGTGCCGGTCTATGGGGTCAATACCGGTTTCGGCAAGCTGGCATCGGTGCGGATCTCGCCCAAGGACACCGAAACGCTGCAACGCAACCTGATCCTGTCGCATTGCTGCGGCGTGGGCGACCCGCTGGAGCCGCCGACCGCGCGGCTGATGATGGCGCTGAAGCTGCTGTCGCTGGGCCGGGGCGCGTCGGGCGTCCGGTGGGAGATCTGCGCGCTGATCGAGGCGATGCTGGAGCGCGGCGTCACGCCGGTCATTCCGGTGCAGGGGTCGGTCGGGGCATCCGGCGATCTGGCGCCGCTGGCGCATATGGCGGCGGTGATGATCGGCGCGGGCGAGGCATGGTTCGACGGCGCGCGCCTGTCCGGGGACGTGGCGCTGGACCGGGCCGGGCTGGCGCCGGTGGTGCTGGGCCCGAAAGAGGGGCTGGCGCTGATCAACGGCACGCAGTTTTCCACCGCCTGCGCGCTGGCGGCGCTGTTCGACGCGGGCCGGATGCTGCGCGCCTCGGTCGTGACATCGGCGTTGTCGACCGACGCGATCATGGGCTCGACCCAACCGTTGCAGGCCCAGATCCACGCCCTGCGCGGCCAGCCGGGCCAGATCGACATCGCGGGGTCGATGGCGGCGCTGATCGCGGGCAGCGGGATCCGCGACAGCCATCTTGAGGGCGACAGCCGCGTCCAGGATCCCTATTGCATCCGCTGCCAGCCACAGGTCGCGGGGGCGGCGCTGGATCTGTTGCGCTTTGCCGCCCGCACCCTGCAGATCGAGGCCAACGCCGTCACCGACAACCCGCTGGTGACCGATGCGGGCATCCTGTCGGGAGGGAATTTCCATGCCGAGCCTGTGGCCTTTGCCGCCGATCAGATCGCGCTGGCCCTGGCCGAGATCGGCGCCATCGCGCAGCGCCGCGTGGCGTTGATGGTCGATCCGACGCTCAGCTTCGATCTGCCGCCCTTCCTGACCCCGGAACCGGGGCTGAATTCAGGCTTCATGATCGCCGAGGTCACGACCGCCGCCCTGATGAGCGAGAACAAGCACCTGGCCAATCCCTGTTCCACCGACAGCACCCCGACATCGGCCAACCAGGAGGACCACGTCAGCATGGCCGCGCATGGCGCGCGCCGGTTGGGGCGGATGCTGGACAACCTGTCGGTGATCCTGGGGGTCGAGGCGCTGTGCGCCGCGCAAGGGGTCGAGGCGCGCGCGCCGCTTGTCACCTCGGGCGCGTTGCAGGCCGCGATCGCCGCGCTGCGGGCGCGTGTTCCGGCGCTGGGCGCGGACCGGTTTCTGGCGCCCGACCTTCAGGCCGCCGCCGATCTGGTACGCCAGGACGCGTTGGCGCGCGCCGCAGGGGTCGAGGTCACGCTATGAGCCTGGTCGAGATCACCCGCGGCGACAGCCCGCTTGTGCTGGGGCTGCCGCATACCGGCACCGAACTGCCCGACGGCACGGAGGCCACGCTGAACGCCACCGGGCGGGCGCTGGCCGATACCGATTGGCATATCCATGACCTGTATGCCGGGCTGGTTGACGGGGTAACCACGGTGCGCACGCGCGTTCACCGCTATGTCATCGACGTGAACCGCGATCCCGCGGGGCACAGCCTGTATCCGGGGCAGAACACCACCGCGCTGTGCCCGCTGACCGATTTCGACGGTCGCCCGATCCACAATCCGGGCCAGGCCCCCGACGCGGCCGAGGTCGCGCGCCGGCTTGCAGCCTATCACGCGCCCTATCACGCGGCGCTTGCGGCCGAGCTGGCGCGGGTGCGGGCGGCGCATGGCTTCGCGATCCTCTATGATTGCCACTCGATCCGGTCGCAGATCCCGTTCCTGTTCGACGGCACATTGCCGGATTTCAACATCGGCACCGATGGCGGGCAGACCTGCGCGACGGGGATCGCGGCGCTGGCCCTGGCGCAGTGCCGGTCGGCCGATGGCTACAGCACCGTACTGAACGGCCGGTTCAAGGGCGGCTGGACCACGCGCCATTACGGCCGTCCCGGCGACCAGATGCACGCCATCCAGATGGAGCTGGCACAGGCCACCTATATGATCGAAGAGCCGCCCTGGCGCTTTGCGCCCGACCGCGCCGACCGGCTGCGGGCGCGGCTGAAACCCATCCTGCAAGACCTGATCCGTTGGAGGCCCGCATGAGCGACCCGCGTCACAACACCAGAGACATCTTTCCGCCCACCGGCACCGAGATCACGGCCAAGAGCTGGCTGACCGAGGCACCGATGCGGATGCTGATGAACAACCTGCATCCCGACGTGGCCGAAGATCCGCATCAACTGGTGGTCTATGGGGGGATCGGGCGGGCGGCGCGCACCTGGGCGGATTTCGACCGGATCGTCGCCAGCCTGAAGGATCTGGAGGCCGACGAGACCCTGGTGGTGCAATCGGGCAAGCCCGTGGCCATCGTGCGCACCCACGCGGACGCGCCGCGCGTGCTGATCGCCAATTCCAACATCGTGCCGCATTGGGCCAATTGGGATCATTTCAATGCGCTCGATAAGAAGGGGCTGATGATGTACGGCCAGATGACGGCCGGTTCGTGGATCTATATCGGCAGCCAAGGCATTGTTCAGGGCACCTATGAGACCTTTGCCGAGGCCGGGCGCCAGCATTACGACGGCGACCTGACGGGGCGGTGGATCCTGACCGGCGGTCTGGGCGGCATGGGCGGGGCGCAGCCGCTGGCGGCGGTGATGGCGGGCGCGTGCTGCCTGGCGGTGGAATGCAACCCCGACAGCATCGATTTCCGCCTGCGCACCGGCTATGTCGACGAAAAGACCGACAGCCTGGACGAGGCGCTGGCGATGATCGACCGCTGGACCCGCGCGGGCGAGGCGAAATCCGTGGCGCTTCTGGGCAATGCCGCCGACATCTTTCCCGAAATCCACCGCCGTGGCGTGCGGCCCGATATCGTCACCGACCAGACATCTGCGCATGATCCGATCAACGGCTATCTGCCCCAGGGCTGGACCATGGCGCAATGGCGCGCCGCGCGCGAAACCGACCCCAAGGCGGTCGAGGCCGCGTCGCGCGCGTCGATGAAGCTGCATGTGCAGGCGATGGTCGATTTCTGGAACGACGGCGTGCCGACGCTGGATTACGGCAACAACATCCGCCAGGTCGCGCTGGAAGAGGGGCTGGAAAACGCCTTTGCCTTTCCCGGCTTCGTGCCCGCCTATATCCGGCCGCTGTTCTGCAGGGGGATCGGCCCGTTCCGCTGGTGCGCGCTGTCGGGCGACCCCGAGGATATCTATAAGACCGACCAGGCGATGAAAGAGCTGTTTCCCGACAATGCGCATCTGCACAACTGGCTGGACATGGCGCGCGACCGGATCGCGTTCCAGGGCCTGCCGGCGCGGATCTGCTGGATCGGGCTGGGCGACCGCCACCGGGCGGGGCTGAAATTCAACGAGATGGTCGCCAGCGGCGAATTGAAAGCGCCCATCGTGATCGGGCGCGACCATCTGGACAGCGGCTCGGTCGCCAGCCCCAACCGCGAGACCGAGGCGATGAAGGACGGCTCCGACGCGGTCAGCGACTGGCCGCTTCTGAACGCGCTGGTCAACACCGCCAGCGGCGCCACCTGGGTCAGCCTGCATCACGGCGGCGGCGTCGGCATGGGCTTTTCGCAGCATGCGGGCGTGGTGATCGTGGCCGATGGCACGCCCGAAGCCGCGGCGCGGCTGGAACGGGTCCTGTGGAACGACCCGGCATCGGGAGTCTGGCGCCACGCGGATGCGGGCTATGACGCGGCGCTGGATTGCGCGCGCGATCACGGTCTGCGCCTGCCCGGTATTCTGGGGAACTGAGCCGTGACCGGCGCCACCCCGCCCCGAACGCAACAAGAACCGCGCAAAAGCGGACTGGAAGGCCCCTCTCTCAACCAACAAGGAGCACACAGAATGGACAGACGGAAATTCATCAAGGCGGGCGTCATGGGCGCCGCCGCCGCACCGCTGGCGACACCGGCGCTGGCGCAGGGCGTGCAGCAATGGAAGATGGTCACCGCATGGCCCAAGAACCTGCCCGGGCCGGGGGTCGCGGCGCAGATGCTGGCCGACCGGATCACCACGCTGTCGGGCGGTCGGATCGAGGTCAAGCTGTTCGCCGCGGGCGAACTGGTGCCCGGGCGCGGCGTCTTCGACGCGGTCAGCGAGGGCACGGCAGAGCTTTATCACGCGGTGCCGGCCTATTGGGGGTCGAAATCCAAGGGCATCCTGCTGTTCGGCTCGCAGCCCTTCGGCCTGCGCGCGGATGAGCAGTTCGGCTGGCTTTATCACGGCGGCGGACAGGCGCTTTACGACGAGATGTATGGCCGGTTCGGCATCAAGCCGTTCCTGTGCGGCAATTCCGGCCCGCAATGGGGCGGCTGGTTCCGCAACGAGGTGACATCGGTCGAGGATCTGAAGGGCGTGAAGTTCCGCACCACCGGGCTGGCATCGGAAATGTGCGCCAAGCTGGGCATGGCGGCCGAGGCGATGAGCGGCCCGGCGATGTTCCAGGCGTTGCAGACCGGTGCGCTGGACGCGGGCGAATTCATCGGCCCCTGGACCGACAGCGCGCTTGGCTATCAGCAGGTGGCCAAGAACTATTACTGGCCCGGCGTGGGCGAGCCGTCTTCGGCCGAGGAATGCGGCGTGAATGCCGCGGTGTTCGACGGGCTGCCCGACGACCTGAAACAGGCGGTCTCGCTGGCCTGCGAAAGCCTCTATAACCCGGTCTGGACCGAATACACCACGAAGCACGCCGCCGCGCTGAAGAAGATGGTCGACGAGGATGGCGTGCAGGTCCGCATGTTCCCGCAGGACGTGATCGACGCCATGGGCGTGGCCGCCGCCGAGGTGATCGAGGAACTGCAGGGCGACGATGACGAGCTGGTCAAGCGCATCACCGAAAGCTTCATCGCCTATCGCGACAGCGTCGGGGGCTATATGACCTATGCCGACAACGGGCAGATGAATGCCCGCGCCCATGTGATGGGCTATTAAGCCAATTGCGGGCGCGCGGGCCGAACACCCGCGCGCCTGCACCGAAGGCACCGGGGAAGGGGCAGGGATGCTGCGACTGGCCGACTATATCGACGCGCTCAACCGCGCGGTGGCGCAGGGCCTGCGCTGGTTCGCGGTGGCGATGGTGCTGATCCAGTTCGGCATCGTGATCGGGCGCTATGTCTTCGGGGTCAATTCGATCTGGGTGCAGGAAAGCGTGCTGTACCTGCATGGCGCGCTGTTCATGCTGGCGGCGGGCTACACGCTGCTGGTCGACAAGCATGTGCGCGTGGACATCTTCTATGCCAAGGCCTCGGCCGCCACCCGCCGCCGCATCGACATCGCGGGGCATCTGGTGCTGCTGCTGCCGGCGATGGCGGCGCTGGGCTGGTGGTCCTGGCCATCGGTGCGCAACGCCTGGAAGATCCTGGAAGGCCCGATCTCGGTCGGCGGGATCGAGGCGGTCTTTCTGCTGAAATCGCTGATCCCGCTGTTCTGCCTGCTGGTGGCGCTGCAATCGGTGGCGATCGTGCTGCGGCTTGTGGCCGAAAGGGACGGGGCATGACCGCGTATCTGGATCTTCTGATGTTCGCCGCATTGGTGGCGGCGATCATGACCGGCTTTCCGGTGGCGTTCAGCATTGCCGGTGTCGCGGTCCTGTTCGCCTATCTGGGTTGGCTGTTGGGGGTGATGGATATCTCGCTTCTGGGGGCGTTCGGCCAGCGGGTCTTCGGGCTGATCTCGAACCAGGTGCTGATCGCGATACCGCTTTTCGTGCTGATGGGGGCGCTGCTGGAAAAAAGCCGCATCGCCGAGGATCTGCTGGACACGATGGGCCGCGCCTTTGGCCAGTTGCGCGGCGGGCTTGGCATTTCGGTCGTGCTGGTGGGGGCGCTGTTGGCGGCGTCGACCGGGATCGTCGGCGCGACGGTGGTGGCGATGGGCATGATCGCCCTGCCGACGATGCTGCGGGCGGGCTATGACCCGCGGGTGTCGGCGGGCATCGTCTGTACCGCCGGGACGCTGGGCCAGATCATTCCGCCCTCGACCCTGCTGATCATCCTGGCCGATGTGATGTCCAATGCCTATCAGCAGGCGCAATACGAACAGGGCAAGTTCACGGTCGAGGCGCTTTCCGTCGGGCAGTTCTTTGCCGCCGCGCTGATCCCGGGGCTGGTTCTGGTGACGCTTTACCTGATCTATGTGCTGGTGCGCGGCGCGTTGCGGCCCCAGGACATGCCCCCCGCCGATCTGCGCCAGCCCCGGCCGTCCCGGGCCGAGGTTCTGGGCGCCATCGTGCCGCCCATTCTGCTGATCTTTGCCGTTCTGGGGTCGATCCTGGGCGGGCTGGCCACCCCGACCGAGGCCGCGGCCGTGGGCGCGGTGGGGGCGCTGTTGATGTCGGGCGCCCGGCTGGGCCGGTTCCGCAGGGTGATCGTGGCCGCGGCGGTGGCGCTGATCCTG
Source organism: Actibacterium ureilyticum (assembly GCF_002285435.1). GTDB lineage: Bacteria > Pseudomonadota > Alphaproteobacteria > Rhodobacterales > Rhodobacteraceae > Actibacterium_C > Actibacterium_C ureilyticum. Next base: position 281,484 of record NZ_NSBT01000026.1, read on the forward strand.
TTGGCTGTGGCGGCGGGTGTCTTTCCCGTCCGCTTGCAGCGCGGCGATCTGGGCATCGGCTCCTATGTCGCGGGCGGGGCCTATGTCGGGCTGGCGCTGATCGGGGGCCTGGGTATCCTGGCGGCGCTGCGCAACCTGCTGGCGGACCGGGTGATCCACGACGCGGCCACATCGACCATGACCATGACCGCGATGATCTTCGCCACGATCCTGGCGGCGGGGATGTTCAGCCTGGTCTTCATCGGGCTGGGCGGCGAGGACCGCGTGGCCCATTGGCTGGCAAACCTGCCGGGCGGGGCCACCGGGGCGCTGCTGGTCACGATGGCAATCGTGTTCTTCATGGGGTTCTTTCTGGATTTCGTCGAAATCTCGGTCATTGTCCTGCCGCTGGTGACGCCGACGCTGATCCTGCTGGGGCACGATCCGATCTGGCTGGGCATCATGCTGGCGATCAACCTTCAGACCTCGTTCCTGACGCCGCCTTTCGGCTTTTCGCTGTTCTATCTTCGCGGCGCCGCCCCGGACGAGGTGACGACCGGCCACATCTATCGCGGGGTGCTGCCCTTCATCGCGCTACAGGCGGTGGGCGCGGGCGTGGTGTTTTTCTGGCCCGCGCTGGCGACCTGGCTGCCCGGCGTGATGTTCTAGCCCTTGGCGACCGGCATGCGCGGAATTCGGAACATGCCGCGACGCGGCGATTGACAGGCGCGGGCCGGGGGGACCATAGTCGCCGCGATGGTTCCCGAACGCCTCAAGCGGCGAACGGGATGAAAAGGGAACACGGTGCGGTGTAGCCATCAGGCGCCAATTCCGTGACTGCCCCCGCAACTGTAAGCGGCGAGCGACCCGTCAGACCACTGGCCCCAACCGGGGCCGGGAAGGGACGGCCAGCACAGACCCGCAAGTCAGGAGACCTGCCATCGCGACCGTAAACCAACCGATCGGGCGGAGGGCCCGGGGAGGCGTGATGACTGACACCTGGACCAAGCATGTTGATCCGGCCCTTCACCGAAGGTGAGGCGGCCCAAAGGCATATATCCCCCTGAAACCTGTCCGCCCGGCGCGGCGCGCGGCACCGATGTAGAGGTGCCATGGGCTGTGATCGGGATTACGGGATTGTAATGGTATAACATTGCATTTAAGAAACGCTGAACCGCTTTTCGCCGATCCAAATTCCGGAGCTTCACCGTGTCGAGAAATTCAAGAACGATCCTGTCCACCCTGGCCATTGCCGCGCAAATCGCGGCGGGGGCGATGCTGGGCCTTGGGGCCGCGCCCGTGCGGGCGGCCGACAAGGAAATGCGCATCGCCGTGCCATTTGGACCCAAAAGCAACCTGCCTGATCCGCGCGCGCGCCAGAACGGCTGGCTGAGCAGCCGGGCCGGGGTGTCCGAGACCTTGTTCGCCATGGATCACGACATGCGCCTGCAGCCGCATCTGGCCGAGCGGTTCGAGAACCTGTCGCCGACACAATGGCGGATCACCCTGCGCGGGGATGTGACATTCCACGACGGCACCCCGATGACCGCGCAATCGGTCAAGGCGTCGCTGGCCAAGCTGGATATCGAGGGCCACCCGGGCCACAACCCGCGCCTGTCGGCGCTTCTGGGGATCCAGACGATCACGGTTCAGGACGACCGCACGTTGGTCTTCGAAACCCGGGCGCCGAACGCGGCGTTCCTGTGGTCGCTGACCGAGCCGTCGGCGGCGATCATGAAGGACGGGACACAGGACTTGCCGCTGATCGGGACAGGCCCGTTCGTGTTCGTGTCGGCCGAGGCCGAGAAATCCTATGTCACCCGGGGGTTCGCGGACTATTGGGGCGGGGCGCCCAGGCTGGACCGTCTGATCCTGGACGCCGTGCCCGATAACGCGGTGGCGGCGCTGGCGCTGGCGGCGGGGGATGTCGATCTGGTGACCCATTACCCCGAGCCGGATTTCGCCAAGCTGAAGGAAACCGGCGACGCGCAGCTTTTCGCGGCGGCCACCACGCGGCTGTTCTTCTTTCAGCCGCGCGTGGATGGCGGGCCGCTGGCGAATGCCGATCTGCGGCAGGCGGTGTCGCTGGGGCTGGACCGTGCAACCATCGTCGCCGCGACGCTGGCCGGTGTGGGGGGCGACGTTGCGCATGGCATTTTCCCCGACAGCATGACCTCGTGGGTCAATGCCGATCTGGATCTGCCCTATGACCCGGCCAGGGCGCAATCCATTCTGGACGCGGCAGGGATCGTCGACACCAATGGCGACGGCATCCGCGAGCTGGACGGCGCCGAGGTCGTGCTGAAGCTGCGTTCCTACGAAGGGCGGGCGGCGCTGCGCCCGACGCTGGAGATCAGCCAGATCATGCTGAATCAGATTGGGATCGGGGCCGAGATCTCGATGGGCGAATTCGGCGCCAATAACGAGGCGCTGCAAGCGGGCGAGATCGACATGCACCTTCAGGCCTGGGGCACCGCCCCGCAGGGCGACCCGGATTACTTCCCCAGCACCCTTGTGGCCACCGGGGCGAGCTATAATTTCGCGGGCTATGCCAATCCCGAACTGGACGGGTTGCTGGAACAGGGGCGGGGGCTGTTTGATACGGCGCAGCGCAAGCCGGTCTATGACCGGGTGCAGGCGATCATCAACCGCGACCTGCCGCTGATCCCGCTATTCCACAAGACCCAGGTGTCGGTCGGCAACGGCCGGGTGACCGGCTATCGGATCCACCCCGCCGAGACCTATCTGGCCACGCCGGAGCTGGACCTTGCCCGCTGATCGCGCGCCTCTGCTGTCGGTGACGAACCTGTCCGCGTGGATCGGCGGACAGGCGATCCTGCGCGATGTCAGCCTGCGGATCGCGCCGGGCGAATGCGTGGCCGTGGTGGGCGGATCGGGCGCGGGAAAGTCGACGCTGATGCGCTGCATCATGGGGCTGGACCGGCCCGCGCGGCCGGTTGCGGGGCGGTTGGAATTCCTGGGCCAGGTGCGGGACTACCCGCGCGATGCCGGGGCGGGGCGGCTGGACGGGATCGGTTTCGTGCCGCAGAACCCCGCCTGCGGTTTCGATCCGCTGAAATCCCTGCGCTGGCAGTGGCGCCAGCTGGCGCGGGTCGCAACGGGCCGGCCAGCCATGTGCCGGCGGCAGCGAGACCTGCTGGCATCGCTGGGGCTGGGTGATTTCGCCGGACGCTATCCGCATGAATGGAGCCGGGGCATGCAGCAGCGCCTGTTGCTGGCGATGGCGCTGGTCAAGGCGCCACGGCTGCTTGTGCTGGACGAGCCGACCTCGGCGCTGGATCCGCTGATCGCCGCGCGCGTGCTGGACGAGGTGCGCGCCCATGCCGCCGCCCACGACATCGCCACGCTGATCGTCACCCATGATCTGGCGCTGGCCGCGAAACAGGCGCAGCGCATCGCGATCATGCATCAGGGGCGGGTGGTCGAATTTGGCCCGACCGCGCGGCTGCTGTCGCAGCCCGACAGCGCCTATGCGCGCGATCTGGTGGCGCACCGGTCCTGGATCGCACCTGCGCCTGACCACACATTGGCGGCGGAATAGACGGATGCTGAGGCTGCAAAACCTGTCGGTCCAAATGGGCGATGCCGTGCTGTTGCGGGGCATTTCCTGTGCGCTGTCGCGGGGCGAGATGCTGTGCATCATCGGCGAAAGCGGTTCGGGCAAGACGACCCTGCTGCGGGCGTTGCAGGGGCTGATGCCCGCGCATTGCGATCGCTTTTGCTTTTGCCCGCCCGGTCAGCCCCCGGTCGATCTGTCGGGCGCGCTGCCCCGGGGCCGGGGGCTGCGCGGCACAAGCTGGGTGATGCAGGACCCGCTTGCCGCTTTGAACCCCCGGCGCCGGATCGGTGCCTCGATCGCCGAGGGGCTGTACCGCGACCGCCTGCCGCCCGACCGGCTGAAGGCTGCCGTCACCGCCGCGCTGGCCGAGGTCGAGCTGGACGCGGAATTTCACGACCGATACCCGGCGCAGATCTCGCTGGGACAGGCGCAGCGGGCCTGTCTTGCGCGGGCGTTGATCGCGCGGCCGGCGCTGATCTTCTTTGACGAGCCGCTCAGCGCGCTGGACGCCATGGTACAGAAACAGATCGCGCACCGCATGGATGTGCTGCGCCGCGACCGCGGGTTGAGCTATGTGGTGGTGACCCATGATCTGGGCTTTGCCGCCGCCTATGCCGACCGGATCCTGGTGCTGCACAAGGGCCGGGTCGCGGCGTTTCAGGACAAGCAGGCGTTCTTTGCCGCCCCCGCCAGCGCCTATGCCCGGTCGCTGATCGGTGCGGCACAGGCGTTGGGCAGCCTGACACCGGTCGGGGCCGCCGCCTGATGCCGGTGCGGTCCCTTCTTCTGCGTCTGGCGGGGCTTCTGGCCGTGCTGTTCGGGGTCAGCCTTATCATCTTCACGCTGACCTATCTGGCGCCGGGCGACAAGGCGATGGCGATTGCCCACGCGCGTTATCCCGATGCGATGGGGTTCGCGCCCGAGATCCTGGAGGGCATCCGGCAGGAATTCCACCTGAACGCCCCGTTCCACATGCAGTTCCTGCATTGGCTTGGCGGTTTCGTGACCGGGGATTTCGGGTTGTCCTATGCCTCGGGTGCGCCGGTGTGGGACATCTTTATCGACAACCTTGGGGAAACCGCGACCCTGGCCCTTGCCGCGCTGACGCTGGGGCTGGTGGCGGCGCTGGTGCTGTCCAGCCTGGCGGTCTGGCATGTGGGCGGCTGGGTGGACCGGCTGGCGATCATCCTGGCATCGGTCGGGGCGGCGATGCCCGGGTTCTGGCTGGGGCTGCTGCTGATCCTGTTCTTTGCCGCGCAACTCAACTGGTTGCCCGCCTATGGCACCGGGACGGCGGCGCATCTGGTGCTGCCGGCGCTGACGCTGGCTTTCTGGGTCATGGCCTCGCAAACGCGGCTTTTGCGGACCTTCATGCTGGAAGCCTATGGCCTGCCCTTTATCGAGACCCTGCGCCTGCGCGGTGTGTCCGAGCGCGAGATCTTTCTGCGCCATGTGCTGCGGCACGCGTCGATCCCGGCGCTGACCATGATCGGGCTGGATCTGGCGGGGCTGCTCGAGGGCGCTGTGATCGTCGAGCTGACCTTCTCGCGCGGGGGGCTGGGGGCGCTGTTGGCGGGGTCGGTTCTGGCGCGGGATTTCCCGATGGTGGTGTTTCTGGTGATGTTCTTCGCGGTGGCCTATGTCACGATCAATTCGGTGATCGAGATCGTGCAGGATGCCGTCGATCCACGCAGCCGGGCCGGGGGCGCGGCAGCGGCCCGCAAGAGCGGGGCGCAGGCATGAGCATGCAGACCGCAACAGCCACCGCCGCGCCGGGCTGGGCGCCCGTATCCGCGATGCGGCTTTTCCTGCGCCGTCTGGGCGTTGTGCTGGCCGCCGGGGGGCTGGTCGCGCTGGCCGGGTTCTGGCTGACACCCTATGCGCCGGGCGGCGCGGATTTCCTGAACCGGCTGTCCCCGCCCGGCCGGGCCCACTGGTTCGGGACCGATCAGCTGGGCCGCGACATCGCCACGCGCATCCTCTATGGCGGATTGTGGTCGCTGGGCCTGGCGTTCATCGTGGTGACGGTCGGCGCGGTATTCGGAACCCTTGTCGGGCTGGTCGCCAGCCGGGGCGGGCGGGTTCTGGATTACGCCCTGATGCGCACAACCGACAGCTTCTTCGCCTTTCCCGAACTGATCGCGGCGGTCACGGTGGCGGGGTTGTTCGGCCCCGGTACGTTCAACCTGATGCTGGCGCTGATCCTAGTTAGTTGGATGAAATTCGCCCGTCTGGTGCGCAGCCTGTCCCTGTCGCTGGCGCAGCGCGATTTCATCACCCAGGCCCAGCTGAACGGGCTGCCCGAGTGGCGGATCCTGTGGCACCATTACCTGCCCAATATTGCGCCGGGCGTGCTGGTTCTGTGGACCAACAGCTGGTCGCGCACCATCCTGGCGATTTCGGGCCTCAGCTTTCTGGGCTTCGGGGTGCAGCCGCCCAATGCGGAATGGGGCGCGATGCTGCTGGATGGCAAGGCCCATATGCAGACCGCCCCGCATATCATGATCTTTCCCGGCCTTGCGGTGCTGAGCGCCGTTCTGGCCATCAACCTGGTCGGCGACCGCCTGCGCGATCTGCTGGCCGAACAGCACCAGCCCTGAGGTCAAGGCACAGATGACACCGGAATTCAAAGGCATTGGCCTGCGCATTGGCGCGACGTTCTTCTTCACCGTTATGGTGCTGTTCGTGAAATGGCTGTCGGATGCGATCCCCGTGGGTCAGGTCGTGTTCTATCGCAGCGCGTTCGCGTTGATCCCGCTGGTGCTGTTTCTGATGTGGACGCGGGATTTCCCCGGCGGGTTGCGGACAGCGCGCCCGATGGGCCATGTCGCGCGTTGCCTGCTGGGCTGCGTCGCGATGTTCGCGTCCTTTGCGTCGCTGAAATACCTGCCGTTGGCGCATGCGTCGATCATCGGGTACCTGGCGCCGGTGATCGCGGTGGTCCTGGCGCGGGTCATGCTGGGCGAACACGTGACCGGCGCGCGCTGGTTCGGCGTGGTGTTCGGGTTTCTGGGCATGCTGGTCATGGTCCTGCCCGAGGCGGCGGGGGCAGAGGCCGACCGATCCTATCTGATCGGCGTGGCGCTGGCGCTGCTGATGGCGGTCTTCACCGCCGGGGCCAAGATCCAGATCCGCAGCCTGGCGCTGACCGAAAACGCGGGCGCCATCGCGTTCTATTTCGCGGCGACCTGTGCGCTGGCGGGGCTGGCGACCTGGCCCTATGGCTGGGCCGACCCGACGCCGGAGCAGCTGGCCTGTCTCGTCGGCGCTGGGGCCTCGGGGGGGGTGGCGCATATCATGATGACGCTCAGCCTGCAGCATAGCGAGGTGTCGAAGCTGGCGCCGTTCGAATACCTGTCGCTGATCTTTGCCGTCATCGCCGATGTCGCGTTCTTCGGCATCGTTCCGGGGCTGGCATTCTATGCCGCGACCATGTTCATCGTTCTGGCGACCTCGGCCGTGGCGTTTCAGGATCTGGGCGCATCGATCCGAAGGCGCTTGCGGCTCAGGCAGGTTTGACGGGGCGCGCGCGCATCACCCGGCCGCCTGCAGCATCGCCTGTGCCCGTCGCAGGTCGGCGACCATCTGGGTGCGGGCCGTGGTGGCCGCCGCATCGTCCAGCCGCAGCACATAGCTGGGATGCCAGGTGATCACCACTGGGCCGCCGTCGCGTGCGGGTTCGATCCCGCCGCGCCGGGGCGCCAGCGGCGCGGCATTGCCGGTCAGGGCATAGGCCGCGCTGGCCCCGAGCGCGACCGTGACACGCGGTTTGATCATGTCGCGTTCCAGATCCAGCCACCAGCGGCAATGGTCGATCTCTCCCTGTGTCGGGGGCTGGTGGATGCGCCGCTTGCCGCGCGGCTTGAACTTGAAATGCTTGACCGCGTTGGTGCGCCAGCAGGGGCCGGTCGCGGCCTCCGTCATCGCGGCATCCAGCACCTGACCCGCCGGGCCCACAAAGGGGCGTCCGGCCAGATCCTCGGCATCGCCGGGCTGTTCGCCGACGATCATCAGCGCCGCCGCCGCGTCGCCCGCGCCCCAGACGGTTTGGGTCGCCGCCTCGCGCAGACCGCAGCGGCGGCATTGGGCGGCGGCGGCGCGGGCCGCGCCCATCGTGGCGGGGGTCTGGGACGGTTCGGGCGTGGCCAGCCGGTTCAGGATCCGCGCGCTGCGCGCCGGGGGCTGGCTGGGCATCGCCGCGCGCATTTCGGCCACGCGGCTTTCGGCGGCGGCCAGCATATCGGGGATCAGCCGCGTTTCAGGCATGTTCTTCCAGTATTTCAGCGGCATTTCCGACCGCATTGCCTTCAGGTGGATGCGTGCGGGGTTGAAGATATGCGCGAAATAGGTCTGCCACAGCCCCTCGGACGCGTCATCGGGCAGGTCGGGGGGCGGCCCGGGCGGGTGAAAATCCAGCGTGCTGTCCTGAAACCGCGCCACGCCTTGCGGGGTGGCGATGGTCCAGTCCATATCGGCAAAGCGGCGCGCGAAGAAGGGCGTGGCGATTTCCACGATGGCGTGATCGGGTTCGAACCACGCGCCAAAGCGGCGGCGCGGCCCGCTGGCGGGCAGTTCGCGGAACCGGACAAAGGCGTGCATCTTGTGGATGTCGCGGCCGATCTCTTTTTGCAGCCGCATCAGCTTGCGCGTCAGCGGATCGGCGGGGTTGGCCATGGCGCGGCGATCACTCTGATGCCGGTGCAGCGCCTGATACAGCAGCGCGGGCGCCTGGCCGTCGCGGTGGCAGATGACCGATTGCGCGGTGGACAGAAGCGTGCGTGTCGTCGCGACCTTTTGCGGGCCCACCGTGTCGGGTGGGGCATCGGCGGCGAAGAGGTCGCCACCCCCGGCGCCGTCGCGTTGCCACAGCACCCCATCGGGCGGCACACCATGGCTGAGCAGCCGCCGCGCCGCATCGCGCCATGCATCGAATGTGCCCAAAGCGGGCAGGGTGACGCGGTACATCAGAACAGCGACAACTGCGTGGGCGCCGGGGCAAACCGGGCGCGCAGGTTTTCGGCATCGGTCAGCCCGCCGGGCGACCAGTCGGGCGTGGTGACGAACGCCTTGGCCGTGCCCATCCGCGCCCCGATCCGCAACAGATCGCCATAACGCAGCGCGCCCGACCGCCGCGCGGTCAGGATGCGGTTCACCGTGCGGGTGCCAAAGCCCGGCACGCGCAGCAGCATGTCGCGGTCGGCCCGGTTCACGTCGACCGGAAAGCCCTGTCGGTTGGCCAGCGCCCAGCACAGCTTCGGGTCAAGCTCCAGATCCAGGTTGCCCGAGGGCGTCACGCCGGAAATCTCGTCGACCTCGAACCCGTAAAACCGGATCAGCCAATCGGCCTGATAGAGCCGGTGTTCGCGCATCAGGGGCGGCTTGATCAGCGGCAATGCGGCCGAGGCATCGGGGATCGGCGAGAACGCGGAATAATAGACGCGCCTGAGCCGGTAGCCCGTGTAAAGACGCGACGCGGTGGACAGGATGTCGTGGTCGCGCGCGGCATCGGCGCCCACGATCATCTGTGTCGACTGGCCCGCCGGGGCAAAGCGGCGGGGGCGCTTGCCGGTATGGCTGCGCTCGCCGCTTTCCTGCCGTTTCAGCCGCACCGCCGCCATCGCCGCGCGTATGGTCTCGGGCTTTTTCTGCGGCGCCAGGGCGCGGGTGCTGGCATCCTTGGGCAGTTCGATATTGACCGACAGCCGGTCGGCGTAAAGCCCGGCTTCGTGGATCAGCTCGGGGCTGGCCTCGGGGATGGTTTTCAGGTGGATGTATCCCTTGAACTGGTGATCCTGCCGCAGCATCCGTGCGATGCGCACCATGGCGGACATGGTGTCATCGGGGCTGCGGATGATGCCCGAGCTCAGGAACAGCCCCTCGATATAATTCCGGCGATAGAATTCCAGCGTCAGCGTCACGACCTCTTCGGGCGTGAAGCGGGCGCGGTCCACGTTGCTGGACACGCGGTTGATGCAATAGGCGCAATCATAGATGCAGAAATTGGTCATCAGGATCTTCAACAGGCTGATGCACCGCCCGTCGGGGGTATAGGCGTGGCAGATCCCGCTGCCCCCGGCGCTGCCGATGCCGCCCGAACGCGCATCGCGCCGCGTGGTGCCCGATGATGCACAGGACGCATCGTATTTCGCCGCATCCGCCAGAATGGCCAGTTTCTGTTTCAAACTCATCTGCATGGAACAAACATAGAACATATTTTCGGGCTGGCAAATAAGCTGCGACATGCCTGGGCGGTTTTTGCGGCGCGCACGGGGGAACGAAACGTGCGCCCGGGCGTTTCCGATGCTGAACAGACAACGCACAACCCGAGGAGAATTCATCATGTCGAAAGAGGTGTTCTGGGACCAAATGGAAGACGTGAACGCCGCGATGCTGGCGGTCGGCTCGAAACGCTATGTCCCGATGTCGCCCTATACCGATGCCGCCGCCGGCGCGATCTGGTTCATCACCGCGCAGGGCACCGATGCGGTCGACGCCGCCGCGGGCGGGGCGGCGGACGCGTCGCTGATCGTCACCGGGTCGGGCGATTTGCACGCGCGCATCGACGGCAAGGCGCGCCTGTCGCAGGACCGCGCCAAGCTGGAAGAGCTGTGGAACCCCATCGCCTCGTCCTGGTTCGACGGGATCGACGACCCCGATATCCGGCTGATCCGCTTCGACCCGACCGAGGCCGAGGTCTGGAACGCCAAGGGCGCCATCGGCTTCGTCATCCAGATCGCGAAATCGAAAATGACAGGCGAACAGCCCGATATGGGCGATCATTTCACCATCGCGTTCTAAGCGCGCCCGCGCCCATCCGGCCCCGGTTGCCGGGCGGGCGCGCCGCGCTATCATCCGGGCGGGGGCGAAGTTGCGGTGCATCGGACCGGCGCCCGCCCCGCGCCGAAAGGACCGCGATGACCGCCCCGTTGGAAACCCTGCTGATCCCGCGCCCCGAGGGGCTTTATTGCCCCGCCGGGGATTTTCATATCGACCCGGTGCGGCCCGTGGATCGTGCGGTGATCACCCATGGCCATGCCGACCACGCCCGCGTGGGTCACCGCGCCGTTCTGGCCGCGCAGCAGACGCTGGACATCATGGCCATCCGCTATGGGGCGGATTTCGCCCAGACCACCCAGGCCGCCGATACCGAACAGACCGTCAATGGGGTGCGCTTGTCGTTGCATCCGGCGGGGCATGTGCTGGGCTCGTGCCAGATCGCCATCGAACATGACGGGCTGCGCGCGGTGGTCTCGGGCGACTATTCCCGTGTGGCCAACCCGGTCTGCGCGCCCTTCGCGCCCGTGCCCTGTGACCTGTTCGTGACCGAGGCGACCTTTGCGCTGCCCGTCTTTCGCCACCCAACCCCGGAAACCGAGATCGCGCGGCTTCTGGCGTCGGTCGATGCGTTCCCAGACCGGGCGCATCTGATCGGCGCCTATGCCCTGGGCAAGGCGCAGAGGGTGATCATGCTTCTGCGGCAGGCGGGGTATGACGCGCCCATCTACATTCATGGCGCGTTGCAGCGGCTTTGCGATTATCACCTGGAACAGGGCGTGCCGCTGGGCGATCTGCGCCCGGCCACGATGGACAAGGCCGAAGCGCGCGCGCTGCAACGTGCCATAGTGATCGCGCCGCCATCGGCCTTTGCCTCGGCCTGGGTGCAGCGATTCGCCGATCCGGTGATCGGCATGGCCTCGGGCTGGATGCAGATCCGCGCCCGCGCGCGGCAACGGGGGGTCGAGCTGCCGCTGATCATCTCTGACCACGTGGACTGGCCCGACCTGACCCGCACGATCGAGGAGGTCGACCCGGCCGAATTCTGGATCACCCACGGGCGCGAGGATGCGCTGATGCGATGGGCCGAGCTGACCCAGCGCCGCGCGCGGCCCCTGCATCTGGTGGGGTACGAGGATGACCCCGAATGATGGCCTTTGCCGATCTGCTGGAACGCCTGGCCTTCACGCCCGGGCGCAACGCCAAGCTGGCGCATATGACGCGGTATTTCCAGACCGCGCCGGACCCCGATCGCGGCCATGCGCTGGCCGCGCTGACCGGCAACCTGGATGCGGGCCGCGCCAAGCCCGCGCTGCTGCGCGAGATGGTGGGGCAGGTCGTCGACCCCGAGCTTTTTGCGATGTCCTATGACTATGTCGGCGATCTGGCCGAGACCATCGCGCTGATCTGGCCCACGGCCGAAGCGCCGCGCGACATTCCGCTGGCGACGGTGGTGCAGGCGCTTGGCGATGCGTCGCGGATGCAGGTTCCGGGCCTGGTCGCCGGGTGGCTGGATGTGCTGCCCCCGTCGGGCCGGCTGGCGCTGCTGAAGCTGGTGACCGGCGGGCTGCGCGTGGGCGTGTCGACCCGGATGGCGCTGACCGCGCTGGCCGCCATCGGGACCGTGCCGCGCGATGAGATCGAAGAGCTTTGGGCCGGGTTCACGCCGCCCTATACGCCGCTTTTCGCCTGGCTCGAAGGCGGCGCGCGCCCCGAATTGACGATCCGCGCGCCGTTTCGGCCCGTCATGCTGTCGACCCCCATCGATGCCGACGGGCTGGCGCCGCTGGACGCCGCCGAATTCACCGCCGAATGGAAATGGGACGGCATCCGCGTTCAGGCCGCGGCCGAGGGCGAAACCCGGCGGCTTTATTCCCGCACGGGCGAGGATATCTCGGGCAGTTTTCCCGACATCGTCGACGCGATGGATTTCGACGGCACGCTGGATGGCGAGCTGATCGTGCGGCGCGGGGACCGGGTGGCGCCCTTTGGCGATCTGCAGAAACGGCTGGGCCGCAAAAGCCCGGGCAAGGCGCTGCTGAAAAGCCATCCCGCGGCGCTCAGGCTTTATGATGTGCTGATCTGGCAGGGCGACGATCTGCGCGGCTTGCCCTTTGCCGCGCGCCGGGGGCGGCTGGAACAGGCGCTGCGTGGTCTGCACCCGGACCGGTTCGACCTGTCGCAGACGCTCGATTTCGCCGATTGGGCGGCGCTTGCCGCGCTTCGGGCCGATCCGCCCGATCCGGTGATCGAGGGCGTGATGCTGAAACGCCGCGACAGCGCCTATGTCGCCGGGCGCCCGCGCGGGCCGTGGTTCAAGTGGAAGCGCGACCCGATGGTCGTGGATGCCGTGCTGCTTTACGCGCAGCGCGGCCATGGCAAGCGGTCGGGCTTTTATTCCGATTTCACCTTCGGCGTCTGGGACGGCACGGGGCTGGTGCCCGTCGGCAAGGCCTATTCCGGGTTCACCGACGAGGAACTGCGCCGCCTGGACCGGTTCGTGCGTACCAACACCACCGACCGGTTCGGCCCGGTCCGCGCGCTGGCGCCGGAACTGGTGGTCGAGGTCGCGTTCGAGGGGCTGAACCGCTCGACCCGGCACAAATCCGGCGTCGCCATGCGGTTCCCGCGCATTGCGCGCATCCGCTGGGACAAACCGGCGGCCGAGGCCGACCGGATCGACACCCTGCGCGCGCTGCTGCCCTGAGGGCGCTGTGCCCGGCACAATAGACCGGGGAACATTTCGCCCGCCCGGGCGTTTGGCTGACAAGTGTTCACCAAATGGCCGAGGCATCCGATATGACCCAGGAAAAGACCCCCCCGCCCACCACGAACGACGCCGGCATCCGCGTGCAGAGCGAAGAACATTCCCTGACCGTCGGGCCGGACGGGCCCATCGTGCTGCACGATCACTATCTGCTGGAGCAGATGGCCAATTTCAACCGCGAGCGTATCCCCGAGCGCCAGCCCCACGCCAAGGGCGGCGGCGCGTTCGGTTATTTCGAAGTGACCGAGGATGTCTCGCGCTTCACCAAGGCGCAGGTGTTCCAGCCGGGCGCCAAGGTCGACGCGCTGGTGCGGTTTTCGACCGTCGCGGGCGAACGCGGCAGCCCCGACACCTGGCGCGACCCGCGCGGGTTTTCGGTGAAGATGTACACCGACGAGGGCAATTTCGACATGGTCGGAAACAACACGCCGATCTTCTTCATCCGCGACCCGATCAAGTTCCAGCAATTCATCCGCAGCCAGAAACGCCGCGCCGACAACGACATGCGCGACCATGACATGCAGTGGGATTTCTGGACCCTCAGCCCCGAAAGCGCGCATCAGGTCACCTATCTGATGGGCGACCGGGGGATCCCGAAGACCTGGCGTGAAATGAACGGCTATTCCAGCCACACCTATTCGCTGGTCAACGCCGATGACGAGAAATTCTGGGTCAAGTTCCACTGGCATACCGATCAGGGCGACGGCAACGCCTATCTCAGCCAGGACGAGGCCGACACGCTGGCGGGCACCGATGGCGATTACCACCGGCGCGACCTGTTCGACCACATCGCCAAGGGCGACTATCCCAGCTGGACCCTGAAATGGCAGGTGATGCCCTACGAGGACGCCAAGACCTATCGCATCAACCCGTTCGACCTGACCAAGGTCTGGCCGCATGCGGATTACCCGCTTATGGATGTCGGCAAGCTGGTGCTGGACCGCAATCCGACCGACTTCCACACCCAGATCGAGCAGGCCGCGTTCGAGCCCAACAACATGGTGCCTGGGATCGGGCTGTCACCCGACAAGATGCTGCTGGCGCGCGGCTTTTCCTATGCCGATGCGCATCGCGCGCGGCTGGGCGTCAATTACAAGCAGATCCCGGTGAACAAGCCCAAATGCCCGGTCCACAGCTATACCAAGGACGGCGCGATGCGGGTCGAGAACGCGACCGATCCGGTCTATGCGCCGAATTCCTATGGCGGTCCGTCCGCCCAGCCGGTGCCGGGCGCCGAGGCCGGGCTGTGGCACGCCGATGGCGACATGGTCCGCAGCGCCTATACCCTGCGCGAGGATGACGACGATTTCAGCCAGGCACGCGCCCTGATCCGCGAGGTCATGGACGACGCCCAACGCGAACGGCTGGTGTCGAACATCGTCGGGCACCTGAGCGACGGCGTCAGCGAAAAGGTCCTGCAACGCGCCTTTGACTACTGGCGCAATATCGACCCCGAGACCGGCGACAAGGTCGAAAAGGGCGTGCGCGAGAAAATCGGCGGGACATCCGACGCCCCGGGCATGGCCTCGGCCGAAAGCATCGGCTGAGCCACCGCCAATGGCTGTCGCCCGTCCCGACGGGCGGCGGTCCCCCATGGCGCGCGCTGGGGCAAGCTGCGTATCCGGCACTGGAAACCATCGCGGAAAAAATGCTAGACCCCCATCTTGGCGCTGCATCCTGCAGTCGGCAAAGCGCGGACCGGCCTGAAACGGCCCGGCCTGGCACAAACGCAACTCGGGGTCCGAATGGAGCACCACGAAAACTCAACTGGCCCCGACCTTCGTCGCGCCGCCCGCCTGTCCGTGGCGCCGATGATGGACTGGACCGACCGGCATTGCCGTTACCTGCACCGGCTGATGTCGCGGCATGCGCTGCTTTATACCGAGATGGTGACGGCCCCCGCGCTGGTGCGGGGTGATGCGCGGCATCTGTTGGAATTCGACCCGGCCGAGCATCCCGTGGCGGTGCAGCTGGGCGGCTCGGACCCGGCGGAGCTTGCCGCGGCCACCCGAATTTGCGGCGATCAGGACTATGACGAGGTCAACCTCAATGTCGGCTGCCCGTCGGACCGGGTGCAGTCGGGCTGTTTCGGCGCCGCGCTGATGCAACAGCCCGCACTGGTGGCCGATTGCGTTGCCGCGATGATCGCCGCCAGCCCGGTCGAGGTGACGGTGAAATGCCGCATCGGCGTCGACGATCAGGACCCCGCGCAGGTGCTGCCGCACTTCATCGAAACCGTCCGCGCCGCCGGTGTGCGCCGGTTCACGATCCACGCGCGCAAGGCCTGGCTGCAGGGGCTCAGCCCCAAGGAAAACCGCGATATCCCGCCGCTGGATTACCCGCTGGTGCTGCAGATGAAACGGGATTTCCCGGATCTGCATATCTCGATCAATGGCGGGATCACGTCGCTGGATCAGGCGCAGGCGTTCCTGGATACCGGGCTTGACGGGGTGATGGTGGGCCGCGCGGCCTATCACACGCCCGCCGATATCCTGCTGCAGGCCGACCAGCGCATCTTCGGCGCCACCGCGCCCGCGCGCCGGGCCGAGGATGTGGTGCTGGACATGGTGCCCTATATCAACCGCCACCTGGCGGCGGGTGGACGGGTGCACAATGTCACGCGTCACATGCTGGGCCTCTTCGCTGGGCGCCCCGGCGCGCGCGCCTGGCGGCGGATCCTGTCCCAGGGCGCCAGCCGCCCCGATGCCGACGCAACACTTCTGCGCGAGGCGCTGGCGCAGATCGGCGGCGGTGACCGGCTTTCGGCCTGACACCCTCTGGCGCAATCGCGCCGCCCGCGCTACCTATCCGCAAAACGGGAAGGAAACGGTATGGATCTGATGGCATTGCTGCCGCTTGCGGCGCTGCTTCTGGTGATCGGCGCGCTGGCGGGCGTGATCGCGGGGCTTCTGGGGGTGGGGGGCGGCATCATCCTGGTGCCCGCGTTCCTTTATACCTTCACGGTGCTGGGCTATGGCGGGTCGCAGGTGATGCAGGTTTGCCTGGCCACGTCGCTGGCCACGATCATCGTGACCTCGGTTCGCTCGGTGCTGAGCCACAACAAGAAGGGCGCGGTCGACTGGAACATCCTGCGCGCCTGGGCGCCCGGCATCGTGATCGGCGCCATCGTGGGCGTGCTGGTCGCGGCGCAGCTGCGCTCGGTGGTGCTGCAAGGCATCTTCGGCTTTTTCGGCATCATGGTCGGGCTCTACATGGCCTTCGGCAAGACCCACTGGCGCCTGGGCGAGGGGATGCCGACCGGCGGCCTGCGCGCGGCCCTGTCGGGGTTCATCGGCTTCATGTCGGTGCTGATGGGCGTGGGCGGCGGGTCCTTCGCGGTGCCCACCATGTCGCTTTACGGCCAGCCCATCCATCGCGCGGTGGCGACGGCGGCAGGCTTCGGCCTGCTGATCGCGCTGCCCTCGGCGGTGGCCTTCCTGCTGGTGCAGATCCCCGACGATTCCCGCCCGCCGCTGACCATCGGCGCGGTGAACCTGCCGGCCTTCGGCATCGTGATCCTGATGACGATCCTGACCGCCCCGTTGGGCGCGCGCCTGGCCCATGCCATGGACCCCAAACCGCTGAAACGGGTCTTTGCGTTCTTCATCGTGCTGGTGGCGCTCAACATGCTGCGCAAGACGCTGATGGGCTGACCCGCCCCCTTCATCTTGGCGCAAATACCTCGTGGGGGTCCGGGGGCGCGCAGCCCCCGGCCGGGTTCAGCCCCGCCGCGCCAACCGGGCCGCGCGCCCGCCGCGCCGCTGCGTCAGCTGGCCCGCCCGGTCCGGCAGCTCCGCCATGATCCGGCGCCGTTCCTCGGGCGCCATCCGGCCCCATTGCGCGATCTCGTCCAGACTGCGCAAACAGCCGGTACACAGCCGCGCCTGCGGGTGAACGACACAGATCTTCACGCAGGGGCTCTCGATCTCGTCGCGTTTCCAGACCTCGTCGCTCATGCGCCCGCCCCGATATGGCGCAGCCGGTCCAGCGCCCCTTGCAGGATATAGCCCGCGGCCACATGGTCGATCACCTGCGCCCGGCGCTGGCGCGAGGTATCGGCCTCCAGCAGCGCGCGTTCGGCGGCCACGGTCGACAGCCGCTCGTCCCAGAAGCCGATCGGCAGCTCGGTCAGGCGGCTCAGGTTACGGGCAAAGGCGCGGGTCGACTGGCAGCGCGGGCCTTCGGTGCCGTCCATGTTGCGCGGCAGACCCAGGATCAGCCCCGCCACATCGCGTTCGGCCACCAGCTCCAGCACCCGTGCCGCGTCGACACCGAATTTCTTGCGCCGCACGGTTTCCAGCGGGCTTGCCACCCCGCGCAGCCCGTCCGACACCGCCAGCCCGATGGTCTTGTCGCCCAGATCCATCCCCATCAGCGCCCCGGTGCGGGGCAGGGCGGCGGCGAAATCGTCGAACACGTCCAGAACGCTCATTCCAGAACCCCGGCGCGGGCGGCGGCGGCGCGGACGATCTCCAGCGCCTCGGGATCATCGGCAAAGACCTGCTGCGCCTCGGTCCAGATCGCGCGGGCGTCCTCGGTTTCCTCCAGCACGCCCAGGGCGCCCAGAAGCTGGGCCCATTCCTGCGGCGCGCCGCCCTCGGTCGCCAGGCGTTCCGACAGGTTCGACACCATGCCGCGGATCATGTCCATCCGCTCTTCGGGGGTCATGTCCTGGGCGGCGGCCATCGCATCGGCATCGGGGCCGCGCAGGGTCGGGGCCGCGCGCGGGGCGGGCGGCTGATACTCGACCCCCGCCAGCTGCGCCACATCCATGATCTGCGCCCGGATCGCGGGCACCCATGGCCCGTCGGCGGGGCCGTTTTCCAACAGGTCGCGCCAATAGCGGAACGCCAGGTCCGGCCGGCCGATCTGGCCCAGCATCAGCCCGCTCAGATACCGCGCCGCGCCGTTCTTGGGGTCCAGCTCCAGCGCCCGCGCCAGAGCCTGTTCGGCCTCGGGCGAGACATAGCCGCCGGTGGCCAGCACCATCAGCTCGGCGAATTGCGAGAAATCGTCGCTTGTCGCCGCCTCTCCCTTCAGGGTGATCAGCCGCGACTGCGCGGCATAGGCGGCGCGGAAATTGCCAAGCGCGGCCTCGTTGCGTGCCAACAGGCGCAGCCCCTCGCGGTCATCGGGGCGTTCGGCCACAACCGCGCGCAGCTCGCCCACCAGCTCTTCCAGCCGGGGGTTCGGCGCGGGCGCGGGCAGGCCGCTGGCGGCCAGCTCTTCGGCGGCGGGCTGGCGCGGCCGGCTGCGGCGGGTCAGCTCGGCATTGTCCTTGCGCGCGGCCAGCGGCAGGTCGGGATAGCCCGGCGCGCCCAGATGATCGTAAAGCGCAACCGCGCCGCCCATCACCCCCACCAGCGCCGCCACCGCCGTCAGGCTGGTGGCGCGCGGCGCGCGGCGGGTGTCCTGACCCGATTGCAGCGCGCGGTCGGCCTCCAGGATCTTGCGCGAGATCTCGGTCCGCGCCTGGGCGGCATCGTCGGCGTTCAGCACGCCACGGGCCAGGTCGCGCTCGACCTCGCGCAGCTGATCGCGATAGACCTGCAGGTCGAAGGCGGCGGCATGGCTCTGGCCGCCCGACCGCCCGCGCAGCATCCGCCAGGCCAGCCAAGCCGCGCTCAGCACCGTCATCGCCGCTGCGATCAACCAGAATGTCATGCGCGATCCTCCGAAAGCTTTCAGGGGATGTATCCTGCTGGCCCCCGCACGAAAAGGGGGCGTGGCCACAAATGCGACAACGCGGCACGGGGCGATGTCGCCTTTTTCCGCTCAAATGCCGCTGACGGTCGTGGTGGACAGCCCCGCGTGATCCATTAAATCTGGTATCGGGCGTCCCGCCCGGACCGACAGGGGAGTCGCAACAAGCCGATGAAACGGTATTCCGCTTTTGCCATCGCCCGCGAGGCCGCCCGCAACCATATCGGCTGGGGCCGGGCCTGGGCCAAGCGCCCGCCGAAGAAACGCTATGACGTGATCATCGTGGGCGCCGGCGGCCACGGGCTGGCCACGGCCTATTACCTGGGCCGCAATTTCGGCATCACCAATGTGGCGATCCTGGAAAAGGGCTGGCTGGGCGGCGGCAATACGGGCCGCAACACCACCATCATCCGCTCCAACTATCTTCAGGACCCGTCGGCGGCGATCTATGAAAAGGCGCGCAGCCTTTACGAAACCATGAGCCAGGACCTGAACTACAACGTCATGTTCAGCCCGCGCGGGCTGATGATGCTGGCCCAGACCGAACACGAGGTGCGCGGGTACGAGCGCACGGCCCATGCCAATGCCCTGCAAGGGGTGGAAACCGAATTCATCTCGGCCCGCCGGGTCAAGGAGCTGTGCCCGATCATCAATATCGACGGGCCGCGCTATCCGGTTCTGGGCGCGCTCTGGCAGGCACGTGGCGGCACCGCGCGCCACGATGCGGTGGCCTGGGGCTATGCCCGGGCCTGTTCCGACATGGGCATGGACATCCTCCAGCAATGCGAGGTCACGGGCGTGCGCCAGGCCGATGGCAAGGTCACCGGCGTCGACACCACCCTGGGCGAGATCGGCTGCGACAAGCTGGGCATCGTCGTGGCGGGCCATTCCGGCGTGCTGGCCGGCATGGCGGGCTTCCGTCTGCCCATCGAATCCGTGGCGCTTCAGGCGCTGGTGTCAGAACCGATCAAACCCTGCATGGACGTGGTCGTGATGGCCAATACCGTGCATGGCTACATGAGCCAGTCCGACAAGGGCGAGATGGTGATCGGCGGCAGCGCGGATGGCTACAACAACTATACCCAGCGCGGCAGCTTCCATCACCTGGAACACACCGTCAGCGCCCTGATCGAGACCTTCCCGATCATGTCGCGGCTGAAGATGCTGCGCCAATGGGGCGGGATCGTCGACATGACCGGCGACCGCTCGCCCATCCTGTCGGCCACGCCGCTGGGCAATTGCTTCATCAATTGCGGCTGGGGCACCGGCGGGTTCAAGGCGATCCCCGGCTCGGGCTGGGGCTTCGCCGAACTGATGGCCAAGGGGCAGTCGCCGCTTTGCGATGCGTTCGGCCTGAACCGCTTCACCGAGGGCCGTTTCGTCGACGAAAGCGTCGCGGCGGGGGTGGCGCATTGATCTCAGCGTTTGCGATCGTTGCGCCGATACTTGCGGCGATAATCGTCCTCATAGGGGTTGAACCGGCTGCTCAGGTGACCCGAAAGGTCCTGATCGTCGCCGTTCCTGCGCCGTTTCGAGCCGCGTCTGGAAAACACCAACACCACCGCGACAATCACAGCGGCGATGACGAACTGGTCCACGACATAGTCAACGATATTCACGGCTCTAAGCCTCTCTCCCCGCAAGCGGTGTTCATGTCCGCAGCTTACAGGGGTTTTGGGCGCTTTGGCGACCTGTTCTGCGATCTGCCCTCAAAATCCGATCACAGCCGGGTGGTGCAATGTTGATTGGGAACCAAACCCGCCCCGAAACCGTTTTCCCCCCGACAACAGAACGATCGGAGACGGAAAAATGGCAACGGAAACAAAGAGCACCTCTGGCCTGGCCTTCATCCTGGGCGCTGTGGTCGTCGTGGTCGGCGGCCTGGTATGGTACATCTATGCCGGTGGCGACGTGCCCGCCCAGAACGAGGCCGAGATCCAGATCGACCTTCCCGACGGCGACGGCTGATCCCCGGACAATCGCGCGCAGCCCCGACCGGGCCGCGCGGCACATCACGCCGGGGGCGGTCCACACCGCCCCTTGCCACGTGCATGACCGGGCGCACCCCCTGAACCTTCGCTCAAATATCCGGATTCGGACCGCCGCCCCTGGCCTGGTTGTCGGTGGCATCGCCATCCCGGCGCAGGCCACGCAACACCACGACCACGGCAAACAGCAGCAACAGGGCCAGCGGCACCAGCTTCAGCGCATGGCCAAGGGTCGAGACATCTTCCATAACGCCAATATCGTGCAGGCGCCTCGGTTCTGGCAAGGGGCAGCATCCCCCATGCCATACACGCCCGGGCCCTTGATTGCGCCCGCGACACCGGCAACCAACCGCCGATGCGCTTATTTCACAACAGCTTCGGCTGTTTCCGGCGCAGCCGGGGCGCCGTTTCCGGCCATCTTCCGCGCGGATCGCACGCCGCGCACGCCGACGGTTACTTCTGCCTATACGTGTGCGACCCTGACGGCCTCACCAAAGGAGGTAACTCAATGGCAGATGTTACGACAAACCGGGGCGGCACCCTCACATGGCTGCTCATCGGCGGGATCGTCCTGGCGGTCATCGTCCTTTACTTCGTGTTCGCGGGCGGCACCCCGACCGACACAGGCGGCGCGCCTGCGGTCGGCACCGAAACCCAGATCACACCCCAAGCCGACCCCAACCCCATTCCCGCGCCCATCGATGGCGCGCCCACGGACCCAACCGAATAAACCCACATACCCCGAATGCATGAATGGCGGGTGCCGCGCGGCGCCCGCCTTTCTGCTGTCCGGGGTGCGGCGGCCCCAGCACAAGGAAATGCGCCCATGCTCATCCTGACCTGCCCCTATTGCGGCGTCTCGGGCGAGGAAACCGAATTCCACGGCGGGGGCGAGGCGCATCTGAAACGCTTCGGCCCGGGCGCCTCGGAGGCGGATTTCGAATCCTACCTGTTTCACCGCGAAAACCCCAAGGGCGTTCATTTCGAACGCTGGCGGCATGTAAACGGCTGCGGCAAATGGTTCATCGCCGCCCGCGACACCGCCACGCTTCAGGTCTTCGGCACCTATCCCGCCCAGACCACCGAACCCCCGCAGGAAATTCGCGACAAGATCACCGCCGCCCGCCCGGGCTGGCGCTGGAGGGACTTTGCATGAGCCTTCTTCTTGGCCGAAATACTCCCGCCGGAGGCATGAAAATCCTGATCGAAAAGGCCCGTATATGAGCACTCGCCTGCAAACCGGCGGTCGGCTGATCGACCGCAATCAGCGCCTGAGCTTCACCTTCAACGGCACGCCCATGACGGGCTTTGCCGGCGACACGCTGGCGGCGGCCCTTCTGGGCAATGACCAGATGCTGATGGGCCGGTCGTTCAAGTACCACCGCCCGCGTGGCGTGGTCGCCGCGGGCCCCGAGGAACCCAACGCCTTGGTGGGCCTGGGGCAGGGGCCGCGGTTCGAACCGAACCAGCGCGCCACCACGACCGAGCTCTTCGACGGGCTCAGCGCGATCAGCCAGAACCACTGGCCCAGCCTGAATTTCGACATCGGCGCGGTGAACAACCACCTGTCGAAATTCTTCCCCGCGGGCTTCTACTACAAGACCTTCATGTATCCGCGCGCGGCGTGGAAACACCTGTTCGAGCCCATCGTCCGGCACTCGGCGGGGCTGGGCAAGGTCACGCAGCCGGGCGATCCCGACCGGTACGAGCATTTCTATGCCTTCTATGACGTTGTGGTGATCGGCGGCGGCGTCGCGGGGTTGCAGGCGGCGCTGGCGGCGGGCCATGCGGGCGCCAAGGTTCTGGTGATGGAACAATCCGCCCATTGGGGCGGCCGCGCGCCGGTGGATGGCGTCGAAATCGACGGAAAACCGGCCGAGGATTGGGTGAGCGCCACGCTGCAAGCCCTTGAAGACATGGAAAATGTCACGCTGCGCAGCCGGTTGATGGGGGCGGGCGTCTATGACCACGGCTATCTGCTGGCCTATGAGCGGGTCAGCGATCACCGGCCCGGCACGGCGGGGCCGCGTCACCGGCTGTGGCGCATCCGGGCGGGCCGGATCATCACCGCGACGGGGGCCATCGAACGGCCGCTGTCGTTTGCGGGCAATGACCTGCCCGGTGTGATGCTGGCAAGCGCGGTGCGCGACTATGTGGTGAACTGGGCGATCAGCCCCGGCGACCGCACCGTGATCGTGACCAATAATGACGACGCCTATCGCACCGCGCTGGCGCTGCAAATGGCGGGGCTGATCGTGGCAGCGGTGATCGACGCACGCCCCACCGCCACCGGCGCGCTGCCACAGGCCGTGCGCGATGCGGGCATCCGCGTGGAAACCGGGCGCGGCATCGCCAAGGTCAAGGGCCGCGCCCGGGTCGAGGGTGTGGCGCTCTGCGCTCAGGCGGGCGAGGGCGCGGTGCTGGAAGAAATCCCCTGCGACGTGGTCGCCATGTCGGGTGGCTGGTCGCCGGTGGTGCATCTGTGGTCCCATTGCGGCGGCAAGCTGACCTGGGACGCTGCACAGGCGCATTTCCGGCCCGACCCGGACCGCGCGCCCGCCGATCAGGACGGCGCGCCCTTCGTCATTGCCGCCGGGGCCGCCAATGGCCACCTGCAGGCGGCCGATACGCTGCGCGATGCGGCTGCGGCGGGGCAGAACGCGGCGGTGGCGCTGGGCCGCGATCCCGCCGATGGCACCGCCGCCCGCGCCAATGCCGTGGCCGAGGAACCGCTGCTGCCGGTCTGGATCATGCCGCAGGGCGCGGGGCCGGATCTGCGGTCCAAGATGTGGCTGGATTACCAGAACGACGTAAAGGTTTCCGACGTGCAACTGGCCGCGCGCGAAGGCTATGAAAGCGTCGAACACACCAAGCGCTATACCACGCTGGGCATGGCGACGGATCAGGGAAAGCTTAGCAATATCAACGGGCTGGCGGTGCTTTCTGATGCGTTGGGTTCGGATATCCCGCAGGTGGGCACAACCACGTTCCGCCCGCCCTATACCCCGATTTCGATGGCCGCCATCGCGGGCGAGGCACGCGGCGATACCTTCCTGCCGCTGCGCCGCACGCCGATGCAGGATTGGCACGACGCCAATGGCGCGGATTTCGAACCGGTGGGCCATTGGCAGCGCCCCTATACCTTCCGCCGGGGGGGCGAGGATCGCGCGGCGGCCGTGAAGCGCGAGATCACGAACACCCGCACCAATGTCGGGCTGCTGGATGCCAGCACCCTGGGCAAGCTGGTGGTTAAGGGGCCGGATGCGGGCAAGTTCCTGGACATGATGTACACCAACATGATGTCGACCTTGAAACCGGGGCGCTGCCGCTATGGGCTGATGTGCGACGAGAACGGGTTCCTGATCGACGATGGCGTCGTGGCGCGGCTCGATGACGACACGTTCCTGTGTCACACCACCACCGGCGGCGCGGACCGGATCCACGCCCATATGGAAGACTGGTTGCAATGCGAATGGTGGGATTGGCAGGTTTATGTCGCCAACCTGACCGAGCAGTACGCCCAGATCGCCGTGGTCGGCCCGAAAGCGCGCGCGCTGCTGGAAAATCTGGGCGGCATGGATGTCAGCGCCGAGGCGTTGCCCTTCATGGGCTGGGCCGATGGCACGCTGGCGGGGCATCCGGTGCGCATCTATCGCATCAGCTTCTCGGGCGAGCTGAGTTATGAGATCGCCGTCCCCGCCGGGCAGGGCCGGGCGCTGTGGGACACGCTGCTGGCGGTCGGGACGCAGTTCGGCATCATGCCCTATGGGACCGAGGCGCTGCATGTGATGCGGGCCGAAAAGGGCTTCATCATGATCGGGGACGAGACCGACGGCACCATCATCCCGCAGGATCTGGGGCTGGATTGGGCGATCTCGAAGAAGAAGGACGATTACCTGGGCAAGCGCGGCCAGGCCCGCAGCCACATGACCGACCCCGACCGGTGGAAGCTGGTGGGGCTGGAAACGCTGGATGGCGGGGTGTTGCCCGACGGGGCCTATGCCGTGGCGCCGGGCAGCAACGCCAATGGCCAGCGCAAGACGCAGGGGCGCGTGACCTCGACCTATTACTCGCCCACGCTGGGGCGCGGGATTGCCATGGGGCTGGTCCACAAGGGGCCCGACCGGATGGGCGAAGAGCTGGAATTCGCCCGCACCGATGGGACGATGATGCGGGCGCGCATCGTCGATCCGGTATTCTATGACAAGGACGGAGAGAAGCAGAATGTCTGAGACCGTCACCGCCCTGGGCGGCGCGCACTATGCGGGCTATGCCACCATCACCGAACAGCCCGCGCGCGGCATGATCACCTTGCGCGGCAACCTGGCCGAGGTCGCGGTCAAGAACGCCGCGACCGGCGTGGCGGGGGTGGACATGCCCGACCTGCGCGAATGCCACATCGTGGACCAGCGCGGCATCGCCTGGATGTCGCCCGATGAGCTGCTGGTCATGGTGCCGCATCCCGAGGTTGCCAGCGCCGTCAGCACGATCCAGCAGACGCTGAGCGGGCTGCACAGCCTGGTGGTCGACGTGTCCGATGCCCGCGCGCTCTTTCGCATCGAAGGGTCCGGCGCGCGCGAGGTCCTGGCCAAGCTGTGCCCGGTCGATCTGTCGCCCGCCGCCTTTGGCCCCGGCCAGATCCGCCGCACCCGTCTGGGTCACGTGTCGGCGGCGTTCTGGATGGTGGATGACAGCGCGTTTGAGCTGGTCTGTTTCCGGTCTGTCGCGCAATATGCCTTTGACCTGCTGAAAACCGCGGCCGAGCCGGGGGGCGAGGTCGGGGTGTTCTGACGCCCCCGGCCTTGCACGGCCCAGAAATCTCTGGACAGGGGGCGTTCGCCTTCGCAGACTGAAACCGGGTTGGATGCGATTTCGGTTTTGATTTGTCGAATTCTGGAAAAGAAAAGCCGCCGAAGCTGACGGGCCGCGTCGTGGCGGGGGTCGGTTTTCTGGCCGCGCTGGGGGGCGCGGTGAATTTCGTGTTCGATCTGCCGGGCAAGATCACGCAGATCTGCGTGCGCATGGAAATTTGCGACGCCGGGCCCGAAACCGAAGCCGCCGTGATCGCACCCATCGATGTCCCGCTGCCGGCGGATCTGGTCGGGCTGGTCAATGCCGAAGGCGCGGTCGATCAGCGTGTTGCCGGGGATCTGGTGGCCTATCTCGAAACTCAATCCTGCCCGGCGTTGCGGCTGAAGCTGAACCCGGTCAGCCAGCGCGACACACCGGCCGCATCCAGCGCGTCGGGGCAGCCGGGGGTGTTTCTGGACGGGTCCGTCACCCTGATGAATGGCGGCGCGCCCCAGACGATCGACATGGTCGGCACCGGCAAGGGACCGGCCGCATTCGAAAATGCATATGACAATTTCATTGAAAGCGCGGTGGCGGGGCTTTCTGCCGCCGCGCCGGATTGTGTGAAGGGAAGTACGGAATGAATTTTGCGAAACGCGCATTGCCTGCGGTTCTGGCGTTGGGTCTGGCGGGCGGCATGGCGCAGGCCGCCGATGGCGTCGACAGCAGCCTGGACGAGATCGCCCAGCAGATCGTGACCAAGACCCGCGCCGACGGGGTGCCGATCATCGGGATTTCGACCTTTACCCATTCCGATGGCACCTGTTCCGAGCTTTCGAACTATATCACCGAGTTTCTGGTCGACAGCCTGTTCAACGCGGGCGAGGGGCAGATCGAGCTGATCGAACGCTCGCAGCTTTCCGCGATCTTTCGCGAGCTGGAGCTGGTCTATGACGGCACCATCGCGCCGGATGCGGCCAAGAAACTGGGCGAGATCGAGGGGGTCGATGCGCTGGTCTCGGGCTCGCTGATCGAATTCGGCGAGCGTATCAAGCTGCAGGCGCGGTTGATCAGCACCGAAAACGGCAAGCTGTTTTCCACCGCGCGGTCGGATTTCCCACTGATCGGTTCGGTGTCAAAGATGACCGCGACGCGCAGCCGCGGGGCCTGTGGCTTCACCGCCGCGCCGGGGGCCGCGGCCGAGCCTGCGGGGCAGACCGTGACGGTCGTCACCGGCGACACGACCACCACCATCGCGCCCGCCCCGGTGACGGAGCGGCGGGTCTATAACTCGGACATATTCGACGCGCATATCGTCAGCCTGTTCTATTCGCCGAACTCGGGCGAAATCAGCGTGGCGATCCGGTTCAACAACAAATCCGACAACGAGATCGCCCTGTCCTATATCCCCAAGACGATTACCGCGTCCGACGCCACCGGAACGGTCATGACCGGCCAGGGCGAGGTCGCGGGGATCAGGACCTGTCGCGGCCTGGGCTATATGGGCCAATGCAATTCCACCTATCCGCAATATGCCAGCGTCGTTCCGGCGGGCAAACCGGCGCAGATGAACTTCACCATCGCCGGGGTCAAGGGGCTGGAACAGCTGATCATGACGCTGGCCTTCGAGATGGTGGTCACGCCCAACACGTCCGAGGCGGGCGAGTATGCGGCGCGCTCCATCGGCTATTTCGATCTGGTCCCGACGGTGCGCCAATAGGCGGGTTGGAACTTTCCCGCCGCTTTCACGTTCCATTGGGGTTGACGGCGGCGTGGCAGCGCCGCAGTTATCATGCATATCCAATTTGACGAACAGGGGGCCTGAACATGGCTTTTGAACTTCCCGACCTTCCTTACGCCCATGACGCGCTGGCCGATCTGGGCATGTCCAAGGAAACGCTGGAATACCACCACGACCTGCACCACAAGGCCTATGTCGACAACGGCAACAAGCTGATCGCGGGCACCGAGTGGGAAGGCAAATCGCTGGAAGACATCATCACCGGCACCTATCAGGCGGGCGCGGTGGCGCAGAACGGCATCTTCAACAATGCCAGCCAGCACTGGAACCACATGCAGTTCTGGGAAATGATGGGTCCCGGCGGCAAGGACATGCCCGGCGAGCTGGCCGGCCGCATCACCGACGCCTTTGGCTCGATCGACGATTTCAAACAGGAATTCTCGGCCGCGGGCGCGGGTCAGTTCGGCTCGGGCTGGTGCTGGCTGGTGGTTGACACCGATGGCACGCTGAAGGTCACCAAGACCGAAAACGGCGTCAATCCGCTCTGCTTCGGTCAGAAGGCCCTGCTGGGCTGCGATGTGTGGGAGCATTCCTATTACATCGATTACCGCAACAAGCGTCCGGCGTATCTGACCAACTTCCTGGACAATCTGGTCAATTGGGAAAACGTGGCTTCGCGCCTGTGACCTGATCATGATCTGGGCTTTGCTCATCGGGCTGGGGGCTTTGCTCCTGGCCCTTTTTTATGGGTTCTGGGTCGAGCCCGCCTGGCGGCTGCGGATCAAGCGTTACGATGTGGCGCATCCGGGCTGGGGCGGGCGGGCGCCGCTCAGGATCGTGGTGATTTCCGACCTGCATGCGGGCGCGCCGCATATCCCGCTGTCGCGGGTCAGCCGGATCGTGCGCAAGGCCAACGCGCTGAACCCCGATCTGGCGATCCTGCTGGGCGATTACGCCGCCGCGCATCGCTGGACCTGGGGGCAGATGACCAAGCAGCAGATCATCGACCGTCTGGCCGCGTTCCGCGCGCCGCTGGGCACCTGGGCGGTGCTGGGCAACCACGACTGGTGGCAGGACGAACAGGCCGCGCGCGACCGTCGTCCTTGCGCCGCGCAGATCGCGCTGGCACAGGCGAGCATCCCGCATCTGGACAATGAAAGCGCCCGTATCGACCACGCGGGCGGGCATTTCTGGCTGAGCGGTCTGGCCGACCAGCGCCCGCTGGACATCGACCCGGATGTCGAAGGCTTCGACGATCTGGAGGCCGCGCTTTCCACCATCACCGACGACGCGCCCTGTATCCTGCTGGCGCATGAGCCTGACCTGTTTCCGCATATCCCGGCGCAGGTCTTCCTGACGCTGTCGGGCCACACCCATGGGGGCCAGATCCGGTTGGGCAACCGCTCGCCCATCATCATGGCCGCCGAGAACGAGGTGTTTTCCTATGGCCGGTACGAGGCCGATGGCCGCACGCTGATCGTGTCGGGCGGGATCGGCTGTTCGGAATTGCCGGTGCGGGTGAACATGCCGCCCGAAATCACGGTGATCCAGGTCACGGGCGCTTGACCCCGCCCGGGCGGCGTGAAAACGCTGTGGCGTGACGGGGAAGGGCGGAACATGACCGAGGCGCGCAAGGGCGTTCTGGCGATGGCTGCGGCCAGTGTGATCTGGGGGCTGTCGTCGATCTATTACAAGCTGCTGGCGCATGTGCCCCCGCTTGAGGTGCTGTGCCACCGCACGCTGTGGTCGCTGCTGCTGTTTGCGCTGGTGCTCATGGTGCAGGGGCGGCTTGGGCAGGTGGCGGCGCTGTTGCGCGACCGGCGCGAGGCGCTGCGGGTCGCGCTGGCGGCGACGATGATCTCGGTCAATTGGGGGATGTTCATCTATTCGGTTCAGGTGGGCCACGCGGTCGAGGCCAGCCTGGGCTATTACATCTTTCCGCTGGTGGCGGTGCTGATGGGCTTTGTCGTGCTGGGCGAGGGGCTGAGCCGCCGCAAATGGCTGGCGGTCGGGCTGGCCACGCTGGCGGTCTGTGTCCTGACGGCGGGGCTGGGGGTGCCGCCCTGGATATCGCTGGCGCTGGCGGTGACCTTCGGCTTCTATGGCCTGATCAAACAGGGGCTTGGCGCGGGACCCGTGGTGTCGGTCACGACCGAGGTCGCGCTGCTGGCGCCACTGGCGCTGGTGTGGCTCTGGGGGGTGCACACACAGGGCTGGACCGGGCTGGTGGGGCGCAATCTGGGTGCCTTTGGCAGCAATTGGCACGACACCCTGATGCTGGCGGGATCGGGGCTGTTGACGGGCGGGCCGCTGATCTTGTTCTCCTATGCCTCGAAACGGGTCAGCATGGCGTCGATCGGGTTGGTGCAATACATCAACCCGACGCTGCAATTCCTTGTGGCATCACTGATTTTCGTCGAGCCGGTGACGCGCTGGCACATGGTCGCGCTGCCGCTGATCTGGGGCGCGCTGGCGATCTATTCCTGGGACAGCCTGCGTCAGGAAAGACGGTCGCGCAAAGCCGCGATCAGCGTGGGCACATCGTCCACGGTCTGAATGAAACCGGCCAAGCTGGCATCGGCGAATTTCTGGTCGATCACATGGGCGATCAGCGCGTTCAGCGGGTCCCAGTACCCGGCGGTGTTCAACAGGATGATCGGTTTTTCGTGCAGCACCAGCTGCCGCCAGGTCAGGACCTCGAAAAACTCGTCCAGCGACCCCGCACCGCCCGGCAGCATCACGATGGCGTCGGAATTCATGTACATGACCTTTTTGCGCTCGTGCATGTTTTCGGTCACGATAAAGGTCGACAGGTCGCGCTTGCCGACCTCGCGTTCGAACAGGTGGATCGGGATCACGCCGAAGGTCTCGCCGCCCGCCTCCTGTGCGGCGCGCGCGGTGCGGCCCATCAGCCCCACATCGCCCGCGCCATAGACCAGCCGCCAGCCTTCGGCGGCCAGCGCCGTGCCCAGATCCGCGGCCGCCGTGGCATAGGCCGGATCGCCGCCATCGCGCGATCCGCAAAAGACACAGACGGATATGGGTTTGGTCGGCATCTTGTCCCCCGGATCATCGTTCTGGACCCGTGATAGCGGGGTTGATATGGTCCGGCAAGCGCGGTGGGGGCAAAGACTGCGTCGGGGACATTGGGATGACTGAACCGGTTGAAAAAGGCCACAGCACGGCCATGCTGGCCATGATTGTTGCGGGGCTTCTGGCGGCAGGGGGCGTGGCGTGGCTGCTGCGTCCCACACAGGCGCCTGCGCCGCTGGCCGCCGTGCCGCCACAGGGCGCCGATGCGCCCGAAACCGCCGCCGTCGCGCCCGAACCCGTCCCCGAACCCGTGCAGGATACGCCAACCGCCGCGGCCGACGCGCCCGCGCCATCCACAGCCGCGCCGGAACAGGCACAAGCCGACGCGCCGCCGCCGCCCGAAACACCGGTGCCCGCCCCCGAAGCCCCGGTTCTGGCCGATCCCGTCACGCCCAGCTTTGACGTGGTGCGCGTGGCGCCCGATGGCGCGGCGCTGGTCGCCGGACAGGCCGCCCCGGGGGCCGAGGTCACCGTGCGCCTGGGCGCGACCGAAGCGGCCCGCGCCGTGGCCGATGCGCGCGGACAGTTCGTGGCGCAGTTCGATGTCGCGCCGGGCGAAGCGCCGCAGGCGATGTCGCTGTCGGCCAAGGACGCGCAGGGCACACAGGCGGCCTCGACCCAGACGGTGATCATCTCGCCCGTGGCGGCGCCCGAACCGGCACCCGCCGCCGATGTCGCCACCGCCGAGGCGCCCGGTGAACCCCCCGCCGATCCGGCGGCTGACCCCGCCGCGCCGGTTGCGGCCACAGACCCCGCGCCCGAGCCCCCGGCGCCCGCACAGGCCCCGGCGGTCGTGCTGGCCGATCAGGGCGGTGTGCGCGTGTTGCAGGGTGGCGCCGCGCCCGATCAGCTGGTGATCGAAGCGATTTCCTATAGCGCCAGCGGCGCGGTCGTCCTGGCGGGACGGGCGCTGCCGCAGGCCTTTGTCCGGCTTTATCTGGACAATGCCGAGCTGGGCACGCTGCAAAGCGGGACGGACGGGCGCTGGTCGGGCACGTTCGACGGGATCGCGCCGGGGCTTTACACCCTGCGCGCCGACGAGCTGGACACCGCCGGCAAGGTGATCGCGCGGACCGAAACCCCGTTCAAGCGCGAGGCGCCCGAGGCGCTGGCACAGGTGCTGGCGCCCGCGCCCACACCCGCCCCGGCCGCACCCGCCGAGACGCCGGCGGACACCGCCGCCACCCCGGATCCTGCGGCCCCCGCCACCCCGGCGGTGCAGGTCGTGACCGTCCAGCCGGGCTTTACCCTGTGGGGCATCGCCCAGGAAACCTATGGCGACGGGCTGCTTTACGTGCAGGTGTTCGAGGCCAACAAGGGCCTGATCCGCGATCCCGACCTGATCTATCCCGGCCAGGTCTTCGACGTGCCGCAGCTGCAATAGCGCACTGGTCATTCCCCGCACCGCGACCTAGGTTCTTTCTGAAATCCAGAAAGGACCCGCATGCCCCCAAGACCCACGACCTTCGACCCGGATCAGAAGATGCGCGCCAGCGGCTGGCGCACGATCCGCCGCGTGGTGCCCTATCTGTGGCCCGACGGGCAGGGATGGGTCAAACGCCGTGTGGTGATCGCGCTTGGCTTTCTGGTGGTGGCGCGGCTGATCTCGGTCGCGACACCGTTCCTGTACAAGGGCGCGGTTGACAGCCTGACGGGCGAAACCGGCAATGACGCGGCCTGGATGCTGGCCATCGGGGCGATCGGGCTGACCGTGGCCTATGGCATGGCGCGGATGATGACCGTGGGCTTCCAGCAGCTGCGCGATGCGGTCTTTGCCAAGGTTGGCCAGCGGGCACTGCGGCGGCTGGCGCTGGAGACCTTTACCCATATTCACCGCCTGTCGATGCGCTATCACATCACGCGCAAGACCGGCGGCCTCAGCCGGATCATCGAACGCGGCGTCAAAGGGGTCGAGTTCCTGTTGCGGTTCCTGCTGTTTTCCATCGGCCCGCTGGTGCTGGAGCTTTTGATGATCGCCGTGGTGCTGTTCGTCGTGTTCGACGTCTGGTACCTGGCCATCGTTATGGCGACCATCGCGACCTATGTCTGGTTCACGTTCAAGGTCACCGAATGGCGGGTGCGCATCCGCAAGCAGATGAACGACCAGGACACCGATGCCAATCAAAAGGCTATCGACAGCCTGCTGAATTTCGAAACCGTCAAGTATTTCGGCGCGGAATCGCGCGAGGCGGCGCGCTATGACAGCGCGATGGCGGGCTATGAACAGGCCGCGCTGAAGACCTCCTACTCGCTGGCGGCGCTGAATTTCGGGCAGTCGCTGCTGATTTCCAGCGGGCTGATCGGGGTGATGGTGCTGGCCGCGCTGGGGGTGCAATCGGGGCAGCTGACGGTGGGCGATTTCGTCATGGTCAACGCCTATATGATCCAGATCACCATGCCGCTGAACTTCTTGGGCACGGTCTATCGCGAGATCCGGCAAAGCCTTGTGGATATGGGCGAGATGTTCGATCTGCTGGAGCAACCGGCCGAGGTCGCCGACAAGCCCGGCGCGCCCGATCTGCGCTGTGACAAGGGCCAGGTCGAGCTGCGCGATGTCGTCTTCGGGTACGAGGCCGCGCGCCCGATCCTGAAAGGCGTCAGCCTGAAGGTGCCATCGGGCGGGTCGATCGCCATCGTGGGGCCGTCGGGCTCGGGCAAATCCACCATCGGGCGGCTGCTCTTCCGTTTCTATGACGTGAATGGCGGGGCGCTGCTGATCGACGGGCAGGATGTGCGCGACGTGACCCAGGACAGCCTGCACGCCCAGATCGGCGTGGTGCCGCAGGACACGGTGCTGTTCAACGACACGATCCTCTACAACATCGCCTATGGCCGCCCCGAGGCGACACGCGCCGAGATCGAGGCCGCCGCCCGTGCCGCCAAGATCCACGATTTCGTCACCGCGCTGCCCGACGGGTATCAGACCATGGTGGGCGAACGCGGCCTGAAGCTGTCAGGGGGCGAGAAACAGCGCGTGGGCATCGCGCGCACGCTGCTGAAGAACCCGCCGATCCTGTTGCTGGACGAGGCGACCAGTGCGCTCGACAGCGAGACCGAGGCGAGTATCCAGAGCGAGCTCAAGGCGATGGGGCAGGGGCGCACGGTTCTGACCATCGCGCACCGGCTGTCGACCATTGTCGATGCCGACGAGATCGTGGTGCTGGAGGATGGCGTGATCGTGGAACGCGGCCGGCACGAGGCGCTGCTGGAGCGCAACGGCCGCTATGCCGCCATGTGGCAGCGCCAGAAGGCGGGCGAGGACGCGGACCAGGCCGCTGCCTGATCCGCGCGTCGGTCGTGCGGGTCGGGGATCAATCCGCGGCCAGCTCGGCCTTGATCTGTTCGATCTTCGCGTTGCCGGTGCCCATGACCTTGGCCGACAGGGTCCAGGTCGGTTTGGCGGTGTTGTCTTCGCCGGCGTTCGGGGTATCGGCCAGTACAGGGCCGCTTAGCCCCAGAAGGAAAGCGAAGACCATGATGAAGCGGGTCATCTGCAGTCTCCTTTAGCTTTGCTGGGTATCGGGCGGACGCGGCTGCATCCGTCACAGGACACAGATGGGGCGCGAAGCGCTGCCCATCAATGCACAGACCGCTCAGATAAACGTGAACTTGGCGCGAGATTGCACAGCGATTGTGCAGACCGTGTTTCAGGCCCCGCGCCGGGTCATTCCGCCGCCCGCAGGGGCGGGTGGCTGCCATCGGGGCTTTGGCTGTCGGCGTCGGGCGCCGCATCCGTGCCGGTCCAGATGATATCCGTGGCGTTGACCTTGCGTGCGGCCTGGGCCAGCGCGATGTCCCGCGCCTGGGCGCTGTCGCGGCCCAGTGACAGGGCCCGCACGGCCGAGACCCCGCGATAGGCGCCGGTCCAGAACCAGATCCGCAGCGCCAACATCGCGGGCGTGAAGATCAGCGTCAGAACCGTGGCCACGCCCAGCCCGAACACCACCGCCGTGGCCAGCTGTTTCCACCACAGCGCGGTCGGGCTGTCGATGGAATAGCCGCCGCCGATGAAATCCAGCGACAGGCCCATCATCATCGGCGCCAGCCCCGCCATCGTCGTGACCGTGGTCAGCAGGACGGGCCGGATGCGCGCCTGTGCGGTGCGTTCGATCGCCTGCAGGCGCGGCATGTACTGGCTGTATTCCTGATAGGTGTCGATCAGCACGATATTGTTGTTCACCACGATCCCCGCCAGCGCGACGATGCCCGTGCCGGTCATGATGATCGAAAACGGCTGCCCCATGGCCAGCATCCCGATCAGCACACCGGTGGTCGACAGCACCACCGCCAAGAGCACCAGAACCGCGTTGTAGAAGCTGTTGAACTGCGCCAGCAGGATGATGAACATCAGCCCCAGCGCGCCCACAAAAGCCTTGGACAGAAACGCCTGGGATTCCGCCTCGTCCTCCTGGTCGCCGGTCCATTCCCAGCTCAGGCCCGCGGGCAGGGGATCGGTTTCCAGCCATTCGGTCAGGGCGGCGATGCGTTCGTTGGGGTTCACGGGCGTCACGGTCAGCGCGCCATCGGCCACCTGCTGGCGCAGCGCCGGGGCATCGGCGCCGGGCGCGAACAGCAGCGTGCCATCGGCATCGGTGCCGGTGGACAGCGCAACCGTTTCGCCCGCGTCATCGACCAGCTTGGACATGCCGTCCTGCACGCCCGCCTTGATGTCGAAATAACGCTCCTGATCCACGCGGGTGATGCGGCCCAGTTTCTTGACCGGCGTGCGGGTGATGAAATTCGACAGCGGCACAAGCCCGTCGGTGGTGCGCACCTTCAGGCTGTCCAGCGTGGACAGGACGCGGTCATCCTCGGGCAGGCGAACGCGGATCTCGATCTCTTCGTCAGAGGAGGGCACGCGCATGTTGTCCAGAAACAGCCCGCGCGTCACCAGCTGGACCATGCCGCCCACGGTCGCCACATCGGCGCCATAGCGGCCGGCCTGTTCCACATCCACGTCGATCTGCCAGTCGATGCCGGGCAGGGGCAGGGTGTCTTCGATATCGCGCAGGGCGGGGGTTGTGTCGAATTGCGCACGCGCCAGGGTGGTGGCTTCGATCAGGTCGTCCCAATTGTCGCCCCGGATGCGCAGATGCACCGGCTTGGCCGAGGCCGGGCCGCGCGATTGCGACAGGATCTCGGTCCGGATGCCGGGCAGGGTGGCCAGTTGCGCCTCCAGCTCGTCCAGCACGATATCGCCATCCAGTTCGGGGATATCCTTGCGGTCGTCCCAGCGCACCAGTTCCAGCTGGATCTGGCCGATGGTGTCCAGCGGCGGCTGCGCGCCGCCGGTGTTCTGTTCCAGCCCGCCCTCGCCGGCAAAGGCAAAGGCGCTGTCGACGCCGGGATGGGCCAGGACGATTTCCTCGGCCTGCTCCACCAGCGCGTCCTTTTCGTCCAGCGACAGGTTGCCCCGCGCCCGGACATAGACGATGGCCAGCTCGGGCTCGGAATCCACGAAGAACTCGACGCCCTTGTTGTTCTGGCCATAGGCGATGAAGGTCGCGACGACAAAGCCGATCACCGCCACCACGGCCACGATGGGCATGATCGGATTGCCGGTGATGAAACCGATGAACCGCCCGAAAAGCGACCGGCGGTGGCCCGCGCGGATGCGTTTGCGCGGCCGTTCGATCCGCGCCGCCGTCAGGGTGATCGAGCTGCCCGCCGCACCGACCATGAACAGCAGCACGCCAAAGGCCACACCGGCCGCGCCCGCGCCGTCACCCAGCAGGTAGCCGGGGTTCAGCATCTGCATCGCGCCCAGAAACGCGATATACATCGTGACCGGCACCATCGCCGCGCGCCAGATCCATTTCAGCCCCATCAGATGCGCCGCCGCCCGATCCAGGATCCGCGACCAGCGGCCCGCGACCCCACCCATCACCGGCAGATAGATCAGCGCTACCACCAGCGAGGCCGACAGCACGAAGATCAGCGTGACCGGCAGCATGCCCATGAATTCGCCCGGCACACCGGGCCAGAACAGCATCGGCAGGAACGCGCACAGCGTCGTCGCGGTCGAGCTGACGATGGGCCAGAACATCCGCTTTGCGGCATCGGTAAAGGCATGCATGGGGCCCACGCCCTCGGATATCCGGCGGTCGGCATATTCCACCACCACGATGGCGCCATCCACCAGCATCCCCACCGCCAGGATCAGACCGAACATCACGATATTGGAGATCGAGATTCCCATCACCCCCAGCAGCACGAAGCACAGCAGGAACGAGGTCGGGATCGCGAACCCCACCAGAAAGGCCGAGCGCGTGCCAAGAAAGGCCAGCACCACGATCATCACCAGCGCGATCGCGGTCAGGACGGACCCCTCAAGCTGGCGCACCATCGAATTCACCGTGACCGACTGGTCCATCGACGTGCCGACGGTCACGGCCTCCTGCAGGTCGGTCGACCACGCGGCGCGCTCTTCCTCGACCACTTCGCGGATCAGGCGCGAGGTGTCGATGATGTTATAGCCCTTGCGCTTGACCACCTGCAGGGCGACGGTGTTTTCGCCGTTGAAGCGGGCAGTGCCGGTGCGGTCCTCGAATGTCAGGCGGATCTCGGCCAGATCGCCCAGCGTGACCACACGGTCGCCATTGGTCTTGACCGGCAGGTCATAGACATCCTGCGGGCTGTCGAAGCTGGACGGGATCTTGACCGAAAACGCGCCCTGTGCGGTTTCGACCTCGCCCGCGGCGATCAGCTGGTTGTTGTTCTGCACGACCGAGATCAGCTCGCCCGCGGTGACGTTATAGGCCTCCAGCCGCAGCGGGTCGATCACCACCTCGAGCATCTCGTCGCGATGCCCGGCCAGCCCGGCCTCCAGCACCGGTTCCAGCCCCTCCAGCCGGTCCTGCAGGTCCTTGGCCACGCGCAGCAGCGTGCGTTCCGGCACCTGACCCGACAGGTTCACGATGATGATCGGGAACTCGGAAAAGTTGATCTCGTTGATCGAATATTTCTCGGCGCCCTCGGGGAAATCGGCCTCGGCCGTGTTCATCGCGTCGCGCACATCGGCCAGGATCTTGGTCTTGTCCCAGCCGAATTCGAATTCCAGCGCCAGACCGGCATAGCCTTCGGCGGCGGTGGCGCTCATTTCCTTCAGCCCGTCCAGATCCGAAAGCTCGGTCTCCATCGGCTTGATCAGCAGCTTTTCGGAATCCTCGGCGGAAATGCCGGGGAAGGGGACCGAGATGAACAGCGCCGGGATTTCGATATCCGGCTCGCCTTCCTTGGGCAGCGTGCCATAGGCCAGCGCCCCGGCCAGGATCGACAGCGCAATGAAGGCGATGATCATTCTGGCCCGGCTGGCGGCCCAATCGATAATGCCGGTCATCAAGTCTATTCCCTGAATGTCGGGGCGACGGGCACCCCGTCGGTCACGAACTCCTGCCCGATGACGATAATATCCGCGATTTCGGGCAATCCGTGGACCCAGACGCCCTCGACCGTGTCGCGCAGGACGTGAACGGGCAGAAATTGGGCATGTCGTTCGGCATCGACGATCCGGACGCCGATCTTGCCATCGTCATTCAGCGTCAGCGCCGATTGCGGCAACAGATGCGCCACGGCCTCGCCCGCGGTCATCACGATTTCGGCGGTCTGGCCGTCGCGGATCGACAGATCGGCGTTTTCCACGTCCGCCTCGACCCGGAAGGTGCGGGTGGTTTCATCCGCCGACCGGCTGAGAAAGCTGACCGCGCCCGCCACCTGCCGCCCCGAGGCCAGCCGTGCCTCGACCGGGCTGTTCAGGGTGATCTTGTCGATATCGGTTTCCGGCAGGAACCCCACCAGCTTGATCGGGTCCAGCTGGATCACCGTCGCGCAGGTCGTGCCGGCCTGCAACAGGCTGCCCAGCTCGGCGCTGTCGGTTTCCAGAAGCCCCGCGAAGGGGGCGTCGATGGTCAGCCGTTCGATTTCCTTCTTGGCCGATGCCACGGCGGCTTCGGCGGCGCGGATCGCGCTCTGGGCGGTTTCCAGCCCGGATTTGGCGGCCTCGACCCCGGCCTCGGCCGACGAAACCGCCGCCGCCGTCGCCGCCGCGCGGGTTTCCGAGGCATAGCCATCGTCGCGCAGGCGCGCCGCGGCGCGGTCGTTGATATTCGCCTCGTTCAGCAGCGCCTGTGCCTCGATCAGGCGGGCCGCCGCCGATGGCAGCCCGGCGCGGGCCTCG
Organism: Actibacterium ureilyticum; assembly: GCF_002285435.1. GTDB lineage: Bacteria > Pseudomonadota > Alphaproteobacteria > Rhodobacterales > Rhodobacteraceae > Actibacterium_C > Actibacterium_C ureilyticum. The sequence goes on from NZ_NSBT01000026.1 coordinate 320,076, forward strand.
GCCAGACGGGCCTCTGTCTCCAGCAATGTCGCCTCGCGCGTCCCGGGGTCGATCTGGCACAGGGTCTGGCCCGCTTCGACAAAAGCGCCCTTGCGCAGCGGGGCCGAGATCACGGTGCCGGTGGTTTCGGCGCGCACCTCGACCGACCGGGCGGCTTCGGTCCGGCCCCGCACCAGCACGCTACCGGTGACCGTCTGGGCCTGCGACCGGCGGGCCACGACCGACACGCGGTGGGCGTCCTCGGGGTCGGCGGGGGTGGCGTCGGCCTGTGCGGCCTCGGGCTCTTTCGGGGTGACACCGGCCACAGCGAGAAGCCAGTCCCGCTGCAACACCAATAGGTAGAGCGCCACGGCAACCAGGCAGGCTGTCAGAATTGACACGATACGCATGTGATCCTCGAGATTTGTCGGCCCATCTGGAATATGGTTCGGCGGCGTGGCTATTCCAACCGGTGGCTGCGCAGAGATTTCCTAAACTACTCGGTTCAATTTAGAGGCTTTGAATTTGACTTGCAAGCTTTCAGCGGCTGCCCGCGTGCGGGGCTTGGCAATTGCGCAATCGGTGCGATAAGTAACGCCGACATACGTGATGCAAAAGGCAGGCCGGGATGAGCAACAGCGACAGTTTCATTGACGAGGTGACCGAAGAGGTCCGCCGCGACCAGCTCTATGCGAAATTCCGCCGCTATGGCTGGATCGCGGTGCTGGCGGTGCTGTTGCTGGTGGGCGGCGCGGCCTATAGCGAATGGCAAAAGGCGCGCGCGCAGGCCGCCGCACAGGCGCTGGGCGACAATCTGATCGCCGCGCTGGGCGCGCCGGATACCGCCGCCCGTGCCGCCGCGCTGGATGCGCTGGCACTGGATGCGGCGCCGGGGGCGCTGCGCGATCTGCTGGCCGCGGGCGAGGAAAGCACGGCCGACGATCGCAGCCCGGCCATCGATCGTCTGACTGCCCTGGCCGATGACAGCACCGCGCCTGTGGTCTATCGCCACCTGGCCGCTTTGAAAGCGGTGTGGCTGATGGGGCAGGACAGCGATGCCGACCAGCGCCGGGCGCTGTTGCAGCCGCTGTCCCAGGCCGGTCAGCCCTTTGCGCCGCTGGCCCAGGAACAGCTGGCGCTGATCGCGGTCGAAACCGGCGACACGGCGGCGGCGGTCGCGCAGCTGCGCGATCTTATCAACAGCACCGAGGCATCGGTGGGCTTGCGTCAGCGCGCCGCACAGTTGATGGTGGCGCTGGGCGAGGATCCGGGCGCCTGAGCGGTCGGGAATGCGGCCGGAACCGGCCGGGCGAAATTTGGAATTGGGTGGTGACTGTGACCAAGACGATGACGTTTGTGATGCTGCTGGCTCTGGTTGCCGCCTGCTCGCAGGAGGAAATCCTGCCGGGCGAGCGTATCGGCGTGCGCGAGGCGCTGGAAATCGACGGCGCCGGGGACGCGGCGGGCGCCGTCAACCGGGCCGTGCCCATCAACCTGCCCGCACCGGTGGCGCTGGCCGAATGGCCGCAGCGCGCCGGCAGCGCCAGCCACGCGGTGCCGCACGCAGCGCTGAACGCCACGCTGACCCGGGTCTGGTCGGTCTCGATCGGGGCGGGCGACAGCCGCAAATACAAGATCACCGCCGATCCCGTCGTTGGTGGCGGGCGCGTCTATACGCTGGACTCGCGCAGCGCGGTCCGGGCGTTTTCGACCAGCGGCGACCTGCTTTGGAGCGCGGATCTGACGCCTGCGTCCGAGCGCAACCAGGATGCCACGGGCGGCGGTCTGGCCTATGAGAACGGCCAGGTTTTCGCTACCACGGGCTTTGGCGCGCTGGCGGCGCTGGACGCGGCCACGGGCGAAATCCAGTGGACCCAGCGCACCGATTCCGCCGTTACCGCCGCCCCGGCGGTCAAGGACGGCATCGTCTATGTGGTCAGCCGCGACAACCAGGCCTGGGCGGTCAAGGCCGAAGATGGCCGCGTGCAATGGCAATTGCCTGGCACGCCGTCGCCCTCGGGCCTGTTGGGCGGGGCCGCACCCGCCGTGTCGGACCGGCTGGCGATCTTCCCCTTTGCCTCGTCCGAGGTCGTGGCGACCCTGCGCAAAAGCGGCATCCGTGTCTGGGGCGCCTCGGTCGCGGGGCAGCGGCGCGGGCGGGTCTATGCCCGCGTGACCGACATTACCGGCGATCCGGTGATCAATGGCGATGTGGTCTATGTCGGCAATCAGTCGGGCCGCGTGGCAGCGATGCGCGCCGCCGGTGGCGCCCGGATCTGGACCGCGGAAGAGGGCGCCTATGGCCCGGTCTGGCCCGCGGGCGGTTCGGTCTTCCTGGTGTCGGACCAGGGCGAGCTGGTGCGGCTGGACGCGGAAACCGGCGAACGGATCTGGGGCGTGCCGCTGCCCTATTTCACCAAACAGAAGCCCAAGCGGTTCAAGGCGATCCATGCCAATCACGGCCCCGTTCTGGCGGGTGGACGGCTTCTGGTGGCCTCGGATGACGGGCTGATCCGGTCCTTCAACCCGGTCGATGGCACGCTTGTGTCGACCGTCGAGCTGCCCGGCGGCGCCACCACCAGCCCGGTCGTGGCCGGTGGAACGCTGTATGTCGTGTCGTCCAAGGGGCAACTCCACGCTTTCCGTTGACGCGGAACTGGTGTAACGCGGCAGCTTGATCTGTTTCGGAGCCGCTCGATGAGCTTTACCCTGGCCCTTGTGGGCCGCCCCAATGTCGGGAAATCGACCCTGTTCAACCGCCTGGTTGGCAAACGCCTGGCCCTGGTCGACGACCAGCCGGGCGTCACGCGCGACCTGCGCGAGGGCGAGGCGCGGCTGGGCGACCTGAATTTCACCGTGATCGACACCGCCGGTCTGGAAGAGGCCACCGATGACAGCCTGCAGGGCCGGATGCGGCGGCTGACCGAACGTGCGGTCGAAATGGCCGATGTGTGCCTGTTCATGATCGACGCGCGCGCCGGTGTGCTGCCCGCGGACGAGGTCTTTGCCGACATCCTGCGCCGCAAATCGGCCCATGTGATCCTGGCCGCCAACAAGGGCGAGGGCTCCGCCGCCGATGCCGGCGTGCTCGAGGCGTTTGCGCTGGGCCTGGGCGAGCCGCTGCGCCTGTCGGCTGAACATGGCGAGGGGATGGGCGAGCTTCTGTCCGTGCTGATGCCGCTGGCCGAGAAGTTCGCCGAACGCGCCGCGCAGGACGCGCCGGAAACGGATGTGGATGTCGACGACGATGCCACCGACGGTCCACGCCCGCTGACCCGCGACAAACCGCTGCAGGTCGCCGTGGTGGGCCGCCCCAACGCGGGCAAATCCACCCTGATCAACGCGATCCTGGGCGAGGACAAGCTGTTGACCGGCCCCGAGGCCGGGATCACCCGCGACGCGATCTCGACCCAGATCGACTGGATGGGCACCCCGGTGCGGATCTGGGACACCGCCGGCATGCGCAAACGCGCCAAGGTGCAGGAAAAGCTCGAGAAACTGTCGGTCTCGGACGGTCTGCGCGCGGTGAAATTCGCCGAGGTCGTCGTGGTGCTGCTAGATGTGGGCATCCCGTTCGAACAGCAGGACCTGCGCATCGCCGACCTGGCCGAGCGCGAGGGTCGCGCGGTGGTTGTCGCCGTGAACAAATGGGACTTGGAAGAGGACCGCCAAGGCAAGCTGAAGGAACTGCGCGAGGAATTCGCGCGCCTGCTGCCGCAGCTCAAGGGCGCGCCGCTGGTCACCGTGTCGGCCAAGACGGGCCGGGGGCTGGACCGTCTGCACGCCGCGATCCTGAAGGCGAACGACGTCTGGAACCGCCGCGTGCCCACCGCCGCGCTGAACCGCTGGCTGGGCGACATGGTCGAGGCACACCCGCCCCCCGCGCCGTCGGGCCGCCGGATCAAGCTGCGCTATATGACCCAAGCCAAGACCCGGCCGCCGGGTTTCGTGGTGATGTGCTCGAACCCCGAAAAAATGCCCGACAGCTATCGCCGTTACCTGATCAACGGCCTCCGCGAGGATTTCGACATGCCCGGCACGCCAATCCGGCTGACCCTGCGCGGGCAGGGGGACAAGAACCCCTATAAGGACAAGAAGAAATCGACCCCCTCGCGGCTGCGCAAGCATCTGGGCAAGCCGTCACCCAAGGGCTGAGGCGCAACCGGGGGAGGGGCGCTGCCCCTCTGGGCCGTTGGCCCATTCACCCCGGAGTATTTCGACCAAGAAGAAGCAAACGGTCTTTCATTGTTCCCCAAATACTCCCGCCGGAGGCAACGCGCGCAGCGCGCCCGGCCCAACGGGATGAGACGCCCCCGGCAGGGGGCGTCGAAGACGGGCGGGAGCGGCCCGGTTCAGCGTCCAGGCGTCAGTTCTTGCCCATGCAGCTGGCGTAATAGGTCACGGTGGCGGGCCAGTCGCTGAAGATGCCCACGACCCCGACCTTTTCGGCCAGTGCGTCGATCACCGGATACATGTCGCCATCGCTGTCGATCACATCCGCGACCGACTGGTAATACCAGCCGCCGCCGGTGGTCAGGGGACCCGAGCGTTCGATGGTCCAGGTGATGATCTTCAACCCGGCGTCGTTCGCGGCGGTGGCCAGGGCCGATGGCACGATCTGGTCATCCTCGACCGTCAGCAGCATCCAGGTCGGCGGCGCGATATAGTTCACGCCCATCGCCTTCAGCTCTTCCATCGAGTTTGGCCAGGTGGCGGGGTCCATGGGCGAATAGCCCTCGATATCGTATTCATCCATCAGATAGACCGCCTGGGCGCCGAATTCCGGCTCGGCCTCGATCCAGTATTTGATCACATCCAGGTTGAAGCTTTGCGGCCAGACATCCGCGGGCGGGATGCCTGCGGCCTTGTATTCGTCGATCATCTTCTGGGCGTAGTCGTTCATGGTGAACCCATCGAAGGGCATGTCGACCGCCGGATCCTTCAGCTCGGGCGTGAATTTGGCGCCCAGCGATTTGAACAGCTCGATCGATTCCGCGTGGGTCATCAGCGTGGCGGGTTCGACCGCATGCATGTCGGTGCGCCAGCCGGCGGTGGCGTCCATATACCCCGCCAGATCGGTCGCGTCGGCATTGGCGGCGTCCATCTTCGGCGTCAGCGTCCGGAACTCGGCCAGGGTCAGGTCGCTGGTGCGGCATTCGGCGGTGGCCTTGGTGTCGCCCTGCGCCGGGGCAAACGGGGTCACGCAGGTGCGGGCCAGATCGGTCGCCAGGATATTGGTGGTCGTGTGCAGGTCGTTCTGGGCGTGCCGGCAGACCAGTTCCTTGTCCTTGGTGAAGGTCACGTCGCATTCCAGAATGCCCGCGCCGCTGCGCGCGGCGGCGACGTTGGCCTCGACCGTGTGTTCGGGGAACATCAGCTGCGCGCCGCGATGGCCGATGGAAAACAGCGTGCGCTTGAACGGTCCCTCGGCGCAGGATTGCAGCTTCTGCTTCAGGGCCCCGTCTTCCATCCGGTCGATCAGGTAATAGGGGCGGGGGCCGATGGTGACCACATCGGCGGCGGCGGCACCGGCCAGCATCGAAAGGGCAAGAACGGAAGTCGTCAGACGCATCGTGTATTCTCCTGTTGGCATGTCGACCGGACCCGCATGGCGTGGATTGGTGACGCGGGCGTGATGGCTGCATGACATATTCTTGAACCCTGTGGCGGTCACATTGGCGGGAGCCTGCCTGCCCGTAGCGGGACGGAAATCACCCCGCAGATGCCCGACCCGTGCCGCATTTGCCCGCCAGACAGGGGCCGGTGGACCCCGTGGGACGGACAGATGACAAGGCAAGAGATCACATATCGGCTGTATCGCCTGCGCAGGCTGCTGGTGGCGGGCAGCCTGTTGCCGCTGGCCGGTCTGGCCATTGGCGCACAGATCAGCGGGCTGGGCGGGATCCTGACGGGATGGGCGCCGCTTGCGGTTGCGGGCCTGGGCCTGGCGGTGCTGACCGCGCTGCTGCTGCGGTTCCCCAATTCGATGATCGAAGGGGTTGCGCTTTCGCTGAGCCTGACGCTGACACTGGCGCTGGTGCCGCTGATCGACAGCCGCGCGCATTTCGCCGACCTGTTCCTGCCCGGCGGTGGGGGCGGGGCCGATGCGGCGGTGCATATGGCGCTGGCCTGGATGCTGGGCTTTTTCGCGCTTGTGCCGGCCATCGCTTTGCTGGACAGGGTGCGGATCGGGCAATCGACCGTGGTGTCCACCCTGCGCTACGATCTGGCGCCTGACGCGGCGTTCGACGCGCTGACGCTGAAACCCGATGTGACATCGCCCGACCGCCAGACCGGCACGCCGGACCGCGACGGGTTCTTCGACGTGACCGTCTGGTATGACGGCGCCGACCCCGAAACATTCGCGCCCGCGCGGCAAAGCCATACCTATCGCGCCCGCATTGTCGAGGCCGCGCCGCTGCGCCAGGTGACCGCCACGGTGCTGCAGGTCCAGGGCCGCACCAGCACCTCGGTCAGCGAGGTCCGGGTGACCCCCAGCGATGACGGCTGCCTGTGCGAAAGCCGCGAGGTGCAGGATCACCTGACACTGCTGTCGCGCATGAATTTTTGGCTCGCCGATTATGGTGCGGATTACCTGCAAGGGGCGCTGGACGAGGCCGCGGGCCGCGAGAGCCCCGCGCTTTGCCGCCAGTCGCAGCGGACATTCATGGGCTGGCTGGCCAGCACCATGAAACGGCAGGGCCCGGCAGGCGCCGATCCCGAATAGGCGGCGCCGGATCGGACATCGCCGCGCTTGCGCCAAGCCCGTGGTTTTGCAATGCCATCGGCATGCAAAACTCGCCTGCCGTCACCGCATCTAAACGCTTCCTGGACGGGGTCTGGACCGGCCCGGCGCCGAGCCTGCCAGAGCTGGTCGTCTTATTGGACAGGCTGCTGGTCAGCTATCATGACACCCCTGACGCCAAGGCGCCGTATGGCGAGTTCGATCCGCCGGGTAATGACTGGAAAACGCTTTATGAACAGGCAGGCCAGCGCTTTCCGGGGCTGGGGCTTTATCCAACAGCCGATCCGACGGAACCGGAATCAGGCGCATTGATGATGGGCGATGCCATTGACGACATCGCCGATATCACCGCCGATCTGCAAACGGTCGTGTGGTATGCCGATCATCACGGCGCGGCCTATGCCGACGCGTATTTCAGGGACTTCCACTTCCATTGGGGCCAACACGCGCGCGAGTTGCTGGTTCTGTTGCACGCGCTGACGCACCGATAGGCGCACTCAGACCAGCGCGCCCTCGGCCGAAATCCGCGTCTTGCCGCCCAGCCATGGGTGCAGCGCCTTGGGCAGGTCGACCGAGCCGTCGGCCTGCTGGCCGTTTTCCAGCACCGCGATCAGACAGCGCCCCACCGCCAGGCCCGAACCGTTCAGCGTGTGTACGAATTGCGGCTTGCCGCCATCGGCGGGCTTGAACCGTGCGTTCATGCGGCGGGCCTGGAAATCGCCGGTGGTCGAGACCGAGCTGATCTCGCGATAGGTGTTCTGACCGGGCAGCCAGGCCTCGATATCAAATGTCCGGCGCGCGCCGAAGCCCATGTCGCCGGTGCACAGCACCACGGTGCGATAGGGGATCTCCAGCCGCTCCAGCAGGTCCTCGGCACAGCGCAGCATGCGTTTCTGTTCGGCGTCGGATTGGTCGGGATGAGTGATCGACACCATCTCGACCTTTTCGAACTGGTGCTGGCGCAGCATGCCGGCGGTGTCGCGGCCCGCGCTGCCGGCTTCGGAGCGGAAACATTGCGTATGCGCTGTCAAGCGGATGGGCAGGGCGCCCTCGTCCAGCACATCGCCCGCAACGGAATAGGTCAGCGTGACCTCGGACGTCGGGATCAGCCACCAGCCATTGGTGGTCTGATAGCTGTCATCGCCAAACTTCGGCAGCTTGTCGGTGCCATACATCGCCTCGTCCCGCACCAGAACGGGGGTCGTGGTTTCGGTCAGGCCATTGTCGGCGGTGTGGGTGTCCAGCATGAACTGCGCCAGCGCCCGGTGGACCCGCGCCACCGCCCCGCGCAACAGGACAAACCGGCTGCCCGAGACCTTGGCGGCGGTTTCGAAATCCATGCCGGGGATCACGCCCGCGATTTCGTAATGCTCTTTGGGGGCGAAATCGAAGGCGCGCGGCGTGCCCCAGCGGTTGACCTCGACATTGTCATCTTCGTCCGCGCCATCGGGCACGTCGCCCGCGGGCAGGTTCGGGATCCGCGCCAGCATGTCGGTGAGCTTCGCATCCTCGGCCTTGGCCTCGTCATTCAGGCGCGCGACCTCGGCCTTCTTCTCGGCCACCAGGGCGCGCAGGCGCTCGAATTCGGCCTCGTCGCCGCTCGCCTTGGCTGCGCCCACGGATTTGGAGGCCTTGTTCTGCTCGGCCTGCGCGGTCTCGGCGGCCAGGATCTTTTCCCGCCGTGCGGCATCCAGCGCCAGGATCTCGGACGACACCGGCGCATCCCCGCGACGGGCCAGGGCCGCGTCAAAAGCGGCGGGATTTTCGCGGATGGCTTTGATGTCGTGCATGGGATGGCTCCAACCGATGATTCATTCTTCCGGTTGCTTTATCTCAAATGTTTCCCGATCAAAACCGATCTCGTCCTGCCAGGCGTGCCAGGCTTGGTGGAATTCGGAGTGTTCTAGGTCTGGGTCCCAGTCCAGTTCGGTTCTAGCCCAATGGTCGGGCCAGTTCGGATCATCTGGTCCAGCGCCGTCTGGTCGTTTGACCGACGCATCCGCAAACAGCTGGTTCAATTGTTCTGTTGTGATGGATACAGCTTCAAAATCCACCTCGCTAATTGAGGCACCTTGAAAATTCGCCGCAGTGAGCGAGGTGTCTTTATCCATATTCGCCACGCTGAGGTCCGCCCCCTGCATTCGCGCCCCGCTGAGATCCGCTCGCTGCATCTGCGCCAAGCGGAGGTCCGCCCCCTGCATCCTCGCCCAACGGAGGCCCGCGCCTTGCATCTGCACCATGCAGAGGTCCACCCCCTGCATCTGCGCCCCGCTGAGGTCCACCCCCTGCATCTGCGCCCTGATGAGGTTCGACCTCTGCATCTTCGCCCTGAGGAGTTCCGCCCTCTGCATTTCCGCTCCGCGAAGGTCCGCCCCCTGCATATCCGCCCCCAAGAGGTTCGCCCCCTGCAAGCGCGCATTTCTCAACCGTGCGCGTTCCAGCCGCCGAGTAGACAAGTTGAGCCCACGGAAATCGGCATAGTCGAAATTCAGCCGGAACGTCCCGTCCTCGATTGCCCGACGGGTGTCATCACGCCGGTCGATGATGTCGAAGGCGGTCAAAAGATCGTCACGCAGTGTGATGGCCGCGTCTGACGTCGGAACGCCTTTGTCATCCAAAGGCACCTCTGCCGCCACCTGTGCGCGGGCATTCTCGCGGATATAGGCACAGAGGATTTCCATGATCTGGATGTGTTCGCCGGGGTTCAGCTTGCTGATCCGCTCCAGCGCCAGAAGACCGCCGATGCGTACTTCGATACTCGGTTTACCGTTACTATCCAGCGCGCCGATGTTCTCGACCGCTTTGTTGATCTGGTCAGTGATGTGGCTCTGCTCGGCTACGTCTACCTGTTTCTGAGCCACTATCGAACGCCAGATTACGAATGGAACGCCGACAAGCGCGGCGACCACCAGCCCGGAATTTCGGATGGCCGCGTGGTGTTCTGCGTTGCTCTCGAAGGCGTCAATGCCAATCACGGCTTTGAAAAACTGCCAGAAAGTAGCAAGCACGGTGACCGCGAGGATGGCACTGGCAACCAGCGAAATTTGCCATGGAAACCACGACGGGGCCTCAATTGGCAGTTGGCGCACCCATTTCGGTTCGGATTGCGCGGCACGCAAAAGCGCGAGCAGGACAGTGAAAACCACCCCAACCCCCAATAAGGCAAGGAAAACCCAGCCGCCTTCGGATATCGGGATGTTCAGGGTGACGCCGTCTGGGTGGCGTTGGAAAATCGGGTCTTGGGTCACGAATGGCTCGGTCGAATGCGCTTGGGGTTTAGGGGGTACTATTCCCGAACGCGTATGGGTTGTGAACCGTCAATCACTGCGCGTCCGCGATGGCCTTGCGCAGGCTGGCGTCGGGGATCACGGCCAGCGATTGCACCGCGCCATTGTCCAGCCGGGCGACCATCACGGCGACGATCTGCCAGCGTCCATCGACAAGGGTCAGCACCGGCGCGCCCGAGGTTCCGGCGACCACCGGGCAGCTCAGCGACAGAAGCGGTCCGTCGCGGCCCAGCGGGTGGCAATCGGGCTGATGGCTGAGCGCGTGGGGCCGGTCGCGGCGATAGCCCAGCAGGGTCAGGGGCGGCTCGGCGGTTTGCAGATCGGCCAGGGGCAGGGGGGTGATCTGGGCCTTGGGGATGGGTTCGGACAGGCGGATCAGCGCCATGTCATCGTCCAGCCCGCCGCTGGGCGCGTCGGCCCCACCGGCAAAGATCAGCGCCGCGCCGGTGCGGTGGGCGGCAAAGTCGCCCTTGAGCCAGCCGGCCACGAATTGCAGCTTGCCCGGTGCCACGGGGCCGGTCCGGCGGTGCGACACGCAATGCGCCGCCGTCAGCACCAGATCGGGCGCGACCAGCGCGCCGGTACAGGCCCCCCGGTCGCGAAAGCCGCCCTGGTTGACCCGCCCGATGGCGCGCCAATGCAGGTGATCGGCATCGGCCAGCAGGGTGGGGCGCGCTCTGTCCTGTGCCGGGGCCGCATCGGCCCAGCCCAGCATCAGCACAAGCGCCACAAGATGTCGCAATTCCCGCCCCCTTTCGCGTGTCGCGATTGATCCCGGCGTCCTGTCTTCCCATATGCCCCGGAAAGGCGCGTCTGGGAACCACCGAATTCCGCCCGGCCGCGCCTTGCCAATGCCGGGGGGCACGGCTAGGGTGCGCGCCAGTTTCCGCGGGCCCCGTTGCGCCCGCCAATGAAGGGGAAAAGACCATGCTTGCCACACCCGCCTTTGCACAGGCCGCTGGCGGACCGGGGGGTGCCATCGGCAGCTTCCTGCCGCTGATCCTGATCTTCGCCATCATGTATTTCCTGCTGATCCGTCCGCAGCAGAAGAAGATGAAGGAACACAAGGCGATGGTCGAGGCGCTGCGCCGGGGCGACCAGATCGTGACGCAGGGCGGACTGATCGGCAAGGTTGCCAAGGTCAAGGACGACAACGAGGTCGAGGTCGAACTTGCCGAGGGCGTGAAGGTGCGCGTGGTGCGCGGGACCATCGCCCAGGTGCTGAACAAGACCGAACCCGCAGACAAGGCGTAAGCGCAGCCCATGCTGAATATCCCCCTCTGGAAACGGGTCGTGATCGTGGGGCTTGTGGCCCTTGGCCTGCTTTTCGCGATGCCGAACGCGTTTTACAGCCGCGTCGAAGGTCACAACGACGCGGTCGCCGCGATCGAGGGCGGGGCGGAAAGCCCCGAACTGACGGCGATGGAGGGGGCCTGGCCCGGCTGGCTGCCGTCCAGCCTGGTCAATCTGGGGCTGGATCTGCGCGGCGGCGCGCATCTGCTGGCCGAGGTGCATCTGGAAGATGTCTATGCCAGCCGGATCGACGCGCTCTGGCCCGAGGTGCGCGATGCGCTGCGCGATCAGCGCGCCACCGTCGGCACGATCCGCCAGCAAAACAGCGCGCCGGGAGAGCTGCGTGTGCGGATTTCCAACCCCGAGGGGATCGCCGCGGCGGTTCAGGCGGTTCAGGCGCTGGCGCAACCCATCGTGTCGCTGACCGGCGTGGGCGAACGGGATCTGGCCGTGCGGTCCGAAGGGGCCGATGTGGTCGTGACCCTGTCCGAGGCCGAGCAACTGGCCACCGACCAGCGCACCATGCAGCAGACGCTGGAAATCATCCGCCGCCGGGTCGACGAGGTCGGCACGCGCGAACCCACGATCCAGCGTCAGGGCAATGACCGAGTGCTGATCCAGGTGCCGGGCATCGGCTCGGCCGAAGAGCTGAAAGCGCTGATCGGGACCACCGCTCAGCTGACCTTCCACCCGGTCGTCAGCCAGACCCGCGACGGGTCGCAGGACCCGGGCGGGCGCAACGTGATCTATCCCGATCTGGAAGACCCCGAGCTGTTCTATATCCTGGAACGCACCCCGGTCGTGACGGGCGAAGAGCTGACCGATGCGCAGCCCAGCTTCGACCAGAACGGCCTGCCGGCGGTGAATTTCCGGTTCAACGTGTCTGGCGCGCGCAAATTCGGGGATTACACGGCGGAAAATATCGGCTCGCCCTTTGCCATCGTGCTGGACGGGGAAGTCATCAGCGCCCCGGTCATTCGCGACCATATCCCGGGCGGGTCTGGCATCATCTCGGGCAATTTCACGGTCGAGGAAAGCACCCAGCTGGCCGTGCTGCTGCGCGCCGGTGCCCTGCCGGCCGAGCTGACATTCCTGGAAGAACGCACCATCGGCCCGGAACTGGGCCAAGACAGCATCGACGCGGGCAAGATCGCCTGTATCGTGGCGTTCGCGGGTGTGCTGGTCTTCATGGCGCTCAGCTATGGCTGGTTCGGCATCCTGGCCAATATCGCGCTGATCCTGAATGTGGGCATGATCTTTGGCCTTCTGTCGATGATTGGCGCCACGCTGACCCTGCCGGGGATTGCGGGCATCGTGCTGACCATCGGCATGGCTGTCGATGCCAACGTGCTGATCTTCGAGCGGATCCGCGAGGAACTGAAATCCGCCAAGGGGCCGGCCCGCGCGATCGAGCTGGGCTATGAACGGGCGCAATCGGCCATCGTTGACGCCAACATCACCACCTTCCTGACCGCCGTGATCCTGTTCGTCATGGGCTCGGGGCCGGTGCGGGGCTTTGCGGTGACGCTGGGTCTGGGTATCCTGACATCGGTCTTTACCGCCATTTTCGTCACGCGGCTGATGGTCGTGATCTGGATGGAACGCCGCCGTCCCAAGACAATCGAGGTCTGATCTGATGCGCCTGAAGCTTGTACCCGACGAAACCACCTGGGATTTCTTCCGCCACGCGCGCCTGACCTTTGGCGCGTCGGTCGTCGCGGTCATCGTGTCGGTCTTTCTGTTCCTGTCGATGGGGCTGAATTTCGGGATCGATTTCCGGGGCGGCACCACGATCCGCACCGATGCCGAACAGGCCGTCGATGTGGGCGCCTATCGCGATGCGATCGCGCCGCTGGGGCTGGGCGATGTGTCGATCACCCAGGTCTTCGATCCCGCGCGGCCCGATCTGAATGTGACCCAGATCCGGATCGAGGCGCAGGAAGGCGTCGAAAGCGTGTCGGAAACCACCGTGGCCGCCGTGCGCGATGCGCTTCAGGCGGTCGATCCCAGCCTGACCTTTCAGGAGGTCTCGTCCGTCGGACCCAAAGTGTCGGGCGAGCTGATCAAGGCCGCGGTCTATGCGGTGCTGGCGGCGATGGGGGCGGTGCTGGTCTATATCTGGCTGCGGTTCGAATGGCAGTTCTCGGTCGGTGCGGTGGCCGCGCTGGTGCATGACGTGCTGATCACCATCGGCGTGTTCAGCCTGTTGCAGATCAAGTTCGACCTGGCGATCATCGCGGCGCTGCTGACCATCGTGGGCTATTCGCTGAACGACACCGTGGTCGTCTTCGACCGGCTGCGGGAAAACCTGCGCAAGTACAAGAAGATGGAGCTGCGCGAGGTGATGAACCTGTCGGTGAATGAAACGCTCAGCCGGACGGTCATGACCTCGTTCACCACGCTGCTGGCGCTACTGGCGCTGTATTTCCTGGGTGGCGACGTGATCCGCGGCTTTGTCTTCGCGATGATCATGGGCGTTGTGATCGGCACCTATTCGTCGGTCTTCGTGGCCAAGAACATCGTGCTGTTCCTGGGCGTGAAACGCGACTGGTCCAAGACCGACGCCAGCAAGGGCAACCAATACGCCAATATCGACGCGTGAGCGCCGCGTTCCAGTCGGCCCTGGCCACACCGGGGCTGGTCTGGTTGGTTCTGGCGGTGGCGCTTGCCGGGGTGGTGCGGGGCTTTTCCGGCTTTGGCAGCGCGATGATCTTCATGCCCGTGGCGGCATCGATCCTGCCGCCGGTCTGGGCGGTGGCCGCGATGTCGATCTTCGACATCATCGGCCCGGTGCCGAACCTGCCCGGCGCGTGGCGTGACGGGCATCGGCGCAATATCCTGCGGATGATCGGGGGCGCGATGATCGCGCTGCCGCTGGGGATCGCGGTGCTGACGCGCCTGCCGGTCGTGCCGTTCCGCTGGACGGTATCGGTAACGGTGCTGATCCTGTTGGCGGTGCTGATCAGCGGCTGGCGCTATCGCCGGGCCTTGTCGGCGAAGGCGTGGTGGGCCATTGGCGCATTGGGCGGCGCGCTGGCAGGGTCGACCGGGCTGGCCGGGCCGCCGGTGGTGCTGTTCCACATGGCCGGGGACAAGGCGGCGGATGTGATCCGCGCCAACCTGTTGGTCTATCTCTTCGTGGTCGATGTGCTGATCCTGGCGGTGCTGTCGGCCAGTGGCCTGCTGGCGCTGGTGCCGGTGCTGATCGGGGCGCTGCTGGCGCCGGTCTATCTGCTGGCGAACCTGGCGGGGGCGGCGCTGTTCCAGCGCGCGGGCGGGCGGCGCTATCGCGGCATTGCCTTTGCGATCATCGGGGTATCGGCGGTGCTGGCGCTGCCGGTACTGGATTGAGGCGATTGTCGTCGCCCCGGGCGCGGCCTATGATGGGGCAGCCGACCTGCCACGGATGGGATTATCTGATGCGCCTGAACGAGATCGCCTTTACCGACGCCCAGCCGATCGACGGCTATGGCCCGGATTTTTTCCGCGTCGGCGGGCAGCGCCATGAGGGCGGTGTGCTGGTTTCGGGCCGCGGTGTGGCGGCCTGGGCCGGGTATGACGATACCGCGCCGCTGCTGGCGCTGGCCGGTCAGGTCGACGTGCTGTTCATCGGCACCGGGGCCGAGATCGCCCATATCCCCGCCGATCTGCGCGTGATGCTGGAAGAGGCGGGTCTGGGGGTCGAACAGATGGCCAGCCCGGCCGCCGCGCGGACCTATAACATCCTGCTGTCCGAAGGCCGCCGGATCGCTGCGGCGCTTTTGCCGGTGGGATAGGCGCGGGCGGCGGGGGCGGGACGCCTCCGGCGGGAGTATTTTCGGAGCAATGAAACCGCCGGGGCTGCGGCGGCTTTGACCCTTTTACGGGGGCGGGGGATCGGCTATGCCGTCTGGGATGGATTTGCATGTCAGCGATATGGCCTGTGCGCGGGGGGGCGTGCCGGTTCTGGAGGGGGTGGGTTTCACCCTGACCGCCGGGCGGGCGCTGTTCCTGCGCGGGCCGAACGGGATCGGCAAGACCACGCTGCTGCGCACGCTGGCGGGGTTGCAGCCGGCGCTGGCGGGGACGCAATCGGTTGGCCCCGAGGCGATGGCCTATGCCGCGCATTTCGACGGGTTGAAGGCCACGCTGACGGTGGCCGAGAACCTGGGATTCTGGGCGCAGGTCTTTGGCACCACGGGGATTTCCGACGCGCTGGCGCGGTTCAACCTGACCGAGCTGGCCGACCGCCAGGCACAGAACCTGTCGGCGGGGCAGAAGCGGCGGTTGGGGCTGGCGCGGATGCTGGTGGCGGGGCGGCCGATCTGGGTGCTGGACGAACCCACCGTGTCGCTGGACGCGGCCTCGGTCGCGCTGTTTGCGGGCGTGATTGCCGATCACCTGAAAGACGGCGGATCGGCGCTGATCGCCACCCATATCGACCTGGGCTTTCAGGCCGACGCGCTGGATCTGACGCCGTTCCGCGCCGTTCCGCGCCGGATGGACGATTTCGACGAGGCGTTTGCATGATCGCGGTTTTGCGGCGGGATCTGGTTCTGGCGATCCGGGCCGGTGGCGGCTTTGGCCTGGGGCTGGCGTTTTTCCTGATCCTGGTGGTGCTGGTGCCCTTTGGCGTGGGGCCCGAAAGCCTGACGCTGTCGGTCATCGCGCCGGGGATCCTGTGGGTGGGGGCGCTGCTGGCCTGTCTGTTGTCGCTGGACCGGATATTCGCACTGGATTACGAGGACGGCTCGCTCGACCTGCTGGCCACGGCGCCCATTCCGCTGGAAGGGGTGGTGGCGATGAAGGCGGTGGCGCATTGGCTGACCACAGGCTTGCCGCTGACGCTGGCCGCGCCGGTGCTGGGGGTGCTGCTGAACCTGCAGGGGGCGGGGTTCTTCTGGGTGGTGCTGACGCTTTTGTTGGGCACGCCCGCGCTTAGCATGATTGGGGCGTTCGGGGCGGCGCTGACCGTGGGGCTGAAGCGTGGCGGGCTGCTGCTGTCGCTGCTGGTGCTGCCGCTTTATGTGCCCACGCTGATCTTCGGGGCCGAGGCCGTGCGCCGGGGCGCCGCGGGGCTGGCCACCGCGACGCCGGTGCTGATGCTGGCGGGGATCACGCTGGCGGTTTGTGCCCTGCTGCCCTTTGCCGCAGCCGCCGCGCTGCGGATAAATCTGCGCTAGGGCGTGACGAGGGGGGACCCCACGGGCTATTGAATTGCAACAGGGGACCGTTGTGCTAGGTGGTCGGGAAACGCAAGAGAACAGAGATGTCGATCTGGGAATACGCAAATCCGAAGAAATTCATGCAGACCTCAGGCGTGGTGCTGCCCTGGCTGGCGGGGCTGACGGCGGTGGCGCTGGTGGTCGGGCTGGTGTGGGGCTTTTTCCTGACGCCGGATGACTACAAGCAGGGATCGACGGTCAAGATCATCTATCTGCATGTGCCCGCCGCGATGATGGCGATCAGCGCGTGGTTCATGATGCTGGTGGCCTCGCTCATCTGGTTGATCCGGCGGCACCATGTCAGTGCGCTGTCGGCGCGGGCGGCGGCGCCGGTGGGCATGACCTTTACCCTGATCGCGCTGGTGACCGGGGCGCTTTGGGGGCAGCCGATGTGGGGCACCTGGTGGGCCTGGGATCCGCGCCTGACCAGCTTTCTGATCCTGTTCCTGTTCTATCTGGGCTATATCGCGCTGTGGGAGGCGATCGACAATCCAGATGCCGCCGCCGATCTGACCAGCGTTCTGTGCATGGTGGGGTCGGTCTTTGCGGTGCTGAGCCGGTATGCGGTGAATTTCTGGAACCAAGGCCTGCATCAGGGCGCGTCGCTGAGCCTGGACAAGGAAGAGAATGTGGCGGATGTGTTCTATATCCCGCTGCTGGTCTGCATTGCGGGGTTCGTGCTGTTGTTCGTGACGCTGGTTCTGCTGCGCACCCGGACCGAGATCCGCGCGCGCCGGATGAAGGCGCTGATCGCGCGGGAGCGGATGGCATGATCCCCGATCTGGGTAAATACGCCTTTACGGTGCTGATGTCCTATGGCGCCAGCCTGGGCTTGCTGGCGGTGCTGATCGGCCTGAGCCTGCGCCGGGGCGCGCGGGTGCGGCGTGCGTTGGAAGATGTCGAAAGCCGGAGGCGCGAAGATGGCTGACCAGAAGATCTCTCCGCTGATGATCCTGCCGCCGCTGCTGTTTGCGGGGCTGGCGGCGCTGTTCTTTCTGGGGATGTCGCGTGACGACCCCGATGCGCTGCCGTCGACCCTGGTGGGCCGGCCCGCGCCCGCGCTGGAATTGCTGCCGTTCGAGGGGATGCCGCCGCTGGGCGATGCAGACCTGAAGACGGGCGAGGTTGTGCTGGTGAATTTCTGGGCCAGCTGGTGCGCGCCCTGCCGGGTGGAGCATCCGCAGCTGCTGGCGCTGAAGGCCGATGGCGTGCGCATCCACGGCATCAACTACAAGGACACGCGGGCCAAGGCGCAGGTGTTCCTGGACGATCTGGGCAACCCCTATGACCTGGCCGGGACCGACCCCGAGGGGCGGATGGCGATCGAATGGGGCGTCTATGGCGTGCCCGAGACCTTTGTGATTTCCGGGGATGGCACGGTGGTGCTGCGCCACGCGGGGCCGATCACCGCATCGCTGCTGCAAAGCGTGATCAAACCCGCCATTGCCGAAGCCGCGGGCGGTTAACCCGCCCCGGCCAGCAACAGGATAAAGCTGATATAGGCCAGTGCCTCGAATACAGGCATCGAGGTTGGGATTATTCTCCCAATTCCTGTCATGTCTTACCGCCACCCAAAGTTGAGCATATCCCCTTCCACCGGGATGCGTTCAATCTATGCGCGCTTGGCGCAATGTTCAAAGAAACTTTTTGTTCACGATCCGTGGACCCCACGTAAAGCAAAAGCCCCGGACGCTGCCGGGGCTTTCGTTTTTTTGCTGATCCGGCTGGATCAGGCGGCGCGTGCCAGGTTGCGCAGCACATAGTGCAGGACGCCGCCGTTTTCGATGTATTCGATCTCGACCGCGGTATCGATGCGGCACTTCAGGGTGATTTCCTTGGTGCTGCCATCGGCATAGGTGATCTCGCACGGGACCTCGGCCAGCGGGCTTACGGTGTCCAGCCCCTTGATCGACACGGTCTCGTCCCCGGTCAGGCCCAGCGTCTTGCGGGTGTCGCCGCCGGTGAATTCGAACGGGATCACGCCCATGCCGACCAGGTTCGACCGGTGGATACGTTCAAACGATTCCGCGATCACCGCCTTGACGCCCAGCAGGGCCGTGCCCTTGGCCGCCCAGTCACGGCTGGAACCCGCGCCATATTGCTCGCCGCCGAAGACGACCAGCGGCGTGCCCGCCTCCTGATACGCCATCGAGGCATCGAAAATCGAGGTCTGTTCGCCATCGGGGCCCTTGGTATAGCCGCCCTCGACCCCGTCCAGCATCTCGTTCTTGATGCGGATATTGGCGAAGGTGCCGCGCATCATGATCTCGTGGTTGCCACGGCGTGAGCCATAGGAGTTGAATTCGCGCACCGGCACCTGACGTTCGATCAGGTACTGACCGGCGGGCGTCGTTTCCTTGAACGACCCGGCGGGGCTGATGTGGTCGGTGGTGATCATGTCGCCCAGCAGCGCCAGGACCTTGGCGCCTTCGATATTCTCGATCTTCTTGGTGTCCATGGTGATGCCCTGGAAATAGGGCGGGTTCTGGACATAGGTCGAGGCCGAGGGCCAGTCATAGGTCTTCTGGTCGGTGGTTTCGACCGCCTGCCACTTCTCGTCGCCCTTGAACACATCGGCATATTTCGACTGGAACGCCTCGCGCGTCACGGTCTGCTCGACCAGCTCGGCCACCTCTTTCGAGGTCGGCCAGATGTCTTTCAGATAGACATCCTTGCCGTCGGGCGTCTGTGCTAGCGGTTCGTTGGCGATGTCGATATTCATGTCACCGGCGATGGCATAGGCCACGACCAGCGGCGGGCTGGCCAGATAGTTGGCGCGCACGTCGGGGCTGATCCGGCCTTCGAAGTTGCGGTTGCCCGACAGCACGGATGTGGCCACCAGGTCGCCCTCGGCAATCGCTTCGGACAGTTCCTTCTGGATGGGGCCCGAGTTGCCGATGCAGGTGGTGCAGCCATAGCCGACCAGGTTGAAGCCGATCTTGTCCAGATCCTCCTGCAGGCCCGCGGCCTCCAGATAGGCGCTGACGACCTGCGAGCCGGGCGCGAGCGAGGTCTTGACCCAGGGCTTGCGGGTCAGGCCAAGTGCGGCGGCCTTGCGGGCCACCAGACCCGCGCCGATCATCACATAGGGGTTCGATGTGTTGGTGCAGGAGGTGATCGACGCGATCACAACCGACCCATCACGCAGCGCATAGTCTTCGCCCGCGACCGGCTGGCTCTTGCGCGGGTCGACCGACGGCGCCGGGGCCGGGCCCTCGGACGCCATTTCGCGCGCTTCCTGCGAGGCATCGACGCCGCGATAGTCGCACACCACCTTGTAGAACGCGCCTGCGGCCTCGTTCAGGGGGGTGTAATCCTGCGGGCGTTTCGGGCCCGAGATCGCGGGCACGATGGTGCCCATGTCCAGCTTCAGCGTGTCGGTATAGACCGGCGCGTAATCCGCATCGCGCCAGAAGCCGTTTTCCTTGGCATAGGCTTCGACCAGCGCGATCCGGTCCTCGTCGCGGCCGGTGTTGCGCAGGTAACGCAGGGTCTCGCCGTCGATCGGGAAGAAGCCGCAGGTGGCGCCGTATTCGGGGGCCATGTTGGCGATCGTCGCGCGGTCGGCCAGCGGCAGGTGATCCAGACCTTCGCCATAGAATTCGACGAATTTGCCCACAACGCCCTTTTCGCGCAGCATTTCCACGACCTTCAGAACCAGGTCGGTGCCGGTGGTGCCCTCGACCATCTGGCCGGTCAGCTCAAAGCCCACGACCTCGGGGATCAGCATGGAAATCGGCTGGCCCAGCATGGCGGCCTCGGCCTCGATCCCGCCAACGCCCCAGCCCAGAACGGCCGCGCCGTTGACCATGGTGGTGTGGCTGTCGGTGCCGACCAGCGTATCGGGATAGGCGACGGTTTCGCCGTTCTGGTCCTCGTCGGTCCAGACGGTCTGGGCCAGGTATTCCAGGTTCACCTGGTGGCAGATGCCGGTGCCCGGCGGCACCACGCGGAAGTTGTTGAACGCGTTCTGACCCCATTTCAGGAAGGTATAGCGTTCCATGTTGCGTTCGTATTCGCGGTCCACGTTCATCTGGAACGCGCGCGGGTTGCCGAATTCGTCGATCATGACCGAGTGGTCGATGACCAGGTCAACGGGGTTCAGCGGGTTGATCTTGTCGGGGTCGCCGCCAAGCGCCACGATGCCGTCGCGCATCGCCGCCAGGTCCACGACCGCCGGAACGCCGGTGAAATCCTGCATCAGCACGCGCGCCGGGCGATAGGCGATCTCGCGCGGGTTCTTGCCGCCCTTGTCGGCCCATTCCGAGAATGCCTTGATGTCGTCGACGCTGACGGTCTTGCCGTCCTCGAACCGCAGCATGTTTTCCAGAACCACCTTCAGCGCGGCGGGCAGTTTCGAGAAATCGCCCAAGCCCGCGGCTTCGGCGGCGGGGATGGAATAATAGGCAACGCTCTGCGCGCCGACGGTCAGCGTCTTGCGTGTCTTGGCGGTGTCTTGCCCGACGGTAATTGTCATGAAGATGGCTCCCTTGGAGGTGATAGGGTCATGGCTTGGGATGCTCATGCCCTATCCATGCACGCCGATCAAGAGGGGAGCGCGGATTTATGTATGCAATGGTACACAAAAATGGGCGGCCACGCGGATTTCAGCTCACCGCGCGCTCCCGAAACCTTGATTGGCAAGCCCTTGGGCGATGGGTTACATACGGTGAAATCACCCCGCAACAAAGGTAGCTTTTTGCACATGGTCCGCTTCTTTCTGATGCTCTGGCTGGTCTTGCCCGGTGCGGCGCTGGCACAGGATCACCCGGTCGTGGTCGAGCTTTATACATCGCAGGGCTGTTCGTCCTGTCCGCCGGCGGATGCGCTTCTGGCTGATCTGGCGGGGCACGAGGGGGTGATCCCGCTGGCGCTGCATGTGGACTACTGGGATTACATTGGCTGGAAGGACAGCTTCGCCGATCCCGCCTTTACCCGGCGGCAAAAGGCCTATGCCCATGCGGCGGGGCATCGCACGGTCTATACCCCGCAGATGATCGTGGGCGGGCGCGATCACATCATCGGTGCCAAGGCGATGGAGCTGATGAAGCGGATCGAACAACAGCGCAAGACCGCCGCGCCGGTGGCGCTTGCGCTGCAGGCGCAGGGCGGGGATCTGGTGGTGACGGCACCGGCGGTGCCCGGCGGCGAGGCGATGGTGGTGCAGCTGGTGCGCTATACGCCCAAGGCCCAGGTCGCGATCAAACGCGGCGAGCTTGCGGGCAAGACGCTGACCTATTCGAACATCGTGCGCTCGTGGGAGCAGGTCGCGGAATGGGATGGCGCGGCGCCGCTGTCGCTGCGTCTGAAACTGTCGGGCGATCTGCCCGGTGTCATCATCGTACAGCGCAAGGGGCCCGGCGCGGTGCTGGCGGCGGCGCGGCTGCCCTAGGCGCGGGCGCGCGGCGGCTTGGTCTTGACCTTCCACCGGCGGTGAATCCAGAACCATTGTTCGGGGCGGGCGCGCACGCGGGCCTCCAGGCTGTCGTTCAGCGCCTGTGTCATCGTCTGGCCGTCGCTATGGGGGACGGGCGCCTCAAGCTCGACGCTGAAGCTCAGCCCGTCGGCGGCGCGTGTGCCATAGAACGGGATCAGCAGCGCATCGTATTTCAACGCCAGATCGGCTGCCGAGGTCGCGGTTTTCACCGGCAGCCCCATGAAGCGCGTGCGCGCGCCGCGGGCCTGGTGCTGGTCGGTCAGCAGCACCAGCATGCCGCCGGCCTTCAGATGCCGCACGAAACCGCCGGTGCCGCGCCGCCCCTGCGGGAAGACCGGGCCGCCGAAGCTTTCCATCGTGCGCACGTAATGGTCGTTGAAATAGGGGTTGCGCATCGGCCGGTAGAGCCCACCGATATTGTAACCCCGCGCCACCAGCGCCGCGCGCCCGGCTTCGTAATTGCCGAAATGGCCGGTCACCAGAACCACCGGGCGCCCATCGGCATGGGCCTGTTCCAGCGCCGCCATGCCGGGGCCTGTGGGGGTCACATCGGCCATGCGGGCGGTGAATTCGGCGGTGGAGTAATTCTCGATCAGGGTCCGGCCCGCATTGTCGGCCACCGCGCGCGCGATGCGGCGGCGTTCGGGGGCGGGCATGTCGGGATAGACGCGCGCCAGGTTGTCCATCGCGCGGGCCTGGTATCCGGCCAGCGGGGCGATCACGTTGCGGGTCGCCGCACCCACGAACCGCACCCGCGCGCCATAGGGCAGCGCCAGCGCCAGACGGATCAGCCCCCGGATGACGCGATCCGACAGCCAATTGCCAACGCTGTGCTCGTTCCGCTTGGGCTGCGCCATCGCTGTCCCCGGTTGTTGCCACACCGGTATCGGCGCGGGTCCGGGCAGACATAAGCCGCCTGATCCGCAAGCTCAAGCGCGCTGCACGCCTGCGCGGGTCAGGCGGTTTCGGCCTCGGCCTCGTCGGGTTGGATCAGCGTGACCTCGCCGCTGCTTTCCAGGCTGCGGATCGCTTGGACGATTTCGGCCATCGCCTCTTCGGCCTGGGCCAGTTTGACCTTGCCGCGCTCTTCCATCTCTTCGCGCAGCTGGTCGGCCATGCGCTGGGACATGTTCGACAGGATGAAGTCGGCCGCCGCATCGGCCACGCCCGCGGCCCCGGCCAGCGCGGTGACCAGCACATCCTGCGCGACGGCGCGGGTGACCGACGGCACCTGCCGTTCGGGCAGGCGGGCGGGGATGTCATCGAAGGTGAAGATCGCCTTGCGCACACCCGCGGCAAAGCCTGCGTCGTCGTCCTCCAGCCCCGCCAGGACGGAATCGCGCGTGGCCGAGGGCGACAGGTTCAGGATCGCGCCGATCCGGTCCTCGGGCGGCAGATCGAAGGCAGTGACCGGCTTGCGCTCCATCTGTGCCACCAGCGTTTCACCGATCTGCTGGACCGTGTCGGGATCGACCCGCCCGGTCAGCGACACGGCATATGCGATGCGGCGCGCCCGGTCGCCGGGGATCTGGCCCAGGATGCGGGCGGCCAGCGCGGTATCGAGCTTCGACAGGATGACCGCCGCGACCTCGGTGCTTTCGGCGGCGATGGCGGGGGCCAGCGTTTCGATGGGCAGCGCCGCCAGCCGTGGCCAGGGCGCGGGTTTCACCCCGACCGGGCGCAGGCTATCGGCGGCCTCGGCGCTGATATGGCCGTCCAGCAGCGCCAGCGCGCCATCCAGACCGCCGGGAAAGGTCAGCCCGACGCGGCCCAGCTCCTCCAGGAACTCGCCCACCACGGCGGTCACGGTTTCGGCGTCGATATAGCGCATGCTGCCGATTTCCGAGGTCAGATCCGCCTGCAGCGCCCCGGGCAGGCGGTCAAGCGGCAGCTTCATCCCCTCGTTCAGCAGCAGGCGCACGATGATCGCGGCCTTGCGGCGGCGGTTCAGCGCGGGTTTCTGGGCGGCGGGCGCAGTTTGTGTGGACACGGGGCGGATTCTCCTGCGGACGATCTGGCCGCAGAATGGACCGCAAGGTGTTAACGCCGCCTTACGCAGCGCGGCGAACACGCTGAAAGTCTTGGGATGTCAGCGCAGAGGCCGCACGGAAGACGCCCGGAAACTTTGCCGCACCGGGTCGGAAAACCGGATTGAACCGGCCTAGCTTGTGGCCTTGTCGACGCAGGTCTTGGTGGTGGCGTCGAAGAACTGTCCGGTGGCGCATTGGCTGGTTTCCAGATGCCCGCGCGAGCATCCTTCGGCCAGGGCCAATCCGGGCACCACGGTCAGCAGGAAAGCAGAAATCAGGGTCTTGATGGTCATGTCAGTCTCCCTTCTATGGAACAGAGACTAACAGATTCCCCACAATCGGCCTAGCACGCCCGGGGCAGACCCCGGGCGCAGTCCGTTATTCGCCGAAAACGCGGGCGAAAATCGTGTCGACATGCTTGGTATGATAGCCCATGTCGAATTTCTCGTTGATGCCATCGACGCCCAGGGCGGCGACCACATCGGTGTCGGCCAGCAGCTGTTCGCGGAAATCCACGCGCTCTTCCCAGACCTTCAGCGCGTTGCGCTGGACCATGGCATAGGCATCCTCGCGGCTGACACCGGCCTGTGTCAGGGCCAGCAGCACGCGCTGCGACATGACCAGGCCGGGGAACTTGTTCATGTTGTCCAGCATGTTGTCGGGGAAGATCAGCATCTTCTCGACCACGCCCGCCAGCCGGTTCAGGGCGAAATCCAGCGTCACGGTGGCATCCGGCCCGATGCCGCGTTCGACCGACGAATGGCTGATGTCACGCTCATGCCAGAGCGCCACGTTTTCCATCGCCGGAATGACGGTCATCCGCACCAGCCGCGCCAGCCCGGTCAGGTTCTCGGTCAGGACCGGGTTCTTCTTGTGCGGCATGGCCGACGAGCCCTTTTGCCCCATCGAGAAGAATTCGGCCCCCTCCAGCACTTCGGTCCGCTGCATGTGGCGGATCTCGATCGCAACGTTTTCGATGCTGCTGGCGATCACGCCCAGAACGGCAAAGAACATCGCGTGCCGGTCGCGCGGGATGACCTGCGTGCTGATCGGCTCCGGGCGCAGGCCCATCTTGTCACAGACATGCGCCTCGACCGCCGGGTCGATATTGGCGAACGTGCCCACCGCGCCGGAAATCGCGCCCGTGGCAACCTCGTCCCGCGCGGCCAGCAGGCGGGCCTTGTTGCGGTCCATCTCGGCATAGAAGCGGGCAAAGGTCAGGCCCATCGTGGTGGGTTCCGCATGAATGCCGTGGCTACGGCCCACGCGGACGGTGTCCTTGTGCTCATAGGCGCGTTTCTTCAGCGCCGCCAGAACCTTGTCCAGATCGGCCAGCAGGATGTCGGCCGCGCGCACCAGCTGCACGTTCAGACAGGTGTCCAGCACATCCGAGCTGGTCATGCCCTGATGGACAAAGCGCGCCTCTTCGCTGCCCACATGTTCGGCCAGGTGGGTCAGAAAGGCGATGACGTCATGCTTGGTCACGGCCTCGATCTCGTCGATGCGGGCCACGTCGAACTCGACATCCTTGGCCTTCCACACGGCTTCGGCGTTTTCGCGCGGGATCACGCCCAGATCCGCCTGTGCGTCGCAGGCATGCGCCTCGATCTCGTACCAGATGCGGAACTTGGTCTCGGGCGACCAGATGGCGACCATTTCGGGGCGGGCATAGCGGGGGATCATGCGGCAGACCTTGTCGTTTCGGTGGTTTCGGGGTCTCTTACCGCTCAGGCGGACAGGGGGCAAGACAATGGCGGGGCAGAACGGAACCGACACGGGCACGCGGCCGGGGCTGGCGGCCTTTGCGGGCCAATGGCAGGCCGAGCGCGTGATCACCGACCGGCAGAGCGGCCAGGTGATCCGGTTTGCCGGCACGGTCACGTTCCGGCCCGATCCCGATGGGCTGATCTGGGACGAGGACGGGGCGCTGATCCTGCCCGGACAGGCCCCCATCCGCGCCACGCGCCGCTACCTGTGGCGGGCCGAGGGCGACGGCATCGCGGTCTTTTTCGACGATGGCCGCCCGTTTCATGTGATCGGGCCGGGCGCGGCGCCCGCGGCCCATCACGATTGCCCGCCCGACAGCTATGATGTGGCCTATGATTTCAGCGGCTGGCCGGTCTGGACCGCCCGCTGGCAGGTCACGGGGCCGCGCAAGGATTACACCAGCGAGACTGAATTCCAGCGGGGTTAGCAGGGTTTGCAATTATACCCACGGGCTTCGCAGCGGGTTTGCATATTTGCGGATTCGCGGGGCCGGGAGGGTGGAAACCCTTGCGCCGCGCGCGGGGCTGGGGCAAAAACAGCGCCAATCGGAAACAAAAGGGGCGCAACCATGGCGACCATCACATCGAATGACGCGGTTCTGGCGGAAGCCTTTGGCGCGAACGAGGGCACCGCGCTGCGGATCAAGCAGGCGGTTCTGGTGATCCTGGGCATTGCCGTGCTGGCGACTGCCGCAAAGCTGAAATTCCCGATCCCGCCGTCGCCGGTTCCGGTGACCATGGGCACCTTTGCCGTTCTGACCATCGGTGCGGCCTATGGCCCGCGTCTGGGTCTGGTGACGATCCTGGGCTATATGGCGATCGGCGCGCTGGGCTTTGACATCTTCGCCAGCTCGTCGGCGGAAAAGAACGGCCTGACCTATATGATGGGCGGCACCGGCGGCTATCTGGTGGGCTATGTGCTGGCAACGCTGGCGCTGGGCTTTGCCGCGCGCAAGGGCTGGGACCGCAACGTCGCGATGATGGGGCTGGGCCTGCTGATCGGCAACGCGCTGATCTATGTGCCCGGCATCCTGTGGTTGGCGCACCTGTACACTTGGGAAAAGCCGATCCTGGAATGGGGCCTGACGCCCTTCCTGATCGGCGACGCGATGAAGCTCGCGCTGGCCGCGCTGATCGTTCCCGCCGTGTGGAAGCTGGTCGGCAAGGCCCGCGCCTGATCCATCGGGTCACACGAGACATTGAGAAAGGCGCAGCCTGCGGGCTGCGCCTTTTTTGTTGGGGTATTGAAGCTATTTCTAGAAGTTTTGCTGACCAAAAAACACGAACATTTCAATGCAACTTGCTCTGGAAGTTATCGATTGTGCGTTGTTGATCGCATTGAATTTTAACTGCTATCCTGTCCCTAGAATGGAAACTAAAGGATAGCCAATGTCATCGGGTTTTGCTGACTCTAGGTGGGATTTCTACTCATGTGAAATCGACGGCATGCCGCATTCGACCATGGTCGATCTTTCTGTAGCAGAGGCGGCGCCTATTGAGGGTCTGACGACCTTCTATTGCGTGGCGTTCAAGTTGCAGAATCCGCATCCGGAACACCGAATGTCAACAAACGCGGAATTTCAAACCCTTTGCGACATTGAGGATCTGATCGAACAGCAACAAACCAAACAATTGAAATATATCGCGCGACAAACAGGTAACAGCCAGCGCAAGTTCTATTTCTATGGCGCGTTTGACTTTGACTTCAAAAAGCTCGTCGATCTGATCGGTCAAACTTTTCCCGACTATGAGACGTCGATTTTCAGTTTTGAAGACACTTCTTGGAACACCTATTTTGACGATTTGTTTCCGAATGCCATAGCGATTAATGAAATTTCAAATCGTGCAGTGTTTGATCAGCTTCTCGAAGGGGGCGATGATTTGAGCATACCACGTACGATTGATCACAATGTGATTTTCAGAGACAGGAAGAAGGCAGCGGAGTATGCCAGGATCGTGAGTGAAATGGGCTTTGCAGTGCAGGTCAACAAAAGTGGCTTAATTCGGAAGACGTTCAATTTACTTATCCAAAGAGCAGATCCGCCTTCAGGCCTCGATCCAATTACCTTCGAATTGGCTCAACTGGCCGAGGGGCTCGATGGAACTTATGATGGCTGGGGCTGCTATCAGGCAAAGTACAACCCAAGTTAATACCGGCCTGAAACTGTTCAGATAGTGTCTAGCACCCTGCTATTGGCCGCTGAGGTAGCATTTATCTATTCTGGTTTCTGGTTCGAGCGGATGTATTTTGAGCGCAAGTTTTAAACTTGTCAAAAATGCTGGCTTTCTGCGTAAAGGTAGTTACGACCCAACCGCAAAGTAAGCCTTGCCGATAAAGGTGCTTGGCGCAGACAGGGCTGATGCCCTGTCTATTGATTCAATCCGCCGCTTCTTCCGTCGTCTTGAACGACCGCATCAGGAACGCGGGCACATGGTCGCCCATGCCCATGACGCGGTTGTTGTCGCGGGATTTGTACGAGCCGCCACGGCTGGACCGGCTATTGCTGCTGCTTTTCTGCTGCGGCTCGCGGGCGGGTTTTTCGCTGCGGTCATTGCTGCGGCTTTCGGATTTCGGTTTGCTCTCGGGTTTGGCCTTGGGCTCTTCCTGCGGCAGATCCTTCATCGGGTTTTCGACGCGCGGGATTTCCTGTTTCACCAGGCTTTCGATCGCGGTCAGATATTTTTCGTCATTCGGCACGCAGATCATCAGCGCCTTGCCCTTGCGCCCGGCGCGGCCCGTGCGGCCGATGCGGTGGACGTAATCCTCGGCATGGCTGGGCACGTCGAAATTGAACACGTGGCTGACATTCGGGATGTCGAGGCCCCGCGCCGCCACGTCGGAGGCGCACAGGAACCGCAGATTGCCGTCGCGGAATCCCTCCAGCGTCTTCATGCGCTGGCTCTGGTCCAGATCGCCATGGATCGGCGCGGCGTTATAGCCGTATTTGTTCAGCGACTTGGCGACGATGTCGACCTCGGTCTTGCGGTTGCAGAAGATGATCGCGTTGGTACAGGCCTCGCCCTCGGACTCGATCAGCGCGCGCAGCAGGGCGCGCTTTTCCTTGGCCTGACGGTCCTTGCGCGACGCCTTGTACAGGACCACGCCCTGTTCGATGTTTTCCGACGTCGTCGCGGCGCGGGCGACCTCGATCTTCTCGGGATTCGACAGGAAGGTGTTGGTGATCCGCTCGATCTCGGGCGCCATGGTGGCGCTGAAGAACAGGGTCTGGCGGGTGAAGGGGGTCAGCTGGAAGATGCGTTCGATATCGGGGATGAACCCCATGTCGAGCATCCGGTCAGCCTCGTCCACCACCATGATCTGGACGCCGGTCAGCAGCAGCTTGCCGCGTTCGAAATGGTCCAGCAGGCGGCCGGGCGTGGCGATCAGCACGTCGACGCCCCGGTCGATCAGCGCATCCTGTTCCTTGAACGACACACCGCCGATCAGAAGCGCCTTGGTCAGCTTGGTCTTCTTGGCATAGATGTCGAAGTTTTCCGCCACCTGCGCGGCCAGTTCCCGCGTCGGCGCCAGCACCAGGCTGCGCGGCATGCGGGCGCGGGCGCGGCCCTTGGCCAGCATGGTGATCATCGGCAGGGTGAAGCTGGCGGTCTTGCCGGTGCCGGTCTGGGCGATGCCCAGAACATCGCGCCCCTGCAGGGCGGGGGGAATCGCCCCGGCCTGGATCGGTGTGGGGGTTTCGTAACCCGCGTCTTCGACGGCGGACAGTACCTTGGGGTCCAGCCCCAACTCGGAAAATTTGGTCATTCGGTTCCTATAAGACTGCGGCATGCGCGGCCGCATGACTTACGCGGCCTGACCGGCCGAATTGCCGATCTTCGAATTTCTGCCGTTGCATACGCCAAGGACCGGAAAAGGTCAAGAAAACCAAGGGATTTGCAGCGACTGAGGCCAGAAACGCGTAATCAGCCACGCTTCGGGCAGGCAAATCGCGTATCCCAGCAGCGCAAACAGCCCGTCGCGGGTGGCCAGCGCGACGCCGAAAAGCAGCACATGAACCGACAGGACGAAGGGCAGGCCGGGGATGAATCCAATGACCAGCATCAGCAGCCCGGTGGGGATCAGCACCAGCGCCAGCAGCCGCAGGGGGATCACCCCCTCGACCAGAAAGGTCAGCCGGGGATGCAGCACCCGGTGCAGCTTGTGCGTATGGGGCCGGGCCCAGTTCACGACGCCGCGCAGGGCGCGGGCGGGCAGCGGGATCTGGCGCAGCCGCATCGGCAGGTGCAGCCGCTTCGACCCGATCAGCATCAGCGTGCCGATGGTGGCGGTCACCACGCCCACGATACCGGGCATGCCGGGGATCATCCCCACGGGCAGCATCATCAGGATCGCAAAGACCAGCAGGATCGGCCCGAACCCGCGCGCGCCCAGGCAATCCATCACCTGGCCCAGCGTCACCACATCGCGGCCGCGCAGGATCAGTTCCAGATCATCCAGCATGCCGGTCAGGGCGTGATTGCCGTGCTGTTCACCCATTCCTTGTGTCACCCGGCCCGTTCCCGCCCCGTCATGCTGCGCCGCGACACTGGCACCATGGGGGCGTTCCTGCAACCGCGGTCGGCGGGTTTGCGGCGCCTCAGTCGCCGATGCGGATCGTCTTGCGCTCGGCCACCGGCAGGGTGCGTTGGGTCGCTGGGGCCTCGGTCGCCGGTGCGGGCGCGGCGGCTGACGCGTCGGCGTCGGCGGTGGGCGCGGTGCGCGGGGTGTGGGTCATGCGGTTCACGGTGGGCGCGGCGGGGGTCGCCTGTGCGGGGGGGAGCACCGCCACCGGTTCACGCGGCGCCAACGAGGGCAGCGCCCGCGCCAGAACCCGCATCCGCTCGGGCAGCATGAATTCGGGCGCGGCGTAAAGCGTGAACACGCCAAGAAGCACCAGAACCACACTCATCAACCCCACAAGGCGCACCAACCGCCGCATCATACCGTCACTCCGTCACATGTTGCGGGGCACGGTATGGGGGACGAGTTCGGCAAATATATGGCGGTCGCGCGCGCCGCTGCGGCGGGGTGGTATCTTCGGCCATATGTAAAGCGACCTTGACAGAATCGGCTGCGATGAGAAATGTAAAGTACGCTTTACGTTATATCGGAGACAGTTTTCATGTCGAAGGACACATTGCGCGGGTTGTTTTTGCTATGTGCTGGCCTGCTCGCCTATACCGGCGCGCTGTTTGCCACCAATGCCCTTCTGTCGGCGGGGATCGACAGCAAGCCGCTGCGCATCTTGGTTGCGCTCGGCCCGATGCTGCCCGCCGCGTTCATTTGCGGGGTCGTGATCCACAGCATTCACAACCTGGATGAGCTGCAACGCAAGCTGCAATTCGAAGCGCTGGCCTTGTCCTTTGCAGGAACGGCCTTGCTGACCTTCGGTTACGGCTTTCTGGAGGGTTTGGGGTTTCCAAAAATCTCGATGTTTGCCGTATGGCCGCTGATGGCGACCTTGTGGGTTGTCGGCGTGCTGATCGGACGTTGGCGCTTCGGATGAACAACCGGATAAAAGAGCTGCGCCGCCAGCGCGGGTGGTCACAGGCGGATCTGGCCGAAAGCCTGAATGTCTCGCGGCAGACGGTGAACGCCATCGAGCGCGGGCGGTACGATCCCAGTCTTCCGCTTGCGTTCAAGATCGCCCGCCATTTCGGCCTGACGATCGAAGATCTGTTTCAGCCGCTGGCGGAATAGTCCCGCAGGCCGCTGTGCAGCGCCCCCCTAGACCAGCATCTCCTTCGTGGCGCTCAGGGTCAGGTCGGGGTGATCGCGCTCCACCCGGTCGATGTCCCATTGCAGTCGGGTCATATAGACCACGTCGCCATCGTGATCATACGAGATATGCGCCTTGTTGGCGTTGACGAAGGCATCGACCTTGTCCTTGGGTCCGGTGACCCAGCGGGCCGACGTGAACTGCGTGGGTTCGAACCGCACGGGCAGGCCGTATTCCATCTCGATCCGGCTGGCCAGAACCTCGAACTGCAACTGGCCCACAACGCCCACGACAAAGCCCGAGCCGATCATCGGCTTGAAGACCTTGGCGGCGCCTTCCTCGGCGAATTGCATCAGCGCCTTGTCCAGATGCTTGGCCTTCATCGGGTCGCCCGCGCGACAGGCTTGCAGCAGTTCCGGCGCGAAGCTGGGGATGCCGGTGACGCGCAGCGCCTCGCCCTCGGTCAGGGTGTCGCCGATGCGCAATTGGCCGTGGTTGGGGATGCCGATGATGTCGCCGGCCCAGGCCTCATCCGCCAGTTCACGGTCGGAGGCCAGGAACAGCACCGGGTTCGACACCGCCATCGGTTTCTTGGTGCGCACATGGGTCAGCTTCATGCCACGCTTGAAATGGCCCGACGCCATGCGCAGGAACGCCACCCGGTCGCGGTGCTTGGGATCCATGTTGGCCTGCACCTTGAACACGAAACCGGCGACCTTGTCTTCCTCGGGCGCGATCTGGCGCGGCTCGGCGGCCTGGATCTGTGGCTCCGGGCCATAGGTGCCGATGCCGTTCATCAGCTCGCGCACGCCGAAGGAATTGATCGCACTGCCGAACCAGATCGGGGTCATGTGCCCCTCCAGCACTGCTTGCGGGTTCAGCGCGGGCAGCAGCTCGCGCGCCATCTCGACCTCTTCGCGCAGCTTCTCCAGCATCCCTGCGGGGATGTGATCGGCCAGCTTGGGATCGTCCAGCCCCTCGATCGACACGCTTTCGGCGACCACGTTGCGGTCGGCGCGGTCCATCAGCTCCAGCCGGTCATTCAGCAGGTCGTAACACCCCATGAACTCGCGGCCCACGCCGATAGGCCAGCTGGCGGGGGTCACGTCGATGGCCAGGTTTTCCTGGATCTCGTCGATGATCTCGAACGTGTCGCGACTTTCGCGGTCCATCTTGTTACAGAAGGTCAGGATCGGCAGGTCGCGCAGGCGGCAGACCTCGAACAGTTTCTGGGTCTGGCTTTCCACGCCCTTGGCGCCGTCGATCACCATCACCGCCGCATCCACCGCCGTCAGCGTGCGATAGGTGTCCTCGGAAAAATCGCTGTGGCCCGGCGTGTCGACCAGGTTGAAGCGGAACTTGCCATAGTCGAACGACATGGCCGAGGCCGAGACCGAAATCCCCCGGTCCTTCTCCATCTGCATGAAGTCCGAGCGCGTGCGCCGTGCCTCGCCCTTGGCGCGGACCTGGCCCGCCATCTGGATCGCACCCCCGTAGAGCAGGAATTTCTCGGTCAATGTCGTCTTGCCCGCATCCGGATGCGAGATGATCGCAAAGGTGCGGCGCCGGGCGATCTCGGCCGGCAGGTCGGGGCGGTTTGTGGCGTTATCCAGCATGGGGCGGGATATAGACAGCGCCGGGGCCATTGAAAAGGCCCGTCAGTCGCCCCGGATCAGACGATGCAGCGCCTTGGCCCCGGTGGCGCGGACCGTGCGCTTGTCGGCCTCGGACGCGAAGCGCTGCTGCTGCGACAGGCTGGGCATGTCGGCGCTGATCGACTGGGCCAGATCCTCGGGGAAGATGCCCAGCGTGCGTTCGTTGATCAGCAGGCTTTCGGTGGGGATACATTCGGCATAGATGATCTCGTGCCGGTCGAAGACCAGGTGGAAATAATCCACGAACCCGCCGGGGCGCAGGAACACGGTGCTGTCATCGACCAGATCGCCCGCGCGCACCAGCATTTCCGGCGTTTCGGTTAGCAGATCGCCGCCCGATTGATAGATGAACAGCCGCTGGTGCTGGCTCAGCAACAGATCCTGCCGGTTGGGCAGGGCGCCGCTGGGGATCAGCACCGGCGCGTGTGGGCCGGTGGCGCGTAGCGTGCGCTGGCCGATCCAGCGCAGCGGTTGCGCGCCGTGATCGCGGGTCAGCA
This sequence comes from Actibacterium ureilyticum, assembly GCF_002285435.1. Lineage (GTDB taxonomy): Bacteria > Pseudomonadota > Alphaproteobacteria > Rhodobacterales > Rhodobacteraceae > Actibacterium_C > Actibacterium_C ureilyticum. The sequence continues at coordinate 353,689 of NZ_NSBT01000026.1, forward strand.
CCATCGCGCCCGGCTCCAGGTCCTCGACCGGGCATTGGCGGCCATCGGCCAGGGTGATCTGGGTGCCGCGCACAAAGGCCACCGGCGTGATTTCGGCCAGCCGCACCTCGCCCGGGTCGTCCGAGATTTCCAGCAGCGTATAGGCCTTGTCGGGGTCCAGCGGGTCGAGCGGCAGGAAGAACCAGTGCGCCGCCGCGCCCTCGTCAATGGCGATGACCAGGATCTCGGCAATGCTGCCGCCATCGGTCATCAGGCGCAGCCGCCCCTCCAGCACGATTGCCGCGCCGGGCTGTCCCAGCGCCGATCCATGGGCAACCGTGATCCGCATCCCGTCGCGGCGCAGGAACCGGCCCGAGCCGCTGTCCGACGCGGCCGGGTCATGCACATGCAGGACATGGGTCCGCGCCGCCGGGTCAAAGGCATAGACGTCGCCCGCGCACAAGGTGTCGATCGCGCCAAGCGGGTCGTCCAGATTGGCGCCCGCAATCACCCGAAGCCGTTCCGCACGATAGACGTGACATGAATAGCTGGCTTCTGGTCCGGCTGCGGGTTCTGAGGCTGGCTCCATTCCGGGTATATGTCCTAGACCATGCGGATTTACAATTGGTTACGTGCCATGACGCCATTGAGATTAAATATAGGGCGCCGCTTGGAAAATTCTTGCCCTGCGCCCTCTTGTCACCCCCCGAAACCGCAGTATCGTTCGGGGATAACCAAGGGAGGGTCCAATGGATCTGGGGATTTCGGGAAAGCGCGCGATTGTCTGCGCATCAAGCAAGGGGCTGGGGCTGGGCTGTGCGCGGGCGCTGGCCGAGGCGGGCGTCGATCTGGTGATGAACGCGCGCGGGGCAGATGCGCTGCGGGCGTCGGCGGCGGATATCCGTGACAGCTTCGGCGTGGATGTCGTTGAATTCGTGGGCGATATCACGGACGAGGGTGCCCGGGCCGAGCTGCTGTCGACCTGTGCCGACCCCGATATTCTGGTGACCAATGCGGGCGGTCCGCCGCCGGGTCTGTGGTCGGATTGGTCGCGCGAGGATTTCCTCAAGGCGCTCGATGCCAACATGCTGACGCCCATCGCGCTGATGACCGCGATCCTGCCGCAAATGATCGACAAGGGCTGGGGCCGGGTGGTCAATATCACCAGCCAGTCGGTCAAATCGCCGATCCCGGTGCTGGGCCTGTCGAACGCCGCGCGGGCGGGGCTGACCGGCTATGTCGCGGGGACCGCGCGGCAGGTGGCGCCGCAGGGGGTGATCATCAACAACCTGCTGCCGGGCATCCACGACACCGACCGCGCCGATGCGCTGGACAAGGGCGTGGCCGCGGAAAAGGGGATCACCCAGGATCAGGCCCGCGCCAACCGCGCCTCCACCATCCCGGCCCGCCGCTATGGCACCCCGGCCGAGTTCGGCGCGACCTGTGCCTTCATGTGCTCGCAGCATGCGGGGTTCATGGTGGGGCAGAACATCCTGCTGGACGGCGGGGCGGTGAACGCCACGCTGTGACCGGTGCGGTGCGTCCCTTGCGCGCAGAATGCCTTAAGTACGTCCGGTAGTGATCTGATCCAATTTGATATTTCTGTCATATCGGACGCTACGGCGCGCCGCAATCACCACAGTTCCCGCCGGCGACCGCCTGCTCTGGGCTTGCGGCCCCTTGTGACAGTTGCTAACCGGTGAAGAAGCCGATTGTTTTGATCGGTTAATCGACGAGGCCCCGGTGACCGACACGACCCCACGGCTGGAAATCCGCAATATCACCCGCCGGTTCGGCGGTCGCACGGTGGTCGACGATGTCTCGCTTTCGGTGATGCCGGGGCAGGTGACGTGCCTGTTGGGGCCGTCGGGCTGCGGCAAGTCGACGACGCTGCGGATCATCGCGGGCGTCGACATGCAGGACGCGGGCGAAATCTTTATCGACGGCAAGCTGATCTGCGACACGGTGTTCCGCATTCCGCCCGAGCGGCGGGCCGTGGGGCTGATGTTCCAGGATTTCGCGCTGTTCCCGCATCTGTCGGTGGCTGAAAACGTGGGCTTCGGCCTGACCGGCCCGCGCGAGGCCAACCGCGCCCGCGTCGAAGAGCTGTTGGGCCGTGTCGATCTGCTGCGTTTCATCGACGCCTATCCGCACAACCTGTCGGGGGGTGAACAGCAGCGGGTGGCGCTGGCCCGCGCCCTGGCGCCCCGGCCGCGCATCATGCTGATGGACGAGCCGTTTTCCGGCCTGGACAACCGGCTGCGGGACGAGATCCGCGACGAGACGCTACAGGTGCTCAAGGACGAAGGGGCGGCGGTTCTGCTGGTCACGCACGAGCCGGACGAGGCGATGCGCATGGCCGACGAGATTGCGTTGATGCGGGCGGGGCGGATCGTGCAACAGGGCGCGCCCTATAACATCTATAACGCGCCCAAGGATCGCGATGCGGCGGCTTTCTTCAGCGATATCAATGTGATCACGGGCAAAGTTCAGGGGGCGCTGACGGAAACGCCCTTTGGCCAGTTCCTGACGCCGGGGCAGCCCGACGGCACCGCCGTCGATATCGTGATCCGGCCCCAGCATCTGAAGATCGACTTCGACCGCAACGGTCAGGGGCCGAACCCGACGCCCGCCGATGGTGCGCCCGCGCGCGGGATTGTCGAGCGGGCGCGGTTCATGGGCCATGAAAGCCTGGTCGAATTTCGCATGGATTACGACCAGTCGGTGCTGCGCGCGACGGTGCCGGGGGTGTTCCTGCCCAAGCCGGGCCTGCCGATGTGGCTGATGATCCGGCGCGACCGCTGCTTCGTCTTTCCGCGCGACGCGCGTCTGGCCTAGCTGCCCGGCATCATGCGCGGGGCGCCGGTGGCGGGATCGGTATCGACAAAGGCCTTGGCCGCCGCGCGCCAGGCGCCGAAGCCCCCTTCCAGATGCGCGATGCGGTCATGGCCCGCCGCCAGATAGGCCTCGGCCACCTTGCGCGACCGCACGCCCGAGCCGCAATGGAACACCAGCCGCTTGTCGCCTTCGGGCGGCATGAAGGCCGGGTCGAACCCCGACATCGGCGCCAGCAGCGCGCCGCGAATGTGCTGGAACATGTATTCCTGTGGCGTGCGCACGTCGATCAGCACGATGGTGTGATTGTCCAGCCCCGCCGCGACATCGTCGGGGGTCCAGTGTTCCAGGGTCTTGCCGTTCAGATCTTCGCTGTGCATGGGGTCCTCGGGGGTTGGGGTGAATCGGGTCTGCCCGACCGTATCCTAAACGGCCATCGCGCAGGCAAAAGCGGGTCTGGCTGCGACCCGCCGTCGCGTCGTGCGACAAAATTGCTGGAAAAACGCCGTGTCGGCCCGAATGGGGCTTTGAACTCGGCCCGCAAATCAATAAATGTGTGGGACAGAATTCAATTCAGGTGTCCCGCGCGGGCACCAAGGGAGAAGACAATGCTGAACAATATCGGGCTTCCGGGCCTGCTTCTGATCGCGGTTGTTGTGCTGGTGCTGTTCGGGCGCGGCAAGATCAGCTCGCTCATGGGCGAGGTGGGCAAGGGCATCACCGCCTTCAAGCGGGGCGTCAAGGACGGCACCGAAGAGATCGAGAACGACCTCGAGGCCGCCAAGGACATCACCCCGGACGCCGAGAAGGACAAGGCCTGAGCCTTGTCCGCCTGACAGGGCAGAGCTTGCATGTTTGATCTTGGCTGGACCGAACTTCTGGTCATCGGCATCGTGGCGCTGATTGTGATCGGCCCCAAGGACCTGCCGGGCATGTTTCATGCCCTGGGCAAGTTCACGTCGAAGCTGCGCCGGATGGCGCGCGAGTTCCAGAACGCGATGGAAGACGCGGCCAAGGAGTCGGGCATGAAGGACGCCGCCAGCGACCTGCGCGACCTGACCAATCCGCGCAAGATGGGCTTGGACGCGGTCAAGGACGCCGCCGACAAGTTCGACCGGTGGGAGCCGGGCGCGCGATCGGACAAGCCCAAGGGCGACACCGCCAAGGCTGACACAGCCGAAAAGGGGCCCGCGACCGAAAAGCTCAGCGAAGAGCGGGCCGAGGCCGCGCGCAAGATCCGTGATGCGGCCGCCGAAAAGGCCCGCGCGCGCCAGGCCGCCGAGGCCGAAGCCGCCACGGCCGAGGCTGACGCCACCGCCGCCAAACCCGCCGCCAGCGGAAGTTCCGACGCATGACCAAACAGGATGAACTGGACGACAGCAGCGCCCCGCTGATCGAGCATCTGGCCGAACTGCGGACGCGGCTGATCCATTCGGTCGCGGCGTTTCTGGTGGGGATGGTGATCTGTTTCACCGTCGCCACGCCGATCTTCAATTTCCTGACCGCCCCGCTTTGTCAGGTGCTGGCCGAGGGCGGACAGGATTGCGCGCTGATCTTCATCAGCCCGCAAGAAGGCTTTTTCGTCGCCATCAAGATCTCGTTCCTGGGCGGCTTCATGCTGTCCTTCCCCTATATCGCCTATCAGATGTGGCGGTTCGTGGCGCCGGGGCTGTACAAATCCGAAAAGGGCGCGTTCCTGCCGTTTCTGGTCGCCTCGCCCTTCATGTTCATTCTGGGCGCGTCATTCGCGTTCTATGTCGTGACGCCGCTGGCCTATGATTTCTTCCTGGGGTTCCAGCAATTCGGCCAGGGCGGCGAGGCCGTGGTGGGCGAGGAGGTCAACCAGGGCCTCAGCGTGGTTTTCCAGGGCTCGGCCCAGGAATACCTGAACCTGACGATCAAGTTCATCGTGGCCTTTGGCCTGTGCTTCCAGCTGCCGGTGCTGCTGACCCTGATGGGCAAGGCCGAGCTGGTCAGCGCCGCGGGTCTGGGCGCGGTGCGCAAATACGCCGTGGTGGGCATTCTGGTGCTGGCCGCGCTGGTCACGCCGCCCGATGTCATCACCCAGGTGATCCTGTTCGTGGTGGTCTATGGGCTTTACGAGATCTCGATCTTCCTTGTCCGCCGGGTCGAACGAAAGCGCGAGGCCGATCTGCGCGCCCAAGGGCTTTGGGTCGATGACGACGAATTCGACGATCTGGACGGCGAAGAGCCCGAGGCCAAGGACACATGACCGAAGGCGACAGCCTGCGCCGGATCGCCGATGCGCTGGAACGCATCAGCCCGCCGCCGCAGCCCGCCCCGGATGTCGCCGGGGCCGAGGCGTTCGTCTGGCATGTGAACCCCGACCGCCTGAGCCCCGTGGCCCATGTCAACCGGGTCGACCTGTCGCTGCTTCTGGGCGTCGACCGGTCGCGCGACACGCTGCTGGCCAACACGCTGCAATTCGCCCGTGGGCTGCCCGCGAACAACGCGCTTCTCTGGGGCGCGCGCGGGATGGGGAAATCAAGCCTGGTCAAGGCCGTCCACGCCAAGGCCCATGCCGATCATCCGACCCTGAAACTGGTCGAGCTTCAGCGCGAGGATCTGCCGTCGATCCCGCGCCTGCTGACCCTGCTGCGCGATCAGGACGCGCGGTTCATCCTCTTTTGCGACGACCTGTCGTTCAGCCATGACGACCAGCATTACAAATCGCTCAAGGCGGTGCTGGATGGGGGCGTCGAAGGCCGGCCCGACAACGTGGTCTTCTATGCCACGTCGAACCGCCGCCACCTGATGCCGCGCGACATGATCGAAAACGAACGATCGACGGCCATCAACCCGTCCGAGGCTGTCGAGGAAAAGGTCTCGCTCTCGGACCGATTCGGCCTGTGGCTGGGCTTTCACCCGTGCAGCCAGGACGAATACCTGGCCATGATCCGCGGCTATTGCGACGCCCATGGCGTGCAGATCGACGACGACACCCTGCGGGCCGAGGCCATCGAATGGCAAGCCACCCGCGGCGCCCGCTCGGGCCGCGTGGCGTGGCAGTATTTCACCGATCTGGCGGGGCGCAAGGGCGTGGCGATTTAGCGGTCCCATCCATCCAAGGGGTTCGGCATGGCAAAGACGGTTGGACGCGAGAAAATTCATCAGGGTGGCGCGACCTTCATTCTTGAGGAGCCGACCCGCGCGGTGCTCCGCGACGCGCTGTTTTATGTGATGTTCCGATCCACCACGGGTCCCGTGATGGGGATGGAATTCAACAGAGACTACGCGCAATTCTCGGTGCTTCAGGAAGGCTGGGGCAAGGACAGCCCGCATCGTCACTGGCAGGATCTGCCTGCAGAGATTGGTGAGTGGCAGCTGGAGATTCTGCATTTTGACATCGAAGATTTCGCGCCGTTTCTCACCGATGTGCGCGTGCGTCGCGATAGGTGGCATTGGATGACGGACATCTCAGAGGGCAATCACGCCATGGTGCGGCCAGCGGTCAAGGCGGTGATCGAGGAACTCGATAGGGAAGTGAATTATTTCGTCCCCATGAAGGTGTTCGACAAAGACAGTGGAGACCTCATCAGCGATGAATATCACTATTGGATCCCGCGGCGCCGTTTCTGGTTTCTGCCATCACAGCGCAGGGGCGACGATCAGCGGATGACAGTGCCTTTCACCGGATCGTTTTCTCGGACAGATGCGGCATGGGAACTCGCAAATAACACCGCCCTACGTGAGTACGTTAAGAACATTCCCTTTTGGGGGCTTCATATAAGGCTCAGCGATATCGCTTTTTCGTCCAGCGCATTCCATCGAATGAAATCCGAAGGCTTTAGCGGCCTGGTTGAAAACACCGCCACGGCGATGTGGGACCAGGACCTGAACCAGAATATCGGGCATTTCTAGGGGCGGATCGCCCCTTCATTGTTCCCCAAATACTCCCGCCGGAGGCGAACGCGCGCGCAGCGCGGTCCGTCAGATGATCCGCTGCTCCAATTCCGACGGGTCGGCGACATCCACATGCCAGAACGCCGCTGCACCGGGCGGGAAGCCAGCCAGAAGCCGGTCCAGATCCGCCTGCCGCAGGCTGCGCCGCAGCGCCCAGGCTGTGGCTTCGATCGCGTTGTCGGGGGTCAGGTTGTGGTGCGGGCGCAGGGCCTGAACCTCGCGCGTCATCTGCGCGCGGTTGGCAAAGGGCAGGGGCGGCGCATCGGAATCCCAGCCCTGCACGAATATCGCCCGCAGAATCGCAGGCAGCAGATCGGCAAAGGCCAGCCCCTGCGCCGGGGTCAGCCGTCGGCGAAACGTGCGGAACACCCCGTCGACGGCGGTATAGGTCATGTTGTCCGAATCCAGCCCCATCCGCTCGCGCGCATCGTCCAGAAAGGCCCGGAACTCTTTATCAGCGTGGCGATAGGTCCAGGGCATCGGCATCGGAGCGGCCCGTCAGTTCAGGAAGGGCAGCGGATCGACGCTTTCGAACCCTTGGCGGACCTCGAAATGCAGGAAGCTGGGCTTGCCGCTGCGGACCACGGCGACCTGTTGGCCGCGTTTCACGCTGTCGCCCTTCTTGACGCCGATCTTGTCGATATTGGCATAGACGCTCAACAGGTTGTCGGCATGTCGGATCACCAGGATCGGCACCTGATCGGTGTCGCGGGTGATGGCGGCCACGGTGCCGGCCTCGGCCGCGATCACGGGCGTGCCGGCGGCGGCGGCGATGTCGATGCCGTCATTGCTGCCCTTCTTGTAGCCGCGGATGATGTCGCCCTTGACCGGGAAGGCCAGCTTGGACCGCACCGTCTTGTCCGACGACAGGTCGGGCGAGGGCAGCGGCTTGGCGGGTTCCACCTTTTCATCGGGCAGCGGCTTGCTGGCGCTGGGGGGTGTGGGGGTGGGCGAGCCTTCGCCCGGTTCGGTCGTGCGCACCGGGGCTGCGGCGGCGGTGCGGGCGTTCTCGTCGGGCACCGGGATCAGCAGGTACTGCCCCTCGCGCAGCGACAGGTCGGCGCCCAACCCGTTCCATTCGGCCAGCGAGGTGACCGAGACATTGTAGAGCCGCGAGATGGAATAGGCGGTCTCGCCCCGTTCGACCTTGTGGCGGATCGGTTCGGGGCCCGACTGGACCAGCGGCGTGGTGGTGATCTGTTCGGGTTCGGCCCGGCTGATCGCGTCGCCTGCCAAGGTCGAGATATCGACATTGCCCGCCGGCTGGATCGCGCCGGTGGTGGTGGCTGCCGTACCGGCGGCGGGCACGGCACGGGGCAGGGCCAGGATCTCGCCGTCGCGCAGGGGCACGTTGCTGTCGATCCCGTTGTGCCGGGCCAGCTCGTCCGGGGTCAGGCCGATGCGGGACGCCACGCTGCCCACGGTGTCGCCCCGGCGGGCCACGGCGACCTGGTAATTGGGATAGGTGATGATGCCGCGCGCATCGGCGGCGGGGCGGGGGGCGGTGGCGGTGCGCACCGCGTCGGTGGTGTCGATGCCGGTGCCGGTGTTGCGCAGGTCCAGGTCGAACTGGTCGCAGGCGCCCAATGCCAGCAGCGCGGTTCCCATGATCATGGCCCGCGGGCCGGGGCGTGATGTGATTGCCATTGCTCTGTCCTCAATCGCGGGGCCCGATGTGTCCCGGGCTTTCCTGTCAGTCCTGTCCGAGCCCCTCCAGCAGCGGCACGAAACGCACCGGCCGCAACTCGTCGTAATCGAACCCATCGGGCGTGCGCGTCACCTTGATCAGGCTTTGCACCGCGTCCGATTGGCCGACCGGCAACACCATGATACCCCCCTCGCGCAGTTGCGCCAAGAGCGGACCTGGCGGGTCTTCGGCGGCGGCAGTGACCAAAATCCGGTCAAACGGCGCCTGTTCGGGCAAACCGAAGGACCCGTCGGCCAGCAAAGCGGTCACATTGGTCAGCCCGACCTCTTCGAACGCGGCCTGGGCGGTCTGGACCAGACGGCGGTGGCGTTCGACCGTATAGACCCGGCGCGCCAGCTGGCTGAGCACGGCCGCCTGATAGCCCGAGCCGGTCCCCACCTCGAGCACCTTGTCGCGCGGGCTGACATTCAGCGCCTGCGTCATCAGCCCCACGACCGAGGGCTGGCTGATCGTCTGGCCGCAGGAAATCGGCAGCGGCATATCCTCGTACGCGCGCTCGGCGAACAGCCCGTCGCGGATGAACACGCCCCGGTCGATCCGCTCCATCGCATTCAGCACGCGCTTGTCGGTGACGCCCTTCGACCGCAGGGCGAACATGAACTGCATCTTGCGTTCGGCGTCGTTGCTCATTCCAGCCGGTCTTTCAATTCGGCGACGGTGTCATGCGCGGTCAGGTCGGCGCGCATCGGCGTCACGCTGACATATCCCGCCAGGTTGTCGGCCACATCGGTGCCGGGGTCGGTCGGCATGTGCTGCGGCCCGCCCTTGATCCACAGGAATTTCCGGCCCGAGGGCGAGATATGCGGCTCGACCCCGAAAAACGCATCGCGGCGATAGCCCTGCGGCGACACCCGCACGCCGCGCACATCGGCCCCGGGCAGGGGCGGGAAATTGACGTTATAGAACAGCCGGTAATCGTCGCCATCCCACAGGCCCCGGTCCAGCAGGCGGCGCACCACGTCCACCCCATGGGCGCGCGCGGCGTCGAATTGCAGCGCGGGGTCGCTGTTCTGCGGCCCCAGATATTGCGACAGGGCGATGGCGGGCAGCCCTTGCAGGGCGGCCTCCATCGCGCCGCCCAGCGTGCCGGAATAAAGCACATTCTCGCCCGAGTTGTTGCCCCGGTTCACCCCCGACAGCACCAGATCGGGAAAGGCCCCGTCCAGCACATCGTAAAGCCCCGCCAGCACGCAATCGGCGGGCGAGCCTTCGGCGGCAAAGCGGCGCGGGCCCAGCTCGGCGATCATCATCGGATGGGTATAGGAAATCTTGTGCGCCACGCCCGATTGTTCGAACGCGGGCGCGACGGTCCAGACCTCGCCCTTCGGCCCGGCGATCTCGGTCGCGATGGACTCCAGCACTTGCAGGCCCGGCGCGTTGATGCCGTCGTCATTGGTGATGAGAATGCGCATGGCCGGACCGCCCCCGATTGTCTTTCTGCCTGCTTAATTCAGGCAGGCAGGGGCGGCAAGCGTGCTAGGCGGACAAACCCAATTCGGCCAGCAGCCGTTGCGCTTCGGCCCGCGGATCGGCCAGCGTGCTGCGATCTTCGCCGGGATAGAACCGCGCGCGGGTGGCGGTGGGCATGGGCGCGGGCGCAAAGGACAGCACGCGCGGCTTGCCCGATTTCGCGGTCTCGGCCGCCCAGGCGTCGAACAACGCCCGCTGCGCGGCCTTGGTCGCGGCATAGGCGCCGTGGAACTTGCCCGCCGCGGGATCGTCGACAAAGACCGCCGTGCCGGTATCGGCGGCGCGCAGCAGCGGCGCGATGAAGGGGATCAGCTGCCCGGTCGCGGTCACGTTGGTGGCCACGGATTTGGCCCAGTCCTTTTCCGCGATGTGATCGGCGGGCGACAGGGGCGGGGCGTGGACCGCGCAATGCACCCACAGGTCCAGGCCGCCCCAGCGGTCGTGGATCGACCGGCACATGTGGCGCATGGCGCCTGCATCGGTGATGTCCATGGGCGCCAGCGTGGCGCGGCCGCCCGCGGCCTGGATGCGGTCGTCCAGCTCTTCGAGCGCGCCGGTGGTGCGGGCCACGGCCATGACGTGATGGGTGGGCGCCAATGCCTCGGCAATGGCGGCGCCAAAGCCGCGCGAGGCACCGGTGATCAGGGCAAGTTTCTCTGTCATCTGGCGTCTTTGCCGCGATCCGGCGGCAGGGTCAAGCGGGGCATTCCGCCACTGGCGAATCCCGCCCGGCGGTTCTAGGACAAGGGGGGAAAGGCAGGTGCGGATATGGTCGAGATCACGCTGGTACGCCACGGGCAGGCGCAAACCGGGGCCCAGGACGAGGAAAGCTATGACAACCTCAGCGATCTGGGCCGGCAACAGGCGCGCTGGCTGGGCGATCATTTCGCGGCCACGGGGCGCGCGTTCGACACGGTGATCAGCGGCACGCTGCACCGCCAGCACGACACCGCGCAGCTGATCGCCGATGCGGTGGGTGCATCCGTGTCGCAGGACAAGCGATTGAACGAGCTGGATTATTTCGGTCTGGCGGAATCGCTGCGTGACACCCATGCGGTGGAAATCCCCAGCAACCGGGCCGAATTCATCGCCCATGTGCCCCAGGTGCTGAGCGCGTGGGAAACCGGCCGGATCCACGCCCATCTGGAAAGCTTCACCGCGTTCGAGACCCGCATCGCCCAAATGATCGCCCTGGCCGAGGGGCAGGGCGGGCGCGTGCTGTTCGTGACCTCGGGCGGGGTGATCGGCATGGCGATGCGGCTTCTGCTGGGGCTTCAGGTGGCCAGCTATGCCAATATCCTGCTGCAGATCTATAACAGCTCGGTCCACCGCTATATCAAGCTGGGCGATGTGCTGGCGCTGGACACGTTCAACGCGGTGCCCCATCTGGAGGACCCCGCGCGCGCCCATGCCCGGACCTATATCTAGGCGTCAGTCATGCTCCAGATGGCTGACCATCATCGCCTGGTACCCGCGCGCGGCGATGAAGCGGTCCATCATTTCCTGCGGGCCGCTGGTCAGCGTGAAGGACGTGTTCCCGGCGGTTGACGAGCGGCGTTCGATCACCGTCTGGGTCAGGTCGACCTCCCATATCTCGACCCGGATCGGCACCGGCAGGTCAATGACCCGACCATTGCGATAGACCTGATCGATGGCCTGCATCAGATCCTCGGGGCAGTCGTCGATATACCCCTCATGGCCATAGAATGTGCCGCCCAGCGGATCGAAGCGGATCTTCACGCTGGCAAACCCCGCCGCCCCCGCATCGCGCGAGACAAACGGCACATCGTCATCCTGCACCGTTTCCAGGATCTGCCGGACAAAGGCGCGTTCGACCGCCTCGGGCCTGGGCAGATAGGTTTGCCAGTAATCGCGGCAGGCATCGACAAAGGCCGACGGCATCCGGCGTTCGTCATCGGGGATGCCTTCGTCACGGCGGTATTTCGCCACGAAGGCGCTGTAATCATCGGAAAAATCCGCGCTGTTCAGCGACCGCAGCGCCTCGTTCCAGCCGCCGTGGATCTCGTTCAGCGACGGGGTGGGGCCCTGCAAGTTCGACAGGGCCGAGCGATAGGCGCGTTGCAGGATCTGGCCGATCTTCAGCGCCGTGCCAAGCGCATCGGTGCCGGGAACGATGGTGGTGATCACGTCGACCACATCATCGACGGACAGGCCCGACGGCTCCTCGCGCTGGATCATATAGGTCCGCACGCTGTTCAGCGTGACCTGCGATTGCAGCGACCAGTTGATGTTCGACTGGTGAAAGGCCCCGGTGAACCGGCTGTCGGTGGCGGGCCACCAGCCCCCCGTCACGGTGTTGTCGGCGGGGTTGGTGGGGTCGATATGCTGGATCGGCGCCTCGCCCCGTTCGGTCCGCAAACGATCCTCGATCACCCGCCGCCGGTCATAGGCCTGTTCCAGCTGCCCCCGGATCTGTGCGATCAGCTGCTGTTCGCGCGGGGTGACGATGTGATCGGCATTGGCGCGTTCGACAGCCGTTTGCAGGCGCTGTTCGAACTGGTGGCAGCGTGTGTTCAGGGCGTTGAACTGACGTTCCAGCGCGCTCATATCGCGGCCCCGTCCCGGTCGTCTTCGAATTCCGTCAGCAGGGCGGCCATGTCCTGCTTCAGCGCCTCCAGCTCGCGAATGTCGGCGTCGCGCTCTTCGGTGGACCGCGACTGGGGCGTCAGGCCGTTCAGCTCTTGCCGGTGACGCCGAAGCTGTCCGATCTTGTCGGCCAGCCGGTCCAGCATCTGCGCGGCTTCGGGCGAGTCATGCGGCCCGGCATGTTTTTGCAGGCTGACATAGCGCGCCTCGATCTCGGGCAGGGCGGTTTCCAGCCGGGTTTTCACATCGGGGGCGGCATCGGGCATGGGCAATGTCCTGTGGTCGGAATGAAACTGTGAAATCGTTTAACGGGCAAAGCCCAGGCAATTGTTGCCGCAGTTTAGCCGATCCCCCGGCATTCGCCAAACGCGGCGTGTCTACAGGCGATAGCCGCCGGAAACCGTCAGAACCTCGCCCGTGATGAACGCCGCCTGATCGCTGGCCAGGAACCGCACCGCGCGGGCGATGTCGTCGGGCGTGCCGATCCGGCCAAGCGCGGTCAGCTCGACGAATTTCTCGGTCAACTCGTCGGATCGCGGCGCTTCGGGCGTGTTGATCGCGCCGGGGGCCACGGCGTTCACCCGGATGCCGCGCGGGCCCAGCTCCTTGGCCATGGCGCGGGTCCACAGATCCAGCGCGGCCTTGCTGGCGCCGTATATCGCGGCGTCTTTCGGTGGCAGCACCGCGTTCACGGACGAGATGCTGACCACCGCCGCGTCCCGGTCCAGATGGGGCAGGGCGGCCGATAACAGCGCCGCCGGGGCCAGCACATTCAGATCCAGAATATCCCGCCCGGTGGCCATGTCGAACCCATCAGCCGGGGTCATTTCGATGGCGCCCGCGTTATTGACCAGCAGATCCAGCCGCCCGAACCGGTCGACCACCTGCGCGATCACATCGGCGGCGGCCCCGGGCTGTGCCAGATCGGCCTGTATCGCGTGGACACCACCCGGCAGGGCATCGGGCGGGCTGCGCCGCCAGACCACGGCGACATCGTGATCGCGCGCCAGATCGGTGGCAATCGCCCGGCCGATCCCGCGCGTGCCGCCGGTGACAAGGGCTGTCTTTCGCATCGGTCCGACCTTTCGCTGGGGCGTTCGGGGCCAGTCTGACGCGCGGGACCGCCGGGGGGAAGACCATGCGGGCGGATTTCCGGTTGCGATCGGGCAGAAAACCGTTATCACCCCGCCCACACCGGTCGCAGCCTACCCGGTCAACAAAACAAGGGTTCTGACATGAAAACCATCGTGATCTGCTCGGGCGGATTGGATTCGGTATCGCTGGCGCACATGGTCGCCGCCGAACGCCAACTGACCCGGCTTGTGTCCTTCGACTATGGCCAGCGCCACCGCAAGGAGCTGGATTTCGCCGCCCGCGCCGCCACCCGGCTGGGCGTGCCGCATGACATCATCGACATGCGCCCCATCGGTGCCGCGCTGACCGGCTCGGCCCTGACCGACGATATCGACGTGCCCGACGGCCACTATGCCGAGGAAACGATGCGCGTGACCGTCGTGCCCAACCGCAACGCCATCATGCTGGCCATCGCCTTTGGCGTGGCGGCGGCCAATGGCGACGATGCGGTGGCGACCGCCGTGCATGGCGGCGATCATTTCATCTATCCCGATTGCCGTCCGGGCTTCACGGAAGCGTTCGAGGCGATGCAGCGCGCCGCGCTCGACGGCTATGCCGATGTGGCGCTTTACACGCCCTTTGTCCACCGGACCAAGGCCGATATCGTCACAGCGGGCGCCCGCCACGGCACGCCCTTTGCCGACACATGGTCGTGCTATAAAGGGGGCGATCTGCATTGCGGGCGCTGCGGCACCTGCGTGGAACGGCGCGAGGCGTTCGATCTGGCCGGTGTGGCCGACCCGACCGCCTATGCCGACCCGGATTTCTGGCGTCAGGCCATCGCAGACCGGGGGGCCGCGTGATGTTTCGCATCAGCAAGGAATTCCATTTCTCGGCCTCGCACCAGCTGGGGCATCTGCCCGCCGATCACCAATGCGCGCGGCTGCACGGGCACAATTATATCGTCGTGGTCGAACTGGCCGCGGCGCAGCTGAACGCGGACGGCTTCGTGCGCGACTATCACGAGCTGGCGCCGCTGAAATCCTATATCGACGACCGGTTCGACCACCGGCATCTGAACGATGTGCTGAACCAGCCGTCGACGGCGGAAAACCTGGCCAAGCATTTCTTCGACTGGTGCGCGGCGCGCTGGCCCGAAACCGCAGCGGTCAAGGTCAGCGAGACGCCCAAGACCTGGGCCGAGTACCGGCCATGACCCTGCGCATCGCCGAGGTGTTCGGGCCGACGATCCAGGGCGAGGGGGCCTTGATCGGCGAACCCACCGTGTTCGTCCGCGCGGGGGGCTGTGATTACCGCTGCGCGTGGTGCGACAGCCTGCACGCGGTCGACAGCGCCCATCGCCACGACTGGGCCGCGATGACGACCGAACAGGTCTGGGACCGGGTGCTGGATCTGTCGGGCGGGCGGCCGCTGACCGTATCGCTGTCGGGCGGCAACCCCGCCATTCAGGATTTCGGCCCGCTGATCGCGCGGGGCCAGGCGGCGGGCTATCGGTTCGCGTGCGAGACGCAAGGGTCCATCGCCAAGCCGTGGTTTGGCGATCTGGACACGCTGGTTCTTAGCCCCAAGCCGCCGTCCAGCGGCGAGCGCGTGGATTGGGCCGCCTTCGATGCCTGCCTGCGCGCAGGCCAGCGCGCGGGGCAGATGGTGATGAAGATCGTGATCTTCGACCAGCCGGATCTGGACTGGGCGCGCGATGCGGCGGCGCGCTACCCGCAGCTGCCGCTTTACCTGCAACCGGGCAACCCGGATGTGGACCCCGACCAGCCGGTGCCGCCACAGGCGCTGGCCGAGCGGCTGGAATGGCTGTTCGACAACACCACCGGCGCGGGCTGGTTCGCCCCGCGCATCCTGCCGCAGCTGCATGTGCTGATCTGGGGCAACAAGCGCGGCGTTTGATCCCGCGAAAGGACAGGATGATGGAAGAGAGTATTTACAGCAATCTCAAGCAGTTGGGCGGCGACACGGTGATGCCCGACAGCCCCGACAAGGCCGAGCTGGAGCGGGTGCAGAACCCGCAGGCCGATGTGGCCTATTGCGTGCGGTTCACCGCGCCGGAATTCACCTCGCTCTGCCCGATGACGGGTCAGCCCGATTTCGCGCATCTGATGATCGACTATGTGCCCGGCGATTGGCTGGTGGAAAGCAAATCGCTGAAGCTGTTTCTGGGATCGTTCCGCAATCACGGCGCGTTTCACGAGGATTGTACGATCTCCATCGCGCGCCGGCTGGTCGATTTCCTGGAGCCGCAATGGCTGCGCATCGGTGGCTATTGGTATCCGCGAGGGGGCATTCCCATCGACGTGTTCTGGCAGACCGGCGCGGTGCCCCAGGGCGTCTGGATCCCCGATCAGGGCGTGCCGCCCTATCGCGGGCGGGGCTAACCGTCGGCCAGATGCGGGCGGATGTCGTTGCCGGTGGCGGCATAGATATCCAGCAGATCATCGAAGCTGATGCCGTTTTCCTGCGCCTTGGCCAGCGGCCCGTCATGGGCGTGCAGCGTGGGGCGTTGGCCGTCATCGCCGGGGCGCAGGTCACAGGCGATGGGGTCGTCCACGTCGAACCCCGGCAGGGCGTTCATCAGCCAGGCAAAGCAGCCCGGAAACCCCGACCAGTCGTCGGATTGCCAGGCGTTGACGTAATCGTCGAACCGGTCGGGATGCACGCTGGCCCAGACGCCGAAATGAAACACCTCGTCACTGCCCCGGATGGGCAGGGGCAGGGTGCAGCGGATGAAGCGGTGATCGTCCCAACGACACAGATCCGCGCTCAGCTTGTCGGCACCGACTTGCAACACGTCCTGCCCGCTATCGGCGCGCGCGTCATGCGGCCAGCCATCGGGGTGGTCGAAGCCGATATCGAAGAGGCCCGAAAACGTTTGCCCGCAGCAGGGACAGGCCCGGTCCGCGTCGTGGAACCGGCGCCAGCGCGCGTCCAGATCCAGCAGATTCACTCTGCCGCCTTCAGCACGAAGCCTTTCTCGATCATGTCGCTGGGGGCCACGGGGTATTCGCCGCTGAAACAGGCGTCGCAATATTGCGGGCACTTGGCGTCGCGGCCCTGCGCCTCGCCCACCGCGCGGTACAGCCCGTCGAGCGAGATGAATTTCAGGCTGTCGACCTCAAGATGCTGGCGCATCTCTTCTTCCGACATGGTCGCGGCCAACAGCTTTTCGCGGTTGGGCGTGTCGACGCCATAGAAACAGGGCCAGGCGGTCGGCGGGCTGGCGATGCGGAAATGCACTTCCTTGGCGCCGGCATCCAGGATCATTTCCTTGATCTTGCGGCTGGTGGTACCCCGGACGACCGAGTCGTCGACCAGAATGACGCGCTTGCCCTCGATCAGGGCGCGGTTGACGTTCAGCTTCAGCCGGACGCCCATATTGCGGATCTGCTCGGTCGGCTCGATAAAGGTGCGGCCCATATACTGGTTGCGGATGATCCCCATCGCATAGGGAATGCCGCTTTCCAGGCTGAAGCCGATGGCCGCCGGCGTGCCGCTGTCGGGCACGGGGCAGACCAGATCGGCCTCGACCGGGCTTTCCTTGGCCAGCTCGCGGCCGATATTCTCGCGCGTCTCATAGACCGAACGCCCGCCCAGGATGCTGTCGGGCCGGCTGAAATAGACATGTTCGAAGATGCAGAATTTCGACGCCTGCTTGCGGAACGGAAACTGGCTTTCGACCCCGCCGTTTTCGGTGATGACCACCATTTCGCCCGGTTCGATCTCGCGGATGAACTCGGCGCCGATGATGTCCAGCGCACAGGTCTCGGAACTCAGCACCCAGCCATCGCCCACCTTGCCCAGCACCAGCGGCCGCACCCCCATCGGGTCGCGCACACCGATCAGCTTGGTGCGGGTCATGGCGACCACGGAAAACGCGCCCTCGACCCGGCGCAGGGCATCCTGCATCCGTTCGGGGATGTTGCGCTGCAACGACCGCGCCATCAGGTGGATGATGCATTCGCTGTCGGACGAGGATTGAAAGATCGAGCCGCGCTCGATCAGCTCGCGGCGCAGGGCGGCGGCATTGGTGATGTTGCCGTTATGGGCAATCGCCGCGCCGCCCATGGAAAACTCGCCAAAGAACGGCTGCACGTCGCGGATCGCGGCGGCCTTGGACCCGGCGGTGGAATAGCGCACATGGCCGATCGACAGGCTGCCGGGCAGCGTCTCCATCAGGCTGGCCTTGGTGAAATTGTCACGCACATAGCCAAAGCGGCGGGCCGAGTTGAACCCGTGTTCGGGGTGATAGCTGACGATGCCGCCGGCCTCTTGTCCGCGATGCTGAAGCGCATGCAGGCCAAGGGCGACGAAATTGGCCGCATCGGTCACGCCGATGACGCCATAAACGCCGCATTCCTCTTTTAGCTTGTCGTCGTCGAACGGGTGGCTGGGGGGCATCGCGCGCATCAGGGCGGGGGCTCCGAATCCGTGGCAGTCAGATTGCCCCCTCAATAGAGCGATTGATCCGCGGTGTCACGAAAGGATCACAAAGCTTTGCCGCCGATTGCGAAAAAATTGAAAAGATGCGCGAGCTGTGCCGGTTTGCCAGCATCACTGCGGGGAAAACGGCAGGTTCCAATCTGGGCAACCCGCCCCTAGCATCGGCATCGTGAGCTATGGGGAGCGAGATTATGTTCAGCGGTTTTGAAAAAATCGACATTGAATTGCCAAACGCCACCGTGCACGCCCGGGTCGGGGGCCAGGGCGCTCCGCTTTTGCTGCTGCATGGGTACCCTCAAACGCATGTGATGTGGCACCCGATTGCCGAAGAGCTCGCACAATCGTATCGCGTGATCGCGCCTGATCTGCGCGGGTATGGCGATTCTCTTTGCCTTGACGGCGATTTTAGCTTCCGTGCCATGGCCCAGGATCAGGTTTCATTGATGAAACAGCTTGGGTATCCGCGCTTTCATGTGATCTCGCACGATCGTGGCGCGCGCACGGCTCACAGGATGGTTCTGGATCATCCGAGCGCTGTGCAATCTGTGGTGCTGCTCGACATTCTGCCGACGCTCGACGTATGGCGTACTATGGATGAATGGCTGGCTAAGCGTTATTATCATTGGACATTTCTTGCGCAACCCGGCGAGATGCCGCGCCGTCTGATCGCGGGCAATCCGATCTTGTTTTTGCAGTCCGCATTGCTGGGCTTGGCCGGCACACAAACGCCTTTTGCCAAAGAAGCGCTTGCCGAATACGAACGCGCGGCTCTCAAACCGGATGTCATTGCCGCATGGTGCGGCGATTATGCGGCGGCGGCCAGCATCGATTTGGAGCATGATCGCGCGAGCTTAGGTGAGAAAAGTCAGATCCCTTGCAGTGTGTTTTGGGGCCGCAAAGGGGTGGTTGATCATCACCTGGACCCACTTGAGGCGTGGCGGGCGTGGTTTCCCAATGCGGTGGGGCAGGCCATTGACGCAGGCCACTTTCTTGTCGAAGAACGCCCCGCAGATATTCTCGAGGCATGTCTGATCCACCTCAGGGGCGCATGATTGCGTGTATCGGCCTTTGGTCTCGCCAAGACCACAAGCGATCCGGGCCGAGGCCCGGCCACCCCCCCGTCGGCCCGGTCAGATCTTTACTCGGGCGCGCCGCATTCGCCCACAAGGCTTTCGTAATGGGTGGTCAGCCAACCCAGCGCCTGTTCGGGGCTGTTGTTTTCGATCCGGTCGGTCAGGCGGGCGAACACCTCGGCCGAGCGGCTCTTGTCTACCACTTCGATATCGTCCGAGGTGATGACCGCGCCATAGACGAAGAACGCCACCGCAACCAGCAGCACGCCGCGCACCACGCCGAACAGAAAGCCCAGCCCCTGGTCGATCCCGCCCAGGGCGGATCGCTGCACGAGCGACGAAAACAGCGGTGTGAACAGCGACACCACCACCAGCGCTACGGCAAAGACCGCGGCAAAGGCGGCGATGATCGAAATCTCGCAGCTGTCGCTGATGAAGTCGCCCAGAACCGGGATCTGTCTGACCAGCGGTTCGGCCTGCTTGGCGAACATGAAGGCCAGGACCGCCGCGGCGACCCAGCCGACAATGGCCATGGCTTCGCGGACCAGCCCGCGCGAATAGGCCAGGATGGCCGACAGGATGATGACGGCGGCGACGACCGCGTCGATAATGGTGAAACCTTCCATGCCTCGCTCCTTCGGGTGTTATCCGGCCCCGAATATGTCCCCTACGAAAGTCGTCAGGTCAGGCATTCTCAGCACCTTCATCCCCGACACGTCCCCGGCCAGCTTCGTGCTGGTCGGCGCGATTGCTGTTGAAAAACCAAGTTTTTGGGCTTCTTTCAACCTGTTTTCCGATTGACCGACCGCACGTAACGCCCCCGAAAGGCTGATTTCCCCGAAAACAACGCAATCTGCGGGCAAAGGTGTGTCTTCTCGGGCACTGAGCAAGGCCGAAGCAACCGCCAGATCGGCCGCCGGTTCGGTCACGCGCATGCCGCCCGCGACGTTCAGGAACACGTCCAGCCCCGCAAACGGGATGCCGCAGCGGGCCTCGAGCACCGCCAGAATGGTCGACAGCCGCCCGCTGTCCAGCCCCACCACCGTGCGGCGCGGCGTGCCGAGCGGCGAGGGCGCGACCAGCGCCTGCACCTCGGTCAGGACGGGGCGCGTGCCCTCGATCCCGGCGAAGACGGCCGAGCCGGGCACGGGCGTGTCGCGGTCGGACAGAAACAGGGCTGAGGGGTTCGGAACCTCGCCCAGCCCCTGGCCGGTCATCTCGAACACGCCGATCTCGTCGGCGGGGCCAAAGCGGTTCTTGACCGCGCGCAGGATGCGGAACTGGTGGCCGCGCTCGCCCTCGAAATACAGCACCGTGTCGACCATGTGTTCGACCACGCGGGGGCCCGCGATCTGCCCCTCTTTCGTGACATGGCCCACCAGGATGACGGCGGTGCCCTTGCGCTTGGCAAAGGTCGTCAGCTCATGCGCGCAGGCGCGGACCTGGCTGACCGATCCCGGCGCGCTGTCGACGTTGTCGGCCCACATGGTCTGGACCGAGTCGATGATCGCCAGATCGGGTTTTTCAGCCTCCAGCGTGGTCAGGATGTCGCGCAGGTTGGTTTCGGTCGCCAGCTTCACCGGCGCCTGTGCCAGCCCCAGCCGCTGGGCGCGCATGCGGACCTGTGCGCTGGCTTCCTCGCCCGAGACATAGACGCAGGACAGGCCCGATGACGCAAAGGCCGCGGCGGCCTGCAACAGCAGGGTGGATTTGCCGATCCCCGGATCGCCGCCCACCAGGATGGCCGAGGCCGGGACCAGCCCGCCGCCCAGCACCCGGTCCAGCTCGCCCAGGCCAGAGCTGCTGCGCGGGGGCGGGGCCTCGGTCGTGGCCAGATCGCCCAGGGCAATCGCGCGGCCCCGGCTGGCGCCCAGCGATTTGGCCGCGGGTCCCGCGCTCAGCGGCGCTTCCTCGACAATTGTGTTCCACGCCCCGCAGGCGTCACAACGCCCGGCCCATTTCTGGTGCGCCGCGCCGCAGGCCGTACAGGTGAAGGTCAGTGATTTCGCCATGAGCCCCTCATGCCAAACCGGGGCCGCCATCCGCAAGCGCTTTCGCCGCGCCGGGCGGTCGAAAGCGCATCAGCTTTCCCGTGCAACCCGTTGGGCGCACTAGGATTTGCGCAGCTTGTCGGTGAAATACGACACCCCGATCGACGCCAGGATACAGGCGGTGAACAGGTACAGCCCCCAGGCGGTTTCGACCTTGCCCACGCCCACGCCCTTGGCCACCACGATATAGAGCGCGATCAGGAACACATCCGCCATCGCCAGCTTGCCCATCACCTGCAGCGCGCCCAGGATCCGGGGCGAGGCCAGCCGGAAATGCACCAGCGCCAGGCCGATGGTCTTCAGATATGGCGCAAACAGCGCAAAGACCGTGACCAGCAGCGCCAGGAACACATCGCTTTTCCACAGTGCCTGAAGCCCCGATATGACCGAGATCTCATTCAGCCCGAACAGCGGCAGCAGGCCCGCGCGCATCAGCGGTGCGAACCAGGCCACGGGAAACAGCACCAGCAGGCTCAGGTTCGCAAGCCGCAGGACCAGACGCCGGGTGTCGCGGGATCTGTCCGTGACCGGGGGCGGGGTCGTGTCCGCCATGGGCGATCAGACGCGCACCGGTTCGAACTGATAGGCCAGGCTGTAATCGCGGGGGCTGTAGCTGGGATCGCTTTCCCGGCGGGCCGACCGCTGCACATGGCTGAGGCCGCGCATGAACAGCCACGCCGCCTGAAGCGTCACCACGGCGAACAGACCCTGCATCAGGTCCGCGTTGCCCTGCATGATGCCGTAAAACATCATGGCGGCCGACACTGCGGCAATTCCGGTGAACCCGGCATAAAGGATGACATTCGCGCTGCGCGACAACATCGTGCGTCGGGCGCCCAGAGTGCTCAGAACCAAAAGCAGCAAAAACAAACCAATCGACAGGATCTCAACCATCGCCGTTCCTTCCCAGTACCCTGCCGGATCCCCATCCGGCATGTGGTTGCGTCGCTTGTCCCACCGGATCCACTCCCGGCTGGCGCATCGGCAGAAGACGCGGCCCAAGACAAGTTGACGATAATTTTATCGATCCCGAATGCGGCGGCAAGATGCATAGATTGTGGCGCGGGGATGGCGGGGCGGGATCAGCGGATCGCGGCGATGGGGCCTTCGGCGGCGCCGTGGATGAACTGTTTGACGTAAGGGTCTGAAGTTGTGTCTAAATCAGCGACGTCGCCGGTCCATTTTATGGTCCCGTCATGCAGCATCGCGACCTTGTCGGCGATGGCGCGGACGGAACTCATGTCATGGGTGATCGTCATGGCTGTTGCGCCCATTTCAACAACGATCTCTTTTATAAGGTCATTGATCACGCCGGACATGATCGGATCGAGTCCCGTCGTCGGCTCGTCAAAGAAGATGATGCGCGGATCGGCGGCGATGGCGCGGGCCAGACCGACGCGTTTCTGCATCCCGCCCGACAGCTCGGCGGGGAACAGGTCGGCGACCTCGGGGCCCAGGCCCACGCGGCGCAGCTTGTCGACGGCAATCGCGCGCGCCTCGTCCTTGGGGCGCTTCAGCGAGCCGCGCAGCAGGCGAAAGGCGACGTTCTGCCAGACGCTCATGCTGTCGAACAGGGCGGCGCCCTGGAACAGCATCCCGAAATCGGCCAGGAATGCGTCGCGGTCGACCTTGGTCACGTCCTTGCCATCGACCTTGATGGTGCCGGAATCGGGTTTAACAAGGCCAAGGATGCATTTGAGAAGAACGGATTTTCCGGTGCCCGAGCCGCCGATGATCACCATGCTTTCGCCGCGCGGGATGTTCAGCGTGACCCCGCGCAGGACCCGCTTGGTCCCGAAACTTTTATGAAGGTCGGTGATGTCGATCATGCGGTAAAGAACAGCTCTGTCAGGACATAGTTGGCGGCGAAGATCATGACCGAAGCGCTGACCACCGCCGATTTGGTCGCGCGGCCCACGCCCTGGGCGCCGCGGCCCGAGTTCATGCCATGATAGCAGCCGATCAGCGCGACCAGAAAGCCGAACACCGCGCCCTTGATGATGCCCGACATTATGTCCCACATTTCAAGGAAGTCTGCGGTGTTCTTCAGGTAAGCCGCCGGGTTGAAGCCCAGCCGCCCGGTGCCCACCAGATAGCCGCCGAAGATGCCGATGGAATCGCCCACCGCCACCAGGATCGGCACGCTGATCGTCGCGGCCAGCACGCGCGGCACGGTCAGGTATTTCATCGGGTCGGTGGACAGCGTCACCAGCGCGTCGATCTGTTCGGTGACCTTCATCGTGCCGATCTCGGCCGCGATGGACGAGGCCACGCGCGCCGCCACCATCAGCCCGCCCAGAACCGGGCCAAGCTCGCGCGCCATCCCGATGGCGACGATGGATGGCACGACCTCTTCGGCGTTGAACCGCGCGCCGCCGGCATAGATCTGCAGCGCCAGCGCGCCGCCAGTGAACAGCGTCGTCATCCCCACCACGGGCAGGCTGTTATAGCCGATGGTGATCAGCGCCTGCGCGAATTCACGAAAGTAGAACGGCGGTGTAAGCATGGCCGCCAAGGTTCTGAAAAAGAACAGGGAAACAGATCCGATGCCCGCCAGAAGCGCAAGCGTCGACCGGCCGATCGTGGCGACGGGTGTCAGGATCATTGCGCCAGCCCCCCAAGCCAGGTGCGGCGATAGCGCGCCGCCAGCGATGTCAGGATTTCATAGCCGATGGTGTCTGCTGCCTCGGCCAGCGCATCCACGCCCTGTTCGGGGCACAGGATGTCCAGCATCTGCGGCGTGCCGTTCAGATGGGTGATATCCACGCCGATCATGTCCATCGACACGCGCCCGGCAATCGGACAGGCGGTGCCCTCGTGATAGAGCGTGCAATTGTTGCTGAGCGCGCGGTGCAGCCCGTCGGCATAGCCCGCCGCCACGGTGGCAATCCGCGCCGGGCCGTCGGCGGTCCAGCTGTTGCCATAGCCCACGGTCTCGCCGTCCGCGATCTCGCGCGTCTGGATCACCGGCAACGAGATCCGCGCCACCGGCGTCGCATCCGTATAGGGCAGCCCGCCATAAAGCCCGATGCCGGGGCGGGTCACGTCGAAATGATAATCCGCCCCCAGCAGCAGCCCGCCCGTGGCCGACAGCGACCGGGGCACGTCGATCCCGTCGGTCATCTCGTGAAAGGCGGCCAGTTGGCTGGCGTTCATCGGGTGGTCGGGTTCATCGGCACAGGCCAGGTGGCTCATGACCAGATGCGGCCCGGCGGCCAGCGCGATCTGCGCCACGGCGGCCCATTCGCCGGGTTCCATCCCCAACCGGTTCATCCCGGTGTCCAGCTGGATGCCGAACCTGCGGCCGGGCAGGGCCTCCAGGTGGCGTGTCAGCTGATCGACCGAATTCAGCATCGGGATCAGGTCCAGATCGCCGATCATGTCGGTGTCGCCGGGCATATGACCCGAGAACACCAGGATCTCAGGGCCACGGCCCAGGGCCTGGCGGATTTCGGCGCCTTCCTCGGCGGCGGCGACGAAGAACTTGCGCGCCCCCGCATTGGCCAGCGCCCGCGCCACGCGGTCCGCGCCCAGGCCATAGCCGTTGGCCTTGACCACCGCGCCGGTTTCCACGCCCGCGCCGCTCAGGCGGTCCAGCGCCCGCCAGTTGGACGCCACCGCGTCCAGATCGATTGTCAGATGTCCGGTTGCCATATCGCGGTTTTGACAGGACAGGGGCCAAGGTCAAGCCCCAGAAATCCCGACCCTGTCCCTTGCCCCTGTCATTTCCGTTGCCGACGGGCCGGTTCAGTACCCGTCATACCCGTCCTGCTGATAGGGTTTGACCAGGTTGCCGAACCGGGTGAACTGCGCCTCGAACGACAGCTCGACCGTGCCGATGGGACCGTGGCGCTGCTTGCCGACGATGACCTCGGCCTTGCCGTGCAGACGCTCCATGTCCTCTTTCCACTTTTCCACCGCGGCCAGGTCGGCCTCGTCCGGTTTCTCGCGTTCCTTGTAATATTCGCCGCGATAGACGAACAGCACCACGTCGGCGTCCTGTTCGATCGAGCCCGATTCCCGCAGGTCGGACAGTTGCGGGCGCTTGTCGTCGCGGCTTTCGACCTGACGCGACAGCTGCGACAGGGCGATCACGGGGATGTTCAGTTCCTTGGCGATGGCCTTCATGCCCATCGAAATCTCGGCGATCTCGTTCACGCGGTTTTCGGCGGTACCACGGCAGAGCTGCAGATAGTCGATGATCAGCACGTCCAGCCCGTGCGTCCGCTTCAGCCGCCGCGCGCGGGCGGCCAGCTGGCTGATCGGCAGGGCTGGCGTGTCGTCGATGAACAGCGGGCAGGCCTCCAGCTGCTTGGCGGCCTCGACAAAGCGGCGGAATTCGCCCTCGGTCATGTCGCCCTGGCGGATCTTGTGACTGGAGATTTCCGAGGCCTCGGCCAGGATCCGGCCCGCCAGCTGCTCGGCGCTCATCTCCAGGCTGAAAAAGCCCACCACGCCGCCATCGACCGCGCCTTCGCTGCCATCGGTGCGGGTGCCGCGCTTGTATGCCTTGGCCACGTTGAACGCGATGTTGGTCGCGAGCGAGGTCTTGCCCATCGACGGGCGTCCGGCCAGGATCAACAGGTCCGACGGGTGCAGGCCGCCCAGCTTCTTGTCCAGATCGACCAGCCCGGTCGACAGGCCCGCCATGCCGCCGCCGCGCTGATAGGCGGCATTGGCCACGTTGACCGCATCGGTCACCGCGCTCAGGAACGACTGGAACCCGCTTTCGGTCTGGCCCTGTTCGCCCAGCTTGTAAAGCTTCTGCTCGGCCTCGACGATCTGCTCTTTCGGCTCGCTTTCGGCGTCGATCTTGGCCGCGCGCCCGGCGATGTCATGGCCCAGCTCGATCAGCTCGCGCCGGATCGCCATGTCATAGATCATCTGGGCATAGTCGCGCGCGGCAAAGCTGGAAATCGCCGCCCCCGCCAGCCGCACCAGATAGGCCGGTCCGCCCAGCTCCTTCAGACCCTCGTCATCCTCCATGAAGGCTTTCAGGGTCACCGGGCTGGCCAGCGCATTCTTGTGGATCCGACCCGCCGCCAGCTCATAGATCCGCCGGTGCACGGGGTCGAAGAAATGATCGGGCTTGATGATGGACGCAACCCTGTCGAACACGTCATTGTTCGTCAGAATCGCGCCCAGCAATTGCTGCTCCGCCTCGATCGAGTGGGGAAGTTCCCCGGTTTCGTCACTGCCCTGTTGGTCTTGCCGGATCGCGGCGATCTCGTTCATCTTGTCCCCCGCCTGTTGGCCCTGTGGCATACATCGGCTGCGCCAACGGGATCAAATTGTATGTTTCTGTGAATAACCTGTGGATAGCTCGGATCACCCCGATCTGGGGTGTCCGGGCCACGTATCTGCTAGATATTGTAGGGCCAAGCCGCCGATCCCGCAAGCTTCCCCGGCGTTATTCTGCCGGCCCTCAGCCGGCGCCGCGCGCGTCCTGCCAGGCGCGGGGCGCGGTCAGGAACGATTCGACCTCCGCCAGGGTCTCGGCGTCGAAGGCGGCGGAATCGCGGGCCTCCTGCAGGACATCCCACCAGGTGCACAGGTGATGCAGGCTGACACCGTGATCGCCCAGTTTCTGGATCGTGTCGGGGAAGATCCCGTAATAGAAAATCACAGCCGTATGCGCACAGGTCGCGCCGGTGTCGCGGATCGCGTCGACAAAGCTCAGCTTCGATCCGCCATCGGTGGTCAGATCCTCGACCAGCAACACGCGCTGGCCTTCGGTCATCGCGCCCTCGATCCGGGCGTTCCGGCCGTAGCCCTTGGGTTTCTTCCGGACATAGGTCATCGGCAGCGCCAGCCGTTCGGCCATCAGCGCGGCAAAGGGGATGCCCGCGGTTTCGCCGCCCGCGATATTGTCGAACGCCTCGAACCCCGCATCGCGCATCACGGTTACGGCCAGAAAATCCATCAGCGTCGACCGGATCCGCGGATAAGAGATCAGCTTGCGGCAATCGACATAGGTCGGCCCCGGCAGGCCAGAGGCATAGATGAACGGCTCGCGCGCGTTGAAATCGACCGCGCCGATTTCCAGCAGGGCCCGGGCTGTCAGGCGGGCGATTTCGGTCTTGTCGGGGAAAGAGCTGGGGATCATC
Organism: Actibacterium ureilyticum; assembly: GCF_002285435.1. Lineage (GTDB taxonomy): Bacteria > Pseudomonadota > Alphaproteobacteria > Rhodobacterales > Rhodobacteraceae > Actibacterium_C > Actibacterium_C ureilyticum. The sequence continues at coordinate 380,984 of NZ_NSBT01000026.1, forward strand.
GGTCGGGTCCTATGAAAAGCGAGCCTGTTTCATTGTTCGATAAATACTCCCGCCGGAGGCATCCAGCGGTGGGTCCGGGTGCCTCCGGCGGGAGTATTTGCGGAGCAATGAAGCCTCATGGTTTGACATGCCAGTGCAGCGCAAAGCCGGGATCAAAAACGGTGACGGTGCCCGCGCCGGTGTCGATCTTGTCGGGGTAGGTTACCGGGCCGCCGCGTTCCAGGGTCAGGCGCGCGTCATTGGCGGGCAGGTCATAGAAGGCGGGGCCGTTGAGCGAGGTGAAACGCTCCAGCTTGTCGAGGGCGCCGTCTTCCTCGAACACATGGGCCAGGATCGACATGGTGTTGGTGGCGGTGAAACAGCCCGCGCAGCCGCACGCACTTTCCTTGGCCGGGTCGGCATGGGGCGCGCTGTCGGTGCCCAGAAAGAAGCAGGGCAGGCCCGAGGTCGCCGCCGCGCGCAGCGCCAGGCGGTGATGTTCGCGCTTGGCGACGGGCAGGCAATAGTAATGCGGTTTAATCCCGCCCACCAGAATGTGGTTGCGGTTGATGACCAGGTGGTGCGTGGTGATCGTCGCCCCCAGGTCCGGGCCGCCCGACTGGGCATAGGCCGCGCCCTCGGCCGTGGTGATATGTTCCATCACCACGCGCAGGCCGGGTGTGGCGCGGCGGATCGGGTCCAGCACGGTGTCGATGAAGACGGCCTCGCGGTCGAAGATGTCGACATCCGCGTCGACAACCTCGCCATGGACACAAAGCGGCAGGCCGATTTCGGCCATTTTCTCCAGCACGCCGCGCACCTTTTCGAAATCGGTAACGCCCGAGGCGGAGTTGGTGGTGGCGCCCGCCGGGTAGAGCTTCACCGCCTTGACCAGTCCGCTGGCATGGGCGGCGGCCACGTCGGCGGGATCGGTCTCTTCGGTCAAATAGAGCGTCATCAGCGGCTCGAACGCCATGCCGTCGGGCAGGGCGGCCAGGATCCGGTCGCGATAGGCGGCGGCCTGTGCCCCGGTCACCACCGGCGGCACCAGGTTGGGCATCACGATGGCGCGGGCGAAGTGGCGCGCGGTTTCGGGCAGGATGCCCTGCAACATCGCGCCGTCGCGCAGGTGCAGGTGCCAGTCGTCGGGGCGGCGGAGGGTCAGGGACGTTGTCATGCCCCCGGCGTTACACAATCGGGCCTGCGGATTCCAGAGCCGATTGCGCGCCACGTACTGGCGGAGGGTTCGCGTGCTGCCTGAAAAATGGGCGCATTTGCGCAAAAATTGACGCGGCTGCCAAAAACTCGACCATTGCTGCGGTGCAGCAATATGATAAGGTGACGCTGAAGCGGCTGACGGGTAAACCACATTCATGTTGGACGGGGTCGAGGCAGTACAGGCAATGCAGCGCACGCGCGGTCGCGCGGCTGTGCGCCTGTCGGACAATGCCGGGCGGGTGCGGCTGGTGGATCTGCACCAGTCGGGATCGGCCAAGGTGTTCCTGCCGCGCAGCCATGCCGCCGCCCCCGAAATCGTCTTTCTGAACACTGCTGGCGGCCTGACCGGGGGCGACCGGATGCGCTTTGACGCCGATCTGGGCGCGGGGGTGCGGGCCACGGCCACCACCCAGACCGCCGAGCGGATCTATGCCAGCACCGGCGATGTGGCGCGGCTGGACCTGCGCCTGTCGGTGGGGGCGGGCGGGCGGCTGGACTGGCTGCCGCAGGAAACCATCCTGTTCGACCGGGCCCGGCTGGCGCGCCGGACCGAGGTTGCGCTGGCGGGCGATGCGGCCTGTCTGTGGGTCGAAACGCTGGTGCTGGGCCGGGCCGCGATGGGCGAGGCATTGGCCGATGTGCAGGCCCGCGATCACCGGGTGGTCACGCGCGACGGGCGGCCGGTGCTGATCGAACCGGCGGGGATTTCGCCCGCGCTGTTGGCCGATGCGGGGCAGCCCGCCGGGCTGGACGGGGCGCGGGCGCTGGCCACCGTGGCGCTGGTGGCGCCGGGGGCCGAGGATGCCGTTGGCCCGTTGCGTGCCGCGCTTGCCGCCGCCGATGGCGTGCGCGGTGCGGTCACGGGCTGGGACGGCAAGGCAATCATGCGGCTGATGGCGCCCGACGCCTATCCGCTGCGCAAGGCGTTGGCCGGACTGTTGCCGGTGCTGCGACCGGGCCCGCTGCCGCGGGTCTGGCAGATCTAGGAAGGAGAAACCGCGATGAACCTGACCCCCCGTGAAAAGGACAAGCTGCTGGTCAGCATGGCGGCGATGGTCGCCCGCAACCGGCTGGCGCGCGGGGTCAAGCTGAACCATCCCGAGGCGATCGCGCTGATCACCGACTATGTGGTCGAAGGCGCGCGCGACGGGCGCAGCGTGGCCGACCTGATGGCGGCGGGCGCCAAGGTCATCGCGGCCGAGCAATGCATGGCCGGCGTGCCCGAGATGATCCACGAGGTTCAGGTCGAGGCGACATTTCCGGACGGCACCAAGCTGGTGACCGTTCACCATCCGATCCGCTGAGCCGATGCGGATGGCACAGATTTCAACACGGAGGGTAACGCGATGATCCCCGGGGAATATTTCATCGCCGATGGCGAGATCACACTGAACGACGGCGCGGATACCGTGACGCTGACCGTTGCGAATACCGGCGACAGACCGGTTCAGGTGGGCAGCCATTACCATTTTGCCGAAACCAACAGCGCGTTGGACTTTGACCGGGATCGGGCCCGGGGTATGCGGCTGGACATCGCGGCGGGCACTGCCGTGCGGTTCGAGCCGGGCCAGACGCGCGATGTCACGCTGGTGCCTTTGGCCGGGGCGCGACGGGTGTTCGGTTTCAATCAACAGATCATGGGCGGTTTGGACACCGCCGAGTGAAAGGACGTAAACCATGTTGAATACGTACTATGACCCGAAATATTTCCAAGCCGCCGATCCGTGGTCGTTCTGGACCAGCGCGGTGGAAACCCAGACGCAATTGCTGGAAACCCAGATGCAGATGATGCAGGCTTGGGTGGATCTGGCGGTGCGGATGAACCCGTTCCTGCTGGAGTTTGACCCGCATGAGCTGGCCAAGCCGCACCCCGCGCCCGCGGCCAAGAAACCGGCGGCCAAGGCCCCGGCGCCGAAGAAGGCCGCCGCCAAACCCAAATCCGCCGCGGTCGTCAAAGTCGTGGCCGAGGCGCCCGTCGCCAAGCCGAAACCCGCGGCCAAGGCGAAACCCGCCGCCAAACCCAAGGCAGAGGTGAAGTCCGCCGCGACACCGGCCAAGGCAAAGACCGCCAAGCCCGCGGCGCCGAAGCCCGCGGCCAAGGCCGAACCGGCGAAACCTGCGCCGAAACCGGCAGCCAAGCCCAAGGCGGCCAAACCGGCGACAGCCCGTGCGGCGGCCAAGACCACAAAGGCCGCAGCGCCCGCGCCCAAGCCCGAGGCCAAGGCGACCCCCGTCGCGAAAAAGCCCGCCACGACGCGGCGCAAATCGACCCGCGCGGCGACGGCGAAATCCACCGCCCCAGCCCCCAAGACCGAGGCGCCCGCCAAGAAACCCGCCGCCCCGAGCGAGGCCGCCCGCCGTGCCCGCCGCACCCCGGCCAAACCCGACAATCCGTTCCAGGAATAAGCCCCATCGCGGCTGACAGGAGACCCAGATGTTCAAACCCAGCAATGCGACCCAGCTGATCGGCCTGTCGGCCGAGTTCTGGCACCTGGCATTCGAGGCGCAGATGGTGATCTCGATGCGGTTGCTGGGGCTTGGCGGGTTCTGGCATGTCGCGCCGTCCGAAAACTCGCGCATGGTGCAGGAAAAGGTCCAGGCGTTTAGCGAATCCGGTCTGGCGATGAGCGTGGCCGCGTTCCGCATGGCCCAGCCCGTCACGATCATGGCGGCGGGCCTGCGCCCGCTGCGCCGCCGCACCCGCAACAACTCGCGCCGGCTGGCCCGGCGCGGGCCGCGCGGCCTCAGGTAATCGCATTCTCACGAAAGGTCCCACATGCCCGCAAAAATCTCGCGCGCTGCCTATGCCGACATGTTCGGCCCCACCACCGGCGACCGGGTGCGTCTGGCCGATACCGATCTGGTGATCGAGGTCGAGCGTGACCTGACCACCTATGGCGAAGAAGTCAAGTTCGGCGGCGGCAAGGTGATCCGCGACGGCATGGGCCAATCCCAGGTCACGCGGGCCGAGGGCGCGGTCGATACGGTGATCACCAACGCGCTGATCGTGGATGCGACCGGGATCTATAAAGCCGATGTGGGGCTGAAGGACGGCATGATCGCCGCCATCGGCAAGGCGGGAAATCCCGACACTCAGCCGGGTGTCGACATCATTATCGGCCCGGGGACCGAGGCGATCGCGGGCGAGGGGCGGATCCTGACCGCCGGTGGTTTCGACAGCCATATCCACTTCATCTGCCCGCAACAGATCGAGGATGCGCTGCATTCCGGCCTGACCACCATGCTGGGCGGCGGCACGGGCCCGGCGCATGGTACGCTGGCCACCACCTGTACGCCGGGGCCGTGGCATATCGGGCGTATGTTGCAGGCGCTGGACGCGTTCCCGATCAATTTCGGCCTGAGCTGCAAGGGCAATGCCAGCCAACCGGCGGCATTGGTCGATATGGTCAAGGCCGGTGCCTGCGCGATGAAGCTGCACGAGGATTGGGGCACTACGCCAGGCGCCATCGATTGCTGTCTGTCAGTTGCTGACGACATGGACGTGCAGGTGATGATTCACACCGATACGCTGAACGAATCCGGCTTCGTGGAAAACACCGTCGCGGCGATGAAGGGCCGCACGATCCACGCCTTCCATACCGAAGGCGCGGGCGGCGGCCATGCCCCTGATATCATCAAGGTGGTGGGCGAAAGCCATGTCATCCCCAGTTCGACCAACCCAACGCGGCCCTATACGGTGAACACGCTGGAAGAGCATCTGGACATGCTGATGGTCTGTCACCACCTGGACAAGGCCATCCCCGAGGATGTGGCCTTTGCCGAAAGCCGCATCCGCAAGGAAACCATCGCCGCCGAAGACATCCTGCACGATATGGGCGCGTTTAGCATCATCGCGTCCGACAGTCAGGCCATGGGCCGGGTGGGCGAGGTGATCATCCGCACCTGGCAGACCGCGCATAAGATGAAGGTCCAGCGCGGGCGCCTGGCGGAAGAAACCGGCGATAACGACAATGTGCGCGTCAAACGCTATATCGCGAAATACACGATCAACCCGGCGATTGCGCATGGGATCTCGGCCCATATCGGCTCGATCACGGTCGGCAAGCGCGCCGATCTGGCGTTGTGGAGCCCGGGCTTTTTCGGCGTGAAGCCGGAAATGGTGCTGGTCGGCGGGACGATTGCGATGGCTCAGATGGGCGACCCGAATGCGTCGATCCCCACGCCGCAGCCGGTCTATAGCCGCCCGATGTTCGGCGCCTTTGGCCGGTCGCAGGAAAACTCGTCGGTGCTGTTCGTCAGCCACGCCGCCCAAAGCGATTGCATCGCCCAGACGCTGGGCCTGCGCAAGGCGACGCTGCCGGTGGAAAACACCCGCACTATCGGGAAGGCCGACATGGTGATGAACGCCGCCACGCCCCAGATCGATGTGAACCCCGAAACCTACGAGGTGCGCGCCGATGGTGAATTGCTGACCTGTGAACCGGCCAGCGAACTGCCCATGGCGCAACGGTATTTCCTGTTCTGACGGGGGGCGGTTGATGGTGCCGGTTCAGCCGCCGACGGGTTTCGTCATCTGTGTCGCTGCGGAAAACCCGAAGACCGGCTTCAGCAGACCAAGCGACAGGACGCCGCTTGCTGCGAACCCTTCCCGTTCGTAAAGCGCGCGGGCACGCGGGTTCGTGTCGATGACGTCCAGCCTGATCCGCTTCAGCGCCATGGACGCGGCGTACGCCTCGACCGCGCGCAGAAGCGCTGTTCCGACACCGTGACCCCTGGCCGACGCCTCGACAAAAATGCCATCCATCAGCAGCGTTTCGTCGGCGCAGTCCCGTTCCAGAACATGGATCAGCGCGCCGCGTATCGTGGCCCCCAGCCAGCCGTAGATGCGCGCCAGATCGCCGAAACCACCACCGACCAGTGCGCCACGGGCGGATTTGAAACCGGCCATCCCCAGAAACTGCCCGTCATGCGACACGGCAGAGATGGCATGGGTCGGGTCCAGGACGCTTTCGATAAAGGACGTGGCCTTGTCCGCGGGCCCAAGCGGATACCGAAGCTTGCGCGAAAAGGCGCGCCAATAGCCGCGGGCGGCCTGTTGGCGGTGCTCGGGCCGAAGACCGGTTTCGACGGTAAATGGCTTCGCTGGGTCGATTGTGTTCACGACGGACGCTTCCTATGTTTCGATAGAAATGGTTGTGAAGACGTTTGATTTCAAATGATATTGCGGGCTGTTCTGACCGCCGGCCTTGTTCTGGCCTTTGGGTTGGGTGTGATACTCTGGCGTTTGGCTGACCACGATCTGGACCGCCGGGTCAGCGCGCCGTTTGGGGTCTCGGTCTCGGGCAATCTGGTATCGGGCACGATTTGGTTTCCCGATGACGCGGTGATCGCCGCCGTTGCAATCGTTCACGGGGATGGCGCGCAAGACCGATTGTCGGCGGGCGGCTACGCGCCCCTGATCAATGCCCTGCTCGATCGCGGAATCGCGGTCGCGTCCTGGGACAAGCCCGGCGTCGGCGCGTCAGGTGGCAACTGGCTGCTGCAATCGATGTCGGACCGGGCGGACGAAACCCGCGCCGTCCTTCATCTTTTGAAAGAGCGCTTTCAGGGAACGGCCATCGGTGCGCTTGGGTTTTCGCAGGCCGGATGGGTGTTGCCATCGTTGACCCGCGCCGATGCGGATTTTCTGATCCTGGCGGGCGCGGCCATGTCCTGGCAGCAGCAGGGGGCGTATTTTACGCGAATGCGGCTCCGCCAGGCGGGGCTGGACGCGCCGACCATCGCGGCCACGCTTGCCGCGCAAGCCATCGCCGACGACCGCGCGTTTGGCCCGAATGCCACGGCAGATGACGCGCCCGCTGGCATGACCCCTGATCGCTGGCGGTTCATCCGCCAGAACCGCGGCGCAGAGTCGCGGCAGGCCCTGATGGCGCTGGACGTTCCGCTTTTGGCGATCTGGGGGGCGGAGGACCTGAACGTCGATCCGGTTCGAAACGCCGCACGCTTTCGCCAGGCGCTGGCCGGACGCGATGCGCCCACCCGCATCATCGTCCTGCCGGACGCGACGCATGGGCTGTTGAAGGCGCCGGCCTATAACTGGCAACTGTCCGAAGATTGGTCGCATTATGCCGTCGCCAGGTTTCTGCTGGAGGGGCGCCATGCCTACGCCCCCGGCGCGCTCGACGCAATCTCCGACTGGATCGAAGGGGGCTACGAAGGCGACTAGCCGTCATCGGGGCAAGCCGTGGCACCGCCCGTAACAGGCGCGGAGCGGCCCAGTCCTTCACGCTTGCTGCAATGCAGCATTGCGCCGATTGCAATTGTCCCGTCAGCGATCCTGACCTAATTTGGAAGGAAGGGAGGAAACCTTGTGAGCAGACAGGAGTTTCCAGATGGCAACCACGATCACCAACACCAATGCGCCGCAGGCTGGCGGGATTCTGACCGCGATTGGCGCGCCGTTTCGTGCCCTTGGCCGGGGGCTGGTCCGCATGGCCGAACAGAATCCGCGGCTGAAACGCATCCAGGCGCTGCAGGCGAAATCCGATGCCGAGCTGGCCGAGCTTGGGCTGAAGCGCGACGATATCGTGCATCACGTGTTTCGGGCGTCCTATTACCTGTAAGCGCTTCGCCTGAACCGGCGATTGGGCTTTCGGCCCGAAATTCAGCGCGTTATGCTGGCCCCGACAGACAGACGAGGGCCGCATGACAACCGATTACGGAACCGTTCTTGGCACCGCTCCGGCGGATGCGGTGCAGGATGTCGCCGACACGGTGACATTGGATTACGAGGGGCGGTTCCTGCGCCGCAAGCGGCTGTCGACCGATGGCGGCGGCACCGTTCTGGTGAACCTGGCCGAGACCACCAACCTGACCGAAGAGACCGCCCTGTTGCTGGCCGATGGGCGCGTGATCGCGGTGAAACCGGCGGACGAGCCGCTGTTGCAGGTCACGGGCGCGCATCTGATCCGGCTGGCATGGCATATCGGCAACCGTCACACCCCCTGTCAGATCACCCAGAGCGCGCTGTTCATCCAGCGCGACCATGTGCTGGCCGAGATGCTGCGCGGATTGGGCGGCACGGTCACGGAAGTGACAGCGCCGTTCCGGCCCGAGGGCGGGGCCTATGGCCACGGGCGGACGATGGGCCATTCCCATGGCCCCGATGAGCCCCATCACCACCACCATCACGGCCACGGCTGAGCGATGACCGCCGACCTGCTGACCCTGACGCAATGGCTGTCGCCGGCCTTTCCGGTGGGCGGCTATGCCTATTCCCACGGGCTGGAACAGGCGATCGCGGCGGGGCGGGTGACGGATGCGGGGGGCTTGTGCGACTGGCTTTCGGTGGTGCTGGATCACGGCACGGGCCGGGTCGATGCGGTGCTGCTGTGCCTGACGCTGAACGGTGCCGATCTGGCCGATACCGCGCGGGCGCTGGCCCCATCGCGCGAGCGCGCGCAAGAGGCCGAGGATCAGGGGCGCGCCTTTGTCGAGGCGGTCAATGCCCTGCGCGGCACCGCCATTGCGCCGCAGCCGCTGCCCACCGCCGTGGGGCAGGCCGCGCGCCTGCTGGATCTGCCCGCGTCCGAGGTTGCCGCGCTTTACCTGCATGCGTTCACGTCGAACCTGGTGTCGGCGGCGGTGCGCTTCGTGCCGCTGGGACAGGCGGCGGGGCAACAGGCGCTGGCCGATCTGCATCCGCTGATCCTGAACCTGGCCGATTGGGCCGCGACGGCCGGGCTGGACGATCTGGCCAGCGGTGCCTATGGCTCGGACCTGGCGGCGATGGAACATGAAACGCTGGATGTCAGGCTGTTCCGCACATGACGGCCCCGGCACAATCGCGAAAAGGAGGATCGGAATGGCGGATGCGCATGGGCCCTTGCGGGTGGGGATCGGTGGCCCGGTGGGCGCGGGCAAGACAACGCTGACCGAACAGCTGTGCCGGGCGATGGCACAGGATTATTCCGTGGCCGTGATCACCAACGATATCTATACGTCCGAAGATGCCGAATACCTGATGCGGGCGCAGGTGCTGCCGCTGGACCGGATCAAGGGGGTGGAAACCGGCGGCTGCCCGCATACCGCGATCCGCGAGGATGCGTCGATCAACCTGGCCGAGGTGGCGGCGTTTCGCGAACGAATTCCCGATCTGGACGTGATCTTCATCGAATCCGGCGGCGACAATCTGGCCGCGACCTTCAGCCCCGAGCTGGCCGATCTGACGCTCTACGTGATCGACACGGCAGCGGGTCAGGACATTCCGCGCAAGAAGGGGCCGGGGGTCACGCGCTCGGACCTGCTGATCATCAACAAGACCGATCTGGCGCCGCATGTGGGCGTGGACCGCGATCTTCTGGAAAGCGATGCGGCGGCGGCGCGGGGCACGCGGCCCTTTGTCATGGCGGCGCTGAAAAGCGGGCAGGGCGTCGACCGGATCGTGCAGTTCCTGAAGGACGCGGGCGGGCTTCAGGACCGGCCCTGACCACGGGCATCGCGGGCCTTGGCCCCGGCAGGCGTGCCGGGCAGGCTGCGCCCCTGCCGCAGCAGCAGCTCTTCCAGTTCGTCGAACCGTTCGCGGTCCGCGGGCTGGCCGAATTTCGCCGCCGCCACACGGCTGAGCAGCGCGGTCAGATAGGGGCGGTCCTCGGCCTCGAGCTGTGCGCGCAGCCGGTCGTAATAGGGCGCATGGCCGCGGCGCGCGCGATAGAGCCGGTGGAAGATCTGGGGCGTCAGCTGCCCCTCGCACGCGGCATCCAGAACCTCGTCCAGGATGCCCATCGCGGCCAGGTCGGTTTCCAGCGTCTTGCCCAGGTGCCGACAGCGCAGCATGTGCACATGGCGGTTGGTATAAAGCGCGGCATGCATCGCATCGGGCCGGCGATAGGGGTCGAACAGGACAAAGGCCTGCGCGGCGGCCTCGATCATCTCGGGGCCATAGCCATAGCGGGTGGTGAAGTTCAGCCGCCGATAGCGGAAATAGCGGCGGTCCCAGCCAGTGACCGACGGGTCCAGCGTGGCCACGGGGTTCACCGCGATGACCGTCGCGCCGGGCGCGGCCACCGAATAGGCGGCGGCGGCATAGCCGCACATCCCCGCGCCATAGAACACCACGCGGTCGAACGTGTCGAAATACCCTTCGTCGATCAGCCGGTCGAAATAGGCATAGACGACCGGGTCGCGATACCAGGCGCGCCGTTCGCTGAGCAGGGTCAGAAAGGACATTCCCGATTCATCGGCCAGCGCAGCCGCCAGCGGCGTCTGTTCCGGGCGGTGCGCCAGGATCTTGTCAACGGATTCGAATGTCACCAGCAGGGTGTGCGATTGACGCGATGTCAGCGCGCTGTACCCGTTTCCCAGACTTTCGATACCACCTGTACCATCTACCGACCGCGCCAGGCTGGAATACCATTCGCCCGCTGCGGTGCCGTCGTTGCCGACTTGCATCTGCGTCTTTCTATCCCACTCACATCGGTCCAGGACCGATACTGAAACTTACAACTTCCCTTTGCCCTGACCCTAAGCGCCAAATATGCGCCAAACCGGACAGGATTACGGTATCATAAATATAATATTCACCAATTTCGAGCGCGCCCCGCTTACCGCAGGCGCAAAATCCGCGCCGCCGTCGCGGCATCTAGCGGCTTTGTTGGCGGTGTCATCAACAATCGGCCGAAGAGCGCGCGATTGGGCTCTGATTTCATCAAGGTCCGGAACCGGTCATGCCGCCATTGCACGGCGGCCTTGTGCAGGGTGTTCACGATTTCGTCATCACTCAACGCCTGACGGCGGGATTGTCGCTGCACCCGCAGCGAATCGATGCTGCGATCGGTGTCGGTATTCAGGTTTCGTTCCACCCAATAGTCCATGCCCAGCGAATCGGCCTCGTGCACCGCGCGGCCCCGGTCGCATTTCACGACATAGCTTTCCATCGCGCCCAGCGGATAATGGTTGAGCTGCGCCAGCCGGTAGTTGTCACGGCCAAAAGGGGAAAAAAGCTGCTGGCGGCGAAAGACGGACGGCAGGTTACGCCCCGCGCCGTCGATCCAGACCGCGCCATCGACCCTATCCGGATCGGGGCTGCGGGGGCGATGGACGCCCAGTTTCCGATAGATCCCATTGTTGCGGTAAAGCGTCTTGAACATCGCCGCGCGCCAGGGCCAGTGCAGCACCGCAGGCGCGGCGCGGGTGAACTGATCGGGGATCGGCAGGTCCTGATACGCGACCACGCCCGCATTGCCGAACCAGCGCCAGGTCAGCGGGATCGCATCGGCGCGGGGCAGGGCGCCGATCAGGTCAGGCAGGGTATGATCGCCCACATGGATATTCACGAACTCGTCGATATCCAGCGTCATGATCCAGTCGGCCTGTTTCACCAGCGGATGCGCGTCGGCCCGTTTCAGTGCGGCGAATTGCACGCCCCCCTGATGCGGCGCGGGGTTGGGCAGGTGGGTCAGGTGGCCCAGCGTCTGCAACCGGTCCAGCAGCGTGTCGGTCCCGTCGTCGCAATCGTTCGACAGCACCAGAAAATCGGTGAAGCCGACCGCCTGGTGATGGGCCAGCCAATCCAGCAGGAACGCGCCCTCGTTCTTGACGGTCAGGACGGCCAGCGCGCGCATCGGCTACCAGTCCCGCCGAAAAGTCACGACGCGGCCCGCCGATTGCTTGGGCGCATAGGTCAGCCCGCCATCGCCCAAGGCCCGGAAGAGCCCCGCAATCACCGCCGGCCCCGCCGATTGCGGCGGCAGGGTCAGCACCGCCATCCGCAGCCCCGACAGATCGGCCTGGGCCAGCAGGTTGGCGGGGGCGTGCGACATGTCGCCAACCAGCACATCGGGGGCGAAATCGCGGATCAGATGCCCGGTGTTCAGCGCCGGCACCTGCACCGTTTCGACCACGCCGCCGGGCTGGTCATCGGTGCTGGACAGCAGCAGGTCACCGCGCAGGTGGAACGCGGCCTGGCCCTTGCGCAGGCCCGGCAGGCCGTGCAGCGCCTGCACGGTTTCGATCCCGTTGGCGCGGTAAAGCCGCTCGGCATATTCGCAAAGCGGCTGGGCGGGGTCGACGGCCTGAATGTGCCGGATGCCCAGCCGCAGGCTCAGCAGCGCCGGGATCAGGCCCGGGCCGGACCACAGCGTCAGCACCCGGTCCTGTGGATCGGTCTGGCGCAGGGCGGTGCGGACCATCGCCGCCGCAAACCGCCCGTCGCGCAGCTGCCGCAGCCGCCGCTTGGTCAGCACGCGCGGATCGGCGGGCAGGGTCAGGCCATAGGCGCGGGTGTCGGCGGCGGGGGCGTCCATGCTCAGCTCTCCATATCCAGCGACAGGGCGAAGGCCGCGCGTTCGGTCGCGGTCAGGTCGGCGCCGCGGATCGACCTCAGCAGGTCCGCGAATTCAGGGTCGGCGCGCAGCTCGGCCGCCTTGGCGCGGTGCCAGTCGACCGCCGCCTGATGCAGCGCGGCCAGCTCCGCATCCTGCTTCAGCCGGGCGATCTCGGCCCGCAGCCGGGGCAGGTTGCGCTGGATCGTGACATCGCGGTGGTCGTTCCAGTCCATCCGGATCCAGTAGTTCATCCCGATCGTGCGATCCACATGCAGCGCCCGGCCACGCTGGCGCTTGACCAGGAAACTGTCGGCCGAGCGCAGCGCGTAATGGTTCAGTTGCAGCAGGTCATAGCCGATGGTGCGTTTCGACGACCGCCAGCCGTTTTCGACCACCGTATCGCCCATCGCCCGGGCCGAGCCGTTGACCCAGCGCACCCGGTCGCGCATGTCCGCCTGCAGCTTGTTCGGGCGGTGACAGCTGAGCTTTTCATAGGCGCCGATATTGCGGCTCAGGGTCTTGAACCCCCAGGCGGTGTGCGGCTTGGGGCAGTATTTCGGCGCGCAATGGTCGAATTGGCCGATCACCGGTGCGTCGCGGAATTCGGTGACGCCATTGGTGCCGAAAAGCCGCCAGGTCATCGCCACATGGGTCGCATCCGGGCAATGGGCGAAGAAATCGTCCAGCGTGCCGTTGCCGCAGCGGATGTTCACGAACTCGTCCACGTCGAAATGCGCGATCCAGTCGGCCTGTTGCATCACCGGCTCGCGCAGGGACTGGTTCAGCGCGTATTGCTGCGGGGATTTGCCCTTCCAACCGTTGTTGGACCGGTGGTGCAGGATGCCCATCGCCTGTAGCCGTTGCAGGATCTGATCGGTCCCGTCGGTGCAGTCATTGGTATAGATCAGAAAGGTATCGAACCCCACCAGCCGGTGATAGGCGACCCATTCCAGGATATAGGGGCCTTCGTTCTTCATGCAGGCCACGACCACATTGCCGCTGCGCCCCTCGGGCAGGCTGCGCGGGGTGGGGGTGGTGAAATCGGGGCCGGCCTGGGTTTCGTCGATGCCGCCCAGCAGGTTGTGCGGGGCAAAGGGGCTGCGGCGCAGCTCGTCCAGCTTGGCCCGGGCGGTATCGGGCAGGATGGCCTGCGCGGCGGGGCTCAGCTCGGGCGTGCGCGCGGATTTTGTGGCGCGCTGTTCCTCGCGCGTGGCGCGGTCGATCCGGGGCAGGAACGCTGCCAGATATTGCGTCGCGCGGTATCCCATTTGCGGATCGGGTGGGGTCCAGGCGGGTTTGGGATCGGGGGCGTTGAAGGTTTCGGCGTTCAGCCCCGGATGCGCGTCGGCCAGCGCCGCGTTCGCTTGTGCAAAGCGGTCCGAGACTACGGCCAGCGCCCCGGGGTCCAGCGGCGCGCCGGGCACCGCGACCTCGTCCAGGAACCGTCGCCACATCCGGCGCGGTACGCTGCGGCCCGTGGCCAGAAGCCGGATCAGCTGCGCATTCAAAAGCCGCCCGCGTTCCAGCGTGGCGTCCGACAGCGGCGCGGGATCGGGGGCCAGCTCGACCGGGTTCAACGTGCCGGGCAGGGCGAAGCTTTCGGCGATCTCGTCCGGCAGGGCGGTGTCGGCGAACCGCGCGGCGCTATAGCTGCGCAACTGCACATTGCCCGCGCCAAAGGCACGCTCCCACCGGGATTGCAGCGCGGCATAGTCCAGCCAGGGCGGCGGCGCCTGCACATCGGGGGACTGATGGCGCAGGACATCGCCCGGGGTCCAGTCGGCCAGTGCGGCGGTGGACCAGTCGGGCGCCGCCAGCAGCGCGAGATCACGGTCCAAAGGCGCGGTGCGCCCGTCGCGGATCTGTTCGGCGTAATGCGCGGCCAGCATCCGGGCGGGGTTGTCCAGATGCGCCAGAACGCGGATGCGACTGGCCAGCGGGGCCAGCATGTCGTGCAGGCGGGCGAGCTCGCTGTCGCGGTGCAGATCGATGGCCAGCTGTTGCGCCGACAGGATGACGGTCTGCGGCTGGGCGGCGGCGATCTCGTCCGTCAGGGCCTGTTGCACCTCCGCCCGCAGGGCGGCCTGTTTGTCGGGCTCGGCAAAGCCGCGCTGGGCGCGCAATTGCCCCACCATGTCGGGATCGCTTGCGGCCAGAAACAGCCGCGTGTGGTTGCGCCGCCCGGGTGTGGTGGCGAACAGCACGCCCATGCGTTTCAGCGCCCCGCGCCGCGCCGCCAACACCTGCTGGATGCGTTCCGCACCGCAATAGGGCAGGCCGATATGCAGCCAGATCTCGGTCATGCGCGGGCCGCCTGTAGCATGGCGATCAGCGCATCCTCGGCCGGGGGCAGGGGGGATGCCGCCAGAAGCTGCGCGCGCGTGGCGGCATAATCGTCCTGTGCCATCAGCCGGTCGATGGTGGCGCGGTGGCTGGCCACGCAATCGTCATGCGCCTGTGCCACGCCGGGCAGCGCCTTGAGCGCGGCAATCCCGTCATGCAGCTTCGGCAGGTGGCGCTGGATCGACGTGTCCTCGAAAGCGGCATCGTTCCGCTCGCGCCAATAGGTGTCGTCAAAAGCGCGGTTTTCGCGGTTCACATCGCCCCGGTCGATCTTGACCAGATAGCTGTCCAGCGACCGCAGGGCGTAATGGTTCAGCGTCGCGAAATCGCGCGCGCCCCTGGCGGTGTAACCGAACAGCCGCTTGTCGGCGTCGTTCAGGATGAAGGTACGGCTGACCTGCCGCCCCGATCCGTCTGTCCAGCGCGGCAGGCGGTCCTTGTCGAACCCTTTCAGAAACGGCCGGTGCGCGCCCCAGTAATCCGACGGCAGATCGGCGCGCATCAGCGTCTTGACCTCGATCGCCAGGTGATCGCACCAGATATCGGGATTGTGCGAGCGGGTGAATTGCCCGATCACCGGGGCGTCCACGAAATCGGTCACCGGTGTGCTGGCGAAGTGCTGATGCGTGATCGAAATCGCGTCGGGCCCGCCGCAGGCTTCGATCAGCTCCGGGATGGTGCCATCGCCCACGCGGATGTTCAGAAACTCGTCCACATCGGCGTTCCACAGCCAGTCGGCTTCGGTCACGATGGGCTGGCGGCGGGCGTCGCGCAGCGCCTCGACCTGGTATTTCCGGCTTTTGGCGGGGTTCGGCAGGTGCTGTACGATCCCGTGGCCCGCCAGCACATCCAGCAGCGTATCGGTGCCGTCGGTGCAGTCGTTGGAATAGAACAGCTGCCCCGTCACGCCCAGCAGGCGGTTATAGGCGATCCATTCCAACAGGAACGGACCCTCGTTCTTGACGCAGGTGAACGCGGTTATCTTCATGGGCGTGGCCCAGTCATTGTCCGGATGTCGAGGGTCATAAGCGTGCCTGCCCGGGCGGGATCAGGTCCCTGTCTGTGCTGCCTGCGGTTGGACATAGGTGCCAGAGCCGCGCGCGCGGGTCAATTCTCAGGCCCGCTGCATCGCCGCGGTCAGCGCGCCCATCCCCACTAGCGCCCCGCCGCCCGCCCGGTTCATCCAGCGCAACACGCCGGGCTTGCGGATGCGCATCCGCAGCCGGTCGGCCAGCAGCGCATAGGCCAGCGCGTTCAGCGCCGCCAGCGTGACGAAAGTGGCGATCAGGATACCGAATTGCGGGGCGATCGGGGCCTCGGGCCGGATGAATTGCGGCACGAAGGCGATGAAAAAGGCGATGGATTTGGGGTTCAGCGCGGTCACCGCCGCGGCATGGCCAAAGACCGCGCGCGCGGTTTTCGGCGGCGTGGCCGTCATGTCGGACAGATCCAGCGTCGGGCGGCTGCGCAGCAGCTTGATCCCCAGATAGACCAGATAGGCCGCGCCAACCCATTTCAGCGCCGTGAACAGCGTGGCCGAGGCCATGACCAGCGCCCCCAGCCCCAGAAGCGAGGCCGTCATCGCGAGGAAATCCCCCAGCGCGACCCCCAGCGCCATGCTGACCGCGACCCGCCGGCCCTGGGTCAGGGCATAGGAAATCACCAGCAGGATTGTGGGCCCCGGGATCATCAGCAGAACCACCGATGCGGCGACATAGGCAAGCCAAAGGTCAACAGACATCATCATTCCTTTCGGTTGCCTGTCAAAAAGCCACGATTTGCCCCGCGCGACAAGCCTTTGGCAGCGGCAAATTCCGGGGCGCAGTTGATTTCGATCAAGGCAGAGGCCGCGTCCCATGGCTAGATTGGAGTCGTGGGGGATGCGCCGTTTCTGCGTCTGCGGTGCGTTCCCCGCGAATGACTGCATGTCCCATTGCAGTTTCTTGCGCCGCGGGCCCTCCCTCCCGCGGCGTTTAACGTTGATATGGATCAAGGTTATCTGGCGGGGGCTTCGTTACATTCTGAAAATCGAATGTAACGGGAGTGAACAGATGACTTTATCCTGGAAGGTCGGGGGGCTGGCGCTGGGGCTGGTCTTTTTCCTGGCGGTGCTTCTGGTCAAACCGATCGGGGTATCCACGCAATTCGTGATCCTGGACGGCATCCTTTGGGATGCGGCAAGCCCCGGGGTCGTGACCCAGACGGACGAGGGCTATACCTCGACCAATGCCTATCTGGCGAAATCGGGCGGCAAATATGCGAAATCCGTGGCCAACCCGCTGAACTATTCCTTTGTCTTCGTGCTGGCGATGATGGCCGGGGCGGCGGCGTCGGTCTTTGCCCGTGGCGGGCTGGGGGCCGATGAACGTCGCGCGCCGGCGCTGTGGCGGGCCAATTTCGGCGATGGCGCGGGCAAGCGATACTTGGTGGCGTTCTTGGGCGGCTTCATCGTGCTGTATGGCGCGCGGCTGGCTGGCGGCTGCACCTCGGGGCACATGATGTCGGGGATGATGCAGACCGCGATCTCGGGCTATGTCTTTGCCGTCGGGGCCTTTGCCGCGGCGATCCCGACGGCGCTGTTGATGTTCAAGGCGGAGGACTAAGCCATGGAAATCTTTCTGGCAATCGTGATTGGCGCCGCTTTCGGCGCGGTGCTGGACCGGATCGGGGCCACCAACCCCACGCTGATCGGCAAGATGCTGAATCTGGCCAACCTGCACCTGATGAAGACCATCCTGCTGGCCATTGGCACCGCATCGATCCTGATGTTCGGGGGCCAGATGCTGGGCCTGGTGGATGTGGGGCATATGTCGGTCAAGACGGCCTATGTCGGCGTCTTTATCGGCGGGCTGATGCTGGGCCTGGGATGGGCCGCGTCGGGCTATTGCCCGGGCACGGGCGTCTGCGCGGCGGCATCGGGGCGCAAGGACGCGCTGTTTTTCATCGCGGGCGGGCTGCTGGGGGCTGCGGCCTATATGGCGACCTATCCGATGTGGAAGGCCAGCGGGCTGCTTTCGGGCAGCGCGCTGACGCTGGGACAGGTGCCCGGGTCGAAATACGACGCGCTGTTGCCCGGCGTACCCGGCGATGTCGCGGGGATCGTGATGGGCGCGGCCTTCGTGCTGATCGCGTTCCTGCTGCCGCCCAGCCTGACCGGCCGCAGCAAGGTCGCCGCACCGGCGGAATGACATGAAAAAGGCGCCCTGCGGGGCGCCTTTCGATCCATTGGATCACCGGAAAAGGGGCGTTATTTCGCCACCGGCCCGATCATCATCACCATCTGACGGCCTTCCATCTTCGGCATGTTTTCGACCTTGCCGATCTCTTTCACGTCCTCGGCCACCCGTTCCAGCAGCTCGCGGCCCAGGTTCTGGTGCGCCATTTCCCGGCCACGGAACCGCAGGGTGACCTTCACCTTGTCGCCGTTTTCCAGGAATTTGAACACGTTGCGCATCTTGACGTCATAGTCATGCGTATCGGTGTTCGGGCGGAACTTGACCTCTTTGACCTCAATGGTCTTCTGCTTCTTGCGGGCCTCGGATTCGCGTTTCTGCTGTTCGTATTTGAACTTGCCGAAATCCATGATCTTGCACACGGGCGGCGTCGCGTTGGGCGAGATTTCCACCAGGTCCAGACCGGCTTCTTCGGCCATTTCCAGGGCGCGGCGCGGCGAGACCACGCCGACATTTTCGCCATCGGCGCCGATCAGGCGGATTTCGGGCGCACGGATGCGATCGTTGACGCGGGGGCCGGTGTCGCGCGTCGGGGGCGCGTTATGAGGTCTGCGGGCTATGGTGCCGTTCCTTCGATAGTTGCTTTAGAGTGCGCGCAAAATAGACGCGCGCCGGGGGCGTTTCAAGCGGCGAATCCATTCGTTTTGTCGGCGGGCTTTCGCCTTTGGGGGGAATTCCGGTTTTCATTCCCCTGTTCACGGGTAAAACCATGCGCGCATATATTGGGCGTAGAACGAATTGAGGACCTCGAAATGAAGAACACCGTTATTGCAATCGTGGCGCTGGCCGCCATCGGGATCGGGGCCTATTTCCTGTTTGGGAACAAGGACGGCAAAGAGGCGATGCAGGACGCCGCCGAGGCCGTGACGGAAACCACCGAAGATGCCGCAACCGCCGCCGGTGACGCGGTCGAGGCCGCGACCGAAGCCGCAGACGACGCGATGGAAGCCGCGGGCGAGGCGGTCGATGCGGCCACCGAAGCCGCCGGTGACGCGATGGAGGCCGTGGGCGAAACCGCCAGCGAAGCCGCTGACGCCGCAACCGAAGCCGCAGGTGAGGCGATGGAGGCCGCCGGTGACGCGGTCGACGCCGCGACCGAGGCAGCGGCCGATGCCGTCGATGCCGCCACCGAAGCCGCAAGCGATGCGGCAGACGCCGTGACCGGAACCGCAAGCGATGCGGCCGACGCGGGCGCCGACGCGATGGAGGCCACCACCGACGCGGCCACCGATACCGCGACCGAAGCGATGGATGCGGCGACTGAAGCCACCGATGCCGCGACCGACGCAGCCACCGATGCCACGGACGCCGCGACCGAAGCCGCCGGCGACGCCGCCGATGCGGCCACGGACACCGCGACTGACGCAACAGATGCCGCGACAGACGCGACCACCGAGGCGACCGATGCCGCCAGCGACGCGATGGGCGCGGCCACCGATGCCGCCACCCCCGACGCGCTGACCGCCGACGGGTTCGACGCCGACGCGGTCGTCAAGATGATCGACGACGCCAACCTGTCGCCGACCGTGGCCGAGCCGCTGAAAGCCGCCGTCAATCAGGCCGGGGACAACCCCGCGCTGGTGCAGGGCGTGCTGGATCAGGTCAAGGCCGCGCTGGGCATGTAAGAACCGGGGGCAACCCCCCAAACGGAAACGCCGCGCCGGGACATCCCCGCGCGGCGTTTTGCGTTTGGGTTCGGGAATTCAGGTGGCGCGGGACAGGGCCTTCATGCCGCGTTCGATCCCCTCCAGCGTCATCGGGACCATGCGGTCCTCGAAGATCTGGCGGATCATCGTGATCGACTGGGTATATTGCCAATAGCGTTCCGGGGTCGGGTTCAGCCACAGATGCCCGGGCCATTGCGCCCGTGCGCGCTGTAGCCAGACCTGGCCGGCTTCCTCGTTCCAGTGCTCGTTCGCGCCGCCGGGCATGGCGACCTCGTAAGGGGACATGCTGGCATCGCCCACGAAGATGCATTTGTAATCCGGGCCATAGGTGCGCAGCACCTCGGCGGTGGGCGTCTGTTGGTCCCAGCGGCGGCGGTTGTCGCGCCAGACGCCCTCGTACAGGCAATTGTGGAAGTAGTAATATTCCAGATGTTTGAATTCCGACCTTGCGGCGGAAAACAGTTCCTCGACCAGCTGGATATAGGGGTCCATCGACCCGCCCACATCCAGAAACAGCAGCACCTTGACCGCGTTGCGCCGCTCGGGCCGGGTTTTCACGTCCAGATAGCCGTGATCGGCGGTGGCGCGGATGGTTTCGTCCAGATCCAGCTCCTCGGCCGCGCCATCCCGTGCCCAGCGGCGCAGGCGTTTCAGCGCGACCTTGATGTTGCGCGTGCCCAGTTCAACGCTGTCGTCCAGGTTCTTGAATTCGCGCTTGTCCCAGACCTTGACCGCGCGCTGGTGGCGCGAGCGGTCCTGGCCGATGCGCACGCCCTCGGGGTTGTAGCCATAGGCGCCGAAGGGGCTGGTCCCGGCGGTGCCGATCCACTTGTTCCCGCCCTGATGCCGGCCCTGCTGTTCCTTGAGCCGTTCGCGCAGGGTGTCCATCAGCTTGTCGAAGCCGCCCAGGGCCTCGATCTCGGCCATTTCCTCGGGGCTCAGATGCTTTTCGGCCATCTTGCGCAGCCAGTCTTCGGGCAGGTTCACGGCATCCAGCGTCTGTTCGAAGCTGATGTTTTCCAACCCCTCGAAGGTCTTGGCAAAGGCCTGATCGAACCGGTCCAGATGGCGCTCGTCCTTCACCATGGCGGTGCGCGCCAGGTAATAGAACCCCTCGACATCATAGGTCACAAGACCCGCCTTCATCCCCTCCAGGAACGCCAGATATTCGCGCAGGCTGACCGGGATGCCCGCCTCGCGCAATGTCTGGAAAAAGGGGATGAACATCGGCTCAGAGCATCCGTTCCAGGAAGATGGTCACGAACATGCCGACCAGCGCAAAGGCCAGCCCGAAAGCCGCGCCATATTGCAGCTTGTCCAGAAACGCGCCGTGCAGCTTGGTGGCGCGGCGGACGCCCATGAAAACGCCAAGAAGGGCGGCGGCGATGACGATCATGTGGATCCTTTCGGGTTCAGCGCCGCCACTTCGCGCAGGCGGCTCCGGATTTCGGTTTCCGAGCCGAAGCCATACCGCGCCCATCCCAGACTGTCGAGCCGGACGGCACGCGCCTCGGCCGGGCGGTCGGTGGCCTCCAGTGCCTCGGCCTTGATCATCAGCATGGTCGCCAGAAGCGCGGCGTTCTGGCCCTCCATCACCGGGGCGAGGTTGTCGTTGATCATCGCGATGGCGGTGGTGAATTCGCCGGTGGTCAGCGCATAGGCGGCCAGGTGCATCGCCACATGCGCGGCGTGCAGGCGGGTGGCGGGATCGGACAGAAACACCTGTTGCGCGGCCACGAACGAGGCCAGCGCAAGGTCGGTATCGTCGGCCTGGTTCAGGCGGCCCTGCGCGAACAGGCTGAAGCCCAGCCGGTTGTCGCGCCAGCCCAGCCCCCGGGCCAGCCCCAGCGCACGGGCGGCGGCGGCGCGGCGGCGGCTGTTGGACATGCGCGGCCCCAGCGCCTGTTCGATGGCGTCGATCCAGGTGCGCGGCGTGGGCTGCACGCGGGCGTCCCCGCCCAGCCCCTGACCGCGCGGGTTCAGCCGCGCCAGAATGCCCGGCACCCGGGCGGCGGCCTGTTCGCGGGTCATGCCGTTATGCAGTTCCGGCGCGTAATAGGTGCGCAGGATCAGCATGTCATAGCCCGTCAGGACATTGTGGAAATTGTCGTCGTTGAACACGCTTTCGGGCAGGCGATAGAGGTCGTTGAGCGGCCCCAGCGCCTGTGCCAGTTCCTCGTGCAGGCAATCGCGGACCTCTTGCGGGCTGACATCGCCGGGCAGGAAGATGGCGACCTGCGTGCGATCGCTCAGCGCGGCCCAGTCCACCAGATCGCTGCGGCGGGCGCGGCGATAGGCGTCCCAGCTGTCGACCCGGGGGGCCACGAAACAGGCCGCGCGCGGCACCAGGCGCTGCAACTGCGCGCGGGGCAGGGATTCGATGGTGATGCTGGCGGGCTGGTCGGCGGGCACGCGGGTGATGGCGATCCCGGCCTCTTGCCGCAGCCGTTGCAGCAGGGCGTTCAGGTCGGTCGACAGGGTGGGGGCGGGCCGTCCCGTCACACGCAGGGTGATCGGCCCCTCGAACCGGGTCATCACCCGCAGGTTGCGGCCGCTTTCCATCTGAAAGCTCAGGTCCAGAAAATCCTGCGCCAGCCGCAGGTTGCTGACCGGCGTCATGGCGGGCCGGGCGGGCGCGAAGGTTTTCATCGGCGGCAGGCCGCCGTCGCCCGCCGGCACGGGCGGGGCGGTGTCGCGGGCCAGCGGCGCGCATCCCGCCAACACCCCCGCCAGAAGAAGGACCGCGATCCGCATGGGCTAGCCCCTTTGATACTTGATGAACGGTGTCACCTGACCGATCCGGTCGTAAAGCTGGCGCGCATTGGTGTTGAAATCCTGCGTCAGCCAATAGACCTGCGGCGCCCCGGCGGCGTCGGCGGCCTGATACACCGCCTCGATCAGCGCGCGGCCCACGCCCTGGCCGCGCACCTCAGGCACGGCATAGAGGTCTTGCAGGTAACACACATTCTCGACCTTCCAGCCGTGGCGGTGGAACAGGTAATGCACCAGCCCCACGGGGGTGCCGTCGATTTCGGCGATCAGGCCGTGGAAATCCTGTGGGTCATCGCCCAGAAGCCGGGCGAAGCTGCTGTCATAGACCGCCGGTGCGACGCTGGCCTCGTAGAAGTCCAGATAGGCGGTCCAAAGCTCCTGCCACGCGGCGCGGTCGGTGTCGCGCAGCGGACGGATCTGCACCGCGCTCATCGCTGGCCCCGCGCCATGAAGGCCAGGCGTTCGAACAGATGCACATCCTGCTCGTTCTTCAGCAGCGCGCCGTGCAGCTTCGGCAGCGCGTTGGCGCCGTCGCGTTTCAGATCCTCGGGCGACAGATCCTCGGCCAGCAGCAGCTTCAGCCAGTCCAGAACCTCGCTGGTCGAGGGCTTCTTCTTCAGCCCCTGGGTCTCGCGCAGTTCGTAGAATTGCGTCAGCGCGGTGGTCAGAAGCTGTTCCTTGATGCCGGGGTGATGGACCTCGACGATCTGGCGCATCGTGTCGATGTCGGGGAAGCGGATATAGTGGAAGAAACACCGCCGCAGGAACGCATCGGGCAGTTCCTTTTCGTTGTTCGACGTGATGATCACCACCGGCCGGGTGCGGGCGCTGACGGTTTCGCCGGTCTCGTAGACGTGGAATTCCATCCGGTCGAGCTCTTGCAGCAGGTCGTTGGGAAATTCGATATCCGCCTTGTCGATCTCGTCGATCAGCAGGACGCATTTCTGGGGCGCCTCGAACGCCTGCCACAGCTTGCCCTTGCGGATGTAATTCTTGACGTCATGCACCCGCTCGTCGCCCAGCTGGCTGTCGCGCAACCGGCTGACCGCATCGTATTCGTACAGCCCCTGCTGCGCGCGGGTGGTGGATTTGATGTGCCATTCGATCATCGGCAGGCCCAGCGACGCCGCCACCTGGCGGGCCAGTTCCGTCTTGCCGGTGCCCGGCTCGCCCTTGACCAGAAGCGGACGTTCCAGCGTCACGGCCGCGTTCACCGCGACGGACAGGTCCTCGGTCGCCACATAAGAATCGGTGCCGGTAAATTTCATTGCTATTTCCTATGCATAGGTCTGCGGGTCCGGCCGAACCTAGCAGGCCTACAAAAAGCCGGAAACCCTCGCTATATGCTAGTGACAATGTTTGCGTGTTGCTTTACACGCTGCCCCATGACCGGATTGCTGAACAATCGAGTCCGTTTGGAACCGGCATGCGGAAGGGAGCAGGTATGAAGGCCGAAGTTTTCTTGCCCAACGATTATCGTCCCGCCGAGGACGAACCATTCATGAACGAACGCCAGCTGGAATATTTCCGACGCAAGCTGCTGGCCTGGAAAGGCGAGCTTCTGAGCGACAGCCGCGACACGATCGAGGGATTGCAGGACAGCACCCGCAACATTCCCGACATCGCCGACCGCGCCAGCGAGGAAACCGACCGGGCGCTGGAGCTGCGCACGCGGGACCGTCAGCGCAAGCTGGTCGCCAAGATCGACGCGGCGCTGCGCCGGATCGACGAAGGCGAATACGGCTATTGCGAAGAGACGGGCGAGCCCATCTCGTTGAAGCGTCTGGACGCGCGTCCGATCGCCACCATGAGCCTCGAGGCGCAGGAACGCCATGAGCGCCGGGAAAAAGTTCACCGCGACGACTGACGGAAAATGTCGATCGGAACGTGACAGAACACCGGGGCCGGAAACCCCGGTGTTTGTGTTCCGAGCGAAGAGGATTTTGGTGTGATAGGGCGTAAGTGCACGGTTCTGGGGGCCGGGATCGGCGGGTTGGCCGTGGCCATTGCCCTGGCGCGCCGGGGCGCGCAGGTGACCGTGCTGGAACAGGCCGCCGGCATCCGCGAGGTCGGCGCGGGGCTGCAGATCAGCCCCAATGGCGCGGTGGTGCTGGATGCGCTGGGCCTGGGTGATGAACTGGAAAGGATCGGCCGTCGGGCACGCGCCGTGCAGCTGGTCGATTACCGCGGCGCGGGGGTCACCCGGCTGAACATGGACCGCGGGCGGGGCTATCATTTCGTGCACCGGGCCGATCTGATCAACATGCTGGCACAGGCCGCGCGCGCGCTGGGCGTGCGGATGCGGCTGTTGCAGCAGGTCTCGACCGTCGAGATCGGCGCCGATGGCGCCTGTCTGACCACGCTGCAGGGCGCGCATCACCGCTGCGAAACGCTGATCGGGGCCGACGGCATTCATTCGGTCGTGCGTCAGGCCATCGGCGACGGCGCGCCCGCGCCTGCATTCACCGGCCATGTGGCCTGGCGGATGACCGTGCCCGTGCCAGAGGCGCCCGCCGACGAGGTGACGGTGCATATGGGGCCGGGGCGGCATCTGGTGCGCTATCCGCTGCGCGACGGGCATCTGATGAACATCGTCGCGGTCGAAGAGCGCGACGACTGGACCGAGGAAAGCTGGAGCCAGGTCGACGATCCCGCCCGTCTGCGCGCGGCCTTTGCCGGGTTCTGCCCCACGGTGCGCGGTCTGCTCGACCGGGTCGACCGGGTGCATCTGTGGGGGCTGTTCCGGCATCCGGTGGCGGACCGCTGGCACAAGGGCGGGGCGGTCATCCTGGGCGATGCGGCCCATCCCACGCTGCCGTTCCTGGCCCAGGGCGCCAACATGGCGCTGGAGGATGCCTGGGTGCTGGCCGATGCGCTGGCCCGGCATGACGATGCGCCGCGCGCCTTTGCCGCCTATCAGGCGGCACGCCGCGACCGCTGCGCCCGGATCGTCGCCGCCGCCAGCCGCAACGCGCGCAACTATCACCTGCGCTTTCCGCCGCTGCGCTTCGCCGCGCATTCCACGCTGCGGCTGACGGGCCGGGTGGCGCCGGGGCATTTGCTGTCGCGGTTCGACTGGCTTTACGATCACGACGTGACCGCCCGCGCGGTTTAGGGGATGGCGCGGCGCCCCGCAGCCGCTAGGCTGATCCCGCCGCCCGATATTGCAGGAGAGCCCGATGGCGCTTGAAGATGCCAAAACCCAGGTCGATACCGCCATCACCCGCAAGGGGCAGCGCGGCCTGTCCTACGAAAACACCTTCGGCGGGGCGACCTCGTTCCTGCGCCGGACCTATACCAAGGACCTGACCGGCGTCGATCTGGCGATCACCGGCGTGCCCTTCGATCAGGCGGTGACCAACCGCCCCGGCACACGGCTGGGCCCGCGCGCGATCCGCGAGGCTTCGGCGTTGCAGGCGCCCGATGCGCCCTATGGCTGGGGGTTCAGCCCGCTCGAGGACTTCGCCATCGTCGATTACGGCGATCTGGCGTTCGACTATGCCAATGTCGCGGGTTTCCCGCAGGCGCTGACCGACCATGTGGCGGGTATTCTGGACGCGGGCGCGGGCTGTATCGCGCTGGGCGGGGATCACTATGTCAGCTTTCCGATCCTGCGCGCCCATGCGGCGAAACACGGGCCGCTGTCGCTCATTCATTTCGACGCCCATTCCGACACCTGGGCCGATGATGACATGGGCCGGATCGACCACGGCACGATGTTCTACAAGGCGGTGAAAACCGGGCTGATCGATCCCGCGCGCTCGGTCCAGGTGGGCATCCGCACGGACAACCCCGACACGCTGGGCGTTCATATCATCGACGCGCCCACGGTGCATGCTCAAAGCCCGGCCGAAACCGCCGC
This sequence comes from Actibacterium ureilyticum, assembly GCF_002285435.1. GTDB lineage: Bacteria > Pseudomonadota > Alphaproteobacteria > Rhodobacterales > Rhodobacteraceae > Actibacterium_C > Actibacterium_C ureilyticum. The sequence goes on from NZ_NSBT01000026.1 coordinate 407,343, forward strand.
GCAGATCAAGGCGGTGGTGGGCGACATGCCGGCCTATGTCACCTTCGACATCGACGCGCTGGACCCGGCATTTGCCCCCGGCACCGGCACGCCGGTCTGGGGCGGGCTGGCCAGCTGGCAGGCGGGGGCGATCCTGCGCGGGCTGGCGGGGATCAATATGGTCGGCGGCGATGTGGTCGAAGTCTCGCCCCCCTTCGACACCACCGGCGCCACGGCGATCGCGGGCGCCCATGTGGCGATGGAGCTGATCTGCCTGTGGTGCTGGAACAAGCGCAGCGCATGAGGCGGATCATGCTGGGTTTCGCGATCATCCTGACCGTTCTGCTGGTGGCGCTGCAATTGCTGGTGCGGCTGGCCCCGGTCGACCCCGCGCGCTGGCATCAGCCGATTGCGGGGCTTTCGGCGCCCGGCACGCAGCGGCTGGATGGCGGCGCCCGGCACCTGACCCCGCCCATGGACAGGACGCCCGATGCGTTGCTGGCCACGCTGGACCGGATCGCGCGCGACACACCCCGGACGCGGGTCATTGCCGGATCGGTGGCCGAAGGGCGCATTACCTATGAAACCCGCTCGGCATTCTGGGGGTTTCCCGATTACACCACGGTCGAGGCGCGCGGGGATGACGGCGCGGCGCAACTGGCGCTGTTCGCCCGGCTGCGCTTCGGCAAGTCAGATCTTGGCGTCAACGCCGCCCGGATCGACCGCTGGACGGCGGCTTTGGGGCAGGGCGGATGACACGCAGCCCGCGCCGGTATCACGCCACATCGGCACGTTCAGCGACATCTCGCACCGCGCCATGAAAGCCCGGCCATCGACGAACAGGCAGATCTGCTCGCCCAGTTCGACCCGGCCGCCGCTGCTGTCGGTGCAATAGCAATCGATCACCTTGCCACCCGGGCCGGTCACATCGGCATGGGCGGGTCCGGCAAGCAGCGCAGCGATGAGGGCCAGATGTCTCATCCCGCGAATATAACACAAACGCGACCGTCGGAGTCTTGACCCTTTTCGGTGCATCGGCAAAACAGCGCTATGGTTCCTCTCGACAAACTTGCACAGATCACCCAGCGGTTTCAGTTTCTGGAGGCGCGGCTGGCCGAAGGCGGCGGCGACGATTTCGTGGCGATCAGCCGCGAATATGCCGAGCTGCGCCCGGTGGCCGAACAGGTCGCGGCCTATCGCCAGCTGCTGGACGACATCGCCGAGGCCGAGGCGATGCTGGCCGACCCCGAGATGAAGGCCCTGGCCGAGGAGGAACTGCCCGAACTGAAAGCGCGCATCCCCGATCTGGAAGAGGCGCTGCGCCTGGCGTTGTTGCCCAAGGACGCCGCCGATGCCCGCCCCGCGATCATCGAGATTCGCCCCGGCACGGGGGGCGAGGAAGCCGCGCTGTTTGCCGGTGATCTGCTGCGGATGTACCAGCGCTATGCCGAGGCGCGCGGCTGGCAGTTCCAGATCATCGAGGAAACCCAGACCGAACTGGGCGGGATCAAGGAAGTGGTCGCCAATGTCCGGGGCGAGGGGGTCTTTGCCCGGCTGAAATACGAATCCGGCGTGCACCGCGTTCAGCGCGTGCCCGAAACCGAAAGCGGCGGGCGCATCCATACCTCTGCCGCGACCGTCGCCGTGCTGCCCGAGGCCGAAGAGGTCGATATTGACATCCCCGCGGGCGACATCCGCATCGACACGATGCGCGCCAGCGGTGCGGGCGGCCAGCATGTGAACACCACCGATTCCGCGGTGCGCATCACCCACCTGCCATCGGGCATCGTCGTGACCAGCTCTGAGAAGTCGCAACACCGCAACCGCGAGATCGCGATGCAGGTCCTGCGCACCCGGCTTTACGACATGGAACGGCAGAAACTGCACGACGCCCGCGCCGCCGACCGCGCCGCACAGGTGGGTTCGGGCGACCGGTCCGAACGCATCCGCACCTATAACTTTCCCCAAGGGCGCATGACGGATCACCGCATCAACCTGACGCTCTACAAGCTGGATCAGGTGATGCAGGGCGATCTGGACGAGGTCATCGACGCGCTGATCGCCGACCATCAGGCCGCGCTTCTGGCGGAGATGGAGGGGTGAGCATCGGTCAGGCGTTGCGCGACGGTGCGCAGGTTCTGTCTGCGGCGGGGATCACGGACGCCCCGCGCGATGCGCGCCGCCTGATGGCCCATGCGCTGGGGGTGGACCCGGGGCGCATCACGCTTCTGGCCCATGATCCCATGCCGGAAGCCGTGCAAGCCACGTTCCAGGCGATGATCGCCCGCCGCGCCGCCCGCGAACCGGTGTCGAAGATCACTGGCAAGCGCGCCTTCTATGGCCGCGATTTCACCGTGACATCAGATGTGCTCGACCCGCGCCCCGAAACCGAAACCCTGGTGGCATGGGCGCTGTCGGCCCCGTTTCGCAACGTGCTGGATCTGGGCACGGGCAGCGGTTGCATCCTGATCACCCTGCTGGCCGAACGGTCCGATGCGCATGGGGTCGGGCTCGACCTGTCGCCCGCCGCGCTGCAGGTGGCCGAACAGAACGCACAGGCGCTGGGTGTGGCCGGTCGCGCCCGGTTCCAGCAATCGGATTGGTGCGCAGTGCTGCCCGAAAGCCAATCGTTTGACCTGATTGTTTCCAACCCGCCCTATATCGCGCTGGATGAGCTGCCGGACCTGTCACCCGAGGTGCTTGGCCATGACCCGCGCATCGCCCTGACGGACGAGGGGGACGGGCTGCAAGCCTATCGCGCAATCGCCGCTCAGGCGCCGGGCCATCTGCGCGCGGGCGGGCGGATGGCCGTGGAAATCGGCCCCACACAGGGCGCCGCCGTCAGCCGGCTTTTTCGGGACGTGGGGCTTGAAAACGTCGCCATCCACCCCGATCTCGATCACAGGGACAGGGTCGTCACCGGCCAAAAACCGGCATGACACCCGTCGCGAAAATGCGCAACATATCGCGTTTCCCAGCGGGAAAACGCCCATTTGCGACATTTTTCGCTTGTCTTGCAGGCACCGGCATGGTTAGTCGGGTATGTGGCAGACGGGTAGCAGATTTTGCACCCCCCGCAAGCATAAGCCAACAGTTGAGCTGATCCGGCAGAACCCCATGCATGAGGCATGGAACGGATCACAAGAAGCCAAGATAAGGCTGGATACCAGAAAACAACATGAGATCATCCAAGTCACGTTCGCGTTCGAAATCGAACCGCTCGCGCTCGATGGGCAACATCGTAAATCGTGTGTTCGACAGCTCGGGCCCCGAGGGCAAGGTGCGGGGCACCCCGCAGCAGATTATCGACAAATACAACCAGCTGGCACGCGATGCGCAGCTCTCGAATGACCGCGTCGCGGCCGAGAACTTCCAGCAGCACGCCGAACACTATACCCGCCTTCTGGGCGAGGCGCAGCGCGAGCAGGACGCCCGCCGCGAGCAGCAGGAACAGCAGAACCGCGAACGCCAGGCGCAGCGCGAGCAATCGCAACCGTCCGAGCCGAAAGCCGAAACCGCCGCACAGGACGAGAAATCGACCGAAAGCGATGTGATCGACCTGGCCGATGTCAAGGGCGACAGCGGTCTGGTGGACACGCCCGAGGCCGCCCCGGCGCCGAAACGCCGCGCCCCGCGCAAACCGCGCGCCAAGGCCGAAGCGTCCCAGGAAACCCCCGCCAATGACGGGCCGGATTCCACCGAACAACCCTCGGTCGCCGAATAAGCCCGACCCGTCTGTCTAGGATGCGGCCCCGTCCAGCGACCGGGCCAGCGCGCAGAACGCCTCCAGCGGGACCTGTTCGGCGCGTTCGGTGGGCGTAATGCCCGCCGCCTGCAGATGGGCCTCGATATCGGGGCTCAACCCCTTCAGGCTCGACCGCAGCATCTTGCGCCGCTGGTTGAACGCCGTGGCCACGACCCGCGACAGGGTCTCGGGATCGGCGGGATACAGCGGCTCGGGCCGCGCCACCAGATGCACCACGGCGGAACTGACCTTGGGCGGCGGGGTAAACGCCCCCGGCGGAAGGCTCATCACGATGCGCGCCTCGGCCCGCCATTGCGCCAGGATCGCCAACCGGCCATAGGCCTTGCCGCCGGGCTGCGCCACGATCCGCTCGGCGACCTCTTTCTGGAACATCAATGTCAGGCTCTGCCAAAAGGGCGGCCAGGCGGGCGGCGTCAGCCACCGCACCAGCAATTCGGTTCCCACATTATAGGGCAGGTTCGCCACCACCCGCACCGGCGGGGTCAGATGCGCCAGCACGTCCAGCTCCAGCGCATCGGCATTCACCACCTCCAGCCGCCCGGGATAGGCTTCGGCGATCTCGGCCAGCGCCGGCAGACAGCGCGCGTCCTTCTCCACCGCCAGAACCCGGCGCGCGCCTTGGGCCAGCAACCCGCGCGTCAATCCGCCGGGACCGGGCCCGATTTCCAGCACGTCGCACGCGCTCAGATCGCCCGCCTGCCGCGCGATCTTGGCGGTCAGGTTCAGATCCAGCAGGAAATTCTGACCCAGCGATTTCCGCGCCGACAGCCCGTGTTCGGCGATCACGGCGCGCAAGGGGGGCAACCCGTCAATCGTGGCCATCGCGCGCCCCTTCTTCTTGGTCGAAATACTCCGGGGGAATCGCCCGCAAGGGCGATGGGGGCAGCGCCCCCGTACCTGCCCGGCTCATGCCACGGCCCCCCGTGCAGCGGCCATCCGGCCCGCCATGCGCAGCGCGGCAATCAGGCTGCCCGCCGACGCGATCCCCTGGCGCGCGATATCGAACGCGGTGCCATGATCGGGCGAGGTTCGTACGAACGGCAACCCCAGCGTCACATTGACCCCGCCGTCGAAATCCAGCGTCTTGATGGGTATCAGCGCCTGATCGTGATACATCGCCACCGCCACGTCATAGCCCGCCCGTGCGGCGGCGTGAAACATCGTATCGGCGGATGCGGGCCCGCGCAGATCCAGCCCCTCGGCCCGCAGCGCGTCCAGAACCGGGATGATCCGCATGATCTCCTCGCGGCCCATCGCGCCGCCTTCGCCCGCATGCGGGTTCAGCCCCGCCACCGCGATGCGCGGGGCCGGGATGCCGAAATCACGGATCAGCGCCGCATGGGTGATCCGCAGCGTGTCACGCAGCAGATCGGCGCTCAGCGCCTCGGGCACCTGCGACAGGGGGATGTGGATCGTCACCGGCACCACCCGCAGCGCGTCGCAGGCCAGCATCATCACCACCCGCTCCACCCCCGCCAGATGGGCCAGGTATTCGGTATGGCCGGGAAAGGCGAAACCGGCGCCGTCCTGTAGTGCTTTCTTGTGGATGGGGTTGGTGCAGACCGCCGCTGCCGCGCCCGATTGCACCAGATCGACCGCGCGCGCGATCACGTCGACCACGCCCTGGGCGTTTTCGGACGTGGCCTGTCCGGGCCGGGCGGGTGCGGAAAAATCATGGCGCAGCACGGGCAGGGCGGTGGCCATCGCGGCGCCCGCCTGGGACGGATGGGCGATCTCGGCCACCGGGGTGCCCGCGGGCAGATGCGCGGGGTCGCCGATCCAGAAGAACGGCACATCGCCTTTTAGCGCCGCCCAGGCGGCCACGGTGATCTCGGGGCCGATGCCCGCGGGTTCACCGCAGGTCAGGGCGATGGGCAGGGTCATGGGGTGCGAATGATCGCGTCGGCGCGCAGCTCGGCCAGATAGCCATCGGCGTAAGAGGCCAGGCGCTGGTTGCGCAGCCGGTTGCGCACCGCGTCGCGGTCCACATCCTCGCTCGCCTGCGTCGTGCGCCCGCACAGCATCAACAGCGACACGGTGCCGCCGCTGCGGATCGTGGTGGTCTCGCCAGTGTCCAGCTTGGCCAGTTCCAGCGCGATGTCCTGCGGGATCTCGGCCACCGGCTTGACCTCGCGCAGCAGCCGCTCCTCGGGGAGGTCCTTGGCCACACCGTAAAGGTCATCGCAGGTGTCGATGCGGGTGGCGATCCTGGCAGCCTCTGCCGCGCCATCCTCGGGCAGCAGGAACTGGGCATATTCCACCGACAGCGTTTCCGGCGTGCCGGCGTCCAGCTCTTCGATCGCGCGCAGCTGGAACAGGGCGATGGCATTGGTGATCGGGATCGGATCGCTGACCTCGCCCGGGCCCAGCGACAGCACGATCGACGCCAGTTGCGGCGGCAGGTTCGACAGCTCCAGCCAGTCGATGCGCCCGCCGCGCCCGCTAGAGCCCGATACCGAATAGCGCCGGGCGGCGGCGGCAAAGGCCTCGGGCGTGGTGATCTCGCGGACCAGCCGTTCGGCCAGCGCCTGGGATTGTTGCTGGAATGCCGGGGTGTCGGCGCGCAGCAGGATTTCCGACAGCAGCACCCGCGCCCCGCCGCTGCGCGACGACAGCGCCACGGCGCGGTCGATCTCGGATTCGGTGATCTGCGAACGGGGGCCGAAGCGGTTGCGGACGACCTCGCGCCACAGCAATTGCGGCTCGATCAGGTCGACCAGCGCCTCGCGGCTGATGCCGTTGCCGGCCATGAACTGCAACAGCTGGTCGGCGCTCAGATTGCCACGCGCGCCGAATTCCTCCAGCCCCGCCTGCAGTTGCTCGTCATCCAGCGACAGGCCCTGCGCGGCCGCCGCATCCAGGCGCAGCCGATCCTCGATCAGCGCGTCCAGCGCGGTTTCCTCGAGGTTGCCGGGGCTGCCCAGCACCCGCAGCAGGTTCATCCGCTGGGTGACTTCGAAATTCGTGATCGCGCGGTCGTTCACGATCATCCGGGGGGCATAGGGGTTGGCGTTCTGGGCCTGTGCCGGTCCCATCACCCCCGCCAGCAGCGTCAGGGTAAGGGCGATCAGGCGTGTCAGTCGCGGCATTTTCTGCTCCGTTCTGCGCATCTTGTGGGCCGTCACCGGATACAGCGGCGGCGTTGGATCTGCTGGTCGGGATTGGCGCCGAAGCCGGCAAGCGCAACGCTCAGACCGATATCCGTGGTCGGCCTGACATTAGTCGAGGACGTGAACCGACGCGAGAGGGAAAGATTCACCGCGACGCATTCATTCTGGTATTCCACCCCGAACCCGGCCCGCGCGGTGCGGTCGCGGGCGAAGTCATAGCGCCAGTTGGCCGATGTCCGCCAGTTCGCGCGCAGCTGATAGCCGCCGTTGAACACCCATTCCGACGCGTCATTGGGGCGGTTTTCCTGCGGATTGGCCTCGCGCCAGACATAGCTGGAGGTCAGGTCCAGCTTGCCGGTCTGCCAATCCATGCGCAATTCGTTGCTGGTAAAGTTGAACCCGTCATCGAACACCGCGCGGTTGGTCAGGGTCAGGTTGTTGGCCGTCTGCCAATGCACGGCGGCCAGCCAGTCGGAGTTGATCCCCTCAAGCCCGTCGCCGGACTGAAACTGGTTCAGGTTCTCCTGGCGCAGGATCCGCCCGCCGGTGACGCCCAGGGTCCAGCCCGCCGGGTCGTGGCGGGTCCAGCCCAGACCCACATTCGCCCGCAGGCCGCGTTCATACACGTCCTGGCCCGGAAACCGGCTGAGCGAGAACAGGTTCCCCTCGTCGAATTCCTGGCTGAGGCTGTCGTCATTCGGCACGTCCTCGTCGCTGTCGGGGCTCCAGACCAGTTGCACGACCGGTTCCAGCACATGCACTGCGCCGCCCCGGCCCGCGCGCAGCAGCGGCCAGCGCAGTTCGGTGGCGGCAAAGGGGGTGACGCGGGTGCGGGGGCTGTCGAACGTGTCGTCATCGCCGATCACATAGTGATCCAGCGCCAGCGCGCCCTGCACCGCAAACAGCAGCCCGCTGCGCCCCACCCAGTCGCGCCGCCAGTCGGTGCGCAGCGACAGCTGCGACATGTCGCGCCCGATGACATTCGTGTCCGAGCGCCGGTTATGGGCCTGGAAATCCAGCTGATAGGACGCGATCCCGCCCAGCAGCCCGGGTTCGAACCGCCGCTGATAGGTCGCGTCGCCGATGGTGCTGGGGATGGTCTCGTTATCCTCGGAATCGCGCAGCGAATGGATGCCGTAGAGATCGGCGGCGATATATTCGTCCCGCCTTGTCCGTTCGACGCCCAGCGAGCTGGTCAGCCGGTCCTTGCCCGAATAGTTGTAATCGGAAAGATAGGCATCGTCGGATACGGTTTCGATCTGGAACGACAGGGTGAAATCCCGCGGCAGATCAAACGTACCTTGCGCGAACAGATAGCGGCGCAGCTCGCCCTCGACCAGATCGTCGCTGGAAAAGGCGCCGTCAAACGTGATCTCGCCATGGCGGAAGGCCTGACGATAGCGGTATTCCAGCGTGCGCGTCCGGTCGGTCGACAGATAGGGCGTCAGCGTCAGGTCGGCGTGATCGCCCAGCGTGATGAAATAGGGCACCTTCAGCCCCGTTCCCAGCCCGTCGCTGAACTTCAGCTCAGGCACCAGAAAGCCGGTGGCGCGTTTCAGCGTCGGGTCGGGCAGGCGCAGACGCGGCAGGTACATGACCGGCACGCCCATGACCTCGAACCGGGCGTGGTCGAAGTAAAGCTGCTGTTCCTCTTCGTCATGGATGATCCGGCGGGCGCGGATCTGCCACAGCGGCACGGGCCGGTCGGCGCAGACCTGGCAGGAGGAGGCGACGGTGTTTTCCAGCACCGAATAGCGCCCGTCGACCCGGTGCAGCGCGGCAGCGGCCAGTTGCAGCTGCTGGCGCAGCACCAGCCGCGCGCTGCGCAGGATGCCGTCGGTCAGTTCGGGGTCCAGATCGGCGCTGTCGGCCAGGATCAGCGTGTCGGGCCCATCGGTCAGGGTGATCGGCCCCGCAATGGTCAGGCGGTTCTGATCCTGGTCATAGATGATCGTGTCGGCCTTCAGCTTGCTGCCCTGATACAGCACCTCGACATTGCCCTGGGCGACCAGCCGGCCGTTGCCCTCGATCGCGACGCGGTCGGCGATCAGTGTCGCGGGCGTGTCTTGGACGGTTTGGGCCAGCGCCAGAACGGGCCACAACATCAGCCCCAGAACACAGGCAAACAAAGACGCGCGCATCACCCATCCTCCAGATGCAGCAAAAGTCCCAGCGCGCCCAGAATGCCGATCACCGGCGGGCTCCAGGCGGCCAGCTCCACCGGGATCTGGCCGTTTTCGCCCAGGATCTGGGCGAAGTTGCGCAGGAAATACAACGAAAGCCCCAGCCCCAGCGCGCTGAGCACCATGACACCGGTGCGCCCGAACCGGGTGTGGCGCATGGTAAAGCCCGCGCCGATCATCACCATCGCGACAAAGGTCAGCGGCAGCGCCAGCTCCATATGCAGCCAGACCCGGTGCTGGCGGGCGGAAAACCCGGCGCGTTCCAGACTGTCGATGAATTCGGGCAGTTCCCAGATCGGGATCGCCGATGGCGTGCCGAAGCTGTCGCGGATGCGGTCGCGGGTCAGATCCGAGGGCAGGGTCATGATCTCGTGCTCGGTCGCGGCGCGTTCGGGGTTTTCGATCCCGTGGCCGAAGATCCAGCGCTTGGCCTCGCGGATATGCCATTCGCCGTCGCGCAGCTCGGCGCTGGCGGCCTCGATCCGATAGGCCGGGCCGATGGTGGCGGCAAAGGCCAGAAAGGTCACATCATAGAGCGTGGTGCCGTCCAGATTGGCGCGGCTGGCGCGGATCACCATCTGGCCATCGGCGCCGCCCTGGCGCAGCCAAAGCCCCTCGCGGCTGACCGACAGCACGCTGGACACGCCGCTTTCGTACCGGTTCGACAGGCTTTCATAGCGTTTCGCGGTCGCCGCGACGATCGGGTTGCCCACCGCCACCGCCAGCAGCCCGGCGGCCAGCGCCGTCAGCACCGGCGCGGTCAGGCTGCGCAGCGCCGACCGGCCCGAGGCGCGGGTGATCACCAGCTCGCTGGTGCGGGCCAGCCCCAGATACAGCATCAGCGTGGCCAGGATCACGATCAGCGGCAGGATGCGATAGACCGAGCCGGGCACGTTCAGCGTCGACAGCCCAAAGGCCTGACCGAAGCTGATCGTGCCAATGTCATAGCGGCGGATCTCGTCCACCACATCCAGCAACAGCAGGATCGCCAGAAACGCCAGCCCGACGCTGAGCAGGGCAAAGGCGAACTTGCGCGCGATATAAAGATGCAGCGTCATGCGGCGCCCCCGGCCAGCTTGCGGCGGCGGAACCGATAGGGGTGGGTGGCGATCCACATCAGCGCCAGCGCCACCAGCGTCCCGAACAGCGGTGGCACATAGACGACCGGCCACAGCGCGGCATCGCGCCGGGCGATATCGGCCATCGCGTTGTCGACCAGCTGCAACAGGATCAGCAGGAAGATCGCCAGCAGGATCTGCCGCCACACGCCGAACCGGCTGAACCCGCCCACCAGCAGCGCGGCAAAGCCGATCAGCGCGCCGGCCACCGCCAGAAACGGCTGCGAGATGCGCGCGTGCCCCTCGTACAGGAATTCCGCCCTGTCGCGGCGGGTGGCGCTCAGATCCTCGGGCGTGGCGCGCAGCAGGGCCAGCGTCGACAGCTCCTCCATCTTCACGCCCTTGCGCCCGCCGCCGGTGATCAGACCGGCGATGTCATAAACCGAATCCTCGAAGCTGGTGGTGAACAGCCGGTTGTCGGGCCGGTGCAGCGTCTGCGCCATGCCGTCGAACATTACCAGCTTCGGGCCGTCCTCGCCCGGGACCAGCAGCGCGCGTTTCGCGGTATAGGTGGTGCGGCGGGTCGGCTCGCGGGCATCGGAGAGATAGACATCCTGAAGCTCGCCCAGCTCGGAAATCTCGCGGATATAGAAGGTGATGCCATTGGCGGGATGCAGGAACTGCCCCTCGGTCAACAGGCGGGCGGTGATATCCTCGGCGATCTCGACCTTGCGGTCGGCCAGCTCCGCGCGGCTGGCGGGCACCAGGAAATGGTTCAGAAGCGACACCAGAAGCGCCACGATCAGCCCGAACATCAGCACGGGCCGCGCCAGCCTATAGGCCGAATAGCCCATGGATTGCACCACCACCAGCTCGCTTTCCGAAATCAGCCGGTTCACGACATAGACGGTCGCGGCGAACCCCGCCACCGGCAGCACCAGCCGGATCACATTGGGCAGCGCCAGCGCGGTGAATTCCAGAAAGACCGTGGCCGATTGCCCGTCGCCGATCAGCTGGTCGAACAGCACCACCGCGCGGTTCACCCAATAGACCGACACCAGCACAAGCGCGAAGAAACCGAACAGCATCATCAGCTGTGCCAGCATGTATCGGTCGAATTTCGGCACCCACGCCCCCGGCTGCATCGCAAGATCCCGGCGACCCTAGACCAATTGTGCGCCGTCGAAAACTGCTATCTGGTCAAGCCTGCGGGCAGCCGCTAGGAATATGGCAACCACCAACAGGAGAGACCCGATGACCACCCCGATTGCGCTGCGTTTTGCCGAAACCGACCTGGATGCGATCGCGACGGCGACCGGCCGGGTGGCGGTGTTCGTGGGTCCAAACGCCAAGCTGGGGCCGTCGGCGCGGCGGGTGAATCGCCTGACCAAGGGGGCGGTCGCGCGCTATGTCGAAAGCGAAGCCTTCGAAAAGGCGAAAGAGGGCACGGCCCACGTGCTGTCCTGGCCCGCGGGCATGGCCGCCGATGCGGTCGACGTGGTCAAGCTGTCGCGCCGGCCCAGCCAGGCCGATGCGCGCAAGGCCGGTGCGGCACTGGCCAAGGTGCTGGGCAAGGGCGGTGCGCTGATCGCCGCCGACGGGCACAAGGCGGCGGCCGATATCGCCTTTGGCGTGGCGATGCGCGCCTATGCTTTCGATACCTACAAGACCGGCGACAAGACCGCGCCGGGAGAGGTGACCATGATGGCCACCAACCCCGAGGCGCTGGCCGCCGAAGCCGGGCCGATGGCCGCCGTGGCCGAGGGCGTGTTCTTTACCCGCGATCTGGTCAGCGAACCGGCCAATATCCTGACCACCGACGATTTCGCCGCCCGCCTGGCCGCGATGCAGGAGCTGGGCCTGGAGGTCGAGATCCTGGAAGAGGCCGATCTGGAAAAGCTGGGCATGCGCACGCTGCTGGCCGTGGGGCAGGGCTCGGAAAGCCCGTCCAAGGTCGTGGTGATGCAATGGAATGGCGGCGGGGACGAGGCGCCCTTTGCCCTGGTGGGCAAGGGCGTGGTGTTCGACACCGGCGGGATCAGCATCAAGCCCGCGGGCGGCATGGAAGACATGACCATGGACATGGGCGGCGCGGGCGTCGTGTCGGGCGTGATGCGCACGCTGGCGCTGCGCAAGGCCAAGGCCAATGTCGTGGGGCTGGTGGGCCTGGTGGAAAACATGCCCGACGGCAAGGCGCAGCGCCCCGGCGACGTGGTCACCAGCATGAAGGGCGACACGGTCGAGGTCATCAACACCGATGCCGAAGGCCGCCTGGTTCTGGCCGATGTGCTTTGGTACGCGCAGGAACGGTTCAAACCCACCGGCATGATCGACCTGGCCACCCTGACCGGCGCGATCATCATCGGTCTGGGCCACGAGATGGCGGGGGTCTTTTCCAACGACGACGACCTGTGCAATGCCTTCCTGAAGGCCGCCGCGGCCGAGGGCGAGGGCGCCTGGCGAATGCCGCTGTCCCCGGCCTATGACGAGCTGATCAAATCGCAGATCGCCGATATCAAGAACACCGGCGGACGCGGGGCGGGCTCGATCACCGCCGCGCAGTTCCTGCAACGTTTCGTCAAGGAAGACTGCCCCTGGATCCACCTGGATATCGCCGGTGTCGCGTCGGTCAAATCCGAAACCGCGCTGGCGCCCAAGGGTGCGACCGGCTGGGGCGTCATGGCGCTGGACCGGCTGATCCGCGACCGGTACGAGGGCTGATGGGCGCGGCCTATTTCTATCACCTGACCCGCGCGCCGCTCGAGGTGACGCTGCCGCTGCTGCTGCAAAAATCGCTGGCGGCGGGCTGGCGCGTGGCGGTGCGCGGGACAGATCCCGAACGCCTGCGCTGGCTGGACGACCGGCTGTGGACGCAGCCCGAGGACGGCTTTCTGCCGCACGGACTGGCGGGCAGCGGTTTCGACGCCGACCAGCCGGTCCTGCTGACCACCGATGCCGAGCTGCCCAATGGCGCGGCCTGCCTGATGGCGGTCGACGGGGCACAGGTGACGGCCGAGGATTGCGCCGGGCTGGAACGGGCCTGTATCCTGTTTGACGGCAACGATCAGGCCGCGGTGGCCCATGCCCGGACCCAGTGGAAGGCGCTGACAGGCGCGGGCGTGGCCGCGCAATACTGGTCCGAAGACAGCGGCCGCTGGCAGAAACAGGCCGAAAGCGGGGGCGACACGGGGGTATCCGGGTGACGGACAAGGCGCAAAAATATCCCCTGATGACAGAGCTTTACAAGGGCGAGACCGACCGCGCGCACCGGTTCCGCTATGGCATCCTGATCTTCGATCTGGTGACGATCGGTTTCGTGATCGTCACCTCTTTCGTGGAGCACGGTCTGGCCATTGAAATCGCTGACGCGGTGTTCGGCGTGGTGATCCTGGCCGATTTCATTGCCCGGCTGGTGATTTCAGGCCATCGGGTGCGGTTCCTGTTCCGGCTGGCGACATTGGCCGATCTGGCGGCGATCGTGTCCTTCATCGCGCCCATCGCGGGCGAGGGGCTGGGCTTCCTGCGGATCCTGCGCACGCTCCGGCTTTTGCATACCTATCAACTGTTGGACCGTCTGCGCCGCGATTTCCGCTTTTTCCGCGAGAACGAGGAGATCGTGATCGCCGCCGTCAACCTGGTGGTGTTCCTGTTCGTGATGACGGGGCTGATCTATGCCACCCAGGAAAAGGTGAACCCGCAGATCCAGAACTATGCCGACGCGCTTTATTTCACGGTCACGACTCTGACCACCACGGGCTTTGGCGACATCACGTTGCAGGGCACCTGGGGCCGGATGCTGTCGGTGGCGGTGATGATCTTTGGCGTCACGCTGTTCCTGCGGCTGGCGCAGGTGCTGTTCCGCCCCACCAAGGTCAAACATGCCTGCCCGGAATGCGGGCTGCTGCTGCACGATATTGATGCGGTGCATTGCAAGCATTGCGGTCACGGGCTTCGGATCGAGACCGAAGGCACCTATTAACGCGTCAGGATCAGACGCCCGCCCGCGAATTCCACGCTGCTGAACCGTTGCAGATAGCTCATCCCCAGCAATGATCCGTCCATCTCGCCGCCATTGACCCAGGCGCGGACGCCGCTGTCGCGGAAGGGGCCGATTTCGACACTGTCCAGCCGCACGGGGGCGGTGCGCACGGTGCCGTTGGCGGTGTTGGCCTGCCCGATGAAGGCCAGGCTGTCGGTGTCGATACCGACACGGGCGGCGTCGGCGCGGGTCAGCACCATGTTGGTGGCGCCGGTGTCGACGACGAAGGGGATCGCGGTGCCGTTGATCTGCATCGTCAGGTGGTAATGCCCGTCCGGAGAGCGCGGCACCTCGATCCGGCCTTCGGTGGCATAGACCTGTTGGCGGGGGCCGGTGCTGCGGATGTCGGACCACAAGCCGTAACCGGCCATCATGCCGACAAAGATCAGCCCCCAGATCGCGGCCTGTTGCGCGACCTTGCCCAGGCGCTTGCGCCCTTCGACCATGAAATAGCCGCCGACCACCGCGCCCAGAAGCACCAGGTAAATCAATCGCCCAAGCTGATCGCCATCCATCATCCGGCCTTTTCACATCTCACTGGGGAAAACCTAGGGGCTTTGGCAGCGGATTTTGAGGGGTCAGATTGGCGCAAGCCCGAAATCGCGCAGCCCGTCCAGCACGAATTGCACCGAAAGCGCCGCCAGCAGCATCCCCAGAAGCCGGGTGATCACATTGGTGCCGGTCCGCCCCAGTGCGCGTTCCAGCAGGCCCGCCGACAGGAACAGGATCAGCACCATCGCCAGAACCGCCAGCATCACCAGATGCACGCCCAGAATGGCCAGCCAGTCGCCGCGCACCTCGCCCGTCAGCAGGATCATCGACGCCAGCGCGCCGGGCCCGGCGATCAGCGGCGTGGCCAGCGGAAAGACCGACGGGTCGGGCGGGTGGCTGTCGGCCTGATCCTCGCGCCGCTGGGTGCGGCGTTCGAACAGCATCTCCAGCGCGGTCAGAAACAGCAGGATGCCGCCCGCGATCCGAAACGCGGCAAGCGAGATCCCGGCAAAGCCCAGCACCCCTTCGCCCAGCAACCCAAACAGCGTCAGCAGGACCGCGCCCACACCGATCGCGCGCAGGGCGATGGCGCGTCGGACGCGGGCGGGGGCGCCTTGGGTGATCGCCACGAACAGCGGCGCCAGGCCAATCGGGTCGATCACCACGAAAAGCGTGACAAAGGCGCTGATATAGAATGTCAGGTCCATCGCCTAACCCTCGGCCGTTTCAAGCTTTTCAAGCGCCGACATCCACAGCGCCTCGGCCCGGTCCAGCCCGTCCATCACCTCGGCATATTTCTTCTGCCAGACCTGCAGGTCGCCGTTGCGTTCGGGCTCGTAAATCTCGGGGTCGGCCAGTTTGACCGCCAGCTTGTCGCGCATCTCGTTCAGCTTCTCGACCCGCGCCTCGCATTTGCGCAGCTCGGACCGCAGGGCGGCGATCTGCTCTTTGCCCGGGCGCTTGGGCTTGGCGGGCGCCGCAGTGGCTTTCGCGGGCTTGTCGCGCGCCAGCAGCAGCGCGCGATAGGCTTCCAGATCCTCTTCATACGGCGTCACGCGCCCGTCCTTCACCAGCCACAGTCGGTCGGCCACCATCGACAGCAGGTGCATGTCGTGGCTGACCAGCACCACCGCCCCGGAATAGGCGGTCAGCGCCTCGACCAGCGCCTCGCGGCTTTCGATGTCCAGGTGGTTGGTCGGTTCATCGAGGATCAGCAGATGCGGCGCGGGCAGGGTGGCCAGCAGCAGCGACAGCCGCGCCTTTTGCCCACCCGACAGCTGGCCCACGGCGGTGTCGGCCTGATCCGCGCCCAGCCCGAACCCCGCGAGCAGCGCCCGCAGCTTCGACTGATGCGTGTCGGGGCGTTCGCGTTGCAGGTGCTGCAACGGGGTTTCGTCTACATGCAGCTCGTCCACCTGATGCTGCGCGAAATAGCCGATGCGCAGCTTGCCCGAGCGCGTCATCCGCCCGCCCATCGCGGGCAGCCGGTCCGACAGCAGCTTGGACAGGGTCGATTTGCCCTGACCGTTCTTGCCCAGCAGGGCGATCCGGTCGTCCTGGTCGATGCGCAGGTTCAGATGGCCCAGCACCGGTTTGCCGTCATAGCCCACCGAGGCGCTTTCCAGCGCGATGATCGGCGGCGACAGCTCTTCTGGCGTGGGAAAGGTGAAGACCACGCGCGCGGCATCCTCGGGCGCGGTGATCGGCGTCATCTTTTCCAGCATCTTCACGCGGCTCTGGGCCTGTTTGGCCTTGCTGGCCTTGGCCTTGAACCGGTCGACGAAGCTTTGCAGATGGGCGCGGCGTGCCTCCTGCTTTTTCGCCTGCGCGGCCTGCACGGCGCGCTGTTCGGCGCGTTGCCGGGCGAACTGGTCATAGGGGCCCTGCCACAGGGTCAGCTTGCGGTCGTCCAGATGCAGGATCGCGCCGACCGCCCGGTTCAGCAAACCGCGGTCGTGGCTGATGATGATGACCGTATAGGGATAGCGCGCCAGATAGCTTTCCAGCCACACCGCGCCCTCAAGGTCCAGATAGTTCGTCGGTTCGTCCAGTAGCAGGATATCGGGCTGGGCAAACAGCACCGCGGCCAGCGCCACGCGCATCCGCCACCCGCCCGAGAAATCCGAGCAGGGCCGCGCCTGGTCGGCATCGTCGAAGCCCAGACCCTTGAGGATCGAGGCCGCGCGCGCCTCGGCGCTCCAGGCGTCGATATCGGCCAGCCGCGTCTGGATCTCGGCGATGCGGGTGGGGTCGTCGGTGTCTTCGGCCATCAGGGCGGCGCGTTCGGTGTCGGCGGCCAGCACGGTGTCGATCAGGCTGACATCCGACGATGGCACCTCCTGCGCCACACCGCCGATGCGGGCACGGGCGGGCAGGGTGATTGCCCCGCCTTCCAGCGCCAGTTCCCCGCGGATCAGGCGAAAGAGCGTGGTCTTGCCCGCCCCGTTGCGCCCGACCAGCCCCACCTTGTGACCCGCCGGGATCACCGCGCTGGCGTTTTCGAACAGGGGCCGTCCGGCGATGGCGTAACTGATATCTTCGATCCTGAGCATGGGGCGGGTGTGCCGCAGGGCGCGGGCGGCGTCAATCGCCGCTTTTCAAGCGGCAAGGTGCATGTTAGGGGGGCGGCAATCGAACAACATGCCTGAAACGAGGACCGACATGGCCATTCAACGCACCTTCAGCATCATCAAACCCGATGCCACCAAGCGCAACCTGACCGGCGCCATCAACGCCAAGATCGAGGCCGCCGGCCTGCGGATCGTGGCGCAAAAGCGCATCCACCTGACCAAGGCGCAGGCCGAAACCTTTTATGGCGTGCACAAGGATCGCCCCTTCTTTGGCGAGCTGGTCGAGTTCATGATCTCCGAGCCGATCGTGGCGCAGGTGCTGGAAGGTGAAAACGCAATCGCCGCTTACCGCGAAGTGATGGGCGCCACCAACCCCGCCGAGGCCGCCGACGGCACCATCCGCAAGGAATTTGCCCAGTCGGTTGGGGAAAACTCGGTGCATGGCTCGGACGCGCCGGAAACCGCTGCCGAAGAAATCGCCTATTTCTTCTCGGGTCTGGAACTGGTCGGCTAAGCGACCTCTCCATCCAGAATGACAGCCGCCCGCGCCCAATCGGCGTGGGCGGTTTGCGTTTCAAGATAGCCGCGCAGCAGGGCGACGTTGCGCGTGTTTGCGTTCCAGGCGATGTCGAAGATGTCACCGATGCCGGGCACCAGGCCGATCACCACGTCGATGCCCACGTTCAGCCCCATGCGGATCAGCATCCGCCGGGTCGCGCCCAGATCGTGGGCCTGATGGATGATATAGCCCGCCGGGATCAGCGGCAGCAGGTCCCCCACCACGGGCACGAACCCCACCATCGCATCCAGCCCCATCCGCAGCCCCGTGCCGGGCAGGGGCACCAGATTTTCCATGTTATAGGCAAGTTTTTCGAGTCTTATGATCCGTGCTTCAATGTTACTGTCCATAACATTGATATGGGGACGATGGCCGGAATTTAAAGGGCGCGCTGCCGGTTTCGGACCCCGATCCGGTCCAGAATCCGTTCCAGTTCGCTGTTGGGATTGGGCTTGCGCGCGGCTTTCAGCGCATCGAACCGGGCGCGCAGGACGTCCTTTTCCGCGCCCTTGCAGTCGTTCCAGGGGCGGCCCTGCAGGCCCATCTCGATCACATAATAGGCGATGAAATGCGGCCTGTGTCCGGCCTGTAACAGCCGGGCATAGGCCGCATCGGTGCCCAAAGCGCGCAGCTCTTGCGCGCTGTTGATACCCACCTTGGCAAACGCGGCCTCCATCGCGGGGCCGAGATTGCGTATTGTCGAAACCGGTTCGGACATCGGGATCACCTGATTGCGTGACCCGATCCTAGCCCGAAACCCAAAGCGCGGAAAGGCGCGTCAGAAGCTGGCCCAGTCCTGAAAGACATACGGGGCCTTGGCCGCTTCGATTTGATCTGTTTCTGTTTTTGCCCGCGCCTGCACCGGGCTCTGTTGCTGCTGCTGTTGTTGCGGCGGAATTGCCGATTGGTCTTTTTGACGATCCATAACTGGTCTCCTTCACTCGCCAAGCACAGCATCAGAATATCATAATTTTGTTACGATATGACCGCCAAATGCGACACAAAATGTTTCCGGATGTGAATCCGCGTGATCGGTGGGTTTCCCGGTTGTGGGAATCACTTAATTCCAATATTCGTGAATTATGGAATTAGATAGCGCCGCCCAAACCCTGAACACCCTTGGCCATCCCGGTCGGCTGGCCGTGCTGCGGCTGCTGGCCCGCCGCGCGCCCGAAGGCGTGCCCGCGACCGAGATCGCACAGGCGCTGGGGCTGAAGCCCAACACGCTGTCGGTCTATGTCGGCGCGCTGGCCCGTGCGGGACTGGTCACGGCGGAACGCCGGGGCACCTCGATCCTCTATCGGATCGATCTGGCGGGGATGGGCGCGCTGGTGGATTTCCTGGTGGCCGATTGCTGTCGTGGTCGGCCCGATCTGTGCGCGCCTGAAACCGCGCACGCCCTGGCAAGCGGAGGATTTGCCATGACCCAGACGACCTATAACGTGCTGTTCATCTGTTCGGGCAATTCCGCCCGTTCGATCTTTGCCGAGGCGCTGTTGCGCGATCTGGGCGGGGCGCGGTTCAACGTCTTTTCCGCCGGAACCCGCCCCGGCGCGGCGCCCAACCCCTATACGCTGAAGCTGTTGCGGCTGAACGGGCACGCGACCGACGGGTTGCGGTCCAAGAACGTGTCGGAGTTTCAGGGCGCGGATGCCCCACAGATGGATTTCGTCTTTACCGTCTGCGACACCGCCGCGAACGAGGATTGCCCGCCCTGGCCGGGCCAGCCCGTCACCGGGCATTGGGGGCTGCCCGACCCGGTCAAGGTGCAGGGGACCCGGGCCGAAAGGGGGCTGGCCTTCGCCCAGACCTATGGCGCGATGCGCCGCCGGGTCGAGGCCTTTGCCGCGCTGCCCATTGCGCAGCTCGACCGGCTGTCGCTGCAGGCGCGGGTCGATGACATCAGTCGCATGGATGACACGGAAACCGCCTAGGACAGGGGCGGAACGACAAAAGGGGACAGAGCAGATGGTAACGATTGCACTCAACGGCCTGGGCCGGATGGGCAAGCTGCTGATGCGCGCCATGCATGACAAGGGCCTGCCGGGCGAGGTCGTGCTGGTCAACGATATCGGCGGGGATGCCGAACAGCATGCGATGCTGCTGGAATTCGACACCGTGCATGGCCGCTGGCGGGCCGAGGTCGAACATGAAGCGGGCAGCCTGACGGTGAATGGCCAGCCCATGCGCTTTACCCAGGAACGCCGGATCGAGGATCTGCCGCTGGCCGAACTGGGCGTCGATCTGGTGATCGACTGCACCGGCGCGTTCAAGACCAACGCCAAACTGGCACCCTATTTCGACGCGGGCGTGCAAAAGGTCGTGGTGTCGGCCCCGGTCAAGGAAGAGGACGCAGCCAATATCGTCTATGGCGTGAACCACGGGATTTACGACGCGGGCACGCACCGGGTCGTGACGGCTGCCAGTTGCACCACCAATTGCATCGCGCCGGTGGTGCAGGTGGTGCGCGATCATCTGGGGATCGAACAGGCCAGCTTCACCACCATCCACGACGTGACCAACACGCAAACCATCGTGGATCGGGCGCACAAGGACCCGCGCCGGGCACGCTCGGCGCTGAACTCGCTGATCCCCACCACGACCGGCTCGGCCAAGGCGATCATCCAGATCTTTCCCGACATGGCGGGCCGGATCGACGGCCATGCGGTGCGGGTGCCGCTGCTGAACGCCTCGCTGACCGATATCGTCTTTGATGTCGCGCGCGACACCACGGCGGAGGAGGTGAACGCGCTGTTCAAAGACGCATCCAAGGGCCCGCTGAAGGGCATTCTGGGATACGAGCCGCGCCCGCTGGTTTCTTGCGATTTCACCAATGACGACCGCTCGACCATTGTCGATGCGCTGTCGACGCGGGTGGTGAATGGCCGGCACGTAAAGGTCTATGCCTGGTATGACAATGAGTGGGGCTATGTCTGCCGGTTGCGGGACGTGGCGCAGATGGTGGCGGACAGCCTGTGACCGACCGCGCGGCGCAGAAACCCGACGGGATGGCGGCCTATGTGGCGGTCACGGCGGCCTATTGGGCGTTCATGCTGTCCGATGGGGCGCTGCGGATGCTGGTGCTGCTGCATTTCCACACGATCGGGTTTTCGCCGATCCAGCTGGCCTGGCTGTTCCTGCTGTATGAGTTCATGGGCATGGTCACGAACCTGAGCGCGGGCTGGATCGCGGCGCGGTTCGGGCTGACATCGACGCTTTACGCAGGGTTGGGCATCCAGATCGCGGCGTTGCTGATGCTGGCGCAGCTTGATCCCGGCTGGTCGGTCTGGGGGTCGGTCGCCTTTGTCATGGTGGTGCAGGGTGCGTCGGGCGTGGCCAAGGATCTGGCCAAGATGTCGTCGAAATCGGCGGTGAAGCTGCTGGCGCCAGACGGCGACGGCGCTTTGTTCCGCTGGGTCGCCGTGCTGACCGGATCGAAGAACGCGGTCAAGGGGTTTGGCTTCCTGCTGGGTGCCGCGTTGCTGGCCGCGTTCGGGTTCACGCCGTCGATCTATGCCATGGCGGTGGTGCTGGCGGTGATCCTGGGGGCGGTGGCGCTCTTCATGCCCGCGGGTCTGCCGCGGGGCAAGAAGAGTGCCAAGTTCAAGGATGTCTTTTCCAAGGACGCGCGGATCAATCGGCTGTCGGCGGCGCGGATGTTCCTGTTCGGCGCGCGGGACGTGTGGTTCGTGGTGGGCATCCCGATCTATTTCTATGCGGTCCTGTCCGATGGCAGTCACGCGGGCAACCGCGCGGCGTTCTTCCAGATCGGGACGTTCATGGCGCTGTGGATCATTGCCTATGGCGCGGTGCAGGCCTGGGCGCCGAAGCTGCTGGGGGCAAAGGACAAACCGTTAAGCCGGATCGTGGGGCAGGCCGCCACATGGGTGGGCCTGCTGACGCTGATCCCCTTTGCGCTGGCGCTGGCCGCGCTGGTGGCGGGCGGACCGGCCGGCTGGCTGACGGTCACGCTTGTGGCGGGGCTGATGGTGTTCGGCTTTGTCTTTGCGGTGAATTCCTCGGTCCATTCCTATCTGATCCTGGCCTTCACCCAGGCCGAGCGGGTCACGATGGATGTGGGGTTCTATTACATGTCGAACGCCGCCGGGCGGCTTCTGGGCACGCTGCTGTCGGGCCTCAGCTATCAACTGGGCGGGCTGCCCTTGTGTCTGGCCACCGCGGGCGCGATGGCGGGCTTGAGTTTCCTGATCGTGCGGCGGTTGGATTAGCGGCACGCCTCGCTGCAAATTATTGAGGGCCGCGACCGACCCGAGGGTGGCGCAATCGCGCCGCCCTGGGGGGCGGGTCGGCGCGGCCCGGCGGTGCCGCCGGGCGGGGCTTGATTCATCGTATGGCGCTTATACTTTCCCGGTTTCCGAGACGCCGCTCACTCCCACCGCCAGATCGCGGGGACGAAGCGATAGCCGTCGCCGTCGCGCATCACGTGGCCGACGCCGGGGAAGGGGAAGTGATAGCCCACGACCGCGATCTCGTCCGTGGCGGCCATGTCCAGGATCTTCTTGCGGGTCTCGGACGCCATCGCGCCGTCCTGGTCGAAGCCGCCATGCCAGTCGGGGCGCTCGACGCTGACATAGGCGTGGGTCATGCAATCCCCCAGCGCGATCAGCTGCTGGCCGTCGCTTTCGACGCGGATCGACATGTGGTTCAGCGTGTGGCCGGGGGTGGGGATCAGGGTGACGCCCGGCACGACCTCGTGCCCGTCCTGCGCCATGGTCCAGTCCAGCCCGTCGGCGGTCAGCGAATTCACCGCGCCCACGACGAATTGCTGCATCTCGGCCGGGACAGAGCCCGCCAGCCCGTCCTGCATCCACCAATCGTATTCGCCCGCGCCGATCACGTATTCGGCGTCGGGGAAGATCGGCTCGTCGAAATCGTCGCGGATGCCCCAGATGTGATCGGGATGGGCGTGGGTGATGACCACATGGGTGATGCTGGCGGGGTCGATGCCCGCCGCGTCCAGATTGGCCAGCAGCCGCCCGGCCGTGTCCAGGAACCGGTTGCCCGAGCCCACATCGACCAGCACCACGTTGTCGCCGGTCTCGATCACCACATGGTTGGTGTGGGAATAGTTTTCCTCGGTCGACAGCCGATGGGATTTCAGAAACGCCATCACCTCGTCCGGGTCCGCATTGGTGCTGACCCCGGCGGCGGGCAGTTGCAGGCGCCCGTCGGACACGATGGTGATCCGGGCCGAGCCGACCGTAAACCGGAAATAGGGCGGGTTGCCGGCATCACCCGGGCCGGTCAGCGCGGCGCGGGCCGTAGCAGGCAGCGCCAGCGCGGGGGCCAGGGCGGCCAGTTTCAGAAGATCGCGGCGGTTGGGTTTGATCAGCGGCATGGTGGTTCCTCCCGGTTTGATCTGAACATATTTGAATATGTCCGCCGATCAAACCGGAAGTTCACGCGCCGCCCGGATCAGGACAGATCGGCCAGTGCCGCGATCACCGCATCGCCCATATCGGCGGTCGAGGCCGGGGTCTCGCCCTCGGCCTGGAGCAGGTCGGCTGTGCGCACGCCGTCGGCCAGCACCTTTTCGACCGCCTTTTCCAGCAGGTCGGCGTTTTCGCCCTGATCGAAGCTGTAGCGCAACGCCATCGCGAAGCTGAGGATACAGGCGCAGGGGTTCGCCTTGCCCTGGCCCGCGATATCGGGGGCCGAGCCGTGGACGGGTTCGTAAAGCGCCTTGGGCCGGCCATTGGCCATCGGGGCGCCCAAGGACGCCGAGGGCAGCATGCCCAAGGAGCCGGTCAGCATCGCAGCGGCGTCCGACAGCAGATCGCCAAAGAGGTTGTCGGTCACAATCACGTCGAACTGCTTGGGCCAGCGGCAGAGCTGCATCGCACCCGCGTCGGCATACATGTGCGACAGTTCGACATCGGCATATTCCTCGTCATGCACTTTCTGCACGACCTCGCGCCACAGGATGCCGGATTCCATCACATTGGCCTTTTCCATCGAGCAGACCTTGTTGCCGCGCCGCTTGGCCAGTTCAAAGGCCGAGCGCGCGACGCGTTCGATTTCCGATTCCGTGTACCGCTGGGTGTTGATGCCCACGCGCTCGTTGCCTTCCTCGAAGATCCCGCGGGGTTCACCGAAATAGATGCCGCTGGTCAGCTCGCGCACGATCATGATGTCGAGCCCCGCGACCACGTCCTTTTTCAGCGACGAGAAATCGGCCAGCGCGTCGAAGCATTGCGCCGGGCGCAGGTTGGCGTAAAGGTCCATTTCCTTGCGCAGGCGCAGCAGCCCGCGTTCGGGCTTCACGCTGAAATCCAGGCCGTCGTACTTCGGGCCGCCCACCGCGCCCAGCAGGACCGCGTCGACCTCTTGCGCCTTGGCCATCGTGTCATCGTGCAGCGGCGTGCCGTGCTTGTCATAGGCCGCGCCGCCCACCAGATCCTCGGTCACGTCGAAGGTCAGCCCCTTGTTGGCGCCGAACCAGTCGATGATCTTGCGGACCTCGGCCATGACCTCGGGGCCGATGCCGTCGCCGGGGAGGATCAGAAGGGAAGGGTTGGACATGGCGGTGCTCCTGTGATGTCGCGGGATTCGTTTGGCGCGTTTTGCCCTGTTCGCGCGGGGAGGTCCAGTGGCAGGGTTCTTGGGGCGCTGCCCCAAACCCCGGAGTATTTTGCGGAGCAATGAAGGGGGCGGGGTGCTTGAATATGAATGAACGTTCATTTATTATCGGGGCATGAACCGACCCGCCCGCACCAAGGATATGATTCGCGCCGAGGCCCTGCGGCTTTTCGCGGCGCGTGGCTATGAGGCCGTGTCGATGCGCGACATCGCAGGCGCGGTGGGGGTGCAGCCCGGGGCGATCTATAATCACTTTCCGAACAAGCAGCAGTTGCTGTTTGCGCTTCTGGGCGAGCATATGGAGCGGCTGGCCGAGGCCTGGGAGCGGGAGGCTGCGGCCCTGCCTGCCGAACCGGCCGCGCGGCTGGAGGCGTTCGCGCGGTTCCACATCCGGTTCCATATCGAGCGGCCGGACGAGGTTTTCCTGTCCTATATGGAGCTGCGCGCGCTGGTGCCCGAACTGTTTGTCCGGATCGAGGCGCAGCGCCGCGCCTATGAAGGGGCGCTGAAGGCGATTTTGGAGGAGGGCGCCGCCGCGGGGGCGTTCACCGTCGACGACCCGCATGTGACGGCGATGGCGCTTTTGGCGATGCTGACCGGGGTCAACACCTGGTACCGGTCGGGCGGGCGCCTGTCGAAGACGAAGATCGAGAATTATTATGCCGCGCTGGTTTTGCGCGCGGTTCAATGCGTGTGAGGGAGGAAACCATGTTCACCGCATCCATGACATTCGACCTGGGGGAAGAGATCAACGCGTTGCGCGACATGGTGCATCGCTGGGCGCAGGAGCGGGTGAAGCCCATCGCGACCGAGGTCGACCGTACCAATGCCTTTCCCAACGAGCTGTGGCGCGAGATGGGCGAGCTGGGCCTGTTGGGCATCACCACGCCCGAGGCCTATGGCGGTGCGGGTATGTCGTATCTGGCGCATGTCATCGCGGTCGAGGAAATCGCGCGCGCCAGTGCGTCGGTCAGCCTGTCCTATGGCGCTCATTCGAACCTGTGCGTGAACCAGATCAAGCTGAACGGCACTGAGGAACAGAAGCGGACATATCTGCCGCGGCTGATCTCGGGCGAGCATATCGGCGCGCTGGCGATGTCCGAGGCCGGCGCAGGTTCGGACGTGGTCGGCATGAAGCTGCGGGCGGAAAAGCGGAACGGCTATTTCACCCTGAGCGGCACCAAATTCTGGATCACCAACGGGCCGGATGCCGACACGCTGGTCGTCTATGCCAAGACCGATCCCGATGCGGGGGCCAAGGGGATCACCGCCTTTATCGTCGAAAAGGACATGAAGGGATTTTCGACCAGCCCGCATTTCGACAAGCTGGGGATGCGCGGGTCGAACACGGCCGAGCTGATCTTCGACGATGTCGAGGTGCCGTTCGAAAACGTGCTGGGCGAGGAAGGCAAGGGCGTGCGCGTTCTGATGTCGGGGCTGGATTACGAGCGTGTGGTTCTGTCGGGCATCGGCACCGGTATCATGGCCGCCTGTCTGGACGAGGTGATGCCGTACCTGGCCGAGCGCAAGCAGTTCGGCCAGCCCATCGGGAACTTCCAGCTGATGCAGGGCAAGATCGCCGACATGTACACCAAGATGAATTCGGCGCGCGCCTATGTCTATGAGGTCGCGCGGGCCTGTGACCGGGGGCAGGTCACGCGCCAGGACGCGGCGGCCTGTGTGCTTTATGCGTCCGAGGAGGCGATGACCGTCGCCCACCAGGCGGTGCAGGCGATGGGTGGCGCGGGTTTCATGAGCGAAACGCCGGTCTCGCGCATCTTCCGCGACGCCAAGCTGATGGAGATCGGCGCGGGCACATCCGAAATCCGCCGGATGCTGATCGGGCGCGAGCTGATGGGGGCGATGGGGTGAGCCACCGCCCCGACCAGAGCTTAGTGCAGCCGGTTCGGCGCGCGCCGGTCGGTCAGCGCGACGATCTGATGGGTGTCCTGCCACAGCCGGGTGCCCGGATCGCGGTTGCGCAGCTCCGTCACCGGAACGCCCATATCGGACAGGAGCCAGGCGATGTAACGCGCGCGGGTGATGTGTTCCGTTGCCTCGGGGCGGAACCAGCACACGCCCGCGCGATGGCCTTTGCGCCCGGGCCGCATGTGAAATCGGCGCGGCACGGCAAGGTGGCGGTTGAACCAATCATACTCGCGCTGCAACTCTGTGATACGCCAGTCGGTGACGCGGTTTGGCCAGCCCGATTGGAAAATCCCCATTTCGGTGCGCGCCAAATCGTCCCGAATGTCGGTGACAAATCGGATATACATGACATTTGCCCGCCACGCAGGCAGGTCCGTTTTCAGAATGTGAAAAGGGTGAGGGGCATCGCCCCGCGAAACTCAGATGCGAGTTGCGGGCGGCTTTCGGTCGGTCATGTACGATCTCAGCAGCATTTTGCCCTCACTGATCGTGCGATTACGGGTGCGCTGGTTAGCGCCGATGCGCGATTCGGGGCAAGCCCTGATGCGGCACGGCTTGGCGCGGTGTGTTGGGGGGATCACAGATGATCGGGCACGCAAGGCGCCACATATGTGCGATTGCCGGATTGATTTCGGTGTTTGCCGCCGCTTCGGCCCATGCCGACGCAGAGCTCCTGGCCCGTTACGGCCCGCTGGTCGACGCCTGTTTCGCCAATAGCGGCACCGTGGCCGCGGCCGATTGCATCGGGGTCGCCACGACCGCCTGCATGGAGATGGAAGAGGGCGGGCAGACGACCATTGGCATGGCGGGTTGCAACCAGGCTGAAGCCGAAGCCTGGGACGCACATCTGAACGCCGAATATCAGGCGACGATGGCCTGGGCCAAGGCGGCGGATGTGGATGAGGCCATCAATTTTCCCGAATACGCCACCCGCGCGGACAATCTGCTGGCGGCGCAGCGGGCCTGGATCGCTTTCCGTGACGCCGAATGCGGTTTGGAATACGCGCTTTGGGGGTCGGGCTCGATGCGTCATATCGCGGGCACCGATTGCCTGATGCGGCTGACCGCCGAGCGCGCGATCGAGCTGCGCGCCAAGCGGGGGATGTTCGAATGATCCGGCAGATGCAAAAGGCCGCCCCGAAGGACGGCCTTGCACCTGGGGAGGTGATAAGATCAGAACCGGTGGACGTAGGACATGCCAAACACCACCGGGTCGATCTTGGCGGTCCCGACATCGACGCCGTTCAGCTCGACATCGGTATCGATATCGATCCAGCGCAGATCCATCCGCAGCGACCCGTTGTCGGAAATCTTGTAATCCACACCCGCATGCAGCGCGACGCCCCAGCTGTCGTCCAGATCGACATCGGATCCCGTGATCGCGCCCTTGCTGTCGGTGTTGAAGAACTTGGTATAGTTCACGCCCGCGCCCAGGAACGGCGTCCAGGCGCTGTTGTTGGCAAAGTGGTATTGCAGCGACAGGGTCGGCGGCAGGTGCTGGGTGGTGGCCACCTTGCCCAGACCATCAAGCGAGATGTTGTGCTTGAACGGGGTCGCGGCCAACAGCTCGATCCCCAGATTGTCGCGCACGAAATATTCGAAGGTGAAGGTGGGTTGCAGGTTGTCGCCGACATTGGCATCCGCGCCCGCCACGGTGCCATTGCCGTCCTTGGGCGCGACATAGCCCACCCCGACGCCCAGCGTCCAATCGCCCGCCGATTGGGCAAGGACCGGGGCCGTGGTGCAGGCCAGGATGAAAGCGGTGGTGCATACTGTCCGGAGTTTCATGGGTCTACCTTTTGTCATTCCATGCGCCGCACTGTCGGACCGTGGCGCCGGGCGGGCCTTGATCGGGATCAAACCGGGGCGGCGACAGCGCCGCAAAGCGCCCGGCAAATTGTCGCAGCAGGCGGCGTGGACCGGCATCCACGCCAAGGGGAGAGCCAGTCATGACCGTATTGCGATCTGCCGCGGTGGCGTCGAGCGCCGCGTTCGCCGAAAACCGGGCGGGCCATCTGGCCGCGCTGGAACAGGTGGCCCAGGCCGCCGAACAGGCCGCCGCGGGGGGCGGCGCGCGGGCGCGGGACCGGCATCTGTCGCGGGGCAAGATGCTGCCGCGCGACCGGGTGGCGCAGCTGCTGGATCCCGGCACGCCGTTTCTGGAAATCGGCCAGTTCGCCGCCCACGGGCTTTATGACGGGGCCAGCCCCTGTGCCGGTGTGATCGCGGGGATCGGCCGGGTTGCGGGGCGCGAGGTGATGGTCATCTGCAACGACGCCACCGTGAAGGGCGGCACCTATTACCCGATGACGGTCAAGAAACACCTGCGCGCGCAGGAGATCGCCGCCGAAAACCACCTGCCATGTGTGTATCTGGTCGATAGCGGTGGCGCGAACCTGCCCAATCAGGACGAGGTCTTTCCCGACCGCGACCATTTCGGGCGTATCTTCTTCAACCAGGCGCAGATGAGCGCGCAGGGCATCCCGCAGATCGCGGTGGTGATGGGCTCCTGCACCGCCGGGGGCGCTTATGTGCCCGCGATGTCGGACGTGACCATCATCGTCAAGGAACAGGGCACGATCTTTCTGGCCGGTCCGCCGCTGGTCAAGGCCGCCACGGGCGAGGTCGTCAGCGCCGAGGATCTGGGCGGCGGCGATGTGCACACGCGCCTGTCGGGCGTGGCCGATTACCTGGCCGAGGATGACGCCCACGCGCTGGCCCTGGCCCGGCAGGCTGTGGCGAACCTGAATATCGTCAAGCCCGCGCAGCTGGACCTGGCCCCGCCCGAAGACCCGCTTTACGACCCCGAGGAGATCCTGGGCGTCGTGCCCGCCGATCTGAAAACCCCCTATGACATCCGCGAGGTGATCGCGCGGCTGGTCGATGGCTCGCGTTTCGATGAATTCAAGGCGCGTTATGGCACCACGCTGGTCTGCGGTTTCGCCCATATCTGGGGCATGCCGGTGGGGATCATCGCCAATAACGGCGTGCTGTTTTCCGAAAGCGCGGTCAAGGGCGCGCATTTCGTCGAACTGTGCAGCCAGCGCGGTATCCCGCTGATCTTCCTGCAAAACATCACCGGGTTCATGGTCGGGCGCGCCTATGAAAGCGGTGGGATCGCCAAGGACGGGGCCAAGCTGGTGACGGCTGTGGCCACGACATCGGTGCCGAAATTCACTGTGCTGGTGGGCGGGTCCTTCGGGGCGGGGAATTATGGCATGTGCGGGCGCGCCTATAGCCCGCGTCTGCTGTGGACCTGGCCCAATTCCCGCATCAGTGTGATGGGCGGCGAACAGGCGGCGGGCGTTCTTGCCACTGTCAAACGCGACGCCATCGAACGGGTGGGCGACACTTGGTCGGCCGAGGCCGAGGCCGCGTTCAAACAGCCCACGATCGACATGTTCGCGGAACAATCCCACCCGCTTTATGCCAGCGCCCGGCTTTGGGATGACGGCATCATCGACCCGCGCAAGACCCGCGATGTGCTGGGGCTTGGCCTGTCGGCGGCGCTGAACGCGCCGATTGCCGACACGCGGTTCGGCGTGTTCCGGATGTAGGGCGCAAGATGCCCGTCGCGATCAGACAGGCGGGGGCCCTAAGCCTCCAGATCGTCGGGGTGCAGCCGCGCCATCGGCACGGCGCTTTCGGCCAGGATGCGCAGCATGATGTCCAGCGGCATCACCTTGGCCGCCAGCGCGTCGGTCATCAGCGTCTGCGCGGCAAAGGCCAGCGCGGTCACCGCATCGGTCAGCGTGTCCAGGTAAAGCGTCAGGCGCGGCACATATTCCCCGCCCAGCTTTTGCAGCAGCGTCACCGGCGGGACAGCGGGCTGGTGCCGGTCGGGCAGGCGCGGAATGCCGAATTCGGGTTTATAGAACGTCTCGACCACATGTTTGCGCAGCGCCTCCTGGTCGGGCATGGCGCCGCCATGCTGATCGGCAAAGGCCGCAAGACAGGGCCAGAACCCGCGCCCTTCCTGAAACATCCAGCGGTCGACAAGGTTGCCCAGCACATAGCGTTCCCGCGACTTGCCCTGAACCTCGCAAAAGGTTTCCAGATCACGCGGATCGAACCGGTCGCCAAGGGCGCGGCGGGCCTGAACGCCGATCTCGGCGCACAGATGCCCGGCCAGCGCGCCGATCATCGCCAGCGCGGTTTCCAGATGCACGCCCCGGTCGTCCTTCAGCCGGATCATGGTGAAATCGATCACCTCGCGCGCGGTCATCGTCAGGGGGGCCAATGGGTCTTTCTTCGCGGCCTCGCGAACAGCGTTTTGCATGGCCTGGGCGGATGGGGAATTGTGCAAGGCAGACATTGGACCTCCGGTTTCGTCTTCTGGTTGCACCGGATTCGCGACAGAATTGGGGAACGGATCGGGCCATTCGGCGAATATCGTGGCAGCAGCGTGGCAAAAGCCGCGTGCGACCTGGCAAAGGGCAGGGGGCGGCGATGGACAGCACCCTGATCGCCTATGTCGCGGTGACACTTCTGGCGCTGGTGAAGCTGGCCGACTGGATCGCGCCCTATCACGATCTGTCGGTCGAAGGGTGCCGGATCACGTATGTCTATGACGGCGACACGGTGGAACTGACCTGCCCGGGCCGGACCGAAACTGCGCGGCTTTCGGGGTTCGACACGCCCGAAACCAAATCGCCCGGCTGCGCAGCCGAGGCCGCGCTGGGCGCCCGCGCGACCGAGCGTCTGCGCGCGCTGGTCAGGGGCCGCGTCACCCTGGACGGACAGGGGCGCGAGAAATACGGCCGCCTGCTTGTGCGCATCACGGCAGATGGCCGCGATGTGGGCGACACGCTGATCGGCGAGGGGTTGGCCGTGCGCTACACCGGCGGCACCCGCGTCGATTGGTGCGATCGGTTGGGGGTGGAATGATGGCGGGCAGGGCGCGTCTGACAGACATATTCACCATTCCGCCCAAAGACGAAGGCGGGCCTTGTACGGTCTTGTCTCTGGATCGCCTGACTGCGGTGCCGAAGGTGGGCGATGTGCTTACGTTCGGCCCGTTTCAGGCCGTAGTCGCGGCGACCGACAGGCAGCGCACGCGGTCCTGTCTGACCGGTTGCAAACTGGATGGTCTTGGAAGCATAGCTGTGCTGGTCGACACGCCGGCGGACGAAATCCGCAAAGCCAACGCCGGCGATCGTCTGACGGTCACATGGGGCGCAGACACCCCGCGCTGGTTTGAGGCGATTGAAAACCCGCCCGCGTTCCACCGCCTGAACACCGACTGGAACGCGCATCCCAACGCACCCGATGTGCAGATACACGCGGACGACGCCGCGCTGTACGTCCGGTTTCGACCGAACGCCTATATGTACCGGGCCTATTCCGGGACAGCTTGGGTCACGCTGCGATTTGCCGACTGCAGCCGCTATCGCCAGACTCCGATCAATGATCATGGCTGGTATGGCGGCAAATGCCGGTTCAGCGGGGCGGGGCTGGATTGGGGCGAGTTTTACGAGATCACCGGCGAGACTGCGGATGCGCGCGATCCGACACCTTGGGTCCATGTGGCCGGGCAGGGGACGCGGCACTTTCATTTCTATTTCCGGGACGACGCGCTGGAGGTGAAAGCGCGCGACTGGTCGATCACAAGGGAAGAGGCGGATGTTTGACAAGATCCTGATTGCGAACCGGGGCGAGATCGCCTGCCGGGTGATGGCCACGGCCCGCCGGATGGGCGTGGCGACGGTGGCGGTCTATTCCGATGCCGATGCGGGGGCGGCCCATGTGGCGATGGCCGATCAGGCGGTGCATATCGGGGCCGCGCCTGTGGGTGAAAGCTACCTTCTGGGCGACCGGATCATCCAGGCGGCGCTGGACACGGGCGCGCAGGCGATCCATCCCGGCTATGGCTTCCTGTCGGAAAACCCTGATTTCGTCGATGCGGTGACCGCCGCCGGGCTGGTCTTCATCGGGCCGCCTGCCGACGCGATCCGCGCCATGGGGCTGAAAGACGCGGCCAAGGCGCTGATGGAACAGGCCGGCGTGCCGGTCGTGCCGGGCTATCACGGCGCCGAACAGAACGCCGATTTCCTGGCCGGAGAGGCCGACGCCATCGGATACCCGGTGCTGATCAAGGCCCGCGCGGGCGGCGGTGGCAAGGGGATGCGGCTGGTCGAAAGCCCCGCCGATTTCAAGGCCGCGCTTGAGGGCGCACAGCGCGAGGGCGCGGCCAGTTTCGGCGACCCCGCCTGTCTGATCGAGAAATACATCACCCAGCCGCGCCACGTGGAAATCCAGGTCTTTGGCGATGCCCATGGCAATGTGGTCCACCTGTTCGAGCGGGACTGTTCCCTGCAACGCCGCCACCAGAAGGTGATCGAGGAAGCGCCCGCGCCCGACATGCCGCCCGAGGTGCGCGCCGCCATGGGCCGCGCGGCGGTCGAGGCCGCCAAGGCCATCGGCTATCAGG
Source organism: Actibacterium ureilyticum (assembly GCF_002285435.1). Classification (GTDB taxonomy): domain Bacteria; phylum Pseudomonadota; class Alphaproteobacteria; order Rhodobacterales; family Rhodobacteraceae; genus Actibacterium_C; species Actibacterium_C ureilyticum. The sequence goes on from NZ_NSBT01000026.1 coordinate 440,058, forward strand.
GCGCCGGGACGGTCGAATTCATCGCCGATGGCGCGCGCGGGCTGCGCGCCGAAGGGTTCTGGTTCATGGAGATGAACACGCGGCTTCAGGTCGAACACCCGGTGACCGAGGCGATCACCGGCCTCGATCTGGTCGAACTGCAACTGCGCGTCGCGGCGGGGGCGCCGCTGCCCTTTGCGCAGGATGACCTGACCTTCACCGGCCATGCGTTCGAGGCGCGCATCTATGCCGAGGATGTGCCCAAGGGCTTTCTGCCCGCGACCGGCACGCTGGATCACCTGGCCTTTCCCGCTGGCGTGACCTTCGCCAACGGGCCGGTGCGGATCGATGCGGGCGTGCGGCCGGGCGATACGATCACCCCCTATTACGACCCGATGATTGCCAAGCTGATCGTGCACGGGGCTGATCGGCCTACCGCGCTGGCGGGTCTGCGCCGGGCGCTGGCCGAATGCCACGTGGCGGGATCGACCACCAATGTGGCCTTTCTGTCGGCGCTGGCCGCGCATCAGAGGTTCAATGCGGGGCAGGTCGATACCGGCCTGATCGCGCGCGATCTGGAGACGTTGACCGACGCGCCCGAACCGACGGCGGTGCAGGTCGCCATCGCCGCCTGTGCGGCGCTGAACCTGCACCGCGCGCCGCGCGCAACCGATCCCTGGGCGCGGGTGGATGGCTGGCATCAATGGTCGCCGCTGCGCCATCGGGTGACGTTGGATCACGCCGGGGCGATGCTGGTCCGCGATGTCACCGTGACCGGGCCGGGACAGGTCGTCGTGGCCGATGCCGAAACCGGCGATACCGTCGCGCTGCACGTCAGCCCCGATGGGGAAACCGGCCTGCGGATCGACGGTCCGGGCGGGCTGTCCCGCGTCGATCTGGTGCGGCACGGGGCGCGGATCACGCTGTTCGACGGGCCGCAGGCGCATGTCTTTGCCGTGCCCGACCCGCTGGATGGCGGGGCCGAGGGCGACGCCGGGGGCGATGCGGTCATCGCGCCGATGCCGGGGCAGGTCAAGGTCGTCGCCGCCACCGCCGGTCAGGCGGTCACCAAGGGCGATCCGCTGCTGGTGCTGGAGGCGATGAAGATGGAACACACCCTGACCGCGCCGCGCGACGGCACCGTGGCCGAGGTGCTGACCGAACCCAATGCCCAGGTGAGCGATGGTGCGGTTCTGTTGCGCCTTGAACCGGAAGAGGCGTGATCAGCCGGGATCGCTGAAGTCCGTCAGGACCGTGACAAAGGGATAGGCCGCCAGCGCCTTGCACAGGGTCTGCGCCACCAGCCGCAGCCGCGTGTTCATCGCGCTGCGGCGGGGATAGACCAGATGGATATCCTTGGACGTGACCCGGTATTCGGGCAGCACCTGTACCAGCGTGCCGTCCTGCAGCTGATCCTCGACCATCAGCCGGGGCGCGCGGGTCAGCCCGGCACCGCGCAGCACCGCCTGTTTCAACAGCTCGGGGCTGTCGGTGATCAGGCCCACGGGGATCGCGACCTCGGTCGTGGTGCCGTCCTTTTCCAGCGGGATGCGGGCGACATTGGTGTGTTCGTTGATATGGATGAACTTGAACCGCGCCAGGTCGTCGGGGCAGGTCGGGGCGCCCTGTTGGTCCAGATAGCCGGGCGCGGCGAACAGGATCGTGTCCAACGTTGCAATTTTTCGTGATATCCCGTCGGTATCGCCCAGAACGCCGGTCCGCACCGCCAGATCGTAATTCTCGCGCACGACATCGACGCGGCGGTCCTCGATCTTGATGACCAGATCCAGCTCGGGATAGCTGTGGTTCAGATCGACCAGCGCGGGTCCCACGATCATCCGGCCCAGGAAATTGCTGACGCTGATCCGCATCGTGCCGTGCAGTGATCCGCTAAGCGCGTCGATCTCATCCAGTAGACTTTTGTAATTGTTCAGGATTTTCTGCGCGTGCTGATACACGATCTGGCCGGAATCGGTGGTGCGCACGCCCTGCGGGCTGCGGCGCAGAAGCTCTTGGTCGAACAGGCTTTCCAGCGCCTTGATCTGCTGGCTGACCGCCGATTGCGTCACGCCTGCGGCGCGGCCGGCCTTGTTCAGGCTGCCGGTATCGACGGCGGCGACAAAGGTTTCAAGCGCGTTCATGCGGTCCATGGCTGGCCCCCGATTGCGGATATTAGATGTTCTTATATCAGGTATCACGATTGCTTGGCTTTTCCAGCCCGTTTTTCCCGGCAATATCCGGAACACGCACATTTTCCCCGTGCTCCCGCAACAGGAGATCAAAATGACACTTTCCCGCAGACATTTTCTGACCGCCGGCGCCAGCCTGCCGCTGGCCGGTCTTCTTGGCGCCAGCACCGCCCGGGCCAAGGCGCCGCTGGCCGGCGTTCAGACCGCCGGCATCCACCGCACCCTTGTGGGCCAGGCCGAGGTGACCGCGCTGCTTGACGGCTATGTGGATGTGGCCACGCAACTTCTGTCGCGGTTCGACAGTGACGAGGTTGACGCGGCGTTTTCCAGTAATGGCTACAAGACATTGGACAAGGGGCTGAGGATCCCGGTCAACGGATATCTGATCAACACCGGCGACCGGCTGGTGCTGCTGGATACCGGCGCGGCGTCGCTGTTCGGGCCGACGCTGGGCAGCCTGGCGGCCAACCTGAAAGCCGCTGGCGTGGCGCCCGCCGATATCGACCTGGTGGTGCTGACGCACCTGCATGTCGACCATGTGGGCGGGCTGCTGGACGGGTCCGGCCAGGCGATGTTCCCCAATGCCGAGCTGGTCGTGGCGCAGACCGAATGGGATTTCTGGCATGACGACGCGATGATGGCCGCGGCGGGCGAAGGCGCAGCGGCGTTCTTTCAGGCCGCGCGCAACACCACCGCGCCCTATGCCAACCGGCTGAAACTGTTCGATGGCGAGGTCGATCTGGGCGCGGGTCTGTCGACCATGCCCCTGCCGGGGCACACGCCGGGCCATACCGGATACCTGCTGTCCTCGGGCGACGACGCGCTGCTGTTCTGGGGCGATGTGATCCATCTGACCGGGCTGCAATTCACCCATCCCGAGATCACCATCGCGTTCGACACCGATCCGGCCATGGTCAAGCAGACCCGCGCGCGGATGCTGGACATGGCTGCCGCCGACGGGCTGTCGGTCACCGGTGCGCATCTGGATTTCCCCGGCTTCGGTCAGGTGATGCGCGCAGGCGATGCATACCGGTTCCAACAGGCCCCGTGGCGCTTCACGCTCTGACCGCCGCAGGGCACGGGGCAGGGGCGGTCAGGCGCCCCTGTTCCCGGCCCCGGTGCCTGTCGTGAAAACATCACGAAAACTTCGCGCGGCGGCAAATGAGCTGTCGCGCGACTCGCCTAGCTCCGCCCTGCAAACACCCAACAGCGGAGCATTTCCATGCCAATCAAGATTTCCCGCCGTCAGGCACTGGCCGGTTCGGCCGCCATCGCCTCGTCGCTTTTCATGCCGGGCCTCAGCCGTGCCGCCAGCCGCCCCGTGCTGACCCATGGCGTCCAGTCGGGCGATGTCGCCCATGACGGCGCCGTCATCTGGGCGCGTGCCGACCGCGAGGCTGACATGATGGTCGAATGGGCCACCACCGAAAGCTTCGCCAACCCGCACAAGGTGCAATCGCTGAGCGTGGGACAGGCGACCGATTACACCGGCAAGATGGCGCTTTCCGGCCTGCCGTCGGATCAGGACATCTTTTTCCGCGTTACCATGAACGATCTGGGCGACGGCACCGCGTCGGAGCCTGTCACCGGGCATTTCCGCACCGCGCCGGGCGGCTTGCGCGATATCAGCTTCGTCTGGTCGGGCGACACCGCCGGTCAGGGCTGGGGCATCGACGAGGATCGCGGCGGCATGACCACCTATGCCGCGATGGCCGGGCACAACCCCGATTTCATGATCCATTCCGGCGACACGATCTATGCCGACGGCCCGCTGCAGCCCGAGGTCGAACTGAAAGACGGCTCGATCTGGAAAAACGTGATGGTCGAGGAAAAGACCAAGGTCGCCGAGACGCTGCAGGAATACCGCGCGCAGTATCTCTATAACATGCTGGACAAGAACGTGCGTGCCTTCAACGCCGCCGTGCCGGTGTTGTACCAGTGGGACGATCACGAGGTCACCAACAACTGGTATCCCGACGAGATGCTGTCGGCCGATGACCGCTATACCGAGAAATCGGCGCGCAAGCTTTTTGCCCGCTCGGCCCGCGCCTTCCACGAGATGTACCCGATCCGCGCCAACCTGACCGAGCCGAACCGGGTCTATCGCAAGGTCGCCTATGGCCCGCTGCTGGACATGTTCTTCATCGACATGCGGACCTATCGCGGCGACAATTCGGCCAATGACCAGCCCGAGGGCGCGGCGTTTCTGGGGGCCGAACAGCTGGCGTGGCTGAAGCGGGAACTGACCGCCTCGACCGCCACGTGGAAGGTCATCGCCGCCGACATGCCCATTGGCATGATTGTGCGCGACGGCGACAGCGCGTTCGAAAACATGGCCAATGGCGATGGCCCGGTGCTGGGGCGCGAGTTCGACATTGCCGAGCTTCTGTCCTTTATCAAACACGCGGGCGTCACCAACACCGTCTGGCTGACGGCGGATGTGCACTATACCGCCGCCCATCACTACAGCCCCGATCGCGCGCAGTTCCAGGATTTCGACCCGTTCTGGGAATTCGTGTCGGGCCCGCTGCACGCCGGCACGTTCGGCCCGAACGATTACGACAACACCTTCGGCCCCGAGGTCGTGTTCGCCAAGCACCCGACCGACGCGATGGGCGTGAACCTGCCGCCGTCGGACGGCTATCAGTTCTTTGGCAAGGTCGACATCGCCGCAGATACCGGCGTGATGACCGTCAGCCTGATGGACAGCGCCGATGCGGTCCTGTGGTCGACCGAGATCGAACCGGCCTGATCCCGCAAACCCGCGCCGTGCCCCGTGCCGGGGCGCGGCGTCATTCGACCGGGGTGCCGAACAGGGTGATCGCCAGACCCAGCGCGCCCAACGCGGCGAACAGCACCGTCTTGGCGGTGTCCCCCTCGGCCCGCGCGGTCAGCGCGGCGATCCCCGATTGCAGCGCGTAATAGAACGCAAACGCGCGCGAGGCATAGTTGATGATCGCGAACACATCCGCCTGCCATGTCAGCGCAACGCCGATCCCCATCAGAACGGCATAGGCCACGCGTTCGCTGATCCGCTTGTGGCTCAGTTCCCTGATCAGCCCGCCCGCGCCGCCGGTATCGGCCACCGCGGCGCTGAACTGTGCGCTGAGCGCGGCGGCCACCAACAGGCCGGGCAGCACCGGCGCCACGATCTGCATCACCTGGATGATCGCGGTCTCGGTCAGGGCGAAGCTGTCACGCTCGAACGCATAGGCGATCAGCAGGATATAGGTCATGTAGATCGCCGTGGACAGAAATTGCGCCAGCCGCATCGCGGTGATCCGCAGCGGCGCGGGATAGCTCGCGCCCAGATAACGCGCGGTCTCGAACCCCTGTACGGTGACGATCAGGCCAAAGCCCAGCGTCAGCGCGGCGATGCCGGTGGTCTGGGGCGTGTTGATCACCGGCCCGCCATCGGTGACACGCGCCGCCATGTGCCAGCCCAGCCCGACCAACAGGCCCGCGATGATCGACAGCTTCAGCCCGACCGAGACCTCCTCCAGCCGTTCCAGCGCGCGGAACCCGTGGGTCCAGCCCACCGCCAGCAGCAGCGCAAAGACCGCGCTGGTCAGCAGCCGGGCGTGGAACTGATCGTCGACCGCGGTCAGGCTGACGCCGAACGCGCCGAAAAGGTTCAGGTAATAGGCGACCGAGATCACATAGGCCAGCGCCAGCGCCCAGGACGCCGCGCGTTCCAGATGCCGCACCGGGGCGGGGCGCGCGGCCTCGCCCATCCGGTCGATGGCGGCGATGTTGTAGCGGATCGCGCCGCCGAACCCATAGGCCACAAGGCACAGGCCCGCCATCGCCAGCGGGGCATAGACCCCATAGGCCTGTTCCAGGATCGGCCCCAGCACCAGGAACCCGCTGCCGATGATCGAGGCCAGCGGCGTGACCGTCGCCCGCCACAGCGGCGCCCCCGACAGGCGCGGCCACATCAGCACCGCGCCCACCGCCAGCGCCGCCAGCAGGATCGCCGCGTTCAGCATCGGCGCGTCAGCGGCTCAATGCGTCCAGCACACGCGCCCAGCTGCGGATGCCCTTGTGAAAGCTTTCCAGGTCGTATTTCTCGTTCGGGGAATGGATCTGGTCATCGTCCTTGCCGAAGCCGATCAGCATCGCATCGACGCCCAGGATATTCTTGAAATAACCCGCAATCGGGATCGACCCGCCACAGCCGACATAGGCCGCCGCATCGGGCCATTCATCGCTGAGCGCGCCGCGCGCCTTTTCGAACGCGGGGTCGGTGATCGACATCTGCCCGGCGGGCGAGGCGCCGTGGGGCCTGAATTCGACCTTGCAATCTTCGGGCAGCAGGCTGGTGAAATAGGCGCGGAAGCTTTCGCGCAGCTTGTGCGGGTCCTGTTGGCCGACCAGGCGGAAGCTGATCTTGGCATGGGCCTGGCTGGGCAGCACGGTCTTGAACCCGTCGCCGGTATAGCCCGACCACATGCCATTGACCTCACAGGTGGGGCGCGACCAGATCATCTCCAGCGGGGTGCGGCCGGCCTCGCCCGCGGGGATGGACAGGCCGACATCGCCCAGGAAGCGCCCTGCGTCGAAATTCAGCGCCTGCCATTGATCGGCGATGGCGGGGTCCAGTTCCGGCACGTCATCGTAAAAGCCCGGCACGGTAATCCGCCCCTGATCGTCATGCAGCGCCGCAATCGCGCGCGCCAGCGCCCGGGCGGGGTTCATCGCCAGGCCGCCATACATGCCCGAATGCAGGTCCTTGCTGGGGCCGGTGACGGTGATCTCCTCGCCCAGCAAGCCGCGCAGCATGGTCACGATGGCGGGCGTGCGGCTTTCGAACAGGCCGGTGTCGCAGATCAGCGCGATGTCGGATGTCAGCTCTTCGGCGTTTTCCTTCATGAAGGGGACAAGGGACGGGGAGCCGGATTCTTCTTCCCCCTCGAAAAACAACGAGATTCTGGCGGGCAGGGTGCCATGCACCGCCTTCCAGGCGCGGCAGGCCTCGACAAAGGTCATCAGCTGCCCCTTGTCATCCGAGGCACCGCGCGCGCGGATCACCTTGCCGTTCGGGGTTTCCTCGATGGCCGGGTCGAACGGGTCGCGATCCCACAGGTCCAGGGGATCGACCGGCTGCACGTCGTAATGGCCATAGAACATCACATGCGGGCCCGGGCCGTCGGCATGGGCGATCACCATCGGATGGCCCGGCGTGCGGCGCTTGGATGCGTCGAACCCCATATCCGCCAGATCCGCCACCAGCCAGTCCGCCGCCGTCTCGCAATCGCCCGCGAAGGCGGGGTCGGTGGAAATCGACGGGATGCGCAGCAGCTCGCACAGCCGTTCGGTCGCGGCGGGCAGGTCGGCATCGATTTGGGCAAGTACGGCGTCGAGACTCATCTGGGGCTCCTTTTGAACTTGCGGGGACGGTAGCAGCCCAGACCGCCCTGTCCAGTGGGGGTGGCGGGAATCCGGACAGGGCGCTAGAACATGCGCAAATCCGTTGTGAGAGGTGTCATGAAACCGCTGATTTTCCTGGGAAGCCTGTTGTTGATGGGCACGGGCGCGCTTGCCCAGCCGCTGTCGGGCAAGGCGGCCGCCAAGCAGATGTTCAAACCCGGCACGGCCGAGGTCGCGGTCACCGACACCGACGTGCTGTCCGATGCCGACCGCGCGATCCTGGAACAGATCGCCCAGGCGCAACCCTATTACGGCGCGGTGGCGATTGCCCCGGACGAGGGGCTGGCATCCGAGGCATCGGTGGCGGCGGCGAATTTCCACGATGTCGACGCGGCGGCGGCCTTCGCGTTGCAGGGCTGCAATGCGCGGCGCAAGGCCAAGGGGCGGCCCTGTGTCGTGGTGGCCCAGATCCGGCCCAAGGGCTGGCAGGCGCGCCCGCTGCAGCTGAGCACCGATGCGACGACGGCGCTGGCCAAATCGTACCGCAAGGCGGGCAAGACCCGCGCGCTGGCGATTTCACCCACGACCGGGAAATGGGCCATCGCGGGCGGGGCGGATGCCGGCGCACAGGCGGTGGCAAGCTGCGCCGCACAGGCCGGGGCGGGCGATTGCGCGGTGGTGGTGGCCGATTAGGCCCGGCAAACTTGCGCGAAATCAAATAAACCGCCCGCCTGATGCGTTATCACATCGAAACCGCCCACCGTGGCGCGACAAGATGTGGCAGCATTTTCCGTTTTCTTGGCGCCGCATTTGGTGCAAAACACGGAAACGCGGGATTAACAGGACTTTTGCACGGTTGCCCCAAGACGCGCCGGTGTGAGAGAATGGAGTTAGGAAACGCATGTCGGCCCGTCCGCCATGCATACCCAAATGGGAGAGCCGGGGTGGATTACACAGCGGGACTGGATGCAGCACTGAACCGTCTTCACGAAGAGGGGCGCTATCGCACCTTCATCGATATCGAACGGCGCAACGGGGCCTTCCCGCATGCGGTCTGGACGCGGCCCGACGGCACCGAACAGGACATCACCGTGTGGTGCGGCAACGATTATCTGGGCATGGGGCAGCACCCCGTCGTCCTGGCCGCCATGCACGAGGCGCTGGACGCCACCGGCGCGGGATCGGGCGGCACGCGCAACATCTCGGGCACCACGGTTTACCACAAGCGGCTCGAGGCCGAGCTGGCCGACCTGCACGGGAAAGAGGCCGCGCTGCTGTTCACCAGCGCCTATATCGCCAATGACGCAACGCTCAGCACCCTGCCCAAGCTGTTTCCCGGCCTGATCATCTATTCCGACGAGCTGAACCATGCCTCGATGATCGAAGGCATCCGCCGCAATGGCGGGGCCAAGCGGATCTTCCGGCACAACGATCTGGATCACCTGCGTGAACTGCTTCAGGCCGACGATCCCGCCGCGCCGAAGCTGATCGCGTTCGAATCGATCTATTCCATGGATGGCGATTTCGGCCCGATCGAGGCGTTCTGCGATCTGGCCGACGAATTCGGCGCGCTGACCTATATCGACGAGGTTCACGCCGTGGGCATGTACGGCCCCCGCGGCGCGGGTGTGGCCGAACGTGACCGGCTGATGCACCGCATCGACATGATCAACGGCACCCTGGCCAAGGCCTATGGTGTGATGGGTGGCTATGTCGCCGCCAGCGCGAAAATGTGTGACGCCATCAGGTCTTATGCGCCGGGCTTCATCTTTACCACATCGCTGCCGCCAGCGGTGGCGGCGGGGGCTGCGGCGTCGGTCCGGCACCTGAAGACCGATCAGGGCCTGCGCGACCAGCAACAGACCCAGGCGCGTATCCTGAAGCTGCGGCTCAAGGGGATGGGCCTGCCGATCATCGACCACGGCAGCCATATCGTCCCGGTGATCGTGGGCGATCCGGTGCATACCAAGCAGCTGTCGGACATGCTGCTGGATGGCTATGGCATCTATGTCCAGCCGATCAATTTCCCCACCGTGCCCCGCGGGACAGAGCGTCTGCGCTTCACCCCGTCGCCGGTGCACGGGCCGGATGAAATGGACCGTCTGGTGAACGCCATGGACGCGCTTTGGTCGCATTGTGCGCTGAATCGTGCTGAACTTTCCGCCTGATACGCGGACGGGTGCAATTTCCACAGCCCTATGTTAATAAAGTCTCGGTGAGTGCTGCGTTATAAAGAATCGCTCACTTTTGTGGTGGGGACAACAACCGTGATGCTTGGGGCAGAGCAATGATCGGGCGCAAACAGCCGCCTGTCGAGGCGGAGAATTCAGAAGAACCGCGCGGGTTCGACTCGTTTGAGTTGCGCCTGGGCGATATCATGCGCGGCGAGCGTGCCACCTTGGGCAAGTCGCTGCTGGATGTGCAGCGCGAGCTGAAGATCAAGGCCACCTATATCGCCGCCATCGAAAACGCCGATCCGACCGCGTTCGAGACACCCGGTTTCGTTGCGGGCTATGTGCGGTCCTATGCCCGGTATCTGGGGCTGGACCCGGAATGGGCCTATCAGCAATTCTGCCGCGAGGGGCAGTTTGCCACCGTGCACGGCATGTCGCCGGTGGCCTCGGGGCCCAAGGCCGCGGCCAAATCGCAGAAACCCGCCGGGAAATCCGGTGATCCGCTGGTCAATCCCAATATCAGCTTCGTGCCGCAGGGCGAGGCGCTGCTGGCGCGTATCCAGCCCGGTGCGATCGGCTCGTCGCTGGTGCTGGTCGCGCTGATGGGCGCGCTGGGCTATGGCGGTTGGTCGGCGCTGAAGGAAATTCAGAAGGTGCGCATGGCGCCCATCGAACAGGCCCCCGATGTGGTGGCCGAGCTTGACCCGCTGAACCAGGCCACCGCGCCAGTGGCCGAGGACGCGTCGGGCACCAACCTGGTCGCCGCCGCCACGCCCGAGGCGCTGGACCGGCTCTATCGCCCGCAGGCGCTGGATGTGCCCGTGCTCGAGGCGCGCGATGGCCCGATCTCGGTCCTGCGTCCCGAAACCGTGGGCATCTTGGCCCCGCCGCCGCAACCGGCCCGGCCCGTGCAGACCGCCGAGTTGGACCCGGTCGAGGTCGAGGCAGCCGAAAGCCCGGTCAGGGTGCTGGCCGATGCCGCGCCCGAGGTTGTGGTTTTCGCCCTGCGCCCGGCCTGGGTTCGGGTGCGCAGCGCCGATGGCACGGTGCTGTTCGAAAAGATCCTGGATGCGGGCGAAAGCTATGTCGTGCCCGCGACCGAGGAACCGCCGATCCTGCGGGCGGGCAATTCCGGCTCGGTCTATTTCGCGGTGAATGGCGAAACCTATGGCCCCGCCGCGCCGGGCGCGCAGGTGGTCAAGAACGTGACCCTGGCGGCCGACAGCCTGAAACAGGGGTACACCGTGGCCGACCTGACCGCCGATCAGGATCTGGCCACCGCCGTGGCCGAGCTTCAGGCGCAATGGACGCAGCCCCCCACCGAATAATCCGCGCCCGCGCGTTGTCAGCGGCGCCGGGCTGGATTATCTAGCGGGGGAACCTTCTGACAACCGGGCCGAACCCATGTCGCACAATCCCGTCCGCCCCTGGCGCAATATCGACCGCCGCAAAAGCCGCATGATCCATGTGGGCAATGTGCCCGTGGGCGGGGATGCGCCGATCTCTGTCCAGACGATGACCAACACGGTCACCACCGATATCGCCGCCACCATCGCCCAGGTTCAGGCCTGCGCCGAGGCGGGCGCCGATATCGTCCGCGTCTCGGTTCCGGACGAGGCCAGCGCCAAGGCGCTGAAAGAGATCGTCGCCGAAAGCCCGGTGCCCATCGTCGCCGACATCCATTTCCATTACCGCCGCGGGATCGAGGCGGCTGAGGCCGGCGCTGCCTGCCTGCGGATCAACCCCGGCAATATCGGCAGCCCCGAGCGCGTGCGCGAGGTCATCGCCGCGGCCCGCGATCATGGCTGTTCGATCCGCATCGGCGTGAACGCGGGCAGCCTGGAAAAGCACCTGCTGGAGAAATACGGCGAGCCGTGCCCCGAGGCGATGATCGAAAGCGGTCTGGATCACATCCGCATCCTGGAAGACAACGATTTCCACGAATACAAGATCAGCGTGAAAGCGTCCGACGTGTTCCTGTCGGCGGCCGCCTATCAGGGCCTGGCCGAGGCGACGGATGCCCCGATCCACCTTGGCATTACCGAGGCCGGGGGCCTGACATCGGGCACGATCAAATCCGCGATCGGGCTGGGCAACCTGCTGTGGATGGGCATCGGCGACACGATCCGCGTCAGCCTGTCCGCCGACCCGGTGGAAGAGGTCAAGGTCGGCTACGAGATCCTGAAATCCCTGGGCCTGCGCCATCGCGGCGTGAATATCATCTCGTGCCCCTCCTGCGCGCGGCAGGGGTTCGACGTGATCAAGACGGTCGAGGCGCTGGAAAAACGGCTGGAACACATCAAGACGCCCATGAGCCTCAGCATCATCGGCTGCGTCGTGAATGGCCCCGGCGAGGCGCTGATGACCGATGTCGGCTTCACCGGCGGCGGCGCGGGGTCCGGCATGGTCTATCTGGCGGGCAAGGCCAGCCACAAGATGTCGAACGACCAGATGATCGACCACATCGTCTCGGAGGTCGAAAAGAAAGCCGCCCAGATCGATGCGGAAACCGCGGCGGAAGCGGCGGAGTAGGGCCGCCTTACCGAACTGGCAGGCCCATCTCTTTCAAGTGCCTGAACTTGGTCTCTGCGGCCCAGGGTCTGAAGATGGACATCAACGTCAAGGGGCGTCTGCGATCCGGCAGACGCAGCAGGATTTCATTCTGCTCGCTGTCGTATTTCAGTTCGACGGCCTCGATCTGGTCAAACCGGTATTCCACAGAGCGCGAGTTGCGCCAGGGTAGATCATACCGAACCGTCAAGATCCGGCGTTCCGGATCGATGTGGACGACATGATCCGGTTTCAGAAGCGCGGTATACAGCCCGGCGATGACAAGTGTGCCTGTGACGCCAACACACAGGCTCAATATGACGAAATACCCAAACAGGTCGCCAATTCGGGTCATGTCCCCCTGAAGAACAGACATGAAAAGTTCGTGGGCATCGGGGCTAAACAGGTCCAAGAACGAACCCAGGACCATCCCCGTCAACGCCACGAACGGCAGCGTCAGAACAATCAGGACCCTGTGCCGGAGCTTCAGTTCGGTTCTGAACTTGAAAGTATTTTCGTGACTTGTACCCATCGCCCGATAAGTGACGCACGTTTTTATGACGATTTTTGGGCCGTCGATCGTGTTGAAGGTCGATTATTATCGCGCCTCGACGCGGGTGTTCGGGTCCCGGCGGCGCCCTTCGCCGCGCCGGGCCGATATCTTCCGCTCAGTTCGTCCGAACCTCTTCGACCACTTCGCGCATGCCCGCCAGCGGCAGGTAGCCGCGCAGCATCTGGTCCTGCACCACGAAGGTCGGCGTGCCGGAGATGCGCATGCGTTGTCCCAGCGCGTGGTTTTCGGCGATCACGGCGTCGACGGCGGGGTCGGCCATCTGGGCGATGATGGCGGCGCCGTCCAGCCCGTGCTTGTTGGCCAGCTTCTCCAGATTGTTGGGGTTGGGGCGCCCGCGCAGGGTGATCAGCTCGTCATGGACGGTCTTATAGGCCGCGTCGCCCGCCAGTTGCTTGGTGGCGATGGCGAAGCGGGACGAGATCGTGGAATCCTCGCCCAGGATCGGGAACTCCTTGACGATCAGGCGGATATTGCCGTCGCTTGCGACCAGCTCGGCGACCTCGTCATGGGCCTTGCGGCAATAGCCGCAGCGATAGTCGATGAACTCCACGATGGTCACGTCGCCATCCGGATTGCCGCCGACCCAGGAATGGCCGTCGCTGAACAAATCGTCGGTATTGGCCTTGACCAGCGACAGATCCTCGACCGCTTCGGCATCGGCCTCGCGCTGTTGCAGCACGGCGATGGCCTCTTGCAGGACCTCGGGGTTTTCCAGCAGATAGGCCCGCACCTCGTCGCGGAAGGCCTGGCGTTCGGCATCGGTCATGGCGCCGGGATCGAAGGCGGCGGCGGGCAGGGCCAGGGCGGTGGCGCATAGCGCGCCGGTCAGGGTTTTGCGAAACATCCGATTCATCTCCGTTTTTGCGCGACCTTGGCCGCAGCTAACACATCCTGGGCGCGGTTCCACCCGGCAGATCCGCGCGGCAGCAGCCCCGCGGCGCGTTTGGCATGGACGGCGGCATCGCCAAGCCGCCCGTTCAGGGCATAGCGTTCCGATGTCACAAGCGAGGCCATGCCGTTCTGTCCGGCCCGCGCATAGGCGACCGCCAGATCGCGCAGCAGGCTGGGGTCATAGGGGTCACGCGCCCGCGCCTGGGTCAGCGCCGCCAGCGCCCGGCGGTCGCCATCCTTGGTCTTCAGCGCCAAGAGCGCCCGGCCATAGCCCGCGGCGATCAGCGGCTCGGACGGGGCCAGGTTGACGGCCCGGCCATAGGCATTGACGGCGGCGCCGAAATTGCGCGATTCCAGCAGGATCTGGCCCTTCAGCTCGTGCACGAACGGGTCCTGCGGGCGTTTGGCCAGCAAACGGTCGATCTCGCGCAGGGCGGCGTCGGTATCGGGGCGGCGGTGATAGGCGACGGCGCGGCGCATCAGCGCGATGTCCGAGGTGTCGGATTTGCCGACCTTGCGCAGGGTCTGGGCCGGGTTGCGCAGGAACGCCTCGAGCTTGCCGCGCGCGCGGGCGAACCAGTAATCCTCGGACGCGCGGTCGCCGCCCCGGGCGGCCTGACCGGCGGCAAAACCCTTGACCGCGCGCAACCGGTCATTGGTCAGCGGGTGGGTGCGGACATAGGGGTCCTGGCGGCCCGCCGACAGCGCCTCTTGCCCGCGGAACAGGTCCAGCACCTCGACCATCGCCTCGGGCGGGATATTGGCGCGCGCCATATAGCGCAGGCCGGCCTGATCGGCCGAGCTTTCCTCGGCCCGGGTATGGGCGAAGAACAGGCGCTGCGCGCTGGAGGACGAGCCGATGGCCAGACCGGCGGCGGCCTTGGAATTGCCGGTCGCGGCGACGGCCGCCGACAGCAGCACCCCCAGCGCGGCGGCCGATCCGGTGTTGCGCAGATTGGCACGGCGGCGGGTGATGTGACCATTGGCGATATGGGCCATCTCGTGCGCCATCACCGCCTGCAATTGGGCCGAGCTGGTCATTTTCAGCACCAATCCGGAATGCAGAAAGATCGTCTGGTTGTCGACGACAAAGGCGTTCAGGCTGCTGTCGTTCAGCACCAGCACGCGCATACGGTTGGCGTTCAGCCCCGCCGCGGTGGCGATGGGCGCGGCCAGACGGCGCAGGGCGCTTTCGATCTCGGCGTCGCGGATCAGGGTCTGTGCCTGGGCCTGAAACGCGCCCAGCAACAGCACCACCACCAGCGCCAGACGACGCAGGGGGGGCAGGCATCCACCGGCCATTGACGTCCCGCCGCCACGCTGAAACAAAGCCCTCATTGCGCGCAGTCTGGGAGAGTTGGATGCGGAGTTCAAGGCGGAGCGAGGTTGATGCCTTCATTGTGATGGATGTGATGGAGGCCGCGCGCCGCGCCGAGGCCGCTGGCCGCCACATCATCCACATGGAGGTCGGACAGCCCGGAACCCCTGCGCCACAAGGCGCGCGCGATGCCGTGGCGGCCGCCATGGCGGGCGATCCGCTGGGCTATACCGTTGCACTTGGACTGCCGGAACTGCGGGCGCGGATTGCGCGGCTTTATGCCGATTGGTACGGCGTCGATCTGAACCCCGAACGGGTGGTGGTCACGGCGGGGTCGTCGGCGGGGTTCCTGCTGGCCTTTGCCGCGCTTTTCGACACCGGCGACCGGGTGGGGATCGGCGCGCCGGGCTATCCGTCTTATCGCCAGATCCTGAAGTCGCAGGATCTGCGCCCGGTGATGATCGAATGCAGCGATGCGCACCGGTTGCAGCCGGTGCCCGCCGATCTGCCCGGGGATCTGGCCGGGCTGATGGTCGCCTCGCCCGCGAACCCGTCGGGCACCATGCTGGACAAACCCGCGCTGGCCGCGCTGATCGACGCCTGCGCGGCGCAGGGCACCGCGTTCATCAGTGACGAGATCTATCACGGCATCGAATACGAGCGCAAAGCCGTGACCGCGCTGGAAATCAGCGACGATGTCTACGTGATCAACTCGTTTTCCAAGTATTTCAGCATGACCGGCTGGCGCATCGGCTGGATGGTCGTGCCCGAAGACCATGTGCGACGGATCGAACGGCTGGCGCAGAACATGTTCATCTGCCCGCCCCATGTCAGCCAGGTGGCCGCGCTGGCCGCGCTGGATTGCGACGCGGAATTGCAGGGCAACATGGATGTCTATCGCCGCAACCGGGCGCTGATGCTGGCGGGGTTGCCCAAGGCGGGCTTCACCCGGATCGCGCCGCCTGACGGGGCGTTTTATGTCTATGCCGATGTGTCGGACCTGACCGATGACAGCCGCGCCTTTGCGGCCGAGATTCTGGAGCACGCCGGGGTGGCGGTGACGCCGGGGCTGGATTTCGACCCCGAACGCGGGGCCGGGACGCTGCGCTTTTCCTATGCCCGCGCGACCGAGGATATCGTCGAGGGGCTGGCGCGGCTGGCGCGGTTCATGTCCGCCCGCGCGGCCTGAGCCGCGCCTGTTCAACCGCGCGCGGCTGGGCTATCTTCGCGGCAAAACCACATACGGGCGCGACATGAGCAGTCTGATCCGCATCTTCCTGATACTGGCCTGTCTGGCGCTGCGTCCGGCCGGGGCCGAGGAGCTTTCTGCGCTGGCCCGCGTGTCGCCCGACAGCCCCGGCGTGACCGAGATCCGGCGCGGCGGCGTGCAGGTCGATCTGGATCTGAGCCAGCCCGTGCCCTATCGCCTGCGGCTGGTGGACGACCCCGCCCGGCTGGTGGTCGATTTCAACGAGGCCAACTGGTCCGGCATCCGTCCCGCCGCGCTTCTGCACACCGACCGGATCGCGGCCATCGCCACCGGCGCGGTGCGGCCCGGCTGGTCGCGGATGGTGCTGGAACTGGCCCAGCCGATGGTGGTGACCAGCAGCACCATGGGGCGCGATCCCGGCGACAACACGGCGCGGCTGACGCTGGTGCTGGCGCCGGTCGACGCGGCGGAATTCGCCCGCCGCATCAGCCCGGCGGAAAAGGCGCTTTGGGCGCTGCCCGATGCGGCAGAGCTGAGCCAGCCGCGCACGCGCCAGGACGGCACCCGCCCGCTGCGCGTGGTACTGGACCCCGGCCATGGCGGCATCGATCCGGGCGCGGAACAGGGCGGCCTGCGCGAGGCCGATCTGATGCTGCGTTTCGCGCGCGAGCTGCGCGACGAGCTGCGCCGCGCGGGGATGGAGGTGGTCCTGACACGCGACGCTGATTACTTCGTCCCGCTCGAGGCGCGGATTTCCATCGCGCATGCCGCCGATGCCGACCTGATGCTGTCGCTGCATGCCGACAGCCTGACCGAGGGGCAGGCCAGCGGCGCCACGATCTATACCCTGTCTGACAAGGCCTCGGACGCGGCCTCGGCCCGGTTGGCGGAACGCCATGACCGACAGGAGCTTCTGGCAGGCGTGGACCTGAGCGGCCAGGACGATGTGATCGCGGGCGTGCTGATGGACCTTGCGCGGCTGGATACCGCGCCGCGATCGGATGCGCTGGCCGATGCGCTGGCGGCCGGGCTGAAATCCGAGATCGGCCGCATGCACAAGCGCCCGCGCCAGCGCGCCGGGTTTTCGGTGCTGAAGGCGCCGGATTTCCCATCCGTCCTGATCGAGCTGGGCTTTCTGTCCAGCCCGCGCGATCTGGAAAACATCGCCTCGGCCGCGTGGCGGGGGCGGGCGGCGCGCGGCATTCGGGTGGCGCTGGAACGCTGGGCCATCGACGACGCGGCGCAGGCCGATCTGCTCAGACAGTAGGCGCGCGTCGGGCCAGCCAGACCGAATGGCCGTTGCAGGTGGGATCGCGCGGGGTGAAGCTGATCAGCTCGAACCCGTGCTTTTCCAGCAGCCCGCGATATTCGCGCGGATCCAGGCTGGCGTGATAGACCGGCTTGCCCGCCACCTGGCCCACGGGCGTGCCCGCCGCATCGCCGGTGGTGAACATCAGCACCGCACGCGGTGCGGCATGGGCGGCAAAGACCGGGAACATCGCCACCTGATCGTCGGGCGACAGGTGGAAAAAGCTGTTCCAGGCGATGACCGCATCGAATTCGCGGTTCAGCGACAGCCCGCGCATATCGGCAAAGATCGCCTCGGCCCGTGGCAGGTTTTCGGCAAAAAGCTCGATCATCGCGGCCGCGCCATCCACGCCCGTCACGCTGGCGCGCCGGTCGCTCAGATAGCGCGCAATCGGCAGGCCGGGGCCACAGCCCAGATCCAGCACCCGCCGCCCCGGCGCATGGGCCAGCAGCCGGTCCAGCCAGGCGCGTTCGAACAGGGTCTTGTCCCGGCTGCGGGCGAATTCGCGCGCGACCTGGTCGTATGTGGCAAGGATGTCTTCTGGCTGCATGCGGCATCGCTAGCCGCGTGCCGGGGCCGCCGCAAGCGGTTAATTTCGCACCCCCCGTGCAGGCGGCGCATTTTGGCCGATGCGATTGATCACGGCTTTTGACCCGGGGCAGCGCGCACCCTATATAGAGCGCATCCAAATGCGGGGGCGTCGCGTGACCAGGTTCATTTTGTCGTTTTTCGGAACGGTGTTCAGCTTTCTGACCATCGGGGCCGTTCTGGCCGCCATCGCCATTGGCGCGGTGTTCTGGATCTATGGCCGGGATCTGCCCGATCACGAGGAACTGGCGCGCTATGCGCCCAAGACGATCAGCCGCATCTATTCCGGCGAGGGGCAGGTGATCGACGAATTCGCCAATGAACGCCGCCTTTACACCCCCCCCGACGAGATCCCCGATCTTGTGAAACAGGCCTTCATTTCGGCCGAGGACAAGAATTTCTATTCCCACGCGGGCTACGATCCGCGCGGCATGATCGCCGCCGCCCTGGACGCGATCAAGAGCCGGGGCGAGAACCTGCGCGGGGCCTCGACCATCACCCAGCAGGTGATGAAGAACTTCCTGCTCAGCTCGGACCGCACGGGCGAGCGCAAGATCAAGGAACTGATTCTGGCCGCGCGGGTGGAAAAGGCGCTGAGCAAGGACGAGATCCTGGCGCTTTACCTGAACGAGATCTTCCTGGGCCAGAACTCCTATGGCGTGGCTGCGGCGGCGCAGACCTATTTCAACAAGACGCTCTATGAGCTGAACATCGAAGAGGCCGCCTATCTTGCGGTCCTGCCCAAGGCGCCGTCGACCTACCACCCGGTCCGCGCGCAGGCCCGGGCGCTGGACCGCCGCGCCTTCGTGCTGCGCGAGATGCTGGAAAACGGCTTCATCACCCGCGAAGAATACGACGCGGCCAAGGACGCGCCGCTGCGCACGGTGCAGAACGGCGATTATCCCAGCTATAAATCGACCCTGCCGCCGCGCAGCTATTTCACCGACGAGATCCGCCGCCAGCTGAGCCGCGATTTCGGCGAGGACGAGTTCTTTGACGGCGGCCTTGCGATTCGCGCGACCATCGACCGCGCGCTTCAGGAAGAGGCCGCCGCGTCGCTGCGCGAAGGGCTGGAAAGCTTCGACCGGGGGCAGGGCGTCTGGCGCGGCACCGGCAAGACCATCCCGGCCGAGGCGCTGGCCGACGAGGACAGCTGGCGCAGCGCCCTGGGCAATGTCCGCGTGGCGCGCGATATCGCCCGCTGGCATCCCGCCGTGGTGCTGGAACTGTCCAAGGGACACGCGCGCATCGGGATCGAGGGCGTGGCCGAGGATGAAGACGGCCACTGGATCCCGCCCAATGACGTGACCTGGGCGCGCAAGCGGCTGGAGGACGGCAAGCTTGGCCCGCGCGCCAAGGGCGCCGAGGACCTGCTGGAGGTCGGCGATGTGGTGCATGTGCGCCAGATGACCCGTGACGACGATGGCAGCTTCATCCGCTGGACCCTGCGGCAGGTGCCCCAGGTTCAGGGCGGCTTCATGGCGATGGATGTGAATTCGGGCCGGGTTCTGGCGATGCAGGGCGGGTTCTCGTACCAGCATTCGGTGTTCAACCGCGCCACCCAGGCCACGCGGCAGCCGGGGTCGAGCTTCAAGCCCTTCGTTTATGCCGCGGCGCTGGATTCGGGCTTTACGCCGGCCACCATCGTGATCGACGCCCCGATCGAGGTTGAGACGGGCGAGGGGATCTGGCGGCCCAAGAACGCGTCGAACCAGTTTTATGGCCCGACGCCGCTGCGGACGGGCATCGAACGGTCGCGGAACCTGATGACCGTGCGGCTGGCCCAGGAAATCGGCATGGACACGGTCGCGGGCTATGCCGAGGAATTCGGCGTCTATGACCGAATGAACCCGTTCCTGTCGAACGCGCTCGGCAGCCAGGAAACCACGCTGTTCAAGATGGTCGCGGCCTATGCGATGTTTGCCAATGGCGGCGAGCGGGTCGAGCCCACGCTGGTCGACCGGGTGCAGGACCGCTGGGGCGGCACCGTCTATCGCCATGACCGGCGCCAATGCGTCGATTGCGATGCCGACAGCCTGCCTGCCGGGCAGGGGCTGAAGATCGTCAATGACCGCGAACGGGTGATCAACGCCATCACCGCCTATCAGCTGACATCGATGATGCGCGGCGTGGTCGAACGCGGCACGGCGTCGAAATACGTCAATCTGCCGGTGCCCACCGCGGGCAAGACCGGCACCACCAACGACGCCAAGGATGTGTGGTTCGTGGGCTTTACCAGCAATATCGTGACGGGCTGCTATATCGGCTATGACCAGCCGCGCACGCTGGGGCGCGGTGCCTCGGGCGGGGGGATGTGCGGCCCGGTCTTCAACCGGTTCATGAACGCGGCGGTCAAGACCCATGGCGGTGGCGAATTCCGCATTCCGCCGGGCGGCCACTTCATCAAGATCGACCGCTATTCCGGCGCCCGCCTGCCCAATGACGCCTCCGGCGATCACGTGGTGGCGGAGTATTTCCGCGACGGCGAAGAGCCGATCTTTGGCCTGGGCGCGCTGATCGACGGCGGTTTTGCCATGGGCGCCAACCTGCCGCTCTTTGGCCGTGGCGAAAGCGACGAGGGTACGACCGTCACCACCTCGACCGGGAAAAAGGCCACCGTGGGGCCCAAGGCCAGCTTCGGCACGCTCAGTTCCGGCGGTCTTTACTGACCTTGCCCGTCCCCTGCGGACGGGCTATCACCGCCATCTGAACGCCACCGAACCGAAGGTCACCCCATGCGCGCCGAGACGCAGAATATTGTCGAAGAGATCCGCAAGTCGCTGGACCTGCTGGCGCAGCGCATGGACTGGGACACCGCCGAGCATCGGCTGGAAGAATTCAACGCCATGTCCGAGGATCCGGACCTGTGGAACGACCCCGACAAGGCGCAGAAGCTGATGCGCGAGCGTCAGGCGCTGGTCGATGCGATCGACACCTATCAATCCATCTCGCAGGACCTTCAGGACAATGTCGACCTGATCGAACTGGGCGAGATGGAAGACGACGCCGAGGTCGTGACCGAGGCCGAGGGCGCGTTGAAGACGCTGCGGGAAAAGGCCGCGCAGAAAGAGCTCGAGGCGCTGCTGGATGGCGAGGCGGACGCCAACGACACCTTCCTTGAGATCAACGCGGGCGCCGGCGGCACCGAAAGCTGCGACTGGGCATCGATGCTGGCGCGGATGTATGTCCGCTGGGCCGAGCAGCACGGCTACAAGGTCGAGCTGCAATCGGAAAGCGCGGGCGACGAGGCTGGGATCAAATCCGCCGCCTACAAGATTTCGGGCCACAACGCCTATGGCTGGTTGAAATCGGAAAGCGGCGTGCACCGGCTGGTGCGGATTTCGCCCTTTGACTCGGCGGCCAAGCGGCACACGTCGTTCTGTTCGGTCTGGGTCTATCCGGTGGTCGACGACAATATCGAGATCGAGGTAAATCCCGCCGATATCCGCATCGACACCTATCGGTCCTCGGGCGCGGGCGGTCAGCACGTGAACACCACGGATTCGGCCGTGCGGATCACCCACCACCCGACCGGCATCGTGGTGACCAGTTCCGAAAAGTCACAGCACCAGAACCGCGATATCGCCATGAAGGCGCTGAAATCGCGGCTTTATCAACTGGAACTGGACCGCCGCACCGCCGATATCAACGCCGCACACGAGGCCAAGGGCGACGCGGGCTGGGGCAACCAGATCCGGTCATACGTGTTGCAGCCCTATCAGATGGTCAAGGACCTGCGCACCAACGTGGAAACCAGCGATACCAAGGGCGTTCTGGACGGCGATCTGGACCAGTTCATGGCCGCCACGCTGGCACTGGACGTTGCCGGTAAAAGCCGCGCCGAGGCTCAGGGCGACGCTTAATAGAAGTTCCCGTATTTCCAGTTGTCGGCGTCGGGCGTCACCTCGTCCAGGTCGTAATCGGCCCCTTGCAGGCGCTTGGCGATGGCCAGACCGTCCTTGGCCGCCTGATCGACCATTTGCCGCCCCAGCGCCTCGTCCCTGGCCACGCCGTGGCCACGCATCAGGTCCAGACCATAGTTGAAGCGCCCCACCGGATCGCCGGCCTCGGCCGCGCGGCGGTCCCATTCCGCCGATGCATCGGGGTCGTAATCGCCGCCCATCCCGTTGTTTTCCAGCTGGCTCATCCAGGTCATCGCCTTGGTATAGCCCGCCTCGGCACAGCGCCGGGTCAGCTCGCGCGCAAGCTTGTGGTCATGGTATTTGGTGGCGTTGATCCCTAGCGAACAGGTGACCGAGTCGATCACACCCATCTCGATCTTGCGGGTCAGCATCTCGACCCCGGTATCCTGGGGGTTCAGGATGCCATCGTCATCCTCGACCGTTTGTGTGGGCTCGGCAATCGCCGCGCCCGCGGCCAGAATCGCCAGGAAAGCAAGGCGTGAACAGCGCATGATGTATCCTCCCGTTGGTGCAGGATACCATGCCGGCGCATCCCGATCATCGCCACGATGGTCGTATGTCATGCACCATAGGCGCTTGGGCACGGCTTTCTGTCCGCCGATGTTGACATTTTCTGTCGGGATTGCATGGTGGGGGCCGGTCCGTGCTGCCTGCCGCGCGCATCCTTCGGGAATGGTGAAAGCACATGATCCAGTCATCTGATCTTCTGGCCAGCAATCGGTCGGCAACGCGCGCACCGCTGAAAAACCGCTGGCATGGAGAGATATGTGATCAGTCATGACCAGGCCAAATCCATGGCCCGAAACCTGCGCGCGGCCCTTGGCGCCGACGGCATCAACATTCCGCATGCAAAGGCGCTGGAACTTGTCGCGGCCAGTCTGGGCTTTGCCGATTGGAACACGGCGGCGGCCCGTCTGAAGGGCAACGCGCCGGGCGGGGGCTGCTTTACAGGCTGTCACCCGATCATTCGGATTTTCGACGTGGCAAAGGCGCGCGAATTCTATTGCGACTTCCTGGGATTTTCCGTCGTTTTCGAGCATCGCCATGCCGAGGATCTGCCGCTTTACATGGCGGTGGAGCGGGCAGGGGTGCAGTTGCATCTGTCAGAGCATCACAACGATGCCAGCCCGGGGTCGAACGCGTTCATTCCCACCACCAAGCTGCGCGCATTCCACAGGGAGCTGTCTGAAAAACGCTATGCGTTCAACCGACCGGATCTGGAAAAGCTGCCATGGGGCCTGCAGATGCAGGTGCACGACCCTTTCGGAAACCGCCTGAGATTCTGCGAGCAGGGGGCCTAAGCCCGCCCAGGTGAGGGGCGCCGGGGGGCCTGCTCAACCCGCTCGGCGGGGCGCGTGCAGGCTGTTGGCGATGCGCTTGGCGCGTTGCACCGGCATCAGGGGGCGGGCCGGGGGGATGGCGGGTCGGTCGAATTCCGCGCGCAGCATCGGATAGATATCGAACAGCTCGGCGCGGGTTTCGGCGGTGACGCTGCGCACGGCCTGCGGGCCCGGATAAAAGCTTTCGCTGAGCGCGCCGTTCGCGCTCAGGATCTCGTGCTGGCTGAACATCACATGCACATAGACGACCTGACGCAGGCCCCGCATCACGCGGATGCCGGGGCGCCCGGTCAGCGCCTTTGCCGCCAGCAGCACCGGCACGTCATCGGCATCCTCCATCAGGATGCGGTGCTGGGGCGACACGCACAGATCGCGCGCGGGGCTGCCGGGGCCAAGCGCACCGGCCCGGATCAGGATCGGCTGGTGGCGGGGGCCGTCGGCCACGAAATCCATCCGGCGGCTGGCGACCAGCCGCACCGGCTGTGGGCCGTGATCCAGCGTGTCGACCAGATCGCCGGGCGACAGGGTTTCGACCGCCACCGCATCCCGGGGCGTGTCGATCAGCGTACCGGCGGCAAAGCAGATCGGCGGCTCCAGCGACGAAAACGCCACGATAGGCAGGTCGGCGGTGCTGGCCGATACCACGCTGAGCGTCGTGTCGAAGGGCGGCTGGGCGCCGACGAAGGCAAAGCCGATGATCGCATTGGCATCCTCGTTGACCCCGATCGCCACCAGCTCATAGGTGTTGCCCAGCGAATCCTGGAACGTCGCGGTAGACTCGGGCTCGGTCACCGTCCCCGCGGCATAGGTGCCCGACGATGTAACCAGATCGCTGGCCAGCACCTGCGGGTCGCTGTCGGCGTTGCCATGGGGGCTCCAGCTGAAGCCGTCATCGTCGTCGAAGGTCGTGTCGTCGTCCAGCACCGACATGGTTGCGGCGTTGGTGAAGGTGATCTGGCTGATATTCGGCCAGGCCCATGTCTGATCCACCTGCGCGCTGGCGCCCCAGGAATAAAGGGCGTTTACATCCGCGACGTCGACAAAATTCAGATCATAGACCGGCATTTCAGTCAGCTCCTTCGATGGCGGTGGGGTGCCTCATGATGTTGCTGTAACGGGATCGTGTAACGTTGTGATTGTTCATGATCATACCAGAAAGTCGAAAGAAAGGTGAAAATCTCCAACTATCGCTCACAAACGGGTACGTGCCGGGGCAAAAGGATAGGTGACGCAAGGGCAGGGGCGGGGCGCGCCCCGCACCGCACAACAAAAAGGGGCCAGCGGCCCCTTTTCATCCACAGCGCTTGAGGCGCGTTCAGACCGCGACCGAGGCCGCGTAGATGCTTTCGATGGCTTCGCCCAGCTTGGCGTCGAATTCCGCATCGCTTTGCTGCGCGCTCAGCCCTTCGGTCAGCCCGCGCGAGAAGCTGGCGATCATGCCGCTGTTCTGCGCCAGCAACACATTCGCGTCGTCGCGGCTATAGCCGCCCGACAGGGCGACAACCCGCATCACGCGGGGATGCGCGATCAGCGGCGCGTATTGGTTGACCTTGGTCGGCAGGCTCAGCTTCAGCATGACCTGGCTGTCCTCGGGCAGGGCGTCCAGATGGGCCAGGATCTCGTCCAGCAGGATATCCTCGGCCTGGGCCTTGTCCTCGATCGAGATCGTGACCTCGGGCTCGATGATCGGCATCAGCCCGTGCGACAGGATCTGTTTGCCGATCTCGAACTGCTGGTCGACGATGGCCTTGATCCCCACGGGGTTGGCCGCGTCGATCACCGACCGCATCTTGGTTCCGAAGATCCCCGCCTTGACCGCGCGTTCCAGCAGCGCGTCCAACTCGGGCATGGGTTTCATCAGCTTGACGCCGTTTTCGCCCTCGGCCAGACCCTTGTCGACCTTCAGGAACGGCACCACACCGCGCTTTTCCCACAGATAGGTGGCGGTGGGGATGCCGTCGATCTCGCGGTCCATGGTCATTTCGAACAGGATCGCGCCGATGATCTTGTCGCCGGTAAAGGCGGGGCTTTTGATGATCCGCGCCCGCATCTGGTGGATCAGGTCGAACATCTCGTCTTCCGAGCGATAGGCGTCTTCCTCGATCCCGTAAAGGCGCAGCGCCTTTGGGGTCGAGCCGCCGCTCTGGTCGAGCGCCGCGATGAAGCCGCCGCCGCTGGTGATCTGATCTGCCTGAGCCTGGTTGGACATGGAAAGCGCTCCCGCCGAGAAATGAATAACAATAAGGGGCACTTGCCCCGCTTCATCTGCTTCTAAGTCAGGCGCTGCGGGGTTGCAATTCTGGTGGCGCTAACTGTGCGGGTTTCGGGGGGACAAAGCCCGCCGCGCCGCGCGAATGGTCGAATTCCGGCGCGGCGGGGCGATTGTTTCCTAGTCCTGAAGCGCCGCGACGCCGGGCAGGGTCTTGCCCTCCATCCACTCCAGGAACGCGCCGCCGGCGGTCGAGATATAGGTGAAATCATCGCCATGGCCCGCCGCATTGATCGCGGCCACGGTGTCGCCGCCGCCGGCGACGGACACCAGGTTGCCCGACCGCGTGCGCGCGGCGATGCGGTCCAGCATGGCGAAGGTGCCGGTCTGGAACGGCTCCATCTCGAACACGCCAAGGGGGCCGTTCATGATCAGCGTGCTGGCGCGGTCGATGACCTCGCAGATATAGGCGACCGTCGCGGGACCGGCATCCAGGATCATCGCGTCGGCGGGGCAGGCGTCGACCGGTACGTTTTCATGCGGGGCGTTGGCCGCGAATTCCCGCGCCACCACGATGTCGCGCGGCAGGATGACCTCGCAATCCGATGCCTTGGCCTTGTCCAGGATCGCGCGCGCGGTGTCAGCCATGTCATGTTCGGCCAGCGATTTTCCCACATCGACGCCTTGGGCGGCCAGGAATGTGTTGGCCATGCCGCCGCCGATCACCAGATGGTCGACCTTGGCCACCAGATTGCCCAGCAGGTCCAGCTTGGTCGACACCTTGGCGCCGCCCACCACGGCCACGACGGGGCGTTCGGGCGCGCCAAGCGCCTGTTCCAGCGCCTCCAGCTCGGCCTGCATCAGCCGGCCCGCGCAGCTGGGCAGCAGCCGCGCGATCCCCTCGGTCGAGGCATGCGCCCGGTGCGCGGCCGAAAACGCGTCATTGACATAGACATCGCCCAACGCCGCCAGCGATGCGGCCATCATCGGGTCGTTCTTTTCCTCGCCCGCGTGAAAGCGGGTGTTTTCCAGCAGCAGCACATCGCCATCGCTCAGCGCGGCCACGGCCTGTTTCGCGGGCAGCCCCACGCAATCCTCGGCAAAGATCACGCCGCAGCCCAGGGCCTGTTCCAGCGCGGGCAGGGTGACCTTCAGGCTCATCTCGGGCACGACCTGACCCTTGGGCCGGCCGAAATGCGCCAGCAGAACCGGCTTGCCGCCCTTGTCCAGAATGTCGCGCACCGTGGGCACGATCCGGGCAATGCGCGTGGCGTCGGTGACGCGGCCCTCTTCGACGGGGACGTTGATATCGACCCGCACCAGAACGGTCTTGCCCGCCAGATCCATGTCGTCGAGGGTTTTCCAGGCCATCATGAAATTCCTTTTTGCCAAGCGTCTTACCGCCTATTCACCCCATCGCGGGCGGTGCGTCAACCGCTCGCGCCGGTTTGTCCCTTTTCATCGCGCGTCTGGCGCACTAGGTTCCCTGCAAATTGCGAAAAGGAGCCCCAGATGGCTGATATCAAGGATCCCGAGAACACCATTCTGATGGAGCTGAAGGCCGGCACCGTCACGATCGAGCTGCTGCCCGACATCGCGCCGATGCATTGCGACCGGATGAAGGAGCTGGCCCGCAGCGGTGCCTATGACAACGTGGTGTTTCACCGGGTGATCGACGGGTTTATGGCCCAGACCGGCGATGTGCAGAACGGCAATGCCGAAAAGGATTTCAACCTGCGTCTGGCGGGCACGGGCGGATCGGATCTGAAGGATCTGCCGGCGGAATTTTCCGGCATCCCGCATGATCGCGGCACGCTGGGCGCGGCCCGGTCGCAGAACCCGAATTCGGCCAACAGCCAGTTCTTCATCAACTTCAACGACAACCACTTCCTGAACCGGCAATACACCGTCTATGGCCGCGTGATCGACGGTATGGAACACGTCGACGCCATCATGCGGGGCGAGCCGCCGATGAACCCCGACCGGATGATCAGCGTCAAGGTGGCCGCCGATGCGTAAGCTGATCGCCCTTTGCGCGTTCTGCGCGTCGCCCGCCTTTGCGACCGGTCTGGAAATCACCGTCGCGGGCGAGGCCAACGGCACGATCAAGATCGACCTGCTGGAAGATATCGCGCCCAAACATGTGGAACAGATCACCGCGCTGGCGGCGGATGGCGCCTATGACGACGTGGTGTTTCACCGCGTGATCGGTGGCTTCATGGCCCAGACGGGCGATGTGGAAAACGGCAAGCTGGGCGCCGATATGCGACTGGCGGGCACCGGCGGTTCGGACCGCCCCGACCTGGCGGCCGAATTCTCGGACGTTCCGTTTGATCGCGGCGTCGTCGGTATGGCCCGCGCCCAGGATCCCGACAGCGCCAACAGCCAGTTCTTCATCATGTTCCAGCAGGGGCATTTCCTGAACGGTCAATACACCGTGGTCGGCCGCGTGACCGAAGGGATGGAGATCGTCGACGCGATCAAGAAGGGCCAGGGCCGCAATGGCGAGGTCACCGGCGCGCCCGATGTCATGACCAAGGTCACCGTGACCGAGTGACATCGCCTCAAACCCGCGTGAGCGGGGCTGGGTTTTGCGGGGCCTTCCTGTCATCCTGCGGGGCGACAGGAGGGCCCCAATGCGTTTCATCGCCCTGATTTCGGCGCTTGTCTGCGCCGCCACCATCGCCGGTGCCAGCCCCGATTTCTGGCGCCACGAATGGCCCGAGACGGATTTTTCCAAAACCACCGTCGGCAGCTGGGCCGAAATCACCTCGGGCGGGCCGGGCAAGGACGGCATCCCGGCGCTGCGCGATCCGCAATTCATCCGCGCGGACCGGGCGCGCGGGATCGGCGACCGCGAGCCGGTGATCACGCTGGAACTGTCCGGGCAGGCCCCGCGCGCCTATCCCATCCGCTATCTGACCTGGCACGAGATCGTGAATGACGTGGTGGGCGGCGTGCCGGTAGCGGTGACCTTCTGCCCCTTGTGCAATTCGGGCATCACCTTCGACCGGCGGGTGCGGGGCCGCACCCTGACCTTCGGCGTGACGGGCAAGCTGCGGCAGTCGGATATGGTGATGTATGACGCGCAAACCCACAGCTGGTGGCAACAGGCCATCGGCACCGGTATCGTCGGCGACATGACGGGGGTGGCGCTGAAACAGATGCCCAGCTGGATGGAAAGCTGGGCCCAGTTCCGGGCGCGCAACCCCGATGGGCTGGTCATGGCCGAACCCGACTGGCCGCGCGCCTATGGCCGCAATCCGTATGTCAGCTATGACAGCGCGCACCGGCCGTTTCTGTTTTCCGGCCAGATGCCGCCCCACGGCATCCCGGCGCTGGCCCGGGTGGTGCGGGTGGGCAACCGTGCCTGGCCGGTGGCACGGCTGCGCGACGCGGGCCGGGTGGACGAGGCCGGGCTGACACTCACCTGGGCCGCCGGGCAGGCCTCGGCGCTGGACACCGCCCGCATCGACCGGGGGCGCGATGTGGGCACGATCCGCGTGCGCGACGCGCGCGGGCGCGACATGCCCCATGACGTGATGTTCGCCTTTGCCTTTCACGCCTTCTTCCCGGACGGAATCTGGATGCTGCCCCGCTGATGTTACACCGCTGTTACCCGTGCCCCCTAATCAGGGCGGGGTTTTGAAACGGGGGCATGGGAATGCAGAAACGTCTTTCACTTTCAATCGTCGCGCTTTTGATGACAACGGCGGCGTCACACGCCGATTGTTCCGACGCTGGCGCGCAGATCATCTGTCAGGGCACGGATCGCGACGGGTTTTCCGATGACCGCGACGGTCTGACGCTGACCGTGCGGCCCGGCGCCGCCGTGTCCGACGACAAGGACGCGCTGAAGCTGGAAGGCGATGGCAACCGCGTCACCAATCGCGGCACGATCAATGGCGGGGACGAGGCGATTGTCGGCGGCACCGCCCTGACCGTGGTGAATCGCGGCGCGATCTTCGCCGGGGACAAGGGGATCGACACCGAAGGGTCCGACGGGCTGCGGGTGATCAACGCGGGCCTGATCGACGCCGCCGACAAGGCCCTGCGCGCGGGTCCCGACGATGACGGCATCGGCGGTCGCGACCTGCACCTGACCAACACCGCAACCGGCGTGATCCTGTCGGGTGACGAGGGGGTCGAGGCCGGCGATGACGCGCGGGTCGAAAACGCGGGCCGGATCACCGCCGCCGAGGACGCGGTGCAGATCGGCGAACACGGGGTGATCCTGAACAGCGGGATCATCGCCTCGGTCGGCGACGATGGCGACGGCATCGATATCGATTCCGGCCGGATCGAGAATACCGGCCAGATCACCGCCCTGGCCACGACCGGTGCAGGCATCGATGTCGACGCTGCCGGGTTCGACCTGGAGATCGTGAACACGGGACTCATTCGCGGCAATACCGGTATCCTGGTCGAAGACGGCACCACGGACACCGCCAATACCCAAAGCCAGATCATCGACAATGCCGGCCTGATCGAGGGCACCGGCGGCATGGCCTTTGCGCTGGCCGGGGGGCGCGATGTCCTCACGCTCTATCAGGGCGGCGCGCTGATCGGCGCGGGCGATTTCGGCAGCGGCAACGATGTCTTCGGCTTCGGGCTGGACTATTTCGACACGGCTGTCGGCGCCGTGGCCGGCGGGGCGGTGATCGATGGCGGCACGGGGTTCGACCGGGTGAGCCTGGCCTCGGTCCTCAGTAGCGATATCTCGGGCCTGACCGAGACATCGCAGGGCGTGCTGCTCAGCCTCTATGACGACAGCGCCAGTGTCCTGCTGAGCGGGTTCGAACAGATCGGTTTTGCCGATGCCAGGTTCCGGATCGCGGCGGACGGTGTCCTGGCGCCGGTGCCGCTTCCGGCGGGGCTGGTCCTGCTGGTGGGGGCGCTTGGGGCGCTGGGCCTTGCCCGTCGGCGCGGATCGTAGCGCGCCGACGGCTGAACCGGACGCGCCGCGGCCCGTTGGGCCGCGGTCTTTCAGGCCTCCGGCGGGGATATTTTCGCCAAGAAGAAACCGGCATCTTCTTCTTGGTTCAAATATCCCGGGGTTTGGGGCAGCGCCCCAAGAAAAACCTTAACCGTCCAGCGTCACCAGCGCGTGGCGCTTCTTGCCCGCGCTCAGCTTGATCGGCTGGGCCAGGGCGGCGGCGTCGATCATCAGCCCGGCATCGGTCAGCGGTTCGTCATTCATCCGCGCGCCGTTTTCGGCGATCAGGCGCTTGGCCTCCTTGCCGGATTTCGCCAGGCCCGAGCGGGTGATGAGCTGCACGATGGAAATCCCGTCGCCCAGCTCCGCCGCGCTGAGGGTCAGCGTCGGCAGGTCGTCGCCCACGCCGCCCTTTTCAAAGACCTCGCGCGCGGTGGCTTCGGCCGCGGCGGCGGCCTCGGCCCCGTGGCAAAGCGTCGTGACCTCGTTGGCCAGGATCACCTTGGCGTCGTTGATCTCGGACCCCTGCAGCGCGCCCAGCCGGTCGCATTCGTCCAGCGGCAACTCGGTGTAGAGCTTCAGGAACCGGCCCACATCGGCATCGGTGGTGTTGCGCCAGAACTGCCAGAACTCATAGGGGCTCAGCATGTCGGCATTCAGCCAGATCGCACCCTGGGCCGATTTGCCCATCTTCTTGCCGTCGCTGGTGGTCAGAAGGGGCGAGGTCAGGCCATAGATTTCGTGATCCAGCACCCGGCGGGTCAGGTCGATGCCGTTGACGATATTGCCCCATTGGTCGCTGCCGCCGAACTGTACCAGGCAACCATAGCGGCGGTTCAGCTCCAGGAAATCATAGGCCTGCAGGATCATGTAGTTGAATTCCAGGAAGGACAGGCTTTGTTCCCGGTCCAGCCGCGATTTCACGGATTCAAACGACAGCATCCGGTTCACGCTGAAATGCCGCCCGATGTCGCGCAGGAAATCGAGATAGTTCAGATCGTCCAGCCATTCGGCATTGTTCAGCATCAGCGCGCCGGTGGGGCCGTCGTCATAGCTGATGTATTTCGCGAAGACCTGCTTGATCCCGTCGATATTGGCGTCGATCGCCGCGGGTGTCAGCAGCGGGCGCTCATCGGCGCGAAAGCTGGGATCGCCCACCTTGGTGGTGCCGCCGCCCATCAGGGTGATGGGCTTGTGGCCCGTCTTTTGCAGCCAGCGCAGCATCATGATCTGGATCAGGCTGCCCACATGCAGCGATTTCGCCGTGGCGTCGAACCCGATATAGCCCGGCACCACGCCCTGGATCAGCGCCTCGTCCAGCCCCTGATAATCGGTGCAATCGGCCAGGAAGCCGCGTTCGATCATCACGCGCATGAACTCTGATTTGGGGTGATAGGTCATCGGTCACTTGTCCATCGGGTTGGTTTCGGTCAGTGATATATCGGTGTGTCGGGCGAAGGGGAAGGCCATGTTGAAATCCGGTCCGGTCTGGGCTTTGGGGGCGATGTCGGGAACGTCGCTTGACGGGGTGGATGCCGCCCTGTTGCAGACCGATGGTGACCGGATCCTGGCGTTTGGCGAGACCGGCTATCGCCCCTATGACGCGGACCAGCAGGCGGTGCTGCGCGCGGCGCTGGGGGCGCGGCCGGGCGCGGCGCGCGCCGATGCCGCGGCAAGGGTGGTCGAGGATGTGCATGCCGCGCTTTTGTCGGAATTTCCCGCCGCCCAACTGGTGGGGTTTCATGGCCAGACCCTGTTTCACGACCCCGATAACGGGCTGACATTCCAGGCCGGCGATGGCCAGATCCTGGCCGAGGTTCTGGACCGCCCCGTGGTCTGGGATTTTCGCAGCACCGATGTGCGGCTGGGCGGGCAGGGCGCGCCGCTGGCGCCGTTTTACCATCATGCCTGCGCGCGGTTCATCGGCGCGACGGAACCGCTTGTTTTCCTGAACCTGGGCGGCGTGGGCAATCTGACCTGGGTCGATCCGCGCATCGCTGCGCCGGATGCGCCGGGCGCGCTGCTGGCTTTTGACACCGGGCCCGCGAATGCGCCGATCAACGATCTGATGCAGGACCGGCTGGGCCAACCCTTTGACGCGGGCGGGGCGGTGGCGCGGCAGGGCACGGTGGCCGAGGGCGCGCTGGAGCTGTTCCTGGACGAGGGGTATTTCCTGAAACTGCCGCCGAAATCGCTGGATCGCGACGATTTCAAGGTGATGCTGGATCTGGTGCGCGAGCTGTCGGATGCCGATGCCGCCGCCACCATGTGCGCGATGGCCGCAAGTGCGGTGATGCGCGGGATGGAGCATTGCCCCGAACCGCCCGCGCGCGTGCTGGTCACCGGCGGCGGGCGCAAGAACCCGGTGCTGATGCAGATGCTGGCCGCCGGGCTGGATTGCCCGGTCGTGCCGATCAAGGAGGCCGGGCTGGACGGCGACATGCTGGAGGCGCAGGCCTTCGCCTATCTGGCGGTGCGCGTGGCGCGGGGGCTGCCCACATCGGCGCCGGGTACCACGGGTGTGGCCACGCCGGTGGGGGGCGGGCAGATCAGCCGCCCGCAGGGGCAAGCCCGCATCTTGCCGGCGCGGTGAGCCACGGATCGGGTCGATCCCCCGGCCAGTGCGTCGCGTCATATACCCAAAGGGCGCTCAGGGAATATCGAACCCAGGCGGGGCCAGCTCGAACCCGTCGAACTGGAAACCCGGGCTGACGGTACAGCCCACAAGCGTATAGGCGCCGGTGGGGCGGGCGGATTGCCAGTGATGGGCGGGGACGATGATTTGCGGGCGCTCGCCCGAGGACAGGTCCGTGCCCAGCACATGATCGCGTGCCGGGCCGCTTTCCGTTTCCGAAATGGAAATAATCAGCGGATCTCCCGCGTAATGGTGCCAGATCTCGGTGGCGTCGACCCGGTGCCAGTGGCTGTGTTGGCCCGCTTTCAGCAGGAAATAGATGCAGGTGCCCGCCGGGCGGCCCGGACCGTCGGCGCGCCAGGTTTCGGTGTACCAGCCGCCCTCGGGGTGGGGGCGCAGGTTGAGGCGGTCGATGATCTGTTCGGCGGTCATGCGTGTGGTCCTGGCGGGATTTGAGTATTTGCAGAGCAATGAAGAGGGGTCAGAGCGCCCGGGCGAGCGTGATGAAATCGGGGGCGATGTGGTCCCAGTCGGCAATGGGCGTCAGGTCGGTGGTCTGATCCGGCCCATAGTCGGTGGGGCGCGGGACGAAGGCGGTTTTCAGGCCCACGGCGCGGGCGGCGCTCAGATCGTCATTGTGGGCGGCCAGCATCATCACCTGATCAGGTGGCAGGCGCAGCGCGGCGCAGGCGGCCAGATAGACGGCGGGTTTGGTTTTGTAGTCGCGGGCGATCTCGGCCCCCAGGATACAATCCCAGGGCAGGCGGGCGTGGCGGGCCAGACGGGTCATCAGGGCGATCGAGCCGTTCGAGCAGGGGGCGATGATGTGGCGCTGCCGCAGGGCGGTCAGGCCGGGGACGGTATCGAGCCAGGGGTCCAGATGCTCCCACGCTTTGTTCAGCGCATCGGGGGCCGTGACGCCGAAGCGCTGCGCAACGCGGTGCAGGTTTTCCAGATGCAGATCATCCAGCGCCACATAGCCCCGGTTGCCGATGCGGATCCGGTCCATCGCGGGCTGGTATTCGTCGCGCCAGGCATCGGCAAAGGCCAGTGGGTCGACCCCGGGCGGGGCCGCTGAAACCGCGCGCGCGATGGCGGTGCGCCAATCCACGCAGGTGCCAAAAACGTCGAAAATCAAGGCCTTGACCATGTCGGTATCATGGCGCGCTTTGCGGTGCGGGACAATGGGGGCACTGGGGCTGCCCCTAGGTCAGTGCGTAATAATCTTGCGCAAATCGCGATCTGTGCGACACTTGTGGGTACAGAAAATAACTGGAGGGACAATCATGGAACAGATACTGGGTCAATTGGTCGGCGGTGCCCTAGGTGGCCTGGGCGGCGGCAAGGCGGTGCAAAGTGCCAATATGGGCGGGCTTGGCAACATCCTGGCCGGGGCTGCGGGCGGTCTGGGCGGCGGGCAGCTTTTGGGCGGTTTGCTGGGCGGCGGCGGTGCGGCCGCGGCGGCGGGCGGGTTCGACATCGCGGCGTTGGCGGGCAACCTGGTCGGCGGCGGCGTGTCGGGGCTGGTGGTTCAGGTCGTGGTCGGTCTGATCGTGAAGAAGCTGCGCGGCTGAGCGCCAATGAAAAAGGGGTGCCGCGCGGGCACCCCTTGATCGGTTCAGGTCGCTGCGATCACTTCAGGATCGAACGGCCCGCATATTCGGCGGTTTCGCCCAGCATTTCCTCGATCCGGATCAGCTGGTTGTATTTCGCCAGACGGTCGGAGCGCGACAGCGAGCCGGTCTTGATCTGACCGCAATTGGTGGCGACCGCCAGATCGGCGATGGTCGCATCTTCGGTCTCGCCCGAGCGGTGGGACATCACGTTGGTATAGCGCGCGCGGTGGGCCATATCGACGGCCCGCAGGGTTTCGGTGAGCGAGCCGATCTGGTTCACCTTGACCAGCATCGAGTTCGCGACGCCCTGCGCGATGCCGTCGGCCAGGCGGGCGGGGTTGGTCACGAACAGATCGTCGCCCACCAGCTGCACCTTGTCGCCGATCGCGTCGGTCAGCGC
This sequence comes from Actibacterium ureilyticum, assembly GCF_002285435.1. GTDB lineage: Bacteria > Pseudomonadota > Alphaproteobacteria > Rhodobacterales > Rhodobacteraceae > Actibacterium_C > Actibacterium_C ureilyticum. Next base: position 475,269 of record NZ_NSBT01000026.1, read on the forward strand.
CTTCCACCCGGCCCAGTCATCCTCGGCCATGCCGTCTTCAATGCTGATGATCGGGTATTGCGCGCAGAGATCGGCCAGATAGGCGACATTCTCGTCGCTGCTCAGAACCTTGCCTTCGCCCTTCATATTGTACTTGCCATCGGCATAGTACTCGGTCGAAGCGCAGTCGAGCGCCAGATAGATATCCTCGGCCGGTTTGTAGCCCGCCTTTTCGATGGATTTCAGAACGAAATCAAGCGCTTCGGTGGTGGAGCTCAGGTTGGGGGCAAAGCCGCCCTCGTCGCCGATGCCGGTGTTGTGGCCCGCCGCCGACAGTTCTTTCTTCAGGGTGTGGAACACCTCGGCGCCCATGCGGATCGCCTCTTTCACGTTCGCTGCCGACACCGGCATGATCATGAATTCCTGGATGTCGATCGGGTTGTCGGCATGTTCGCCGCCATTGATGATGTTCATCATCGGCACCGGCAGGACCCGGGCCGAGGTGCCGCCGACATAGCGGTAAAGCGGCTGCATTGTGAAATCGGCGGCGGCCTTGGCGGCGGCCAGGCTGACGCCCAGGATTGCGTTGGCGCCCAGACGGCCCTTGTTCGGGGTGCCGTCCAGTTCGATCATCGCCTGATCGATGGCCATCTGTTCGGTCACGTCCATGCCGGCCAGCTCTTCGGCGATCTCGCCATTCACGGCATTCACGGCCTCCAGCACGCCCTTGCCCAGATAGCGGCCCTTGTCGCCGTCGCGTTTTTCCACCGCCTCATGCGCGCCGGTCGAGGCGCCCGAGGGCACCGCGGCGCGGCCCATGGTGCCGTCTTCCAGGATCACGTCGACCTCGACGGTCGGGTTGCCACGGCTGTCCAGAATCTCGCGGCCGATAATGTCGATGATGGTGCTCATGTCACTTTCCATAGGGCAAAGGGTCTGTTGCGCGCTGGCATAACAAGTTTGTCGGCCGATGGGAATGCAGGGATAGCGTTAACAGGCTGGGCAGACGGCAGATTCAGGCCGCGCGCGCCAGCCGCTGTTCCCGCAGGAAGGTATAGAAGCCCGTGGCGATGATCAGCGCCGCACCCGCCAGCGTGATCGCATCGGGGCGTTCGTGGAACACCACCATGCCCACCAGCATCGAAAACACCAGCCGGGTATAGCGGAACGGCATCAGCGCGCCGACATCGGCCAGCCGCATCGACGCGGTGACGGCGTAATAGCCCAACGCGCCGAAGGTGACGCCGCCCGCGGCCTTCCACCATTCGGCGGTGTCGGGCAGGGCGGCGCGGTCGGGCGACAGCGCCAGCAGCACCAGCGCGGCAGGGATCACGGCGGCGAAGCCCTGGAACGACACCACGGTCGAGGGCACGGTCACGTCGATCCGCCGGGTGATCAGGTCGCGCGCCGCCACCGCCAGGACCGAGATCAGGACCAGCAGCGCGCGCGGCTCGAACCCCGCCATGCCGGGCCGGATGATCAGCAACACCCCCACGAAGCCCAGCGAAATCGCGGTCCAGCGCCGCCAGCCCACCTGTTCGCCCAGAAACAGCGCCGCGCCCATGGTGATGACCAGCGGCAGCGCCTGGAACACGGCCGCCACCACCGACAGGTCGACACTGGCCAGCGCGGTCACGAAGCACAGCGCGGCGATTGCCTCGCACGCGGCGCGGATCACCAGCACGGGCCGCCAGGCCGCGCGGGCAAAGGGCCGGTGGCGCAGCGCCACGGACAGCGCCAGGAACACCGCCGCGCTGCCCGCCGCGATCAGCACCAGAACCTGACCCACCGGCAGGGTGGCGGTCAGCATCTTGATGAACATGTCCTCGAAGGTGAAGCCGACCATGCCGCCGGTCATCAGAAGGATGCCATTCAGGTTGTTCATGAGCCCGCCCGCGCAAGGTAAGAGGATCGGGCCATCTATGCGTGGCGATTGCGCCCGTGCAAGCCGGTTTGCGACCGCGTCCCATTCCGTTTCTTGACGGCGCCGATCACGTGCCGGAATGGGTCGCGGTCAGGATTTGTCGCGCAGCGGTACGCCGTACAGTTCCAGCTTGTGGCCGCGCAGCTCGTATCCCAGCTTGGCGGCGATCTTTTCCTGCAGCGCCTCGATCTCGGGGTCGACGAATTCGATCACCTTGCCCGATTGCATGTCGATCAGGTGGTCGTGGTGGTCACGCTCGGCATCCTCGTACCGTGCGCGCCCGTCGCCGAATTCCAGCCGCTCCAGGATGCCGGCCTCTTCGAACAGCTTCACGGTGCGATAGATCGTGGCGATCGAAATTCGCGGGTCGATGGCCGAGGCGCGGGCGTAAAGCTCTTCGACATCGGGGTGGTCGGTCGCGTCCTGCAACACCTGCGCGATCACCCGGCGTTGTTCGGTCATCCGCAGGCCCTTGGCCTCGCATCGGGAAATGATCGTGTCGGTCATGGTCTTGGGGTCCGCCTTGCGCCGTTTGCGGCGGGTTTAGACAAAAGCGCGGGGATTTTCCATCGTTTTGGCGGGGTGGGCGTGTCAGCGCCGCCGCGTCAGCAGGGTGGCGGCCAGGCCAAGCACGATCAGGGCGACCAGCGCGGCCTTGGACACAGGCTCCATCGTGCCTTCGATCTGGATCGCGTGCAGGGCGGTGGCGCCCACGATCAGCACGGCCAGCCCGGTATGCAGCGCGCGCCAGGTCCGCCAGCGCAGGCGGCGGCGCGACAGCGCGACCAGCGCGGTGGCGAAAAGCCCCCACATCGCGATCACGCCCCAGGCCGAAAACGGCGTGGCGGATCGAAACAGCAGCGCGTCGATCACATCCGGTGGGCTGGTCAGCCACAGCCCGCCCACATGGGCCAGCACCAGCGCCACCAGCACCAGGCCGATGCGGCGATGCATCCGGCGGCTGTCAAAGGCCGAAATCCCCGGCAGGCGCCCCGCCGCCAGCAGCGGCTGGAACAGGAACAGCGCCATCGCCGCGATCCCCGCCAGACCGGCGGCGATATAGATCGGGCCGCGCCAGGCCAGCAGCGGGCTTGTCACAGCCAGCCCCACGGGCACCGCGACCGCCGCGATCAGCCCGGTCCAGATCAGCCATGCCTTCGCTTTGGTGCGTTCAGGCGGGTTGCAGGACAAAATGCGCCTGAAGCGTCTTGTCACGGGCACTGGCCATTACCGGGCGCAGGAAGACGGTTTGAAATGCGTCACTGTCATAGGCCAGATGCCCGTGCGGCTGGCCGAAAGCGGGCACGATCTGCGGCATTTCCAGCCGGAATGTCCCGTCGGCGGCGCTCAGCGTGGCGCCGTGGCTTTGCGGGTCCCGCTCGTGCCCTTCGGTGGTGTGGGCCCAGATCTGGATGCGCTGGCCAGCCAGCGGGGCGCCGTCGCCCGCGCGGCGCACCGTGCCGGTCATCCAGAAGCCGCCCCCGCCGATCCGGTCGACGATGGGCGCGCCGGGGCGGTAATTGTTGGCCCCGCCGCGCATGCTGGGCGTGGGCGCGATGCCCTGCGCCCGGGCCGGGACGCGCAGACCGGCGGCCCCGGTCACAAGGGCGGCGCCGCCCGTGGCCAGAAGCGTGCGGCGGGGAAGGTTCAGCTGGGTCATCTGGGTCCTCCGTACAAGGGCGCGGTGGCGCGGATGGGTCGATCCTTGGACAGGATGATAGGGCATCGCGGCGCAATTCCCAATCGGTGCGGCCCCCACGGACAAGGGCGTATTCCCACAATCGCGTGAACACGCGCCTGGCGGCAATGGGTTGACTTTTCCCCGGCAAAGGGCCATCTGCATCCCAGCGCCGACCCTGCCGCGTGAGCAGAGCCCCCGAAACGGATGGGCACCAAGGTCGGCGGGACAGGTTCCCAAAATCACGCGTGGGTGCAACAGGCCTTGGACGGGGCGGGCAGTCGGCCCGTGGCCGTGGTCAGGGCGACCCACTTGCCGGTGCGATCCGGCCAAAGGCGGACCCACGCGATGCGGGGCCGCGAAAGGATATGAATTGACTGAATTTTCGACGCTGGGGCTGCCCGAGGCCCTGCTTTCCCGTCTGGACAAGATGGGGATCAAGACGCCGACTCCGATCCAGGCACAGGCTATCCCGCATGTGCTGAACGGGCGAGACGTGATGGGGCTGGCGCAGACCGGCACCGGCAAGACCGCCGCGTTCGGCCTGCCGCTGATCGCGGGGCTGATGCAAAACCGGGGCCGTCCGGCGCCCAAGACCGCCAAGGCGCTGGTGCTGGCGCCTACGCGCGAGCTGGCGCAACAGATCGTGGCCAACCTGAAACCGCTGGTCGAGGGCACGCCGATCAAGATCGGTCTGGTCGTCGGCGGCGCGTCGATCAACGCGCAGCGTCAGCGGCTGGCCAAGGGCACCGACCTGATCGTCGCCACGCCGGGCCGGCTGATCGACCATCTGGACAACAAGGCGCTGCGCCTGGACGACACCGTGTTCCTGGTGCTGGACGAGGCCGACCAGATGCTGGATCTGGGCTTCATCCACGCGCTGCGCAAGATCGCGGGCCTGCTGCCTGCCGAGCGCCAGACGCTGCTGTTTTCGGCCACCATGCCCAAGCAGATGGCCGAGATCGCGGGTGCCTATCTGACCGATCCGGTGCGGGTCCAGGTCTCGCCCCCGGGCAAGGCCGCCGACAAGATCACCCAATCGGTGCATTTCGTTGAAAAGTCGGAAAAGACCCGGCTGCTGATCGACATGCTGGACAACCACAAGGACGAGCTGGCGCTGGTCTTCGGCCGCACCAAGCACGGGGCCGAGCGGCTGATGAAACAGCTGCGCGCCGCGGGCTATGCCGCCGATTCCATCCACGGCAACAAGTCCCAGGGCCAGCGCAGCCGCGCGCTGCAGGCGTTCCGCGATGGCGAAACCCGCGTTCTGGTGGCCACGGATGTGGCGGCGCGGGGCCTCGATATCCCCGATGTGCGCCATGTCTATAACTTCGACCTGCCGAACGTGGCCGACAACTATGTCCACCGGATCGGCCGGACGGCACGCGCCGGTGCCGATGGCGCGGCCATCGCGTTCTGCGCCCCCGACGAGATGGGCGCGCTGAAGGACATCCAGAAGGTGATGGGCATTTCCATCCCCGTCGCCGGTGGCGACCCGTGGGAGGTTCTGCCCGATCCCACCGCGCGCAAGGGCAAAGGCCCGCGCGGGCAGGGCGCCGGCAAACCCGGTGGCGGCCAACGCCAACGCCGCCGTCGCCGCCCGTCGCGGAACAAGGGCCAGAAACAGGCCGCATGATCGAAAACGCCCCCGAAGATGTTCGGGGGCGTTTTTGGTTAATAGGAAGTGGCTTTGGATTGATTTTGTACGTTGTCATCCAAAGTAGCGTTCCAGAACGAACGAAGAATTCGCAATGGCACTAGCAGCGATATGCATCGGCTTGAACGACGGTCGAGGCAATCGAGGTATTTGACGAAGAAACGACAAACGCGTTTCCGCCCATGCTGGCGGTTGTATTGCGGACCTTATTGTATGCGCTTGCTGTGTCCATAGATTCATCAATTCCCATGCTTTCGGATCCAGTTACGGGTCCTAGAAATTGGCAAGCATTAGCGGTTTGAAGCGATATCTGCCTTACGGATTTTCCTTCTGGGGAAAGCTCTGTGCTGCAGGAGGCTAAACCGATGACAGCGAAAGTGATGACAATTAAACGCATTTGGGTCTCTCATGAAGAATTGTGTAAACACAACCAATCAGATCAACCATAGACTGAAAAGCCCGTTTTTTTCCACATTGGAGTATGGTGAGCCGCTACGCAATTCCCCCTTCACCCCGGCAGCTCCGGCTCGCGCCCCAGCTTCTTGGCCAGCGGCGCGATGGTCAGCCCCTGCACGATGATGGAAAACACCACGATCGCATAGGTCACGGTCAGGATCATCGGCTTCCATTCGCTATCCGGCAGGCTCAGCGCCAGCGCGACCGAGATGCCGCCCTTCAGCCCGCCCCAGGTCATGATCGGGATCACGTCGCTGCCGAAATCGCGGAAGGGGCGCAGGATCATGATCGGGATCGACACCGCCGCCAGGCGCGCCAGCAGCGCCAGCGCCAACCCGTAAAGCCCAGCCGAGGCATAGGTCATGTCGAAGGCCACGGCAAAGACCTCGATCCCGATCAACAGGAACAGGACCGCGTTCAGGATCTCGTCCACCAGCTTCCAGAAGGCGTCGACATAGTCGCGGGTGACTTCGCTCATCCCGTATTTCATGCCCACATGGCCGATCATCAGCCCCGCGACCACCGCCATGATCGGCGCGCTGACATGCAGCCAGATCGCCAGTTCATAGCCGCCAAAGGCCAGCGCCAGGGTGATCAGCACCTCGAGCGTGTAATCGTCGATCCGCCGCATCACGCGGAAGGTCAGCCAGCCCAGGATCCCGCCCAGCAGGGCGCCGCCAAAGGCCTCTTGCACGAACAGGGTCGCGGCGCCCATCAGCGCGCTTTCCTCGCCATGGGTGCCGTGGCTGTCGCCGCCGGTAAAGGCCAGCCCGACCAGCACCAGAAACACGACATAGGCCACGCCGTCGTTGAACAGGCTTTCGCCCGCGATCTGGGTTTCCAGCGATTTGCGCAGGTTTGCCTCGCGCAGAACGCCCAGCACCGCAACCGGGTCGGTGGGTGACACGATGGCACCGAAGACCAGCGCGATCAGCAGCGGCATGCCGGTCATGAAGGAAAAGCCGAACCCCACCACGGCGACCGACAGGCCCACACCGATGGTCGCCATCAGCAGCACCACCCAGGCCTGCGCGCGCAGCTCGTCCAGCTTCACATGCAGCGCGCCCGCAAACAGAAGCAGCCCCAGCATCCCGTCCAGCAGCGCGTCGGAAAAGTCGATGCCCAGCACCACGCCGCGCAGCGTGTCGGCGATCCCCAACGCGGGATAGGCCAGGTCGATCCCCATCGCCACAAAGGACGCGGCCAGCGCCACGATCAGGATGCCGATGGCCTGCGGCAGCTTCAGGAAGAAATAGTTGATCACACCGAAAACCGCCGCCATCACGATCAGCAGCGATGCAATTTGAAGAATGTTCATGCGCGTCTCTCACCCGTTTCGGCCCCCTCTAGCATGGCGCGCGGGCTCTGGCGAAGGGGAAAGCCGCCGCAGGGGCGATTTGGGCGCGGCGATTGTGGCCGCGCCGCGTGTCTCAGGTGCCGCAAAAGGTGCGGTGCACTTCCTCGTCCTGGCTGGGCGGGCGGGCATATTCGGCGGTCAGCGGACCATCGTCAAAGGGGGTGGCGGTTGCCTCAAGAAGCTTTCGGAACGGCTCGTAATTATCTGACAGGGCAGCGGAAATCGCCTGTTCCACCCGGTGATTGCGCGGGATGATTGCGGGGTTGGCGCGGCGCATCTGTTCGGCCCGGTCCGCAGGTGTTTGCGGATCGCGCACCAGCCGCGCCTGCCAGTCGGCCTGCCATTGATCGAAGGCGGCGGGGTCCAGAAACTGATCGCGGGCCGTGTCGCCGCCAAGCGCGCGGAAGGTGTTGGTGAAATCGGCCTGGTTGACCGCCATCCGGTCCAACAGGGTGTGGATCAGCTCGGCATCGCCGTCCTCGGCACTGGCCAGCCCCACCTTGGCGCGGAAGACCTCCAGCCAGGCGTCGCGGAACTGCGGGGCGAATTCGTTCACCGCCTCGGTCGCGATCTCGATCGCGCGGTTTTCGTCCGGATCGATCAGCGGCAACAGGGCCGAGGCCAGCTGTGCCAGATCCCACGCCGCCATGTCGGGCTGTTTGTTATAGGCATAGCGCCCGAACTGGTCGATGGAGCTGAAGACCTTGGCCGGGTGATAGCGATCCATGAAGGCGCAGGGGCCATAATCGATGGTTTCGCCCGATACCGCCATGTTGTCGGTGTTCATCACGCCGTGGATGAACCCCACGCCCAGCCAGCGCGCGACCAGATGCGCCTGGGCGGTGATCACGGCCTTCAGGAAGCCCAGCACCCCGGCGGCTTCGGGGTAGTGCCGCTGGCGGGCATGTTCGGCCAGAAGCGCCAGCGCCTCGGTATCCTCGCGCGCGGCGAAATACTGAAACGTGCCGACGCGGATGTGACTGGCCGCGACGCGGGTCAGAACCGCGCCGGGCTGGGGGCGCTCGCGTAGGACCACATCGCCGGTGGTGACGGCGGCCAAGGCCCGCGTGGTGGGGATGCCAAGGGCGTGCATCGCCTCGCTGACGATATATTCGCGCAGCACGGGGCCAAGCCCCGCGCGACCGTCGCCGCGGCGGCTGAACGGGGTGGGACCGGACCCCTTTAGTTGAATGTCGCGCCGCAAGCCATTGGTATCAATGACCTCTCCGATCAACAGCGCACGCCCGTCGCCCAGTTGCGGCACCCAGCCGCCGAACTGGTGCCCGGCATAGGCTTGGGCCAGCGGCGCGGCCCCCTCGGGCAGCGTGTTGCCAGCCAGCATCGCCAGCCCCGCGTCCGAGCGCAGCCAGCCCGCGTCCAGCCCCAGCTCTGCCGCCAGCGCGTCATTGACCGCGATCAGCGCGGGTTCGGACACGGGTGCGGGGCCTTGGGCGTTGAAGAAGCGGTCCGGCAGGCGGGCATAGCTGTTGTCGAAGGCGATGGTCATGCGGGATCCCTTTGCGCGTTCTCTGAAACATAGACCGCCACAGGAGCTATCGCCAGCCCGGTCACAAAACCCGCGTCATCAGGCAATAGCCGTCGCGCAGCGCAAAGCCCGCCCGTTTGTACAGCGCGACCCGCTCGCCATTGCCCTTGGTTTCCAAATGCACCGCCCGCACGCCCATCTCGCGCAGCATCGGCAGCAGGGCTTGCAGAACCTGCGTGCCCATGCCCCGGCCACGCACGGCGCCGCGCAGGAAGAACTCGTCGACAAAGGCCTCGCGCCCGCCCAGTTCGATGGAAAACCCGAAGGCGATCACGATATAGCCCACCGGCGCCCGGCGCGGGCCGATCATCCAGGCGGCGGCCTGCACCTCGCCCGAAAACAGCAGCTCCAGCGCGGCCATGCGGTCGGCCTCGGTCGTGGTCAGGCCCTGTTCGGCGTGAAAGGCCGCCACCATCGGCGCAATGCGCGGCAGGTCGTCGGGCGCGGCCAGATGCAGCATGCTCATGTGTATTCCTTCAAGGCATGTGCCTCTGCCGTCTTGATCCATGGCGACTTGCAGGCGCCATAGGCGCCGATATCTTCGGGGTGGGCTTGGGCGCAGCGGCGCTTTTCGGCTTCATAGGCGGCTGCGCGCACAGGATCGGCGCGCAGATAGTCGCGAAAGGCAAGGTGCCGCGTGGCCTCGGGGTCGTCGGTGACATAGGCATGGGCCTGCACCAGCCTGCGCCCGGTTTCCGGGTCATCCCTGCGGCAATAGCGCCGCCCGGGCAGGCCATAGGCGCCAAGCCATTCATACCCCAGCGCGACGATGGCGGGTTTGGCCCGTTCCATGGTGTCCAGATCAAGGAAGAGCGGCAGAAGATCCAATATCGGCTTGGCTGCGATCCCGGGGATTGAGGTGGACCCGATGTGATGCACGGCGATCAGTGCAGAGCCAAGCTGGGCGTGCCAGCGGTCGGCCTCGGCCCGCGCTTGGCGTGCCCAGTCCGGATCATGTGGGGCGAGTACGCTCATAGCCGGGCCAGCCGGTCGGTCAGCAGGGCAAAGAAGCCGTCGGCGTCGATCTCGCGCATGAAGGTGGCGTTGGGCGCGCGGTCTGTGACGCCCCACCAGTCGGCCACGGTCATGCCGGTGGTCAGGGCGCCGGTGGTTTCGATTTCCACGTTGATATGACGGCCCGCGAACAGGTCCGGCTGGATCAGCCAGGCGGTGACGCAGGGGTCGTGCAGCGGCGCGCCGTCGCTGCCGTATTTCTCGCGGTCGAAACGCTCGAAGAAATCCGTCATCTCGGCCACCGCATGGCCCACGGCGCCGGGGATGGCGCGAAAGGCGTCGTTGCGCGGTTTGGTGACGAGCGCCTTGTGCGTCACATCCAACGGCATGACCACCATAGGGACGCCGGATTTAAACACGATATCAGCGGCTTCCGGATCGACATAAATGTTGAATTCGGCGGTGGGGGTGATATTGCCGACCTCGAAATAGGCGCCGCCCATCAGCACGATTTCCTGCACCCGGCCCACGATGTCGGGCGCGGTTTGGAACGCGGTGGCGATATTCGTCAGCGGCCCCAGCGGGCACAGGGTCACGGTGCCGGGCGGGTGATCGCGCAGGGTGCGGATGATGAAATCGACCCCATGTTCGTCCTGCAACGGCATCACCGGGTCGGGCAGCACGGGGCCGTCCAGCCCCGTCTTGCCATGCACATGTTCGGCGGTGACCAGCTTGCGCTTCAACGGGGCGGCGCATCCGGCATGGACGGATACATCAGCTTTGCCCGCCAACTCGCAGACAATGCGTGCATTTTTTTGGGTCAGGGGCAGGGGAACGTTGCCCGCGACGGCGGTGATGCCCAGCACCTCGACCTCGTCCGGGCTGGCCAGCGCCAGCAGGATCGCAACCGCGTCGTCCTGGCCGGGATCGGTGTCGATGATGATCTTGCGCGGCCCGCTCATGGCATTGCCCCCTGCTTGCGAAATCGGACGGTAGATGCTTCCTTGGCGGGTGACAACCGGGATTCAGGGACATGCGCGGTGATTGGATCAGACCAGGCCGAGGGGCTTTATCTGCACCTTGGGGTGCACAGATCAGGGACAAGCTATTTCCAGAGCTTTTTGGGCCTGAATGCCGGGCGGTTGCATGATCACGGGGTCAAGGCGGTCTATCCCGGGCGGGATGGGGCGCGGGACGGCGCGCTGCGGCTGAAGCTGCCCGAACGGGCGGCGTTCGACGCGGGCGCGCTGGAGAGGTTCGACAACAGCTTCAACCGCCAGAACCGGCGACATGGGTTCGAAGCGTCGCGTAACCTATTGCTGTCAGAGGAAAACTTCCCCGGCAACATGCAATCCCACCACACCGACACGCTGTTTCCCACGGCGCGCGAGCGGATGGCGTATCTGTGCCGCAAGGTCGGTAAGCCGGTGCGGCGGGTGCTGTATGTGCTGCGGCGCTATGACGAATTCTATATCTCGTCCTATCGCAAGCGGTTGGAGTTTGCGCATATGGCGCCCTTTGCGGAATTGCGCCCGGCCATGGTGGCGATGACGCGGGGCTGGGCCGATGTGGTGGCCGATATTCACGCGGGCACCGGCGCGCCAGAGATCGTGATCGCCCGGCACGAGGCGCTGCCCGCCGCGCCCAAGCTGTTGACCGCGCTGATGCCCTTGCTGCCGGCGCAGGGGTGGATCGCGCCCACGGGCCGGGTGAATGCCAGCCGGCCGATTGCCGAGCTGACCGCGGTGCAGAACGCGAAACGGGCACGGTCGGGGCGGCTGCCGCTGGAACAGGCGGATTTCAGCCCGGGATTTTCGGATGCGGAAATCCGCGCATTCACAACGCGTTACGAACAGGACTTGACGCGGATCGCGGCGATGCCCTTCGTCCGGATGCTGGGCTGAGACAGCGCTACCACCAATGGGGAATCCGTTCCCGGTCGCGGATGTGATATCATGCGCCCTGCATCGCGGCGACTTTTTTTGCCGCGCCATGCGTTTTTTGACGACCTCTATTTTCGATGACCTAGCCATTTTTCAAGCAAGGAGATTACCATGGTAAGCGAAGAACGCCGTCAGCAATGGCGGGATGCCGGACGCTATGTCGAACTGGCCCAGCCGGGCGACGAAGACCTGGGTCCGCTGAAGCTTTTGCCCGGAACCTGGAAGAATACCGGCGCCTTTGACGGGCGGGGCTGGAACATGATCGCCTTGCCCTTTGCCACCGGCGACGCGCCCTTCAACTATCGCCTGCTGGTGAACCGCTATAACGAGGAGCTGAAATTCTCGTTGGTGGACAAGGGCGTGCCGAACCGCGGGATCGCGCGGCAGCCGGGCGGCGATACGGTCAATACCGATCAGCTCGTCGTGACGCTGGATTACGAGCAGATGATCAAGCAGACCGCGGCCGAAGATCGCGTGGCGACCCCGGTGCCGGCGGGTCAGCCGCTGCCGGAAAGCGGGCTGGCGGGCGATGCGGGGCTGGCCATTCACCACGAACCGGGGCTGTTTCTGAACATGTCCGAGCCGCTGACCGATGGCATCGACATCGCGCGGCTGGGCACGATCCCGCATGGCGATTCCGTGCTGGCGCTGGGGCGCAGCGACATCAGCGACGGTGCGCCCACGATCCCGCCGGTCAACGGGTTGCCGATCGGGGTGTCGATGGATGTGGACAACAACCCCTATCTGGCGCCCTACAAGCATTACCGCGACAACCCGTTCCTGGGGCTGTTCGACCCGGTCGCGCCGCAGGCGCTGCTGAGCGCGGGCATGCCGGGCAACATCGTGCGCACCACCAAGCTGGAGATGGACACGACGCTGGATCACGCGGGCATCGTGAACATCCCTTTCATCGTGCGCCAGGCGAACGCGGCGACGATGAAGTCGACCTTCTGGATCTGCGAGCTGGACGAGGTCGACGCCAGTGGCGATCCCAAGCTGGTGCTGATGTATCTGCAGGTGATCATGCTGGATTTCTTCCCGCGTTTCGACGGGGCGGCGGGGCTGATCCGCTGGCCGCATGTCAGTATCAACGCGATGGAGAAAGCCGAACCGCCGACCAAGGAGAAGGCGGAAATGCCCGCCGTGTAGCGGGCATTCAGTAAGGGGTGGGGCGGGGCGCCCTTTTTCAGCAGGTTAGGGCGCCCCGAACTTTTGGCTTCAGCCGTCGAAGTCGACTTCTTCGACCAGTTTCAGCGCTTCGGCGCGGTGGGCGGCCAGATCCATCATGTTGACACCATCGGCGTCAAAGCTGCCCCAGCCCGCGACGATTTCCGACGGCTGGGTTTCCGGGCCGACGGGGTATTCGTAATTCGCCTCGGCATAGATTTCCTGTGCCTTGGGCGAGGCCAGGAATTCGATCAGCTTGACGGCATTGTCGCGGTTCGGCGCGGATTTGGTCAGCGCCACGCCCGACACGTTCACATGGGTGCCGGCGCCTTCGAAGACGGGGAACAGCACGTTGACGGAATTCGCCCATTCCTGCTGCTCTTCGTCTTCCAGCATCTTGCCCATGTAATAGGTGTTGCCCAGGCTGATATCGCATTCACCGGCCCAGATCGCCTTGACCTGTGCGCGGTCATTGCCCTGGGGTTTGCGCGCCAGGTTGGCCTTGACCCCTTCGAGCCAGGTCTTGGTCGCCTCGGCCCCGTGATGTTCGATCATCGCCGACACCAGCGCCAGCGTATAGGCATGGGTGCCCGAACGGGTGCAGATCCGGCCCTTCCATTTCGGGTCGGCCAGGTCCTCGTATGTGGTCACGTCTTCGGGGCTGACGCGGTCCTTGCTGGCATAGACGATGCGCGCGCGGGTGGTCACGCCGAACCACTGGTTGTCGGGGTCGCGGAATTCGGCCGGGATATTGGCGGTCAGCACGTCGCTTTCCAGCGGCTGGGTCACGCCAGCCTCGACCGCACCGGCCAGGCGCGAGATGTCGACGGTCAGGATCACATCGGCGGGCGAGCGGTCGCCCTCGGCCAGAAGCCGTTCGACCATGCCCTTGTTCAGGAAGGCGACATTGGTCTTGATGCCGGTTTCCTCGGTAAAGGCGTCCAGCAGCGGCTGGATCAGTTCGGGCTGGCGATAGGAATACAGGTTGACCTCGTCGGCCTTGGCCGTGGCGGTCACTGCGGTCAGCGCGGTTGCCGCCAGAAGGGTGCGGGAAAACAGCATGAATATCCTCCGTTTCTGTTCGCGCCCGCTTAAACCCGACCGAATTAGTCGGGTCAATACCTGAATTATTTTATCAGCTAATTTGCCGACTGTTTTTCCCGCGCCTTCACCGCGTCCCAGATCGCGTCCATTTCCGCCAGATCCGACTGTTCGGGTGTCTTGCCACGGGCGCGCAGCGTGTCCTCGATCGCGCCGAAACGGCGGGTGAACTTGGCATTTGCGGCGCGCAGGGCTTCCTCGGGGTCGATATCCAGGTGCCGCGCCAGGTTCGCCATCACGAACAGAAGGTCGCCGAATTCCTCGAACCGGTGGGCGGGGTCGGTGGCGGCGCGCAGCTCGTCGGCCTCTTCCACGATCTTGTCGATCACATTTTCGGTATCGGGCCAGTCGAACCCCACCCGGGCCGCGCGTTTCTGCAGCTTGACCGCGCGCATCAGCGCCGGCAGGCCGATGGCCACGTCGTCCAGCACCCCGTGGCGGGCCTTGGCCGCGCGTTCGGCGGCCTTGATCTGTTCCCAGTCGCGGGTCTGCTGTTCGGGGGATTTGTCGCGGCTTTCGTCGCCGAACACATGCGGGTGCCGCGCGACCATCTTGTCCGACATCGTGTCGGCCACTTGATCGAAGGTGAACAGCCCCTTTTCGGCTGCCATCTGGGCGTGAAACACCGATTGGAACAGCAGATCGCCCAATTCGCCCTTCAGCTCGTCCCAGGCCTGCCGCTCGATGGCGTCGGCGACCTCATAGGCTTCCTCGATCGTATAGGGGGCGATGGTGGCGAAATCCTGTTCGATGTCCCACGGGCAGCCGGTTTCTGGATCGCGCAGGCGGCGCATGATTTCCAGCAGCCGGGGCATGCCGCCATTGGGGTCGTGGATCAGGGCGTCGTCGGTCATGGGGCGGCTCCGGGTCTGTGATGCCCCGGACCCTGCCGGGCGGGGGCGGCAAAGTCCAGCCCGCGCGCCCCCTCGACATCGCGCCGTGCCAGGGCTAGCTTCTGCGGGACGGGAAATGCGGCGAAGGTTCGGAATGCTGGTGAAAAGATTTGCGGCCGTCTTGGCGGTGCTGGGTGTGCTGTTCGTGGCGGGGTGCGGGGCGCCGGGGCGCGACGTGCCGGTCACGCGAGCCGATATCGATGCGTTGGCCACGGCGATCACCGGCATGGGCGCGGGCGTGGACCCGGTCGAGGCGACCCGCGCGGCCGAGATCGCCTTTACCCATACCAAGGTTCTGGCGGCCGAATATGAAATCACCGATCCGCCGCTGATCCACAACATGAAGGTCAATCAGGGCCTGCGCCCGCGCGGGCTGTGCTGGCACTGGGCCGAGGACATGCAGGCCCGCCTGGCGCAGGAGGGGTTCCAGACCCTGAGCCTGCACCGGGCGATTGCCAATGCCGACAACCCGTTCCGCATCGACCACAGCACCGTGATCGTCAGCGCGCGGGGCGATGCGTTCACCGACGGCATCGTTCTGGACCCGTGGCGCGAGGGCGGGCAGCTGCACTGGACCCCCACGCTGCAGGATGACAGCTACACCTGGGTTCACCGGCAAGAGGTCTTTGCCGACCGCCGCGCCCAGATGGCCCGCAAGGGGCTGGCGCCCTGATCCCGTGCCCCGGGCGGGCGGTTCACAATTCGCCAAGGGCTTCGCGCTATCTGCTGAAATTTTGGGCGCCTGATGCCGTTATTGGCGGCGGGCGGGTCAAGGAATTTGACTGTTTGGGCAAAAAAGATGTTCAAATGCCCAAAAAGCAGGAGAGGGAAATGATCAAAACCACCACAAGGCGGGCTGTGCTTGCCGCAATTGTCGCGGGCGCATCGCTGATGTCCGCCGGGGCCGCGCTGGCCGAAAAGGTCAAGGTCGCCGCGATCTATACGCTGCCGGTCGAGCAGCAATGGATCAGCCGCATCCACAAGGCGCTGAACACCGCCGCCGAGCGGGGCGATATCGACTATGTCTTTTCGGAAAACGTCGCCAACACCGATTATGAACGCGTGATGCGCGAATATGCCGAACAGGGCGTTCAGTTGATCATGGGCGAGGTGTTCGGCCTGGAACGCGCCGCGCGCAAGGTCGCCAAGGATTACCCCGACACGGCGTTTCTGATGGGCTCGTCCTTTGGCCCGGTTGCGCCGAATTTCTCGGTCTTCGACAACTGGATACACGAGCCGTCCTATCTGACCGGCATGGTGGCCGGGGCGGCGACGGAATCGAACGTGATCGGCATGGTCGGCGGCTATGCCATCCCCGAGGTGAACCGCCTGATGCACGCCTTCATGGATGGCGCGCGCGAGGTGAACCCCGATGTCACCTTCATCGTGAACTTCATCGACAGCTGGTATGACCCGCCCAAGGCCAAGGAAAGCGCCTTTGCCATGATGGATGCGGGCGCGGACGTGATGTATGCTGAACGCTTCGGCGTGTCGGATGCCGCTGTTGAACGGGGCGTGAAAGCCATCGGCAACGTGATCGACACGGCGGGCGCCTATCCCGGCACGATCATGGCCTCGGCCCTGTGGCACATGGAGGCGACGGTCGACAAGGCGATTTCCAACGTCGCGGCGGGCACGTTCGAGGCCGCCGATTACGGCCAGTACAGCTTCATGGCCTATGGCGGCGGGTCGCTGGTGATGGATGAAAGCCTGGTCGCGCCGGAGACCGTCGAGGCGGTGAAGGCGAAAGAGGCCGAGATCATGGACGGGCTGTTCCGCGTCAACGTGAACGACGACCGCCCGGTTTCCGACAATTGACCCATCGGGGCCGGCGCGGGTGTGCCGACCCCCTGACATTCCATGACAGATCACACGGTTCTTCGGCTGAACGGGCTGTCCAAGCGTTTTGGAACGGTTCTGGCCAACGACGATGTCAGCCTTGCCCTGCACCGGGGCGAGGTTCTGGCGCTTTTGGGCGAAAACGGCGCGGGCAAGACCACGCTGATGAACATGCTGTTCGGCCATTACCTGCCCGATGCGGGCACGGTTCAGGTCGCGGGGCCGGACGGGGTATTGGCGCCGCTGCCGCTGGGGCATCCTCAGGCCGCGCTGGCGGCGGGCATCGGCATGGTGCACCAGCATTTCACCCTGGCCGAGAACCTGAATGCGCTGGACAATATCACGCTGGGCTCCGAACCCTTGCGCGCTCTCCGGCGCGACCGCAAATCCGCGCGGCAAAAGATCGAGGGCATCATCGCCCGCAGCGGCCTGAGCGCGCCGCTGAACGTGCCCGTGGGGCGGCTGTCGGTGGGCGAATGCCAGCGGGTCGAGATCCTGAAGGCGCTTTACCGCGATGCCCGTATCCTGGTGCTGGACGAACCCACCGCCGTGCTGACCCCGCAAGAGGCCGACACGCTGTTTGACAACATCAAGGCGATGACGCGTGACGGGCTGTCGGTGATTTTCATCAGCCACAAGCTGCGCGAGGTGCTGGCCTTTTCCGACCGGATCGCCGTGCTGCGCCATGGCCGCAAGGTGGGTGAAATGGCGACCGCCGACGCGGACGAGGGGGCGATTGCCCGGATGATGGTGGGCGCCGACACGCCGAAGGTCGCGCGCGAGGCGATGGCACCGGGTGCGCCGGTTCTGCAGTTGCAGGGCGTCACGGTGCCGGGACGGTCGCCGCGCGACACGCTGACCGATGTGACCATGACCGTGCACGCGCATGAGATTCTGGGGATTGCGGGGATATCAGGCAACGGCCAATCGGCGCTGGCGCGGGTGATCTCGGGCCTGGCGGTGCCGCAGAACGGCACGATCCGGGTGGGCGAGGAACAGATAGCGCGGCCGGGTCCCGCGACGATGGTGCGCGCGGGCGTGGGCCGCATCCCCGAGGACCGCCATCACGAAGGCATCGTCGGCGCGATGAGTGTGGCCGAGAACATGGTGATCGAACGGCTGGACGATCCGTCGGTGCAGGCGCGCGGGCTGTTGCGGCGCGGCGCGATCCGCGCCCATGCCGAGGCTCTGGCGCGCGCCTATGACGTGCGCGGCCCCGGCGTCGATGCGCGGGCGCGGCTGCTGTCGGGCGGCAATATCCAGAAGCTGATCCTGGCCCGTGTGTTCGAACATGCACCGCGCCTGATCCTGGCCAACCAGCCGACGCGCGGTCTGGATATGGGCGCCGCGGCCGAGGTCGGCCGCCGCCTGTTGCAGGCCCGCGCGCGGGGGGCGGGGGTCGTCCTGATATCCGAGGATCTGGACGAGGTGCTCAGCCTGGCTGACCGCATTCTGGTCATCCGCGACGGCCAGCTTGTCGACACCCACAGCCATGACCGCGAAAGGATCGGCCTGATGATGGCAGGAGAGCCCGCATGATCCGGATCGAGGCGCGCCCGTCCACGCCCCGCGCGATGACACTGGGCATCCCCGTCCTGTCGGCGCTGATCGCGCTGGCCCTTGCCGCGATCCCGCTGCTGGCGGCAGGGGCCAACCCCATCGCCGCCTATGGCGAGATGCTGCGCGGCGTCTTCGGCTCGGTCTTTGCCGTGTCGGAAATGCTGACCCGCGCCACGCCGCTGATCTTCACCGGGCTGGCCGCCGCGCTGGCCTTTCGCGCCAGGCTGTGGAACATCGGGGCCGAGGGGCAGCTTTATCTGGGTGCGATGGCCGCTGTGGCCGTGGGATCGGGCGCGCTGGACATTCCGGGGCTGTTCCTGTTGCCGCTGATCGTCGTGCTGGGCGCGGCGGCCGGGGCGGCGGGGATGGTGGTGCCGACCTTCCTGAAGGTGCGGTTCGGCGCGGATGAGGTCGTGACGACCCTGCTGCTGAATTTCATCATCCTGATCTTCCTGCAAATGATGTTGGAGGGGCCATTGCAGGACCCGATGGGGCTGGGCTGGCCGCAATCGGCGCCGGTGCTGGATCAGGGCATGCTGCCGCCGCTGATGGACCGGATGCGGGTGCATGCGGGGCTGATCGTGGCGCTGGTGCTGGCCGTGCTGGCGCAATTCATGCTGGCGCGCTCGGTCTGGGGGTTCAGGCTGCGCGCGGTGGGCGAAAACGCCGCCGCCGCGCGCCATGCGGGGATCGGCGTGAACCGGTCGCTCTTTGGTGTGGCGATCCTGTCGGGCGGGCTGGCGGGGCTGGCCGGTGTCAGCGAGGTTGCGGGGCTCAAGGGCTATCTGACCGCCGATCTGTCGCCCGGTTTCGGCTATACCGGCATTGTCGTGGCGATGCTGGCGGGGCTGTCGCCCGCAGGCGTGGTCATCGCGGCGCTCTTCATCGCGTCGGTCTTCGTGGGCGCCGACAGCATGAGCCGCGCGATGGGCGTGTCGTCCTTCCTGGCCGATCTGGTGGTGTCGATGTCGCTGCTTTGCGTGCTGGTGGGGGGCTTTATCGCCCGTTACCGGCTGGTCTGGGTGCGCGCGGGAAAGGCCGCGCGATGATGGATCTGTTGAACATCCTGCTCAGCGAAAGCTTCTGGGCCGCCAGCCTGCGCATCGCCACGCCGCTGATCTTTGGCGTGCTGGGCGCGCTGATCTGCGAACGGGCAGGCGTCCTGAACCTGGGGATCGAGGGGATCTTTGTCGTCGGCGCGATGAGCGGCTGGATGGCGGTCTGGCTGGGCGCGGGCCTGTGGGGCGGGGTGCTGGTGGCGGCACTGGCCGGGGCGTTCTTTGGCCTGTTGCACGCGATCCTGACCGTGCCGCTTGGCCTGTCGCAGCATGTATCGGGGCTGGGGATCACGCTGTTTGCGACCTCGGTCAGTTATTTCTCGTACCGCACGGCGCTGCCCAACGTGTCGTCCCCGCCGCGGATCGAACCGTTCCAGCCGCTGGATGTGCCGATCCTGTCGGACCTGCCGTTCCTGGGCCCGGTGCTGTTTCAGCAAACCGCGCTGACCTGGCTGGCGCTTCTGATGGTCGCGCTGGTCTGGTACGTGATGAACCGCACCGCCTTGGGCGTGGCGATCCAGGCGGTGGGCGACAATCCCGACAGCGTCGATGCCCAGGGGCTGTCGGTCTATGGCCTGCGCATGGGCGCGATTGTCGCCGGTTCGGCGCTGATGGCGTTGGGCGGCGCGTTCCTGACCATGTCGGCCTTTGACGCGTTCTTCTTCGGCATGGTGAACGGGCGCGGCTGGGTCTGTATCGCGCTGGTGATCTTTGCCAGTTGGCGGCCCGGCAAGGCGTTGCTGGGCGCGTTGCTTTTCGGGGCCTTCGATGCGTTGCAGGTCCGGCTTCAGGCGGAAATGGGCGCGCTGGTGCCGGGGCAGATTTTCCTGATGGTGCCCTATATCCTGTCGATCATCGCGCTTGTGCTGACAGCACGATCGGCCGACTATCCCCGCGCATTGCTGACCCCCTGGTTCAAGGGCCAGAGATAGGAGCCCCCATGTTCGACTTGATCGTGAAGAACGCGACCCTTCCCAATGGCCAGACGGGGGTGGACATCGCCTGTGCCGAGGGGCGGATCGCGGCGATAGAGGCCGGGATCGGGGCCGAGGCGCGTCAGGTGATCGACGCGCGCGGCAACCTGGTCTCGCCCCCGTTTGTCGACCCGCATTTCCACATGGATGCGACCCTGTCGCTGGGCACGCCACGGATGAATGTCTCGGGCACGCTCTTGGAAGGCATCGCGCTTTGGGGCGAGCTGAAGCCGCTGCAATCGGTCGATGACATCATCGCCCGCGCCATGCGCTATTGCGATCTGGCGGTGGCCAAGGGGATCGGCGCGATCCGCAGCCATGTGGACACTTGCGACGATGAATTGAAGGGCGTGCAGGCGCTGCTCGAGGTGCGCGAGCGGGTCAAGGACTACCTCGATCTGCAGCTGGTGGCGTTCCCGCAGGATGGCGTCTTGCGCGACCCCAAGGCGATGGCCAACACGATCCGCGCGCTGGATATGGGCGTCGATGTGGTGGGGGGGATCCCGCATTTCGAACGCACCATGGCCGATGGCGCAGAGTCGGTGCGGCTGTTATGCGAAATCGCCGCCGAGCGCGGGCTGATGGTCGACATGCATTGCGACGAAACCGACGATCCGCTCAGCCGCCATATCGAAACCCTGGCGTTCGAGACCCAGCGGCTGGGCCTGCAGGGGCGGGTGGCCGGATCGCATCTGACCTCGATGCATTCGATGGACAATTACTATGTCTCGAAGCTGATCCCGCTGATGGTCGAGGCCGGGGTGCACGCCATCCCCAACCCGCTGATCAACATCATGTTGCAGGGCCGGCATGACACTTACCCCAAGCGGCGCGGCCAGACCCGCGTGCGCGAGCTGCGCGATGCGGGCATCACCGTGGGCTTCGGCTCGGACTGTGTGATGGACCCGTGGTATTCGCTGGGCCGCGCCGACATGCTGGATGTGGCCTTCATGGGACTGCATGTGGGGCAGCTGGCCAGCCGGTCCGACATGGCGTGGTGTTTCGATGCGGTGACCGTGAATTCGGCGCGGATCATGGGGCTGGAGGGCTATGGCCTGACCAAGGGCTGTGCCGCCAATTTCGTGCTGCTACAGGCCGCTGACCCGATCGAGGCGATCCGCCTGCGCGCCCACCGCATCGCCGTGGTGCGCGCGGGCCGGGTGATTTCCCGCTCGGACCCCGTGACCTATGATCTGGACACCAACGGCCCGATCTGGACCCTGGACGAGGCGCGGCTGCGCTAGGCGTCCAGCTCGACCCAGACCGGCACGTGATCCGACGGCTTTTCGCGGCCGCGAATGTCCTTGTCGATCTGGCAATCCCGCAGCAGATCGGCGGCCTGCGGGGTCAGCAGCAGGTGGTCGATCCGGATGCCGTCATTGCGGTTCCACGCGCCCGCCTGGTAATCCCAGAAGCTGTAGTGATCGGGGCCCAGCGTGCGGGCGCGAAACGCCTCGGTAAAGCCCAGGTTCAGGATGCGGCGGAACGCGGCGCGGCTTTCGGGACGGGCCAGCGCATCCTCGCGCCAGGCCTCGGGGCGGGCGGCATCCTCATCCTGGGGGATGATGTTGTAATCGCCCGCCATGATCGCCGGTTCCTCGGCCGCCAGCAGATCCTGCGCGCGGGCGTGCAGCCGGTCCATCCAGGCCAGCTTATAGTCGTATTTCGGGCCGGGGCAGGGGTTCCCGTTGGGCAGGTACAGGCCACAAAGCCGCACGGCGGTCTTGCCCACCACCGTCGCCTCGATCCAGCGGGCCTGTTCGTCGCTGTCGTCGCCGGGCAGGCCGCGCGTCACGTCCTCCAACGGCAGCTTGGACAGGATCGCCACCCCGTTGAAGCTTTTCTGGCCATGGGTTTCGACGTTATAGCCACGCTCCTCGAACGGCTCGCAGGGGAAGTTTTCGTCGACCGACTTGATCTCCTGCAACAGCGCCACATCGGGCTGCGCCTCGTCCAGCCAGTCCAACAGCGCCTGGATCCGCGCCTTGATGCCGTTGATGTTGAAAGTGGCGATTTTCATGCAGGGTCTCCGGTTTGTCGCCCTATTCCTAGTCATTCCCACGGGCAGGTCAAACCGGTCTGCGGCTTGTCATCCAAACTTGCGGGGAAATCGGCTATGGATTTTCCCTGACCGGTCCGCCTGCGGATGTGCACAGTGACAAGGACCGGCGCAGATGGTGGAGGACCCTTATGTTGAAATTCCTGTTCGGTGGCCGCAAACCGGCCGAGGCAAAGCCCGAAACCCAGCGCGAGGCGTTCGCGCGGCTGGTGGGCGACCTGAACGAGGCGATTGTCGCTTTGCCCGAGAAACCGAAATTCGTGATCGACCCCGAAACCGGCGGGTTCGAGCTGGTCCTGCCCGAGCAACTGCCGGACGAAGCACTGGCGCTGCCCGCGCCGGAGGTGGAAGTGCCTGAGCTGGAGGAGAGTGTCGAGGAGGTGGCGGAAGAGGCGGCCGAGAAGGACACCGCCGCCGCCTGATCGCGGAACAAACCGGGGCCGCACGGCCCGCCGGCTTCAACCGACAGGCAAGCCAACCGCCTTGCGTCCGGCTTCGTCCTTCAGCGAAAAATCCCCGCCATCATGGGCGCGCGCGGCGTCGGTGGTCAGCCACGCGATGGCCTTGGCGACCCATTCGGCGGGGATGTGGGTGTCCCAGTCCAGCTGGCTGACGGGGTTGATGCCTGACGCCCGGATCGCGCGCTGCATGTCGGTCGCGACGGTGCCGGGGCTCAGACCGATGACGTTCACGCCGCTGGGGCTCAGTTCCTTGTGCGCGGTGCGTGTCAGGCTCAGCAGCGCGGCCTTGGTCGCGCAGTAGTGTGACCAGCCCTCCAGCGCAGAGGTCGCGGCGCCCGACGAGATGTTGATGACCAACCCCCCGCCATGGGCCACCATGCCGGGCACGACGGCGCGCAGCATGTGAAACGCGCCTTTGACATTCACGTCGACCACCTTGCCCCAGGCCAGCGGGTCGGCCTCGGCGATCCGGGCAATCGGGTCGATCAGGCCCGCGTTGTTCAACAAGATGTCGATGCGCCCGAACGCGTCCTGTGCCCGGGCGACGGTAGCGGACGCCTGCGCCCAGTCGGACACGTCGCAGGACAGCCCGATGGCGCGCGGGCCGATTTCGGTGGCAAGGCGCCGCACGGCATCCCCGCTGCGGGCGGCCAGCACGACATTTGCGCCAAGGCTGGCCAGGTGCCGCGCCGTGGCGGCGCCGATGCCGCGGCTGGCGCCGGTGATCAGGGCGGTCTTGCCGTTCAGGTCGATGTCTTGGGTCATATTCTTTGTTCCTGTGGGGGGGCAATTCTGGGCAAGGGCGACGATATGGGCGCGGAGCCGAACCCCGTCCCGCACCGCACCGATGTTATGACCCGGATGCCGGGTCGTCGTGGCCTCGTCCGAAAAGTCGTCGGCCCCCGCCGTACTGCCGATATCGACAGCGAAGCCCAGCATGCTTTCGTCTGGTATCACGGTCTGCGCCGGCTGGGCCTTGGCAGGGGGGCGGTCAGTGTTCGGATCCGGGCTGCGGGTTTATTCGTTCGGACCCTTGAAGCCGTCGACACGGCCCCAGTGGCAGGGCACGTTGGTGTCGGGCACCCCATCGCATTGCACCAGATCGAACCGGGCATCCAGCGTCACGGCGAAACCGGTGGGTGAGCCGAGAAAGGCGATGAAATCCATGCCGTGATCCAGGCGCAATACCTCGCCGGTCACGTGAAAGCCCACAACTTCGATCTGATCATAATTGGGGATGAACTCGGGGTAGTTGCGACGGTTCACCATCTCGAAATCCAGGGTTACGGGGGCGGTGACGCCGTGCAGATCAAGATCGCCAATCAGCTTGCCCGTCGTCGGGGTCAGCATCTGCACCGCGGTCGAGGTGAAGCTGATTTCCGGATAGGCGTCGACATTCAGATAATCCGCGTTTCGGATGTGGTTGTCGCGGCCTACATGGTTGCTGTCGACCGATGCTGCGTTGATTGTGAACGTGATCTTGGAGTTCGCCGGATCGTCCTCGTCGATCATGAAGGTGCCGTCGAACGCGTTGAACCGACCCACGGTGTTGGCCATGTTCATGTGGTCGATTTCCCAGCCGATATGGGCATGGCCCAGATCGAGCGTCCATTCCACGGGCTCGGCATGGGCAAGGTTTCCGGCAAGGATTGCGGTCGTCAGGATGGTGCTGCGTAGCATGGTGATGTCCTTTCAAAGGGTGGGGCGCCTCAGACGGCGCGGTCGTCGGGATGGATCCAGGCAAAGGGTTCGACGGGCGCATCCAGATCGGTATGGGCCAGCGCGTTGGTGAAGTTGCTGAGCAGCTTGGTGGCCAGGCCGGTCAGCACCTCAAGCGCCTGGCGCCGGTCGTATCCGGCATCCAGAAAGCGCTGCAGGGCGGCATCGCCCACATGCCCGCGATTTTCGATCAACTGCCGGGCAAAGACCCGCAGCGCCTGAAGCTAGCGGTCCGCGATGGGCGTGCCGTCGCGCAGCGCGTCGATGATGGCCTCATCGGCCCCGATCATCTGCATCAGCATCGAATGCCCGGCGGTGCAGTAATGGCAGCGGTTTTCGTAATTCGCCGTCTGCATGACCACGTGCTGTTCCAGCGGCGACAGCGTGGTCTCTTCGGCGAAGATGCGGAAAGTCTCCAGATAGGCCCGGTATGTCGCGGGGGCGGCGGCCATGATCTGGTGCAGTTTGGGGTGAAACCCGTAAGCCTTTATCGATGCGTCGATCAGGGGGGCGCTTTCCGCCGGGGCGGTGTCCCTGGTGTGATAGGTGAAGTTGGTCATGGTGATCCCGGTTTTATGGGGGGGTGAACGGATGCCGGCGGCGCCTCAGCCCGCGAAATGCGCGTCGATGGTGGCCAGTGCCTCGGCCATGCCGGCCTGGGCCGTGGCGGGGTCGGCGGTTGTGGCCTCGACCGCGAAGGTCTCGACCGATGTCATCCCCATGAAGTTCAGCAGCAACGTCAGATAGGGACGCATGAAGTCATAGCTTTCCAGCGGCCCGCCGGGCGCATAGCCCCCCGCGCCATAGGCATGGGCGACATAGACGGGCCGGTCTGCGACCAGCCCACGGAACTGACCGTCTTCGAAGGCGAAGGTGTGGTTGATCCGCATGACATGATCGACCCAGGCCTTCAGCGCGGAAGGAATAGAAAAGTTGTAGATCGGCGCAGAGATCACCACCGCATCCGCGGATTTGAGCTCGGCGATCAGCGCGTCGGACAGTGCCAGCGCCGCGTCAAGGTCGGGGGTCAGCTGTTCGGGCGGGGTATAGAACCCCTGGATGGTCTCATTGACGATATGCGGCAGGGGCGCGGCGGCCAGATCGCGGGTGATGATGCGCGCGTTGGGCTGCCGGTCCTGCAAATGCGCGACGATCCGGTCGGCCAATGCGCGGCTGCAGGAGCCGCCGGATACCGGGCGGGCAGAGCTGTCGATGCGAAGAATATGTGTCATGTCGGGCGTTCCTTGGTTGCGGTCGGCCCGTTTTCGTTCATGTGCGACTTGCGAAAAAGCGGGCTGCAGGCCAATCTGTCGTGCACATCTTGCACGAATGGGGTGGCAATGGACGATCAGCTTCTCAGAACGGCGCTTCTGGTTGCGCGGGCGGGGTCCTTTGCCGCCGCCGCCCGTCAGGTCGGGGTGGACCCCTCGTCGATCTCGCGCCAGGTCGCGGCATTGGAAGACGCGCTGGGCATCGTGATCTTCGAACGGACGACCCGGCGGCTTGACCTGACCGATGCGGGGCGTCTGTATCTGGACCG
Source organism: Actibacterium ureilyticum (assembly GCF_002285435.1). Lineage (GTDB taxonomy): Bacteria > Pseudomonadota > Alphaproteobacteria > Rhodobacterales > Rhodobacteraceae > Actibacterium_C > Actibacterium_C ureilyticum. The sequence goes on from NZ_NSBT01000026.1 coordinate 501,134, forward strand.
CGTGGCCTCCGCGCTGGAGGCAATGGACGAGGCCGCCGACGCGGCCCGCGATGCAATGTCCGCGCCCTCGGGGCTGCTGCGGGTGACGGCATCGGTGGCCTTTGGCGAGCGGTGGCTGATACCGCGCGTGGCCAGCTTTCGCGCCGCCTATCCGGGCATCGATCTGGACCTGATCCTGTCGGATGCCGTGGTCGATCTGGCGGGCGATGGCATCGATCTTGCCCTGCGGCTTGGGCCGCGGCCTCAGACCGGCGCGATGGTGACGGCAAAGCTGTTCGACACCCCCTATCGCGTGGTGGCCGCGCCCGCGTATCTTGCGCGGGCGGGGCGCCCGGAAACCCCCGCGGATCTGGCGCGGCACGACGGGCTGTTGTTTCGTCTGCCCGTCTTTCGCAGCCCTTGGCATTTTCGCCGTGCCCAGGGTGCAGAGACCGTGCAGGCGCTGCCGCGCACGGCGCTGACGATTTCGAACGCGCTGGCGATCCGCCGCGCGGCGCTGGCCGGAATGGGGGTGGCGCTGATGGCGGATTGGACCATCGTCGAGGATATCGCATCCGGAGCGCTGATCGATCTGTTTCCCGACTGGCAGGTCAGCGCGGGCCCGTTCGACAGCGCCGCCTGGGTCGTCTATCTGTCACGGGCCTATGTCCCGATGCGGCTGCGGGTCTTTATCGATCATCTTCGGCGGTGAACGCGGCCCTCTTCAAAGGTCCAACAGCCGCCAGCCACAGCGCATCCACTTTGCGCAGTTCGGCGGGGTCGCAGGCGCCGGGGGCCTCCCAATACCGGCCCGAGGCGACCATGTAGCCCAACGCCGCCTCGCGCGCGTCGGCCAGTGCGGCCAGGTCGGCGTCATGCGGCGCGGGGCGGTCGGGCAGGGTGTCGGGCCGTGCGCGCGGGCAGATCAGGCGGCTGGGGCCGTCTGACAGGTTCACGACCGCACAGCCCTGCCGCGCGGCGTGGATCATCAGCCGGGCCGATTTGCCTTCGAGCGATTGCAGGGTCGGATCGTCGCGCAGCGGGTCGGGCGTGCCGGTGCCATAGAAATGCGTCTGTCCGCTGGGCGCATAGGTCATGTCGCAGCCGAAATAGGCGATCAGGCGCGGGCGCAGCGCGTGCAGCGCCCAGTAGCCGGCGGTAAAGGCCATCGTCCCGCCGGTATAGATCACCCCGCCGAACGCGTTCTGGGCTGGGACGAACTCTGCCGCCTGAACCCGAGGACGCGGGCAGGGGGGCGGCTTGCGGGTGTCGGGGAAATCCTCGGGGAAGATCGCATGGTCCCAATCGGGGCGCACCTGCCAGGCGTTGTTGATGGCGACGATCGCATCGAACGGCGCGCGCGGCCAGGCACGGCAGGCGGTCACGTCGGGGCCGCTGCCCAATATCAGCACTCGTGTCATCGCGCCCCTCGGCCAGTCTCAGCCCTTGGTTCTAGCGCGGGTCGGGCGCTTCGCCAGCCTGTGCGATGGCGGTGCCCGCGGCCCAGCCCGACGACCACGCCCATTGGAAGTTATAGCCGCCCAGCCAGCCGGTCACGTCCACGACCTCGCCCACGAAATAAAGCCCCGGTTGGTGTTTGCTTTCCATCGTTCGGGCGTTCAGCCCATCGGTATCGACCCCGCCCAGCGTGACCTCGGCCGTGCGGTACCCTTCCGATCCGGTGGGGCGCAATTCCCAGGCCTGCAGCGCGTCGGCCATGGGGCGCAAGGCGGCGTCGGACAGATCGGCCATATTGCCGCGCCAGCCATGCAGCTCGCACAGATAGGTCGCCAGTTTGCCGGGCAGACAGGTGGCCAGCATGGTCGAGATATTGCGCGCCCCGGCCTCGGCCCGGAGCCCGCGCAGCGTGTCGAACGCGTCAGCCTCGGGCAGCAGGTTCAGGGTGATCGCGTCCCCCTCGCGCCAGAAGCTGGAGATCTGCAGGATCGCCGGACCCGACAGCCCGCGATGGGTGAACAGCACCGCCTCGTCGAAACTGGCGCCGCCTGCGTTGACGCGGGCGGGCAGGGCGACACCGGAAAGCGCCTTGAACCGGTCGCCAAAGGTCAGCGGCACCAGCGCGGGCCGCGTGTCGGTGATGGCGTGCCCGAACTGCCGCGCGATGTCATAGCCCAGCCCCGTCGCGCCCATCTTGGGGATGGATTTGCCGCCCGTCGCGACGACCAGGTTGCGGGCGCGCACCATCCCGCCGGGGGTCAGCGTCACGCGGAATCCGGTCCCATCGTGGCTGATCGCGCCGACCTCGGTCCCGCAGCGCAGCTCGGCCCCCGCCGCGCGCAGCTCGGCCAGCAGCATCGCGATGATGTCCTTGGCCGAGTGGTCGCAAAACAGCTGGCCCAGCGTCTTCTCGTGCCAGGCGATGCCATGGCGGCTGACAAGGTCGATGAAATCCCATTGCGTATAGCGCGCCAGCGCCGATTTGGCGAAATGCGGGTTGGCCGACAGGAAATTGCCCGGCCCCGCGTGCAGGTTGGTGAAATTGCACCGCCCGCCGCCGGAAATCCGGATCTTCTCGCCCGGGGTCTCGGCGTGGTCGACCAGCAACGTGCGCCCGCCGGTATGGGCGGCACACATCAGGCCAGCGGCCCCGGCGCCAAGGATGATCGTGTCGTAATCCTGCATCTTGCGCCCCGAAGATCACAAGCTTTGCGGCGGTGCAATAGCCGCTACTTGCGCGCGAAAATGCGCCCGATATGCGCCCTTAGACCTGAAAACGGTGAAGTCACATCTGTCAGATCCGTGAGCTTGGCCATCTCTTGCAGCAAGATGACATTGTGAATCGGTACCTTCGCGCGGTTATTCAGCTGTAGCTGGGGGTCTTGAACCTTGTTGAGAGTATCCATCGCCTCGGCAAGATATTCCGGGGACAACAGCCCGGCCGGTATACAATCGACGTTATTCTGAAGCTGTTTGGCGAGCGCTGCGAAAGCCGATCGCATCGTGCAGGTCGCGCTGACATGCATCGAGTCCGATGTGTTCTCGCCGCGATAGATCTTTCCAATTACAGGAGCGTCCAGCGGGACGGTGGTCAGATCTGCAAGGTTTTGTTCTGTCGGGGTCTTGTGGTCCTCATCGAAAGGGATCTGAAGCAGGCCATGATCGAGGTTGTGCATGATGTCGTACAGGATCTGCTTGCTGCGGACTTTGTCCGGTGCCATGGCAAGCGTGCACATATGCGCCGATTTGGCGACCAAGGGTTGGATGTCGATCCTATTCAACGTGGCACTACCGGCATGAAAGCGGGAGCGAAACTCTCGAAAGTAGTTCAGGAAAAGACGGGCTTCATCTTCGTAGTGTGCGGAAATGTCGTTTAGCGTTTCTTCCAGATCGCGCTCCCAGGTTCTGGGATCGGTTGGCATATGCTTGGCGTAGCTGCGGTGCTGGGAACGCACATAGTCCGGGATGTTTGTGGCATCATAAGCGCCACGGAGACTTTCTCCGCCATTTCCGCCATAGGTAACCTTAGTCACGTCACGTGTCGGCAGGGCCAAGGCAATCGGGGCGTATTGCCCGACACTACCGAGTTTCCAGAGGCGGATGATTTGCTCCTCGGTTGTCAGGAGTGGCGCCGAATTTGGCTCGCAGAATCTTAGTGGAACTTTCAGATACTCGGTGATCAGACCGGCAACCTCTGCGTCTTTCGTAAGGTGAATCGACGCAGATGTACCGAATGTGACACGCTCGGCAACGGTGTCGGCATTTGCCTCCGAACTTGTCTTGATGAAACCAATCGCGGCCCGTGAGTCCAGCCCGCCCGAGATATCCACACTCAGATTGCCCGGAAGTTCCGTTAGCAAGGTGCTGGCCCGGTTTCGCCATTCGTTCAGATAAGCGGCAAGGCTTTCGGCGTAGTTTCTTGAGTTTACTATGCCGACCGGGCGCATGGACAAGGTGTGTCTGTCAACGACAATCTTCCCATGTACGGGCAACAGCCTGATTTCCTTGATTGCCGTCTTGAAGCAGGTGAGTTGTTTGAAATTTGCGTGGTTGGTGAACCAAGCCGCAAGCTGTGCGCGATCCGGGGTCAGATCGACACCGTTTGCGCGCAGGGTCTCGGCCAGTTTCAGCCACGAGTTCGACACCGCCCAGTGATGCCCGTCCGTGTAATAGAACAGGCGCATGTTGCCACGGAAATCGGTGTTGATCTCGATCCGGTCACCGGTTCGGACCAGTTCGGCATAACATCCATCCTCATCCTTGCCGATCCGTCTTCCGGTAGCGTTGAAATAGGCCGCGGCGCCGTCCGGACCGACGATGAAATCTGCATCCTTGAAGCCGTATCCGGTAAAGAAATAATCGGGCAGATCCTGCCAGCTGGAAAACACGAAATGGGGATCTGACACGCGATTGATATCCTGAACTCTCTGGCCGGTGCGGCTTCAGCCATACAGCATAACGATTGCGTGAGGTGACGGCAAACAGCTTGGGCGGGAAAATCCAGTGCGGGCTTGCCCCGGCGCGGGGTCGCGCTTAGAACCGTGGGCGAGTGACAGGGGCGCCCGGGTGGCGGGCTGAGACGGACCCTTTGAACCTGAACCGGGTCATGCCGGCGGAGGGAGTCGCGTGTGACCGGGCCCATCGTCCCGCGCGCCGCCCTTCGGAACATCGAATGAGCGGAGGTCGCCTTGACTGATTTCGGAACCGGGCTGGAACAGATGCGCGCCGCCGCGCCGCTGGTGCAGAACATCACAAATTACGTGTCGATGAACGTGATGGCCAACGTGTTGCTGGCCGCCGGGGCCGCGCCCGCGATGGTGCATGCCCGGCAGGAGGCGGCGGAATTCGCCGGCCTGGCTGGGGCGCTGAACGTCAATATCGGCACGCTCAGCCCCGACTGGGTGCTGGCGATGGAGGCCGCTGCAAAGGCCGCGCGCGATGCGGGCACGCCCTGGGGGTTGGACCCGGTGGCGGCCGGGGCGACCGGCTATCGGCGCGAGGTGTCGGCGCGGCTGCTGGCGCTGGGGCCGGATGTGATCCGGGGCAATGCCTCGGAAATCCTGGCGCTGGCCGGGGATGGCGGCGCGGGGCGCGGCGTGGATGCGGGCGACCCGGTCGCCGCGGCCGAGGCGGCGGCGCGGGCGCTGGCCCTGCGCACGGGCGGTGTGGTCATCGCCAGCGGGGCGGTCGATTTCGTGACCGACGGCACGCGCGCGGCGCGGGTGTCGAACGGGCATGCGCTGATGGCGCGGGTCACGGCGCTGGGCTGTTCGTTAAGCGCGCTGGTGATGGCCTTTGTGGCGGCGGGCGACGATCCCTTTGACGCGGCGGTGGCGGCGCTGGCCTATTACGGGCTGGCGGGCGAACGTGCGGCCGAAGCCGCGCGCGGACCGGGCAGTTTCGCGGTGGGTTTCCTGGATGCGCTGGCGGCCATCGATGCGGTCGATCTGCGGGCCGATGCCCGGGTCGAACTGCTGTGACCGACTGGCGCGTCTATCTGGTGACCGACCCCGCGGCGCGGGGTGGCGTGGTGCAGACCGCGCTGGCCGCGGCGCGGGCCGGGGCCGGGGTGGTGCAGCTGCGCGACAAGCACGCGAGCGATGACGCGATGATCGCCCAGGCGCGGGCGCTGAAGGCGGGGCTGGACCCGCTGGGCGTGCCGTTGATCGTCAATGACCGGATCGCGGTGGCCCAGGCCGTGGGCGCCGCCGGGGTCCATGTGGGCCAGGGCGATGACAGCGCGGCCCGGGCGCGGGCGGTGCTGGGGCCGGGGGCAATTGTGGGGCTTTCGGTGGAAACCGATGCGCAATTGGCGGCGGTGGATTGGGGCACCGTCGACTATATCGGTGCCAGCCCGGTATATGCCACGCCGACCAAGCCCGATCACGCCGCGCCGCTGGGGCTGGACGGACTGGCGCGGCTTTGCGCAGGCGCGCGCGGCCCGGTCGTGGCCATTGGCGGGCTGGGCGTGGACAACGCCGCCGCCATCCGGCGTGCCGGGGCGGCGGGCGTGGCTGTCGTTTCGGCCATCTGCGGGGCCGAGGATCCGGGCGCGGCCACGCGCCGTCTGTTGCAAGCATGGGAGGACGCATGACACCGAACGTATTGAGCATCGCGGGCTCGGACCCGTCGGGCGGGGCGGGGATTCAAGCCGATATCAAGGCGATCTCGGCGAATGGCGGCTATGCGATGGCGGCGCTGACCGCGCTGACGGCGCAGAACACCCAAGGGGTGACCGGGGTGCAGGCGATCCCGCCCGATTTCGTGGCCCGGCAGATCGACACGGTCTTTGACGATATCCGCGTCGACGCGGTCAAGATCGGGATGCTGGCCAATGCGCCGGTCATGCGTGCGGTGGCCGATGTGCTGCGCGCCCGCGCGGCCCGCAATGTGGTGCTGGACCCGGTGATGGTGGCCAAGGGCGGCGACCGGCTGCTGCCGGCGGATGCGGTCGTGGCGCTGCGCGATCTGTTGCTGCCGCTGGCCGACGTGATCACCCCCAACCTGCCCGAGGCGGCCGAGCTGCTGGGCACGCCCGAGATCACCGCCCGTGCCGACATGCCCGACACGGCCGCAAGGCTGCTGGCGCTGGGGCCGGGTGCGGTGCTGCTGAAGGGCGGGCATCTGGGCGGCGCGGACAGTCCCGATTACCTGCTGACCGCCGATGGCGGCACCTGGTTCGACGGCGCGCGCACCGCCACGCGCAACACCCACGGCACCGGCTGCACCCTGTCATCGGCGCTGGCCACGCAGCTTGCGCGGCAGGGCGGCCAGGCGGTCCCGGCGGTGCGGGCGGCCAAGGCCTATATCGCGGGGGCCATTGCGGCGGCGGATCGGCTGGATGTGGGGCAGGGGCACGGGCCGGTGCACCACTTCTTTCGCCACGACCCGGCGGGCGACGCGCCGCAAACCTGAGCGATGCGACGGATTTTTCCCATGCCCGAGGGCGCGGGGATGGGGGATACTGAATGGACCACACACAACATCGCAGGGACCGGATGCTCGACACGACCTTCGCCACGACCCGCCCCGTCCTGACGCCCGTTCCGGGTGGCGCCCCGCTGTCCTTGCGGCCGGTCGCGCCCGCGCCAGGCCCCGCCGGTCTGCTGGCGGGCGCGCGTGTTCTGGTGCCCGGCGGCCTGCGCCGGGTCGAGGCGCTGCGCCCCGGCGATGCGGTGCTGACCGCCGATCACGGCATCCAGACGGTGCGGGGCATCCATACGCATATGCTGGGCGGGCGCGACGACAACGCGCCGGTCTTCATCGCGGCGGGGATGGTGGGCAATGGCGCGAACCTGTTGGTCGCGCCCGGGCACCGGTTCGTGATCCGGGGCGACTGGGTGCAGCGGCGGCTGGGCGTGAACGAGGCGCTGGTGCCCGCGCGCCAGCTGATCGACGGCACCGGCATCTTCCGCAGCCCACGGGCCGAGGTGACGTATTACCAGATCCGCTTCGACCGGCATGAACTGATCTTTGCCGAGGCCGCCCTGTGCGAAAGCCTGCGCCCGCAGGCAGAGGCACCCGCGCGCCCGGTTCTGGCCGCCGAAACCCCGCAGCCGATGCGCATCGCGGTGTGACCGGCCACCGGGGCGGTCAGATCGAAAAGCTGGTGCCGCAACCGCAGGAACTGGTGGCGTTCGGGTTTTCGATCACGAACCGCGCGCCGATCAGCTCGTCGGTGAAGTCGATGACCGCATTGGCCAGGAACGGCAGCGAGACCGCATCGACCACGACCTTTTGCCCGGATCCCTCCAGCACCAGATCGTCACCGGCCGGATCGTCCAGCGAGATATCGTATTGAAAGCCCGAGCATCCGCCGCCTTCGACCGCCACGCGCAACGCCTTGCCCTGATCGGCGGCGCCGATTTCGGCCAGCCGGGCAAAGGCGCGTTCCGTCACCTTGGGGGGCAAGTTCAGGTCCATGGGGCAAATTCCCGTATCAAAACCGTATCATGTCGCATATATGATCGCCCGAAAGCGGCGACAAGCCAAGGGGACAATATGCTTGCCAGATATGCCTGCGATCCGGCGCACAGCCGGGGGCGGCTCTATCCCGAGGGGGAAAGTACCTTTCGCTCGTGTTTTCAACGGGATCGCGACCGGATCATCCATTGCTCGGCCTTTCGGCGGCTGAAACACAAGACGCAAGTGTTTGTCGAGCATGAGGGCGATTTCTATCGCACGCGCCTGACCCATTCGATCGAGGTCGCCCAGGTCGCGCGCACGCTTTCGGGCGTTCTGGGGCTGAACAGCGAGCTGACCGAGGCCGTGGCGCTGGCCCACGATCTGGGCCACACGCCCTTTGGCCACACGGGCGAGGATGCGCTGGCCAAGCTGATGGCGCCCTATGGCGGGTTCGATCACAACGCCCAGGCCATTCGCATCGTCACCCATCTGGAACGCCACTATGCCGAGTTCGACGGTCTGAACCTGACCTGGGACACGCTGGAAGGCATCGCCAAGCATAATGGCCCTGTGACGGGCGATCTGCCCTATGCGCTGGCCGATTATAACGCGATCCACGATCTGGAACTGCATACCCATGCCAGCGCCGAGGCACAGGTGGCCGCGCTGGCCGATGACATCGCCTATAACCACCACGACATCCATGACGGGCTGCGCGCGCAGCTTTTCGATCAGGAAGAGGTCGCCAGCCTGCCGATCCTGCGCGATTGCTATGCCGAGGTCGACCGCACCTATCCCGATACCGACCGCTATCGCCGCCGGCACGAGGCGCTCAGGCGCTTTTTCGGTGTGATGGTCGAGGATGTGATCGCCGAGACCCGCAGGACCCTGGCCGAGATCGACCCGCAAAGCGCCGATGACGTGCGGCTCTGCGGCCGCCCCGTGGCGCGGTTCAGCCAGGGTGTCTGGAACGACCTGAAGGTGCTGCGCAAGTTCATGTTCGACAAGATGTACCGCGCGCCGTCGGTCATGGTCGTGCGGGCCGAGGTCACGAAGGTGGTCGAAGAGCTGTTCCCGCATTACCTGGAACATCCCGACCTGCTGCCGCCGCGCTGGCAGGTCGATGTCGAAAAGGCCGGCACCGACCGCACCGCGCTGGCGCGGGTGGTGTCGGATTACGTATCGGGCATGACCGACCGCTATGCGATCGAGATCCATGCCGAATTGTTCGGAAACGCCGCGTAAGGGGGACAGGACATGGCAATTGCCGCAGATGGGGCGCTGAGCCCGGTAATGGCCTTCGCGCTGGTGGGCGCGCTGGGCGTGGGGGCGCAATGGCTGGCCTGGCGCCTGCGGATGCCGGCCATCGTGCTGATGCTGGCCGCGGGTCTGGTCGTCGGCCCGGTGCTGGGCGTGTTCGATCCCGAACGGGATGTGGGGCCGCTGATGGGGCCGATGATCTCGATCGCGGTCGCGATCATCCTGTTCGAGGGCGGTTTGACGCTGAACCTGCATTCGCTGCGCGATGCGGCGGTGGGGGTGCGGCGGCTGGTGATCATCGGCGCGCCGCTGGGCTGGCTGATGTCGGCGCTGGTGCTGCATTACGTGGCCGGGCTTGGCTGGGCGACCTCGGCCGTTTTCGGCGGCATCATGATCGTCACCGGTCCCACGGTGATCGCGCCGCTGCTGCGGCAGGCCCGGCTGCGCCGCAGGCCCGCCCAGTTGCTGCAATGGGAGGCGATCGTCAACGACCCCATCGGCGCGCTGGCGGCGGTGCTGGCGTTCGGGCTGGTGCTGGTGCTGCACACCGCCGAAACGCTGGGCCATGCGCTGTGGGAAATGGCGCTGGGCGTAGGCGTGGCGACGGTTCTGGGCGTGCTGGCGGGCTGGGGCCTGTCGGCCGCGTTCCGCCGGGCGCTTGTCCCTGAATACATGAAGGTGCCGGTGCTGTTCGTGGCGGTGCTGGGGATCTTTGCCCTGTCGGACACGGTGCTGCATGAAAGCGGGCTGCTGGCGGTCACGGTGATGGGGCTGTGGATCGCCAATGCCGATCTGCCATCCTATACCGAGCTGCGCCGGTTCAAGGAACACGCCACCGTGCTGCTGGTGTCGGGGGTGTTCATCCTGCTGGCGGCGTCGATGGATTTCGAAACCCTGGCGCGGCTGGACTGGCGCGCGGCGGCCTTTGTCGTGGCGGTGATCCTGGTGGCGCGGCCGCTGACGGTGATGGTGTCGCTGCTGTTTTCGCCGGTTCCGATGGCCGAGCGGCTGTTGGTCGCCTTTACCGGGCCGCGCGGCGTGGTGCTGGTGGCGGTCGCGGGGCTGTTCGGCACGCGGCTGGCCGATCTGGGGATCGAGGATGGCACGCTGATCGCGCCGCTGGCCTTTGTGCTGGTGGCCGCGACCGTGGTGCTGCACGGTTTCACCCTGACCCCGGTGGCGCGCTGGCTGGGCCTGACGGGGGGCGAGGTGCCGGGCGTGCTGATCGTGGGCGGCAGCCGCTGGTCGGTGGGTCTGGCCGAGGCGCTGAAAAAGGCCGAGGTGCCGGTGCTGATCGCCGACACCAACCGGTCGCGCCTGCGCAGCGCGCGCGAGGCCGGTGTGCCGACCTTCTACGGAGATATCCTGTCCGAGGCCGCCGAGCACAGCCTGGAAATCGCGGCCTATGGGCTGGTGGTCGCGGCGACCGACAACGATGCCTATAACACGCTGGTGGCCACCGATATCGCGCCCGAGTTTGGCCGCGACAACGTGTTCCAGCTGAAACGCGACACCCAGAAAAGCGCGCGCCATGTCCTGCCCGCAACGCTGGGCGGGCGTCCCCTGGGCGCGGGCAACGGGTTTTACGAGCTGCAGGCGCTGATGGCGCAGGGCTGGGCGTTCCGCGTCACCCGCCTGACCGAGGAGTTCACGCTGGAAAACTGGAGCGAAACCGCGGGCGAGGCGATCCCGCTGGCCCGCCTGTCGCCCACCGGCGAGCTGCGCCTGTTGAACGCGCAGGACGATTTCACGGCCCCCGCGGGCGCGCGGCTGATCGCCATGGCCCCGCCCGAGGCCAAGGGACAGGCAACGGGGCAGGGGTGAGCCATCTGCATTGACCCCGGCCCTTGCCGTGGTAAACCGCGCGCAACAGACAGGAAGACCGACATGAACCTCTTTACCGAACTGCGCGGGCTGGTGATCGACAGCCTGGATGGGCTGGTGGCCGATGGCGTGCTGCCCGCCGGGCTGGCCTATGCCAATGTCACGGTCGAGCCGCCGCGCGACGCCGCCCATGGCGACATGGCCACCAATGCCGCGATGGTGCTGGCCAAGCCGGCGGGGATGAAACCCCGCGACATCGCCGAGGCGCTGGCCGCCAAGCTGGCCGCCGATCCCCGCATTACGGTGGCCGAGGTCGCAGGCCCCGGCTTTCTGAACCTGCGCCTGGCGCCCGGCCTGTGGCAGGGGCTGGTCAAGACAGTGCTGGAAACCGGCACCGATTTCGGCCGCTCGGCCATGGGGCAGGGGCAAAAGGTCAATGTCGAATATGTCTCGGCCAACCCCACCGGCCCGCTGCATGTGGGCCACACGCGCGGCGCGGTCTTTGGCGATGCGCTGGCCAGCCTGCTGGATTACAGCGGCCACAAGGTCACGCGCGAATATTACATCAACGATGGCGGCGCCCAGGTCGATGTGCTGGCCCGGTCGGTTTACCTGCGTTACCTGGAAGCCCATGGCGAGGCGGTGGAGTTTCCCGACGGCACCTATCCCGGCGACTATCTGGTCGCGGTGGGCGCGGCGCTGAAGGACAAGGTGGGCGATGCCTATGTCGGCAAGGGCGAGCAGTTCTGGCTGACCGAGGTGCGCGATTTCGCCACCGACGCGATGATGGAGCTGATCCGGGCCGACCTGGCCGCGCTGGGGGTCGAGATGGACGTGTTCTATAGCGAGAAATCGCTTTACGGCACCGGCCGGATCGAGGCCGCGATCGCCGATCTGGACGCCAAGGGGCTGATCTATCGCGGGACTCTGGAGCCGCCTAAGGGCAAGACGCCCGAGGATTGGGAGCCGCGCGAGCAGACTCTGTTCAAATCGACCGATTTCGGCGATGACGTGGACCGCCCGATCAAGAAATCGGACGGGGCCTGGACCTATTTCGCGCCCGATATCGCCTATCACTATGACAAGGTGTCGCGCGGCTTCGACCAGCTGATCGACGTGTTCGGCGCCGATCACGGCGGCTATGTCAAGCGGATGAAGGCGGCTGTTTCGGCGCTGAGCGATGGCAAGGTGCCGCTGGATATCAAGCTGACCCAGCTGGTGAAGCTGTGGAAGAACGGCGAGCCGTTCAAGATGTCGAAACGCGCGGGCAATTTCGTCACCCTGCGCGATGTGGTCGATCAGGTCGGCCCCGATGTCACGCGGTTCCACATGCTGACGCGCAAGAACGACGCGCCGCTGGATTTCGATTTCGACAAGGTGCTGGATCAGTCCAAGGACAACCCGGTCTATTACGTGCAATACGCCCATGCGCGGGTGTGTTCGGTGCTGCGCAAGGCGGCCGAGGCCGGGATCGCTGCCGACGACGCCACGCTGGCCGCCGCCGATCTGTCCAAGCTGGACCACGAGGCCGAGCTGGCCGTGGCGAAAAAGCTGGCCGAATGGCCGCGCCTGGTGGAAATCGCGGCCCGCACGCACGAGCCGCACCGGGTGGCGTTCTATCTGTATGAATTGGCGTCCGATCTGCACGGGCTGTGGAACCGGGGCAATGAATTGCCGCAGCTGCGTTTCCTGCAAGAGGGCGACGCCGCCACCAGCCAGTCCAAAATCGCCCTGGCACGTGCCGTGGCCGTTGTTATTTCCGCTGGTCTTGGTATTCTGGGCGTGACCCCGGTCGAAGAAATGCGCTGAAAAACAGGCGCCATCCGGGGGTTGAGGCAGGCAAGAGACCCACGGGTGGCGCGATCCACCATATGCGGGCAGTGAGGCAGGTATGGCGGATATCGAATTCGGCGATTACGACGAGGATTATTCTGAAACGACAGGCGCTTGGCAGTCGGTGGTCAACTGGACCGGCGCGCTGTGTTCGCTCGCCTTGGTGGGCGGGCTGGCCTATTGGGGCTACGAGCTTCTGGTGCGCGACGTGACCGGTGTGCCGGTGGTGCGCGCGCTTGAGGGGCCGATGCGGGTCGCGCCCGACGATCCCGGCGGGCTGCAGGCCGAGCATCAGGGGCTGGCCGTCAATGACGTGGCCGCCGGTGGCACCGCCACCCGTCCCGCCGATACCGTGACCTTGGCGCCCCGGCCCATCGACCTGGCCGACGAAGACGCCACGCCGCTTGCCGCCGAAGTCGCCGAGATGACGCCGGCGGCCGAGGATGAAGCGCCGCCCGCCACAGCGGTGGACCCCGAAACGCTGACCACCACCAGCCTGAGCCAAGACATCACCGCCCCCGATCCGGTGCAGGCTGCTCAGGCGCTGGCCGACACCCTGACCGAGGGGGCAACGCCGCTCAGCCCCGCGCCCGAGCCCGAGGCCGTGGAAGAGCCCAAGCTGAAGCTGGTGCCCGCATCTGTGCCCGGCGTGAAGCGCTCGCCCCGTCCCACGGTCCGCCCCGAGGGCGATCTGGCCGCGCGCGCCGCGCTGGCCGCCGTCAATGCCCGGGCCGAGGCCAAGCCCGAGGAAATCGCCGCCACCGCCGTGGCCGCGGGCAGCAATCTGGTGCAGCTGGGCGCCTTTGACAGCGCCGAGGTCGCGCGGTCCGAATGGCAGCGCCTGTCGTCGCGATTTGCCAGCTTCCTGCAGGGCAAGCAGCGCGTGGTGCAGCGTGCCGAAAGCGGCGGGCGCATCTTCTATCGCCTGCGCGCCGCCGGGTTCAGCGATATCGCCGATGCGCGCCAGTTCTGTGCCGCGCTGACCGCCGAACGCGCCGACTGCATCCCGGTCGTCGCACGATGAGCCTTGGCGCGGGGATCCTGGGCTGTTCCGGCCCCGCGCTCAGCGATGCCGAACGCGGGTTTTTCGCCGAAACCCGCCCCTATGGCTTTATCCTGTTCGCCCGCAATATCGACACGCCCGACCAGATCCGCCGCCTGTGTGCGGATCTCCGCGACGCCGCAGGCCATGAGGCACCGATCCTGATCGATCAGGAAGGGGGGCGCGTGCAGCGCCTGCGCCCGCCGCATTGGCGCGACCACCTGCCGCCGCTGGACCAGATCCGCATTGCCGGCCCTGCGGGCGCGGCGCGGTCGATGTACCTGCGGTCGCGCCTGATCGCGGCGGAACTGCACGATCTGGGCATCGACGTGAACTGCGCCCCCACCTGCGACGTGGCGCGGGCCGAAACCCATCCGTTTCTGCTGAACCGCTGCTATGGCGACGATCCGCAGACCGTGGCCAAGATGGCCCGCGCGGTGGTGCAGGGACAGGCCGATGGCGGTGTCCTGTCGATCATCAAACACATTCCCGGCCACGGCGCGGGGCAGGTGGACAGCCACCTGGAACTGCCCCGGGTCGATCTGCCGCTGGACCAGCTTCAGGCCACCGATTTCGCCCCGTTCAAGGCGCTGTCGGACGTGCCCTTCGCCATGACCGCCCACATCGTCTATCCCGCACTGGACCCGGATCGCCCCGCCACGACCTCGCCCGCCGCCATTGCCGCGATCCGTGATCAGATCGGCTATCCCGGCGCGCTGATGAGCGACGATATCTCGATGCAGGCGCTGTCGGGCAGCATTGCCGACCGGTCGCGCGACGCGCTGGCCGCGGGCTGCGACCTGGTCCTGCACTGCAATGGCGACATGGCCGAGATGCGCGATGTCATGGCCGTCAGCGGCACGCTTCAGGGTGCCGCGCTGGAGCGCGCGCAATCGGCGCTGAACAGCCGCCGCGCGCCGCAACCCGTTGACATCGCCGCGCTGGAAGACGAGCTTGAGGCCCTGTTGAAAGGGGCCGTGCATGGCTGACGACGTGGCGCAGTTCGAGGAAGACACCGTCGACGCCCGGCTGGCGGCCGAGGCGCTGATCGTCGATGTCGATGGCTATGAGGGGCCGCTCGACCTGTTGCTGACCATGGCGCGGACGCAAAAGGTCGACCTGCGCAAGATCTCGGTCCTGCAACTGGCAGAGCAATACCTGGCCTTTGTCGAAGAGGCCAAGGCGCTGCGGCTGGAACTGGCGGCCGATTACCTGGTGATGGCGGCCTGGCTTGCGTTCCTGAAATCCCGCCTGCTGCTGCCCCCCGATCCCAGCGACGAGGGCCCGTCGGGCGAGGAACTGGCCGCCCACCTGGCCTTCCAGCTGGAACGGCTTGAGGCGATGCGCAAATGCGCGGCGCAGTTGATGGCGCGCGACCAGCTGGGGCGCGATTTCTTCGCCCGGGGCATCCCCGAGGACGTGACCCGCGTGCGCCGCGTGACCTATACCGCGACGCTGCTGGACCTGATGCAGGGCTACGCCCGCATCCGCACCAAGGACGATTTCCGCCCCTTCGTGATGGACCGCGAAAAGGTCTATACGATGGAACAGGCGCTGGACCGGATGCGCGGGCTCATTGGCTTTGCGGGCGAGTGGACGACGCTCTCTAGCTATCTGCCCGAGGGGTGGGAAACCGACCCGGTCAAGCGCCGCTCGGCCACCGCCGCGACCTTTGCCGCCACGCTGGAACTGGTCAAACGCGGCGCGCTGGAACTGCGCCAGGGCGAGACCTTCGCCCCGATCGAGATCCGCCGGAAAGAGGGCGCATGACCGACGACACAGAAGAGAAAAGCCTGTTCGAAGCCCCGCCCATGGCCGAACAGGAACGCATGGTCGAGGCGATCCTGTTCGCCAGCGCCGAGCCGGTCACGGTGGCCGAGTTGAACGGCCGGATGCCCCATGGCTGCGACGCGGCCGAGGCGCTGGTCATGTTGCGCAAACGCTATGACGGGCGCGGCGTGCAGGTGCTGAAGGTGGGCGAGGCCTGGGCGATGCGCACCGCGGGCGACCTGGGCTTCCTGATGCAGAAGGAAACGGTTGAGACCCGAAAACTCAGCCGCGCGGCCATCGAAACCCTGGCGATCATCGCCTATCACCAACCCGCCACCCGCGCCGAGATCGAGGAAATCCGCGGCGTATCGGTCAGCCGCGGCACCGTCGACCAGTTGCTGGAGCTGGAATGGATCCGCTTCGGCCGCCGCCGCATGACCCCGGGCCGCCCGGTGACCTATGTCGTCACCCAAAGCTTCCTGGACCATTTCGGCCTGGAAAGCGCCCGCGACCTGCCGGGGCTGAAGGAACTGCGCGCCGCCGGCCTGCTGGAAAACCGCCCACCCCCCGGCACGGGGCTGGAGGACGAAGAGGCACAGGACGAACAGGACGAGCTGTTCGAGGACGAAAGCTGATGACGCCCGAGCGCCTGATCCGCATGGTGGCCAACCGGTTCCTGAAACGGCTGCTGCGCAAGGGCATGTCGGCCGGCACAACCCGCATCAGCCCCGCCGAAGACACCCTGACCCAAGCCGAAAAACAACAAGCCCGCCAAGCCCGCCGCATGGCCCGCCGGGCGCGTCAGGCGCAGAAGCAGGGACGAAGGTTGAAGTAGGGAGACTCTAAGAACGGCGGATTGCCGACATTCGCTGCAGATCAAATCAATGCCCGAGATGTGCCGGGTATCTGCCGCCCAAAGCGCAGCCCAGGCGAAGTCGGATAGCTCGAAAAACGGAAGTAGTTGAGGCGACCATACCTACAAATAGTAGAGGTTAGCTTCCGGCCCATTCCCGGCCACCTTTCTAGGTCGAAGGACCAACGACCTGCTATCGTTCAAAAACTCCAAAACCTTGACCAGTGCTCTTAGCATTGATTATGTCCAAGAGCACAGGCGACTTCCACGTCTACGGCAGTGATAAAAGATCGTAAAACATTGAAGCGGACCAGTATCGGGGCAACATGAAATTCAATTTTTCAGACAATTATGAATTTGAAGCGTTCGTCAGAAAAGTCGCCGTGGAGTGTTGGGGGGCCAGCGGCTATAGCGGAGCCATTGTTGTCGATGGCAAGGAACGTGATGGTATCCTCGAAAATGACCATCATATTTATTGCCTTGAGATTACTACATCCAAGAACTCCAAGCATACGCATGATAGCTGCAAGAAGTTAGATGGATTGGTGAAGCGTCTACGCGGTAAGCATCCAGACAAGGGTGTTACGGGATGGTACATTACCAGATTTGATCCGACAGGGGACCAGGGGGCAGTTCTTTCGGAGTTCCAATCCATCGTAAATCATAGGACTTACGATGCATTCTATGCGAACATGATAGATGCAAAAGAATATTTGATTGAGCGTGAGAAGAAACCATTTGGAAGCATTCGCGGGCCCGAAGACGGTCGGTTCGATGCAAAACTAAGCTACACTCCTACGAAAATCTTGAACACTGTAACGGGTACTTATTTTCACACCGGCTCGATAGTGAAGCAAATGTCAAAATCGCCGTTTAGGGGGATTCTGGTCGGCGAATATGGTGCTGGAAAGAGCATGGCTCTACGCGATATTTTTCAAAAACTATCTCGTCAATACCGGCAGGGAGGCGACTCGCAGTTTCCAGTTTATATCAACCTCAGGGATCACGTTGAACAATATGACCCTGACGAATGTTTGCGCCGGCACGCTTCAAGCATAGGTATGAAGAAGCCCGAGAATTTGATCCGCGCATGGCGCTCTGGCTTGGTTTATCTTCTTCTCGACGGCTTTGACGAGTTGGCACCCCGCATCGCGACAAACTCGCGAAAACGGGCCCAAGACCTGCGCAAATCGGCTATTAATCTTGTGCGCCGCATTGTGGACGAAACACCAGTCGAAGGAAGCATTCTTCTCGCAGGCAGAAATAATTACTTCGACACAGATCGAGAGCTCCACACCGCTGTAGGCGTGAGAAATAGCTGGAAGCTGTACGAAATTCACGACTTGGACAGCGATGATCTTGCTCGCTTTATCGCTGACCACGGATGGGAAGGTGGGGTGCCAGACTGGGTTCCGAAAAAGCCACTTTTGATCTCCTACGTTAAGCAGAACAATCTAATAGACGAAACTATGGAAGAAGGTGCGAGCCGTACCTTCGACCCTGCGGCCGGGTGGGATTTTCTTGTTGATAAGATATGCGAGCGGGAGGTTGATCAGGTTTATGTCGCGTTAGAACCGACCGAACTCCGCCAAATATACGGTCGCCTCGCGACGTACGCCCGCCGCAGATCTGATCGTAGAGGGCCTATGTCTTTTTCAGATTGCCGAAGGGCGTTCGTTGAGATCACGGGCGTTGAGCCGGAAGAAAGAAGCATAACAGCAATTTTGAGGTTACCTGGGCTTTCTGGTAGCCTGTCTGGTGTTGAAACTTCGGAGCTTGAAAGGGGGTCGAGGTTTTTCGTAGATCCGGATCTCGCTGACTGCTTAAGTGCAGGCGATGTAGAAACCGCTATCACCATGCCATACGATTACCCAGTTTCCGTACATGAAGGGATATCCCACTCACTTGGAGAACTTGGTCGTAGAGTTGTATTCAACCGCCTTGGAGATGATGGAAATCGAAAGCTAAGTGAAGCTTTGCGGGTCTTTTCGTCGCAACATTCGGACGGAGCGCGGAATGTATGTTCTGACTTGGCTAGCGTCGCGTTCTCTAACTCTGCAAAAATCACGGGTGAGATTTTTATAACCAACTCCTACATGACAAATTTGCCCATAGAGGGTGGAGCGGACTTTTCTTCGTTTACCTTCGATAGCTGTGGATTTGAGGGCGTGAGCATTGACATTGTTCAACCAAGTGAAATGCCTAACTTCCAAGGATGTCAGATAACTTTGTTGAAGGCACCGAGCGAAATGGCGGAGATTTCGAATCACATTACATCTCACAATGATGTAGATGCGACCGATTTCTACGACGTGAGCTACGACACGCTGAGAAATGCAGGCGCCCCCGAGGCTTATTTGGATCTTATTTCTATCATTGATAAAGCTTTTATTCAGTCGACCAAGGGTAGGCAGCTTGGAGCGATGTATCGTGGGCGCCCGGAAGAGCGTCGCGTTAGTATTTCGACAATCCTCGACACGATGGTGAAACAAGGTTGGATCAGTATTTCGCGACGCGGTGGTGCAGAAATTGTGGTCCCTAACATGTCCCGAGCAGCGGAAGCGAAGGCAATCATTGCGCGCAAGGACTATAATTGTCATCTGATTGCGGCATAGATAGCGAGGGGCGCGAATGTCCGGTTAGACCTAGCTGGAGCGCCCGCAGGCAATCACATTGAATGACCGCTAAGGGCCATCCCCCCAATCACCCCACCCGGAAATGCTTGCTCAGCTTCAGCCCCTGGCCCTGGTAGTTCGAGGCGATGTCGGTGCCGTAGAGCTGGTCGGGGGTGTCGGACATGGCCTCGTATACCAGCCGGCCCACCACCTGACCGTGTTCCAGCACGAAGGGCGCCTCGTGGCAGCGGACTTCCAGCACCCCGCGCGAGCCGGCGCCTCCGGCGGCGTCGAAGCCGAAGCCGGGGTCGAAGAAGCCCGCGTAATGCACCCGGAATTCGCCCACCATCGCCAGATAGGGCGCCATTTCGGCGGCGCAGTCGGGGGGGATGGCGATGGCCTCGCGGCTGACAAGGATATAGAACGCGCCGGGGTCCAGGATGATGCGGCCGTCGCTGGTGCGGACCTCCTCCCAGTAATCGGCGGGGGCATAGTGGTTCAGCTTCGACAGGTCCACGACCCCGGTATGCCGCTTGGCGCGATAGCCGACCAGATCGCCCCGGGCGGGCTTCAGGTCGACGGAAAAGGCCAGCCCGTCGGAAATCACCGGATCGCCCGACACGATGGGCGTGCGGGCGTGGACGGCGCGCAGCGCGTCGTCTGACAGAAGCGTCTTGCCCTGGCGGAAGATCACCTGCGTCAGCAGTTGCCCCGGCTGGACGACGACCGAAAAGCTCTGCGGGCAGAGCTCGGCGTAAAGCGGGCCGTCATACCCTTCGGGGACGCGGTCGAATTCGATGCCCTGATCGGTGATGACCCGCGTCATCAGGTCGACCCGCCCGATCGAGCTTTTGGCGCTGGCCGCCGCCGTCATGCCCGCGGGCAGGCGCAAACATTCCATCAGCGGCACCAGATAGACGCAGCCCTTTTCCAGCACCGCGCCACCGGTCAGGGCGATCTGGTGCATGGTCAGCCCGTCCAGCCGGTCGGCCACCGTCGCGCCCTTGCCGGGCAGGAAGGACGCGCGCACGCGATAGGCGGTGTCGCTCAGCCGCAAATCGAGCGAGGCAGGCTGGATCTGTTCGTTCAGGATCGGGGACGAGGCCGCAATGCCGCCTTCGGTGATCATCGCGCGGATCTGGTGATCGGCCAGCACACCGGTCTTCATGCGCCTTCTCCCCTGTTGCGCGGGCTTGTTCCACCCGGCGGATACAAAAACACCCGCCCAGAACCCGGGCGGGCGGTTTTGATACTGGTCGGGCTAGCAGGACTCGAACCTGCGACCTTCCGTCCCCCAGACGGACGCGCTACCAGGCTGCGCCATAGCCCGACGTGAGGCGCTTCATACCATGTCTGCGGGCGGGGGCAAGCGCCAATTGGCAGAAGTTTGCGGCGATCAGCCACCGTCGGTCATGCGGTCGTGCAACGTGTTCAGGCGCGACATGGCGGCGTTCAGCTCGTCGCGGTGTTCCTGGCTGAGTTTCAGCCGCACAACGCGGTCGCGCAGCTGGATCGTCAGCGGCGGCGGCATCTGGCCATGCAGCGAATCATCGTCGTCCCGCGGGTCGTGTTTCGGCAAATGCGCGCCCAGCGGGCGCAGCTCGGCGGTGTCGTCGGGCTGGGCCGGGGCAGGGGGCGTGTCGGGCTGCGCCGGGTCGGTGTCATCGGCCCCGTGCAGGTCCAGCGTTGGTTGCTCTGCGGGCGGGGTGGGGTCGGGCAGATCGGCTGCGGTCGGTTCGGCCGGCGGTTCGGGCGCGGGGTCGGGCTGCGGTGCCTTGTCCAGGTTGACGGGCGGCGCATGGGCCGGGCCGTCATCATCCGCGTCTGTCTGGCCGAACGGCAGGTCGGCCTGCCCCGCGGCAGGGTCGAGCGGGACGACATTGTCGCCCGCATCCGGATCCGCGTCCAGCGGCGGGTGGGGCACGTCGATGGCCATCGGCGCCTCGTCGACCGCCGGGGTCGGATCGGGGTCGAAATCCTGGGGCGCGGGGCTGGCCGTCAGGTCCATATCGGCATCCGCGTCCAGCGGCTGCGACAGGGTCGAGACATGCTTAACCCCTTGTTCGCGCAGCACTTTCTGTGCGCCACGAATGGTCATCCCATCCTCGTGCAGCAACCGCTTGATGCCGCCCAGCAACAGCATGTCACTGGGGCGGTAATAGCGTCTGCCGCCCGCACGTTTGACGGGTTTCACCTGGGAAAAACGGCTTTCCCAGAAGCGCAGGACATGGGCCGGGGTCTCCAGCCACTCGGACACCTCGCTGATGGTGCGGAAGGCGTCAGGTGACTTCTTCATGCTGGGTTATCCTTTGTTCCCCGCAGCCACACGATCTTTCATCAGATGTGACGGGCGGAAGGTCAGCACGCGCCTTGGCAGAATGGGCACTTCCTGACCGGTTTTCGGATTGCGCCCCACCCGCGCGGCTTTGTCCCGGACACTGAACGTGCCAAAGGACGAGATCTTGACGGTTTCCCCCGAGACCAGAGCATCCGACATATGCGCCAGCACGCTTTCGACCAGCTGCGCGGATTCGTTGCGGGACAGGCCGACCTCGCGGAACACCGCCTCGCTCAGGTCCATCCGTGTCAGTGTTTTCGAACTCATAATCTCCCCCCGGGGTTGTGTTCCTGCTCAGGTTAACGGGAATGGAAAATCCGAGTCAATATCAAGGGCTTGAGCGCCGTATTTTGAGCAATGAATGACCACCGCTTTGCCACGATCCTACCAGCGGATCACGACCGCGCCCCAGGCCAGGCCGCCGCCGATCGCTTCGGTCACGACCAGATCGTCGGGTTTGATGTCGCCATTGGCCTTGCCCACCGACAGAGCCAGCGGAATCGACGCGGCCGAGGTGTTGCCATGATCCTGCACGGTGACGATCACCCGGTCCATCGGCACCTGCATGCGCTGCGCGGTGGCCTTGATGATCCGCAGATTCGCCTGGTGCGGCACGATCCAGTCGACATCGGCGCTGCCCAGCCCGGCCTTGTCCAGCGCGGCATGGGCGGTTTCGGCCAGCTTCTCGACCGCGTGGCGAAAGACCTCGCGCCCCTCCATCCGCAGATGGCCGGTGGTGCCGGTCGTGACGCCGCCATCGACGTAAAGCAGCGATTTATAGGTGCCGTCGGAATGCAGATCGGTGGCCAGGATGCCGCGATCCTGCGGCGTGCCGTCGGCCTCTTGCCCCTCGAGGATCAGCGCGCCCGCGCCATCGCCGAACAGAACGCAGGTGCTCCGGTCGGTCCAGTCCATCAGCCGGCTGAAGGTTTCGGCGCCGATGACCAGCACGCGCTTGGCCTGTCCCGACAGGATCATCGCATTGGCGTTCGACAGCGCATAGACGAACCCGGCACAGACCGCCTGAACGTCGAAGGCAAAGCCGCTGGTCATCCCCAGCGCGCTTTGCACCATGGTGGCGGCGGAGGGAAAGGTCAGATCGGCGGTCGAGGTCGCCAGCACGATGGCGTCGATATCGTCCGGCTGCATCCCCGCATCGTCAAGTGCGGCGCGCGCGGCGCGTTCGGCCAGCATGGATGTCGTTTCACCCTCGGCCGCGAAGTGGCGGCGTTCGATGCCCGAACGGCTGCGGATCCATTCGTCGGTGGTTTCCAGGGTTTTCTCGAATTCCGCATTGGGAACGATACGCTCGGGCAGGTAATGCCCAACCCCCCTGACCACGGCCCTTATTGTCATTCTGCTCTACCGGTCCTGCTGGCCTAGTTACTGGGCTCATCTTGACGTGACGGGCTGGCCGATGCAACCCGCGCCGCCAGTCTTTCGCTGAAGCCCGATTGCGCCAGCTGAAAGGCCAGCTTGACCGCCGCCGACACGCCCGTCGCATCGGCTGAGCCGTGCGATTTCACCACCGTGCCGTTCAGCCCCAGGAACACCCCGCCATTCACCCGGCGCGGGTCGATGCGCTTTTTCAGCCGCTGGAGCGAGGTAAAGGCCAACACCGCCGCTATCCGCGACAGGGGCGAGAATTTGAACGCCGCGCGCAGCAGCTCGCTGATCAGCGATGCGGTGCCTTCGGCGGTTTTCAGGGCGATATTGCCGGTGAACCCGTCGGTCACGATCACGTCGACCTTGTCCGATGGGATGTCGCCGCCTTCGACGAAGCCCACGAATTCGAATTCGTTTTCCGCTGCGGCGGCGGCGATCAGGTCATGCGCCGCCTTCAGCTCGGCCCGGCCCTTGTGTTCCTCGGTGCCGACATTCAGCAGCCCGATGCGGGGGCAGGGCAGGTTCAGACCGTTGCGGGCATAGGACGCCCCCATCTGCGCATATTGCAGCAGGTCGTGTTCGTCGGCGCGGATATCGGCGCCCACGTCCAGCATCACGTTGAACCCCTGCGGATTGCGCGAGGGCCACAGGCACGCGATGGCGGGGCGGTTCACGCCCGGCAGCTTGCGCAGCCGCACCATGCTCAGCGCCATCAGCGCGCCGGTATTGCCACAGGACACCGCGACCGTCGCCTCGCCCGCGCGTACCGAATCCACCGCCGACCACATCGACGTGTCCTTGCCGTGCCGCATCACGTGGCTGGGCTTGGCATCCATCGTGACGACATCGCTGGCATCGCGGATCTCGCACCTTTCGGCCAGCCCGCGCCGGCGGTTCACCAGCTTGGACAGCTCGGCCTCGGGGCCGTGCAGGATGAAGCGGATATCGGGATTCTTGGCCGCAGAACGCGCAATACCGGCGACAATGGTCGCCGGTCCGCGATCGCCACCCATCGCGTCCACGGAGATCACCGTGCGCGGGGCGGCTGGCTGTTCAGGGTTGCCCTGTGCGGTCATCTGCTGATGCACGCCCGGACAACCACTTAAGCAGCGTCTTCTTCGTCCAGATCGATCTCGTCAGCCTGGGCGACGACCTCGCGGTCGTCATAGTGGCCGCAGGCCGCACAGACGTGGTGCGGGCGCTTCAGCTCGCCACAGTTCGGGCACTCGGCCGGATTGCCGGGCTTCAGGAAATCGTGCGAACGGCGGTTTCCACGGCGCGAACGCGTAATCTTATTCTGAGGGACAGCCATGTCTCAACCTCGGTATCTTTGGGGCAAAGGCCCGGATTTGCTGGGGAATAAGCGACCCAAGCAGCAAGCTGCGTGCCGTCCTACCCATAGTCTAAACGAGGCCGGGAACATACTAAGATTCTGCTCCTGTGCAAGCCTTTTTCTGCCCTGCGGCTATTCTTTCTTTTGCGCCGCTTTCAACGCCGCCAGCGCGGCGAAGGGTTTGGCGTCTTCGTCGGTCATGGGCGCGACGCCCGGTTCGGCGAATTGCGCCTGTTCCAGCGCCGCGCCATCGGCCCGCGGATAGTCCGGAAGCGCCAGCGCCAGCGCCTCGGTCAGCACGTCGAACAGGTCCAGAACCTCGGGCATCGGCTCGACGCTGTCATCTTCGGGCATCTCGACCTCGGTCGTGTCGGGAATCACCTCGGGGCGGGCGGTGTAGAGCCGGGCGATTTCGGTGTCGATCCGGGTCGTGACCGGCTCCAGCGTCACGACGCAGGGCTGAATGACGGTCGCGCCCAGATTGGCGCGCAACCGCCAGTCGGCGCGATTCTCGGGCTGTAACTGGCCGGTGAAGCGCAGCTTGCGCAGCCCGCTGATGCCCAGTGTTTGGGCAAGTTTTGCACGGGTTTCGGCATCGGGTTCGATGGTGAACGCGTGGCTGCGGTCGGCGGGCAGGGCCCGCAGGCGGGTGGTGGGGGTCTCGGTGGTGATCTGGGTCATCGGATCGGTTCCATTCTTGAACAGCCGCTTATCCTTCTGTAAGCCGATACGTGGCCGGTGGCCGGGTGACAAGGGGCGCGAATGCGTAGATTGGGAAATAGCGTTGGTCTGATGGCGGCGGCGGCGATGTCGGTGGCGCTGAGCGGATGTTCGACGATCAAGCGCAATCATGGCTATGTGCCCACCGATGCCGAGCTGGAAGAGGTGGTCGTCGGCGTCGACACGCGCGACACCGTTTCCGACGTGATCGGGCCGCCGTCGACAGCCGGTGTGATGCGCGACAACGCCTGGTACTATGTCGCCAGCAGCTGGGAGACCAGGCTTTACTTCGCGCCTGAGGAAATATCGCGCGAGCTGGTGGCGATTTCCTTCAGCCCTGACGGGGTGGTCGAGAATGTCGAGCGGTTCGGCCTGCAGGACGGCAATGTCATCGCGCTGAACCGCCGGGTGACCGACGACAACATCAAGGGCATCACCTTCCTGGGTCAGCTTCTGGGCAATGTCGGCAATTTCGACGCGGGCCAGGTTCTGGGCAACAACTAGGGCGCATCTTCGGGCTCGAATTCCAGCGCAACGCCGTTGATGCAATACCGCAGCCCGGTGGGCGCGGGGCCGTCGGGGAACACATGCCCCAGATGCGCGTCGCAGCGGCTGCAATGCACTTCGGTACGCCGCATGAAGAAGCTGCGATCCGTCGTTTCCCCGACATTTTCCGCCGCGATGGGCTGATAGAAGCTGGGCCAGCCGGTGCCGCTGTCGAACTTGGTGGCCTGGTCGAACAGCGGCGCGCCGCAGCAGACACAGGCGAAGGTGCCGGGGGCCTTGGGAAAATCGTCATGGGTGAAGGCGCGTTCGGTGCCGTGCTTGCGCGTGACCTTATAGGCCAGGTCGCTGAGCGTTTCGCGCCACTCGGCGTCGGTCTTGACGATCTTGTCGGTCATTTTCCCCCCGATCTTGTCAAACGGATGTCATATCTTGCGTGCTATGGGACGCGGAACCATATGTAGGCCGACACGCACCAATGCCAAGCCACAGGGGACAAAGGTCATGCTGTCACTGCGCAAGGGGCGTTACGATGCCCGCATCGCCGAAACCACGGCCGAGATTGAGGCCGCCCAGCGGCTGCGGGGCCTGTGTTTTCGCGGCTCGGACCAGCTGATCGACGCGGATGGGTTTGATGGTCTGTGCCGTCACATCCTGGTCGTGGAGACAAAGACCGGCAATCTGGTCTGTTGTTTCCGGCTTCTGCCGCTCCGCACCGGGGCCGAGATCGGCCAGAGCTATTCCGCGCAGTATTACGAGCTGTCGGGTTTGCAGGATTTCACCGGGCCGATGGTCGAAATGGGCCGGTTCTGTATCCATCCCGATTACCGCGATCCCGATATCCTGCGCGTGGCCTGGGGGGCGATGACGCAATATGTCGATGACGAGGGGGTCGAAATGCTGTTCGGCTGTTCGTCATTCCAGGGGACCGAGGCCGAGACCTATATGGACGCCTTCGCGCTGCTGAAGGAACGCCATCTTGCGCCCAAACGCTTCCTGCCGCGGGTCAAGGCGCCCAATGTGTTCCGCTTCGCCCAGAAGCTGCGCCGCCGGAAACCCGATGCCAAGCGCGCGCAGCTGGGGATGCCGCCCTTGCTCCGGACCTATCTGCTGATGGGCGGCTGGGTCAGCGACCATGCGGTGGTGGACCGTGATCTGAACACGCTGCATGTGTTCACGGGGCTGGAAATCAACGCGATTCCGCCCGCCCGCAAACGCCTGTTGCGCGCCACCGCCGGTTAACCGCCCGACCCCGAACCCATGGGCCGGTGTTTTCCGCTTGTCGTTCCGGTGGCAATCAGTATGTTATGATATAACATATCTGTAAAAGAGGTTCCCATGCCCAACGACACAAGGCTGCCCGTCACCGTTCTTTCCGGCTTTCTCGGCGCGGGCAAGACGACGCTGATGAACCATGTGCTGAACAATCGCGACGGTCTGCGGGTCGCGGTGATCGTCAACGACATGTCCGAGGTGAACATCGATTCCGACCTGATCGAGGCCGGCGTCGATCTGCGCCGGGGCGAAGAGAAGCTGGTCGAGATGACCAATGGCTGCATCTGCTGCACCCTGCGCGACGATCTGCTGCAAGAGGTCCGCCGCCTGGCCGAGGCGGGGCGCTTCGATTACCTGCTGATCGAATCGACCGGGATTGCCGAGCCGATGCCGGTGGCCGCCACCTTCGTCTTTCGCGATGAAAACGGCGACAGCCTGTCCGATCTGGCCCGCCTCGACACGATGGTGACGGTGGTCGATGCGGTCAACCTGCTGCATGATTTCGCCTCGCATGACGCGCTGGCGGACCGGGGCGAGACATTGGGCGAGGGGGACGAGCGCAATCTGGTCCATCTGCTGACCGACCAGATCGAATTCGCCGATGTGATCGTCCTGAACAAGATCGGCGCGGCGGGGCCCGACCGGCTGGATGCGGCGCGCAAGATCATCAAGTCGCTGAACCCCTCGGCCCGGCTGGTCGAGACCGACTTTTCCCGCGTCGGCAATGATCTGATTTTCGACACCGGGCTGTTCGATTTCGACAAGGCGCATGAACACCCGTTCTGGGCGCAGGAGCTTTACGGGTTCACCGACCATGTCCCCGAGACCGAGGAATACGGCATCTCGTCCTTCGTCTATCGCGCGCGGCGGCCGTTCGACCCCGGCGCGCTGCACGGGGTGCTGAACGGGCCGCTGCCGGGGGTGATCCGGGCCAAGGGGCATTTCTGGATTGCGACGCGGCCCAACTGGGTGGCCGAATTCAGCCTGGCGGGGGCGCTGTCATCGGTGGCGCCGCTGGGCGGCTGGTGGGCGGCGGTGCCGCGCGAACGCTGGCCCGCCGATCCCGAGATTGTCGCGCATATGAAACAGCACTGGGCCGAACCCTGGGGCGACCGCCGGCAGGAGCTGGTCTTCATTGGGGCGGGGATGGACCGTGCGGCGATCACCCGGGCGCTCGATGCCTGCCTGTTGCCCGCCGCCGGTTTCACGCCCGAGGCCTGGACCGATCTGGCCGACCCGTTTCCAAGCTGGCGCAACGGGGCCGCGGCATGAGCCGGCGCAACCTGCGCGCGGGCCTGCGGCGGCGGCGGGCGGCGCCCATCGCGCGCTATGACCGGCTGCCGCCCGACCTGCGCCGCTGGCTGCAACAGGCCGCCCTGCCATGGAGCGTGGCGCGCGTCGAGCGGCTGTGGGCGCGGGCGTTGCGCGACTGTGGCGGCGACGCGGGTCGGGCGCTGGAACGGCTGGATCGGGCGCAGGCCCGCGCGCTGCGGCGCGATGCGGCGGCGACCTGGGGCGCAGGCTATCCCGCGCCCCATTGACCTTGCCCGCGCCAACGGCTAGCCCGCGCGCATGGCCCGTACACCGCTTCTGCAACTGTCCGACATTTCCCTGACCTTCGGGGGCGATCCCGTTTTCGATGCGCTCGACCTGGTGGTGCAGCCCGGCGACCGGGTGGCGCTGGTGGGGCGCAACGGCTCGGGCAAATCCACGCTGATGAAGGTGATGGCGGGGCTCGTCGAGCCCGATCGCGGCGCGCGTGTGCTGTCGCCGGGTGTGCAGGTCGGCTATATGGATCAGCACCCGGATCTGAGCGGCTTTGCCACGCTGGGCGAGTTTGCCGCCAGCGGCCTGGCCGTGGGCGAGGAATATCGCGTGGCGATGGCGGCCGAGGGGCTGAAATTCAACCCCGACACGCCCGTCGGCGCGGCCTCGGGCGGGGAACGGCGGCGCGCGGCGCTGGCCAAGCTGATGGCCGAGGCGCCCGAGCTGATGCTGCTGGACGAGCCCACGAACCATCTGGATATCGAGGCCATCGCCTGGCTGGAACAGCAGCTTTCCGAAACCCGCTCGGGCTTTGTGCTGATCAGCCACGACCGCGCCTTTCTGCGCGCGCTGACCCGCGCCACCCTGTGGGTCGACCGCGGGCAGGTGCGGCGGCAGGATCGCGGCTTTGCCCATTTCGAGGAATGGCGCGACAAGGTCTGGGCGGACGAGGACATCGCCCGCCACAAGATGGACCGCAAGATCAAGGCCGAGGCGCGATGGGCCGTCGAAGGCATCAGCGCCCGGCGCAAGCGCAATCAGGGCCGGGTGCGCGCGTTGCAGGATCTGCGGGCCGAACGCGCGGGCATGATCCGCCGCCAGGGCGCCGCCGATATGGCGCTGGAATCGGGTCAGAAATCAGGCAAGCGGGTGATCGAAGCGCGCGGGATATCAAAAGCTTACGGCGACAAGTTGATCCTGAAGCCCTTTGACCTGCGCATCCTGCGCGGCGACCGGGTGGGTTTCGTCGGCCCCAATGGTGTGGGCAAGACCACGCTGCTGAAGATGCTGACCGGCGAGCTGGCCCCGGACACGGGCGAGGTGGTGCTGGGCACCAACCTGCAAATGGCGGTGTTCGATCAGAACCGCAGCGCGCTGAACCCCGATCAAAGCCTGTGGGAAAGCCTGACCGGCGATCCCGACATGGCGGTGTCGGGCAGGTCGGATCAGGTGATGGTACGCGGCGCGCCGCGCCATGTGGTGGGGTATCTGAAGGATTTCCTGTTCGACGAGGCACAGGCGCGCGCGCCTGTTCGGTCGCTGTCGGGTGGGGAAAAGGCGCGGCTGCTGCTGGCGCGCATCATGGCGCGGGAAAGCAACCTGTTGGTGCTGGACGAACCGACGAACGATCTGGATGTGGAAACGCTGGATCTGTTGCAGGACCTGCTGGGCGATTATGACGGCACCGTGCTGCTGGTCAGCCACGACCGCGATTTCCTAGACCGTGTCGTCAGCACGACGATCGCGATGGAGGGCGACGGCCGCGCCATCGTCTATGCCGGCGGCTGGAGCGACTATCAGGCGCAGCGGCAGGACATGACCGCGCCGCCGGTCAAGGACAAGCCCGACACCCCCCGCGACAAGCCCGCGCCCAAGGCGAAAGAAGCGGCATCGGGCCTCAGCTTTACCGAAAAGCACCGGCTCGACGCGCTGCCCGACGAGATCGCGCGGCTGGAGGCCGAAATCGCCAAGCTGGAAGAGTTCCTGTCCGCGCCCGACCTTTTCACGGCCGAGCCGGTGAAATTCCGCAAGGCGTCGGAAGGGTTGGCGCAGCGGCAACAGGCGCTGGCGGCGGCCGAAGAGGAATGGCTGGTGCTTGCCGAAAAGGCGGAACGCTGAATCCGTCGCGCCGGTTCCATCACAACACGGTGATTTGTACCCCGTAGGCGGGAAAATGCCGGTTTAAAAACAGCCCTTTAGCGCGTTCTTGCCGGTTTGTGCTGCGCCCCTTGTATGCGCCGCAGCAACTCCTAGCTGTGGTGCAGCGGCCGACAGAAATCCGGCCCAATTCGAGCAAGCCGGCGCAATGCCGGAAAAGGAGATCTCAATGAAAACGCTCACTTCCCTGATGGTTCTTGCAGCCTTCACCGCGCCTGCGGCCTTTGCCGGCAGCATCGATCCGGCGCCTGTCGAACCCACCGTCGCCCCCGCACCGGCCCCGGCCTTTGCCGGCCGTGACTGGACCGGCGGCTATGTCGGTGGCCAGCTGGGCTATGGCGATCTGAATACCAGCGGCGCGGCCGATGTCGATGGCGACGGCGCCATCGGCGGTCTGCACGCCGGTTACGATTTCGACTTTGGCAACTGGGTTCTGGGTGGCGCGCTCGACTATGATTCCGCCGATATCGACCTGAGCGACGATGCGGGCGATCTGAACGACGTGCTGCGCCTGAAGGTCCGGGGCGGTTACGATCTGGGCGACACGCTGGTCTATGGTACCACCGGTCTGGCCTGGGCCGATGCCGATCTGGGCGGCGACAGCTTCGACGACCAGGGCTATTTCGTCGGTGTGGGTGCCGAACGCTTCGTGACCGACAACGTGACCGTCGGCGGCGAGCTGCTGTACCACGAGTTCGACGATTTCGATGACACCGATGTCGACATCGAAGCCACGACGCTTCAGGCGCGCGTGTCCTGGCGGTTCTGATCCGCTGACCAATGCAGGGCGGGGGCATACCCCGCCCGCAACGCGCAAAGATTGGGCGGCGGGGTCAGAACGGCCACGCCGCCCGTTTTCGGTCTGGGCCGGGCGGGCCCATAGCCTGTGGGCGCGTAAGGCCACAGCGCATCGCCCCGCACCAACAGGCACGCATCCCCCATCCTGACAAACGCCCCATCGGGCAGGTCCGCGAAATCGCCCCGGTGCGGCCGCACAAGCCGCGATCCCGGGCCGATCCGGTGGCGGTGCAGTTCGGCATCCATCTCGGGGGCACGCGGCGTGCCGGGCCATGTGGCGCGATAGGCGTTGAAATCCGCCCGTCGGCATTCGGCACAGGGCCGGTGCCCGGCGGCCAGCGCCACGGCCTCGTCCAGGAAAAACAGCTCGGTATAGCGGTTGGGTTGCATGATCTGACGATGCCGCCCGCGAAAGCGCAGCACGCAGCAGATCCAGGCCTTGTGCCGCCAGCGCGCAGTGCCCAGCCGCCCCTGCGCATCGTGCAGGATGCCGCGATTGCCCATCAGCGTGCCGCGCGCGGGTGAGGCGATGAACGCGCCCTCGGGCGTGACGCGGTTCTGCCGCGCCATCAGCCCAGCAACGCGTCAACCGCCGCGCCGGGCATGCCCGCGCCCAGCGGGGTGAAATCGCCCGCGCCGAACATCGCCTGCGCGGCGTCATGGATCGCCTTGTGCGTGACCCGCGCCAGCGCGGAGCCGAGCGAGATGCGCGCCACCCCCGCCGTCGCGAAATTCGCCCTTGTGAACCCGGTATAGCGGCCCGCCGCCAACGCGTTCACCGGCTTGTCGGTCGCGGCGCAGATCCGGCGCAGGTCGTCGAAACTGACCGGCAGCGGCGCATAAAGGCAATCGGCCCCGGCCTGATCGAACGCCTGCAACCGGGCCAGCGCCTCGTCGATGTCATAGTGGCCATTCATGATCCCGTCGGCGCGCGCCACCAGCACGAAATCGCCGGGCAGGGCGCGGGCCGCTGCCGCCGCCGCCCGGATACGCGCGGTCGCCAGGGTCCGGTCATAGGGCGCGTCATTGGGCAGGGCCGTATCCTCGATCGAAATGCCCGCCAGACCGGCCTCGAATGACAGGCGGACGGTGTCGGCCACGGTCTCGGGCGCCTCGCCAAAGCCATTCTCGAAATCGCCGGACACCGGGACATTCACCGCGCTGACAAGGGTCTGGGCATGGGCCAGCGCCTCGTCCCGGGTGACATGGCCCATATCGGGGCGGCCCAGGGTAAAGGCATGCGCGGCGGACGAGGTGCCGATGGCCTGCGCGCCCATCGCGGCCAGCATCTTGGCCGATCCCGCATCCCAGGCATTGGCCAGGATGAACGGGTCGCCGGGGCGGTGCAGGGCGCGGAAATCTGCGCCGATATCGCAGTTCATGTCGGGGCCTCCTCTGTTGCGTAGTGTCGTTCCAGCTCGATCAGGCGCTGCTTGCGCCACAGCCCGCCGCCATAGCCGGTCAGCGATCCATCCGCCCCCAGCACACGGTGGCACGGCACCACCAGCGCCAGCACGTTGGCGCCATTTGCGCGCGCGACGGCGCGGGTGGCGCTGGGGCGGCCGATGGCGCGGGCCAGATCGCTGTAGCTGCGGGTTTGCCCGGCGGGGATCTGGCGCAGTTCGGTCCAGACCTGTCGGGTAAAGGCGCTGCCAGACAGCGCCACGGGCACGTCGAACCGCGCGCTGGTCCCGGCAAAGAAACGGTCCAGCTCGGCGCGCACCTGTTCGGTCGGCCCGCTGGCCCCGATGCCGATCCCGCCGGGGTTCTGCGTGGCGAGGCTCTTCAGCTCGGCGGGCAGCGCCTTGCGGTCGGCAAATTCCAACAGGTGGAGCGCGTGGGCATCGCTGACCGCCACCATCGGCCCCAAGGGCGTCGCGATCCAGTCGGCGCGCATCAGCGCCCCCGCGCGGAATGCCCCCGGGGCCTGACCCATCAGCCGGGCAAAGGCCGCGCGAAACGCACTGGGCGAGTCGAATTCGGCCATCATCTGCGCGTCGATCACCCGGCCGCCCTGGGCCAGCGTGGTAAACCCCTGCGCCAGCCGCCGCTGGCGGGCCATTTCCAGAAATGTCATGCCGAATTGCCGCCGGAACGCGCGGCGCGCGGTGGACGGGTCGATCCCCATCGCGCTGATATCCGCCTCGCGCCAGCGGCGGGCGGGGGCGTCGTCCAAAGCGTCCAGCAGCCGCGCAACTAACGGATCGGCCTCAGCCTGCGGGGTCAGCGGCGTGCAGCGTTTGCAGGGGCGAAAACCCGCGCCGAGACAGGCCGCGACAGAGTCGAAGAACCGGCAATTCTCGGGCCGGGGTTTGCGCGCGGGGCAGGTCAGGCGGCAAAAGATGCCGGTCGTGGTCACGCCCACATAGGCACGCCCGTCAAACCCCGCATCGCGGGCCAGAAGCGCCTGATAGAGCGTGTCGGAATCGGGCAGGCTGTCGAACATGACGCCAGCCTAGCCCAATCGCGACCGCGATGCCGCCGGATTTCGGGCGTCTATTTCCGGCGGGCCTGGGCAAAGCGGATGATGCGGGCCACCGCATCGGCCAGCACCGCGTCCTCCACTGTCAGGGCCACGCGGATATGGCCCGCCGCCGCGCGGCCAAAACTTTCGCCCGGCATGACGGCGATCTTTTCCTCGGCCAGCAGCGCCTCGGCAAAGGCATTGCCCGACAGGCCCGTGGCGCGGATATCCAGCACGACATACATCGCCCCCTGCGGCAGGACCGCGCGGGGGACGGTGTGATCGGCCAGCAGGCCCAGCACCAGATCCCGGCGGCGCCGGAAGGGGGCGGCGACGCGGGCCTCCAGATCGGACCGCAGCGCGTAAAGCCCCGCGTCCTGGATGAAGCCCGGTACGCCATAGGTGGTATGGGTCGACAGGTTCGACATCCGAGCGACCACATCCGCCGGCCCCACGACCCAGCCCAGACGCGAGCCCGTCATCGCGTGGCTTTTCGACAGCGAGCCGATGACCAGCGTGCGCTCGGCCATGCCGGGCAGGGTGCGCGGGCTGATATGGGTGCCGTCCCAGACCTGGGTGTCATAGACCTCGTCCGAGATCAGCCAAAGATCGCGCGCCTGCGCCACATCGGCGATGCCCTGCAGCGTGGCCGCGTCGTAAAGCACGCCGGTGGGGTTGTTGGGGCTGTTGATCAGAAGCGACACCGCGCCGGTTTCGCGCGCGGCGGCGTCAAGATCGGCGGGGCGGGGCAGAAAGCCCGCTTCGGCCCGCGCCGTCACGGGATGGGCCACCGCGCCCACGCCCCGGATCGTGCCGGGATAGGTCGCGTAATAGGGATCGATGTAAAGCGCGGTGTCGCCCGGATCGCAAACCGCCATATGCGCGGCGAAAAGCGCGCCCTGTCCACCGGCGGTCACCAGCACGTTTTCCGGCGCGGTGGCCAGCCCGGTGCGGGCGCTGACGCGGGCCGCGATCTGTTGGCGCAGTTCGGGCGTGCCGGGAATGGCGGCATAGCCGGTGTGCCCGGCCATCGCGGCGCGGTGCATCTCGGCCAGGATATCGTCATGGGTGCGCGCGTCGGGCTCGCCCACGGTCAGTTCGACGATCCGCTCGCCCGCATCGGCCATGGCGCGGGCGCGAAAATAAAGCCCCCAGCCGCCCGTGCCGTCCGGGGTCAGGTGCGTGATACGTTCCGAAAGCTGCATGATATCCCTCTGGTCCTTTGGTGTACCCTTCCCACGGGTCTGCGGGGGCGTCAATTCAAGCGATGTGATCGCGGCCATTCCGCCACGTGATGACCGGGCTTGGCGGGGCGCGCGCCGCGTGCTATAGCCCGGCACATGACCCGTGGCACCAACATCATCTGCTGCATTACCTGCTGACATCGTCAGGCGGGCCGGTCATCTGTTTCCAAACCTTGGTTAAGTTGCTAAAGCCCGCCCGCGAGGACGCGCGCGAAGGATAGACCCATGACCGAGATCAGGTTGCACAACACCAGGACCCGCAAGAAAGAGGTCTTTGCGCCCATCGACCCGGACAATGTGCGCATGTATGTCTGCGGGCCCACGGTTTACGACCGGGCGCATCTGGGCAATGCGCGGCCCGTGGTGGTGTTCGACGTGCTCTATCGTCTGCTGCGCCATGTCTATGGGCCCGAGCACGTGACCTATGTGCGCAATTTCACCGACGTGGACGACAAGATCAACGCGCGTGCGACTGAGAGCGGTCGCCCGATTGCCGAGATCACGGCCGAGACCACGCAATGGTTTCTGGATGACATGGCCGCACTTGGCGCGCTGGAGCCTGACGAGATGCCCCGCGCCACGCAATACATTCCCCAGATGGTGGCGATGATCGAAAAGCTGATCGCCGATGGCCACGCGTACGAGGCCGAGGGGCATGTGCTGTTCGCGGTCGACAGCTACAAGGATTACGGCGCTTTGTCGGGCCGGACGGTCGACGACATGATCGCCGGTGCCCGGGTCGAGGTCGCGCCCTATAAGCGCAACCCGATGGATTTCGTGCTGTGGAAACCGTCGACCGACGACCTGCCGGGCTGGGACAGTCCCTGGGGCCGGGGGCGGCCCGGCTGGCATATCGAATGCTCGGCCATGTCCTACGAACTGCTGGGCGCCAGTTTCGACATCCACGGCGGTGGCAACGACCTGATGTTCCCGCACCACGAGAACGAGATCGCCCAATCCTGCTGCGCCCACCCCGAGGGCGGCTTTGCCAATGTCTGGCTGCACAACGAGATGCTGCAGGTCGAGGGCAAGAAGATGTCCAAATCCCTGGGCAATTTCTTCACCGTGCATGACCTGTTGGAGCAGGGGGTTCCGGGCGAGGTGATCCGGTTCGTCTTCCTGTCGACCCATTACCGCAAGCCGATGGATTGGACAGAGAAGAAGCGGCAGGAAGCTGAGGCGACGCTGCGCAAGTGGCGCAGCATGACCGATGGTCTGTATGGCGGTGACGTCTCTGCCGGTGTTCTGTCCGCGCTGGCCGACGATCTCAACACGCCGGGCGCGGTCGCGGAGCTTCACCGGCTGGCGGCCGTGGGTGATAGGATAACGTTAAAAGCGTCTGCCGCGTTGCTGGGGCTGTTGACGGGCGAACTGGGCGGTTGGGAGATCGATCAAGGCCCGGAAATTGATGAGCAGAGCAAGAAACTAATTATAGATCGGTTGCTGAAAAGACGGGAAGCACGAATAAGCAAGGATTTCGCTTTGGCCGATGCAATTCGCGACGAATTGGAAGGGGTCGGGGTAAAAGTGCTCGATACCGCAGATCAGAACATCGCATGGGAATATTCCGACGATTTCGATCCCGCCAAACTGGAGGCCCTGAAATGACGCCTCTGGTTGAACATCTCGAAACACAGGGCGGCGCCCGGCCCGGCGGGGTGGGCGAGAAGCGCCCGCCCCGTGGGGGGCGGGACGGGCGCTGCCCGGCTCGCAAGCGATCCGGGCGGGGGCAAGCGGACAGGGGGCGCGCGGCATGACCAGGGAACGCCTCTATCTGTTCGACACCACCCTGCGCGACGGGCAGCAGACCCAAGGGGTGCAATTCTCGACCCCCGAAAAGCACCAGATCGCCCAAACGCTGGACCGGCTGGGCATTGACTATATCGAGGGCGGCTGGCCCGGCGCGAACCCCACCGACAGCGAGTTTTTCGAGCAGCCCCCCGAAACCCGCGCGACCTTTACCGCCTTTGGCATGACCAAGCGCGCCGGGCGCAGTGCGGATAACGACGAGGTGCTGGCCGCCGTCGTCAATGCCAACACCCCCGCCGTCTGTCTGGTGGGCAAGACCCATGATTTCCACGTGACCACGGCGCTGGGCATCACGCTGGACGAGAATCTGGAGAACATCCGCGCCTCGGTCGGGCATCTGGTGGCGCTGGGGCGCGAGGCGCTCTTCGATGCCGAGCATTTCTTCGACGGCTACAAGGCCAATCCCGATTATGCGCTGGCCTGCTGCCGCGCGGCATATGACGCCGGCGCGCGCTGGGTCGTGCTGTGCGACACCAATGGCGGCACCCTGCCGGCCGAGGTGCACGCGATCACCAAGGCGGTGATCGACGCAGGGATTCCGGGCGACCATCTGGGCATCCACACCCACAACGACACCGGCAATGCGGTGGCCAGTTCCCTGGCCGCGGTCGATGCGGGCGCGCGGCAGATTCAGGGCACCCTGAACGGGCTGGGCGAACGCTGCGGCAACGCCAATCTGGTCACGCTGATCCCCACGCTGCTGCTGAAGGAACCCTATGCCAGCCGCTATGAGACCGGCGTCACGCGGGACGCGCTGGCGGGGCTGACGCGGGCCTCGCGCATATTGGACGACATCCTGAACCGAGTGCCCACCAAAAGCGCGCCCTATGTCGGCGCCTCGGCCTTTGCGCACAAGGCGGGGCTGCATGCCAGCGCGATCCTGAAGGATCCCAGCACATACGAACATGTCGACCCGGCCGTCGTGGGCAATGCGCGCATCATCCCGATGTCGAACCAGGCGGGGCAGTCGAACCTGCGCAAACGCCTGGCCGAGGCCGGGTTGAGCGTGGCCAAGGACGACCCGGCGCTGGGCCTGATCCTGGATCGGATCAAGACGCGCGAGGCGGCGGGCTATTCCTATGACAGCGCGCAGGCCAGCTTCGAGCTGCTGGCGCGCGACGCGCTGGGCCAGTTGCCGCGTTTCTTCGAGGTCAAGCGCTATAAGGTGACGGTCGAGCGGCGCAAGAACAAGTACAACCAGATGGTCAGCCTGTCCGAGGCGGTCGTGGTGGTGAAGATCGACGGTGAAAAGAAGCTGAGCGTCAGCGAAAGCCTGGATGAAACCGGCAGCGACCGCGGCCCGGTAAACGCGCTGTCCAAGGCGCTGGCCAAGGATCTGGGCCCTTATCAGGACGTGATCGACGACATGAAACTGGTCGATTTCAAGGTCCGCATCACCAATGGCGGGACCGAGGCCGTGACCCGCGTCATCATCGACAGCGAGGATGGCGACGGCCACCGCTGGTCCACCGTGGGGGTCAGCGCCAACATAATCGACGCCTCGTTCGAGGCGCTTCTGGACGCGATCACCTGGAAACTGGTGCGCGACGGAAAGGGCTGAGCGGTGGATTGGGACGCGTTTTTCAAGCTGCACGCCGATCTGCCGCGCGAGGGGCCGGGCGCGCCGGATGACGTGGATTGGGCGCTGGGGCAGGCGGGCCTGACGGCGAGTGCGGTGATCTGCGATGCCGGGTCGGGGCCGGGCGGGGATGTGGCCGCCTTGTTGGCCCATGGGGCGCAGGTCGTGGCGGTCGACACGCACGCGCCTTTTATCGACACGCTGAACACACGCTTTGCCGATGATCCGCGCGTCACCGGCCTTGCGGGCGACATGGCCGCGCTGGCGGACCTGCCGCAGGCGCCGTTCGATGCGATCTGGTGCGCCGGGGCGCTCTATTTCTTCGGCGTGCAGGCGGGGTTGACCCTGTTTCGCCCCGCATTGAAACCGCGCGGGGTGGTGGCGTTTTCCTATCCCTGCTGGTTCGTCGATGCGCCGTCGCAAGCGGCACAGGATTTCTGGCAGGGGTTCGATGGCGTGCGGCCCCCCGACCAGATCCGCGCCGAAACACAGGCCGCCGGGTTTCAGCTTCTGGCCGACCGCCCCGTGGCAGATGCGGGCTGGGAGGCGTATTTCCAACCGCTGGAGGCGCGCATCGCGGCCCTGCGCCCCGATGCCGATGCGGCAATGAGCGCGGTTCTGGACGAGAACATGGCCGAGATCGACACCTGGCGGCAGGTGCGCGATCAGACCGGCTATCACCTTGTCGTGGCGCGGTTGGCATGAGCGTTCAGGCCTGCGCCGAGCTTGTCCACCGGGGCGATCCCGACCGTTTCCTGGCCACCATGGCCGCGCCGGTCGCGGCGCGCGCGGTGCTGTTTCCGCTTTACGCTTTCAACCTGGAAGTCGCGCGCGCGCCTTGGGTCGCGTCCGAGCCGATGATCGCCGAGATGCGCCTGCAATGGTGGCGCGACGCGCTGGACGAGATCGCGCAGGGCGGCCCGGTGCGCAAGCACGAGGTGACGACGCCACTGGCCGGGGTGCTGGATGCCGACGCCACCGCGCTGCTGGACGATCTGGTGCTGGCGCGGCGCTGGGATGTCTATCGCGACCCGTTCGCGGATGAGGGCGCATTCGACGCCTATATCGACGCGACGGCGGGGCATCTGACCTGGGTCGCGGCACGGGCCTTGGGGGCGGACCGGGGTGAGGATGTGGTGCGCGACGCCGCCTATGCCGCAGGCGTTGCGGGCTGGCTGCGGGCGATCCCCGAGCTTGAAGCGCGCGGTCGCCGCCCACTGGTCGATGGCCGTCCCGAGGCTGTGGCGGCGCTGGCGGAACGCGCGCTCACACGGCTGCAAAAGGCCCGCGCGGCTAAGCGGGACCTGCCACGCAGCGCGGCGCCGGCCTTGTTGCCCGGCTGGCAGGCGGACTGGATCCTGAAAGCAGCC
The DNA here is from genome assembly GCF_002285435.1 of Actibacterium ureilyticum. GTDB lineage: Bacteria > Pseudomonadota > Alphaproteobacteria > Rhodobacterales > Rhodobacteraceae > Actibacterium_C > Actibacterium_C ureilyticum. The sequence goes on from NZ_NSBT01000026.1 coordinate 540,416, forward strand.
GCCGCGCACCCGACCCGCGTGGCGGGCGGCGACCTGCACGCGCCGGAATACCGGCGGCGGGGCACGTTGTTGCTGCGTTCACTGCTGGGGCGCTGGTAGGCCTCAGGCCTCGTCCGGGCGCATGACCAGCCAGATCAGCGCGCCGCCCGCCAGCACCAGAAGCGGGATCATCGCCAGGTTGACGGCGGCCCAACCCTCTTGCGCGGTGCCGCCCGAGCAATTCATCAACCCACCCGACGACAGCGAGGCCAGCGTCACCCCGCCGAACACGATCAGGTCGTTGAGGCCCTGGATGCGGCCGCGTTCCTCGGGCGCGTGAGAGCTGGCCAGCATCGTGGTCGCGCCGATGAAGCCGAAATTCCAGCCGATGCCCAGCAGGACAAGGGCCACGAAGAAATGTTCCAGAGCGACCCCCGACAGGCCGACCAGCCCCGCACCAGCCAGAATCGCCAGCCCGATGCCCATGATGCGTTCGGTCCCGAACCGCGCGATCAGGTGGCCGGTGAAGAAGCTGGGCGCATACATGGCCAGCACATGGGCGGTGACCACATCGGCCGCGTCGCCCGTGTCGAAGCCGCAGCCCACCACCGCCAGCGGGGTCGAGGTCATCACAAGGTTCATCAGCGCATAGCTGACCAGCGCGCAGATGATCGCGACCGCAATGCGCGGGGTGCGCAAAAGCTCCAGCCGGGTGCGGCCCCGGGGGGCGTCCGCACTGGGCGCGGGGGGCGTGGGGATGTCCAGGAACAGGAACAGCACCATGCCCAGCAGGTTCAGCGCGATGACCGCAAGATAGGTGCCCAGGAACGGCACCACCATGGCCTGGCTTGTGGCCTTGACCAGCTGCGGGCCGATGATCGCGGCGGCCAGCCCGCCCGCCAGCACATAGGAGATCGCCTTGGGGCGGAACGCCTCGGACGCGGTATCGGCGGCGGCGAAGCGATAGAAGCCATGCGCCGACATGTAGATGCCGGTCAGGAACGAACCCGCCAGAAATACGTGGAAATTCGCCAGATAGAGCCCATAGGCCCCGATCACGGCGCCCAGCACACCGCCCGTCGCCCCGACGAAGAACCCCGCGCGGCGGCCGAACCGCTGCATCAGCGCGGCCATCGGCGTGGCCGACAGCATCGAGGCCAGCACGATCATCGAAATCGGCAGCGTGGCCCAGCAGGCATTGGCGGCCAGCGATTGCCCGGCCAGTCCGCCGATGGTGAAGATCATCGGCATCTGCGCACCCAGGACCGCCTGTGCCAGCACCAGCACGGTCACATTGCGGCGCGCGCGGCTGTCGGTTGCGGTTTCCTGAATATATGTCATGGGCCAGCGATAGCGCCGATGCCAGCCGGGGGAAAGCGCGAAATTGTACCAATCCTTTGCTCGTTTTCCGGGGTGACAGGGGATGCAGGGCGCGCTTTGGTGGCGGGGACGGGATCGCCTTCGGCGAGAGTATTTGGACCAAGAAGAAAGGCAGGCGCCATGGTGGGCCGGATCATCGAGACACCCGCTTGCGTGGCCGAGGGCGCGGCGTTCCTGGCGCGGGCCGAGCCGCGCTTCGCCCATGCGCTGGATCTGACCGGGCCGTTGCCGCTGAGACGGCGCAAGGACGGGTTTGCGGCGTTGCTGGATGCGATTGTCAGCCAGCAGGTTTCGGTGGCGGCGGCGGATGCGATCTGGGGCCGGTTGAAGGCCGCGCGCCTGACCGGGCCGCGCAAGGTGATGTGGGCGCGCGAGGAGGACCTGCGCGCCTGTGGGCTGAGCCGGCAGAAGATCCGCTATGCCAAGGCGCTGGCGGGGGCGGGGATCGACTATGCCGCGCTGCGCGGGGCGCCCACGGACGAGGTCATCGCGCAATTGGTCGAGGTGCCGGGGATCGGGCAGTGGACCGCCGAGATCTATGCCATGTTCAGCCTGGGCCGTGCGGACGTCTTTGCGCCCGGCGATCTGGCCTTGCAGGAGGCCGCGCGTATTCTGTTCGATCTGCCCGACCGGCCCAGCGAAAAGGCGCTGCGTGCGATGGCCGAGGGCTGGTCGCCCTGGTGGGGCGTTGCGGCGCGCGCGCTCTGGGCCTATTACCGGGTGGCCAAGGAACGGGAAGGGATCCGATGACGAGAGTTCTGAAATCTGAGCGGCGCGCCCCGGTATCGGGCCAGACCCGGTCGGTGGTGGTGTTTCTGCATGGTTATGGCGCCAATGCGGCGGATCTGATGGGGCTGGCCGACCCGCTGGCCGAACATCTGCCCGACACGTTGTTCGTGGCGCCCGACGCGCCGGAAACGGTGCCGGGCATGCCGTTCGGCTATCAGTGGTTCCCGATCCCCTGGATCGACGGCTCGTCCGAGGAAGAGGCCGAGGCAGGCCTGATCCGCGCGGCCGAGGATCTGAACGCTTACCTCGATGCGCTGATGGTGGACGAGGATGTGCTGCCCGAACAGGTCGCGTTGTTCGGCTTTTCGCAAGGCACGATGATGAGCCTGCACGTGGCGCCCCGGCGCGAGGATCCGCTGGCGGGGATGGTCTGTTTTTCCGGCCGGTTGCTGTCGCCCGAGTTGTTGGCCGACGAGACCGTGTCGCGGATGCCGGTGCTGCTGGTGCATGGCGATCAGGACGATGTGGTGCCGGTGCAATCGCTGCCGCAAGCGGCCGAGGCGTTGCAGGAGGCGGGCTTCAAGGAGGTTTTCGCCCATATCATGGAGGGCACCGCGCATGGCATCGCCCCCGACGGGCTGGGCGTGGCGTTGGCATTTCTGCGCGACAAGCTGGGGTTCTGACATGGGCTGGGTCGTGCGCCCGATGACAGGCGAAGACGTGCCTGCCGCGCGCGCGATCATGAACGACATCATCGCGGCGGGGGGCACCACGGCCTATGAACTGCCCTTTGACGATGCGGGCTTTGCGGCGGAACATCTGGGCGACACGATGGTTGCCTGTCACGTGGTGGTGGATGACGCGGGCCAGGTCGCGGGGTTCCAGTGGCTGGGCCGTCATCCGGGCATGGCCGCCGAAGGTGCCGTGATCTCGAGCTTTACCCGGCGCGATCCGCCCGCGCGGGGTGCGGGGCGCGCGCTTTTCCAGGCGACCGAGGCGGCGGCGCGCGCCGCTGGCGTGGCCTGGATTCAGGCCAGGATCCGTGCCGATAACGCGCCTGGGCTGGGCTATTACAGCGCGATGGGGTTTCGGGATCATGACGTGACCCCAGGCGTCCCGCTGCGGGATGGCACGCCGGTGGACCGGGTCTGCAAGATGTTCACATTGTGATCAAAAAACAGGCCTGTGGATAACCGTCACACAGGCTTTACGGAATCGCGCTAGGCCTTGCGGCAAATATACCGGATGTGTGGGGTTGTCAGACGACCGACGCCATATATAGTTATCGGTATGCTGGGGCGGGTCGTCCCGCCCTGGTGTCATAAAACGGGCAGTCAGGGCGAAGGCGGAGTCACTCAAGATGGACGGCGATTTCAGGACAAGTTTCGTGCGGGAACCGGGCGGGTTGAAACATCACCCGGCGCTGGTGCTGAATGCGGATTACCGCCCCTTATCCTATTACCCCCTGTCGCTCTGGCCCTGGCAGGAGGCGGTCAAGGCGGCCTGGCTGGACAGGGTGGATATCGTCGCCGAATACGATCAGGTGGTCCGAAGTCCGACGACCGAAATCCGCATCCCCTCGGTCGTTGTCCTGAAAGAATATGTCAAACCTCAAAAGCGCGTGGCCTTCACGCGCTTTAATTTGTTCTTGCGGGATGAATTTTCCTGTCAGTATTGCGGGGCCAAGGGCGATCTGACCTTTGACCATGTGGTGCCGCGCGCGCGGGGCGGCGTGACCAGCTGGGAAAACGTGGTCGCGGCCTGTTCGCGCTGCAACCTGAAGAAAGGGTCGAAAAGCCTGCGGCAGGTGGGCATGGCCCTGCGCAAGCCGCCGCGCCAGCCCGGCGCCGAGCAGCTGCGCAATATGGGGCGGAAATTCCCGCCCAACTATCTGCACGACAGCTGGGTCGATTTCCTGTACTGGGACGCCGAGCTGGATGCCTGAGGCGACACGCGCATGAGCGACCCGTTCTTCACCCCCGTTTCCGGGTTCGAGTTGCCGCGTTTTGCCGGTGTGCCGACCTTCATGCGGTTGCCGCATGTGCCGCTGGATCATCCGCGTATCGGCGATGTGGATATCGGCCTGATCGGTGTGCCCTGGGACAGCGGCACCACCAACCGGCCCGGCCCGCGCCATGGGCCGCGACAGCTGCGGGACATGTCGACGATGATCCGCGCGGGCAACGGCGCGACCGGCGTGCGCCCGTTCGAGGCGCTGAACTGTGCCGATCTGGGCGATGTGGGGCCAAACCCGGCCGACATTCAGGACAGTCTGGCGCGGATCACGGAATTCTATGCGAAAGTGAAACAATCGGGCATCCGCCCCCTGACAGCGGGCGGCGACCACCTGACCAGCCTGCCGGTGCTGCGGGCGCTGGCGGCGGACGGGCCGGTGGGCATGGTGCATTTCGACAGCCATACCGACCTGTTCCATTCCTATTTCAACGGCCAGATGTACACTCACGGCACGCCCTTCCGCCGCGCGGTCGAAGAGGGGCTGCTGGACCCCGCCCGCGTGGTGCAGATCGGCATTCGCGGCACGGTCTATGATTTCGAGGACCGCGATTTCGCCCGCGACGTGGGCATCCGCGTGATCCCGATCGAGGAATTCTTCGACCGTGGCATCGCCCATGTGATGGCCGAGGCGCGCGAGATCGCGGGGCAGGGGGCGACCTATGTCTCCTATGACATCGATTTCGTCGACCCGGCCTTTGCGCCGGGCACCGGCACGCCCGAGGTCGGCGGCCCGAACGCGTTCCAGGCGTTGCAGGTCGTGCGCGAACTGGCCGGGCTGAACATCATCGGCGCCGATCTGGTCGAGGTCTCGCCGCCCTTCGACGCGTCGGGCAACACCGCGTTTCTGGGGGTGTCGATCCTGTTCGAGCTGTTATGCGTGATGGCCGCGGGCTGAGCTTTTTGTTGTTGCCGGGCCTGCCCGTGCTAGACTGGCCGGGAAAAGCCGGGTAAGAAGCGCCCGTTAGCGCTAACAGAACCCTCCGGAGAGGCTCATGGTTTCACGCGTCATACCGGTTGATCCGTTCGATCTGGTGATTTTCGGCGGCACGGGCGATCTGGCCCGCCGCAAGATCCTGCCCGGGCTTTATCGGCGGTTCCTGTCAGGACAGATGCCGGACGAGGCCCGCATCATCGCCGCCGCCCGGTCCGAACATGACGATCAGGAGTTTCGCGATTTCGTGCGCGCCGCGATCGATGAATTCGGATCGCCCGAAATCCAGATCCCCGATCAGATCGACGCGTTTCTGGACCGGCTCAGCTATGTGACCGTCGATGCGCGCGGCGATCAGGGCTGGCCGGAACTGGCCAAGAAGCTGCGCAAAAAGGTCGTGCATGCGTTCTATTTCTCGGTCGGGCCGGGGCTTTTCGGCGATCTGGCCGACCGGCTGCACCATTACGGCATGGCCGATGCCGATGCGCGGATCGTGGTGGAAAAACCCTTTGGCCATGACCTGGCCTCGGCCCGCGAGTTGAACGAGACCCTGGCCCGCCATTTCGACGAGGGGCAGATCTATCGCATCGACCATTACCTGGGCAAGGAAACGGTCCAGAACCTGATGGCGGTGCGCTTCGGCAATATCCTGTTCGAACCGCTGTGGAACGCCCAGTATATCGACCACATCCAGATCACCGTGGCCGAGACCGTGGGCGTGGGCGGGCGCGGGGCCTATTACGACAAATCGGGTGCCATGCGGGACATGGTGCAAAACCACCTGATGCAGCTTCTGTGCCTGATCGCGATGGAACCGCCCAGCCATTTCGACCCCGACGCGGTGCGCGACGAAAAGCTGAAGGTGATCCGCGCGCTGGACCCGGTGGAACCGGCCGAGATCGTGCGCGGCCAATATGGTGCGGACGAGGATCACGCCGACTACCTGGCCGATGTCGAAGACCGCAGCAGCCGCACCGAAAGCTTCATCGCGCTCAAGGTGCATCTGTCGAACTGGCGCTGGAAGGGCACGCCGTTTTATCTGCGCACGGGCAAACGCCTGCGGGCGCGCACATCCGAGATCGCGGTGGTGTTCAAGGACCCGCCGCATTCCATCTTCGGCCCGCAGGAAGGACGGCGCGGCAATGTGCTGGTCATCCGCCTGCAACCGAACGAAGGCATCAACCTGCGCGTCACGATCAAGGAACCTGGCCCGGGCGGCATGCGCCTGGTCGAGGTGCCGCTGGACATGTCCTTCAAAGAGGCGCTGGGACCGGATGCCGAAGATATCCCCGACGCTTACGAACGGCTGATCATGGACGTGATCCGGGGCAACCAGACCCTTTTCATGCGCGGGGACGAGGTCGAGGCCGCCTGGGCCTGGACCGACCCGGTCATCCACGGCTGGGAGGAACGCGGCGACATCCCGCGCGGCTATGATCCCGGCAGCTCCGGCCCCGAGGATGCGCTGATGCTGATGCATCGCGACGGCCGCCGCTGGCGCGAGGTCAAGGCATGAACCTGACCGAATATCCCGACCGCGAGGCGATGATGATCGACCTGGCCGGCATCATCGCGGGCGAGCTGACGGCGGTTCTGCGCCATCAGGACCGGGCGACGCTGGCGGTGCCCGGCGGCACCACACCAGGGCCGATCTTCGACGCGCTTTGCGCCGTCGACCTGCATTGGGACCGGGTCGATGTGATGCTGACCGATGAACGCTGGGTGCCCGAAAGCTCGGACCGGTCGAACACCCGGCTCTTGCGCGAACGCCTGCTGACCGACCGCGCGGCGGCGGCGCATCTGATCCCGCTTTATGCTGATGCGCCCACGCCCGAAGACGCGCTTCCCGCGCTGGCCGATGCCATCGCGCCGGCCTTGCCCATCGACGTGCTGCTTCTGGGGATGGGGGCGGATATGCACACCGCCTCGCTCTTTCCCGGCGCGGATCGTCTGGCCGAGGCGCTGGCGTCCGATGCGCCGATCCTGATGGCGATGCGCGCCCCCGGCGCGCCCGAACCGCGCGTCACCCTGACCGCGCCGGTGCTGGGCGGCGCCGTTTCGACCCATATCGTGATCACCGGGGCCGACAAGCGCGCGGCGCTGGACCGCGCACGCGCTGTCGCCGATCCTTCACAGGCGCCCATTATGACCGTATTGAATGCCGCGACCGTACATTGGGCAGAATGAAATGACGATTTGGACCAAGCTTTTGACCGCGGCGCAGGCCGCCGAACCCCGCAATATCCGTGACCTGTTCGACGACCCCGACCACCCGGCGGCGTTTTCCGCCCGTCTGGACGACATGTTGTTCGATTTCTCGAAAACCAACCTGGATCAGGACGCGCTGGAGCTGCTGATCGCGCTGGCCAGCGAGCGCGGGGTGGCAGAAAAGCGCGATGCGATGTTCGCGGGTGAAAAGATCAACGATACCGAGGGGCGCGCGGTACTGCACACCGCCCTGCGCCGCTCCGAAGGGGCGGTGGTGGTCGATGGCCAGGACGTGATGCCCGGCGTCTGGGACACGCTGAACCGGATGGAGGCGTTTTCGAACGATGTCCGCTCGGGCACGTTCACCGTCACCGGCGGCACCATCACGGATGTGGTCAATATCGGCATCGGCGGCTCGGATCTGGGCCCGGTGATGGCGTGCCAGGCGCTGGCCTCCTATACCGACGGGCCGCGCGTGCATTTCGTGTCGAACGTGGATGGCGCGCATATCGCACAGGTCATGCGCGGTCTGGACCTGAGCCGGACGCTGGTGATCGTCGCTTCGAAAACCTTCACCACGATCGAGACCATGACAAACGCCGCCACCGCCCGCGCGATGCTGGCCGATGTGGTGGAGGATCCGGGCGCGCATTTCGCGGCGCTCTCCACGGCGGCCGACAAGACCGCCGCTTTCGGCATCGCGCCAGGCCGCGTCTTCGGGTTCGAGGATTGGGTCGGCGGGCGCTATTCCATGTGGGGGCCCATCGGGCTGCCGATCATGCTGGCCGTGGGGCCGCAGAATTTCCGCGCCATGCTGGCGGGGGCCGAGGCGATGGATCGCCATTTCTGCACCGCGCCCTTCGCCGAAAACCTGCCCGTGCTGCTGGCGCTGGTGGGCATGTGGCACCGGCAGTTCTGCGGTTATCCCACCCGCGCCGTGCTGCCCTATGATCAGCAGCTGGCGCGGCTTCCGGCCTATCTGCAACAGCTGGAAATGGAATCGAATGGCAAGCGCGTGGCGATGGATGGCCGCACGCTGGATGTCCCCTCTGGCCCCGTTGTCTGGGGCGAGCCGGGCACCAATGGCCAGCACGCGTTTTACCAGCTGATCCACCAGGGCACGCAGGTCGTGCCCTGCGAATTCCTGGTCGCGGCCGAGGGAAACGAACTGGGCCGCTCGCGCCACCACCGGCTGCTGGTGTCGAACTGCCTTGCGCAGTCCCAGGCACTGATGCAGGGCCGCAGCCTGGACGAGGCCCGCGCCCTGATGGCGGCCCAAGGCCTGACCGGCGACGAGCTGGAACGCCAGGCCCGCCACCGCGTCTTCCCCGGCAACCGCCCCTCGACCACGCTGATCTACCCACAGCTCACGCCCGAGATCTTCGGCCGCATCGTCGCGCTTTACGAACACCGGGTCTTCGTCGAAGGCGTGATCCTGGGCATCAATTCCTTCGACCAATGGGGCGTGGAACTGGGCAAGGAACTGGCCAAGGCGCTGGAACCGGTCATCGCTGGCGACAGCACCGCACCGCAGGACGGCTCGACCACCGCGCTGGTCGATTTCATCCAGTCCCATTACGGCGCCGAGCTGAAGGATTTCGGCGCCAACTGACCCTTCTTCTTGGCGCAAATACTCCCGCCGGAGGCACCGCCGCGCCCTGGCGCGGCCAACAAAAACGCGTCACGCGCAGCGCGCGTGGCATTTTCGTTCACGTCTGGATAGCTGATGGAGCGGGTAACGGGAATCGAACCCGTAACTTAAGCTTGGGAAGCTCGCGTGATACCTTTTCACCATACCCGCGCTGGAGTGTGTGTTTACGTCCGCTCCGACATGGGGTCAAGCCGTGTTGATACCTCAAATCATCATCACGGGGTGCTCAGGTCTGCTGTCGTCAGCTTGGCCAATGATCCAAACATTACCGCCATTTTTGACGCATTGTTGACCTATTCAGCAAATAGCATCCGAGTGTTCGCATTTGGAAATTGGATATCTTGGATGAAGCGCCTGTTCTTTCTGTTGCCTGTTCTCTTGTCAGCCTGTGTTTCCGCGTCAAGCGGATCAAAAAAAGGCGTTGGTTTCGGCCCTTATAGCGGCGAGGTCCTGGCCCAGCCCGTCTCCAGAACAATCCAGGTTGCCAAGGCTACGGATCGGGCCGCGATCAGAAGAGCGGCCGAGTCGGCTTTCGGCATCGGTTCTTCCAGACGTCACACACCTGTTCAGGTGGCAGATCGCGTCATGTACATGCGGATCGTCAACAGTCGCGGGTATACATTCGCGGTTCTGGAGCAACGAGGCATTCCGTTCAGCCTGCGCGGTCAGCCCAATTTGTCGGCGCAGGCTCTTGCATCGGTTCAGGCCAATAGCGGCTGTGCAACAAGCGGTGACGTCTGGACAAGGCGCAATTCAAACGGTGCCTTCCCGAAATATGCGGTCCATGTGGTCTGTAACTGACGTTTGACCGCGGCAGGGTCATTCGGGACACTGTGGCAAGCACGCCTCAGCCCCTCCGTCTGCGGCGCCGGCCGCCATCCTCGCCGCCGGTGTTGAAACTGACCTGTGGCAGGGTCACGACCTGCGCCAGTTCCGGGAACGGGTCGGTCGCATGGGGCAGGGCATTGGCGGCGACGAAATGCTCCTGAAACTTCGGCTCGATGGCGGTTTCGATCTTGTGGATCTGTGCGACGGTCGCCTCGATCTCGGCCCGGGCGGCGCGGTTGCAGAGCGCGATGCGCGCGCCGGTTCCGGCGGCATTGCCCGCGCTGATGACCTTGTCCAGCGGCACATCGGGGATCATGCCCAGCACCATCGCGTGTTTGGGGCTGATATGGGCGCCAAAGGCCCCGGCCAGCACCACGCGGTCGACCTTGTCCACGCCGCGCACATCCATCAGCAGGCGCGCCCCGGCATAAAGCGCGGATTTCGCCAGCTGAATCGCGCGGATGTCGCCCTGGGTCACGGTGATGCGCGGGCCGCCATCGGCGCTGCCGTCATGGATCAGATAGGCATGCGTGCGCCCCTCGGGCTCGGACCGCTGTGTGCCGGTCTGGGCCGCGCTGCCGATCAGGCCCGAGGGGTCGACCAGCCCCGCCATGCGCATTTCGGCTACGGCTTCGATGATCCCCGAGCCGCAGATGCCCGTGACGCCGGTGACCGCTGTGGCGGTGGCAAAGCCCGGATCGTCGGACCACAGATCGCAGCCGATCACGCGGAAGCGCGGCTCTTTCGTGACCGGGTCGATCTCCACCCGTTCGATGGCGCCGGGGGCGGCGCGCTGGCCGGAACTGATTTGCGCGCCCTCGAACGCCGGGCCGGTGGGCGAGGAACAGGCCAGCACCTTTTCCCGGTCGCCCAGCAGGATCTCGGCATTGGTGCCAACATCAACAATCAGCGCCAAGTCGTCGGATTTGTTGGGTTCTTCGGACAATGCGACCGCCGCCGCATCGGCCCCCACATGCCCCGCGATGCAGGGCAGGATATAGGCCCGCGCATTGGCGTTCAGCGTGGTCTGCCCCAGATCGGCCGCCGCCAGCGACAGCGAACCCGAGGTCGCCAGCGCGAACGGCGCCTGGCCCAGCTCGACCGGGTCGATGCCCAGCAGCAGGTGGTGCATCACCGGGTTGCAGACGAAAACCTGTTCGACAATCGCGCGCGGGTCGATCCCGGCGGTTTCGGCAAGCGCCGATGTCAGGTCGTTCAGCGCCGCGCGCACGGCGGCGGTCATCTCGGCATCGCCGCCGGGGTTCATCATGGCATAGGAAACGCGGCTCATCAGATCCTCGCCAAACCGGATCTGCGGGTTCATGATGCCCGAGCTTTCCAGCACCTGTCCGGTCACCAGATCGGTCAGATGCGCGGCGATGGTGGTCGAGCCCAGATCGATTGCCAGCCCGTAAAGCCCGTCCTCGTAAAAGCCCGGCCAGATGTCGATCAGGCGCGGCGCGGCGCCGGTGTGGTCGTGATGGACGGCGACGGTCACCTGCCATTTGCCCTTGCGCAGGGCCGGTTGCAGCTGCGACAGAACCGAGAGCGGGGCGGTGATGCCGGTCACATCCCATTGGTCGGCCAGCGCGGCGCGCAGACGCTCCAGATCGCCCGAGGGGTCGTGCATATCCGGTTCCGCCACCTCGACCAGATAGAGCCGCGTGGCGGGGTCCATGGTGATGGCGCGGGCGGCGGCGGCCTTGCGCACCACCTGTTTGTGGACCTGGCTTTCGGGCGGCACGTCAATGACCACATCGCCCTGCACCGTGGCCTGGCACCCCAGGCGGCGGCCGGGTTTCAACCCGCGTTTCTCGTCATAGCGCGCCTCGACCTTGTTCCATTCCGACAGGGCGTCATCGGCGACCGTGATTCCGTGTTTCGGGAAATCGCCATAGGCGGGCGTGATCTGGCATTTGGAGCAGATCCCGCGCCCGCCGCAGACGGAATCCAGATCCACGCCCAACTGCCGCGCGGCGGTCAGGACCGGCGTGCCGATGGCAAAGCGCCCGCGCTTGCCCGAAGGGGTGAAAATGACCAATGCGTCGGTGGCTGGCATGGCGGGTCTGGTCCTTGTCAGGCGGGATCTGCGGTGCTGTGGGTGGGCGCTGCGGCCCGTCGCGGACGCGCCGCCGCCGGTCCGGGGTGGGGCGCGGGTGGCCCGGCGCGGGGGCGCCGGGGCCGGTGGTCAGGGGCGCGGGTCAGATGCCGCCGCGATTGAAGCTGCCGCGCACATCGGGGCCGCTGCCGACCCATCCCGCGATGGTTTCGGTCACATGCTTCACGATCCGCACGCGCTGGGTTTCGCCGCGCGCCTCGGCCTCGATCGCGTCATCGCCGACATAGCCGATCAGATCGGCGTCGATAGCATCGGTCGGGGTCAGCGGCGCGCCGGTGCGGGCGTCGAAGATCTGGGCGGCAAAGCGGATATTGTGCACACCGGTATGGTCCAGCCCGTAGCGTGCGCGCTCGGTCAGCGCGTGGAAGGTCGACATCACGATCACCAGCCGCACCGGGCGCGATCCGCGCAGATCCCGGACACCGGCGGTCGCGGCTTCGGTCATGATCCGGTCGACCTGTTCATAGCGGTTGCCGCGCGGCTCGCCGCGCCAGACGATATCGGCGCGCGGGGCATAGGTGTTGGCCTCGGACACGGTCAGGGTCTCGGGCACGCGCACATCGACATCCACCACCCGCCAGGTGCGGGACACGGCGGGGTCGATCACGTCGGAATAGTGCGTCCGCCAGGTGCCGCCGAATTCGGTGCATCCCGCCAGAACCGTTCCCAAGGTGACACCGATCACCAGGATTTTACGCAAGCCAAGCATTCCAGATCTCCCTCAATTCACGCCCCGCTACCTAGGGCGCCGTTACAGGCGCGGCAATCTAAACCGGATTTCCATAGCAGTTTATGAACGGCCTGTGGCGATTCTGTGGTGTTCAGGCCGACCGGCGGCGGCGGCGACCGCCCCGACCACCGCCCGCGCCCCCAGCGGCGGGTGCCTTGTTCAGGCGGATCCAGTTGCCGCCCGACGGGTCGTGATCCATCAGGAAATCGGCCGCGCGGATCGACAGCACCTCGTCCGAGGCGACGCCGACCTTGGGCGACAGGCCCAGCAGCGGGGCGATCTTGGCGATCTCGATACCCTCGGGCACGGCGATGCCTATATCGGCCAGCCGCGCCAGGCGTTCGCGCACCAGATCTTCGGCCGGGGCCATGCCCAGCAGCGGCGCCAGCGCGGCCAGGTCCACATCCTCGGGCGCGGTGACGCCCAGGGCCTTCAGCGCGTCCAGCCGTTCGCCGACCATCTTCTGGGTCTTGGGCATCGCCACCGGGTTCATGATGGCCGAGGTCATGCCCGCCGCCGAGGCCATGGCCAGAAACGCATTGTTGATCCCGTGCCGGTTGGGCAGGCCGAAGCTGATATTCGACGCACCGCAGGTGGTGTTCACGCCCAGCTCGTCACGCAGGCGGCGCACCAGCGCAAAGACCTGAATGCCCGCCGTCGCCATCGCGCCCACGGGCATCACCAGCGGGTCGACCACGATGTCATGGGCGGGAATGCCGAAATCGGCGGCACGTTCGACGATCTTTTTCGCGACGGCAAAGCGCACATCGGGGTCTTCGGAGATCCCGGTGTCGTCATTGCTGATCGCCACCACGGGGACGTTGTATTTCTTGACCAGCGGCAACACCAGTTCCAGCCGGTCTTCCTCGCCCGTGACGGAGTTCAGCAGCGGACGGCCCTGCGCGGCCTCGAGCCCCGCTTCCAAAGCGCCGGGGACCGAGCTGTCGATGCAGAGCGGCACATCGGTCAGACCCTGCACCAGGTCGATCATCTGGCGCATCAGCGGCGGTTCGGTCTCGTTCGGGTTGGGGTTCGAGTTGTAAACTACGCCGGCATTCACATCCAGCACCTGCGCGCCACAGGCGACCTGTTCCAGCGCGTCTTTCTCGACGGTGGAAAAATCGCCCGCTTCCAGCTCGGCGGCCAGTTTCTTGCGGCCCGTGGGGTTGATCCGCTCGCCGATCACGCAGAACGGCTCGTCAAAGCCGATGGTGACGGTCTGGGTCTTGGATTCGACGACGGTGCGGGTCATTGGGGGGCTCCTTCATGGCTTGCCAGGATGTCCGGCAAGGCGGGGTCTGTGAAATCGCGGATCGACACATGCGCGCCTGCGTCCAGCAGGGCGCCATCGTCCAGCGACGATCGGATGCCGACCGTCAGCGCGCCCGCCGCACGGGCCGCGCGGATGCCCGAGGGGCTGTCCTCGAACGCGATGCAGTCGGTCGCGGCCACGCCCAACAGGCGCATGGCGGTCAGATAGGGTTCGGGGTCGGGCTTGCCGCGCGCGCATTCCTCGCCGATGACCAATGTCTCCACATGGGCGCGCAGGCCGGTCGCGGTCAGCATCGCCTCGGCATTGGGGCGCATGGCGTTCGTGACCACCGCCACGGGCCATTGGCTTTCGACCGCGCGCTTCAGAAACGCGGGCGCGCCGGGCATCGCCGGATAGGGGCGGGGCAGGCGGCGGCGGAACTCGGCCTCTTTCGCCTCGGACAGGGCCTGGGGGTCGGGCTCATTGGGCAGGAACTGCCGGAAGATATCGACATTCAGCCGCCCGTGGACGTGGTTCATGTAAAACCCGTCATCCATGCGCAGCCCGCGCGCGGTCCACAGATCGCGAAAGACGGCTTCGTGAATAGGGTCACTATTCAGAAGCGTGCCATCGAGATCAAAGAGCAGCGCGGGCATGATGGATCAGCCCGCCTGTGCCGCGGGCACGGCCGAGGCCCCGCCATGTTCGATGGCCCAGGCGGCGTTGGTCTTGATGCCGCCCAGGGGGAAGAAATGCACCCGTTCGATGTTGAAATCGGGGTTGGCGGCCTTGTGCGCGGCCAGATCGGCGACGAATTCCGTCGGCTCGAACGGCAGGACCAGCTTGGTCACGTCGCGCGCACGTTTCTGCAGCACCTTCAGGCTGGGGCCGACACCGCAGGCGATGGCGAATTTGACCAGCGTCTGCAGCTTGGCGGGACCGGCCACGCCGATATGGATCGGCAGGTCGATGCCCTCGGCCCGCAGGCGGTCGGCCCAGGCGATGACCGGCTTGGCCTCGAACGCGAACTGGGTGGCCAGCGCCATCTGTGCATCGGTGGTATCGCTGAATTTCTGCTTCCAGCGCAGCGCGTCCATGACGTTCCGGTCGCCGCCCTTGGGGTCGATATCCTTGTTGCCCTCGGGGTGGCCCGCCACATGCAGCCGGGTGAAGCCCGCCTTGTCGAAAAGCCCGGTTTCCAGAAGCTGGATCGAGCTGTGGAAATCCCCGTGCGGCTGGGCGACGCCACCGGCCAGCAGCAGCGCCTGGGTCACGCCCGCTTCGCCCTGATACATGGCGATCCAGTTTTCCAGCGTCGCCGCGTCCTTGATGATCCGTGCCGGAAAATGCGGCATCACCGCATAGCCTTCGCCCGCCAACCGCTTGGCCGTGGCGACCATGTCGGCGATATCCGTGCCCTCGATATGGGCGATATAGACGCGGGTTCCTGCGGGCAGAAGTTCGCGGAAATCCTCGACCTTTTGCGCGGTGCGGGGCATCACTTCGATCGAATAGCCATCCAGAAATGCCTCGACCGCGCCACTGCGCGGCGCGGGGCCATCATCGCGTTTCTTGAACTGCAGCAGAGCCATCGTGGTCTCCAATAGGTTGCGAAAAGTCACGTCCATCCGGAATTGGCAATCAGCGCTTTCAGCCGCTCATCGTCGAACTCGCGGTCCAGCCGGGCGGCTTCGGCATCGGCCACCGCCGCGTCCTCGCCCTCGATACTGACCGGGGCGGCCTTGCGCCATTCGGCCAGATAGGCATCGGTGTCGCGTGCGCCGACCTTCATCGCGCAGCGGTCGATGGCCTGTTCGAACCGTTCGGGCAGCACCCGCTTGGTGCCACGGCGCCCCTTGCCGACAATGACCTGCGCGGGGATGTCGCGCCAATAGACGATCGTGACATCGGGCATGGGCTGATTCCTTTGGTTTCCGTTTCTGCTTTCTACGCGCCGTCGGTCCGTGCGCGGTGACGGATTTCGACATCATAACGCGATCCTGCGACGTTTCGCGCGCCCAGACCTAAGCCAGTTGCGCCGCTGCGGCCAGATGCGGGGGGCTGAAATCTTCTCAAGATCATTATGCAGAATGCCGGGATCGGCGGCGCGCGCCCTTGTCAGAACCGGTATCCGAGATTACTCTTTATCCCAAGTTCAGATGGAGGGCGTGACAATGGCGCCCAAGCGTCCCAAAGGTGCGGGCGCGTTCCCGAAACCGGTTGAGACCCCTGCACCGAAAAGCCCCGATCCGGCGGAACTGTATGCCGCGCTGGATCTGGGCACAAACAGTTGCCGCATGCTGATCGCCCAACCCAAGGGCAGTCAGTTTCATGTGGTGGACAGCTTTTCGCGCTCGGTCCAGCTGGGCGCGGGGCTGGAAACGTCCGGCCGGATGAGCCGGACCTCGATCTCACGCTCGGTTCAGGCCTTGCGGATCTGTCGTGGCAAGCTGGAAAAGCACCGGGTCAAGCGGATGCGCCTTGTCGCGACCGAGGCCTGTCGGCGCGCGCGTAACTCGGCCGATTTCCTGAACCGGGTGAAGCGCGAGACCGGCCTGCAGCTGGACATCATCGAGCCCGAGGAAGAGGCCCGCCTGGCCGTGGTGTCCTGTGCGCCGCTGGTGAGCACGCGGACCGAACAGTTGCTGGTGGTCGATATCGGCGGCGGCTCGACCGAGCTGGTCTGGATCGACCTGAGCGCGGTGCCGCGTTCCGACCGCCCGCGCGCGATCATGCGGCTGCATGCGGGGTTCCACCCGCCCGAAAGCCCGTTTCCCGCCGCCAAGGTCGTGGACTGGATCAGCGTGCCGCTGGGTGTGGCGACGCTGAAGGACCAGTTCCGCGATGTCGAGGATGACGCGGCCCGCTTTGCCCTGATGAGTTGGTTTTTCGAGGAGAACCTGGCCGATTTCTCTCCTTACGCCCATGAACAGGCGCGCGAGGGGTTCCAGATCATCGGCACCAGCGGCACCGTCACCACCGTGGCCGCCAGCCATCTGGGGCTGAAACGCTATGATCGGAACAAGGTCGATGGGCTGCGCATGACCAGCGACCAGATCGACCAGGTGATCCGCGGTTACCTGATGATGGGCCCCGAGGGGCGGCGCAACGACCCGCGCATCGGGCGCGACCGTCATGCGCTGATCATGTCGGGCGCCGCGATCCTTCAGGCGCTGATGCGGGTTTGGCCCACCGACCGCCTGTCGGTCGCCGATCGCGGCCTGCGCGAGGGGCTGCTTTACGCCCAGATGACCGCCGATGGCGTGCTGGAGGACGGGCCGTTCTGATGGGCGATGACGGGACATCGCAGGCCGCGCCGGTCTGGCCCAAGCCCAGATTTCATTTCGTCGTGTCCTGGGATGATGTCGAAATGCAGTTCAGCGAGGTCAGCGGGCTGGACGCTGAGAGCCATCCGGTAGAATACCGCGCAGGCGATGCGCCGGCGTTTTCCAAGGTCAGGATGCCCGGGATGAAGCAATCCGGAAACCTCACGATGAGGCGCGGGATCTGCACCAGGGGTGCCGCGATTTTCGACTGGTTTGCCGACATCAAGATGAACAGGATCAAACGCAAGGCATTGACCATTTCCCTGATGGATGAAAGGGGCAGTCCGACAATGGTCTGGCAGGTCGACAATGCGTTCCCGGTCAAGGTGACGGGCACCGACCTGAAGGCCGAAGGCAACGAGATTGCCGTTGAAAGCATCGAGATCGCCCATGAGGGGCTGACGATCGTCAACGGCCGGGGCGGATAGATGACAAAGAAGACATCCGGGCGCGGACAGCGCGATTTGCGGGTCAAGGTGAAGTCGGCGCGGGGGCGCAAGCTCAGCTCGACCCGGTGGCTGGAACGGCAGTTGAACGACCCTTATGTGAAACGCGCCCAGGCCGAGGGCTATCGCGGGCGCGCGGCGTTCAAGATCCTGGAGCTGGACGACAAGTACCGCTTTCTGGTGCCCGGCGCGCGGGTGGTCGATCTGGGCTGTGCGCCCGGCGGCTGGTGTCAGGTCGCGGTCAAGCGGGTGAATGCCCTGGGCGAAAAGCCGGGCAAGGCCGTGGGTACCGTTCTGGGCGTCGACCTGCAAGAGGTCGAACCGATTGCCGGGGCCGAGACCCATCAGCTGGATTTCATGGAAGACGACGCCGACGAGAAGGTCAAGGCATGGCTGGGCGGCAAGGCCGATGTGGTCATGAGCGACATGGCCGCCGCCAGTTCCGGTCACAAGCAGACCGACCACCTGCGCATCATCGCGCTGTGCGAGGCCGCGGCCTATTTCGCCTTCGACGTGCTGGAAGAGGGCGGCACATTCGTGGCCAAGGTGCTGGCCGGCGGGGCCGAGGGCGAGTTGCAGAAGCTGTTGAAACAGCGCTTTGCCAAGGTCGCCAACGTCAAGCCGCCCGCCAGCCGGTCGGACAGTTCGGAGAAATTCGTGGTCGCCACGGGCTTTCGCGATCTGCCCTCAGCGTGATGTGGCGGGCGCCGGGTCGGGTTCGACCAGCGCCTGTACCGCGCCGCCATCGGGCAGGTCGAATTCCGCCCGAAGCCGTGCCCGCGCCCGCGCCAGCCGCGAGGTGACGGTGCCCACCGGCAGATGCATCCGCTGCGCCAGCGCGGCATAGCTGTCGGCCCCGTCCAGCCACGCGCGCAGCAGCACCGCCTGTTCCGGCGGCAGCCGGTCGATGGCGGCCAGAACCTCGGCGCAGGCGATGCGGGGCAGGGCGGCGCCCGGCGTCGCGACCGGCGGGGCCTGGTCCAGCGGCGTGTCGCGCTGGCACGGGCGGCGGCTGGCATTGCGCAAGGTCGTCATCACATAGGGCCTCAGCGCCCCGATGGGCGCGCCGCGATCGATCTGGCGCAGCACCTGCAACAGCGCGTCCTGCATCAGGTCATCGGCGCTGTCGCGGTCCGGGGCCAGGATCCGGGCCAGTTTCTGCAGATCCGGAAGAAGACGCATCAGCGCCTCGGCGTCATGGGTCATGATACCCTCCAATCGCGCGTGGGGGGAATGTCTGCATCGGCCCGGCGGGCGGCAAGGGGGTCTGCACAAATTCTGTGCAATCCCGGCGGGAAGCCGCCCGCCCGCATTCGCCATTTCGGCAAGGCGCCGCGCGTTCGCGGCGCGGGCCGCGGCGGCGGGATTTTTCGGCCCGCTGAGCGCTCTTGTTTCCTGAAGGCGCGGGTTTTCCCGTCTTCTCAACCTGAAACAGGAGATTGAGATATGAAATCCATGATCGCTATGACCGCAGCCCTGCTGGCAACTGCCGTGACCGCATCGGCGGCAACGCTGGATGCCGACGGCGATGGCAGCGTGTCCTTCGAAGAGATGCTGGCGGTCTATCCCGACACGACCGCGGAAACCTTTGCCACGATCGACACCGATGCCGATGGCATGGTCAGCGAGTCTGAGCTGACAGCCGCTGTCGAGGCCGGCCTCGTGCCCGCCAACGGCTGATCCCTGTCGCGACAGGGATAGAAGGTCCCGCCCCCCAGACGGGGCCTTCTTCTATTGCGCGGCTCAGGTCTCTCTCCCCAACCCTCTGAGCCGCGCATGTAGCGCCCCGGCCTGGGGCGTACCGGTTTCCAGCGCATAGACATAGGCGAAGGTCAGGAAATAGGCCCGCGCATCGGCGTCGGGCGCGGCCTGGGCTGCTTCGGTGTAAAGTGTGACCAGCGCCCTGCGGTCGCGATCCCGGTGGGCGTCCAGAATGGCCTGATCCAGCGCCCGGCTCATGCCCCGTCGCGATGGGCGTCGATGCGCGCTGCCGCCCAGGCGTGAAAGCAATGGGTCGGCCCATCCATCGCGGGCGAAAACCGCCCGCCGTCGAAATGCGGGCCGTGACGGCCGCGCTGCATCCCCTCGACCACGAAGATGTCTTCTTTGAACACGGTTTTCCACTGGGCGCTGTTGGCGTGTTTCAGCGCCGGGTCCTCGTCCGGTGTGGCGTAATACAGGTGGATCTGTTCCAGCGTTTCCTCGGGGCCCTGGGGCATCAGCAGGATCGCGAAGGCATGGTCGCGATGCACCCCCATCAGCACATTGGGATAGATCGCCAGATATTCTGCGGCGGTGTCCCATTGCGCGGACAGGTCCGCGAAATCGGTGAATGTGCCGCCCTCCGCGCCGGTCAGCTGGCGATAGACCCGTGTGCCCTGACCGGAAAAGGCGCCGGGCGCTTCGATGTTATAGTGATCCTCGAGCCGGGAATAGCTGTTCAGCCCGGGATGCACCCAGGGCAGGTGATAGCTTTCGCAGTAATTCTCGACCGCCAGTTTCCAGTTGCAGCGCACCCGCAGGTCGAACTGCGAACCCGCGCCGCCATGGTGCAGCGGGCGGTCGAAATCGGCCCAGCGGGTCATCGCATCGGCCATGGCGACCTCGAACGGCGGGGCGGTGCCGTCGACATTCACGAAGATCACGTCGCGCCAGACATGGGACGGGATCTCGATCAGGCCCAGCTGGTCGCGGTCGATATCGGGGTGGATGTTCCGGCCCGGGCCGCCCACATGCGGGGTCGCGACCAGACGGCCATCGGTGCCATAGCACCAGCTGTGATAGGGGCAGCGGATCGCGCCCTCGACCCGGCGGGGCGTGTCGACCAGGATCATCCCGCGATGGCGGCAGGTGTTCTGGTACACCCGCACCCGGGCCGCCCTGTCGCGGACAAGCAGCAGTGGCACGCCCAGGAAATCCACCGGTTTCGCGTCGCCCGGTTCGGGGATGGCGGCCGCCACGTCCAGCCCCGCCCAGGCGCCGAACAGCAGCGCGGTGCGTTCCCGATCAAAGGTGGCGGGGTCGGTGTAATGCGCGTTGGGCAGCCCGCGGGCGCGGTTTACCGGCTGCCGGACCGCGCCCAGATCGTCGCTGCGGGATGTGTCGGGCATGGGTCACCTGTGGTTCTGGTGACCAGCCTAGGGGCCGCGCGGGCGGCGCTTCTTGTCCCACAGCGACCTGTCCGGGGCGGCGCGGGTCGGTTTCAGACGCCGCGCGACAGGGCGGCGACGCCGGTGCGGGCCATCTCGATCAAGCCCAGCGGGCGCATCAGCTCGGCGAAGGCGTCGATCTTGGCGCTGGTGCCGGTCAGCTCGAAGACGAAGCTTTCCAGCGTGCTGTCGACCGCATTGGCGCGGAAGATATCGGCCAGGCGCAGCGCCTCGACCCGCTTGTCGCCGCTGCCCTTGACCTTGAACAGAGCCAGTTCGCGTTCCACCGCGGGGCCTTCGACGGTCAGGTCATGCACATCATGCACCGGCACGATCCGGCCCAGCTGGGCCTTGATCTGTTCGATCACCGCAGGCGTGCCGGTGGTGACGATGGTGATGCGGCTCAGGTGGCCCTCGTGGTCGACCTCGGCCACGGTCAGGCTTTCGATGTTATAGCCGCGCCCCGAAAACAGCCCGATCACGCGGGCCAGCACGCCGGCCTCGTTATCGACCAGCACCGCCAGTGTGTGCACCTCTTCGACATCCGAATGCGGATCGCGCAGGTCATAGGCGGAATGGCGCGACGTGCCTTTTTGGATCTGGAGTGGCGACATGTCTCTGTCCTCGTTTCATTGCTCTGGTTCGGGCCGGGCCCGTGTTTCGGGGGCCGGTGTGGAAGCCTGCATGTCCCGCAGCACCGCGCGGGCGCACAGGAACATCGCAAACAGCATCACCGGGGTGATCAGATAGCGGGCCGGGATCGTGTTTTCGGACGCAAAGATCGTGTTGACCACCGTGGTCAGACCCGATCCGGCGCAAAGCAGCCCAAACAGCGCCAGCCCCGCCGGGCGGCCGTCCAGCACGCCCGCGCGCAGCATGAACAGCGCCACGGCCGCCAGACAGGCGTTTTCGTAGACCCAGAAATAGGGTGTGGCCAGCGCGGTCGCCATCAGAAGCACCGCGGCCTTCAGATCGAAGCTGCAGCGCGGGGTCCGCCAGCACAGGAAGACGATGACGATCAGCGCCAGCGTCAGCGCCCATTGCAGGTTCAGCGCCAGCGCCGGGTTCAGCCCCAGGCTGGTCAGCAGCGAAAACGGGCTGACCATGGCGGGCACGCTGTCGATCGCCTGAAAGACGCGCGCGCCATGGGCCGCCATCATGTCCTTCAGCTTCCACCAGTAATCCGCGCCATAGATCAGCGTCGGCCCGATGGCCAGAACCGCCGCCGTGGCGGTCGCGGTGGCAATCGTCCGCCAGGCGCCCATCGCCAGCAGCGCCACGGGGATCAGCAGGCCAAGCTGCGGCTTCAGCGTCATCAGGCCGATGATGATCCCAGCCAGCACCCAGCGTTCGGCCCGCAGCGCCGCCAGCGTCGCCAGCATCGCGGCCAGCCACAACAGGCTGTTCTGGCCGGTAAACAGCGCCGCCAGACAGGTTGGCGCCAGGGTCAGCCCCAGCCACAGCGCGGGAACCGTCGCCACAAACGGGCGATAGGCCCAGCCCAGAACCACCAGCGACATCAGGCTGAACCCGATCCAGCCCACCGCATAGGGCAGTGCGCCCAGCGGCGTGACCGCCAGCAGATAGCCCGGCGGGTAAAGCCAGGGCATCCAGCGGTGGGTTTCGGTGGCATGAACGGCGGCCAGTTTGGCGTTGTCGAACACATCCAGCGGCGTCCCCGCCAGCGCCAGCTTGCCCGCCGCCCAGAAGACGCGGAAATCATTGGCGACCGCCGGGTTGCCCTCGGCGCGCGCCTGGTCCAGCGCGCCATAGACATAGCCCGCAAAGAACACCAGCGTCGCCAGCGCCACGAACAGGCACAGGCTGCGGGCCCGTTCCGTGTCGAACGGCGCAAGGCGCAGGTCGCCGCGCGTTATGTCGGCCTGTGGGGTCATCTTGCCGCGCTGGCTGCGCCCTGCGGGGTCATGGTCAGACCAGCACCGCGCCCGAGGACCCGATGACATCCGAGGTGGACGCGTCGCCCAGCAGCATCTTGTTATGCGGCTCGCCCGACGGGATCATCGGGAAGCAGTTTTCGTGCTTTTCCACCAGACAGTCGAAGATCACCGGCCCGTCGTGATTGATCATCTCCAGGATCGCGTCGTCCAGATCGTCGGGGTTGTCGCAATAGATGCCCTTGGCGCCGAACGCCTCGGCCAGTTTCACGAAATCGGGCAGCGCCTCGGACCAGCTGTGCGAATAGCGTTCGCCATGCAGCAGCTCCTGCCACTGGCGCACCATGCCCAGACGTTCGTTGTTCAGGATGAACTGTTTCACCGGCAGGCGATACTGCACGGTGGTGCCCATTTCCTGCATGTTCATCAGCCACGATGCCTCGCCCGCGACATTGATGACCAGGCTTTCGGGATGGGCCAGCTGCACCCCGATCGACGCCGGGAAGCCATAGCCCATCGTGCCCAGGCCGCCCGATGTCATCCAGCGGTTGGGATCCTCGAAGCCCAGGAACTGTGCCGCCCACATCTGGTGCTGGCCGACCTCGGTCGTGATGTAGCGGTCGTGGTCCTTAGTCAGCGCCTCCAGCCGTTGCAGGGCGTGCTGCGGCTTGATCGTCTTGGGCGACGGGTCGAAGGACAGGCAATCGACCTGACGCCAGGCGTCGATCTGGCCCCACCATTTCTTCAGGCCCGGCTTGTTGGTCTTGCGCCCGCGCGATTTCCAGATCCGCAGCATGTCCTCCAGCACATGGCCCACGTCACCGATGATCGGCATGTCGACATGGATCACCTTGTTGATCGAGCTGGGGTCGATATCGATATGCGCCTTGATCGAGTTGGGGCTGAAATCGGCGATGCGCCCGGTGATCCGGTCATCGAACCGCGCGCCGATATTGATCATCAGATCGCAGCCATGCATCGCCAGGTTGGCCTCGTACAGGCCATGCATGCCCAGCATGCCCAGCCATTTGTCGCCCGACGCCGGATAGGCGCCCAGCCCCATCAGGGTCGAGGTGATCGGAAAGCCCGTCGCCTCGACCAGTTCGCGCAGCAGCTGGCTGGCGGCGGGGCCAGAGTTGATGACGCCGCCACCGGTATAGAACACCGGGCGTTCGGCCTTTTCCATCGCCTCGACCAGTTGGGTGATCGTGTCGATGTCGCCCTTGACCTTGGGCTGGTAATGGCTGCGGCCCGCGCCGTTGGGCGGGGTATAGGTGCCGCTGGCAAACTGCACATCCTTGGGGATGTCGATCAGCACCGGGCCGGGGCGGCCGGATGTGGCGACGTGGAACGCCTCGTGCAGGGTCGCGGCCAGCTTGTCGGTTTCCTTGACCAGCCAGTTATGCTTGGTGCAGGGGCGGGTGATGCCGACGGTATCGGCCTCTTGGAAGCCATCGGTGCCGATCATGAAGGTGGGCACCTGGCCCGTCAGCACGACCAGCGGGATCGAATCCAGCAGCGCGTCGGTGATGCCGGTCACCGCATTCGTGGCCCCGGGGCCCGAGGTCACCAGAACGACACCGGGCTTGCCGGTCGACCGGGCATAGCCTTCGGCGGCATGAACCGCGCCCTGTTCGTGGCGCACCAGGATGTGGCGGATATCGTTTTGCTGAAAGATCTCGTCATAGATCGGAAGCACGGCGCCGCCCGGGTAGCCAAAGACCACCTCGACCCCCTGATCCTTCAGGGCCTGAACCACCATTTTCGCACCGGTCATCGCCTGTGTCATCTCTCTCTCCGTGCTTCGCGCGGGCCTGCTTCGGCCATAAAAAAACCCCCGGGGTCAATCGGGGGCGCATGGGAAACCTTTTGGGTAAACCGTTACCGGCCCATGCGCCAATTCCCTACAAGTACGACAACGCCGTTCATTCCCGAGATTCCTTCCTTCAGGTGGGCGGACTTTATGCAGGGCCGAAAGGGGCGTCAACACGCATTCTGGAGAAAAGTTCGCAATCGGCATAGATTTTGGAATCTTCTTTCGCAAATGGCGGCGGGTGCCCATAGTGGCCCGCGATGACAGAGCTTTTGATCGTTTACCATTCGCGCACCGGCGGCAGCCGCCAGATGGCGCAGGCGGCGGCGGATGCGGCGCGCGGGGAATGCGGCGTGTCGCTGCGAACGGCCGATGCGGCGGGGCCGGAGGACCTTTTGCGCGCCGATGGCTATCTGTTCTGCGGGCCGGAAAACCTGGCCGCGCTGTCGGGGCTGATGAAAGAGTTTTTCGACCGCTGCTATTATCCCGTCCTGGGCCGGGTCGAGGGGCGCCCCTATGCCCAGATGATCTGTGCGGGGTCCGATGGCGCGGGCGCCGCGCGGCAACTGGCGCGGATCGCCACCGGCTGGCGGCTGAAAGAGGTGCAGCCGCCGCTGATCGTCTGCACCCATGCCCAAAGCGCCGAGGCGATCCTGGCCGACAAGGTGATCCCGGATGCCGATCTGGCGCGGTGTCGCGATCTGGGTCAGGCGCTGGCGGCGGGGCTGGCGATGGGCGTGTTCTGAGGGCCGCTAGCCGTGCTGCGCCAGGCTGTCCTGTGGCGCCTGATCGCGGTCGGTCAGGCCATAGTCGCGCAGCACATGCGCCACCCGCAGCCGGTAATCGGCAAAGACCCCGCCGCGCCCGGCGGCCTGTGCGCTGCGGTGATGCGCCCGGTTGCGCCAGTGGCGCACGGCCTCTTCATCCTTCCAGAACGACAGCGACAGCAGCTTTTCGGGGTCGGTCAGGCTTTGGAACCGCTCGACCGAGATGAAACCGGGCATGGTTTCCAGCTCTGACTTCAGCCCGGCGGCGATGTCCAGATAGGCGTCTGTCTGCCCCTTGGCCGGGGTAACTTCGAAGATGATGGCGATCATGCGGGCTCTCCATGCGGGGCAGAGGCCAGTTTCAGGAACGTGCGTTCCTCGCGCAAGATGAATTTCTCGGCCCGGGCGAAGTCGTAATTCTGCCGCCCCAGCGGATCGGCGGCCAGCCGGGCGCGATAGGCCTCGTATTCCGCCAGCGAGGGGATGGTATAGACGCCATAGGCCAGGGTCGCGGACCCCTCATGCGGGGCGAAATAGCCGATCAGGTCGGCGCCGTTGCGCGGGATGCACTGGCCCCAGGTGCGGGCGTATTGGTCGAACAATTCGCGGCGGTTGGGGTCGATCTCGTAGCGGATGAAACAGGTCAGCATGTGGGCTCCTTTTGCGTGCTGAGACCGGTTCTGCCACGGGATGGGGCGCGGATGTTTCGGGCCGGGCCGAAATGTCGGTGCTTGACCCGCCGCGCGGGCGGGGCGCAGGATCGGGGGATGCGACATGGCCCCGATATCACCCGCATCGCCGCGCTGATCGGCGAACCCGCACGTGCCAACATGCTGCAGGCGCTGATGGGTGGGCAGGCGTTGAGCGCGGGCGAGCTGGCGGTCGAGGGCGGGGTCAGCCCCGCCACCACGTCGGGCCATCTGCGCCAGATGGCGGAGGCGGGGCTGATCGTGCCGCGCCAGCAGGGCCGCCACCGGTATTACACGCTGGCCGGGCCCGAGATCGCGCAGGTGCTGGAAACCCTGATCGGCCTGGCCGAGGCGCAGGGCCACCGCCGCACCCGGCCCGGTCCGCGCGACGCCGCGCTGCGCCGGGCGCGGGTCTGTTACGACCATCTGGCGGGCGCGGTGGGCGTGCAGGTGTTCCAGTCAATGACCGGCCGGGGTTTCCTGCATCTATCGGGCGATACGGTCGCGCCGACCGATGCGGGGGTGGTCTTTCTGGACGGTCTGGGGGTCGATCTGGCGCCGCTGCGGGCCGGACGGCGGCCGCTCTGCCGGATCTGTCTGGACTGGTCGGAACGCCGCAATCACCTGGCCGGTGCCCTGGGGGCAGCGCTGTTCGACCGGATGCAGGGGCAGGGCTGGCTGCGCCGGGCGCAGGGCAGCCGGGTGGTCGATGTGACCAGCGCGGGCGCGGCCGCGCTGGCCCGGTTCTTTCCCGAAGCCGGACGCTAGGGCGTCAGACCAGACCTTCGGCCTTGGCCCAGTCCAGCGCGCGATCCAGCGCGCGGCCCATGCGTTCCAGGATCTGTGCGATGTCATCCTCGGTCACGATCAGCGGCGGGCAAAGCGCCACGGTTTCATAGACCGCACGACAGATCAGCCCCTCTTCCGCGGCCAGCGCCGCGACCTTGGGCGCGATGGTGCCGGCGGGCTCGAACGACTGGCGCTTGGCCTTGTCCTTGGCCAGCTCGATCCCCGCGATCAGGCCCACGCCGCGCACCTCGCCCACCAGCGGGTGATCGGCGAACTTGCTCAGCCCGTCCTGGAACGGGGCTTCCAGCCGGGCGGCGTTGCCCATCAGGTCCTTCTCTTCGATGATGTTCAGGTTCTCCAGCCCCACGGCGCAGGCCACCGGATGGCCCGACGCGGTAAAGCCGTGGCCGAACGTGCCCAGCCGCGCGGTGTGATCGGCGATGGCGTCATAGACCTTGTCATTCACCACGATCGCGGCCAGCGGCATATAGGACGAGGTCAGCTGTTTCGACGTGACCAGAATGTCGGGGGTGAAGCCATAGCGTTCACAGCCGAACCGCGCGCCGGTGCGCCCGAACCCGTTGATCACCTCGTCCGAGACCAGCAGGATGTCGTATTTCGCGCAGATCGCCGCGACGCCCGGCCAATAGCCCTCGGGCGGGGTCATGACGCCGCCCGCGCCCATCACCGGCTCGCCGATGAAGGCGGCGATGGTTTCGGGGCCTTCGGCCAGGATCGTATCCTCGAGCTCTTTCAGCAGGCGGGCGGTGAATTCGGCCTCGGTCTCGCCCTCATGCGCCCATTTCCAGTAATGCGGGCAGGTCAGATGCGTGACCGGGATTGCGGGCAGGTCGAAATCCTTGTGGTTGGCGGGCAGGCCGGTCAGCGAGCCCGACGCGATGGTGATCCCGTGATAGGCCTTGTTGCGCGACAGGAACTTCTTCTTTTCCGGACGGCCCAGACCGTTGTTCAGGAACCAGACCATCTTGATGACGGTGTCGTTGGCCTCGGACCCGGAATTGGTGAAGAACACGCGGTCCAGCCCCTCGGGCGTCATCTCGGCCAGCTTCTCGGCCAGGCGGATCGACGGCTCGTGCGCCTTGTGCGCGAAGCTGTGGTAATAGGGCAGCTTCTTCAGCTGCTCATAGGCGACATCGGCCAGCCGGGTTTCGGAAAAGCCCACGGCGACGG
The DNA here is from genome assembly GCF_002285435.1 of Actibacterium ureilyticum. GTDB lineage: Bacteria > Pseudomonadota > Alphaproteobacteria > Rhodobacterales > Rhodobacteraceae > Actibacterium_C > Actibacterium_C ureilyticum. The sequence goes on from NZ_NSBT01000026.1 coordinate 568,304, forward strand.
ACCACAGGCCCGCCAGCGCCTCGATATATTCCTTGCCCTCGCTGTCATAGACGCGCACGCCATCGCCGTGGGTCATGATCATCGGGCCGGTTTCCTCGTGCCGGCGCATGTTGGTATAGGGGTGCATCGAATGGGCGATGTCGGACGCGTGCAGGGAATTCGGGCGCTCGTTCATGGGGGTCTCCGTTCTGGTGCCGGCCGCCTGGGGCCGGATGTGTTCTGGAAAAAAGGGCGGGGCCGGGCCCCGTTACGGATCAGTCTTAGGCCAGTTGGCCGCCAAGGTCATCGACAGATTTCGGTCATATCTCCTCCAGCCCGCACCATTCGGCGATGAACAGCGCAATCGTGCCCGTCACCCGCTGAACAGAGGAAAGTTTCACCCGCTCGTCAAAGCCGTGGATCGCCTGTGAATAGGGGCCATAGACCAGACAGGGCGTATCGGCATAGATGACGAAGACGCGGCCATCCAGATAGCCGGGCGTCACGAAGCTTTGCAGCGGTTCGGCATAGCTGGACATATGCGCGCGGGCCAGCGTCGCCTCGGCCTGTGTGCCTTCCTCCAGCACATAGCCTTCGGCGTAGAAGCCGTTATAGATCACCTGTGGCGGGTTGTTGGCCAGGAAGGGGATCCGGTCGGACACGCGCCGCAGATGGTCCTCGATCTCGCGCGCGGCGTCCTGGGCCGAGATGCCGGGATAGATCGCGATCCGGCAGTCGAATTCGCACCAGGCCGGCACGGACGAGGCCCAGTCGCCCCCCGCGATCTTGCCCACGTTGAAGTTGATGGGGTGATCCAGATCCTCGAAATAGCGGTGATCGCCCTTGCGCGCGTTCCAGGCGGCTTCCAGCTCGCGCAGGCCGCGGATCAACTCGTAGGCCGCCTCGATCGCATTGGCGCCGGTCCCGGCCTCGCGCACATGGACCGGGGCGCCCTGTACCCGGACGCGGAACCACAGCACGCCGGTATTGGCGCGCACCAGCATGTCATCCTCGGGCTCGGGGATGATGGCGGCATCGGCGCGATAGCCCCGTTGCAGACAGGCCAGCGCGCCGTTGCCGGTGCATTCCTCCTCGACCACCGATTGCTGATAAAGCGTCGCCGCGGGCCGATAGCCCAGCCGCGCCAGCGCATCGACGGCAAAGATATTGGCCGCGATCCCGGCTTTCATGTCGGCGATCCCGCGACCGTAAAGCCAGTCGCCGTCGCGGTGCGGCTCGAAGGGCGGGGTGGTCCACATGTCGACCGGGCCGGTGGGCACCACGTCGACATGCCCGTTCAGGATCAGCGACCGCCCGGTTTCGGCGCGCGGGCGCAGGGTGCCCACCACGTTGATCGCGTTGGAATAGTCGATGGTGACCGGCGAAAACCCCGGGTGGTGCTTGATATCGTCGACATCGATGGCCCAGCGGTCCATCGCATAGCCGCGCGCCTGAAGCTGGTCGTGCAGGAAATCCTGCGCGGTGTGTTCCTGCCCGCGCAGCGACGGGAACCGGCCCAGCGTGGTGGTAAAGGCGATCTGGTCTTCGAAACCGGCGGCGACCGCGTCCAGGATGCGTTGGGTCAGTTCGGGGGAAAGCTCGGTCATGCGGGGCGGTCCAGAAAGCCGGAAAGGAACGAGGAGAGCGAGGTCGTCAGGTCGGGCGACAGATAGCCGCCTTCCTGCACCAGCACGGTGGGATGGCCCGCCTGTGCGATGGCGCGCCCGGCGCGGCGGAACCCGTCAAAGCTGATCTTCATGCCCATCAGCGGGTCGTTTTCATGCGCATCCAGGCCCAGGCTGACCACCAGCGCGCCGGGGTCGAACGACGCGATCCGGTCCAGCGCCTGACCGATGGTGGCGAGCCAGGTGTCGTCGGTGGTGGTGCGGGGCAGGGGCAGGTTCAGGTTGTATCCCGTCCCGGGGCCCGCGCCGGTTTCATGGGCGTATCCCACGAAGAACGGGTAATAGCCGGTCGGATCGGCATGGATCGACACGGTCAGCACGTCGTCGCGTTCATAGAATATCGCCTGCGTGCCATTGCCGTGATGCACGTCGATATCCAGCGTGGCAACGCGCGCGTGCCCCTGCCGCATCCGGGCCGCCGCGATGGCCGACCCGTTCAACAGGCAATGCCCGGCGGCGACCTCGGCGCTGCTGTGATGTCCCGGCGGACGGCAAAGCGCATAGGCCGCCCGGTCGCCGCCCAGCACCGCATCCGCCGCCGCCACGGCGCAATCGGCGGCACGGCGCGTGGCCTGCCAGCTGTGTTCGCCGATGGGGGCGGATGTGTCGCCCATATGCCAGCCCGCGCGTGCCACGATGCTGTCGGGGTATGTGGCATGGTCGGGCGGGGGAAAGACATTCGGCACAACCTCGGGCCCCGCATCGGGCAGCTTCTGCCATTCTGCCCAGGCGGTTTCCAGAAACGCCAGCAGGCGGGGGGTATGCACGGCGGTCAGCGCCTCGACCGGCGCTTCGGGCGGGGCGCTGGTGGTCAGCGAAAGCGCCTTCAGCCCCGCCATCAGCAACTCGGCCCGCTCGGCCAGCTCGGCATTGCGGGCAAGCCGCCCGTGGGTCAGCCGAAAGATCGGGTCATGCGCCGCCGTTTCCGGGGCATAGAAGCACTTCATCTGGGGGTCTCGTCGTCTTCGATGGTCTGGAACTGTTGCGTCACAAGCTGCCGCGCCACGTCGATGTGATAGGTGATGGCATCGACCGCGGTCGCCTCGTCCCCGTCGCAGATCGCCTGCAGGATCGGCTCGTGGGTTTCGGCGATGCGCTGCGGGTCGTCGTAAAGCCGCCCGATCACCATGATCGAAAACTCGGTCTCGGTCGCGATCTGTTCAAACACCGACAGCAGCTTGGGATTGCCGCAGCCCCGGCAGAGCAGGCGGTGGAACTGCATGTCGGCCTCGACCTGGGTCAGCATATCGGTGCCGGGGGTGGCGACCTGGTGCAGGGTTTCGATCTGTGCGCGCAGATCGTCGCAGGGGCCGTTGATCTGTTCGCGGATCAGCCGCCGGATCGCGGCGATTTCGATCACCAGCCGCAATTCGTAAAGATCGTCCAGCGCCTTGGCCGAGACCTTGCGCACGAAGAACCCGCGATTGGGCTCATAGGTCACAAGCCCCGAATTTTCCAACAGGCGGGCGGCCTCGCGCACGGGGGCGCGGCTGACACCCAGATCACGCGCGATCACCGATTCCGACAGCCGCGCGCCGGGGCCAAGCTGGCCGGTCACGATGGCCTTGCTCAGCAATTTGGCGACCCGTTCCACCAGGCCTTCGCGGTCCAGGGGCTGCAAGCCGGTCGAATGTGCTGTGTCTGTTGTCATGGGGTCCGAATTCGCTGCTTTCCCGATCACCGTATTTGTAAATTTGTCGATTGTCGACAATTTACTTGACCCGAGTCGCCTGCTTGCCGTTAGCTTGGGGCAAGCGACGAAAGGAAAGCTCATGCCCGATGGCGCGCCCGCCCATACCGTATCCGATCTGCGCCGCGATCTGGCCGCCGCCTATCGGCTGATCGCGCTGGAGGGGATGGATGACAGCATCTATACCCATATCTCGGCCCGGCTGCCCGATGGCCCCGGCGGCGCCAAGCGGTTCCTGCTGAATCCCTATGGCCTGCGCTTCGACGAGGTGACGGCCGCGAATCTGGTGACGGTCGACGAAACCGGCGCGGTCATCGACGACCCCCATGGCGCGGGGGTGAACGCGGCGGGGTTCACCATCCATTCGGCGGTGCATATGGCGCGCCATGATGCGGTTTGCGTCCTGCACAACCACACCGTCGCCGGGGTGGCGGTGTCGTCGGTGAAAGAGGGGCTGCTGCCGCTGAACCAATGGTCGGCGCAGTTCCATGACCGGATCGCGTTTCACGACTATGAGGGGATCGCGCTGGATCTGGAGGAACGCGCGCGGATCGTATCGGATCTGGGCAGCAAACAGATCATGTTCCTGCGCAATCACGGCACGCTCGTGCTGGGCCGGTCAGTGGCCGAGGCGGTGAAATACGCCCTGAACCTGGAACGCTCCTGCCAGGCGCAGATCGCCGCACTTGGCATGGGGCTGACCCCGATCGTGCTGGACGATGCGGTCGCCGAACACACCGCCCGCCAGTACGAGGCCGGCTATGACCCGTTCGAGCTGGGCGGCAAGCCCGACCCGGAATGGGCGGCGATGCTGCGGCGGCTGGACAAGCTGCAACCCGACTACCTGACATAACCCAAGACCCGAAGGCCCGGCACGAACCGGGTCCGCCTGAAAACCAACTGAAAGCCAACAGGGAAACCATGACTTACTTGAAAGCGACAACATTCCTGATCGCCGCGGCGCTGGCCGCACCGGTGGCGGCACAACAAGCCGGTGGCCGGCTCGACATCGTCGTGCAGCCCGAGCCGCCGGGGCTGATGCTGGGGCTGGTGCAGAACGGCCCGACCCAGCTGGTGGCCGGTGACATCTATGAAAGCCTGCTGCGCTATGACACCGATCTGGTGCCGCAACCCAGCCTGGCGGAAAGCTGGACGATCTCGGATGACGGGCTGGTCTATACCTTCACGCTGCGCGAAGGCGTGACCTGGCACGATGGCACGCCGTTCACCGCCGCCGATGTGGTGTTTTCGGCCGATGTCTTCCTGCGCGAGACCCATGCCCGCCTGCGCAGCTCGCTGGCCTATGTCGACAGCATCACCGCGCCCGACGACCTGACCGTGGTCTTCACCCTGAAAGAGCCCTTCGGCCCCTTCATCAACGCGTTCGAGACCGGCACCATGCCGATCGTGCCAAAGCATATCTATGACGGCACCGATTACGCCAACAACCCGGCCAATGCCACGCCCATCGGCACCGGGCCGTTCAAGTTCGAAGCCTGGGAAAAGGGCAGCTATATCCATCTGGTCAAGAACGAGGATTACTATATCGACGGCCTGCCGTATCTGGACGAGGTCTTTTATCGCGTGATCCCCGATGCCGCCGCCCGCGCCGTTGCGTTCGAGACCGGCGAGGTCGACGTGCTGCCCGGCGGGTCGGTCGAAAACTGGGACGTGCCGCGGCTGACGCAGATGGACAATGTCTGTTCGACCGGGAATGGCTGGGAATTCTTCGCCCCGCACGCCTGGATGTGGCTGAACAACCGCGAGGGGCCGACCGCCGACGCGAAATTCCGCCAGGCGGTGATGTATGCCATGGACCGCGAATTCGTGAAGGACGTGGTCTGGAACGGCTATGGCAAGGTGGCGACGGGTCCGATCTCGTCCAAGACGAATTTCTATTCCGACGATGTCACGATCTATGACCACAACCCCGACAAGGCCAAGGAGCTGCTGGCCGAGATGGGCTATGACGGCACCCCCGTCCGCCTGTTGCCGCTGCCCTATGGCGAGACCTGGCAGCGCTGGGCCGAGGCGGTGCGCCAGAACCTGTCCGAGGTCGGCATCAATGTCGAAATCGAAAGCACCGATGTCGCCGGCTGGAACGAGAAGACGTCGCAGTGGGACTACGACATGGCGTTCACGTACCTCTATCAGTATGGCGATCCCGCGCTGGGCGTGTCGCGGAACTATACCGCCGACCGGATCCAGAAGGGCAGCCCGTGGAACAACGTCGAGGGCTATGACAACCCCGCGCTGGATGCGAAATGGGCCGCCGCCGCCACCATGGTCACGCCCGAGGAACGCGCCGCCGCCTATCTGGATATCCAGAAGGAAATCATCGACGACGTGCCCGTGGCCTGGCTGCTGGAGCTGGAGTTTCCGACGATCTATCGCTGCGACATCAAGGACCTGGTGACCACCGGCATCGGTGTAAATGACGGGCCGCGCAACGCCTGGATCGAAAAGTGACGCGGGCCTGACCCATCGTCGGGGGCCGGTCGCGCATCGGCCCCCTGACCCGCGAACGGGCGGGTGCGACAAGACAAGAGGAAACGCATGTCAGTCTTTATCGTGATCGTCTCGCGGCTGGCCAAGGCCGCGCTGACGCTGCTTGCGATTGCCATCCTGAACTTTCTGCTGCTGCATGCCGCGCCGGGCGATCCGGCGCTGGTGCTGGCGGGCGAGGCGGGCGCCGCCGACGAGCAGATGATCGCCCAGCTGCGCGAACGGTTCGGGCTGGACCAGCCCTTCTATGTGCAGCTTGGGAAATACGTGGGATCGATCCTGCAATTCGACCTGGGCTATTCGTTCCGGCAGGGCGCGCCGGTGTCGCAGCTGATCATGGACCGGCTGCCCGCGACGCTGCTGCTGACGCTGACGGCTTTCGTCATCTCGCTGGTCTTCGGGATTGCCCTGGGGGTCGGTGCGGCGGCGCGGGTCGGGCGGGCGTCGGATTCGCTGCTGACGACGCTGGCGCTTCTGTTCTATGCCACGCCGCTTTACTGGCTGGCGCTGATGGCGGTGCTGGTGTTTTCGGTCTGGCTGGGCTGGCTGCCGGGCTTCGGGTACGAGACCGTCGGCGCGAATCTGACCGGGCTGGCGCGGGCGCTGGATATCGGGCGGCATCTGGTGCTGCCGGCGCTGACGCTGGGGCTGTTCTTCATGGCCGTCTACATGCGGATGACGCGCGCCTCGATGCTTGAGGTTTCGCAGCTGGATTTCGTCAAGACCGCGCGGGCCAAGGGCCTGTCGGATGCGGTGATCCGGCGGCGGCATATCCTGCGCAACGCGATTCTGCCGGTGGTGACGCTGGCGGGGCTTCAGGCGGGGCAACTGGTGGGCGGCGCGGTGCTGACCGAAACCGTCTTTGCCTGGCCGGGTATCGGGCGGCTGATGTTCGAAAGCCTGGCGGCGCGCGATTACAACACCATCCTGGGCGTCTTTCTGGTGTCGGCGGCGATGGTCATCCTGTTCAACATCGTGACCGACATCGTCTATCGGATCGTCGATCCCCGTATCGGCGCGAGGGCCTGAGCCATGTGGAAACGCTTTTCTTCGAACATGGGCGCCATGGTGGGGGTTGTCTTGCTGCTGGCGGTGATCGTGGTGGCGCTGACCGCGCCGCTGCTGTTTCCCAACGGCCCCTGGCAGATGGTGCAGCGCCCGTTCCTTGCACCGATGGCCGTCGACGGTCTGCCGCTGGGCACCGATACGCTGGGCCGCAACGTGGCGGCACAGCTGGCCTATGGCGCGCGGGTGTCGTTGCTGGTGGGGCTGGTGTCGACGCTGGTGGCGCTGCTGATCGGGGTGCCGCTGGGGGCGCTGGCGGGGTTCTATGGCAGCTGGGTGGACGAGGGCGCGATGCGCTTCACCGAATTCTTCCAGACCATCCCCAACTTTGCGCTGGCCATCGTGCTGGTCGCGATCTTCGAGCCGTCGCTGGCATCGATCACCATCGCCATCGCCATCGTCAGCTGGCCGCCCGTCGCCCGGCTGGTCCGGGCCGAGGTCATGTCGGTGCGCAAGCGCGAGTTTGTGGATGCCGCGCGTCTGGCGGGGCTGACCCGGCCGCGCATCCTGTTGACACAGGTGCTGCCCAACACCGTGTCGCCGATCATCGTCATGGCCTCGCTCATGGTGGCCACCGCGATCCTGCTGGAAAGCTCGTTGTCCTTTCTGGGGCTGGGCGATCCCAACGCGATGTCCTGGGGCTACATGATCGGGGCGGCGCGCACGGTCATCCGCACCAGCTGGTGGCTCAGCTTCTTTCCCGGCATTGCCATCGTCATCACCGTTCTGGCGCTGAACCTGATCGGCGAGGGGCTGAACGACGCGTTCAACCCGCATCTGTCACGGCGCCGCGCCCGGGCCGGAAAGGAAAAGGCATGAGCACCACGCTTTCGATCGAACATCTGACGATCGACCTGCCGCCCGGCGCCGACCGGCCGCATGCGGTCGACGATGTCAGCTTTGCCATCGACAAGGGCGAGATTCTGTGTGTCGTCGGCGAAAGCGGCTCGGGCAAGTCGATGACGGCCAATGCGCTGATGGGGCTGCTGCCACCGGGGGTCAAGGTGCGCGCGGGCCGGGCGCTGTTCGAATCCCGCGATATCCTGAAACTGCCCGAGGCCGAGAAACAGGCCCTGCGCGGTGCCCGGATCGCGATGATCTTCCAGGAGCCGATGACCGCGCTGAACCCGCTGATGCGGATCGGCGACCAGATCGCCGAGGTCTTCGCCGCCCATGACCGCTTCACCACCGCCGAACGGCGCAAGAAGGCGCTGGCGCTGATCACCGAGGTCGGCCTGCCGGACCCCGAAAAGATCATCCGCGCCTATCCGTTCCAGCTGTCGGGCGGGCAGCGCCAGCGGGCGATGATCGCCATGGCGCTGGCGCTGGAACCCAAGCTGTTGATCGCCGACGAACCCACCACCGCGCTGGACGTGACAACCCAGGCGCAGATCCTGAAACTGATCCTGGATCTGCGCGACCGGCGTGGTATGGCGGTGATGTTCATCACCCATGATTTCGGTGTCGTGGCCGAGATCGCCGATCAGGTGATCGTCATGCGCGAGGGCAGGGTGGTGGAACGCGGCACCGCCGCACGGGTGCTGGAACAGCCCGAACACCCCTATACCCAGCGCCTGCTCGAGGCGATCCCGACCGGCAAGCTGCCACAGGCCCGCGCCGTGCCGCAGGAACCCGCGCTGGAGATCAAGGCGCTGCGCAAGACCTATCGCACCGGCGGCGGGCTGTTCAAACCCGTGCGCGAGGTGCGCGCGGTCGACGATGTGTCGCTGACCGTGGCGCGGGGCGAGGTTCTGGGCCTGGTCGGTGAAAGCGGCTCGGGCAAATCGACGCTGGGCCGCACGGCGGTGCGGCTGGTCGACCCCGATGGCGGCCAGGTTCTGGTGGGCGGCACCGATCTGGCGGCGCTGTCCGAACAGGACCTGCGCGCGCAACGCCACAAGGTACAGATGGTGTTCCAGGATCCCTATGCCTCGCTCAACCCGCGGCAAAAGATCATGGGCGCGCTGACCGACGGCCCGATCGCCAAGGGCGTGCCCCGGGCACAGGCACAGTCCCGCGCGCGCGAGCTGCTGGAGATCGTGGGTCTGGGTGCCGATGCCGCCGAACGCTATCCGCACGAGTTTTCCGGCGGCCAGCGGCAGCGCATCGGCATCGCCCGTGCGCTGGCCATGGACCCCGAGCTGATCATCGCGGACGAGGCGGTGTCGGCGCTGGATGTCTCGATCCAGGCGCAGGTGCTGGATCTGTTGCGCGATCTGCGCGAACGGCTGTCGCTGTCGATCCTGTTCATCACCCATGACCTGCGGGTGGCAGCACAGCTGTGCGACCGGATCGCGGTCATGCAAAAGGGCCGTCTGGTCGAGATCGGGACGGTGCACCAGATCTTCCTGACACCGCAGCAGGATTACACCCGCCAGCTTCTGGCGGCGGTGCCGGGGGCCGATTGGGCCGATAGCTGGCAACAGCAGGCGGCAGGCGCATGATCGGCGTTGCAACCTGTACCCGGCTGGATCTGATCGACCTTCTGGGCGCGGAATTCGCGCGCCAGGCACCGGACCTGACCCTGCTACGCCCCGATCAGGTGACGGACCCCGCGGCGGTCAGCTTCGTCTTTACCTTCATCCCCGATGACGATGCCTTTACCCCCTATCCGAACCTGCGGGCGGTGTTTTCGGCGGGCGCGGGCATGGATGCGATCCTGGCCTGTCCGTCGCTGCCGCCCGATGTGCCCGTCATGCGGGTCGAGGACCCCGATCAGGCCAGCCAGATGGCCGGTTTCGCCGCCTTTCACGTGGTCTGGCACCACCGCGACATGGGCCGCTATCTGGCCAGTCAGGCGCGGGGCGAATGGGCGCAGCGGATCCGCGATCTGTCACCCAAACGCTGCCGGGTGGGGGTCATGGGGTTCGGCCCGATGGGCCGTGCCGTGGCGCGCGGGCTGGTGGCGCTGGGATATCCCGTCGCGGCCTATGCCCGCCGGATGCCAGACCCGCCCGAACCGGGCGTCACCCATTACACCGAAGCCGCGCTGGAGCCGTTTCTGGCCGGCAGCAACATCTTGATCAACGTGCTGCCGCTGACCCCCGAAACCCAAGGCCTGATCGACGCCGATTTCCTGGCCCGCCTGCCGCAGGGCGCGGCGCTGATCCATCTGGGACGGGGCGGGCAGGTGGACGAGGGCGCGCTGATCGACGCGCTCGACAGCGGGCAGCTTTCGGGTGCCTCGCTCGATGTGTTCGCGACCGAGCCGCTGCCGCCGGGCGATCCGCTCTGGTCGCACCCGCGCGTCGTGATCACCCCCCATGTGGCCTGTATCCCCGAAGCCGCCGCCGTGGTGCATTCGGTGATCAGCCGCCTTCCCGCCGAAGAAAAGAGCCCGCAATGACCGATCTCGACCCCAACAGCCTGTCGGTGCGCGAACTGGCCTTTGCCGTGCGCAGCGGCCAGACGACCGCGCAACAGGTGACCGAAGCCACGCTGGACCGCATCGCCCGGGTCAATCCCGCGATCAACGCCATCGTGCAGGACTGCGGGCCAGAGGCGCTGGCAGACGCCGCGCGCATCGACGCCGCGCTGGCCGCCGGGCGGCCGGTGGGCGCGCTGGCCGGGGTGCCGGTCACGATCAAGGTTATCGCCGATCAGGTTGGCCATGCCACCACCAACGGCACGACGCTGGCCGCCGATCTGATCGCGACGGTCGACAGCCCGTTCCTGCGCCATCTGCGCGCGCAGGATGCTGTGGTCGTCGGGCGCACCAACACGCCCGCGTTTTCATATCGCTGGTTCACGTCGAACGCGCAGCATGGCACGACGCTGAACCCGCATGATCCGACGCTGACGCCGGGCGGCTCGTCGGGCGGGGCCGGGGCCGCCACCGCCGCCGGGCTGGGCCATATCGCCCATGGCACGGATATCGCGGGATCGGTGCGCTATCCGGCCTATGCCTGCGGGGTGCAGGGGCTGCGCCCCACGCCGGGGCGGATCCCGATGTTCAACGCCACCGGCGGCGATCGCGGGATCGGCCCGCAGCTGATGGCGGTCTCGGGGCCGCTGGCCCGCCGGGTCGACGACCTGCGGCTGGGGTTGCAGGCGATGTCGGGCTATGCCCCCGACGACCCGTGGAGCACACCCGCCCCGCTGCGCGGCCCCGACACGCCCCGGCGCGTGGCGCTGGTGCGCCGCCCCGGCGGGATCAGCCCCGATCCGCGGATCCTCGACGATCTGGACCGCGCGGCGGCCATGTTCCGCGCCGCGGGCTGGACCGTCGATACGCCCGAAATCCCCGAGATCCGCGAGGCCGTCGAACTGCAGATCGACCTGTGGCTGTCGGACGACCACCCCGGCAAGCTGGCCCAGGCCGAGGCCGAGGGCGATGCCGGCGCGCTGGCGCTTCTGCGGTTCTATCAAAGCCGGGCCGAGGCGCTGACCGTCGCCCGTTTCAGCGCCCTGTTCCAGCGCCGCTCGGCCCTGATCCGCGCCTGGCGTGCGTTCCTGCAGGATTACCCGGTGGTGCTGATGCCGGTCTCGGCCGAACTGCCGTTTCGCCAGGACGAGGATCTGGACGGCGACGCTGCCCTGCACCGTATCTGGGACGCCCAACTGCCCCAGATCGCCATCCCGCTTCTGGGCCTGCCCGCGATCTCGATCAGCAGCGGCGTGATCGACGGCCGCGCCAGCGGCGTCCAACTGGTCACCCCACCCTGGCGCGAAGACCTGTGTCTGGACGCCGGCGAGTTGCTGGAACAGGGTTTCGGCGCGCCGGGAGTGGTGGGGTAATGGCGAGGGGCGAGGCGTGCGTAAGAACTACCCTAGAATGATGCCATAGACCGTACTGGCGACCTTATAGAATAGCCATGACGCAAACCCGCCCAAAGCGAGGCGATGCTTTAGCGCCCGATCCTTATTCTCCTCGAGAACGTTCACGGGAAAAGCCCACTTCGCGTAGGATGTGAGCGCCCGGTAGAGGATTAAGGAGAGACCCACGAAGTAGATGAACAGCGGCCAGCGAAAAAGTTCAAACTTCGCACCTACCGGTATTAGCTGATCCATGTAGTAGGTAGAGAAGTAGAGCGACACCGGCAGGGCGACAAACCACATGCCAATGTCATATGCAAAGTTCCGGTGGATCGCGCCATACCAAGTTTTATGCGTCGTCACTTTCTTCTCAACAGCCTTTTGAACAGCGTTGAAAAAGGTAATGTCCTGTGCGTTGACGGTCACGTTACCCTCGTTTGGGGTGGCCGCTGATACCAAGGGGTTCGGGTCAAACACCTCGGGTTTGCCAAAGTCCAAGAAGACTGAAATTCGGTTCTTCGGGGTGTTGCCGCTGGCGTGTCGTTGAAATGCGGTGCTATTGGTGAAAAAGATGGACTTGATGGGCTCAGGAAGGTTCGGGTCGTCAAAGACTGCGGCAGACTCGCCGTAGAGCTGCTGATCCCGCAAACCGTTCACAGTGATGGTGAGGCAAAACGCATCATCAAGAAGAAAAGCCTTCCGCGCCTCCCACTGCTCATCGGTCAAGTCCGGCTCACGCGATAATGTTGATATTACTTGCTCGCCAAACTTCCTATTGATGGCGTGAAGATCGCGATAAACGTCCTTGATGTTCTCCAACGAGAGCCGACAGCCGCGCACAGGTATCACCTCTTCATACCAGCCCACCGGCTTGCGGTCAGTAGTTACCAATGCGTCTTCTGTCATCGAAAGGTCCGAAATTACACACAAGTCAAAAAATAATCCAAATGTGCAAAGTTTTCTATGCCGAATAACACGATGTAGTGCGCGTGCAGAGTCGCGGCTACAGCGTCAGGAGAGTTGCGCTATCTAGCTACTCCGCGCCGCGCCTGTGAGCGCCTCGGGACATGCGTCCCGGTACGCTTTTCGTTGGTGCGCTGTTTCAGCAGCTTACGCACCCGCAGACCTATCGACAGGTCTTAAGCAAAGCTCATACAGTATCCAAGAACCACAAAAACCGCCAGCGGCGGTCTTGGCAAGTAGCTCAAATCTTTGGGGATTTTTTGGCTCCGGCGGTAGGGATCGAACCTACGACCAATTGATTAACAGTCAACTGCTCTACCGCTGAGCTACGCCGGAACACGGGGGGCGATATAGCAACGGCTCTGGCCGCCGTCCAGAGGGGTTGATGCAGTTTGTGACATTTTTTTCATCCCCGCTCAGCGCGGGTGGAAGACGGTGGTTTGGGACAGGGTCGTGTCGCGGGTGGCCAGGCCGCGGCGGTCCAGGTCGATCAGGTGGGCCAGCACGTTGCGGGCGGCGGCGGGCAGCAGGGCGGGGGCCACGTCGGTATAGATGCGGGCGGCCAGGTCGGCGGCGCTGCCGGGGGCGGCGGACAGGGCGGTCAGGATCTGTGCCTCGCGCATCCGGCGGTGGGCGATAAGGTCGCGCACCCGGGCCTGTGGGGTTTCGACCGGGGCGCCGTGGCCGGGATAGAACACCCGGTCCGACCGCGCCGACAGCGCCTGGAGCGACGCCATGAACGCGCCCAGGTCGCCATCGGGGGGCGAGACCATGGAGGTGGCCCAGCCCATGACGTGATCGCCGCTGAACACCACGTCACCCATCGCGAAACACAGGTGGTTGCCCATATGGCCGGGCGTCCAGAGGGCGGTGAGGTTCACGTCCCCGACAGACATGGTCTCGCCATCGGTCAGGCAATGGTCGGGGCGGAAACCGGGGTCGACGCCTTCGCCCCCGCCGATATCGGCAAGCGCCGCGATCTCGGGGTCCTTGCCGGCCAGGCTGTCGCCAAAGGCATGGATCGGCGCGCCGGTTTCGGCCGACAGGCGGCGGGCCAGCGGGGAATGGTCGCGGTGGCTGTGGGTGACCAGGATCGCGGCCACAGCCTCGCCGGGGTCGAGCGCGTCCAGCAGCGCCCGCAGGTGGCCGATATCATCGGGGCCGGGATCGATGATCGCGACCGTTCCGGTGCCCACGATATAGCTGTTGGTGCCCCAGAAGGTCATGGGCGAGGGGTTCGGCGCCAGAACCCGGCGGATGCCGGGGGCCAGCGGCGTGCAGTGCCCCGGTTGCGGCCTGTCCTGGGATGCGTGTGTCATCTAGCCCTTTCTTCGGCGGCCATCGCCCGATACGGTCCTAGCGCATGGAGAACGGCTGGATCAAACGCTTGTTGCCGCGGGGGCTGTATGGCCGGGCCGCGCTGATCCTGATTCTACCGATCCTGACGCTGCAGCTTGTGGTGTCGGTGGTGTTCATTCAGCGCCATTTCGCCGGTGTCACGCGGCAGATGACACGCAATGTCGCGCTGGAGGTCAAGCTGCTGCAGGATGTGGTCGATACCGCGCCCGATGTCGCAACCGCGCTGGCGCAGACTGCGCCGCTGACCCGTGATCTGCGCATCGTGCTGACCTTGCCCGCGCCGCTTGGGATGGGCGACGAACGGCTGTTCTATGACCTGTCGGGGCGTACCATCATGGCCACCCTGCGCGACGAGGTGCCCACGGTTCAGGCGATCGATCTGGCGAGCAGCACGCGTGAGGTGACGATCCTGTTGCAGACCGAACATGGCGGCATGCGGCTTCTGGTGGACCGGCGGCGAATGTCGGCATCGAACCCGCATCAGTTGCTGGTGCTGATGATCGTGACCGGGCTGCTGATGACGCTGATCGCGTTTATCTTCCTGCGCAACCAGCTGCGCCCGATCCGCCGTCTGGCCCGCGCGGCCGAGGCCTTCGGCAAGGGGCGGCACATGAAATACCGCCCCGTCGGCGCGACCGAGGTGCGCGCTGCCGGAAACGCGTTCCTGGACATGCGCGCCCGCATCGAACGTCAGATGGAACAGCGCACCATGATGCTGTCGGGGGTCAGCCACGACCTGCGCACGCCGCTGACGCGGTTGAAGCTGAGCCTGTCGCTGACCGAGCCGGGCCCCGAGACCGAGGCGATGGCCCGCGACGTGCGCGACATGGAGCGGATCCTGGACACGTTCCTGGATTTCGCCCGCTCCGATGCGATGGGCGATGTCGACGACACCGATCCGGTGGCGCTGCTGCAATCGGTGGCCGAACAGACCCGGCGCATGGGGGGCGATGTCACGCTGGGCACGCTGCCGGCGGCGGGCCAGACGGTGCCGCTGCGGGCGCTGGCGGTCGAACGTGCCTTGCAGAACCTGACCAACAACGCGCTGCGCCATGGCACGCATGCCCGGCTGGGGCTGGACCTGACCGACCGTGTGGTGCGCTTCGTGGTCGAGGATGACGGCCCCGGCATCCCCGCCGATCAGCGCGACGAGGCGATGAAGCCTTTCAGCCGTCTGGACGCCGCGCGCAATCAGGACAAGGGATCGGGCGTGGGGCTGGGGCTGGCCATCGCGTCGGATGTGGCGCGCAGCCATGGCGGGCTGTTGCGGCTGGGCGAAAGTGCCGATCTGGGCGGGTTGAAAGCCGAGCTGGTTCTGGCGCGCTAGGGCGGGCTGGCGGCGATCTGGTAGGCCCGGCAGGACTTGAACCCGCAACCAAAGCGTTATGAGCGCTCTGCTCTAACCAATTGAGCTACAGGCCCGCCAGAGCCGGTCCATAGCACAGGGTATCGGGGCTGCCAATCCGCAACGCGCACTCAGAACGGGATCTGATCTTCCTGTTCGGGGGCGACGGGAATCGGGCCGTCGATCACCCCCAGTTCGATGGCCTGCGCCTCCAGCGCGCAGAAATGGTGCCACAGCGTATCGAAGGCCAGGCGCTGGCCGTCCTTCCAGTCATCGGATCGCGGGTTCTGCAGCTCGGAAAACCGCACGATCCGGCGGTGTTCGGAATTCAGCGGCCAGCGGTTCCCGTTTTCCGAAATCCACAGCAATTGCCGTTTCATCTGTGTCAGGGTTTCGCGCATCCGCGTGGCGGCGTCCTTGGGCGGGTCGGGCAGATAGCCCAGATCGCCGCAGCTTTTGCAGAAATGGTGCCAGCCGCTGCGATACCGGACCTCGTAGAGCACATGCATGAACGTCACCGGCCCGTCGCAATGCGGGCAGCGTTTGGCGTCTTCGTGGTCCTGATCGTATCGGGGCATCGCGGGGTCCGGTCCGGGCGGCGGGCATGACCCGATCCTAGGGCTTGCGCGGGGGCGGGGCCAAGCCCGCGCGGGCCATTGGGGCGGGAAAAATTTGGCCACAGGGCGGTCCGGCTGATGGACGGGGGCGGGCGGATCGGCTATCGGGTCGGAAACCAACGAAAGGGCACCCGATGAGCACTGATGGAAAGAACGGTCTGACCTATGCCGATGCGGGCGTGGATATCGACGCGGGCAATGCGCTGGTCGACCGGATCAAGCCCGCCGCCAAGCGGACCAACCGGCCCGGGGTGATGGCGGGGCTGGGCGGCTTCGGTGCGCTTTTCGATCTGAAGGCTGCGGGTTACACCGACCCGATCCTGGTGGGGGCGACCGACGGGGTGGGCACCAAGCTGCGGATTGCGATCGACACCGGCAATCTGGGCGGTGTGGGCATCGACCTGGTGGCGATGTGCGTCAACGATCTGGTCTGTCAGGGCGCCGAGCCGCTGTTCTTCCTGGACTATTTCGCGACCGGCAAGCTGTCGGTGGACGAAGGCGCCAGCGTCGTCGAAGGCATTGCCGAGGGCTGCGTGCGCTCGGGCTGCGCGCTGATCGGGGGCGAAACCGCCGAGATGCCGGGCATGTACAGCGATGGCGATTTCGACCTGGCGGGCTTTGCCGTGGGCGCGATGGAACGCGGCGCGGACCTGCCCGCGGGCGTGGCCGAGGGCGACGTGCTGCTGGGTCTGGCCAGCGACGGGGTGCATTCCAACGGCTACAGCCTGGTGCGCAAGATCGTCGAGCTGTCGGGCCTGGGATGGGATGCCGATTGCCCCTGGGCCGACGGTTCGCTGGGCGCGGCGCTGCTGACGCCGACGCGGCTTTATGTGAAACAGGCGCTGGCGGCGGTGCGGGCAGGGGGCGTGCACGCGCTGGCCCATATCACCGGCGGCGGGTTGACCGAGAACCTGCCGCGCGTGCTGCCCGAGGGGCTGGGCGCAACGATCGATCTGGACAGCTGGATGCTGCCGCCCGTCTTCCGTTGGCTGGCCGAAACCGGCGGCATCGCCACGCCCGAACTGCTGAAGACGTTCAACTGTGGCATCGGCATGATCGTTGTGGTCGACAAGGCCCGCGCGGCCGAGCTGACCGCGCTGCTGAAGGACGCGGGCGAGACCGTCACCGTTCTGGGCCAGGTCGTTCAGGGCGCGGGCGTCGATTACTTCGGCACGCTGAAGTGAAACGGGTTGCGATCCTGATCTCGGGCGGCGGGTCGAACATGGTCGCGCTGGCCGACAGCATGGTGGGCGACCACCCGGCGCGGCCCTGTCTGGTGCTGTCGAACGTGCCGGATGCGGGCGGGCTGGCCAAGGCCGCCGCGCGGGGCATTCCCACGGCGGTCGTGGATCACAAACCCTTTGCCAAAGATCGCGCCGCGTTCGAGGGCGCCCTGACCGCCGCGCTGGAACAGGCCGCGCCGGATGTGATCTGTCTGGCGGGGTTCATGCGCATCCTGACGCCGGGCTTCATCACCCGCTGGCAGGGGCGGATGCTGAACATCCACCCCTCGCTGCTGCCGAAATACAAGGGGCTGAACACCCATGCCCGCGCGATCGAGGCGGGCGATGCCGAGGCGGGCTGTTCGGTACACGAAGTGACCGCCGAGCTGGATGGCGGACCGATTCTGGGCCAGGCGCGTGTGCCGGTGCTGCCAGGTGATTCCCCCGACACGCTGGCCGCGCGGGTGCTGCCGATGGAGCATCAATTATATCCCAACGTGCTGCGACGTTTCGTAACCGGCGACAGAACCCCGGTCTTTCTGCCCTAGGCTCTTTTCAACCTGTGGATAATTTCCTAAAACAGGGAATGCGGGGGGCGGACCGGCAAAAAACAAGAACAAGACGAAAAGACACCACCCTGAATGCGAATACTGACACAGACCGATGACCTTGCCGCCTTTTGTGAAGCCGCGCGCAAGGGCCCTTATGTAACCGTCGATACCGAATTCCTGCGCGAGCGGACCTATTATTCCAAGCTGTGCCTGGTGCAGCTGGCACAGGCCGGGGATGGCGAGGCCGTGCTGGTCGACCCGCTGGCCGAGGATCTGTCGCTGGAGCCGCTCTATGAGCTGTTCCGCGACACATCGGTGGTCAAGGTATTCCACGCCGCGCGGCAGGATCTGGAAATCTTCTTTGTCGAAGGCGACGTGTTCCCCGAACCGCTGTTCGATACCCAGGTCGCGGCGATGGTCTGCGGCTTTGGCGAGCAGGTGGGGTACGAGACCCTGGTGCGCAAGATCGCCAAAGCGTCGCTGGACAAGACCTCGCGCTTTACCGACTGGTCGCGCCGTCCGCTGACCGATGCGCAGCAGAACTATGCGCTGGCCGATGTCACGCATCTGCGGGTGATCTATGAATATCTGCGGGACGAGCTGGCCAAGTCCGGCCGCCACAAATGGGTGGCCGAAGAGCTGAAGATCCTGACCGATCCCGCGACCTATACGGTCGAGCCGTCGCAGGCCTGGAAACGGGTCAAGACGCGCACCCATTCGGGCAAGTTCCTGGCTGTGGTGCGCGAACTGGCGCGCTTCCGCGAGGGGTACGCCCAGTCGCGCAACATCCCCCGCAACCGCGTCTTCAAGGACGATGCGCTGCTGGAACTGGCCTCGACCAAGCCGAAATCCATGCAGGACCTGTCGCGCTCGCGCCTGCTGCTGCGCGAGGCGCGTCGGGGCGAGATCGCCGATGGCATACTGGCCGCGGTGCAGACCGCGCAGGATGTCGCCCCCGAGGATTACCCCAAACCCGACAACAGCAACGACAAGCTGCAGGTTAACCCGGCGCTGGCCGATCTGCTGCGGGTGCTGCTGAAGGCCAAGGCCGAAAATGCCGGTGTGGCGCAAAAGCTGATCGCGACCGCGTCCGAGCTGGACGCCATCGCGGCGGGCAAGCGCGACGGTGCGGCGTTGCAGGGCTGGCGGGCCGAGGTGTTCGGCGACGATGCGCTGCGGCTTTGCCGGGGCGAGCTGGCGCTGGTCGCCCGCGGCAACGTTGTGGATGTGGTCGAGCTGTGACCCCGATCAGCGGCGGCTGAGGCGCTGATTTTCCTGCCCGCGCACGACGATGGTCGTGACCTGTGCCAGATCCTGATCGGACAGGAACCGCGCCGCCGTCAGCTCGCGCGAGAAGGGCGTGCCGGTGCCGGTGGGCGTCACCGGCTGCCAGGCGCGGAAATCATAGACCAGAACGCCCGGCTCTGCCTGGACATTGCGGGCGCGGACCAGTTCGGCCTGCCAATAGCCCTGACGCGGCGGCAGGCCCACGGCATGCACGATGGCCCCGCCCGGCGCGCGGTCGATGCGCAGATCGGTGATCTGCAGAACCAGCGGGCGCGGGTCGGCGGGCTGCTGCTGCACCACGGCGACATTCACCGACTGTTCGCTTTGGCCGAACCAGTTGAACGGGTTGATGCGCGAGTCGCGCACGCGCGCGCACCCGGCTACCATCAGGGTACAGATCAAAGCGGCGATCAGCGGTCTTTTCATGGTGCTCCCTCGTCTTGCACTCTTGGGTTAGCCGAAAGCGGTGGCGTTGAAAACCCGCCGCGCGCGGATGATTTTCCGCCCGCTTGCTGGACCTTGGCGCGGATTGCGCCTAACTGAAAGGGCAATCGTCTGAAAGAGGCCGCCCCGTGTGCACCGAAGCGTTTGAAGATCTGGTGGAAACCTTCGAATTCCTCGACGATTGGGAGGACCGCTATCGCCATGTGATCGACATGGGCAAGGCGATGGCGCCGCTGGACGACGCGTTCCGCGTGCCCGCGACCAAGGTCGACGGCTGCGCCAGCCAGGTCTGGCTGGTGCCGCAGATCGACGGGCAGGGGCCGCAGGCGGTGCTGACCTTCGACGGCGACAGCGATGCGATGATCGTGCGGGGGCTGATCGCGATCCTAAGGCTGTTGTATTCGGGCCAGACGGTCGCCGATGTGCTGGCCACCGATGCGGCGGCCGAACTGGGGCGGCTGGGGCTGAACGATCACCTGTCGTCACAACGCTCGAACGGGCTGCGGGCGATGGTCGAACGCATCCGCCAGACCGCGCAGGCCGCCGCCTAGCCGGGTTTCTTCAGGAAATCGGTGCGCCGCAGGAAGGTGCTCATCATCAGCACCGTGGCGATGATCCGCAACACGTGATGGGCCACGACGATGGCCGAATTGCCGCTGATCGCCAGCGCGATCAGGGCCATTTCCGTCACGCCACCGGGGGTGAAGCTGAGGATCAGCGCCTCGGTCGCCAGCCCGGTCGCCATGTGCAGGATCCAGGCGATCAGCAGGCCCAGCAACAGGCTGGCCGTGACCAGCAGCAGCGACAGGCCAAAAGCACGCCACAACATCCGCAGCGACGCCCCGGCAAAGCGCGCGCCCAGCGAGGTGCCGATCACGATCTGCGCCGCCGCGACCAGCGCGCCGGGCACCTGCGGCTGGGCCAGCCCGCTGCCTGCCAGCAGCGCGGCGGCCAGGATCGGTCCGATCATATGCCGCGCGGGCAGGTGCAGCAGCTGCCCCAGCCCATAGCCCGCGACCGCCGCCCCGACCGCAATCGCCAGCCCCGGCGCATCGAAGCCGCCGTTGCCCAGCCGCGCGCCCTGGGCGCTGCCCACCGCATGGCCCAGGTAAAGCGACATCAGAAAGGGCACGATCACGATCACCAGGATGATCCGCAGGAAATGCAGCATGGTGACATGGCGGATATCGGCACCGGCCTCTTCCGCCAGGGCGATGCTTTCCACGAACCCGCCCGGCGCGGCGCCGAAAAACGCATCCGCCCGGTCATAACCGCCCGCATGGCGCAGGATCCGATAGCCCATCATGTGCGACAGCGGCACGAACAGCAGGATCGCCAGCAGGCTGGGGATATAGATCGCCGCGCCGCTCAGGACCTGGGGCGAGACCTGCGCGCCGATGGCCGCGCCCACCAGCGTGATCACCCAGGTGCGGAACCGGTTGGGAAACACATAGCCCGCCGGAAACCGCATCGGGGCCAGGATCGCGACCGAGGCCGAGGCCAGCAGCGATCCGATCATGAAGGGCAGGGGAAGCGACAGCGCAAAGGCGGCCTCGCCGCCCAGGGTGCCGATGGTCAACAGCAGGATCGTGAACGGGATGGGGCGACTCATGTGATCTGCATACGCCCTTCGCCGGGGCGGGTCGAGGGATCAGCGCAGGGCGCGCAGCGCCACGGCCAGATCGCCATAGCCGGTCAGGCGCCGCTCGAACGTCAGACCCAGCCGGTCGGCACAGGCGCGCGCCTTGTCGGTCAGGGCCGGGTCGTCTGTCTGGGCCTGATAGACGAGCTTGGTGTAATTGCCGAACAGCATGTCGCGCAGTTCCGGGTGGCGGTCCAGCCCCATGGGTTTCCAGACAAAGGCGTCGAACTGCTTGACCAGAAAATCGGTCAGATAGAACGCGGTCATCTCATCCTCGGCCTTGGCGGCGAAGGCCGCGTTGCCCTCGAAAAAGCTGTAGCAATGGGGGCCTTCGACCATGTCGACCCCCAGCCGGTCACAGGCCGCGCGCAGCTGCCCCCCGGTGCCGCAATCGGCATAGACGACAAAGACCTGATCGTAATCGGCGCGGTGCTTTTCGATTGCCTTCTCGACCTCGGTCACGATCCGGTCGGGGTAAAGATGCAGCTTGGCGGGCAGACAGGTCAGGTCCATGTGATCCCAGCCATTGGCCGATTTCAGCGCCAGGATCTCATGCGCCAGCGCCCCGCAGGCCAGCAGCAGGATGCGCCCGGTCCGCGCATCGGGGGCCAGGCCGGTTTCGGTCAGCGCCTCGTCGCTGGGCAGCCCGGTCATCGCCCGCGCCCCAGCACAAGCCGCAGCCCCATCAGCAGCGCGATCACCACGGCCAGCCCCGACAGACCCAGCGCGCCCGGCACTTGCGCGAACAGCAGCACCGTCGCGCCGGCCAGCGCGATCACGACAGTCAGCAACAGAATGAAACGGGGCAGGGGCAAGGGGCTCTCCACTTTCCGGGGTTTCTTCCAATGTGGGGGCGGGGCGGCGGGGCTGCAACGAAAAACGCCGCCCCGGCGGGGGCGGCGTTCCGAATGGGATTGACCAATCGGGGCTTAACCCGCCGCCATCTGGTTGTGCTTGCGCGACATGAAATCCTTGGCCATTTCCACCGCCACGGCAGCGTCACGGCAATACCCGTCGGCACCGATGGCCTTGCCGAATTCCTCGTTCAGCGGCGCGCCGCCCACCATCACGATGTAATTGTCGCGGATGCCCTGTTCGACCATCGTGTCGATCACGACCTTCATATAGGGCATCGTGGTGGTCAGCAGGGCGGACATGCCGACGATGTCGGCCTCTTCCCGCGCGGCGGCGTCCAGATAATTCTCGACCGGGTTGTTGATGCCCAGATCGATGATCTCGAAACCCGCGCCTTCCATCATCATGCCCACCAGGTTCTTGCCGATGTCATGGATGTCGCCCTTGACGGTGCCGATCACCATCTTGCCCATGCGCGGGGCGCCGGTTTCGGCCAGCAGCGGCTTCAGGATCGCCATGCCCGCCTTCATCGCATTGGCGGCCAGCAGGACCTCGGGGACGAACAGGATGCCGTCGCGGAAATCCTTGCCGACGATGGTCATGCCCGCGACCAGCGCCTCGGTCAGGATCTTGTAGGGCGCCCATCCGCGTTCCAGCAGGATGTTGACGCCTTCCTCGATCTCTTCCTTCAGACCGTCATACAGGTCGTCATGCATCTGCGGAACCAGCTCTTCATCCGGTAGTTCCGAGAGGATGATGTCGTCTTCTTCCTCGGCCATGCCTTGGTCTCCATCAGGGCGCGAACGCGATTGTTTTTCCTGTGTGCGCGAAAACATAGGGCGCGACTGGGCGAAATCCGACATGGAGTGCGCCGCAACCGACCAAGCTGCGCGTAACTGGCTGTCCTTATGCCGTTTCTTCGCGCGGTTGCAATCTGCTTGGCAAGTGTTCGCTAAATGTTCTAACCTTCTGCCATGTCTTTGCCCCCGGTTGACCCAAATCTGCGCCTGCGTGCCCGTGCCACCGCCACCAATGTCACCGGCCGGTTCGAACCCTATGGGCGCGAGCCGGTGCATGACGGCTGGGACATCCCCGAGGAGACGCGGCTGTTGCGGACCGAAATCAGGACCGAGGTTCCGCGCAAGGCGCTGACGCGCAACACCTCGCCCGATGTGCCCTTCGACCGGTCGATCAACCCCTATCGCGGGTGCGAGCATGGCTGCATCTATTGCTTTGCCCGGCCCACGCATGCCTATCTGGGCCTGTCGCCGGGGCTGGATTTCGAAACCCGTCTGGTCGCGCGGCCCGGTATGCCCGAGCTGTTGGCGCGTGAGCTGTCCCATCCGAAATACACCCCCCGCGTGATCGCGATCGGCACCAATACCGATCCCTATCAGCCGATCGAGGGGCGCCATGAAATCATGCGCGGCTGCCTGCGGGTGCTGAGCGATTTCAACCATCCCGTCGGCATCGTGACCAAGGGCGCGATGATCACCCGCGATCTGGATATCCTGTCGGACATGGCCGCGCGCGGGCTGGTGCATGTGGGCATTTCCGTCACCACGCTGGACGCCGACCTGTCGCGCCGGATGGAGCCGCGCGTGCCGGCCCCGCAAACGCGCCTGCGGGCGATCCGGGCGCTGGCGGATGCGGGCGTGCCGTTGCGGGTGATGGCCGCGCCCCTGATCCCGGTGCTGACCGATCACGAGCTGGAGGCGATCCTGCAAGCGGGCGCCGACGCCGGGGCGCAGGCCGCCAGCTGGATCCTGCTGCGCCTGCCGCTGGAGGTCGCGCCGCTGTTCAAGGACTGGCTTCAGGCGCATTTCCCCGACAGCGCCGCCCATGTGATGAACCGCATGCGCGAGATGCGCGGCGGGGCCGAATACGACGCCGAATGGGGGCGCCGGATGCGCGGGCAGGGGCAGCATGCCGACCTGTTGGCGGCGCGGTTCCGGGTGGCCTGCAAGCGCTTTGGGCTGGGCCGCGAGCTGCCGCCCCTGCGCTGCGATCTGTTCGCCCGGCCGCCCCGGCCCGGCGATCAGCTGTCGCTTTTCTGACCGCGCCGGGATAGCCTGTGCGTGACAGGAGGATGTGATGTCCAGCGATGACAAATCCGCCGATGCCCCGCATCAGGCGTCGGCCTTCTGGGACGCGCGGTTCGACAAGGCCGGGTTCCATTTCGGCACCGATCCGGCGGCTTTCCTGACCGCACAGGCGGGGCATCTGCCCGATGGCGCGGCGGTGCTGTCCGTGGGCGATGGCGAGGGGCGCAATTCGGCCTATCTGGCCGGGCTGGGCCACCGGGTCACGGCATTCGATTTCTCGCCCGTCGCGGTCGACAAGGCGCGGGGGCGGGCGGCGGAGCTGGGCCTGCAGATCGACTATCACCGGGCGGCGGTTCAGGATTGGGACTGGACGCAGGTTTTTGACGCGGTGGTGGCGATCTTCGTGCAATTCGCCGCGCCGGAAATGCGGGCGCGGATGTTCGACGGGTTCCGGCAGGCGGTGCGCCCCGGCGGGCTGCTGTTGCTGCACGGCTATGCCCCGCGCCAGGTGGGCTATGGAACCGGCGGGCCGCCCGATCCACGCCACATGTATACCGAGGATATGTTGCGCGACGCGTTTGCCGGGTGGCAGATCCTGCGCCTGTCCGACTATGATGCCGAGATTGACGAGGGCACTGGCCACAAGGGCCGGTCGGCGCTGGTCGATCTGGTGGCGCGCAAGCCGGGTTAAGGGCGCGCCCGTGCCCCGCGCCGCGGCGCGCGTCGAACGCCCGCTGCGGTGCGGGTGGTCTTAACCGCGCCGGCGGCGGCGCGTCCGGGCGGGGGCATCCGCATCCTCGCCCGTGCCGTCCGAAGCCGACGAGAACGCGCCAAGCGCCGCGGTGATCTGGTCCAGCGTCGGGCGCGGGCCCTTGGGCCGGGTTTCCAGTGCGGCGCGCATGGCGCGCAGGTGTTCGGGGGTGGTGCCGCAGCAGCCGCCAATGATCTTGGCGCCGCAATCGCGGGCCAGCACGGCGTAATCGGCCATCAGGTCGGGCGTGCCATCATAATGGATGTGGCCGTCGACATATTTCGGGATGCCCGCGTTGCCCTTGGCGATCAGCGCCCGTTCGGTGCCCGCGGCGGCAAAGCCCAGCACCGTGCGCAGCAGGTCGGATGCGCCCACGCCGCAATTGGCACCGAAGGCCAGCGGCGGGTTCGGCAGCTTTTCCACCAGATCGACCATCGCGGCCGATGTCACGCCCATCATGGTGCGCCCGGCGGTGTCGAAGCTCATGGTGCCGCACCAGGGCATGTCGGCGCGGGCGGCGGCCTCGGCCGCGGCCTTGTATTCCTCGGGCGCGCTGATGGTTTCGACCCACAGCACATCCGCGCCGCCCTCTTTCAGCGCCTCGGCCTGTTCGTGGAACATCTCGACCGCGTCGGCGTAGGACAGCGCGCCCATCGGCTCCATGATCTCGCCCGTGGGGCCGACGGAGCCGGCAACCACCACCGGGTGGCCCGCCTTGTCGGCGATCTCGCGGCCCAGCTCGGCGGCGGCGCGGTTCAGCTCGCCCACGCGGTTCTGTGCGTCATGCAGTTTCAGCCGCGAGGCATTGCCGCCAAAGCTGTTGGTCAGGAACAGGTCCGATCCCGCATCGACCGCCCCGGCATAGAGCGCGCGGATCTTGTCGGGCGCGTCCACGTTCCAAAGCTCGGGCGCGTCGCCGGAACTGAGCCCCATGTTGAACAGGTTCGTGCCGGTGGCGCCATCGGCCAACAGCCAGTCACGGGTTTCAAACAGGCGGCTCAGCGCGTCGGTCATGATCGGTCCTCTCGGTCGCCGGCACGGCAACAGGCCCCGCCGAAACGTCGCCAGACGGATGCCACGAACCGGGGCGGCGCGCAATCCGAATGTCGCCCGGGCGCGCGGTGACCTGCCGACGCGGATCGGTGATTTCCCGCCAGATGTCGATAAGGCCCAGGGCCAGCGATGGCCAGCCCGGTGCGGCGACATAGCGCCGCTCCCACACCGGGGCGAAGGCGGTCTTGAACTGGCGCAGGCCGCTGCGGCGCGCGGCCAGACGCCGCCCGAAGGGCCGCCAGAGCGGCGGGAAGGCATCGGCGTCACAGGGCGTCGCGGCCAGTGACAGCCGCCGCAGCCCCGCCACCGCCGCGCTGTCGATGGCGGCCATGACCAGCGCGTGCATCGTGCCATCGGGCGCGTCGGGTTCGACCCGCATCAGGTCCAGCACCCATTCGCGGTGATTGACGTGAAAGCTGGCAAAACCCACGGTCCGGCCCGCCCGCCGCGCAACAAAGACCCGTTGCCGCGCCAGATGCTGCGGGGCAAAGCACCCGGTGGAAAATCCCAGCTCGCGCCCGCGGGCGGTCGTCCAGGCCCGGGCGATCCCGGCGATGCGGTCCGTGTCCGGGCGTTCGGCGGGACCGCAACAGATGCCGTTCTGCGCGGCCTTGCGCAGCTTGCGGCGCAATTGCCGGAACGCCGCGCCCTCGGTCGTGAAGCCGGTGGGGTCCAGCACCGCGTCCTCGGCAATCGGCAGCACGCGGAACCCGGCGCGGCGGGCAGCGCGGGCCATCGGGCCGCCGCATTTGTACAGGATCGGCGCGCGGGCCACGCCGGTGCCCGCCGTGCGCGCCAGCCGCAGCGTGGTCGCCGGGGCGCCGATCAGCGGATCGCCTAGCAGGATCAGGCTTTGACCGCTGCGCGCGGCAACCCAGGCGCCGCGATCCTGCGCGCCACGCAACAGGTGGAACGGGCCCTGGTGAAACAGCTGCGCCTCGGCCTGGGGGGCGCCGTGCAGGGCGATCCGGTCGGCGGCGTCCAGATCGTCGGCGGGTGCCAGCGACCAATCGCGGGGCACATCCGCGGTCGGTCCGCGCAGCCACAGCGCCGCGCCCGCCAGCGCCGGCAGCAGGTAATAGACCACGCGCCAGGCCAGCACGCCACCCAACAGGGCGGTTTCCGGCGCCAGCGGCAGCAATGCCAGCAATGTCAGCTCGAACGCGCCGACACCGCCCGGCGCGCCCGACATCAGCCCGGCGGCCAGCGCCAGCAGAAAGACCGGCAACAGGTGCAGAAAAGCGATCCCTGTGCCGGGCGGCAGCACCGCATAAAGCGCCAATGCGGCACAAACACTGTCGATGGCGGCCAGCAGGAACATCCCCAGCAGCGCCCGCAGCGGCGGCATCCGTCCGCGCAGCGCCCGCGGCGGCCAAAGCGACAGCGCCAGCCCGGCCAGCGCCAGACCCAGGATCAGCGCCGCCAATCCGCGCCCGGGCAGGGGCGTGGGCGCGACCAGCAGCGCCGCCGCGGCGGTGACCGCCAGACCGATCAGGAAGCTGACCGTCACGACACTGGTCAGCCGCGCAACCCCGACCACGCCCAGATCGGGGCGCAGGCGCCAGCGCACAAGCGCGCTGACCATCGGCCCGAACCCGGTGGTCTGGCTGATCGCAATGGCCGCCGCCCCGCAGCGCCCGGGGCTGCCACCGGCCCCCAGAAGCGCCAGCGCCAGCCGTTCATGCCGCGCAATCGCCCAGAAACTGACCAGCGTCGCGGCCAGCGCGATGGCCCATTGCGCGGGGGTGGTCGCCTGAACGGCGCGGGCGACACCCTGCCACTGCACCTCGGCGATGCGGTCGGCCATGACCGGCAGCAACGCCGCCAGGATCAGCCACGGGCCATAGCGGCCCCAGGTCTTGCGTCGGAAAATCTGTAACATGCTGCCCCTTTCCTGTTCGGAAGGGCACTGTCGCGGCATGTTCCCAGCATCGGGTTAACAGATAAAACTTGTCCGAAATTCCGCGCCGGGCTTGGCCGGACGATGGGCAAAGATGCGCCGCGGATGCTCATTATGTGGTGTTGAACTTGCAGGCAACGCGCACTTTTATTCAGCGCCCGGCGCACAGAACAAAGACAGGATCTACCCCACGTCATTTCAAAATCTGCACAATAAATGATCGAACGATGATTTGGATGGCTTAAATCAGCGCTCTTTTGGTCATTTGCGGCTTTGTGAGCCAGCGCTTCATTGAACCGGCGCCCCCGATCCCCGAAGCAAAGAGCGGATCGACTGATCTGAAACGCAGCGCGGTGACCACGAGGGCCTGGCAGCAAACGCGGCCACCGCAAATCCGTAACTTGATTACGGTGGATCTTCGCTAGTCCTTTGCGGCAGCCTCAGCAAGATCTACCGTGGGGGATGACATGAACATTTTGAAGAAAACCGCCCTTTGCGCAGTGGCGAGCGGCCTGATGGCAGGCTCTGCCCTGGCCGCTGACGACACGATCAAGGTGGGCGTCCTGCATTCGCTGTCGGGGACGATGGCGATTTCGGAAACCACGCTGAAAGATACGATGCTGATGCTGATCGATCAGCAGAACGAAAAAGGCGGCGTGATGGGCAAGCAGCTTGAGGCCGTCGTGGTCGACCCGGCCTCGGACTGGCCGCTGTTCGCCGAAAAGGCGCGCGAGCTGCTGACCGTGCATGATGTCGACGTGATCTTCGGCAACTGGACCAGCGTCAGCCGGAAATCGGTTCTGCCGGTGATCGAGGAGCTGAACGGCCTGCTGTTCTATCCGGTCCAGTACGAGGGCGAGGAAAGCTCGAAAAACGTGTTCTATACCGGTGCCGCGCCCAACCAACAGGCGATCCCGGCCACGGATTATTTCCTGGACGAGTTGGGGGTCGAGAAATTCGCGCTGCTGGGCACCGACTATGTCTATCCCCGGACCACGAACAAGATCCTTGAGCAGTATCTGAAGGGCAAGGGCATCGCGGAAAGCGACATCTTCGTCAACTATACCCCCTTCGGCCATTCCGACTGGTCCAAGATCGTGGCCGATGTCGTGGCGCTTGGCGCCGATGGCAAGAAGGTCGGCGTGATCAGCACCATCAATGGCGACGCCAATATCGGCTTTTACAAGGAACTGGCCGCGGCCGGTATCTCGGCCGACGATATCCCGGTCGTGGCCTTCTCGGTCGGGGAAGAGGAACTCTCGGGCCTCGATACCGCGAACCTGGTGGGGCACCTGGCGGCCTGGAACTATTTCCAGTCGGCTGAATCGGATGCCAACGAGGAATTCATCGCCGCGTGGAAGGCCAAGATGGGCGACGAGCGCGTTACCAACGACCCGATGGAGGCGCATTATATCGGCTTCAACATGTGGGTGAACGCGGTCGAGGCCGCAGGGTCCACCGATGTCGACGCCGTGCGCGCCGCCATGTATGGCCAGGAATTCCCGAACCTGACCGGCGGCACCGCCGTCATGCTGCCGAACCACCACCTGGCCAAGCCGGTGCTGATCGGCGAGATTCAGGAAGACGGCCAGTTCGACATCATCAGCCAGACCGAAGAGGTCCCGGGCGACGCCTGGACCGACTTCCTGCCGGAATCGGCGGTGCTGAAATCGGATTGGAAGGACCTGGGCTGCGGTATGTACAACACCGAAACCAGCACTTGCGTCCAGATCAAGTCGAACTACTGATCCCGATCTTGGAACCCGGCGCTAGCGGCGCGCCGGGTTCCCCCCTCTGACCACTTGGAATTCCCCCGATGTTTCGACGACTGCTCTCGCTGCTGTGCCTGCTGCCCCTGGCCGCCTTCGCACAGGCGCCCTCGCTGCAGGATGTGCTGCAAACCCAGCAGGATGCGGTCGAGAAAGCCTCGCGCAAGACCGTCGATCAGGTGCTTGCGGCGCTGGTCGACGCCCAGGCCCCCGGCACGCTTGAATTCATCGAAGCCTGGGGCGACAAACGGGTCTGGATGCGCAAGGACGACAAGCTGTTCTTCTATGTCGTGACCGACGACAACCAGACCTATACGCTGCTGGACCTCGCCACACGCGACCCCGCCGGCACCGCCGACAAACGGGCGCTGAAACAGCTCAAACCCAATTCCGGCGTGCGCAGCGTGCTGGCCAGCTATCTGGTGCAGTTCCAGCTGTCGGATCCCGATCCCGCCCGCCGCGCCGATGCGCTGACCGCCATCGAGCGCGCGCCTGACGAAAGCCATTACGCGCCGCTGCAAGCCTCGGTCGCGGACGAGGGGGACGCCACCCTGCGCGCGCGCAAGGAACGGCTGGTGCGGCTGCTGGCGGTGCAATACGCGCCCGATCCGGCAACGCGCATTGCCGCCATCGAAAGCTTCGCGGGCGATCTGGGCGTCGATGCGCGCAGCGTGCTGAACCCGATCCTGGCCAGCACCCCGGTGCTGGACGCGCCCGATGGCGCCAATATCGCGCGGGCGTTGAAACCCGGCGACGATCTGGATATCGACACCGCTTTCGACCTGGCCCTGGCCGCCGACAAGGTTGCGCCGATCCCGTCCGTCGCCGAACGCAAGGCCGCGCTCGAGGCCAATATCACCGACGGCACCGTGGGCGGTGTGCGGCTGGATCTGCTGAACACGCAAGAGGGGCGCGACCGCGCCTATGCCGCGCTGTCCCATGCAGGCACCGTCCCCGATTGGCAGCCCGGCCTGACCAAGGCCGCCGCCATCGCCGATCTGACCTTCACCGAGGTCTATGCAGAACCCGATCCCGCGATCACCGATGCCGCCGCCGCGACGCTGGCCTCGATCAACCGGGCGGTGGGGCTGAACCAGATGCTCGATCTGTCGCTCGACGCGCTGTCGCTCGCGTCGATCTATTTCCTGGCGGCCATCGGGCTGGCGATCACGTTCGGCGTGATGGGCGTGATCAATATGGCGCATGGCGAGTTCATCATGATGGGCGCCTATACCGGCTATGTGATCCAGCAGATCATCCCCGATTACACGGTCTCGATCCTGGTGGCGGTGCCGGTGGCCTTTGCCGTGACCTTTGCCGCGGGCGTGGCGATGGAACGGCTGGTGATCCGCTGGCTTTACAACCGGCCGCTGGAAACCCTGCTGGCGACCTTCGGGATTTCCATCGCGCTGCAACAGCTGGCCAAGAACATCTTCGGCACCCAGGCCCGCCCGCTGACCAGCCCCGGCTGGCTCGATGGCGCCTGGGTGCTGAATGACGTGGTCTCGATCAGCTATATCCGCATCGCGATCTTCGTGCTGTCGCTCATCTTCCTGGCGCTGCTGCTCTTCATCCTCAACCGCACACGGCTGGGGCTCGAGGTGCGCGCCGTCACCCAGAACCCGCGCATGGCGGCCTCCATGGGCATCAACCCAGACCGCATCAACATGCTGACCTTCGGCCTGGGCTCGGGCATCGCGGGCATCGCGGGCGTGGCCATCGGTCTTTACGCCAAGGTCACGTCGGAGCTTGGCGCCGACTATATCGTGCAAAGCTTCATGACCGTCGTCGTGGGCGGGGTGGGCAATATCTGGGGCACGCTTCTGGGCGCGGGGCTGGTCGGTTCGCTGCAAAAGGGGATCGAATGGTTCAACCCGTCCAACACGCTGGCGGCACAGACCTACATGATCCTCTTCATCATCCTGTTTATCCAGATCCGGCCGCGCGGCATCATCGCGCTCAAGGGCCGCGCGGCGGGGGATTGATCAAAAATGACCCTTTCTTCTTGGTACAAATACTCCGGGGGGTGCGGGGGGCTGGCCCCCCGCGGCGCAACGGCGGGGGCGGGCTGATGCAGAAATCCTTCCTGGCCCGCAACCCCTCGGTGCTGATCTTCATCGGCTGCCTTGCGGCCTTCACCCTGGCCGTGACGCTTCTGTCCGAGGCGACGGGCGCCACCTTCATCTCGACCTCGTTCGTCAAGACCCTGGGCAAGACATTGTGCCTGTGCCTGATCGCCATCGCGATGGATCTGGTCTGGGGCTATTGCGGGATCCTGTCGCTGGGCCATTTCGCCTTCTTCGGTTTGGGTGGCTACATGATCGGCATGTGGCTGATGTATGAACGCACCAAGACCATCGTCACCAATTCGCTGGAAAATGCGACGCTGCCGCCGACTGCGGACGAGGTGCGCGACGCCATCGGCACCCAGATCTTCGGCGTCGTGGGCGGGGCCGAGATCCCGCCGATCTGGCTTTTTGCCGACAGCCTGTTTGCCCAACTGGCACTGGTGGTGCTGGTGCCGGGGCTTCTGGCGCTGGTCTTCGGCTGGCTGGCCTTCCGCTCGCGCGTGACCGGCGTTTACCTGTCGATTCTGACCCAGGCAATGACGCTGGCGCTGTCGCTCTACCTGTTCCAGAACGACAGCGGATTGCGCGGCAATAACGGCCTGTCGGGGCTGCAGAATATCCCGGGCCTGTCCCACATCAGCCAGGCCACCCTGTCGATCTGGTTCTTCTGGGCCTCGGCCGTGGCGCTGGCGCTGGGATATCTGCTGGCGGTCTTCGTCACCAATGGCAAGTTCGGCAGCGTCATCCGCGGCATCCGCGATGACGAGGCGCGGGTGCGCTTCCTGGGCTATAACGTCGAAGGCTACAAGCTGGTCGTCTTCACCGGCACCGCCGTCATCGCCGCCATCGCGGGCGCGCTCTATTATCCGCAAGCGGGCATCATAAACCCGGCCGAG
This sequence comes from Actibacterium ureilyticum, assembly GCF_002285435.1. Taxonomy (GTDB): domain Bacteria; phylum Pseudomonadota; class Alphaproteobacteria; order Rhodobacterales; family Rhodobacteraceae; genus Actibacterium_C; species Actibacterium_C ureilyticum. The sequence goes on from NZ_NSBT01000026.1 coordinate 600,752, forward strand.
ATCGCGCCGATTGCCTCGATCTATCTGGCGGTCTGGGTCGCCATCGGGGGCCGGGGGCGGATCTATGGGGCCGTGATCGGCGCGGCCTTCGTGTCGCTTCTGTCGTCGTGGTTCACCGGAGGCGGCGCGCCCGATGTGCCGTTGGGCTTTTACACGATCAAATGGACCGACTGGTGGCTGGTGCTGCTGGGGCTGTCCTTCGTCGCGGTCACGCTCTTTGCGCCGCAGGGCATCGGCGGGCTGATCGACAAGCTGGTGAGGAAATCATGAGCACGCTGCTGGAGGTTTCGGGCGTTTCGGTCAGCTTTGACGGGTTCAAGGCGATCAACAACCTGTCGTTCCAGATCGGCCCGGCCGAGATGCGGGCGATCATCGGCCCCAATGGCGCGGGCAAGACGACCTTCATGGATATCGTCACCGGCAAGACGCGACCCGATGAGGGCCGCGTGATCTGGGGCGACAAATCGGTGTCGTTGCTGAAACTGTCGGAAAGCCAGATCGCGCGGGCGGGGGTGGGCCGCAAGTTCCAGCGCCCCACGGTGTTCGAAACCCAGACCGTGCGCGAAAACCTGTCGATGGCGCTGAAGAACAAGCGCGGGCCGTTCGATGTTCTGTTTTACAAGCGCAACGCCGATGGCGCGGCCCGGCTCGAGGCGATTGCCGAAGAGATCGGCCTGACCGATCAGCTGCCGCGCATCGCGGGCGAGCTGAGCCATGGCCAGAAGCAATGGCTGGAAATCGGCATGCTGCTGGCGCAGGAGCCGAAGCTTTTGCTGGTCGACGAACCCGCCGCGGGCATGACGCCCGAGGAACGCGAGCATACGACCGATATTCTGGTCGAGGCCGCCAAGACCCGCGCGGTCGTGGTGGTGGAACATGACATGGAATTCGTGCGGCGGCTGAACTGCAAGGTCACGGTGCTGCACGAAGGCTCGGTCCTGGCCGAGGGTAGCCTGGACCATGTGACAAGCAATCAGGACGTCATCGACGTCTATCTGGGGCGGTAAGCGATGCTGGAAGTTAAAGACCTGAGCCTGCATTACGGCCAAAGCCAGATTCTCTATGACGTGTCGCTGCGGGCCGAGACCGGGCAGATCACCTGTCTGATGGGGATGAACGGGGTCGGCAAGACCTCGCTTCTGAAGGCGTTGGCCGGGGTACATCCGCGCAGCGAGGGCGAGGTAACGCTGGACGGCGACAGTCTGGGCCGGTTGCACGCCCATGCGCTGGCCAAACGCGGCATTGCCTATGTCCCGCAGGGGCGCGAGATCTTTCCGCTGCTGACGGTGCAGGAAAACCTGGAAACCGGCTTCAACTGCATTTCCGACGGGGCGCGGATGGTGCCGGACGAGATTTTCGAACTGTTCCCGGTATTGAAGGAAATGCGCGGGCGGCGGGGCGGTGACCTGTCGGGCGGGCAGCAGCAGCAATTGGCCATCGGCCGCGCGCTGGTGACGGGCCCGAGCCTGTTGCTGCTGGACGAGCCGACCGAGGGCATCCAACCTAATATCATCCAGCAGATCGGCCGGGTGATCGAACATCTGCGCGACCGCAAGACCATGGCGATCATCCTGGTCGAGCAGTATTTCGATTTCGCTTTCGGATTGGCCGACCGGTTTTACGCCATGCGGCGTGGGCAGATCATGCTTTCGGGTTCCAAGGGCGAGGTGTCGCGCGAGGCCTTGCTAGAGGCGGTATCGGTCTGAGGTGTTTTCAAGCGGTGCGCGCTGGCGCGCGCGCTGCATATCTCGGCCAGCCCCGGGGGCTGGCCTCAGGGTGCCTCCGGCGGAGGTATTTAATGCCAAGATGAAGGGGGCATGCGGGGCAGGGGGCCGGGAACCTGCTGTGCAACAATACGTCAGTTTGCGGCGAAAACGCCGATCTGCCCTTGAAAATCCCAAGGCATGAGGCCATTTAAGGGCACGCCCGCACTTTGGCGGGTAATCAATGATGGAGTGACCATGGCCAAGGAAGAACTGCTCGAATTTCCCGGCGTCGTGAAGGAACTCCTGCCCAATGCGACATTCCGGGTCGAGCTTGAGAACGGCCATGAGATCATCGCACATACGGCAGGAAAGATGCGCAAGAACCGGATTCGTGTTCTTGCCGGCGACAAGGTGCAGGTCGAGATGACCCCCTATGATCTGACCAAGGGTCGGATCAACTATCGTTTCAAGTAAGGCCCGCCCATGCGGCTGGTTCTGGGCTCGGGCAGCCCGCGCCGGAAAGAGCTTCTGGCGCAGATCGGCGTTGTGGCCGATGACATCAGGCCGCCCGATATCGATGAAACCCCCGCCAAGGGGGAATTGCCGCGCCCCTATTGTGCCCGGATGGCGATCGAGAAGGCCCGCGCGGTGCCCGCCGCGCCGGATGAATTGGTGCTGTGCGCCGATACGACCGTCGCCCTGGGGCGGCGCATTCTGGGCAAGCCCGCCGACCGGGCCGAGGCCGCGCGGTTTCTGACGGCGCTGTCGGGGCGGCGGCACAAGGTGATCACCGCCGTGGCGCTGCGCCTGGGCGACCGGGTGTGGGAGCGTGATGTGGTGACCACGGTGCGGATGAAGCGCCTGTCGCACCCCGAGCTGGAATTCTATTTGGACAGCGGCGATTGGCAGGGCAAGGCCGGGGCCTATGCCATTCAGGGGCCTGCCGGGGCGTTCATCCCGTGGATCAACGGCTCTTTCACCGGGGTTGTCGGCCTGCCGGTGGCGGAAACCGCGGCATTGCTGGACGCGGCCGGGTATCCGGTGTACCGCGTGGGCGCATGAAAGGCCGTATCATCGTTCTGGACCACATCGAAGGTCAGCCCGCCGCCGCCCTGATGCAGGATGGCCGGCTGGAGGATCTGTTGCTGCACCCCGCCGATGGCCCGCCGGCCCCCGGTGCGATCTTTCGCGCCGTGGTGGATCGGCCGGTCAAGGGGCAGGGGGGCGTGTTCCTGAAGCTGCCCGAGGGGCAGAGCGGGTTCCTGCGTCAGGCCAAGGGGCTGGCGCCGGGGCAGGCGCTGCTGGTGCAGGTCACGGGGTATGCCGAGCCGGGCAAGGCGGTGCCGGTCACGTCGCGCGTGCTGTTCAAGAGCCGCCATGCGATCGTCACGCCCGATGCGCCGGGGCTGAACATCTCGCGCCGGATCCGCGATGAGGATCTGCGCGACGGGCTGCTGGAGATCGCGCATGAGGCAATGGCCGATGTGCCCGAGCGGTTCGGCCTGATCCTGCGATCCGCCGCGGGGCAGGCGGACCCGGACGAAGTTTTCGCCGATATCGAGGCGATGCGCGATCTGGCGGGCCATGTGATGGCCGAGGTCGCGGGCGTGCCCGAACTGCTGGTCGATGCGCCCGATCCGCATCTGATGGCCTGGCGCGACTGGGCCGATCCCGCGCCCGATCAGGTGGCCGATCACCCCGGCTGTTTCGAGGATCTGGGCGTGCTGGATGCCATCGACGCCTTGCAGGACCCCGCGCCGCTGCCCGGGGGTGGGGCGATGTTCGTGGAACCCACCCGCGCGCTGGTTGCCGTGGATGTGAATACCGGCGCCGATACCTCGCCCGCCGCGGGGCTGAAGGCGAATATTGCCGCGGCGCGTGACCTGCCGCGCCAGCTGCGGCTGCGGGGCTTGGGTGGGCAGATCGTGGTGGATTTCGCGCCGATGGCGAAAAAGGACCGCCGCCAGCTGGAACAGGTGCTGCGCGCGGCGTTCAAGTCCGACAGCATCGACAGCACCCTGCTGGGCTGGACGCCGCTGGGGCACTATGAACTGACCCGCAAACGCGAACGCCAACCGTTGAGCGAAAGCCTGTCCGCATGAGCTGCCCGATCTGTTCCCGCAAGAGCGATGCGAAATACCGGCCCTTCTGTTCGAAGCGCTGCGCCGACATCGATCTGGGCCGCTGGATGTCGGGCAATTACGCCATTCCGTCGGACGATCCCGAGGATCTGGAAAAGGCCGCCGAGGCCCTGTCCGAGCCCCCCGCGAAACCGCATTAAAAATCTTTCAAATGCCTCTGGACACCGCCCCACCTTCCGCCTAGAACACCGCAACCCGAACGTCAGACGTTCACCCGTGCCCGGGTAGCTCAGGGGTAGAGCAGTGGATTGAAAATCCTCGTGTCGGTGGTTCGATTCCGCCCCCGGGCACCACAAAAACCTAATAAAAACAGTTGTTTGAGTGATTATCTCAACTTTGCGAAGCGCGCGAAGTAGCACCTGGGTATCATTTGGGTAGCATTCAGAATGCTACACCCGCCATCGTCACCTGTTTCATGTTGGCACCCTGCAGCGGCTATGGGAGGGTGGCGATCCAGCTCTTCATCTCGGAAAGCGTGACAGCAAAGTCCCGTGGTTCGTCCGGGCCGCCTTTGTGGATGACACCCATCACAGCATGGTCCTGAGTCATCAATGGCCCACCAGACATCCCTTGGCTCAGCTTCTGGGTCACTTCAATCAGGTTGACCGCATGTTTGATAGTCAAGCTGCTGATCGTTCCGGGTCTTATGTTCAGCCTATCGCCCGGCCCGTAGGACGGGAACCCAGCCGCGATAGTGTTGGCTCCCGTGGCAGGAAAACCACCGAACTCCTCAAGTTCAAAATAATCTGTTGAAGGGATCGAGTGGCTGAGCAGCGCTAGGTCTCGATGCGTGCATATGTGTTGGACACCTACCATGAAAGTGTTGGCTGGCTTTCCGGGGTGGAAGACTTCAATGCTGGATGCGCCATTGACGCAGTGCGCGGCGGTTACAAGACCAACGCCCCTTAGGAAGAACGCCGTTCCCGTATTTTTCTCGGTTTCCAGCACCCAAACCGACCTGTCCAAGAGTTCAGCTTGGGTGGGATGCACCTTAATCGGACTTGCGGGAAAGCAAGCGTTGTAGCGCTCTGCTAAGCCACGGAAAACAGGATCGGACTGCCCCTTTACAAAGCCAACCCACGAAATCTTGCCCTGAAGGTGTGCTTGAATTTTGCATGACTTTCCGAAGCGCGTCTTTAGCTCGGCCTCTGCGGCGGCCACACTAGCGCTTTCAACCTTGAACAACGCTGAACGGATTTTGCGGACATATCTTCGGTCCACGTTGAGACCTTCATTGATCTTGATCCCAGTCACCATCCTACGCGAGTTTTTGTCAGCGTAGTGAATCTTCTCAGGGTTCAACTCAAACCCGTTGTTTCCGAGTATCGAAAGAAGCTCGCCCGACAACTTTTCGGGTGGCAATCTTCCGGAGTCGGGGCGGTCGCCCTCGAACAAAGCCGTCGGAGGTTGAAAACTCGAAAGCGTGATGTCGTCAGCGTATCGTGTATAGAGCAGTCGATGTTCTTTGGAGAAATTCATTAGGGACTTATCAAGCCGGAAGCAGATCATGTTGGAGATCACCGGGCTAGAGGGCGCTCCTTGCGGCAGGCAGCCGTTATTCGTGCAAATTCGGGTAATAGTTTCCGCCACGTCTGTATCAACGCCAATACTCTCAAGCAAACCTTGCACGCGCGCTTCTGTGATCGCCGGGAAAAAATTCTTTATGTCAACGTTGAGGATGAACCGGCGACGCAAATGCGCTTCGGCATTTGACCTTACGGACCTATCGGGGACAAACCCATGAACAGGATTGCGTGGATTGTATAGTCCAGAAAGGCTGCGAGCGATCTTCTGTTGCAGCATTTTCAAGCGGTAATCAGGGGCACTGATTAGTCGAACTTTTCCAGACCTCTTTGAGATGTTGAAGTGGGAGTACATCCGGCCGCGAAACCACCAGATCTTCTTTAGCTCTGCTGGGGAAACGCCAAGGTGCTTGAGAAGTTCACTCTTTGTTGACAGTTCAGCCGGGATTATTGTCCGGCTCGTGCCGCCGAATAAATAGAAAGCGCTAGGCACGAGGCTCCCCCTCCAATCACCCCATGTGCACGAAGCTCATGTGGGGCGCACGATTCTTGTGCAGACATTTGCTCTTACGCCGCAGTTACGACAGCGCGTTTGCGAGGGGAAACCTCGTGAGAGCATCGTTGCGCAATAGTTTGTGACATTCAACTCGAAATAGAATGAATATCAGTGAGTTGCAGTAGTTGCGAGCGCGCTCTTGGTGTAGCCTTGATTTGACGGTGGCCGACTGATGAGATTGAAATTGTCGGGAGCACAGCCTATGGTGCTCACCTGTCTAGCAACAACGAGAACTAGTGGTGCCGTGTCTTGGTCAAGAAAATCCATGCGTCGGGGATAAAAGGTGAACAAGGGATAGCGCACATCCGCAAGGTTGTGGCCGCGATGGAGTACCTGTTCTACGAATCCGGTGGGGTCGAAGCTGGTATTGACGGTTCCATTGAAATCCGCGACCCGGAAACGGGTGAGGTTGCCAACCAGATTGTCCAGTTTCAGAGCAAGGCAACCGGCAATCGGTTGCCCGGGAATAGCAGCGGCGGATTTCACTGGCCCTGCGACGAGCGCGACATCGACTATTGGACGTTCGGCACCGCGCCGGTGGTCCTGATCGTAGTCGATCTGACCGCAGACCGTGCCTACTGGAAGGATGTGCGCACTTGGTTCAGCGACGCGCAGAACAGAGCCAGCCGCAAGGTGCAGTTCGACAAGTCAGCCGACCTGTTCACCGCCGACGCCGCGAGGGCGCTGCGCGAGGTGGCTGCCACTGCACGCCCGGGCAGCTACTACTCGGCCCCACGTCGAACCGAAGAATTGACGACCAATCTGCTGCGCGTCTCGGCTATGGCGACGAAGCTCTACTGGGCACCGACCGACGCCAAGAGCGCGGCCGAGTTCTGGCGCAGGGTGAAGGAACACGACCCTTATCCGCCTGGCGAAGCAATCCTTCGCGGCGGGGCGGTCCTGTCTTTCCGCAATCTAGACGAGGCGCCGTGGCGAGAAGCCTGTGACACGGGCGCTATGGAAGAGTTCGACACTGAGGAATGGGCGCTGTCGGGCGACCCGGACAGGGAAAGAGATTTCGTGGACCTGCTTAACCGTGCCATGAAGGAGATGGTGCGTCGCGATATGAGCTATGACCGCAACCACCATGCCCTGTACTTCCTCCCGAACCCCGGCCGGCGGGACCGCAAGATAACGTACTTCGCTGAGAAGAAGAACAGCCCCGGCCGTTTCGTCGCCAAGCGGTACAAGAAGCAGGATGGGCAGACGAAATTCTGGCGGCACTCTGCGTTCAAGTGGCAGTTCATCCGCATCGGCGACGAGTGGTTCGTGCAGATTACTCCGACCTACCACTTCACTTGGGACGGTAGGCAAAAGGACAAGTTCGGAGGGGAGCACCTTTCCAAGATCAAACGCATGGAATGGAACCCGGACGTGCGCCGCCAATTCGGCATGTGGCGGGCTTATCTCTGCGCCGACGAGCAGGAGGACTTGTTCCGACAGGCATATCCGTACCTGACCCTCGCCCCGGCAGACAAGCTCGTGGCAGACTTCGGAGTGCCCGACGACCTGTGGAAACCCGTGCGCGCCACCCCGTCGGATACGGAGGGCCTGCTGCTGTGATGAAGCTGTCCCACCTTCCGGAACCTGAGTTGGAGTTCGGGCAGGCGCATCGCCACATCGACATTCGGTTTGGCCTGATGGACTACGGCCCACTAGACGCTGGGCAGACCGGGGCCCCGACAGCCGTTCGGGTGGGGCTGATCGGCGACACAGAGACGGTGGACGGAACTCAAGGCTGGTTCGCGCGCTGCGCCGCTGGCATCGAAACCAGCCAGCGAGGAAATCGGCAATGACGATACGCGCAACGTGGGCCTTCAACGGCCAGACGAAAACCATCTTGGGCAACTGGCATCGCCTGTGGTGCCTGCTGTTCGGCCCGCTGTACTACCTGTTCAAGGGCATGTTCCTGTGGGCGATCTTGTCGCTGATCACGGCCAACGGCCTGTGGATCGGCTTCCCACTGTTCAACCGCGCCATCGTGTTGCGCCATTACCATCGCAAGGGATGGGTGAAAAAATGACCGCCCGAGCAGTTTGCCACCCGAGTGGAACCCGGCGCGCGATACCGAAACCCCTAGCGAATGCGGACCGTATGAAATCACTCGGCAATTCATGCCCGGCTCGCATCCGACAGACTGATAGATAGTCACCGTGTCGCCCTAGATGGTCTCGCCGGGGTGCAGGCGTAAGGCGACAACAGGGGGATGGGGGAAGCGTTTTTTTAACGGCGCCTGCCTCGCAGGCAGACAAGCGGGCATACGTACCGCCGAAGTTTTTGGCCCCTAGCCGCTCCGCAGTCCGACCGCGTGCCGACCGCCGGAAAAGCGAAAGACGGGCCGAAGCCCGCCTCTCATTCGATATAAAAATTTTAGTACACGAATTATTATAACGATCATTCGTCAGCTTGGGGCTGTCCGAGTTTCCAGCGAGCGCTTTTCCCCTTGCCGACCTGCACGATCTCGCCGGTTTTCGCCATTTCCGCCCGAAGCGCGTTCAAAGTGCCGACAGACGCGAGGCTGCGGCTCGTCACAGCGCTTTCGACTTTCTCCCACCTGACCGGCTGCTCGGATAGAAATTCGAGAATGAACTCTCGCGCGGCGTCGGTCGCTGACGCGGGCCTGCCGACGGAATTTGTCTCGACTCTGCAAACCTCGGCCTCGTTCGCGTCCGAGAACTCGACTGGGTGCAGAACCGGCGTCCCGTCACGCCCGCCACCGAAACGCTGGAAAATGATCGTCTTGCCGAGTTCGCTGGTATTGGCCTTGCCGTGCGCCAATGCGAAGCGCGTTCGGTCTGTCGGGTCCGTACCGTAGAAAAGCGCGGATCGGATGCTGGCGGCGAAGCCGATTGAACCGACAATCCGGAACAGGGGGTGCTCCGCCGACTGCTTGTTCAAGTGACCAATGGCCAGTACCGCGCACCCGGCATCCTCGGCGATTTCCGTCAAACGCCCTAAGAATTCCCCGACCTCGTTTTGCCGGTTCATGTCACGCCCACTGCCCATATAGGCGGTCAGCGTGTCGATCACGACCAGCTTGGGCCGCTCCTGTTCAATGTAGCGTGCCATCGCTTCAAGGTTCTCTGGGGATAGGATTTTGAACCGTGTCATGACCCGGATTTGGCTGATGTCCGCGCCGCTCTCCAATAATCTGGGCAATGTCACCCTTTGCCAATTATCCTCAGCCGACAGCATGAGCACTTTGCCCTTCGGCGCACGTTCATCGGTAAGCGGCCATGGGCCACCTGAGGTCACCGCTGCGATCAGCTTGGTCACCAACAGCGACTTGCCCATACCGGGATTGCCCGCGAGAAGGGTCACGCCGAAAAATGGGATGTATGGGTAGTACAGGAACTCCATTGGAAGGGGTTCGGTCGTCTTGGGCGGGCCGAAAAGCGCATCTATGTCCTCGACGTAGTTCCCGCTGCTCTGGATCACGGAGCGCAATTCGCTTGGCGACAAAGGTGCTTCTGTGAAATCGTCGTTCAGAGCTTCCAGCATGGCCTCAACCGCATCTTCGTCATCGAACCTTCGGCGCAGGAAGCAGGCCGTGTGAAAGAAGAAATCGTTGCGTTTCCCACTTTTTATGACGAGGTCAGACGACTCGGTTTGCGACCGCTCATTCCTTTTCTGCGTTCGATCCGGTCTGAGTTTGCTCAGATTGTTGGGCAAATGGGCCATACCGGAAGGAGACCTCGCGGAGTATCGATAGCGCTTGCCCGTCGGGTGCATGCTGGGCGGCACCATCGCCATCCTGTTCGCGCCGGTCAGGACGTCAATCTCGTCACCTTTGAACGCACCACCAGAACATTCGCCTTGGTAGTACAAGTGGTAGCCGCGCCCGGTGAACACCTTGACGGTTGCGCCCAACCCAAGTTGCTCTACGGCTGCACGCCCGTCATCGCCGTCAACATCGACCACCGTCAGTCCGGCGAGAGATATCGCGAGATTAGCATCTGGATGTCTGCGCAGAGCTTTCAGAACTAGATCGATGTCATCGGTCGAACTGTGGACGCCGTTTGGAAAAAACTTGGACAAGGGGTGCTTGCCCGGAGATGCGCAATCTTTCCGCTTGCAGGAGCAGCGCCCGTCTTTTCCAATGCCGTATGTCAGGACGACCTTCCGACCTGCGCCTATCTGTGCCTTGGCGGCCGTCAGGGTCTTTTGAGAGCGCATCAGTTTTGACACGCGAAATTGCTGTCGCATGGGTCACCTTGAGAATTCTAAGGGAGTTGAGGGGGGCCTTGCCCCCTCGTGTCAGTACTTTGTCCAGAGCCAATCGCCGCCATCGACTTCGACTTCCGAAAAAGCGTCGAACAGCATTTCCGCAGTGAATGGGGGAAGGCCTGGGCGATGAATCTGCGAGCCGGGCAGGTAGAGCAGATCACCTGTGGAACCGTCGACCCGATGTGCCCGAGACAATCCCGCGCCATCTAGCATCTCTGTCATCGCCGCAACTTCCATCGCGCAAGGCAATGGGGCGAGGAACTGAAATGCCGAAACGCCGACGCCCCCAAAAATTGCAGGGCTTGGGAAGTAGTCAAACGGGTGTTCGCCTACAATGGTCCTGAAACCCAACCGGGTCCGGCTCGAACGCACGCCACGTTTCCAAGGCACCGGGTCAAACATGATATTGTGGTCAGAGTAAGCTGCCAAATCAAACAGAACATCTGCCATAGCCATGTCTTCAGCCGGGTTTAGGAAAAACTCCTCCTCGATATCGCCATGGCGTGACACGGCGCAGACCCTTACTCGGTTGCTCGGCGAACAGTCGCCCACTTTTTGCAGGAAGATTTCCGCTTCAACAGGCCATCCATCGGGTGTGGGGCGATGATGATAGTAGTGTTGAATCCACCCCTTGTGGATCGATTTTCGCCATCCGTAGCCGTCGGATTTTGCCTTGAACTCGGTTTCGGAAAGCAGCACTGGAGGCTGCGTAGAACGCATGGTTTCCATCGGGAAACTCCTTTTCTATGATTTTGGTTTTTGGCTGAACGCGGGTCAGTAGTCGGCGTAGTGCGTCCGAGCACGCTCTTGGTCGCGCTCGGTAAGCCAATCGCTTAGTTCTGACATGAGCCATGCGACGGTGGTACCGCCAATGCGCACGCGACGTGGGAAACGCCCACGCGCCTCAAGCCTCAACAACGTTGTGTTGCTCAGAGTGATGCCCATACGCTTCAAGTCGTCGCGCGTGGCCAAGGTTTTCCCAAGTATTTCGTCTGTCATCTTTTTCCCTTTCATGTGGAAGGGAACCGGTTCCTGAGAAGACATTGGCACAGATGAAAAAGATCAGGAAATCAATTGCATGAACGAAAATAGGTCAAGTACAGACGTTCTGTTCAATCGTCTAAGCGATAGTCGGAAACTGCTGTTTGAATCTGCCTGTTTAGGTTTTCGAGCTTCGTGGGGTCCTTTGCGAACTTTGAGTAATAGGCAGCAAGAAGCGGGCGCGCTGACACCCGTATGAACTCGGGGTATTCGCCATCAATTTTACCTTCTGACGCCGAGCGCTTCACATTCTCAAGGCCCCGAATATCGATGAAGATTTCGGTCAGACCGTTGACAACTGCCTGCATCGTTTCTGCATGAGCGGTTGCTTCTCCAACACCCTTCGGCGTGCCGCGGACTGCCTGAACCAGCTCAAGTAGGTTCGACATGGCGGCATTGGCTTCCTGTACCCGGAGCCGCATTTCTGAGGCTGGTACAAATCGGGAGGATTTTCTCTTGCCGGAGCGAATAACCACAGATGACAACAGATCATCAGAGTCGGCCAAAACCGCCATCAAACGGCGGGACAAATCATCGGTCTTTGCGGCCCAAGCATATTTCTGTGCCTGTGTCGCGGCTCCGCCCACGAAATCGAAAACGGACAGCAGGTACTCGGCGGTCGCTGCAAGTTGGAGCCGAAGTTCCTCAACGTCGGCTGAACTCTCAAGGCGTATCGTCTCTGCGATCTCGACCGCCGACTCGTTGGTGTAGATATCGGACCAAGGATTGTGGCCGGGCGGAAACTTCTTGCTGGCATCTCCAACCCAACGCTCAGGCGTGATGTCGCCTTTCAAGTTGCTGAGCATTCTTGGGCGCTGTGATTTTTTCGATATGCTCATTCCACTTGTCCAGCGCCTCGCGCTTCTCGACCGCGTATGAATAGACATTGTAGATAGCGGCCACGCCCGAGACCACACCCGTCTTGTGGTTGAGCAGCGCTTCGGTCACTGGCTGCGGGACGCCCAGCGTCGCCATGTTGGTGGACATCGTGCGGCGCAGGTCGTGAATGATCCACGGCTCCGTGCCTTCGGGCAGTGCCTTATCGAGCCGATCCTTCACGCGACCGAAGCCCGACACGGGCGATTTGCCGGTGGTGGTGAATACGTAGTCGGAATTGAAGAACCTCGGCGTCCTGCGCAGCACCTCGAGCATCGCGTCCGTGATCGGCACCGTATGCTGCTTGCCGTTCTTTGCCCGCGATGAAGGCAGGGACCAAAGGCGTTTTTCGAAGTCGACTTCTGACCAACGCATTTCAGCGACCTCGGCGCGTCTCTGGCCGCTGAGCATCAGCAGCTTCATGCAATCCCCGAAAGGATAGCCTTCATCGCCACAGGCCGCCCACAGTGCGCCCAACTCGCCGTCCGTCATCACGCGCTCGCGAGGCTTTTCCTTCGAAAGTGGCTTCATCCCGGCGATGGGGTTGGTCTCTATCATACCGCGCTCGACACACCACCCCATCAGGTGCTTGAGGTGGGCCAGCGCGCGGTTCGCACTGACCGGCGCGGATTTGTGGATCACGTCGCAGGCTTTCACGACATCGGCGCGTCTGATCTCGTCGATCCGTTTGCCATGCAGGGCCGTGAACTTCGCCAGCAGGGCTTCCTTGCGCTTCCAATCGCGGTTGTGAACCTTGGCGTGCTTCTCGATGTAATCGGGGATCACGTCGCCAAGCGTGGGCTTCGTTTCAACCTGCACGCCCGTGCGATCCTCGAACCGGCCTCTCTCGACTTCGTAGAGAACCTGACGCACCCGTTCACGCGCCTCGGCCAGCGACACGACGCCGAACCGTCCGATGGTCAGTCGCCGCATCTTGCCGTTGATGCGCTTGTGCAGGCAGAACGTTTTCGTGCCGGAGGTACTGACGCGCAAGACAAGACCCGGCATCAACTCGTCACGGAAGTCGACACGCTTGGATGGATCAGGCTTCTGCCCTTCGATGAACTTGGTGGTGAGTTTGCGTTTCATGAGCCCATGATAAGTTGGGCGGATGAGCCGCGTCAGGGACAACCCTAGAGGGTTTGCCGGAGGTTGAAATGAATTGCGCCTAATGAAGCAATCAATCTGTCGCAGACCATCGGTTGGGTTCTCCATCGTGACATCTATGGTGCTTCGAGCCCATCCTCGCGCTGTAGGGCGTTGTTATCAGGAAGCGGACGGAACTGACCTCGGCCTGAGAGCCGTCTATGTCGGCAGCCGACCCTGGTGAACGCTTCGCTTCCTCCCCGCACTGGTGTGCACAGTTTTTCAACAGACGGCATCGCTGGAAACTTAAACCTTGCTCGCGCTCATTCGTCCAAGCATAGTTGCCCGATGTATAGAGCCGCGACACGAAGAGAGATAAATGTCAAACGACAACTTCGATACAGCCTTGTTCGAAAATAGTTTAAGCCCGCAATTGATTGAGTTGGGACAGGCCCTTCAGCATATTGAAGGTTTGAGTGGACTAAATTCCCGACCGCCTGACGATGAGAGCAGTGTTCAACGAGCCCGAACATGGATCATAGCTCAAAGGACCGAACTTGCGAAACATATCTGCGTCAACGATGATCTTTTGGAAATCATACGATCACCCACGAGCAGCGAACAGCAGCTTTTAAGCGCTGTTATAGATATTGTCTCTGCATTATATGCTTACATCCCAGCAGCAACCCTGGGTCGAATTATTGTTAACATAGGTATAGATAAGCTTTGCGGCAATATTTCCAAGTAAATTGACGGCAGAAGTATGGATGAGAAAGAGTCAGCGCTGATCGCTCTACAACGTAGTAGGCTAAATTCGCGAGGCGTATTCTTTCCTCAAATCTTTACCGTTGGCAGCTCAATGTCTCCACTCACCATTCTGGACAGGGTTGAGTCAGTTAGAACTACAAAGTGTAAAATCAGTAACGATGAGATTGAGAGAATACTTATCTTCATACACGAACTTACTCATGCATACACTTTCCTCTCAACGGGGTACGGCGCTCGGTTTCTTTCGCAAATGGCGACTGCCGTTGGTGCGGTTCAAGTAGCTAAGGGCCCAGTTTCCCAACTCTCCTATCAATTGCTGATACCTGAGATTGAAGAGCGCAAGGTAGGCGATTTCATATTCAAAAAATTTTCTAAGAGAGGATTCTATCGATACCCCGAGCCAGAAATTCAAAAACGGCATGAGGAAACAGCTGCAACCGAGCTGCGAGAGGAAATCGATGAACATGCTCGCAACATGGAGCGATATCTAAAGGGCATGTTCCAAGACTTCAACGAGGAAGTGCGAAAGAACATAAGCATTCGGGTGAACGAGAAAGTCGTGCCAGAGCCACGCCGTAGTTTTTTACGCTTCTGGAAAGGAAAATTGGAACATGGGGCTAGAGCCAAGTGTGAACTTGAATTCCCGTCCGGCGATGTGCCCATCTATCACAGATATCGACGCAAAAGAAGTGGCCAGCCGACAAGTGTGGCGATCAACGTAGCAACTCTAGCAGAGGCCATGGCAATTATTAGTGAAATATATTACTGGGAGTACTTAAATGGCGTTGAGCTAGGGGACGAGGAAATCGATCGCATCCTTAATGATTTGTCAATTGAATATACGTGCTGCTTTGAAGTTGTCTCGATTTACTCACGAGTGGCGGGGAGGGAGCTTCTACATACAACTCTTGCCGTTCTGCAGCTAGCCTTTGTCTTTGGTGTGTCGGTAGGCGAATCAAAAGAGTTAAGAAGTCGTTTTTGGAGGCGAAGGCATCGCACCTCAGGGCACTTTTTTTGTCGGTTTGCTTCGCGGCTGCGTTGGTTGCGCGCTGCCAGGGACTTGAACGAGACCTCTCGCCTTATGCGATCCCTTTTGATTTCGATTGGAGTGTGGCCTGCAAGGCTTGGCATACTGTGGAACTTAAGCTCACCCGTCTCACGTTTAAATAAATTGTTCAATTTTCGTGAAACTCTTAGCGGCTCCATGGTCTCAGAGGCTGCGGATAGTTTTTTTAAACAGGGACTCGCGTTAGATCAAGCGCTGACCGAGCATTTCCAAGGAGATGAGGCATTTCAACCAAAAATACTGAAGCCAAATCTGCTCCGAGATGTTTTAGGAAGGATGCTAAATGCGGTGATGTTTTTTAATAACGATGAGCTTCAGGCATTCAATCCCGTCTCGGTAACAAGTGAGGATGGTCATTTATTCTTCAAGGAGGTCGAGGGCTACTTGGAACTTGAAGCCATTAATTCCTGGGGCGGCGCTCTATTGGGCTACGTCGGGCGACAGATCGGAAATGGTGAGGATCAAGGTTGTCCTCTCAAAAGGGGGGTTCCATACTTTTGTGGAGCAAAAAATGTGAGCGAAGATGAGTTTTGCATGCTCGATCCGAAGGAGCCGCCCCGAAAGATATCCGACTTTGAAAGTATTAGGAATGTGTGGTGCCCTTACGCGTATTTGTTGGCGCCAAATTCAAGATAGCGTGCGGGGTTCAGATGCTGCAAGATGGCATTTCGATAATTGACAGATAATGATGTATTGATATGGAGAAAGTAGTGGAATCCCCCTAAGTGTGCGCGATTTTGCCGCGCTTGGTAAGAAACGTTCGTCGCGTGGTTATGTATTAGTAATTGCCTTCTCCGTGACCTGAGACCCGTTTTCTCCTCCAGTTTGAGGTAGAGTTCGCCCCAACAAAGGAGACGAACAGAATGAAGAGATCACGGTTTAACGAAGAGCAGATCATCGCGATCCTGAAGCAGCAGGAGGGCGGCGTTTCGACGGCTGATGTATGCCGCGAGCATGGGATCAGCTCGGCCACGTTCTACAAATGGAAGGCGAAGTTCAGCGGCCTCGAAGTGTCGGACGCCAAGAGGCTGAAGTCGCTGGAGGACGAGAACTCGAAGCTGAAGAAGCTGTTGGCCGAGCAGATGCTGGACAACGCGATGTTGAAGGATGTCGCCTCGCGAAAGTGGTGACGCCCGGCGCGAAGCGGGATGCTGTGGCGCACTTGTGCAAAGAGCACGAGGTAAGCCAGCGGCGGGCGTGTTCTGTTCTTGGCGTTGATCGGTCGAGTGTGCGGTATCAAAGCGTGCGCCCGGACGACGCGGGTCTGCGCAAGGCAATGAAGGCAGTGGCTGCTGAGCGTCGCCGGTTCGGATATCGCCATGTCCATGTCATGCTCGAGCGTCAAGGATGGCAGGTGAACCAAAAGAAGCTGAGGCGGCTATATCGTGAAGAGAAGCTGCAAGTCCGCAAGCGAGGTGGTCGAAAGCGTGCTCTCGGAACGCGAAGGCCAATGCTGATGCCGGAACGCCCCAATGAACGCTGGAGCTTGGACTTCATGTCTGACGCCTTCACAGATGGGCGACGGTTCCGGGTGCTCGCCATCGTAGACGACTTCAGCCGCGAATGCTTGGCGCTCGTCGCCGATACGTCGCTCTCCGGTCTGCGTGTCACGCGTGAACTGACGGCGATCATGGCGCGGCGTGGACGTCCCAGAACGATTGTCAGCGACAACGGGACGGAACTGACCAGTATGGCGGTGCTCAGATGGTGCCAGGAGACACGGATCGACTGGCATTATATCGCACCGGGAAAGCCTATGCAGAACGCATTCGTGGAAAGTTTCAACGGCAGCTTCCGCGACGAACTCTTGAATGAAACCCTATTCTCATCGCTCGCCGAAGCCCGAGAGAAGATCACAGCATGGAAGGACGACTATAACCGACACAGACCCCACTCATCGCTCGGCAATCTCACGCCGCGGGAATTTGCGTTGAAATCGAGACTGGAAACCAAGGCTGCATAAGGCCAGAAATCAACCGACGGATTCTCCCAAACGCTGGAGGGAAGTCGGGTCTCAGGTCA
>NZ_NSBT01000027.1 GCF_002285435.1 Actibacterium ureilyticum
TCGAGCGGCACGCGGTAGGGCTGCATGGCGTCGAAATCCTCGCAATTGCCGCAGTTCTGCACGATCGCGAAGGTGTCGCAGGCATCCTTGAGAATGACCCGGAAGGTGCCGCCGAGGCCCGAGGGCACCTCGTAGGTCCCGCCGATGAGATAGTCCGAAGCCCGGCGCACGAAGACGCGGATGCTGTGGCCATCGGTGGCGAGCCGGATGGCCCCTCGCCCCCGGTCGATGAGCACCTGCACGTCATCCAGGATGTCGGTGTAGAACTGGCCGGTCAGATCACGAAACGCCATGCGGCGCTGCGCCATCCAGTCGGTATCCCGAAACGGGTTCATGCCATCTGCGAAAGCGAAGGAGGGATCGGCCTGCTCGGTGGTAACGATACGGGTGGTCGTACCATCGATGCCGTTTGAGCGCAGATGCACACCATTGCCGACGATGAGGATCAGGGCGGGCCTGTCCACGGGCCCGTTCCAGTTGGGCAAGAAGGTTTTGCAGGCGCGCGCATGGGCGATCTGCGCCGCAACTGCGGAGGCAGAGAACTTGAGAATAGCCATGGGGATGTCTTTCCGTTGAGTGTGGGAGGGTCGACGCGCGCAGGCAGAAGGGCTTGCGCGGGCCGCTTGAGGGCTCAAGCCGCTTGCGCGACCTCGCTGTCAGGTTCCGAAGTTTCCGCAGAGGGCGCCGCCTCATCACAGGGGACACCGGCGGTCTGCATCATCGGCGGGCACCAGGCGGCCACGGCGGCGCGCTGTGCATCCGTCAGCGTGGCGAAGGGCTCAGCGAAGAGCTTGTCGCAGAAGGCGACGATCTCTTTCTTGCTCGACGAGGCCAGCGTGACCGCCTCCTGGGCGAGGCCCAGATCCTCGCCGAGGATCTTCAGGAGCCATACCTTCTTGAAGCGGTTGAAGAGCTCCGCATTCGGCGTCCAGTGGGCGCGGATGTCGGGCATGATCTCGATCTCGAACGCATGCATCAGGCTGTCGCGCTGGCGGTCCCGCGCGAAGCAGGACTGCGTGGTGCTGGCCGTGGCATAGGCCACGAGCTTGGCCTTTTCGCCTGCCTCCAGCGCGCGAAACGCCGCGAACTGATCGGCGGGCGCGCGGGTGTCATCGAGCCAGGACAGATCAAGCGCCTCATGCGCCGCCGCCACCTGCTCGAGCGAGGTCTCGTCGATCTCGTCCATCTTGGCGTGGTTGCGGTATTCCTTGCGGGCATCGATCTTGATCGCCTGGGTGACACTCATGCCGCTGGCCAGAACGTCGCTCACCAGCTTGAAGAGCGTCAGATCGAGCGTAGCTTCCGGATGCAGCGCCATCGCGGCCCCAAGCGCCATGGCTCGCTCGGTCTTGAGGTCCTCAGCCAGTGAGGCCGGATAGGTGATTTCGCCGGCGTCTGGGGCCTCCTCCCCGGTCGGGCTAGCCGAGGAGCCGCGCGGGCCCTCCTTTTTGACGGTGTCTTCCGGGCGGACGAGGCCAACATGGAGGGTCACCTGCCCGCCCGACCAGGACGCGATTACCCCAGACCGCGCGAGGTCCTCGGCGCTGTAGGCCTCCTGCAGGTCGCGGGCTTCCTCTTCCAAGGCGTCCACGCGCTCGTAAAGCGCGTTGTAGGCACCGTCCTCGAGCCCCTCATCCTCCATCTCGAGCTGCAGTTTCTCAAGCTCGGCGGTGATCTCATCGATGCGCTTTTGCGCAGCCTCATCAGGCTCGATCGGGCCGGGATAAACGCGGCCGTAGTCGGCCATGGTCGCGTAATCATAGCGGACCATGGCATCGGCCCAGGCAAAGCCCAGCTTTATGCGGGCCTCTTCGGCGGCGGCACCGAGCTTCTCGAGCAGGATGGTCTCGACCAGCGCGGCGTCTTCGAGCACGGAATGCTCTTCCAGAAGGTCAGCGGCGACAGCGCCGCCCCGCGCCTCGTAGTCCGCGCGCACGAAGGCCCCGATATCGTCACTGACCTGCACCCCGCGCGATTTGAGCGCCTGGCGGACCGTATAGGCCTGCAGGTAGCTATCTTCCTTGGTGAGCGCCTCGAAGACTTCGCGCTGCACCTCCTGGCTCGGATGCTCCGCAAAGGCCTTCATCGTGTCGAGCGTGATCGTCTTGGCCCGGGCCGCGGCGCGGATGTCGGGGTGGATTAGGCCATAGCGCAACCGGCCTTTCACGGCCGCCACCGTGGTGCCGAAGGTCTTTGCGATCGTCTCGGGCGTCTGGTCGTCGACCTCCATCATCCGCGCGAAAGCCTCGAACTCGTCGATGGCATTCATCGGCGCCTGGGTGATGTTCTCAGCGAGCGACAGGGCCGTGGTGACATCGCAATCCTCTGGCACAAGACGGCAGTCGATCTTGGCCTTCGCCGTGAAGCCTTTCGCGGCCCTGTCCGCGACCAGCTCCTTCAGCGCGGCATGCCGACGGCCACCGGCGAGGACAGCATATTTGCCGTCGAGCTTCTGGACCATGAGCGGCTGCAGGAGACCCAGAACGGCGATGCTTGCCTTCAGATGGGCGATGTTCTCAGGATCATAGGTTTCCGGCGAGTTGCTGCGCACATTGGCGGGATGTGAGACCAGATCGCCGATGGCGACGGAGACGGGTTTGAAGCTTGTGGTCATGGCGTTTCCTTTTCGGTGGGTTTGGAGCGGCCCGCGCATTCAGATGCGCGGCCAATCCCCGTCTTCAGGGATCACCACAACAAAAGGCCCACTCTCCCTTTGAGGGGTCAGCGGGCCTTCATCGCCTGGGCTGTCAGGAGGGGTGTCCCCTCCCCTACCAGTCGCGCGCCAGCATGATGGTCAGCACGCGCATGGTGGTGGCGGGATTGTCCGGGGCCTCGGCGCCATAGCGGAAGTCGGAATCCGCTTCGTACAAATCCAGTTTCCAGAACACGGTCTCGCCGCGGACCTCGACCGCCCCGAAATCATGCCATCCTTCGGGATCGTTCTCGGGCTCGAAGGTCTCGAACATGCCCGTGGCCTTCACCGCCTCGGCCATGAAGCCGTCACCGGCATTCATAATTGAGCGGGTGACATGCATGCGGCCCTGAATAGACTGGGCGGTTGGCACACCGAGGCACGCGAGCTTGCGAAACGCGTCGTTCTGCGCTGCGATCACACTCGGATCAGGGCGGTCTGTCTGGGGTTGTCCTGTCATGGACATGGGGTGCTCCTTTGAGAAGTTGAAACACCCTTCCAAAAGCCAGCTTCCGTAATGGGGCGGGCCTCTGTCAAGGGTTTCGGGCAAGTCAAAAATCCCGGCGAAGATCTCATTCTTCTCCGAGTTTTAAGGCACAAATTCAGAAGCTTACTTTTTCTTTTTCACTGCACCGGCACGTCAGGACTGAAGGACACCCCCCTGTCCGGGCTTCGCTCTTCCGTCCGTAGTCAGCCGCATGGCTGCCACTCTATGCCTGGTCCAAATCTGGTCCTGGGTGCCCATCTTTTACGCGTATTCAGCGTTAGCCGATAACTAGCGGGCTTTCGGCATCTCCAGGAACCTCGTCCCGGCAAGGGACCTCGTCGTACCTGTCGTCAGGTGCAGTGCGTTCCTCCGTCAGATCAAGTTCTGGAATTATTTTACTCAGACCGTTGCCGGGGAGCTCTGCACATGGCGGAATGGTGTGCCGTCTCGCCACATGCGGTGCAATACAACGCCAATACGCCGCGCAAGTGCAATCAAGGCCCGTTTCGATCCACGCCGATGGGCCACTCTGAGCGCCCAGGCCTGGAGCCAGTTTGGTGACCCACGGTGCATCAAGATCATCGCCGCTTGATACAAGGCCGTTCGAAGGGCCCGGTCACCGGCTCGAGTAATTTGCCCGACAATGTCCATCTCTCCGGATTGCGTACGTCTCGGCGTCAGCCCCACCCACGGACCAACATCCTTCGATCGCGCGAACCGGGTCGGATCGTCGATCGCGGATTTGACCGTCAGGGCGACGATCCGACCGACGCCTGGCATCGTCATCATCAGACGGCAAACGTCGTCTTGTTTTGCCAGATCCGCGATTGTCGCATCCAATTCAGCCAACTCGGCGCGCAACTGCGCACGCGCGCGCAAAAGGGCCTCTGTCGACGCCGACAGGATTTCATTCTGCTCAACCAGTTCCCTCACCCGGGCCTCGTACCTGATCCGGGTGACGTGTCCCAGCTTCAGACCGAAGTTCCGCAAAACACCCCGCATGGAAAGCTCAAGGTTGATGATGGCCTGCTGAACTGACTTGCGCGCTGTCAGCAACGCGCGGATTTCCTGGGAGGACACCGATTTGCGGTGCACGGGCCTGTACCATCCCATTTGAAGCAAGCGCGCAATGCCCTGAGCATCGCGCCGATCGGTTTTGATCGGCATGGCTTTCAAAGCGGCTTTCACCAACCGCGTTTCCATCAAGACCACGTCAAGTCCGGCCTCTTCGATGCCCTTACTCAGCCATTGGGACAGTGGTCCGGCTTCAAGACCGATCGCATCGACCGCGTACGGCAATGACGTCATCGCACGCACCAGCGCCTCAGGCTCGCTGGCGGCCTCCAACTCCTCAACAACCTTCCCTTGCGGCCCCAGCACACAAATCGCCGTGCTTGTCAGAGATACATCTAGTCCGATAAATACATTCATGTCGTTGCCCTTCTATTCTTAGGAATTGAGGCGCATGGAAACATACGACCTCGTAGACGCGCTGCAGGCGCATCAAGGGCAACGGCACTTCAGATCATGCTGACAAACAAGCGAAACGTGCTCGATTCGCCGACAGCCCCATTACGGCATCTTT
>NZ_NSBT01000028.1 GCF_002285435.1 Actibacterium ureilyticum
TTTTGACTTGCCCGAAACCCTTGACAGAGGCCCGCCCCATTACGGAAGCTGGCTTTTGGAAGGGTGTTTCAACTTCTCAAAGGAGCACCCCATGTCCATGACAGGACAACCCCAGACAGACCGCCCTGATCCGAGTGTGATCGCAGCGCAGAACGACGCGTTTCGCAAGCTCGCGTGCCTCGGTGTGCCAACCGCCCAGTCTATTCAGGGCCGCATGCATGTCACCCGCTCAATTATGAATGCCGGTGACGGCTTCATGGCCGAGGCGGTGAAGGCCACGGGCATGTTCGAGACCTTCGAGCCCGAGAACGATCCCGAAGGATGGCATGATTTCGGGGCGGTCGAGGTCCGCGGCGAGACCGTGTTCTGGAAACTGGATTTGTACGAAGCGGATTCCGACTTCCGCTATGGCGCCGAGGCCCCGGACAATCCCGCCACCACCATGCGCGTGCTGACCATCATGCTGGCGCGCGACTGGTAGGGGAGGGGACACCCCTCCTGACAGCCCAGGCGATGAAGGCCCGCTGACCCCTCAAAGGGAGAGTGGGCCTTTTGTTGTGGTGATCCCTGAAGACGGGGATTGGCCGCGCATCTGAATGCGCGGGCCGCTCCAAACCCACCGAAAAGGAAACGCCATGACCACAAGCTTCAAACCCGTCTCCGTCGCCATCGGCGATCTGGTCTCACATCCCGCCAATGTGCGCAGCAACTCGCCGGAAACCTATGATCCTGAGAACATCGCCCATCTGAAGGCAAGCATCGCCGTTCTGGGTCTCCTGCAGCCGCTCATGGTCCAGAAGCTCGACGGCAAATATGCTGTCCTCGCCGGTGGCCGTCGGCATGCCGCGCTGAAGGAGCTGGTCGCGGACAGGGCCGCGAAAGGCTTCACGGCGAAGGCCAAGATCGACTGCCGTCTTGTGCCAGAGGATTGCGATGTCACCACGGCCCTGTCGCTCGCTGAGAACATCACCCAGGCGCCGATGAATGCCATCGACGAGTTCGAGGCTTTCGCGCGGATGATGGAGGTCGACGACCAGACGCCCGAGACGATCGCAAAGACCTTCGGCACCACGGTGGCGGCCGTGAAAGGCCGGTTGCGCTATGGCCTAATCCACCCCGACATCCGCGCCGCGGCCCGGGCCAAGACGATCACGCTCGACACGATGAAGGCCTTTGCGGAGCATCCGAGCCAGGAGGTGCAGCGCGAAGTCTTCGAGGCGCTCACCAAGGAAGATAGCTACCTGCAGGCCTATACGGTCCGCCAGGCGCTCAAATCGCGCGGGGTGCAGGTCAGTGACGATATCGGGGCCTTCGTGCGCGCGGACTACGAGGCGCGGGGCGGCGCTGTCGCCGCTGACCTTCTGGAAGAGCATTCCGTGCTCGAAGACGCCGCGCTGGTCGAGACCATCCTGCTCGAGAAGCTCGGTGCCGCCGCCGAAGAGGCCCGCATAAAGCTGGGCTTTGCCTGGGCCGATGCCATGGTCCGCTATGATTACGCGACCATGGCCGACTACGGCCGCGTTTATCCCGGCCCGATCGAGCCTGATGAGGCTGCGCAAAAGCGCATCGATGAGATCACCGCCGAGCTTGAGAAACTGCAGCTCGAGATGGAGGATGAGGGGCTCGAGGACGGTGCCTACAACGCGCTTTACGAGCGCGTGGACGCCTTGGAAGAGGAAGCCCGCGACCTGCAGGAGGCCTACAGCGCCGAGGACCTCGCGCGGTCTGGGGTAATCGCGTCCTGGTCGGGCGGGCAGGTGACCCTCCATGTTGGCCTCGTCCGCCCGGAAGACACCGTCAAAAAGGAGGGCCCGCGCGGCTCCTCGGCTAGCCCGACCGGGGAGGAGGCCCCAGACGCCGGCGAAATCACCTATCCGGCCTCACTGGCTGAGGACCTCAAGACCGAGCGAGCCATGGCGCTTGGGGCCGCGATGGCGCTGCATCCGGAAGCTACGCTCGATCTGACGCTCTTCAAGCTGGTGAGCGACGTTCTGGCCAGCGGCATGAGTGTCACCCAGGCGATCAAGATCGATGCCCGCAAGGAATACCGCAACCACGCCAAGATGGACGAGATCGACGAGACCTCGCTCGAGCAGGTGGCGGCGGCGCATGAGGCGCTTGATCTGTCCTGGCTCGATGACACCCGCGCGCCCGCCGATCAGTTCGCGGCGTTTCGCGCGCTGGAGGCAGGCGAAAAGGCCAAGCTCGTGGCCTATGCCACGGCCAGCACCACGCAGTCCTGCTTCGCGCGGGACCGCCAGCGCGACAGCCTGATGCATGCGTTCGAGATCGAGATCATGCCCGACATCCGCGCCCACTGGACGCCGAATGCGGAGCTCTTCAACCGCTTCAAGAAGGTATGGCTCCTGAAGATCCTCGGCGAGGATCTGGGCCTCGCCCAGGAGGCGGTCACGCTGGCCTCGTCGAGCAAGAAAGAGATCGTCGCCTTCTGCGACAAGCTCTTCGCTGAGCCCTTCGCCACGCTGACGGATGCACAGCGCGCCGCCGTGGCCGCCTGGTGCCCGCCGATGATGCAGACCGCCGGTGTCCCCTGTGATGAGGCGGCGCCCTCTGCGGAAACTTCGGAACCTGACAGCGAGGTCGCGCAAGCGGCTTGAGCCCTCAAGCGGCCCGCGCAAGCCCTTCTGCCTGCGCGCGTCGACCCTCCCACACTCAACGGAAAGACATCCCCATGGCTATTCTCAAGTTCTCTGCCTCCGCAGTTGCGGCGCAGATCGCCCATGCGCGCGCCTGCAAAACCTTCTTGCCCAACTGGAACGGGCCCGTGGACAGGCCCGCCCTGATCCTCATCGTCGGCAATGGTGTGCATCTGCGCTCAAACGGCATCGATGGTACGACCACCCGTATCGTTACCACCGAGCAGGCCGATCCCTCCTTCGCTTTCGCAGATGGCATGAACCCGTTTCGGGATACCGACTGGATGGCGCAGCGCCGCATGGCGTTTCGTGATCTGACCGGCCAGTTCTACACCGACATCCTGGATGACGTGCAGGTGCTCATCGACCGGGGGCGAGGGGCCATCCGGCTCGCCACCGATGGCCACAGCATCCGCGTCTTCGTGCGCCGGGCTTCGGACTATCTCATCGGCGGGACCTACGAGGTGCCCTCGGGCCTCGGCGGCACCTTCCGGGTCATTCTCAAGGATGCCTGCGACACCTTCGCGATCGTGCAGAACTGCGGCAATTGCGAGGATTTCGACGCCATGCAGCCCTACCGCGTGCCGCTCGATGCGCTGATGGAAATCGATGACCGGAGGGCGGCGTGATGGGTTGGCTCTTCTACACCGACGGCCGCGTCCAGACCTACGCGGATGAGAAAGCGGAGATTGCTCGGCTGTGCACCTTCGAGGGCGAAAGGCGCAAGACGGAACTGGTCAAAGCCTGCAAGGTGGGTTCGACTTGGTACGCGGCGGCAAAGGTCACAAATATCGACGGCACCCCTGTCGAAGACACGACCTATGTCACCGATGCGGATGGCTCCATCACTTTCGCCGCCGTATTCCTTACCCGATATGATGACGGCTGCTGGGGCTACAAGGACATGGAGGAAAGCGCGGGACCGGTCGAATCCCGCGCGCCACTGAGCCTATTGGCCCTGCTGTCCGAGCTGAAAGACCCAGACAGCTATGCTCATGCCTGGCGCCAGCGCTGCCAGGACTGGGCTGCGATCCCGGACTACGAGGAAGGCGACAAGATCAAGCTCGCCACCCCTGTGACGCTCACCGATGGCAGTACCTGCCAGATTGTCACCGCGACCCACTACAGGCGTGGGCGGCAAAAGCGCCGCTGCTACCGCATCGAGGAAACTGGTGGGCTCGTACGCCTGTCGAAGGCCTCGCTTGCGGGCTCGGAGCTGCTCAGCTCCACGAAAGGTGCGGCTAGCCCGGTGCTGGCGGAGTTCCTGGCGGGGCGAAATTAGGTCCTGCGCCGGACGGTTCATCGACCTGCCCGGCGACAGCAGATGCTGCGGCTTGTCTTGACAAGGCAATGCAAATGCATTACCTATCGCGGGCAGCAAAGCCCCTTTTCTTCAGGAGACTGCCATGACAGCCCTCGCACAAGATGTCTCGAAACTCACGGATCGGTATCAGACGACCGTGCCGGCGGGTGTGCGCAAACAGCTCAAGCTGGGCAAGGGCGACCAGATTCGTTACTGCACCGAGCCGAGTGGCAGGGTCTATATCGAGCCCGTGCGCAGCGACGAGGAAGATCCCGTGCTCGGAGCCTTTCTCGATTTTGTCGAGGCCGATATCAAGGCGCATCCGGACCGCATTCGGGCTTTCGATGGGGCTTTGCATGACCGTCTTGCAGCACTGGTCGGAGACGTTGATGTCGATCTCGATGCGCCGCTATCGCTCGAGGATGAATGAGCGGCGATAGCGTGCCCGCCCAAGCGCCCCTTGTCGTGAATGGATGGTCGATTTATGCGCACCCACTCTTTCTGGACCAGCTCGAAGGGCTGGTCGAGGAGGTAGAGGCGCGTAAGGCTCGCGATCCCAAGACCTGGCACAAGAAAAACCCGACGAAACGGCTGGCCGCCATCTTCAAGCTGGTCACCGAGGCCATACCTGCAGATCCGGGTGCCGCCGCCTTCCGGCAAGGCGGCACACTCGGCGATCACCGCAAGCACTGGTTCCGGGCGAAATTCTTCCAGCAGTATCGGCTGTTCTACCGGTTCAACAGCGATGCGAAGGTCATCGTGGTGGCATGGGTGAACGACGACAAGACCCTGCGCGCCTATGGCAGCAAGACGGATGCCTATGCGACGTTCAAAGGGATGCTGGAAGATGGCAACCCACCTGACAATTTCGACGCGCTCTTGAAAGAAGCTGCAGCGGCAGGCAAGCGGTTCGAGAAATCCCTTGAAGCGGTGCCCGATCGGTAAGTGGGCCAGCTTGCTATGACCCTTTGGCATTATCATTTACGACGCCACGCTCGAAGATGTAGCATCGGCTGATAATGCGGTCGGAGAAAGCACAATGAATGAGACGGAAAAGGATAGGCAGCACCTCGGTCTAGAGGAGCAATGCGCGCCTGACCTGACGGGGCACCGTTTCCCAATTGCTGTGCGCGTTGCAGACATGCCCGATGACCTCGGCAAGCTGCTGGATATCGGGCTCGAGGAGCATTTCCGTGGCCGCTGAAGCGAATTCTTATGACACGTGGTTTTGCGCGCAGGTGCAGGCCGCGCTGGAGGATGCACGCTCGGGAACATCTCAGGTTCAGGTGATGCAGGCCGCACAGGCATTGATTGATGCGAAGCGGCAGGTCGAACCCAAGTCCTGACCAAGCCTTTGAGGTCGGCGCGGTCTGACTACGTCACCCTGAAAAGCGAAAGATGCCGTAATGGGGCTGTCGGCGAATCGAGCACGTTTCGCTTGTTTGTCAGCATGATCTGAAGTGCCGTTGCCCTTGATGCGCCTGCAGCGCGTCTACGAGGTCGTATGTTTCCATGCGCCTCAATTCCTAAGAATAGAAGGGCAACGACATGAATGTATTTATCGGACTAGATGTATCTCTGACAAGCACGGCGATTTGTGTGCTGGGGCCGCAAGGGAAGGTTGTTGAGGAGTTGGAGGCCGCCAGCGAGCCTGAGGCGCTGGTGCGTGCGATGACGTCATTGCCGTACGCGGTCGATGCGATCGGTCTTGAAGCCGGACCACTGTCCCAATGGCTGAGTAAGGGCATCGAAGAGGCCGGACTTGACGTGGTCTTGATGGAAACGCGGTTGGTGAAAGCCGCTTTGAAAGCCATGCCGATCAAAACCGATCGGCGCGATGCTCAGGGCATTGCGCGCTTGCTTCAAATGGGATGGTACAGGCCCGTGCACCGCAAATCGGTGTCCTCCCAGGAAATCCGCGCGTTGCTGACAGCGCGCAAGTCAGTTCAGCAGGCCATCATCAACCTTGAGCTTTCCATGCGGGGTGTTTTGCGGAACTTCGGTCTGAAGCTGGGACACGTCACCCGGATCAGGTACGAGGCCCGGGTGAGGGAACTGGTTGAGCAGAATGAAATCCTGTCGGCGTCGACAGAGGCCCTTTTGCGCGCGCGTGCGCAGTTGCGCGCCGAGTTGGCTGAATTGGATGCGACAATCGCGGATCTGGCAAAACAAGACGACGTTTGCCGTCTGATGATGACGATGCCAGGCGTCGGTCGGATCGTCGCCCTGACGGTCAAATCCGCGATCGACGATCCGACCCGGTTCGCGCGATCGAAGGATGTTGGTCCGTGGGTGGGGCTGACGCCGAGACGTACGCAATCCGGAGAGATGGACATTGTCGGGCAAATTACTCGAGCCGGTGACCGGGCCCTTCGAACGGCCTTGTATCAAGCGGCGATGATCTTGATGCACCGTGGGTCACCAAACTGGCTCCAGGCCTGGGCGCTCAGAGTGGCCCATCGGCGTGGATCGAAACGGGCCTTGATTGCACTTGCGCGGCGTATTGGCGTTGTATTGCACCGCATGTGGCGAGACGGCACACCATTCCGCCATGTGCAGAGCTCCCCGGCAACGGTCTGAGTAAAATAATTCCAGAACTTGATCTGACGGAGGAACGCACTGCACCTGACGACAGGTACGACGAGGTCCCTTGCCGGGACGAGGTTCCTGGAGATGCCGAAAGCCCGCTAGTTATCGGCTAACGCTGAATACGCGTAAAAGATGGGCACCCAGGACCAGATTTGGACCAGGCATAGAGTGGCAGCCATGCGGCTGACTACGGACGGAAGAGCGAAGCCCGGACAGGGGGGTGTCCTTCAGTCCTGACGTGCCGGTGCAGTGAAAAAGAAAAAGTAAGCTTCTGAATTTGTGCCTTAAAACTCGGAGAAGAATGAGATCTTCGCCGGGATTTTTGACTTGCCCGAAACCCTTGACAGAGGCCCGCCCCATTACGGAAGCTGGCTTTT
>NZ_NSBT01000029.1 GCF_002285435.1 Actibacterium ureilyticum
TTTTGACTTGCCCGAAACCCTTGACAGAGGCCCGCCCCATTACGGAAGCTGGCTTTTGGAAGGGTGTTTCAACTTCTCAAAGGAGCACCCCATGTCCATGACAGGACAACCCCAGACAGACCGCCCTGATCCGAGTGTGATCGCAGCGCAGAACGACGCGTTTCGCAAGCTCGCGTGCCTCGGTGTGCCAACCGCCCAGTCTATTCAGGGCCGCATGCATGTCACCCGCTCAATTATGAATGCCGGTGACGGCTTCATGGCCGAGGCGGTGAAGGCCACGGGCATGTTCGAGACCTTCGAGCCCGAGAACGATCCCGAAGGATGGCATGATTTCGGGGCGGTCGAGGTCCGCGGCGAGACCGTGTTCTGGAAACTGGATTTGTACGAAGCGGATTCCGACTTCCGCTATGGCGCCGAGGCCCCGGACAATCCCGCCACCACCATGCGCGTGCTGACCATCATGCTGGCGCGCGACTGGTAGGGGAGGGGACACCCCTCCTGACAGCCCAGGCGATGAAGGCCCGCTGACCCCTCAAAGGGAGAGTGGGCCTTTTGTTGTGGTGATCCCTGAAGACGGGGATTGGCCGCGCATCTGAATGCGCGGGCCGCTCCAAACCCACCGAAAAGGAAACGCCATGACCACAAGCTTCAAACCCGTCTCCGTCGCCATCGGCGATCTGGTCTCACATCCCGCCAATGTGCGCAGCAACTCGCCGGAAACCTATGATCCTGAGAACATCGCCCATCTGAAGGCAAGCATCGCCGTTCTGGGTCTCCTGCAGCCGCTCATGGTCCAGAAGCTCGACGGCAAATATGCTGTCCTCGCCGGTGGCCGTCGGCATGCCGCGCTGAAGGAGCTGGTCGCGGACAGGGCCGCGAAAGGCTTCACGGCGAAGGCCAAGATCGACTGCCGTCTTGTGCCAGAGGATTGCGATGTCACCACGGCCCTGTCGCTCGCTGAGAACATCACCCAGGCGCCGATGAATGCCATCGACGAGTTCGAGGCTTTCGCGCGGATGATGGAGGTCGACGACCAGACGCCCGAGACGATCGCAAAGACCTTCGGCACCACGGTGGCGGCCGTGAAAGGCCGGTTGCGCTATGGCCTAATCCACCCCGACATCCGCGCCGCGGCCCGGGCCAAGACGATCACGCTCGACACGATGAAGGCCTTTGCGGAGCATCCGAGCCAGGAGGTGCAGCGCGAAGTCTTCGAGGCGCTCACCAAGGAAGATAGCTACCTGCAGGCCTATACGGTCCGCCAGGCGCTCAAATCGCGCGGGGTGCAGGTCAGTGACGATATCGGGGCCTTCGTGCGCGCGGACTACGAGGCGCGGGGCGGCGCTGTCGCCGCTGACCTTCTGGAAGAGCATTCCGTGCTCGAAGACGCCGCGCTGGTCGAGACCATCCTGCTCGAGAAGCTCGGTGCCGCCGCCGAAGAGGCCCGCATAAAGCTGGGCTTTGCCTGGGCCGATGCCATGGTCCGCTATGATTACGCGACCATGGCCGACTACGGCCGCGTTTATCCCGGCCCGATCGAGCCTGATGAGGCTGCGCAAAAGCGCATCGATGAGATCACCGCCGAGCTTGAGAAACTGCAGCTCGAGATGGAGGATGAGGGGCTCGAGGACGGTGCCTACAACGCGCTTTACGAGCGCGTGGACGCCTTGGAAGAGGAAGCCCGCGACCTGCAGGAGGCCTACAGCGCCGAGGACCTCGCGCGGTCTGGGGTAATCGCGTCCTGGTCGGGCGGGCAGGTGACCCTCCATGTTGGCCTCGTCCGCCCGGAAGACACCGTCAAAAAGGAGGGCCCGCGCGGCTCCTCGGCTAGCCCGACCGGGGAGGAGGCCCCAGACGCCGGCGAAATCACCTATCCGGCCTCACTGGCTGAGGACCTCAAGACCGAGCGAGCCATGGCGCTTGGGGCCGCGATGGCGCTGCATCCGGAAGCTACGCTCGATCTGACGCTCTTCAAGCTGGTGAGCGACGTTCTGGCCAGCGGCATGAGTGTCACCCAGGCGATCAAGATCGATGCCCGCAAGGAATACCGCAACCACGCCAAGATGGACGAGATCGACGAGACCTCGCTCGAGCAGGTGGCGGCGGCGCATGAGGCGCTTGATCTGTCCTGGCTCGATGACACCCGCGCGCCCGCCGATCAGTTCGCGGCGTTTCGCGCGCTGGAGGCAGGCGAAAAGGCCAAGCTCGTGGCCTATGCCACGGCCAGCACCACGCAGTCCTGCTTCGCGCGGGACCGCCAGCGCGACAGCCTGATGCATGCGTTCGAGATCGAGATCATGCCCGACATCCGCGCCCACTGGACGCCGAATGCGGAGCTCTTCAACCGCTTCAAGAAGGTATGGCTCCTGAAGATCCTCGGCGAGGATCTGGGCCTCGCCCAGGAGGCGGTCACGCTGGCCTCGTCGAGCAAGAAAGAGATCGTCGCCTTCTGCGACAAGCTCTTCGCTGAGCCCTTCGCCACGCTGACGGATGCACAGCGCGCCGCCGTGGCCGCCTGGTGCCCGCCGATGATGCAGACCGCCGGTGTCCCCTGTGATGAGGCGGCGCCCTCTGCGGAAACTTCGGAACCTGACAGCGAGGTCGCGCAAGCGGCTTGAGCCCTCAAGCGGCCCGCGCAAGCCCTTCTGCCTGCGCGCGTCGACCCTCCCACACTCAACGGAAAGACATCCCCATGGCTATTCTCAAGTTCTCTGCCTCCGCAGTTGCGGCGCAGATCGCCCATGCGCGCGCCTGCAAAACCTTCTTGCCCAACTGGAACGGGCCCGTGGACAGGCCCGCCCTGATCCTCATCGTCGGCAATGGTGTGCATCTGCGCTCAAACGGCATCGATGGTACGACCACCCGTATCGTTACCACCGAGCAGGCCGATCCCTCCTTCGCTTTCGCAGATGGCATGAACCCGTTTCGGGATACCGACTGGATGGCGCAGCGCCGCATGGCGTTTCGTGATCTGACCGGCCAGTTCTACACCGACATCCTGGATGACGTGCAGGTGCTCATCGACCGGGGGCGAGGGGCCATCCGGCTCGCCACCGATGGCCACAGCATCCGCGTCTTCGTGCGCCGGGCTTCGGACTATCTCATCGGCGGGACCTACGAGGTGCCCTCGGGCCTCGGCGGCACCTTCCGGGTCATTCTCAAGGATGCCTGCGACACCTTCGCGATCGTGCAGAACTGCGGCAATTGCGAGGATTTCGACGCCATGCAGCCCTACCGCGTGCCGCTCGACGCGCTGATGGAACTCGATGACCGGAGGGCGGCGTAATGGGTTGGCTCTTCTATACTGATCGCCGTGTCAAATCCTACGCAGATGAGAAAATGGAAATCACCCGACTCTGCAGCTTCGAGAGCGACACGCGCAAAACCGAACTGGTGAAAGCCTGCAAGGTCGGCTCCACCTGGTATGCAGCGGCTAGGGTTACCAATCGCGACGGCACCCCTGTCGAAGACACGACCTATGTCACCGATGCGGATGGCTCCATCACTTTCGGGGCTGTCTTCCTCACCCGATACGATGACGGCTGCTGGGGCTACAAGGACATGGAGGAAAGTGCTGGCCCGAACGAATCTCGTGCTCCGCTTGGGCTTATCGAGCTTCTCTCCGACCTGAAAGACCCGGACAGCTACGCCCAGGACTGGCGTCAGCGCTGCCGGAATTGGGCTGCAATCCCGGACTACGAGGAAGGCGACAAGATCAAGCTCGCGACCCCTGTGACGCTCACCGATGGCAGCACCTGCCAGATCGTCACCGCGACCCACTACAGGCGCGGGCGGCAAAAACGCCGCTGCTACCGCATCGAGGAAACCGGTGGGCTCGTACGCCTGTCGAAAGCGACGCTTGCGGGCTCGGAGCTGCTCAGCTCTGCAAAGGGCGAGGCCAGTCCTGTGCTGGCGGAGTTCCTGGCGGGGCAGGGTGGCTGAGTTTCCCGCTGAGACAACACCAGAGAACCACGCGCGCACATACTGCCGACTTGAAATCGTATCTCAAATGAGATACATCACTCCCATCAACTGGAGGACCATCCATGCCTGCCCAAACATCCATGCTTCATGTCCGTGTTGACGATCAGCTGAAAGCACAGGCTTCGGACGCACTTGCGGGCGTCGGTCTGACGCTCTCCGACGCGGTGCGTATTCTTCTGACCCGCGTGGCCGCAGAAGGCGGATTGCCTGCCGGATTGACCGCTGATCCGGATGCCTATGACGCCTGGTTCCGGGCGAAGGTACAGGAAGCGCTGGACGATCCAAGGCCCACAACGCCCCATGCCAAGGCGATGCAAGACGCCCAGGCATTGATTGACGGGAAACGCCTTGCCAAATCTTGAATGGAAAGCCATGGCCATCGCCGATCTGTTGGCCATCATTGACTACATTTCCGACGACAACCCGGATGCGGCTCAAGTTCTCAAAGACGAGATTGAACACAAGACGTCTCTCCTTCCAGAACGCCCTCAGATGTACCGCGCGGGCCGTGTGGACGGGACTAGGGAGATGGTTGTTCGGCCAAACTACATCGTGGTTTATGCTGAAAGCCCTGAGATGGTGACCATTCTGCGCGTTCTTCATGCCGCGCAGCAGTGGCCTTGATTGGGGTGCAGGCCCCCCGCTAAGAAATTGCCCGCTCTACGCCTTCAAAGTGTAGAGCGGGCTTTTTGTCCTTTGGAACTCAGACCCTGATCCAAAGGAAACCCCCATGTCCAAGCCCAAACTGGCAAACCCGGCTCTCTCAATCTCCGACGCTAACCTCACCTCTGCCCTCGCGCAGATCGGCGCGGAGGTCGACAACCGGCCCCTGCGCAGTTCAGCGCTCGCGCGCATTATGCGCGAGACGTTTCATGGCGGCGATTCTGGCGGTGCCTGGGACTGGCGGATGGCCTACGACCTGATGCAGGCCGCGACCGTCCAGATGCTGCTACGTGGGGAAGGTGCGGCAGGTGACATCGCCGCTGCAAAGCTGCTTGCCTCGCGGCTGCTAACGGAAACCCGCCGCTCCGAGCAGCAGATCCGGCTGCAGCAGTTTTCCACGCCGCTGCCATTTGCGGCGCTGGTCTTGCGGGCCGCGGCGATCCGCGAGGGCGAAACCGTGCTGGAGCCCTCGGCTGGCACTGGTGCCCTGGCTGCTTTCGCCGCCCGGGCCGGTGCCACGCTTTTGCTCAACGAGATCGACCCCTTTCGTCAGCGCCTCCTGCGCGCGGCTTTCGGTGGCGAGGTGACGGGCCATGACGGTGAGCATATCGACGATCTGCTGCAGACGCCGGTTCTACCCGACGTCGTGGTGATGAACCCGCCCTTCGCCTCCTCGGTCGATCGCTCCCGAGACAAGCACATCGCCGCCAAGCATCTCATCGCGGCTGCAAAGCGTCTCGCGCCCGGCGGGCGGCTTGTGGCGATCATGCCGCAGGGGTTCACGCCCGAACGCGATGCCGCGCATTGGTCCCGCGCCTGCGGTCTCCTGACGCCGCGCTTGGCGTTGACGATGCCGGGGCAGGTCTACCGCAAGCTCGGCACCTCTGTCGAAACCCAGCTCATGATCTTCGACAAGATGCAGGAGGATGGCGAGATGATCCGCGCAAATGTCCGGGATCTGGATGAAGCCTTGGCATATGTCGACGCCGTGGCCGCGACCCGGACCGAGATGCGCCCCGTCCAACGGGTTGAAGCGATCCCTCACGAGCGGCCGACCGTTCGATCATCTGCCCCGCGCAAGACCGCTGCTGCGCCTGTGGCCGCCTCCAAATCTCGGGCCAATGCCGTTGTCCCGCTCAGCTGCACGAGCCTTCAGACCCCGCGCGACAACACGCCGATCTCGGACATCTATGCGCGCTATCGCCCACAGCGGATCGAGATCGCGGGTGCGCAGGAACATCCCACGCCGCTGGTCGAGAGCATCGCCATGGCCTCGGTTGCCCCGCCCATGCCCTCAAACACGGGCAGTGATGACTTGCGCTTGCCCGCACGGTTGATCGAGGAGGGACATCTCTCCGAGGCGCAGCTCGAGACCATCATCATGGCGCATGATGCCCATGGGCGTGATCTGCCCGGTCGGTTTACCATCGATGACGACCAGACCAAGCTGACGCGCGCCGATGATGACCCGGATGCACGTGCCTATCGCCTTGGCTATTTCCTCGGCGACGGCACCGGTTGCGGCAAGGGCCGCGAATGCGCAGGGCTCATTCTCGTGAACTGGCTTTCCGGGCGCAGGAAGGCGATCTGGGTCTCCAAATCCGCCACGCTCATCGAGGACGCCATCCGCGACTGGACCGATCTCGGCGGCTCGCCAGCCGACATCCAGCCGCTCTCCAAATGGAAACCGGACCAGCCCGTCCCGATGGGCGACGGCATCCTCTTTGTCACCTACGCCACGCTGCGGTCCGCGGGCAAATGCGGCACCACGCGACTGAGCCAGATCCTCGCCTGGATGGGCGAAGACTTTGAAGGCGTGCTGGCCTTTGATGAGGCCCATGCCATGCAGAACGCGGCCGGGTCCGAGCAGGGCAGGGGGGTCAAACCCTCCCAGCAGGGCCTTGCTGGCCTCCGGCTGCAACTGGCAGCACCCCGCGCTCGCGTCTTCTACATCTCGGCCACGGGTGCGACGAGCGTCCACAACCTCGCCTATGCCGCGCGGCTGGGGCTCTGGGGGCAGGGCCCCGAATACCCCTTCCCAAGCCGCGAGAGCTTCGTTTCTGCGATGGAAGCCGGCGGCGTGGCTGCCATGGAGGTGGTCGCGCGCGATCTCAAGACGCTCGGGCTCTACACGGCGCGTGCCCTCAGTTTTGATGGGGTGGAGTATGACGTGCTCGAACACGCGCTGACCCCGGCCCAGATCGAGATCTACGACGCATACGCGGGTGCTTTTCGGATGATCCACCACAATCTCGAAGCGGCGCTGACTGCGACCGGCGTCAACGACGCCTCGGGGGAAACTAATGCGTCGGCCGCACGCGCCTCGGCCAAGTCCCGCTTCGAGAGCACGAAGCAGCGCTTCTTCAACCATCTCCTGATGGGCATGAAAGCCCCGACCATCATCCGTGCGATCAAGGACGACCTGGCGGCAGGCAAGGCTTGCGTCATCCAGGTTGTCTCGACAGGCGAGAGCCTGCTGAAGCGTCGGCTTGAGGCGATGGACCCGGAGGATGAACTCGTCGAGGGTGCCTTGACGCCGCGCGACTATGTTCTGGGCTACCTCGAACAGGCCTTCCCGATCCATGCGCAAAAGCTCGTGGAGATCGACGGCAATATGGTGGCGGAACCCTTGCGGGATGAGACCGGGGCGCTCGTTGTCTCGCGCGAGGCGCTCGCTTTGCGTGACGCGGCCATGATGGAATTGATGACGCTGGCGCCGATCCCCTCGGCGCTCGATCAGATCCTCTGGGCATTTGGCGATGAGGCCGTGGCAGAAGTCACGGGGCGGTTCATCCGGCCACTCAAGGCCGAGGATGGCCATCTCTTCATCGAGAAGCGCAGCGCCAGCAGCAATTCGTCCGAGACCCAAGCCTTCATGGACGGCGAAAAGGATATCCTGATCTTCTCCGACGCGGGCGGTACGGGCCGGTCCTACCATGCGGCGCAAACCGCGAAGAACCAGAAACGGCGGCGGCACTATCTTCTGGAGCCCGGCTGGCGCGCGGATGCAGCCATCCAGGGGCTCGGCCGCACGCATCGCTCGGCCCAGGTCAGCGCACCGTTCTTTCGGGTCTGCACCTCCGATGTGCATGGCGAGAAACGTTTCACCTCGACGATCGCCAAACGCCTCGACCAGCTGGGGGCCCTGACCAAGGGCCAGCGCGAGACCGGCTCGCAAGGCATGTTCCGCGAGGAGGACAATCTCGAAAGCCCGATCGCGCGAGCGGCGCTGCGTGGGTATTTCGCCGATCTTGCCGCCGGGCGCGCCGAGGCGATGAGCTACGAGAGCTTCACCGACTGGACGGCCCTGCGGCTGATCGACAAGGACGGGGTGCTGCTCGAAGAGCTTCCCCCGATCCAGCGGTTTCTCAACCGGGTGCTTGCCCTTCCCATCCACATGCAGAACGCGCTCTTTGCCGAGTTCATGCGCCGGAT
>NZ_NSBT01000002.1 GCF_002285435.1 Actibacterium ureilyticum
CCCTCCCTCTTCACTGCGGCTCATCAAAGATGAGCACTCCTTCTTCCGAAGTTACGGAGTTATTTTGCAGAGTTCCTTAGCTACAGTTGTCTCGCTTGCCTTAGGATTTTCTCCTTGACCACGTGTGTTCGTTCTAGGTACAGGCAGTTAATTATTAATGTTAGAAGCTTTTCTTGGAAGCGTGGAGTCATATACTTCGTTACTAGGCGAACCGTTCACTCCCCATCACACTTCAACGTTAATACAACACGGATTTGCCAATGTTGCCGTCTTTGTGCTTAGCCCGGGACAACCAGCACCCGGGATATACTATCCTTCTCCGTCACTCCATCACTAATTAACTGGTACAGGAATATCAACCTGTTGTCCATCGACTACGCCTGTCGGCCTCGCCTTAGGTCCTGACTAACCCTGGGTGGACGAACCTTGCCCAGGAAACCTTGGTCAAACGGCATGGAAGATTCTCACTTCCAAACGTTACTCATGCCGGCATAATCACTTCCAAGCGCTCCACCAGTCCTTACGGTCTGACTTCATCACCCTTGGAACGCTCCCCTACCACTGTACTTGCGTACAATCCGTAGCTTCGGTGGTAAACTTAAGCCCCGGTACATTTTCGGCGCAGAATCACTCGACTAGTGAGCTGTTACGCACTCTTTAAATGATGGCTGCTTCTAAGCCAACATCCTAGCTGTCTGTGCAGTTCCACATCCTTACACACTTAGTTTACACTTAGGGACCTTAGCTGACGATCTGGGCTGTTTCCCTCACGAGCATGGACCTTATCACCCATGTTCTGACTGCTATGCACAAGTTATGGCATTCGGAGTTTAATTCTAATCAGTACCGCTAGGTGCAGCCATCATAGATTCAGTGCTCTACCTCCACAACAATTCACATAACGCTATCCTTAAAGATATATCGGGGAGAACTAGCTATCTCCGGGTTCGATTGGAATTTCACCGCTAGCCACAAGTCATCCAAAGTCTTTTCAACGAATACTGGTTCGGTCCTCCATTAGGTTTTACCCTAACTTCAACCTGCTCATGGCTAGATCACCCGGTTTCG
>NZ_NSBT01000030.1 GCF_002285435.1 Actibacterium ureilyticum
GACATCAAGGACCTCACCGAGCGCTTTGCCAAGCGGTGGGATGCGGGCTTCAAGCCCAAGCTCGGACAGACCACCCACATGCTCATGTCCTTCCCCGTGGGCACGCGTGGGGAGGATGTGCGCGACATCGCGACGGACGTGGCCGAGCGGTTCTTCCAGACTGATAAGGGGCATTTCGACTACATCATCGCGGTGCATGAGGACCGGGATCACCCGCATGCGCATCTGGTGCTGAACCGCCGCTCGCAGGAAGGCGAGTTCTTCTTTCTGGGGCGCAACCACCGCTTCAACTATGACGACTTCCGTCTCGCCATGGTCGAAGAGGCCGAAAAGTATGGCGTGCGCCTGGAGGCCACGCGCCGGGTGGATCGCGGGGTTGTACATTACCCAGCCCGGACCAGCGAGATCTACGCCGCGAAAGAAGAGGGTCGCGCGCCCCGCGAGCGCGAACGCGTGGGGGCCGACCTGACGCGGACGCTGGCGGAGATTGCCAACACCAGAACCGTCTACCACTCGCTTGCCGCGGAAGCCTCGAGGGAGGCCCGCGAGGATATTGCGGCGGCGCTCTTCCGCGCGGGCGAGGTGCTGGCGCGCGGCGGGCAGGTGGACCGAACAGGAGATGTGTACATGGCCGAGGATCAGAGTTTCGAGGATCTGAGAAGCCTCTACGCGGAGAAGCTCGCGCGAGTGCAGGGCATGATCGCAGAGAAATCCGACGCGGAACGTCCCGTTCTGGAAAAACGCCTCATCGAGATCCAGACGCAGGTCCAGCACATGCAGCCGCTCGGATTGCGATCCTCCACGCTGTCAGAGACCCCATCTGAGGGCGGGGTCTACTCAGAGGCAAACATCCAAGAGAGCGAGCTCGAACGCCTCACTGAGCCGCGCCTGCGCTCACGGATCGACGCGGCCCTGCGCGGCACGGGCATCAGCACATCGGAAGTGGTGGCCCGGATCGAAACCGGGGCGTCAAATGCAGCACTTGAGCATCAATGGATCGCCGATGATCTCTCCAAAGTGGCTGAGGCGCGGGATCTGAACCTCGAACGCCGTGCCGATCTGGAACAGGCGCGCGACATTCTCAATGACGTACATGTCAACCTCGGCACGCTTCTGGAACAGGAAAACGTGCTGCGCCGGGATGGTGTCGTGGAAGCCGAAGCGGTCAGCGAGCAGTTCCATTATCACCGGGACGCGGTGCGGGAGATGGAAGGGACAATCCGTCAGGAGATGCGCGCAGACGGCCTGACATCGCAGCAGATCGAAGAGCGGGATTGGGAGGTGGTCTCAAAGGCAGAGCGCCGGATCGAGGCGGAGCAGCGCGCATATCTCGAGGCGCACCCGGACATGCCGTCCCACCTCGCCCGTGGGCTCGGCGCGACCTATGCGGCCGTTGTGGAGATACGCGACACGGAGGCCATTAATCAGGTCCGCCGCGAAACCGAGATGCGCGACGGGCTCGGGTTGGGCACGCGTGACGAACGTCTAGCAACCCGAGATGAAACGGCGCCGCAGACTGACCGTACCGACCGCCTCGCAGACGAGATTGCGCGCGTTCTAGCCCATGAGCGGGCGGGGCAGTTGTCCGCGCCCTTCGAGAGCGATGCGGAGCGGCACGCTTTCCGCGGCGAGATCGCGCGGGTGCTGGATGACCGCCAATTGGGCCGCCTCACATCCGGCGATGCCGATGCGCTGGACAAGGTTCTCGAGGACCGCCTCGACCGGCTCTATGTCGCCAAGGTCTACCTGCAATCAAATGCCGCGACGGCCAACACGGAGGCCTTGCGCCAGGTGGTCGATGATCTCGCCGATGCCGAATACGAAAAACACCGCGCTGCCGATGTGGACGGCGAGACCGAGCGGGGACAGATCCATTGAGCGCCGCTATGGGAAAAGCGCGGATCGCCACGGGCGTCCTGCTGGTAACGCTGGTGACCGCCGCCATAGGCTACACCATCGCCTCGGCGGTGCTGACCTACCAGGAACTCGGCTTCGGGGCCGAGATCGACTTTGCTTATATCGCGCAGAACTATCTGACGATCCTCGATCGCCGCCCAGAGGATGCCCAACTCATCCACCTTATCATCGGCAGCTTTGCCGCCGCCGGCATGATGCTGAGCCTCGCCTTGTCGGGATCCGCCCTAACACGGTTTGGTCAGACCCATTGGCAGACCGCGCGCGAGATGAAGGCCAATGGCTTCTTCGGGGCGCCCGGGACCGGGTTCATCCTCGGCAAACTTGGGACCCCCGGCTCCCGCGCAAAATACATTTGCTCGAAGGTCTTCCCCCATGCGCTGATCGTGGCACCCACGGGCCGAGGCAAAACCACGGGCTTTGTCATTCCGAACCTGCTGACCTGGCAGGGCTCCGCCGTCACGCTCGATGTGAAAGGCGAGTGTTACGAGGCCACGGCCCGGCACCGTGCAGCCCAGGGCGACAAGGTCTATCGCTTTGCCCCCACCGATTGGGAGGGCAAGCGCACCCATCGCTACAACCCGCTCCTTCGCATCTATCAACTGAAGGACCCCGCCCGCCAGCAGATGGAGTTGCAGCTCCTCGCGACGCTCTTCCTGCAAAGCGACAACGACCGGGTGCAGGGGCTCCTCAAGGGTGGGATCGATCTCTTCGTGGCGGCAGGGCTTTTGGCCTTCCAGCGCAAGCGCCCGACCCTGGGCGAAATCTACCGCATCGCCGCGTCGGGCGGGAACAAGCAGAAGGAGTATTTCGCGCGCGGCCACGAGGTGGAGAACCGTGCCGCCAAGCTGATCTTCACGCGTCTGGCCTCGACCAACAACGACACGCTGACCTCATACGTTTCGCTCCTGATGACTTCGGGGCTGGACCAGTGGCAAAACCCGGCCATCGATGAGGCGACGGCGGTGTCGGACTTTGATTTCCGGACGATCCGCAAGAAGCCCTTCTCCGTCTATCTCGTGGTCCAACCGTTGATGGTGAAGCCGCTGGCGCCGCTGATCCGGCTCTTCTTTTCCGATCTCCTCTCCGCCATGCAGGAAAAAGACCCCGGGCCAGACGAGCCGTGGCCCGTGATGATCATGCTCGACGAGTTCAATCGCTTGGGCAAGATGCCCATCGTGGTCGAGAGCATCGAGACCCTGCGGACCTATCGCGGACATTTGGCCGTGGTCACGCAAACCATCCCCGCCCTCGATGAAATTTATGGCGAGAACACCCGCCGCGCCCTGCAGGGCAACGCGGGCGTGAAGCTCTACCTGACGCCCTCGGATGAAAAAACCGTCGAGGAGCTGAGCAAGGCGGTCGGCAAGACCACGAAGACGGTCATCACGCGATCTCAGTCCATCGGCAAGAACCCCTTCGAGGGCCGCAGCCAGACGACCAGGACCGAGGAAAGCTCCTTGCTGCCTGAAGATGAAGCCCGCCGCCTGCCGCTCGACGAGATCGTCATGGTCATCGATGCGCAAATGCCGGTCCGCGCAAAGCGGATCCAGTATTT
Source organism: Actibacterium ureilyticum (assembly GCF_002285435.1). Classification (GTDB taxonomy): domain Bacteria; phylum Pseudomonadota; class Alphaproteobacteria; order Rhodobacterales; family Rhodobacteraceae; genus Actibacterium_C; species Actibacterium_C ureilyticum. The sequence continues at coordinate 3,473 of NZ_NSBT01000030.1, forward strand.
TGACGATCGGCTGTTCAAGGCGATCCATGCGGCCCAGATGGGCGAGCTGCCGTTTCCGGAGCCGGGGGGAGGGGGATCACAGGGTACGCTGCCGCTGAGTATGCGCGCCATGCCAATGACGCCGCCACCGGACGGGCCCCGTGGATCTGAAGCCGACGTTGAGGCCGCACGCGAGGCTGCCAATGGCCAGTCGTCAGGGCAAACCGATGTCGCCCCAAAGAAGACCGCGCCTATCGTTCAAGCTGTCGTCGCCGAGGAACAGCACCAGATGGAGTTGGATTTTGAGGGCCCGGTCGCGGATGCCGAGGCAGCGGGCTTAGGCGACGAGGTGGAGTTGCGCTCGGCTGTTGATGGCTTGGACGCGATGCTGCGGGAGGGGGATGGCGAAAATTTGGTGGTTCGATAGGGTGGCGGGGATGGCTTGTCTGTAGGGCAGTTCGCTTCGCTGCGGGTACCAAATGAAATGTACCCATCGAAGAAAGCGGCTGATGGCAGGTCCGCGTTTTTGGGCAGACGCAATTGAGTGGTCCAAGTTGATTGTTGCTGCATCACAGACCTAGGGTCCATCTGGACCATTTTTTCCGGGATTAGTAAGCGGTAACTCTGAACACTTGTAAGTTTCAACCAGCGAACTCTGGGCCGTTGGTGGACCGAATGAACTGCGACGCACTAAGAAAATTCTAGCTACCAACGACGAGAGCCCGGCGTCGACGGCAGAGATAGGCAGGGGACATCAAGCTTTGCTTTTAGACAACAAAAGCCACGGAAGAGTTGTTGACGAGCTTAGGCGCTCGCTGAATGACGAGTCGAAAATGTCAGTATTGACTGGGCTCTTTTCGATATACGGTTTTGCAGAGCTTCGAGGTGAACTGCGGAAAATCAACAAGCTACGTCTTTTGTTGGGCAACGCCGAGAAAATCAAAACCGATAGCTTGGCCGGAAACCGTGATGAAACCAGCCTACGGAACAATTTGGACCTTCAGCGGGTCGCAAGTGAATGTGCTGATTGGGTGAAGCGCAAGGTGGATGTGCAACAATTGCACGGCAGTACAATTGCGCAAAACATCTTCCACATCGAGAGTACACACAACGCCCCGACGGCTATCTCGGGAAGCTCGGACTTCACCGCAGCGGGACTTGGCTCCGTTCCGTCTCGGTCATTTGCGATGAATACGGTGACCCACGACCCGGCAGCGTCCAAACAACTCCTTAGTTGGTTTGATACGATTTGGGCTGATCCGACAGCTGTGCGCGAAGCAAAGGCGCAACTTTTAGAGGCACTAGACCAGCTGGCGTGCGATAAGCCCGCCTGTCATATCTATTTTGCGACGTTGTTCAATATCTTTAGGGACTTCCTAGAAGACATAGACGAAGAGAGCATTATCCGTTCGAAAACCGGCTTCAAAGACACAATTGTCTGGAACAAGCTCTACAAGTTTCAAAGAGACGGCGTGTTGGGCGCGATCGACAAGCTCGAACGCTATGGGGGCTGCATTATCGCCGACAGTGTCGGCTTGGGTAAGACTTTTGAAGCCCTCGCGGTGATCAAGTATTACGAGCTCCGGAATGATCGTGTTTTGGTCTTGGCTCCCAAGAAACTGCGTGAGAACTGGACCGTCTACACGGTCAATGACAAGCGCAACCTGCTGGCAAAGGACCGCTTCAGCTATGACGTGCTGAACCATACAGATCTGAGCCGCATGGCGGGCAAATCCGGAGAGATCAATCTCGAAACACTGAATTGGGGCAACTACGATCTTGTTGTTATCGACGAGTCCCACAACTTTAGAAACAACAATCCTCGGGTCGATGGCGTCACTCGATACCAGCGCTTGATGGAAGACGTGATAAAAAGCGGGGTCAAAACCAAGGTCTTGATGCTCTCGGCAACACCGGTCAACAACCGGCTCAATGACCTCAAGAACCAAGTAGCCTTTATCACTGAAGGTCGAGACAAGGCGTTTGAAGATGCAGGTATCGCCAGCATCGAAGTGACTTTGCGGCGGGCACAGGCCCAATTTAATGATTGGCTCAAGCTGCCAGAAGAAAGCAGAACTAGCGAACGATTGCTCGAAACGCTCAATTTTGGTTACTTCAAGCTGCTCGATCTTTTGACTATTGCCCGCTCGAGGCGGCACATTGAAAAATACTATGACGTCGCCGAGATCGGAAAGTTTCCTGAGCGCCTCAAGCCGCAGAACATCAAGTCGGACATCGACAAGGCTGGAAACTTCCCGCCACTAAAAGAAATCAACCGATCAATCAAAAAGCTCAGCCTCGCCGCCTACGCGCCATTAGATTACGTGCTGAGCGACAAGCAGGAAGAGTATAGTAGAAAGTACGACCAACAGGTAGCTGGTGGGAAATCGACGCTCAAACAAGTCGATCGTGAGCGCAGCCTGATCCATTTGATGCGCGTTAACATGCTCAAGCGCATGGAAAGCTCTATTCACTCATTCGCGCTCACAGTGGGAAAGGTCCACGCTCAGGTTGTCGACTTCCTCAGAAAGATCGAAGAGCACGAAGCGTCCGAAGTCGAAGAGCTTTCCATTGAAGATATTCAGGTGGATGCGGCGGATCTCGATGATTTGATGATCGGTCGCAAGGTGAAAGTCCTCATCCAGGATTTGGATCTCTTTCGGATGCGGCAGGACCTAGAAGCAGACCGTATCTTGCTGGAGTTCTTGCTGGAAGAAGCTCGCAAGGTGACCGCTGAAGAGGACGCAAAACTCGATCGATTAAAAGCGTTGATCCTGGAAAAGAGCCAAAGCCCTATCAACGACGGTAACAAGAAGCTTATCGTTTTCACGGCCTTCTCAGATACCGCCGAGTATCTGTATCAGCACATCAACACTTGGGCGCTGGAAACCTGTGGCCTGCATAGCGCTTTGGTGACAGGTGGCACTGGCAACAACAAGTGCACGTTGACCGGCATTTCGCGAGACCTGAACGGCATCTTGACCAACTTCTCTCCTGTGTCGAAGGAGCGGGATAAGGTTGATCCGGACGCCACAGAAGAAATCGACATCTTGATCGCTACAGATTGTATCTCTGAAGGTCAAAACCTTCAGGACTGCGACACCTTGATAAACTTTGACATCCACTGGAATCCGGTGCGGATTATCCAGCGGTTTGGGCGTGTAGACCGGCTCGGCTCCAAGAATGACGCGATCCAGTTAGTCAATTTCTGGCCCAACATGGAGCTGGATGAATACATCAACCTTGAGGCCCGCGTGAGCGGTCGGATGGTGCTGTTGGACATCTCGGCGACCGGCGAGGAAAACGTCATTGAGTATGACGAAAAAAAGCAGATGAACGACTTGGAGTATCGTCGTCGTCAAATGCAGCAGCTGCAGGATACAGTCCTCGACTTGGAAGACATGGACGGCAACGTCTCGATCACGGATCTGACACTCAATGACTTCCGCATGGATCTGTCAGGCTACCTGAAAGAACACTTGGAAGATCTTGAACGCACTCCCGCCGGACTGCACGCTGTGGTGTCTTCTTTGGGTCCCCAGGCTGTGCCTGGGGTGATCTTCTGTCTACGTGACCAAACCGGCACCGCTCATGCCAACGAAGGGTACGCGCTCGCTCCCTACTTCCTGGCCTATGTAGCGGAAACCGGTGAAATCGTGTTCAATCACTTGCAGGCCAAGAAAAGCTTGGACCTACTGAAGAAGCTGGGCGCGACCGCCACGGAGGTGGACCAAGCGGCCATCGACGCACTGAACTCCAGTACGAAGAACTTGCGGAACATGCAGCCCTACAAGGACCTTCTGGCAATCGCGGTGGAGAGCATCGTGGGCAAGACCGAGGAGAAAGGCGTCGAGAGCCTGTTCGCCCGTGGCGGCACGACCTTGTCTGCCAGCGGCGGCGCGGGCTCTGATGACTTCGAAGTGGTCAGTTTTCTAATCATAAAGGCCGCCGCATGATCGACGCCTTTTTCGACCGCCTCCGCATCCCGGATAGCTGCCGCCTAGATAAGCCGCTCTTCAAGAAGCTGTTTCTGGACAACGCGGAGCTCAAGGCGGCGGACAAGAAAGCGCTGAGCGAGGATGTGTCAGGCATCCGTTGGCGATACACACTGAAGCCGAGCTCGATCAACATCTCTGCTTTCACGGACGAAGAACGCGACTACGGAGAGGTGGCGATCTTGTCGGTGGACCTGTCCAGCGCGAACCGTGTGAAACGGCTGGCGGCATTCATGCAGCAAGCGATCCCGTACCCACTGCTGTTGGTGTTTCAGCATGAAGGCAAGGTAGCGCTGAGCGTTGCTGACAAGCGGATCAACCAAGCGGACTCATCCAAGATCGTGGTGGAGGAGCGCTGGCTGAGCCCATGGTTCGACCCGGCGGCACCGACGGAGATTGAAGCGGCGTTTCTGGAAGCAGTGACCCTTTCGAAGCTACCGGCCACAAACTTCTACGCCCTGTACCAAGGGCTGCAGGCGCAGGTTATCGCGTTCATCGCGGCGGAGCGGACTGGGCAGTTTCAAGCGGCCTCGGCCAAGGTTGCCCCCATGCACCGGGCGGCGCTGCGCAAGATTGATGGGCTGGAGCGTGAGATCTCGGAGCTACGCAACGCGCTCAAGCGCGAAAGTCAGATGGCGCGGAAAATCTCTTTGAATTCCGAGATCAAATCCCGGAAAGATGTTATAGTTCAACTTGAAGCCGAATTGACCGGCGCTTCCCAATAAAGACAGACCGAGCATGCAAAACGTTACCCAACAGGACGGCCAAAGCGCTGACATTATCTCCGAAAATATTGAAAAGCTGAAAGAGCTGTTCCCAGACGCGTTCACCGAGGACGGCGTCAACTTTGATGTGTTGCGCCAATTGTTGGGTGATGCAGAAGTTTTGGACGAAGGGGATGAGAAATATGGTCTGAACTGGCACGGGAAGAAAGCTGCACGACAAATCGCTTTGACGCCAAGCGCTGGCACACTTCTGCCTTGTCCAGAAGAGAGCATCAATTGGGAAGCAACCAAGAATGTCTTCATTGAGGGTGACAATCTTGAAGTAATGAAGCTTTTGCAAAAGAGTTATGCCGGAAAAGTTAAGCTAATATACATCGACCCGCCGTACAATACAGACAAAGATTTTGTCTATCCTGATCGATACTCTGAAGGTTTGGAAACTTACCTAAGATACACGGGTCAAAAGACAGCATCGGGCGAATGGAAAGTGAGCAAAAGTGGTCAGGAGAAAACTGGCCGAAAGCACACGCAATGGCTCAACATGATGATGCCAAGACTTGTGCTTGCCCGCAATTTGCTGACCACAGACGGAGTGATATTGATCAGCATTGACGAAAAAGAGAGCTCCAACCTTAGATCAGTATGCGACCAAGTTTTTGGGGAAGAAAATTTTGTTGCTCAGTTTTCTGTGGTAACCAACTACAAAGGCAGGAACGACAAGACAAACGTTGCTATGGCTCACGAGTACGTCATGGCCTACAAAAAATCTGGCTTTGTATCGCAGGGTTTGCCGCTAACTGAGGCTCAGATAGCTGAGTTCAAGTTAGTCTTAGATGACGGGCGAAAATACAAGCTTCGGGATTTGCGCAAGAGAGGTGGTCCGGACACCCGCGAAGATCGACCCAAAATGTGGTTTCCTCTGTTCTACAACAAAGCCACCAAAACTATGAGCTTGGAACGGCAGTCTCCCGAAGACATCGAAATAACGCCTTTGAAAAGCGATGGAAGTGATGGTCGTTGGAGGTGGGGCAAGGATAAGGTAAGAGAAAATTTATCAGATCTTGAGGCCTCGTATGTCAAAAAGAGTGATAAATGGAATATCTCCTATAGGATCTTTCTAGATAATGCGGGGCCTACTCCGATCGAGGGCGAAGAAGACCTTGATGAGGACGAGTTTGATGAAACAGAGTTCCAAGGCTCATTGCCAAAATCGATCTGGATGGGTGGTGAATTCTCAACCGATGCCGGAAAGCGGGCTTTAAAAAAGCTTATTCCAGGTACTTCTCTTGAATATCCGAAGTCAGTCGAATTGTTGAAAAGGTGTATCTATTACGGAACATCGAAGGATGACTTGATTTTAGATTTCTTCTTCGGATCCGGCACGCTGGCCCAAGCGGTTTTTGAAGTTGAGCAAGAAGATCCGCGCGGTAGACACTTTATTGGTGTTCAGCTGCCTGAGCCAATCGACGAAAAATCGGCTGCTCGTAAGGCTGGATTTTTGACTGTTGCCGATATTGCGAAAGAAAGAATGAGAAAGGCTGCGGAGCATGTTCGATCACTTGGTGAAGAAAAAATCGACTTGGGCTTTAAGGTTCTAAAGCTAAGCGGTTCGAACATAAGGCAATGGAATCCAGACCGCACAGATCTGGAAGAAACTCTGCTTTCTCACAAAGAACACCTTGTTGAAGGCCGGACAGAACAGGACGTGCTCTATGAACTCTTGCTCAAACGTGGGATCGAACTGACGGTTCCCATCGAAGAGCGGCAGGCTGCAGGCAAAACGATCTACAGCATCGGATACGGCGTCCTGTTCGCGTGTCTCGATACGTCCATTGCCGCCGCCGACGTCGATGACGTCGCCCAGGGCATCCTTGACTGGCACAAGGAACTGGCACCGGAGACAGACACGCATGTCTTCTTCCGCGACAGCGCCTTTGCCGACGACATCGCCAAAACCAACATGGCCGCCATTCTGGAACAGAACGGCATTTCTCACGTCCGTAGCCTGTAAGATCAATCGCCATGTCAAAGATGAAACTGCATTTCGAAGATGATCTGGATTACCAGCAAGCCGCCATCGCGGCGGTAGTGGATCTGTTCAAGGGCCAAGAAATCTCACGCTCTGAGTTCACCGTGACCTACCGCCCCGAAAGCGGCCCGCAGGGAACGCTAGGCCTGCAAGAGAACGAGTTGGGCGTCGGGAACCGCCTGCAGCTGGTCGACGACGAGCTCTTGGAGAACCTGGGTGACATTCAGCTGCGTAACGGCCTGGGTCAGGACACAGTGCTGCAGTCGGGTGACTTCACCGTCGAGATGGAGACCGGCACCGGGAAAACCTACGTCTACCTGCGCACGATTTTCGAGTTGAACCAAGAATACGGTTTCACCAAGTTCGTGATCGTTGTGCCCTCGGTGGCCATCAAGGAAGGCGTCTACAAAACGCTTGAGATCACGCGTGAGCATTTTGAAAACCTCTACCCGAAGGCCAAGGGGTATGAGTATTTTCAGTATGACAGCTCGAAGCTGGGACAGGTACGCAACTTTGCTACCAGCTCGACGATCCAGATCATGGTCACGACGGTGGGCGCGATCAACAAGAAGGACGTCAACAACCTCTACAAAGAGAACGAGAATACCGGCGGCGAGAAGCCCATCGACCTGATCAAGGCGACCAACCCGATCATCATCGTGGATGAACCTCAGAGTGTTGACGGGGGCCTCAAAGGGGCCGGTAAGACGGCGCTGCAGGCGATGAACCCGCTTTGCACGCTGCGCTACTCAGCAACGCATATCCAGAAGCATCACATGGTCTACCGGCTCGATGCCGTTGACGCTTACGAACGCGGCTTGGTGAAGCAGATCGAGGTGGCGTCCCTGGAGATCGAGGGTGGGCATAACAAGCCCTATGTCAAACTCATCTCAACCCACAATCGGCAAGGCACTATCACGGCCAAGGTCGAGTTGGATGTAGCCAGCGGAAAGGCGGTCAAACGCAAGATTTTGACGGTCGAAGATGGTGACGATCTGGAGCAACTGACGAACCGGGCGATCTACGAGAATATGCAGATCGGCACGATCAGGGTCGGGCCGGAAGAGACGATTGAGATCAAAGGCCCTGGCCTGGACAAGGTGCTGAAGCCCGGCATGTCGCACGGTGGCGTCGATCCAGACGCACAGAAGCGTTTGATGATCCGGCGAACGATCAAAGAGCATCTCGACAAGGAACTTCGGTTCAAGGAAACCGGTCGGCCCATCAAGGTGCTGAGCTTGTTCTTCATCGATACGGTGGAACACTATCGGCAGTACGACGAGGATGGGAACCAAGTTAAGGGCAAGTATGCCCAGATGTTTGAGGAAGAGTACGCCAAGCTCGCCAAGTCATCGGACTATCAGACACTTTTTGGGCCGATCGACTTTGAATTGGAGGCCGCCGACGTGCACGATGGCTACTTCTCGATCGACAAGAACAAAAGATGGACTGAAACCGCTGAGAACAATCAAGCTAACCGAGACAATGCTGAACGCGCCTATAGCCTGATTATGAAGGACAAGGAAAAGCTCTTGAGCTTTGACACGAAGCTCAAGTTTATCTTCTCCCACTCCGCTTTGCGGGAAGGCTGGGACAATCCCAATGTGTTCCAGATCTGCACGCTCAGGGACATGAACACCGAACGGGAACGACGTCAGACTATTGGCCGGGGCCTTCGATTGGCAGTAAATTCCGACGGGGCAGAAAAAGGTCGGCGCATTCGAGGCAACGACACCAATACACTGACTGTCGTCGCCACCGAAAGCTATGAAGAATTTGCCAAGAACCTGCAGACGGAGATCGAAAAGGATACCGGCATCAAGTTTGGTATTGTTGAGCGACATCAATTTGCTTCGGTGCAAGTGAAGAACGACGATGGAACCCTTCAGCCTTTGGGTGCAGCCGCATCCGAACAGCTGTGGGAACATCTCAAAGCAGCGGATCTCATTGATGGAAAGGGTAAGGTTCAAGACAGCCTTCGAACGGCTCTGAAAGATGGCACCCTCCAGCTGCCCGAGGAGTTTGAGGACCAAGCCAGTCAAATTGAAGGGATCCTGAAAAAACTTGCAGGCCGCCTGGACATCAAGAACGCCGATGATCGAAAGGTTATTCGAACACGAGAGGCAGTTCTTCAAAGCCCAGAGTTCAAAGCTCTATGGGATCGGATCAAACATAAAACGACGTACCGGGTTGAATTCGACAACTCTAAGCTGGTCGACGACGCTGCAGAAGCGATCCGAAAAAGCGACCCGATCACAAAAACCCGGGCTCGGTTCAGAACGGCCGGGCTGGAAATCGGTAAGGGCGGTGTATCCGCAAAAGATGGACGTCAGGGCGCTTTCACGACAATCAATGAAGACGATATCGAGCTGCCCGACATCATCACGGATCTCCAAGACAAGACCCAACTGACACGCAGCAGCATCGTAGATATATTGCTGAAGAGCGACCGCGTGGAAGACTTCAAGCGCAATCCACAGCAATTTATCGACCAATGTGCCGAGGCCATCAATCGCACCAAGCGTTTAGCGCTGGTTGACGGTATTCGCTATCAACGGATCGGTGATGATCACTTCTATTGCCAGGAACTCTTTGAACAAGAAGAGCTGAAAACGTACCTGAAGAATGCAATTCAAACGGCGAAATCTGTATTTGAGTATGTAGTCTATGATTCTGAGGGAACGGAACGCAAATTCGCTGAGGGCCTTGAGGCCAACGAGGCCGTGAAAGTCTACGCAAAGCTTCCAGCTTGGTTCAAGATTCCGACCCCACTCGGCACTTACAATCCAGACTGGGCGGTTCTGGTCGAGGAAGGCGGAGCAGAGAAGCTTTACTTTGTCGTTGAAACCAAAAGCAGCGGCTGGTGGGATGATCTGCGCCATCAGGAAGGCGCGAAGATAAAGTGTGGAGAGAAACACTTCGCCGCAATTGCCATTGATCCCAATCCGGCAGAATACATCAAAGTCACCTCAGTCGATGGGATGATGAAACACACGTAAGGCCACGGTATGACGGAACACGCGCAGGACATCCCAGCCTTTGGTTTTCTATTACGCCCTATCCTGCACGCCCTGCATGCGCCCGACCTTTCGATCAGCGATGTGCAAAAATCCGTCGCTGATGCGTTCAATTTCCCTTACGGCAAAATCAACGTCGCGGTTCCTGCTGGGACCAAGAACACGTTCCACAACAATTTCGATGTCGCGCTATCATGGCTTAAGAAAACCCAGCTAGTGGAACAGTCGCGACGCCCAAGGCCGGGTTATCCCAAGAAGACCTACGCCGCCTTGAGCCTTACCCCCGCAGGAGAAAAGGCGCGTGATACGGACGCTTTGCCGCCCATGCCGGACGAGCTTGCCAGCAGGGATTTGGCAACTGAGCTGAGAAAGGTTCCGCAGAAGAAGACGGCGAAACGCCCGGCTCGCGAATTGCCAGTGGCCAAACCTGTCAAACGCGCGAACATCCTCGGGGCCGAGGCAGCGATCATCGATGGGATCCAAGGGATGGAGCACGAGAGGTTGCATGGCCTTTGGATTCAGAACGTCTTGCGGCTTGGCGACCCCGCGCAGGCTTTCAAACACGGGGCTGCCAACCGGATCGTTGAGGCCATCGAGAAGGAGTGGAAACGTCGGCTGCCGCATATCCGGAAGCATCCTGAATATTTTACATGGCCCAGCACGGGTGCCGACGGCGGTGGAGGTGGTTTCGAGATTGGCAAAGCACCCACCGAGGGCATGCTTGGATATCTTGAGTATCGAGTCGGCCGTACGAATGGCCTGCCAGAGGGCGCGAGGCGCGCAATCCTTGATCGCGTCGTGACGGGAACACTGCCGATCTACTGGTCACTGGAATACTATGAGCAATGGTCTGAACCCGGTTCTGCAGCGCGACTGCAAAAGCTGGCGGAAACGATTGCTGCCTTTGCCCGAAACGCGAAGCGACGCCGACGGAGTGCCCTCTCTGACGCGATTGTGGAATGGGAGAGCGACCTCGCCTACTTGAAGAAGAAGTACTATCTTTCCCGTTTTGGTTTTGGTTGGCCGTCAACGATCTAGCCAAAATGATTGAGTGTGTTCTCGCAGCACGAATGTTGCTGGTTCTACAACTTCAGTATAACATCTTTGTGTCGAGTGGTTTTGTCTATCATCAGCGTGAATTTTGCCATTGCAGCGAATGGCAGCAAAGCGGGCTGCGACCGCTGCATCCAGTCTGTGCGCTCAAGGTCAGCTCTGGGCCGGGCCATTCACCGCCTGCCGAGCCGGCCCAACCTGGAAAGCTGCGCAAGCATTCGGGCGCCGGTTCCGGTCCCGTCTCCGGGAGGAGTAGCGGTTGGCCCTCCCGCAGTATTGGGTCGGCTTGGCAACGCTTGTAAACCAAAGAATTGTCGCGCGCGCAGAGCTGCGTATTCCGCGCCAGTCGCACCTCCGATGGCGTACCGGTTGTAGACTTGTTGGCTGCCAGCGAGCCCTCGGGCAAAGGCATAGCTACCGCCGAAGCCGGCCGAGAGTGCCGGCATCATGATGTTTCCGGAAATCGCCCGCACCAGGAATGGTGTTGCGATGATGAATCCCTTTGCCATCAGCACCATCATGAAGAACGGAATGAGCGCGCCGATGTTGGAGGCACCTTCCGGGTCGCCCAGCTCAGCAAGGAGCGCACGCGAGACACCCGTGATGGTCGCGAACACGCCGGCCACGACGATGGGGTAGAGCGCAAAAGAAATCAGTGCCGAAAGCCAACGCGCGAAGTAATCCTTGGTTATTTCGAAAAGGGTCAGGAAGATCATGACCGGAGCAATCCCGATCAGTAGAGCGATCATGAGCCGTGACGCGACCACGATGAATGCCGCCAAACCACCGAGGATTGAGAGCAGCAAAACCCCAAGGGTGTCCAACAGGGCACCGGCCATCCAGTTCAGTTCAGAGCCCGCAGCATTCAAATAGTCCCCGAGCGCCGCGATCAGGTCATCGAACTCCTCTGCGAAGGTGCCAGACGGTCCGGGTGATCCGCCGCCCACAGAGGCCACGAGCGACCCGGCTATGCTGTCGATCCCGTTCAGGATCGCCGCAGCAAGGATGTTGAACTGCACCCAGTTGGTCGCAAAAACACCTATCAGCCCGACCTTCACGGCGAGCCAGAAGGCCGTGCGCCCGTCCATGGCGCGATACTGGTAGATCGTGTTGATGAAAACCAGAATGACCACGAGCGTAGTGCCGAGTACGAGCATCGTTCCGACTGTTGCGGCGACTGCGCCAAATTGCGTCTCGGCAGCTGTATTGAGATAGCCCTCAGCCGTTTCCACGAAGTAGGTGACGACGCTCATGGAACCCTACCAGTTTCCAGCAGCTTCGCAGATTGGCATGGCTTCGCGCCGAAGCTCATTTGCCTGCCGTCGGTATTCTGACGTCGCTTCCACGATGTCCCAGTATTCAGATGCGGCGAACTGCTCAACGAAGACGCCTTCAGCGGCCTCCCAAGAAGGATACCGCGTCAGGCATTCACAGCTTTGGGCTTCAACGATGCGTTGCATGCTCTGAGCACGATAGATTTGTTGAATCAGGAGCCGTTTGTGGGACTCGCGTACATTGATGTCTTGCATCCACTGTGGCTCCGGGGGTTGGTCGGGACAGACATCTGGCTGGTTATCGAGCGTTGGGATCAGGTTCCGTTCAGCGACGCCGGCGGTTGCACAGAGAAAAACGAGCAGGCTTGCATTCGCAAGGATCCGCATCATTCGGAAGCCACCTTCGTCGCCAAAGATTCACGCTTCAAGAACGTAGTATAGCCGTAGTCACCGGCTTCAGCTGTAATGACTTCCCACCCCTCCGCGCCGCGCTCATTCAAGGCGCTTCTCATCGCGTCGTAGTCCTTTTGCTTCTTCACCTGGAAAAACAGGATGTCATATTCAAAGGTCTTCATTGGGAAGCTCCAATCTCGGTTGTGCCGGGGAGGTAGAATTCGGTGATGCCGCGTTTGCCGTTGTGGCGACCGGCCTGGATGATCACGTCGATAGAATTCTCAATGTACTGGATCATATCGGCATAGGTCATCGGGATCTCGGTCTTGAGGGCTGCGATGGCCAGACGCTGCACGGCGAGTTGCGGGGTCTCGGCATGTAGCGTGGTCATGGACCCGCCATGTCCGGTATTGATCGCTTCGAGGAAAGTCATCGCCTCTTTGCCGCGCACCTCGCCGAGGATGATCCGGTCGGGGCGCATGCGCAGTGTCGCGGTGAGCAGCACATCGGCCGTCTGGAACTCCGCGTCGCGATTGGCAATCAGCGTTACGGCATTGGGCTGGGTCGGCAGAAGCTCGGCGGCTTCCTCGATGGTGACGATGCGTTCTTCGGTCGGCACGTGCGAGAGGATCTTGCGCGCGGCCACGGTCTTGCCGGTGGAGGTGCCGCCCGAGACAATCATGTTCAGCTTGTTGTCGACGCAGAAGGCCAGCGCATCGTCGATCCCGCCTGCGGCCACCACTTCGCGCAGTTCCCGGGTCTTCTCGAGCCGCAATTCCTCAAGCTTGCGTTCCTTGCCAAAGAGGAAATCGAGCGCGATCCCCTCGAGCAGCAGGCTCGAGAAGAACCGCAGGCTGATCGACATCGCCGAGAGCACGGCGGGCGGCGTGATGACCTGTGCCCGGATCGGTCGCCCCTTGTAGGTGATCGAGACCGAGACGATGGGGCGGTCCTTGCTCATCGTCGTATTGGCGGAGGAGGCGATCTGGTTGCCGAGGTCCTTCACTTCTGTTGCGGTCAACGCTTGATCCAGCTTTCTCATGAAGTGATCGCCCTGGAATTCTCCCCAGCAAGTCCCGTCAGGGTTGATGCAGATCTCGATGACATCGTCGCGGGCGGCGGCGTCGATCCGATCAAGCGAGGTCTGGAGATAGCTCAGCGACATGGGCTCAGAAGATCTCCAGATCGCGGTCGACCATAACGGTGACGCGGGCGCCTTGGTCGACATAGATGACCGGACCGATGGAGAGGTAGTCGCCTATCACGCTGTCTGTGGCATCGGCAAGATCATCGCCCACGTCTTCGAGCACATCTGCGGTGGTCTCATCCTGCAAGTTTGCCGCGGCGGCGCTTGGCGCGGCGGAAATCAGCGAGATCAGGGCGGCCGACCCGAAACGCTCGGCAAAGCGCGTGTCCACGAAACCTGTGACACCGGAACGACCCAGTTCATCGCCCCCGAAGGAGCTGATCTGGACGGTCTGGCCCGCGGGCAGGATGATCCGGTCCCAAGCGATAGTCACGCGGCGCTGCGCGATATCGACGCCGGTGCGGTAGCGCCCGATGAGACGGGATCCGCGGGGGATCAAGAGGCGCACGCCATCGACGCTGTAGACATCCTCGGACACTACGGCACGGGTCTGGCCGGGCAGGGAGCTGTCAAGGGCAGTTTCCATGACGGCCTGGATCATGGTGCCCTGGATGATGGTGTTGGAGGGATTGGCGATCACCTCGGCCTGCGTCACGGTGGAGGGCAACGCCCCGTTCAGCACGAAATCCGTCACCTCGCCAAAGGTGCGCTCGGTCAGCGCCGTCTCATTCGCACCGGATGTGCCGCCAAAAGCGATGGTGGGCGAGGCGATGCGGCGTTCCTGAAACGCACGCTCCTCTGCCGCGCGGCGCTCAAGTTCCGCGAGCCGTCTTGCTTCCTCCTCGCGGCGCAATCGCTCTTGCTCGCGTGCGCGCAGCTCATCCTCCGTGGGACCCGCTGGGGCGGGTTGGGGTCGGCTGGCCTCGAGTTGGGCCAGTTCCAGATCCATGCGGAGTTGCTCAAGGCTGCGATCCCGCGCCGTCAGTTCGTCCTGGAATCGTTGCTGTGCGGCTTCCGAGGCGGCTTGTAGTGCCGCGATCTGAGCAGTCAGAGCGTCAATTGCCTCTGCGGCGGCGGTGTTGTCCTCGACGACCGGTTCAGGGGCGTTGCGCAACTCCTCGATCTGGGCCTGCAGGGCGGTGATCTGCGCCAGAAGCTCCGCGTTCGGCTCGACTGGATCGGGTCCGACGAACACAACCTCGGGCTCGGGCGGGGGCAAGGTCTCGATAGCGCCAAAGCCATCCCCTTCGTTTTGGAAGACGTCCGGAGTGGCCGTCGGCAAGGCTTCCTCTTCTTCGGGCTGTGAGAGGAGATAGAGCAGGGCACCAACTGCGCCGATGACGAGGACCACGATCAGCGCGAGAAGGGGCGACCGGCGCTGCGACGCCGTGGGGGCGCGGGCACTGCCTTTCTCAAGGGCGGCGAGGCGTTTTTCCAGCTCGGTGTTCTCAGTATCGCTCATGAGGCGGCCTCCGCGGGCGGGATCGCCTCGATGCAGACCACCTCTTCGCCAAGTCGCAGGACCCATTGGCGGTTCACGCCGCTGACGCGGATCACGCCGTCTTCAGGAGTTTGCGTGTTGACCGTGCGCTCGCGGCCGCCCGCGTAGCGGAAGATCGCAGGCACCGGCGCGTTCCGCGGAAATTCGAAATACGTGAACGTCCCGTCATCCCAGATGCGGGTTGGCGTAAACTCGGTCCGCGCGCTGGCACCGTAATTGTAGTTTGGCGCTTGGGCGGCGATGGCTCGAGTCGGGCGCCCAGCGTCATCAGGATAGCGGAACTGCACCACATAGAAGGTCGGGCTGCGGACCTCCTCGACGTTGAAGTAGTAGCTCCGGCGGTTCGTATAAACTGTCACATTGGTATGCACCCCGCGCGCGACGGGCTTGATGGCAAATGCCTGACCGCCCGGAACGCCGTCGATCTCGAAGCCTTCCGTGTCGCCAGCGATGATCGAGCGAATGCTCTCGCCCTCACCGAACTCGATGGTGGTGACGTGGGTGAGCGAGACATTCAGTCGATAGACCTGACCCTCCTGGTAGGTGGCCAAGCGCACGCGACTGTCATTGGGGCCACCGCGCGGGATGGCTTCTGCGAAGGCAAGGACCGGCAGGAGGGCAAATAGGACAGCAACAAAGGACTTACTGATCAAACTAATTCTCCAATCTGTCGGAGCGGATGGAATATTCGAGCACGGTGAAGCCGAACGGGTTGGTCCAGACCTCATCGATGGAGCGGCGGGTCTCGGGACGGAACTCGAAGAGAAGTGTGGCGGTGAAGAGCCCGGTCTGGACGCCGTTGATGGATGTCAGGCGCTTGCGCAGGCGGACCGTGGCGCGGTTGGTGCCGATGCGATTGATGCTGAGGATTTCCACGTCGAGCCGGGCGTTCGGCCCGTAGACCGTCGGCGGGTAATTCTCGTTGGCGCTGTTCCAGATCTGGCGCAACCCGCTCTCGGCAGCTCCGTCCGAGCGGCGCAGGACGCTGCGGATGCGCAGGTCGTTGTCGAGCTGGTTATAGACCTCGCGGTCGGTCACATAGCGGAAGACCTCCGCCTCGATGACCGCCTGGTTTGCAGTAACAGAAGTCGCACCGACCGAAGCCTCTGGCAGGGCAAAGCCGGTGGCGGGATCATAGGGCACGACCACAGGCGGCGGATCGACATCGAGGATCGCGACAGCCGCCGCGCTCAGGCATCCGAGAATGCCGAAGATGAGCCCGATGAGCCCAAGGCGCTGCCAGAGGCGTTCACGGCGCAGAGCACCATAGACCAGCTCTTCTTCGATGATGTCCTGTTCACTCGCCACGCGTCATGCCTCAAATCAGTCTGCGCGCAGCTCGGGCAGCGTGAAATCCATGAAGCGTTGCTCTTCGGCGATGGTGGCGGCATCGATCACGCCGCCCGTGCCATCGCCCACGGTTTGAATTGCTTCCAGTTGCCACATCGCCACGAGGGCGATGGCCAATTCAGCTGTCACGCGCGTGTTGAGATCGACGCTTTGCTTGAGTTCTTCCATGTCGTCGATGAGCCCGACGAGGCGGTCTACCCGCTCGAGCGACTGGCCGGCATCTTCATAGCTGTTCTGGGCGGCGGCTGAGACGAGCGCGCCGGTCGTGGCTTGTGTCGCCACACGGTTGGCCCCGGGGTTGCCGCTGGTGGCCATCTCAGAGAGCGTGTCCTCGTCAAAGCCGAGATCGGCCAGCACCCGATCCATCTGGGTTTCGATCTCGCCTGCGCCAGAACCAGACAGGCCGGAGAAATCCCCCGTCTTGATAGCCTCAATCGTGGCGAGGATGTCCCCGAACTCCTGGTCGAGCAGGCCGTTCAGCTCGTCCTCCATCTCGGTGCGGATGATTTCGGGAAGCTCGGCAAGTCGGGTGAGCGCTTCATAGGTTCTTTGCAGCTCCGCGAGTTGGTCCGTGAGAAGGCCGAGCTGTTCGCGGAGCTGCGTCAGCTGCTCGTTTTGCAAGATCTCGTCCTCGATCATCTGCCGCAGCTGCTGGATGTTTTGCGCGATGTTCTGGGTATCGACGACGGGCACGCCTTGCGCGAGGACGGGGGATAGGGCGCCAAGATGCAGACCAACCCCAAGTGTCGTGGCCAAAGCTGTCCTCAAGAGCAGATGTCCCATCATTCAATCTCCCTGATCGTAAAATCCATGAACGCGCCTTCGGCCATGCGGGCGCTGGCCTGGGCCAGCTCTTCGGCGGAGAGCACGCGGGTGCGGGCGGCCTGAAGCCGGATGCGGGCGGCCACGAGACGCACGAGTTCGGCGCGGGCATAAGTGTTGAGCGCAACGCTCTCCTGCACATCCTCGGTCTCGGAAATCCGTTCGACGATATCCGCAATACGTAGGGCGGCTTGCCTGATCGCGGCGGGTGAGTTGTTGCCATAGAAGGCCGCGCCGTGCCCAGTGAGCGAGAGGTTGGCATTGGCCAGAAGCGCGGGGTCGATCGTGCCAAGCGCTTCGATCCCGCCGATACGGGTCAAATAGAGGTTATAGCGTTCGGGGATCACCTGGACGTAGTGCTGGGTCTCGCGAAAGGGTGGCACGCCGCCATACTCGAAAACCCGGCCGGGCCCCGCGTTATAGGCCGCAAGCGCGTTGATGATATTGCCGTCGAAGGTGTTGAGCTGGGTGGCGAGATAACGCGCGCCGCCATGCACCTGCAGGTAGGGGCTGTCGTAGTATTCTGGGTTGATGCCGAGATCGCTGGCCGTACCGGGCATAATCTGGGTGAGGCCAAAGGCGCCGACGGGCGAGCGGGCGCCAATAGTAAACCGGCTTTCCTGCCAGATGAGCGCCTGTAGGAGTGCGCGCCATTGAACCGGCGAGAGACCCGCGCGGCCCACGCCTGCAAAGCCGCTGGTCTCCTGCGCGACGCGGATGATGAGCTGCTCGATGTTTTCCGCAGCATCCCCGAACATCTGTGCGCCGCCGGGATTGGGATCGATCTCGCCCGTGCCATAGACCGCCTCGACTGACCGGGCCGGATCCCCGCTGCCGCTTTCCAGCCCCGAGACCATAGCTGGCAAGCCCTGACCGCCGAAGCTGGTCTGGGCATCAAGGATGCGTTGCAGGGTTTCCAGCTGCTCCCGTTCGATCTCGGCAATGAGTTCGCGCACGGCAAGCTTGTCGGCCTGAACGGCCAAGTCAGCCTCGCGATCGCCAGTCTCGACGATGTCACGCGCGGTCAGCCCACTGTCATTGGTCGGCACGCCTTGAGACAAAGCGAGACCGGGCAGCAGGCAAAGGGCCAGGATATGAGGCAGGCTAGACTTCAATGTCGCCCTCCGGTGCGCCAAGGGGCGTGAAGCTGCAATCAGGTGCTGTGGGTGCCGTCGAGGCCAGGAAGGTGAAGCAATTGGCCTGCGGTTCCTGGTACTGGGCGCAGGAGGCCAAAGCGCCGAGCGCGGTGAGAAGAAACAGAGTACGAATCATGAAAGCCTCCAAAAGTCTGGGCGGTCGCGGTAATCGGCGCCGACCAGCGCCTCGCCTTTTTCCATGCCGCCGAGGATGGTGAGATTGGGCCCGAGGGCGCTCAGATCGGCATCGACGACGATGGATCCCTGGTCGTCGCGGATGAGCGCAAGGCGGCTGTCGCTGCCGGTGTTGAGAAGCACATCGAGTTCCTTCTCATAGAGGTTCAGCATCGCGTAGTCGGCCGCATGGGCGCGGATGTTCGGAAGCAGGATCTGCGTCGGCACCGCCTCGACGATAGTCTTGCCGGTCCGCGTGCGCTCGAGCTGACTGGCGTATTGCGTCATCATCACCGCGACGGTGTTCTGCTTGCGCGCGGTCACCAGCCAGTTCGACAGCCGCTCGGCGAAATACGCGTTGTCGAGCGCCTTCCAGGCCTCGTCGATCACGATGATTGTGGGGCGACGATCCTCGATCTCGCGCTCTACCCGGCGGAAAAGATAAGAGAGGACGGCCATCCGCTCCTTGTCGGCCTCGCTGTCGAGAATGCCGGTCAGATCGAAGCCCACGACATCGCCCCTGAGCGAGAAGGTGTCCTCGAGGCTCTGTCCGAAGATCCAGCCGTAGCGACCGTCTTCGGTCCACTCGAGCAGGCGCTGGTGCAGATCGCCACCATCATCGGTCGATACGAACAGCGATGCGAAATCCCGCCAGTTCCGCAGGGCCGGATTGGTGGCCTGGGCATTCTGGCGCACGACCTCCTGGATGCGGTTGGTCTGCGCCGGGGTCAGGGGCTTGTCGGCGCGGTAGAGCAGGGTTGTGAGCCAGTCCGAGAGCCAGGCGGTGCCGCGCGCATCGGTCTCTGTCCAGAGCGGGTTGAGACCCGTGGGCTGGCCGGCGTTCAGGGAGGCGTAGCGCCCGCCATTGGCGCGCACCGCCATCTCCATGCCTAGACGGTAATCGAAGACGAAGATCCGGGCGCCCGCGCGACGGGCCTGGGTCATCAGAAAGGCTGACAGCACCGATTTGCCGGACCCGGGCCGCCCCATGATCAGGGTATGGCCGCTGGTCGGTTCTTTGTCGGGCGATCCCTGCTCGTGATAGGAAAACCGATAGGCGCTCTGCTCCGGCGTGGGGAAATATGTGACGACCCGGCCCCAGGGGGTAAGTGCTGCAGGTTTGCCGAGCTGTGTCCGGTGGAAGGCCGCAAAATCCGCGAAGTTGCGATTGGTGACGGCGCTGGCGCGGACGCGCTTTGGCTGGTTGCCGGGGTGCTGGCTGAGGTAATGCGCCTTGGCCGCGACCCGCTCGCCAATCATCTTCACGCCTTCTGCGGCGGCCGCGTTGACGACCTCGGCGCTGAGCGTCTGCAGCTCGTCCAGCGTGTCACAGAAGATCGTCACGACCATGTGGTGCTCGCCAAAGCTCTGGCGTTTGGCCTCGAGATCGTCGGCCGCGATGTCGAGCGCTTCCAAGAGCGACAGGGCCGCATCCTGGCTGGCTTGCATCTGCCGCTTTTGCCGCTTGATGCGGCCCGCCATGAGGTTCGAATTGATCGGCGTGAAGGAATGGGTGACGATCATGTCGACCGGCAGGTTCAGCATGTCGAACATGGTGCAGGAGGTGCCTTCCGAGTATTCCCCGATGGTGAAGCTCTTGCCGTAGCGATGCCCCACGACGCCTTCGGAAAGCTCGAAATGATCCCCCTGAAACGTCACTCGCGTGTTGGCGACGTTGAAGGACAGGAAGCCATAGGTGTTCGCCGGATAGAGCGGCAGTTCCTGGCCAGTGTTGAGGGCCCCTAGGAAGCCAATCAACTCGCCGGACTTGGCCGAAAGCACACGTGGGTTAAGCTCCGTCAGGCCAGACAGGAACACGTTCACGGCCTCGCCCAATCGGCGAAGGCGCTTCTCGGTCGCTTCCTTGAGACGATCCGGGGCGCTGCGGTTCAGGAACGGAAGGACGCTCTTCGGGGGCGGGCGGTGAATGACCGTGAGCGTCAGGGTTTTGTCGCGCAGGCCGCTGGTCTCGAGTTTCGCGCGCCAGAGCCGATCAACTTCCCCCGCAAAGCTGTCCTCGCGCACGGGTTCCAGCTCCGGTGCGATCGCCTTTGAGACCTTATGGACGTAGTAACTGAACTCCGGTCCCAGCTGCGCGATGATCCGGGCAAAGAGCGCGGTCACCTTGTCGAGATAGGCATCATCTGTGGTGTAGCTGTTGACCCCGTCGAGCCGGATGCACTGAAAAAGTTCGTTCACCCGCGTCCGCACGGTGCGGTCATCGACCAAGCTGACGTAAGGAAGCATATGCGCGAGGCGGGTCTCGCGTGCATACCAGTCCGGCGTCATGGTCCGGGGATCGAGGGTTTCATTCAAGGCTGTATTAGGGCGCATAGCTGTCCCCGCCGTGAATGGAGCGGTTGCGCGTCGGTGGCGTTTCCTGCAGCGCCGTCATCATCACGTCGATGAAGCGCGGGTCCCAGTCCGCGGCCTTCCAAAGCACAGGGTAGAGTAGGGCGGCCACGCCCAGCACCGCGATGTGCTGAACCCAGACGAAGAGGAGCACCGAGCCGAAGAGCCAGACCATCGCATACATGATGGGCAGGCCCAGGAGCTTCGGCGGTCGCACGAGGCCGAGAAAGAGGGGCGAGCGCTCAGCCACCGGCAAAGACCGCGGCAACGATGGTGGGGGCGGCCGCAACACCGGCGATGCCGACAAGCACCCAGAGGGCCTGGCGCAGATCGATGATGTTGAAGAACCAGCTCAAGAACACGCCAAGGACCGCGAGTGTGGCGATCACGACGCCGAGCGGGCCAGTCAGGGCATCGACAATGCCCTGCAACAGGCTTTGGATCGGGGAGAGATCGATGCTTTGGGCAAGGGCGGGCTCAGCAATGAGCAGGAATAGCGCCAGTGAGGCGACGAATAGGTTTGAAATCTGTTTCATGAATTTGATCCTTCCAATCGGGCCACGACAGCCATGACGCGGGCCACGTGGTTCTGGGTTTCTCGGTAGGGGGGAATGCCGCCATAGCGGCGCACAGCATCCGGGCCGGCGTTGTAGGCTGCGAGCGCGAGCCGCGGATCGCCGAACGTCTCCAGCATCATCGCGAGGTAGCGGGCGGAACCGTCGAGGTTCTGCAGCGGATCACGCGGGTCGACACCGAGGTCGCGCGCCGTCGCTGGCATCAATTGGCCAAGGCCGATGGCGCCTGCGCTCGAGATCGCCTCCTGCCGGTAGGCGCTCTCGACCTCGATATTGGCGCGGTAGAGGATCAGCCAATCACGAACCGCGAGCTCCGTGCGGCGCAGCCCGGGATGGCTGGCATAGCGAAGGGCAGTAGCCTCGATGGCCGTGAGAACATCGCCGCGGGGCAGGGGCGCAGGTCGCGCAAGGGCTGCAAAACGCAACGCGTCAGGTTCAATAGCTGGTTCTTCTTCACTTAGGATCGCCAGCTCATCAGCAGCGGACCCCTGTCCGATGCCGTCATTGTAATTGCGGGCAAAGCTGTCCTGGGAGCGAGACGGCGTCAGAGAGCCATCGCTCTCCATGACCAATACCATCTGGGCTATGGCCGGACCTGTCAGGAACCAGCAAAGGAGAAGGCTACTTGCTGCCGCCCTTGTCAGATGCGGCCAGCTTGTGCGTCGTCCGCTGGCCTTCTTCGAGCGGCACATCGGCATGAGAGAAGCCGATCCCGATAAGGAAGGAGACCACGCCCGTAATGGTCTTGAACTCGCGGATCTTGATGTCGTTGTAAGTCGTCCGGGTTCGAGCGGTGACCAGCAGTTTCTCGACGCCCTCGTCAGAGACGACACGCATGATCCAGACCCCGTAGTAGCTGGGGCCCTTCTTGTGTGCCGACTCTTGGCACAGGATTTCAGCGCTATAGCCGCTTTCCACGAGTTCGCGGAAACGTGCTTCCGTAACCACATTTGGTGCTTCGATGTCCCAGTTCATGGCCCGGCTCACGCTTTCTTCAAACGCGCAACGTCCGGGCATTCCCACTTGAAGCCCAGAGTTACGATAGTATATTATTAACCGCAAGATATAATGCGGCAGATACGGCTGTATCTCGGTTACTCAAACTCTAGGCACGGCCATTGGCGTCTATCAAGGGAAATAGGGGTTTCAGAAACCTGCGGTTGAGCCGGTGGGTGACGATGCAGGCTGCGGCCTTGCTGATGCTCGTTCCGGTCGCAAGCCGAGCGGAAACCTGTCTCGCCCCGGTACGACCTTTCGTCCCAAGCGATTCGCAGGCCGCCCGGGACTATGCCGACATCATCCGACGGGACTTTGAGGTCTACATCGCGGACATTCAGGACTACTTTCGCTGCCTCGAGCAGGAGCGTGCGCGCGCCTTTGAAGAAGCCCGCGAAGTCAGTCAGGATTACGGTCGGTTTCTCGAGCTGGTGGGGGATTGATGGGCCACTGGGCGTGTACCAGACTTGCATCCCTTGGAAACCAGACGCCCATAACACCCTCAAATATCTACTTTTTAGATAACAGATTTCATCCGCTAGCGACGTCACAAAAGGTTTGTGACGCGTGTCGAAAACTATTTGGAGTACCGGGCATCTGGCCCTTTGTCGATCTTTGGTCGAGGCCCGAAATAGAGCGGGTCTGGGGCAAAAGGATTTGGCGGACAGGCTTGACTGCCACCAGTCTCTGGTGGCGCGCATCGAAAGTGGCCAGCGACGGATCGACGTTGTCGAGTTCATCGTATTGTCCCGAGCGCTTGGCTTCGACTTATCCGAGGTTCTGGCGATCGTCGAAGCCGCCACGGAACCCGACCACAAGATTTGAAAGCAAAGAAATTTTTGGACGCGCCGCTTCGTGCGTCCCCATCTGAAGTGAGCTCCTCAAGAAAGAGCAGTTAGCCAACATCTCCCAAGCGCGGCATGCGGTGCAGGCGAGCACCACAGTTCGTCACGCTGCAATATCAGAGCCTCAGTGCAGGAAGTCCGTAAACAGTGAACGATGATAAAGGTGAGGGCGTCGCGATCGCCAATCTGATCGGGACCGATGGGTGCAGCATTGTTGGTTGGGTTTATCGATGGAGTACAGGCGCGCATGCGCTGATGTGGGACGTCCACGGACCCCAGCCGGTATCGGAAACCCGACCGGATCTGACTGCGGAACAGAAGCAGGAAATCGACTTCGATGCGCTCACGCGGATCGGAAGAAGCAACAGCAACTAGGCTTCTCAGGTAGTCGCCAGCGAGTATTGGTGGAAAGGGTGCGATAGCACACCGGACATTGGAGCTGACGGCAGCGAAAGCCTCGAAAGAGCCCAAACTCACGGTTTCTGCATGCCTACTGAATGTCGGCTATCGTGCACAGCGCGGTTGACTTGCAAAACTAAAACTGGCAGGCACAGGGAGAACAAAAATGGAACAAATTGCTCTTTTGGAGGTACCGTTTTGGCTCGCAAAGCAACTATCAGCATTGATGTATCTGACATGTCCACAGCCTTGAAGTTTTATGTTGAGGCATTGGGCTGCAAATTTAAGAAAAAGTACTCGGATGATTGGCAGGTTATCTCCGTTGGAACGCTCGATCTCCACATCCAAGAGAAAGCCGCAGGCACCATCGGCGCAGCCGATGAAAAACGTCACTACCAGCGTCATTGGACACCGGTTCATCTTGACTTCATAGTAGATGACATTGATCCGGTTTGTGCAGAAGTTGAAAAGTACGGCGGCTCGGTTGAAAAGAAAACCTACTCAGAGGTCGCAGACCTTGCAAATTGTGCTGATCCGTTCGGAAACGGATTTGATCTTATTCGGGAAAACCTGGAATAGGTACGCGAAGAAGCCTCGGAGAGCGCAAAGTTCGCCCGTCGGGGTATCGCCAAGCCGCCATTGGCGCAACCGCAGCGAATTGGCGCTTAGTCCGC
>NZ_NSBT01000031.1 GCF_002285435.1 Actibacterium ureilyticum
GCGATCAGTTCCACGCCGAAGCTCAGGTTGTCACCCGGCATCACCATCTCGGTGCCCGCGGGCAGTTCGACCGTGCCGGTCACGTCCGTGGTCCGGAAGTAGAACTGCGGGCGATAGTTCGCGAAGAACGGCGTGTGACGGCCACCTTCGTCCTTGGTCAGGATATAGACCTCGGCTTCGAACTTGGTGTGCGGGTTCACCGAACCCGGCTTGCACAGAACCTGGCCACGCTCGACCGCTTCACGGTCGATACCGCGCAGCAGCGCGCCGATGTTGTCGCCCGCCTCGCCGCGATCCAGCAGCTTGCGGAACATTTCAACGCCGGTACAGGTCGTCTTCTGCGTGTCCTTGATGCCGACGATTTCCAGTTCGTCGCCAACGTTCACGACGCCGCGCTCGACACGCCCGGTCACAACCGTACCGCGGCCCGAGATCGAGAACACGTCTTCGATCGGCATCAGGAACGCGCCGTCAACCGCACGTGCCGGCTGCGGGATGTATTCGTCGACAGCCGCCATCAGTTCGGCGATCTTCTGCTCGCCGATTTCCGGGTCGCGGCCTTCCAGAGCGGCCAGCGCCGAACCGGCGATGATCGGGATATCGTCGCCCGGATAGCCGTATTCGTTCAGCAGCTCGCGGACTTCCATTTCCACCAGCTCCAGCAGCTCTTCGTCATCGACCTGGTCGACCTTGTTCAGGAACACCACCATCGACGGGATGCCGACCTGACGGCCCAGCAGGATGTGCTCGCGCGTCTGGGGCATCGGGCCGTCGGCCGCGTTCACCACCAGGATCGCACCGTCCATCTGCGCCGCACCGGTGATCATGTTCTTCACATAGTCGGCGTGGCCGGGGCAGTCGACGTGGGCATAGTGACGGTTCTCGGTCTCGTATTCCACATGCGCGGTCGAGATCGTGATCCCGCGCGCTTTCTCTTCCGGCGCGCCGTCAATCTCGTCATACGCCTTGAAGTCGCCGAACTGCTTCGTGATCGCTGCCGTCAGAGTCGTCTTGCCGTGGTCAACGTGGCCAATCGTGCCAATGTTGCAATGCGGCTTGTTACGTTCAAACTTTTCCTTAGCCATGATGGCCTCCTCTTGTCTCGGGGGCCCCCGGGATCAGACCCGGGGGCATTTTTTCTTAGGCGTACTTGGCCTGGATCTCGTCGCTGATGTTCTGCGGCACCGGCTCGTAGTGGTCGAACTGCATCGTGAACTGCGCGCGGCCCGAGGACATGGAGCGCAGGGTGTTGATGTAGCCGAACATGTTGGCCAGCGGCACGAAGGCGTTGACGACGATCGCGTTGCCGCGGGTCTCTTGGCCCTGCACCTGGCCCCGACGCGAGGTCAGGTCGCCGATGATGCCACCGGTATATTCGTCCGGGGTCACGACCTCGACCTTCATGATCGGTTCCAGCAGCTTCGCGCCGGCCTTTTTCAGGCCTTCGCGCATACCGGCACGGGCGGCGATTTCAAAGGCCAGAACGCTGGAGTCCACATCGTGGAACGCACCGTCGATCAGGGCCACCTTGAAGTCGATCACCGGGAAGCCGGCCAGCGGGCCGCTGTCCATGACGGACTGGATGCCTTTTTCCACGCCGGGGATGTATTCCTTGGGAACCGCACCACCAACGATCTTGGATTCGAAGCTGTAGCCTTCGCCCGCCTCGGTCGGCGTGATGACCATCTTGATCCGCGCGAACTGACCCGAACCACCCGACTGTTTCTTGTGGGTGTAGTCGATTTCGGCTTCGTGGCTGATGGTCTCACGGTAAGCCACCTGCGGCGCACCGATATTGGCCTCGACCTTGAATTCGCGCTTCAGGCGGTCCACCAGGATGTCCAGGTGAAGTTCGCCCATGCCCTTCATGATCGTCTGACCCGATTCAATATCGGTTTCGACGCGGAAGGACGGATCTTCGGCGGCCAGACGGGCCAGACCCTGCGACATCTTCTCTTGGTCGGCCTTGGTTTTCGGCTCGACCGCGATCTCGATCACCGGATCGGGGAAGGTCATGGTTTCCAGAACCACCGGATCGTTGGTCGCACACAGGGTGTCGCCCGTGGTGGTGTCTTTCAGACCGGCCAGCGCGATGATGTCGCCGGCGAATGCCTCTTCGATCTCTTCGCGGTTGTTGGAGTGCATCATCATCATACGACCGATGCGCTCTTTCTTGCCCTTGGTCGAGTTCATGACACTGTCGCCCTTGTTCATCTTGCCCGAATAGATCCGGGTGAAGGTCAGCGAACCGACAAAGGGGTCGTTCATGATCTTGAAGGCCAGGCCCGCGAAGGGCATGTCGTCGTCCGCGCGGCGGGCGATGTTACGCTCTTCGGTTTCGTCACCGGGTTTGAAGCCCATGTAATCGACCACGTCCAGCGGGCTGGGCAGATAGTCGATCACGGCGTTCAGCAGCGGCTGCACACCCTTGTTCTTGAACGCCGAACCGCCCAGAACCGGAACGAAGTCCAGCGCCAGCGTACCCTTGCGCAGCAGCTTGCGCAGGGTGGCGACGTCGGGCTCGTTGCCTTCCAGGTATTCCATCATGGCGTCGTCGTCCTGCTCGACGGCCGCTTCGACCATCTTGCCACGCCATTCGTCGGCCATGTCCTTCAGGCTGTCGCGGATCGGAGCCTTGATCCAGGACGCGCCCAGGTCTTCGCCCTGCCACAGCCATTCTTCCATGGTGACCAGATCGATCAGGCCTTCCAGCTCGGTCTCGGCGCCGATCGGGATGCCGACGGGCACGGCGCGCGCGCCGGTGCGGTCTTCGATCATCTCGACGCAGTTGAAGAAGTCGGCGCCGATCTTGTCCATCTTGTTGACGAACACCATGCGCGGAACCTTGTAACGGTCCGCCTGGCGCCAGACGGTTTCGGTCTGGGGCTCGACGCCGGCATTGGCGTCCAGCACGCAGACGGCGCCGTCCAGAACCGCCAGCGAACGTTCGACTTCGATGGTGAAGTCAACGTGGCCGGGGGTGTCGATGATGTTCAGGCGGTGCTTGGGCGTGTCGGCAGTCTGGCCATCCTCGGTGCGCTCCCAGAAGGTGGTCGTCGCCGCCGAGGTGATGGTGATGCCGCGTTCCTGCTCTTGCTCCATCCAGTCCATGGTGGCTGCACCATCGTGCACCTCACCGATGTTGTGGGATTTGCCGGTGTAAAACAGGATACGCTCCGAGCAGGTGGTCTTGCCTGCATCGATATGCGCCATGATACCGAAGTTGCGGTACCGGTCGAGGGGATATTCGCGTGCCATGGTTCGGTCCTGAGGCCTGAGTGAAATTACCAGCGATAATGGCTGAAGGCTTTGTTCGCCTCGGCCATCTTGTGGGTGTCTTCGCGCTTCTTGACGGCGGAACCACGGCTGTTGACGGCATCCAGCAGTTCCCCTGCCAGGCGCTCTTCCATGGTGTTCTCGTTGCGCGCGCGGCTGGCGTTGATCAGCCAGCGGATGGCCAGGGCCTCGCGGCGCTCGGGGCGCACTTCGACGGGCACCTGATAGGTCGCACCACCCACACGGCGCGAGCGGACCTCGACCGACGGCTTCACATTGTCCAGCGCTTCGTGGAACACTTCCACGGGGGCTTTCTTCAGCTTCTCTTCGACACGGTCGAAGGCGCCATAGACGATGCGTTCCGCGACGGATTTCTTACCGTCCAGCATCAGGTTGTTCATGAATTTGGTGACAACGCGGTCGCCGAACTTGGCGTCGGGCAGGACTTCGCGTTTTTCTGCAGCGTGACGACGGGACATATCTGGATCCTCTTACTTCGGACGCTTCGCGCCGTATTTCGAACGACGTTGCTTACGATCTTTGACGCCCTGGGTATCCAGAACACCGCGCAGGATGTGGTAACGCACACCGGGAAGGTCTTTCACACGGCCGCCACGGATCAGAACAACCGAGTGCTCCTGCAGGTTGTGGCTTTCACCGGGGATATAGGAAATCACCTCGAACCCGTTGGTCAGGCGCACCTTGGCGACCTTCCGCATAGCCGAGTTCGGCTTCTTGGGCGTGGTGGTGTAGACGCGGGTGCAGACCCCACGCTTCTGCGGACAAGCCTGCAGATGCATGGACTTCTGGCGTTTTACTTTCGGCTGCCGCGGCTTGCGGATCAGCTGTTGGATCGTTGGCATGCACGTTCCTCGTGTTGCGCTTCTGTCAATACTCGCCCCCATTCCGGGGACGCCGCTTCTCGACGGTGATTTGCACGATTACAAAACACCAAAACCGCATGCGTTCCCCTCGAACGCGGGAACGACGCGGTGGAATTCCAGAGGATCGGGGCTTGAGGCCCGGATCATGACCACTTCAATTTAGATTTCGGCCCGCGCGAGGTCTCCCGCCGGTCCGAGTGGGCGCGGTATATGGAGAGTCGGGTCGCTTGTCAACAGCACAGTCCCGACGCATGTGCCGGACCCGTCAGGTGCTTTTGCCATGGGCCAAGCTGCGGTAACAAGGGCGAAACGGGACCGGGGAAGAACGATGTCGATCGAAGAACTGCGCGCACGGGCGATGGCCGCCTTTCAGGCGGGGGTGGATGCGGCCGATCCGGCCCGGGCCACCGCCCGCGCGTTGGCGCAAACCCCGCTTCGGGCCCAGGGCGGCGGCACGGTCTTCGTGATCGCCATGGGCAAGGCCGCCTGTGCGATGGCCGAAGCCGCGCTGGACGCGATCCCGGACGGCGTGACGGTTCAGGCGCTGGCGGTGACCAATTACGAAAACGCCCGCGATCTGCCCGGGTGCCGGGTGATGGCGGCCGGACATCCGGTGCCTGATGAGAACGGGCTGGCGGGCGCGCGCGCGATTGCCGACCTGCTGGATCGGGCAGGCAGCGACGACATGGTGCTGGCGCTGATCAGCGGCGGCAGCTCAGCGCTGGTGCCGTTGCCGATCGACGGTGTGACGCTGGATGAAAAGGCGGCGGTCAACAAGGCGCTTCTGGCCGGGGGGCTGGACATCGTGGCGATGAACCTGGTGCGGCAATCGCTGTCGCAGCTCAAGGGCGGCGGTTTTCTGCGCCGCGCCGCGCCCGCGCCGGTGCGGTCGCTGATCTTGTCCGATGTGGTGGGCGACGATCTGCGTGTGGTGGGCAGCGGCCCGACCGTGGCGCCCATCGGCCCGGTGTCCGATGCGCGGGCGCTGCTGGATACGGCCGGGTTGCTGGCGGACATGCCCGCATCCGTCCGGGCCGCACTGAACCGCCCCGACGACACCCGCCCGCTGCCCGCAACACAGGCCGAGCTGATCGGCGGCAACGCGCAAAGCCTGACCGCCATGGCTGATGCCGCCCACGCCCAGCAGATGGAGCCGCCGCTGGTGGGGGACGTGCAAGCCGCGGCCGCGCGGGTCGTCGCCGCCGCCAAAACCGGTGATGCGCTGGCCTTTGGCGGTGAAACCACCGTCACCCTGACCGGCGACGGCAAAGGCGGGCGTAATCAGGAACTGGCCCTGCGGTTCGCCGTCGCGGCCGAGGTACAGGGGCTGACCGGCCCATGGGTCTTCCTCAGCGGCGGGACGGACGGGCGCGACGGCCCGACCGACGCAGCAGGCGGGCTGGTGGATCACACCACCCTGCCCCGCCTGCGTGCGAAAGGCGTCGATGTCGCGGCGGCGCTGGCCAGCAATGACAGCTATGCGGTTTTGCAGGCCGCGGGCGATCTGCTGATGACCGGGGCGACGGGCACGAATGTGGCTGATCTGCAGTTCTTCCTGCGGGGGTGATCCGCCCCGCCACGGTCCCGCCGACCGCCGCGCCACCAGCCGGACACCGTCCCGCATGTTGCGCCCCAGCAGCAGGATGTTCAGCCCACCGGCCAGAAGCTCCAGCACCTGGACCGCATAGAACGCGCCATCGAACGCACCGGCCTGTGCCTTGGCGGACAGGAAGAACGCCGACGGCACAAGCACCAGAAGGCCATTGAGCGCGATGACCGGCATCCGGCGCTGCTTGGCCAGCACAAGCGGACCGCGCCGCTTGCGCGCCAGGCGCTGGCCCGACACGCCCGTCGCTATCAGCGCGGGGATCAGCAGGACAAACCCCCAGGGGATCAGGGATTTCACCCGGGCGATTGTGGCGGCATCGGTGAACAATTCGGCCCATGCGGTCGAGATCCAGAAGCTCAGGATCACGGCCAGGGCGATACCCCCGGCAAGGGGGTGCAATGTACGGATCATGGGGCACCTATTTATATAGCTGACTATGTATTATTGCATAGCATGCTATTCATGGCTAGAAAAGCCCCCATGACCTTCGATAAGCACCGATCTGCCGGGTATCTGATCAACCATCTGGCCCGGATCTTTGCCCGCAACCTGTCTGACCGTATCCAGCCGCTTGGCCTCAGCACCGGGACCTTTCCGGCGATGCTGGCGCTTTGGGAACAGGATGGCCGAACGCAGAAGGAACTGGTGGCGCTGCTGGATATCGAACAGGCGACCATGGCCAACACGCTGGCCCGGATGGAGCGTGACAAGCTAATCCTGCGCAAGCGCGACGCGCAGGACGGCCGCGTCCAGCGGATCTGGCTAACCGAGCGGGCGCGCGCGCTGCAAGCGCCCGCCACGGGGGCGGCGGATGCGGTGAACGCGGCGGCGCTTGCCGGGCTCAGCGCATCAGAGCGTGATACGTTTCTTGCGCTGATGGGCAAGCTGATCGCGGCCAATACCGACACGGACCCGCCGGACGATCCCACCCCGGGCTGACGCCCGGTTCGCCAAAGCCCCGAAATGCACAAAGCCCCGCCAATGGCGGGGCTTTGCGTTGTTTGCGTCCCTTTAGGGGCTTATTCGTCGCGGCTTTCCGGGGTTTCCACCAGGCCGTTGTCCAGCGGCTCGCCCATGACATCGTCGATGACGCTGCCCATATCGGCGGGCTCTTCCAGCGGCGCGGCCAGCGCGGCGGCGGCTTCAGCCTCGGCCTGACGGGCATCGATCACCTTCTGGTCACGCTCGGCAGCGATCCGGCGCACGCGCTGCGTGGCCCCACCGGTGCCGGCCGGGATCAGACGGCCCACGATGACGTTTTCCTTCAGGCCGACCAGCTTGTCCCGCTTGCCCTGAACCGAAGCTTCGGTCAGCACGCGCGTGGTTTCCTGGAACGACGCGGCCGAGATGAAGGACCGGGTCTGCAGCGACGCCTTGGTGATGCCAAGCAGGATCGGTTCGCCCTGTGCCGGGCGGCGTCCTTCGGCAATCGCCTTCTCGTTCGCGGCGTCGAATTCGGATTTATCGACATGCTCGCCTTTCAGCAGCGTTGTCTCGCCCGAATCCTGGATCTCCCACTTCTGCAGCATCTGGCGAACGATCACCTCGATGTGCTTGTCGTTGATCTTCACACCTTGCAGACGATAGACGTCCTGGACCTCGTCGATCATGTAATCGGCCAGAGCCTCGACACCCATGATGGACAGGATGTCATGCGGCGCCGGGTTGCCGTCCATGATGTAGTCGCCCTTCTGGACGAAGTCACCTTCCTGAACCGGAATGTGCTTGCCCTTGGGAACGATGTACTCGACCGTTTCCTGGCTATCATCGGCGGGCTCGATCATGATCCGGCGCTTCGACTTGTAGTCGCGGCCGAATTTCACATAGCCGTCGATCTCGGCGATGATCGCGTGATCCTTCGGACGACGTGCCTCGAACAGTTCGGCCACCCGCGGCAGACCACCGGTGATGTCCTTGGTCTTGGCACCCTCGCGCGGGATACGTGCGACAACGTCGCCTGCCTTGACCTCGGCCCCGTCCTCGACCGACAGAATGGCGTCGACCGACATCGGATAGGTGACGGGGTTGCCCGCCTCGTTCCGGATCGGTTCGCCATCCTCGCCCATGATGATGATCTCGGGCTTCAGGTCGCTGCCTTTCGGCGCCGAACGCCAGTCGGACACGATCTTCTGGGTCATGCCGGTGGCATCGTCGGTTTCCTCGCGGACCGAGATCCCGGTGACCAGATCGACAAACCGCGCGATACCGGCCTTTTCGGCGATGATCGGCAGCGTGTACGGGTCCCATTCGAACAGCTTGTCGCCACGCGTGACCGAGGCACCGTCCTTGACGTGCACCTTGGTACCATAGCCCAGCTTGTGGCTGGCGCGTTCCTGGCCGTTCTCGTCCATGATCGCCAGAACCATGTTCCGGCCCATCACGATCTGCTCGCCGCCCGCGTTTTCCAGCAGGTTGGCGTTGCGGAACTCGATCTGGCCTTCCTGGCTGGCTTCCTGGAACGACTGCTGGCCACCCTGGGCGATGCCGCCGATGTGGAAGGTCCGCATCGTCAGCTGGGTGCCGGGTTCACCGATCGACTGCGCGGCGATGATACCCACGGCCTCGCCGGTGTTGACCATCGTACCGCGCGCCAGGTCACGACCATAGCACATGGCGCAGACGCCTTCCTCGGCCTCGCAGGTCAGCGGGCTGCGGATGCGCATCTTGGTCACGCCAGCGGCCTCGATCGCATCGGCCTTGCGTTCGTCGATCAGCTCGTTCCGGCTGACGATCACCTCGTCGGTGCCCGGACGCAGCACGTCATCGGCCGACACACGGCCCAGCAGACGCTCGGCCAGCGACGACACGACCTCGCCATCGTTCACGGCCGCTTCGGCCGTGATGGCCAGATCGGTGCCACAGTCCTTCATGCGCACGATGCAGTCCTGCGCCACGTCGACCAGACGCCGGGTCAGATAGCCCGAGTTCGCGGTCTTCAGCGCGGTATCGGCCAGACCCTTACGGGCACCGTGGGTCGAGTTGAAGTACTCGAGCACGGTCAGACCTTCTTTGAAGTTCGAGATGATCGGCGTTTCGATGATCTCGCCCGACGGCTTGGCCATCAGGCCCCGCATACCGCCCAGCTGCTTCATCTGTGCCGGCGAACCCCGCGCACCCGAGTGCGACATCATATAGACGCTGTTGGGCTCCATCTCGGCGCCCGCATCGTCGATGCGCATGGCCGAGATCTCGTCCATCATCGCGCCCGCAACCTCGTCCGAGCATTTCGACCAGGCGTCGACAACCTTGTTGTACTTTTCGCCCTGGGTGATCAGGCCGTCCATGTACTGCTGTTCGAACTCCTTGACCTGCTCGCGCACGCCATCGACGATCGACCATTTGTTGTCGGGGATCAGCATGTCGTCCTTGCCGAAGCTGATGCCGGCCTTGAACGCCTCGCGGAAGCCCATGGTCATGATCTGGTCACAGAAAATGACGCTCTCTTTCTGGCCGCAATACCGATAGACGGTGTCGATGACCTGCTGCACCTCTTTCTTGCGCAGCAGACGGTTCACCAGCTCGAACGGCGCCTTGGCGTTCAGCGGCAGAAGCGCGCCCAGCCGGACCCGGCCGGGGGTGGTGTCGAACCGCTGATAGACCTCGTTGCCCTCGTCGTCGATCTGCTTGACGCGCGCCTGGATCTTGGTGTGCAGGTGCACTTCGCCCGCGTTCAGCGCGTGTTCGACCTCTTCGACCGAGCCGAAGACCATGCCTTCGCCCTTCATCCCCTGACGTTCCAGGGTGATGTAGTACAGGCCAAGGATCATGTCCTGCGACGGAACGATGATCGGTGCGCCGTTTGCGGGCGACAGAACGTTGTTGGTCGACATCATCAGAACGCGCGCTTCCAGCTGGGCCTCAAGGCTCAGCGGGACGTGCACGGCCATCTGGTCACCGTCAAAGTCCGCGTTGAAGGCCGAACAGACCAGCGGGTGCAGCTGGATCGCCTTGCCTTCGATCAGCATCGGCTCGAACGCCTGGATGCCCAGACGGTGCAGCGTGGGCGCGCGGTTCAGCAGAACCGGATGCTCGCGGATGACCTCGTCCAGGATGTCCCAGACCTCGGGGCGTTCCTTTTCGACCAGCTTCTTGGCCTGCTTGACCGTCGAAGACAGGCCCTTGGCCTCCAGCCGCGAATAGATGAACGGCTTGAACAGCTCCAGCGCCATCTTCTTGGGCAGGCCGCATTGATGCAGCTTCAGCTCGGGGCCCGTCACGATGACCGAACGGCCCGAGAAGTCGACCCGTTTCCCCAGAAGGTTCTGACGGAAGCGGCCCTGCTTGCCCTTCAGCATGTCCGAAAGCGATTTCAGCGGGCGTTTGTTGGCGCCGGTGATCACGCGGCCACGGCGGCCGTTGTCGAACAGCGCATCGACGGATTCCTGAAGCATCCGCTTTTCGTTCCGAACGATGATGTCCGGCGCGCGCAGCTCGATCAGGCGCTTCAGACGGTTGTTCCGGTTGATCACCCGGCGATACAGGTCGTTCAGGTCCGAGGTCGCGAACCGGCCACCGTCCAGCGGCACCAGCGGGCGCAGTTCCGGCGGAATGACCGGGATCACGGTCAGAACCATCCATTCCGGGCGGTTGCCGGATTCGATGAAATTCTCGACCAGTTTCAGACGCTTGATGATCTTCTTGGGCTTCAGTTCGCCGGTGGCTTCCTTCAGTTCCTCGCGCAGGCGCTCGGCCTCGCCCTCAAGGTCGATCTGGCTCAGCATCTCGCGGATCGCCTCGGCGCCGATCCCGGCGGTGAAGGCGTCCATGCCATAGGCGTCCTGGGCGTCCATGAACTCTTCTTCGGTCATCATCTGGCCATAGGTCAGATCGGTCAGACCGGGTTCGATCACCACATAGTTCTCGAAATACAGTACCCGCTCCAGATCACGCAGCGTCATGTCCAGCATCAGGCCGATGCGGCTGGGCAGCGATTTCAGGAACCAGATATGTGCCACGGGCGCGGCCAGTTCGATGTGGCCCATACGTTCGCGGCGAACCTTCTGCAGGGTGACTTCGACCCCGCATTTTTCGCAGACGACGCCGCGATATTTCATCCGCTTGTACTTGCCGCACAGGCATTCGTAATCCTTGATCGGGCCAAAGATACGCGCGCAGAACAGGCCGTCACGCTCGGGCTTGAACGTGCGATAGTTGATGGTTTCAGGCTTCTTGATCTCGCCAAAGGACCACGACAGGATCCGTTCGGGCGAGGCCAGCGAGACCTTGATTTCGTCAAACTGCTTGGGCTGCGCCAGCGGGTTGAACGGGTTGTTTGTCAGTTCCTGGTTCATTTTGATACCTCAAATCTTGCGGAAGGGGGGATGGGGTAAAGGGCGCGCGGCCCTTATTCCTCACCCTCCGCATCCAGGAGTTCCATGTTCAGGCCCAGGCCACGCACCTCTTTGACGAGAACGTTGAACGATTCCGGCACGCCGGCCTCGAAGTTGTCCTCGCCCTTGACGATGCTTTCATAGACCTTGGTCCGGCCCGCGACGTCGTCCGACTTCACGGTCAGCATTTCCTGCAAGGTATAGGCCGCGCCGTAAGCTTCCAGCGCCCAGACCTCCATCTCACCGAAACGCTGGCCGCCGAACTGTGCCTTACCGCCCAGCGGCTGCTGGGTGACCAGACTGTACGGACCGGTGGACCGGGCGTGGATCTTGTCGTCGACCAGGTGGTGCAGTTTCAGCAGGTATTTGACACCCACCGTCACCGGACGCGCGAACTGTTCGCCCGTGCGGCCGTCGAACAGGATCGACTGACCCGACTCGCTGAAGCCCGCACGCACCAGCGCGTCGTTCACATCCGCCTCTTTGGCACCGTCGAAGACCGGCGTTGCGATCGGAACACCACGGGTCACGTTGCCCGCGGCCTCGACCAGCCGCTCCTCGTCCATGTCGGCGATGCCCTCTTCATAGACATCGTCGCCATAGGCGATGCGCATGGCATCGCGCACCGGGGTCAGATCGCCCGAGCGTTTGTATTCGCCCAGCGCGTCGTCGATCTTCAGACCCAGACCGCGCGCGGCCCAACCCATGTGGGTTTCCAGGATCTGACCGACGTTCATCCGCGACGGCACGCCCAGCGGGTTCAGCACCAGATCGACCGGTGTCCCCTCGCCCAGGAACGGCATGTCTTCCATCGGAACCACGCGGCTGACGACACCCTTGTTCCCGTGACGACCGGCCATCTTGTCGCCCGGCTGAAGCTTGCGCTTCACGGCGATGAAGACCTTGACCATCTTCATCACGCCCGGCGGCAGGTCGTCGCCACGGCGGACCTTCTCGACCTTGTCCTCGAACCGGTGTTCCAGCGCGCGTTTCTGCGCCTCGAACTGGTCGTTCAGGGCCTCGACGATCTGCGCGTCCGATTCCTCGGCCAGCGCCAGCTGCCACCACTGGCCACGGCTCAGGCCGCCCAGCAGATCCTCGGTGATTTCCGAATTCGGCGCGACGCCTTTGGGACCCTTCACCGCGGTCTTGCCCAGGATCATGTCCTTCAGGCGCGCATAGATGTTGCGCTCCAGAATGACCATTTCGTCGTCCCGGTCACGGGCCAGGCGCTCGACCTCTTCCCGTTCGATCTGCAGGGCACGCTCGTCCTTGTCCACGCCATGGCGGTTGAACACGCGCACCTCGACAACGGTGCCGAAATCGCCCGGCGGCAAGCGCAGAGACGTGTCACGCACATCCGACGCCTTTTCACCGAAGATCGCCCGCAGCAGCTTTTCTTCCGGGGTCATCGGGCTTTCACCCTTGGGGGTGATCTTGCCCACCAGGATGTCGCCCGGGCCGACCTCGGCGCCGATGTAGACAATGCCCGCCTCGTCGAGGTTGCGCAGCGCTTCCTCGCCCACGTTCGGGATGTCGCGGGTGATCTCTTCCGGCCCCAGCTTGGTGTCACGGGCGGCGACTTCGAATTCCTCGATATGGATCGAGGTAAAGACGTCGTCACGCGCGATACGCTCGGAAATCAGGATCGAGTCCTCGTAGTTGTAGCCGTTCCACGGCATGAACGCGACGACCACGTTCTTGCCCAGCGCGAGCTCACCGATATCGGTCGACGGACCGTCGGCGACAACCTCGCCCTTGGTCACCTTGTCACCCACCTTCACCAGGGGTTTCTGGTTGATACAGGTGTTCTGGTTCGACCGCTGGAACTTGCGCAGACGATAGATATCGACGCCCGCATCGCCCAGTTCCAGATCCTCGGTCGCGCGGATCACGATCCGGGTGGCGTCCACCTGGTCGATCACGCCGCCGCGCTTGGCCACGATGGCCGCGCCGGAATCCAGCGCCACCTTGGATTCGATGCCGGTGCCGACGAACGGTGCGTCCGCCTGCAACAGCGGCACCGCCTGACGTTGCATGTTCGACCCCATCAGGGCGCGGTTGGCGTCGTCGTTTTCCAGGAACGGGATCAGCGAGGCCGCGACCGAAACCAGCTGCTTGGGCGACACGTCGATCAGGTCCACGTTTTCACGCGGCGCCATGGTGTATTCGCCCGACTGGCGGGTGTTGACCAGCTCGTTCTGGAACTTGCCGTTCTCGTCCAGATGCGCGTTGGCCTGGGCCACGGTGTGGCGCATCTCTTCGGTGGCCGACATATAGTTGACCTCGTCGGTCACCTGGCCGTCGACGACCTTGCGATAGGGCGTTTCGATGAAACCGTACTTGTTCACGCGGGCAAAGGTCGCCAGCGAGTTGATCAGGCCGATGTTCGGACCTTCGGGCGTTTCAATCGGGCACATCCGGCCATAGTGGGTCGGGTGCACGTCGCGGACCTCGAAGCCCGCACGCTCGCGGGTCAGACCGCCCGGGCCAAGCGCCGACAGGCGACGCTTGTGGGTGACTTCCGACAGCGGGTTGGTCTGGTCCATGAACTGCGACAGCTGCGACGAGCCGAAGAACTCGCGCACGGCGGCCGCGGCGGGTTTCGCGTTGATCAGATCCTGCGGCATCACGGTGTCGATATCGACGCCGGACATGCGTTCCTTGATCGCGCGTTCCATCCGCAGCAGGCCCAGACGGTACTGGTTTTCCATCAGTTCGCCGACAGAACGGACACGGCGGTTGCCCAGGTGGTCGATATCGTCGATATCGCCCTTGCCGTCACGCAGCTCGACCAGCGCCTTGATGCAGGCGATGATGTCTTCCTTGCGCAGCGTCCGCTGGGTGTCGGGCGCGTCCAGCGCCAGGCGCATGTTCATCTTGACCCGGCCAACGGCCGACAGGTCATAACGCTCGCTGTCGAAAAACAGCGTATCGAACAGGGCGGTTGCGGCTTCCACGGTGGGCGGCTCGCCCGGACGCATGACGCGATAGATATCCATGAGCGCGGTCTCGCGGCTCATGTTCTTGTCCTGCGCCATGGTGTTGCGGATGTAGGGGCCGACATTGATGTTGTCGATGTCCAGCACCGGCAGTTCGGTGAACCCGGCATCCAGCAGCGCCTTCAGCGTGCCACCGATGACCTCGCCATCCTTGTCGACTTCCCAGGTCAGCTCATCCCCGGCCTCGACATAGATCGCGCCGGTTTCCTCGTTGATGATGTCCTTGGCGACATAGCGGCCGACGATCTGGTCGAACGGCACCATAAGCTCGGTGATCTTGCCTTCGTCGATGATCTTCTTGACGGCGCGCGGCGTGACTTTCTTGCCGGCCTCGAAGATGACCTCGCCCGTGCCCGCATCGACCAGATCAAAGGTCGGACGGGTACCGCGCACGCGGTCGGGGAAGAAGGTGGTGACCCAGCCCTTGTTCTTTTCCAGACGGTAATCGACGGTGTTGTAATAGGCATCCATGATGCCTTCCTGGTCCAGACCCAGGGCATAGAGCAGCGTCGTCACGGGCAGCTTGCGGCGGCGGTCGATACGCGCGTGGACGATGTCCTTGGCGTCGAATTCGAAATCCAGCCACGACCCGCGATAGGGGATGATCCGGCAGGCAAACAGCAGCTTGCCCGATGCGTGGGTCTTGCCCTTGTCATGGTCGAAGAACACACCGGGCGAACGGTGCATCTGGGACACGATGACACGCTCGGTGCCGTTGACGATAAAGGTGCCGTTCGGCGTCATCAGGGGCATGTCGCCCATGAAGACATCCTGTTCCTTGATGTCCTTGACCGATTTGGCGCCGGTATCCTCGTCCACATCGAACACGATCAGCCGCAGCGTGACCTTCAGCGGTGCCGAATAGGTCATGTCGCGCTGCTGACATTCGTCCACGTCGTATTTCGGCTTTTCCAGCTCGTAGCGCACGAATTCCAGCACGCTGGTCTCGTTGAAGTCCTTGATCGGAAAGACCGACTGGAACACGCCCTGGATGCCTTCGCCATCCAGCGGATCAAGCTGATCGCCGGATTTCAGGAAAAGATCATAAGAGGATTTCTGCACCTCGATGAGGTTCGGCATCTCCAGCACTTCGCGGATCTTGCCGTAAAACTTGCGGAGTCGTTTCTGCCCAACAAACGTCTGCGCCATCTGTATCATCACCTTTCGTCTGTCGCGGGTCGCGCATGGCCGTCGGGGATCCGGCGGCGCGCCGCTCACGAATGAAGGGGGTTGGTTCCATTCCTGCAAGCCGTCCCACCGGCTGCTCCCGAACCTTGAACCGCACCTTAGAAAACGTTTTCGCCCGGAAAACCCTTTCTAAGACAGGTTCGGCTGGACCCGGATTTCCCCGGATCCAGCCTTGAAATCATGCGATCGACACCCGCATCGGGCGTCCCCGCCTGGCTTAGGCCAGCTCGACCTCGGCGCCAGCTGCTTCCAGCTTGCCTTTGATGTCTTCGGCTTCGGCCTTGTCGACACCTTCTTTGATCTTGCCACCGGCTTCGACCAGGTCCTTGGCTTCTTTCAGGCCCAGGCCCGTGATGCCGCGCACCTCTTTGATGACGGCGATCTTGTTGCCGCCAGCCGATTTCAGAACCACGTCGAATTCGGTCTTCTCTTCGGCAGCTGCCGCACCGGCGTCGCCAGCGGGACCAGCAACCATGACCGCGCCACCAGCGGCGGGCTCGATGCCGTATTCGTCTTTCAGGATGGTTTTCAGTTCTTGTGCTTCCAGCAGGGTCAGACCAACGATCTCTTCTGCCAGTTTCTTCAGATCAGCCATTTTCGTGCTTTCCGTTCTATCAGATGTGTTCCAACGCAGGGTGTTACAACCCCACACAGGCATTCAGTTGCTTACGCGGCTTCCGCCTTCTCTTCGATGGTCGAAAGGATGCCCGCGATGTTCGAAGCAGGTGCGCCAATCGCACCGGCGATGTTGCTTGCGGGTGCGCCGATGCAGCCCACGATCGAGGAAATGAGTTCCTCGCGCGAAGGCATTTTCGACACCGCAGCCACACCGGCCCGGTCCAAGGCCGTCTCACCCATTGCGCCGCCCAGGATTTCGAACTTGTCGTTATCCTTGGCAAAGCCCTCGGCCACCTTGGCTGCTGCCACGGGGTCCTCGGAATAGGTCAGAACGGTCATGCCCGTCAGATAGTCGGCGATGCTTTCGCAGGGCTTTCCGTCCAGGGCGATTTTGGCGAGCCTGTTCTTGGCGACGCGGACGGATCCGCCTGCTTCGCGCATGCGCGCACGCAGATCCTGCATCTCGGCAACTGTCAGACCTGCGTAGTGTGCAACCACGACCACGCCAGAGCTTTCGAAGATCTGGCCGAGTTCGTCGACCACTTTCTCTTTCTGGGCTCTATCCACAGTTCTCTCCAAAGTTGAGGGGCCATACCCCCCGGCTCAAGTTTGCCGGACCAAGGCCCGGCGTTCAGGTCCGTATTACGGGGCTGAGCCAAAACCGCCCGAGGTCACCCCCGGTCAATCTGGTCTTTTCCCGTCTCAGGCAGGAAATTAAGCTACCTTATGGCAGCACCCACCGTCTTGGACGAAACGCAATGCAGCGCATGACGAATCACGCGCTGCATTGCGAGTTTGCTGTCTAGTCACATTTGGTAGGATTTCCAAGTCCCAAAGCACGAAAAGCCGCCTGCGCCCGTCAAGAGGCCCAAAACAACTCGGCCCGTTTCCCGCCCTGACCCGGCATCTAGACACCAGCATAGATCAAAGACCGGGCGGCCACA
Organism: Actibacterium ureilyticum; assembly: GCF_002285435.1. Taxonomy (GTDB): domain Bacteria; phylum Pseudomonadota; class Alphaproteobacteria; order Rhodobacterales; family Rhodobacteraceae; genus Actibacterium_C; species Actibacterium_C ureilyticum. Next base: position 16,852 of record NZ_NSBT01000031.1, read on the forward strand.
CAAACGAAAAGGGCGGCCCAAAGCCGCCCCAATCCAATCCGCATGTAGATCGCCGTATCGGCAGATCAGTTGCCGGTCGCGCTGTCGACGTTGATCGACACGCCCGGACCCATGGTCGAGCTCAGCGACACTTTCTTCATGTAAGCGCCCTTGGCCCCCGACGGCTTGGCCTTTTGCACGGCCTCGACAAAGGCACGCACGTTCTCGACCAGCTTGGCTTCGTCGAACGAGGCTTTGCCGACACCGGCATGCACCACGCCGGCTTTCTCGGCCTTGAACTGAACCTCACCGCCCTTGGCGGCTTCGACAGCGGCCTTGACGTCCATGGTCACGGTGCCGACCTTGGGGTTCGGCATCAGGTTGCGCGGACCCAGAACCTTGCCCAGACGGCCGACGATCGGCATCATGTCCGGGGTGGCGATGCAGCGATCGAAATCGATCGTGCCGCCCTGGATGGTTTCCATCAGATCCTCGGCGCCCACGATATCGGCACCGGCCTCTTTCGCCTCGTCGGCCTTGGGGCCACGGGCAAAGACGGCGACGCGCATGGTCTTGCCGGTGCCATTGGGCAGGCTGACCACACCGCGGACCATCTGGTCGGCGTGGCGCGGGTCGACGCCCAGGTTGACGGCGATCTCGACGGTCTCGTCGAATTTCGTGTTGGCGTTGCCCTTGACCAGCGCGACAGCCTCTTCGACGGTCACGTTGTCCTTGCCGGCAAAGGCTTCGCGTGCGGCGCGGGTGCGTTTTCCAAGTTTTGCCATCTTACTTCACCTCGATGCCCATGGAACGCGCCGAACCCAGGATGATCTGCATCGCAGCATCGATGTCGTTCGCGTTCAGGTCTTTCATCTTGGCTTCGGCGATCTCTTTCACCTGTGCCGCGGTCACCGAACCGACGGTCTCGCGACCGGGGTTGTTGGCGCCCGATTTCAGCTTGGCCGCCTTTTTCAGGAAGTACGACGCCGGGGGCGTCTTGATGTCCATGGTAAAGGACTTGTCCTGATAATAGGTGATGACGGTCGGGCACGGCGCGCCCGGTTCCATGTCCTGCGTCTTGGCGTTGAACGCCTTGCAGAATTCCATGATGTTGATGCCGCGCTGACCCAGCGCCGGACCTACCGGCGGGGACGGGTTCGCTTGACCGGCGGGCACCTGAAGCTTCATGGTGCCGGCAAGTTTCTTGGCCATTGGCCTTCTCCTTTTCAACTCTGCCACGACGCGTCACGGCAGATGCGGTTGATGTGGTCCGGTCCGACGGTCGCGACCGCCTCGCCTTCCACATGGATTCGCCGCCCAAGGCAGCGAGGGGGTCAGTTACACCCATGCCGAAGATTTGGCAAGGCTTGCGTGCCCCCCGGCGGAAACACGAACGCCGCCCGGCATTGCGACCGGGCGGCGTTCGTTTCACATGCGTCTTGCGACGGGTGCGGGGCCTCAGGCCTCTTTCGTCACCTGGGTGAATTCCAGTTCGACCGGGGTCGCACGGCCAAAGATCGACACCGTCACCTTCAGGCGCTGGTTGTCGTCGTCGACCTCCTCGACCATGCCGGCGAAGCCCTCGAACGGGCCGTCGGTCACGTTGACCTGCTCGCCCACCTCATAGGTGATCAGGCTGCGCGGGGCCTCGACCCCTTCCTCGACACGGTTCAGGATCGCGTTGACCTCGGCGTCGCGCATCGGCATCGGCCGACCTTGCGGACCCAGGAACCCGGTGACGCGGTTGATCGAGTTGATCAGGTGATACCCTTCATCGGTCATTTCCATGCGCACCAGAACGTAACCGGGCATGAAGCGGCGTTCGGTCGTGACCTTCTTGCCGCGGCGCACCTCGATCACCTCTTCGGTGGGCACCAGGACCTCTTCGATCTCGTCTTCCAGGCCCTTCTCGGCAACAGCAGTCTTGATCTGCTCAGCGATCTTCTTCTCGAAATTCGAGAGCACGCTCACCGAATACCACCGCTTCGCCATCTTGCCTGTCACCTCTGTTCAGCCGGACCGAGCCGGGTCGTCATTTCCGTGGGATCGTCCGGGACCCCTTCGGGGAACAAAAAACAGCGCGCAACCCGAATCGATGCACGCCGGTTCCCAAATCAGCGCCCGGATTACAGGCGTTGTTTGCGCAATTCAAGGCCACGCGATGTGTTTTCGGCCTAGCCGAACATCCCCAGCAGGCCCTGCAGCCCGCCCCGAATCGCCAGATCCACCAGCGAGAAGAAGATCGCCGTCAGCGCCGCCATGATGAACACCATGACCGTCGTCAGGAACACTTCGCGCCGGGTGGGCCAGACCACCTTGGACACTTCCGAACGGACCTGCTGAATGAACTGAAGCGGGTTTGTGATCGCCATTATCTTCATCTCGTTGAAACTGTCCGGCGGGACATACGCCTTTGCCGCCGGTATTACAAGGCCGCGCGGCGCGGACCGGTTCGCGATCATGCTGGACTGTGCCTGGCAGGGGCTGAGGGACTCGAACCCACGACCCTCGGTTTTGGAGACCGATGCTCTACCAACTGAGCTAAACCCCTAAGGCCTGACGGGGTCTACGGCACGATGCGGGCGAATTCAAGACCGCTTTTGCGGCGCGCGCTGGTTTTGTTGCGGGGCCGGTGCTAGTCAGGCCGCATGACCGCCCCCCGCGACACCGATGTTTTCCGACACGCGCCCTGGCGCCACCTGACGCCCCGGGCGATCCAGACCGCGCGGGCGGTGCCCACCATGCTGCAGGACGAGGAACAGAAGCTCTATTTCTGGCTGACCGCGCTTTGGGCCCGGGATGCGGGCGCGGTGGTCGATCTGGGCTGTTTCGTGGGCGGTTCGACCGCGTTGCTGGCGGCCGGGGCGGCGGCCGCAGGGCTGCGGACACCCATTCACGCCTATGACCGGTTCACGGCTGAGGATACGGTCAAGGCAAAGACGCTTTATCCCGCCGGCATCGCGCCGTTCGACGGCAACGACACCCTGCCGCTGGCGCAGGGGCTGCTGGCGCCGTGGGCGGATCGCATCACCCTGCATCCCGGCGATATCGAGGATCAGAGCCCGCCCGACGATCCGGTCGAGATCCTGGTGGTCGATGCGGCAAAGACCGCCGGCACCGCCGATGCCATCGCCCAGGCGTTTTTCCCCGCGCTACTGCCCGGCCGGTCGCTGGTGGTGCAGCAGGATTTCCTGCATTGGCGACTGCCATGGTTGCCGGTCCAAATGGCTTTGCTGGGCGCGTGTTTCACGCCGGTGGCGCGCTGTGGGCCGACCTCGATGTTGTTCCTGTGCACGCACGCCCCGGATCCGGACAGCATCCACGCCGCGCGGGTGGCGCATCTGACCGATGCCGAACTGACCGCACAGCTTAGCGCCGCCGAACCGGGGCTGGCGGGGTTCGGGGCCAGCGCCCAGATCGCGCAGATGACGGCCGCCATCGCCGCCAATCCCGGCGAGCGGACCTCGTGGCGGTTGCGGCGACCCTGAGCCCCCCTTGCCCGCATCGCCGCCGCGCCCCACATCAAACATAACGCATATGGAAGAAAGGCCCGATCATGCCCCGTATTCTTGCAATCAGCCTGATGCTTGCGCTTGGCGCCCTACCTGCCAGCGCCCTGACCCAGCTGGAACGGTCAGCGCAACAGGTTCTGGACGCGCACAGCATCGACGTGGATGTCACCACCCTGCGCCCGGTGCAGGTCAGCGCAATCCATGCCATCGGCAGTTCCAAGAAAAGCAATGGCAGCCGCCGCGTAGCGCTCAGATCGGTGCTGCAGGGGCGACTGATCATCGGCGGGAAATAATCCCCCGCGCAAACAAAAAGCCCGGCCGAAGCCGGGCTTTTCTTCATTCGGCAAGAGGCCGAATTACTCGATGATTTTGGACACGACGCCGGAGCCGACGGTGCGGCCGCCTTCGCGGATAGCGAAGCGCAGGCCTTCTTCCATCGCGATCGGGGCGATCAGTTCCACGCCGAAGCTCAGGTTGTCACCCGGCATCACCATCTCGGTGCCCGCGGGCAGTTCGACCGTGCCGGTCACGTCCGTGGTCCGGAAGTAGAACTGCGGGCGATAGTTCGCGAAGAACGGCGTGTGACGGCCACCTTCGTCCTTGGTCAGGATATAGACCTCGGCTTCGAACTTGGTGTGCGGGTTCACCGAACCCGGCTTGCACAGAACCTGGCCACGCTCGACCGCTTCACGGTCGATACCGCGCAGCAGCGCGCCGATGTTGTCGCCCGCCTCGCCGCGATCCAGCAGCTTGCGGAACATTTCAACGCCGGTACAGGTCGTCTTCTGCGTGTCCTTGATGCCGACGATTTCCAGTTCGTCGCCAACGTTCACGACGCCGCGCTCGACACGCCCGGTCACAACCGTACCGCGGCCCGAGATCGAGAACACGTCTTCGATCGGCATCAGGAACGCGCCGTCAACCGCACGTGCCGGCTGCGGGATGTATTCGTCGACAGCCGCCATCAGTTCGGCGATCTTCTGCTCGCCGATTTCCGGGTCGCGGCCTTCCAGAGCGGCCAGCGCCGAACCGGCGATGATCGGGATATCGTCGCCCGGATAGCCGTATTCGTTCAGCAGCTCGCGGACTTCCATTTCCACCAGCTCCAGCAGCTCTTCGTCATCGACCTGGTCGACCTTGTTCAGGAACACCACCATCGACGGGATGCCGACCTGACGGCCCAGCAGGATGTGCTCGCGCGTCTGGGGCATCGGGCCGTCGGCCGCGTTCACCACCAGGATCGCACCGTCCATCTGCGCCGCACCGGTGATCATGTTCTTCACATAGTCGGCGTGGCCGGGGCAGTCGACGTGGGCATAGTGACGGTTCTCGGTCTCGTATTCCACATGCGCGGTCGAGATCGTGATCCCGCGCGCTTTCTCTTCCGGCGCGCCGTCAATCTCGTCATACGCCTTGAAGTCGCCGAACTGCTTCGTGATCGCTGCCGTCAGAGTCGTCTTGCCGTGGTCAACGTGGCCAATCGTGCCAATGTTGCAATGCGGCTTGTTACGTTCAAACTTTTCCTTAGCCAT
>NZ_NSBT01000032.1 GCF_002285435.1 Actibacterium ureilyticum
GCAAGAGTTGGATGGGCTGTTCGGCGCCTGACAGGCGGTCCCGGACCGAAGGCTGACTTAGCCGCCTTCCTGGATCGCCGCGATCCCGAGAACATTGAAGACAGCGCTGAGCGCTTCGAAGATCGTGCGGGCGGATGGCTGGAAGTAATGACAGCCGCAGCCGAGTTCCACCCAATCACCCGAGCTTGCATGGGCTTTCATCTCTGGAGTCTAGCGGGCCTCGGACAACACGGCGACCAGATCGAAGCCGCCGTCACCGCGTCCAGGATCGCGGCCTGCGACGGAAGCGGCGCCGTCTTCGCGCCGCTGGCTATGGGCGGGGCAGGGGGGCTGCGTGTTTCGGGCTTGCCGCCCGAACGTTTGGCCCGCTGGTTGGATGGGATGAACAGCGCAATTCTAACGGCGATGCGTCATCTAGATGGTACCCAAACATGGAGTGTTCGGGCGGAAGGAGCCATGTCTCAGCTTTCGGGCAGAACTCCGGCGGCTCTTCGTACCGCGTTGACAGAGTGGCCTTTGGTGTCGGCCCCGATGGCGGAGGCACTAACAGGCGCAAGTCGCGCGGCTGTTCAAAGGAACCTCGCATGGATGGAAGAGAGAGGCCTGATCCGAGAAGTGACACAACAAGGACGCTTCAGGATGTGGCGGGCGACAGTCTAGTGTTTGACTTTCAATGGCTTGCATCTCTAGATCAACGTAAATTTGGAAATCCAAACCCATGGTAGAGAAGCATTTTTGAATGGCACTTTTCGGCAAGCAATTTTTCAAGAGCTCGGATGCCCGGGCGGAAGACGCCTATAGATCAGGCGTCTTGGCCGTGAGCGCCAAGAAATTCCAAGAAGCTTATGACCACTTTAATCGGGCCGCCGAAGGTGAGCACGGGTCTGCATATTACAACCTGTTCCTCCTGCACGGAGGCGGCTATCTGCCCACCTTCGATCTCGATGCCGCGGCGGACAATTTCTACAAGGCGGCGGCAATTGGTCATCCCAAGGCAGAGCAGCAGCTTTACATGTTGGAGGGTGCCGATCGCGCCGGTTTCGGAATGGACAACCTTGCCGCTTTGGCCTCAGGCTCAGTCGAAACCGGCTTTCTGCCACCGATCTTAATGGTCTGTGCAAGTCGTTTTGTGAACGCCGTCAGCATCAAGTATGGTGCTACGATGGACGTCATTGCCTATGAGTTGGACGCCGCGAGCGCCAGCGAAGACGAATATGTGCAAGCTTTCATTCGCCGAACGGGAGTAGCCTCAAGTTTCTACAGGGGAGGCTTAAATCGACTTGTCGAAGGATCTGCTGCAGACCAGATCACCGATGGTCTGAACGATTTCAGCTTGGCTCTCAGCCGGTCCGGAATGGGAAGTAAACTCGGAAAGATGGCCCGCTGCACTGTAGTCGGCCACATGATCAAGAAATCGTATCTGGGAGAGAACGCATCGCCGCTTCTGGGCGTAAAGCGCTTCTTCGAGGTCTGAATGCAAAACGGACCGCCATCAGTTCGACATAGCGTGCAAGATGAAACGGACAGCCTTCAGAAGATTATGCCCCGCAGCCGAGCGTTTTCGGTCCCACAAATGTCATTTGGCACGGCCAATGCCTTGTTTCGACAGGTGATGGTGGGCGGTCCAGGCAATGATTGAGTGGCTGATCGGTGCGGCGGTTTTCGGATTGGTTGGCGAACTCTTCGGCGCATCGCGTCGGCCGTCATCGGCTCCGTCTTACCAGCCTGTCAGCGCCCGCCCAAAGTTTACCCTGACACCACAGGTTGCCGATGAGCAGAAGCCAGAGACCGCGTGGGATGTCGCAAAGTTTCTTGAGATGTCTGCGGCCTTGGACTGGCTTGAAAGCCCGTCCTGGTACCCTGCGGCTTGTGTGACGCCACCGATCCTGTCCGAGGCTGCAAAATATCGCGGCTTTCTGAAGCAGGAACTGGCGCGAGTAGAAGGGATGATCGCCGACAAGGCGGTTTGCGGACGGATCAATGACTTCTTGGAAGATCCCAAGCTTGCCAGGGAGGGCGCCATAGCGGCGCACCTGGAACGCGAACTTGCCCGTTGGACGGGCTTTCTTGACGGCGTCGAGTCTCAGCCACTCACAGCAGAACAGCGGCGCGCCGTGCTCAGCGAAGAAGACGCCACACTTGTTCTGGCTGGTGCGGGGTCAGGCAAGACGAGCGTCATAACTGCGAAGGCAGCTTACCTGCTGAAGTCTGGGACGCGTGAGTCAGGAGAAATTCTTCCATTGGCCTTTGGGAAAGAGGCCGCAAATGAGATGGCTACGCGCATAGGCCGGGCGTGTAATGAGCCAGTCAAGGCGTGGACATTCCACGCGTTGGCCTACCACATCATCGGCCACGTCGAGGGCACGAAACTACCTCTTGCTTCACATGCCGGAGACCAGAAGCGGTATTCCGATCTGATCCGGCGGATTCTTCGGCAGCTGGTCGCGACTGACGAAAAGATTGCGAATGTGGTTGTCGATTGGTTCACTCAGTTCCCCATCGAATGCGGCAGCGAATGGGACTACGATACCAAGCACGCTTGGTATACCCATGTCGAAAGCCTCAATCTTCGAACGCTTCAAGGCGAAAAGGTTCGCAGCTACGAAGAATTCCTGATCGCTAACTGGCTGTATCGAAACGGTATCGATTATGAGTACGAGCCGCAGTACGAACACCGACTGCCAGATTCGGGGCGGCGAGCCTATACTCCAGATTTTCGCCTGACCGAGAGCGGCATCTACCTCGAACACTTCGGTGTCAGAAAAGCCAAGTCACCAATCGGCTTTGGAGAGATGCTTGTCACCGCGCCGTTTGTCGATCGCAAGGAATACCTGGCGTCGATGGACTGGAAGCGAAAAGTCCATGCCAGTTTTGAAACTGAACTCGTCGAAACCTATAGCTATGAACGTCAAGAAGGTCGCCTTCTCGAGGCGCTGGCCGAAAAGCTTGGTCCACACGTAACGCTGCGGCCGCGGCCGATTGAAACCATCTATGACCGCGTCGTCGAGATGGGGCATGTCGATAGCTTCACGCAGCTGCTTGGCACGTTCCTGCTTCAGTTCAAGGGCGGCAGCTATACCCTGGCAGCGTGCCGATCAAAGGCGGACAAGCTCAACATGGGCGAACGCGGCAAAGCGTTTCTGGCGGTTTTTGATCCAGTGTTCCGCCAATATCAGCATGAATTGGGCGAGAGGATCGACTTCGAGGACATGGTTCTTCGGGCCGCTAAATACGTCGAGAGCGGGGCGTATCAAAGCCCGTTCCGGCATATTCTCGTCGACGAGTTCCAGGACATCTCGCAAGATCGGGCGCGTCTTGTAGGCGCCTTGAAGGCCCAACATGAGGAAGCCCGGATTTTCGCGGTTGGGGATGACTGGCAGTCGATCTATCGCTTTGCTGGTGCGGACATCCATATCATGCGCAGCTTTGGCCAGAAGTTCGGCGGCGAGTTCGGCCCTCAGAAGGATATCCATCAAGTCGTGGACCTCGGCCGCACTTTCCGGTCGGTGGACAAGATCGCTCTCGCAGCGCGACGGTTCATTCTTCAAAACCCCGCACAGATCGAAAAGACGATCATTCCGGCTGGCGAAGCAGAAGGCCCGGCGCTGCGTGTCGTTTGGACGAAGAAGGCCAAACAGGAGAATGAACTTCTGGAAGCGTTAGCCAATCTGACGGTACTCGGGGCCGAGGATCGCGGATCCAGCAAGGTGACCAGCGTTCTTCTATTGGCAAGGTATCGCCACGAGCGGCCCGACATGGCGGCTATCGGTCGAAAGTTCCCAAACCTGTCGTTGAGCTTCAAGACAATCCACGGCTCAAAGGGCCTTGAAGCCGATCACGTCGTCATCCTTGGATGCAACAATGGCAAGTATGGTTTTCCGTCCGAAATCACCGATGACCCGATCCTGAGCCTTGTCTCACCGGAAGGAGAGCCATTCCAACACGCCGAAGAACGGCGGATCATGTATGTGGCAATGACCCGCGCACGCTCAACCGTCACGCTGCTGGCGTCCGAAGCTGAGCCCTCATGCTTCGTGCGAGAACTGGTTTCTGATACAGAATACTGCCTGGCAACCTCGACCGGGTCGATGGCGGGTCACGTACCCTGCAGCGAATGCGGCGGGCGCTTGCTTCCAGTGCCTGCCCGGGATGGACGCGTGTGGTACCGATGTGAGCACAGCCTCATGTGCAGCAATTACATGCCCGCCTGCAGTAACTGCGGGATTGGGATGCCGACGGTCTCCAGGTCGTCAGGCAACCTCGAGTGCTCACATTGCGGAGCGGAACATCATGAATGCCCAAAATGCTCCGATGGCTGGCTTGTAGAGAGGCATGGGCGCTACGGCGATTTCTTTGGCTGTATTCGCTACCCCGATTGTACTGGAAAGGCATCCGTGTCCGAAATAAGGGCACGTGAGCCGGACTGACCGGGGGGCACGCAATCTCAAGCTGGTCGACGCCAAACCTGAGGGGTGATCAATTGTATCTTTAGCCTCAAATCAACTTCTGGCACTGATGTTAGCCGCGAGATCAAAGGTTCGCGCGGAGAAACATTGAACAAACAAGAGCATGCGAAGAAAGGAAGATCATTGTTTGGTCTCTTTAAGAAAGAACCCCAGAGCAAGCTTCGTGTAATGGGGCATGATTTGGAAGTCGTTTCGATTACTCGAGGTGGAAAGATCCTGTTCACAGGAGAAACTGCTCGAAAGTTTCCCAAGGATCACTTTGAGGGAACGATCATGGAAGTTGCATTCGTTTGCAAATCCGGCAGCCCGTATTTTGCCTACTATACCTGCCCAGACTACTACTTCGCTGTTGCTGCGCCTGGCGGCTCCGCGTCTTTTGGCGGCCCCTTCGAAACCGAGAAATTTCGATCGACCGCTTCCCAAGCTATAGGAGCCTTCGTCGTCAAGTTGTTGAAGGACACCCTCAAACTTGATGCAGGCAGAGAAATTATCTCATTTAGCCATAACCGAGCACACACCAATACCCTCGCGTACGTTTCGTCGATTGGTGAATGGGCTCCGATTCAGGAAAATGACGACGAAGGTGAGGGAGCATCTGAGCGAAAGGTTGTCGCCGTGAATGCTGGCCATGTCGACATTTCCGACGTGATCGCCGTAGATGAACTTTCTCCGTCAGCCAGATGATAGAACGGTACATCTCGAGAGTGCGCCACGCCGGCTCTGTTGATGCCTTTATGAAGGGGCATTTGGCCCGAGTCCGAATTTAGATACGAAGAGGTCCCCAAAGCGGATTGAGTGTTCCTTGATCCTGACGCGCACTGCCGCCACCGGTTTATCTGGAAATCTCGCCTGCCAGCACCGCTCGTCCGTGCACCGCCAAGGTTGCTGAAAACCTCTGGCACCCAAACCTGCGGATCACATCGAGTACCCGCGCTTCGTAGGCAGCGTGTCCGATCAAGCGACACAAGTCGGACGCGTGGAACTGGCGGTTCGCAGTAGGTGCGGCTTGCATCTGTCTCAGCAATTCGCGCTCTTTGGGGTCCGTTATTGGTCTCGCGGGCGGCTTGACCGCGGGACGAGATGGAGTTCCCGACGAATTCCGCCATCGGCGCATGAAGCCAAGCAGGAAGCCGGCCGGCACCTTCCCGTTGCCTCGGGACCGGTTGAAGGCGTGGAAGCGATCCCAGATGACCTGGGTGTCAACGTTCCAGCAGGGCAGCGTGGCCTTCGCTGCCTTGATGAGCTCTGCCCAACTGGTCTGAAAAACGTTCGAACTCGCGGTGATGTCGATCAGTCCTGAGAAGATAGTTTTGTTATTATTATCTCTAGATAGTGATGTGTCGCCTTCACCTGACACGAGATCATGGGTTTCACTCTCCTTGTCGAAGGCGGAAAACCGAAAGATCCAGGGCGCGAACTTGCCATTCGGCTTTGCCCGCTCGAGCTGCAACTCCGACGTCTCAAGTTCGCTCAAAAGAACCGAAAGATACTGCCGTGAGACACCCATCTTTTCCGCAAGGGCCGAGAGGGTGAAGGCTGCCGTTCCGCGCGCCAAACCGTTGTAGCCATCCTTCCAGGCGATGGCATCGAGGATAAGGGTGGCAAGCTTGTGCGCTGCAACAGAGAGATTTGTCTGCGTGATCCGTCGCAGGATCAGGCCGGTCGTAGGTTCCATGGTCGAGGTCTCCTTGGAGATCCGACGCCATGTCGTGAGACAACAACATTCTTGCCAGCAAAACAACTTTGCTGGTTGCGGGTGTCTTAGCCGTGCGCTAGGAAACTCTTGTTCACGGAGTTTTCTTGCACGGCGTCAGGCTTCACGGTCTGGCGTCGTCTCCTTTTCGGGGGTTTTGCACAGCCTTTCGTGCGGGGTTGTGATGACGCGCGCGGCAAGACCGCGAGCAGATTTTGTCAGTAGCGAACTTCTTCAGAACCATAGTTCCCGGCGTGATCACGCCAGTCGACGAAGACGGAGCGGTAGAAGTAGCTGCCACATCCATTCGGGATGCTCAGGCCAGATGCAGCCGGCACCTGGCCCACGTTGGATCTTGTCCATCGGTAATCGCCTTGCACGCCGTAGGACCCCAATCGCGTGGAGTCGCTGCGATTGCAGTCACCATCTCGGTTTTCGTGCTGGCGGTACTGAATGTGATAGACGCGAATGCTGCGCACGAAATCAAAGGCGTCGCCTGAGATGTCGATGTCGGCTTGTTCATCCGCCTGGACGCGAACAAGGGGTATCGGAGTCGATACCTGCGGTTCGGGCGGATCGCGAAACGTGATGTCATAAAGGCGTTCCATAGCCGACAACGGACTTGGTTCGTTGAACGACACACCCATCGGACACCGCCAGATTTGTAGGGGCGGCTCGATCGGCCATGGCGTGATCCGCCGAATGAAGACCGCTCTGGCATGGGCGCAGGGCGCGGAGGCAGGCCAGCCGCCCGCAAGGCAGAGGAGGATCGCACAGTCCACTTGATAGGCCTGAGCCGGCCCTGACGAGGCCATTAGTCCGGATATGCTTATTGCCGTGGCTGTGGCCACGCCGTGGATCACGTGCTTCATGATGCCGACTCCATCTATAATGGTGCAGCGATACGAAACAACATTACCGATAGCAAGG